>JAWLAK010000002.1:657500-1000864 GCA_041395485.1 Thiolinea sp.
TTTGAATTAACTAAGTTTTGGGTCACTTGCTTCTATTTGGTTTTACACCCAATAAATACAAGCACCCACACAAGTTATCTGGCTATTTTGTTAAACATCGCCCGGAGCCACTGCTTCGGGAAGGCTGCGAATCTTACGCCCCACTGAATCCGCTGTCAAGCGTTTTTGTTTCAGTAAACCGCGCTTTTCCTGCAACCGGCCTGAGAGACTGAAGATCAATAAATACTTGTTTTACAAGACTTTTATCAACCACCTCTCCCTCAGAAGAGACGCGCATTATACAGACAACTTCACAACCGTCAACTCCGTTTTAGCATATTTTTTTCACCTTTTATCCGGGCAAAAATAAACCCTTTTAAAACCAATACTCTGGCTGCACGTATAATTGCATTTTTCTACGCAATTTTTGCAAAACCAGCCCTTACACTTGGATCAAATAACCATTATACAAGCGACAACAGACCAAAATATGCTGACCTCAATGACCCACTCATTACTCAGACAACTTTTCTACGCACTGCCAACACTGAGCTTCATGGGCATTGTGGCAATCATCGCCGCACATCAGATTAATGAATACATTTTTTCTCCGCCCCGTCGCTCCATACACAGTTATCACCTGGAACACCTGCAAAACCCTGCGCAGTTTGGTCTGGAAATCCGTACTCACCAATGCCTTGACGGCAAAGTGCCCTGCCTTCTGGTTGAGCCCAGTCGTATCAATAATCCGGGCCGCAGAGGAACAGTTTTAAGAAAGCAACTTGCGGATAAAGGGATCACCCTGCCCGCTTACGGCACCAGCAGGGGCATGATGGTATTGCTACACGGACGCAATGGACGTAAAGAAGACCTGTTAGCGGTTGCGGAACGCTTTGCTGCTGCCGGTTTCCGCTGCCTTATTCCTGATTTACCAGGGCACGGTGACAGCCCTTTACCCACCATGGCATTTGGCAGTAGTGAGTTTGAGCGCAACCTGCCTGCTGAAATCCTCAGTGATGCCCGACAGCATTTTCAATTGCCTGATGAACCTGCTGTGCTTTGGGGGATGTCAATGGGCGGTGCTTTTGCGGTAGGTGCTGCAAGATCCGCTCCGGCCTGGGATGCATTAATGGTGGTCAGCAGTTTTGCTGCGCTGGATGAGGTACTGAAAATCTATATCCCTAACCGCTGGCATAAACTGGCAAATATTATGCAGCCATTTTTTGATGCTGCACAATGGCTCAATGGCGAACCGGGCATCAGCCAGATGCAACCGGCACAATGGGCAAAGCAACTATCGGTTCCTGCATTGGTCGTGCATGGAGAGCGGGACAGGTATGTACCGATTCAACAGGGCCGTAAGCTTTATGAATCATTAGCCAGCAAGGAAAAACACTGGATCACCGTGCCCGGTGGGGGCCATCGTAGTGTGCTGGCCACTTCAATGCCACTTTATGCAGAGATGAGTGCATGGTTATTACAAACACTGGAAAAACAGCAATTAGTAACCCGCGCAGCAACAACCGCCCGGCAGAATTAAACCGTTTTGCCGGAAAACCGTAGCTGCTGCAATAGCAGCCCGCCGATAATGAACAACAAGCCATACAGGGTGGACGGTAGAATTTCCTCGCCCAGAAACGTGCTGATAAACAATAACGACAGGAACGGGGCAATAAAAATCAGATTGGAAATTTTTGCGGTACTGTCCGTCAGTTTCATTGCCGATAACCACAGCACAAACGTCAACCCCATCTCGAACACGCCGACATATAACGCCCCCAACACCCCCTGCCAGGGCATCCATTGCAGCTCACCGGTAACCGCACAATAAATCATTATCAATGGCAGGGCGCAAAGAAAATTCATAAACAGACCGCACACAGGATCACGTTGATCCCGTGTATTCAGAATCCAGTACAAAGCCCACAACAGCGTGCTGAACAAAGCCAGTCCGACCCCGGTCAGGTTGGTAAAATTGAGCCCCAGAACATCACCTCTGGTCGATAAAACCAACACCCCGAAATAGCACAGTAAGGCGGCGGCAATGTCGCGGGCAGTCAACTTATGCCCCAGCATAGGTACAGCCAGCAAGGTCATGGTCAGCGCCCAAGTATAATTGATTGCTTGCGCCTCCTGTGCCGGAAGCAGCTCATAAGCCCGGAACAAAACCAGGTAGTAAACCATCGGGTTCAGTACACCGAACAGAACAGACATCAGATAGTCTTTACGGCCAAACTTTCTGATCTGCCCCAGCCGCCCCTGAATACCAAGAACTCCCCCCAAAACCAGACAGGAAACCACACAGGCCAGCAACACTAACTGTGCTGCGGTCAGATAGCTGAGGCTCAGCTTGAATGCAGTCGCCACTGTTGACCACAGGAAGACTGCGCTCAGTCCGTAAAGGTAAGCCCGCGACTGTTTTGTCATAATTGCAACTAATTACAAAAACCGGCTGATCAGCATCATCTCACCGTCCACACCCTCAGGCAGCGGAATACGCATTTTATGCCCGCTGCCGGGAGCGACCTCAACCGCCTCACCTTTCAGGGTCTCCATCCGCTCCAGAGTGACTTCCCGGTTCCCGCCCGGCAACACAAACTCCAGCCGGTCACCCACCGCAAAACGGTTTTTCACATCGACTTCAACCCAGCCGTTTTTCCGATCCACATGCGTGGCTTCGGCGACAAACTGCTGCTGGTGGGACTGCGAAGCCCCCTGAATATAATTCTGGTACTCGTGCGAGTGATGGCGCTTATAAAAGCCGTCGGTATAACCGCGGTTAGCGAGATTCTCCAGCACGCCCAGCAGTTTCGGATCAAACTCGCGTCCGGCCAGTGTGTCCTCAATCGCCTGCCGGTAAGTCTGCGCGGTACGGGCCACATAATAATGCGACTTGGTGCGCCCCTCGATTTTCAGGCAGTCCACACCAATTTCAGTCAGACGCTGCACATGCTCCACCGCACGCAGGTCTTTGGAATTCATAATATACGTGCCGTGCTCATCCTCGAACACCGGCATCATTTCGCCCGGACGCTGCGCCTCTTCCAGAAAATAAACCTGATCAGCCAGCGGGTGACGCTGTTGATCACCACAGCCGGACAAGCCACTTTCCTGCACTGCATTAAAGGCCTCCATCGGCAGAATATTTTCCTGTGGCACGAACTTGCCTTCCGGTGCTTCAGCGGCTGCAGAGGTTTTATACTCCCAGCGACAGGCATTAGTACAGGTACCCTGATTCGGGTCACGCCGGTTGAAATACCCGGACAACAAACAACGCCCGGAATAGGCTATACACAAGGCACCATGCACAAAAACTTCCAGTTCAATATCCGGACATTCCTGACGAATCTGTGCAATCTCATCCAGCGACAGTTCACGCGACAAAATCACCCGGGTAAGCCCCAGACTCTGCCAGAACTTCACCGCCGCATAATTCACCGTATTCGCCTGTACTGACAAGTGCACCGGCATTTCCGGCCAGTGCTCACGCACCATCATGATCAGGCCGGGGTCAGACATAATCAGCGCATCCGGCTGCATGTCAATCACCACCTGCATATCCCTGATGAAGGTTTTCAGCTTGCTGTTATGCGGAAAGATGTTCGCAGCCACAAAAAACTGCTTGCCCAGGGCATGTGCCTCACTGATACCCTGAGCCAGATTGGCATGATTAAATTCGTTATTGCGCGCCCGCAACGAGTAACGCGGCTGACCGGCATAAACCGCATCAGCACCAAAGGCAAAAGCATGGCGCATGGACTTCAGGGTTCCCGCCGGAGCGAGTAATTCAGGACGTTTCATTAGTCAGTTAACCGGGTTTTACAACAAAGGCGCGATTATATGCCCTTGTGAGGCATCAGGCTAATCTTAGTCTTCTTCACAAACATCGTTCCTCAAACAGCTCATTGCACCCGCTTTGCCGCCAGAGCATCCATGCGCACCGCCAGCTTAAAATCAAGCTCAGTAATCCCGTCCACATCATGCGTCACCAAATCCACAGCCACCGTTTTATACACATTACGCCATTCAGGATGATGATTCATTTTCTCAGCAACCAGTGCCACCTCAGTCATAAAGCTGAAGGCCTCGATAAAGTTCTTAAACACAAACTCACGGTGCAGCTTGCCGTCATTCAGCACCCAATGCTCATGCTGTGCCAGGAAAGACTGTACCTGCTCATCACTCTGCTTATCCACACTCATGTCAACTCTCCTTCAGCGCCCGCTAATCAAAACCACCCCGAACAAACGCGGGTCATTCATCGCATTATCTTCCTGCGCCAGCCAGGATATTTTCTGCTCACGTTCCCCGCCGTCATCATCATCATTTACCTGCACTTCAATCCCCACCCGGTGCCGGACATCGGCCTGCACCCCCAGCATCGCCCAGGGAATTCTGGCATGCAGCTTATAACCATCTTCGGTTTTGAACAGCTCGTATTGCAAATCGGGGTGAATTGTCTGTGGAGACTTTTCATCCAGAATCACCTGCTCCCGCCCCCAGGCAAAAATCATCCGGAAATCATTCACCCCGTCATAACTGCTGTAACGGCTATTGTCCGCATCAATATAAAACTCAATTGAATCATCATCTTCCGGATTGGGCGAATCCTGCTGAATCGTCTCGTCATAAACCTGCACACTCAGATACAGATAATCCCGATCCCACTTGCCCTGCCACTTACCGAACAAATCCCGCTTCACCCAGCTTTTACCGGCAATCAAAGTATCCAGCGTGCGCGGATTCTCCAGAAAGAAATAACGCTCCGGATCATTGGCAGGCCGGAACACAATCACCGGCTCATCCGCTGCACGGGGACGATGTTCAGCCTGTGCCGTGCTGACTGCCTGAGTACTACCCGCCCGTTCACCAAACTCTGCAAACTCCCAGTCCCGGTTTGCCTCAATAAAATCCAGCGTCGCATTGTATTTCGGCGCCTCGGAACGCGGCTGACGAATATGCTCTTTCAATCCCCAGCAGCCAAACCACTGACAGGTGCGCGGCGAAGAAAACATCACAAACAGATCGCCACCGGCATCCTTCCAACCCTGTAACAAACGGGTATACATCGGCCCCATACGCGGATCACGGTTTGCCGCAAAAAACAGCGGGTTCGGATGCTGATCTGGCTCACGGGTCGCCCAGTCCACCAACCCCTGCCCGCCTTCATAGGCAATCAGCTTCACGCCGAACTGATGGGCAATCTCCACCTGAGTATGGATGTGCTCCAGAATCTCTTCCAGCGAGCGGAATGAATCCGGTCCCCCGGTCAGCTGCAACACCTCATCAACCGTCGAAGCCTCGCGGTATCCCTTGGTATTGCCACCAAAATACGGTGCAATGGCCAGCGCATCCGCATGCTTGTAGCCCTCATAAACCCCGAGCAGTTTGCGGGAAATATCCGGCCGGGTATCCCATGAGCCAATCACCCGCACAAAGCGCTGCCGCCCGCCGAATACCTCTTCCCAAATGGAAAAAACCTCCCCGGCACGCTGCACGTAATACTGAAAACCGGCCTCCACCGAATTGATGCTGTAACCCGCCTCAATACCCATCTTTTGCGTGTATTCGCTATGGGAAAACGAGGTATTCCAGACTTCATTGGTGTATTCGATATACGCTTTCAGTCCCGGTGCGAGATTATCCCGTACATAAGTGGCAAAGTTGCGAACATACTCATCATCCGCCGCATGCGGCAGATTAAACCAGGCATCAGCCTGCATCCGGTTAGCCAGCTCGACCTGTATCTCCAACGGTGCGCCGCGCTCACCATAACCTCCACCCCAGGTCGCTTCCTGCAGATTCGGGCGCTCATGCCAGTAACGCTCCGGATTGCGGGTAATACCGGACATCGCCATAAAGCGGATCACACTGAAATCCCTGATGAAATTCAGATAATCCGGATTAAATAAAATGCTGCTGTAGTAATACTCAAAGGATAAATAACGGGTATCAGCGGCACACTCATCCGCACCACTCACCCACTGATAAGGATTATTCTGACAAATGCCGCCGGGTGGCAGAATGCGGATATTGCGCAACGGATCACTTTCACTGCTGCGGGTAATCACCAGGCTGGCATCAATCTCCTCCGGATTACCGTCCTGTGCCGGATTAAAGCGGATTAACTGACGCCCCTGCTCCGCCTCAACCCGCTCCACATCATGCCCGTAACGCAGCTCACCATGGCCATCATATAAAACGATGTACTCACCTTCCGGCAGCGCCGCAGCAGGCATCTTACCGATAAATTTGGTACCGGACTCAGCACCGTTCAGCCTTACCGGCCAGCCCTGCTCATCGTACTCCACCTGCTCACTGTCACTCAGCTCAAGCGTATTATCCGCAAACGGATCAGCCTGCCGGAACAAGTCCACGAAAGGAAAACTGGCATCCTCATGATGCAGCTCATTGGCATTGATACCGATTGGCGGACGTTTACCGACAGGAGGAATAAGCGGAATATCAGCCTGCAGTGCAGCAGGGCTCTGATAAGCGATCACATTGTCAGCGGAATGAGTAGAGCCACCAGAATGACTTAGTGGGGATGATGGTGACTGCCCGTTCGGTTGTGGCTGAATCAGTTGTTTAAGTGACGCAGGTGTAAATACCAGAAACACAACACCAGCCAATATTATGACTGACAATAGCAGCCCTAAACCTAACTTTCCTTTGTTAGTCATTTCAATCCCTGAAGACAAACCTATCCATATCCGTGTACCGGAATCTAGTGTCTGAACGGGGGATAAGCAAGAAAAGGATTTAAGCAGGTCGGGGAAGGTAAAAAAAGCCCCTGGAGTAAATGGGCTATTATGTTCTCCAGGGGATTAAAATACTCGCATACCGTCTTCCTCAGTTAAGACAGCTGGTTTCCCTCGCGAGCACGTCTAATGCTACTTAAACTTCAGAATTTTGCAACTATTGGAGTAAAAAACTTAACCAAAAATTAACCAAATAATCGTAATTAGTAGTTATTTAGTATACCCGGATCACAAATCCGGACAAATTACCATTGTTTTGTTGCATGAAAACACAACTACCCGACAAACCATTAGCCCGTTTTAAAAATGGATTCGGCATCAAGATCAGTGAGTTTTTTTATCCCTTTATACAGGTACCAGAACGCAAAACCCATCACAATCATTGATGGAATAACGATCACCGGATAGCTCATCAGCGTGAGTTTTCCAAGCTCCTGATTATACTCCACAGACCCCGGCGCACTGACCACAATCAGTTTGGCCAGAATATAATTCAGCACCGATGAGACCAGAAATGACGACGACAGGATCACGGTGGAGCGCACTACCAACGCATCAAACGCACCTTTGTTCTTGCGCGTTTCCAGCTCGTGCTCAACCTTTTCTGTATCCACAATCAGGTCGTTGTAAAACAGCGTCTTAATCAGCGGATATTTAGTCTTGACCGAAGCCAGTACGGCCAACCCGATCAAAGCCGGAATCGTCGCCTCTTTCACTGCCAGCCAGTGGTTGTCAATCTCCAGCAAGCCGATACCACCGGTCAGCAGTACATTGATCAGTCCCAGAGCGGCAATCAGATTAACCTTGCGCCGCTGGATAAAATCATACAGGCCATAGAATAAAGGGAATGAAAGTGCGATAACAAAGCCAACCTTAGACCCCAGATACTCATCATTGGACAGGTAAAACAAGATAAATGCCGGTATCAGAATATTAATGGCAATACTGACAAAAGGATTTTCCTTCTGGTTAATTAACGGGTTATCTTCGCTCACTTAAAGCCTCGTAAAATTTTCATGCTTATTCTCATCAGGACACACCACGCAGATAAAGTGGCGCATAACTCTCTTCACCCTGAACAACGTCAATCAGTTGCGCTTTCAGTAACTCCAGCACCGCCATCAGCGTAACCACCGCACCCCGCCGCCCTTCTTCAGACGTAAACAGGGCGGAAAAACTAACGAACTGCCGCTCCTGAATCGCCGCCAGCACATTGGTCATCCGCTCCCGTATAGACAACTGCTCACGCTGAATTTCATGATTGCTGAACATATCCGCACGCTTCAGCACATCCCGGAACGCCAGCAGAATCTCACTCAACTCCACCTCCGGCAGCGGGCGCGGCTGCTGCGGAAAATCTGCCGCCACCTGCACCGGCCAGATGTCACGCTCCATGCGTGGCAATGCATCCAGATCCAGCGCCGCCTGTTTGCATTGCTCATACTCCTGTAAACGCCGGATCAGCTCAGCGCGCGGATCATCTTCCTCTTCGGCGTCAATACGCTTGGGCAGCAACATGCGCGACTTGATTTCTGCCAGCATGGCGGCCATGACCAGATACTCAGCCGCCAGATCAAGCTTAAAATCCTTCATCAGCTCGACATAGGCCATGTATTGACCGGTAATCGCCGCAATCGGAATATCACACACATCAAGGTTCTGGCGCTTGATCAGATATAGCAACAAATCCAGCGGCCCCTCAAAAGCCTCCAGAATCACTTCCAGCGCATCCGGCGGAATATACAGATCTTCAGGGAGGACAGAAAGCGCCTCCCCCCGCACAATTGCCAGCGGAATTTCCCTTTGCACAGCCCCCATCAGGGTATCATGCCGGAAGTCAGGTCAGCCATGATGCAGAAACTGCATCGCTTCTAACACATCATCCAGTGTTTCCCGCGCTATCTGCCGCGCTGCCTCGGAACCCTCATGCAGGATTTCACGCACCCTGGCACGGTTTTCCTCATATTCACGGGCGCGATCCTGAATAGGCTTCAGTTCAGCCCGCACCGCTTCAATCACCGGGCCCTTGCAGTCAATACAGCCGATACCGGCAGAGCGGCAACCCTCACTCGCCCACTGGCGCACCGAGTCATCGGTATAAACCTCATGCAACTGCCAGACCGGACACTTATCAGGATCACCGGGATCAGTACGCCGCACCCGCGCCGGGTCAGTCGGCATTTTACGGATTTTCGACTCCACCTCAGCCGGATCTTCACGCAAGGCAATGGTATTACCATAAGACTTGGACATCTTCTGACCATCCAGTCCCGGCATTTTGGAAGCTTTGGTGAGTGCGGCACGCGGCTCAGGCAAAATAATTTTCCCGGAACCCTCCAGATAACCAAATAAACGCTCCCGGTCACCCAGCGAAATATTCTGCTGTGCTTCCAGCATCGCCTGTGCCTTGGCCAATGCTTCCTGGTCACCCTGCTCCTGAAATTGCTTGCGTAGCTGGCGATACAGGCGGGCCGTTTTCTTGCCCATTTTATTGGCTGCTGCCTCCGCCTTTTCCTCAAAGCCCGGCTCACGACCATACAGATGATTAAAACGTCGTGCCACTTCGCGGGTCAGTTCAATATGCGGAACCTGATCCTCACCCACCGGCACCATATCCGCCTTGTACATCAGAATATCCGCAGACTGCAGCAAGGGGTAACCCAGAAAACCATAAGTTGCCAGATCCTTTTCTTTCAGTTTTTCCTGCTGATCTTTATAACTCGGTACCCGCTCCAGCCAACCCAGCGGCGTGATCATCGACAATAACAAATGTAACTCAGCATGTTCCGGCACATGCGACTGCACAAATACGGTGGCAGAGCTCGGGCTGATACCGGCTGCCAGCCAGTCAATCGTCATATCCTCAACGTGCGTTGAAATACCATCCGGAGTCTCGTAGTGAGTGGTCAACGCATGCCAGTCCGCCACGAAAAAAAAGCACTCGTGGTTCATTTGCATATCCACCCAGTTTTTCAATACACCATGATAATGGCCCAGATGAAGTCTACCGGTCGGACGCATACCCGAAACGACACGCTGATTTTGCGACGGCGTTGTACTCACTTGAATTCCTACTCTCTATCAAAAATAAAAACAGAACATAACAAAAATAACCTGAACCAGCATGAATAATACCGGCCTCAGAGCACAAAGCTGATCAAAAAACTGTATAAAGCACTAATTATCGGCCCGATAAGTTGTCCTAACACGCCAAGAAACAGTAGTCCGATCAAAATAATAAAACCGTAAGGCTCAATACGATCCAGCACATCAGCCATTGAACGGGGCACCAAACCAGCCAGCACACGTCCGCCATCCAGTGGCGGCAAAGGCAACAGGTTCAACACCATCAGAATCAGATTAAACACAATGCCAATCTGAGCCATAGTCGCAAAACCACGACCTATATTCGGATCTGAAATCAGGTTCATCACGATGATCAGCACCAATGTCCAGAACACAGCCATAATAAAATTGCTCAGCGGCCCCGCCACAGCAACAATTGCCATATCCTTGCGCGGACTTTTCAGATTGCGGGTATTGACCGGAATCGGCTTCGCCCAGCCGAAAGCCATCGGCTGCCCCATAGTTGCCAGTGACATCACTAACATACCAATCGGTAAGGCAATAGTGCCGACCGGATCAATATGCTTGACCGGATTAACAGTCAGCCTGCCCAACATCTTTGCGGTACTGTCACCCAGCTTATTAGCTACCCAGCCATGCGCGACTTCGTGCAGGGTGATAGCAAACAGCACGGGAATCGCCCCTGCTGCAATCAGAAAAATAATGCGCTCAATATCCATTTAATGTTCCACCAGCCAGTCAACAGCGCCTTTGCCTTCCCGTAAAATTTCCGGCCGGTCGCCCATCAGATCAACTACCGTAGTCGGCTCATAACCACAAAATCCCCCGTCGATAATAAGGTCAACCTGATGCTCCAGATAAACCCGGATCTGGTAAGGGTCATTCATTGGCAACTCCTCCCCCGGAAGAATCAGTGTGCTGGACAAAATTGGCTCATTCAGCTCCTGTAAAAACTCCTGTGCCACGATATGCTCCGGAATACGCAGACCGATGGTTTTGCGGCGGGGGTTCTGTAAGCGGCGGGGCACTTCACGGGTGGCCGGAAGAATGAAGGTATAAGGCCCGGGGGTCAGCGTCTTCATCAGCCGGTAATTCATATTATCGACCTGCGCATAGGTTGCTATCTCAGACAGATCACGGCAAACCAGGGTAAAATTATGGTGTTTGTCCAGACGGCGGATACGGTGAATACGTTCCATCGCCGACTTATCGCCCAGCAGGCAACCGATCGCATAACTGGAGTCAGTCGGATAAACGACCACACCACCTTTGCGGATAATGTCCACCGCCTGCCGCAACAATCGCTTTTGGGGATTGTCGGGATGTATTTCAAAATACTGACTCATTAGCTTTGTATCGTATAAAATGCGCGATTTTACAGGTTAAGTTTAAGAAATACA
The DNA here is from genome assembly GCA_041395485.1 of Thiolinea sp. Classification (GTDB taxonomy): domain Bacteria; phylum Pseudomonadota; class Gammaproteobacteria; order Thiotrichales; family Thiotrichaceae; genus Thiolinea. The sequence goes on from JAWLAK010000002.1 coordinate 668,728, forward strand.
GTGGAATAAACTTGTTTTCATTACAAGCGGGCGCCATATTATGCTTCAATGCGCACTTTGTACCCATTGCATGGTACTGGAAACGATGAATTTTACTGAGGATGAATGATAATGCTGTATACCATTGTGGGTGAAGATGTTGAAAACAGCCTGGAAAAGCGGCTGGCCGTACGTCCGGCTCATGTGGAGCGTCTGCAGCAGTTACGGGATGAAGGGCGGCTGATTATTGCCGGGCCTAACCCGCACATTGACTCGGAAGATCCCGGCCCGGCCGGATTCAGCGGCAGTGTTATTATTGCTGAGTTTGAGTCGCTGGAGGCAGCAAAGCATTGGGCGGAAGCGGATCCTTATCTGCAAGCCGGTGTCTATGAAGCTGTCAGTGTTAAACCATTTAAAAAAGTTTTACCTTAAAGGAAGTAATAATGCGAATTAAAACTAACACACTAATCGCAAGCAGTTTGATCGGGCTTAGCCTGGCTTTTCCTGTTATCGCTGAGGAGAAAGAACCGGCTGCAGATGAGCTGGTCGCTATCGTTAACGGCACCGACCTTAAACGTGAAACCCTGGATGCTGTCATTGAAATGGCCAAGCGTTCCCGCCCGGGTACAGAGGTTGATGAAAAAGCCCTGCTGGATGATTTGATTGCTACTGAAATTGCCCGCCAGGAAGCCAAAAAATCCGGCCTGGGTGAGCGGGAAGATGTCAAAGCCAAGGTTGAGAACTTTGCTGACAAGCTGATTCTGAATACCTGGATGCAGGAAAAAGCCAGCTCGCTGGAAATTTCCGATGAAGAGCTGCAGGCGGCTTATGATGAGCGCATTAAAGACATGCCTAAAACCGAGTACAAGGCACGTCATATTCTGGTAAAAACAGAAGATGAAGGTAAAGCCATCATCGAAGAGCTGAAAGGCGGTAAAGACTTTGCAGAACTGGCCAAGGAAAAGTCAACCGGCCCGTCCGGCCCGTCCGGTGGCGATCTGGGCTGGTTCAAACCGGAGCGTATGGTTAAGCCTTTTGCTGAAGCCGTTGCCAAAATGGAACCGGGCAAAGTCAGCGAGGCGCCGGTTGAAACTCAATTCGGCTGGCACGTGATTAAGCTGGAAGAGCAGCGTGATGTGAAACTGCCTGAAATTGATAATATGAAGCCGCAGTTAAAGCGCCAGCTGGAACAAACCAAGATGCTGGAATATATGGAAAAGCTGCGCGCAGATGCTGATGTCAAAGTACTCCTGAAAGAGAAAGAGCCTGAAGCACCTAAAGCTGAAGAAGAAACTGAAGAAGAAAATAAAGAAGAAGAAAAATCAGAAAGCTGATTACTCATGTAAGCAGCAGTTTTCTCTGATTTTTGTCCGGTGTAACCACCTCTCCCCGATTCCGGCTGTGAATCGGGGATTTCTCGACAATCTCCCTCTTCCGCGCTAACGTTAAGCACAAAGTACAACCAAAGCATAAGGAAGCTCCCGATGAAACCGGACTGGAAACAATTTCTTATCGAACGCGGTGCAGAATTCGACGCAGACACTCTCATTCATTTTGGCAATCCGGAACGGGAACGTCGTATCCCGCCGCAGGGAGCCATTCTTTGCGACTTATCCCATACCGGCCTGATCAGCGCCAGCGGCAGTGACGCGCAAAGCTTTCTGCAGGGCCAGCTCAGCAATGACATCAGCCAGGTCAGCAATAACCGCGCTCAGCTCAGCTCATACAGCTCCCCCAAAGGCCGGGCTATCACCACCCTGCAGGTAGCACTGCGCCAGGGTACTTATTACCTGTCACTTTCCGGCGATGTGCTGGAACCGGTGCTGAAGCGGCTGCGCATGTTCGTGATGCGTTCACAGGTTGCACTGGAAGATGCTTCAGAAAGTCTGGTGCATTTTGGCTACAGCGATCCCCGTGGAGAACAGCGCCTTGCTGAAATTATCGGTGATATACCACTGCAGCCCATGGACGTTGTTCAATCAGGCAATCTCACCATTATCCGTCAGCCGGCTCCCGTGCCCCGTTTTGAAATTCTCGGTGAGCTGGATGACGCCTGTCAGTTATGGTCACGCCTCGGCGTCAATGCTGCCGGTGTCGGGCGTAATGCCTGGGATTATTATGATGTGGAAGCCGGTATTCCTCATGTCACACTGAACAGCATGGAAGCCTGGGTACCACAAATGATGAATCTGCACCTGATCGATGCCATCAGCTTCAGTAAAGGCTGCTTTCCGGGTCAGGAAGTGGTTGCGCGTCTGAAATATCTGGGCAAAAACAAGCGTCAGACTTACCGGCTGGCTATAGACGGTATTGAATTACCGGAAACCGGCAGCACAGTGCAAAACAGCAAGGATGCAGAAGCAGGTTTAGTGCTGAATGCAGCACTAAACCCGGATGGCAAAGCCGAAGTGCTGGCAGTGATGAAAAACAGTGAAATCAGCGATACATTAACCATCAATGGACAAACAGCCCGGATAATGGATCTGCCCTACGCACTGGAAACGGACAACACATAAACCGGAACATTAATGGGTAAACACCCAAAAGGATAGTCAGATTCATGTCTGATCATTTACTGCAGCTTGCCCGCAGCATCTCGACCACGATTCTTGAAGGTTTTGACCGCCATTTCAGCATCTTCCAGCAAATCACTTCCGGCGCAAAACAGCGTTTCGAAGATGCTGACTGGCGGGCTGCACATCGTGCCTCCAGAGAGCGGATCGTGCTGTATGATCACCGGGTTGATGAAACCATGGCGCTGGTGCGCGAACTTTATGACATCAGCACGATTGATACTGAACTGTGGAAGCAGATCAAGTTGTGCTACATGCGCCTGCTATCCTATCACCGCCAGCCGGAACTGGCCGAAACTTTTTATAACTCAGTATTTTGCCGGCAGTTTGCATTAAAATACTACACCCATGAATATATCTTTCTGCGTAATGCCATCTCTACGGATTACATCGAGTCCTCCAGTGAGGAGGAAACCAGCTACCGCTGTTATTACCCGAATGATCAGGGCTTGCGCGAATCACTTTACCAGCTGATCGCCGACCAGAAATTTAATCTGCCGTTTGAAAACCTTGACCGTGATATTAATGCCGCCATCCGCCGGATTGTCGGAAAATTCAGAGGCAGAGCCAGCCGTAAAACTCACCTTAATTTTCAGCTCAGAGTAATCTGTCGGCCATTTTTCCGCAACAAGGCTGCCTATATCGTTGGCAACTACATCAACGGACGTAATATTCAGGGCTTTGCTTTCCCCATCATAAATAATGAACAGGGGCAGCTGTATATCGATACCCTGCTGATCGGCGACAAAGAATTATCAGTGGTATTCAGCTATTCACAAGCCTACTTCATGATTGAGCATCAGGTACCCTCCTCAATCATTGCCTTCCTGCAGGCAATCCTGCCGGAACGAAACCGCTCCGAACTGTATTCAGCCATCGGCTTCCATAAGCAGGGTAAATCTGACTTTTACCGCCACTTCCTGCACCACCTGCGCCACTCCGGTGATAAATTTGTCGTCGCCCCCGGAATACGCGGCATGGTGATGGCAGTGTTCACCCTGCCCTCTTATCGCTATGTATTCAAAATCATTAAGGATAAGTTTGCACCACAAAAGGAGTTTACCCGCAAGCAGGTTGAAGAAAAATACCAGTTGGTCAAACGCCATGACCGGGTCGGGCGCATGGCGGATATGCTGGAATATTCCAACGTTGCCCTGCCGATGGATCGCTTTGATCCCGGCTTACTGGAAGAAATAAAACAAACCTGCGCCAGCAGTATTATGTTTGAAAACGGCAATATTATTTTTAAGCATATCTATCTTGAACGCCGGATGATGCCCCTCAACATATTCATGGAAAAAGCGACAGATGAGGAACTGGAGCATGTCATCAAAGACTATGGTGATGCGATTAAACAGCTGGCCGGAGCAAATATTTTCCCCGGTGATTTTTTGTACAAAAACTTCGGCTTAACCCAGTTGGGACGCGTTGTTTTTTATGACTACGATGAGATTACCTATCTGACGCAGTGTAACTTCCGCAAGATACCGCCACCACGTTACCCGGAAGATATGTTTAACCCTGAGCCCTGGTATTCAGTGGGGCCTAATGACGTGTTCCCTGAAGAATTTTCCACTTTTTTGCTGACTAACCCTAAAGTGCGCAAGATTTTTATGTACTACCATAAAGACCTGCTGGACGCCGGATACTGGCAGCAAAAGCAACAAAATATTCGTAATGGTATTTACGAAGACGTCTATCCTTACCCGCAAAATTTACGATTTAGTCGCCAAAAATCAGACTATTTTTAAAAATCGGAACTATTTGGCCGCCTCAGGTACTACAATAATATGCGATTACATGTTCTGATCGACCCCGATTTACCAGGAGAAAGGATTATCCCCTATGAAAATAGCTACTTATGTGAAATCTACGCTGGCAGCCTCAACCCTGTTTCTGGCGCTCAGCTCACTGCCTCTTACCGCTCATGCTGAATCCGAGTTTTATCAGGTAACTAACGTTGAAAGCGACGACTCGCTGAATATCCGCTCGGGCGCAGGTACCAGTTACCCGGTGATAGGCACTATTCCGTTTAATGGCCGCACGGTAATGACTACCGGACAAACCCGCCAGGTTGGCAGTTCAACCTGGACCGAAGTTGTCTGGCTGGGACAGATCGGCTGGGTTAACCAACGTTATCTGACTGACTCAGAGCAGATGTACACCCAGCCCTCTCAACAAACACAGGTAAGCGCCAGCCAGAATGATGCCAACAGCCATACACATCCGGCTAACCGCTGCACACGTTCAGTGACCCACAGCCACCCGAATGGTGCCAACCCGCATAAGCATCACTACAGTTGTGATCCGAATACACAACAGCAACCTCCGGTCAAAAACAACCAGACCACCTATCCGGCAGTAAGTGATCCAAACAGTCACACTCATCCGGCTAACCGCTGCACACGTTCAGTTACTCATAGCCATCCGAATGGTGCCGGGCCCCATCAGCATCATTACAGCTGTGACCCACGGCAAAGTAATACCAGAGCAAAACAGCCCGCCAGACAGGCCGCCAGTGATCCGAATGCACACACGCATCCACGTAATGAGTGCACCAACTCTGTTACACACAGCCATCCGAATGGTGCCAGAGCACACCAACATCATTACAGCTGCCAGCCCAATGCCAACCCCAAGTATCGCCCTCAGGCAAGCACAAATGACTATTACGCGATTCAGTAAAATGATCGCCTGAAAGCCGGTGTTGCCACATCAGACAGATGTGGCAACACTCCAAGCCAACGTGGTCGGTGCTGTGTACCGGAACTTATTTCTCACGCTCCTGAAGCAACGTCCGCAACTGCTCCACCCGCTTCCGGTTCACCCCCAGGTCACTGTGCCCGACACGGGAAGCAGAGCGAACATGCAGCACCCCCTCTTCCTGATCCAGGCGCACTTCAAGATCATCCACAAAACCGAACAATCCTGAAGTAAACGTTGCTGCCAGATAAGTGTCCGTTTCGCTGACCAGTTCTCCGCCCATTTCCTGTACAACTGTTCTCAGTGTAGTCATTGATCCGGCAGCACCCTCATTCAGGCGTAATGGTTCGATATAAAAATCATCCTGTTCCCGCTGCTCACTACAAACACAGTTTGGCTTCGGGCCACACTGAGCCAGCTCGTCATCAACCAGTCCTGCTGCAGCACCCGACTTCGAGCGCACCCCCAAAATAAACAGGTAGGCAATGAAAACCACCACTAATAAGACAATACCCCAGACAATCACGCGCATATTTGTTACCTCTGCAAAAAAACCCACATCTACAGCATAGACGTAGCCAGACAGGTTCGGTATCATCGCAGGCTTCAATTCTGTTGCACCCTTAGCTCAGCTGGATAGAGCGTTGCCCTCCGGAGGCAAAGGTCAGAGGTTCGAATCCTCTAGGGTGCGCCATTAAATCAACGACTTACGAATAAATTAACAATCTTTAATATTCAACAAGGCACCAATAAGGCACCTTTTCAAATGTAGTTTGGTGCATATTCACGCTGCCTTCAAAGCATTGTAGACACTCGCAACACTGATACCCAGCTCTTTAGCAATCTTTGGTTTACTCATACCCTGACTCAGCATCGCTTCAATCTCAGCCCGTTTTGCTCTGGCTGTAGCCTTCCGGCCTTTGTAAGCGCCTTTTTGTTTCGCTTTTGCAATGCCTTCCAGCTGCCTTTCTTTCCGAATGTTAGTTTCAAACTCTGCAAAGATACCCAGCATACCCAGAAAAGCCTTCCCTGCCGGTGTAGTGGTGTCTATGCTCTGATCCAATGACTTAATGCTGATACCCTTCTCTTCCAGCTCAGAGACTAAGTTCTGTAAATCTTTGGCGTTACGGGCCAGCCGGTCAATTTTGGTGAATACCAGTGTGTCACCTTCCCGCATAAACTCTTTACAGGCTGCCAGTGCCTCACGTCCCTTTTTGCTGGTTCCGCTCATTTTCTCAGAAAACACTTTTTCACATCCGGCCTGCTTCAATCGTTCAATCTGGGTGGTGGTGTGGTCTTGATCGGTGGTTGATACCCGTGCATATCCTACTAAAGCCATGATGGTTCCTTTGTGTTGCTGAATGCTGTCAAATGTTCTAAATAGGGTTTAGATGTTATTAGAATATCCTCTAAAAATATAAATTTTAACTCTATTTAGAGGGTTTTCAGGTGCTTTCTGAGCATCTAAATAAGGTATACCCTAATTAGAGGGCTTTACCCAAAACAAATTACAAGGAAACAACACAATGACAATTGTTGATGAAAAATTCAGCGAATGGACAGCAGATCAAAAACTAACCTTTTTAGAAACATTATCGCACCACCTCACTATTGAGATTCGTGGAATCTGGTCAGATGATAGGCTGACTGCTGAAAAAATGGTGGAGCGAATCAAATGGATTAATGAACTGCATCATCGACTTCCAATGTGGGCTAGGTCAGTTCGTCTGAATCAAACTGACCAGCTGAAGTACATAGGCGCTGACATTGAGCATAGAGCTAATTGTCAGCCAATCATTAGCAATATCATTAAGCGTTCAGTTGATAAGTGTATTGAGTTTGCAGATAGAGAAAAAGCCAGCTCAAAATGAACCGGCCTTACCTTTTTGTTGATGTCAGCAATATGGTCAGGTTCCCACCCTCTGCTGTGAGCAAATCTGAGAAAAGAATCCATGTCGAGCACGGAATGCTGCGCCTCCCCACCTTCCACCTCTGTTAAAACACGCATCAAATGTCGGTTGCTAATAAGTATTTCAGTTCTGACTTTACAGCACTTTAGCGCCCATCTATGGAATTTTTGCCTGTCATAAACATCCATAAACTCATAATCCCTGCCTCGTGGAGACCAGCTATAGCTATATTTTCTCTCTCTATCCTTCTCTGGAATTCCACGAACTTCATCAAGTTCCCATAAATATTGGCTCGTTGATATTGAGCGCGCTACATCGCCCTGCTGCTCGGGCGTTAAAACAACATCGGGATCAATGTCATTTGATAGACATGCTGCACCTATGATGCTGATTCGTCCCACCTCCAGCCAATAGCCCCAAGCAGGGCGGAGATTGTCTACCCATCGCCACTCATAGCCCAGTACCTTTTTTTCCAAATCAATCAACTGCCGCCCACTAATACAATCAGGCTTAGTAAAGTCCAGGCCTTTCTTTAAAAGATCAAGATCAACTTGCGAGAAACCTAAGCCTTGTTGCTTCAGAGAGTCAACGACAAACCACTGAATAGATTCTTTATTAGTCCTTACATAAATTGGCAATTTGTCTTGGTGAAAGAGAAACCACCGATCAACAACATCTTTTAAGCTGAACGAATAATACTCTTTAACACTCGGAACATTTATATTCATGCTAATTAAGCCGCATCACCAAACACTTCCCGCAACACATCAGGCCGCTGCATAGCAATCCTCAGCAAAGAATTAGCCGCCCCGCTCGGTTTCTTTCTGCCCTGCTCCCATTCCTGCAAGGTACGCTTTGACACGCCCATCAGCTCCGCAAACTGTGCCTGAGACAATCCGATCTTATGCCGCGCCTCACTGACAGCAGACACCTGTACCTGATGCTCAGCCGCCCGCTGGCCTGCCGTCATTTGCCTGACAGACTCCAGCAACTCAGCACCTAAATCCCGCTTCTGGTCACGCTCGATCAGCTCTTTTTCATTCATCATCGCTCTATTTCCTCCTTAATCGCTTTAAGGACATGCGCCGGTATGCTGTCAGCTTCATTTTTCGCATAAACCAACAACAGCCAGATTTCACCATTCTGCAAACGGTTGTAATAAATCACCCGGAAACCGCCGCTTTTGCCTGATCCCGGCCTTGCCCACCGCACCTTTCTAACTCCACCACTACCCCGAACCACTGCACCCGACTCCGGATTATTCGCCAGCCACTCGGTAAACTCCCCGAACTGATCCTCTGACCAGTAATCTTTACGAAGTGATGAAAATAGCGGTGTTTCGATAAGCGTATACATAGCCTGATAATACGCCCTAAGCGTACATCTGACTACATTTAAGTGCAGGTGGTTCAGCGTTGATTTATTGTGATGATTTTTTGAGTGGTATAACTTCCGCCGGTTCTGACTTACCAGCAATGCCGACCATCTGAGCGCCCACCTGATCCAGTGCAGTTTTCAGGTTATCCTGAGCAAACCGCGCATAACGTTCAGTGGTGCGAATATCCTTGTGATTTAGAATCTTACCAACCAGATAAAGAGAGTTTCCGGCCTGCACCAACCAACTGCCCATCGTCCGCCGCAAGTCATGGATACGCAGATCATCAAACCCGGTTCTTTCCCGAACCCGCGCCCAGTGGCTTTTTATGTCAGATAACGGCCTGCCCTGAGTCCGGCCACAAAAAATATAAGGGTTGCCTGCCATGCGCGGAATACCCGACAGAATAGCTTTTGCTTCCTCTGACAACGGATGATAAAGCGGTTGATTATTTTTCGGGTCTGGCAAAATGAATTGTCCCTGTTCCATATCAATCTGATCCCACTTTGCGGTCAGCAACTCACTTTTCCTGAAGGCGGTCAACAGGTACAGCCAGATAGCCGAGCGTGCATAAATATCCTCTTCATCAATTGCCGCAATCAACACCGGCAATTCCTCTTTATTGACGTAACGGTCACGCTCACGCTCCGGAAAATCCTCTATCCCGCTCCCTCTGCTGCCATGCTTTTTCCCCTTCGCGGGATTCTTCCGGCCTTCCGGCACCACACCCCACTCCGCCGCTTTGGTGAACATTGACGACAACATCCGCCGGATGCGGTTAGCGTTGCCCGGATTACCTTTTTCATAGCCGATTTCCAGATGCATCCTCTGCACATCATCGGCAGTAATGGAGTCAACGGCCATCTTCCCGAACCTCGGTAATAAATGCACCCGTATCCGGCTTTCGTCTGACTTCCACCCTTTATTGTGTGGCCTCGAATAACGTTCCAGATACATTTCAGCAAACTCAGAAAACAACATCGCACCACGCATACTATCCCGGTTCTCTAACGGGTCTATTCCATCCAGCAGCCCCACCAGATCACGCCGCGCTTTATCTCTGGCCTGTGTGACGGTCAGCAGATCACAGCTGCCAATCACCTTGATACGCTTCCGCCGGTTGTGCCGGTATGAGATTACAAACGACTTTTTACCCGTCGGATACACACGCACACCGAAGCCTGCAAGCTCAGTATCCCACCATATTTGCTTAGTCGTTTGCCCCTTTTCAGAATCAACATTCTCATAGGTGATTGATTTTATAAAGCTTGAAGTGATTTTTGCTTTCCTTGACTCTCTCATAAGGCACCACCTGAAAAAAGGATTACACCCCATATTTGAGGCACCTATAAGGCACCAATTGATATGGATTCAGGTGCATTTTACTGTAGTTTTGTGAATATTAGTGAATTTTAATTATTCATTATTTACAGCTACTTGTAGCTAAGTGTTGATAGCTGCTCTATGTGGTGCCCCACTCCGGAGGCAAAGGTCAGAGGTTCGAATCCTCTAGGGTGCGCCATCCTACCTTCTAAACGAATCCAAGATAGTCTAAAAATCCACGTCATAGCAAGCTTTCAGGCTTTTCTTATGTCTAGGTTAGTCTGATACTTACAGTGAGATACCGTTATTATGGCGGTATGACTACCGGTATGCAGGGAAGCGCCGGACGCTGGCGTTAGGTGTATACCCTTCGGTAAGTCTGGCTGACGCAGGGGCACTTCAACAGAACTCAGCCCACTCCGCCGCCTTGCGCCCGCGAAAAAACCAGCCCTTCGGACGCAGACACTGCCAGCCCCGACCCGCCGTATCATACAAAACCACCTCACAACGCCCGCTGCGCAGCGCCTCCAGCAACTGCTGCAGATAAACATCCAGCTTATTCATAGCCGCCTGCCATGCGCCGGGCTGATCCCCAACACCCGCCTCCTGTAACTGATCCAGAATTACCAACGTATGATCCTCAGCGAAGTCAGCGGCCGGCTGCGCAGACCAGCGACACCCGGCAAAGTGTGCCAGGACCTGTCCGCTTAGCCCGCCGCCCCGGATGGCTGTCAGCAGATCATTACCCTCACCTCCCCTGTCCCTGAGGGCGATAGGGAGTGCGTGACTGTCTTTAGCCCCTCGCCCAGTGAGCGAGAGGGGTTGGGGTGAGGGCGTTTCAACATCCCCCTCTCCCCAAAACCAAACTCCGTTCACCACCGCCTGACCGGTATCCTCACGCACCTGATTCACCGGATGCGTATGTAGCAACATCTGCAACTCACTGAACAACTGCTGCCAGTATTTATCAGCACTTTGCGGTAAAAAAGGGAACACATTCCCGCGCCCCACCTCAGGCAACGGCGTGGTGCGTGGTAAGGGATGCTCAAATGAATCATCCAGCGCGTGCAGATACCAGCGCTGCGGATGGAAAGCTTTCAGCACCAGCCCGTCCTGTGCCAGATGCTGATTCAGCGTGGTCAGCAATGACTCGGTTTCCTCTGCCATTAACTGCGGTCTCTCAGAGTGGATCACCACCGAATGCTCACCACTCTGCAGGCATAGCGGATCAGCACACAGCAATGGCCGTGCGTACATACCTCCGGACTCAAAATCATGGCGCAGCACCGCCCAGGGCAACTGTTCAGTGACATCCAGCCCCAACAGCTGCAAAACAGTACGTTCTAATCCGGAAACCGACGGGGTCTGCGGCTGATACTTCGTCAGCAAAGCCATTAAGGCCGGTGCCGACGGCTCAAATGCAAAATCCTGCTGCCACAACCGCAGCGGCGCAAACAGCTGCGGAATAAACACATGAACCTGTGGCAGTGCAGACATGGGGAGCTGTTACTGGCAGCGGATCGTCACGGTCTGCACATCCATATTATGCCCGTTCAGGTCAGTCTTTCGGGAAGTCAGCTGCGGTGCTGAACACTTGCCTGTCATTTCCGGACTCAATGCAATCCTGTCCACACCGGCATAAGCCAGCAGCGCACTGCCATCAAAATCAGCCAGTGTCAGCTGAAAGGAATTACCCGCCAGCGGCACAGACTCTCTCAGATCAACCTGCATGCCCAACTGTATACTGTTGTTGTCCACCAGCTGAATATTGAACTCCGACACCTCATTCACGGTAATTGGCCGCGAATTTGCAGAAAACTGCACAAAATAACCCAGTTCAAAAAGATCCGCCATCATATCTTTACCCAGTTGCTGCAGGCTCGCTGCATCCATTTCCAGGCCCTCCAGAATCACTGAAGATATCTCAGGATCATACACCCAGTTCATCAGGAAACCTTCCAGCTGTCCCGCTTCGTTAGCAAAAAAACGGGTACTGGTACTGATCTGATAATGAATACCCCCGGCCTGCAATAAACTCACAGGTAACAGCGTGCTAAACGTCACAAACAAACAGGCTAATAATTTTTTCATGGTAAATAAATCTCGGAAATAAAAATCGGAATAGAATTCATGTGGGTTACCACCGATCAGGCTTCATACACTCACAGACTGAAGCTACTGACTTTCAGTGCCAGCACCAAAGCCGCACCCGCCGTAATCCAGGCGCCCAACACCCGCAGCGGAACGCCATCCAGCACATTGCGTAACAACAGACCCGGCATACTACTCAGTGTGACCACCAGAGTGGCGGAAAGTGCTGTACCGCCTAAGAAAGCATAAACTTTTGTACCACGCAGGCCGGGAATACGCGGTGCTGCCGACTCCAGCCCAACCAGCAATGCTGCCGCCACGGCGAGTACCAACAAAAACCAAACCGGCAACTCTGTCTTCATAATAATCAGCAGCCCGGTCATTAATGCCAGTATCAACAACCAGCTGCCGGCATCCGGCCATATCAGGTGTAATATAGTCAGTCCGAGCACAGCGCACACCGCCATTAGAAACACCGGCACAACAGCTTTAACATGCCCCACCCCCTGTTGTCCGGCCAGCAGCCCCAGCGCAACCATCACAACCAGGTGGGAGGGTGTTAATAGAGGATGCCACAGCCCCTGCATAAAAAAATCGTTCATTCAGCTTGGCCCTGGCGCCGGGTGAATACCGGCTCATCCAGATTGCGGGTCAGCTCAGCATTAAACGCATAGCCATCCTGCTCAAACGCCGTGATTTGCTGCGCATCATCCACACGCTGCTCCAGCAGATAACGACTCATCATGCCACGGGCTTTCTTGGCAAAGAAACTAATCATCTTATACTGACCGTTTTTCCAGTCCTTAAACGCCGGGGTAATCAGACGGCCATTCAGCGCCTTCTTGTTCACTGACTTAAAATATTCATTGGAAGCCAGATTCACCACCACCTCACTACCGGATTCAGCCAGATCCGCATTCAGCTTTTCGGTAATAATCCCGTCCCAGAAGGCGTATAAATCCTTACCGCGCGCATTCTGCAGCGCCGTGCCCATCTCCAGCCGGTAAGGCCGCATCAGATCCAGTGGCCGCAACACACCGTACAGACCGGACAGAATACGCAGATGCTGCTGGGCATACTCCAGCGTCGCCTCATCCATGGTATCGGCTTCCATTCCGGTGTAGACATCACCTTTAAAAGCCAGCACCGCCGGGCGGGCCTCTTCCGGGGTAAACGGCTGCTGCCAGTCCTGAAAACGCTCAAAGTTCAGTAAAGCCAGCTTATCACTCAGATGCATCAGCTCCGCAATATCATGCGGCTCATAACCTTTCAGCTGATCAATCAGCATCTGGGCATGATCAAGAAACTGTGGCTGGGTATGCAGCTCTGTACCAAGGGGGGACTCATAGTCCAGTTTTTTAGCAGGTGAAATTAATATCAACATAAGACTTCAATATAGAACTAAGGAGACACCGGTTCGTAAAATTCAGCGCAAGTATAACAGCCCCTATCACCAATGCCAGTTAGCCGCAGCAAAGCTAACAAAATTACCGGGGCTTAAATGAGAATAACTTGCATTATCGTCACCAATATAGATAATGACATCCATTCTCATTTGAACCAAAGGAATATCTATGTTGAACAAGATGGCAAACAAACTGACCCTGGCGACCGTTGTACTGGGCGTGGTTTTGTCACCGGCTGCGATGGCCGCTGAAGAGATCAATATTTACTCGGCACGCAAAGAGGCGCTGATCAAACCGCTGCTGGATAAATTCACCGAACAGACCGGCATAGCCGTCAGGCTGGCCACCGGTGACCCTTCCGCCCTGCAGAAAAAGCTGGAGCTGGAAGGTGAAAACTCCCCCGCTGACCTGCTGATCACCACCGATGCCGGGAACCTGCACCGTGCCGCTGAGGCCGGCCTGCTGCAACCGGTGGTATCGGACACGCTGAATGAAAAAATCCCGGAAAATCTGCGCGATAAGGATAACGGGTGGTTTGGCCTGACCTATCGTGCACGCCCCATTTTTTATGTGAAAGACAAGGTTAAACCGGAGGAGTTGTCAACGTATGAGGCTCTGACCGATGAAAAATGGCGTGGCCGTATCTGTATCCGTTCCTCAAATAATATCTACAACCAGTCACTCACCGCCTCAATGCTGGCCGCAGACGGTGCGGAAAAAACCCAGCAGTGGGCTGACGGTCTGGTAAAAAATCTGGCCCGCCCACCCAAAGGAGGTGACCGCGACCAGATCATGGCTGCCGCCGCCGGACAATGTGACCTGGCCGTCGCCAACAGTTATTATTACGCCGGTATGCTCAATGGCAATGATGAGGAACAGAAAGCAGCCGCCAATAAAGTGGCAGTTTTCTGGCCGAATCAGGATGATCGTGGCACCCATATTAATGTCAGCGGTATTGCGCTGACTAAATCGGCCAAAAACAAGGACAATGCCATTAAACTGATGGAGTTCATGGTCGGCCCGGAAGCCCAGCAGTGGTATGCTGAAACCAATGGCGAATATCCGGTGGTCACAGATGTGGAAGCCAGCGAACTGCTGCAAAGCTGGGGAACGTTTAAGGCTGACGCACTAAACCTTTCCGTGCTGGGTGAAAACAATGCCGAAGCAGTGAAAATTATGGATAAAGCGGGCTGGAAGTAAGCCGCTCAACCTGAAACAGACAACTAAAGACCCATAAAGCCCGCGCCGGTAGCTAACCGGTGCGGGCGGGTACGTATTAAAGGAAGCAGCTTGACTGGCGTTAACCTGAAACAACGGGCATGGCAACTGGTATTGACCGCAATGGCACTGCTGGTTGCCCTGCCGATTCTGGCGGTTTTTGCTTATCTGTTTATTCCCGCGGCGGAGGTCTGGCAGCACCTGGCCGAGACCGTACTCGCCGACTACCTGCGTAATACGATCTGGCTGGTGCTGGGTGTGGCAGCGGGGGTATTGCTACTGGGGATTCCGGCGGCCTGGCTGAACAGCATGTGCCAATTTCCGGGGCGGGCGCTGTTTGAATGGGCATTGCTGCTGCCACTGGCGATGCCTGCGTATATTATTGCCTACACCTACACCGGCATGCTGGATTTTTCCGGGCCGCTGCAAAGCCTGCTGCGTGATATAACCGGCTGGGGTTACGGCGAATACTACTTTCCGGAAGTGCGCTCGCTGGGCGGTGCCATCCTGATGCTGTCACTGGTGCTGTTTCCTTATGTTTACCTGCTGGCGCGGGCTGCCTTTCTGGAGCAGTCGGTGTGTGTACTGGAAGTCAGCCGCACGCTGGGTTGTAGCCGCTGGCAGAGTTTCACCCTGGTTGCCCTGCCGCTGGCCCGCCCGGCGATTATTACCGGCCTGTCACTGGCACTGATGGAAACCCTGGCAGACTTCGGTACTGTGCAATATTTCGGGGTGCCGACCTTCACCACCGGTATTTACCGCACCTGGTTCGGCCTCGGCGATAGTGCCGCCGCCGCACAGCTGGCCGCGGTGTTAATGAGCTTCGTATTTGTGCTGATTCTGCTGGAACGCTGGTCACGGCACAAAGCCCGCTATCATCACACCTCCAATAAATACTCACGGCTGCCAAAATATCAGCTCCGGGGGCGGCAGGCATGGCTGGCCACGCTGATCTGCGCCCTGCCCCTGCTGCTGGGCTTTATCATTCCGGTACTGCAATTGGCCTGGTGGAGCCTGACCACCGCTGATACCGGTTTTGATGCCGGTTTTATTGAACTGATCTGGCACAGCCTGTTACTGGCGGCAATGGCAGCATTCTTTGCCCTGCTGCTGGCGCTGGTTCTGGGTTATGGCAAGCGGGTGAATAATGATCCGCTGGTCAGCTTCACCTCGCGTATTGCTGCAATGGGGTATGCCATCCCCGGTACCGTGATTGCCATCGGCGTGCTGATTCCGTTTACCTGGATGGACAGACAAATTAACGCCGCCGGTAACTGGTTATTCGGTGCCTCACCCGGCCTGCTGCTCGGCGGCACTCTGTTTACCCTGTTATTTGCCTACAACGTGCGTTTTTTATCCGTTTCGCTGCAAACGGTTGAAGCCGGGCTGGGCAAGATCAAACCTACCATTGATGATGCCGGACGCTCACTGGGGCTGGGAGCCTTCGGAGTACTGCAACGCCTGCACCTGCCATTGATGAAAGGCACATTGCTGACCGCCCTGCTGCTGGTATTTGTTGATGTGCTGAAAGAGCTTCCGGCTACCCTGATTCTGCGCCCGTTTGACTTTAACACCCTCGCGGTACGGGCCTATGAAATGGCCTCGGATGAGCGCCTGGCTGATGCCGGCCTGCCATCCATTATGATCGTCGCTGCAGGGATTATTCCGGTGATTTTACTCAGTCGTTCTATTACCCGTGCCCGGGCCGGAGGAAATTAGTGAGCACCCTGACCCTGAAAAATATTTCTGTTAAATATGGCAGAACCACTGTTGTTCATGACATCAGCCTGACCGTTAACAACGGCGACATCGGCTGTCTGCTCGGCCCCAGCGGCTGTGGAAAAACCACCCTATTGCGTGCCATTGCCGGGTTTGAACCGGTCAGTGCCGGACAGATTCAGCTGGGTGAACAGCTGATCAGCTCTGCTGACAAACATCTGGCACCGGAACAGCGCAATATCGGCATGGTGTTTCAGGATTATGCCCTGTTTCCGCACCTGACCATTGCCGACAATATTACCTTCGGCATTCGCAAACAAAGCCGCAGCGAAAAACAGCAGCGCACCACAGCATTACTGCAACTGGTCAACCTGTCCGGTTATGAGAAACGCTATCCGCATGAGCTGTCCGGCGGGCAACAGCAACGCATCGCCCTAGCCCGTGCGCTGGCCCCGCGTCCGAAACTGCTGCTGCTCGATGAACCGCTGGGCAGCCAGGATCTGGAGCTGCGCGAGGTGCTGGCACGGGAAGTCCGCGATATTCTGAAACGCGAAGGCACCACCGCCATTCTGGTCACCCATGATCAGCAGGAAGCCTTTGCCATGGCCGATGAGATCGGTGTGCTGCGTGACGGCCAACTGCAGCAATGGGACAGGGGTTACCAGCTGTATCACCGCCCGGCCAACCGCTTTGTTGCCGAGTTTATCGGCCAGGGTGCACTACTGCCCGGTGAAGTGACCGACGAATACAGCGTGGCAACACCACTAGGCGCCATCAGCACCGGCCTGCCGGTAGGCTGCGAGCCGGGCTGCCCGCTCAGCATACTGATCCGCCCGGATGATATTCAGCTCAGTGAAAATGGCGAACATAGCGCAGAAATTACCGCGCGAACCTTCCGTGGTGCTGAGTACCTCTATACCCTGCAGCTGGCCGACGGCAATCAGCTGCTGGCACTCGCCCGCAGTCACCGGGTGCATGAAGTGGGGAACCAGGTGCGCTTCACACTGGATCTGCAGCATCTGGTAACCCTGCGTCAGGCGACCGGCTCAGAACACGGCAAGCTGATCAACAGCTGACCATACACAGCCAAATCAAATCCAGCGCCGAACCCGGCGCTTATAAGCCAGATATTCCGCGCCGAACTTTTCCTCCAGCACCGCCTCTTCCGGCAGAATCTGCTGCACGGTAATCACCCAGACAAACACCGGCAACATAAACAACGGTGACAGGCTGCCCAGATAAATCCACCACCCCGTCAGCGCAATCAGCATACCCAGATACATCGGATTGCGGCTGATCCGGTACATACCCTGCACCACCAGTTTTTTAGTGGATACCGGCTTCATCGGATTCGGAGTGGTTTTAGCACGGAAAAACAGGCCCAGTGACCATAAATCAGCCAGCAACGCCAAACCAATAATCGCCAGCCCAAGATAATTCAGCACACTTTCAGGCCAGCTTAGCAAGGGCCAATCAGCATCCAGCCACCACATCAGCGCGGCAATCACCAGGGCATAAACCGGCGGTGGAATCACTGTTTTTAACATCAGTACACACCTTATGATTTCTTTTTAATCTTCCGCTTATATGCTAGCTTGACCGCCATGTAAATAAAACTTAATGCCATTTAACAACGCCTGCTCACAGCAAGCCAACGGAGCCAGTCATGCCATCAACCGAAACCGCGAAGCGCATTCTGTACTATGTCCATGACCCGATGTGCAGCTGGTGTTATGGCTTCCGCCCACTCTGGAAACAGGTTCAGACTCAACTGCCGGAAGATATAACGGTGCGTTATGTAGTGGGTGGACTGGCACCGGATTCAGCTGACCCCATGCCGGAGATTATGCAAAACGGCCTGCAGGCCACCTGGCAAAGAATCACTCAGGCTATTCCCGGCACACAGTTCAATTTTGATTTCTGGACGCAGAACCAGCCACGCCGCTCCACCTATCCGGCCTGCCGCGCAGTGCTGGCCGCCAAGCAGCAGGACAGCAGCAAAGAAATTGCAATGGTTGAAGGCATTCAGAACGCCTATTACCGGCAGGCAAAAAACCCATCAGATGATGACACCCTGATTGCTGTGGCGGAACAGATCGGGCTGGATACTCAACAATTCGCTAATGACCTGAACAGTGAAGACACACAGCGGGCCTTACGGGATGAAATCCGCTTTGCACGCAGCATCGGTGGAGACAGTTTCCCGTCGCTGATTCTGGAACAGAGAGACGGGTATCATATCCTGCAGCTGAGCTACACGGACAGCAGTAAATTGCTGGTACAGCTGGCATAGGCTGCTGTTACTACTGTTTTGTCGCGCTTTTTTTCTCTTTCTCTTCATCCGCTTTACTCAACAGATAAACCAGACGTTTGCGCTGCTCCTCAGCCACTAACTGCAGAGCGGCGGCTTCCTTACGATTCTGCTCAATCGCCTGATCATAAGCCTCCGAGTTACTGCGGTTAGTATCGATAAACTCCTGCACCCGTTTTTTTGAACCGGCGTTATTACTGTCCTTCAACTGTTTTTCAAGGCGCTCAAATTCGTCCTCTAACTTGCCGCGCAGCAGTTTCAGCTGGGCATGCTCATCATCCAACACCTTGATACGCTCGGCATGCAACTCATCAAACTGCTCGACACTGGAGTAACTGTTTAATAACAGATTATCGTTACGTAATTGCTGTTGCCTTTTGACCTTCAGCTGATCTTCCAGCTCATCCAGCCACTTGTCCTCGGCGACTTCATCATCGGACTTGGCCGGTGCCACTTTATCGACATGGTTACCCAGCTCATCCAGCTCGGAGTGCCCTCCCTGAGCCTGTGAAGGCGGGACGCTATCTGAATAATGCACCTTGCCATTTTCATCCGTCCAGCGGTACAGGCCACCGGCGGAAACAGCTGATGTCACTAAAAACAACGCCAAAGTGCAGAACAACACGGGTATTGAGGTTTGCATGGTATACATCGTCTTAAAATTATTATTGATTGGAACAGACCTGTCTTTTTGTATCATGCTTTTTGATTCCGGGCTACATCTTACGCCGAATGGTCAGCAGACACCCCAACCATTTACCCTGCCGTTTAACCGGTTTTTATAACCGCCTGATACCTGAAGCCCTCGTCATCATCATGGGCGACTAAACTGTGAATTATCTCTAAAAAAAATATTGTGCTGTTAATCATGCTAATTGATCTTATCCAACAGGGCTGCCGAAATGTTGTGTTGTGCGCATTGCCGGTTTTGTACACAGCAGGCTACTCCCCTGCCAGTCCTGCACCCGATTTTACCGGCCTTTCCAAACCACCAGGCAACCTCGATGCCGGACAGATGCCACAGTTCGTTATGATTGGCTCCGATGACAATACTAAATCTGCCGGGATTCACTGGCTGCTGAATCTGTTGGAAAACCGGCGTAACCCTGCGGGTACAGACAACCCCGCCACCTATGATGGTAGCCCGGCCCGTATCAGTTTTTACCTGAACACCGCAGGTTTTGACCAGTGGCTGATGGACGACCCGAAATTGCTGGTGGAGGCAACGCGAAAGATCGCCGCACAAGGCCATGAGCTGGGTAATCACACAAAAACCCACCATGCTGATATTAATAAACTGCCGTGGGATGAGTTTCAGTCCCGGGTGAAAAACTTTTCCGGCAGCGACTGGCAGGAACGTATCACCAGTATGGAAACTGATCTGAAGCAGCATATTGGCCAGGTAAAACTGAACGGTTTCCGTGCACCTTATCTTGCTTATAACCAGCCGATGATGGACACCCTGGTTAAGCTGGGCTATCGCTATGATAGTTCCGTGGAAGAAGGTTCCGGCAAGCAGTTTGATGGCACTAACTTCCGCTGGCCTTACCGGATGGACAATGGTATCCCGGGGCACGCCGAAAGCTGGCGGGGCAGTCCGCATAACAAAGATGCTATAAAAATGTCAAGCGCAGCAGGACTCTGGCAGCTACCGAATTATGTACTCATTGTGCCGGACGATACATACGCACAGCAGTATGACTTCGAAGCAGGCTTATGGTCGCGGATGAAAGAACAGTCTCCCACCCTGAACGACCATAAAATCACCGGTTATGACTACAACCTGTGGGTACATGCCAAACTGTCCGGGCGCGCTGTGCTGGCCATACTGAAATATAACCTTGATTTGCGCCTGACAGGTAACCGGGCACCGTTTATGCTCGGCATCCACTCACAGTACTATGTGGATAAGGCCTGGGCTAAGCAGCATACAGACACGACAATCAGCGAAATGCAGGCGACGATCGAAGCCTTTATAGATTACGCCTTATCCAGGCCGGAGGTCAGAATCCGTCCGGCCAATGACGTGCTAGACTGGCTGGAAAACCCGGTGGCCTTATCCCGATAAACTTAATCCACCTTATCCAGTTTACGCATACCGTTAGGCAGCAGCCTCATATCTGCCAGACCTGCAACCAGTGATTTACCCAGCGTCGCCTCTTCCTCATACACCATTTTGTAGAGCTGAACTTTCATGGTCAGGGCACTGCCCAGCACAATAGCGATAAAGGTAATAAACGAGCCCAGTGCCAGTGTGGAAATCCCGGTAATGCCCTGTCCGATGGTGCAGCCCATGGCCAGCACACCACCAAAGCCCATCAGCACCGCGCCGATAATATGCGTGATAAAATCCTTAAAACTGGCAAACCATTCAATGCGGAAAGTACGGCTGATTAAAGACCAGACCAGCGAACCGGCAACCACACCAAAGAAAGCCATTATGCCGAAAGTCAGCAGAGCACTGTTAAAACCGCCCAGACCATAACCAAACGCCTGTCCCATCGGATTGATAAAGGTAAATGACTGCGAACTCAGACCAGCACCTGCAGCAGGCTTACCCTCATCAGACTCAGCCAGCATATCCCATTCAGAGTAATAATCGGTCAATTTCATGGCATCACCGTCAGCATCCACCATAATATTGCTGGTCACATACCATGCCGCCAACACACACAAACCAATCACCAGACCACCGACAACATGGTCACGGCTGCTGCGAAACTCTGCAGACATAAAGGCAAATCCGAGCAAAATCACACCCAGCACCAGGCCAATAATCAACCGGGTATTCAACGCACCTTCCGCACCGGAAATCATTGAACCAAGATCCTGACCA
Organism: Thiolinea sp.; assembly: GCA_041395485.1. Lineage (GTDB taxonomy): Bacteria > Pseudomonadota > Gammaproteobacteria > Thiotrichales > Thiotrichaceae > Thiolinea. The sequence continues at coordinate 690,172 of JAWLAK010000002.1, forward strand.
CTTTCCAGCGAAACTGACAACGGATTCATCCACGGATAAAACAGAGTGGAGTACAACGTAGCATCAGTGCCCGGGAATGGGGACACCATGAAATAAGCAATGACCGCGATTACCAGAAAGACAAAGATAGACTTGATATTGCCGCCGCCGATCCGCACCAGACATTTGTTACCACAGCCACTGGCAAGTGTCATACCAACACCAAAAATCAAACCACCCAGCAAATTTTCCAGCCAGATCAGATTGCCAGCCCGATAAGGGGGAAAGCTATTATCCGCCTCAACCAAACCAACACTTTCCAGCGCCACCACCCCAATCAGCGCGACAGCAATCGCCAGCAGCCAGGAACGAAACCGCCCCATATCACCCATATTCACCCAGTCGGAAACGGCTCCCATAGTACAGAAATTAGTTTTATTGGCAATGGCGCCCATAATAAACGCGATGACAAAACCGGCGGCCAGCATAAACCACTGCGCCGCCTCAAAACTTGCAAACGTCATGAATTTTTCCTCTCTCCTGAAACAGCGACACAGTATATAAGGGTTTGGAAAATCAGGAAATTGACCAAAGGAGAGAGGTTAAGCGTCCGTTAATGACAGTAACTGCGCCGCCACCGCTATTGCAATCACCGCCGGTTCCTTGCCACTGATACCGGCAATACCAACCGGACAGGTCAGCTGTTCCAGACACTCTGCAGGCATTCCTTTGGCCTGCATGCGCTGCTCAAACTTACGCCGCTTGGTCTGTGAGCCAATCAACCCGCAGTAACGGAAATCAGCCCGTTGCAGGATCTGCTCACAGAGCTGATAATCCAGCTGATGGCTGTGGGTCATCACCAGAAAACAGCTGGCAGCGGGTGCGGCACTCACCTCATCTTCAGGATAATCGCTGATAATCCGCCGTGTATTCAGAGGTATCTCAGCAGGAAACTGCTCTGCCCGGCTGTCTATCCAGGTGACTGAACAGTCAATATCAGCTAACACCTTCACCAGTGCCTGACCAACGTGTCCGGCTCCGAACAGCAGGATGTTTAACCCAGACGACATAATGGTTTCCACAAAGTAATTTGCCTGAGGGTTTAACAAGCCTTGTGCCATTTTGGCATTTGGCAAAAACTTCTCAGTTTCATCACTCAGCGGGGTCATCAGAATCAGCTTTGAGTGTTCTCTGATAAGTGAATTTAGCGAGTGAATCCACTGCCCGTTCCGACGGTCAATATACTCCATTAACATCACTACCACGCCACCACAGCACTGCCCCAGACTGGCACCCAGAGCAAACCGCTGTGTCGTGCGCAACCATGCCGCCGGATCATTTGTTGCCAACCGCTCACGGGCCTGTGCAATACACTGAAACTCCAGATTTCCACCGCCGATCGTACCGAAAGTATCCGTTGCGGTAACCAGCATCTTCGTGCTCACCTCACGCGGTACGGAGCCTTTGGTTTCCAGCACAGTCAATAAAATAACCGGCTCATTGCGTCCGGCCAGTTCAGCCAGTTTATGCAACCAGGACATCTGCTGTACTCTACTGCCCTGTTACACCGGAAGCAGCCGCTTTCTGTACCGCAGTAACCGCGCTCAGAATCGCCTCCGGCGTCGCCGGTGCCTGCAATGGCGGCTGATGTATATAATTCCCGGCAGCAGCAACCGCATCACGGATGGCAAAGAACACCGAAAACCCCAGCAACAACGGCGGCTCCCCCACCGCTTTGGAGCGCAGGATGGTGTCAACATGCGCCGCATTCTCAAACAACTCCATCCGGAAATCATCAGGACAATCATTCACCGCCGGAATCTTGTAAGTCGATGGCGCATGCGTCATCAGTTTGCCCTGGTCATTCCAGTTCAGCTCCTCACTGGTCAGCCAGCCCATACCCTGAATAAACGCCCCCTCCACTTGCCCCTTATCGATGGCCGGATTGATCGAATTCCCCGCATCATGCAGCAGATCAGTACGCAGTAACTTCCACTCCCCGGTCAGTGTATCCACCAGCACCTCGGACACTGCGGCACCATAGGCAAAATAATAAAACGGATGGCCGGTCAGGGTTTCCCTGTCCCAGTGCAGATCCGGGGTTTTATAAAACCCGTCTGACCACAGCTGTACACGCTGCTGATAGGCCAGCGTTACTAATTCATTAAAACTGATTTCTTTGCCGCCACCGCTGATCTTATTATCTGCAAAAACCACTTTCTCAGCCTGACCACCAAACTGACTGATATAACACTCAGTGAGCCGCTCACGAATCTGCTGCGCCGCATTTTCCGCCGCTTTGCCATTCAGGTCAGCACCGCTGGATGCTGCGGTCGCGGAGGTATTAGCCACTTTACTGGTATCAGTGGCCGTTGCCCGCACCCGGCTCAGGTCAATGCCCAACTCATTAGCCACCACCTGCGCCACTTTGGTGTTCAGCCCCTGACCCATTTCTGTGCCGCCATGATTAACCAGCACCGAACCATCGGTATACACATGCACCAGCGCCCCGGCCTGATTGAAATGCACCACATTGAAGGAAATACCGAACTTGACCGGCGTGAAAGCCAGCCCTTTTTTCAGCACCGGACTGGATTGATTAAACGCCTGCACTGCTTCCCTGCGAGCCCGGTAATCACTGGATTGCTCCAGCTGTTCAGTCAGCTCATGAATCACATTATCCACCACCACCTGGCCATAAGGGGTGGTATTGCGCTCAGTCAGGCCGTAATAATTCAGCTTACGAATATCCAGCGGATCTTTACCCAGCGCACGGGCAATATTGTCGATAATATATTCAATGGCAATCGCCCCCTGCGGCCCGCCAAAGCCGCGGAAAGCAGTATTGGATTGTGTATTGGTTTTACCGCATAAGGCCGCAATATCCACATCGCTCAGGTAATAGGCATTATCAAAATGACAGATGGCGCGGGTCGCCACCGGTGGCGATAAATCGGTGGAGAAACCGGATCTGAGCACCATTTCAACTTTGGCGGCCAGAATCCGCCCGTCATCATCAAAACCGACATCGTATTCATAATAAAAACAGTGCCGCTTACCGGTAATCATGAAGTCATCATCGCGATCCGGACGCAGCTTCACCGGCCTGTTCAGGTGATTGGCGCACACTGCCGCGATACAGGCAAAAATCGCCGACTGCGACTCCTTACCGCCAAAGCCACCGCCCATACGCCGGGTCTCAACCTGTACCTGATTAAAATTCAGCTTTAAGGCATGCGCGATGACATGCTGCATTTCAGTCGGATGCTGTGTCGAACAGTGCACCTGAAACTGCTGATCCTCTTTCGGGATCACATAGGAAATCTGCCCTTCCAGATAAAACTGCTCCTGACCGCCGACGTGTAAAGTGCCGCTGCGGCGATGCGGTGCTTTCTCAAGTTTCTCTGCCGGAGAACCGCGCACCAGTTGCATCGGCGGCACCACATACGACTGCGCATCCCGAGCCTGCTCCGGAGTCAGTACTGCAGGCAGTTCCTCATACTCAATCGCTGCTTTGCGGGCTGCCCGCCGTGCCTGCATATAAGATTCAGCCACCACCACAAACACCGGCTGGCCGATATACTGCACCAGCCCGTCGGCCAGAATCGGATCATCATGCAAAATCGGCCCGCAGTCATTGTCACCGGGAATATCCTGCGACGTCAGCACAGCGACCACACCGGGCATCTGTTTCACTGCTGACAAATCCAGCGATTTAATCCGCGCGTGAGCAACCTCACTCATGCCAATGGCGGCGTGCAGCGTACCACTGACCTCGCGAATATCATCAGCATAAGTGGCCTCACCGGAGACATGCAGGGCGGCGGATTCGTGGGGATGTGGCTTAGCCTGATAATGGTGAGTCATTGTTTTTCCTCCCCTGTGTTTGCCGCGAATACATCTACCGCTTCAGCCACCAACGGATCAACCCGTCGCGTCTCCAGATAAAACCGGTACAGCAGATTCATCGCCGACTGCATGCGGTTTTTATCGCTGGCACGCATATCGCTCAGGGGTGAATAATCCTGCTGCAGTGCCTGCATCGCCCGCCTCACCGTCGTTTCATCCCATGCATTGCCCAGCAATGCATGCTCACAATGCGTGGCCCGTTTTGGCGTCGCCGCCATACCACCAAAGGCAATGCGGACAGAGGTCACCGTATCGGCACCCTCCTCCAGCCTCAGCGCCATCCCGGTAAACACAGCGGATATATCGGAGTCATAACGCTTGGATAATTTATAACAACGGAACTGCTGCTGCGGATCAGGCAGCGGAATTTTAATCAGCGTGACAACCTCATCTTCTGCCATATCTTTCTGCATATAATCCAGATACAGGTCTTCCAGCGCCATTTCCCGCTCACCGCGCACACTCTGCAATACCACCCGTGTGCCCAGCGCAATCAGGGCAGGCATGGAATCACCAATCGGCGAGCCATTAGCAATATTACCTCCTAAAGTGCCGACATTACGGATCGGCTGCGAGGCAAACCGTTCCCACATCTGATCCATTTGCGGGTAGAGCTCATGCAACGCCTGATAAGCCGCAGTCAGCGTCGCACCGGCACCAATCTGCAAATAGTGCTCATCACGGCTGATGGTTTTCAGCTCCGCCACCTCACCCAGATAAATCACAGGATTTAGTTCACGGAACTGCTTGTTGACCCACAAACCAACATCGGTTCCCCCGGCCAGTATCGTGGCCTGCGGGTAGTCAGCCCGCAGCTGCAATAAATCGTCCAAGGTTTTCGGAGCAAAGAGCTCTCCTTCCGGATGGGAATAGTGGAGTGATTCATCCTGTTGCAGTTCCTGCAATTTTTCGCGCAAAGCGGGCATATCCAGCGACACTGCGGGCTGCTCGAGCATCACTTCTGCCGCCTGCAGAATCGGCTTGTAACCGGTGCAGCGGCACAGGTTACCGCTCAGGGCACTGCGAATCTCATTACGTTGCGGGCGGGTTTCAGCGGCCTGATGCCGGTTATAGACTGACCATAGCGACATAATAAATCCCGGCGTACAGAAGCCGCATTGTGAGCCATGCTGATCGACCATAGCCTGCTGCACCGGATGCAGTGAACCGTTGTTTTGCTGGCGCAAATATTCCACCGTAAACAGCGCCTTACCATCCAGCGTCGGCACAAACTGAATACAGGCATTCACCGCATTCAACACCACCTCATCCCCGGCCAGCTCACCGACCACTACCGTACAGGCACCGCAATCGCCTTCCGCACAGCCTTCCTTGGTACCGGTCAGCCGCTTGTGCTCACGCAGCCAGGCCAGTACTGATTTTGTCGGCTCAATATCAGCCATCCGGACAGGCTTATCATTTAATAAAAAACGGACAGAAGCGTTTTGTCGGGAATTATCTGCATCAGCTGTTGGCACTCTGTCACCTCCGGAAAATAAATCACCCATGTCAACACGCTAGCACAGACACGGTTACAGCGATAGAATAAATTTCTTTCTGCCTGATGCCAATTCAGCATCACCTGCTGGCATATTTTACGGCATACGCCTGTAATCGCTCGCAGAGCAGAAACAGTGTCCGATCCAGCGCCTCTGAATGTTTAATATTTTCACTGACCCCAATGGAGAAAGTCTGGGTCAGTACATTTCCATCACGGCCCAGCAACGGAATATGCACCAAGCTGCCCTCTTTAACAGAAATCTCAAGCCCGACAACCGTCTGAAAACCCAGCAGCTTCTTCTCTATCAGCATCGCCCGTAAAAATTCCATGGAGTTTGATGTCGTCACGGCAGCAGTATCAACAGGTGTATGCACCAGTTCACGATCCAGCCGGTCACGTAGCGGCCAGCTCTGATCCGGCAAAATCAGGCGATGTTCCGCACACTCCTGCATAGTCAGCTGTGAACTGCCTGCCATCGCCAGCGGATGATCCGGAGCCATCACCGCGCCTACCGGCAGACTGATTTGCTTAATTATTTCAAGGCCGGATGCCTCAGCACAATCAAACATCAATGCAATATCCGCACTGCCATTCAGCAACATCTTGCCCAGATCCCGGCCACCGGTTGCCATAAAGGAGGTGGTGATGTGGGGAAACTCGGCATACAGGCTCATCAGCACCGGCGGCAGCAAGCGCGAAATAACCGAGCCCTGCGCCACCAGTTTCAGGCCGCTTTCCTCATGGTTTTCACACGCCTCAATTTCACGCAGGGTACGGTCAGCATCGATCAACGTCCGTGCCACATGCTGAGCCAGCAGCTGTCCGGCTTCCGTCAGCCGGATACCTTCATGAGAACGCTCAAACAGTTTTGTTCCCAGCTCATCCTCAACCTTCAGAATCTGTCGGTTCACGGCTGAAGAAGCCACATGTAATTTAGCCGCAGCCTTGCGGATCGAACTGTTTTTACACACTTCGTCAAAGTACCTGAGAAAATGTGAGTGAATCGGCATAGACACCATCCTGTTGAGAATCAACGCATAAGCAGCGCTGCTGAAACAGCAGCACCTGATCGAAATATACTGCTACCCATTGTATACAAAATCACTCTATTTTTAGAAAGTGTCGTGTTCTGCCCATCCGGATTTTTATGCCTGAGGCCGGAAATCCACAGACCGGCAAGTCAGTACCAGCCATGTGAACTGAAGGAGCCACCCCGCAATGAACGAAGCAAGCTTTCACTACAAACTTTTCTCCCGCAATGATTACAGTGCATTCTGGGCGCTGTTTACGGACAACCTGGTCAACCTGATCGTGCTCAGCGGCATCTGTCAGTTTGTGTTTCAGATGCCGGCAGACATCGTTTTCGGACGTATTCTTCCCGGTGCAGCCATCGCTATTATTTCCGGAATCATCATTTATACCGCACTGGCTATGTATGTCGCCAAAAAGAGCGGGCGCAATGTTACCGCCCTGCCCTATGGCATCAGTACTCCGGTGATGTTTGTTTACTTATTCGGCGTCATCGGTCCGATTTATTGGGCAACCAATGATGCCCTGCTGGCCTGGCAGGTAGGTATCGGGGCAGGCTTCATGGGCGGCATTGTTGCCGGGCTGGGTGCCATTATCGGCCCGTTCCTGAAACGGATTACCCCGCGGGCCGGTATGCTGGGTACACTGTGCGGCATTGCGCTGGTGTTTATCGGCGTGGTACCGATGACCCAGGTGTTTGAAATGCCACTGGTTGGCTTTGCTTCCATGCTGATTATTCTGTGGGGACTGATCGGACGCTTCAAGCTGCCTTACAACATCCCAGCCGGTTTGCTTGCTTTGCTGGTGGGTACGTTACTGGCACTGTTAATGGGCAACGCTTCAGTCAGTTTCGATGGCATCGGCTTTTATCCGCCACTGCCTTATTTTGGCGATCTGATGATTGGCATCCAGTACCTGTTCGATAACCCGGAGTTGTTTCTGGTGCTGATCCCGGTACAGATCTACAACTTCATTGAAACCATGAATAATGTTGAGTCCGCCGAAGCTGCCGGTGACAAATATCCGGTCGCAGTCTGTCAGGTCACCGATGGTCTGGGTACCATGCTGGGTGCTGCTTTCGGCTCACCTTTCCCGACCACAGCGTACATCGGTCACCCCGCTTATAAGCGAATCGGTGCCCACAGCGGTTATATCATCGGCGTCGGTATCGTCATTCCGCTGGCGGCGATTTTCGGTTTACTGGCCTTCCTGAGCAACCTGATTCCGGTGGCAGCAGCTGCACCGGTACTGGTCTTTGTTGCCATCAGCCTGATTTCCAATACTGCAGCCAGTGTCAAACCGGTGCACATGGCCGCCGTCGCCATTGCGATGATTCCGCATGTCTCCAGCTTCCTGATCACCAAATGGGGCTCGATGATGAGTGCCCTGCGCAATACCGGTGTTGAAAACCTGCCCGGCCTGACGGATCAGCCGATGGTTGATGCCATGCTGCAACAGGGCGCCCATGTGCTTGGCCATCAGTCGCTGGCACAGGGCGCAATTCTTACCGGCCTGATCTGGGGTGCCATTACCGCCAGTGTGATTGATGGTAAATTCCGTAACGCCGGTGGATTTGCTATCGCCGCTATGGTGATGTCCTCTATTGGTATTATTCATTCCGCAGCCCTGCACATGCCTGAAATCAATGGTATTGTGGGCGGGTATCTGATTATGGGCATCTTTTTGATTGCCTACCCGATGTTTAAAGAACCGGAACATGCTGACGATGGCGGAACCACCGAATACTGAAAACTCCCACTGCAAAGCCTTCCGGGCATCCGTGCTGCACCTGCTGGATGATCCGGGCGAGGATCTGCATTCAGAGCAGATCGAATATTGGGAGGATGGCCTGCTGCTGCTGGAAAATGGTCATATCGCAGCAGTGGGCGCTGCAGAAACCCTGCTTAAAACGCTGCCGGAAGGCTGTGCGGTCAGCGAATATCCGGGGCAGCTAATTATCCCCGGAATGATTGATACGCACATCCATTATCCGCAAACCGATATTATTGCCGCCTATGGCACACAGCTGCTGGAGTGGCTGGAAACCTACACCTTCCCCACCGAACAGCAGTTTTCCGATCCGGAACAGGCTGGTGAGGTGGCGGATTTTTTCCTGCAGGAATTGCTGCGTAACGGCACCACCACCGCGCTGGTATTCGGCACGGTACACCCACAGTCGGTGGAGAGTTTTTTTCAGGCAGCGGAGCGGCTTAATCTGCGCATGATTGCCGGGAAAGTGCTGATGGACCGGAATTGTCCGGAATATCTGCGTGATACGCCGGAGCTGGCGTATCAGGACAGCAAGGCACTGATTGAAAAATGGCATGGCAAAGGCCGTCTGTCTTATGCGGTTACCCCGCGCTTTGCGCCGACCTCCAGCCCGGAGCAGCTGGACGCAGCAGCCAGATTGCTGGATGAGCACCCGGATATTTATATGCATACCCATGTGGCGGAGAATCCCGCTGAGGTAGCGTGGGTAGGTGAACTGTTTCCGGATAGCCGCAGTTATCTGGATGTTTATCAGCAGCACCGCTTACTGCGCCCGCGCTCGGTGCTGGCGCACTGTATCCATCTGGATGAGCTGGATAAGCAGTGTATGGCCGATACCGGTTCAGCGGCGGCCTTCTGCCCGACCTCCAATCTGTTTCTGGGCAGTGGACTTTTTGACCTGGAAAGCTTCCGTGAGCATGGCATCCGCACTGGCATGGGCACCGATGTCGGCGGTGGCACCAGTTTTAATATGCTGCGCACCGCCAGTGAGGCTTATAAAGTGACACAACTGCGCGGTAAAAAACTCTCTGCGTTTCAGGCACTGTATCTGGCTACCCTGAGCGGGGCTAAGGCGCTGTATCTGGATGATAAAATAGGTAATTTTGCGGTGGGTAAGGAGGCAGATTTTGTAGTGCTGAATTTTAACGGCACGCCACTGATTGAGCGGCGTACACAGCATGCACAGACCCTGCATGAGAAGCTGTTTGCGTTATTGATGCTCGGGGATGACCGGGCGGTTACCGCGACTTATGTGTTGGGGGAGCTGACTTATACCGGTCAACGGGATTAAATTCAGGATAACAGATGGCCACACTCAACTTAGTCTCCTGCCTCGGCGAAAATACTTATCCGATCAGTGAGTTACTGGCAAAATACCTCAGTGCAGAGATTAACAGCGAAGTGCAGTTCAGCACGGACACCTGCTGGCAACAGGCTTGTACCGAACAATTACCACAGGGCATCATTAAACTGGGCTGGTTATGTGGCTTGTTATATACCCTGCAACAGGATGCACAGACCACACCCTGCTACCGGTTATTGGGCAGCCCGGTTTTTAGTGGCCAGACTGCTCCGGTGTATTACTCCTATCTGATCGTCCGGCGCGACAGCGACTTACACTGCCTGGCTGATTTACAGGGCAGCCGGTTAGTTATTAATGAGCCTGGCTCTTATTCAGGTAATCATGCTTTGTGGGCTTATCTGGCCGGGCTGGCTCACCCCCCGCAGTTTGCCGACATTCAAATCAGCGGACGCCACAGCGCCTCTATGCAGCACGTAGCCGACGGGCAGGCCGATGTGGCACTGATTGATCACACCGTATTCGACTATTGGCAGCAAACAGGCGTGAGTTTGCAGGCGATGCCGACAGAGCAATTCCGTATCATTACCCGGCTTGGCCCGGCTCCGGCTCCGCCATTAGTCGCACACTACTCGCTACCTGATGAGTTATACACCGCAACACGTGAGGCCTTACTTCAACTCCCGCACCCGGCCTTAGCAGCAAAATTTCAGGCTCTGGGCCTGACAGCGATCAAACCGGCCACGGATCATGATTATGATGTTCTGCGTACCGCTTATCGGCAGAGCCAGCATTTTATAGCCACACATTATCCGGACTTTAACCGGCGCTGAGCACTATGCCGGAGTCAGCCGGAGCGTCAGCCCTTTTATGGCTAACCAGCGGATACACCACCGGCTCTTTGATGGTAAACAGATAACGGCGGAATAAAGTGGTGTAATTTGGCAGTACATAACCGCCATTTTCCTGCAGGATGGTTTCGCGCTCCCGCCGGTAAACCAAACGCAGCTGATACCACGCCAGTCCGGGATATTTGTGATGTACGGAGTGCAGGCTATTGTTAAGAAACAGAAAACTGAAAAAGCCCCGTGACTCTACGACTAAGGTACGTTGGGTTGGCTCTGCTGCGGCCTGGTGCTCGGCAAAGGTGCGGATCGCGGTCAGCGACATGCTGAAATAGACACCCAGCAGATAAACCCAGAGCGGAAACTGCCAAAAAACAAGCCAGCTCAATACCATTACCAATAATGGCAGGTGCCATTTCCAGGCATGAATCACTTTTTTATCACCGGCATTAATGGCACTGAATTCGGCGGATAAAAAACGACTCCCGGCCAGAAACGGCCCCGTAATCAACCTCCCTAACAGCGCATTATTCAGGGTATACAGCCGCTGTTGCCAGGGTGCCAGACGCTCCCAGTCAGCGGGACTAAAATAATACGACTCCGGATCATCTGCCGGCAGGGTGATATTTTCATACACATGATGCGCCCGATGGGTATCGCGGTAGCGTATAAAAGGTAAGTATAACGCCAGCGGCCAATGCACCAGGCTTTCATTGAAGCCCTGCCAGGGGGTCGGGTGATAGTGAATCACCTCATGCTGCAGCGAATTATGAAAACTCAGTATCACGGCCAATACCGGGATTAGTAACCAGAATGGTAAAACCTGATGCCAGACCGTGATACTCACCCACGCCGCATAACAAATCAGAATTAATCCGGCACTTTTCCACTCAATCCGCCTTAGCGTACTCCCATACTGCATATAGCCTCCGTCCTATTAACTGCACAGTTCATGGGGTTAATTTTATGCGGCGCATACATCAATACTGAGGTGAAAGTAAGTTACAATTGTTAAGTTAAGCAACTTAAAAAATCTTTTGTTTACTTAAGTAAACATAAATCACTTCCAGTTAACAAACCGCTTATTCCGGAGAGAGTCAGGCAATGACGCAGCACAAACGCATCAGCAGCGAAATTTTCCAGCAACGCCTGAAATTATTACTGCAACAGTCGGGGCTGAATAAATCACAGTTTGCGCAACTTATCGGTATCAATCGCTCAGCCTTATCGCAGCTGCTGTCGAAACAGTTGCTGCGCTTGCCGCGTGCCGAAACCCTGTATGGCATATCCAAGGCCAATGCAGTCAGTGTGGATTGGTTATTAGGCCTGTCACAGGACGAACATTTACCCTCGCAGGTTTCCTCGGCCATGGCGATTGAGCAGGTGGTACATGGTGAACACACCCTGCTGGGACAATGGCACCGCGATGCGATTGGCTACAAAATCCGCTATGTGCCGGCTAATTTGCCTGATTCGCTGAAACTGGAGAGCATTATTGATTATGAGCGTCATTGCGCCCAGGTTTCCGCCGCAGCACGTAAGCGCGAAGCCAGCTCACAACTGGCTTATAACCGCATTAATGAATCGGAAATGGAAGTCTGTATGCCCCTGCAGCGCCTGCATTTATTAGCACAGGGCGCCGGGGTCTGGGCCGGCTTGCCGCTGGCTACCCGGCAACAGCAATTGCGGCATATGGCACAATTACTGGATGACCTGTACCCAAGCTACCGGTTATTTTTATACGATGCCGGAAAAGTCTTTTCCGCCCCCGTGACCATTTTCGGCTCACAACGGGCCGCCATTTACATCGGCGATATGTATGTAGTGATCAATACACCGGAAGAAATCCGCGCCTTAACCCGGCATTTTGATCAGCTGATCCGTCATGCCGAAGTGAATCCGCATGAAAGTGCGGGGTATGTACGCGGCCTTATAGATTAGCTTGCTCAGCCATTCATGCCTACATTATAGTTTCATAACTATAACTACGAAGGATGCACGGAATGTCCGAGCTGCCAGCAACAGAATTAGATGCTTTCATCGCCGACCTTAACGGCCAGCTACGCGGCAAGCGTGTTCCCGGCACGCAAACCGGAAAAATCCTGCGCGAAGGTTTCAAAATGCCGCGCTCCGCTGTCGGCCTGGATATCTGGGGTGATGACGTACTGGAAAACGGCTTAGTGTTTGAAACCGGCGATAATGACGGTATCTGCCTGCCGGTAACGGATCAGGCCATGCCTATACCCTGGCTGGACGGTGAGCATTTACAGTTACAGACAATGATGCACAATCAGGACGGATCTCCGTTCAATGCTGATCCGCGCCAGCTGCTGAAAAATGTCTGTGAGCGTTATGCCGCACACGGACTGATGCCGGTGGTAGCCACTGAGCTGGAGTTTTACCTGCTGCCGGAATCACGTTTTGAGCATGGTATTCCCTACCCCGCTCCGCTGCATCTGGAGCGTCCTGACGCCTATTCGATCCGGCGTATCGACATAAAACGCGAGCTGCTGGAAGACATTCGTTACTGTTGTGAAGTGCAGGATATTCCGGCAGACGCCATCACTTCCGAGCTTGGGCACGGGCAGTTTGAAATCAACCTTCACCATGTTGCTGACCCGTTACTGGCCGCGGATCATGCGCTGCTGTTCAAACGGCTGATTAAAGGCGTGGCAGATAAACATGAACACCGCGCCACCTTTATGGCCAAACCCTTCGGTGAGCGCAGCGGTAATGGCATGCACCTGCACTTCAGTTTAGAGGACGGTCAGGGGCGGAATATTTTCGATAACGGCACTGACGACGGCAGTGAGCAACTGCAACAGGCCATTGCCGGATTATTGCTGGCGATGCCGGAGTCGATGCTGATTTTTGCCCCGCACCTGAATTCATACCGCCGCCTGCTCCCCGGTTCACATGCACCGGTCTATGCCAACTGGGGCTATGAAAACCGCACAGTATCCGTTCGGGTTCCGGACAGTCCGAATGCCGCCCGGCGGATTGAACACCGGGTGTCCGGTGCTGACGCCAACCCTTATCTGGTGCTTGCGGTGGTACTGGCGGCGGCTTTGCATGGCATTGAAAACCGCCTGTCGCCGCCGGAGCCGATTGAAGGTGACGCCTATGCGGCAGACGATCCGGGGCAGCCATTACCCACACAGTGGCAGGAAGCAATTGATACTTTTGAACAGAGTCAGCTCATGGAGCAGCTGCTCGGGAAAGAGTTTATGGAAGTATTTACGGCCATGAAGCGGCAGGAGTATATGAAGCTGGCGGCACTGGTAACCCCGGTTGAATACCAGAGTTACTGGTAAGCTGAGGATAGCAACTTAAGCCAAGACAGAGGGACAGGCTGGCGTAGCTTGCTGCAAGGCAAGTACTGTCTGAGCGCACGCGAGTTTACGCAGCCGGAGCAATAAGCTACGGCAGACTGTCCCGGCTTAAATTGGTAACCTAAACTGGTGGCTGAACACGTGCAACCGACTACCCCGGAGGTAAAGCAATGAAAATAGGAATACTGGAAGCCGGGCGACCGCCGGAAGAGCTGGCCTCTTTTGGCAGCTACGCTGAGATGCTGGAAAACTTTGTGCGCCGTGCGGCTGATACGGACGAATTCAGTTTTAAGGTGTATGCAGTCATGGATGGTGAATTCCCGGATTCAGCACAGGACTGTGACGGCTGGATGATCACCGGCTCCAGAAACGGCGTCTATGACAAACTGCCGTGGATGGAGCCGCTACAGACACTGATCCGTGAGATTCATGCTGCACAACGTCCGCTGTTCGGCATTTGTTTCGGTCACCAGATTATTGCCGCAGCCATGGGCGGTGAGGTGGTCAAATCAGATAAGGGTTGGGGTGTCGGCCTGCATGATTATCAACTGGCAGCACAGACACCGGACTGGCTGCAAACCGATAAAAACAAACTGACCTTAAATGCCATGCATCAGGATCAGGTGGTGAGCATCCCGCCATCCGCTCAGGTGCTGGCCGGGTCGGCATTCTGTGAATACGCCGCGCTGTTATACGGTGATTCGATGGTCAGTTTTCAGGGCCACCCTGAGTTTGCCACCGACTATGAAAGGGCATTGCTTAAGCTGCGCCAGACTGCACTGATTCCGGATGAACTGGCTGAGCCTGCCCTGCAGCGCCTGAGTCAGCCCGGCGAAAAAGATGACGGGCAACTGGTATCAGACTGGGCGGTTGAATTCTTCCGCCGCCACAACAACTCATGAGCATCAACATCTCCCGTTTCGATACCGTTGATTCGGTAATCCGCAAGCTCAAACCCGGCTATCCTGTATTCTGTGTACGGCCTGCGGAACTTAAACGCCGCGCTGATCAGTTTCTGCAGCAGTTTCCGGGGCGGGTGTTATACGCAGTTAAATGTAATCCGCATCCGCTGATTCTGCAGACGTTGTATGATGCCGGGATTCGTCATTTTGATACCGCCTCACTGGCTGAAATTTCTCAGGTACGGGAACAGTTGCCTCAGGCTGACTGTTATTTTATGCACCCGGTCAAAAGCCGTGCTTCCATTCAGACCGCACATGAAGTCTACCGGGTTGACCACTTTGTCATCGACCATATCAAAGAGCTGGAAAAGATTATTGCAGTCACCGGCAGCGGCGATGGCCGGGTGATTCTGGTGCGCATAGTCACGCCCTCTTTCGATGCACAATATCAGCTGTCTGATAAGTTCGGGGTGTCGGTTGAGGCTGCCGTGCACCTGTTATACACCGTACACCGGGCAGGTTTTCAGACAGGTGTTGCCTTTCACGTCGGTTCACAGTGCCGCAATCCCGATGCCTTCCGCGCCGGGATTGAGGTTGCCCTGAAAATCATTGAAAAGGCCAATGTGCCGGTACATTATCTGGATGTCGGCGGCGGCTTTCCGGCCGCGTATGAGCAGGATAATGTGCCGCCGCTGTCCGTATATATCGACACCATCCGCGCTGCAGTCAGTCAGGCTAAACTGCGCGGGGATTGTGTGCTGATGTGTGAGCCGGGGCGCTCGATGGTCGCCAGTGGCTGCTCACTGCTGGCACAGGTGCAGCTGCGTAAGGGAGGTGATCTGTATATTAACGACGGTATTTATCAGAGCCTGTCTGAAACACTGGTCGCCAATATTAAGCTGCCGATGCGGCTGTTAAATCCTTTCCGGAATATTTCAGAAAAAACTGCCGAATTCAGGTTATTGGGGCCGACCTGTGATTGTCACGACATTCTGCCGCATAAATATACCCTGCCGGATGACACGGAAGAAGGCGATTGGATTGAAATTGGTCAGGTTGGCGCTTATTCTAATGCGGCATCAACACGTTTTAACGGTTTTAAGGCTGAAACCTTTGTTAGTGTTGATGAGGCTCCATTACTACCTTCAACAACCGCAAAGTGTACAAAATGAATAAACAGAAACGGGAACACCAGCAACAGGTTAAAGCACAGAAACAGGCCGCCGCCGCGCGTAATAAAAAACTGCTCAGATTTGCAATGTTCGGTGCCGCTGCCCTGCTCGCTGTATTTTTGGTCTTTAGTTTTGCCCAGAATATGGCGCTCACCGTTCCGGCTAACAGCGAGGTTATCAGCACCGACCAGAGCAAGGGCTTTCAAAAGTCACCGGTGATACTGATTGAGTATTCTGATTTTCAATGCCCGGCCTGTCGTGCGCAGCATAATACTATCCGTGCCGCATGGCCGGATATTCGCCGTAAAGTGCATTTTGTCTACCGCCATTACCCACTGGTCAATATTCATCCTCATGCTAATCTGGCGGCACATTATGCGGAAGCCGCGGGACAACAGGAAAAGTTCTGGGAAATGCATGACCAGCTGTTTGATAACCAGACGGCATGGGCAGAACTGGATGACCCGACGGAGAAGTTTGATGAGTATGCCAGGGCAATTAATCTGGATCTGGACAAACTGAAGGCGGATCTGGAATCCGATGTGGTGAAGGATAAGGTCAGGGGTGATATTGCCAGCGCGCGGGATGCCGGGGTACGTTCGACGCCGACGCTGTTTCTGAATGGTGAGATGCTGTCGAATGTGCGTGGTAAGGATCAGTTGGTGGAGGCGGTGGACACGGCCTGGGATATGCGATGAGTGCCAGCAAGGGGCAGTCGCTTGAGTTGTTCTTTATTGATGGCAAGCCTGATGGAATGTTGACTGCTGAAGTCTTTAACTGGACGGGACATGTCCTGATGACACCCCGTACTCAGCTCACCGAAGCACTCAAACGTAAAGAAGCAGCCTATACCGGCGTCTACCTGTTATTGGGCGAAGATCAAAATAGTCCTCTGGCTTATATCGGTGAGGGTGAGGATATTCGCGAACGTATTAAGAAACATGATACAGCCAAAGACTGGTGGACAACTGCAGTCCTGATCACCACAGCAAGCAACAACCTGAATAAGGCACACGTCAAATATCTGGAAGCACGGCTGATTGAAGAAGCCCGAAAAATCGGCAGAATCCCACTGGACAATAGCAATACGCCTGCACGCCCTTCTTTAACTGAGGCCGCGCAATCTAATATGGAAACATTTCTCGATTACATATTGATGGTGCTACCCGCATTGAGAATTGATTTTCTATTAACCAGAACGCGACCGAATAAAGAAAACAGCTTGATACCCGACGTTACCAAAAACGTAATGCCGATTTTTGAACTACACACACCAAGGCATGCTATCAGTGCTATAGCACACCTTGTTGAAGGTGAATTTGTGGTTCAGGCGGGCTCAACTGCGAGAGCAGGCTGGAAAGGAAAAGGTACAGAAAACAGCGGCTATGCCAAACTGTTTAATGAGCTGATAGAAAGTGGTGTGCTGATTATGGAAGGTAAATGTTCCACCTTTAAAGAAAATTATGCGTTTAAAAGCCCCAGTGCCGCCGCGGCTGTAGTCAATGGCCGCCCAGCAAATGGCACGCTGGAGTGGAAACTGCAAGGCTCCGGCCAAACCTATAAAGAATGGGAAGCTAAACAATTGGAACAGTCCAACACTCAGGGAGTTGAATAATGAATACTGTTACAGGCGGCTGCATCTGCGGCGGCGTTCGTTACGAAGTCAGTGACCGCAGCAAACTCCGCCCGGTGATTGCCTGCCATTGCGAACAATGCCGTCGTTTCAGCGGGCATTTTATTGCGGCCAGTGGTGCCAAATATGAATATTTCAAACTGCTTAATGACGCTACATTGCGCTGGTACTCTTACCTGCCCAATGTCCGGCAGGGCTTTTGTGGCGAATGTGGCTGCAGTTTGTTCTTCGACTACCCTAAAGGGAAACGGATTTCTATTACAGCGGGCACACTGGATGATACAACCGGGCTTAAGATAGCGGCACAGATTTATTGTGCTGAGGCGGGGAATTATTATCAGCTGCATGCGGAGGGGGAAATGGTGGATGATGATAAGATTTCGCTCTGTACACGACAAAAAATCTAAGTCATTGATTTAACCATGGTGCTATAGGGTTGAAAGCCCGCCACCTATCTGTTGCACTCTCTTGCGACGAAACAAAGGAGAGTGCCATGGAGTTGGTTGACGGGCTACGGAACAGCGTAAAAGATCATTTGGGTTGGGGCAAGCCCCGGTTGGATTGTTTTATTGGGATGTTGCTGGCTTTGCTGCGTATCCAGCGTATGGATTTGGGTTTGTTGGCGGTGGCGATGGACAGCCCGGCGGAGGTGAGTTCGCGCTACCGGCGTTTACAACGGTTTTTCAGTGAAGTTCATTTTGACTACGATGCGCTGGCCCGGCTGATTTATAGCCTGTTTGGCTTTGCTCAGCAACCCGTCTATCTGACGCTTGACCGCACCAACTGGCAATGGGGTAAGAAGAACCTGAACATTTTAACGCTGGCCATTGTTTATCAGGGGGCAGCGATCCCCATCTACTGGCTGGTGCTGAACAAAAAAGGTAACTCCAGCCAGCGTGAACGGATTGCCCAGCTGAACCGTTTTACCAGCCAGTTTGGCCGCGCCGCCATAAAGGGCATTTTGGGCGACCGGGAGTTTATTGGCGAACAGTGGTGGGGCTGGCTGAGCCGGCAGGGCATCCCCTTTATTATGAGGATGAAAGGGAATCAACATTATCTGGATAAGCAGGGCAAATCCCGTCCGGTTGAAACCTTATTCCGGTCATTGCGGCCGGGTGAGCCGTCCCGGTTACGCAAACCCCGCCATGTCAGCGGGCAGGCAGTCTGGCTCAGTGCGCTGCGCCTGGACAGCGGCCAATTGTTAATCCTGGCCAGCAATGTCAGGCAGGCTGATCCGCTGGGTACCTATGCGCTGAGGTGGGAAATTGAAAATTTGTTCCAGTGCCTCAAAGGCCGGGGCTTCCATATGGAGGATACCCGGATCACCCGCTATTACCGCATCAAGAAGATGATGGCCCTCATGGCAGTGGCCTTTTGCTGGGCGCATAAGGCCGGGGAATGGAAAGCCAACGTTGTGAAACCCCTGAAAATAAAAAAACATGGCAGACCTGAGAAAAGCCTGTTCCGTTATGGACTGGATTATCTGGCCGACAAGCTGATTGCCGCTGTGCTTGATGGACGGGACTCGCTGAATCTGCTCCTGCTGTTTTTATGTCCGCCCGGATGGATTATTAAAAATGATTCATGCATCGAAATTAGTTATTCAAAGGTAGGACGATAAATTGTCGTGTACAGAGAAGATTTCGTTGAGGTGTCCGGAGTAGCATGTGTTTACTACTAGAATATGGTCTTCGCTGCTTAGTCAATATAATGTTGAAAGCAATAACGGAATAGAAGTCAAAAGACTTAACCTAATGGTTGGCATCAATAACTCAGGAAAAAGCAAATTTATCAGAACACTATTCTTTTCTGACAAGAAACAATTATTAATAAAGAATGACAGCCAAGGCTTAACCTCACAAGAGATTAACTCGTTAAAAGGCATCTTAGAGATGTATACTAACCTACTTGGAGATACTGCCAAACAAGATAGAATATTAAAAATGCTATCTGGGAAAATAAACTCTATCGAAGAGGTATCCAAAAATTTTGAAGCAATTTCATCAGCACTGAATAATTCACATAACAAAACTTTCTCTATCTCTGATAGGGAGTATATTTCTGGGGATAACCTGAAGTCACTAAGAGAGAAAATTTCGGAAATTTCCCAAGAAAAAAAAACGCTTAATCCAGCTTATTACATCCCCATTTTGAGAGGCATGAGGCCTCTAGCTAAAGAAAATAGTGACAAAAAAGAATTTAGTACTAAGGTTGACTCTTATAAAGATAGGACATTTCATGATTACTTCAATAATTCAAATATACAAACACCTGAATTCCGTAATAACAACCACGATAGGCTTATAGTAACTGGCCTTGAGTTATACGAAAATTTTGCTGATATGCTATTAGGTGAGCCACATGAACGAGAAACTATCAGGCAGTATGAAGAAAAGCTCAGCAAACACTTCTTTGAAAACCAACAAATTTCAATCATACCAAAAAGAAAAACTGACACCATCGACATCAAAATAGGTGATGAAAAGCAATTCCCTATCTATAATCTTGGTGATGGCCTACAGCAGATAATCATCATCACATCAGCCGCTTTTCTCGAAAAAAGAAGCAGTATGTTTTACATTGAAGAACCGGAGAATAATCTACACCCAGGTTTCCTGCGCCAGTTAGCAAAATTCCTGTTAGATGAAACCGATCACCAGTATTTCATTACAACTCACTCCAATCACCTGCTTGACCTTGCTGAGTTCCGTCGTAGCGATGTCAGCATCCATAAATTCAAGAAAAATACAGCCGAAGATGGCTCAGCAAGTTTTCATGTCACACCCCTTGATGATGAGCGAGGCCTCTTGACTGAATTAGGTGTTCATCCCTCATCAGTTTATCTGGCGAACTGCACAATCTGGGTTGAGGGTATCACTGATCGCCTTTATCTCCGCGCATACATGAAAAAGTATATTGATGAACTCACCGATGAAGATGAAAAAGCCCAGTTACGCACCTTCATGGAAAATTATCACTATGCCTTTGTTGAATACCAGGGAAGCAACCTAAGCCATTGGAACTTTGACGATCCTGATGTTGATGGCGGCGAAAGTCAGGGCTTAAGTGCATTAAAAACCAGTGCTAATGCTTTCCTGATAGTTGACCGGGATATTTCATCTAAGAGGGATCGTTTAGAAAAACTACAGCAACAGATGGGGGACTCTCTTTATGCCACACCGGGGAAAGAAATCGAAAATATGCTTCCCCGAGAAATATTGATAAATACAGCACAAAGTCGTTTCTCAAAGATGAAGGAGAAAACCAAGGAAAATCTTGATATTGCCCAGATAGATGAAAAACTATCAGACTATGCTGACAAGAGTCTTGGCATTGGGTATTACCTTGACAAAGCTCTTGGGCTTAAAGGCAAAGGGAAAAATATCAGACAGGTTTTTGCTGATAACAGCAGTACTGTTAAGAATAAAGTCGAATTTTGCAGACAAGCTATCTCAGAAATGGAAGATAACAACGACTGGCAACTTACCGATGAACTTTCAAAACTCTGCAAAACACTTTTTGACCATATAAAGCACTATAACCAAGGAATTTAATATCCTGCTGCGTCTTATTGACTGGCAGTAGCCACCTTAATCCCCAACAAAATCAGCAAACCACCAAACAACTTATTTATCCATGACTGAAATCGCCCGAAACCATTACGTACAACCGGCTGATCCAGGGCAGATACGAACAACACCCAGAAACCAATACTGATGGATTTCATTAGCAGCACCAGCAAAACCGTTGCCAGCAATGTCGTATCCGGAGTAATAACAACAGTGAAGACACCGAGATAAAACAAAGCACCTTTGGGATTCAGAATATTGTTCAGAAATCCCTGGATGAACCATGTCCGGCTACTTGCGGGTAAGGATGACGTAGCATCCAATGGCTGCGGCTTACTGCGAAGGCTACTGATCCCCAGATAAATCAGGTAGGCTGCACTCAGCAACTTAAGAATGGTAAACAAAACAATGCTCTGGGAAATCAGCAAACCTATTCCAACCAGACAGTAGCTGATATGCACCAGATTCCCGGCAACAATTCCGGCAGATGTCTGTAAGCCCGCCGTTTTACCTCCGATCAGGGTGTTGCGGATAACAATCAGCATATCCGGGCCGGGACTGATCATCACCATGAAGGTGATACCGATTATGATAATGGCTTGTTCGAGCATATGCTCCCCTCATCGGTGAATTTACCTGAATTCCGGTTATCTTTTATGAAACACTGCCAAACATGATTATAGCTACTTACGCACAGAAGCCTAAACGCTGCGCCCACTACTGCATCTTTGCTGGACTTGTGTCGTGACGAGGTACACCTGCCGATTCTGACACCTGATGAACATACGCAATCACTGATACGGAAGGCACTGCAAATGCTGGAAGTATAAAACTTCCTTGAGCTCTTCCGCTGGAGAACTTCAGGAAATATTAACAGGCGAATTGAGGCAATTAATACAGGCGAAAAAAAACCAGCTACTTAGGCTGGCTTTTTTAATCTCAAGTTGTCCACCATAATTTTATTATGGTGCCGAAGAGAGGACTTGAACCTCCACGAGCTAATGCTCACTAGCACCTGAAGCTAGCGCGTCTACCAATTCCGCCACTTCGGCTTTCTCTCTGAACTGCTGTTCAGGAAAGATGCGCATAATAGAGCTGCATGCTTTTTTTGTCAAACACAATTTTGCAGTTTTTGTTATCCTTGCATCATTAATTGAACATAAGGTAATAACTTGAAAATAACCGACCCCTACCAGCAGCGTGAAGCAGAAAAATACGATAATCCGATCCCCAGTCGTGAGCTGATTCTCACCACCTTAAATGACAGCGGTCACCCACTCGACTTTCTGAGTCTGGCCAGCGCCCTGAAGCTCAGTGACGAGCGGGATCTGGATGCGTTAAAGAAGCGTCTGCGTGCCATGGAGCGCGATGGTCAGATGCTCTATAACCGCCGCAAACAATACATTCCGGTCAAGCGCACCGACCTGATTTCAGGACGGGTACAGGGCCATCCGGATGGCTTCGGTTTCCTGCTGCCGGATGATGGCAGTGATGACCTGTTCCTGCATGCCAAACAGATGCGCGGTCTGCTGCATGGTGACCGGATTCTGGCCAGTGTGCGCGGTGTGGATCATAAAGGTCGCCGCGAAGGTAATGTGGTCGAAGTGCTGGAGCGCGGCACCCAACAGGTGGTCGGACGCTTCATGATCGAGAACGGAATTCCGCTGGTGGTGCCGGACAACTCCCGCATCAGCCAGGACATACTGATTCCGCCGGATCAGGCCAACGATGCCAAACCGGGGCAGATTGTGGTCGCTGGCATTATCGAGCAGCCCACCCGCCGTTCGCAGCCGGTAGGCCGCATCGTCGAGGTACTGGGCGATCACATGGCGCCGGGTATGGAAATCGGCATTGCCCTGCGCAGTCACGACCTGCCCTTTGAGTGGCCGGAAGCAGTCAAAGCCGAAGCGGATCAGCTGGGCCATGAAGTCCCGGAAGCTGCGAAGAAAAACCGGCTGGATTTACGCCAGACCCCGCTGGTGACAATTGACGGTGAAGATGCGCGCGATTTCGATGACGCGGTGTATTGCGAGCGGGCCGGTGATCACTGGCGGCTGCTGGTGGCAATTGCTGATGTTTCGGCTTACGTCAAACCCGGTACTGCACTGGACAAGGAAGCTCTGCTGCGCGCCACTTCGGTCTATTTTCCCGGCGAAGTGATTCCGATGCTGCCGGAAGCCTTGTCAAATGGTCTGTGCTCACTGAATCCTGCCGTCGACCGGCTGTGTATGGTCTGCGAGGCACACATTAACGATAACGGTGATGTGCTGTCCTACCGGTTCCATGAGGGCGTCATGCATTCCGCAGCGCGGCTGACCTACACCAAGATGGCCCAAATAGTCGTTGAACGGGATGCAACATTACGCAAGGAACACAAAGCGATTGTCAGCCATCTGGATGATTTATACAGCCTGTATCACGTCCTGCGTAAACAGCGTCAGGAGCGCGGCGCGATTGATTTTGAAACCACTGAAACGCGGATTATTTTTGGTGAAGACCGCAAAATCAAAGAAATCGTCCCCACCGAACGCAATGACGCGCACAAGATTATTGAAGAGTGCATGATTCTGGCCAATGTCTGCGCGGCACGTTTTCTGAAGAAGCATAAAATTCCGGCCCTGCACCGCATCCATGACCTGCCCAAGACCGATAAACTGGAAGATGTACGCACCTTCCTCAGTGGTGTCGGCCTGTCCCTGAAAGGCGGCATGGAGCCGGAGCCGTCGGACTACGCCGACCTGCTCAGCAGTGTGCAGGGGCGCCCGGATGCACACCTGATCCAGACCGTGCTGCTGCGCTCACTATCACAGGCAATGTACAGCCCGGACACTATCGGTCATTTCGGGCTGGCGCACGAGGATTACGCCCACTTCACCTCGCCGATCCGGCGCTACCCTGACCTGCTGGTGCATCGCGCGATCCGCCATATTCTGCAGGGCGGTACTGCCGATAACTTTATGTACACGACTGAGGATATGGTGTCGCTGGGCGAGCACTGCTCGATGGCCGAACGCCGGGCCGATGACGCCAGCCGCGATGTGGTGTCATGGCTGAAATGTGAGTATATGCAGGAGCATGTCGGCGGCATTTACAGCGGTATTGTCAGCGCGGTGACCAGCTTTGGGCTGTTTGTCGAACTGGATGAGATTTACGTCGAAGGTCTGGTACATGTCACTGCACTGACCAATGATTACTACAAGTTTGACCCGATCCGCCACCGCCTGACCGGTGAAAGCTCCGGGCGCGTTTTCCGTCTCGGTGACAGCATCCGGGTGAAAGTGGCACGGGTGGATCTGGATGAGCGCAAGATTGATTTTGTGCTGGACGACTCCGGTGAAAAACCGGCGCGCAGCAAGAGCCAAAAATTCAAAGGCAAATCCCGCAAGAAAAAGCGTTCCTGATGAGTAAAACAGTATGAGCAAAACAGTAATATACGGCATTCATGCTGTGGAGAGTGCGCTGCGCAATGATCCGGAGAATATCCAGCGGATCTGGATCGACAAGCAGGCGCGCAAAAACCGCCTGAAATCACTGCACGATCTGATTGGCGAGTGTGGCCTGAGCAGTATTCCGGTGGATGCTGATCAGCTGGGTAAATACGCCAATACCCACCGCCATCAGGGAATTGTGGCGGAGTATGTCCAGGCAAAAACCTATACCGAGAATGATCTTTACGACCTGTTGGACGGTCTGCAAGAGGCCCCTTTTCTGCTGGTGCTGGATGGCGTGACTGACCCGCATAACCTCGGAGCCTGCCTGCGTACCTGTGACGGTGCCGGTGTGCATGCAGTGATTGCTCCACGTGATAATGCAGCCGGTATGACGCCTACCGCACGCAAAGTGGCTTCGGGAGCAGCGGAAACCATACCCTTCATCACCGTGACCAATCTGGCCCGCACCCTGGATCAGCTCAAGGAACGCGGTATCTGGCTGACCGGCACCAGCGATAAAGCCGACCAGACTTTATTTCAGTCCAACCTGAAAGGCCCCACCGCACTGGTGATGGGCGCTGAGGGCAAAGGTATCCGCCGTCTGACGGAAGAGCGCTGTGACTTCCTGATCTCGATTCCGATGCGGGGACAGGTATCCAGCCTGAATGTCTCGGTGGCTACCGGGGTTTGCCTGTACGAAGCCTTGCGCCAGCGTCAGTAGACTATTCATTTCCACAATGTTTACTCATTTCAGGCATCTTTCTTGCAAACTCTGCGCCTATGCTCACAGGTGTTAGTACGTACTAATGCTACAAGGAGGCTAGCAATGAAAAAACTAATCGCAATCACCACACTCGCCACGCTATTTTTAGCCAGTGGCACCGCCCTGGCAGGCGGCGGTGGTCATCATGGCGGCAAACATGACAGCCAGTTTATTATTTATTTTAATATTCCTGCGCCTGTCACCCACTACGTCCGCCCTCACTACCAACCACCAAAGCGGATCGTTCACAAAAAGAAATACAACAGGTCACACCGACACGTTGACCGTAGCAGACACTATAACAAAGCACGGAAGCATAATTACCGTCATCATTGATAAATGACCGATATTGGCTCGTCTGATCATCGGGCGGGCCTTTCTTTTTCCCTCAACAGATTGTGCAGTCATATTCATTGACGAGCCGCCACCGTAAACCTTACTGTGTGCGCTGTAACCAACATTTATTACAACTAAACGGTCAAACCGGCCATGAACACACTCAGTATCCGCAGCAAACTCTTTATCGCCATCTTTCTCGCCTGCGCCCTGGCGGTATTATCCGGCGCGGCCCTGTTTCACTTCCGCACTCAGCAAGCCTTTCAGGAGTACACCCGGACGCTCGACAAGCAGTATCTGGACAGTCTGGCCAGTGAGCTTGAAAACTTCTACAGCCAGCATAACAGCTGGGAAACACTCAAAGACTATCGCGTATGGCGCAGACTGCAGCGGGCCAGCGGCAGACAAGCCCGCGAAAACAACGCTCCGCCACCCAGGCCAAATGACTCAGGGTTACGTCCGCCGCGGGATCACTCAACCGCTTTCCGCACCGTTGTTTACGATACAGACAATAATCTGGTACAGGGCAGGCTCAGAGACTTGCCCCCCGAACTGCGCCAGACGCTGAAACAGGATAATAAAATCATAGGCTATATCGGCCTTTACCCACGCCAGGTATCCAATGGTACTGAAGAAGATGCGCGCTTTCTCGGTGAACAACACAAAACCCTGATTATGGTCGGCTTCCTGACCCTGATCAGCAGCTTTGTGATTGCCTGGCTATTGTCTCGTCAGCTGGTTAAACCGATTCAAACTCTGCGCCAAAGCAGCAGTGAGCTGGCCAGCGGCAATTATGCCACCCGGATTAAGGTACAAAACCGTGATGAGCTGGGACTGCTGAGTGAGGACTTCAACCGGCTGGCGGAAACGCTGCAGGAACATGAGCACTCCCGCAAACAGTGGATCATGGACATTGCACATGAATTGCGCACCCCGCTGTCCATACTGCGCGGTGAAATTGAGGCGATTCAGGACGGCATCAGTGAGGCCGACCCGGATACTATACAATCCCTGCATCAGGAAACCCTGCACCTGCAGCGGCTGGTGGAAGACCTCTATACCCTGTCAGTGTCTGACAGCGGCTCGCTGACCTATCACAAAACCCGGCTGGATATTAGCGGCCTGCTCAGCGATACCCTGTCCCAGTTTGAAACCCAGCTGAAAGACAAACAGCTCAGCGTCACCACTAATATTTCAGGCAATGTCAATTTATCCGGTGACGCCCAGCGCTTACAGCAGTTATTCCAGAACCTGCTGCGCAACAGCCTGCGTTATACCGACTCACCGGGACAGATTCATATCAGCCTGAGCCATGATAAAGACCGCATTAAGATAACTTTTGAAGATACTGCACCAGGTGTTCCGGATGACGCCCTGCCCCGATTATTCGAACGCCTTTACCGGGTTGAAAGCTCACGCAACCGGGCAACCGGTGGCGCCGGTATCGGGCTGAGCATTTGCCACAATATTGTGCAAGCTCATGATGGCAATATATCAGCCGCACACTCTGCGCTGGGCGGGCTGAAGATTATAATCACTCTGCCGCAGACGGCATCTTAAACACCACCATTAATCCAAGCGATAACAGACTATAACTAGCAAGAGTCCCTCAGAAGCAAGGAATAAGTAATAAGGAAACCGGTAATGAAGCCAATACTGATTGTCGAAGACGAACCTAAAATTGCTGAACTATTACAGAAATACCTGCAGAACTCCGGTTATGATACCCACTGGATAGACAGAGGCTCAGCCGTCAGCGACTGGTTAAGCCAAAACCAGCCTGCGATGATCCTGCTCGACCTGATGCTGCCGGACAAGGATGGGCTGGAGGTCTGCAAGGAAGTGCGCCAGAGCTCGGCAGTCCCGATTATTATGCTCACCGCCCGGGTGGAAGAAATTGACCGCTTGCTGGGACTTGAGCTGGGAGCCGATGATTATATCTGCAAACCGTTCAGTCCGCGTGAAGTGGTGGCCCGTATCAAGGCGGTGCTGCGCCGGACACAGCCAGCTGACGAAAACACGCAGTCCGGCAACACTGCAGCCACACCGGACAAGCAGCTGCAGCTCAACCGTAATCACCTGACCATCAGTCTCGGCCAGCGCAATATCAACCTGACCAAAGTAGAGTTTGAACTGCTTGAAATCCTGCACTCCCGCCCCGGACGTATTTTCAGCCGCCAGCAACTGATGGAGCATGTCTATCCCGACAACCGTATTGTCAGCGACCGTACCATCGACAGTCACGTCAAGAAGCTGCGCAAAAAAATCAGCGAACTGGAGCCGGAACAGGAACTGATTCACTCGGTTTACTCGGTGGGCTATAAGTTCGAGCCATAGGAACCACCGTTATCCCCACTTACAACCGTCATTTACCAAGGCCGGAACACACCTTTAACGCCGGCCTTCACTTCCTCATAGTTTGCACATTTGAAGCATAGTTACTACGCATTCATCGCCTAGACTACACAACATCGAAACAGACAACAGCCGGCTCACAGTCATCAGCTGACGACTCACAACCGGCATACAAACACAGTTATTCCAGGAGAAATACCAATGAAAAAAACATTATTAGCCACACTGCTGATCGCTGCCATGGGTACAGCCATTGTCAGCGCCGCTACTGAAAACGCAGCGGTAACTGAGCGTGTTGAACAAATGAAAAGTGAGTTCAACCTCAATGACCAGCAAGCCAACCGGATCAGCAATATTCTGAACCGTGCCGCAACACCGGAGGCAGATAAGCAGGCCCAACGTGCAGAGCGCATGGAAAAACGTATGGACGCCCGCATGGCACGCATGAAGGAAGCACTGGGCTTGAGTGATGAGCAGGTTACTCAACTGAAAGCTATCATGACCCGGCAGCAGGCAGAAATGAAGGCACTGATGGAACAGGGTAAAGCGGATATGAATGCCGTACTGACACCGGAGCAAGCCACCAAATTCTCAGAAATGAGTGGCAAAGGTAAAGGCGGCTGGGGTCGCGGTGGTCATCGCAGCGGCGGACATCATGGTAAAGGCGGGATGCGTGGCGGCATGCATGGTGGAAAACGCGGCGGCATGTGCGATAAATAAAGCTTAACTCCCGCTACACACAACATTTATAGTTCACCTCGCAATTAGCCGGATCACATACTTGTTATGGATCCGGCATTTTTTTGCAAATCAACCATTAACGGCGCTAAACTCCACTATCACTACACATTCTGCACATAGTTACTGCGTAATTCAGCGGTAACCTGAACATGCTAAACATTTCATTACACCTCGCATTATGCCGGATAGATAAACGCTGATCCGGCATTTTTTTTGCCTGCAATAAATGTCACCGTCTTTTTTAAAGGTCAGGCCACCGAATAACCCCGCAAGCGCTGCGCAAACAGCTCCAGTGCGGTAATCCCGGTTTTTTCCGCATTACTGATCCACTCCTGCACAGCTTCCAGGCGCGCTTCCTGACTATTGGAACTGCGCTCCCAAAGCTGCTGCAGGCGTTGCTGATACTGGTATACCGTTTCCAGCACCTGACTCTCCTGCAGAATCTGCTGCAACATTGCCCGTGCGGAAGTATCCAGCTGCGGACTGTTCAACAACTTACGAGCCATACGGGATTTTTTGCGGCAGGATTCGGGGGAATGACACAGCTCGGTTTTGACCACCGGTGCTGTCACCTGACGGGCAAAATTGGATAATACCTGTAAACGGTTACCAAGCACTGCTTTCACGGTTTCCAGATCAACAATCTGCTTATCCGGATTAACCCTGATACGCGGCGATAACCTGAGTACTTCCGCCAGCCCCAGCTTTTCCAGTAAGCGGATATAAACCCAGCCAATATCAAACTCATACCAGCGATTCGAGAAGCGCGCCGACATGGCAAAGGCGTGGTGATTATTGTGTAACTCCTCACCGCCAATCAGAATGCCAAGCGGTGAAATATTGGTGGAAGCATCCGGCGTATCCCAGTTACGGTAACCCCAGAAATGCGCCAGACCATTAATCACCCCGGCAGCCCAGAATGGTATCCAGATCATCTGCACCGCCCAGATCAGCAATCCGGCCCAGCCAAACAGCACCAGATCAAGCAGCAGCATCAGCACCACACCCAGAAACGGATACTTCGAATAAAGATGGCGCTCCAGCCAGTCATCCGGCGTGTTTTTCCCGTAACGCTCCAGCGTCTCCTGATTTTCCGCTTCTTTGCGATACAGAAACGCACCCAGCCACAACACCGTATTGATGCCACGGGTTTGCGGGCTGTGCGGGTCTTCTTCGGTTTCGCATTTGGCATGGTGCTTGCGGTGAATCGCCACCCACTCGCGGGTAACCATCCCGGTGGTCAGCCATAACCAGAAACGAAAGAAATGTGATGGCCCGGCACTGAAGCGGACAGCCCGGTGGGCCTGACTGCGGTGTAGAAAAATAGTCACCGAAACAATGGTGATATGCGTTAAAACTAATGTAATTATAATAAGCTGCCAGAACGGCAGACCGGAAAAAATCCCCATATATAAGCTCCTCTTGCTCTCCTCAAGTTGCTGTTCCACTGTACTACAGAAGTAACAGCAACCACACGCTGTTTTTGGACAACAAAACGGAGAGCAAGATCCGGAGCCAGTCCGAAACCGGAACGATTTAGCGTGGCTCAGTCGTCGCTGTCATCGTCCAGCCGGAATCCCACCTTCATGGATACCTGAAAATGCCCGACATCACCGTCAACAATATGACCGCGAATTTCACTGACTTCGAACCATTCCAGATTATTCACGGTTTTATGACAGCGCTGAATACCCTGGCGAATGGCATCATCGACACTGGTTTTCGATGAACCGACAATCTCAATTTTCTTATAAACGTGATCGCTCATCTTTTTATCTCCTTGGTTGGTGGTATTCCCCCCATCCCAACCCTTCCCCTGCAAGGGGTGAAGGGCTAAAGATTTTTGTTAATTCAAGGGAAAATAATAATTTTCACAACACAGGCCTCAGAAACTGTACAGTGGTTTCCGGCTGATACTGTTCAGTGACTTCCGCAAAATCAAAAGCCGGATCAATCGCCTCTTCCAGCCACTCACGGTTAGCACTGGCGGATGTTTCAGCGTCTGCAGAACGATCTAATGTCAATGTCTTAAAGTCAAACAGATTCTGATCAGCCAGCTGGGAAGGCGCCACATTCTGAATCGCGGCAAAGATATTCTCAATCCGCCCCGGAAACTGCTTGTCCCAGACCTGCAACATTTCTTTAATCGTCTGACGCTGCAGATTCGCCTGTGATCCGCACAGGTTACAGGGAATAATCGGGAACTGTCGAGCATCCGCATAACGCTGAATGTCTTTCTCTTTGCAATACGCCAGCGGCCGGATCAGCATATTGCGCCCGTCATCGCTGCGGAGCTTGGGTGGCATGGCTTTCAGCTTGCCACCATAGAACAGGTTGAGGAACAGGGTTTCGATAATGTCATCACGGTGATGGCCCAGCGCGATTTTGGTAAAACCATGCTCTTCCGCATAGCCATACAGCGTACCGCGCCGCAACCGTGAACACAGGCCACAGGTGGTTTTGCCTTCCGGGATGACACGTTTGACCACCGAATAGGTATCACGCTCGATAATGTGATACGGCACGCCGAGTTGTTCGAGGTAAGCGGGTAGCACATCTTCCGGAAAACCGGGCTGTTTCTGATCCAGATTAACCGCGTGGAGTTCAAAGGAAACCGGGGCACTTTTCTGTAGCCCGAGCAGGATGTCCAGCATGGTGTAGCTGTCCTTTCCACCGGACAGGCAGACCATAATCCGGTCACCGTCTTCAATCATATTGAAATCGGTAATCGCTTCCCCGACCTGACGACGCAGGCGTTTGCGCAGCTTGTTATGGCTGTAAGTGTGTTTGTCTTTTGGCATGCGGGGATTTTGCCATAACTGCTAAAACAAGGTTAATTAAAATAAGCCAAAAAGTCAGCGGGCTTCAATATCGGAATATTGCGATAGGGATTAAGTCGTACGCATAGCAGCACTAATCAGTGTGCTGGTATCAAATACGAAAATTTTAGCGGAGCTCATGCACCAGCCTGTTCACATCCTCATCCGTCAGATCAGCGGTGCGTGCATTATCTGCATGCTTCCGGCGGTAGCTTTTATACCATTCTGCTGCATTTTGGCCGAACAGCTCTTTTACATCCTCCATTGAAATGACCATGGCTACCGGACGCCCGCGACGGGTAATAGTGACCGGCTCGCGCTGGGCCTTATCAATCAACTTACCAAATTGATTCTGTGCTTCCAGTGAAGTAACGGTTTGCATTTTTTGTAACCTCTGAAACGATTATTACAGGTATAACAGGCATTATAGCTATTTCAGACATCAATATTTCACTATTTGTTTCAGCCCGGCTTACTGCACCGTAAAAGTCTGCTTCCCTACATAACGTTTGTGCGTATTAGTGAAACCATCCCCTGTTCCCAGCGGGTCTTTGCGTTGTACAGTCACGGTGTAGGTTTTACCCACTTCCAGTGGAGCGGCACTTTGCCCATCGGTTCCCACGGGCGCTACACCATAGGTAACGGGAGAATTGAGCTGGTTAGCGTATTCCGGGCTTCTGGCCTGCCAGAGGACGTTGAGACCGTCACCGTCTTCAGTTCCGGCATAGACATTCAGGCTGTAGGCTTGTTCGGGTGTCCAGCTGATCACCGGGCGGGTGCCGGGGCTGACCTGGATTTTTGGTACCTGGGATTCGTCAAAGGCGTGGATGCCGCAGCCTGTCAGCGCCAGTATGACCACGTTTAGCATTAAAAAAGTGGGAAGCGATTTTATTTTTCGGGACAACATCGGGCTTGTTTTCCTTTGGTAAAAATGAGTTCTGATAACAACAGCATAGCACCCGACAGACATCATGGTTATATCCTGCAGCCAAAGAATCCGGTCTAAACGCTTAGCAAAACCTTAATACGTGTTACACTGTTTATGTGTATTTACAGGGATTCAAACATGACTAATCTGACACTATCCATCGAAGAAGAAGACCTGCGCAAAGCCCGTATTACCGCTTTGCAGCAAGGCACATCACTCAATGCCGTTATCCGCGAGTTCATCAAGGACTATATTAACCGCAAGCAGCAAAATGAGCAGTTAGCTGACAAGATTTTACAGACAATGCAGTCCTCCGGGTACCTTGGTGAAGACAGAAAATACTCGCGGGATGAGCTTTATGAGCGATAAAGTATTCTTTGATACCAATGTGCTGGTCTACGCTTATGATGATAAAGAACCCGCCAAAAGAGTCATTGCTCAGAATCTGTTTCAGGATTATGCACGACAAGGCAATCTGGTGATCAGCACTCAGGTTCTGCAGGAGCTTTACGTCACCCTGACCAGAGTTGGAAAACAGAAGCTTCCTCCTGAGCAGGCGGAAACGGTGGTTAATTATTTCGCGGACTTGCCGCTGGTACAGATTGATAAAGCCATCATCGCTGCCGCTATACAACGTCATCAGACCATGCCCTTTTCTTTTTGGGACAGCCTGATTGTTGAGTCTGCAATGACTGCCGGTTGTGGTCAATTGTTCAGTGAGGATATGCAAGCTGGGTTAAAAATTAGACAACTGACTATTATTAATCCGTTTAGATAGTGCCCACAACACCCGCCAACACCGCCTGCACAATATTCTCGCGCAATACCAGCTGTCCCTGTTCACTGAAAAATGACTTATCGAATATCGCCGAAAACGAGGAGCGGTTGGCGACATTATAGAAACACAGCGCACTGATCTGGAAATGCAGCGCCATCGGTTCAATATCGGCGCGGAATGTGCCGTCGGCCTTACCGCGGTTACAAATATCCTCCAGCAGGCTGATCGCCGAAGAATTCATACTGCGGATCACCGCCGATTGTTTGAGATATTTGCCGTGGTGAATATTTTCGATCATCACCAGCCGGATAAAATCCGGATGTTCGCGGTGATGATCAAAAGTAAACTCCACCAGCCTGCGTAATGCATCACAGGGCTGCAGGCCGGTTAAGCGCAGCTCAGCTTCACTGCGGCGCATTTCAGCATAAGCCGCCTCAAGCACCTGTAAATAAAGCGTTTCTTTATTCTCAAAATAATAATAAATCATCCGCTTGGAGGTGTTGGTCTTATCAGCAATGACATTGATCCGCGCACCGGACAGGCCGCTCATGGCGAACTCCTCAGTCGCCACCTGCAGAATATTCGCCTTCACCGCCTGCGGATCTTTTTTCCAGCCCGAGCGTGTTTTTGCTGAGGTCGACGGCGGCATCGTTAGCTCTGCACCGCCAGCAGTCCGGCCTGAATCTCACGCGCCAGCCCGACCGGGAAGTCCTGCCCTGTCCACATTTTAAAGGCCGGTAAGGCCTGAAACAGCTGCATCCCCGAACCATTGACCGTCCGGTTGCCCGCCTCACGCGCCATACGCAACAGTTTAGTTTCCAGCGGAATATACACCAGATCGGTCACCACCAGATCGGGGTGAAAATAACCGGCATCCGGCACCGCTGCCTGATCCAGCGTCGCAGGCATACCCAGCGGCGTGCCATTGGTGAAAATATCACTATCCGCCATTTCCGCCCGCAGCCGATCCAGATCACCCAGATCAAACATCTGCGCATTACAGCCGAACTGATCGCGCAAACGTGCCGCAGTATGCTCGCCGCTGGTGAAGAAAGCATCGCGGTGATTAAAGACCGAGATAGTTTTTACCCCTTCCATCGCCGCCTGAATCGCCACCGCCGTCGCCGCCCCACCAGCCCCGACAATGGTCATTTTCTTACCCTGATAAGCCACCCCGGCATCGGCCAGCGACATCATATAGCCCTCACCATCGCTGATATGGCCGGTCAACACACCGTCATCATTCACAATCACATTCGCCGCTCCGGCCATTTCTGCCGCCGGAGTCAGCTTATCGAGGTACTGACACACCGCCGATTTCAGCGGCATGGTCACATTACTGCCACGAAACTTCATCGCCCGCAAACCGTTCACCGCCGCTTCCAGATCATCCAGCCCGACATCAAAAGCCACATATGCGTAATCCAGGTCCAGAGCATCGAACAGGCCATTAAGCATACCGGGCGATTTGCTCAGAAATACCGGAGAACCCAGCAAGCTGATCAGGCGGGTCTTACCACTAATTTTCATGTTCAATTATTCCAATAACAAAGCTTTCAGTTTCTGGTATTCCTGCTCCTGCGCAGCCAGACGGGTCGCAGCGTTGCGCTCACCAAAACCGGCGTAGTGGTTCCGCTGCACAATTTCAAAAAACAGGCCATTAATATGGCGGGTATAAATATGGAACAACTCACCGCTCTCATTGCGGTCGTACATCACATTGAAGGTATTCATTTTCTCCAGCAGCGCATCATCCAGACCAAAATTCTGCTTAAGCTCAGCGTAATACGCCGCCGGAATCGGCAGAATATTGTGCGGGTTCAGGTGCTCCGCGACATGAAAAATATCATCACACTGCATAGCCAGATGCTGCACCCCCGAACCGGAAAAACGGTTGCGGAAACGCTCGGTGGAACTGGCCGGTTCATGTGAGGTATTCACCGGAAACTGCACGGTATGCGTTTTATTGACCAGCGACTGACTGTGCACCACGCCATGCGCATCCTTCAGGTCATGCTCCGGATTAGCTTCCAGATCGAACAGCACCTTGTAAAACTGCACCTGAGCCAGAAACTCAGCGGGCGCCACGGCCTGGGTAATATGATCAATCCGGGTCAGGCCAAAACCTTGCGGCGCCTCACTCCCCATACCGGGCAATGCTTCAAAATCCACCTCATAAAAATGCGGCGCACCCGGTGTTCTGTCAACCAGATACAATAGTCCGTCCCAAATCGTGCGAATCGCCGGAATCGCCATCTCACCGGGCAACACACTGGTTTCATAAAAATCACAGTGATGTTTGCGGCAACGTTCCACCAGTTCCGGCAATTGCGTGGTCGCCAGCCCCAGCGCACAGACCGCGGTGCCATGCTTTTCATAATGCTGTTGGGCAAAGCTGTCCGGCTCACAGTTGACAATAAAATTAATTCCGCCCTGGCGATAAAGATGCACATCCTTGCTTTTATGCTGATGGGTTTTCTGAAATCCCAGCGCTACCAGCAACTGCTCAAACCAGCGCGCATATCCACCCTGACTGGCCAGCTCAACAAATTCGACACCACTTAACATGACTTGCGTCCTCGTCCTGCATCAGGATTAGTAAATCCAATGACAATATGTACCAAATAGTTAATATGATCAACGACTTTATTTAACGACATTATTTTTAGCGCGGATATGCTGTTTACGAGTGCTGATTTACCCGCATCCAGCCTCAGCGGTTCCAGAATCTGCGCTGCTCAGGCCGGAACTGCTGCAGCGAAAAGGCCTGATTATCTGCCGGAAAAGAGACGGTGATTGCCCCGCTTTGCACGGTATTCAGCAACGGAATTCCCCAACCCTGATAACGCTTCACCACCTCCGGATGCGGATGGTTAAAACGGCTGCGATAACCCGCTGTCAAAATCGCCAGCTTCGGCTCCACCCGCTTCAGAAATGCCGGTGATGATGATGAGTCACTGCCATGATGCGGCACGATTAAAACCTCCGAACGTAAATCGTCCCCAACTGTTTTGCTCAGCCAGTACTCAGCAGGTCGCTCAATATCGGCACTGAACAATACCGAATGTAGCGCATTACCCACCCGCAGCACACAGGCCCGGTTATTATCGCGGTTATCGGCAAAGCCAGCCGCCGGATGCAGGATTTCAAAGCGCACCCCATCCCATTCCCAGTGCTGCCCGGCCTGACATAGCTCCGGCAAATACTGACTGCTCCGGGCATAATCAGTTGTATTACTTATCAGTCTGTCCACCGGCAAGGCTTCCAGCAACGCCCCGGCCCCGCCACTATGGTCAGTGTCCGGATGCGAAACCAGCAGACCATCCAGCCGATTAATATTCAGCGCCCGCAACCACGGCAACACTACCAACCGTCCGGCATCAAAACTCTCCGACGGCTTTGGCCCGGTATCAAATACCAGCGTATGCTCAGCAGTCTGAATCACACTCGCCAGCCCCTGCCCGACATCCAGCACATCCAGCTGAAACGCCCCCGGCGCAGGTCGCTGTGGCTGCCAGACCAATACCGGCAGCATCAGCAAAACACCCAGCCAGCGTCCCGGTATCCCGCGCGGCAGAATCAGCAGCACAAAACCGGCAATCGCTGCTGCCAGCCAATACCACGGCAACTGCGGCAGGGCCAGCGCCGCCAGATCCAGTCCGGATAGCCAGTCCAGCAACCACCACAACCCACGCACAGCATAGCCTGCCAGCTGCCAGCATACTGCCGCCAGATACTCACTCAGCGGCAGCAGCAACATTCCCGATAAAACCAGTGGTACCACCAATAAGCTCACATAAGGTACCGCAACCAGATTAGCCAGCGGCGATACCAGTGACGCACTTCCAAACAGACTGGCCGTGAGCGGAATCATGCCCAGCGACAAACCGAGCTGGATGCTTAGCACACCCCATTTATGCTTACGCCGCAGGTCACGCCGGGTAAGCAGAAAAATCATCAGCACCGACAAAAACGACAGCCAGAATCCGGGCGACATGGCCGCCAGCGGATCAATGAGTAATACCGCCAGCAATGCCCAGCTCAGAATCACGGTAAACGGAATCTGCCGCCGCCATAACAACCCTGCCAGAATGATCAGCACCATCACCAGCGCCCGTTGGGTCGGCAGGGT
This sequence comes from Thiolinea sp., assembly GCA_041395485.1. Classification (GTDB taxonomy): domain Bacteria; phylum Pseudomonadota; class Gammaproteobacteria; order Thiotrichales; family Thiotrichaceae; genus Thiolinea. Next base: position 727,396 of record JAWLAK010000002.1, read on the forward strand.
AAATCCGGCCATCAACGCATAAAGCAGTGCCGCCAGCGCCCCCGTAAAACCCGCCGCAATCCGCACCGGCATCCACAAATACAAGCGTGGAAATAACCACCAGATCATAAACACCGGCAAAAACCCGAACCCGGCCACCAACGCAATATGCAAACCGGAAATGGCTACCAGATGGCTGGTGCCGGTACGCCGCAACACCTCCCACTGCTGATCACTGATGTCGCTGCGGGCTGCCACCGCCAGCGCTGCAACGATGCTCTGCTCCGTCCTGCCTTCGAGATGGTACTGAATCGCCCTCTGTACCTGCTGGCGCAGATGGTCAATATAGCCGGAGCTGCTCATCCCCAAAGGCCGGTTATGCCCTGAATCCCGGACATAACCGGTGGCAATAATACGCTGGGCAAACAACCATTTTTCATAGTCCATACCACCGGGATTCATAAACCCGTTCGGTGGTTTGGCGCGCACCACTAGCTGCCAGCGTTCCCCGCTGTTCAGCCGTGGCGGGAAATGCCGGTACCAGCTCAGCCGCAGGGTGCCGGATAAGTCCACCAGCCGCTCTTCTGTACTGGCTGTTTCAAGTTGAAATAAAAACCGGCGGCTTTCACTGTCTGCTTCCGGCAAGCCTCTGATAACCCCGGTCAACAGCAGGTCTTTACCCGCCAGTGACTCCGGTAACTGCTGGCGGATCTGTGTATCTGCCTCAAGCCAGGCATAACCAAAACCCAGCATGACAGCCAGCAGAGCAAACCACCAGCGCCTCTGTCCGGGAAGCAAAAAAACAGCTGGCGCGCAAAAAACGGACAGGATTATTCCACCCCACCCCCATGACCCGATGGACGGAAGAAACATAAATCCGTTTATTAATAAAGTTCCGCCAAAAAAGCAGAGTGAAAAGGTGCGCATGTCCGGTATACTGTGGATAATGTAATAATTCTTGTTATTAATCATCCTGAATGCCAAGACGATTTTTTAAAAAACTGGCACCACATCCCGAGACAATTAAGGGGAGTAAATGTCTCGGTTGGCTGGGAACAACACTGCATCATCCCTGGTTATGGCATTTCAACCGCCATAGCGTTGCCGGCGCATTTGCGGTCGGCTTGTTCTGCATGTGGATACCCTTCCCGCCACAGACCCTGATGGCCGCAGTGGTTGCCGCTATTATCCGGGTCAATCTGCCGCTGTCCGTGCTGCTGATTTACATTACCAACCCGGTTACCATCCCGCCGATGTTCTATCTGGCTTACAAATTTGGCGCCTGGTTACTGGGCGAACAAGTACACACTATCAGCTTCTCACTCAGCCTCGCATGGCTGCAGGAAACGGCTATTCTGATCTGGCAACCTTTATTACTGGGCTGCACTATTTTTGCAATTATTTCTGCCATACTGGGTTATTACGGTGTACATCTTTTCTGGCGTTTGCGTATCATGCAACAAATTAATGACCGGCGGGAAAAGCACCGGCAGAAGCGTCATCAGAAACGACAAAAACAACTGGAGGAAGCCTTTACCAAAAAGCTGCAAAAAACCCAGGAAGAAGAGGAACAGGAAAAGCAGGAAAAAGACCACACAGACCAATAATCCCGCAATCCCCCGACTGCAGTCATTTCCGTTACTCTCCGAAAGCCCTCAAATCCCCGTCCAACAACTGAAACGCCTTATCCATGCGCCGTGCCAGCACCAAGTCATGAGTCACCACCACAAACGCGGTACGCAACTCATCATTCAGCCCCTGCATCAGCTCAAACACCTGCTCCGCCGTATGCTGGTCCAGATTACCGGTGGGCTCATCTGCCAGTACCGCATGTGGCCGGGTTACCAGGGCACGGGCAATCGCCGCACGCTGACGCTCACCGCCGGATAACTGCCCCGGCTTGTGATCCAGCCGTTTGGCCAGCCCAACCTTGCCCAGCATAGTTTCCGCCTGCTCAGTGGCTTCAGTCACACTCACACCCCGGATCAGCAGCGGCATCGCCACATTCTCCAGCGCCGAAAACTCCGGTAACAGATGATGAAACTGATAAATAAAACCCAGCGACTGGTTGCGCAGCTGACCACGGGCGGTATCAGACAACTGATCCATACGCTGCCCCATCACCTCAACATGCCCGGTGGTGGGCAAATCCAGCCCACCCAGCAAGTGCAGCAGCGTGCTTTTACCACTACCGGAACTACCGACAATGGCAATTTTATCCCCGGCATTCACGGTGAGATCAATATGGCTCAGCACAGAGACATCCAGTTGCCCTTCACGAAAGCGCTTGCCCAATTGCTGACACTGAATCACCGGCGCTGCCGGCGCATTTGCATTGTTGATATTATTCATAACGTAAAGCCTCGGCTGGCTGCACCTTCGAGGCACGCCAGGCCGGATAAAGGGTTGCACACACAGACATCAGCAGAGAACTGACTGCAATTATCAGCACATCCCACAGATCAATGCGGGACTCCAGTTCACTGATGAAATAGGTGTCCGGTGAAATAAAATCGGTATCAAACAGGCGCTCAATCCACGGCACAATCACATCCAGGTTCGCCGCCAGCAACAAACCGGTCACTACACCGGCCACCGTGCCAATCACGCCGATCAGGGTACCCTGCACCATAAAAATTTTCATAATCCGTGCCGGAGACAGCCCCAGTGTGCGCAGGATGGCAATATCCGCTTCCTTATCGGTGACCACCATCACCAGCGTAGAGACCAGATTAAACGCCGCCACTGCAATAATCAGCAGCAGGATAATAAACATCACCGACTTCTGCATTTTTATCGCAGTGAACAGCCCGGTATTCTGATACGTCCAGTCACTCACCCAGATATCCGGATATTGCTCTCCCAGCCGGTACAGTATCTCTTCCGTTATGGCCGGGGCAAGATTGGGATCAGTCAGCCGCAGCCGCAGGCCGGTCACCTGCCCTTCCATCTCCAGCACTTCGGCCGCATCTTCCATATTGACGTAGGCAAAGCCCTCATCATAAAGCTGCATGTCGATGCGAAAAATGGCCTGCACAATAAAGCGCCGCAGTACCGGTAGCTCGGCACCGGCCAGAATATCATCCGGCGGGCTGATCAGGGTCACCGAGTCACCCAGTTTGACCTTGAGGTCATCAGCCAGCGCAGAACCCAGAGCGATGCCGTAGCTGCCCGGCGTCAGGGTATTCATATCCCCCTGCTCCACATGCTCAAAAACGGCAGCGACCTGCTTTTCCAGCTCCGGGGTAATACCCTGCAGCAATACACCGCGCGCCTCATCGCCCTGGCTGACCATCACTGTTTTCTCCACGAAGGGAGACACACCGGTCACCGCTGGAATCTCCATCAACTGCTGGCGCATATCCGGCCAGTTTTCCAGCCGCGCATCCGACTCCGACACCGTGACGTGCGCCAGCATACTCAGCATCCGGTCACGCATGGCCTGTTCAAAACCATTCATGACCGACAGCACAGTAATCAGCACCAGCACACCAATGGCAATACCGATCATGGAGGCCAGCGAAATAAAGGATACGAAATGACTTTGACGACGGGCACGGGTATAGCGCAAGCCGACAAACAGCTCCAGCGGATGGAACATGGTTTTACTGAGCTTACTCATAGCGCAGTGACTCCGCCGGTTGTACCTTAGAAGCACGCCAGGCTGGATACACCGTTGCCAGCACAGAAAACACCAGCGCCGCCAGTGCAATCCAGCCCACATCATTCCAGTGCAGGTCTGAAGGTATCTCGCTGATATAAAACACATCCGCCGGAAAAATTTTACGCCCGATCAGATTCTCAATAAACGGCACAATGGTATGGACATTCAGTGACAGCAGAATGCCCAGCAAAACGCCAGTCACCGTGCCAAAGACCCCGATAATGCTGCCCTGAATCATGAAAATGCGCATAATCCGTTTTGGCTCCAGACCAAAAGTACGCAGGATGGCTATATCGGCTTCCTTATCATTCACCGCCATCACCAGCGAGGCGACCAGGTTAAACAACGCCACTGCCACCACCAGAAACAGAATCATCGCCATGGCAATCTTTTCAGTTTTGACCGCACGGAAAAAACTGCCGTGCTCCTTCCCCCAGTCCGTCACTTCAAACTGGTCACCCAGCTCACTTTGCAGGGAACGCGCCACCGGTTGCGCCAAAAACAGATCATCCAGGCGCAGACGAATCCCATTGACCTGCTCGCGTAATTTGAACAGCCGTGCGGCATCCTCAAGGTGCACAAAGGCGCTCATGCTGTCGATTTCCTGTGAGCCGATCTGCTTCATAATGCCGGTCACTGTGAAACGTCTTAAACGCGGCAACACGCCAGCCGGGGTGACCTGCACTTTGGGCACGATCACCGTCACCTTGTCACCTACCATTAACTGCAGGGCAGAGGCCAGCTCCGAGCCCAGCACAATCCCATAGCCACGCGAGGTGAGGTCGCTGAAACTACCCTCTTCCAGCTGCAGGCTGACATCACTGATCTGATCCTGATATTCCGGCTGAATGCCCTGTAATACCACCCCACGCATCAGACTGCTGTTGGTGAGCATGACCTGACTTTTCACATACGGAGCCACACCCTGCACATGCGGCACTGCCGCTAATCGCTCAATTTGCGACTCCCAGTCACTGAGTCTGCCATCCGTCCCCGAAACCGTGACATGCGCAACCACGCCCAGTATTCTGCTGCGTAGTTCCTTTTCAAAACCGTTCATAATGGAAAGAATGGTAATCAGCACCATCACTCCCAGCATAATCCCCAGCATGGACGTGAAGGAGATAAAGGAAATGAACCGGTTACGTCGCCGGGAATGCGTATAGCGCTGCCCGATAAAGAGTTCTAGTGGTGTAAACATGGTTGGCGATTGTACCGGTAGAAGAATAAAAACTCAGCTTTAATTGCTTTAATTTTTGATGCAAAACAGGTGATCCCAATGCTCATCCGCCAAACTCCGAAGTTATTTTTATCATTGCTGCTATGTCTTCCCGTCGTTGTAAGTGCGGCATCAGAATCCGTTAACTCAGACCCAGCTGTCAGCGCCAAAGTTCAGCCGGCCAAACAAGCTGCTTCAGTCATATCTGTCGGCCAATACCCTAAGCGCGGCATGACCATGAAACAGGTTAAAAAACAGTTTGGCCAGCCACAATCTGTCCGTCAGTCCGCCGGCAAGGTCAAAAAACAGTGGCCACAGATTACTGTCTGGAATTACGGTAAATTTTCAGTGTACTTTGAGCGTCAGATTGCCCTGCACACGGTAGTTCACTGATTAGTCATCTGTCTCCGTATTAATCTGCCCGCGCCCGAAATCAGCCAGCCGTTGCTGAAGCTCCGGCCATTGATTACGAGGACACCGGCAGGCCAGCGTCAGCTGCTGATTATATTCAGCATCAGTAATATCTATGCTGAACTGGCGCAGCAAATGCCTGACACCGTCCTCAAGCGCATAATCACACTGCAGCCTGACTGGTTGATAGTCAACCTGTAATTGGGTTGGCAGATCTTTTAATGCCGCACTCACCGAACTGGAATAAGCACGCACCAGACCACCGGTGCCAAGCTTTATACCGCCGAAATAGCGCACTACCACCGCAACAATTTCCCCGATATCACTATGCTGTAGCACATTGAGCATCGGTTTTCCGGCAGTCCCGCCCGGCTCACCATCATCACTGCAACTGACATTCGTCGTATTATTTGGCGCTCCTGCCTGAAAAGCCCAGCAGACATGCCGTGCATCGGGATAATCAGAACGGACTGACTCAATAAAGGCATGGGCGGCTTCGGGGCTGTGTGCATGAGCAATAAATGTAATAAAACGACTTTTTTTGATCACTTGCTCGAATTTTGTTGTTTTTTCCGGAATTAAAAAATCGCTCATAAGTCAGATATTTAAAGACGCAAGGAAGCTCATAAATTGATCAGTCGCATATTCTTAAGGTTAAGGTTAAGGTTATGTTAATGTAAATTACCGACTATCCAACAACCACAACAATGCAGGGAGAGGCTGATGTTGTGCACAAAACTGATGACCAGAGTGATGCTCATCATATCACTGAGCATAGCAGGCATTCAAAGCAGCTATGCCGCGGAAGAGCTGATGCTTAAATCCAGGTTACACAGAGCGGAGCAGACCCCACAGCAACAAAAAAGCTCTCTGCTGACCATCCTGTTTGACAGCTCTGCTGTTTACGAATATCTGCTGGACAGCTATGACTTTGTCAAACTACAGGATATGACCATGAGACTGTGGGACCGGCATACCAACGCCAGGAAATACCGCTACACGATGAAAGACGACTTTCTTGATAAAGAAAGCCAGTAAAAAGTTTACCAAGACTTATTTGGCTGCCTGCTGCAAGGCCTGAGCCTGCATGGCATCATTAATCGCATAGCCATACGAACAATCCACTTCGATCCGAACTTTCTGCAGCCCATTAATACCTTCGGACAGCATTACGTTCAGCGGCGTACGCTTCTGAAAACGACGGTGGGGTTTTTGCAGCCACATCACCCGCATCTGACTGCTGAATGGAAAAGTGGTACGCAAAGCATCCGAAATACCCACAATATGATCAATCCGCTTCATGACCTCGTCACTTTGCGGTAAGGCTTTGGCGCCCTGGCGATAAGAGTTCAGGTGACGGGGCTTGGCGTCGTCTTCCAGACCGAGAATATTCAGCATTTGCTCTGCGGTAATTTTCCACTCATCCATGTGAGTCACTACAGCCTGCGTCAGCGCACTCATTTCTTCATTAGAAAAATTACTCATGCCTCTTCCTTTTTGGCGGACTTCAAGCCCTGAATAGAGATCACATTACTTTTTGCTGGTTCATCAATAAATTGCGGACGATCTTTAATCTCAATACCGGCCTGTTGCGCCAACTCGCGCTCACGGGTAGTAATCAGATCAAAACATACTTTGATATCTTCCACCGTCTCATCACTTAACGGATAACGCACCGCCGAATCAGAGGGCGTAAGATCCCGCACCACTTTAGCCAGCGTCTTGCGCATAGCCATCAGGATGCGTTTTTCTGTGGAGAAATGCTCGTCTGCCATATCAACCTGCCAAAGACTAAAGGAGCAGAAATGGTAACACCTCCGCCACACAGTCCCAATACTCACCTTGTGATAGGGGATATTCAGCTGTCAGCAGCCATGAGCCAGTAAACAGGCCCAGTCACCGCCTTCATCATGACTAACACGGATTCTCGACATCGTGCCATGCTCAACATGCAGACTAAAAAACCGGTCGCTGGCCAAACCCATAACCTCGGACATCAGTACCCGCAAAACACCGGGATGCGTAATCACTAAAATATGCTTTCCCCGGTACTTTCTCAGTAAATTTGCCCAGCCTTTCAGCACCCGCTTTTCAAAAGCCGGAAAAGGCTCGCCTTTGGGCGGGTGAAACGCTGCCGGATCACTCCACCACAAAGTAAACTGCTCGGGATTCTGCTGCAGAATGACATGTGGCAGTTCGCCTTCCCATGTCCCGAAATCCATATCGCGGAAATCTTTCCACTCCTGCAGCGGGATATCATGCTTCTGCGCCATCCATTCGGCAAATTGCAGGCAACGCAGTTTCGGGGATGAAACCACAACATCCCAGCCACTTTTGCGCCGCACCGCTTTTTTCAGGTTTTTCATGCCTTCCGTGCTCACCGGACTATCCAGGGAACCACAGAAAACTTCACCCGCCTCAACCTCAGTACTCGGCAGCAAGTCAATATATGTCGTAGGAATACTCACCGCGGATCAGGAATAATGAACTTCAATAATTTCATATTCGCGGACACCTCCCGGCGCCTGCACAACCGCGATATCGCCTTCCTCCTTACCAATCAGTGCCCGTGCAACCGGTGAGGAAACCGCAATTTTGCCTTTCTTAATATCAGACTCAATATCACCCACGATCTGATACTCGATAGTTTCACCGGATTCAACCTCCTCCAGCTCAACCCGTGCCCCGAATACTACTTTACCGGCATTCGCAGCACCGACAACGGCTACATCAATAATCTGTGCATTAGACAACACAGCTTCCAGCTCCTGGATCCGGCCTTCGCAAAAACCCTGCTGCTCTCGCGCCGCATGGTATTCCGCATTTTCTTTCAGATCACCATGCTCACGAGCCTCGGCAATCGCCTGTACAATGCGTGGACGCTCCACTTTTTTGAGGCGCTCCAGTTCAACATTCAATTCCGCAGCCCCTGCTGCTGTCAACGGCGGTCTGTTCATACAATTCTTCCTGATTTATTTTTAAATATTGCCGCTATGCAAATCCTGTAAGCGATATACCTGCTCTTCGCCGGTATGTGCCATCGCCATACAGTTAGCCCGTGCACCCGCAATCGTAGTGCTGTAAGTTACTTTATGCTGCAGCGCCTCACGGCGGATTTCAAATGAATCCAGTGTGGACTGCTCACCCTCAGTAGTATTAATAATCATGGCGATCTCATCATTGACAATCATATCAACGATATTCGGGCGGCCTTCGCGCATTTTATTCACTACCTGACAGGCAATCCCGGCATTTTCCAGCTCACGTGCCGTGCCGCGGGTCGCCACAATACTGAAGCCCAGATCAATTAACATCTGCCCCAGCTCTTTCAGGTATTTACGGTCTGCATCACGGACGCTTAGGAAGGCCACGCCACTTTCCGGATAAATCTCACCGGCAGCATATTGTGATTTACCAAAGGCTTCAGCAAAGGTCCTGCCCACACCCATCACCTCACCGGTAGACTTCATCTCAGGACTGAGAATCGGATCAACACCGGGGAATTTAATAAACGGGAACACCGCTTCCTTGACCGAGAAAAATTCCGGAATAATTTCCTCAGTCGCACCCTGCTCAACCAGAGTCTGGCCGGCCATGCAACGTGCGGCAATCTTAGCCAGCGGCCGTCCGATAGATTTGGATACATACGGCACGGTACGCGATGCACGCGGATTAACCTCCAGCACGTAAACATCCTCACCCTTAATCGCAAACTGCGTATTCATCAGACCCACCACATTCAGTGCCCGTGCCATATCCGCAGCCTGCTTGCGCAGCTCATCCTGCAGTTCCTGGCTCAGTGAGTACGGAGGCAGAGAACAAGCCGAGTCACCGGAGTGAATACCAGCCTGCTCAATGTGCTGCATAATTCCGCCGATCAGTACATCCTTACCGTCACAGATAGCATCAACATCCACCTCAATCGCGTCATCAAGGAAGCGATCCAGCAGCACCGGCGAATCATTAGATACCGATACCGCTGTATTCATGTAGCGGCGCAGTTCATTCTCATGGTAAACGATTTCCATCGCCCGCCCACCCAGTACATAGGACGGACGCACTACCAGCGGATAGCCCACTTCTTCAGCCAGACGCACTGCCTCATCCATACTTTTAGCGGTACGGTTAGGCGGCTGTTTCAGTCCTAACTTTTCGATCAGCTTCTGGAAACGCTCACGATCCTCAGCCAGATCGATAGAATCCGGTGAGGTACCGATAATCGGGGCACCTGCTGCTTCCAGAGCACGCGCCAGCTTCAGCGGCGTCTGGCCGCCATACTGCACAATCACACCATGCGGCTTTTCCAGATCGACAATCTCCATCACGTCTTCCAGCGTCAGCGGCTCAAAATAAAGACGGTCAGAAGTATCATAGTCCGTGGACACAGTTTCCGGATTGCAGTTGACCATAATGGTTTCATAACCATCCTCACGCAACGACAATGCCGCATGCACACAGCAATAATCAAACTCAATGCCCTGCCCGATACGATTCGGACCACCACCCAGCACCATAATTTTCTTGTTATTGGTTGGCTCGGACTCGCACTCTTCCTCGTAGGTTGAATACATATAAGCTGTATTAGTGGCAAACTCAGCCGCACAGGTATCAACACGCTTGTAAACCGGCTTCACACCCAATTTCTTACGCGCCTTGCGTATCGCGCGCTCTTCCTGTCCGAGCAGTTTGGCCAGACGACGATCCGAGAAACCTTTACGCTTCAACATAAACATTTCATCGGCATCAATATCATTCAGCAAGCGGTCTTTTAAACCTCTCTCCAGCTCCACCAGCTCCTGCAGCTGCACCAGGAACCAATAATCAATACTGCACAACCCATGGATCTCTTCTATGCCCATACCGAAACGAAAAGCATCCGCAACATACAGAATCCGCTCGGCCTTCGGCTCAGTCAGCTCACGACGCAGAATATCCTTTGCATCCGCTGCATTCGGGTCGAGACGCTCATCCAGGCCGTCAATACCGGTCTCCAGACCACGTAACGCTTTCTGCATGGACTCCTGGAAGGTACGGCCAATCGCCATTACCTCACCCACAGACTTCATCTGGGTGGTCAGGCGCGGATCTGCTTTCGGGAACTTTTCAAAGGTAAAGCGCGGAATTTTGGTAACGACATAGTCGATGCTCGGCTCAAAGGAAGCCGGTGTTGCTCCGCCGGTAATGTCATTACGCAGCTCATCCAGCGTGTAGCCCACTGCCAGCTTGGCCGCCACTTTGGCAATCGGGAAACCGGTTGCTTTTGAAGCCAGCGCTGATGAGCGCGATACACGCGGATTCATCTCGATAACGATGATACGGCCATCATCGGGATTAACCGAAAACTGAACATTCGATCCACCGGTATCGACACCGATCTTGCGCAGTACTGCCAGAGAGGCATTCCGCAGCAGCTGATACTCTTTATCCGTCAGTGTCTGTGCCGGTGCCACCGTGATCGAGTCACCGGTATGCACGCCCATCGGGTCAAAGTTTTCAATGGAGCAGATAATGATGCAGTTATCCTTACGATCCCGCACCACTTCCATTTCATACTCTTTCCAGCCCAGCAGTGATTCTTCCAGCAGCACCTCAGTGGTTGGCGACATATCCAGACCACGGGCAACAATGGTTTCAAATTCCTGCCTGTTATAGGCGATACCGCCACCGGCACCGCCCATAGTGAATGATGGACGGATAATAACCGGATAACCCAGTTCCTGCTGAGCCGACCAGGCATCGTCCATGGTATGTGCAATGAAAGAACGTGCGGAGCCCAGACCGATTTCATCCATCGCAGTACGGAATTTTTCGCGGTCTTCAGCCATATCAATGGCTTCCTTGCTCGCCCCGATCATTTCCACACCGAATTTGTCCAGCACATTTTCACGCGCCAGATCCAGTGCACAGTTCAACGCGGTCTGGCCACCCATAGTAGGCAACAGTGCATCCGGGCGTTCTTTTTCAATAATCTTTGCGACAGTTTCCCAGCGGATCGGCTCGATATAAATGGCATCAGCCATTTCAGGATCGGTCATGATGGTGGCCGGATTGGAGTTCACCAGAATAACGCGGAACCCCTCTTCCCGCAGTGCTTTACAGGCTTGTGCACCGGAATAGTCAAACTCACAGGCCTGCCCGATAACAATCGGGCCTGCGCCAATGATCAGGATACTTTTAATGTCACTACGTTTTGGCATTACTCTTTACTTCCGCTTGTTAGGTTGTTTTCCCACCTTGTGGAAAGAACAGCCAGTCATATATTGCCTTCCGGCCTGCGTAAACTCGCTGCGCTCAGACAGTACTACGGCCTCCAGACAATACATGCCTGTCTGTTCAGCCGCAGGAACTGACATTCCGCGCTTTATCGGTTTGCCCGCATCAACTCAATAAAGTGATCGAAAACAGGTGCCACATCATGAGGCCCCGGACTGGCTTCAGGGTGCCCCTGGAAACTGAAAGCAGGGCAGTCCGTACGCTCAACACCCTGTAAGGTTCCGTCAAACAATGAACGGTGTGTTGCCTTAAGGTTAGCCGGCAGTGTTTCTTCGTCTACTGCAAAACCGTGATTCTGGCTACTGATCATTACTGCCTCAGTGCTTAAATCCTGCACCGGGTGATTTGCACCGTGATGACCGAACTTCATTTTCATGGTACGTGCACCACTGGCCAGACCTAACAGCTGATGCCCCAGACAAATACCGAAGGTTGGCAGTTTGGTTTCCAGCACCCGCTGAATTGCAGTGATCGCATAATCGCAAGGCTCAGGATCACCCGGGCCATTGGACAGGAATACACCATCCGGATTCATCGCCAGTACTTCTGCTGCCGGTGTTTGTGCCGGAACAACAGTGACATGACAGCCACGATCCACCAGCATGCGCAGAATATTCTTCTTGATACCGAAATCGTAAGCTACAACACGAAATTCGCTGTGTTCTGCGCTGGAAGCGCGTGGCTCTTCCGGATCCAGTTTCCAGCTGCCCTGCGTCCAGGTATACGACTCTGCTGTCGTTACTTCTCTGGCCAAATCCATGCCCTGCAAACCGGGAAAGTCTTTTGCCGCGCTCAGCGCCTGTTGCTCATCCAGCTCAGCACCGGCTACGATACAACCGCGCTGTGCGCCCTTTTCACGCAGAATACGGGTCAGACGGCGGGTATCAATATCAGCAATCGCCACCACTTCATTACGCTGCAGGTAATCCGCCAATGACTCTTCACCCCGCCAGTTGCTGTATAGCGACGGCACATCACGCACAACCAAACCTGCGGCATGCACCTGTGAGGACTCGGTATCCTCTTCATTCACGCCCACATTACCAATATGCGGATAGGTTAAGGTCACAATTTGCCGGGCATAAGACGGATCTGTCAGAATTTCCTGATACCCTGTAAGCGCAGTATTGAACACCACCTCACCAACAGTCTGTCCATCACAGCCGATGGAACGCCCCCGGAAGATACTGCCATCTTCCAACACCAGCAGAGCCTGCTTACTCACCTGTTTATTCAATGGAACCTCCAGGTTCTACATACAATAACGGGATGAGCGCTGGCCCATCCCGTGGAATTCGTGGGACAGTATTTTAACGCCTGCTTAGCGAAGTGTCTATTTAATGATGCAGTTGCAGCAAATTAAAGCCAACCCGTCACTTAAGCCCGGATTTTCGCTCTTCTTCTGTCCATTGTGTATAGGGATAGCGCACCAGTGCAACATTGTAGTAACGCTCTACACCAGAAACGTCCTGCCCTGCCCATGCCGGAATATCAAACTCCTCACCCACCTGTCCAAGCTCAACTTCAGCCACAACCAAACCGGCGTTATCACCTTGAAATTCATCAATTTCCCAGATTTTTCCGCCATATTCAACGAAGTGACGGGTCTTTTCAATCAGCGGCCGCTGACATAGCTGATCCAGCATTTCATGGGCATCTGACAAGGAAATGGGGTATTCATACTCAGGGCGCTGCAGGCCAATGGTCATGCCTTTAACATTAATATTGGCGGTATCTCCGGCGATGCGGATGCGCACCGAGGCACTTTTATTATTACTCAGATAACCCTGACGATAACTGACAGAGCGAATGACTAACTCACGCCAGTCATTATTGATTAACAGAAATTTATGTTCGATTTCAGTGGCCATGACAATACTCAGACACCTAATACCGGATCAGTGCGGAACCCCAGGTAAAGCCACCACCAAAGGCTTCCAGCAGGATGGTATCGCCGCGTTTAATCCGGCCATCACGCACCGCCACATCCAGCGCCAGCGGAATGGATGCCGATGAGGTATTACCATGCTCAGCCACCGTCACCACCACATGATCCATCGACATACTCAGCTTTTTTGCTGTTGCCTGGATAATACGGATATTGGCCTGATGCGGCACCAGCCAATCGACATCAGCCTTGGTCATCTGGTTCGCATCCAGCGTCTCATCGACAATACGCCCCAGCGTTTTCACCGCAGTACGGAATACATCATTGCCTTTCATTTTCAGGAAAGCGGCCTCAGCCTCCATCATGGTTGGCGTACGCGACACACCACCGGACACATAAAGCAGATCCTCAAAACGCCCGTCAGCATGAATATGCGTCGACAGAATACCCGGCTCTTCAGCCGCTTCCAGCACCACCGCCCCGGCACCATCACCGAAAAGGACACAGGTAGTACGGTCAGTCCAGTCCATCAGGCGGGTCATGACCTCAGCCCCAACCACCAGCACACATTTATTGGAACCGCTGCGAACAAATTTATCCGCCACACTCAGCGCATAGGAAAAACCGGCACAGGCTGCATTCACATCCAGTGCGGCACCACCATTATGAATCCCGAGTTTTTGTTGCAACAGGCAGGCCGTACTGGGAAACACCAGATCAGGCGTCGAAGTCCCCATCACAATCAGATCAATATCATCCGGCTTTTTACCGGCCATCTCCAGAGCACGTTGCGCAGCAATCAGCGCAAGGTCACTCGAACTTTGCTCTTCCGCCACATGGCGCTGACGAATACCGGTACGCTCAAAAATCCATTGATCGGAGGTATCCACAATACGCTCCAGATCCTTGTTAGTCATGATTTTTGGCGGTAAGTAACTACCCGTACCAATAATTCGCGAATAAATCATCCTGTCTGTCCCACGTCCAGCAATTCGGTCATTTGTGTGTTAATGCGCTGCGGAAGTTTCTTAATAATTTCCGTGCGTGCAATACCAATGGCATTAGCGAAAGCCAGACTGTCTGCACCGCCATGACTTTTTACTGCGATACCCTGCAGGCCCAACAGGCTTGCTCCATTGTAATGACGCGGATCCACTTCAGCGCGAAACTTATTCAGCACCGGCAAAGCGATCAGTCCGGCCAGTTTACTTAACAAATTACGGGTAAAACTTGCCTTAAGCTTTGCAGAAATCATTTTGGCCAGACCTTCGCTGGTCTTCAGCGCCACATTTCCGACAAAGCCATCACAAACTATAACATCGACATCGCCCAGATATATACCATCTCCTTCGACATAGCCGATGTAGTTTAATGGCGAGTTCTTCAACAGCGCATCCGCAGCCTTAACCTGCTCATTGCCCTTGATAGCTTCCTGACCAATATTCAGCAGACCAACGGTCGGGCTTTTCACATCATCAATGGCTTTGGCCAGCTCAGAACCCATCAGGGCAAACTGGTATAAATGATCTGCCGAAGAATCCACATTTGCCCCCAAATCAAGCATATGCGTATGCCCGCGCATGGTTGGCATAACCGTACAAAGTGCGGGGCGATCAATGCCCGGCAACATCTTCAGCACAAAACGACTGGTCGCCATCAACGCCCCGGTATTACCGGCACTCACCACCGCGTCAGCCTGCTCCTGTTTGACCAGATCAATCGCCACCCGCATTGAGGAGTCTTTTTTCTTCTTCAGCGCATGGGCTGGCAGCTCATCCATACCTACCACCTGAGAGGCATGCTGAATACTGAGGCGCGGATCGGTGCTGACACCCTGCGCGGCCAGCGCACCCTGCAGCTGTTGTTCGTCGCCCACCAGAATCAGATTAATGTCATCGAAGCGTTTCAACGCTTCCAGTGCAGCGGGGACAACCACACTTAATCCATAATCCCCGCCCATCGCATCCAGAGCAATCCGGTATGTTGCGCTCACGTCCGTATTTCTCCCACAAAAAAATCGCGGGTCAGAGCCCGCGATTTCGAATCAGATTTTACTTCGAAGTTACGCTGATAACCCGGCGATTAATCTTCGTCATCTTCATCATCAATTTCAACTGCAGATTGAATAATCTGGCGACCACGGTAAAAACCGTCAGCGGTCATGTGGTGACGCAAATGCGTTTCACCGGTTGTTTGATCAACCGACAATGTCGGTGCTTTCAGCGCATCGTGTGAACGACGCATACCACGCTTTGAGCGTGTTTTACGATTCTGTTGAACTGCCATGGGTTACTCCGTTTTCTTCCAGTCTTTCAGCACAGCAAAAGGATTCTGCTTATCCTCTTGCGCTATTTGTTCGTCACTTGCATTATCAGCATCCGGTATTTCCCGGACAGAACGCACCGGCTCACACTGCTCATGCCGGGCCACTGCCGGTAACGCCAGCAGGATTTCATCTTCAATAAAATCCTGTAAAAACAAGCGTTCGTCATCGACAATGCATATCTCGTAGCCCTCTTCTTCGGGCCGTCTATCAGTTTGCGAAGCGGTTACCACCACATTGATAACGGTATCCACATCCACAGTCACCGGCTCCAGGCAACGCTGGCACTCCAGAATGACCTGCCCTGTTACCTGACCATTAATCATTGGCAGATGGCTGGGTGAATGCAAAAAATCCAGATCAACATCGAATTTCCCGCTATCCGCTCCCGGCACCAGCAATGCACACAGACGCGGCATATTGCTGACATGAACTACGCCAGATAACTGCCTGCGCTGCTCAATGAGGCGGAAAGGATTAACTTCAACGGGTAACCTGTTCGACATAAGCGCGCGATTATATGAAGCATGCTGCCGTACTGTAAAGCAAAAATCGTAATCAGACTGATAAAACCCGCGCATTGGCTGCCAAAGGCACTCTCCCAAGCAATTGAAAACCAGACACAGCAACTGAACTAAACAAAGTACCGCCTATCAAATATAATAGCGATGTTATCGTAAAGCATGCGCAAGTAATCAGGGCACTTTTTCGTCAATGAAAAAATTTGATTACCCAAAATGCGATTTTTTGCCTAAAAAATATACTATACCTGCTAATATAACTGAACCAATATCCACAGAAAGAAACAACTCCGGGCCACTGAATTACTATGAATGACGCAAAAGGACATGCATCAGCCTTACTCGTACTATCCCTGATCTCGGTTCTGGCGGTGGCTGCTGCATTTATCTGGGCACTCAATCAGTCCAGCTTTTTTAACAGCTCCTTCAAGTCGGCAGATATTCCTTCGCGCCCCACGACTGTTGCCGGTCAAACCTCTGCGAATATACCAATCAGAATGCCGGAAATAAAAGCGACCAAACCGGAACAAACAACTACCCCTGAGACAGAAGTAACTGCACAAACCCAGAAGCCCGAAACACCCGCTCCGCAGGAAGAAACTCAGCAAGTCACAGCAGAACCGGAAACAATAGAAGCCACCGCTGATCAAGAGAAAACTGAGCAGGCCACTGCAGAGCCTGAAATAACAGAAACTCCCGCTCCCCGTGAGGAAATTCAACAGGCAGCTGTTATACCGGAAGAAACAGCACTACCTCAGGAAGAAACTCAGCAAGCCACCGCAGAGCCGGAAACAATAGAAACACCCGCTCCGCAGGAAGAAACTCAGCAAGCCACCGCAGAGCCGGAAACAATAGAAGCCAGCACTCCTCAGGAAGAAATTCAGGAAGCCGCCGCAGAGCCGGAAAGCACACAGGAAACCGGCCAGCGCACAAAAAATGGCTGGATTTATGCTGGTCAATACAAAAACGGCCAGTGGATCGAACGCGGTCTTGAACTGCCTGATACACAACTGCCGGACCTTGGTGATATCTACAAACTGATTTGGGGAAGTAACGTCAGAGTCGCCCCACCCGGAAAACGCAAAGAAGACGGTAGTAATCTGGCTAAAAACATTGATTATCTGGCAGAAAACAGCCAGGTCGAAATCACTGACATCAAAAACTCCGGGCAGAGTGGTCACATCTGGCTGGAAATAAGGTACTAAGCCTTGTAACCTCGCACAGACACATCTCACACTGCCGGAAAATCAACAATGACAACACAAACATTAGTGCTCGGCTCCACTTCTGTATATCGTCGCGAGCTGCTGGAAAAACTACAAATCCCTTTCATAACTGCAGCGCCGGAGCTTGATGAAACCCGCCATGAAGGTGAGTCCGCAGCCGATATGGTACTGCGCCTCTCACATGAAAAAGCGCTGGCGATTGCAGCAAATCATCCGGATGCGCTGATCATCGGTTCAGATCAGTGTGCCGTGCTGGGTGAACAAATCATTGGCAAGCCGGGAAATCATGAAACGGCGGTTAAACAACTGACTGCCTGCTCAGGGAAAAAGGTCAGCTTTCTGACCGGACTCTGTCTTTACAATGCCAAAACCGGGCAATATCAGCTGGAACTGGTACCATTTGATGTGGAATTCCGCCATCTGAGCAACGATGAAATCGAAAACTACCTGCATCGCGAACAACCCTATAATTGTGCAGGCAGCTTTAAATCGGAAGGACTGGGCATCAGCCTGTTCAAGGCCCTGCATGGCGAAGACCCGAACGCACTAATCGGCCTGCCATTGATCAGGCTCAGTGAAATGTTACGCAAAGAAGGCATGGCAATCCCTGCGCCGCTCTAAGCCTGCCTGCAAAACCGGCATCAACACATCAGCCCGCCAGTTGCTGCCGCAGATCAGCCAACACAGCTGAAGTTTCCGGCCGCACCCCGTGCCAGACCCGAAACGCATCCGCCGCCTGCTCAACCAGCATCCCCAGGCCGTCAATCACCTGCCCGGCATTATGCTGCAATCCCCAGCGCATGAAGGCGGTAGGTTCGGCGCCGTACATCATGTCATAACATACCCCTCCGGCAGCAAGGCAAGTCACCGGAATTGCTGGCATTTCCCCCTGCAGACTGGCAGCCGTGCCATTAATAATCAGATCAAATTCCCCTTCCACCTGCTCAAAGCCGCCGCCCCTGATATTTCCGGCATCCGCAAAGTCCTCAGCCAAAGCGGCTGCCTTAGCCGCTGTACGATTAGCGACAAACAGCTCATGCGGCTGCTCAGCCAGCAAAGGCTCCAGCACACCACGCACAGCACCACCGGCTCCTAATAACAGAATGCGCTTCCCTGTCAGTTCAACCTGACAGTTGTGCTTCAGATCACGCACCAAACCGCTGCCATCGGTATTATCCCCATATATACTGCCATCCTCACGGAAAGCCAGTGTATTCACCGCCCCTGCCCGCTGCGCAAAAGCACTGCGCTCCCCGGCCAGCTGCCAGGCCTGCTCCTTAAACGGCACAGTGACATTACACCCCTGACCTCCGGCCTCACGAAACCGGGCAACCGTACCGTTAAAATCGTCCAGCGGCGCTTCGGTAGCCACATAGGACAAACTGATACCCGCCTGCTGCGCAAAGAAATTATGGATATACGGCGACTTGCTGTGTTTCACCGGATTACCCAGCACAGCAAAAGATTTTTTAGGTACAGAAGAAACAGACATAACAATCATTTACCCTGAACAAGAAAATACCCGACTGACTTTTACAACAGCTATAACATGGATACAAGCCAATACCTGCAAAAGCTTTCCAACCGGACAGGGTTGCCATACGTTTCATCGGAATTTTCAGGAAGCACCGGGCATTGCCGCTTAAACTATACGAGGTCAAAAACATAACGCATAACAATGTCATTAAGCACAACCGAAACAAAACTCCGGCAACGCAGCCTGCTGTTTGGCAACAGAGAGTTCATCATCAGAAACAATGAATTTCTGCTAATCAGGGAAACGTCGCTGTTCAGACGGCACGAAACACTCATCCCCCTGAAAGCACTGCAGGCCACCCCGACCTACTCATCATCATTTTCTATTAAATGGTTATTTAACAGCCTGCTGGCGCTGGCCTTAGGCATTCTGTTCTTTTATTGGGCAGACCGTTTTACACTGCCCATACTCTACATCCCGGGAGCAGTTTTTCTTGCCACGACACTGTTATTTGTTTACCGGTTTTTTCTCTATACCACACGCCTGACCATTTTCAGACATGCAACAAATAACGAAAATTACCTGTTTCTATGGCGTAACCGTCCGGATAAACAAAAATTCGAGCAGTTTATCCAAAAACTGAGCCGGTTAATCCTGGACAACTCCGGGCAGTAATGCTCACTCACACCCCCATAGCCTGACGAGCCAAAGCATTTTTTAACAGCGGCAAACGGTCAGCCAGACTCAGTCCGGCATTACGCGCCACCTGTAACGGCTGAATATTATTACCGAATAACAGCCGGAAGCCCTCCATCGTTTTCTGGGTCAGGTGATTATCCCCTTTCCGGGCCCGCTCATAGCGCCGCAAAGTTTTCATTGCCCCCAAATTTCCTTTTGCAGCCACCAGCTGTCCGGCCAATTCTGCCGCATCTTTTACCCCCAGATTCACCCCCTGCCCGGCCAGCGGGTGAATCGTATGCGCCGCATCCCCCACCAGCGCAATATTTTCCTGCACATAAGTCTCTGCATGCCGCCCTACCAGCGGAAATGCACCACGCGGACCAACAGACTCAACCGCCCCCAACCGATGCTCCAGTGCCTCAGACAATGCTGCTTTAAAAACCTGCTCATCCTGCTTCACCAGCACATCCGCTTTATCCGCAGGCAAAGTCCAGACCACAGAACTAAAGTGTGGTTCACTCAGCGGCAGAAAAGCCAGCGGCCCCGACGGCAGAAAACGCTGCCAGGCTGTTTCCTGATGCGGCAGGACTGTCCGTGCCACGCACACCAGGCCTTTTTGCGCATAATCCTCCCGCTGCCAGCTAATCCCGGCCAGCTCACGAATCACGGAACGTGCACCATCCGCCCCGACCAGCAGTTCAGCTGTCAACTTCTGCCCATCCTTCAGTGTCACAATTACCTGCCCGTCACTGCGTTCAAATTCAGCGATACCCGCAGGGCAAAATACATCAATCAGCGGCTCTGCCGTCATAACCTCCAGCAACGCCAGCTGAATCACATTATTTTCCACAATATGGCCCAGCTCCGGCTCACCCAGTTCTGCAGCAGAAAAGCGGATTTCACCACTGCCACCGGCATCCCAGACCACCATATTTTCATAAGCCGCCGCCCGCCGGCTGACAATACCCTCCCAGGCTCCGGCCTTTTGTAACACCTGTTGTGAGTAGCGACTGATCGCGGACACCCTCAGCTCAAAATCATCCGCCGGGTCAAAAACCGGTGGCGGAAAAGCCTCAACAACTGCAACACGCATGGACGATTTCGCCAGCAGACAAGCCAGTGTTGCACCTACCATCCCTGCCCCGGAAATCACGACATCATATTGCATTGCTGGATACTCCCGAATCGAATAAGACATTCGCTGCCAATATAACAGGAATCCCGCCGCAGAGGGATGCTAAAGCACGCCCTGCAACTGAACATACCGGCTACGCCCGGCACTCAAACTCAGAATTGAAAACAACCGGTATGCTGCTTATACTGAGCCAATTTCGACTCATCTGATAACTATATGACACACAACCCGCACGACACTGCCCGCATTCTGATGGAGGCACTGCCTTACATTCAGCGTTACTCCGGTAAAACCATTGTCATTAAGTATGGTGGCAATGCGATGACAGAAGAGGTGCTGAAAAACAGCTTTGCCCATGACATTGTACTGCTGAAACAGATTGGTATTAATCCGGTGGTAGTGCATGGCGGCGGCCCGCAAATCGGCAAACTGCTGGAGCAGATCGGCAAGAAAAGCGAGTTTATTGACGGCATGCGGGTCACTGATGAAGAGACCATGGACATTGTGCAGATGGTTCTGGGCGGATTGGTTAACAAGGAAATTGTCGGCCTGATCAATCAGGCGGGTGGCCGGGCGATCGGTCTGACCGGAAAGGATGGTGACATGATCCGTGCGCGTAAAATGAAACTGCAGCGCAAGCAGGCAGCCGATCAGCCACCGGAAATTATCGACCTTGGTCATGTCGGTGAAATTGAATCGATTAACCCCCGCGCAGTGCGCCTGCTGGAAGAGGATCGCTTTATTCCGGTCATTGCTCCGGTCGGAGTTGGCGCGGATGGTGCTGCTTATAATATCAATGCTGATCTGGTTGCTGGCAAAATGGCTGAGGTGCTGAAAGCTGAAAAGCTTTTATTACTGACGAACACTCCCGGTGTGCTTGATAAAAACGGCGACCTGATTGAATCGTTGTCCGGTGCGGATATTGAGCGGCTGACCGAGGACGGAACCATACAGGGAGGTATGCTGCCGAAACTGGCCTGCGCAACTAATGCTATTGCTCAGGGCGTGCAAAATGCCTGTATTCTGGACGGACGGGTTGAACATGCTGTGCTGCTGGAATTACTCACCGATCAGGGCGTCGGTACGTTGATTACCCCCTGATACCGGCAGGCAACACCTCAGAAACCCCGGACTCGTATTACTACTTTAATCACCCGGGGTTATACTCAAGGCATTGTTAATAAAGGATCTGGCATGTCCAACTTGATTCACATTTCACCGAAAGAAGCTTATCAATACTTACAGGATCACGCTGAAAACAGCATTTTGGTTGATATTCGTTCATCTATGGAGTACCTGTTTGTCGGACACCCGGTTGGCTCAATCCATATAGCCTGGATTGATGAGCCGGACTGGGACATCAATCCGGATTTTTGTAAAGAGGTTCAACAGGCACTGGCGAGAAAATGTGGTGAAGGGACTGATCCACAAAAAGATGGTGCAGTCATACTGTGCTGCCGCAGTGGCAAGCGCACGCTGGACGCCGGCGCAAAGTTACTGGAAGCCGGATTCCAGCAAGTACTGCATATCGATGAAGGCTTTGAAGGTGACCGTGACGAAAACAATCATCGCAGCACTCTCGGGGGATGGCGCTTTCATGGCCTGCCCTGGGAACAATGCTGATAAAAAGCAGACTAATCTGAACCTGATCGGGAAGGAGTCTCAGTAACATGAAAATAAAAACCTTGCTAGTGCTGCTATTAGCCGGTGCATGGGGAGCGGGTAGCTGGTGGTGGTACACCTGCAAGATTAAGGGCTTTTGTGATGTTACTCCGGGCACCCTGACTCAAGCCTCCTCTTCCGGCACCGGAAGCAGCACCGGCACACCATCTGGCGCAGAAACTGCTGACTCAGAATCCGCCCCTGCCGAAGATTCAGCTGTCATCAAAGCTGACACGACTACAGATACTGCTGGTGACAGCGAAGCTGCACAACCGGCTGACACAGCACAAACTGATACAAAAGTAATGCCTCCCGTCGCTTCCGGCAAAGCCGCTGACAGTACAGAGCCTGCCACAGCAAACACTGACAATACTGCCGAAACCGACTCCGGCACAAAAACAAACGGTGCGCAGGAAACCATTTCGCCGGAAGAACCTGAGCCGGCAGCTGAACCGGCACCTGAGCCTGCTCCTCTCGATAATGACAATGACGGCATCCCGAATGCCATCGAAACCCGTCTCGGGCTGAATGCCAATAACAAAGATACTGATGCAGACGGTGTCAGTGATTATCTGGAAACCGGTGATGATTTTGATAACCCGCTGGATACAGATAAAGACGGCATTATTAATGCGCTGGATGAGGATGATGACGGTGATGGTGATCCTACCGCCAATGAGGTACCTGACCCGAATCAGGACGGGGATCCGGATGATGCACATGATACCAATGGCGATGGCATTCCGGACTATCTTGACCCCGCCACCAGCCGCATGAATGAAGACGATGACGGCGACGGCCTGACCAATGGCGAAGAAAAAATATTAGGCAGCAACCCGACGCTGACAGACTCAGACGGCGATGGCCTGGCCGATAAATTTGAAGCTGAAGGTGGCCGTGACTCAGATGACGACGGCACGCCTGATGTGCTGGATCCGGACGATGATGACGATGGCATTATGACGGTCATGGAAAACGCTGACCCGGATGGTGACGGCAATCCGCAGGATGCACTGGACATCAATGAAAATGGCAAGCCGGACTATCTGGACACTGACAATGCCCCGACAGATTTAGCGGCAGCCTCAGCAGAGAAAGAAGAGGACAGCGACACTACCGCAGACTCAGAGCCGGCCAAAGCAACGGAAGAACCTGAAGCAGATGATGAAACTGACGAAGCTGAGCAGGCAAAGCAGGAAGAAACTGCCCCGCCAACGGATCAGGATAACAGCGACAAAGTAACGCTCGACACATCGGATAGCCAACAGAGTAACGACAGTATCCGTACCGCACGCCTCTATTTCCCATTCAAATCGTCTGAACCGGAACTGGCAGATGATGTGGTTGAGTATTTTGATCTGATCATCAAGCAGCTGAAGGATAATCCGGATGTTAAAATCCGTGTGACCGGCCATACCGACAGCGTCGGACGCGGTGCTGCCAACCGCAAACTGGGCCGGGAACGAGCTGAACAGGTGCGCGACATGCTGGTTAAACGGGGCGCTCCGCGGAAACAGGTGCTGGTTGATTCCAAAGGTGAAGGTGAGCCTATTGCCGATAACCAGACCGAAGCCGGCCGGAAGAAAAACCGTCGCGTCGAACTGGAACAGGTGAAGGAGTAAACGACAATGTGGGAAACGATCAGGGATACACTCATCAGCCAGTTCGAATTCATGAGCACCCGCAGCACCCCGGGTGATGCGATACCTGAGCTGCTTATTATTCTGGCTGTTTCATTTATTCTTGGCTTTTTGTTCTGCTATGTGCAGGGCAAATCAAATGACTGAGAGGCGGAGCTGATGGAACCGATGAGCCAATTAACCAGCGGCAGTTATGATCTTAGCATTGCCAGCCTCGAAATTATCCTGTTGGTGGCCGGTGCTTTTATTGCCGGTGCACTACTCTGTTACCTGCTGCGCCTGCTCGGACTTTGCTGCAGACGCAGGAAAAGTGCTGACCGTGAAGTCCCCCTGCAGCCGGTAAGCAACCGTAGCACACAAAGGCACCAGGATCCCATCATGGAGCCTATACTTCCGCAACCTGCCCGGACTGCAGCACCCGCAATCTCCGCTGATAACAGTAGTGGTTACCAGGCAGATATCAGCAGCCTGATCCGCAGCAGCGGCAGTGATGATAATGCAGACAGCGCTGCCCCGCTGCGCACCACAAATATCAGCACAACGGCAGCCCCTCCGGTGGTTTCCTTTGAGGATCGCGCCCGGGCATCGCTGGCCGAACTCAGAAGCAGCCATGCAGCAGAGAAAGTGGTTGATTACACTATAGACATGCCGGTACCCGATGATAACCATATTGATGACCTGAAAAAACTCGAGGGCATTGATTCCGGTATAGAAAAATTACTCAATGAAGCCGGGATTAAAAGTTATGCAAAACTGGCAACGATGGATAGGGATTATCTGAAAGAATTGCTGGAGTCCGCCGGATCAAAATTTGCTAAACAGGAACCCAAGTCATGGCCCTATCAGGCCGAACTGGCAGCCAAAGACAACTGGAACCGTCTGCAGGAATATCAGGAGTTTCTTCGTTCTGACCGCAAATAAAACGGCATTCTGACCAACAGACAGCAGGCCAGATTCAGTCTGCTGTCTTCAGCGAAACAAAGGCGCCCTGCAAATACTGCACCATTGATACCACCGTCAGAATCGTGGCAACCATCAGCGCAATAATACCCAGCTCCCTCATCGGAATAAGCCCAAACAAGTCCTGATTATAAAGCAGGAAAATCAGTGCAATAATCTGTGCGGTAGTTTTAACCTTACCAATATAAGCCACCGCAACCGCACCTCTGGCACCGATCTGTGCCATCCACTCGCGCAGGGCAGAAATAATCACTTCACGACCGATAATAATAATCCCGGCCAGTGTAAACCAGAATGTACTTTCCCGTTCCACAATCAACAGCAAAGCCACAGCCACAATCAGCTTATCCGCAACCGGATCAAGAAATGCGCCAAAGCGGGACTCCTGATTCAGTTTGCGGGCATAGTAACCATCCGCCCAATCCGTCAGCCCGGCAAAACCAAACGTAGTAGCTGCTGCCAGTGGTGCCCATGAATAGTCCAGATAGAAAAACAGCACCATCAGCGGAATAAACAGAATCCGCAGCCAGGTCAGCATTATGGGCAGGTTAAACAACATCTTCTATTCTCCGTTAAACGTCTCGTATATTTTCTGCGCCAAATCCTGTCCGATTCCCGGCACTTTTCCCAACTCTTCCACACTGGCACGCTCTATCGCTCTGATGCCACCAAACTGCTTTAATAATACCTGACGGCGTTTGGCGCCCAGCCCCGGAATGTCCTCCAGCGGTGAGCGGGTACGTGCCTTCTGGCGTCGCGCCCGGTGACCGGTCATGGCAAAACGATGCGCCTCATCACGAATCTGCTGGATCAGGTGTAATGCCCTGGAATGCTCAGGCAGCGACAAACGGCCACTGTTCTGTTCGACAATCAGGGTTTCCAGCCCCGGCTTACGCCCTTCCCCTTTTGCGACGCCAATTACTTCCACCGTACTGATCGCCAGTTCGTTCAGCACATCCAGCGCCTGAGCCA
This sequence comes from Thiolinea sp., assembly GCA_041395485.1. Taxonomy (GTDB): domain Bacteria; phylum Pseudomonadota; class Gammaproteobacteria; order Thiotrichales; family Thiotrichaceae; genus Thiolinea. The sequence goes on from JAWLAK010000002.1 coordinate 753,427, forward strand.
CCTGCCCTTTACCGCCATCAATAAACAGAATATCAGGCAACTTACCATCCTGCCCGGTTGCCCGACGAAACCGGCGGCTCAAGGCCTGTTTCATGGCGGCATAATCATCGCCCGGCTGAATACCTTCAATATTAAAGCGCCGGTACTCTGACTTCAGCGGCCCGTTCGGATCAAACACCACACAGGATGCCACCGTTGCCTCACCCATGGTATGGCTAATATCGAAGCATTCCATCCGCATCGGTGGCGTATCCAGCGACAAAACTTCCTGCAGGGCAAACAGTCGCTCCTGCATCCCGGCTTTGGACAACAGGCGCATTTTCAGTGCCTCACGGGCATTTTTTTCCGCCAGATCCAGCCACTTAGTCCGCTCACCCCGTTTCGGCTGACGCAATACTACCTTACGCTGTTGTTTCAGGGTGAGCATTTCTTCCATCACCTCCGGCTCATCCGGTAGCACCGACAGCAGAATCTCACCGGGAATATCATGACTCAGGTAATACTGAGCCAGAAAACTGGACATCACCTCTTCCGCAGAAACGTCTGCATCCGGCAAATCAGGAAAGAAGTTACGGTTACCCAGATTATTGCCGTTGCGGATGGTAAATACCTGCAAACTGGCCAGCCCCGACTCCAGATGCAGGGCGACCACATCGACATTGCTGTTACCGCCGCTGACATATTGCTGCTGTGAAATCTGGCGCAGATTTTCGATCAGGTCACGGTATTCAGCCGCCTTTTCAAATGCAAGGCTCTGTGCTGCGACTTCCATTTTCTGCACCAGATCAGCAATCACCTCTTCAGTGCGCCCCTGCAAAAACTGAATAGCGTGGTTAATACTTTCCCGGTATTCCTGCTGACTGATCAGTCCGACACAGGGGGCACTGCAGCGCTTGATCTGATACTCCAGACAGGGACGGGAGCGGTTGGCGTAATAACTATCCTCACACTGGCGCGCCTTAAACAGCTTCTTCATCAGGTGCAGCGTCTGCCGCACCGCACCGACACTGGGATAAGGGCCAAAATACTGACCGGGTTGCTTACGTGAGCCACGGTAAAACTGAATGCGCGGATAATCCTGCTTATCCGAAATGTAGATATAGGGATAACCCTTGCCATCCTTAAGCAGGATGTTATAACGCGGTTTATGCTGCTTGATCAGATTATTTTCCAGCAGCAAGGCTTCGGCTTCGGTATTGGTTACCGTAATCTGCACATCGCGGATTTGTTTGACCAGTGCATAAGTCCGTGAGTTGGCAATATTGCCCCGGAAATAACTCGACACCCGGTTGCGCAGGTCTTTGGCCTTACCTACATACAGTATCTGCCCTTTCTCACTGAGCATGCGGTATACACCGGGCTGATGCGGCACGGTTTTCAGAAAGTCTCTGGGATCAAATGCTGGGGTATCGGTTGACATGCCGCCATTTTGCCATAGGTGCACATACGAATTACAGGCAGTAATGACAGATAGCGTTTGCCTTCTCCGGCGTCAACATCAATAATGAGCTTACGATGTGACAGAGGAGCAGCAAAACCTGTGACGGAAGAACAGAATCATCAAATCCGGGAATTCCATAGCAAACATGAAATATTTCGCCATGCCATCGAAGAAAACTACATGGCACACCACGAGATCCACACCGCTATCCAGCAACACCTCGGATCTGTTTACGACAAACCATTCTCCGTTCTCGATCTGGGCTGTGGTGATGCTTATTTCATAAGCAAAGCACTGCACTCAACGCTCACCAAGCGCTATACCGGCATAGACCAGTCAGCCGAAACACTGCAGGCTGCCCGCCAAAATCTGGATGAAGCCCATATCAAAGCAAGACTGATTCAGGGTGATCACACCCATTTCACACCCCTGGTGGGGGAGGAAAAATTCCGGGTAATGATCGTCGGTTTCTCTTTATACCTGCTCCCCAAAGAAGAAAAAATCCGCTTTTTCAAAGACTGCCGCCAACACCTGCGTAAACGTGGCAGAGTGCTGGTTTATGATGTGATCAGACGCCATCACGAAGAGCGGGATGATTATCTGGAACGCTATTATCAGCATGCTGCCGAGAACTGGCCGACCCTGAATGCCACCGCATTAAGGCAACTGGCTGCACATATCAATATGAGCGACCATCCGGAATCACTGGAAAGCCTGACCGACATTGCCCGTCAGGCCGGATTTAAACATGCTGAACTGCTCTACGTCGACGGCAGCGGATTTCATCAGCTGATTGAGTTTGTCCAGTAATCAGGCAGCCCAACCCAGCGCCTGAGCTGTCAGTAAAGCGCCGTGCGCGGTGTCGCTTCACTGCGCATCATCAGATTTAATGAAGTACTGATCCGGTCAGTCAAACGCTGCAGCAAATCCTTTTCGGTGGTAAAATTATTCATGTGCTCAGCACCAATCAGCTCCCGCGCCACATACGACGCACTGCCCAGTCCGTCAACCAGACCCAGCTCAACAGCGGTTTCACCGGTCCAGAACAGACCACTGAAAATATCCGGATTATTCTGCAGCCGATCGCCGCGACCGTCTTTAACCACCTGAATAAACTGCTGATGGGTGACCTCCAGCATTTTATCGATATGTGCAACCTGAGCCGGGTCTTCCGGTAAAAACGGATCAAGCATACCCTTGTTAGCACCGGCCGTATAAAGTCTGCGCTCCACGCCCAGCTTATTCATCGCCTCAACAAAACCGAAGTTATCCATCCGCACGCCGATCGAACCGACAATACTCGCCTTGTCTGCATAAATTTTGTCCGCCGCTACGGCAATATAATAACCACCGGACGCACAAATATCAGCCACTACGGCATAAACCGGAATATCTTCGTGCTCCGCTTTCAGGCGGCGAATCTCATCATTAATATAACCGGCCTGCACCGGACTGCCACCCGGGCTATTGATGCGCAGAATCACACCTTTGGTTTTCGGGTGCTCAAATGCCTTGCGCAGACTACCAACCAGCATGTCAGCACTGGCCTCCGCACCATCCATGATCACACCTTTTACATCAACCACCGCAGTAATTTCAGACGCGGTAATCGCATCCGCCGTTTTATTCAGCGGGTTAAAAAACAGATAGAGCACCAGCAGCAGATAGGCGAGAAAAAACAGCTTGAAAAAAATGCTCCAGCGCCGCGCCCTTCTTTGCTCTTTGATGCCTTCCAGCGCAATGACTTTCAATACTTCCGTTGCACGGGCTTCTTCACTCATCAGTCAATCCTTTATCATTTTTATTCAACCATTCGGGTAACTGTAAAATATCATCAATCACGCCCCGTGGCTGCAGTTTTAATAACCGTTCCGCCGGATGGACACCATAACTGACCCCCAGCGCATCCATTCCGGCATTCACTGCCATCTGCAAGTCGTACTCGGTATCACCGATCATCAGCGCATGCTGCACCTCCAGATCATGATCGGTGAGGATTTCTTCCAGCATCTGCGGATGGGGTTTGGAAAAGGTTTCATCAGCGGTGCGGCTGATCGGAAACAGCTCCGCCACGCCATGCCGCAGCATATCCTGATCCAGCCCGCGGCGTGATTTTCCGGTCGCAACGGCCAGCTGGTAGCCTTGCTGAGACAAATCATGCAGAACCGTTTTTGCGCCTGCAAACAAACGGCTGGCTTCCAGCATACTGCCCAGCGACTGACGCCGGAACTCATCCACAAACTGCTGAAACAGATCACCCTGCAAATCCGGGTACAAACGCTGTGTCGCCACTTCCAGCGACAAACCGATCACATGACGCACTGCCTGTTCATCAGCCGGAGGCAATTGCAAATGATTTGCCGCACAGTGCATACACTGCACAATTCTGGCTGAGGAATCCATTAAGGTGCCATCCCAGTCAAAAATCAGCAGCTGATAAGCACGCTGATCGGCTGCTGATTTTTCAGGACGCATTTTTTTTTCACTTGTTTCAATATCTGCTGCAAATCCTCAGGCAACGGCGCTTTCAGCTGATACTTCTGCCCACTCAGATCGAGCATAAAGTCCAGCGTAGCCGCGTGCAGAAACAGGCGCTTCAGTCCTGACTTTTTATATTCCCGGTTCAGCGCGAAATCACCATAGCGGTCATCTCCGATAATCGGGTAGCCCAGATGCGCCAGCTGCACCCGGATCTGATGCATACGCCCGGTCAGAATCTGCACATCCAGCAACGAACACTCCGGCGTTATCAGCAGCGGGGCAAAAATACTTTCCGCCGTTTTTCCGTCATCGTCAGCCACCTGTATTTTCTGCCGGGAGCCGCCACTGCGCTCCAGATCAGTGACAATATGCTGCCGGCCGCCTTTCCATTTACCCGCCACCAGCGCCTGATAATGCTTTTCCATCCCGCCGTCACGCAGCATGGCGTGCAATGAGTTAAGCACCTTACGCGATTTAGCCAGCAGGATCAGGCCGCTGGTATCGCGATCCAGGCGATGCACCAGCTCAACAAACGGCAAATTAGGACGTAACTGACGGAATGATTCAATCAATCCATGCTTCACCCCGCTCCCGCCATGTACCGGCAAACCGGCGGGTTTATTCAGCACAATCAGATGGTCATCTTCCAGCAAAACGGCTGACTCAATTTTATCCAGCAACTCCTGTGGTGCGGCCTGTTGTGTTGCTTCAGCCTTTTCTTCAACCCTGACCGGCGGAATGCGGATTTCCTCACCCAAAGCCAGCTTACGATCCGGCTTCACACGCTTTTTATCAACGCGCACCTCACCCTTACGCAAAATGCGGTAAATCACACTTTTCGGCACTTTCTTAAAATATTTCAGCAAAAAGTTGTCTATTCGCTGCCCGGCTTCATGCTCGGTCACGGTGTGGTAGGAAACTGCCATAATTGCCTTTATTTATTCTGCTAAATGTCGCAATTTAATTGAATGCGATTAACCAAGTTGATATATTTCGTTACGGGTTTGTGGACAGATGATTACATTTTCCTGACCACTGATCCTGACGGTAGATGCCGCCGGACGAACGGAAACATTTTAATCCAATGTATTGCCGGTCGGGACATGATAGGGCGCATCATCAAACGATTCAACGGAATTCCTCAGGGAGTTCCTTATGGCAAGCAGTTTCAACAACACAGACGAAATGCTTCCCCCATGAGCAGCGTTACTTTTTTAGCAATACAACAGTAACGAGGTGTTTTTCAAAGCACCCTGCCATACCAGATATGCTGTTTATTTGAAGGAATAAAAATTGCGTTCTGCAGTCTTTGCAAGAAGCACTGCAGGACAGGACTTTGGGACTTCCCGCCAGCCTCAGACATAACGATATGTACGAAGCTTGTTACCTGAAAAGTAACGTAATGATAATGGAATGACCACTTTACACGATAAAGCCCGGAGTAAAACACTGCGAGGATTTGAGACTAATGAGCAAAAAATCAACTTTTTTCTCTTACATCACTGATTTTAAAATCAAATAAAATCATACTGTTACAGTCATTATCCGAATGGCTTTATTGTTGCACACTTCCTGTAAACAGATTAGGAATGAGCGGGTGCTACACACTTAAGGTGTATAGTACACATGAAACGTATTTTAATTAACGCAACACAGGCAGAAGAAATCCGTGTTGCCATGGTTGATGGCCAGCGACTTTACGATCTGGATATTGAACATCCATTTCGCGCACAAAAAAAGGCCAATATTTACAAAGGGGTCATTACCCGTATCGAACCCAGCCTCGAAGCTGCCTTCGTCGATTATGGCGCACAACGCCATGGCTTTCTTTCCTTTCGCGAAGTAGCCCGCGAGTGTTATCACCCTGATGCCAAACTGGGCAGCGGCCGTCCCAGCATTAAAGATGTCCTTAAAGAAGGACAGGAAATTCTGCTACAGGTTGACAAAGAGGAACGCGGCAACAAAGGGGCAGCCCTCACCACTTATATCAGCCTTGCCGGTCGTTATCTGGTGTTAATGCCTAATAATCCGCGTGCCGGAGGTGTGTCACGCCGTATTGAAGGTGAAGACCGCCAGCATATCAAGCAGACCTTATCTGACCTCAATATTCCTGAAGGCATGGGCGCTATCGTCCGCACAGCCGGTGTCGATCGTGAGCTGGAAGAACTCAGCTGGGATCTCGACTACCTGAAAACCCTGTGGGACGCCATTCAAAGCGCCTCTCAGCAACATAAAGCACCGGTATTGCTGTATCAGGAAAGCAATGTCATTATTCGCGCGTTGCGTGACTATTTCCGCCGCGATATTGGCGAAATTGTGATTGATGATGAAAAAGTCTACAAACAGGCCCATGACTTTATGCAGGCGGTCATGCCGCATAACCTGCGTAAACTGAAGCATTACAAAGACAACACACCTTTGCTCAGCCGCTATCAGGTTGAACACCAGATTGAAACGGCTTTCCAGCGGGAAGTCACTCTGCCCTCCGGTGGCGCCATCGTTATTGACCACACCGAAGCGCTGATTTCTATTGATATTAACTCGGCACGCGCCACCAAAGGCAAGGGCATTGAAGAAACCGCGCTCAATACCAACCTTGAAGCAGCGGATGAAATCGCCCGCCAGCTCAGACTACGCGACCTCGGCGGCCTGATTGTCATCGACTTCATTGATATGCTGCCCAGCAAGCACCAGCGCGAAGTCGAGCGCCGCCTTAAAGACGCACTGAAACTGGATCGCGCCAGAGTACAGGTTGGGCGTATTTCCCGTTTTGGCCTGCTGGAAATGTCCCGCCAGCGCCTGCGTCCTTCACTGGGCGAGTCCAGCCAGATTGTCTGCCCGCGTTGTGTGGGACATGGCAGTATCCGTAACACCGACTCACTGGCTCTGTCTATTTTGCGCCTGATGGAAGAAGAGTCGATGAAGGAAATGACCGGGCGGGTTATTGCTCAGGTTCCGGTTCCGGTCGCTACCTTCCTGTTAAATGAAAAACGCAATGCCCTGGCTGATGTTCAACGCCGGCGCAGTATTGAACTCACGGTGATTCCAAACCCGTACATGGACACACCTCATTTCGAGATTACCCGTGTACGCAGTGATGAAAATGCTGAAACGGCACTGAGTTACACCCAGATAGCCGCACCGCCGGCAGCACGTGATGAGTCCTCCTCAGATGACAAAGAACATGCCGGACACGCGCCTGAAACAGCGATTGTTGGTAACGTAGTTCCCAGCCAGCCAGCTCCGCAGGTGGAAAGGAAACCGGCACCGGCTAAACAGGAAAAATCAGAAGCACTGGATATTGAAAAAAATCCGGGACTGATCCGCCGTATTCTGAACAGCCTGTTTGGCAGTGGCGCCAAAACTGAAGAAGCTGTCAGTGAAATAAAGAAAGCTCAGGAGCTGCGTAAACAACAAGCCAAGTCAGACAATAAGCAAAAAACCAGGAGCCGCAACACTAACAACTCCCGCAGCAAACCGGGTCAGTCAAATGCACAAAGCGATGACGATGAGCAAAACACTGAGAACCGTCGTACCCGCAAACCGCGCAAGGGTAAGAACAAGGACAACAATGCTCAAAATGGCCAACAGTCTGATCAGGGCCGGAACCATACTTCTGACCCTGATCAGGATCAGCAGCAAAACGGCAACCTCAAAAATAAAGGCAATGGTAATAAGCAGCAAAACGGCAACCAGCGCAGGAATGGCAAAACGCAGGAAACCAATAATGCATCAACCACTGACACTGACACTGACGAGCAGCTGACAAACAATCAGCAAGCTGCAGACAATGAACAGGACAATGCCGGGAATGATAACAAAAATTCCCGCAGGCGCGGACGCGGCAGAGGACGTGGCCGTACCCGCACCTCCAATCGTACTCAGGATCGCCCTGAACAATCCGGTAATGACAGGGGAAGCGATAATCCGCCGGTCAGCAACGCAGAGGAAAGTAAAGCACCGGTAGCTGAAGCCACTGATAACAAACAGGCCCGGCATAAACCTGAGCAGAAGCCTGATGACAAGGACAGCAATAGCACCGCACCGGCTAAAGAAACCAAAGCAGATACAGAGAGCATTACTAACACTGCTCCGGTAAAAACAACGGAAACCAAAGGCGACTCAGAGGATAAAGGCAAGCACAGCAACTCTGATAATCAGACAGTAGCCAGTGGTGCAACGGACAAACCTGACAAACCGGCCCGTAAATCCACACGCAAAACACCCAATAAGCGTAAACCGAGAAATGTCGCTGATGAAGCTGCCAGTCAGGAACCACTGGTGATTGATCTGACACCGAAAAAACCGCGTACAGACAATAAACCAAATAAACCTGACAACGCTGCTGACAGCGGGCAAAAAGCAGAAGCACAAGCTCCTGCTAAAGTGAGTGATGCAGCCGATGCTCAGCCACAGAAACCCGCCACTAAGGGCAGTGATGGCTCTGCTGCGCCTGCACCGAAAAAACCGGTGGAGAAGGCAGAGACGTCAGAGAACAAACCGTCAAGGACTGAAAGACCGGCACAAGCAGCATCAGCAATGTCCGCAGCTCCATCGCAGCCAACACCTGTTGCGGAGCAAAAACCTGAACCACAGGCAGCTCAGCCAAAAACAGAGCAGCCAAAGGAACAGGCCAAACCTAAAGCAGAGCAAGCGGCTGAAACAAACACAAAGGTAAGTCAGGAAGCCAAACCTGCTGAGAAAAAAGCGGAAGAAACTAAAGCTCCGGCGGCGGTCTCTGCCAGGTCAGAACCTGCTTCAGAACCGGCAAAGCCTGCTCCGGCCAAAACTGCCGGACAAAGTGCTGAGCAAAAAACTGAACAGAAAAAGGACGACAAAGCAGGTCAGGCAGAGAAAGCCGGAGAGAAAAAGCGTCCGATCTGGATGCACTCGGACGACTGATAAGCTGCCGGCATTACTGTGCAAGCTCCCCGATCCCAACCCTTCCCCCGCAAGTGGGGAAGGGCTAAAGGCTTTCATAGTTCGGGATAAAAACAGGCTTTCATGACGGTTAATTTAGCTTGTTGGTAAACTTACGAAAAATGCTGCTGCCGGATATGAGCCAGCAACCCTTCAGCGGCATCTTCCACCATATCCAGTACCCGCTCAAAACCACGTTCCCCGCCATAATAGGGATCAGGCACTTCACGATCCTCCCAGCGTTGGGCAAACTCCATAAACAAATGAATATTGTGGTTTTGTGCAGCACCGGCCAGACTTTTTAAACCACGCAGATTATCCTGGTCCATCGCCAGAATGTATTGAAAACGCCCGAAGTCGGCACTCTCCACCTGACGTGCCCGTTGTGCGGACAGATCAATTCCCCGTATCATAGCAGCCTGCTGCGAACGCCTGTCAGGAGCCTCCCCCACGTGATAGGCATGTGTTCCGGCAGAGTCCACAATAATCAGCTCCTCCAAGCCCTGAGCAGCAACCAGACTTTCAAAGATACCGTGGGCAGTTGGCGAGCGGCAGATATTGCCCATACACACAAATAAAACACTGACTTTTTCCATCGCCGTCACTCCTCACCAAACAAGGCAATTTCGAAAATGCTGAACTTTTAGGTCGAAAAAACCACTAAAGTCCAATATGATAAAAAAACATAATACAATTAACAGGGCTTAATTAATGAAACAATTTCTTACTCTGGCCGCAGCATCCGGCCTGTTGTCTGCCTGCACGTCTGTTCCGGTTCCTGTCACGCCGGGTCTGGTTCTCCCGAACGCAATGTTACGACCGGCTCCCGTTTTTGTGCCACAGGCAGATCCCGTTATAGCTCAGCCAGCCGCTGTAAACAATAATACCCTGCCGGTTACTCCGGCAATTGCCATCCCGGCCAGCTATACACCCGCAGCGGTTCGGGTCAGCACCACGCCGACAATCGCAAATAGCACAGATACTATACCCGTCATTCCGGTCTTTGTTGCGCCGGCCAGCACCCTGCCTAAAGCCACCGGTAACTCTTTGGAGGATCTGAACTGGCTGGCGGCGCGGATTATGAAAAATGAAGCCGGTGGTGACCCGCAAAAACTACTGAACTGGAATGAACGGGAAAACTTCGCCACCCTGGGTATAGGCCACTTCATCTGGTATCCGGCCAATAACAAAGGCCGCTACACCGAATCATTCCCGGCTTTTGTGGAATATGCCAGGGCGCATAATGCAACGCTGCCCCGCTGGCTGGCAAACCAGTATAAACAGGGTGCACCTTGGGCAAACGGCGCCACTTTCAGCCGCGCGCAGAATGATCCGCAATACCGTGAGTTACGTGATTTCCTGCAAAAATCCCAAAACCTGCAGGCCAACTTTATGGCAGCGCGCCTGCAACAAACCATTCCGGTCATGCTGCAAACCCTGCCGGCTCAGGAACGGCAACGGGTACAGAACAACTATCAGACTGTACTCAAATCACCGGGCGGTCTGTACCCGCTGCTGGATTATGTGCAATTTAAAGGCAATGGCCTGAATCCGGCAGAGCGCTATCAGAACCAGGGCTGGGGACTGCTGCAGGTCTTGCAGGATATGCAGACTACCGAGCCCGGCCCGGCAGCACTGGCGGAATTCAGACGCGCCGCAGATGACGTGCTGGTGCGCCGCATTGCCAATGCTCCGGCCAGCTCACGGGAAGCACGCTACCTGTCCGGATGGCTGAACCGGATCAGCACTTACAACCCCGGCAGGTCAGGCTGAGGGCTCAGCTCAGCAGACAAAGCTCATATTTTATGCTGCATGTAAATCATGCAGCAGCCCGATAGTGACATGGGTATGTGCTCCCGCACTGCCCTGTAACACACAAAACGGCTGTTCCGGCTCGCCCAGCTGATCAACCACTAAAGCTGCAGTACTGAAATCATGGTCACGGGTGTAATCATTCACAGTCACCAGTGTCTTCAGACCGGCAGCCACCGAGGACAAAATACCGTTATAAGAATCTTCAAATGCCAGACAGGCATCAGCCCCCAGCCCCATCTGTCCCAGCGCGTACTGATAAATATCCGGCGCAGGCTTTTTAGCGGGCACAATATCCCCCGCCGCAATCACCTCAAACCAGCCCAGAGAGGCTTCGCCCAACGTGCTTTTCAGCAGGTAAGTGACATTTTCCGGCGTGGTGGTGGTGGCAATGCCCAGCCGTAAACCGGCAGCCCGTGCCTCTTCCAGCAACCGTTTCACACCACTACGCAGCGGGATTTCTCCCTGTTGCAGCATCTGCAGGTAAAAATGGGTTTTGCGCTTGTGCATACGGGCAGCGAAGTCAGTAATGCCCTCTTCCGGCTTAAACTCCGGCAGGTATTTTTCGATAAAGAAACGGATACGCTCCTTGCCACCGGTCACAGACAACAGGTCATCATACAATTCAACCGTCCAGTCCCAATCCAGCCCTGCTTCAGCAAACGCTTTATTGAATGCCACGCGATGTCCATCACGCTCGGTATCGGCCAGTGTGCCATCCACATCGAATAATAATGCTTCCAGTTTCGCCATACTGCTCCCTCTTATCGGTATTGTTCACGTTTGATCTGCTCAATAGCCGAACAGCTTACACGAACTTTATTTTAAGTAAGTTACACAAGGGACAATATAACTCTATGGGAGAGTATCGCCGGGAGATTCTCCCTCTTCCGGAACAGGCTGCTCCAGCAATTCCAGCGGCAGATTCTCAACATCCAGATCACGGATAGCAGTCAGGCTCGGCAGCTCATCCAGCGATTTCAGGTTGAAATAATCCAGAAACTGCCGTGTGGTACCCAGCATTTCCGGGCGTCCCGGCACCTCTTTATGACCCAGCACCCGGATCCACTCCCGCTCCAGCAGAGTTTTGATTACAGTGGAATTAATCCCCACCCCGCGTATATCCTCAATCTCGGCACGGGTAATCGGTTGCCGCCAGGCAATCAGCGCCAGGGTTTCCAGAAAGGCACGCGAATATTTCGGGGCTTTTTCCTCATGGTGCTTTACCACCCAGGGCTGAAAATCCTGCCGGGTCTGCAAACGATAGCCACTGGCAGTTTCCGTCAGCTCAAAACTACGTCCGGCGCACTGCTCTGCCACAACCTGCAATGCTTCCCTGATCATTGGCCGCGACACACCCTCTTCAGGCGCAAAATACTTCTCCAGACGCTCCAGCGACAGCGGTTTGTCCGCCGTCAGCAGAATGGCTTCAAGAATCACCGGCAGTTTATTTAACAACAGCCACACTCCGTATTTGTGTTATGGAATAAGATATGCTGGAATCATAACGCAGTTTATCCCCCGTTGACGCAAGGAAATACACGATTATGGGCTTTCTGGACAGTGTGAAATCACTTTTTAGCGCCGATGAGAAACCGGCCGGCAATTTCCCCGCTGAAGAATACAAGGGGTTTACCATTACGCCGACACCGCAGAAAGAAGGCGGCCAGTTCCGGGTGTGTGGTCTGATTACACGCGGAGAACAGAGTCATCAGTTTTTCCGTGCGGACTTATTGTCTGACGCGGATGCCTGCGCCGCGGAAACCCTGCGCAAGGCCAAAATTACTATTGATCAGTTAGGGGACGGGATTTTCAGGTAATTGCCGCGCTGCCGCTGAGCACAAATGGCCGCAGCGACAGGCGTTCGGTTCGTACAACCTCGTACAACCGGCTATTACAGTGCGCCCAGCACCACTTCGGCTTTACTGACTTCAAAAGCCGAAGGCTCTTCAACATTCAGCTGGCTCACCACACAGTCATCCACCACCATCGCGTAACGCTGTGAACGCAAACCACCAAAATCAGCGGTATCCATTTCCAGCCCCATGGCTTTGGTCAGGGCGCCACCGCCATCAGCAACCATGGTAATCTGATCTGCATTCTGCGCTTCACCCCAGGCCTGCATAACAAAGGCATCATTGACTGCCAGACAGGCAACGGTATCCACACCTTTTTCCTTAAACTGATCGGCTGCCACCACATAGCCCGGCAGATGAGCTGCGGAGCATGTCGGTGTGAACGCACCGGGCACTGCAAACATCACCACTTTCTTACCGGCAAACAGCTCAGCAGCACTCACATTCTGATGACCGTCCTTACCTGCGACAGTAACCGTTACATCCGGGATTTTATCTCCAACCTGAATCATCCTTATCTCCTTTATCTGTGTGGTTTTGAAGCAGCTAATTTACGTCATCAGCGGTATTCAATACAAGCTGTGTGTCTGTTTCCGGGTCAACCGGGGCACGGCTATCCTATTGGTGCCGTTACCCTTAGCGCAATGAGCGGCGATAACGCCAGCCCACCAGCATACTCATCATCAGGCTCATCAGAACCATCGCCCACCATGACAACGTCGGAATCTGGGCAGATGAAGCTGACTGATTGAACTCAATCGAAGTCGGTGCATCAGGATCACTGCTGCCCGGCGCTCTGGTCGTCACATCTTCGAACTCCGGGTTACCATCACCATCGGTATCCCAGGTCGAATGCGCCCGGTTCTGAATCACCTGCTGCGGTGTGGCCTCATCCAGCGTCGAGACAAAGCGGATCACCACTTCATGGCTCGCCTCAGCTTCATTCGCCGCCGCACCATCACCATGAATCAACCCTGTCCAGACCACCCGGCCACGCGGATAATCAGCCCCCGGAGCCTCATAGATACAGGTTTCGGTCACTGACTGACCCCGTGCCTCACAGTACACGCCATCCGCACTGACAAACTGTCCGGCAACCATCGCGGTGAAGTGAGTACCTTCCGGCACTTCATCATAGACCGTTACCCTGGCCTCACCGCCGGCAGGCATCGAGTTAATCCATACCATCTGCCACTCCATACCGATTTCACCCTGCTGAGTTACCGTTTTGATACCACTTGGCGGATCAAACACCAGATAAACAACCGCGATACTCTGATCACTGCCATCAACCAGGTCACCCAGAGGCGTACCATCAGCCTGCGCCGGCTGTGCCGTTACCGCAGCGGTATTCTCCAGCGTGGTAGTAATGTTGTGCTCATAGTAATATAGCAGCTTCGCTTCCGCAGACTCACTGACCGGTGCCAGTACATCAGCAGCAGCACCCACCAGCGTCAGGTCAGCCTGAGTCAGGTTCAGCGTGGTATCACTGACCTGAATATCTGCCAGCCAGGTTTCACCAGTGTTCGTCACTTCGAAACAGTAAGTGACCGGCTCGGACAGATCCTTGTCAATATCCACCAGCGTCACCTCTGACTTAGCCGCATCGGTACCACACTTCGCACCCTGATCATGGCCAGCATAAGCGGTCTTGCTCAGGCCAACCTCAGTGACCAGCTGACGATCCAGAAAATCGAGGCCGGTACAGCTGATCAGTGTTTCAGCATTCTGCCCGACTTCAGTTTCACAGTGCTGATCCCCGTCAACCGAAACCAGCACCGGAATCCGGTTGTCATTATCCTGCGCCCGGTCAGCGGTTGAAACATAACCCGGCTTATCCTGCTCCACGATCACATAAGCACCGGCAGGCACCTCATCAAAGCCATAATTACCCTGTCCGTCGGTCACTACCGAGGCAACCAGTTGACCATCCTGCGGGTCACCATCACCGTCAGGGTCTGACCACAGCTCAACCGTAACACCGGCCACACCGCTATCGGCATCATTCAGGTCACCGTCGGCATCGGTATCATGCTGTACCTGACCGCTGATACCGCCCTGTGGTTTCACATCCAGGAAGTACAGGTCATCCTGATCATCACCTGAAGCCAGGGTCAGCGGAATGCGGTTGTCGTTTACACTACTGCCTGACTGCTGGCCATCCGCTGTCGAGTTGTAATTAGCCGGATCAGTTTCAGCCACCACATAGTTTCCGGGCATAACCGGATCAAAGCTGAAGCCACCCTGTGCATCAGTGACCACAGTCTGCACCACCTCACCATCAGCAGGATCACCATCCCCATCCGGATCGGTGTACAACTTCACTGTCACACCTGCCAACGGCTGATCAGTCGTGTTATAGACACCGTCAGCATTCTCATCATCCCGTACCACACCGGATACCGTCACCGGTACTGCATCGAAGAAGTCATTCCCGGTACTGCCGGTTCCGGAAACCACGGTCAACGGAATGCGGTTATCGTTCAGATCATTGTCCACTGCACCACTGCCGGTTGTCTCACCTACCGACACCATACCG
The DNA here is from genome assembly GCA_041395485.1 of Thiolinea sp. Taxonomy (GTDB): domain Bacteria; phylum Pseudomonadota; class Gammaproteobacteria; order Thiotrichales; family Thiotrichaceae; genus Thiolinea. The sequence continues at coordinate 768,476 of JAWLAK010000002.1, forward strand.
GCCGGATCAGTTTCCAGCACCACATAGTTACCGGGCTGCAGATTATCGAACTGATAATGACCGCTGCCATCTGTGGTAGTGGTTGCAAGCTGCACTCCGTCAGACGGATCACCATCACCATCCGGATCAGTGTACAGCGCCACATTCACACCACTGAGCGGCTTATTACCCGTACCGGTCTCCGGATTACCATCCTGATCATCCTGTACCGAACCGCTGATACCGACCGGATAGTAGTGCAGGAAGTCATTTCCGCCGGATACATTAGTACCGGACACTGTCAGCTCAATCGTGTTGTCACCCAATACAGCCTCAGGATCATCACTTTCAGTACCACCCGGCAGCGCACCGGCAGGTGGCTCCGCCATCAACAAATAATCGCCCGGCGGTACAATGAACTGATAATTACCGTTAGCATCGGTTATCACGGTTTCCTGCACCGGATTACCGTAACTATCCGTACCGGCAAGAACCACCGTCGTACCCGGCTTCAGCTTATCACCACTATCCTGCTGACCATTACCATTGATGTCTTCCAGCACCTGGCCGGAAATCAGCGCAGGCAGAATACCGGCATCCAGCGACCGGTCACTCTCACCAGACTCAATATCAATCAGGTGCGTCAGACCGGAAGCATCCGCGTCGGAATCAACATTGTCATCATTCACCGCATTGGCCTGGCTGAACACACTGTCCGGTGCGACGAAGTTGACCTGATACTCACCCGGCACCACAGCGAACTGATACAGTCCGTCCGCATCGGTGGTAGTGGTATCGACCACACTGCCCTGCTTGTCACGCAGTTCAACCGTGATATTTGCCAGACCCGGCTCACCTTCAGACTGGATGTCATTGACATCCTTATCCAGCCACACCCGGTCACCGACAAAGGCCGGTTGAATGCCCGCATCAATACTCTGGTCGCCGCTGATACCGGATTGTACCGTTACTGCCGCAGCACCATTGACATCAACATCAGAATCCAGCATGTCATCACCCAGATTCGGCGTGATGAACTGCATTTCCGCCGGACGCTCAAACTTAACCGTATAGTCACCCGGTACCACATCAGTAAAGCTGTAGAAACCGTTTTCATCGGTCACTGTTGAAGCAATGGTCAGTGACTGTTGATCCAGCAGGTGGACAGGGATGCCCGGTACACCCGGTTCACCCTGATCCTGAATGCCGTTTTCATTGACATCCAGCCACACCCGGTCACCCAGCGCACCCGGTTCAATACCTGCATCGACATCAGTCACCGTAGTACCGGAACCAACCGTGAAGAACGGTGTCCGGCCAGTAGCCACCTCTGCCTCGGAATCCAGCGCATCATTACTGCCCTGATCCGGTGCGACAAAACGGATATTTTCCGGCTCGACAAACTCGACCTGATACTCATCCGGCAGTACCGCTGCAAAGGTATACGTACCGTCTTCACCGGTAGTGGTGCTGTACACCACATTGCCTTCGGTATCCAGCAGGTTGACCACAATGCCGACCATACCCGGCTCGTCATCAATACCGTCATCGGTACCATTCTGTTCGTTATTGTCAATCCACACCCGGCCAGTCACCGAGGCAGGCACCAGACCGGCATCCACGCGGGCATTGTGTCGCCCGGAAGTCACTATCCCTGAGGCATGGCCATTAGCATTGGCATCCGAATCAACCGCATCATCCGTACCAAGATCCGTCTGGGTAAAGGTAATACCAGCCGGCACGGTAAAGCGTACCTGATACTCACCCGGCTCCAGACCGTCAAACTGATACAGACCCTCTGCATCGGTTTGCAGCTGATACGGATTACCTGCACTGTCATTCACCGGCTGACCATTCAGCTCATACAGGCTTACTGTGACATCGCTGACACTGGCTTCACCGGCATCCTGCAGGCCATTGCCATTTTCATCCAGCCACACCCGGTCGCCCAGGCTACCCGGCTGCCAGAAACCGGCATCAACATCCGCATCATCACCGGCATGAATCGTTACCGGAGCCTGACCCTGCGGATTAATGTCACTGTCCAGCGCATCATCACCGGCAGCATCCTGTGTGGTAATAAAGTATTCTTCCGGTGTGGTGAACACCACCACATAATCATCCGGCAGCAGACCATCAAACACATAGCTGCCATTCTGATTGGTCGCTGTGGTAACCAGCACCTCACCATCAGACGGATCACCATCACCATCCGGGTCGCTGTACAGCGTGACGACCACACCCGGAATACCCGGTTCGCCTTCATCCTGCTGACCATTACCGTTCAGGTCTTCCCATACGGTGTCGCTGATGCGGCCTTTCTCAACCCCGGCATCAATGCTGTTATCATGCTCACCGGAGGTCAGTGTAGTCGTGACCTTACCTGATGCATCAATATCAGAATCGATAGTGTCTGCTGCATTAGCGTTAGCATCCTGTGCTACCGGTGAGGCAATACCGAAGCTCAGCGTGTATTCACCCGGTACCAGTTGTGTGAACCCGTAATAACCATTCACATCAGTCAGTACCGACTGTTCCACACTGTTACCTTCCGCATCAGTACCCGTCAGGGTCACCGTAATATTTTGCACGCCCGGCTCACCATCCTGCTGCAGATCATCATCATTACGATCCAGCCATACCACATTACCCACACTGGCATAGGCATACAGTCCCGCATCCACATCAGTACGGCTCTGTGCTTTCTCCAGTGTCAGCAGCGTGCTCAGACCGTCCTGATTCACATCAGAATCTGCCGCATCATCACTACCGGTATTGGCCTGCGAGAAACGGTCGTAACCGGCGGGCAGCTCCACACTGATCTGATAATCACCCGGCAACAGCTGACTGAACTGATAACTGCCGTCAGCTGCAGTTTCTGTGCCCGCCAGTACATTACCGGCCTCATCCAGCAACTGTACTTCCACCCCGGCAATACCCGGCTCACCGGCATCCTGTACACCATTGGCGTTCAGGTCATGCCAGACTTTGTCACCGATGCTGCCGCGTACCACATAACCAAAGTCGACATCGGTGGTATCGGTCTGTGGCTGCACGGTCAGCGTGTGCTGATGGTCTTTGCTGCCATCCGGATCACCGGTCTGCTGGCTGTTCTCAGGCAATTCGTCGTCACTGACCACCACTGTGTAATCACCCGGAATCAGGTCAGGGAAGTTATATGCCCCGTTCGGATCGGTTTGTACCGTAGTTTCATTACCGTCCCCGTCAATCAGGGTCACGGTCACACCGGGGAACACCGGCTCACCGGGATCCCTGACCCCGTCAGCATTCTCGTCATCCCAGACCACACCGGACACAGAACCGGCCAGCTTGGTATCCAGCAGGTCATTACCGGTATTGTTCTCACCGGATACATTCTGTACCGGAATCCGGTTATCTGTCTGCTCACCTGATGTATCAGCAGTTGATGTGTAATTTTCCGGATCTTCTTCAACGATCACATAATCACCCGGCATCACGCCTTCAAACACGTAATTACCATCCGTATTGGTCGTGGTAGTCTGCACCGGCTCGCCGTCATCCGGATTACCGTCACCATTCGGATCGGTATACAAAGTAACCGTTACGCCTTCCAGCCCCTGATCAGCATCAGTCAGATTACCGTCACGATCCTCATCCTCACGCACCTGACCGGAGATCATGGTCGGACGCGCATCAAGGAAGTCATGATCCGGGCTGTGCTCACCGGAAGCCAGCAGTACCGCAATCCGGTTGTCATTGTCACCTGAGGTATCCGCTGTCGACTGATAACCCGCCGGATCGGTTTCCACCACCACATAGGCACCCGGTGGCAGATCCGTAAAGCTGTAATTACCGTCAGCATCAGTGGTGGTATTGGCAAACACCTGATCCGGTGTACCATCGCCGTCCACATCACGCCACAGCATCACTTCAACACCATCCAGCGCCGGATCAGTGGCATCCGTGGTATCCGCATCGCCGTTGCTGTCTTCACGCACCTGGCCGCTGAGGCTGGCAGGCTGATAATCCAGGAAGTCATTATTTGCTGAGGTATCACCGCTGGCGACCACCACCTCAATAATATCCGCATTAATCACCGTACTGCCCACCGTACCCGGCTCAGAAGCACTGGAAACATAAGTTTCCGGATTGGTTTCGGTAATACTGTACTCACCCGGCGGCACATCAAAGTGATAACCACCCTGCCCGTCCGTGGTAGCCGTCATCTGCACCGGATTACCAAACACATCAGTACCTTCCAGCACCACCGTCACCCCTGACAATGGCGTATCAGCACCATCTTCTGCGGCATCACCGTTATTGTCCTGCAATACCGTACCACTGATGGAAGCTGGCTTAATACCGGCATCCAGCGTGGTGTCATGGTCACCGGAATTCACGGTAACAGCTACTGTCTTGCCTGTAGCCGGATCGGCATCAGAATCCGCCGCATCATTACCACCGGCATCTGCACTGGTGAACTGCGTATTCTCAGGCAGGTTAAACTGCACACCGTAGGTGCCCGGCTCAACAATGAACTGGTAATTACCCTGCTCGTCCGTAGTGGTAGTGATTACCCTGCCACCCTTATCCAGCGCAGGATTACCCGCTGCATCCAGCAGGGTCACTTCCACGTTCGCGATCAGCGGCTCCTGACCACCCTGGGTACCATCACCGTCCAGATCCAGCCACACCGTATCACCAATCTTCGCCGGGATCACACCGGCATCAATGGTCTGGTTATTGACATCAGAAACCACAGTGACTGCCACCGTGCCATCTGCAGGATTTACATCCGAATCAATGGTGTCATCACCACCCACATCCCGAGCAGTAAAGCTCATTCCGCCCGGCAGGGTAAACTGAACCGTGTACTCACCCGGCAATTCAGCAGTGAAATCATAGAACCCGGTCTCATCGGTGATGGTGGTTTCAACCACATCGCCATTGCTGTTAATCAGGTTCACAGTCACCCCGGCAATACCCGGCTCACCACCGTCCTGCAGGCCGTTTTCATTTTTATCCAGGAACACGTGGTCACCCAGCGCCCCCGGCAGAATACCGGCATCGACGGAAGTCACAGTATCACCGGAAGTCAGCGTGAACACATCGGTACGGCCGCTTTGCGGATCAACGTCAGAATCCACGGCGTCATCACCGCCCTGATCCTGAGCCACCAGCTCCATATTCATCGGCTCAATGACTTCGACCACATAATCTCCCGGCAGTACAGTGGTGAAACTGTATTCACCATCGGCTCCGGTCGTGGTAGTGGCAACCACCTGACCGGTTGCGTTATCAATCAGATTGACCGTCACCCCGACCACGCCATTTTCGCTGGCGGTGCCGTCATCAATCGCGTTCGCAGTATTGTTATCAATCCACACCCGGCCGGAGACGGCTGCCGGAACAATCCCGGCATCCACGGTCTGGTTATACTGATTGGAGATGACGATTGCTGCTGCCTGACCATTGGCCTGTGCATCAGAGTCCAGCGCATCATTAGTACCCTGATCCGCCATGACAAAACTAATACCTTCAGGTGCCACAAACTCAACCAGATAATCACCCGGCACCAGCTCACTGAAGCGATAGTGACCGTCAGCATCAGTCGCTGCACTCACCGGCACACCATCAGCCATCACCGGATTACCTGCGGCATCCAGCAGCCTCACCGTCACCTCAGAGACTGCCGGTTCATCGGCATCCTGCACACCATTGTTGTTCCAGTCCAGCCAGACCTTATTACCCAGCTCACCATAGCGGTAGAAACCGGCATCCACACTCAGATCATCAGCTGAAGCCAGTGTTACGTTGACAATACCGGCGGCATCAATGTCAGAATCAGCGACATCATCAGCACTTGCATCGGCCGTGGTGATATGGAAGTCATTCGGCGTGGTAAAGGTCACGGTATAATCACCCGGTATCAGCTTATTAAACTGATAATGACCATTTGCATCAGTGGTTTTAGTTGCGACCACCTCACCATTGCGGCTCAGCTCAACAGCCACTCCGGCAATACCCGGCTCACCGGCATCCTGCACGCCGTTACCGTTCAGATCTTCCCAAACGGTATCACCCAATGCCGCAGATACCACATAACCGAAGTCCAGACCGGCAGTATTTTCACCGGATACCACCACAGCGGCAGTGCTGTGATCCAGATTCGGATCAGGGTCACCAGTCTGCACCGAGCCTTCCGGCAACGATGACGGAACGACTTCAACCGTGTAGTTACCTGCTGGCAGATCATTGGCCTGATAAGCGCCGTTGCCATCCGTGGTTAAAGTCGCAACCACCACACCCTGCTGATCTTTCACCAGCACAGTAGCGTTCGGAATACCGCTTTCGCCTGATTGCCGGGTACCATCCGGATCAGTATCCGACCACACCACACCACTCAGGCTGCCCAGTACCGAAGTATCGAGGAAGTCATTACCGGTGCTCTGCTGTGCCGAGGTATGTGCCACCGGAATGCGGTTGTCATTGGCATCTGCAATATCGGCGGTGGATTCATAATCCTGCGGATCGGTTTCAACCACTACGTAGTTACCCGGAACTATGCCGTTAAACAGGTAGTTGCCCTGGGTATCGGTACTGTCGGTCGCGACCAGCACACCATCATCCGGATTACCATCGCCATTCGGGTCGGTATACAGTTCAATGGTGACACCCGGAATACCGCGCTCGGAATCATCCAGGTTAGCATCACGGTCTTCATCATCACGCACCTGGCCCGAAATACCGGCAATCTGCGTATCCAGATAATCATGCCCCGGACTGTGCTCGCCCGACTGCAGGGTTACCGCGATCCGGTTATCATTGTCGCCATCGGTATCTGCCGTGGAAACAAAGCCCTGTGGATCACTTTCGACCACAATATAATTGCCCGGAGCCAGACCAGTAAACTCATATTCACCGTTACTGTCGGTAGTGGTATTTGCCACCACCGCATCCGGCGTACCGTCCTGATCGGTGTCAGACCAAAGGATCACTTCCACACCACTGACCGGTGCATCAGCAGTATCACTGAGGTCACCGTCACCGTTGACATCATCCCGTACCTGACCACTCAGGCTGGCCGGCTGACGCTCCAGGAAGTCGTTATTTTCAGAAGTTTCGCCGCTGCTGACCGTAACGGAAATCGTATCCGCATCAACCACAGCACTACCCAATGTACCCGGCTCAGCACCGGTGGAGGTGTAGCCGTCCGGGGTGGCTTCAGTGACTGTATAAGTACCCGGTGGCAGGCTGGCAGTATAATTACCGTCAGCATCAGTCACTACTGTTTCCGTTACGTCATTGCCAAATACATCAGTACCGGTAATAGTGACTGTCACGCCCGGCAACTGAACAGTATCTTCCGCATCCTGCGTACCGTTGGCATTATTGTCGACGATCACAGATCCGCTGATCGTTGCAGGCTGAATACCCGCATCCAGCCTGGTCAGGTTATCCCCGGAAACCACTGTCACCGGCGCCGTCTGCCGTGTGGCAGGATCAGCATCGGAGTCTTTCGCCTCATCTCCGGCATCCTGCTGGGTCAGCGCTGCACCCTGCGGCAATTCAACTTCGACCGCGTAACGACCCGGCAAGACGGTAAAGCTGTACAAACCATTTTCATCGGTCATGGTAGTCACCGGATTACCGGCAGCATCATTGACCGGATTGCCGTTATCATCCAGCAGATTGACAGTAACTCCGGCCAGAGCGGTTTCTGTATTGTCCTGCAAACCATCCCCATTGGTATCAAACCAGACCTTGTCACCGATGGTGGCCGGAATCACCCCGGCATCAGTGGTTTGATTCCCGACACCGGAAACCACGGTCACACCGACATTACCATTGCTGACATCAACATCCGAATCCAGCGTATCATCGGTGCCGCGATCCTGTTCGGCAAAATCCATACCGGCTGGCAGAGTGAAGTTCACAGTGTAATCGCCCGGCAAGATACCCGTGAAATTATAGAAACCACTGTCATCAGTCTGCTGTGTCGCTACCGTTGTGCCATTGCTGTCGACCAGATTGACCACAACATCCGCCACACCCGGCTCACCACTATCCTGCAGGCCATTGTTATTTTCATCCAGCCAGACACGGTCACCGAGTTCACCCGGTTCAATACCGGCGTCAATGTCGGTAATGCTGTCACCGGAATTCACGGTAAAGGCCGGGCTGCGGCCATTCTGGACATCAACATCGCTGTCAACGGCATCATCACTACCCTGATCCGGGGTGACAAAGCCCATATTAGCCGGCTCCACCACTTCGATAACATATTCACCCGCCGGAACGCCGCTGAAGGTATAGATACCATCCGCACCGGTGGTAGTAGTCAGAATCGCATTACCGGTTGCGGTATCAATCAGGTTGACATTCACCCCGACCACACCATCTTCGCCGGCAACACCGTCATCCAGATTATTGCGGGCATCGTTATCAATCCAGACCCGTCCGGTGATTTCAGCCGGTAACACGCCGGCATCCAGCGAGCGGTTTTTCTCCCCGGAAGCCAGGGTCACAGCAACAACGCCACCGGCAGCCACATCACTGTCTTTGGCATCATCAGTGCCCTGATCCTGCGCGGTAAAGGCCATGCCCGCAGGCAGGATGAAAGCCACGGTGTAATCACCCGGTGCCAGCCCCTCAAACAGGTAGTGACCGGCTGCATCGGTGGTCTGCGTGGCAACCGGATTGCCGTCAGCATCGGTCAGGGCAACACTAACACCGGCTACTCCCGGCTCTTCAGCATCCTGCACACCGTTACCATTGGTATCAAACCAAACCCGGTCACCCAGGCTGGCAGGCATCAGCAAACCGGCATCCAGATCCGGCTTATCCTCACCGGGAGCCAGACTGAACACTGCGGTACTGCCTGCTGCCGCATCAGTAATATCGGAGTCTTTAGCCGGATCACCGCCCTGCGCCGCTGCGGAGAAAGTCAGATAATTTTCCGGCTTAACCACAACCACCTGATAGTCGCCCTGTGACAGGCCATCAAACTGGTAGTAACCATTAGTATCGGTCGTCGTGGTCGCCACGACAGTTCCGCTACCATCCAGCAACTTAACTGCCACATTCGCCACACCCGGCTCATCAGCATCCTGCACACCATCGGCGTTCAGGTCGTGCCAGACTGTGTCACCAACAGACGCCGCGCTCATATAGCCGAAGTCCAGATCATCAGTGCCGGCACCAGCCACCACAGCCGCCACCGTCTGATGGTCTTTAGAACTGTCCGGATCACCGGTTTGCAGCGCACCTTCCGGCAGCCCTGAAGTCACTACTGTTACGGTATAGTTCCCGGCCGGTAAATCCGTCGCCTCATAAAAACCATTAGCATCGGTAGTGAGTGTCGCCACCACATTACCCGCCGGACCGGTAACCAGCACCGTGACATTCGGGATACCACTTTCGCTGCCAACATCACGCACACCGTCAACATTGCTGTCCGTCCAAACGGTACCACTCAGGCTACCGAGCTGTGAGGCATCGAGGAAATCATTGCCGGTATTATCCGTACCGGATAACAGCTTGACCGGCACCCGGTTATCATTGGCACCGCCGACATCAGCCATCGACTCATAAGCCTGCGGATCGGTTTCCACCACCACATAATCACCGGGCAGTACATTATTAAACTGATAGTTACCCTGCGCGTTGCTCACTGTCTTGGTGACGACAGTACCGTCATCCGGATTACCGTCACCGTTCGGGTCGGTGTACAGCGTCAGCGTGACACCGGAAATTCCCGCCTCGGTATCATTCAGATCAGCATCACGGTCTTCATCCTTACGTACCTGACCGGCAATATTGGCGGGTAGCGTATCGAGGAAATCATGCCCCGGACTACTCTCACCGGAAGCCAGTGCCACGTTGATACGGTTATTATTCGCGCCGTCCGTATCCGCTGTTGAAGCATACGGATCAGGATCGGTTTCAACCACCACATAGTTGCCCGGCGGCAAATCGCTAAAGCTGTAGTCACCGCTGGAGTTGGTAGTGGTATTGGCATACACCACATCCGGGGTACCATTACCGTCATTATCGCGCCACAGAATCACTTCAACGCCGGCAATACCCGGATCAGTCGCCGTACTCAGATCAGCATCACCGTCCTGATCATCACGCACCTGTCCGCTAAGGCTGGCTGGCACATAATCCAGGAAATCATTCTGTGCCGAAGTTTCACCGCTTTTAACGGTTACCTTGATAATGTCATCGTTAATGACCGTACTGCCCAGCGTACCCTGTTCAGCACCACTGGAGGTGGTTCCGGCCGGATTAGTGGCAATAATGTCATAAGTGCCCGGCAGGACATTAAACTGATAATCACCATTCGCATCAGTGAGCACCGTCATTTCCACCGGCTGCCCCAGCAGATCAATACCGGACAGCCTCACCGCGACTGAGCCAACACCACTGTCACCGGCTTCCTGCGTACCGTTACCATTGGCGTCAGACAGTACAGTTCCGCTGACAACTGCGGCGGCAATACCGGCATCCAGGGTATTGTCCGTATCACCGGAATCCAGCGTAACTGTCTGCGTCAGCCCGGTAGCCGGATCAGCATCGGAATCAGTGGCATCATCACCGCCAACATTTTGTGTGGTAAAGGTCATGTCCTGCGGCAGGGTGAATTTCACGCCATAGGTACCCGGCATGACATTGAAGCTGTATGCCCCGCTACTATCTGTAGCCGTGGTGACCGGGTTACCGGCAGCATCCAGCACATCAGCACCGGTAGCATCCACCAGTGTTACCGGAATATCGGCAACACCAACTTCCCCGGCATCCTGAACACCATTACCATTTTCATCGAACCAGACGTAATCACCCAGTGTCGCCGGAACAATACCGGCATCAATGGTTTGGTTACCCTTACCCGACACTACCACTACGGTGACATTACCCGATGCATCCGGATCAAAGTCAATCGTGTCATCGGTACCCGCGTTAGCAGTCGCCAGACTCATATTGGCCGGTACTGCAAAGTGCACGGTATAGTTGCCCGGTACCACACCGGTAAAATTATAGAAACCGGTCGCATCAGTCGTCTGACTGGCCACCTGATTGCCGCCGCTATCCAGCAAGATAACTTCAATCCCGGCCACACCCGGCTCACCGGCATCCTGAATCCCGTTATTATTCAGATCCAGCGCCACGTGATCACCCAGCGAACCCGGCTCAATACCGGCGTCCAGATCGGTAACATGATCACCCGCATTCAGCGTGAACGGCTCAGTACGTCCGGTAGCCGGATTAACATCACTGTCAGACAGGTCATCGCCCTGATCCTGAGTGACAAAGCCCATATTGGCTGGTTCCACCACCTCAATCAGATAACTGCCCGGATTCACCCCGGTAAAACTATAAATACCGTCCACACCGGTGGTGGTCATCGCCACCGCATCCCCGGTTGCCGGGTCAATCAGCTTGATGGTGACACCGACCACACCCTGCTCGGCAGCAGTGCCTTCATCAATGGCATTCTCGGTATTATTATCAATCCATACCCGTCCGGTGACTGATGCAGCAGCAATACCGGCATCAATAGTCTGGTTATCATCACCGGAAGCCAGCGTCACCGCTGCTGTACCATTGGCAGCAACATCGCTGTCGAGAGTGTCATCACTGCCCTGATCTGCCGTCACGAAACCGCTGTCATTAAAGGTAACGATATAGTCACCCGGATACAGCCCGCTAAACTGATACTGTCCGTTTTCATCTGTCACTGCGGTTACCGGGGTAAAAGTAACACCGTTACCCAACGTACCGGACAGTTGCACAGATACGCCTTCCAGACCCAGCTCACCGGCAGTCTGCAAATTATCACCGTTTTCATCCAGCCACAGGAAATTACCCACAGTAGCTGACTGATATAAACCGGCATCAATATCGGTACGGTCTTCACCCGCAGCCAGGGTAAAGGTAGCCGTGCGCCCGGTACCCGGTGTGGCATCGGAATCAGTCGCATCATCCGGTGTATTTGCGGTAACAAAATCCTGATAAGCCTCCGGCTTAACAAACCCAATCACATACTCACCGGGCACCACGTCATTAAACAGATAGTTACCCGCAGCATCCGTTGCGGTGGTTTTCAGGATGGTACCGCCGGTTGCATCCATTAACTGCACGGTGACACCCGGAATACCCGGCTCACCGGCATCCTGCACCCCGTTACCATTCAGGTCATGCCAGACCCGGTCACCGACGCTGGCGTAATTAACATAACCGAAATCTGCATCGCGATGGTTCTCACCTGCCGCCAGCGAAACGACATACGGATCATTGGCAGTGGTCAGGTTATAACCATCCAGTGGCGGATTGGTATCATCCACATCCACGGTGTATTCGCCCGGCGGCAGGTCTGTAAACAGATATTTACCATCCGCATCGGTGGTGGCTGTTTTGACCACATTACCGGCACTGTCTTTCAGGGTAATATTCACCCCTGCAATGCCGCCGGTTTCGGTCAGGTTTTGTGCACCATCACTGTTGGTATCAATCCACACCCGGTCACCGATACTGCCCAGCGGATACAAACCGGCATCCCACTGGGTATCATGCTGACCAAATGGCAGGGTGATGGCAGTGGTTCGCCCGGTACCGGTATCAACATCAGAGTCTGCGGTATCATCCGCCCCGGCATCCTGTGGCGAGAAGTCATAGCTGGCCGGCTTGACTACCTCAACAATATAATCACCAGCAGCCAGGCCACTGAAGTTGTAATAACCATTGTTATCGGTGCGGGTGGTTTGCAACTGGTTACCGTCACCATCCAGCAGGTTTACGGTCACATTTGACAGCCCCACTTCGCTGACATCCTGCAAACCATTGTTATTGGCATCTGTCCAGACGATATTACCGATACTGGACAGGGGTGATTTCAGGCCAATATCCAGCGTCAGGTTGGAGAAGTCGTCACCGGTGGGGTCATTAATCGGCAATACATTATCACCGGTCGGTTCGTTACCGGTCGGGATACCACCCGGAGGCGGCGGGTTGGCCGACAAGGTCATGGTGCCGGTACGCACACCCACAGCAATTGGCGTGGTTTCACTGTAACCATGCTGATCCACCGGTTCATTGGCATCATCATTTTCTTTATCGGTTCCGGTTGGCGGGGCAAGCTCCCAGTCAACCAGTTTACCGCCCGGCTGGAATTCAGTGGCCGGAATTTTTATGTAGTAACTGCCCGATGCCAGTGGTTCAAACAGATAACGCCCCGGACCTAACAGGCCGGTCGTTGTTTCACGCACTTTAGCTTCAGAACCGTCATCAGCCACTTTGTAAAGTTCGACTTTCACGCCATTAGGCACAACGCCATCGACACCAGCTTCATATTTACCATTGCTGTTCACGTCCGCAAAAATCAAATCACCAATCGAGAATGCGGCAATCTGTACTGAAACGTTGTTGGAGCGCAAATATTGATCTGCAGGCAGTGTCGCAGAATCAAAAGTAAAACGGTTGGTATAAATATCTCCCGGCAGGTTAATGTCTGTCGAGGTTGGATCATTCGGATCACCGGCCTGCATGGTATAAGTGGCTTTCATACCCTGGCGCGGATCACCATCTTTCACCAAACCATAGTTGGAAACAAATTTAATTGCTGTAACCGCAGCAAAATCAGCCGGACAACTACCCGAGCCAAAGTCCGCTTCCAGGCACCAGTTGGTTGTGCCTGCTGCAGCATTTTCATCCGGGTTGTAATCGATGGTTTCCGGTGCATCCGCAGAGTAATACCAGGTTCCCAGTTCAGCATCCGGATCACCGGCTCCCGTATCTGGTACTGAACCATCCAGCCAGGAAATCGTTGGCGCACCGGTTAGTTCAAACTTGCCGTGAAAATCCGATTCAGGCGTTCTGGCTGATAAACTGACAGGATCACCATTCGCATCCTTCGCATCACCATCACCATTACCCGAAGTAAATGAGAAAACATCAATAATGGTTGGAGCGGCGACACCAAAAGAAGGAGCAAAGTTCGACCAGGCAATTGTATAGACTTGATCATCATTCTGGTCATCCAGCGGCATATCTACCTTTTTGGACACCTGAATAGAACCCGTTTGTTCTAACTTAATCGTGTGATCATCAGAACGCACAGATAAAGCGGTAATGACATTATCGGCACGAATTTCAGAATACATGACAACCGAAGTGCCATTTTCTGCCAATGAATCGGTATCAGTACAGAGAATACGCGGTGGTATTGGTGTATTTGCGGTGACATCACCAAAATTCCAGGTCAAACGCGTATAACCTGGAGCAGGATTACCATCCTTGTCTGTATTGTATTCAACCAGACTCGGTGCAGTACCACCTTCCTGAGCCAAGGTACAACTACCGTTATACGTTGCTTCTGGCGGTAATACGCTAATGATTCTTAAGTTTTCAGCATCGGAGGGTTCAGGAATTGTCGATTGCACAGCACTACTGATTTTCCAAACAATCTGATCGCCCGCCAATGTAGAAGCGGTATTGCCCGGAGCCGCCTCTGGCGTAATAGACTCTGAATCCAGTATTGTTTTTATACGTGTTAATGTAACGCGATCACCGTCAACATGTCCTGTTTCTGGTGAGGGTTGATAATTTCGTGTTGTCCAACCACTTGCCCAATTATCCGAACGCACACTACCAAAGTTGGCTACAACGGTACCCACCGGAATCTGTTGATTTGCGTAAGGACCACCATAGAAGGTATCACGCAACTTCAAAGGCACTCCAAGGCGCATACTTTGACCCGGCTCAAACGTTACGCCAGCAGCGGCTGCGGCATCCGTCAATCTTACTCTTACCGCATTGACCTCATTCAATCCACCGGGAACCGCATTAGGATCAGCAAACCAACCTGCAACAGGGGCATCATCATCACAGCGTGCAGCTCTGGCAGCTTCCCATGTTCCAGAATATCGCCCAGTAGTAATATCGTAATCGGTTTGACCATCCCCATCGATATCCAATGGATTGTCGCCCGTCAAATTGACATGAGCATATTCAACGAGGTAATTAGTATAATCAAAGCCATTCGGCGCATACGTTCCCACATAGGCATAAGTCCCTGCTGTAGCGCCCGTATCACTACGATCGGTCAAATACTGCACCGTATTATCGAAGACATCACATGCTCTCGGGTTATAAAACTCTTTCGTACCGTTATTCTCGTAATAAACCCAGCCCAGATAGGCTTGCCCTGGCTCGTATTCACCATCACCCGCATGATAGCCGGAACCTGGATAGGTATAACCAGTCATGACATCATTCGCAGTAGCTAGATTTCTCTTAGAAAAACTCCCGCGTATTGTTAATAACAATTCAGTTGGCCCTAGGCGATTGTTACCCCTCAAACCGTCCATTGCCGCACCGTTATAACCCGGCTCCAAATCATCACCATAGTTGGAAACACCAGACACACTATCGGGATCAAAATCATTTAAAACATCGGAGAGATACACACTACCCTGGTCATCCATTACCCCGTCACTCATATCGATCGAACGGAATGGCACCCAATATTGCACACGATGACTCACTGCGTAGTAAGGTCCGGCTGATAAATCGACACTGCCAAACGCTTTTGTTGGATAACGATTACCCGATAAATCCGCTTCATTGATCGTTACGGTAAAATCCAGAGCTGTTGGATCTGCTGGGTTATTTCGATCAAATGTACAAGTACCGGAATTTATTGCGTGGTACTCGGGATAATCAGGGTATGACAAATAGTAAGTTTCATTACCAAAAATCTCCCCCCCCCAGTGGCTTGGATTATCACGACATTCTGTCACATACATTTCCAGATCATAGGGAGCACCAGACTCAGACAAAGCCGTGGCAGAGTAGACATCCTGAAAAGTATAAGGCTGCTGGATAGCTTCGATACCGGTTTTTCTGGCAGCAGCCAAACGAATCAAACCATAGAATTGATAACCCGGCTCAGTATCTAAGGCACCATCACCATCCAAATCCTTCATTGCACGATAAACAACATCACGATTATAAAAACCCTGAGTTGGTGAAATCGAACGCACTAAGTCATAAGCCGGTTGCGCTGAAATTTTGATGGGGCCAACATCTGCATACGTTGCTTCCACAGCATTGGGATTGCCATCAGCGTCCCAGGAATAAACACGTTGACTGGAGATATACTCAGAACCATTTAGCGATTGACCCGAAATCTTTACCGTTGCAGTAAACGATTTTTGCTGACCTTCCGTAAATTCACCCAGGTTACAACGTAGTGTCCAGGAACCATCACCATTATCAATAATTTCGGAAGGTGGATTTATACCACCACCAGCAATTGGCATACACACCACAGGAATAGCTTCAAAAGATATTTCTGCCTTATCCAGCGTTTGGGCATATGCTGTTGTACCAGAAGGCTTGATCGTTTGCTCAATAACCACATCGGTTAAATTGGGTGCTCCTGGATCATAGTTATCCGCCGTTACCGACCACACATGGGATACCACATCCTGTGTTCGGACAACCCCATTACCTCCGCCACAGTCTTCGCCTTCTATCGCTGTATCCGTAACACCTGTACAGTTACCCAGAACATTAAAAGGTTCTGAACCATCCAGCGTACCTGGGAACAAAGGCAAAGAACCATCGTCTAGAGTCGCATTAAAGGGACCTACACTTAAGGTTGGTTCTGCCTGCGCCTGAGCAAAAACCACAGAAAGAAAAAACAGCAGAACGCTGACAGCAAAGCGACTGAAATGACCCCGGAATAACATGGATAGAATCCCTTATTTGTTTTTATCATAGCTGCGCAACAACGATTACCGGAAAAATCCGCACCCCGCCTCTGAATGACAGCCGTATACTCTTATAATTTTGTATAACGTTGGTTTCTCAAGTGGAGCATTCTAGTAAGAGCATACTGAATCAAACGTTAATTTTTTAAGCAGCTGACCAATAACATAGTCAACAACAGAGTTATGAGTCAGGCAGGAAACCAACAGAAAAATCCCGTTTTGTAGAAACAAACAAGCGAAGGAGTCAGGAAAGAAAGACAAGGCAGCAGGTTGAGCTACCTGCTGCCTGTCCGGGGGGTATAACTAACTACTGCGGAATCTGCTCCCGAATGATGAAGTTCGAACTAAAACCTTCGTTCTCCGGATGCAACAATACATTCCCGGTGATTACATTCACATCATTTCCGGGGCCGGAATAAAGCGTATAGCCATCCAGAGTCACATCCGTTTCATGATAGCCCAGTGACAAGTAATTAAAACTGAGCTCCGGATTCTCCGGGTCGGTCAGAACCTGCGTCAGAACTTCGATACGCTCGTTGCCCGGACCGTCTGAGATCAGCCGCTTATCTTTTGTGGCATCACCGGCATAAAGCACCCGCACGGCTCCGGAACTCAACTGGGCATAATTACCATACAACGCAGTATCGGCAAGAGTAAAATCCACCATCACCGGCTCATACGCCAGCGCCAGCGCGGATGCGGTCATCGCCCCCAGATGATTCCTGTGCCTGACGGCCAGGTAGTAATTTCCCGGCGGCACAATAAAAGCGAGATTATTATCACCGCGATCACTGCTGACCAAATCACCATCGCGTTGTACGATGACCGCCTGCGCAGCAACCAGCAGGGACGGATCAGCAGCTGCTCTCAACTCGACTAACATCCAGTCCACCATAGCATTGCCACCGGTCTGCCCGGAAACAGCCGCTGTAATCCGCTCACTTCCCTGATACAAACCCGAAACATTATAAGGCTGACCAGCCGGAATAAGACTTTTGGAGCGCAGGTCATCACGCATCAACCCGGCAGAAGCCTGATAAGCACCCTGCAGAAAAGCGCGGACATTAACCCTGACACCATCCTCAGCATCCAGATAATCCGGCATACCATCATTATCTTTATCCGGCTGGCCGCCGTTACCATTTTCTTCAGCGGTAGGAATACCATCACCGTCATCATCAGCATCCAGATAATCCGGCACCTGATCACCATCAGTATCATCATCCAACGGTGTGCCGCCATTATAATTTTCATCTGCAGTCAGAATACCATCGCCGTCATCATCGTTATCCAGCGCATTGATTTTATCGTCGCCATCCGTGTTCAGCGGATTTTCAGGGTCTACCACTTCATCGCCGTCATCGATCTCATCACCATCACTATCCGGTTTTTGCGGGTCGGTTCCCAGTGCACTTTCCTGAGCATCAGTAAGGTCATCACCATCCGCGTCAATACTAACCGGCGTACAATCAGCGGCCACACTCCCGTAATTACCCTTATAATCGTTATCGTTAAACTCCCCCCACCCCAGATTACTGAAGCTGTTACCGGGATTGGTACTTTCAGAGTTGGGTAACTGATTAAAAGGGTCGGCCAGATTATTAATTAAGGTTGCGTTCCCCAGGCAAGCTGACTGATTACTAAAAGAAAACACCTCAATCTCTTTATTGGCCTGCCAGGCAAATGCACGAAGATCAGTGGCCTCCATGGTGAACGAGAGATAGGAGTATCCCGGTGCCTCGTCAGGACCATGCACTTCGGAAGATAGTGTCCAGGTCACTCCGGGAATATAACTGATGACCTGCGCGGAATTGAAACTGCTCGCTTCATCGACATAGGGCACTTTCACTGTCACCTGCGCCGACAAACTCAGATCATTTGCCGGAGTCGACAGAGGGCGCATAAAAACCTGATAGTGTTGTGAGGAATGATCCCAGGCAATACGGTATTCCAGTTCGCCGTCCGCAGCACGGACAACACTACTGAGAGAAAGGAATACCAGTCCGCACAAAGATGCGGCTGTTTTTTTACTTAAAATTTTATTATGCATTGGTCTTATTCTTTATTTTTCTTATGGGGTAGGTGAACACCCAGGTTCACTGGATTGAAATTAACACAATCAATCTAAATTATAAATGTTATTTATTAATCAGCCTAAAATATCAGAACATACCCCAAACCTTCAATTTTCGCTCCATGGTTTTACGGGAAATACCCAGCAAACGGGCGGCAGCAGATTTATTGCCATCCTGCAGCTTCAGGACTTTGAGAATATGCTGCTTTTCCACATCCCCAAGTAACAGGCTGTCCGGCTCACCGGCATCACCACCGGACGCTGAGGGTACATTGACCGCATCAGCCAGACACTGACTGGGCATTACACCCAGCAACAGCGACCGTTCAATGACATTCTTCAGTTCCCGCACATTTCCCGGCCAGCGATACTCCTGTAAGCGGGCAATTTCCTGCTTACCAAAACTACGACGGGCAACGCCAAGCTCCGTTGACAGCTTGTCGGCAAAATGCTGTACCAGCAATTTCATATCGCCCTGCCGCTCACGCAACGGGGGCATGCGGATACTTAACACGTTCAGCCTGTAGTAAAGATCCTCACGAAAATTACCGGCCTTGACTTCATCTCCCAGATTACGATTAGTGGCAGCAAGAATACGCACATCCAACGCAGTTTCCACATTCGAACCCACCGGGCGGATTTTACGCTCCTCCAATACCCGTAACAGATTTACCTGCATCTGCATTGGCATTTCACCCACCTCATCCAGAAACAGGGTACCGTCATTAGCGTAGCTGAATAAACCCTCACGAGCCTGATGCGCACCGGTAAACGCACCTTTGATGTGGCCAAACAATTCACTTTCCAGTAATTCCGTACTCATTCCGCCACAATTGATTGAGACAAAATTACCCTTACGCTGACTCAACTGATGAATTGCCCGTGCGACCAGCTCTTTGCCTGTTCCGGTCTCCCCTTCAATCAGCACCGTCGATGGCATCGGAGCCACGTGTTTAATGATCTCACAAACCCCCATCACCTCACGGCATTCACCAATCATGCTGGAGACATCGTAATCCTGTGCAGGCTGACGCCGGAAGGCATTATTTTCAAAGCGTAACGGCTCCTGTTCCAGGCAACGATCCACCGCAGTCTTTATCTGATCCAGCCGCAATGGCTTAAGCAGCAAGTCCACCGCCCCTGCCCTCAGCGCCTCAACCGCAGTATTTAAGTCAGCGTAAGCAGCAATGAAAATTACCGGCACTCCATAGCCCTGCTCACGAAACCGATTCACCCACTCTATTCCGCACCCATCCGGCAGGCGAATATCAGAGATAATCAGATCAAAATGACAACGCTCCATCAGCTCACCGGCCCGCTGCAAATCACCGGCAGTCTCCACCATACCAAAGCGGCCTTCCAGCCCCTTCCCCAGAAACGATACAATTCCCGGCTCATCATCAAGGATTAATACAGACTGCATAGACAAATAGTCCCAACATATCAACACAAAACAGGGACAATATAACGCATATCACAAATAATTACGTAAAATTTACTGTAGAAAAACAGATTTTTTCCGATTATATTCCCACTTCAAAGCACGCTCATATACGAACACGAAAATTGAGCCAAGACACAGGAATAGTCAGTAGCGGATTATCTGCATGCAGGATTCAGTCTGATTATGATGAATGCTTTAGACCCACAGTTCATTCTCTGCTGACTATTCCACCCTATACAAACTGATATAAGGTTGACCAGAGGAGGTCATTGATGAAAAAACTTTTTGCCACTCTACTATTGTCTGCGGCAGTTGTAATGCCGGCTCAGGCAGAAACCCCGAAACCGGAAAATCCGATCCTGAAAATGGCAACCACCACCAGTACCGATAACTCCGGCCTGCTGAAAGAAATTCTGCCGGTGTTTCAGGAAAAAACCGGCTATGAGGTTCAGGTTATCGCCGTCGGCACCGGCAAGGCGCTGAAAATGGGCGAGGATGGTGACGTTGATGTTGTCCTGGTTCATGCCCGTGCAGCAGAAGATAAATTTGTTGCCGACGGACATGGCGAAAAACGCTACGGCGTCATGTATAACGACTTTGTGCTGGTTGGCCCGGAAAGTGACCCGGCGCTGGTAAAAGAAAGTGAGACTGCAGCGGCAGCGTTGAAAAAGATTTCACTGGCCAAATCTGTATTCGTATCACGCGGTGATGACTCAGGCACCCATAAGAAAGAAAAATCCTTATGGGCCGCAGCAGATGTCAAACCGGAAGGCGAATGGTACCGTGAAGCAGGCCAGGGCATGGGCAAAGTATTGCAAATGGCTGGTGAGCTGGAAGCCTATACCCTGACCGACCGCGGCACATGGCTGGCTTACATGGATAAATCACCGCTGCAAATCGTACTGGAAGGTGATGAAACCCTGTTTAACCCCTATGGCATTATGGCTGTCAGTGCTAAAAAATACCCTGACACCAATCATGCCGGGGCACAGGCACTGATCGACTGGATAGTTTCTGAGGAAGGTCAGAAGCTGATCGGCGACTTCAAGATTAACGGCAAACAACTGTTTATCCCCAGCGCCGGAGAAGACGAGGAAGCAGAAGACAAGGCAGCGTAAGGTTGCCCCCTTCCCCGGCCCTTACCCCCGCAAGGGGGGAAGGGAGCTATACTTTCAGTATCCAACTAAGCTGTAAGGTATGACCGGCTCCTTCCCCCCCCCTTGCGGGGGAAGGCTGGGATGGGGGGGGATACAAAACAGCAATGGAAACACTGGCCCACCACACACTGAATGCGCTGCAGCTTCTGTTCAGCGGCGACCCGGCTCTCTGGAATATTGTCGGTATTTCCTTCCGTGTTTCGATGACCGCGATGGCGATTGCCATTCCCCCTGCCCTGTTACTGGCTTTTGCCCTTGCTTATGGCAACTTTCCGGGACGGCGCTTTCTGATTTCGGTTTTTTCCACCCTGCTTTCCGTACCGGCGGTGGTGGTTGGCCTGACCTTATACATCATCCTTTCCCGTCAGGGGCCGCTGGGTGACTGGCGCTTATTATTCACCCAAACCGCGATGGTACTCGGCCAGATTGCACTGGTATTCCCGCTGCTGGTTGCCATGAGTCACTCCAGCCTGCAGGGTTCTGACCGCCGTGCCTGGGAAACTGCCCGCATGCTGGGGGCCTCTCTCAGCCGTTCATTCTTTGCCATTCTGTTTGAAATACGTTTCGGGCTGATGGCCGCGTTTCTGGCCGGATTCGGGCGTATTATCGCCGAAGTGGGCGCCTCGATGATGCTGGGTGGTAATATTCTGAATTACACCCGCAACATCCCGACTGCTATTGCTCTGGAAACCAGCAAGGGTGAATTTGCACAAGGCATCGCATTGGGAATTGTATTGCTGGTGATGTCTTTTGCGCTTAATCTGTCGCTGCATTACTTTCAGGGGCGGGGGCATATTGCACCGTGAAAACCATCATCAAATTCACCCGACTCAATAAACGCTTCGGCAAACGCCAGATCCTCAGCGATACCGAACTGACCCTGCAAACTGGCGAGTGCGTGTTACTCACCGGCAAAAACGGCACCGGTAAAACCACGCTGATGCGCATTCTCGCGGGGTTGGAAAAACCGGACAGCTGCCACATTGAAGTACAGATCGAACAACAACGACACAGTTACAGCTGGCGTGAATACCGGCGCACCCTGCAAAGCCGGGTTATGTATCTGCACCAGCAACCTTTTATGTTCTCCGGCGATGTGCTGCATAACCTTAACTTTGCCCTGCCGGTCAGCATGCCCCGCGCCGAACGCCAGTCCCGGATCACCCGGATTACCGAGTGGGCGGGTCTGGAAGATATTATCCATAGTAATGCCAAAAGCCTGTCCGGTGGGGAGTGTCAGCGGGTCGCCATTGCCCGCGCCCTGTTACGCAGCCCGCAGGCACTGCTGCTGGATGAACCCACTGCCAGTATGGATACGGAAGGCCGCAAAAAGACACTGGACATGCTGCAGCAGCTGCGCCGGGAGAATATTGCATTGCTGGTTGCCACCCATGATCCGCAGCAGTTCAAAAGTGCTGCGACCCGTTTTTTGCATCTGGACAAACAACAAATTAGCCCTGTTACTGAAGCACCTGTTACCATTAACGCTGTCGCTTAACACCTATGGATCTTCGGATGAGCAACAACGATAACAACCTGTCAGGCCCGCTGCACACAGACAATATTACCGGCGTCATTCTCGCCGGCGGACAAGGCCGTCGCATGGGAGGTCAGGATAAAGGCCTGATGATCCTGAACGGACGCCCGCTGGTGGAATATCTGCTGAACAGCCTGCGCTCGCAAACCGGGCAGCGGATGATCAATGCCAACCGCAATATTGAACATTATCAGCGTTACGGCGTACCGGTGGTGGAAGATCAGGTCGGTAATTACCAGGGCCCGCTGGCCGGTTTTTCTACCGCGATGCAACATGCGCAGACCGGCTGGATCATGACTGTGCCCTGCGATGCGCCAAAAATCGCCCCCGATATGCTGCAGCGGCTGATCAGCGCCCTGCAGCGTGACGAAGCAGATATCGCGGTTGCCCATGACGGACAACGTCTGCAGCCGGTACACGCCCTGCTTCCGGTACGCCTGCTGCCCAGCCTGCAGGCCTTTATGGAGAACGGCGGACGTAAAATTGACATCTGGTATGCGCAGCACAAAATCGCGCTGGCTGACTTTTCCGATGTCGCCGGAGTGTTCCGCAATATCAACACCCCGGCACAAAAGCTGGCCATGGAGAAACGCCCGGGTACACCACCTATCGTTGGCATCTGTGCTTACAGCGGCACCGGCAAAACCACACTCATGGCACAGATCATTCCGCTGTTAAAACGTGAGGGCCTGCAGCTCACGGTCATCAAACACGGTCATCACAGCATTGAGCTGGACAAACCCGGTAAAGACAGTTATCGCTTTCGTGAAGCCGGTGCTGATCAGGTTATTCTGGCCGCCAGTACCCGGGTGGCTATTATGCAGGAGTGCCACACTCAGAAAGAGCCCTCGTTGCAGGAAACCCTGAAACTGGTCAATAACGATTGTGCTGACCTGATTCTGGTCGAGGGCTTCAAACACGAAAACTACCCGAAAATTGAGGCTTATCGCCCCTCGCTCAACAAACCGCTATTGTTTCCGGATGATCCGGGCATTATTGCCGTTGCCAGTGACGAGCCGCTGGATTTACCCGCCGGAATCCGTAATATTCCACGGCTGGATCTGAATCAACCGGAGACCGTCAGCCGCTTTATTATGGAAAACATCCTCAACAAACAACAACCCGCTGCTACCGCTACAGGTGACACTGAAATCAGCACTGAGATCAAAACTGCAGCGAGTTGTGCAGATGCCAGTGACCCGGACAGCCTGAGCATGACCGAAGCCCGCCGGCGCCTGATGGATGCCGTTACCGCACTACAGGCCAGCTGTAAACGCCCGTTGCGTGACACACTGGACAAAGTGCTGGCCGAGGATATTGTCTCACCACTGAATGTACCGGCACACACCAATTCCGCCATGGATGGTTATGCGCTGGCCAGTGCTGACCTGCCAACCGACCACCCGCAGGAGTACCGGATTATCGGTACAGCACTGGCCGGTCAGCCGTTTAACGGTATCTGTCATCCCGGTGAATGTGTGCGGATTATGACCGGTGCGATTATGCCGGACGGCACAGATTGCGTGGTGATGCAGGAGCACAGCGAATTATTAACCGATATTCGCATCAGAATCGGCACCGGCCACAAACCGGGCCAGAATGTGCGTCAGGCCGGTGAAGATATTATGGCCGGACAGAGTGTCCTGCATCGCGGACGGCGGGTCACACCGGCAGATATGGGGCTGATGGCCTCGCTGGGAATAGCAGAAACCAAAGTTTACCGTGCACCGCGCGTGGCTTTTTTCTCAACCGGCGATGAACTGCGCTCGATTGGTGAACCGCTGGAGCGTGGCTGCATTTATGACAGCAACCGCTACACCCTGTACAGCCTGCTTACCCAACTGGGCATGGATATTATCGATATGGGCGTGGTTCCGGATCAGCCTGAATTAATGGAAGCAGCATTCCGTGAAGCTTCCGCCAATGCCGATGTAGTGATTACCTCCGGCGGTGTCTCGGTGGGTGAAGCCGATTACATCAAGGATATTCTGGACAAACTCGGCGAAATCAACTTCTGGAAAATTGCCATCAAACCCGGACGCCCGCTGACCTTTGGCAAGCTGGGTGATGCACTGTTTTTTGGTCTGCCCGGCAATCCGGTGGCGGTAATGGTCACCTTTCAGCTATTTGTACAGCCTGCCCTGTTAAAGCTGTCCGGTGAAACCCGCTATGAACCGTTGCAGATAAACGCGGTCTGTAAGGATAAATTACGCAAAAAACCGGGACGTGCTGAGTTTATCCGCGCCATCTACAGCCGCAATGAAGACGGCACACTGGGCGTTGAAAAAGCGGGGCATCAGGGCTCAGGGATTCTGACCTCGATGAGCCGCGCCAACTGTTTTATTCTGCTCCCGGAAGACAATACGGGCGTGATGCCCGGCGATACCGTCACTATCCAGCCACTGGGGAGGTTCTGATGATCAAAGTACTGTTTTTTGCCAGTCTGCGTGAGCGCACCGGACAAAACAGTCTGCAGTTGGACTGGCAGGAAGGACTGACCACCGCACAGCTCTGGCAACAGACCACCAATGACACACAAATGCCGGAGAATGTGCTGGTGGCGCGGAACCAGGAATACTGTGATGCGGGCACTCCGGTACAGGATGGCGATGAGATAGCCTTCTTCCCGCCGGTCACCGGAGGCTGAGCATGATTCATATTGAAATCCACGAACACGGATTTGATCCTTACGCACAGCTCACTGCTTTTCAGCAACGGGATGAATTTATCGCCAGCCAGTGCGGGGCAAATGCCCTGTTCATCGGCACCATGCGCGACTTTAATGAGGGTGACGGCGTGCAGGCCATGCGTCTGGAGCATTATCCGGCGATGACGCAGAAACAGCTGCAAGCCATTACCGGACAGGCCGTTGAAAAATGGTCACTGGATCATGTGCTGCTGCTGCACCGGGTGGGTGATATTCTACCCGGCGAGCCGATTGTACTGGTGTCAGTCTGGTCAGCGCATCGCAATGCCAGCTTTGAGGCCTGTCGCTGGGTCATGGAAGAGCTGAAGCATAATGCACCATTCTGGAAGCATGAGACCCTGGACAGCGGTGCAACACGCTGGGTGGAGAAGAATACGGCGGGGTGAAATTTCCGCCGTCCTCAAAAAATAAGTTACCTGCCCAGATAACTCAACAGGTCATGACTTATTCTGCTGCCTCTCATTTCCAGCACACACTCATCCGGAATAACAACATCCGGCAGATCCTGCAGCGCCAGCCGGATTGCATCCCAGTCGGTACGGCTGTCGACCACAATAGTGGTGTGCTTCAGCAAGTCCATATCAGCCAGCAAATGCAGCTCAAACTCCGCCCCCTTACGCTCCGCACTGAAGCCCCGCAAATCCAGCAGCACATGACCGGAACGCTGCGCCAGTTCGGCCACTGTCTGCTGCCACATATTATCCGTGCAGAAGAATTCGTTAATGGTATATTGGCGATCAGAGCTGGGGGTACAACTCATGTTTTCCAGCCGCTGTTCCAGCACCGCCGGCTCATCAATAAACAGCTCGTGGATGGCAGTGCGCTTAAATAACAGGTAGTAAGCCTCGCGGATATCCAGGTTAAACAGGGCAAAATCAGGCCCGCCAATCATATTAATCGGTCCGATATGCCGCCAGTGTTTGGCCACGTAATCCAGCAGATACTCACTGTACTTGTCCGTCGCAAAGACCCGCAGATACAGCAAGGAGTGCGCCGGTTTCCACGCAGGTATGCGCCGGTTAAGCAACAGATAAAGCGCCACTGTCATTAACAACACCCATAAGGCATACGCAGAACGCTGATCCAGCGCATTATCACCGGACTGATCCGCACTGATTGCGGCACCGATAAACAGGGTAATCAGCATCAGCCAGAGCACGGTTTGTAACTGGAAATCACTGTAATAACCCTTGTCATAAGCACTGACCATCTTCCGCACAAAATAAATCAACACCCGCCAGATCAGGTACAACAACGGAAAATAAGCAAGAAGCGCAAAAAAGATCAGCATATCCAGCTGAGTTTGCTTAAGCTCTCCGAACACCGGAGTCAGCAGGCAACTGCCCAGCAGATCGAGCATCAACACATAGAGAAAACTACTGATAAAAAAGACCTGCACCGCCATCGAAATCTGTGCGGCAACATTACGGACTTTCTGAATGGCAAAACCGATTAATGCCACACAAATAAACAAAAACAGGCTGATATTATCCAGCAAAGCCTCTGCATTTTCAGCTGACTCACTAAAGGCTTCATTAAGCCCGATCCCGAGAACGAAAATGGCCAGTAAGAAGCCCATAATGCGCAGATGCCAGCCCGGCAGAAACAGCTGATTCAACACCGGCAACACCATGATCACCACAAACACCGCGAATCCCAGCTTTTCTTCCAGCCAGCCCTGTGTCAACCGGGCTTCCGGCCCGAACTCGCCCGGCCCGTATAACACCATCAGCACCATCATGCATAGCGTGTAAAATACCAGTGTAATCAACAGAGTACGGTTAAACTGCCGGTAACGTGATTTCATCACCATCTGCAAATCTGCTTTGTGGGTAGCGGACAGCAGATTATTCGAAGGCGTATAGGTATGAGGTATAGTCACCGTGGCAGTATTAACCGCCTGCGGATCTTTCACATGCATCAGCATGGCGACAAAAGCCTGATAAATCATCAGATAAAGCGGCGCCAGCACCACGGCTATTCCGACACTGATCAGAAAAGACAGCAGAAAGACTTCATCCACCCCGCCAAACTGCTGATTGAAGTCCTCCAGAGCCGAAACCGCACACACTATCTCCATCTCAGCCGGTGCCTCCGCTATAGAGACTAACTAACAGGATATAAGCCAGTGCAGAGACAAAAATCACCCACAGCGTGTATAAAACGCCCCAGGCATCATGCCTGACAGTAAAGCCACCTCCGGCATCCCATAAAGTCATCCCGGTTTTGACCAGACGCCTGCGGGCGATGTAAAGGGCATACAGATTAAGCAGCGGTACACCAAAACCCATACCGGCCACCCACATCATAAAAGTACGCATTAATGCCACCCGGAACGGAGGCTTACCGCCACCCCTGAACAGCAGTCTGATACGATACAGTTTTTTACCCGGCGTACTGCCAAACAGCGCCAACATGAGGGCTTCGCTGAAAATATAGATTATTGCCAGCAGAGAATAGGACAATAAGGGATGATTGAAATACAGCGCCCGCCGCTGAAACACTTCCATTTCTTCAGCAGACGGGTTAAACCAGATAATCGTAATCCCCAGCAACAAAGCCCAGCTGCCAAGAATAAATGCCATATCTACCGCACGTGCCAGAAAACGCCGCCACGGATGATAGTTCACCTGTTGCAAACCGGCACCACAGAACGGACAGCTCACATGATCAGCTGTGCTAAGCTCAAAACAGTCCGGGCACTGCTGATACTTATAGCTCACTCAAAACATCCGCTGCCGACTAATTAACTAATACGTCGATTATAGCTACAGATGTCAAGTTACTCCAAAACCGCTTTCGAAAACAGCCGGAGCAGAAGGATGGAAACTACCTGCTAACCTTCCCCGTTAATCAGCATATCCAGGTTCCGCTTCGCATTTTCATTGCCCTGAGCAACAGCCTGGCGCAACAGACGCTCCGCCTCGCTGCGGTCAGCTTCAACACCATTACCGAGAATATATAAAACTGCCAGATTATTCTGAGCTTCAGAGAACCCCTCGGCAGCTGCTTTTTTATACCAGATTGCAGCCTGCGCATAATCCTGCGGCACGCCTTTGCCATCCTCATACAACAGCGCCAGATTATGCTGTGCTTTCGGGTACCCCTGCTTCGCGGCTTTCAGATACCAGCGCATCGCCTGCGCATAATCCTGCTGCACACCGCCGGCTCCGTCTTCAAGTAATGCGCCGTACATCATCTGTGCATACATATCCCCTTTTTCAGCAGCCCGGCGTATTTCAGCACTGCTTTGCCCTTCCAGACTGACGCTGGACTCCTGCTGTTCGACCTGAGGCTGTTGCACCTGAACCGGCTCTGATACCGGCCTTACTACCGGTGGCGGAGTCACTTCCGGCATTGGTGTCAGCGCAGACACCTGCTGTGGTTGCTGTGGCTGCAGACGCGGCACCGGAGTTGCTGCCACCTGTTGCGGCCTTGCTGCCGCATTACCCAAATCCTGCAGGGCCAGGCCCGCTATACTGTGATTACGTTCCACTGCCTGTTGCAGCCAGTGACGCGCTTTATACAAATCACGTGGTACATACTGACCATTGGCATACAGCATACCCAGCCCGTACTGCGCTTCCACATGCCCCTGTTGTGCGGCTTTTTGCTGCCAGTTAACCGATTGCTGAAGTAATGAAGGATCATTTTGCTGCCGGTACAGCAGTGCCAGTGAATATTGCGCAGAAGGCTCCCCGGCTCTGGCCGCCTGCTCGAATAACTGCCTAGCCCTGCCCTGATCCGCAGCAACGCCCTGACCACTCTGGTAAAGCATGCCCAGCTGATACATAGCATTGGCATCGCCACCATTGGCCCGTGCCTGTAAGGACTGTATCTGCTGCCCCGGCAGATTCGACCGGCTCATCCGCTGGCGGTACCATTCGGCAATACCGCCTCCCTGCGTACTGCCTGAAGTCGCAGCTCCCTGCCGGACAGTGCCATCCCAGGGCGGCGGTGCCTCATCCAGCACAGTGGTAACCACCGGAGTTTCGGCCTGAACAGCCATTGAGGAAACTGAGAGAGCTGTACCCGTACAACACACAGCAAGCGATATGGCGCTAAAGAAGCGACGGTTTTTTATTATTATCATGTCGGCCCCGAAATTATGTCTTTAACAGGCGATCAGAACACCCTGTTCCCACGCCCGTTTTATAGCTATTAATAGAATATTTATATAAAAAAACAACCAAACTCTGACTGAATAACACTGACTGCCGGAGTAGCACAACACCACTCCGGCAGCCCGGGTTCTTTAGCAGTACTTACCGCCATGGCGTTGCGAACCACACCGGTCATTATTATAAGGGCGGTGATTCCTTACATTATGACCCCGGTGCTTTTTAATATCATGCCGTATGACCGGCTTAACGATTACTCTGTTTACCGGCCGGTGATAACGCACAGACGGACGCACATAAGGACGGTAACGATGCTTATTTTTATGGTAGCTATGCCCGTTACCCACATTAAGATACAAGGCTCCTGATGTGGAAACATGATGCGGGTTGGTGTTACAGGCCGCGAGTCCCAAGGCACAGGTGATAACAATAAGTGAACTTTTTATAATTCCGGACATGAGAAAACCTCCTGATTACTCGTATCTATTCAGACAGGGTACAGGCAGATAAATTCCCGCTTAACTCATGTTTGCCGGATATTCACTCAAACCGGACACATATAGCTCAAATCAACGGCTCAGGCGGTCGACCCAGAAGGCCGTCCCACCCGCCACACCGACCGGCATAGCCAGAAAGTTCACCACCGGAATCAGGGTCATCACTGACAAGGCACCACCAAAACCCAGCGCATGGGCACGGTGCTTTTTAAGTGCGGGCAGCTCATCCTTAAAATACAGCTCATGATTGCCCATCGGGTAATCTGCATATTGAATCGCCAGCATCCAGGCACCGTATAGTGCCCAGGCAAAGGGCGCAATAATATTCACACCCGGAATCACTGTCACAATCAGCAGTAATACCAGCCACTTCACCATATACAACAATTTACTGAGTTCACTACGGAAGGTTCGGGTGATAATTCCCGGTAGAGATTTATAGCCCTGAAACTCCGGCACCGGCAGTCCTTTCAGACGATTCTCAACCCGCTCGGCCAGGATTGAATTAAACGGTGCGGCAATCAGATTGGCGATAATCGAAAAGGTGTAAAACACCGCAAAAAAGATCAGCACAAAAAACAGTGGCCAAAGCAGCCACTCCAGCCAGGATAACCAGCCGGGCAATAAACGCTGCATCAGGCTGTCAACCTGTGAGCTGGCAAACCATATGCCACCGGAAAAAATAATAATATTAATCAGTAACGGTACCAGCACAAACGGCCTGATCCCCTTCTGACTGATCAGCGATAGTCCGGTAAAAATATAGCTGATCCCTTTAAAAAACCCACCAATCACTCTGCTTCTCCTAAAAACTCACCACTTTGATGCTGCCACATCTGATAATAGCGTCCGCCTTTTTCCAACAGCTCGGCGTGTGTGCCCTGCTCGATAATCTTGCCGTGCTCCAGCACGATAATTCTGTCCATCCGCAGAATCGTCGATAGCCGGTGCGCGATGACAATCGCGGTTTTGTCGGCAATCAGCTCAAAAATGGCTACCTGAATTTCCTGTTCGGTTAATGAATCCAGCGCACTGGTTGCTTCATCCAGCACGACTATGGGTGCATCATCCAGAAATGCCCGGGCAATGGCAACCCGCTGCTTCTCGCCACCGGACAATTTGAAACCCCGTTCACCGACCAGGGTTTCAAACCGATCTGGTAACTTGCTGATGAAATCAAGGGCGCGGGCCTGACGGGCAACTTGTTGCAGGCGCTCCTCGCTCACCGCCTTGCCGAGGGTGATATTGTCGCGGATACTGCGGTGAAACAGCTCAGGCTGCTGCGGAATCAGCGATAACTGACTGCGCAGCGAGTTCAGGGTGAAATCCTGTATATCCTGCCCGTCGATCAGCACCTGTCCTGCCTGTGGCTCCACAAAGCGGAATAAAAGCTTGGTCAGCGAGGTTTTTCCGGAGCCGGAATGACCCACCAGAGCCACTTTTTCATTCGGTCTGATCTGCAGATTGAAGTCCTCAAAAAGCGCGTCCCCCGCTGCTTTGCCCGCCTCATGGTCAGCATTCTGAGCACCATAATGAAAATACAGATTTTTAAACTCAATACTGCCTTTAGTCACCGGATAGTGTTGGGTATCAGGCAGATCCTCTTCCAGCTCAGTGCGACGGAAAACATCAGCCATTTCCTGTGCATCCGCCAGAGCACTGAAAAAATTACGGAAGTTGCGGCCAAAATCCCACAGGCCATGGATCAGCTTGAGCAGAATAGTCTGGAACAGGATGAACTCACCAATCTCAAAAGTGCCGCTCTCCCATTTAAGAATCATCAGATAAATCAGAATCAGCTCAATCGCAAAGGTCAGCAGCCCCTGTACCGCAAACGACACAAACATCAGCAGCCAGGACAGGCGGCGCTTGCGGAAGGTTTCATCGGCCAGCCCGCCCAGTGCTTCACGCTCGCTGTCTTCCAGGGCAAAGCTTTTCACGATAAAAATATTGCTGATACTGTCGGAATAAGCGCCGCCGAGCTTTGAATCCCAGACTGCAACCCGTTCATCAAACTTCAGCTTCCAGATCGAATAACTGACGCTCCAGGTAATAAATAAAACAGCCCAAAGCAGGAAGTACAACGCAAATTCCGGTTGCTGCCACCAGAAAATGATGAAGGCCAGCGTGATCGACAGCAGGTTGGAGAAAAACTGGAAGATCAGCCAATCCATAATGCTTTCAAAGGCGCGGATAAAGCGGTTGGCCTGCTTAACCAGACTGCCGGAAAAGTTATTCTCGAAGAAGGTATAACGCTGCTTGAGCAGGACATCAAAACAGCGCTTATCGAGGATTTGCATGCCCCCGGCTTCCAGCGGAATGATGCCCAGCTCCACCAGCCGCCAGCTCAGCCAGATTCCGGCGAACAGTACCCCGAGCCAGATCAGGTTATCGATCAGCACTGTCCGGGTTTCCTGTGTAAACGGCTCAGCCAGTGCGTTGGCAATATTTTTGTAGAGCAGCGGCGCCAGTATATCCAGACCGATACCGCCTGTGATGCCGATAATAACCAGTAATGCAGCCCACTTTTTCTGACGGATAATATTTCCGTATTCTCGCAGCAGAATATCCATGGGGGTATGGTAATGGGTGAAGCGAAGGCTGACGACCTTTATCTTGGGTTGTCAGGCAGGGTTGCGCTATGCTATCCCTACAGACAAAAGGAGCCTGACATGCAAGCCATTGAATTTAGCACCATACCACACAGCGGGGTGTTGCAGATTCCCGAAGCTCATCGCAAGGAATGGGAGGGGTTGCCAGTGCGGGTCATCCTGCTACCGGACAAACAGGCACCTTCAGACAATAAATCTAAAACCTTGCTGGAGCGGTTGCGTACAGTGGAGAAAATTTATTCTCATCCCGACTTGGCAGAGAATCATGATGCTTATGTAAACGGTCAGGATAATGGTAGCAACCGCTTTGACATTTGATAAGCACTTTGAACAAGCCGGGTTTCGGGTATTAGGAGCAGGCAAAGGTTAGTCATTTCAATGAAAAATACTCCGGGTTATCAACCCTGGATTCAGCACCATTCAGGTCAAATAAGCTACTGACGACCTTTATTGTTGCGTTCTTTCCTCCCGATATTCCTGATTCTCACCAGCAACAAACATCCGTGTCCGCTCCACGCGCTTAATCTGCAGGTGCAGCGCCGCTTTCGCCATCAGGTGTGCACCGACCGGCGCGGTAATAAACAGGAATAGCGTAATCAGCACCTCATGCATGCTGATGCCATCAGTATGCACCGAAAAATAAATCGCCGAGGCAATCAGGATAGCTCCCGTCCCCAGTGTGGATGCCTTGGTCGGCCCGTGCAGGCGCATGAAAAAATCCGGCATTTTGACCAGCGCCAGCGACCCCAGCAGGGTAAACAATGCGCCCATCAGCAGCAGCAAACCCAATACAATATCCAGAACTTCAACCAGCATTTGTCTGCTCCCTACTCCATAATATCGCCGCGCAGCAGGTATTTGCTGAGCGCTATGGTACCGATAAAACCCAGCAACGCGATCAGCAGGGCGGCCTCAAAATACAACATACTGCCCTGGGTCATGCCGAACAGTACCAGCAGCGCAATCGCGTTTACATACAGGGTATCCAGCGCCAGAATGCGGTCAGGGGTATCCGGGCCGATCATCAGGCGCACCAGACTGAAGACGGAGGCAATACTGACCACCACAATCGCAATACCCAGCACGGTTTCAAGAAAAGGGGTTAACGGAATTAGCATGGTTTCAGCACCTCCAGCAGGATTTGTTCGTAACGCTGACGAATTTGCAGCACGGTTTCGTTCACATCACTGACATGCAGACTGTGAATCAGCAGTTCACGCCGGTCTGCTGACAAGTCACAGGAAACCGTACCCGGCGTCAGCGAAATGGTATTGGCCAGCGCACTGATGGCCAGCGGTGATTTCAGCTCCAGCCGGTAGCGGATGAAGGCAGGTTGCAGGCGCTGGCTGGAACCCAGAATCCAGCGGGCCACCAGCAGATTGGCAGTGAAAATATCCAGCGCAACCCGCGCAATATAGATCAGCATGAGCCGGGGGCGGCGCAAGCAAACCCGTTCCGGCCAGAAGGTGGCCGAAGTAAACGGAATCAGTATGGCCAGCGTCCCGCCCAGTAAAATATGGCCGGGAGCCAGCGTGTTATGCAGCAGCAACCAGATCACCAGCAGCGCCAGACTCAATAACGGATGAGGAAATAACTTTGCAAACATCATTGACCTCCTGCCAGCGGGCTATTCATGACTTCGTCAATATAGACCGGAATCTGCTGTAACTGTTGTGCTGCCTCACCGGTAAACGCGGTGACCGGCCCGGCCAGTATCACCAGTAAAGGCGCAACAGCCAGCAGCGCAATAATCACCGCCAGTGATGCTGCGGGGAACGGTTCAACAGCAACGGGCGGTGTTTCCAGCGAAGCAGGGATGGGCCGGAAAAACAGGAAGGAGCCGCTGCGCGCCAGCGCCAGCAGTGTCAGCAGACTGCCAACCAGCAGGACTGCCATTACCGCCCAGCGCCACGGGTGCTCCATCGCAGCATCCAGAATCATGATTTTACCCACAAAACCGGATAGCGGCGGCAAACCGGCTATCGCCACGGCTGCTGCGAAAAACGCAAGCCCCAGCAGCTTCCCCCCCGGCATCAGAAAGGCGGCTTCAAAGCGGTCTTCGTGCGGCCCGCGACCACGCGCTATCAAATCAGCCAGCAGGAAAAACGCCCCCGCCAGCAAGGTGGAATGAAGCAGATAATACAAACCCGCCGCCAGCGCTGCCGGATTTGCCAGCCCCACGGCGACCAGCAGGGTGGCTACCGAAGCCAGTACCAGATAAGCGACCTGCTCGCGTAAGCCCCGTGCGGCCAGCACACCCAGTGCCGCCAGTATCAGGGTGATGAGACCGCCCCCCAGTACCCAGGGCAGATGCAAACCAGCCAGTTCCCCGGCCTGTTCACCAAAGATGGTGCCGTGCACACGTACAATCGCATACACCCCGACTTTGGTCATAATGGCAAACAGCGCCGCCACCGGAGCGGAGGTGCTGGCGTAAGTCTGCGGCAGCCACAGATACAACGGAAACATGGCAGCTTTCAGGCCGAATACCAGTAACAACAGCAACGCTGCCCCGGCAATCAGGCCGTGTGAGTCAGGCGGGGCACTGGCCACTTTCTGTGCCATGTCAGCAATATTCAATGTGCCGAGCGCACCGTACAAGGCACCGACAGCAAACAGAAACAGGGTGGAGCCGACCAGATTGACCACCACGTAATGCAAACCGGCGCGAACCCGGCTGGCTCCGCCGCCATGCAGCATCAGGCCATAGGAAGCCAGCAGCAATACCTCGAAGAATACAAACAGGTTGAAGACATCGCCGGTCAGGAAAGCACCGCATAAGCCGAACAGTTGTAACTGGAACAGGACATGGAAATGCACCCCGCGCTGATCCACCTTCATGATGCTGGCATAAAGCAGTGCCGCCAGCGCCAGTAGCGCAGTCAGCAACACCATCATCGCTGACAAACGATCCAACACCAGCACGATGCCAAACGGTGCTGCCCAGTTGCCCAGATTGTAAACCTGCGTGGTACCGGTCTGGGCCAGTAACAGCAGCCAGACTGACAGCGCCACCAGACCGCCGCCCAGCAATACGCCCAGCAAGCGCTGTGCAGGCAAACCCAGTGGCCGCACCAGCAATTGCAGGAAACCACCCACCAGCGGCAGCAACACCGGCAGAATGACCCAATGCGTCATGCGTCACCTCCCTTGCCGGCGGGCGGGGTCACGTCTTTACCATCGACATGATCATTGCCCAGCACATCGCGCGCTTTCAGGGCCAGCACGATCACAAACGCGGTCATACCGAAGGCAATAACTATTGCCGTTAATACCAGCGCCTGCGGCAGCGGGTCGCTGTAACCGGATGCTGCCGGGTCAACCACTGCCGGCATTCCCACCTGCAGGCGTCCCATGGCAAACAGGAAAACATTCACGGCATAGGACAGAAAGGTCAGCCCGACCACCACCGGAAAGGTGCTGGCGCGCAAGACCAGATAGACACCGGAAGCAGTCATGACCCCGACACTCAGCGCAATCAGGAACTCCATTACACCCCTCCTTCGGATCGTAATCTCGGCGTTACCGGCAGGTAATTCAGCTTGCCCAATTGCACCAGAATCATTACGGTCGCGCCAACCACGACCAGAAATACCCCCAGATCGAACATCATCGCACTGGCAACTTCAAACTTGCCGACCACCGGCCAGTACAGATAGGTGAACGTGGAAGTCAGGAACGGATAACCCAGCGTCATAGCCACCAGTCCCGTGCCGATGGCGAAGAACAGTCCGGCGGCAATCACCTGATGCATGTCGGCTTTCAGGCGTTTTGCTGTCCAGACGATACCGTTGGATAGGTTTTGCAGAATAATCGCCAGTGCGGCAATCAGACCGGCAATAAAGCCGCCACCCGGCAGGTTGTGCCCGCGCAGGAAGATAAAGACCGCAATCATCAGCATGAACGGGAACAACAGGCGTGACAGGCTTTGCAGGATGGGTGGATGTGAATCCGTCGTCCAGGGGCGGTTTTCACTATCCTGCAACGGCGCGTACAGGCGGATATTATGCAGCAGGGCAACAATCCCCAGTCCGGCCAGCCCCAGCACCACAATTTCACCCAGCGTATCAAAGCCGCGGAAGTCGACCAGAATCACGTTCACCACGTTAGTGCCGCCACCACCCGGTACGCTGTTTTCGATAAAGAAACCCGAAATCGGCACCATATCACGGGTCAGTACCGTCAGTGTCAGCACGGCTGCGCCTAAACCTGCCGCCGTCGCCCACAGGATGTCACGCAGATGCCGCATCCGCGAACCCACCATCGGGGTGTATTGCGGCAGGAAATACAGCGCCAGCATCAGCAGTACCACCGTTACAATTTCCACCGAGAGCTGGGTCAAAGCCAGATCCGGCGCGGAAAACTTGGCAAAGCCCAGCGATACCACCAGCCCGACCACGCCCAGCATGATCAGCGAGATCATTCGATAGCGGTGATAAACGACAGTGACCAGGCTGGCAAAAACCAGCCCGCTCACGGCAAACAATGCCACAGGATCAAAGTCCATCAGTTCGCGCAGACCAAACAGCGGTGCATCGCGTGACACAAAACCGGCGACGCTAATCAGCATTGCCGCGGCAATTATCCACACCAGCATATTCTGCAATGAGCCCCTGTCAAAGCGCCGGGTAATAAAGCCTGCCAGTCCCAACAAGCCGTTCAGTATGCCGTTATAGATGATGCGTGCATCCAGATGCTCTACCCGTTTTTCATAAAGATCAAACAAGCGTCTGCGGAACACATACACCAGAATGCCGCCCAACAAAGCCAGCACACTCATCAGCAGTGGTGCATTCAAACCATGCCACAAGGCCAGACTGTAATACGGTGGTTTAGCCTGTAAAGTCGCTTCCACGGCCACAGCCAGCATCGGGCCAACCGTGATAGCCGGCAAAATACCGACTCCCAGACAAATGACCACCAGAAAATCCACCGGTATCCGCATATAGAGCGGAGGGGCATGAGGTTCACGTGGCAGGTCAATGGGCTCACCGTTAAAAAACACATCGTGGATGAAACGCAGCGAGTAGGCTACCGAGAAAATACCGGCCAGCGTCGCCAGTATCGGGATGACCAGCGCCCAGTCAGAGGTGCGCCCCGCCACCACCGCCTGATCGAAGAACATTTCCTTGCTGAGGAAGCCGTTGAGCAGCGGCACACCCGCCATTGCTGCCGCCGCAATCATCGCCAGCACAGCAACATGCGGCATGTATTTGATCATACCATTAAGCTTGCGCATGTCACGCGAGCCGGTTTCGTGGTCAATAATACCTGCCACCATGAACAGGGACGCCTTGAAGGTGGCATGATTGATAATGTGGAAAATCGCCGCAACCGCTGCCAGTTTGGTTCCCAGCCCGAACAACAGGGTAATCAGTCCGAGATGACTGATGGTGGAATAAGCCAGCAAACCTTTCAGGTCGTGCTTGAACAAGGCGGTCAGCGCGCCCAGTAACAGGGTGATCATCCCGGCGGTGCCCACAATCCATAACCACTCTTCCGTACCGGATAAAGCCGGAAACAGGCGTGCCAGCAGGAAAATACCCGCCTTTACCATGGTCGCGGAATGCAGGTAGGCCGACACCGGGGTGGGTGCAGCCATCGCATGAGGCAGCCAGAAGTGAAACGGAAACTGTGCTGATTTGGTGAACACACCCAGCAACACCAGAATCAGCGCAGGCAGATACCATTCATGTGCGCGGATTTGATCACCTGCAGCCAGCACATCGGTCAGGTTATAGCTGCCAACGATTTCCCCCAGCAACAGGACACCACCCAGCAAGGCCAGTCCGCCCATGCCGGTAATAGCCAGAGCCATGCGTGCACCGTGGCGGGCATCCTCGCGGTGCTGCCAATAGCTGATCAGCAGGAAGGAACTCAGTGAGGTCAGTTCCCAGAAGATCAGCAGTTGCAGCAGGTTTTCCGAGAGCACGACCCCGAGCATGGAACCCATAAACAGCAGCAGATAGGAAAAAAACCGCCCCATCGAGTCTTTTGCTGACAGGTAGTAACGTGCGTACAGGATCACCAGCAAACCGATAATCAGGATCATCAGCGTGAATAACAGCGACAAGCCGTCCAGCCGGAAAGCAAAATCCAGCCCGATAGCCGGAATCCATTGCCAGGACTGAATCAGTGTCTCCCCGCCAAATACAGCCGGAATCAGCGGAGCAAGTGCCAGTAAGGCAGCCAGTGCAGCCAGAGCCGCGCTCCATGCCGAGGCAACCCGGTGGTAGCGCGCTGAAACAGCGGCCAGCAAGGCACCGGCAAAGGGCAACAAAACAATGACTGGCAGTGCAAGGTTTGATAGGTTCATAGGATCGTTATGGGCTATTTATTGGTATCCGGGCAGAATATAACAAAACTGACGAGGGTGGGAATAAATCCGCATGTGGAAAGTTTAAATACAATTCAATCGGCCCGGCCGTTTTCGCAGGTTTATCATCCGGTAAAACGGGGCCGGTATCAAACCGGCCCAATGCTCAGGAGTATTTTAAGCGTTTTATAAGAGGCTTATGACTGCGCGACCATGTCACGGTAAGCATGCCAACTGGCATGTGCAATCAATGGCATGGCAATAATCAGACCAAGGTCAAAGGTCAGGATGCCCAGACCGATAATGGCCGTGATGGTTATGGCCCACAGCAGCATAGTGACAGGGTTTCTGTAAACGGCCCGGATACTGGTGGCAGCAGCCGTTACGATGTCTGCCTTGCGATCCAGCAACATCGGAACCGTGACCACGCCGGTAATGAAGGCGACGGCGGCAAACAGCAACCCGGCGAGGATGAATGCCACGGCAAATATCCAGCCCTGCTCCATACTGAACAGGCTGGTGATCAGGCCGGCATAACCCTCTTCCGCCAGCGTGGCATTATTGAAGAAAATACCGGTGATCACAGCGGCCATGCGCACCCAGAACACCATGATCAGGCCCAGGGCAACCGCATACAGTCCGAGACCGATTGAGTTGCGGGTCATGGCGGTTACCGAGTCCATGAAAACCGGCTTGTTGCCCTGCTCAATGCGACGGCTCAGGTCATACAGGCCCAGGGCCAGAAACGGGCCGACCAGCAAAAAGCCGGTGGTTGCCGAAACGAAAAATGCCGGGTTACTGGCGGATACAATACTCATGATGATACCGACCAGAGAAAAAATCAGGCCATAGGCAAGGCTGGCCCGCGGATTGACCTTCAAATCTTCCCACCCTTGTGACAGCCAGCGCCTGATAGCGACAGGCTCAACCGTATTGACCGGATACGTTTGAAACAGATTTTCCAAACGTGGTGGTGCTGAAGCGTTTTCAGGTTTACTGATATAGTCTTGCATGATTAATCTCCTTGTGAACAACAATTTCTTAACCCTCACGCATCAGCGTACCCAGATCAATCAGGGCAGCATTGGCGCGTGAAATCTGTGAAGCCAGTACCAGTGAATGGTTGGCAACGAAACTATACCCCCGGCCATTCAGAATCACCGGGCTCCAGATATCCTCCTGTGCATCTTCCAGTTTGTTAATAATCTGGCGCAGGCTAACAAGGGCATTTTTCTGACGTAAAACATCTTCAAAATCGGCTTCAATCGCTTTCAGCAGATGAAGGATTGCCCAGGTCTGACCACGCGCCTGATAAAACACATCATCGACGCGCAAACGCGGTGTTTTCACCAGCACCTCGGATTGATCACCGCCGTCATCAATGACCTCCAGCTCCACGCCGGGAGTCTGTGCGCTGCTATCCGCAATCGTCATCGCGGCACCTTCTTCCTGTACCTGACGGATGCCCACGCTGGCACTGAGGGCAATGGATAATGACCCCATCTGCCGCTGTACCTTGGTCAGCCAGTTATTCAGGTTATCAGCACGGGTATAGAACTGCGCTTCACCGTTTTGCAGGCGCTGCAGATAATTTTCCAGTGCATCCACCCCTTCGCGGAACTGGGTTTCGGCAGGCGGGAACAGCCACAGATTGCCATCAGTATTAAAACGTATCTGTGCCGTGACCAGATCGGGGTCAGTGGCTGACTGGGATTGTGAACGGCTGAAGTCATCACGCATCGCCAGCGAGAAATCACGCACCTGTGTCAATACCCCGAACTCCCAGTTAGGTATATCCGGCACCACCAGCATATGTTCAAAGGCAACACTGGGCATCGAGACATCGTTACTGGTGTAACCACCGGGCTTATCCAGCAGAGTTCCCGCAAGGCGGGTCAGCGTTGCCGTAGTAAGCACACCCGGCTTCAGGGTCTGACCCGCTTCTGCCCGTACCATTTCACGCGCATTGGCTTCAACATCAAAGGTGTCCGGCTCACGGCTCCACAGAAACGCCAGCAAAAGCTGCATGATCAGGAACAGGATGGCAAAAAATTGCAATGTCCAGCGCAGGCCCTTTTCCTTCCAGAAACGCGGGTCGAAGTGGCGGAAAACCTTTCTGACGACGGATTGCACCCAGCCCCTGGCATTACGTTGCATGCCTTTTTCAAACTCAACCACGATGAATACCAGCGAACCGGCCAGCAGGATCCAGCTCCAGGCCGGCGGATCAATGGCATCCGTGCCGAACAGGACATTAAAGGGTGCCCAGTAGGTAAACAGGGTTTGCAGAATCAACATGCCGCCCACCGAGAACCATAACCACTGGTTATTGAACAGATTGCTGAGCCGCCAACCCGGCACAGTTGAGTGACGCACACTAAACAGATAAAAGATTTGTCCGATCACCAGCGTATTAATGGCAGCCGTGCGGGCAACTTCCAGTGCTTCACCCCGGTGCAGTTCCCAGACAAAGATCGCCATCACACTACCGAACAAAAGCACCGAGACCAGGATCAGCCGCCACAACAAAAAACCGCTGAACAGCGAAGGCGAGTGATCCATCCCGGATTTCCGCATAATGTCCGGCTCAGCTTGCTCAAAGGCCAGGGTCAGGCCCAGGATACCCGCCACCACCAGATTCACCCACAGGATCTGTGCCGGAGTCAGTGGTAATGCCAGCCCGAACAATACTGCCGCAATAACGACCAGTGCCTGGGCGCTGGCCACCGGAATCATAAACTGTACAATTTTATAAAAATTCTGATGGATCAGGCGTCCTTCACGGATAGCATCCGCCAGCGAAGGAAAATGATCGCGGGTCAGCACAATATCAGCAGCTTGCCGCGCTGCCTCTGTGCCGCGCATCCCCATCGCCACCCCGACATCGGCCTGTTTCAGCGCCGGTGCATCATTAAGGCCGCCGCCAAGCATGGCAACACGCTCATCCTGAGCCTGTAAGGTTTTCACCAGCCGGAGTTTCTGCTCAGGACTGGTACGCGCAAAGACATCCACATCCCGGATCGCCGTGCTGAGTGCCTCGTCATCCATCTCATCCAGTTGTGCACCGGTAAGCACCGTTTCGCCATCACCAATGCCCACCTTTTTAGCCAGAGCACAGGCAGTCAATGCATGGTCACCGGTAATCATTTTCACCCGGATACCGGCCTGCTGACACAGAGCGACTGCCCGGGCGGACTCCTCGCGTGGCGGATCACTGATGCCCACCACACCGAGCAGCGTCAAACCATAACCCACGTCCTCATGCGCCAGCGTGGTCATCGAATCTTCCACCGGCTTACAGGCCACCACCAGTGCCTGCATACCCTGATCAGCCAGCTTATGAACTTTTTCCTCCCAGACACTTTTATCGAAGGGTTCAGGGCCACTATCCGTCAGCACATGGGTACAGCGCGGCAGCAACGCTTCCGGTGCACCTTTGACATACAGATGACTTTCATTGTCTGACGATGCACTCAGCACCGCCATGTAGCGGTAAGTACGGCTGAAAGGGATAACTGCCAGCCGGTTGTGCCCGTTCCGTACCTGCGCGGGATCAAGACCAACCTTGTGCGCCATGGTCAGCAGGGCTGCTTCCAGCGGTTCGCCACGGGCTTCCCACTCACCCTCCTCAACCTCACTCAACTGCGCATCACTGGCCAGCACAGCGGCTCTGGCCAGCATATGCAGGTCAGCACGATCAGCACTGTCATCAAAATTTTCCCGCACCAGCTCACCTTCCGGCTTATAGCCCATACCGTGCAGAGCAGTACCGCCACGGCCGGTCAGAACTTTGTGCACTGTCGGCTCATGCCGGGTCAGGGTATAACTTTTGTCAGCACAAATTGTACTCACCGAACCCAGTGTTTCCACGGCGGCCAGCTTGCGCACCATCACCTGATGCCCGGCCAGACGCTGCATACTGATCCCCAGCACCAGTGCGAACAGAGCTGGCAAGCCTTCCGGCACAGCCGCAACCGCCAGGCTGGCGACGGATTTTAACAGTTCAGCCGGTGTGTGCCCTTCCATACCCGGGGTTAAATAACCAAAACCGATAATGAGGGCTGCAACAGAAAGCAACACCAGCGCCACACCATTAATCAGCCACTTCAGTTGCGTAGTCAGTGGCGTGGTATAAGAGTCATGTTCTTCCAGAAAAGTATTGATGCCGCCCAGTTCGGTATCAGCACCGGTAGCCACCACCAGGCCGCGTGCCTGACCATCCAGCACCAGCGTACTGGCGTAAGCGATATTGGTACGATCCACCAGTGGTGTATCTTCATCCAGCGCAGCAGCACCTTTCAGGATAGGCGAGGTATG
Source organism: Thiolinea sp. (assembly GCA_041395485.1). Taxonomy (GTDB): domain Bacteria; phylum Pseudomonadota; class Gammaproteobacteria; order Thiotrichales; family Thiotrichaceae; genus Thiolinea. Next base: position 811,994 of record JAWLAK010000002.1, read on the forward strand.
TCCGATCAAAACGGCTTCATCAATCTGCAGGCCGTTTGTTGACAGCAACCGCAGATCCGCCGGAACACGGTCGCCTCGTTCAAGCAACACAATGTCGCCGGGCACCAGTTGTTCTGCGCCGATAGTCAGCTGCTTGCCATCACGCAGGACGCGGGCATTAGGTGACAACAAGCTCTGCATTGCCTCCAGTGCCCTGCGTGCACGTCCTTCCTGAAATAAACCGGCCAGCGCACTGATAACAATCACGGCGAGTATCAGAACGGTATCCAGCCAAAGCTGTAAAATCCCGGTCAGCACCGCAGCCACCAGCAAAATGTAGATAAAGCGGTTGTTTAATTGTTCCAAAAGACGCGCAAACAGCGTCTTGCCCTGTACCGCCTCCAAACGGTTCAATCCATGTGTTTGCAAGCGTTTATCAGCTTCCTCAGAACTCAGACCCTGAGAACGGCTGTTTAACTTACTAAGTAAATCTTCCTGATCCAGACTATGCCAGACACCTGGACTTTCGGGGCCTTCTTCTTTTGACATGAACACACTCCTTTTGATGAAGTAAAGTTGCTATACTTGACAAAAATACTCGGAAATAAAGATACAAATTTTCCCGGAGCGGCAACAATAAACCACGGTTTTTTACATGTTAGTTTTGCCCCACACAAAACAGACATCCATCCTTCGGTCGCCACACATCTGAGCAGCAAGACTGCTGCAGGGAATTTGCTCCGGGATAAATCATGGATAATTTTGTCAGGCACATCGCTCTGTTATTTTGTTTCACTGCAGCAAAAATCACCCGCAACGACAATAAACAGCTTTCTGATAACTAATGGAATCATCATGACCACAAAATCTGTCATTATCACCGGTTCCTCCAGCGGCATCGGCCTGGGCATTGCCCGCCACTTCGCCGCCAACGGCATGAATGTCATGCTCAATGGTATCGAATCACCGGAAGAAGTTGCCCCGGTGCTTGCCGAATTCGCAAACAGTGCCGGCAAGATCGCCTACAATCCCGCCAACATGCTTGAGCCGGAACAAATCGAAGCGCTGTATGCGGATGCGGTGGCGCAATTCGGGCAAGTCGACATCATCATCAACAATGCCGGTATCCAGCATGTCGCACCGGTGGAGGAATTCCCCGCCAGCAAGTGGGAAGCCATTATCGGCATCAACCTGTCATCCGCATTTCATCTCACCCGCATGGCGGTTGCGGGCATGAAAGCGCGTAACTGGGGCCGGGTTATCAATATTGCCTCGGCGCACGGGCTGGTCGCTTCGCCCTACAAAAGCGCTTATGTCGCCGCCAAACACGGCATCGTCGGCCTGACCAAAACGGTGGCGCTGGAAACCGCGCAGCATGGCGTCACCGTGAATGCCATCTGCCCCGGCTACGTGCGCACCCCGCTGGTAGAAAAACAGATTCCCGACACTGCCAAAGCGCGCGGCATTACCGAAGAGGAAGTTATCCGCGATGTTTTGCTGGCGGCGCAGCCGACCAAGCAGTTCGTGACCACGGAGCAACTGGCGGAACTGGCGCTATTCCTGTGTTCTGACGCGGCTGCTGCCATCACCGGCGCCGCCCTGCCGGTAGACGGCGGCTGGGTGGCGCAGTAATGGCGGCCAGCAAATCGATTAATCTGGCCTTGCAGGGGGGCGGCTCGCACGGTGCATTCACCTGGGGCGTGCTGGATCGTCTGCTGGAAGACGAGCGGCTGCTGATAGCCGCCATCAGCGGCACATCGGCAGGCGCGATGAACGCTGTTCTGGTGGCGGACGGCCTTGGCAACGGTGGCCGTACTGTTGCGCGTGAACGGCTGGCCAGCTTCTGGAAAGCAGTATCGGATGCCGCGCGTTTCAGCCCGATCCAGCGTACCCCGATTGACCGCTTCATGGGCAACTGGAGCATGGACAGTTCCCCCGGTTATCTGTGGTTTGACATGGCCAGCCGGTTTTTCGCGCCTTCACAGGTTAATCCGCTGAAACTCAATCCACTGCGCGATATTTTGCTTGAACATGTGGATTTTGATGATGTCCGCGCCTGCCAAAAGCTGCGCCTGTATATCAGCGCCACCAACGTGGAAACCGGGCGGGTACGGGTGTTTGAGCGCGGCGAAGTCAACGCCGACGTGGTGATGGCTTCGGCTTGCCTGCCGTTCCTGTTCGAAGCGGTGGAAATTGACGGTGCGCCTTACTGGGATGGCGGCTATGCGGGCAACCCGCCGCTGTTCCCGCTGGTCGCAGGCCAGTGCGATGATATTGTGATTGTGCAGATCAACCCGATTGAACGCGCCGGTACGCCCACCAGCGCCCACGAGATCCATAACCGCATCAACGAAATCACCTTTAACCAGAGCCTGCTGAAAGAGCTGCGCGCCATCGAGTTTGTCCACCGCCTGCTGGAACAGGGGCGGCTGGATGCGCAGGAATACCACGATATGCGCATCCACATCATCGAGAACCAGGATTGCCTGAAACCGCTGGGTGCGTCTTCCAAGCTGAATGCCGAGTGGGAATTCCTGACCTACCTGCGTGACATCGGGCGGCTGACCGCCAGCCGCTGGCTGGAACAGCATTACGCGCAATTAGGTAAAAATTCGACGGTTGACCTGCAAGCAATGTTTCAGGGCAGTGCGATTGGCGGCTGACAGGCTAATCACGTCAGTTGCGCCTGCGGCGCGGCGATAGTGGCGCAAGACGGCTAACGCGCCTGCTGCGCCAGTTTCTGGAAATCGGCCTGGTACTGTTTCAGTTTCGCCAATAATTTGTTTTTTTGTTCAGCGGTGAGTGATGCGTGGATGTCAGCCAGCATTTGCAGGGTTTGCTGGCGGTTGACATCGCTGTACCGGCGGTAGGCGGGCGTGTATTGGCGTTCCGGGTAGACCATGACCTGCTGCAACATGGCCTGGAGCTGCGGCTGCTGGCGGGCAGCCAGCAGTTGTTGCAGGTAGGCACGGAAACGCTGGCGTTGTTCCAGCCGCGCCTGCGTTGCAAAACTCAGTTGCCCGGCCCATTGCCCGACGCGGGCTGTCTGCTGCCCGGTCAGCGTACCGATCCACTTGTTCAGGAGCTTGCGCATCCTGTCCTCGCGATCAGCAAGGCGCTCCGCCTGGTCGGGCAGAATCCGTTCCCGCTCATATTTGCGGGCGTTTTTATCATAATTATCCAGTAACTCACTGACTTGCTCATCACTCAGCGTCTGTAACAAGGCAGCGGTTTCTGGCGCCAGCTCACGGGTGCTGATGCGTAACAGCTCGGTTAGTTGCTGTGCGCTGCCCTGTAATTGCGCGGGAGTGATGCCGGGTTGTTGCAGCAGGGCAATCTGCCGCTCCAGAAACTGCACATAAACCGGCAATTGCTCGCGCTGATGCCAGGCAAGAAACGCATCCAGTGTGGTATTGAGCTGGTTTTGCTGAGCGGTGTCCAGCGTCACAAAATCGTCAACTTTCCAGCGCACCAGTTCATCAAAAAAGCGATAGCCCATGCGCGTACTGCTACACGCTGACAGGGTCAGCGCTATCAACAGCAGCATAACTAACCATGATTTTATCGACATTAATGCCCCCGGTTACGTGGAGTAGCCAATATCGGAAAGACAGACAAGCCAGGCACAGCAATATAAAAAATATCCATGCTAGCCTTCAATAAACCACGGCTTTTGATGGGTAGCGGCTTGAATCATCCTGAATTCGGGAATCGCAGGCATCCCCTTCACTGCGTGAGTTATTGGGCAGAGACACCGGCAAACATAAGTTAATATCCTTTGATATGGGCCTGGGATTATGATCGGTGACAACTTATTCTCAAAGGTATAGCCATAATGTTGCTGTCAATTGCCGCCCTGCTTGCAGGGCTTGTGGTGCTGGTGTGGAGTGCTGACAAGTTTGTGGAGGGTGCTGCGGTTACTGCCAGGTATGCGGGTATGCCACCGTTACTGATTGGCATGGTGATTGTCGGTTTCGGCACCTCTTCCCCGGAAATGGTGGTGTCCGCGTTTGCCGCCTGGGAAGGCAGCCCGGCACTGGCATTGGGTAATGCCTACGGTTCCAATATCTTCAATATTGCGTTTATTCTGGGTGTAACCGCGTTAATCGCGCCGATTGCCGTGCATTCCAGCATTCTGCGGCGTGAACTGCCCATCCTGTTGGGTGCAACCCTGTTGACAGGCTGGCTACTGTGGGATGGCAACGTCAGCCGAATGGATGCGGTTGTGCTCCTGCTGACATTCTTTGCGCTGATGGGCTGGTCGATTTACCAGGCATTACATAACCGTCAGGATGCCCTGGGTGCAGAGACAGAGCAGGAGCTGGAAACCTCCGCCATGTCATTCAAGGCAGCGTTGCTTTGGTTAGTCGTCGGGCTGTTGTTGTTGATTGTGAGTTCACGTTTGCTGGTGTGGGGAGCCATCAATATTGCCCAGACGCTGGGGATTAGCGACCTGATTATCGGCTTGACCATCGTCGCTGCGGGCACATCACTGCCGGAACTGGCGACTTCCATCATTGCTGCGCGTAAAAACGAACACGATATTGCCCTGGGCAATGTGGTTGGCTCCAACCTCTTCAATACGCTGGCGGTGGTTGGTATTGCCGGAGCCATTACCCCCATACCGGTCGCTGCTGAAGTGCTGAGCCGTGACTGGATAGTGATGCTGGTGCTGACTGTAAGCTTGCTCGTCATGGTGTACAGTGTCTCACGCCCCGGCAACCTGACCCGCTGGAAAGGCGGTTTGCTGTTGCTGGCTTTTCTGGCGTACAACAGTTGGCTGTTTTACTCGGTGGTTGCCAAATAGTGGTTTAACCCAAAACCCGCTTCCGCAGGCGAAAAAAGCCATGCACCGCCAGCACCGGCAAATCCCCGGCGGGCACACGCACCCGCCAGGCCATTAACAAGGCGATAACAGCGCCCAGCAAAACAGGCAGCGCCTCCACCCACTTCACCGGCTGCGCACCAAACAGCAGCGGCCAGAACAACACGGTTTCCAGCAATAATCCCCACGCCAGCCATTCCGGCAGGCGCAAACTGATCCGTTGGGTGGCAGCATGGTGCGCGCGGTATGCAAACAGCGTCCACAGGAACCGCCCCATCAGCAACGTGGTGGCGAAAGTGCTCAGCAGCAGCCAGATTTCCAGCCAACTATACGCACCCGGTAAAGCCGCTTTCAGGCTACCTTTGGCAAGTGCCCCGCTGGTGTAGGGCAAGCCTGCCAGCACCAGCGCCAGCAAGCCCAGTAGCAGGATGACCCAGATTGAGAGGGTTTTCTTGAACACGCCCACGCCGATAAACAGCGCCCCCTTCACCCAGGCATGGTGCGCCACGTACAGCAGCAGCGCGAACAGCAAGGCAGGTTCTGCCTGCGGCTGTTGCAGGATGATGCCGGTCAGCATCGTCAGCAGACCCAACTGGCTCATGGTGGAATACGCCAGCACCACCTTGGGCGCAGTTTGCAGTAAACCAATCGCCACGCCGTAAAACGCACCGACCAGCCCCAGCGGCACCAGCCATTCCGCCACCTGCACCACGCTCTCCGTACCCGCTGGCAGGAAGCGCAGCAAACCGAATACCCCGGCTTTCACCATCACCCCGCTCAACAGCGCGGATACCGCCGGAGGCGCTGCACCATGCGCAATCGGCAGCCAGACATGCAAACCCGGTAAAGCCAGCTTGATGCCCAGCCCCAGTGTAACCATACTCACCGCGACCAGTGATAACTCAGCCCCCGGCACACTATCAAAATAATGACTGCCGGTCGTGCCCAGCACCATAACAATACCGGTAAACAGAATGACCTCACCCAATACTGTCCAGATCAGATAAACCCGTCCGGCACGGGTTACGGTCACTGAACGCTGCTGCATAATCATGCCGTAGGAAGCCAGCCCCATCGCCGCAAAACCCAGAAAGAAAGCGGCCATATCCTGCGCCAGAATCAGCAGGATATTACCACTCAGGGTCAGCATAAAAAATATACGGAAGCGCCATAAACCAGCACCTGCCGGAGTGCCGCTGACACTGTAAAGTCCGGCAATGAACCATAACCAGGCAGTGATCAACAGGAACACCTGACTGGTATCATCCACTCCCCAGCGAGACCCCAGCAATAACCAGGGCAGATCAACCGTCGTCCCCGGCTCCGGTATCAGCGCAACCCACAATGCAGGTATGACTGCCAGCGGCAGCAACCACTGGCCGATACGATCCGGCCGTACCAGGGCCAGCAGCAGCGGCCATAGTGGTGCCAGCACAATCAATAAACTACTCATCCCTGTCATATCCGTCATTAGCGGTACTCCCTGGCAGCAATAAGTTCCACCCATTCCAGCGGGCTGAACGGCATGGCAGCCAACAACCCGGCCAGCAAGGCAATCGTCGCGGTAATCAGCGGCGGCCACAGCAGCATGGCGCGGGTTTCGCCATAACGCCCTGAGGTAATTTTTTCCTGTGGCCAGTCAACTGCTGCCGGTACAAACCAGGCACGATAAAGAATAGGAAGAAAGTAGGCAGCATTGAGTAAGCTACTGGCGATCAGCACCGGCATCACCCAACCCAGTGCTCCGGCCTCCATTGCTCCCAGTCCCAGATACCACTTGGAAATAAACCCGGCGACCGGCGGAATCCCGATCATGCCCAAGGCCGCTATCGTGAATGCCAGTGTGGTCAGCGGCATCCGCTTGCCGACCCCGTTCATTTCACTGACCTTGTGAATACCCAGTGTCTCGGCGTAATTACCCGCCGCAAAAAACAGGGTGATTTTCATAATGCCCTGATGCACCAGATGCACAATGCCGCCAATGGTCGCCAGCGGCCCGAGAATCGATGCACCCAGCGCAATATAGGACACCTGACTTACAGTTGAAAACGCCAGCCGTTTTTTCAGGCCGTCCTGAAACAGCGCCATTATCGAGCCGTAGACAATGGTAATAGCGGCAGCAATGCCCAGCGGCAGCAGTACACCCAGTTCAGCAGCGAACTCCACCCCATACATATCATACACCACCCGCACAATACCGAATGCACCGGCCTTGACCACCGCCACCGCGTGCAGCAAGGCACTGACCGGCGCCGGTGCAACCATCGCTTTCGGCAACCAGCCATGCAGCGGCACCAGCGCGGCTTTCACCCCCAGACCGATGATCAGCAGCAGGAAAATCCAGCGTAATTCATCATGCACATCCACCGGCAGGGTATCGAGGATACCGCCCTGCACAAAGGTCAGCGGCCCGACAATGGATTTCAGCCAGATAACCCCTACCAGCAGCACCATGCCGCCGCCCAGTGTGTAGGCAAGGTACAGACGTGCAGCCTTGCGGGCTTCCTCGCGGCCTTTGTGCGCTACCAGCGGGTAAGTTGCCAGGGTGAGGAATTCGTAGAAAATGACAAAGGTCAGTAAGTTTCCGGCCAGCGCCAGCCCCACCGTGGCAGAGACGCACAGGCTGAAGAAACCGAAAAAGCGGCTACGGTGCGGCGAATTTTCCAGATAGCCGATCGCGTAAATGGTCGTCACCAGCCACAGCAGTGCCGACAGGGTAACAAACAGCACCGACAGCGCATCGGCGTGCAGATAAAGCTCCAGCTCCGGCGCAATCACCCAGCGTATTTCGTACACCTGCCCGTGATAAACACCCCAGATCAGGAAGCCGACCAGCACCAGTTTCCCAACTGCGACCAACAGGTTGAGGAAAGTGCGCAGGTGGTAGCTTTCCTCGCGCAGGAAAAAAATCACCAGACCGATGAAAAAGGAGCTGAACACGATCAGCAGAGGCAGCCACTGATTAATAAGACTCATGACGTTCATGGTATTACCCCGCTACGGTCAGCCACCAACGGCCAGATACCGGCAGCACCCAGCCCCAGTCCGAAAGTCGCCAGCAAGGCCAGCAGCAGCGCCGGAAGTTCCTGCATCCCTGATACCCGCGGACGCTCCACCGCCTTCAGATGCCCGAAAGCATGACCCAGCAGGCGGAAAACATACGCACTGGCAATCAGCGAACCCACCACCACCACAATCACCCACCACCACTGGCTGGTACTGAATGCACCATCCAGCAAGTACCACTTGCCCAGAAAGGCGCCGCTTGGCGGTAGCCCGACCAGGGCAATCCCCGCCAGCGCAATCCCGAAGGTTGTCAGCGGCAAACGCTGGGTAGTACCGCCCAGCTCACGAATACGGTCATGCCCGCAATGCTGCAACAGGATACCGGCAGACAGAAACAGCGACGCCTTGGCAAACGCATGGGTCAGCGCAAACGCCACCATGCCACCCAGCAACAGGTTACGCGCTTCGCCTTCCAGCACCACCAGCAGCGGCAGGAACATCACCAGATAACCCAGTTGCGAAATGCTGGAATACGCTGCCAGCAGCTTGAGCCGTTCCGCCCGCAAAGCCGACCAGGAACCCCACAACACTGCCACCGCGCCCAGTACCCCCAGTGCATTTGCCAGCCACGGTGTCAGCACCGGCGGAAACAAATCCAGCCAGAAACGCAGCAGCAGGTAAAACGCCGCTTTCACTACCAGCGCCGACAGCGCCGCGCTCACCGGAGCAGGTGCGTTGGAATGTGCCGGAGGCAGCCAGAAATGCAGCGGGAACAAGGCCATTTTCAGCATCAGCCCGCTGAACAGCAGTAACAAAGCAGCCCAGGCCGCCGGTTCCGCTTGCAGTTGCGTTGCCAGGGCCTGCAAATTAAGGGTTCCGTAAGCTGCATACAGCAGGGCGATGCCCCCCAGGTACAACATCGACCCCAGCAAACCCACCACCAGATACCGCAAGGCGGAAACCAGCCCCTCGCGCTTGCCACCCAAGGCCGCCAGCGCCGCCGCCGAGATGCCCAGCAGCTCCAGCGTCACGTAAATATTGAACAGGTCACCCGCCAACAGCAGTGCACTAAGCGCCGTCGCCAGCAACAGCCACAGCGGCCAGAAAGCAGTGTGTTTTTGCGCACTACCAAAATACTTCAGCGCATACACACTGGCGGCGAACATCACCAGCGCACTCATCAGCACCATCAGCACCGCCAGCCCGTCGGCGTAGAGGGTGATTCCCAACCCGGCCTGCCAGCCACCTATCGCCAGCAACACCGCGCCATGCTGTTGTACATGCAGCAGCAAGCCACCAGCGCACAGCACCATGCCCAGCGTTGCTGCGATACCGATAGCGCGTGCCTGCCGCGTCCACACGGTCGCCAGTAACGCGCCCAATAAAGGCAGTGCAATCACACCGGTGAAGAAAACGGTCTCATTCATCACGTTCATCCTCCAGACGGCGGATAATCACCAGCGCCAGTGCGGTCGCACTCACTGCCACCACGATACCGGTCAGCACCAGCGCGTGCGGTAGCGGGTCGGGCAGTAAATCCTTGCCCCGGTAGGCCAGTGCAATCAGGATCAGGAACACACCCGCGCCCATCACGTTCAGGCTGATGATCTTGCGCACGTAATGCGCGTGCAGCCAGGTTCCCCACAAACCGATGGTGAACAGGAACACGCCGCTGAGCACGTAAAGTTCCTGGGTCGTCAACAGGTTGATAGTCATGCAGCATCCTTTGCCAGAGTTGGCGAACCACCAATAAAAGCCAGTGTCAGGGTCATGCCGATGGAAAGCGTTGCGGCTGTTTCGATCAGCAGAATCCACCATTTGGCCTGATCAGGCGGGTATTGCAGCAGCGTATTGCCCGCCAGAATCACGCCCAGCGCGACCAGCAGGAAAACCGCCGTGCCCAGCGCCAGACCCAGCCGCAAAGCTGTTTCATTATGAGGCAGGCCACCGTCAGGCTTGCCCGCCAGCCGCAGGATGATGCCCGCTGCGGCCAGCAAGGCTCCGGCCTGAAAAGCGCCGCCCGGTGCGTGTGCGCCAGCCCACAGGATGTAGCCCGCCATCAGCACCAGCAACGGCGTCAGCCACAAGGCCAGATCGCGGAAGGCATTTTCGCTGACATAGGCAGGCTCAGGCTTGCCCAGCGCCTTGATGCCGAGGATGGCCGCCAGCAGCACGGCCAGCTCCAGCAAGGTATCCCAGGCGCGGAAGTTCAGCAGCACTGCCGTTACCGGGTTACTGACGCCGCTGTTGTCCAGTTCGGCGAAAGCCTCAGCGCCAAGCCGCCAGTCAGCCGGTTGCGCATCCATGACCAGCAACAGGCTCCAGGCCATGCCGGTTCCCAGCAGCATGACCAGCAACCCGACCGACCATTGCAGCCAGGCCGGACGGTGCCGGAAATCATCCCGTGTCTGTTGATGGCGGCGCAGGGTAGCCATCAGCAATGCACCACCCAGCCCGGCGCCGATGGCGACTTCCGCCAGGGCAATATCCGGCGCACGCAAACGCGCCCATACCAGTGCCAGCAGCAGGCCGAAAATGATGAACAGCACGATGCTGCGCCGCCGGTCGCCGCTGAGTACGGCTACCAGCGCCAGCACCGCTAGTGAAATGATCAGCAGCAGGTCAAACAGCGTCCACAGGGTTTCAGCATCCATCAGCGTCTGCCTCCCGCCGGTACAGGAACCGGGCAATCAGGTACGCATTCACCGCACTGGCCGCCAGCATCAGCAACCAGACCAGTACCAGCTTGATGCCCCAGAACACATCATTGACCTGCAACAACAAGCCCGTCATCAGTAAGCCCAAGCCCAGATTATCGGCTTTGGTGAGCGCGTGCAGACGGGTGTAGGTATCCGGGAAGCGCAACAAGCCCAGCGTGCCGGACAGATAGAAAAACAACCCCAGTGTAATCAGCACCATGCTTGCCCAGTCAATCATGTGCACTGCCTTTGCGTGCCTGCTGCAAGCGTTGTTTGTGGGTAAAAACGGCTGTTACCAGCACCGCCAGCATGGCCAGAATCAGCGCCGCATCCACCAGCGCCGGTTGCGCCAGCAACACCGACAACACCAGCAGGACACCGATGCCGACCGTGCCAATCAATTGCGCGGCCAGCAGCCGGTCAGTCACCGACGCCCGCCACAGGATAGTCAGCAGGCCGACCAGCAGGGATAAAGCCAGCAGCACAGCCGCCACCAACAAAAAATGCTCCATCATCACGCCTCCTTCGCGCAGGGCAGGGCAAACAGGTCACAAATACGGGTTTCCAGCCGCGCCAGCTCATGCTGCAAGTCACCGGAAGCATCCAGCGTATGCACCTGCAAGCGGTCGTTTTCATCCACGATCACACTCAGGGTTCCCGGCAGCAGGCTGATGGTGTATAGAAACAGCGCACGAACTGGCCCTTCAGGAAAAATCAGCCGGTATTCGATGAAGTCCGGAGCCAGCGGAATATGTGGCCTCCATACTCTTGATGCGACGTCCAGCCCACCGCGCATAGATTCCCAAAGAAAGAAAACGAGAAAGCGCACGGCACCCGGCAGGGAAAATGACAGAGATTGTGGTGAAACCCTTTTTTGCAGGCGGTAAGACCACCAGGCCAGCGCAATAAAAGGAATGCCCAGCAACAGGGAGGCAAAATCGCCTGAAGCCAGCAGCAACCAGAGCGCCAGCATGGCAAGGGTAAAGATGACCGCAAACAACATACAAATTTGCTCCTCAGCGTATCATGGCTATTCTTGATAAAATTACTCAGGAATAACTGAAATATAATTTTGTGTTATCCACGCAAGCAATAAACCATGGTTGAAAGTAGTGGATTCCGGCAGGAAACAAGGGATATAACTTTGAGGTACTTCTGAATTTTACTTTTACCCACAGCTAAGCAATAATCACTGCAACTCAGGGACAGATTTATGCAGGGAGAGGTTGCTAAATCAGGAAACTGTCCGGCAAACGGGTTATAAATCAACTATTCAGTATCAGATTCTATTGGAGGATTCATGAAAAGACGTGATCTATTAAAAGGCGCGGGATTGGGGGCAATGGCAGCCGCAGCGGGTATCAGCCCGGCAATGGCAGCTGACGGTGAGAAAATGGAAATCAACATGGTTTCCACCTGGCCGAAAGACTTCCCGGGTCTGGGAACCGGTGCACAGCGTTTCGCCGAACGTCTGACCGCAATGACCGGTGGCCGGATGTCGGTGAAGTATTTCGCAGCCGGTGAGCGTGTTCAGGCATTTGACTCCTTCGACGAGGTTGCCTCCGGTAACGCCCAGATCTACCACGGGGCGGAGTATTACTGGAAAGGCAAGCACCCCGGTTTTGCGTACTTCACCTCTGTACCCTTCGGCCTGACAGCAACTGAAATGAATGCCTGGATCCGTTTTGGCGGTGGTCAGGAGCTATGGGACAAGCTCAGCGCTGAATTCGGGGTTAAGGCCCTGATGTGTGGTAATACCGGCGTGCAGATGGGTGGTTGGTTCCGCAAGGAAATCAATTCACCGGATGACTTTAAAGGTCTGAAGATGCGTATGCCGGGTCTGGGCGGTGATGTGTTGGCCAAGCTGGGTGCTTCTCCGGTATCACTGCCGGGCGGACAGATTTATGAAAATCTGGTGTCCGGTTCCATTGATGCCACCGAGTGGGTTGGCCCGTGGAATGACCAGATTATGAAGCTCTATGAAGCTGCCAAATACTACTACTATCCGGGCATGCACGAGCCGGGTGCCATGTTATGTGTCGGCATGAACAAAAAGTGGTGGGATGGTTTGTCTGATGTTGATAAGTTACTGATCGAAGCAGCTGCCTCGATGGAAAATGATGTCATGCTGTCTGAGTACAACGCCAAGAACGGTGATGCGCTCGATACATTGATTAAAGAGCACGGTGTTGAGCTGCGTGACTTCAATGATGACGTTTATGACGCCTTCGGTGAAGCCGCTGACGAAGTATTCGCTGACGTGGTCAAGCACAGTGATCTGGCCAAGGAAATTCATGAAAGCTTCCTGAAAGCACGTAATAACGTGGGTGGCTGGGCGAAGATCTCGGATCAGGCTTATGTGTCACAGCGTAACCGGGTGCTGGGACTGTAAAGTACCTTTATCCTGACCGTCTCCCTGTCGCTGTTACAGGGAGACGGTATCAATAAGTAATACTACAATTTTTCTGTTTTCCACCACACAAAGGCGGCGATTCTTATGACCGGATCCCGGCAACGCTATCGTATCTTTTCAGCCTTCATGGCTGCAGCAATTCTGTTATTCCTTGTCAACCGGTATCTTGTGCTCTGGCTGGACTGGCCGGATCTGCAGGAGATGATTGCCTATTTCTCCGGTGACGGCAACATGAGCGGCATGCAGCTGGCACAGGGAGCCGTCTTATGGCTGATGTATCTGGTCGCTGCCGTGCTGATTGTGCGCTGGGTGAAGCGCACCCCGGAACGACCGATGTCCGAGGATGCGGCCCTGTATCAGCGCATGACCTATTTTGTGGTGCGGGCAGCATTCTGGTCAGTCTTCCTGGTCGGACTCACTGATGCGGCCATTTCCCTGCTGCGGGTTGAAAATGTATTACCTCAGGTCGTGGGTGAATACTGGACCGGCATTATGGATCAGGCACGTACCCGTGGCTTGTACATTCATTACCCGCTGATCGGCCTGTCACTGGTGATTGCCTTTTTCACCCGCTCACTGAGTTTTATCTGGCTGTCCTTTCTGGTGGTACTGGCCGAGTTCGGAATTGTACTGTCGCGCTTTGTTTTCTCTTACGAACAGGCATTCATGGGGGATCTGGTGCGTTTCTGGTACGCCTCATTATTTCTGTTCGGCAGCGCCTATACACTGGTGGAAGGTGGACATGTCCGGGTGGATGTGCTGTATGCGGGCATGACAGCACGCACTAAAGCATGGGTTAATGCCGTGGGTTCACTGATACTTGGTTTACCGTTGTGCTGGACAATTCTGGTACTGGGCATGGGCAATAAACAGGGCAGTCTGATCGCGCCGGTGATTAATTTTGAAATATCCCAAAGCGGCTACGGCATGTATGTGCAGTATTTGATGGCTGCTTTTCTGCTGGTGTTTGCGGTATCCATGGCCATTCAGTTTGTCAGCTATTTTCTCAGTAGTGTGGCTATATTGAGCGGAGAAACATCACCGTTACCGGATGATGATGAAGAAACAGCCGGTGCACAGGGGGCAGCGTAATGGAATTAGTATTTCTGGGATTACTGTTATTTCTGATGATCTGGGCACTGACCTCGGGCTATCCGGTGGCCTTTGCCCTGCCCGGCTCGGCGATTATCGCCATTGGCCTCGCAGCACTGAGTGGTTATCTGTTTGAAGGCGATACCTCAGCCTATTTTGCGGAAGACGGGCCGTCGCAATGGTTGAGTGCCGGGGTCACCAACCTGCGCAGCCTGTACTGGGTGGTGGAGCGTGACACGCTGATTGCCATCCCGCTGTTTATCTTTATGGGCATTATGCTGCAGCGCTCCCGGATCGCTGAGGATCTGCTGGTGGCGATGGCACAACTGTTCGGGCCGATGCCCGGCGGCCTGGGTATCTCGGTGGTGTTTGTGGGTGCGTTGCTGGCGGCCACTACCGGTATTGTAGGTGCCACTGTAATTGCGATGGGGCTGATTTCCCTGCCGGCAATGCTGCGCAATAACTATTCAAAACCGCTGGCCACCGGCACTATCTGCGCCTCCGGAACGCTGGGACAGATTATTCCTCCGTCTATTGTATTGATTATTCTTGCGGATCAGCTCTCCAGCGCGGCTGATCAGGCCAATACTGCCCGTAAAGAGCTCTATCGCGCCACCACCGGCGAGTTTTCCATGCCTTCACAGTTTGAGGTGGTTTCAGCCAGTGCCGGTGATATGTTCATGGGCGCACTGATTCCCGGTATTATTCTGGTCGGCATTTATATGCTGTATATCCTGATTGTGGCCTGGATAAAGCCATCCATGGCACCGCCGGTTCCCTATGAAGGTGAATATGATTCCAAATTTGTCCGCACCGTATTTCTGGCTCTGGTGCCACCGCTGACACTGATTTTTGTGGTGCTTGGATCAATCATCGGCGGTATCGCCACCGTGAATCAGGCCGGTGCTATCGGAGCGGTTGGTGCAATGATTATGGCAGGCTATCGCCTGTATGATGGCAAATGGGGTAAATATATTCCGGCAATTCTGGCGGTTGCAGCCATCGTCGTCATCGCCTTTCTGAAAAGCAATTATGACCTGAATATCCGTAATATTCAGAATGAAGAACAATGGGTCGCCGTTCTGACTGCCGCCGCAGCGGTCGGAGTACTGATTCTGGCATTAGTCTGGAGCGCCTGGCGCACCATGAAGGTCAATAATACCCTGCGTGAGGTAATGGTCGAGACCGCGAAAACGACCTCGATGGTGTTTATTATTCTGCTGGGTGCAGCAATACTGACCTCTGCATTCCGTGCCTTTGGTGGTGAGGAACTGGTCAAACATTATCTGACCGGCCTGCCCGGCGGTTTCTGGACACAGTTTTTAGTGGTGATGCTGGTTATTTTCCTGCTTGGCTTCTTCCTCGACTTTATTGAGATTGCCGTAGTGGTGGTGCCGATTGTGGCTC
This sequence comes from Thiolinea sp., assembly GCA_041395485.1. Lineage (GTDB taxonomy): Bacteria > Pseudomonadota > Gammaproteobacteria > Thiotrichales > Thiotrichaceae > Thiolinea. Next base: position 827,415 of record JAWLAK010000002.1, read on the forward strand.
CGATCCTGCTCATGAATCCGGAAGCCAATGTGACGGCAGTTTGGTTAGGCGTAATGATTGGCCTGAATATCCAGACCTCATTCCTTACCCCGCCGTTTGGCTTTGCCCTGTTCTATTTACGCGGGGTAGCCGATAAGGTGGTTAAGACACTGGATATTTACAAAGGTGCAGCCGCATTTATCTGCCTGCAATTACTCGGGTTGGCGATTGCCGGCTATTTCCCGAGCCTGGTGAATTACCTGCCTAACCGTACCTATCTGTTGTCGGAGACCGCACCACCACCGATTAATCCCAAGCTTCAGGTTTGTCTGGAAGGTTATATTGATGAAAAACTGAGCAGCAATCAGGAAGACATCCGCACCACTCTGACCAAAGCACAGGGACTGGACATCGGCTCCTTACCGGAGGATGTGCAAAAAGACTTCACCGAGAGCGTAGAGGGTAATCTGAAAGGCTTTGAGCTGTTTGAAGCAATCCGCACAGCCCGCGCTGAACTGGCCGGATTTGAGCAGGAATATACTCCGGTACACCGGCAGGTACGCTCAATCCAGCGTGAAATGGGTATTATTGACGGTAAGATCGAAGCTTATGGCAAAGATATTCAGGCACTAAACTTTAACCCGGACAGTACCGATGCTGACAAGGCGCATTTCACACAGCTGATTGAACAACTGGAAACGCAGAAATCCGCACTGGAGGCCAGCATCCCTGCAGGCTGGGAGGATCTGCGCAAGCAATACACCGGACTGAATGCCAATATCACCAAAGCTCAGAATCAGTACTTCCGCACGACTGATGGTGCTTATGAGCAGTTTGCTGAAATACGTGACGCTATCCAGGCCGGTGATGCACTGAAAGCGGCTGAAAGCGAGATTGCCGCACTGGAAGCAGCCATCAAAGATCAGCCTGCTGAACAGGCCATGGAGAGCATTCAACGGGTTGAGGATCTGCTGGGTGAAATTGCCGGTTCCGCGCCGGTTAAATCACCGCTATCCAAAGCCCGCCGCGCGCTGAAAAAGGATGATTCTGCAGAGGGCCGCAATGAAGCCATGGCCTTGTTTAACGAAGCAAAAAAGGAACTGGCCACAGAAACCGGCTGGCGCAGTGAAGCGGCGGATAAACTGCTGCCGGATCTGCTGGCTTATGATGAAGTGATTTCCGGTAGCTTTGGTATCCGCATGCAGAAACGCCTGACGGATGCACAGGCAAAGGATGTGGCGGCTTGTATGTCACATCATAAGGATGTATCGCTGCACTTCTGATTTAGCCCCCATCCCCGACCCTTACCCCCGCAAGGGGGGAAGGGAGTAAGTCGTGCTATAACGACGCTCAGCAGCCCGGCCTCTCACACCATCAAACACTCGCCTTCTGCCGCTCACACACCGTTTCCATCGACACAAAGGTCGAGGTATGCGACACATGCGGCAAACCCGCAATCTGTTCCCCCAATAAATACCGGTAAGCCTGAATATCTGTCGTGCGGACTTTGAGCAGGTAATCAAAGTTACCGGCAATCATGTGACACTGCTCAACCGCCGCCAGTTTTTGCACCGCCTGATTGAAGGCATTCAGTGCCCGTGCGCTGGTATCACTCAGCGTCACCTGAATAAACGCCACATGCGATTCGCCCAGCAAATCATAGTCCAGCTGCGCCTGATAACCGGTAATATAGCCACCCTGCTCCAGTTTACGCAGCCGGTTAATCGTCGGCGTCTTACTCAGACCAATCCGCTCCGCCAGTTCAGTCATACTGATCCGGCCTTCCGCTGCCAGGATTGAAATCATTTTTTTGTCGTAGCTATCCAAATCACTCATAAAAACCACGCAGACAGTAGAAAAGACTAAATCCGGTCATAAATTCAAAACTAAAACTTATCAAACACAAAATTCAGGGAAAAACGCCTGAAAACGGATTGTTACTATACTTATAACATCAACATTGTTCAGGTAACACCCATGCAGTCTTTAGCCGAAATCCGTACCCGCCTCCGTCAGCACACTCTGGCCAATGAACAGCAAGTTGTCAGCCACATGCTCGACACACTGGCGATTGACGATATCCAACGGGAAGCCACTGTTGAATTAGCCGCTTCATGGGTACGTGAGTTACGTGACTCCAGTGAACCCGGTCTGATGGAAAGTTTTCTGGCCGAATACGGACTCTCGACACAGGAAGGCGTAGCGCTGATGTGTATGGCGGAAGCTTATTTGCGCGTACCTGATGAAGAGACGCTGGATGAGCTGATTCAGGATAAGATTTCCCCGCAAAACTTTGCCGAACACCTCGGACACTCCAGCTCACTGATGGTCAATGCCTCCACCTGGGGACTGATGCTGACCGGCAGTATATTGTCCGAATCTGACCAGCGCGGCCTGCTGCCCTCACTGCATGGTCTGATCCGCCGCGCGGGTGAACCGATCATCCGTACAGCGGTTAAGCAGATGATGAAGATGATGGGCGGCCAGTTTGTACTGGGTGAGACTATCGAAAAAGCCATTAATAATGGCAAACATTATCAGAAAAAGGGCTACCGTTACTCTTTCGATATGCTCGGTGAAGCCGCCCATACCCAGGCTGACGCCGACCGTTATCATCTGGCTTATGCCGATGCGATTACCGAACTGGCCCGCTTTAGCAAGGGTAAGGATGTACGCCTGAATCCGGGTATTTCCGTTAAATTATCCGCCCTCTATCCGCGCTACGAAACCCTGCAGAAAGCAGCGGTGATGAAATCGCTGCTGCCCTCATTGCGCTCGTTGTGCCTGCTGGCCAAGAAAGCCGGGATGGGGCTGAATATTGATGCGGAAGAAGCGGAACGGCTGGACCTTTCGCTGGATATTATTGAAGCCCTGCTGGAAGACGGCAGCCTCAGCGGCTGGGATGGTCTGGGCATTGTGGTACAGGCCTATGGTTACCGTGCACCGCATGTGCTGGACTGGCTGTATGCGCTGGCGGAAAAATACGATACCCGGCTAATGGTACGGCTGGTCAAGGGTGCCTACTGGGATCGGGAAATCAAACGCTCGCAGGAGCTGGGTCTGTCCGGCTATCCGGTCTATACCCGCAAGAATAATACCGACCTGTCCTATTGGTATTGCGCAAAAAAACTGCTGGGGCAGCGTGACCGTATCTTCCCGCAGTTTGCCACCCACAATGCGCATACCATTGCCTCGATTATCAAGCTCACTGAGGCTGAAGACCGCGCAGAAACCACCTTTGAATTTCAGCGCCTGCACGGTATGGGTGAATCTCTGCACGAACTGGTACGCAAGCAATACAACCTGCCCTGCCGCATTTATGCACCGGTGGGCGTGCATCAGGATCTGCTCGCTTATCTGGTGCGTCGCCTGTTGGAGAATGGTGCCAATGCCTCATTTGTCAGCCAACTGCTGGACAATAATATTCCGCCCCGTGAAGTCACGGCTGATCCGGTGGAAAAAGCACAGGCCTGGCTGCAACAGGCCGTGCCCGGTGTTCCGGCACCGGAAACACTGTTTCAGCCGGAACGAGCTAATTCCAGAGGCTTCGACTGGCTGGATGTGAATGATGTGGCCACACTTGAGGCGATTCGGGAACCGTTTAAGGAAACGTTGTGGCATGCGGAGCCTTTGGTGGCTTCTGTCTCTGATACAGAGAATCACAAAAAGCAAACCCACCCCGTCCCTCCTTTTCCAAAGGAGGGGGCCATCCGGCAAAATCAGGTGGTTAACGAAAAGTCTCCCCCTTTGCAAAAGGGGGAACAAGGGGGATTTATCAACGTACTAAATCCTGCCACCGGTGAACCAGTCGGCACCGTAACCGAAGCCACGATTGAGCAGCTGGACGAAGCCTTCACACAGGCACATGCGGCTCAGCCGGACTGGCACCAGTTGGGAGTCAGCGAGCGGGCACGGCTACTGAATAAAGCCGCCGATTTATACGAAGCAAATGCTGGTGAGATTTTTGCCATTCTGGCCCGCGAGGCCGGTAAAACGATTCAGGACTCGATTGCAGAAGTGCGCGAAGCGGTGGATTTTCTGCGCTATTACGCAGCGCAGGCCGAACACCTGCCACCTTCCAAACAGCCTTGCGGGGTGATGGCCTGTATTTCACCGTGGAACTTCCCGCTGGCGATTTTCACCGGCCAGCTCAGTGCGGCCTTAGCGGCGGGTAATGCGGTGATCGTAAAACCGGCGGAATCGACACCGCTGGTGGCTTTCCGTGCGGTACAGCTGTTACATGAAGCCGGAATACCGGCAGCGATCTGCCAGTTTGTTCCCGGACAAGGGCGTGAGATTGGCGCGGCGATGAGCAGCCACCCCGCCCTGAACGGCCTGATTTTTACCGGCTCCACAGCCACCGCCAAACACATTGAACGCAGCATGAGTCAGCATGTCGATGTGCATGCGCCACTGATTGCGGAAACCGGCGGCCTGAATGCGATGATCGTCGATTCTTCCGCACTGCCGGAGCAGGTGGTCACCGATATTATTTCATCGGCCTTCCAGTCTGCCGGACAGCGTTGCTCTGCCCTGCGCATGCTGTATTTGCAGGAGGATATTGCTGAGCGCACGCTGGAAATGTTGTATGGCGCAATGGAACTGTTGCGGCCGGGTGATCCCTGGAATCTGGATACTGACATCGGGCCGGTGATTGATATTCCGGCACAGCGTAATATTAATACCTACGTTGAGCAACATAAAGACGCCATCCTCAAACAGCTTAAAGTCCCCGCCAACGGGCATTTTGTCGCACCGGTCGTGATTAAGGTAAATGGCATCGAAGACCTGACCCATGAGGTTTTCGGGCCGGTGCTGCATGTGGCAACATATGCAGCGGATCAGCTGGAGCAGGTACTGGAGAGTATCAATGCCGCCGGGTATGGCCTGACCTTTGGCCTGCATACACGAATTGATTCCCGTGTACAGACCATTGTCGACAAGCTGGCCGTGGGTAATCTGTATGTGAACCGTAACCAGATCGGCGCCATTGTCGGTTCGCAGCCGTTTGGTGGTGAAGGTTTATCCGGAACCGGGCCAAAAGCAGGCGGGCCGTATTATCTGCAGCGGCTGGTCACCAGCACCGGGGCAGCTGAAGTAACCACACAAACAGCGGTGAGTCCGCAGAACAAACCGGGTAGCACCGCCTTGCAAAAACTGGCAGAAGGTTTACTGAAACAGAAACCGGCAGCCTTCGGGCAACTGTTACCTATGTCCGCTGAACTGACCGGTGAATATGGTGCGGTGATTCATGCCTGCCGCCAGACTCTGCGTGATAAGCGCCAGTTACCGGGGCCAACAGGTGAAGAGAACCTGCTCAGCCTGCATGCTCGCGGCCTGACCATTATCGCCACTGCCGACCCGGACATAGCTTTCCAGCAGGCGATTCAGGCGCTGTATTGTGCGAATCCGGTGCTGATTGTTAATGACCGCTTATCGGATGCACAGCGTGCATGGCTGGATCAGCAACCGCAGGCCGCCATTACCGGACAGGGTCTGGCAGCTGACAGCCTGAAAGACCTGAGCGGCCTGCAGAACTTTGTCTTCAGCGGTTCGGGTAAGCACTATGAGCAGCAGGCACGGGAATACCGCATGGCACTGGCTCAGCGTGACGGGGCCATTGTGCGCTTTGTCAGTGAGGTGATTGCACCGTATTTGTATGCACAGGAACGCCATCTTTGCATTAATACCACTGCGGCGGGCGGGAATGTGCAACTGATTGCGAATTCGGAGTAAATAGGTAAGTACTGTGGCGGAGCGGAGTTATGACGGCTCCGCTCTGCGACAGTGCTTAAGGTTACGGCTGTTTTAATGCAGCCCCGCTGAAACGGACACCCGCCCAGCCCGTCTTCATAAAATTACGGATATTGCCGTGATCGCTGCCTTCCGGTGTCGCAAGCACACTACGGTAGTGTTCAGCAAATAGGGCCAGCGTTTGTGCTTCAGTCAACCCGTTTAATTGTGCGAAAGAAAATACTTTACAGGAACCTTCGTTGGTTCCGGCAGCATTTTCGAGTTCGCCGTTGCTAAAGGCTTGCGGGGTGTAATCGTAATGGTTGTCGATGGTAGCGATGACATCGGCAAAGGTGAGTGTTTCGGGGGGAGTGTTCAGCTGATCGATCAGGGTTTGTGGTGTCATGGGTGATCCGTTGGTTTTGGAAAACGCGGGATTTTAGCATTGTTTTTAGCAGGCGGCTTACCTACGGATTTTGGCTTGTATTCCAAGCATCACCCGAATTACGCCAACACCCCGAACTGATCTGCATACTGCCGTGCTTTGATTACAGGAATGCCCCGATAAGGGTTCAATACCAACAAGTCTTCATCACTGGATACTAATACATCCACTTTTCCTGCTAATGCAGCAGACAGAAATTTGTTATCTTTTTCATCACGGCAATCGGTGACCTCTTCAGTGACAGGTACAATGATAGCCAAGCTCTGGTAATAAGCAAGAATGGTTAAGCGCTCGCCTCGCGACCGGAACCTATCGAACTTTTCACGCTGCACAACCTCTGCCAGTTCATTCATCGTTTCTGCAGAAGCTATCAGCAGGCAGTATTTGGCCGCATGGTAAAATACCTGCGCAGGTAAAGACTGCGGTTTTAACATCACACCGATCAATGTACTGGTATCAAACAGTACCCGCTTATGAGCGGAGTTCATGCACCATCCTGTTTATGTCCTCAAAGCTCAGGTCTTCCGCCACGTCACTGGTTTTCATATTCTGCATGAAATTTTTCATCTGCTCAGCTTTGTATAAACGCATCGCTTCTGTTCCCACCTCATAAGGAACAATCATTAATGTAGGCTGCCCGTATTGGGTCACCACCACGTCTTCGCCACGCAGCACCATATTGGCCACCTGACCAAAGCGGTTCTGAACTTCTTTGGAGGGTAAGGTTTTCATCTGGTTATCCTGTGTTTAACTCACTATCTTCACTATTATAGCTAAGATAACTACCTTTTGAAGAACTTTATAAAAGTATAAGAATTACCCAAAAATTGATCTAAGATGTCTACTATTCAATCACCTTGTTAAAATTCAACATAGTTTTTCAACAGAATCTCACAGCTACAAAGCACCAACGCCAGTAAAGTAACAACCATAGGCAGCACTAACCGCTAGCCCCCGTCCAGGCACTCCGCTTCATCGCATGGATTTAGTGCGGTCGCTCCCCACTCCGGCAATCATTAACATTTTGAAAACAGGAAAAACCATGTTTAAACAACTTTTTCAGGACTTAATGTCAGTATGGGTCACACGCTGGTTCATTATTTATCCCACCGTTGCGTTTATTGCGACAAAGCTTATTGACTGGCTGTTTCAGTCACCGGTCGTAGACATCGCCATTAACGGTTTTTATATTATTTTTGTGATTGCTTTTGCAATTTCAGCTTTCAAGGAGCATATCAGGGAATCCCGTGAGGAAGAGGAACTGAAAGCGCGGAGTCGCAAACACCTGAAAAAGTCAGGAGCAGAAGAAGTTGGCAATAACTGATCTGCGTGACATATGGGCAGAGAAAATCTGGAACATCATCTTATTTATTGAAAGCAGTCATAAACCCGAGTAACTTTCAGAAGTAAGAATTTAAAACTTAATTTCTTACTTCCTACTCAGGAGCATATGAATATGACCATCGCCACCCTCCGCCCAAAAGGGCAACTTACCATTCCGGCCCGGATACTTCAGCAATTAAACCTCAGACCCTATGAGCAGGTTGAAGTCAACTTTCAGAACGGAATCATCACCATTGTGCCTGTAAACAGAAAAGAAACGACGAAAAAAGATCGGCTGAAAACCTTTGCCGGGGCTGGTCAGGGTTGCTGGGGCGACAGTCCTGAAGCAGTTAATGCATCCATCCACAAGCTGCGTGATTCGTGGTCACGATGAGTATTTCACTGGATGAGCTAAAGGGGCGCAGTGTTTATATTGACACCAACATTTTCATCTATTTTCTGGATGGGCAGGAGCCATTTCTGAGCATAGTTTACCCGTTTCTGGAGTCACTGCTGAACGGTGAGATTATAGGCTACACAGGAGATGCAGTAGTTGCTGAAACGATGGTACAGCCCTATAAACTCGGCAATCTTGCCATGATTGAACGCTTCAAAGCCTTTTTTGCTCAGGATGATTTTTTAACGGTATTAAATCATGACGCTAATGCTTTTGACCTTGCCGCCCAGCTTTCCGGCACACAAAAAATGAAGCTGGTTGACTCGCTGCATATGGCGACTGCACTACAGGCGGGATGCGACTTTCTGATCACACATCAGAAAGGCATTAAATTAGCGGACGGGATTAAGGTTGTTCAGTTATCTGGTATTGCTGCACCAGTGAGTCACTGAAATGAGTAAGTCACAGAAGTTCTCTACACAAAATTAAAATCCTAATTTTGCCCTTCCCTCCGGCGTATGAGGTAAGCTGCGGGTTGGTACTCTCATGTTATTGCTACCTCAGCGACAATCCTTGATTTTACCCCCTATCGAGATTACACCATGAAGCAAGATGAAAAACACTACAAATCAGATGCCTTTGCTGCTGTTCATGAAAGCATGGATGTTTTGTATCAGGCCGGTGTGATTAGTAAAAAGACGATGCGTGAGTTTGATAAAACCTGCCTTGAGCCTGTTGCAGAAATGCCGGCACAAACTATTAGGGCATTGCGCGAGCGTGAACAAGTATCTCAGCCAGTTTTTGCTGCTTATTTGAATGTCTCCAGAAATTTAGTTTCTGATTGGGAGCGAGGCGTGAAAAAACCGGGAGGGCCTGCACTACGCCTACTGGCTATTATCCAGAAAAATGGACTGGAGGCGGTGATTTAACAAAAAATCGTAAATTTTTGCGTTGGCTCCAATACGCCCTGATCTATAGGAATGAAATGTGGACACTCAGCGTGTACCAACCCCTTTTTTAGCATTGCATGAAATACAGAGCACCTGATAATCAGCTATACGGTCGTGAAATTTGAGAAACAACTCAGGATCGACAAGTTGCCATCCAAATTCAATGTTTACAATATCAGGCTCACCATACTCGCGAATAAATATTTCGACGATTTTAGCAAACGGCGTGGTTTTATGATCCACCGTTAGTCGATCTGAAGTACCACATTGAGCGCACACGTCTTTTATGACATCAGCAAATGTCCCAGTCCTCGATACAGTACGCATTGCGTTCAAAACATTTTGGCGCTGGTCGTATCCATCGATGCTCTTTACCCAACTCCATGAACCAGTGTAGTTTCCAGTAGGCCAATACACATGAACTGCCATCGCTTTACCCTGCTTTGGTGAGACTCTTTTAACCCACTCAAATTCGTATCCGCAGGTATTACCAAAACGTTCACAATCGGGATCAGAAAACCGTTGCCCAACATCATAGCTACCGATCAACTCCCGGATAACCTGTTTTCTCTCTTTTTTAGTCACTACAAACCTCAACGCTCCTTAACATAAGGCACCCCCACCGCCTTCGGCGGATTAGCCTTACCAATAAACCCGGCCAATAAAATCACCGTCAGCAGATAAGGCAACGCCTCAATAAACTGCACCGGCACCGCCCCAATCCCCGGCAGCACCACACCCTGCAACCGCACCGCCACCGCATCCAGAAACCCGAACAGCAAACAGGCAAACAATACCGGCCACGGTTTCCATTTCGCAAAGATCAGCGCCGCCAGCGCCATAAACCCCTGCCCCGCCGTCATATCGCGGATAAACTGCGCATTCTGTGCCGTGGACAAATAAGCGCCCCCGAAACCACACAACGTACCGGCAATCATCACTGCCCGGTAACGCAGCCACGACACCGAAATCCCCGCCGTATCCACCGCTTTCGGATTCTCACCCACCGCCCGCAAACGCAGGCCAAACCGGGTGCGATACAACACCCACCAGCTCAGTGGCACGAGAATCAGCGCCAGATACACCAGCAAATTGTGCCCGGACAACAACTCCGAATACAGCGGCCCGAACCACGGTATATCCGCCCATTGCTCTGCCATCGGCCATTCCAGCGCGGTGAAACGCTGTTCATTCTGCAACGGTGGTGTTTGCCCGCCCTGCCGGAACCAGGCCAGCCCCAGCACCATGGTCAGCCCGGAAGCCAGGATATTAATCGCCACCCCGCTCACCACCTGATTACCGCGATGGGTAATACAGGCAAAACCATGCATCAGCGCAAAAGCCACCGATACCACTACCGCTGCGGCCACACCGACATAAACCGAACCGGACACATGCGCCACCGCTGCGGCAGCAAACGCCCCCGCCAGCATTTTGCCTTCCAGCCCAATGTCCACAATTCCGGAGCGCTCAGAAAACAACCCGGCCAGCGCGGCAAAAATCAACGGAGTCGACACCCGCAGCGTGGCATCCAGCGTGAGAATCATTAACTCAAACCATTCATTCATGCCGCAGCCTCCGCAGTATCATGCCCCGTCCGCACCAGTGGCATCAGCAGCCGCTCCAGCCAGGGTCGGTACATAAACTCCAGCGCGCCGCAAAACAGAATAATCAGCCCCTGAATCACCACCACCATATCGCGGGTCACCGTGGGCATTTCAAACGCCAGTTCCGCACCGCCCTGATATAGTGCCCCAAACAACAACGCCGCCAGCACCACACCCAGCGGGTGATTACGACCCATCAGCGCCACCGCAATCCCGGCAAAACCATAACCGGCATTAAACCCCAGCACAATACGATGCTGCACACCCAGCAGTTCATTCACCCCGACCAGTCCGGCCAGCGCCCCGGAAATCAGCATAGTCAGCACAATAATCCGTGGTGGCCGGATACCGCCATACACCGCCGCCTCCGTATTCGCCCCCACCGTGCGCACCTCATACCCCCAGCGCGTCTTCCAGAGGAAAATCCATACCGCAATACAACAGAGTACCGCCAGTACCACCGATAAATTCAGTGGCGAGCTTTCAAACTCAACTCCGAACCAGCCCATCACCTCATGCCACATCGGCAGGTGTGACGACTCAGCAAACGCCACCGTGGACGGCTGCATCTGGCCGGGTGCGGCAATCACATCCACCAGCAGATACACCATCAGCGAAGAAGCCAGAAAATTGAACATAATGGTGGTAATGACGATGTGACTGCCGCGATACGCCTGCAGATAGCCCGGAATAAAGGCCCAGGCCGCCCCCAGCACAGCGGAACCGGCAATCGCCAACGGAATCAGTAACAGGCCGGGCAAATAATCACCTAACCCCAGACAAACCAGCCCGACGCCCAGCCCGCCCAGATAAGCCTGCCCCTCACCACCGATATTGAACAGACCGGCATGAAAAGCAACCGCCACCGCCAGACCGGTGAAGATAAAGTTAGTTGTGTAATACAGTGTATAGCCAATCCCTTCCTGATAGCCGAAAGCACCATTCACCATGATTTTTGCCGCCTCGACCGGGTCAACACCGATCAGTAAAAACAGCAATGTGGTTACGACGAAAGCAGTCAGAATATTAAGGGTGGGGAGGATGAATACGGACAATAGATTGTTTAAGGTTTCGGGTTTCATGCGGACACCTCGCTTTGAAGCACCCTCACCCCCCGGCCCCCTCTCCCGGAGGTAGAGGGGGAGCAAATCAGTCGCACGGCAAAAGCCCCTCGCCCTGTGAGGGAGAGGGGTTGGGGTGAGGGTGTTTTAAATGTTTTCATCAAGCCACCTCCCGCTGAGCACCTGCATTCGCCATCATCAGCCCCAGCGTCTGCTCATCCGCATCATCATGCGCCACTTCACCGGTAATGATGCCATCGCACATCACCAGAATCCGGTCGGATAGGCTCATAATTTCCTCCAGCTCCACCGACACCAGCAGTATCGCCTTGCCCGCATTGCGCATCGCCATAATCTGCTGATGGATGAATTCAATGGCGCCGATATCCACCCCGCGGGTCGGCTGACCGATGAGCAGGATCTCCGGATCAGCCTCCATTTCCCGTGCCAGCACAATTTTCTGCTGATTGCCGCCGGAGAAACTGGCTGATTTAAGTACCGGGCTGCGTGGTCGAATATCAAAATTATCAGCACGCTGACGATACTCCTGCTCCATTTCAGCATGCTTCTGCAGCACGGAACCGTTATAGCGTGGCAGATGGTGATAACCCAGCACTGCCGACTGATAGGCCGCAAACGGTAACACCAGCCCCATACGGTGGCGGTCTTCCGGCACATGCGCTACCCCCAGCTTACGCACCCTGGCCGGATTTGAGGGTTGTTTTGCCGTAATCAGCTCGTTGCCGATCTGAATCTCGCCCGAAACCGGCGGAACAATCCCGGCCAGTGCCTGCAGTAACTCGCTCTGACCATTACCGGACACCCCGGCAATGCCGACAATCTCGCCCGCTGCAACCTGCAGGCTGATCTGTTTCACCCGCTGTACACCGGAGGCATCATTCACCGACAGATTGCGCACCTGCAGTAACGGCTCACCTGCAGCCTTTTCTCCACGATCCACTTCCTGACGCACCTTGCGTCCGACCATTAACTCGGCCAGTTCCGGCATATTGGTTTCCGGGGTTTTACGGTGCGCGACCATTTTGCCCTGCCGGATGACGGAAACATGGTCGGTAATCGCCATAATCTCATGCAGCTTATGGGTAATCAGCACGATAGTGACGCCATCGTCTTTCAGGGTACGCAGGATACGGAACAGATCACTGGCCTCCTGCGGGGTCAGCACACCGGTCGGTTCATCCAGAATCAGAATACGGGCTTTACGGTACAGTGCCTTGAGGATTTCAACGCGCTGCTCAACGCCCACCGATAGCCGTTCCACCGGCGTATCCAGCGGCACATCCAGCTGATAAGCTTCCGCCAGCTGCTTCAGGTTTTTGCGCACCTGCTGCTCACCTTCGCGCAGCAAAGCCCCCCCTTCCGCGCCCAGCATGACGTTTTCCAGCACGGTAAAATTGTCCACCAGCATAAAATGCTGATGCACCATACCGATACCGGCAGCCAGTGCCTGTTGGGAGTTACGGATACGTTGCGGCTCGCCATTGATACGGATTTCACCACTATCTGCTTCGTAAAACCCGTAGATAATGCTCATCAATGTTGATTTGCCCGCACCATTCTCGCCGATGATACCGTGAATATCACCGGCGCGAATCTGCAGGTTAATGTCCTGATTAGCCTTTACCGGGCCGAAGGACTTGCTGATATTGATGAGTTCGAGGGCATATTCAGAGCTGCCCGCCATACTCAGTACTCACATTTGTCGTTCGACATGTAGTCATGCACCTTGATGCTGCCGTCGATAATGCCCTTTTCGATTTCAGCCATTTTTTCCATATAAGGCTTGACCAGCTCCTCGTTGTGCTCATCGACTGCCCAGCCGATACCTTTTTCCGCCAGACCTAATGTGGTAATGCCCGGCTCCCAGGTGCCGTCTTTTGCCGCCATAAAGGTATCGTAAGCGGCATTGTCCACCCGCTTGAGCATGGAGGTCAGCATGGTACCCGGATGCAGGTGGTTCTGGTTGGAATCCACACCGATGGCATATTTACCGTTATCTTTTGCAGCCTGATAAACACCTAATCCGGTGCCTCCTGCTGCGGCAAACACCACATCTGCGCCCCGGTCAAACTGGGATTTTGCCAGCTCACCGCCCTTGGTCGGATTATTCCACGCCGCCCCGGTTGAGCCGGTCATATTCTGGTACACCTCAACATCTTTGTTGATGTATTTGGCACCCTGCTCATAACCACAGGCAAATTTGCGGATCAGTGCAATATCCTGTCCGCCGACAAAGCCGACTTTACCGCTTTCGGACGCCATTGCGGCCAGCGCACCCACCAGAAATGATCCCTGCTCTTCACGGAAGGTTACCGAGCGCACATTCGGCTGATCCACCACCATGTCAATGATCGTGAAATGAGTATCCGGAAACTCCTGAGAGACTATTTCCACCGCATGAGCCTGACTGAAGCCGACAGACAGGATGGGATCAGAGCCACGCTTAGCCATACGCCGAATTGCCTGTTCAATCTGGGAGTCATTATTCGGCTCGAACTCGCGAACACTGATCTCGGTTTCTTTAGTGAAACGCTGCGCACCGTTGGATACGCCTTCGTTAAACGATTTATCGAATTTTGTACCAAGATCATAAACAACGGCGGGATCAATCTCGGCTGCCTGAAGAGAGAGGGGTAAGACAGCAGTAATCAGGATGGTAAGAAGACGTTTTTTCATCGGTTTTCTCCTGTGGGTAGACAGGAAAAGTATAAACAGATTTAGTCGTATTACCACTATTGAAAATAGTGCAATGAAAACCATTCCATGACTCCCCATCAGGTAAATTCCCCTACCGGTAAATTTAGTTATAATTCCCGCCATCAGAACGAGAGGAATTCCACATGGCCAGTATGTTAAATCTAAGCAACATCCTGCTGCAGGAAGGCGACAACATCAGTTCATTTGATGAGCTGAAAGCCACCGTACAACGGCAGGCACTGGAAACCGGTAGTATCTTTTTCCAGGTGGATATCGAACCACCCGCCTATGATGACCGCCCGGAAAACTGGCACGACCAGTTGGAAATGGCTTTCAGCTCAGCAAGGTAATCCGCATGTTCTGGCAAGAAGATGAAGATAAAACCCTGCCCTTCAGTGCACCGGATGACGTGCTGGATGTCAGCTTTGCCATCAGCTGCAAGCGCCTGCCGTATGATCATGCCTGGGATTTGTACGAAGCGATTGCGGGAGAATTACCCTGGCTGGGTGAGGATAATATCAGCGGTATACACCCCATCCATGTGGCGGAAAGTTCGAATGGCTGGATGCGTCCGGAAGAGGATGATGACCAGCTGTTAATCCCGTCACGGCGCACCCGCATGTATATCCGGACTCCGAAAACCCGCCTGCAGGAAACCCTGGAGTTGACCGGCACCACACTGGACGTAGGCGGCTATCCGCTGACGGTGGGCAAGGGCAGGGAAAAACCGTTTGTGAATGCCTCAGTGATTTTCTCCCGTTATGTGCTGTCGGATAAGGCGGAGGAAGAAAATGATTTTCTGCAGCGCATGGCAGATGAAATACACCGCGTTGCTGACTTTAAAGTCAAAAAAATGCTCTGTGGCAAGAGCCACCAGATCAGGACAGACCATGGCACGGCCTTTACCCGCCACCTGATGATTGCCGATCTGGACAGTGACCCGTCAATCAAGCTGCAGCAATATGGTCTGGGTGAAGGACGCAAATTCGGCTGTGGCTTATTCCTGCCGCATAAGGGCATTAAAACCCTGAAACCTACGGAATAAATGACGACTTTCCACCATGCTGCCACTATCCCTTTTGAGGAATATTACAATCTGATTATATTCGTATAATTTTATTGTCAAAACCGAATCAATTTGAGAGGAATCCGCAGAACATGGCTTACGAAGTAAACGGACAATCGATTGAAGCAACTGAAGCTGGCTATCTGGTCAACACCGCTGACTGGAATGAGGATGTGGCCCGTGTCATCGCTGAAGCAGAAGGTATTGGTGAGCTGACTGAAAAGCATTGGGATGTCATCAATTACCTGCGCTCTGAGTACTTTGAAAATAATGGCAACCAGCCAATGGAGCGTGCCATCACCAAGGCAATGGCGGATAAGTGGGGCGAAAAGCTGAAGAGCAAGGACATGTATACCCTGTTTCCGCGCGCACCCAGTAAGCAGGGGCTGATGGTGGCAGGTCTGCCGGCCACAACCCGTAAAGGCGGTTATTAACTCACTTAACCCGCCCGGCACAGACAATCCTACCCCGAACTGGGTATTACAGCTGACTACTCCAGCGTTTATCCTGTCCGGTAACACAGAATATTGAGAGGCAACATCATGGCTACAAAACAGGAAAAAATCGCAGAAATGCTCGAAATGCAAAAGAAATTCATCGCCTATGAGCAGTCCGGTGAATTCAATGCCGAAGAGTACTATGTAGGTGAATGGAAGGAGTACCGTGAAAAGTATACCGAACTGGCTGCTGATGTACGTGAAATGGCTTCACAGGAAGCTAACTTCTGGAAATAAGCCACATTTTGTGACATTCAGACCCGTCTGAATACTCAGAATATCAATGAAGCCGCTGTATTTTTATCAGCGGCTTCATTGTTTCTGCGCCTCATCCAGCCAATACTGCAATACCCGTTGTTTTTCCAGCCGGATATTTTCAGCAGAACCCCGCTGTTGGTGCCAGTCATAACTCAGTAACGCAAACACCGCACAAAACCATGCCAGATCTGCCGTATTAATGTGCCGGGGCACAAAAGCCCTGCCCTGTTCCAGCGTCCAGTCATGCTCAACAATCAGGCTGGCATAATCCCATTCAGCCACCCGCATTCCGGCAAAATCCCAGTCGACCAGTGACCAGCGCCCGCGCTCTGCATTATAAAGACAATTCCCCGGATTCAGATCACTGTGCACCGGCACCAGCGGATAATCCGCGTAGCCCCGGCGCAAACCGGTTTCATATAACTGAAGGGCTTGTTGCGAAAGCGGCTCGGCTTCAGCAGAAAAAACACCGCTTTCTTCCGGTGTATTAATCAGCTGTTTCAGAAAAGCCATACCGGTTCCGTCACCCACCTGCTCACGCTCCCCCCAGTACAAGCCACTGTTGTGCAAACGATCCAGCATTCTCCGGATGGCACGCATATTTGTGGCATCCACAGCATAAGGCTGCCCGGCATAGGCGAGCCACATAATCCCCTGCTCAGTATCATGGCCCAGCAGCTCCGGTGCCAGTCCCAGCACAGCCACATCCCGATGTATATCAACCACCCGCACCGCCTGATGAGCCAGCGGACATAAACTGTCATCAAGCTTATGGTTAGCCACCCGTAAAACCGTATCAGCGGCTCCCGGCTGCTGAACCAGAAACACATGATTAGTGTGCCCGCTCAAACGTTGCAGGTTGAGTGGGTAAACACCTTGTTGTTTCAGCCAATCGGTGGCTCGTTGTGTTTCAGGAGACATTACTCAATCACTTTTCTAACGGCACATTAGCAAATGCTTAAAAACTGATTTAAACCTTATTGGGAGTGATATGGATCAATGTTTTTATACAACAAAAGGCATAGCCTGAATGCAACAGATTTTTAATGATTGTTGAAGGAAAACAAAATGAAAAAATTAGTGATGGCTTGCATGGTAGCGATGATTGGTGCAGGTTCTCAGGCATTCGCCTACGAGCCGGGTGATATTGTGTTGCGTGTCGGCGCGGCACAGGTTGACCCTGCAGGAGATGGTCTGGATACCGCATTAGGCCATATTGATGTTGACTCCAACACTCAGCTGGGGCTGAGCACAAGCTACATGGTGACTGACAAACTGGGCGTAGCTGTTTTGGCGGCGACACCTTTCAAGCACGATATAACTCTGGACGGTGAAACCATTGGTGATACCAAGCATTTGCCACCCACCGTTACCCTGCAATATCACATTGACACCGGTTCCGCGTTCCGCCCGTATCTGGGTGCTGGTTTTAACTACACCCATTTCTTCTCAGAAGATTCCGTAGCGGGCAAGCTTGACCTGGACCACTCCTTCGGTTTGGCCGCAGAAGCTGGCTTTGATTATGCACTGAATGACCGTTGGGCACTGAATGCAGCTGTTTACTATGCTGACATTGACACCACCGCCAAGCTTGATGGCGCCAAACTGGGTGATGTCGAAATCGATCCATGGGTTTACATGCTGGGTGCATCGTACCGCTTCTGATTTTCCATTCCGCAAACCTTATCGGGGAATGGTACGACCGCGGCTGCTTTATCCGGAAGCAGCCGTTTTGGTTTAGCATCGGGCATGGATCATTTCATTCAGGTAAGTCCGGTATAACGAACTGGACGAGGTAAACGGCCAGCCTGGCCAGTCTGTACTGCCCGCCAACACCGGTACCCCACTCAAGCCACTCATAGATGGTAAATTATTGAACCGTACCCAAACCCTGAACTTCCCGGTACCATGCGTCAGTTCCGCCGTTTTAATAATCGAAATGATAGCCAGCTTGGCAAGATCTTTAGTTTTTTGCCTTCCCGCCACACTACTACCATTCAGCGCATTAAAACCACCCATATCAAGCGTGAATGAATAGTCATAAACACCGCTGGGATGATAGCGGTCAAAATTCATCTGCCAGTCAATCCCCGTCGTACCGGAACTCAGCAAATTAATATTCTGCCGGGTATTACCGCCACTGCTTTGATGCAGCGTCTGTGTCGGTGAAAAAATCCCGGTCATCATGCTGGCCAGCGGGATACCGTATTCAGCCTGCATAATTTGCCGGTCAAGGCAGACGTACTCACTTTGAGTACGCTGATAGGGAATATAAAACTCTGCATACTCGGAGACGGTTGCCTGCAGCAGGCCCGGAAACCCCGACACCAGCGTGATTAACAGCAAACGGCTTACCCATTGTTTCATTTACGCTCTCCCGTTAACAGATCATTGCTTAAGTATAGTAGCCACTCTGCAAAACAACTTTTATATCTCGTAAAGAGATAATTTTATCTAAATATATAATTTTTTAAGATTTATGTTTTGAGTAATACTCAGTCCTATTAAGAATCAGGTTGGTCACGTACCAAACGGAGAAGCATGATGGGTTACCCAAGACACAAGCTTTGCATAGCTCTGCAAGACCTTGAGAGACAGGACGCAGAACCGGAAGAGCAGGAAACCGCTGAATACACTGAATATAACAGTGACGAAAATGAAGCAGAAGTATGGCAATTTGACCCCGGTATTTGCGGTTAATCGAAAAACAGACAAAAAACTAACAGGAAACGAGCATGAGTATTTTAAACAAACCCCTCTCTCAGGAAGCGCTTAACACGCTGGATTTGTTTCTGACCGGTGCACTCAAACCACTGCAAGGCTATCTGGATCGTGATGACCACATCAGCGTTCTGACCAATAACCGGCTGGCTAACGGTTTTTTATGGCCTCTGCCGCTGGCACTGGAACTGAATGCTGCTGAGAAACTACAGGCACAACTGACCGGTCGTATCGCCCTGCTGGATGATGAGCAGCGTGTGCTGGCCGAAGTGAGTGTTGACAGTCTCTATCGGCTGCCTGAAGAACTGGCAGTTCAGTCTGGCAAAGACCCTGCCAGCTGGTATGCAGCGGGGAGCATTAAACCGGCCGGCAAAGTATTGCACCCGGCGTTCAACAGTATCCGTCATCAGGCTCCGGAACTGGGACAAAAACTGCGCAGCGAAGGCTGGAAAAGCATTATTGCCGTCCATACCAGTTCAGAGCTGGATACTGAAGAAATGCAGCAGGCTTGTCAGTGGCTGAAAGCCAGTCCGGAGCAGAGCGGTGGCGTACTGCTGCAAATTGATGCCCAGGATCACGACCCGGCATTACACGCAAATATGCGTGAAGTACGCTCACAGGTGCGTTGCAATGCCGCCAAACAGGTCAAACTGAATCTGTTGCCTAAAGTAGGAAACCTGGAGCCTGCGCGCTGCCTGTTACTGAAAGCCCTGATTGCACGCAACTTCGGCGCAACCGGCTTTTTAATCAGTGCCAATGCCCCACGTTCAGCACAACGCTGGCTGTTACAACACCGTGATGAAATTGGTCTGGAGCTGATTCCATCCAAACGCTCACGGTTCGCAGCAAAGCCTGTGCAACAGGTTGATATTGACGCTCTGGAAGCAGCCTGATAAGGCTCAGACTCTCATAAAAACAAGGCCGCTAAAAAAGCGGCCTAAGTCAAAGTGTTGCAAACATAAAGCGAGGGAGATGTTGCAACCACATCTACTACGAGGGAGGTAGTGTAACTATCAGTCGCCCTCTACCGGCATCCGGTTCAAAAGAGTTTCAGTTTTTTCAAAATTTTTTCCATAAATAAAAAAACCGGAGACGTGTCTCCGGTTTTTTTGTTTTGTCCTGAAGTGCGGGCTTATTTATTAAGCCGCGGCACGCGAGGCACGCTTACGCTCATGCTCAACCAGATGACGCTTACGGATGCGGATGCTTTGCGGAGTCACTTCCACCAGCTCATCATCATCAATAAACTCCAGTGCCTGTTCCAGCGTATAACGGATCGGCGGAGTCAGAATCAGGTTTTCATCAGTACCGGAAGCACGGATATTGGTCAGCTGCTTACCTTTCAGCGGATTCACCACCAGATCGTTATCGCGGCTGTGAATACCGATCACCATACCTTCATAAACTTCTTCCGCATGGCCGATAAACAACTTGCCACGCTCCTGCAGGTTAAACAGTGAGTACGCCAGTGCTTTACCGGTGGCATTGGAAATCAGCACACCATTATTACGCTGACCGATACGACCCGGCTTATAAGGGCCATAATGATCGAAGGTGTGGTAAAGCAGGCCGGTACCGGAAGTCATGGTCATAAACTCAGTCTGGAAACCAATCAGGCCGCGTGATGGAATAATATACTCCAGACGCACCCGCCCTTTTCCGTCCGGCTCCATATTCTGCAGATCACCACGGCGCAGGCCCAGTGCCTCCATAATGCTGCCCTGATGCTGGTCTTCGACATCCAGCGTGACATTTTCATAGGGCTCTTCGCGCTGACCATCGACCTCACGGATAATTACTTCCGGACGTGAAACCGCCAGCTCATAACCTTCGCGGCGCATATTCTCGATCAGGATGCCCAGATGCAGCTCACCACGACCGGACACACGGAACTTCTCCGGATCATCGGTCGGCTCAACCCGCAACGCCACATTATGCAGCAACTCCTGTTGCAGACGCTCCTGCAGACGGCGTGATGAGGTACCTGTTTTCACTTCCTTACCCGCGAAAGGCGAAGTATTCACCAGGAAAGTCATGGTCACAGTAGGCTCATCAACCGACAGCGCAGGCAGCGCATTAACATGATCCGGGTCACACAGGGTATCGGAAATATTCAGCTGATCCATACCGGAGAAGGCAATAATGTCACCAGCCTGTGCCTCATTAACTTCAACCCGCTCCAGACCGTGGAAACCGAGGATTTTCAGCACGCGGCCATTGCGGACTTTGCCATCAGTACCGATCGCCTTCACCTGGGTATTGGTTTTCACCCGGCCCTGTTTGATACGGCCAATCCCGATAATGCCCAGATAAGGGTTGTAGTCCAGCTGGCTGATCTGCATCTGGAACGGCGCATCAGGATCAACATCCGGTGCCGCTACATGTTCCAGAATAGTCTGGAACAGCGGGGTCATATCCCCTTCAGACACATCCTCTTCCAAACCGGCGAAACCGTTCAGTGCTGATGCGTAAACCACCGGAAAATCCAGCTGCTCGTCCGTTGCACCCAGTTTGTCGAACAGCTCGAAGACCTGATCCATTACCTTTTCCGGATTCGCGCCCGGACGGTCAATCTTGTTGATGACCACAATCGGCTTCAGACCGTGTGAGAAAGCTTTCTGGGTCACGAAGCGGGTTTGCGGCATCGGGCCATCCACTGCATCCACCAGCAGCAATACCGAATCCACCATCGACAATACCCGCTCAACCTCACCACCAAAATCGGCATGGCCGGGGGTGTCGACGATATTAATGCGGTAAGTCACATTATCCGCCGGGTTAGTCCAGTTGATGGCAGTATTTTTCGCCAGAATGGTAATACCGCGTTCTTTCTCTAACGCATTGGAGTCCATTACCCGCTCGTCAACGTCTGCGCGTGCATCAAAGGTACCGGACTGCTGGAGCAACTTGTCTACCAGCGTGGTTTTGCCATGGTCAACGTGGGCAATAATGGCAATATTGCGTAGATTCTGAATCACGATTTCTTACTCAAACAAACAAAAGAAGCGGGATTATACGCGTCACGGATTAAATTCCCATTAATTATGAGTGATATATGGAAATTTTTGGCAAATTAGAGGGAGTTTGCTACAAAAGTGCGGCTTAGTCCGGTTGAACCAAGCTCAAAAAAAACATCGGCTTTGAGGCTTCAGTGGGGGCGGCACGGCTCGCGGACAATATCAAAACCGATATGAGATCCCGGTCTGCAGCAGAAAATAAGGATCTGATCCCGGCACCGGAATGCCTTCAAAAACAAGGTCAACATGCTTACTCAAATGCCAGTTCAGCCCCAGCAACGGGATCATCTCCACCGAATCAATCAGCTTGAAATAGGTATCATCATACTCATCCGCAAAATACAGATTGGCGGTCAGATCATAGTTTGGCTCATCGCGATAAGTGTAGGAGTAACCGATCAACAGTGAATCACGCTTCTGCGAGTTCTCAAAAAAGCCCAGCTTCAGGGCATGGGTGTCGTTGATGGCATAACTTAAACCAAAGGCTTCGGCATGAAAACCATCGTTGTTACGCGGATCACCGACATGGTTAATGGATAACGTTTTAACAACTGACCAGGGTGTTTCGGCCTGGAGTGAATTGCTGAACAGCAGAAGAAGTGCAAGACATTTGAATAAACCGGTTTTTATCTGTTTATTCACTGAGCCAGCCTGTTTTAGATTGATAGCTTCACCCATAAACCATCTCCTTAATCATCTCTGACAAACAAAAATATAATTCTGTGGTCGTGGTGAGTCGATCACTTCCACCTCAGCAAATCCAACCTTCCCCAGCGTTTCCCGCGCCACCTGCTCGCCCCAGCAGGCACCCAGTCCCGGCCCGCCGGAAGCCAGTGATACCGGTGTACAATGCATCAGGCTGAAGGCGTAATACATCGGCGCAAACGGGTTACCGATATTGTTCTGTACTTCACTGTTGAATTTGAACTCAATCATCAGGAATGTACCGTTATCCGCCAGCGCATCCCGCACACTGGCCAGTACCGTTTCCGGCTCCCGCTGATCGTGAATCGCATCGAAGGCGGTAATCAGCTCAAACTTTTCCCCTTCCAGACTTGTAACATCTTTCACTTCAAAACGGACATTCTGCAGCCCCATCACCTGCGCTTCGGTATTGGCAGCGGCAATCGCATCCTCAGCAATGTCATAACCAACAAACGTGGACTGCGGATATGCCTGTGCCAGTACATTCAGCGCGTGACCGGTGCCACAGCCGATGTCCAGCACCCGAATCCCGTTTTGCAGTTTAGCCTCCAGTCCCTCAACAGCACTCACAAAGCCACTCACCAGCTGGTCATCAAAAATCCGCCGCCAGACATCATCCATACATTCGGTAAATCCGGGACGGTATTCTGAATAATCAATCCCGCCGCCTTGTTCAAAACACTCCAGCATGCGTGGCAAGTGAGTGCTGAAATGAGTAATCATCTGGCTATGCGGACAAAGGTTATTTGCATGGTCGCCCATCAGTAAAACCGCATGCGCTTCCGGCAATGTATATTCACGGGTGGCTGGATCATATTCATAAATCCCTCCGGTCACCATCGCTGCCAACCACTCCCGCACATAGCGCTCCTGCAAACCGGCACGTTCGCTCAATTCTTCTGAAGTGGCCGCACCCTTAGCCGATGCCTCGAACAGTCCGGTTTTATAACCGAGATAAATCAGCTGGGTCAGCATCGCACCGGTATACAGGCCAAGCACTTTTCCGGCGAATTGCTTTATTTTTTCCGGGTCAGGCATATTGAATCTCCTTTGGTTAAATGAAGTTAAATGAAAATACTCTTAACTGTGGGCAATAAATGCCATTGCCGCCGGATTAAATGTATCAACCCCCTCAGACAGTCCGGAGTGACCACATCGCAGAATAAGTTGTAATTTCGAGTCAGCAATGTGCTGCTGTAAAAACTCAGAATGCCGGACAGGTAAAATCATATCCTCCTCGCCGGTTATCAATAGTGTCGGTACCTTAATATTGCTGAGCTGATCACGTGTATCATGAGCCATAATGGCATCAATCTGACGCGAAAGTGATGCGGGAGATTGGTAATAAGCGTCAGAGGTGACCAGCCCCATCCAGCGCTGCATCAGTTCCTCATTTTCATGGAACCGCCAGGTCAGCACATAAGTTGACATCAGCGTCCAGAAATCCTGATTGGACAGTTTGTTTTTCGCTGCCCGAATCGCCTGCATCATATGGACAGCATAAGCATCACCTTTAGCAGCAGTACCTAATAGCACCAGACTCCTGATTTTTTCAGCATGGTTCAGTGCCATTTGCTGAGCAATCATTCCACCCAGCGAATAACCAATAATATGTGCTTTTTCCAGACCCAGTGCATCCATCAACCCCACAGTGTCTGCCGCTAATTGAGCAGTATCATACCCAGACGGACTTTCCCCGGTTTGCCCGCAATCCCGGTTATCAAACACCAGACATTGATAGCCCGCGTTAATAAATGCCGGAACCTGAAACAACTTCCAGGGGAAATGATTCATGGTCATCCCGGAAATAAAAACCACCGGATGACCATCGCCCTCAAGCTCAAAGTAAATATTTATAGCGTTTACTTTTTGAAATGGCATATCTCCTCCTTTTTTACCCCTCTTATAAAAGTAGGCGATACCCGTCACAAATGTACTGAAATTTCTACGAAAAAATAACGAAAAATAACGTACTCCCCCAAACAGGTGAGCCATATCCACGCGATACCCATTCCCCATTCCGGCTAATAAGATTAGTCATCAACAAGCGAGGGAAATAAAATGCAATCTCATAAATCTGTACTGCTGGCAGTATTAGCCAGCACTTTACTGGCCGGGACAAGCTTGAATGCAGCTGACCGGATCAGGCCATCCATTGAACGTCCGGTGATTGAAGATCTGAGGCCAACCCGATTGGATCGTTGTTTATTTATGCCGGATCTGGTGGTGACTTATCTGGGTGTAACCTGGAATAACTCGAATCATCAGGCGAGTGTAACAGTGAAAAATATCGGTAAAAAAGCAGCGGGGCCATTCATGCTTTATGTGACACCTGACGAGAATCCGGTTTCAAATAACCACCGGCCACAACAGCGTTATGACATCCGTGGACTCAGGCCGGGCGAAGCGCGTTCAATCAGCGCTAACTTCAATACCCAGGCCCATCCGGACAATAATATGCTCAGGAATGTATACCGGGTAACTGCGCACGCTGACCCGAAAGATCAGGTCAGGGAATGCCGGGAAAATAACAATAAGCGCACCACTTACCTGATAACAGCTTCACCCTGAAACAAGCTGGTATGTTTGATGTGGTTCCGGGCCGGAACCACATCCATATTTGAGACTTACAACTAAACAATCAGCTGCGGCGACGTGAGCGGCGGCGCTCACCACCACTGGCAGAACCACCGGCCACTGACAAATCACCGCCCAGTTGCGCGATGGCGCCCTTGGAAACCTCACCCAATTCCTGCTGAATGGTTTCCAGCGTCGGCTTCTCAGCGGGTGTATGCGCATCCATTGCCTTACGCATCGCCGCAATATGCTCCGGCGATGTGCCACAACAGCCACCAATAATCTTCGCTCCGGCATCCATCGCCATTTCCGTGTAACGCGCCATCAGCTCCGGCGTACCGTTATACACAATCTTGCCGTCGACATACTCAGGGATACCGCAGTTCGCCTTGGCCACAATTACCGGCTTGCTGCCCTCCGGCTGGGCATTATGAAAGTTCAGCACCGCAGCCACCACCTCAGATGCGCCTACGCCACAATTCGTGCCACAGGCGACCGGATGCGGATGTAACTCCGGCTGCAGATTGACAATATCCGCCGCCGTCAGGCCCATCATCGTGCGTCCGTTAGTATCGATACTCAGCGTATTCACCACCGGCAGGCCAACCCGCCCGGCACCCTCAACCGCTGCTTCCACTTCCTCACGGGAGGACAGAGTTTCCAGCCACAGTACATCAACGCCACCTTCGGCCAGCGCCCGCGCCTGCTCCTCAAAAATATCCGCCGCATCTGCCTTGCTCAGCGGCCCGTTCGGCTCCAGTATGTCACCGGTTGGCCCCATCGAACCGCCAATCACGATCTCACGGCCTGCTTTGGCAATTTCCTGCTTAAGAATTTCAACAGCAGCAATATTTAACTCATGCACCCGGTTTTCGGCCTGATGCAAAGCCAGACGGCGGCGATTACCACCAAAGGTATTGGTCAGAATAATGTCTGATCCCGCATCAACAAAAGAGCGGTAATGTGCTGCAATCCGCTCCGGATACTCCGTATTCCACAGCTCAGGTGCATCACCGGTCTGCAGGCCCATTCCAAACAGATTGGTTCCCGTTGCGCCATCGGCCAGCAAAAAGTCCTTCTCTTCCAACATGCGTAAAAACAAATTCGACATCATCAAAACCTTATCAAAAACAGTGGCTGGCATTCTGCCATGAAAGCGAAGGCAATGGCGATGCACCCGGCAGATTTTTCACAAAAATACACGCCCCCTTAATTATATGAACTGGAATAACATTCTGTGAGACACTATAGTCACAGACACTATTCAGGAATCATCAAGAGGAGAATTTTTTTGAATATTACCGACTTACTCCTGGGACAGGAAAATCAGGGCGCGATCAGCCAGCTGGCGCAGAAACTGGGTGTCAGCGAAGCAGAAGCCCGCCAGATTGTGGCCGAAGTGACACCATCGCTATCCCGTGGTATGCAGCGTCGTGCTGATGATCAGGGCGGTTTCGGCAGCCTGCTGGATGCACTGGGCAGCGGCAACCACTCGCGCTATGTCGATCAGCCGGAAATATTGACACGTCCGGAAACGGTTGATGACGGCAACTCAATTTTGGGACACATTTTTGGCAGCAAAGATGTTAGCCGCAGCGTGGCGCGTAACGCCGAGCAAAACACCGGCATCGCCAGCTCACTGATCAAAAAGGCACTGCCTATCGTGGCCACCATGGTCATGGGATCACTGGGCAAGCAGATTTTCGGTGGCAGCAGCTCTGCTCCGGCAGCCACACAATCCGGCGGTCTGCTGACTTCATTGCTGGACTCGGATCGTGACGGTTCAGTGATTGATGACGTGCTGGGCATGGCGTTCAAGATGGCATTCCGTTAAAACCATCTCTGACAAACCGGGGGCAACCCTCTTAATGCTGTCCCCGGTCGCTCGCTGTGCACCGATGCTCAACAGTCAGATTAAAACTCAATCAACCGTCATGTATTTATCAAAATTCTCGGCATAATCATCAAGATGCTCAATCAGCATTTTCCGGTATTCTTCGGTAAAATACTCAATAATACCCTCACGTTCAGCCTTAAACACCTCAGCTGAATCCGCATCAATCGCACTGCTATAGGCATTGTAACGCGCCACCGCAAACATGGCCGAAGCACTGACATCGCCCGGTGTCACCTCTCCTTTTACCTGCTCATTCGCCAGATGAATAAATGCATCGGCGCGTTTGTAGAAAGTTAAATCATCAGCCATATCGGTTTCCTTTGTCGGTAAAAACTGTTATCAACCGGCAATATGCCAGCCTGCAAAAGAGCTGTACTCTACACGATCAGCACCGGGCAATAAACGCCGACACCTCCCTACCATCATCCAGCAACTCAACCTCATCCATTAAAACCTCAAATCCGCTGAAGATTTCAGCCAGCTCACCCGGCTCCAGTAAAAACGCCGGATTGCGTGGCCGGCCAATGGCTGTTTTCTCCGCACCACGCATGAAGGTCTGGTAAAGAACCACACCGCCCGGTTTTAACAGACGCTTGATATAAGGAAACAAAGGCCGGTGCAGATAACGCCCGACACTCACCAGATCAAAACTGGCATCAGCGAACATCACAAACGGATCAGCGCCGGTTTCCAGATCCAGCCGCAAAGTCTCAACCGACACCCCCGTCGTTTTAGCCAGCACCGCAACCCGCTGCAACGAATCGTCAGAGCGATCCACGCCAGTCATCTGCCAGCCCTGCCGGGCCAGATAGACCATATCCCGCCCTGCTCCACAGGCAATATCCAGCCCCCTGCCGGGCTGAATATTGTTAGCGGGTGCGATGGCTTCAACAAAGTGCCGCCAAAGCGGAGCCGGTTGCCATAATTTCGCAGAAGTCATCCCGGTCTCCAGCTGTCCTGCTTCGCTCAATTGCTGTTTTAATTGTTCCGTCCAGATTATTTTTTCTGCCACCACATGCCCCCGCTCACTCAGATAATTAAACGCCTCCGTCAAATCGGCTTCCGTACCACACAAGGTCAGTACCTGCTGCCGTTTGGGCAGCTCATGCATCCGGGCAAACAGTTCCGTGGCAGGCAATGAGCAGGCTCCGGTTATATGTCCGGCGGCGTAGTCTGGCGCTGGGCGGCAGTCGATTAATGCAGTGCTTTTCATGAGAAATAGTGTACGGCAGCCTGCTGTCGCACGACAATATTAATCACCGGCTGGCGGTCAGCCGGTTTGTATTCATGATAAAATCCATCCTGACAGTAAACCGGAATCCAGTACCATGAGCCAGCAACGCAAAAAACTCCCCATCGGCATTCAGACCTTTCGTGAAATCCGTGAGGAGAACTATTACTACGTTGATAAAACCCAGTTGGCCCTGGATCTGATGGAAGGTGGTAAACATTACTTCCTTTCCCGTCCGCGCCGCTTCGGTAAAAGCCTGTTTCTGGATACACTGAAAGAGCTGTTTGAGGGTAATGAGCCGTTGTTTAAAGGACTGGCTGCTGAACAGCAGTGGGACTGGTCGGTCAAATATCCGGTGTTACGCTTTAGTTTCGGCAGTGAAAAATTCCGTGATACCGAGGGGCTGCCTAATACGCTGGATGCGCAACTCACCCGTTTAGAAGAAGTTTTCAGTATAAAAAAACGTTTTGATCATGTCGGCGGGCGTTTTTCTGATCTCATTATCAACATCCACCAAAACAGTGGCAAGCCGGTTGTTATCCTGGTCGATGAATACGACAAGCCGATCCTGGATGCCCTGCAAAATCCGGAGGTAGCGAAAGCCAACCGTGATTTTCTGCGCGGTTTTTATGGCGCCATCAAAGACTACGACGCCCATATTAAATTCAGTTTTCTCACCGGAGTGAGCAAATTTTCCAGGGTCAGTTTATTTTCAGGTTTAAATAATTTAAAAGATATTACCCTTGATCCGCGTTATTCCACAATTTGTGGCTATACCGATACCGATGTGGATACAGTGTTCACTCCCGAACTGGAGGGTCTGGATCGTGAGGAAATCCGCCGCTGGTATAATGGTTATCACTGGCTGGGCGAAGGCGTTTATAACCCGTTTGATATTCTGCAATTATTTGATAACCGGGAATTTAATAATTACTGGTTTGAGACCGGCACGCCGACCTTTCTGGTGGATTTACTGTTTGAACGGCAGGTTGCCACCATCAAGCTGGATGGTTTGTTCAGTAGTGCAGCGATGTTATCCAGCTTTGATGTCGGGGCGATTGAAACCGAGGCTTTACTGTTTCAAACCGGTTATCTGACTATTAAAAAGAAACAACGGGCGGGAGGGCAGAATTTTTTCACACTGGGCTACCCGAATCAGGAGGTGTATCAAAGCCTGAACGAGATCCTGTTAGCAACGTTAGTAGCCGATCGCAGCCAGCAAACGCAAAATGCTTTCAAACTGCATGGCCTGTTGCTGCAGAATGACTTCAATGGCCTTAAAAAACTGTTCCACAGCTTTTTCGCCGGCATCCCTCACCATTGGTATACCAATAATAAAATTCAGAATTATGAAGGCTATTATGCCAGTGTGTTCTATTCCTACTTTGCCTCGTTGGGTTTAGATGTCACTGTGGAAGATGCCACAAATCTGGGGCGGATTGATATGACGCTGAAGTTTAATCAACAGATTTATATTTTTGAGTTCAAAGTGGTGGAGCTGGTGCCGGAAGGTGAGGCACTACAACAAATCAAAGATCAGGGTTATGCCGAAAAGTACCGGGATTATAAACAACCAATACACCTGATTGGTGTGGAATTCAGTAAGGATCAGCGGAATATTGCAGGCTTTGAGCTGGAAACCATGTAAAACACGCATGATGAAGGAAACCCTCTCCCCCCAACAAGCCCGCAAGCTGGTACTCCACAGCCAGCGACTCCCCACTGCCCCGCAAAAAGGTTCTGCCCTATCCGCCACGCTAGCAGCACTCGAACACCTCGGCTACATCCAGATCGACACCATTTCAGTCATCGAACGCGCCCATCACCACACCTTATGGAACCGCAACCCACGCTACCAGCCCGGACACATCGACCAGCTGTTTGCTGACAAAACCGCCTTTGAATACTGGGCACACGCCGCATCTTATCTGCCGATGCGCGATTATCGGTTCAGCCTGCCCAGAAAGCATGCCATCAAATCCGGCACCCAGAATCATTGGTACGCACGCAATAAAAAGCTGATGAAGTATGTCCATGACCGGATTCGGGCTGAGGGGCCGCTAATGGCCAAAGATTTTGAACATACCGGCCCGAAGACAGCGGAATGGCATAGCAAACCGGCGAAGCAGGCACTGGAATACCTGTTTATGCAGGGCGACCTGATGATTCCATACCGGCAGAATTTTCACAAAGTCTATGAACTGACGGAACGAGTTTTGCCTGACGATATTGATGACCGGATGCCAACCGATGAAGAGCATGCCCGCTTTCTGATCCGGCGTTTTCTGGCCGTCAACGGGCTGGGACAAGCAGCAGAAATCAGCTACCTCCTCAAAGGCATGAAACCGCTCATTAGCAGGGTGGCAAAGCACATGCTGGAAGATAATGAGCTGATCAATGTCGGGGTGGGTGAGCTTCGCTACTTTGCGCTACCCGAGTCACCGGAGTTGCTGAATAAGCCACTGGCACGCAACAAGCTGAAGATTCTCTCACCCTTCGATAATCTGCTGATCCAGCGCCAGCGCATGCGCGACCTGTTTGATTTTGATTATCAGATTGAATGTTATGTGCCTGCAGCCAAACGCAGATACGGTTATTTCAGCCTGCCAGTGTTATGGGATGGCTGCTTTGCTGCACGCATGGATTGCAAAGCGGAACGCAAACAAAAAGAATTACAGATTCTTAACCTGCATCAAGAAGCTGCTCTGAACAAAGTTGACGAATTCCGGGAGGCGCTGCAGACTACGCTGCAGGATTTTATGCATTTTAATGGTTGCGAGACGCTGAGATACGTTTGATGTCATTTAACAGGCAAGACAAACTGTTAGTAAGCTGGATGCTGACGCTGGTGCTGATGATGACGCCCTGGCTCAGCTTCTGGACGACGCCGGTTTTGGGACATGCCCAAAATGGTGAGCAGGTTGTCTTGTGCTCACTGAAAACCGTTACTATCGATCAAAACGGCAAGCTTGTTACAGCAGCCACAGAGCGCTGCCCTGCCCTTGAGCTGCTGAAAGTCTTCAGCCAGACCGTACATACTGCGACCAGCTATGCACCCGGCCCGGTTTATCCGACCCGACTCAGTGTTATTACTTCGAACTACCATTATTCCGTCCCTCATCTGTCCGTTTATGCCGGACGGGCTCCGCCTTTCGCCTGATTTCTCCTCGTTTTAACCCAGAGCTATTTTACCCTCACCCCCAACCCCCTCTCCCTTAGGGCATAGGCATCTACACATCTTTTTTTAGGAGTTATACTGAGCAGATGGTAAAAAAACACTCGATGACATTGATAAACGTCTGGCTGCCCGTTTCGATCAGCTAGTCAGTGAACACATGAACGTTAGTCAATCCCAGGCCGCCGGTTTGCGCTCCCTGCCGAATAAAGTGAGTAGCTTTGCCAGTACGCAGGCGGCGTGGCGGTTTTATGATAATGAGCGGGTGACGCTGCCAGCTCTGGCAGCACCGCTGCTGGAGCGTGCGCATCTTCAGGTTGAGCGCTACTGCACGGATTATGCCTTGTGTGTTCATGACTGGTCACGGCTCAATTATCGTCGTCATTCGAACAAATCAGACCGTTATCCGATGACCCATGAAACCGACGTGGGCTATGAGCTGCAAAGTAGCCTGCTGGTGAG
This sequence comes from Thiolinea sp., assembly GCA_041395485.1. Lineage (GTDB taxonomy): Bacteria > Pseudomonadota > Gammaproteobacteria > Thiotrichales > Thiotrichaceae > Thiolinea. The sequence continues at coordinate 859,234 of JAWLAK010000002.1, forward strand.
TGATACTCAGGGGCTCCTTTGGTGCCGGTTGCCCATAATCTGGTCACCGCAGAGCACATCTGGTCAAGCTACCATGAGGCAGAAGAGGCTTTGCCCCGGACACATCTGGATGAGTTGAGCAAGCGCATCCGTTGGCTGGAGCAACAGTCCTTCAGTCAACCGCTGGTGCATATTATTGATCGGGAAGGTGATTCAGTGAGCCATTTCCGGGAGTGGCAGGACGCGCTCTGGCTGGTTCGGGCAAGGAAGACTCCCCGGATTGAGTATCAGGGGAGCAGTCAGGGCTGTGGTCAGGTGAGTTCACAGCTCAATTACCGCTATAGCCGGGAAATAGCGTTTAAAGGCAAGCCTGCTCAGCAGTGGGTGGGTGAAGCCCGGGTGCGTCTGACCCGCCCGGCAAAACCCAGCCAGAAGAAACGAAAGCGTCCCCCGGTACCGGGTGAGGCACTGGAGGTCAGGCTGGTGGTGAGTCAGGTTCGGAATCAGGCCGGTGATGTGTTAGCCGAATGGTTACTGCTGACCAACCTTAAGGCAGATGCCGTGCCGGCAGAACAGGTCGCACTCTGGTATTACTGGCGTTGGCGCATCGAATCCTTTTTCAAACTATTGAAGTCGGCAGGTCAACAGATCGAATCGTGGCAACAGACGCATGGCGAAGCGATTGCCAAACGGTTGCTGGTGGTAAGTATGGCCTGCGTACTGATTTGGGAAATAGCCGCTAACCAGAGCCAGTCGGCAAAAGAATTTCGTCAGCTACTGATCAAACTCAGTGGACGGCAAATGAAATGGGGCAAGGAATTTACTCACCCCGCCTTGTTGGCGGGGCTATGGGTCTATCTTTCCATGCTCGAATTAATAGAAACCTATCCTCCCGAACAGCTACGGCAGTTTAAAAACCTCTCGGAGGGGATTTTAGATGTGTAGATACCTATGCCCTTAGGGCGAGGGGACTTAAGTACCTGGGTTCATAGCCCCTCTCCCGCGTGGAGAGGGGGTGGGGTGAGGGGTCTTATTAATTTTACGGAGAATTTCCAATGAAAGGTTTATTAGCAACATTATTCATCACCACCGGCCTGCTTAGTACCAATATACTCGCCGAAACCTACACACACGGCGACCTGAGCATTGACAGCCCTTATACCCGCACCACACCACCCTCCGCACCGGTTGCCGGTGGTTTTATGAAAATCACCAATAATGGCAAGGAAGCTGACACCCTGATCGGTGGCAGGGTTGACTTTTCGGAGGTGGTTGAAATTCACGAAATGCCGATGATTGATGGTGTGATGCACATGCGTCAGCTGGAAAATGGCCTGGAAATTCCGCCCGGTGAAACCGTCGAATTAAAACCCGGCAGCTTTCACGTCATGTTTATCAAGCTGAAAGAACAGATGAAAGAAGGTGACAAACACAAAGCAACACTGACGTTTGAAAAAGCCGGTGACGTTGAGGTTGAGCTGGAAGTCAGGGACATTAATAAAGGCATGGGTCAGGGTATGCAGCATGGCAAGATGGGTCAGGGTGCCGGCATGCAACAGGGTAAAATGGCTCAGGGCATGGGCATGAAACATGAAAAGCGCGTGAGTGAAATGCCGGATCTGATGAAAGTTATTATGCAGCATGGCGACAAACTGAACCTGAGTTCAGAACAGCAGGATGAGCTGAAAAAATGGCGCGATGCTAATAATTCTAAAGTGAGCGGGCTGGCAGAAGAGGCCGCCGCTGCCAAACAGAAAATCATGGAAATGGCTCTGGGCGATGCGGACAATGACCAGCTGGCAGCTCAGTATGAAAAGATTGCAACCGCCCGTAAAGCGATTATTGATACCAAAATTGCCTGTCGCGCCAATATGCAGCGGGTGCTGAATGCAGAGCAATATCAGCAGCTGATTGCATTATATAAAGAAAACTTTATCCCAAAGCAGCAGAATGCAATGCAGTAAATCAAATAACAGCAAACCACAACCAGCCTGCTGAGATAAACAGCGGCTGGTTGTATAAATTGGCAATATTTCACAGATCAGCCTATACCTTATAAATACAATAGATGTATCAATATCTGTGAGGGACAAAAATGAGCCAAATTCCAACCCGCCGTACTGAATTCCTGCAGCGCTATGCCAATCTGGAGCTGGATTTACGTCAGGATCAGGTTATCCAAAAACTCTTGCAGGCCGGCCTGAGCAAACAGGATCTGCGGGAGCTGAGCAGCAAAGACGGCCATCGGCTGAAGCTTATCAACGGCAAGCTGCGTGAGGTTGCCAACTCAGCCCGCAATAACCATATTGATGCGGAAGAGGCTTTTTTCTTTTTTGAGGAAAAAGATAAAAACGGTACCTGGGATTCGGTTGATCCGGACGATAGCACCAACCCCAACCGGATGGAGCTGGTCAAACGTATCCGGATTCTTGGCGAGGCCTTTGAAGAGCTGCTGTCGGGTGGCAGCCGCCCACAGCCCGGCAACACCAATAACACCAATAATACCGGTACTGTCACAGGCACTGCTGCCGATGGCAGTATCCGCGTCCCCGAACTGGCGAAGATGACCCTGGATGAGGCCAACCAATTTTTCGCCGACCATCCGGAACAACGCTATGACCGCCCCCTGCCTGCCGCACAGTATGGAATCAGGTCTAATGCAGCCTCAGCATTATGGGGTGACCGCAGCCTGGAAAATGATCGTGATCTGCTCACCAAGCTGATTCAGGTCGGCGATAACTGGGAGGAAGTCCCCACCCATATCCGCCAGGACAGTGATATTCGTCTCATCGCCTATCAAAATGCATGGCAAACCAAACAGCGCGACCTGCTGCGCTATATGCTGCCGGGCGAGTGGTTTATCGGCTCCTCACACCATAATCCGGGTAACCGCATGATTACCCGCCAGGTGATGCAGGATGAGGAAAAAGGGCTGGAAATGCTCAAGTTCAGCATCACCCATATCCGTAATTACATCGGTATCCGCGACACACGCGGCCAGCCCGGCATGGTGGGCACAGACAGCCCGCGCAGCTACGCCAACCAGCACAAAGCCGGTCACGTCAATCCTAAAGATTATCCGGCTATTATCTGGCGGGTTCGCTTTCTGGAGGACATCAGCCCGGCCGAACAGCGGGCTTATATTAATAATATCCGCACCTGGTCAATGCTGATGCACAAGGTCACCAAATTCCCACCGGACTATAACGGCAATGATAACCTGATGACCAACAGCATGGACAAGGTGATTGAGTTCGGTGCAGACGTGCTGGCTGCCTTATCCGGCAGCCGCAGCAGCCTGAATAAACTGCATCAGAAATCGGCACAGGTTTACTGCTCGGAATCCGGCATGCATCTGTCGCTGAACCTTGGCCTGAATGCGCCGCTGAACAAGCAAACAGTTACCCGCCTGTTTGGCGCTAATCATTGGAACAAAGTACAGAGCATGGTCAATGAAGGCCGTGACTTCTGGAAGAATGGCCGCCACCTGGATTACTACGGCAATGGTAACGATGGCTATGTGCAAAACTCAGAACAGAACCGCATGGTGGATCTGGAGGAAGCACCGGACTGGTTACAACCGCTGAAAGAGCGTATGTCCTCCCGACCTCTCAGTGGCGGTGGTCTGGTGTTCAAGCCCTGGAACAGTGCGGATATGATCGAGCATTTCATCAAGACCGCCGTACCGCGCAAAGGCCGTGAAACATGGGCGGTCAGCAATACCCAGGCTGAACTGCTGACCTGGGCCAAACCGGGGATTTTCCACTCGCTGGGCTTTGGTGCGGGTAACCCGCCTCCACCACCGCTGGTCATGCTGTTTGACACCCTGATTGCTAAGGTGCGTCAGACTTATGACTCCTATGAGGCATTCCGGGCGGAAATTCAGCCCGAGTTACAGGCGGCACAGCAGATTGTCGCCCCCAAAGCCGATGGCGAAGGTGCCTTTGTACCGCCGCACATGGTGATCAGCATCAATGGTGACGAAGATGAACTGATTGCGCTGGAGCCGGTCGGGCAGCTATTTCATATTGATACCCTGCAGCCGGTATAGCGCCTGTCGGCTAACATCACTCATAGAATATCTGAGGCCATCAGCAAAAATTTTGTTGATGGTCATGACCTATATAAATGTGCGCAAAGAACGCTTTGCTTTATAATGCCTGACAAAATAAAACGGTATCGGGCTTAAAACAGGGTAACAACGGGCACACCTATGGGACAACATCCTTCCACGACAGAACCAAAACTCATTGACCTGCGTTTTGCTTTGCGGCGCTGCATTGCAAAAACAGCACTCGCAGATATTTACTGGGCAAATGACATGCATAACACCACGCATGAAAACCCGGAAAAGAATGTCCTGTTGCTGTTGGTTACCGCGCCTTTTGCACAGCAGGAAGGCTTTGCCAGAGCCTGGCAGCAAACCCTGAGCCGCCCTGCTCCGCCGTCATCCGCCTACCCGACGATTATCAGCTATGGTCAGGATGCCGGTCAGTACTGGATTGCACTGGATAATATCAATGGTGAGTTGATCAGCGAACGGATTAATGAGCTGGATGAACGCGGATTGCCGCTGGACAGTGCGCTGTACATACTGGAAAACATCAGTCATGCACTATCCGGGGTGCAGGCCGGGCCATTCGGCCACCTTGAACCCGGAGCGATTCAAAAAACCGACGATGGTTATGTCATCCTCAATGCCCCACTGGTCAAAGTGCTGCAGCAGTTACCGGATTCAGGACGCACCCCCGGCAACCGGCTGGCGCTGCATTCTGCTTACATCAGCCCTTCAGTGGCAGTGGGCGATACACCGGTTACCGAAGACGATACTTTTTCAGCAGCAGCATTGCTGTATGCCCTGCTGGCCGGGGAATCACCGTTCGGCGAACAAAGCTCACTGACCGCCGTGACCCATGATTTCAAACCGGCTTATCTGAAAAAGCTGAACAAAAAAACCTGGGAGGAGCTTAGTTCCGCCCTGGCCTTCCAGCGCAAACCCCGTGCCGAAAACCCGGATAAACTGCTGGCCGCTTTACGCAAAACCAATAAACACAAAATTCTTTTTCCGGCAACCGTATTAGCTGCGCTGGGGCTGATAGGGTTTGGGATATATCACCTGAGTTCCAAAGTCGGGGATTTCATTCAGCCACCCGCTAATCAGCAGCAGGCTATTGCACCACAACCAACACTACCGGCAACAACAGATAGCTTAGCGGAGGAAACCGTACCGGCCATACCTGAGACAACGGCAGAAACACCTGATGCTGCACAGGAAGTCACTGAAACTGCTGAAGTTGCTGAACCTGCAGAAACCCCGGCAACCGAAGTTGTAACAACACAGGCAGAACCGGAACAGCAAGCGGAGCCGGAAACAAACGATTCCCAAATTAGTGAAATCGAGCTGGTCGATGAGCCGGAGATCAATGAGCCTGAGCAGGAACAAACTGCTGCCAGGGAAAATCCGGCACCGGCCAGTGAGCCTGAGACGACCACAGTAACAAACACAGCCAATACAGCTGCCGAAGATAAGACCGCTACTGAAGCAGCAGAAAAAGCACAGCAACTGGCAGATTTGCTGGAACAAGCCAAAGCCGCCGTCGCTGATAATCAAACCGGAGACAGCAGCAAAATCGCAGGTACTCTTGTGCTGTTACGCCGGATTAACCAGCTGGATGAAAATAATGAGCAGGCTGCTGAACTGCTGAATACTATGCTGGAAAATACGCTGAATAATGCGGAACAATTCATTGATAATAATGAGTTTGAACAGGCACAAACCCGCCTCAGTGACAGTGACAAAATCATTCGTGAATTCATGGTTTCCGGTCAGCTACAGCGCCAGGTAAAACTGGAAAGCAAACTGACACTGTCCCGGCAGGAACAGGCGCAGGCCAATGAGTTACTGGCAAAGGCCAGAGCTGCGCTGCAGGCTGACAAGCTGAGCAAGGATGATGCAGAAGACGATTATGCTCTGTTGCATCTGAATAATCTGATGTTTAAACAACCGGATAATCAGGAAGGTCTGGCCTTGCTGGAACAGGTCGCCGGACGCCGCCAGCAGGCCGCCCGTGAAGCACTGGACCGGGGCGAGCTGGAACAGGCGGGTACCTATCTGGCTGAGAGTGAGCGGTTGATCAGGAGATACCGTTTCACTGCACTGGAAAACGGTCAGCAGGCACTTAACGATGCATACACAAACGCCACCCAACCAGTGAATCCGGTAGCAGAAATTCAGGGTAGTGAGGAACCAGAGATACTGGATCCTGTGACCGCGATCGAAGCGAATCAGCTCCCGACTGAAGCATTGCCGGTAAATGAAATCAGTATTCAGGAACAGGTACCGGTAAATAATCAGGTCGTCACCGAAGGCTTTATTCCGGAGCCGGCTGAGCAGCAAAATGTGCGCGCAGAGCCGATACCGGAGCTTGAGACTGCGGCGCCTGCTGTACCCATCTGGGAAAGCGGTACTCTGGAACAAGGCCGGAATCAGCCGATTCAGCCACAAATACCGCCCCGGCCGGTCAATATTCCGGCAACACAACCGACTGTCAGCTACCAGCCTGCGAGGCCACAACCTGCACCTGCGCCTGTTAACAGGCCGGCGCCGGTGCCCCAACCTGTGCAGCCCAATACGGTATACACTTATCAGCCTGACAATCAACTGGTACAACCGGTCAATCCGCAGCTTATCAATCAGTTCGGTAACGCTGCCCGCCCGATCGGCGGTCAAAATCCGGCGGCACCAAACCGGCCTGTCGCTATACAGCAGACTCCGCAACCACAGCCGCAGTTACGACAGCTGCCACAACCACAGGTCATTAACGAAATACCGGAGATGGTTCCGGTAGAAATAATTCCGGAACTGGAAGAAATACCTTTGTCTGATATTGAAGAGATTCTGCCTGCCACCAATTAGGCGGGCTTTGCAGGTTTTACCTGCGCTCAGACGGAATGATGATGGAGGCGCTTGCGGATATGATAAACGCTGGCAGGCGGAAAGTTATTTAAGACAAAGCTGTTACGCTGTGCCTCCAGACCGTTTTGTTGCAGAATACTTTTCTTAACCGGGCAACGGTGTCCGTAAGTAAACTGCACCAACACACCGCCGGGTTTCATCACCTCAAACACGCCCTGCATAATGGCGTTGATCTGTTTGTCACGCATGGATAATAAAGGCAGGCCACTCACCACCGCATCGGCTTTTTTCAGCTGCAACCTCGGTAAGGCTTCTGCCGCGCCATTAATCACATTAGCATCCGGGTACTTTTTGCGCAGTTTATTGGCAAAAGTATGGTTCAGCTCCACCAGCACCAGAGCCTCTTCCCTGATCCCGGCAGCCAGTAACTGATTAGTAAATACACCGGTACCCGGCCCCAGCTCAATCACCAGCTCACTATCCGGATCCAGCCCCTGTACCATTTTTCTGGCGAGCCGGGTGCTGGAAGGAATGACAGAAGCGGTCACCAACGGTGCTTTAATCCACTCAACAATAAACGCGGAGGTTTCCTGAAGCTTAACTGCTTTCGACAACATTTATAATCCTTGTTAAGTACCTTTTGAGTGCGCACAAATCAAAACTGTGGCAGGCGCCGCTCTGTCTCAGACTAATCCAATTGCAGACTTTAACCATTGAGTACATCTGAAATTCTGTTTAGTTTTAAACAGAATTGGCTCACACGGCAAGTAACCGGCATAAAAAAACCGGAGAAAACCCCGGTTTTTGTAATGAATATCCCTAAAAAGCCGGGAAATTCAACTTATGCAAAATTCTCAGCCGCAAAATCCCAGTTGGCCAGATTGTTCAGGAACGTTTCCACAAACTTAGGACGGGCATTGCGGTAATCGATGTAGTAAGCGTGCTCCCATACATCAATGCACAGCAGCGCCTTGTCATCAGTCGTCAGCGGTGTACCGGCAGGCCCCATATTGACGATGTCCACGGATCCGTCAGTTTTCTTGACCAGCCAGGTCCAGCCTGAACCAAAGTTACCCACTGCAGATGCCTGGAAAGCCGCTTTGAAGTCAGCGAATGAACCCCATTTGGCATTGATGGCATCAGCCAGCGCACCACTTGGCTCACCACCACCATTCGGTTTCATGCAGTTCCAGAAGAAAGTGTGGTTCCACACCTGTGCAGCATTGTTGTAAACACCGCCCTGAGCTGACTTAATAATATCTTCCAGCGCCGCATCCGCCTGGTCAGTATCAGCAATCAGGTTGTTCAGGTTAGTCACATAAGCCGCATGATGCTTCTCATAGTGATAATCAAAGGTTTCCGCTGAGATATAAGGGGCCAGTGCATCCTTCGCATAGGGAAGAGCAGGTAATGTATGTGCCATGGTAACTCCTTCTTGGTAATCTTTTAAAAACGCTGGTTAGTATACAAAACTCAAGCGCGTAAGATAGGCCATTGATTGCTGTCATGCAATATGTCTCGCTCTGCATGTGTTTTTTCGCGACAGAATACCGGACATCATTTTATTCTTTCCGCCGACTCCTGCTATTTCCCGTTATTCGCGGTAGTATCGGTCTGCGAAAATAACCTTTTCAACAAATCTGTAACCAAACCTGTAACCAAACCGGATATCCTATGAAATCAGCCCGCCCCGTTCCCGGCCTGACCGAATTTGTCGCTTTAATTGCCATGCTCTCCTCAATCATCGCCCTGGCCACCGATGCCATGCTGCCGGTACTGTCAGAGATTGGTCAGGATCTGCAGGTCGGCCATGAAAATGAAGCCCAGCTGGTGATTTCCATGGTATTTGTGGGTCTGGCACTCGGCCAGCTGATTATGGGGCCATTGTCAGACAGCAGCGGCCGCAAACCGCTGATGTACGCCGGGCTGGCCTTATTTGGCTTCGGCAGCCTGTTATCCATGTTCGGCACTGACTTCCAGACCATGCTGGCCGGACGTTTCCTGCAGGGACTGGGCGCCGCATCGCCACGCATCCTGACCATGGCACTGGTACGTGACTGCTACCGGGGACGGGAAATGGCGCGCATTATGTCACTGACTATGCTGATATTTATTATTGTGCCGATGCTCGCTCCGGCACTCGGACAGGGTATTGCCTGGCTGGCCGGATGGCGGGCCATTTTTACCTCTTTTGTACTGCTGGCTGTCGTTATCGGGCTGTGGTTCGGGATGCGCATGCCGGAAACCCTGCCTGCAGAAAAGCGCACCAGACTCTCTCTGAGCGAACAAATCAAAGCTATTAAAGCAGTCATGAGCCACCGTCAGACCATCGGTTATACCATCGTGGTCGGCTTTGTGTTCGGAGCCTTTCTGGGTTATCTGAGCTCAGTCCAGCAAATCCTGCAAATTCAATACGAACTGGGCAGCCAATTTCCGCTTTACTTTGCGGCACTGGCAGGCTCAATTGGTGCGGCTTCCTACCTCAACTCACGGCTGGTGATCAAATTCGGTATGACCTACCTGTCGCGTCTGGCCATCTGGCTGGTGATCAGCTTCAGCGCCCTGTTATTGCTCATAGCCTGGCTGAACAACGGCCATCCGCCACTGTGGGTATTGCTGATTTTTCTTGCCATTCTGTTCATTGGCTTCGGCACTCTGTTTGGTAACCTGAATGCGCTGGCAATGGAGCCAATGGAGAGGCATGCCGGTCTTGGCGCTTCCATTGTTGGCTCGATCTCCACTTTTATGTCGATTCCGCTGGGGACGCTGATTGGGCAGCTGTATGACGGGACAGTGATTCCGTTGGTGACGGGATTTTTGCTGTTGAGTCTGGCCGGGTATGGGGTAATGGCGTGGACCGGGCGCAGGAGCACCCCGATAGAATCAGGCACATAGTAAAGCTCTAAACAAAAGTGCATAATACACCTTTCCATGTGTATAAAAGGGTATTACCATGCGCACCAACATCGTACTCAATGATGAGTTGGTCAGTGAGGCGATCAGCCTGACCGGAGCCAGCACAAAACGCGAACTGATCGATATGGCGCTGCGTGAACTGATCCGATCCCGGCGGAAAAAAAACCTGTTTGACCTGGCCGGAAAAATAGAGCTGGCGGATGGCTACGACCATAAAGCTGCACGGGAAATGAAACGTGCTACTGATTGACACTTCCATCTGGATCAATGTCTTTGCCGATAAACAGGGTGATTACTCCCGCGAATTACAGGCAATGATTAACGGGCGCGAAGTGGTGCTGACCCGCTTTCAGCAACTGGAATTATTGCAGGGCAGCCGTAATGAGAAAGAATGGGGCACACTGCATGAATACCTCGCCGGACAGGACTACCTGGAAGCCACCCCGGAAACCTGGGCAGCAGCGGCACGTATTTACTATGACCTGCGTAAAAAAGGCATCACCGTACGTAGCCCGATTGACTGTTGTATCGCCCGTATTGCGATTGAGCAGCGGGTGTTGCTGCTTCATGATGACCGGGATTTTGAGATGATGGCGAAGCATGTCCCGTTACAGCAACAGCGTTGGATGAAGCCGGGACAGTTACACTGAATAGGGAAACACTACACCTATGCTAAAAACCTATGCAATCCTGATCCTGGCCATTATTACCGAAATTATTGCGGCCAATGCACTGAAATCATCCGATCAGTTTACCCGCCTGTGGCCCAGTGTTCTGTCGCTCAGTTGCTATGGCGTATCACTGTTCCTGCTGACGCTGGTACTCAAACAAATCCCGTTGGGAGTGACTTACGCCATCTGGTCGGGAATCGGTATTCTGTTCGTTGCGCTGATTGGGGTGCTGTATCATAAGGAAGTGCTGGACTGGCCTGCAATCGTCGGTATGGGCATGATCATCGCCGGTGTGGTTATCATCAACCTTTTTTCGAAAACTGTGCATTAGGGCAACCCTTATGAAACTAGCCACTTTCAATCTGTACCAGTTTGTTGAACCCGGATATTACTGGTATGAGCGTGACCCGCGCTGTACTTATACCGATAGTGAATGGAAGATAAAAACCCGTTGGATAAAGCAGCGCCTCAGGGAAATGGATGCTGACGTGGTGGGTTTTCAGGAAGTTTTCAGCGTCGATGCACTCCGTACGCTGTGTGCAGAGGCAGGCTACCCGCACTTTGCCACCGTTGACACCCCAAAAACTATCGACGGAGATGACGGGGTATATGACCAGTCAGTGGTTGCGCTGGCCTGCCGTTATCCGCTGAATAATCCGCGCACTGTCATTACCCACCCCGATGTCAAACAGGAGTTATCACTGACGGATAGCTTTCGTTTCAGCCGTCTGCCGGTGTGTGCCGACATCGGTATGCCCGGCCTGGATGCGGTCACCGTTTACGTGGTACACCTGAAGTCCAAGCGTCCGGTCAGTGAAGATGTCCGCTATGAAGACAAGGCGGAGTGGCTGTTCCGGGTACGCGATACCATGATGCGCCTGTCGCGCGGTAATGTCGCCTCTATGCTGCAGCGCGGGGCAGAAGCCACCCTGCTCTATCACAGTCTGAGTGAATTACTGGACAGTGATCCGAACCGCCCGGTCGTTATCCTGGGGGATATGAATGATGATCAGGATTCAACGCCATTGCGGGCACTGACCATGACTGACCGGATTTACAGTATCGGTGGCATCCATGATGAAGAGTGGCCGGAGCATACCAAACGCCTGCTGCATGACTACCGCCTCACCGACAGTTTCAGGGCGGCACCGAATATGCAGCGCCGGGTACGCCCGTTCACTCATGTTTATCGCGGCCACGGCAACAGTCTTGACCATATACTGATCTCCAATGCCCTGAATCCGCGCAACCCACAGGCACAGGCCGAGGTGGTGCATTACGAGGTATTCAGCGGCCATCTGGAAAAAGACGGCACAGAAAATCAGCTGCAGTCAGACCATGGCCAGGTTTGTATCGACCTGCTCCCGGTTTCCAAAACGGAGCACACACCCAACCCGGCCATTCACAGCCAGCGTGATGTCATGACGCGTCAGGATTTCGTTGATCTGGCCGGTGGCGTTTATCAGTCCCGCAAACACTTCCGCCAGTGGAGCAGCGAGGATAAATGGGAAAACTTCTGGACTTTTTTCTTTGATAATAACCACGGCTGGGTGACTTCGATTTATGGCCGTACCCCGGTCGATGAGCTGTACCAGAAAAAACACCACAGCATTGAGCATATTATTCCGCAGGACTTCCTGAGCCGTTATATGACCCGCCAGCGCGCCCCGCGTCATGTGCGCTATGGTGCCAGCGTCAATCCGTTTAACTTTGCCCCTTCCGAGCGCGGCCTGAATGCCAAACGCTCCAATTTTCCGTTTGATATGGACGGTGACAAAGTGGTACGTCCCCAGTTTATGAAACTGCAACCGGAAAACTTTATCAGCACCGGACTGGATGCAGATGATGAGTGGGTAATCCCGTCGCAGAACCGGGGTGATATTGCCCGCTCACTGCTATATATGCTGCTGACTTATGAGATTGACGAACTGTACAACCGGCATATCGATACGCTGGTGCACTGGGCAAAAATCGATAGTCCGAGTGCCTGGGAAGTGGCTTATAACAACTGGGTTCACCAGCGGCTGGGGATTCGTAATCCGTTTATTGATGAAGCGGATAAAGCACTGATATTACTGAACAACAAAGAGCTGATGCGTTCGATTGAGATACGTGACTGATCACAGGGCCAGGGTGACAGATAAAAACAGATAAAAATAGCCCCGCCTAAAGACGGGGCAAGAGGGGTGTCATCCCATGAACAAGAGGGCTCTCAAAAACTCAAACTTATGAAGGCCTGATAGCAATAAACTGCTTACGGTTATCACGCATGATCAGCATCGCCATCGGCTTATCTTTATCAGCACTGCTGACCTTCGACTTCAACTCGTCAGGGGTGGCAACGTTGCTGTTATTCAGGGCCAGAATCACATCACCTTCACGTAATCCTGCCTGAGCCGCCGGGCTATCCGGTGCCACGCTGCGCACGGCCACACCGCTACTGATATCAGCTGCCTCACGCTCTGCATCGGTCAGTGGCGCTACCGATAATCCCAGCGAACCACCATTACCCGCAGAAGACAATTTCACCGGCTCGTCATCATCCTGCAGACGGTCAATCTTCACCTTCAGGCTTTTCTCGGCACCATTCCGCAACACTGTCAGATCCACCTGCTTACCTATCGGCGTACTACCCACCAGCAGCGGCAGGTGATTGGCGGAATCGACTTCGTTATTGTCAAACCCAACGATAATATCCCCGGCCTGCACGCCGGCCTTGTCCGCCGGGCTGGAAGGCTGAACATTCGCCACCAGTGCGCCGCGCGGCTGTTTCATATTGAACGAATCGGCCAGCTCCTGATCCAGATTCTGGATATGTACGCCCAGCCAGCCACGGCTGACCGTACCATTACTTTTCAGCTGTTCGGTGACGTTCTTTACCAGATCAACCGGAATCGCGAATGAAATTCCCATATAACCGCCGCTACGGCTGTAAATCTGTGAATTCACCCCGACCACATTCCCGTTCAGATCGAATAACGGCCCGCCGGAGTTACCCGGATTCACCGCCACATCGGTTTGGATAAACGGCACATACGTTCCGTCCGGCAGGCTGCGTGATAAGGCACTGACAATCCCCTGAGTCGCACTGTGATCCAGTCCGAAGGGTGCGCCAATCGCCACCACCCACTGGCCGACTTCCAGATTATCTGAGCTGCCCAGTGTCACCGTCGGCAGATTTTTTGCGTCAACTTTCAGCAGAGCAATATCACTGTAACTGTCCTGCCCCACCAGTTCAGCATCCAGCTCACGCTTATCGCCCAGTGTCACGGTTATTTTATCGGCACCATCAACCACATGGGTATTAGTGACGATATAACCGTCTTCAGAAATAATGAACCCTGAGCCCATTGCTGATGCACGGCGCTGCTGCGGCATTTGCGGCATATTGCGGAAAAAATCCATAAAATCTTCAGGTGTCATCTGTCCGTCCGGCATACGGAACTGCTGCCCCTGCATGGAGACCCGGTCACTACCGCTTTCCACTTTAATATGTACAACCGCATTACGGTTCTGTTTGATGAGCTGGGTTAAAACCGGCAGCTCGGCCGCATTGACGTCAGGCGGCAAAACCTGGAAAGCCAGTGTGCTCACCAATGCGCTGCCTGCCAGTACCGGCAGGATACGTTTCTTCAAAGTGTTTACGGATAAGGCATTCATGACTGTTAAGCTTCCTTGTTGATTTACAATGCCACCATTCTGCCAGCAGCAACCTTACCGCGACTTTTCGAAAAAATTACAAAAATTTAACCTGTAATCAGTGTTATAAGCATTGAGATAACCACCTCTCCTAGCCGGTAATCAGCAGGCACATTAACAATTGTTCATGGTCGGGAATAACAGAATTGGTTTATGCTTGAGGCATGAATATTCTGTTAATTGAAGATGACACTGCCACCGCCAGCTTTATTCAGAAAGGACTGAATGAGCAGGGCTATATCGTCGATCATGCGGCGGATGGTGAGGACGGACTGCATCTGGGATTGAACAATCCTTATGATGTGATGATTATTGACCGCATGCTGCCCGGCATGGATGGCTTGTCGATTATCCGCGCCCTGCGCAGGCAGAATATCAGCACACCGGTTTTAATCCTCAGCGCGCTGGGTGAAGTCGATAACCGGGTGGAAGGACTGCGCGCCGGAGGAGACGATTATCTGGTCAAACCCTATGCTTTCAGTGAGCTACACGCCCGCCTGCAGGCACTGTTGCGCCGCGCGCAACCGGCACAGGAACAAACCGTGCTGAAACTCGCTGACCTGGAAATGGATCTGATGAAGCGTCAGGTGAAACGCGGTGACACGGTCATCAACCTGCAACCCCGTGAGTTCACCCTGCTGGAATACCTGCTGCGTAACGCCGGTCAGGTCGTGACGCGCACCATGCTGCTGGAAAAAGTATGGGACTATCACTTTGATCCGCAAACCAATGTGATTGACGTGCATATCAGCCGCCTGCGCGGCAAAATCGACCGTGATTTTGATCCACCATTGCTGCACACCATCCGCGGTGCGGGTTATATACTGCATGATCCGACGGCTGCTTAATACCACAGCCTTCCGCCTGTCGCTGGTGTATGCCCTGCTGTTCAGCATCGTATCGGCAGTGGCCATGATGTCGGTCTACTGGGTCGTTGAAGAGAATATTATTCACCAGACAGACGCTCAGCTGCAGCTGCAGGCTGATGTGCTGCTGAACCGCTACGGTACCCGGAATAATGAGGCGTTACTCGGTGACATTATGCGCCGTAACCAGCTCAACACCAGTGATCCGGACCGGCGTTTTTACTATTACGAACTGCGTCGCCACGGTAAAGATATTTCCTTCGAAACAGAGTACAGCACACATAACGGTAGCCAGCTGTTCACTACCCTGCCCCTGAATGAAGCTATCAACTATTCGCTGCTCAAGGATCCGAAACAACCTGCCCGCATTATGGTGCGGCTGCTGCCTGATAACTATCAACTGTTGGTGGCTACCGATATCAGCGCACAAAACGCCCTGCTCGATAAAGTCTTTAACAGCATTGTGCTGGCCATCGCCGGTATTGTCACCCTGGCAGTTATTGGCGGCGGGCTGATGGGATACAGCGTATTGCGGCGCATTGACCGTGTGCGCCAAACCGTTGGTGAAATCATCAATGGTGACCTCAGCCAGCGCATGTATGTTACCAGCCGCAATGATGAATTCGACCGGCTGAGCATTGTGCTTAACAGCATGCTGAAACGTATTGAACAACTGATGCAGGCAATGCGTGAAGTCACCGATAATCTGGCCCATGATCTGCGCAACCCGCTGAACCGGCTGCGTAACCGGCTGGAGGCTAACCAGTTCCGTGACCCGGCATCCACCGACTTTCAGCAGCTTAATCAGGACGCTATGCAGGATGTCGATGACCTGATCAAGACGTTCAATGCCTTACTGAGCATCGCTCAGGTTGAGTCCGGTGTGCAACGCGATGACTGGAAAGACGTGAATATTACTCAGCTGATTAATGATCTCGGCGAGCTGTATGAAGTAGTGGCTGAAGAAAAAAATATTTCCTTTTCCCATCACAGTGAAGAGCAGCTGGTTGTTCACGGCAACCGGCAGTTACTGGCTCAGGCACTCACCAATCTGCTGGATAATGCCGTAAAATACACCCCCGAAAACGGCCGGATTGAATTATTGGCGGAAAACACAACGGAAGGCATAAACATTCTGGTGGCAGATAGCGGCATCGGTATTCCTGCAGACAAACATAAACAGGTCTTCGAGCGTTTTGTCAGACTGGAGGAAGCGCGCAGCACTGCCGGTAATGGTCTCGGACTGAGCCTTGTTAAAGCAGTCACCGACCTGCATGGCGCAACTATCACGCTGACTGACAACCAACCCGGACTAAAAATAAGCATTAAATTTACAAATTACCGTTTATAAGAAAATTTTCTCCTTTCATACCTCCGGCTATATACTTAGCGCGAGTATATAAAAACAAAAACACTAGTCTGCCCTTGAGTAATTCTGCGAGGCTCCCGAGCAGGCTGGGAACAACCGTGAAGAAAAATGCCGTTAATATTCCAGTCCATACTTTTGGTCGGTATAACCTGTTACCTGTTATCAGCATTACTGTTTCTGCTGACACGTGGCATGCCGCATATCCACCGGGGCGTTGGCTGGTGGGCTCTGTCATCTATAGCCGGTGCTATTGGCTATAGCTCTCTGCTGGTTTACAGTAATCTTGGCGACCCGGTTTCCGGAGAGGTATTTTATAATCTGAGCCTCATATCATGGGCCTCATTTCTGTATATCGGCAGTCATCAATGGCTGGAGCAGCCACTGGAGAGCAAAAAAATTCTGCTTCTGGGGTTTCTGGCCACGCTATGGGTCGTTTATTTTAACTTTATCCAGCCTGCGTTCCTGCCCTCAGCTATTGTAACGGCACTGACTTGCGGGATGCTAACCCTGCATACTGGCTGGTTATTTATGAAGCAGGTAAAACCCCGGAACAAACATAACTGGTTACTGGTTGGCACCTTGTTTGTCAGTGGCCTGCATGCCCTGGACTATCCGATCATGAGGCCAATTGAGTCGCTGGCCATTGTCGGCTTTCTGCTATGCACCTTTGCGTCGCTGACGATTAATACCATACTGGCCAGTATGGTCATCATTCAGTTTAAAAACCGCATGCAGGACTCCAAACAGCAGGCAATTAACATTGCCATGCAGGATCCGCTGACCGGACTAAAGAATCGCTTAGGGTTAACAGAAGACTTCAAACAACTCATCAATCACCCGGATACAGAGAAACATCGTATTGCCGTGATCTTCGCAGATCTCGATGATTTTAAAATCATTAATGACACCCATGGTCATGAGGACGGTGATGAAGTTTTACGGATTATTGCCGCACGGCTTGACTCAATGATTCGTGAAGATGACATAGCAGCACGCATTGGCGGAGATGAGTTTGTTATTATTTTGACAGGGATTCAGACAGATGACAGAGAGCATATACCGAAGTTCATCAGTCGCCTGATCAGAACGGTCTGTGAGCCAATTGTCATTCATCATCGCACTCACCAGGTTGGGGTCAGCATTGGCTTGTCTGTTTACCCTAAAGACGGAAAAAATTTACAAGATCTGTTAAATAGTGCGGACAACTCAATGTACCTTGATAAAAGGATGAAAAAGAAGTCCACCTCAAAAAAAGTAGACTTCATGCGAACTTCTCAACAAACAAGTATAGTTCTTGACACTGCTAAGCAGATAGCCAATTAGTTTATTATATACCCACATTCACAAATACGAACCTAACACTCTCCTTTGTCATATTTTTTGATCAAAAATCGCCAAGTATCTGTTTTAAAAGCCCATTAAACGACCATAGAAAAATAGATTTGATTGTTTTTTAGCCCTTTACACCCACATAAAAAAAATCTATATTGGGCAAAATACGATCAACAAGGGGGCTTGTTATGGGGATATCATTAAAAAATAATCGCGTGCGCGCGGTTTACAAACAGGACGATGACTCTTATCCGGTGAAAGTTGAGTCTCAGCTGAACTATCAGTCATTGCGCGACCTGTGTGACGGAAAAATTCTGGCCATCAGGATTCCCGGTTATTACGAAGAGTCGGCTTGCCAACAAATACTCAGCAGGCTGGAAACAGAAGATGAACTCACCACGAAATATGATAATGCACCTGAGTTAGATATTTACCGGCTCGGCATGTCATTTTTTGAGACCCGCTTCAATAAAGCATTGCTCGAAAAATATTTCTCGCTATCAGGCAAGTTCAATGAAACGGTGGAGCAGATCTGTTTCCCGCACATCAGTCCACTGGAAAAGCTGGTCGGGGATCTGAAAAAAGTCTGGCCATCCGGGGCGGACATTCAGCGACTGAACCAAAAACCGATGATGCCCGGACTGGTGCGTATTTTTCTTGAAAATCAGGTTTTCCCTCCTCATCAGGATATACTCAACCGTGATTATCCGGCTCTGCCGGTGCAGGAACATCCCCGGTCACAACTGGCCGTGAATATTTACCTGAGAAATTTTGATGAAGGCGGTGAACTGGAGCTGTGGGATTACGCACCGGATGATGAAGAAGTCAAGCAACTCTACACCGGCACCCATGACTTTATCGACCGGACCAGGATTCCCGCACAAAGCGTCAGACTGAGACCCACAACCGGCGAACTGATTATTGCGCAGTGCAGTAAACTCCATGCAGTCAGCCCCGGCAAGGGTGGCAAACGGGTGGCATTTTCCTGTTTCAGTGCTTACCGGGGTGAAAACCAGCCTCTGACTTACTGGGTATAATTGGGCTCGCAACGATAACGTACAAGTATTGATCAGCACATAAGCTGATCAATACCACTAAACAGCATACGGGGCTGCCGGGCTATTCATAACCGGACATTTCCAGATACCCCCTGCCCAGCAGTTTTCCGCTATTGGCATCACTGACCTGCACAGCGCCCTCCCAGTAAGTAATCCCGGTCTGCATCAGCTGATCATCAACAACCGCTTCAACCAACCACTGCAAATTCCATCCGGGTAGCTCCACAGCCCATTGCACCGGATAACACACTCCACTCCCTTCGTCATCACACCACTGTCGCAGCGGCTTCAGCAAAACATCCCGCCGTCCCAGTTTTTCAGCATGGCCACCAGCATAAACCCACTTACCGGCACTGTTTTCATCAGCCTGCCCGGAAGCATCACGTAACTGAAAAAACATCAGGTCATTGCCATCCTCAAGTTGCAGCGAAAACCAATCCCAGCCAACCTGATCCTCGCTCAACACACTGGTACTCCACTCCCGATCCAGCCACGACAAACCGTCGACCACAAAACGCTCACCTCCCAGATACACCTCACCTACCGTCGTCAGCCGGGTCAGCGAGTAATAATACGAGGCATTACCGGCTCCGGCACTTTTCCGGCTCAGGCCATTTTCACCCTGTAACACCACCGGCTTTTCCGGCATCAGTTGCAGATTGAGACTGAAACCGGCGCCCTTAGCTGTCACCGCCCAGGGAAATTCTGCCGCCCTGCCCCCGACCAGTTGCCAATCTTCCAGCCAGACCCGGAACGGCTGATCCTGCTGCCCTGCCAAACCGGCAGCACCACGGGCAAAACGCTGATCATGAAAATGCTGCTGTCCCTGTATATCAGTCAGGGCGATATGCGCCATCCAGACCTGATTGGCTGACCACGACGAATGGGAGGACAAGGAGGACTCTGCCTCTGCCGGAGGCGATAAGGCGATGCGGAAAAAAGTAACCTGATAACCAAAGCGACGGCCATCATCCGCAGCAAGATTACCGGTCACATACCACCACTCATTTCTGAAACCGGGGTGCATGCCATGATCATCCGGAAAGCTGAACTCCCGTGGCTCAATCGCTTGCTCAAAACCGCTGGCGGCTACACCACCCAAAGCGGTATTCACATCAAACTCTGCCGAATCCGGGGGGGAATCACAGGCTGCCAGCCACAGGCAAATCCCCGGCAAAAATATTCGTTTTAACAATGTGCGAAATATGCAAATAATGGCAGCCACCTGCAGCTTTAGTCACGAAAAAGACGCTATTTTAACATTCACACAAACAAACCACGCCATCATTCAGCCAGGTTTGTAAAAAGCCAACAACACGGGTGACGGCATGGTCAACACCCACCCATTCACCAAGCCCCTCACACAACGCAGCAAAACTGCTCCCCTGCTGCAAACGGCTTAAAGCCCACGCCTCATCAGCTTCCGCCGTCCGGAAATAAGTGCCCAGCCCCTGGCGCCAGATCAGCCAGTTTGTCGCCTCTCCCTGTTCCGGAGCTATGGGTTCCGCTTCATCGGCCATCGCCTGCCACAATACCGGCACATTCCACTTCAGCTCCAGTAGCTGACAGGATGGATGCAACTCAAAGACCAGATCACCCCACTGTTCCGGCGGCACAGACTGTATATCCTCCAGTGTCGCTGGCACTACATCTGCGGCATCAAACGCCGCCCACACCGCCCACTCAAACCGGGCCATCTCTGCCAGCACGCTTTGCCCGGCATAAGGAGGCTGTTGCAACAGCTCCGTCAGCCGGTCACCAAAATAGCGCAGGGAAAAATGCTGCGAGGGATAACGACGGATATAGGACTCCGCCAGTTCATGGAAATCATCATCACCCAGCAAAGTGTGCAGTGCCGGGAAGTTTTCCTGCAAAGCTTCGCTCAGCCGTGACCAGTAGGCATTGGCATAAATACGCAGACGCAGGTCAGCAGAAACACGCTCTGTACTCAATATCACCGGCTCAATGTCCCGCTGCTCATATTGCAGATAGCGCAGGAAATCCTGCTGTAAACCTGCCAGCGAAGGAGTTGTTGCGGGATCGTTATCTGGCTCAGTCATCAGGCTGCCTGCCGCAGAATATTACCCGCCAGCCGCCGCGCCATATCCAGCTCTTCCATGACCACCGCCAGCTCCGGAATATTGTCATCCCGCTCAATCATGGTTGAAACCCGACCGAAGCGAGCTACGGCCTGTTCATATAAACGCCATACCGGGCCGACAACCGGTTGGTCATGAGTATCAATAATATAATCTCCCTCATTGCTGTGTCCGGCCAGGTGGATTTGCTGCACCCGCTCAGCCGGAACATGATCCATATACACCAGCGGGTCAAACTCATGATTCACCGCACTGACATAAATATTGTTCACATCCAGCAGGATCAGGCAATCAGCACGTGTCACCACCTCGCTCAGAAACTCCCATTCCGGCATCACGGAGTGTTTGTAGCTGACATAACTGGATACATTTTCAATCAGAATCTGCCGCCCGAGAAAATCCTGCACCTGGCGGATGCGTCCGGCGACATGCTCAATAGCCTCTTCAGTATAAGGCAGAGGCAGCAGATCATGGGCATTCACCTCCCCCACACCCGTCCAACACAGATGATCTGAAATCCAGTGTGCATCTACCCGCTCAGCCAGTGCTTTTAACTGCTTCAGGTAGTCAACATTCAGCGGATCGGTACTGCCAATTGACAGTGAAACACCATGCAGCACCATCGGATAGTGCTTGTGAATCTCATCCAGCCAATAAAGCGGCTTCCCTCCCGGCACCAGATAGTTCTCGGACAACACTTCAAACCAGTCGACATCCGGGCGGTTATTCAGAATATCGCGGTAGTGGTCTTTACGCAGCCCGAGGCCAAAACCCAGATACGGGAGGGAAGCAGCAGCCATATTAATTAACGACCTTACCGCCTTTGGCATCACAATCAGCTTTGCTGGTTTTCATCCAGCCCTGGCCTTTACAGGCATTCTTACCGGCACAGTCATGTTTTGCGGTGCCACAGGCTCCGTGACCTTTACAGGCATTAATGCCGGAACACTTTACTTTTGCCTCAGATTTGGACATCCCCATTCCTTTATCAGCAGGCGGATTATTGCCACAGCCACTCAGTAACAGGGCTGCTGCGGCTGATGCAATCGCAATACCAGATGCTTTCTTTACAGTGATCATCATGAATCTCCTCTATCTTGTTTATGGAATTACTGTATACGAAGTTCTTTCACAGCCAGATGCATAAGCATTAAAAAATAATTTTATAATCCGCTCATTACTGCGCTGAAAAGAAAATGTCCCCGTATGCTGCCGTAGCCTGCCCCTTACTGTTATCAGTATCGGTCATCAAGGCCACACCATCAATGTGGGTGATGTCCTGCCCATAAATCCGCTTAAAATCAGCACGCACATTACGTTTCTCGCGCACCCAGCCACCAACTCTGTCCTGCTGTCCGCGCACCGCCAGCATTTTGGCATTATTCGGTACAAAGGCATTTCCCCAGCTGGTGCCACGTGGCTGATTACTCGACCAGACGTAATTCAGGGCTTTGGTATTCCAGACCAGCAGACCGCCATCCAGCACCACATAAATCCGCGCGGCATAGTCATCGCCCTGCTTACTTTGTTCGTTCAGCCCCTCCAGCTTGTTATCCACCCGCCAGCTCCAGTTCAGTACCGGCGTTTTGGTCAGGTCAATACGGATTTTTCGTCCCAGACCGGAGGCAGCGCTGTTGCTGGTCGCTTTCAGGATTGTATTGTTACCCTCTTTGACCAGCTGGTACTGTGTTTTACCGCTGAAGGCTTTCGGCTCCCAACCCGTCAGCTGACCTTTGGAAAACTCACCCACCGGCACATTTCCCTGTGCCAGCACGCTGCTGCTTAATAATAATCCGCTTAGAATTGCATATAATTTTTTCATCGTTCCATCTTCCATTGTTTTGTCCCTGGAAAATACGGATGGGATGGGGATTTGGATCAATTGAATCACACTAAAACAGCCCAACTTACCGCTACGGACAATACCAAGAAATGCTTCATAAGATTGGAGAGTAATTTGTACCAGCAAATATGTTGTGTGTTCTATTACATTTTACAATCAGTATTACCTTAAGTAATAATACATGCACAAAGTAATACCGGAGCCGGACATGAGTACATTCGTATCGACAATGACACAGAAAGGACAAGTCACAATCCCCAAGAGCATAAGAAATAATCTACACTTGGTGACAGGTGACAAAGTAGAGTTTGTCCTCAATGACAGGGGGGAGGTCACCCTTAAGCCTGTTACCTGTAAGGTTTCGGATGTAGCCGGACGTTTGAGTAAATACAAGAAATCCCGCCCGGTAACTATTGAAGAAATGGATCAGGCCGTTGCCCGGTATATCAGGGATCAGGCCTCATGAAGGCGGTTGATACCAATGTACTGGTACGTTTTCTGGTACAGGATGATGAAAAACAGACGCCAATAGCGACGCGCTTGCTAAGTGATGCCGAAGCCAGCAAACAACCTCTGTTTGTCAGCAACGTAGTTGTGCTTGAATTAATGTGGGTTCTACGGAGCAGTTATGAAGTATCCCGTGACGATATACTTGATTCCCTGAATGACTTGCTTTCCATGACGGCGCTGGAGTTTCAGGATCAAACTATAGTCCGCGACTTTGTCATGAGTGCACAAAATAATAACTATGATTTGGCGGATCTGTTGATTTCTCAGATTGCGAAAGGCAAAGCTTGCGACACCACGCTGACCTTCGACAAAAAAGCGGCCAAAGCGCCTCATTTTACCAAACTATAATTACAAGTCCCTTTTCAGAGATGCACCTTCTTCCACAGAAGAAAGAGGGCAATAATGCCCTCTATGACGGAGTTTAAACCGGAATATCTGCTTGTGTTCTGCTCGGGGCAGTCCTGTTAAACTTCCTCACCCCAGCCGCTCACCGCCTTCACCTCCAGAAAATCCTCCAGACCCCAGACGCCACCTTCCCGGCCATTACCGGACTGTTTGTAGCCACCGAAGGGCGCTCCGGCTCCGCGGGAATGGCCGTTCATTTCCACCATACCGGAACGCAGCCGCCGCGCCACCCGCCGTGCCCGCTGCGGGTCAGCAGTCTGCACATAATTCGTCAGGCCATACGGTGTATCGTTGGCGATAGCGATGGCCTCCTCTTCGTTATCAAAAGGAATGATTGACAGTACCGGGCCAAAAATCTCCTCACGGGCAATGGTCATCTCATTATTCACATCAGCAAACACGGTAGGGCGCACAAAATATCCCTTGTCCACGCCCTCAGGACGCCCCGGCCCACCGGCCACCAGACGTGCCCCTTCGGCTATCCCCTGCTCAATCAGTGCCTGAATCTTATCGAACTGCACTGCTGATACCACCGGGCCGATATGCCTCCCCTCATCGGCAGCCTGGCCGACGGCTTGTGCCTGCGCAACATCTGCTGCAATACGTACCGCCTCCTCATAACGCGGACGCTCCACCAGCATACGGGTCGGCGCATTACAGGACTGCCCGGAGTTCTCAAAACAGCGCAGGGCACCCCGCTTTACCGCCTTTTCATCCGCATCAGCGAAAATAATATTAGCGCCCTTACCGCCCAGCTCCAGATGTACACGCTTGATGGTTTCCGCTGCATTGCGGGTAATCAGGCGCCCGGCACGGGTGGAGCCGGTAAACGACACCATATCCACATCCGGATGTCCGGTAAGCCAGGAACCGGCACCGGCTCCGTCACCATTCACCAGATTAAATACACCGGCAGGAACACCGGCCTCATGTAACATCTCAGCAAACAACATCGATGACAGCGGCGCCAGTTCCGAAGGTTTCAATACCATGGTGCACCCGGTCGCCAATGCCGCGATCACCTTCAGCGTCACCTGATTCATCGGCCAGTTCCACGGTGTGATCAACGCGGCCACCCCGACCGGTTCCAGCAGAATACGGTCATTCGGGGCATGCGCGCCCAATGGCCGCTCCAGCTCAAAATTACGCAGGGCACGGATAAAATTCTTAATGTGCCAGCTACCCGCCCCGCATTGCTGCGTGCGTGACAGATCAATCGGTGCGCCCATTTCCCGGCTCATGGCCTGCGCCATCTCTTCACTACGGGCCAGATAAACCTCCAGAATTTTTTCCAGCAGAACCAGCCGCTCCTCCTTGCTGCTCTGACTCCAGACCGGAAATGCAGCCCTGGCAGCGGCGACAGCAGTATTAACATCAGCCTCGCCACCCAGAGAGATCATCGCAAAAGCTTCTTCCGTGGAAGGATCAATCACCTCCAGATCCTGCGCCTGAGCCGGTGCCACCCATTGACCATTAATATAAAATTCGCGCTTATCCAGCATCATAAACTCCTTTGATAACAGCAGATAAAGCTCTGCCCGAGACTATAAACATACAAACAAATGCTGCTCAGGCATAGGGGTAAAAAAGCTATCTCTGTAGAAACCGGCTCATGAACAGCCCACCAGCCCCGACACACTACGCGCAATCGCCAGCTCCTCATTGGTCGGAATCACCAGCAACTTCAGCCCTGCCTCATCCTGCTGAAACTCCCGAATACCCTGAGTACCAGCCAACTCATTTTTCCCCGCATCCGGAGAAATACCCAATACTTCCAGCTGCTCACAAACCAGCATCCGGATACGCGGGGAGTGTTCACCAATACCACCGGTAAAGACCAGCGCATCCACCCGTCCCAACACGGCAAAATAAGCCCCGATATACTTCCTGATCCGGTAAACAAACAGTGCCTCCGCCAGCATGGCCTCCTCATCCCCGGCCTCAGCCCGCTCCTGCACTGCCCGCATATCACCCGCTCCGCATAAGCCCAGCAGGCCGCTTTGTTGGTTAAACAGTTTTTCAATATCCGAAGCCGTCATACCGGTTTCACGCCGCAGATAAAACTGCAGGGCCGGATCAATATCCCCGCAGCGGGTACCCATGACCAGCCCCTCCAGCGGGGTCATGCCCATTGAGGTATCCACGCTTTTACCCCCGGCAATCGCCGTGGCACTGCAGCCATTACCCAGATGCAGGGTAATCAGGTTCAGGGCTGCCGGGTCACGTTGCAGATATTCCGCTGCCCGTTGTGCCACATACTGATGTGATGTGCCGTGGAAACCATAACGGCGTACATGCTGCTGCTGATACAGGGCTTCAGGTAGCGCATAACGGAAGGCAACCGGTGGCATGCTCTGATGGAAAGCGGTATCAAACACCGCCACCTGCGGCACACCCGGAAACAGCTGCTGAGCCACCTCAATACCGTCCAGATTGGCCGGGTTATGCAGCGGTGCCAGCGGAATCATGGCGCGAATCCCGGCAATCACACCGGCATCAATCAGCACCGGCTGATGAAAATACTCACCACCATGCACCACCCGGTGACCGATGGCATCAATACCACCGTCTGCGGTCAGAATACCCTCAGTCCGTAACTGGCGGATAATCGCCTGCAGCGCATCCTGATGGGAGCTGATCATACTGCCTGTCTCACCGATACGATCAACCTGCCCTTTTAGCAACACAGTTTCACCCGGCAGATCAAAGACCTGATATTTGATGGAGGAGCTGCCTGCATTGAGCACCAGAATTTTCATGCCTCATCCTTACTGTTGTGCCTGAATCGCGGTAATCACCACCGTATTAACAATATCCGTAACGGTACAGCCCCGGCTCAGATCATTCACCGGCTTATTCAGCCCCTGTAACACCGGGCCGACCGCCACCGCACTGGCAGAGCGCTGCACCGCCTTGTAGGTATTATTGCCGGTATTCAGATCGGGGAAAATAAATACCGTAGCCTTTCCCGCCACATCACTGCCCGGCATCTTGGAGCTGGCCACACTGGCATCCACGGCTGCATCGTACTGAATCGGCCCGTCAATTTTCAGATCCGGGCGCAGCTCTTTCGCCAGTCGCACCGCTGTACGCACCCTTTCCACATCCGCCCCCTTGCCGGACTGGCCGGAAGAATAGGACAGCATAGCAGTACGTGGCTCAATGCCAAACATTTTCGCGGTACCGGAAGAAGCAATTGCAATATCCGCCAGCTGCTCGGCATCCGGATTAGGGTTCACCGCACAGTCGCCGTAAACCATCACCTGATCCTCCAGACACATAAAAAACACACTGGAAACCAGCCGGTTTTCAGGCTTAACCTTAATAATCTCAAAGGCCGGACGAATGGTATGCTGGGTGGTATTCACCGCCCCGGACACCATACCGTCTGCATAGCCGAGATGAACCATCATCGTGCCGAAATAACTAATGTCGACCATGGTATCCCAGGCCAGTGCGGGCGATACATTTTTGTGCCTGCGCAACTCATAATAAGTCGCGGCAAACTCCTCACGCCATGGTGAGGTGCGGGGATTGATAATCGCAATATTGCGTAATTTCAGCCCCAGCTGCACTGCCCTGCCTCTGACCTCAGCCTCATCGCCGAGCAGGGAAATCTGCACCACATCGCGCAGGGAAAGAATTTCAGCGGCACGTAATACCCGCTCATCACTGCTTTCCGGCAAGACGATGTGTTTACGCTGTTGTTTGGCGCGCTGGATCAGCTCATATTCAAACATCAGCGGCGTCATACGCTGTGTGTTGTTCTGCATAATCAGCCGGCGTAACTGTTGCATATCAACACAGGACTCCATCAGCCCCAGCGCCACCGCAATCTTGCGCTCATCCGAAGGAAGGATCATGCCTTCCACTTCATTGACTTTAAGTGCGGTCTCAAAAGTATCCCAGGGGGACAGCAGGATAGGCAGGCGCAGCGGATTGATGCCCTCCAGCAGCTTTTTCACATCCGGCGAAGGCTGCTGGCCACCGGACAGGATCATTCCGGAGACCATCGGATAGGCACCGGAGACATCAGCTGCCACCGTGCCGAGAATAATATCCGAGCGGTCACCGGGGGTAATAATCATGCTGCAGTTTTCCAGATGCCCCAGAAAATCCTGCACCTGCATGGCAGCAATCTTGTAATGGGATACCTCATGCGTAAGCGACTGCGGGGTGCTGAACAGGGTTTCCAGACGCAGCTCGCGGGCAATCTCCCCCACCGTTGGTCTTTCCAGTGAGAAGCGTTCCGGCAGGGCAAAAAACGGCAGCCGCCTCCCCTGTAAAAGGCTATTCAGCGTTTCAATCTGCTCAGGCGGAACCCGGTTGGCAAATGCCGCCAGTAACTGACAGTGCTGGCTGCTTTCCAGATAGGCTTCCAGCATCTGCACCGCCTCAGCAATTTCCGCAGCGGTACGCCCGTGCCCCTTGACCACCGGCAGAAACAGGCTGTCAAAATGATTGGCCAGTTCTGCATTAAAATCCAGCTCCAGCGCCGAACTGGCACCCGTGAAATCCGTGCCGGCACACAGCACAATATCGCTTTGCTCCTGTAACGTCCGGTATTTACCGAGAATCAGCTTGAGCAGTTCATCGTGGCGCCCTTCCGTCACCATGTGCCGTGCTTCCTCCTGTGTGCAGCCGTATAACTGACTGCTGTCCGGTGCCAGATTATAACGCTTTGAAATCAGATGGATTAACGGGTCGTGGCCATTATTTTCCCCGATAACGGGACGAAAAAAATTGGTTTTGGGAGTAATTGCGCGGAGCATTTCCATCATGCCCAGCACGATAATCGACTTACCGCTGCCGGGCTCAGCCCCTGCTATATAAATACTATGAAACATGTTCTTCTTGTCCGCCAGATTCAGAAAGTCATGCACAAACTGTTTGGAACAGATGTTTTATTATTTAATTTGTGCGATGCACAACAATCATAGCAAGATCATAGAATACCGCCAATGAAGTTTTCATGAACACAACAGGCCTCTCCACAGCCACAAACAGGACATCCGGCTCATTGATCAGTTACCCTGAACGCTGATAGGTGATTTCCGGAGAGACATAGCCCATGCAACTGCAATTTATGACCACCCCCGACCAGCACCAGATTGCCTATGCCACCTTCGGCGCGGCGCATAATACCCCGCTACTGGTTCTGCACGGCGGGCCCGGCTCCGGTGCCAACGCGGCTGATGCCGGACTGTTTAATCCGGATAAACATCTCGTGGTCATGTTTGACCAGCGTGGTTGCGGCAGATCCACGCCGTCCGGCGATATTCAACACAACACCACCCAACACCTGCTTGCTGATATTGAACAACTGCGCACCACACTAAACATTGAGCGCTGGAGAGTATATGGTGGCTCATGGGGTGCCACACTGGCGCTGGAATATGCTAAACAACACCCGGATCAGGTTACTTCCATCATCCTGCGCGGCAGCTTCGCGGCAAGAAAGCAGGATCTGGACTGGTTTATCCGGCCTGACGGTATCGCCCGCCAGCACCCGGCAGCCTACCGCAAACTGACTGAACAATTATCCCCGGCAGCAGATCAGCCACTCACCAGCCGCTTATATGAGCTGGTGACAGGCCATGATGAAGAAAACGCCTACAGAGCAGCCCTGAGCTGGGATCACTGGGAAGCAAGTGTAATGGGCACACCACCGGCAGTCACAGAGACAACCCCTGAGCAACGTATGGCCCGTATCAATCGTAAAAAAGTTTATGCACATTACTGCCACCACGCATTTTTTCTGGGTGAACAGGGCGTATTCCCCGGACTGGATAAACTGGGTAATATTCCTGTTACCCTGATTCACGGACGGCATGACCCGGTATGCCCGCTACCGGCGGCTCAGGCACTGATGGGTGCTATCCCGAATGCTGAATTAGTTGCCGTTAATGCCGGGCATGGTTTACACGAAAAAGCGATTCAGGCCGCATTGAAAGCCTTACTCTGACAGAAAAAAACTGATAATTCAGCTATATTGGGTTCAGACAAAAACCAACCTTTATCCAACCTGTTTTAAACCATGATTAACTTTGGTCTAAAGCAAACTCAGTCATACTCAGAGGAGGACTTAAAGGTATGCAAAAGTCACTTCAAATCGATCCGGGCAAATGCACGGGTTGTCTGCAATGCGAGATGGCGTGTTCCTACGAAAACGAGAACGTTTTCAATCCGGCACGCTCACGCATTAAAGTTTTCACCTTCCATGAGGAAGGCCGTTATGTTCCTTACACCTGTACCCAGTGTGATGAAGCCTGGTGTATGCAGGCCTGCCCGGTCGACGCCATCGTCCTTAACCCGGCAACCGGCTCCAAGGATATTATTAATGACCGTTGTGTAGGCTGTAAGGTCTGTACCATCGCCTGTCCGTTCGGTACAGTCAACTACAACTCGGCCAGCGGCAAAGTCATCAAGTGCGACCTGTGCGGCGGTGATCCGCAGTGTGCATCAGCCTGCCCTACAGGTGCGATTACCTATATTGATGCCGATGCTACCGGACTGGATCGTATGCGCCAGTGGGCAGCAAAAACCGACACTCAGCACGCAGCAGCATAAGGAGGATCTGACATGTCATGGACTAAAAAAATTCTGCGCGTCAATCTGACCGAAGGTACGACCAGCGCTGAACCGTTAAATATGGAATGGGCCAACGATTACCTCGGCCAGCGCGGTCTGGCGACCCGTTACTTTGTTGAGGAAGTAGACGCAACCGTTGATGCACTCAGCCCGGATAATAAAATGATTATGGCGACCGGCCCGCTGACCGGCACCATGGCTTCTACCGGCGGACGCTACTCAGTGATCTGTAAAAGCCCGTTGACCGGCACCATTGCCTGCTCCAACTCGGGTGGCTTTATGGGTGCGGAAATGAAAAATGCCGGCTGGGATATGATTATTTTTGAAGGTAAATCACCTGAGCCGGTTTATCTGCATGTCGAAAACGACAAAGCGGAGCTGTTACCGGCTGATGACCTGTGGGGCAAATCGGTCTGGGAAACCGACGAAATGCTGCACAAGAAGCATCAGGACCCGCAGTTGCGCGTTGCCACCGTAGGCCGTGCGGCTGAAGCCGGCTGCCTGTACTCTGCGATCGTCAATGATCTGCACCGTGCCGCAGGCCGTTCCGGTGTCGGTACAGTGATGGCGTCCAAAAACCTGAAAGCCGTTGCGATTCGCGGCAACAAAGGTGTGGGCAACCTGAAAGATCCGATCCGTTTCATGAATACGGTGAAAGAGCAGAAAAAGGTGCTGGCTGATAATGCGGTTACCGGTCAGGGTCTGCCTACCTACGGCACACAGGTATTGATGAATGTTATCAATGAGCTGGGCGCATTGCCGACCCGAAATATGCGTGAAGTGCAGTTCGAAGGTGCACACGATGTGTCCGGCGAAAAAATGCATGAGCCGCGTAAGTCTGACGGTAAGCCCAACCTGACCACCAATGCTGGTTGCTTCGGTTGTACCATTGCCTGTGGCCGTATTTCCACCGTCGACAAGACACACTTCAGCGTTGAAAACAAGCCTGAGTACTGGGGGAATTCCGGTGGTCTGGAATATGAAGCAGCCTGGGCACTGGGACCTGATACCGGTGTGGACGACATTGATGCGCTGACCTACGTGAACTTCCTGTGCAATGAAGATGCAATGGATCCGATTTCCTTCGGTGCCACCGTTGCTGCGGCGATGGAGCTGTTTGAAGAAGGTGCGATTACTACCGAAGATACCGGTGGCATCGAGCTGAAATTCGGTTCGGCTGAAGCACTGGTGGCAGTGGCAGAGCTGACTGCACGTGGCGAAGGCTTCGGTAAGGATCTGGGACTGGGCTCCAAGCGTTTGTGTGAAAAGTATGGTCACCCGGAATTTTCCATGACGGTTAAGGGCCAGGAATTCCCGGCTTATGACCCGCGCGGTATTCAGGGTATGGGTCTGACTTATGCGACTTCCAACCGTGGCGCCTGCCACCTCCGTTCCTACACCGTATCCTCTGAGGTATTGGGTATTCCGGTCAAAACTGACCCGCTGGAAACTGATGGCAAACCAGAACTGGTGATGGCTTTCCAGGACGCAACCGCACTGGTTGATTCATCCGGCCTGTGTATCTTCACTACCTTTGCCTGGTCACTGGAAAACATCGCTCCACAGATTGATGCGGCCTGTGAAGGCGACTGGAGTGTGGAACGCTGTGCCGAAGTCGGTGCACGTATCTGGCAACTGGAGCGTGACTTCAATATCCGTGCCGGGCTGACCGGTGCTGATGACACGCTGCCAAAACGTTTGCTGAAAGATGCGGCCAATGTCGGCCCGGCAGCAGGCAAAGTATCCGGTCTGGAAGAAATGTTACCGAAATACTATGAACTGCGTGGCTGGACTGCAGATGGTCAGCTGACTGATGAAACCCGTGGCCGTTATGGCCTGCCTGCATAGAGGGCACACATGAATCATGTGATCATAGGAACAGGGCCGGCCGGCGTTATCGCCGCCGAGACCCTGCGCAAACGTATGCCGGATGCCTCGATTACGCTGATCGGTGATGAGCCGGAGCCACCTTATTCACGGATGGCCCTGCCCTATCATCTGATCGGCAATATCACTGAGCAAGGCACTTACCTGCGTAAAACTGAAGGGTATTTTGCAGATAAAAATATCGGGCTGTTACAGAAACGCGCCATCTCGGTATCTGCCAATGCCAGTCAGGTGACGCTGGATGATGGTCAGATTCTCACCTTCGACAAGCTGTTGCTGGCGACCGGCTCTACGCCGGTTCGTCCGCCCATTGACGGTATGGATCTGCCCGGTGTGGTGAATTGCTGGACACTGGCTGATGCACGCAAAATCATTGCCGGTGCGCAAGCCGGTGATGATGTGGTGCTGATGGGTGCCGGTTTTATCGGCTGCATTATTCTGGAAGCACTGGCGCAGCGCGGCGTCAATCTCACCGTGGTTGAGATGGAAAACCGCATGGTGCCCCGGATGATGGATGAAAAGTCCGGTACGTTGCTCAAACAATGGTGTGAAAGTAAAGGTGTCACCGTTCTGACGTCAACCCGCGTCCATTCAGTCAGTGAAGAGCGAACCTCTTCTTCGTCATCCTCTTCTGCCCCGGCTAAAAAGCCCGGCTTTTTCGGACGCTTACTGGGCAAACAACCGGAACCGGAAACAGCCCCACGGGCTCCAGTAACAGGAAAGCTGATTGTTGAGCTGGAAGGGCGTGAGCCGATGAAAGTTGATCTGTTAATCAGTGCGACCGGGGTCAAACCCAATATCTCACTGGTTGATGGCGTTGTGGATACCAAACACGGCGTACTGGTCAATGAATACCTGCAAACCAGTCATGCGAATATATATGCTGCAGGCGACATCGCCGAAGGCAAAGATTTCTCTACCGGCGGTTACAGTGTTCAGGCCATTCAACCCACAGCGGTGGAGCATGGTTTCATCGCAGCCACCAATATGAGCGACGGCGCTGAAGTCCTGCATCGCGGCAGCATTAATATGAACGTGCTGGACACCATGGGCCTGATCTCTTCCTCATTCGGTTTGTGGGAAGGTGTGGATGGCGGTGATTCCACCATGCTGTATGATCCTGAGCGCTATCGCTATATTAATCTGCAGTTTCAGGATGATATTCTGGTCGGGGCCAACACGCTCGGTATGACACAGCATATTGGTGTACTGCGCGGGCTGATTCAGGGCAAAACCCGTCTGGGCAGCTGGAAACAGAAGCTGATCAATGATCCGAGCCGGGTGATGGAAGCCTATCTGGCACATCGTGTCCCCTGAAGCAGACAGCGCTGATGAAAATCAACTTAAAACTCTATGCACATCTGGGTGACTTATTGCCACCCGGTGCGCACAAGAATCAGGCAGAAGTTGAAGTAAAGGATGACGCTTCTCTGCAGGAAATCATCGACAGCTACAAAATCAAACCGGAAGATGCTCACTTGGTTTTACTCAACGGGGTGTTTATCTGTCACACTGACCGCACCCAACGCGGACAGATAAAAGCCGGGGACACACTGGCCATCTGGCCTCCTGTCGCGGGAGGCTGATGCCATTACTATTCTGAAACGTGAAATGGGTTTTACCCGGACTGAGTTCATGCGCATCCTGCCATCAGCGCTGCACGACTACCCTTATACAGTCGATGGTGATGTGATCAGTATTAACCCGCCTGAAGCTGACGGAAAGCAGATTCATATCACTTTGGGTGCTGAAGCTGTACGCAAAATTGCCCTGCTCAGGCTACCCTATATTCACGTAGACTTTGATTTCAGCGCGGTTGATGAGACGGCGCATAAACGCTTTCTGACTCAGTTCGACCTTTATTACCGCAAAGGCGGAGGTTAAGGGGTCACCTGCTGACCTGGCAGATGATTTTATCTTTTTTACGCGCCTGTATCGCTCCTTTGAGACGCCCTTTCTCCTGTAGCACCAGCGGTACGCATTTCGTTTTATCCTGATAAATATCCACACAATCCAGACAACCGAAACATTCGGAATAGGTAATCTCTCCTGAACGTTGAATGGCCTGATACTGACAACGCACCTTGCAAAGCTGGCAGGGTGAACCGCAGTCCTCCCTGCGTCTGATCCATTTTCTGAGCTGCAAAAAACCACCCAATGCCATCAGAGCACCCAGCGGGCAAAGATAACGGCAGTAGGCTTTGAAAATGACTAACGAGGCCAGCAGGCAGAGTACAGCATAAGCAACAAAATACCACTCACGGACAAAGAACACCGAAATGGCCGTTTTAAAAGGCTCCACCTCAACCGCGGTATCCACCTGCCCCGGCAGGAAAACCGCCACGGCAACAAGCCCTGCTAAAACAACATATTTGACCAGCTTCAGGCGGCTATCCCAGTGGTCACTGATTTTCAGCTGCGGTATTGACAAGGTTCGGGCAATTTTGGCGATAAACTCCTGCAGAGCACCAAAAGGACACAACCAGCCGCAGAATAATGCCCGGCCTACACTAAAAAAGCTGATAATAACCAGCAGCCAGATCAACAGTGAAAACGGATCGTATAACAGGAAGTCCAGCGGCTTGCCATCCAGCATTGCCACCAGTGCAGCCAATGGTGTAACGATAGACAACTGACCCTGCCCCCACCAGCCAATAAATCCCAACACCATTGCCAGTAATAAAAGCCGCTGGTAAGGCCAGCTTTTCAGGCGTACAAACTTCGGATTAAATAAAACCACCACAACAATCAGCACCAGCAGCCCGGCCAGAATAATCAGATCAGCCAGCCGGCTGTAAATCGCAGCCTCAAAAGCTGTCGGTGGCCTGGCGATTTCCTGAATATTAAAAAACCGTTTATCCGCCTGATACTGCCAGCTCAGCTCCACCCGCCCGGTTTCCGGATTCAGAATGCCGCGTTGGCGGGTGGCAATCAGGCCAATCTCCCACTCCCTGACCGGACTGAAACCCTGCCGTCTGTCGATACGGATAACCATTGCCCGGCCATCCGGAACATCTTTTTGCAGATCAATCAACAGGTCAGCATCATGGATAGACAGCGGAAAATTATCCTGTCTGGCAGTAATCAACGGGGGTGAAGTATTACGCACAAAATCTTCACCCACCAGACCATGGCTACCCGCCTCAATCAATAGTATGGTCTCGTCATCAGGAGCAACCCGCCTGAAGTTATTCCAGTCCCGCAACATGCGCTCACTCATTACCGAGCGGGCGACATGAGGATGGGTGACATCAACAATCCACAAATCCGCAAACCATTCATTATCGGCGGCCTCCGGAAACGGGTCATCAAATTGCCAGCGGGTATCGTTAAACTTTGTGCGGACTTCTGCGTGGGTCGCGGTGACGTGCCTGGCGATACCCTGCTCAACCAGCTCATCCCAGCTGAAGACAAGGCCTTCATCGTCTTTCAGTGCTATCTTTTCTCTGGGCTGAGCAAGTCCGTCCAGCTTTTGTTTTGCCACTTCACGTGCCGCCGCCATGATACTTTCATGAGCAATACGCACCGATGCAGTTGCCTTGGTAACACCATCAAAATAAACCAGCGAACCGCTGTCTGAGTTAGTGCCATAACCGGAACCGATCGTAATAGCACTGTTGATTGAGTGGCCGCGATATTGTTCCAGAAAAGCCCGGAACGGAGCCTCACCTAATCCTGAAACAAAAATAGGTTCATTATGGTTAAGTAGTCTGACATCAACCAGCGTACCTTCAGTATCGATGAGAATGAACAGATTAATCGGCGCACCGGAAAAGCCGGGCAGTGGTTGAATCCACTCGCTTTCAATGACATAACCGCCTTTTAGGCCACTGCCATTTAATAACTCCCAGACGCCGTCCATATCCGTTTTATCGCCCAGGCTGTATGGGGCAATAACTTCTGAACGGATACGCTCCTCCGAAACATACTCAGCTGAGGCACACGGCACAAAAAAGAGACAGAAAAATATGCTCAGCAGTACGGCAGCACGTATCAGCATAAACCTCGCTCAGTAATTTGGTTCGCTGTAACTGACCTTATATTTATCGAAAATCTGCTTCATGCGCCCGTCCTTCACCATATCCGCAATAATGCCATCCACGGTGTAAAACAGCTCACGGTAGCGGAAATTCACCGCAATCCCCAGCGTCCATTCATTCAGCGAAAAATTCACCAACGGCGGCGTATCAACGGCAATCACATCAGCCTCATCGCGGGACTGATCGTAATACTCCAGCTTACCTTTCACCCCCATCACCGCATCGACTTCACGATTCAGGAGCCCGTCAAAGGCATCTTCATGATCAGGGTAATGCACCACATTTTTCAGCAACATACCGCCACTGAAATTCTCCAGATAGAATGCGGAGATGGTGTGATTTTCAACGCCGACCTTATGAAAGCGGTAATAAGGCGTGGTCGGTGCGCCATCCGGAAAGGTTTCTTTATGGTAAGCGGTAGCCAGCGTTTCATTGAAATACTGGCCGCCTAACACCACAAACTCATTGCGACACTGTAAGTCCTTATTATAAGGCGCATGCATCATCACATTGGAAACTTTGCCGCCGATTAAAGCCCCTTTCCAGATCTGATTGCGAAAATCTGCATCCACATTTTCATCAGCAGTAAAGAAATTAAACTTAGCTTCAACACCGATTTCTCTGGCGATCTCGCGGGCAAGATCAACATCAATACCCCTGGCTTCAGACCCGGCTTCCCAGGAATACGGTGCGAAATCCTCGTACACCGCAAAGGTCAGAAAACCGCGCTCCAGAATAGTATCGAAGTCCTGACCAACAATGGTGACGGTGTCAGCACGTTTAGGTACCGCATCACCAAAGCCCCTGGCCAGATCCTCACAATTAGCGGATGCCAGCCCGCTAATTGCCACCAGACAAACTGTCAACAGTAATCGGTAAAATTGAAGCATCAGCTTATATCTGCCTATTTAGCCGCACTCAGGCCAATGGTTAAGATCTCTGCCGCTGTACCAAAGCTTTCGGCGCTACCGTCTAAAGCCGCAGCAGCACGCGAAACTGCAGATTCAGCCTTGGTTGCCCCGGAAGCTGTTTTCACCTCAGCATTGATCTTCGCCAGCTCCTCCTGTACCGCCTTGGCCGCATCCGCAAAGTCCTCAGCCTTTTCACCACCGGCAATTTTTTCAGCCTGCTCCTTAAGCTGGTCACGGATTTCGGTCAGGCGGGCATTGTGGCTATCCAGTGCCCCGTCAGCAGGCCGTGTTTCAACATAAGTACGGATCGCCCAGGCTGCCTCCTGACTCAGAATTTCCCCGAATCCGGGCATTTTAGTAATCCCGTTTTGGGTCATACCGTTACGGAAACGTTCCTTGAACCAATCATCACCATCCATATCTGCACTAAGCAGACGCAAGTCAGGCGCCAGCCCGCCCGAGATAACCTCAAGACCATGACAGCGTGCACAGTTCTGGTTGTAGCCGGACGCACCCACTGCAATAGCCGCTTCCCAGGTTTCGCCCTCCGGATCACGCCACGGATTTTCATCCAGCCACTCTTCACCCAGCTGTGGCAGGTCAGAAGTATCCATTGCCTGAGGTGTCACATTACCGTGAGCAAAAACATTTGAGTAAATCAGGGTTGTCAGTGAAATAGACAGTAGTAAACGTAGTTTCATAATCTAAAGATCCTCCTATGGTGCAGCGATTTTAAAGGTTTTATGCCACAGAAGACCATGCGACCATAGTCGGATAAGAGAAATAAATGGTTTTCGGATAAGATACCAGCCATGAAAATATTCTCATTTGCAATTGCATTACTACTCCTTATCCCCCCTTTACATGCGAAGGAACTGAAAACCATTCCGGTGCTTTATCTGCAAATTGCCCAGCCGGAACACCCCACCCTGTCTAATTTAGATCCGGTACCGGAAGATCTTGGACTGAAGGGTGCAGAGCTGGGACTTAAAGACAATAACACCACCGGCAGCTTTATGGGTTATCAGTTTGAACTGGATATTCAACAGTTTGATGAGGGTGATACGGAATCGGCACAGGCAGCGGTTAAGGACAGCAAGGCGGCTTATGTGCTGCTGGATATGAATGCTCAGGAACAGCTGGCTGTTATCGGTGATGGCAGCGATGACCGGCGGCTTTACTTCAACGTCCGTGCTTATGATGACACGCTGCGTAACAAAGAGTGCCGCAGCAACCTTTTGCATACCATCCCCAGTTATGCGATGCGGGCAGATGCGCTGTTGCAGTTTCTGATTCAAAAGAAATGGAACAAACCCGCTCTGCTGGAAGGCAATAGCACGGAAGATGCCGCATTCGCCGCAGCACTGCGACGCTCGGCAAAGAAATATCAGCTGGAATTTACCCATGATGCGAAGTGGTTACTGGATGGTGACCTGCGTCGTCAGGCCGGAGCTGAAGTACCGTTACTGACGCAAAAATTCGGTGATTACGATGTGCTGTTCGTGGCGGATGAGTGGAATGATTTTGCCCGCTATTTGCGTTATAACACCTGGCTGGCGCGACCTGTATTCGGTGGTGACGGCCTGCAGTCACTGGGCTGGTCACGGGTATTTGAACAATGGGGTGCTGCACAATTGCAAAGTCGCTTCAGCAAACTCGCCGAACGCGACATGCAGGATGAGGACTATGCCGCCTGGGCAGCGCTGCGGGCCATTGATGAGGCGAATATCAAGACTAAATTCGCGGACTTAGCAACACAGAAAGCTTACCTGCTGAATGATCTGGAACTGGCCGGCTTCAAGGGGCGGCCACTGTCCTTCCGCAACTGGAATGGTCAGCTGCGCCAGCCGATTGGTCTGGCCCATCAGAGCGCCTTAGTGGCAATGGCACCGCTGGAAGGCTTTCTGCACCAGCGTAATGAACTGGATGGACTGGGCTACGATAAGGCGGAGTCGGGTTGTAAGGCGTTTGAATAGGACAGCAACTTAAGCCGGAACAGAGGGACAGGCTG
The DNA here is from genome assembly GCA_041395485.1 of Thiolinea sp. Lineage (GTDB taxonomy): Bacteria > Pseudomonadota > Gammaproteobacteria > Thiotrichales > Thiotrichaceae > Thiolinea. The sequence continues at coordinate 898,337 of JAWLAK010000002.1, forward strand.
GCGTAGCTTGTTGCAAGGCAAGTACTGTCTGAGCGACAGCGAGTTTACGCAGCCGGAGCGATAAGCTACGGCAGACTGTCCCGGCTTAGGTTGTTAACCTTTGAATAGGAGGAGTTATAAATGTACAGAAAATGCCTGTTGGCATGTCTGCTGTCGTCTGCCCTGACGGGTACGGCAGTCGCTGATGAGATTTGGGTCTCCAATGAAAAGTCAGACACAGTCTCAGTGATTGATGTCGATACACTGGAAATGGTTCGGGAGTACAAAGTCGGTGAACGCCCCCGGGGAATTACTTTCTCCAAAGACTATAAATACCTGTATATCTGTGCCTCGGACTCTGATGCGGTACAGGTGATGGATGTCGAATCCGGTGAAATTCTGCACGATCTGCCGTCGGGTGAAGATCCGGAGCAGTTTGCGCTGCACCCCAATAATCGCCTGTTGTACATCGCCAATGAGAATGATGCGATTACCACTGTGGTCGATACCGAAACCCACAAGGTTATTGCCCAGATTGATGTTGGTGTGGAACCGGAAGGCATGGCCATCAGCCCGGATGGTAAGGTGTCTATCACCACCTCTGAAACCACTAATATGGCGCACTGGATTGATACCGAAACCCATGAAATTTTTGCCAATACGCTGGTTGATGCCCGCCCGCGTCATGCGGAATACACCGAAGATGGCAAACGCCTGTGGGTCAGCTCGGAAATCGGCGGCACGGTCACCGTCTTTAATACCGAAGACCAAAGCGAACTGGCAAAAATCCATTTTGAAATCAATGGCGTGCACCCGGACAAAATTCAGCCGGTGGGCATTGAGCTGAATAAAGACAACAGTCTGGCCTTTGTCGCCCTTGGCCCGGCCAATCATATTGCTGTCGTCGATACCGAAACCTACGAAGTAAAGAAGTATATTCTGGTTGGCAAGCGCGTCTGGCACATGGCCTTTTCACCGGATTACACCAAATTATTCACTACCAATGGCGTGTCGGGTGATGTCAGCGTGATTGATCTGGCGAAAATGGAAGCGGTTAAGGCGATTAAGGTGGGGCGTTTTCCCTGGGGGGCTGCGGCGCGGCCTGTTGGAGGATGAGGTTGAAAAAGGAGAAAGCAATGAAAAACACACTACTGAAAACACTACTTCTATCGGGCTGTCTGTTATTCACCGGCCCGCTGATGGCTGATGACAACGATAATGACAATAAATTGGGTGCAGCGGGTTTATTATCCGGTTCCAATAAGGAAGACCTGCCGGAGGTGATGTTATCCGTCGGTGAACCACTGGGTGGCCCGTGGGAACTCAAATCCGGCACTTATTATGAAGTGGAGATCACATCTGATGGTTCCGGTGAAATCGGGCTGGATATTTCCGAGCTTTCACGTGCAGTATGGATGGATGAGATTGTCATTGAAGGCCTGGAAATCCGCCCATACGGGGTTGAATCGATTGAATTTGATGATGCCGGCACCATGGAAATTGGTTTTGTTGCGGTCAAACCGGGCAGCTATACTATCCGTATTCCCGGCAGCACCGGCGACAGCCAGAAGCTGGATATTGTGATCAAATAGAGGCAGTAATCAATTAGTGGCAGAGATTATTCTGGAAAATGTCAATTTCTCTTACGGGAAAAAGGCGGTACTGAAAGATTTTTCGCTCACGATTGCGGGCGATGGCTTCACTGCTCTGCTGGGGGCTAATGGCGCCGGCAAGTCGACCATCTTTAATCTGCTGTCCGGAATACTGGTGCCTGACCACGGTCGGGTGCTGATCAATGGCGTATCTGCACACGACCGCCAGCAAGGCCATACCGGCAAAATGGGTTTTGTGTTTCAGGAAAATACGCTCGATCTTGAGTTATCCGTGCAGCAAAACATTCGCTACTTTGCCGGACTGTTTTTATTAAAAGACTATAAATCCCGCGCCGAAACCTTACTCAAAGACTTCGGTCTGTGGGAACAACGTAAAGAAAAAGCCGTCAACCTCAACGGCGGCCACCGCAGACGCCTGGAAATTATCCGTGCCCTGCTGCCAAACCCTGACATTCTGATGCTGGACGAACCCACCAGCGGCCTCGACCCGACGATTCGCTATGATATTTCCCGGCAGATTCACGCGCTGGCCGCACAGGGTGTTTGTGTAATCTGGGTCACTCACCTGCTGGATGAAATTGACGATCATGATCAGGTCATCTTACTGGAAAAAGGCAAGATCAAAGAGCAGGCCACCCTGAGCGAACTGGGCGGTGTGCAGGGCATCAAATCCCGTTTCGCCGCCAAAGAAGAGTTATTACAGCTATGAGTGCGATGCAGGCGATTATCTGGCGGGAATTACTGCGCTTTCTGCATCAACGCGAACGCTTTGTCGCGGCGCTGGTACGACCACTGGTCTGGCTACTGATTTTCGGCGCCGGATTCCGTGCGGCACTGGGACTGGCGATTCACCCGCCCTATGAAACCTATATTCGCTACGAAACCTATATCGTACCGGGCCTGTGCGGGATTATCCTGCTGTTTAACGGCATGCAATCCGCACTGAGCATTGTTTACGACCGTGAAATGGGTTCGATGAAACTACTGCTGGTGGCACCGATTTCCCGCCGCTGGATGCTGCTGTCCAAACTGATGGCCAGCGCCTTTGTCGGCATGCTGCAATGCTGGGTATTCCTGCTCATCGCTTACTTTGTCGGGATACGCATGGAGCTGGTTGGCTATCTGCTGGCGATACCGGCCATTTTTGTCACCGGCCTGATGCTGGGCTCGCTGGGGCTGGCGATTTCCACCCTGATCACGCAGCTACAGAATTTCGCCGGGGTGATGAACTTTGTCATCTTCCCGATGTTCTTTGCCTCCACCGCACTGTATCCGTTGTGGCGAATTCAGGAAAACGCCCCGTGGCTGGCAAAAGTAGTGGAATTTAATCCGTTCAGTCATGGTGTGGAACTGATCCGTTTCACGCTGTACAGCAAGCTGGATTGGGTGAATCTGGTAGTCGTGCTGGGTTGTTTAGGATTATTTTTTAGTCTGGCGGTTTGGGGTTATCAGTCGCGGCGCGGGTTGTTGAAGCGGAAGTTTCGGTGAAAGGCTCTATAAATTTTCTGCCGGATTCAGCAATTCCAGCTTAAAATACTTCTGATACCCCGCATCCCGCGAAACCAACCCAAATCCGGCAACACTGGCATGTGCCCCAATCAGAAAATCAGCCAGTACCCGCTTCTTCTGCCCCTTATTTTTGCGATAGCGCCGAAAGGCTTGACCTGCCAAAAACGATGCTTCCCAAATCAACTCATCCCGCCTGAATAGCTCCTGAGGCAATAAAGAATCCAACTCCTCCAGCGAGTCGCAGATCGCCCCCACTTCGCCGTAAATCACCGGATTAATCACTAAAACACCGCATTCTGAACAACGCTCCAGCGCCCGTGTAGAAGCTTCAGCAAACTGCGGATCATCATGAATAATATCGATCAGCACATTCGTATCCACCAACCACTCAGTCGGCATCACGCAACAACCCCATCAACTCGTCGGTTGTCATACCTGTTTTTTTACGTCCGCGTAAAGCTCTGATTGCTTTGGCCTTTGAACTGCGTTTTCGCACTAAAACCAACTCATTATCACGAACCACAAACTCAACATCCGTATTCGGTAAAAAACCAAACCTTGCCCGATATTCTTTGGGAATAGTTACCTGACCACGTTCACTGATTTGCATAAGCACCTCCAAAAATATGAATATGAATTCATATTACAGCAACACGGCAAATCACTCCAGCTCAACCGGCTTAACTTCCACCAAAGGCAAACCCGCCTCACCCCAGCTGTCCGTACCATCCCGGTACCAATAAACACGGGTATACCCGTAATCAGCAACACGCTGCACCGTATTCCAGGACATCCAGCAATCCATCACGCAAAAAAACACCAGTGGTTTATCTTTATCGCCGGCGGTTAAACGTTGCAGATTTTGCTGCAGATACTGCTCAATATCCGGTTTGATTTCCCCATAGCCCACATTAGGCAACCAGACCGCACCGGGCAAACTATAGTGCTCCTCGTTCGGCAACCAGATACTGCCAAAGCCATCATCGACACTGCGCACAATGGCCCACACATCGATCAGTACCGGATCATCTGTTGCCAGTAGTTGCTGCAAACCGGGAATATCCAGAGTCTGCCCCCCGGGAACACATTCAGGAGTAATGCCCCGGTATTGCTTCATTCTTAGTCCGGGCGGCATCTCATCAGTGCGCTCACAAATGGGCGGGGAAGATTCAGACTGCGGAGACAGAGGAGCATCCGCAGGTGAGCAGGCCATTCCGGTTTGTATCAGACCTAACAGAACAAGGCCTCTAAAACCCCTCCCCAACCCTCCCCTTATCCAAGAAGGGAGCTTAACCTTCCTGCGCACCAAGGTTTCAGGTAAACATCTTGCCTCATTATTCAATGGCAACCGGCCTCAATACCATCTCTTCCAGTGCCGGAAATAAGTGCGTGACGGAACGCTGCAACTCTATCCTGACCAGACTGACTGACTGAAAGCGCTCCGGGATGGGTGTCTGCATTATTTCAGCCATGTCCATGCCGGATTCCGCGCCTTCCTGCAGGATTGCGACCAGCCACTCCAGATAATCCTTAGTCTGGGCAATCGGTGCACTGTCGGTGGTTACGCCACCATGACCGGGAACCAGCATCTTGAAAGGCAAAGTCTTTAATTTTTGCAAAGATTGCAACCAGTCATCCACCACGGCATGAGGTGTAGTCGCAGCACGCTGATTAAAGACCAGATCACCGGCAAACAACACACCGGTAGTACGGTCAAAAATCACCAGATCGGCAGCCGTGTGCCCCTGCATGTCAATCAATTCCAGCTCATGCCCGCCCACTTCCTCAACACCCGGCTGCACTGCTTGTGTGGGAGCCGTGACCTTAGTGCCGCGCATCCAGTCACCGACCATACGGTACATATTGTCGGTAAACATTTCCCCGTCACGCTGAATACCTGTGATGGTGTTTGCTAACGCATAAACCGGCACATCTTCATAAACCTGATTGCCCAGGAAGTGATCGGGGTGATGGTGGGTAATATAAACCCGGAGAATGGGCTTGTCGGTTATTGCGGCAATGGCGGCCCGTTGTTGTTCAGCAAAGCGCCGTGACGGGCCGCTATCAATTATCACCACGCCGTCATCGGTGACAATAAACGCGGTGTTGACGATATAGCCACCATTTTTACGCGAGAAATCCTCGGTTTTGCCTTCAAACAAATAGGTGTTTTCGGCGATTTCAACTGCCTTGAGCCGGTAGTCCAGTTTATTGGTTTCCGCATGGACGCCGGACGCTAACACCAGCGCCAGACCTAAAATCAGGATTTTTAACATGAGTAGTTTCACTGGCAATGTCACTGCACAATTTTTGCATCAATCAGGTTGCCGTTATTATCGCGGCCACCGAGAATAAAGCGTTTACGCTTACCGACATCCAGACTCAGCATCGGATTTTCACTGACCGGCTCGAACAGTTCCAGACTGCCCATCACTGACTGAGAATCCGTGTCCTTCAGCACCAGCTGCTCAATGTGAAATTTCGGGATGCCATCGGCCAGACCGGTATCCATGGGATGCATCACCTTAACCCGCAAGCGGTTACCCGCTTCACGCTCCCAAAGCCGTGCGGAAACATGGCCCAGCGTACTCATCCAGTCACCACTGGCCATGCCTACACTTGGCTCGGTACAGCCGCCACCGGCTGCATCAATATAAACGGAACCAACATGCCAGACATTATCCGGGGTTCGGGCTGCAACCCGCACTGGTGAACCCTGCTGGAGTTTCATGCGAAAGGACAGATTCGGCTCTATCTCACCCGGCACAAATTTCAGCACCAACTGAATCGGATTCAAATCAGCGAACACTATTATTTCTTCAACCTTACCCAGCTTACCCGCTTTGAAAGACACCGGCACATTCAGCGAATCCTCGACACTATCCGGTGCGAAAATCTCCACACGATCATCAAAGACCACCGCGCCGTTATTCAAGAAACGCTGGTGCATCATATTCCAGTTAGGGGAGTCGAGCGGATCAACAGGAGAAGCGGTGTTATTAGACGCCAACAGATTAAGCGGTACCAGCATTGCCAGTACAATAATAGTTTTCAGTAAATTTCTCATCGCCACTCCTCCGGGCTTCGGCCAGATGCTCTGCTTACAGGGTATCAGGAAGCAGTCCTCCGGGGGAAATAGTGCCTCAGAGTTGCAGGCACTGTCTACTGTACCAATGTCTAACATGCATTGATGCGCATCTTCTATGCGCATATACTATGAAACAAGTACTACAGCGGAAAACCGGCATGGAAAATACCTTACTTTATGATACCAGCGCCCCTAAGCGTCCATCAAACCTCAGCGTAAACAGTAATTTATTAGAAGAGGCACGCAAATACAAAATCAACCTGTCCGGCTTACTGGAGCAAGCACTTATCCAGAAGTTAGCTGAGAAAAAGCGGGAGGAATGGTTAAAAGAAAATCAGCAGGCACTCGAAGCCTATAACCAGCGCATTGAAGAACGTGGCGTTTTCAGTGATGGCATGAGAATGTTTTAATGGCTCAGTTTGACGTTTACCACAATACCAATCCGGCTACACAGGAACAAATTCCCTATCTGCTGGATGTGCAGACTGATCTCATTGAAGTGGTGCATACACGAGTGGTTGTGCCGCTGGAAATTTGCGGGTCATTTACTCCTGCAGCACGGCTTAGTCCGATGTTTGAGATTGAGGGTGTTGCTGTGGCGATGTCTACCCCTGAGCTTGCCGGGGTTCATTTGCGTAGCTTTGGGGATTTTGTCTGCTCTTTGTCTGATAAACGGCAGGAGATTATGGCGGCTTTGGATTTGTTGTTTTCAGGGATTTAGTAATCTGGAAAACCTGTGAATATTAATCAAACCCAACTAACTCAAACAAATAACTCCCGCCCTGATAAACCCGCGTCTCCAGCGGCTCCACCCGCTCCAGCTTAACCAGCCCCACCCCCGGCGCATACCACTCCCGTGTGGTAACCGGAACATCCTCATACCCGGTCAGCGGATCAGTAAACATTGTCAGTTTAGCCGTCCCCTCCACCAGCAGACAATGCTCAAACCGCCCTGCCGGAACCTCTACAGTTTCATCCTCAGCCGCCACCCGGTAATTCATTACAAAACCCGGTATCGGATTATTCACACTGGTCACCGTAGAAGGCCCGATGCGGCGAATCACATAACTCACCGTTTTTGATGCCCAGGTTCGTTCAGCAGCCTTCAGATAAGGCAACGGCAACACCATACGTGGCGGCTCATCAACAGCCGGATAAGTTTCAAACAAAGTACGGCTGGCATAACGGTAAATCCCATCCGGTTTACGCTCCAGATAATAATCATGTCCATCATTTGCCCGCCGTACCGTTACCGTTTCCCCCGCCACTTCGGTCGTACCCAGGTTGGTAACCCGGTAAATGCTCTGTTCCTGTTGCGCAGAATTAGTCACCTGATATTGCCAACTCAGCCCCTTATCCAGCGGAAAGTAATCCGTTGCATCCGGCTGACTATTACAGCCACTCAAACTCACCAGAACAAGCGATAACCACACAACAGGCAGAAAAAAACGCATCTATTTCTCCGGCAATGCCTGTTTCGGCAGGTTAGAAAACTCAATCAGCGCCGGAGTTTCACCGGCAAAACCATCCGCCACCTGTCGCGCTGCCGGATCAGGCAACACAGTTCCCACCTGCAGCTCACCGTTACGCATCTGCCGCAATGCTTCCTGTGCCGCCGTATGCAGGCGTTTGGTGTAAGGCATGACATAAGCACGCGGCTGTTCGGCTGGCTTAAACTCCGTCAGATCACTCACCCAGAGAAAAATCGTGCCACTCACCCCGCGCTCTTTATCCGGCTCTTCAATCACCGCACCATGCAGCAGAAACTTCTCAGGCAACGCATTCTGACTCGGCCAGCCCTGCGCCCGATCCCAGCCCTGATAAGCCAGCCAGTAACTGCCACTCACCAGCAACACCAGACTCAGACGCAACAGCCAGTGCAAACGACTAAACACCAGCACCAGCACCAATAGTGCCAGCACCAGTACATTCACCGCCACCAACAGCAAAATGGGTTCGTTCATTGACTGTCACCCACCAGCGAGGTTTGCAGGGTATTAATATTTTCCACCTGCCCCTGATTATTCAACGTAAAACGCACCGCCGTTTTCTCCTCGCCTTCTTTTTTCAGATCCAGCGTCGCGTAGTGCAACACCTTCAGTGTGGGATTCACCTCCGCCAGATAAATAGTCACCGGCACCGCCAGCTGATCCTGACTTTTGTAGTAATGCACATTAACAATAAACTCACCGGGGGGCCGCCCGCGAATAGTCACCACTTCCTGATTCAGCGGATTAACAATCTCCTGCCCGTCGACCTGCTGAGTATCATTGGTCAGCCCGCGATCATCCCGGTCCAGGTGCATCAGGCCATTTTGCGTTTGTTTATACCAAACCCGCGTGTTTTGCGGCCCCTGCACCCAGGTATCAATATCATTGGCATTACCGTCCTCCCAGCTGACTGTAATCAGGAATTCTGCTTTGGGGTTGATAATACCGCTTTTTGCCGGAGGGTTAATCAACAGCAGTGAAATCAGGAATAGAAAGGTAAAAGTCAGCAGGGCATTAAACAACAGATCAGTAAATGGGTCACCCCCGCTCCCCCCGATACGCTGGCGTGAGCGGAACAACGCCATCAGACCGGCTCCCGCGCAGTTTGCTGCACCCAGGTCAGGGTGCGTACCAACAGCCGGTCCGCACAATGATCCAGAAACAAATACTGCACACCCAGAATCAGGCTGCCGACCAGCCCCAGCAAGGTGGTATTCAGCGCCACCATCATGCCCTGCGTCATCTGCTGCATCAGCCGCTGCACCTGCTCAATGTCCAGCGAATCCAGCCCGCCAATCGAGGTCAGCATCATAATAAAACCAACCACCGTACCCAGCAGCCCCAGCTTAATCATCGCCCCGGCAGCAAACCAGCCGAAGGCATGCTGGTAGTGGAAATGCTCTGCCAGCAATTCGCCATTGAGAGAAAGGTGATCGGGCCGGTTTTGCTTTCCACCATTGAGCATCAGCGGCAAATAAGTACCGAGCACACTATGATGATGGACTGTATCTTGCTGGCCGCTCTGCCAGCCGGCTAATTCAGACTCCAGGCAAGATAGTTTGTAGCTGCGGTAGGCGCAATGCAGACTGGTGAAAGCGGTGAGTATCAGTAACAGAACGCTGATGCGGGTCTGGTCGCTGTCCAGCACTGCGGGAAGCAACCCGGTATGCCAGGTGATCATTACCAGAAATAATAACAATCCGGCCAGCCAGAACCAGCTGATCAGGATGAAATGAGGCGGACGTTTATCCATCCCCTGCTCCGGTTTCCACTATCATCACGGCCTCCTGAATACCAAACTGCACGGTTGCCGGTTGCCCCTGCATGGCAATAACCTGTGAGCCTAACACCATTGCCTCCGCCGCATCATGAGTAACATGCACCAGTGTAGCACCGGATTGATCCAGCAGCTTGCGGGTCAGGGACAGCATGTCGTTTTTCAATGCCGGATCAAGTGAGGTAAACGGCTCATCCAGCAACACCAGGTCAGTCCGGCTGAGAAACGTCCTTGCCAGCGCCAGACGTCGCTGCTGTCCCAAAGATAACTGCCGGGGATAATGTTTGCCCTTATTACCCAGCCCCACCTGCTCCAGCGCAGTCTGTGCCTCAGCCAGCGTCGCCTGCGGGTTAAAAATCAGCAGATTCTGATAACAGTTCCGCCATTCCAGCAAATTCGGCCCCTGAAACATAAACGCTGTCGCAGCAGGCCGTTTCACCTCACCCTGATAAGCCTTATCCAGCCCGGCAATAATCCGCAGCAAAGTCGATTTACCAATCCCCGACGGCCCCAGCAAACTCACCCGTTCACCGGCCTGTAAACTCAGCCGGCAAGCCCCGAGAATCTGTTGCCCACCGAAGAATTTACCGTGCACATTAACCTCAAGCATCCTGCCTCCAGCGGTTCGCATAACGTTCCAGCGGTTGCATAATCAGAAACTCAATCAGCAGGATAAACACCACAAAACTCAGCGCATAAGCCAGCACGCCGGTGACATTAAAAATTGAGAACTGGGTGTGAATCTGGCGGCCAATGCCGGTGCCGCGCCCGAGAAACTCCACCACCAGCACGATTTTCCAGATTACTGCCAGACCCGCCCGCGCGGCGGCAACAATATGCGGTAGCAGCTCAGGGAAAATAATATGGCGGAACTTTGCCAGCGGTGACAGTTTGAAAACAAAAGCCAGATCGCGCAGCTCAGCAGAGGCATTCCTCGCCCCCTCACGAATCAGCGTCATTACCATCGGCAGTTTATTCAGCGTCACCGCCAGAATAGCGGCCAGCTCATTCAGTCCGATCCACAGGTAGCACAGTACAATCAGCACCAGTGCCGGAAGATTAAGAAACACAATCAGCCACGGATCAAGCCAGGCATTCATCAGCGGATTTCGCCCCATCAGATAACCCAGCAGACCACCGAGTAGCATCGCCAGCGAAAAAGCCCACATTACCCGTATTGCGGTGTCGGTCAGATGCATTTGCAGATCACCCGCCTGCCACAACTCAGCCATGGCTTCAATCACCACCCATGGCGCGGGCAATACCTGCGGATCCGCCATCACGGCAGAGAGGACACTCCAGCTAAGCAGAAGTATTCCGAATGAAACCAGACGAATCAGGTGTTCGTTGCGCACTGCATTCGTTACGGGGCAGATTGATTAGTCATCAAGCGTGATAAACATATCCGGCGGCAGCGTGGTTGCTTTGCCGACCAGATCCGCACCACCGAGCTTTGCCATCATCTGCAATGTGCGGTCAACTGCTTGCTCATCCACCTCAGCACTGGCCGGGATTCCGGCCCGGAAACCGGCTTTCAGCGCCTCAAACTGGGCATCATCTTTAGCATTCATACGCTCCCTGACTGCCTCAAACGCTGCGTCATCCTCACTCAGCAAAGCCTTGGCATCACGCGAGGCCGCAAACAAACCCTGTGATAGCTTGTTGTCCATATCTCCCCTCACAATATAACCCAGCAAAGGTACTGCGGGATCAAGCCCCAGCGCCTCCGCTGCTTTTTGCACAGAGATAATCTCAGTGAGTCCGGCAGCTTTCGCTTTGGCCTGAAAATGCCAGAAGTTAATCACACCATCAATATCGCCCTCCAGCGCCGCTTTAAACATCAGCGGGGGAGCGCCGAACTCCTGTTGAGTATCCGCCCTGAGATCAATGCCACCTTCCTGTTTGGCATAGGCTTGTAAAATCAACCAGGACTTATCCAGCGGCCCGCCGGCAATGCCGATACGCTTGCCTTTAAGATCACTCAGCGAGCTGATGCCACTATCAGGCTTAACCATAATGCCGCCCACTGCTGTGGAATAAGGAATGAATTTGAAGTCACGCCCCTCGGCACGCTGTGCGGCCACCCAGATAAAATCTGACACCATGACATCAATTTCACCACCGAGAAAAGCGATGTCAGAGGCACTGCCGCCGCCCATGGGAATTACTTCCAGCTTGAAGCCGTATTTCTCATCCAGCTTATTGTTTTTAATGGTGTCCAGTTCCCAGTTCACAGTGCCGAATTCCAGCGCACCTAAGCGGATTGTCGGTAAGTCGTCAGCCCGGGCAGGCAAGGTGAACAATAAGCTGAGCAACAGAGCCATCAGAATAAAGGAGTCTCTGATCATTTTCTCCTCCGAAAATTTTCTCACAGCATAGAGAATTCTAAAAACATAACATATACGACTAATTGGCAATATACGTATCTGAACCAGATGATTAATGTACACTGTTAAGGGGTGTGTGTTTCGGCGTATCCCATTGAGGTGTGTGCTTTTACACCCCGTTTCTATTCTAAGGAGGAGTTCAGATAGATGAAACTATTGCTATCAGTTTCGGTGGCTTGCTTGCTGGCCACATCAACAGCTTTTGCCGGTGTTACCGAAGAAGACATTGCCAACGACCAGAAGATTACGTCTCAGATAGTCACTAACGGTATGGGACGTCATCTGCAACGTTTCAGCCCGCTAAAGAACATTAACAAGGAAAACGTTAAAAATATGGTTCCGGCCTGGTCTTTCTCGATGGGCGGAGAGAAACAGCGCGGTCAGGAATCACAGCCACTGGTTTATGATGGTGTAATGTATGTCACCGGTTCTTATTCGCGGGTCTACGCCATTGATGTCAAGACAGGCGAAGAAATCTGGCAGTATGACGCCAGACTGCCGGAAGGCATTCTCCCTTGCTGTGATGTAATCAACCGCGGCGGCGCCATTTACGGCGACAACTTTATTTTCGGCACACTGGATGCACAACTTGTAGCCCTCAACCTGAAGACCGGTGACGTGGTCTGGAAAGACAAAATCGCTGATTACAAGGCCGGTTACTCATATACAGCCGCCCCCTTAATCGTCAATGGCCTGGTCATTACCGGTAACTCAGGCGGTGAATTCGGTATCGTCGGCGAGGTTCAGGCGCGTAATGCCGAGAATGGTGAACTGGTGTGGACACGCCCGGTGATCGAAGGCCACATGGGTACCCTTAACGGCAAGGAAAGCACCATGACCGGTGAACTGAACAAGACCTGGCCGGGTGACTTATGGAAAACCGGCGGTGGTGCTACCTGGCTGGGCGGTTCCTATGACGCGGATACCGACACACTGGTGTTTGGTGCCGGTAACCCTGCACCGTGGAACTCATGGCTGCGTAATGCCGGACAGAATAAAGATGGTACCGGTGATAACCTGTACGCCGCTTCACGGATCGGTATTAACCCGAAAGACGGTGAAATCAAGTGGCACTACCAGACCACACCACGTGAAGGCTGGGATTTTGACGGTGTAAACGAGGTCATTCCTTTTACCGATAAAGAAGGTAACAAGCGTTATGCAACTGCCGACCGTAACGGTTTCTTCTACGTGCTGAACCGTGAAGACGGTAAGTTTGTTTCAGCCACACCCTTTGTGAAGAACATCACCTGGGCTGAAGGCATCGATGAGAAAACCGGCCGTCCGATCTATAATGAGGACAATCGCCCCGGTAATCCGGCTGAAGCTGCTGATGGTGGTAAAGGTAAAGTTGTATTCTCTGTACCCTCCTTCCTGGGCGGTAAAAACTGGATGCCGATGGCACACAGCCCGGATACCGGACTGTTCTATGTGCCTTCCAACGAATGGGGCATGGACATCTGGAACGAACCGGTCAGCTATAAGGAAGGCGCGGCTTATTTAGGTTCCGGCTTCACTATCAAACCGATCTTTGAAGACCATATCGGCTCACTGAAAGCCATCGACCCCAATACCGGCAAAACCGTTTGGGAATACAAAAACGATGCACCGCTGTGGTCAGGCGTCATGACAACTGCCGGTGGCCTGGTATTCACCGGTACGCCAGAAGGTTATCTGAAAGCCTTTGATGCTGAAACCGGCGAAGAGCTGTGGAAATTCCAGACCGGCTCCGGTGTGGTGGGTCAGCCAATCACCTGGGATCAGGACGGCGAGCAATACGTTGCCGTTGCTTCCGGCTGGGGTGGTGCGGTACCGCTGTGGGGTGGTGAAGTGGCCAAGAAGGTCAACTATCTGAACCAGGGCGGCTCCGTCTGGGTATTCAAACTGCCACAAATGGTCAGCAGTAATTAATCCGGATTAGTCCGGAGAAAGAGTGGCATAAGTTCCTTGTGCCACTCTGATAAATTAAGGAGGTGTAATGGCAAAAATCACTTTGCCGGTAGATATAAGTGCAGAAAATTTACGGATTCTACTGGTCGAAGATCATCCGCTGTTCTCCGATGCACTCGCCATGACCATGAGCGAAATCTTTGATAATCCGAGCATTCAGACCGCCTATACCCTCTCTGAGTCACTGAATTATCTGGAACCGGCACCACCGGAGTTCGTGGTACTGGATCTTAACCTGCCGGATGTTAAGGGTATCGATGGTCTGGTCAGAATCAAAAGCCTGGCCCCTCAGGCAAAAATCGTAGTCGTATCCTCGGTTTCTGATAACCGTGTAATCAATAATGTGATTCGCGCCGGCGCTTATGGTTTTGTACCGAAAGGCCTGCCACGGGAAGAAATGATCCGTGCTTTCCAGCTGATTGCCGACGGCAATATATACACGCCCGATGATTATGTCACCCCGCAGGATGATGAACTGAATTACGGCGACAAAGAAATACTCAAAAAGCTCAACTCACTGACCCCGCAACAGGCCAACATCCTGACCCTGATCTGCCGGGGTAAACTGAATAAGCAAATTGCATTTGACCTTTCCATTGCTGAAACGACGGTTAAAGCTCACCTCACTGCCATCATGCGTAAACTGGGAGTGCGCAACCGTACACAGGCAGCACTGCTGGCCAACAGAATAAATTATACAACCCTGATTAATAACGATTGAGGATGCCGGAAACAGAATGACACCCGGAACTTCAAAAATAATCCAGTCAATCTGTATTGATCTCCGGCAGACCGATGACCCTGCTGCAGATATTATCGAAGCACTGCCCGATATTCATTACTCATTTATTGTACTGCTGGTATCGCCCGCCGGTGACTTAAAAAATATTTCCGCCACCTTGCGTGAACGGCTCAATGTCTGCCATGTGATCGGGGCAAGGACGGCAGGAGAGATCTGTACAGCCGGTTACAGCGAATCCAGAGTGGTGGTACTGGGCTTTCCCTCTTCACATTTCGAATCCAGTGTACGCCTGATTACTGAACTTGATAAAACCAATGAGATTCAGCTGGGTACCGGCGTCTTCAAAGACCGGCAGGACATTCGCTCAAGACGGCAGGACTTCAATAATGAATTTGCGTTTTTACTGGCGGATGGCTTGTCGATGCGTGAGGAAACGCTGGTATTGGCGATTTCCGCAGCACTGGGCTCAACGCAACTGTTTGGCGGCTCATCAGGTGATGGCATGCGCTTTAAGTCGGCACCCATTGCCGTCAATGGTGAGGTCTATGAAAATGCAGCGGTTTTGCTGCTGGCCCGAAGTAATTGTGAAGTAAAAATATTCCGCGAAGGACATTTTGAGCCTTCGCAAAAACGCCTGGTAGTCACCGGCGCCATCCCCGAAGAACGGCTGGTGACTGAAATTAATGCAGAACCGGCAGCACCGGAATATGCCCGTATCGTCGGTATTGACCCGGACAAACTGTCGCCCTTTATCTTTGCCTCCCACCCGATTGTGGTATCGGTTGGCGACCAACACCATGTACGGGCCATACAGCAGGTGGAAGATAATCATAATCTGCGTTTTTTCAGTGCCATTGATGAAGGTATGGTACTGACGGTGGCGAATGCACTGAATATCAGTGACCACCTGGAAACAGTGCTGGAAAGTCTGAGTAGCGGCAAAGAGCCGGATCTGATTTTTGTCTGTGACTGCATTCTCAGACGGCTGGAAGCTGAGCAGGGCAAGGAGCTGCAGCGTATGTCTGCATTACTGAGCAAACACAGCGTTTATGGTTTCTCGACCTACGGCGAACAACACAATATGCTGCATGTCAATCAGACATTAACCGGTATCGCTATTTACCCCCCTGCAAAGGTATGAACGACTTCCCGCTGTTAAACAGCCTGCTCAACACTGAAGATGATCTGCAGCGCGAAAACGAAAAGCTGAAACGCATTGTCAGTAAATTGATGGCCCGGGTCGAGCGCTCCACCAATGACCGCTCCCCCGGCTATATCCACTTTGAACGCGTCATCGCGCTTGAAGAGCAGATCCGTTTGCGTACTCAACACCTGCAGGAAACACTGGATCTCTTAAATACCACCAACTCACAGCTGGCAGCAGCCAACCGGGAAACCGAACAGGTCAGGTTTAACTTATCCGATGCCATTGAGTCGATACAGGAAGGCTTTGCTATCTTCAATGCGGATGAAAAACTGGTGATGCAAAACTCACGCTTCTGTTCCGCCCTGCCGGATATACAGGATCAGCTTCCCCAGGGCACTGACTTCAAATCCTATGTCAGTATTACGGCACAAAGCAGGTACATGAACATCCCCAACAGGATGTCTTTAGAAGAGTGGATTGAACACCGGCTGGAGGTACACCATAAAGATACGGCCAACTTCACGCTTGCCCTGAAGAATGGCTGCTGGATTCAGGTTAGCGAACAAAAAATGACCGGCGGCGGCACTATCGTACTGCAGTCTGACATCACTGATCATGTGCGGCGCGGGCATGAAGAGCAACATAAACTGCTGGATCAGCAGGCTGGCATAGTGAAAGCGACGCTGGCACATATTGAACAGGGTATTCTGATTTTTGACCCCAAACTACGCCTGGTTGAATGGAACGAAAATGCAGTAAAAATTCTGAAGATTCCGCGACGGTTAGTTGATCGCGGCATACATGTCAGCCGCCTGCAGGAACTTTTTTCACCCGACTATATTTTCGATGCCTCCTGCCAGCCGATGAAAATTTTCCAATGGCTCAATGAAGGCTATAACCGGGAGATTCTGCGCCAGCAGATCTTTATCCGCTACGGTGCCCGCTATGAGGTCTACGGCCAGGAAATGAGCGATGGCTCAGCAGTGATCTCGTTTAATGACATCACCTCGCTGTGCAAAGCCTACCATGAGCTGCACCAGATTAATGAAACGCTGGAGCAACGGGTCAGCGCACGTACTGAAGAGTTAAGGGCCGCACGGGATGCTGCTGAAGTAGCCAATGCTTCAAAGTCACGTTTCGTTGCCGCCGCCAGTCACGATCTGCTGCAACCGGTCAATGCTGCCAAGCTGTTTATCAGCTCACTGCAGAATAGCCCACTGGATGACCGGCAGGTAAACCTGGTCGAGCGTATTTTTAAAAGCTTTCACTCCGTTGAAACCATACTGAAAGCACTGCTGGATATTTCAAAACTGGATTCCGGACAAGCCGCACTGAATATTTCCGAGTTTGGCGTTCAACCGGTTCTGGACGGCATCCGTAATGAGTTTTCCCTGCAGGCACGGGATAAAAACCTCAGATTTGACATTATCCCCTGCTCACTACAGGTACGCTCTGATCCGGTTTACCTGCGCCGGATTTTGCAAAACCTGGTTTCCAATGCCATACGATACACGCATGAGGGACGAATTCTGATCGGGGTGCGCCGCCGTAAATATTATGCGGAGTTTCAGGTATTCGATACCGGTGTCGGCATTGCTGCAGAAGAGCAGGATAAAATCTTTGAAGAGTTTCACCGTATCAATAAACAGCTGATTTCCGATAGCGCCATGGGGCTGGGACTGACGATTGTTAAACGGGCCTGCGATATGCTGGGGCATGAGCTCAGCCTATACTCCGCACCGGGCGAAGGCTCAACCTTCACCGTAAAAGTACCTTATGCACAGGAAACCGTAAAACCGGAAACTGAACAGCAAACCGGTGCTGATGTCCTGCCCTCACTGGATAATACGATTATTATGGTGGTCGAGAATGACCAGACTGTCGCAGAGGGTATGGAGCACATGCTGGAGTCCTGGGGTGCGACACCGGTGATAGCGACCAGCCGGGAACAGGTTTTTCCCCAGATCGAGGAACTGGACATTCTGCCCGACATCTTTCTGGTTGATTATCATCTCAATAATGGTGAGGACGGCCTGAGCATGATTGTTGAGATCGGCAAGAAATTCGGCGCTATCCGCAGTATCTTACTCACCGCAGACCGCAATCCGGCTATTGTCCAACAAGCCGGCAAACAGGGCGTGTTTGTACGTTACAAGCCTCTTGATATTCATGAATTGCACCATTTGGTAGCCAGTATAGTTGCCCCTTCGCGGGAGTAGCCCTGCTCCTGGCCGGATAAATGCCCTGCCGGTCACATTACCCCTCTCGCATGACTCAGCTTATCGGGTATCAGTTCAGACAAACGCTCTCTGACTAAAGCGCTCTCCACCGAGCCATGACACATTTTTTCCATTAATAAAGACAAATCACCACACGCCCCCATCAGCCGCCCCATTACCGCTTCAATGCAATGATGCCACTCACTCAGTTCAGGCGAGGACGACTGCGGCAGAAACGAGCCGCGATAAAGGCTGATAGCTGTCTCTGTATTATTGGAGCGCAGAGCCTGCCAGATCTGCACAAAGTCGCCCCACACAGGAACCATCAACCGGTAAGGCCGTGAGCCAATCTGACCATCCAGCATGCGCCGTAAATGGGACAGTTCTGCTTTTAAAGTCGACGGGGAAATATTGGCATCACCATACAAGGCAGCATGGAACATCTCCAGCGACAAGCCCTGAGGATTCAGCGCCAGCAGACATAAAATCTCCAGTTGCCGCTGTGAAACGTGCTGTGTTTTGCCACGAAACACAACCTTTGCCCGCCCCAAAGCAAAAATTTCCAGCTCGGCCTGAGGCTGTTTATCCGGCAGGCGTTTAGCGATTGAACGCGCCAGTTCACAAACTGCAGCCTGCCCCAGCGGAGTATGATTATTCCAGGTGGTTGATATATCAAGCACGCCCAGCAACTCACCGGACTGTGGATGGATAATCGGCGAGGCGTAACAAACCCAGTCATGCACAAACGGCAGATAGTGCTCAGAAGAAAACACCGTGCTCGGCTCACGGGTCACCAGCGACAGACCAACGGCATTGGTACCGGCGGTAAGCTCACCCCACTTCCCGCCTGCAACAAAATTAACCGACTCAGCCCGCTTGCGCATGTGCTGGCTGGCATATGTCCAGAGCAGGTTACCCTGAGGATCGGCAATCGCCGCAACCAGTGAACCCTCTTTCGCCAGTTGCTCCAGTGTTTCACGCTCCTTATGCGCCGCATGACGCAGAGGAGACTCTCTCCAGCGTTGAGAAACGACATACTCATCATCCACCGGAACAACACTGGTCTCAACATTCAAATAGGGAGTACAACGTCGCCAGGATGAAAGAATTGTTTCCCCGACACGCTTGTTACCCATGTTTTCATGCCCGGAGACAAAACGCTGCCATTGTAAACTCACTGATTGTCTGCGCTGGATCAGAGCATCATGTGCTCTCACTGGGATCATCCGCTCCTCCTGCGGTTGTGCGGTTATATGTGGTAGTCATGCCCCCCTGAATAACAGGCATATCCTATAACAAAGCGTATTACTTCCAAAGAAGCATTACTATTAGACCAATGGCTTATACGAATGACTGCAGACTGCTTCATACTGCACTCACCACCTGCCGAACCTGTTACTGTTACGCTTTTTTCCTTCCGTTTCCCTTCCTTTTTTGTGCCGGGCTCCTGACCGGAGCCTTGCCCATCCCCTGCAAGCCCCGGAAATCCACCGCCCCCACCTCATCAATCAACTGTGCCAGTCCCTGTGTCATCGGCTGCATAAACTGCGCATAGGCAATCTGACGTTGGCTGATCGCCTCCAGCTGCGACTCCCAATGCGCGGTCATATCCGGTTTGCCCATATTTTCCGGCAGGCTATTAATCAAGGTGCGACCAATCTCCGTCGCGCGGATTTCCTTACCCTGACGCATCAGAAACTCCCGCCGGAACAGCAATTCAATAATCCCGGCCCGGGTCGCCTCGGTTCCCAGGCCATCGGTATCACGTAACACCTTTTTAATCGCCGGGTCACTGACATAACGTGCAATCCCGGTCATCGCACTAAGCAAGGTTGCATCGGTAAAATGTCGCGGCGGCGTGGTCTGCTTTTCAGCCAGCTCAGCCTCCGTGCACAACACTTCATCACCTTTTTTTACCTCCGGCAGCCTGTTTTTTGCAAAACCTTCCGCATCAGTTTCACTGTCAGCCACTTTGCTTTTCGGCTGTGGAAACAAAACTTTCCAACCCTGCGCCAGCACATCTTTCTGCCAGGCAATAAACAGCCCGCCCGCCACTTCGGTATCAATCTGCTTATCAAGATATTCAAATGGCGGGTAAAACTGGATCAAATACTGCCGCGCGATCAGTTCATAAATATTCGCCTCCTCCCGTGACAGACGATCACCACTCATCGCTTTGGCAGTCGGAATAATCGCATGATGCGCACTGACCTTGCTGTCATTCCAGGCTTTGGTTTTCAAACTCAGATCAGCTTCTGCCACCGCCTTTGTCAGAGCAGCACAGGTATTTGCAACCGCCTGCGTCACCCGCCCCGCCTCGGCATAATGCTCCTCAGGCAGATAGCGGCAATCAGAACGCGGGTAGGTAATCAGCTTGTGCTTTTCATAGAGCTGCTGACAAATATCCAGCACCTGCTTGGCACTCAGGTTAAAGCGCCGCGCCGCATCAATCTGCAGCGCCGACAGGTTATAGGGTAACGGTGGCGGCTGTTGTTTCTTTTTCTGCTCAACCTTTGTCACCGTTCCCGGCTGATTCACCACCCTGGAAATGACATTCTCCGCCAGCTTTTTCGATAATACCCGCCCGTCTTCATCCATATAATCTTCACAGGCTTTGCTCGGCTTCCACTTCGCCCGGTAAGTCTCGCCTTTTTCAGTCTGCAGAATAACAAATACCTCATAAAACGGCTTCGGCACAAAGTCCTCGATTTCCTGATCACGATGCACCACCAGCCCCAATAATGGCGTCTGCACCCGGCCAATGGATAATACGCCCTGAAAGCCGGACTGCTGCCCCTTCAGGGTACACAGCCGGGTCATATTAATCCCATACAGCCAGTCCGCACGTGCTCTGGCCAGCGCCGAAGTCGCCAGCGGGATAAAATCGGTGTTGCTGCGCAGATTAGCCAGCGACTTTTTAACCGCCGCCGCATTCAGGTCGCTGATCAGACAACGCTGCGTCGCCGCTACTTTGGTTTTGGATACCCCACAGTGATTAATCACCTCATCAATCAGAATCTGCCCTTCACGATCCGGGTCACCGACATTAACCAGCACATCGGCCTGTTTGATCAGTTTTTTCAGCACATTGTATTGCTTGCGGGTATTCGGCTTGACCACCAGCTGCCATTGCTCCGGCACGATTGGCAGGTGCAGCGTTGACCATTTTTTGAATTCGGGGTTATAGGCTTCCGGCTCCGCCTGCTCGAGCAGATGGCCGATACACCAGCTGACCACATCGCCGGTGCCGACTTTGATAAAACCATCGCCTTTTTGGTGCGGGCGTGGCAGGGCATCGGCGACTGCACGGCCCAGACTGGGTTTTTCTGCGATGTATAGGATCATGGTTGGATATTATCACTGCTCATTCCAGGCTACAGCTCATACAGGAATGAAAGTGACTAAATTGCCCTTGAGTTTATCCAGCCCTAGTGATGTATAATATAGACAGATCATACATCATAAGAAATCAAAAATTATGCAGCGCACACAAATTTACCTGGACGATCACTTACACCACACTCTGAGAGCACAGGCAAGACAACAGGGTATCAGCATGTCTGAACTCATCCGCCGTTTGCTAAAAGCTCAGCTGAGCAGTAAGGAAGAGCAATCATCAACAGCTGAAGCTTTTTTTGAAAAATTGCAACCATTAGAGAGTTGTGCTAATCAGGAACCGGAACAGTGGGTACGGGAACTGAGATCGAAAAGCAGGATACTGCAGTAATGCAACAGGTGTTACTGGATACCGATATTGCTATCTGGCTGTTAAGAAAGCAGGAAGAGCATGTACAAACTTTTCTTGATGCCGGAAAACTGAACTTTACATTTTTGCTCAGCCCTATCGTCAGTGCAGAAATTTACGCTGGCGCATTCAAACACGAATATCCGACCATTGAAGAATTTTTTAGTCTACTGACACACCTGACACTGGATATTGAGACTGGCCGGCTCGCGGGCGAATTCGCGTATCGTTACAGGAAAGCTTATAACAAAATTTCACTGGAAGATTATTTGCTGGCAGCAACTGCGGTGAAAGAAGATTTACTACTATGGACAGGTAATCACAAGCATTATCCAATGCCTGAAGTTCAGTTTTTCAACGAATCCAGCCTTGCGAACTTTATTCATGAGTGAAGATACTTTCGCCACCCGCATCCTAACCTGGTACGACCAACACGGCCGCAAACACCTGCCCTGGCAGCAAAACCCCACTCCCTACCGGGTCTGGATCTCGGAAATCATGCTGCAGCAAACCCAGGTCACCACTGTCATCCCCTACTACGAACGCTTTATGCTGAGCTTTCCGGATGTGGTCACACTGGCCAATGCTGCTCAGGATGAAGTACTGAAACACTGGGAGGGGTTGGGTTATTACAGCCGCGCCCGCAATTTACATAAAGCTGCACAGACCATCCGTGACCAGCATAGCGGCGACTTCCCGACCGAACTGACCGAAGTGGAAGCATTAAGCGGCATCGGTCGTTCCACCGCCGGTGCCATACTCTCGCTGGCTTGCGGACAAAAACACGCTATTCTGGATGGCAATGTAAAACGGGTACTGGCACGTTATCATGCTGTGGAAGGTTACCCCGGCCAGACTGCAGTACAAAAACGCCTCTGGGAATATGCGGAACAGCATCTGCCCGATGAACGCAATGCCGCGTACACACAAGCGATGATGGACATGGGTGCAACCCTCTGCACGCGCAGCAAACCCGCCTGCCTGCTCTGTCCGCTACAGGGGGATTGCCGCGCCCGTATTCAGGGCAATCCGCAGGACTATCCGACACCAAAGCCGAAAAAAATACTGCCGGAAAAACAGCGTTTTGCGTTGATTCTGCGCAATCAATATGGTGATATTCTGCTGGAAAAGCGCCCTCCTGCCGGTATCTGGGGAGGTTTGTGGAGCTTTCCGGAGTACGAAACTGAGCAGGCGTTAGCCGCTGCACTCAACGATTACGCTGACTTTGGTCTTCAAAAAGCTCCTCCGATACAGACTCAATTGCCTGTGCTCAGCCATACGTTTTCGCATTATCGCCTGCATTTGCAGCCGATTCTGGTTGATTTGCACACCTCAGCAACAAGGATAATGGAAGCAGAGCGCCTGCTTTGGTATAAAGCAGGTCACGATTTTAAGGGCGGACTTTCCAGTGCCGCACAACGATTATTGAAGAACCTGAAGGAGACACTATGACACGCATGGTTAACTGCGTTTTACTGCAACGCGAAGCAGAAGGGCTGGATCGCCCGACTTACCCCGGCGATCTGGGACAACGCATTTTTGATAACGTATCCAAGGAAGCCTGGCAGCGCTGGATGGGGCAGCAGACTATCCTGATGAATGAATACCGCCTCAGCCCGATTAACCCGAAGGATCGTAAATTTCTGGAAGAAGAAATGGATAAATTCTTCTTCGGTGAAGGTGCTTCTAAAGTAGACAACTTTACGCCGCAGTGATAAGAATTTAGCCCCTTCCTCCCCTTGCGGGGGAAGGGGTTGGGGATGGGGGGGAAGCCTGAAACCCCTAATCAGCGCACCGGCGGCTTCCAGACAATCGCAGCCAGCTCCCAGTCAGCCATGGCATCCGGATCAGGCACATCACCATCCTTTCCCTGACCAGCCTCATTTTTAAACAGATAAAGAATATTCTTGGTTTGTGGTGCATAGCACATAACCCTGCCTGCCCACTCTTCCAGTCCCGGCGCGCACTCTTCGGTCTTGCCGTAGGCATAGATCTCATTAAACCGATCTCCCAGACGATGCCCCAGCTCATTCCCGACCAGATTATCATGCACGATGACGGAAAAAATCCCCTGCTGCTGATAGTCCGGATTAATGCTCAATAACAGCCTGATATGTTGTCTTACCGTAATCATCGGATACTGGCCACCCTCTTCCAGGTGGGTTTCCTGCGCAACGTTATAGTTCTGAAAGGCATCACCAATCTGCACCAGATTAAACGGAGTCTCAGCATTTAACGGCCCGACCCCGTCAGCAGAAAGCATAAACAGCGGCTCCTCACGCTCAGCCTCCTGTCCGCCATTGTCCTGTTCGGTACCACAAGCAGCAACAAAGCTGATCACCAGCATATTCAACAGAATAACTGCCACTTTCCGCAAACCCATGCCTTACTCCTGAAAAACCCGTAAACACCAATTTTTCCATAAAATAACCACTGATGCACTGCTGAACGCAGTGTTTCGGTTTTTTCGCCTAAATAAAATACATGCCCGCAATGCAGTACATAATTTTCGCAAAAAATTCCCAAAATAACCGTTTATCGGCCATTTTCGCAGCAAAAGACAAATTTGTTCGGAAAAATCTATAGAACAGACTATAACACTAACTGAACGCATGATTAACAAAACCCGATCATCGTGTGTTCGCTTTAGTCTTTAGTACTGAAATAAAAAAGTAGAAATGCCCGAAGTCTTTTACCGGAATCATAAAAATAAGTTGCCGGATACCAAGAATGGATGCTCCCAAGCCATTGGCCTTAAGGTAAAAGATATTCTACATTAACTGACCGCTGACTTGCTCAGCGGTTTTTTGCTCACTAACCGGTACCTGCATGACTCATCCCATTCTCTCCCGACACAGCGGCGAACGCATCTGGCTGGTCGACTCCAGTATCTATGTCTTCCGCGCCTGGTTTATGCGCCGGAATATACCCTTTGACCGCAACCGTAACCCGGTTAATGCAGTACGGGGCTTCCTGCATTTTCTGTATGACTTTCTGTATGAGCAGCGCCCGGAACAGATAGCTTTCGCCTTTGACACCAGTTTGCAGACTTCA
The DNA here is from genome assembly GCA_041395485.1 of Thiolinea sp. GTDB lineage: Bacteria > Pseudomonadota > Gammaproteobacteria > Thiotrichales > Thiotrichaceae > Thiolinea. The sequence continues at coordinate 923,037 of JAWLAK010000002.1, forward strand.
GCCCGCAAAGAGATATACCCGGACTACAAGGCCAACCGGGAACCGGCACCCGCTGAGCTGAAGTACCAGTTTCAGCTGTGCCGTGATTTTCTGGATGCACTGGGTATTGTTCAGGATGCCAGCGTTCATCATGAAGCTGACGACCTGATCGGCACCTGGGCAGAGCAGCAACGCTCCCCTGACAAGCAGATTGTTATTGTCAGCGGCGATAAAGATCTGGCGCAGCTGATCGGCACTAATGACCTCTGGTGGGACTACGGACGCCGTAAACCACTGCACGATGGCGGCATCAAAAGTGAATTCGGGGTATGGCCGCACCAGCTGGCCGACCAGTTAGCTATCGCCGGCGATAAAGCTGACAATATTCCCGGCATCCCCGGTGTCGGCATGGCTACCGCTGCCAAACTGCTGAAGCGTTTTGGTAACCTGGATAACCTGTTGCAAAACACAGACGCCATCGGTCAGATGCAGATCAGGGGCGCGAAACGCCTGCAAAACCTGATTAAGGAACATCAGCATACCGTACAGCTCTCACGTCAGCTAACCGGCATTTATTGTCAGGTTGATGGTTTGGAAAGTGACCTGGGTCGGCGTCCGAAAAACGAAACCCGGCTGCATGAGCTGTGCGAATTGCTGAGATTATCGGAACAACAATTTCAGCAGTGGCAGGCTATCTGATATTGCCACTAAACACTGAGCGGACATGCCGTGCCCTGCTCAAAGCTCGCACGCAGCTGGTCTAATCCGGCCTGTGAGGCACGCTCCAGCTGATAATGCGGATAATCACGGAAAAACAGAAAACGCCAGCTACTTCCCCCCCAGGTCAACTCCGGAGCATCGGCGATCCGGCCGACTTTTTTATAAGCTGCCTTATCCGTCAGATAAGCCCCCGAAGTAGTGAACACCCCGACATCCCAAGCCAGTCCGAAATTATGAAAACTTTCTCCCGGCCCCTTTTTTGTGACCCGGATTCCCGGCTTACTACGCCCCTGTGCATATAAATCCGCCTGCTCAGGATAAGTACGGGTACCACAGATAATTTTTACCTGATAGCCTGATTTTGCTATCCCGGCCGCCTCTAAACGCTGCATAAACAAACGGGCTTCCCGCTGAGCAACCAGACGCAGAGTGCGGATGTTTTTCTCCGTACGCTCATCAAAGGTGCCAAGCTCTTCGGCTAATAAATCACTCTGGTGTTCAAACTCATCTATCGCCGTCCGGCAGTCATCATCCAGCAGGCCGTTGCACTGGCCCTGAAAAAGATTCTCCACCTTCAGCAAGCGTTGTGAATGCAACAGTGTCTCATCAACCATATTTAGCCCTCCCTGACCGATCATTAATCACTCAATAGTCTATATTGAGTCGGGTTGGACAATTATAGTTCAATCAGTTGCTCGTATTCCTCACTGGCCTCCATCCACTCAGCTTCCACCACTTCCAGACGGCTATCCAGCTCGCCCTGCTCCAGCAACAACTGCTTCAGCTTATCCTTATTGGCCTCCGCATAAATATCCGGCTCAGCCAGCTCAGTCTCCAGCTGCTCCTTGCGCTGATTCAGCTGATCCATTTGCTTTTCCAGCTGATCCACTTTCTTTTTCAGCGGCTGCAAACGCTTGCGCTTTTCTGCTGCATCACGGCGCTGCTCCTTACGGTTAGCCGCCGAATTGGCATTATCTGCATCAGGCTGGGGCTGACTGCTCTGAGGGGCGGATGAAGACTGCTCAGAAGCACCCAGCGCCTTTTTAAAACGGTTCTGCAACCAGAGCGCATAGTCATCCAGATCCCCGTCAAACTCATCCACCCTGCCACTATCAACCAGCAACAGTGTATCGGTCACCATTTTCAGCATGTGCCGGTCATGCGAGACAATCACCATCGCCCCCTCAAAAGCCTGCAGCGCCATACTCAACGCCAGACGCATTTCCAGATCCAGATGGTTAGTCGGCTCATCCAGCAGCAGCAGGTTAGGCTTTTGATAAATCAGCAGAGCCAGTGCCAGTCGTGCTTTCTCGCCACCGGAAAAAGGCGCAACCGCCTCATCCACTCTGTTCCCCTGAAAACCAAAACCACCGAGATAATTACGCAAATCCTGCTCACGCGCCTGACGATCCAGATCACGCAAGTGCTGTAAAGCGGTTTCCTGCGGATCAAGCTGCTCCAGCTGGTGCTGGGCAAAATAACCGATTTTCAGCTCCTGCGCCTGCCAGCACTCACCACCTTGCGCAGGCAGCTCACCGGCCAGAAATTTGATCAGTGTCGATTTACCGGCACCATTGGGGCCAATCAGGCCGATCCGCTCACCCGGTAAAATCTGTAAACGCACTCCGGCAATAATGGTCTTTTCGGCATAGCCTACACTCACTACCTCCATATTAAGCAGGCGCTCCGGCAATTTCTCCGGCTTGCGGAAACGGAAACTAAACTGCGAATCGACATGCGCCGGAGCAATGGTCTCCATACGTTCCAGTGCCTTGATACGGCTTTGTGCCTGGCGTGCTTTGGTGGCCTGCGCCCGGAAACGGTCGATATATTTCTGGATATGGGCAACCTCGGCCTGTTGCTTCTGATAGGCTGCCTGCTGCTGAGCCAGACGCTCGGCACGGGTCACTTCAAAGGTTGAATAGTTACCCGTATACAGCGTCAGCCGTCCCAGCTCAATATGTGCAATATGCGTGCAGATCGCATCCAGAAACTCACGATCATGCGAAATCAGCAACAAGGTACCGCGATAACCTTTCAGCCAGTCCTGCAGCCAGATCACCGCATCCAGATCGAGATGGTTAGTCGGCTCATCCAGCAACAACAAATCCGAACGGCACATCAGTGCCTGGGCCAGATTCAGGCGCATCCGCCAGCCACCGGAAAAGCTGCTCACCGGGCGGTGAATTTCATCCGCATTAAACCCCAGACCATGCAATAACACAGCCGCCCGGCTCTCTGCCGTATACCCATCAATCGCATCCAGCCGTGCGTGCAGCTCTCCCAAGCGCTCGCCTTCTGCGTGCAGAATCTGCTCCTGTAAACGGACATATTCAGCATCACCCTCCAGCGCATAGGACAACGCACTTTGCTCACTGGACGGCGTTTCCTGTTTGACATGCGCGGTCACCCAACCCGGCGGCATACTGAAGTCACCGACATCGGCTGACAGCTCACCGCGAATGAGTGCAAACAGACTGGACTTACCGACCCCATTGGCACCGGTTAATCCTGCTTTCTGGCCGGGGTGAATACTGAAAGAAGCGGATTCGAGCAGTGCCCTGGTGCCACGACGCAAAGACAGGTTGGAAAAAACTAGCATGAGTTATTCAACTGAAAAAAGAAGATGAGCATTAAACCGTAGCCCGGCAAACAGGGCAAGTCAGATAAATTGAAATCAGTTGCAACCAAACACTTAGTCTATAACTGTCCATTTTATCAGCATGCTAACTAACTCTTCCTGCCTGAAAGGTTTACCCAGATAATCGTTCATGCCTGCAGCCAGGCATTTTTCACGCTCAGCAGCGGCAGTATGTGCAGTCATCGCGATAATCGGCAGATTATCCCACTTGCGCTGCTCACGGACTAATCTGGTCGTCTCATAACCGTCCATTTTCGGCATTTGCAGATCCATTAGCAAAAGACTGAAATCTGCCTGAGTAAGTTTTTCAAGAACCTCTGCGCCATTATTGGCGACAGTTACCGAGACTCCTGTGCTTTCCAATAAGCTGACCGTCAGCAATTGATTCAGTGCATTATCTTCAGCCAGCAAGACATGAACCGCCCCCGGCACTATCCGCCCCGGGCTCACCGGAAAGTGCTCAGACCAGTCTTCACTGCAATGATGGAACTCAACTGTGAGGGTAAAGGTACTGCCCTGCCCCGGTTTGCTGTCGAGTTCAATCTTACCCCCCATACGCTGGGCAAATGCCTGACTTATGGCTAATCCCAGGCCACTGCCCTGATGCATCCGGGTCAATGAACTGTCCAGTTGCACAAAGCGCTGAAATAACCGTTGCTGTTGTGCTTTGCTGATACCGGGGCCGGTGTCTTTGACACTGAATCGCAGACAACTTTGCTGCTGGTTTTGTGAGGGGCAGCTGACCTGAACACACACCTCTCCCTGCTCAGTGAATTTAACGGCATTGCCCGCCAGGTTAAGCAAAATTTGCGTAAGCCGCTGTGGGTCTCCCATTAAACAGCCCGGGATATTCTCTGCAGCTTCGATATAAAAACCCAGACCTTTCTCTCTGGCCTGCACCTCCAACAAGTCTGAAATTTCGCGCAGAATCTCAGCCGGATTAAATTGCACTGAGCGCAGTACGATATGGCCCGACTCAATTTTGGAAGCATCCAGAACATCATCAATCACCCCGAGCAATAACCGTGAAGATGAGTGTATTTTGTCCAGATAATCAGCTTGCACCGGACTGAGCCGGGTTTGCCGCATAAGATACTCAAAACCAATCAGCGCATGCATTGGTGTACGCAGCTCATGACTGATATTGGCGAGAAACTGGGGTTTTGCCTCATTAGCCGCCTCAGCTTTCTCTTTGGCCTGCAGCAATGCCGACTCACTTTCAGACAATAAACGCTCGGCTTGTGTACGTTCCCGGACTTCATAGCGTAACCGGTAATTCCAATACAATATCAGGCTTAGCATCGTTACCGAAAAAAACAGCACCTGCCACAACAAACTGAAATCAGTGGCTCTGACAACCTCACGCAACATCCACTTTTTATGAATTTGCGCACGCTCCTCGTCAGTGATAGCGGCAATAGCCCGGTTAATCAGCGGCAATAATCGTTCATGTTGTCTGGATATCATGACCTGTAACGGAAACTGCACATCGGTTACACCGGAGAGCTTGATGCCGTCGCCGTGAAACTGTTCGATGTGATACTGAAGTACCGGCAAAATATCTATTGCAGCATAGGCCTCTCCGGCTGCCACCCTTGATAAGGCAGATGCGGCATCTCTGACCGGAAGAAACTGAATTCCGGGAAAACGCTCTTTCATAATCTGATAGGTACTGTGATTATCAGCGACAGCAACAACTTGTCCTTCTAATACGGAGGCATTAGTAAAGAAACCGGCCTCTTTACGTGTGGCAATAGCAAACGGATGCTGTTCATAACTGTCAGAAAAAACGGCAAAAGCATCACGGTCAGCCGTATACGAAGTACCGGGGATAATATCAACTTCATTCTTTTGCATCATTTGCAACAACTCAGCAAAAGGCTTCCTGGCAGAATACTTTTCTTTAAGCCCGAGTTTGCCACAAACCAGTTTCCAGTAATCCTCAACAATACCGATAACTGCGGCATCTTTACTATTAAAGCTTAGCGGCATCCAATTATCAGATTGGCCGCGTAAAAACGTTATTCCAGCCAGATAGTTCTGCTCCTCAGCATTGAGCACAAAGGGAGCCGGTTGCTTGTTGTCCTGTATCGAAACCAGCCATTTCTGCCGGATAGCAATGTGTTGCTCTGCGGGAATCGCCCCCAGACCTTTGTTGATAATCGAAATCAAAGGTGCCCACTCTTTGCGTGTTGCCATGGCCTGATCATGATTACCAAAAGGAGTGTGGCCAGCTACTCTCAGGTTATTAATACCGTGTGCCTGCAGCAGATAATCGGTGACAATCATATTCCCCACGTAAGCATCCGCATCTCCGGTTGACAATGCCAATAGCGCATCTCTGGTGGTGGGCTTAGTAACCAGTTTTATCTCAGGCATGGTCGTTTCCAGCAAAGCCTGAATGGTATTGCCATCCTCGACAGCTATGGTCTTGTTACGCAAGTCGTCCAGACTATTGATCAGCTGATCATGTTTACGGGCAAAAATAACCCAGGGCGACGAAAGATAATTGTCACTTATCGCCAGCTGTGATAATTGCACTTCAGTCCGTTTGGCAGCGGGTATCAAGTCATAGTGACGGTGTTCTCCGGCCACATCCCGGAAACCTTCAAGCCAGGTCTCCTGAGCCGGGACAAATTCAAAGTTAATACCAAACAGATCGCCGATAATACGCAAATAATCAACTGACATGCCCTGTGCTTCAGGCGTGTTGATCTCCCATGGCGGGTGCTCACCAATACGGACTCGGACCGTATGTTTTTCATCCAGCCATTCACGCTCCTCAGAGCTGAGTTTAATTTCAGGCTGCTGCTTAGCTCCCCACTTTTCAAAAATCCGGAGCATTTCACCCGGTTCAATAGCAGCTAATGCTTTATTAATGATGCTCTGTAACTCAGGATGATCTTTATGAATCGAATACAGTAGCCTGACCCTGCTCTCAGGTACCGGAAATGCCATCTGGACATCCGGTACAAAATGTTCCCGCATCACCCAGAAAAAATTCGAGCTGGTCAGTACCGCATCGAGCTGCTTATTCTGCAGGGACATTGCCAGCTCAATGGGCGAGTCGTATTCGACCGGTATCAGATCAGGCCAGTTTGCTATCATTTTTATTTCAGCCAGATTCCCGCGCAGCAACCCTACCCTGAGTCCTTTTAAGTCATCCATCGATTTGATCTGACTATCATTACGGGTAAAAATATATTTGTAGGTACTGTAAGGACTGTCGGTGAACAGAAAATATTTCTCCCGTTCAACATGCCGGGCCGATACCGCGAGACCGTACAGCTCCCCCTGCTCAGCCTGCTCTACAATTTCAGTCCATTTCCCCAACTCAAAACGGATATTGGCTCCGGTCAGCTCGTTAATCCGCTGAATTAAATCGGCCTCAATACCTGCTAACTGACCACTTTTGGTACGCCAGATATACGGCTTCCAGCCTTCATCACTGCCGATACGAATATCAGGATGTTGTTTTAGCCATCCCTGCTCTTCCGTACTAAGCTCGACCACTGGTTTTTTCTGAATCTCCCCATCCCAAAGAAAACCTGTTAAGTATTGCTTATCCGGAACGACACCCTGCTCCACCAGAACATCGGCAACCTTTGCCACTCGCTGGAAATATACTGACCCAACAGGGAAAGCAACCGGCAATATTTGCTGTTTAGTTTCCTCTGCCTCGTAAACTAATGCTTCACGTGTTTTTCTTGTTGAATATTTATCAAGAATCAGATCAATAATCTCCTCCGGATGCTGAAGTGCGTATTCCCAGCCCTCGTTGGAAGCTTCGCGGAAAGCCCTGGCACGCTCAGGATGCAAACTGACCTCCTGTTCCGAAGTAAAAAGATAAACATCACCTAATGCAGGCAAATGCCTGCTGACATCAATCAGCTCAAAAGGAACACCGCTTTGCTCAATAAAATACAACTCATTACTGGCAAAGGCTGCAGTCGCATCCACCTCCCCGTTAATGAACGGCTACGGATCATAAGCATGAGGTACAATCGTCAGATTAGTGCCGGGCTCCAAACCCGCGGCTTTAAATGCTTTATAGAAAAGAGGCGATTTCAGATCCTTCGGGTCGATCATTAAGCGCTTGCCCTTGAGATCTTCCAGTGAACGAATACCTTCTTTCGCCACAATGACAATAGGCGGGCGTTTAAAGTAATTAGCCAGCAGCTTTACCGGCCTTCCCTGAAGACGCTCAGCAATCACACTGCTGTTGGATAAACCATAGGTAGTTTTACCGGCACTCACATCACTGACAATATCCAGGCCCGGCTCATATTCCCGCAACTCAACCTGTAAACCACGTGCCCGGTAAAAACCCTTTTCAATCGCAGCATAGAACCCGGCAAATTCAAATTGATGCTTCCATACCAGCTGCAGGGAAACTTTTTCAACAGGTGCATCACTGACTGTTTGCTGCCGGGGGGAGTGTTCCGCCTTGATAACAGCAGGCGTTGCAGCAGCAGACATGCTCAGGCAGAAAATAAAAAAACCGTAGAAAAACAAACAAAAGCGTCTCATTATGGGCAAGTGTAGTTTCCTTATGACTATTAGTCATATGTAAATCATTTAACGTACACAATAACACCTTTACCCTGGTAAATTTCAAACTCTGATACTTTGCGCAAAGTTAAATGCTCAACCAGCTTCACGCCACTCACCCGAAGCCAGCCCATCCAGCGTCCAGTTGCCGACCCGGTAGCGAATCAGCCGTAAAGTCGGAAAACCGATAGCTGCCGTCATCCTTCTAACCTGCCGGTTTTTACCCTCAGCAATGGTCAGCTCAATCCAGCTATCAGGAATGCTCTTACGCACCCTTATCGGCGGCTGACGCGGCCATAAACCTGTCGGCTCAGGCATCAGCCGGGCTTTTGCCGGTCGGGTCAAGCCATCTTTCAGCTTTACCCCGTCGCGCAATGCCTGCAAATCACTGTCATCCGGAGCACCCTCCACCTGCACCCAGTAGGTTTTAGTCATTTTGTTTTTCGGGTTGGCAATCCTGTGTTGTAACCGACCGTCATCCGTCAACACCAGCAGCCCTTCACTATCCCTGTCCAACCGGCCTGCAGCATAAACCTCCGGCACCGGAATATAATCCGCCAGTGTTTTACGCCCCTCTCCATCGGTAAACTGACACAGCACATCAAAAGGCTTATTGAACAGAATGACCTTACTCACAGACACTCACTTGATCAAGGCCTGCTCAAAACCCTCAGTGGCAAAGGTTTCAAAACCACCATCAGTACGCCAGATAAAATATGCAGGAATACCCTGCTGTAGCGCAAACTCACGCCCCTTAACCTCACCCATGGCCATCAGCATGGTCGCATAAGCATCAGCCAACATGGTGTTATCAGCCATCACGGATACTGAGGCCAGACTATACCTGACCGGATAACCGGTTGCCGGATCAATGGTGTGCGAATAACGCCGCCCACCCTCATTAAAATAATTCCTGTAGTCGCCGGAGGTAGCCAGCCCCCCCTCCCGCAAACGCAGGCCCTGCTGTACTGAACGCGCCAGATCTACCGGCTTTTCCACCGCAATACGCCACTCATCACCACGCGGGCTTTGACCTTTGGTATGAATCTCACCACCGATTTCCACCATATAATCAGTCACCCCCAACTGATCCAGATACCCGGCCAGCTGATCCACTCCATAACCTTTAGCTATCGATGACAAATCAACATAAAGCCCCGGAATTTCTTTGCGCAACGCCGGCGGATCAAGCCGTACGGTTAATTTCCGGAAGCCAACATTATGCATGGCTTTATCAATCGCAGCCTGATCAGGGACAACAGGCATCCCAGTCGTTTTACCGGCACCAAACCCCCATAGATTAACCAATGGCCCCACGGTAATATCATAAGTCCCGGCACTGAGCTCACTAACCGCCAGCGCGGCCTGCGCCACTGCTGCCAGCTCAGCTGACACAGGAAACCAGTCCGTTTGCTGATAACGGTTAAAGGACGATAATTCCGAATCCTGCTGCCAGGTGGACATCTGGTCATTGACGGTTTTCAGCACCGCATCCAGACCCGCCTGCAACGTTGTCTGATCCGGGAAATCATCCCCGCCCGCTTGCGGGAGAAGTATAACCGCACTCCAGGTGGTTCCCATAGTCTGCCCCTGCAAACGGACAGCCTCCGGCTCAGCTTTACTGCAGGCACTCAGAACTAATATGAAAAATGCCAGCACGAATGCTGGCATTGTAAAAAAGTAAGATTTGCTCATCTGTTTATCGTTAATAACTTAGCCATTATTTACGAGTTTGATTTTGATCCGGCCTCAAGCCCGGAAGGATCTGAAAAACGATTATTCAGATGCTGAACAAGGTGATCGGTTGCATCGCGGATAGCATCCAGACGCTTACGCGCCCCGCGTCCCCATCCGGCAGGTTTCTTCTGGAAGATACTGCGCCAGCCACGGGTACTCTTGCGGAAGGCACCGGCAAGATCGCCATACGATTCATTCTGACTCAGCGAGGCACCAATATATTTCGCCACTTTGCCACGAATAAAATAGTGCAGCATAAACACCAGCACCGCGACAACAACCGCAGCAATAATCGTATTAAGCGGGTTAGCGGTCACTATATCCATTCCCGGCGCATTAAAGCTTAACCCATCCCACCAGTTCAGCCAGACACTCAGAATGCCAAGCAACACAATAATTGCACTCAAGGTAATACCATCCCAGATCAGCACATCCTTGCGCCAGCGTCCCAGTGCACGCTGCAGGGTTGGTATAGCCTGTTGCTCAATATCATTGGAAAGCGACTCCATCGCCCCGACCACGCGATAAACGCGCTCAGTGTTCACTCCATTAATGCGCTTCTCAATCTGCTCATAGTCTGCGGCACGTTTAGACATATAGCGTGTCCAAACAGCCTCATTCTCAACCGGAACCGCCAGCTTTTCGTTAAACAAGACATAGAAACTTCCGGCGGACAGTCCGTTCTGAACCAGCGACTTCTGCCATGATGAGACAATATCCTCCAGATTGTCTTCACGCGCAGAGGTATCAATCTGGTTAAGGATAAACAGAAACTTACTGCTGTCATTACGGCGCTGGGCACCTTTCACCAGATGCTCAAGGGTATCCTGCATTGCACCCGGCTCGGGATGGCGGGCATCAAAAAACACCAGTACCAGATCTGACAACTCAATAATATGGTCAGCAATGCGCAAGGTTGATTTACGCTGCTCATCCGCATCAAATCCGGGAGAGTCAATCAGGATTTTGCCGCGCACCTTTTCGCTGGGCACCACCTTCATTTGCAGGTAGTTATCAATTTTTGCCCCCTCACCGGCACTGACATGCTCAATTTCTTCACTGATCTGGTAAAACGGAAACCGCGGATCTCCGTCCAGTGCCAGACCGGGCAATGTGTGCACATTTTCATCAGGGCTGAAGGTAATGGCTGTAAATTTATCATCCACGGCCTGATTACCGGTACGCTGTAAATTAATATCCAGGAAGGTATTAATAAAACTGGACTTACCGGCTGAAAAGGTTCCCATCACCGAAATCATCGGCCACCAGGAAATCTGTGTCGCATACGAGCCACCCGGCTCCAGCAGCCCTATTTTCTGCGCAACTTTATCCAGTTCACGATATTTCCCAACTGCATCAACCAGTACAGGGTTCTCACGCTTCAGGTGCTCCTGTAATCCTTTCAGGCGTTGATCAATCCTTTTTGATGGCGTCATGTGTATCCTATCTCTTATATATTTATTTAAGCTTAGTTATTACTGGCCAGCTTATTAACCGGGCTGATATTGAAAAAACTATGCCCTTCACCGGTTACCGTCGTTGTAGTACCAGCCGGATTAACGCTCTGTGCAGGCGTATTTGTATTACCCCCTGCTGCAGGTGCAACCGGCGCTACACCAGTGTTTGTATTTTGCAGCGGCGGCTGTACAGGGGCGGGATACCAGCCATTGACATTCTGTACACCATAATAAGGAGCCGGAGGTGGTGAAACCACATAAGGGTTGGTGCTGCTGCCACCAAAAGGCAGAAATTTCCCCATTGCCTTAAATGGCTTGGAGACATTCTTGTTCATGCTCCACATATCACGCTGCATATTATAAGTAGAAGCAGCCATATTCTGGGTTGAAACATTCATCTGCCGCAGATCAGTACCCATCCCCTGCGTAGTGTCGGTCATCTGAGTAATATTTTGGCTCATACTGGCCGTTGATACAGCCATATTAGTGATGTGCTGGTTCATCTTACCCATGTCAGATGAAATATTATTCAGATTCCGGTCCACAGTTGCATTCATATCAGCAATGGTCTCTGTCAAACGGTGCACATCGGTTGTCAGCGATTGCACCAGGTAAAAACCATAAGCCGCCAACACCACGAAAGCAACCAGTGACGGATATACAATAATTTGCAGGGTTCTGCTAATCCCGGTCTGCTGGGCCTCAAACTCATGAAGCTCGTCTTCTACTTCATGAATCTCTGACTCCAGAGAGCCATTATCCGAAGCCATTTTTTTTTCCTCTGCCGACATACTATCTTATGCTCCTGTGACGCAATGACACCTGCCGGGCCGGCAAACATCAATAAAACCAAATCGTCAGGCAGCTTCCTGACTGTTTCTCCTTTTTCTCCTGAATCATCCTTCACCGGAAGCCTGATATATCAACAGTTCCCTATGAAGCTGATTCTTATCGTTCTGTTTTTATTATGCATTATGATTCGGATAAATGACTAAAACCACAAAAGACAGGAAACTATAATAAGCATAGCTTCCTGTCTTTGATCAGAAACAAACGTATCCGATTATTTCATTAACTCACCAATTTTTTCACCAACCGCAGGATCAACCAGATCTACATAGACTTTAATGTTCTGTAACTCAGCCATACGTCCCTGATCTTTCAGCCAGACGGCGATGTCAGCGTAAAGCTTTACAGCTTCCTGGCTATTACCCTGCTTCCAGTAAACATTAGCCAGCTCACCTTTATAAGATGGCTGGTTATCACGCTCTAACAGCGCCAGATAAAACTCAGCAGCCCGCCCGAAGTCATCACTCCAGTATGCCTCACGCGCAGCTACTAATAAATCATCATTACTGGTTTCAGCCGGAGCAGCCTGAGAACCGGTGTTTTCTGCCTGAGCAACGGCAGCTTCAGGAGCTTGCGCTGCTTCTTCAGAAGTTGCCACAGCCTGTTCAGCTTGTGCTTCAGAGGTTGCTGCCTGTTCAGTTTCCGCTGGTTGTTCAGCAGCCGCTTTACTATCTCCGCTGGCCGTTGCCGCAGCAGTCGCTACCGCAGCTGCAGCGGTTGTTACTGCAACTGCTTTTGCATCACCGGCGGCGTCCTGAGCAACCTGATCAGCTTCAACCTGAGGAGCAGGCTCTTCAGCCGAAGCAATCTCAGCGGCAACTTCCTGCTCAGCTGCTTTTTCACCTTCTGCCGCGACCACCTCAGTTGCTGACGCTGACTCTGTTTCACCCTCATTAGATGCTGCAGCAGCTTCTGCATGCTGTTCGGCCATCTCACCACTATCAGCGCTATGTGCATCTTCTTTAGTGCTTCCGCCGATACCATAATTCAGCAAAATTGCCAGAATTGCCAATACCCAGGCAAAAATAACAGGGTGTACAAATAACCAACGTAAAATATGCATGATTTACTATCCTTTCAATCTCGGGGGGTTGTTTTATATCTGTTTAATTAGTTGCCAGAAGCTCTTTTCCTAAAGCCTCTAATTCTGCTGCTGCCTTTGAGCGTGGCTCCATCTCAAATACCGCCAGCCCTTCACTGAACGAGCGGCGGTATGTCGTTCTCATATACAAGCGGGTTTTCATTAACCTGATATTATCCAGCATATCCAATGCTTCAGCAGCCTCACCGGTTTCACGCACCGCACGATGAGTATCTGCACGATTCAACAGGGCCAACAGCTGCACAGGCTTACTTTCACGCACCTCATCCACCATCTTCAGAAAGCGTTGGGTTGACCAGACATCTGCCTGACTTGGTGCAACCGGAACAATAATCCGGTCAGCCAGCCGGAGTGCTGCTTCGGTCGCCTTCATATCAGACAGGCCAATATCAACCAGCACCTGGTTCTCAGCAGATTCCTCACGTAACGCCTGCACAGACTGCGATGGTGTAATAGCGGGCAAATACCCCTCTTCGCAGCGAATACCAAAAGCGTCCGTCGTTGTTGCCTGAGGATCCAGATCGTACACAGAGACGCGGGTATTTTGCCGCGTTGCTGTCCACAACGCGAGATTAAAAGCAACGGTACTTTTGCCCGTCCCGCCTTTCAAATTACCAACGACTGTGATCATATTCTGTTGATTCCCGGTATGAGTAAAAGGGTATTTGTCAGACAAACACCCTATTCAGCATAAGCAGATAACACTGTACTTATTGAGCCTGACCACTTCCATTCTTCTGGCCGTGACGCATACCCTTACCATCACCACGCTCCTGACGCTGACCATCCTGCCGGCTCTGACGATACTGCTGCATCATTTCCCTGCGCTCTTGCATCTGGCGCCTGTACTCATCCATCATGCGCGGATCCATGTTGCCCATATTACCCGGCATCTGCTGCATACGTGGCATCACCGGCACTACATACATATACTGAACCCGGGGGGCCGGCATATATTGCGGATGATACATCATCGGCATTATCTGCTGCTGATTAGCCATCGGATAACTATAATAGCCGGGCACAGGCTGCATCACCTGCATAGGCATCTGCTGAGGAGCAGGCATCATTGGCGCAGCCGCAGGCCCCGGCTGAGCCGGAGCTGACGGAGCCTCCATCAGCGCCTGAGCAGGCATCTGAGGCTGCTCAGGAGCCGCCGGAGCCGCTCCTGACTGATCTGCTACCTGAGGCTGACCCGGAGCTGTCGGCTGCGCAGGAGCAGCCTCAGCCTGATTGGCTGGCACCTCAGGTTGTGCAGGAGCCGGCTGGGCCTGTACAACGACTGGCTCGGAGACAGGAACCGGTGTTGCCTCCTGTTGGGCTGGCGCTTCAGGTGCTGCTGCCTGTTGAGCCGGAGCTTCTGGTGCTGCTGCCTGTTGGGCTGGCGCTTCAGGTGCTGCTGCCTGTTGAGCCGGAGCTTCTGGTGCTTCAGCCTGCTGAGCCGGAGCCTCAGGTGCTGCCGGAGCCTCAGGCGCTGCAGCCTGCACAGGCGCATCAGGCACTTTCATTTCAACAGAGCTTCCCATTAAATTCTGAGCAGACGGCTTGGTTGCATAAGGCCCCGGAGGCGCAGGTGGCAAATCACTGACCTGCTCATTTGCCTGCAGTGTACCGGCCATTGTTATGACACCAGAAGTCAGTGCGGCCAGTACCGCCAGATTTAAAAGATTCTTGTTAAAAAATTTCATTCATGGACTCCTTGCATTTAAATGTCCTTTTTGAGTTTAATTCCCCGGCGCTTGGCAGGCTTCTTTTTAACGATATTTTCGTCCTGCTCATCAACCTCTGCAGGTTCCGCCAAAGGGATCACATTTGTCGTATTTTCTTTTGTCGCGTGCTCTTCTGCTACTGTCTCTTCATTTTCAGCTAAAACCTCAGGCTCACTTGCCATTGTGCTGACTTTGCTTACTTCACTATTATCCGGCTCCGGTGCAGGTACCGGCTTTGGCGGAGACTCAGCAAATTTGGCAACTGTTTGTGCTTTACGCTCAGCACGTTTCTTTTGCTCAATGCTTGCACGTTTTTTCTGCCATTTTAACCCGACCCGAACTAAATCTACCACACCATCCTTGATACTGACCAACAATGCAACAAGGTAAAGACCTGAAAAGACAACCGTGCTTTTAGCGATGTTAGCTATACTGTTTTTTTTTCCTGCTGCCCCGGTCGCTGTATCAGTAGCAGCACAGGCTGAACCTGAACCACCTTCAGGGCCATCCGGATCAGGGTTTCCGTCATCACCACGCAATGACTTGCCTGCACTGATACACCCCAGGGGAATCACCAGCAAGGTCAGGAGTGTGGAAACTGCCCCACCGAAGATCAGCGAAACCGCCATGCCCTGAAAAATAGGATCAGACAGAATCACCATGGAGCCGCCAAGCAGTGCCAGCGCAGTAATCAGAATCGGACGGGTACGGGCCTCACAGGAGCGAATGACCGCCTCAACAACTGAGATACCCTCATTACGCACCGCTTCACGGGCAAAATCCACCAGCAAAATCGAGTTGCGTACAATAATACCGGCCAGTGCGATAAAACCAATCATCGACGTAGCCGTAAACTCAGCGCCCATGATCCAGTGTCCCGGAATAATACCAATCAGAGTCAGCGGAATAGGTGCCATAATAATGGCCGGCAACATAAAATTACCGAACTGAGCCACAATCAGCATATAAATCAGTACCAGTGCTGCAGCAAAGGCAATACCCATATCGCGGAAGGTTTCAAAGGTCACTGTCCACTCACCGCCCCACTCAAACGCAGTGGTCAGACCAACATTATCCGGCGAGCCAAACCAGTGCCCGCCGGTCAGTTTTGTACCATCCGGTGCCGTATAACCCTCACCATCATTAGCCGCCTGCAACAGCGTTTCAACCTGTTTCTGACCATATACCGGTGCCGCCAGACGCCCGATGCCTTCAGCAGTAACAAACTCCACCGGATTCATATCCTTATGGTAAATCGGCTCATCCTGCACTTCGCGCTTGAAAGTACCCAGCTCAGACAATGATACCGAACGCCCCTGCTGATTAGTCACCGGCAACTGCACCAGACGCATGATCTGTGAGCGGGCACTCAGGGGAATTTGCAGGATAATCTGCGTCGGATCAATCAGGGCATTACGCTTAATATCACCCAATACATAGCCGCCCATTGCCATTTCCAGTGAGCGGTTAATATCCTCCACAGAAATACCGTTACGCTGAGCCTTATCCGCATCGACGATAAAGCGCAGCATCTCATGCTCTTCTTCCATGAGATTATCGACATCGCTCAGGTTTTCTGCCTGCTCAAAAAACTGCGTCATGTCCCTGGCCACCTGACGGCGGACATCGTCATCAGGATTATAGATTTCAGCAACCACCGTCTGTAATACCGGTGGCCCGGGGGGCATTTCAACCACCTGAATCCGTGCTCCGGCAGCTGTCGCGATCGGCGTTAACAGCTCACGGGCTGCTACAGCTATTTCATGACTGCTGCGCTTACGCTCGGATTTATCTGTCAGCTGAACCTGAATATCACCCTGCCAGGGTTGTTGACGAAGATAATAGTGACGCACCAGACCATTGAAATTAAAAGGCGAACCGGTTCCAGAGTAAGCCTGCAAATCAACCACTTCAGGAAAAGCCTGCAACTCGGTTGCCAGGTCATGAATCAAATTAGCCATCACCGGCAACGCCGTCCCTTCCGGCATGTTCACAACCACATTGAACTCGGACTTGTTATCCAGCGGCAGCATTTTTACCGGCACGGCTTTTAAGGGATAAAACAGGGTCAACAACAGGAAAAAGCTGGCAATAATACCCAACAGGAAGGCATAACCTTTAAACTTGTTTGTACACAGAGGAATAATGACAGCACGGAAAAAACGCTCCATGCGCTCAGCCTGCTTATGCTCTTTTTTGGCATCCTCATGCAGTTTTTCCAGACTGGGCTTCCAGGCATTGGTCAGCCAGGGCGTAAACGCAAAGGCTGCGAATAATGAGATCAGCATGGCCACCGACCCCAGCACCGGAATCGGCATCATATAAGGCCCCATCATTCCGCTGACAAAACCCATCGGCAGTAACGCCGCGATAACCGTAAACGTTGCCAGAATGGTCGGATTGCCAACTTCACGCACTGCATCCACCGCGATTTCCAGTGCCTGCGTTCCGGCCAGTAACCAGCGCCGGTAGATATTTTCCACCACAACAATCGCATCGTCGACCAGAATACCAATTGAGAAAATCAGTGCGAACAGACTCACCCGGTCAATGGTCATGCCAAATGCCCAGGCAGCAAATACCGTAGTGGTGATAACTGACGGAATAACCAGCAACACCACCGCTGCCGCACGCCAGCCCAAAGCCAGCCAAACCAGCACAGCAACAATCATCGTTGCTATAAACAGCTTCATCATCAAGGCATTTACTTTAGCCTTGGCTGACTTACCGTAATCACGACTGATAGCAACATTAACATTATCCGGAATCAACTGCCCCTTAAGCTTATCCAGCCGGTCCAGTATCGCCTCGGCTACTTCAACGCCATTGGTTCCGTGCTTTTTGGCAATAGCCAGTGTCACCGCAGCCGCGTTACTTGCCTGCTCAGCCACACCGGCTTCATGGCCGGTATAATGCCCGACCATACGTGTGGCTTCACTCGGACCTTCCACCACATTGGCCACATCACGCACATAAACAGGACGCCCGTCGATGACCGCAACCATTAAGCGCTTGATATCCGCTGCCGAGGTCAGAAAAGAGCCGCTGTAGACGTTATAAACCAGACTATTCGGCTCAACACTCCCGGTGCTACGTTCACTGTTCGCAAGCTTAATAGCCGCTGCAACCTGATCCAGAGATACACCAAAGGTTGCCAGACGTTCCGGCATAATTTCAACCCGAACCTCATCCCGGCGCCCGTCTACAATAAAGCTCTGACTGGTATTCGGTACTTCACGCAGTTCCTGCAGCACCTCCAGACCAACCAGACGCAGGGAAGCATCGTCCACCTCATTCGACCAGAGCGTGACCGTCACCACCGGCACATCATCCACACCTTTCGGCTTTACCAGTGGCTGCGACACTCCCATCGGCATGTTGTCCTGGTTAGATGCCAGCTTGTCATAGACTTTAAACAGGGATGACTCAAGATCCTGCCCGACCTCAAACTGGACGGTGACCATAGCTTCACCACGCATGGAGGCGGAATAGACATGCTTAACACCGGTGATTTCCGACATTAAACCTTCCAGAGGACGGGCAACAATCGCCTCAACCTCCTTGGCAGAGGCACCGGGATAAAGCACAAAGATGTCCGCCATTGGTACAGAAATCTGGGGATCCTCCTGACGCGGGGTAATCATCAGACCCAGCGTACCAATCACCAGAAAAGATAACAGCAATAACAGGGAAAGAGGTGAAACTATAAATGTCTTTGCAGTTTGTCCCGCCAGCCCCAGGTTATGTGATGCGTTGGAACTATTCGGATTCGGTTCATTCATAACGTAACAGGCTCATATAAATTTTACAGGTTGCTTTACTGCGCTTCGGGCATCCACCCTGAGGTCGCATTGGACGGAGGGTTATTAATGATCCTTGCCCCGGCCTCCAGACCGGTGATCACTTCAACCATTCCCCCGTTGTGTTCAGCACCTAGCCTGACTAAACGTAATGAAGAGGTATTATTTTCAACAACCAGCACACTCGGCAGACTACGTCCGCTTAATAAGGCTGATTTAGGAATGATGACAGCTGCCGCTGAGCGTTGGTTGTCCGGCAAATACACCTCAGCATACATGCCCGGGGCTGCAGAAATATCAACCGGCAGATCAAACTTAACGGTAACAGTGTGGCGCTCAGGATCAGCCACCGGATAAATCTGTGAAACCTTAGCCATACTATCGGCATGACCATTAATTTTTACCGGAACGACCATACCCTCGCTCAGGTTACTCACCAAACCGGAAGGCACATCAGCCAGCAGGCGTTTGTATTTCACAAAGCCATAACGTACCAAAGGCTGACCGGGCTGAACGGTATCGCCCACCTCAACCATTTTCTCCATGATAATGCCTTCGAAGGGTGCGATACTTTTCGAATTCTGCAAAGCAGCATCCACACCCTGCAATTCTGAGTACGCTTGCTGTAGCGCACTTTGTGCCTGCGAAACCCCTGTGGCACTGGTCACCAGATCCGTGTAACGACCGACATCAGAGTCATAATTATTCATCAGCGCATCGGCCATCGGCTGGGTCATAAAATTATCCATCATTGATGGCAGACCGAAACCGGGCATCGTCCCTATATCCTTGCTGCGCGGAGAGACAATCTCACGACGGTATTGTGCTTCGGAGCGCTGCAAAGCAGCCTGGGCAGTCTGAATCTGAGCCAGAATCGCATTACGCTTGGCCATTAACTGCGACTCATCAACCTGCACCAACTGAGCCCCTTTCTCGAAACCATCCCCGACCTCACCGGAAATGAATTTTACCACGCCAGGAATCTGTGCCGACAAGGTCACTTCTTTATAGGGTATAACGGAGCTGCCCAGCACAGTTTGAGAAACTGACTCAGACAGGTTGACCTGAATAATTTCAGCAGAACTCACCAGAGGCGAAGTCAACAAAAAACAAATTGCCAACAGTGAACCCGCGGCAAATTTTTTATATATCATGGTACGGAATTTCCTCGAAGACGATAGACTGCATCCTAGCAGACGGAACTATATCGTCTAAATGCTTCAAATTCCAGTCAAACGCCTACTTATTGATAGAGTGACTCCGGCATATATCCCACTGGTAATAGACACCAAAAGCATACAACCCAAAAAAAATCACGGAGGTGCGATGTAACCCTTAACCACCATAACAGGATCAGCACCACTGCTGTCATCACGACGGTAAACCGATACTCTCATTTCCAGCAGGTCAGCCGAATTAGAAGCCCCGACCTCGCGCTCCCAGCGCCACTCCATATTGCCCATTTCAGCCTCACCCTGATCAAAACCGGGGCCAACCACCCGGGTTCCCTGGGCAACCTCAATTTTATATAGCTCCAGCTGATTCAGTCCCACCCAACGGGCAAAGGTCGACTCTTTCATACTGGTGACATTACGCACTGAATTACCCGCCACTTCCGTGGCAATCCCGATTACCAGCGCAATAATAAACAAGGCGAACATAACCTCAACCAGACTGAAACCACGGGATTTTCTCCGGCCATTCCTGCGCCTGTCATATTCAGCCATTATTATCACCTGCAGCACCGGTTGCTGTTTCCTCATCCGGCTTAACCCGCCCCAAGGCGTCAAACTCAGCATCCCAGACATTACCGGTTTCAGTGTCCGTCACCTGGTAGGCAAATGGTGTAATTTCCCCCGTGGGCATGGCATAAATCTGTGGTTCAACCGAATCCCTGCTGGCAGACATATACAAGACCTCGCCCCCGCTCAGCAATACTTCCTGCTTCAGCTGTTTTTCCAGCTCATACACTTTGAGCATGCGATCCTTTTCAATCAGCTGCCACTGCTCACTGACGTTACCCTCTTCATCTTCCGGCTGGTGAAAAAAGGCATAGCCCTGATCAAAAAAACCCAGTGCCAGCGGCTCTGAACGGATAATGGCCTCATTGGACAACAACTCAACATTAAAACGCAGTTCGCGCATGGCCTTGTCAGCCGGATCCGATGACAGCCCGCCCAGCGACAAGGTGGCAACAGAGGCCAGCGTCGCAATAATCACCAGCACAATCAGCAACTCCAGCAAAGTATAACCATTGCCGGAGTTACTGACAGAAGCCGGGGAACATTTTCCGGGCTTATTCAAGCATCCAGCTGCCGATATCATCATCACTTTCACGACCATCCGGCCCCAGGCTGTACACCTCGAACTCACCGGAACGCCCCGGGACATTGTAGACATAAGGGTTGTCCCACGGATCCAGCGGCACCTTGCTTCCTTTCAGATAACCGCCTTTCTGCCAGCGCCTGGCATCTCCGGGCTTTTCAACCAACGCCTTCAGGCCCTGATCACTGGTCGGATAGCGTGAGTTGTGCATACGGTACATATCCAGCGCCGTACCCATAGTACGAATCTCCTGGCTGGCCGCAGCAATACGCGCTTCATCCGGTGTTCCCTGTAAATTGACCACCGCAATCCCCAGCAGCACACCGATAATGGTAATAACAATCAACAACTCCATCAGCGTGTAGCCTGTGGCACGCCTGCGCCTGGTAACCATCTTTCTCATTTAACAACACCATCCTGTCGGTAAGACATCAATTCTGACCCGGTATGATGGCATAATGTTCCGAACATGCAACCATACACCTGATGAACAAAATGCCCCTGATACCCCGCCCGATTCTGCTGTTTGCCGTGATTTTCAGCCTGCTGTTATTCATATTACAGGGACAGCAACCACAGCTGCTCTATCAGCGGGAGTCAATACCGGCGGGCGATGCATGGCGTTTACTAAGCGCCAGTTTCGTGCACACCAACTACAGCCACCTGCTGCTCAACCTGGCCGGATTCTGGTTATTCCTGCTGCTTTGCAGCCAGGTTTTGAACCTGAAATTTCTTATTTCCTCCATTATTTTCAGTGCACTCGGGGTGGGTACGGGCCTGTTTCTGCTAAGCCCGCAGATTATCTGGTATGCCGGTTTTTCCGGTGTGCAATACGGACTGTTTCTGGCCGGTGCTATTTATCTCATTACTTCCGGTGAAAAAACCTTTGGCGTCATCCTGCTGGCATTGATCAGCGCAAAAATCATTCTGGATGCTTTCACGACCAGTGACCAGCTCAGCCAGGCACTCATTGACGCACCGGTTATCCAGCAGGCACACTGGTACGGTGCCGTCAGCGGTATAATCTGCACGATTCCACGCCTTATCCGGACATTCAGAACAAAATCACCGCAGCCACCACCCAATGCTTAAACTGCAACGCCTCCTGCCCCTTGTTCTTCATACTCAAAGCTGCCCCTTCTGTCAGTCACCCGGCCAGACCAACGAACTTCCTGTTTGTAATAGCTGCCTGGCTGAACTGCCCTGGGCTAATCAACCCGGCCAAACATTAGGCGAGCTCAGTGCCTTCTATTACGAAGCACCCGTCAGCCAGCATATTCTGGCCGGGAAAAGCGGTAAGCAACTGGACAAACTCAAGATACTGGCTGAGCTGCTGGCGGCTAACCTGGCACCACGCATAAAAACCTTGCCAGACGTCATTATCCCCATCCCTCTGCACCACAAACGCCTGCGTCAGCGCGGCTTCAACCAGTCCATCGAACTGATCCGGCCATTAGCCAAGCAGCTTGGTATCCCGCTGTTAACCCGGGGCCTTATCCGCCACCGTGACACTCAGGAACAAAAGCAGCTATCCGCCAGCCTCAGAGCAGAAAACATGCTGGACGCTTTTACCCTGCAAACGCATCTTAACTATGAACACGTGGCAATCTTTGATGATGTCATTACCACCGGCGCAACCTGCACAGCATTACGCGAGAAATTATTGACTCAGAACATAAAATCCGTCGAAATTTGGTGCTGCGCTACCACAAAGCAATGACCTGAGCCCTTAAATCCTCTACTATTTGCTTTGCATTAACCGATCCAAATCAGGAAGCCAGCCATGATCCGTAGCATGACAGCCTTTGCCCATTGTGAGTCCAGTTCCCCACAGGGAAAACTCGGCTGGGAAATCCGCACTGTCAACCACCGCTATCTGGATGTGAGTATCCGCTTGCCGGAGGAGTTTCGTGCTCAGGAAAATGCCTTCCGCCAGCTGATTCAGAGCAAATTACAACGCGGCAAACTGGAAGCTTCCTTACGTTATACCGCCGGAGTGGGTGAAAATACTTCGGTTGTCATCAACGAGCCGCTGGCACGTGCCCTGATTATTGCCTGCCGCCAGATTGAAGCAATCACTGATCAACCCGACCCGTTGAAAGCAGTTGATATTCTGCGCTGGCCCGGCGTCACCCAGGACACTCCCCCTGACCTTGAGTCATTAGCTGAACAGGCTACCGAACTGCTTGAACAAGCCTTACAGGACTTACTGGACACCCGTGAACGCGAAGGAAAAAGGCTGGCAGAATTTATCTACCAACGCTGCGACCAGATTGCCGAAATCACAGTACGCATCCGCAAACGCCGTCCGGAAATCATCCGGGGCATCCGCGAAAAAATTAATCAGCGTATCGAAGATCTGGACATTACCCCGGATAACAACCGCCTGGAACAAGAGCTGGTAATGCTGGCACAGCGGCTGGATGTGGATGAGGAACTGGATCGCCTGATGGCGCATCTGGATGAGATCACCAGCGTACTGGAGCGGGATGAGCCGATTGGCCGCCGGCTGGACTTTCTGATGCAGGAGTTAAACCGTGAGGCGAATACCCTGGCGTCGAAGTCGAATGATGCCGAGACGACTCAGGCTGCCGTGGACCTGAAGGTATTAATTGAGCAGATGCGGGAACAGATCCAGAATATTGAATGATTTTTCAGGCTGTTTCAATTTGTTACAATATCCAATAAAAACAATAACTTATTAAAAATTACCTGTTCATGCCGTTTCAATATAGCTCAATATGTTGCACTTAGACTGATGGCAGAAATGATGGCAGACTCCAAAGTAGCGTGCTAAAATCAGAAAAATAAAGCAAATCTGCCATCACTCAAGCTGTAGCATATTGATATGAAAGCAAAAATCACCGCACAATCAATCAAGTCCATGTTGAAAAATAATAAACCCGGCTACTATGCCGTTGGCAATGGACTATATTTCCGTATAAGTAAGGAACGAACAGGCTTTTGGGTTGTTCGCTTCAGCATCCACAAAAAACGCCGTGAAATTTCACTGGGCAAGTACCTGGATATTTCTTTGGCTGTAGCCAATGCTGAAGCAGCCCTCATCAGGCTGAAGGTTAGTGAAGGCATTGACCCACTGGTAGAACGAAAAAAAGCAAACCTCCCTACCATCAACACCATTGATGATCTGGCTCACGACTGGTTACAGGATTGTGAAAAACGCCTGAAGCACCCCAACATTCCACGCCGCATTTATGAAAAGGATGTGGCTCCCCTAATTGGTGATTATGGTCTTGATCAGGTAAAACCCACAGAAATTCGAGCCATTATTAATGGCATCACCAATAGTGGCCGCCCTACTATTGCCAATGATGCGCTGATGTACTGCAAACAGCTTTTCAGGCATGGCATTAAACTGGACTTGATCACCAGCAATCCGGCAGAACCTTTTACCCTCAGTGATGCAGGTGGTGTAGAACAAAGCAGAAGCAGGGCTTTGTCTTTGGAAGAACTGGAATCTGTATTTACTACTTTCAGAGAAAATCATGAACAGTTTGCCAGAGAAAATTATCTGGCTGCTGCCCTGCTGGTGACGCTGGGAGTTCGTAAAGGTGAGCTGATTGCTGCCAAATGGGAAGAATTTGAAACAGGCAAACAGCTTTGGCATCTGCCGGAAGAACGTAGCAAAACAGGAAAAGCTATTACCATTCCCCTACCCAATGAAGCAATGCAGTGGTTCAAAGAGTTGCACATCAGAGCCAGTGGTTCAGAGTTTGTTTTCCCCAAACGCCGCTCCAGTATACGCAATGGACATATCAGCCCAGACACCCTAAATGCTGCAATTCAAAAACTATTTCGGGAAGAAAAAATGGAAGTGCCACATTTTACTGTTCATGATCTACGACGCACCTGCCGTAGCTTGTTATCCAGCGAAGGTGTTGCAGGTCATGTAGCAGAACGTTGTTTGAACCATAAATTGAAAGGTGTTGAGGGTATTTATGATCGTTATGACTATCTGGATGAGCGCCGTGAAGCCTTGCAGAAAATCACCGACAAGCTCTCCCCTATCATAAATCAGTCAGCACATACTTTTGAGTTCTGAGCAGATTGGTTATACCAGTAAAATTATATATTTTAGTTAAACCGAATTAACAAAAACAACATAAATAACTAATTATATTAAAATTATTTGATATTTCAGTAATTTTAATTAAACTTATTTCATAAAAATTACTTATAATCTCGATAAAATGAAAATTACGGTTTATAACACCAAAGGGTGAGCGGGTAAGACACCCATAGCAACCAACATAGCCTTGGACAGATGATATGCTGTTGCTACCAATGAGCCTTACCATGTTTTTGATAGTTTTATTCCTGACAACCAGCTACTCACTGTTGACTTGAACGAGCCATTCCCAAGAATTCCTGATGATGTTGATATAGTCTTTGACCTAGCTGGATCAATCTCAAAGACAGCTCACAGCATCACCTCAGCTATCAAACAATCTGATATTGTTCTTGTTCCTATGTACAACGAAGTTAAGTCTATCACTGCCTGATTGAATACTATTGCTGAAGTCTTGAACATCACAGATAGAGTTGCTATTGTTGCTACCAAGTTACAGAAAAGGTGAAGGTTAGACTCGTTCAAACATTGGCAGGAGAGTTCTGACTTCAAGAACATAGAATCGGCAGTACATACTAAGATTGACCCCAGCATACCAATACTGCCTTTAAAGTTTTCTGCTGCATTCGATGCAATTTTTGAGCAAGAGAAGTCAATAAGACAGATAATGGCAAGTTCATGACTTGCAGCCTATCAGTATAGAGAAGTAGCACGTCAATTTGATGACATTTACTCTTTAATCGATAAACACAGTGGCTAATAAAAATGATCTATCTTCGCTGAAGGTACAGCCCAAAAACACTCTGTACAATTTAGAAGATGATACACACAAACCTAGAGCCTGACGCAGGCCTAAACCTGTACAAGAGAAGCAGTCAATAACTGTGGGACTTAAGTTTACACGGGGAGAATATGAAACTATCAAAGCAAAAGCAGGTTTAATTCCCATGGCCACTTTTTTAAAAGATATATTAAGGAAGAAACTAGAAAAATAATATTAACTATAGTTAGCTGACTATATATAACTTAAACTTACTAGGTATTAAAAATGTATTTTGTAGAAAAGGAATACTTATTTGAAGCAACTCACAATCTTGAAGGGAGAGAAAAACATTCGCATCAATTTAGAGTTAAACTAACATTTTCTGGGAAAAAGAATTCTCAACAAAATATGTTAATAAACTATCATGAAATAAATTTTTTCTGGGAAAAAGAATTAAAACCAATAATTAATGATAGGCACTTGAATGAGATTATATCAAAAAATCCAACCTGCGAGAAAATAGCTGAATGGATAGCTAGTTATACTTGTGAAAATTTTCATAAAACTTTATATTCAGTGTCAATAGATGATGGTGATGTTTTAGTTACATATAAACCTCAAAAGAAAACTTGACGACCATGGTCTGAAAGCCTTTCACTAAAAGCACATAGTTTGTTATTAATAACTTAGGCAATAATTATATGAACATATTACACGGAAAAAGAAAAAAAGAAGAGATTGAAAAAAGCCTCTTTTCTGAAATAAAATACCTTAAAAAAATGGATATCTATCCCACACTTGCCACAGTAGTGGCATCTAATGATGACAGCATCATTAGTTACGTATCCTCAAAGAAAAAGCAAGCAAATAACTTGGGCATAAAACTAGAAATACACAATATATCAGACTGTAGAAGCGAAAGTGAGGCAATACAGTACATTAAAGAAATTTCTTTTAAAGAAGACATTCACGGAATAATGATAGAATCTCCAATAAAAAGAGAATGGAAATATGAAAATCTTATCAACTCAATACCTAGAATTAAGGACATTGATGGTCTTGGAATAGAAAATTTAGGAATGATACTTTCTGGAGATGAGAATAATGCTTTAATTTCTGCAACACCTCAAGCGTGCATTGAATTAATAGAAATGGAATGTGATCTCTTAGGTAAAAATGTAGTTATATTAGGACGAGGAAAAACAGTAGGCAGACCTTTATATCCTTTATTGGTTAATAGAAATGCTACAGTAACAATGTGCCATACAAAAACAAAAGATATTCAAAAAATCATTAATAATAATGAAATAATTATTAGCGCTGTAGGTAAAGCAAATTTCATTAGCACTGAATCTTTCAGTAACAATCAAATAGTTATTGATGTTGGGATTAACTATAACGAAGAAGGCAAGCTAGTCGGTGACATAAAAATAGGAAAAGAAGATGGATTAAAAGCAAGAAGCCCTGTCCCAGGTGGAGTTGGACCAATAACATCTATATTAATTTACAAAAATCTAATAAAAGCAATAAAAATTCAAAGGAACCTAACATGAAAAATATCTGGAAAAAAACTTTAGCTGATTTTTTGGAAGAGGCTTCTAGCGATGCACCAACACCAGGTGGAGGATCAGTAAGTGCAGTTACTGCATCAATGGGATTTGCTTTAGTTTTAATGGCAGTTAAAGTCTCTGAAAAAAAACAACATAATGAACTAAGTAATCTTCTTGAAGAAGGTAATAATATCCTTAATAAAATAAAAAAACATGCTGATGAAGACATTCGAGTATTCAATGAATACATGCAGGCACTTAAGTTACCAAAAAACAACAAAAGTGAAATAGAAATAAGAAGAGAATGTATAAGTAAAGCTTCAATTATTTCAACTAAAGAACCTCTATCATTATGCCGAGATATCATTGAAGCACTTGATTTTACACAAAGGTCTATTCATTTAATTAGTAATAACATCATCAGTGATACTAAAGCAGGAGCATTAATATTAAATAGCTCTTTAGTAGCATCATCCTTAAATGTTGATATTAACATACCATTTATCAAAGATTTACAAACATCTGAAATGTTAGATAGTGAGAAAAAGCAATATATAAAAACATCGAAAATCATAATAGAAAAAATAATAAACTATCAAAATGATTAGCTCATGAAAAAAGAAATATTATCTCAAGGAAAAATTGGAAAAATATATAAAGATGCAATTGCTCCTGTATTATATAAATATGATGAAATGAGTGTGATTCGAATTACTATAGATTATCACTTGCTTTCAGATGGACATGTGAAAGAAGTAGTAGATTTGACATTTAGATATAATGGGAGTGATACGTTAGAAGCATTCCCTTGGCATGTTACATGCATTTCTTCTAATACAAAAGTATTAGGAGTAAGAATAAAACCTAATAGGCAAATAAATGGCCTAAAATCCACTAGATTAAAAAATATTCAGCTTTTGGAAATAAAGCTAAATAAAACACAAAAAGGTGATGTCGTACATCTTTTATTTGAATATTTTATTACAGGAGCTAGCACATTCACAAAAGGACTATTTTTCAACACAATTCATTATCCAATCGCTTTTATTCCTGCTAACACAGTTGAATCAATTGATCTTAGAGTTCATTTGCCTGAAAATGCGACACCAGAATCTGACATTAATTTAACTGAATTTTTTCCAGTCAAAATAGATGGTAAGAAAATATTATTAACATCTCAAGAGGGAAATATAGTTGGCGATGTGAATGGAAATATAATTTTAAAATACCGAAATTCTTTATATGAAATATTCACCTCAGTAGCAATTGGAATTATATTTTCATCAATTTTAGTATTTGTCCCTGAATTAAAACAGATATTTGGAAGCTTAGTATATATACTTATATTTTTACTAATATCCTTTATATCTTTTATTTTTTATAATCTTATAAAATGAATAAAGGATTTGAAAATTAAACAATATGCCGATTTCATTCAATAAATATTTATACTGAAGAAACTAAAGTATTAGCCGGTATCCATTATAATATTACCTGTATACAACAGAGATACTCAGCTAAAACTAAAAAATGTTTTTTAAAGTCTACCAAAAATTTATAAACTGCCTCCCACTCAACTGAGTATAAATAACAGTATTCTGAACATTCTTATGTCACAGATAATCTTGTATCACTCGCAAGCTATGTCAGTTATTTGCAAGATAGTAGCCACAACCATGCCTGAGCATGTGCGGTGTAATAACTTTATGTGTAATACATCACTCAACAGCACTGATAACAACAGTATGATAAACTGTGTGTCTTGATAATTGAGTACCCCTCTCTGAGACAAACAACCAAGGCAAAGCAGAACTGCCTCTCAAGCCAGTTTTAAGGTATCTACGAATCAAGCGCAGCTCATCACCCGGAATGGGATGTGAAAAGCTGTTACTACCCTTCAAACGCTTGATATGAATTCGAGCTTGATCAAGGTCAAGTTGTTCTAGTCTTAGATTACAAAGTTCTGATTCCCTGAGACCATGACGGTATAACATCAATATCATTAATTCATTACGAACTGGATAGCGTGTTTTTCTTGCTCACTTACGGAGTAGTTCCACCTCTTTTTCTGTAACCCATTTTATGTCAGAATTTTCCATATTTTTAAAACATTAAACATTACAGTAGTTGGCGGTAGTAAATTACCGGGTATGAAACACCAGATTTTAGCAACCACCCAAACCACGCATTCAGCATAATAGTTATTTTGTTGAATATTGCAAAAGAAAAATAAGTACTACTGTAAAATTTTACTTTTATAATTATTATTTTATAACCTCAGTAAAATTTGACCAGCCTGCTAATTTAAAAGTATATCTCTCACCAGCTTTTTGAACCATGGTTAAATATCTAAATTAGAACCCCGTCTATTATCCCAAACCCTTATAACTTCAATATAGTCATCAGTAACACGATATATATATGAGAATGGCGTTCTATTAATATGAAGCTTCCTAGCCCCTCCGTCAACTTCTCGTCAAATAAAAGGGTTGGCAGAAAGGTTTCCCTCCGTGATGTCGAATTCTAAAAGTGCATTACTTGCCCCTTCATAAAATACATGACTATAGTAATAATAAAACCATTCAAGATCACTTAAAGCATCATCTAAATATAGTATTTTCATTTAATTATTATTTTAGAAATGTATCTGGCTTTGGTTTAGGAAGCTCATTATCTGTTCATAAAGAAGCAAACCATTTTCTTACAGATCAGCTTGAGATAAATTCACCCTTATCAGCTTTTCTCAGGGCATCTTGTATAGCCAACCTTTCGTTCTCTTTTGAGTCAAGATAACTTTTAATAGCTTTACTAACAACATAAGAAGCTGTCCTATCCAGTTTTTTTGCTTCTAAATCAAGAGATTTTTTAACCCTTCTATCAATACGCATTGAAAATGGGACAGTAGATATTGTTTGCATTTATTATTTATAAATAATATATTAAGTACATTGTAATATTCCGTATTACAATGTCAAAATATTTCAGGAATAAACAATCATTTTATTTTCAAACTCTTTTTTGAACTATATGACTTTGAAAGCCTAGTTTCTTTTAATTCTCTCTTACGTTTCTTTAACTCTTCATAATATGCTTTTCTTTTCTCGTTTCGATTCCTAGCTTCCCTATTAGAAAAATTACCAAGCACCCATTCCCCTATGTTTTCCTTGAGCCGTTCTACCCAGCTCATTTTATTTTTGTCTTTTACTAACTGATCTTCCAACCATTGCTGCCTTTTGGCCTCTTTCTCTATGTCTGAGAAGTCACCCATGACCCAAACTTTGAAAAGCCGTTTAATATCCATTTGCTACCGAAACCGTATCAGCCAATAATGACAACCCCAACGTAGGCTTGTGACCAATTATCTGAACACAGACTGAAGGCAGAAATCAACAAAATAAGGGGGATACTACGCCCCAATACCCAATTCAGAAAAGAAGTAGCAGCAATACTTGTTTTCAAGCAGTGTAGCTAAATGTGGCTTCACCTTCTCCGTCAACTCCTCCAACGCACCCTCTGACCAGTCGTAGGAACTGCACATATAGTTCCCATAAGTATAAATTTCTGAACCAGAGCCTGAATAATCATTAATAAAGTCATAGCCTGTTATTGTGTCAATCTCATTTCTGGCTAGTTGTAAGGCATGTTCAAGCACGCAGTGAACGGGATCAATACTATCAAAACACTCAGCACCAATACTTTCCCTGAAGTCATCAATAATTTCAAATAAATCATACTCAGTCAGTCATAGTCCATCCCCAACCATACAACAGGCTTTCACATCCAGATAACCAAAAGGACAAAACTATCATTGAAGTTCAGATACGTCATTCATCATAATAAATCATTAAGTATAAAATGCAGGATAATGAATCCTACTGATGAATGCACAATGCAGAAAACAGGTGTCCAATGGCGTGAAACATTTTTTGAAAAAATTGGATAAATGATAGTCATAGGAAAAGTATCAGATGGCTTCCTTTAGATATTTTCAAAAAGCATTTGACACTTGTTTTTTTAAGAGACTGCTAATACCATACATAACAAAAAAGCAGCCCTTAAAACTGCTTTGTATAATGGCATCAGTGGTTGGTTATCCCATTGAGGATAACGATGAATAGCACCCGAACGCCAAGCGATGATTTTCAGTATTGGAATAGAACATGCAGAAAACCGCTGGCAGAAGGTTAAGCATCACTTCAACTGTTGATAAGCCCAGTTCACCTGTTTTTGTTCCTGCTCCATCATCTTGCGGATTGCCTCTGGTTTGTTTTGCCAGCGGTCAGGATGGCAACGGGCGCTTTCCCGTTTATAAGCTTTCTTCAATTCCTCAGCGGTAAAACCGGGTTGCAAGCCCAATACTTCCATTGGGTTGCGGGTATCCCGTTCTGGTGTGGTCACTTCACTGGAGGTTGAGCCTGTCCGTTTTTGCTCTTGCTGATATTCCTGTTTTTTTTGTTCATGCTGGCGTTGTTGTTCCCGGCGCTGCTGGTACTCCGCTTTTTTCCGCTTCCATTGTTCCCGTTCAGACTTGGGCTTATTGTTCTTCCTTTCCTGATGTCCATGTTGCTGACCTGACTTTTGCTGCTGTTGCTGACGTTGGGCTTTAGCCTCTTGTTCACGTCTGGCTTGCTCTTCCTGCCATGTCTGCTGTGCAGCCTCTGAATGGCTACGCCCTGAATCCGGGTTATGTCTGTGGTTGGATTGTTGACTGTTAGCACCACTATCATGATGGCGAAATAAACCAGCCATACAGCTTATCCTGTACCAAACATTTTCAAGTATGACCATCACCGTATCCCGGTGGGCATACGCAAAACCCAGCATCAGGCAAATAACAGTCAAAGGAAAAAAGCTGACACCCTGAAATTCTAAATACAAGGGCAAGCCGATCATCACAAACAGCAGAAACTTCCAGAAGCCTACCCGTGAGCGGAACACAGCATGCCCGGTACCAAAGGCCATCAAGGAAAGGATGATTGCTGTATGCCAGTTATCCATGCCTGAAGAAGAACCTGTAGATAAAACCAACACTATAAAGCCCGGTATACAGCCATTCCTGTAATATCCCCAGCTTCAGCAATGCCCACAGTTGCAGGAAGAAAGCACTATAGACCACAAAGAACGCAACAATGAGACCAAACCGCTGGCGGGCATCCCCATCAGCCCGGAATAGCCAGCCGCCCAGATACCCTGTTGCCAGAAAAATGATTGCCAACCCAATATTATTCAGGCTCATCTCAAAACTTCAGGTACTGTAGTACAAAAGGTTCACCAGCCGGGGGGTTATATTCCCCTTTGCGTACCATCCATTTGTAGCGTCCAATCTGGTAGTACCCCCAACTGGGTAGCAGAACCGGGTCACGGTTCTTGGTCACAATTAACACTTGGTTATCCTTCATGGTTCTGACTTCATTGGCATTAATCAGGTTCTGCTCACGGTAATGTTCAACATACTTTTCTATATCGTCCGGGTGTTGGGTAATACGCTTTTTACCAATAATCCGCTCAAAAAATGAGGCCGTATCCGGGTCGCTGCCTGCATAACTCAGGTAAGTGGCAAAACCACCCAGTATGGCACGGGCATTCGCCCTGCCATACTTTGAGTCAAGCTGGGCAATACTTTGCAATACAATACTGATACTTACTTTGTAAGCACGGATAGTGTTTATGGTTTCAACAAAATTAGGGATCGTTGAATGACCAAACTCATCGTACAACACATACAAAGGCAAAGTTTTCTTATCAGGTAATTGCCGCATACAGGCATTAAAAACACTTCTGAAAAACAGGCTGATAAAGAAGGCGTAGTAACTCATTAGCTGCGGCGGTGTGATCACATAAATAATAGTCTTTCGTCGCCGAATATCCTCCAGGCTAAAATCAGAACGGGCGGTTAGACGGGCAAGATTTGGGTTAGACATGGCTTTCAGGGCAGTAATAGCATTCAGCACAAAACTTTGTACCCCCTCCTCATTACCAGTCAACACCCCTTTCCATTCATTCCATAGCCGCTTATCACTGGGGTCATCAGGGTCAATGGTATAGCGAGCCATCCAACTGTCCAGTTTGCTGCCATCACTGCCAAAGTTCTGGAACAGGTAATACAGGTTAGTCAGGGTATTATAATGGGGGTTATCCTGTTCAGCGTTCTTCAGGCATTGTAAAAAAACCGAAACAAAGCGGGTTGCACCCTTTTCCCAAAAGCTGTCCTTGTCATTGCCGGAACTACCGCACTTCACCAGAATTTCGGCAATCTGATCCAGTTCTATCGGTGTATGGGCATCCCATAACGGGTTAAAACCACAAGAATGTTCAGGGTCTTCAACATTCAGCACCAATACCTCAAACCCTTTTGAGCGCATATAGTTGGAAGTCGCACTGTACACTTCGCCCTTGGGATCATTAATAATCAGGGAACATTGTTTGTTAGCTCTGGCAAGCACATTCGGGATAATATAACGGCTGGTTTTTCCAGCTCCCACACGGGCAATACAGCATACATTCTGAAAGCTCTCATTTTCAGACAGCTTAAGGCTGTCACCGTCCAGCAGTAGCCCCCTGTTTCGGGCGTTCAGATAAAGGCCATATTCCCAGCGCCTACCAAAGGTAGCCCCTTCCTCTTTCCTCAGAATTTTGCCCTTAAACAAAAACACCGCTACCTTCCACATGATCTTGAAAGGTAAGGTCAGGACAAATTTAGCGGGAGAATGGTCTGCCATAAGCCTTTGACTTTAAGGAATTAAAGGAACGTTGCTGATATTTCATACCATTCAATACTCTATTCACATTGTACTTTGAGTCAAAAATAATTTGCCGGATTCAACGTTTACTCTGTAGCTTTGCTTTTCGTTCTGCCTGTTTCTGGCGAAAGTCTTTCATCTCTGCTTCCCGGCTGGCTTGCTCTGCCTCAGCAGCAGGGGACTGTTTAGTCCCTTCTGCTTTGTTCTCTGGTTTAGCAGAGGATTCTGGTTTGCTATGTTTCTTTTGCTGTTCATCAGGCTGGTTCCTATCAGGGTTTTGTGGGTTGATAACCTCATCCTCAGACGTAGCTTTAGTCTCTGCTTGCCGGGTTTCAGCTCTGGTTTCTTCAGAAAAAGCTTGTTGTGACTGTGCCAGCGTTTTTTCCAGCTCATGAAAAGCTTCTGCAAGCCCCAAAGTGGCAAAGCGGTGTTTCCTGTTGGTGCTTTCATCTAGGACACCCCAATGTTTACCCCGTTTGTATAATTTCAGGCGTTCTGATTCCAGCAATTCAATCAGTTCAGCATGACTGGTGGCGGCTGCAAATATCCGCTCCAGATTAGCCTTAACACGGTCACGTTGTGGTGTTTTTCCAGTCCGGCGCTGCATCTCCCGCCCTTTGTTGGACAGGCTATCAGTATTTCCTTTTGCTTTAGCCCCGCGTTTTTTACTGATCAGTTGTTTCTGCTCCAGTTCGGGGTAGCATTCCAAAACATACAATTCCAAATTACGCTTAGCTTTGTCAAAGTCAGCCTTGCTTAAACGGTGGCGTTTTGTACTTTCCAAATGGTTGGAACTGATTAACAGGTGGTAATGCAGGTTATCCGCTTTTTCATCATGCAAAACCCCATACACCAAGTTATCTTTTGCCCTGTCCTGAATATACTGGTAAACCACCTTACGCAAAATTTCAATTTGCTCCTTTTCACTGATCTGCTGGCTACGGGTAATGGAAATAACTTCATGGTACATATACACACCATTTTTACGGCGTTTCAGGTACTGGCTGTTATCCATGAATTCATCATAAATACCTTCAGGCTTACGGGAGTACAAATTATAGTAGATATTATCTGTCCGGCTGGATGCACCTGCATCCATATAATTGATTAGCTGGTCAAAGCTTGGAACCTTGCGGCTCATGCTCTTAATAATCATGGGACAGTCTCTTAGTAATTAAGCCACTAACGATTACTCACGTTGAAAGCGTTTGTTGGTATACTCCACTATGGTGCCTTCCAGTTTCTTCAATTCTATCAACAAGTCCTGTTCTTCCACCATCCTGTGCAAGGTGTTGGAATAATGTGCCATTTGATTAACATTATTGGCAATGTTACGGATCAGGAATTTCAGCTCTGCTAATTCCTTCTCTACTGCTACTGGTAATAATACTTCATTATGCAAATAAGCCAAAGCCATATTCCTGACTAAGGTAGACACTTTAGTATTTTCTGCTTTGGCTTGTTTGGCAAAGTCGCGGTATTCTGTATTAGTCACCGTAACCGTAATTTTCCGGTGGGTTTGGGAATACTTTGCCTTATAAGCTTTCTCGTAAGCTTTCCTTTGTTCTGATTTCATAATGGTGCTATGTTAAGGGGGTTTGAAGGGGGAATTTTTTAAAATCCCCCTCACGGGATTCTAAGGGCAGCGCCCTTGGCAAGATGCAAGTTCGGGGGCACTCGGGCGGGTTAGCCCGAATGTTCCCTGGGAACTTGCAATCTTGCCATCATATACCCAGAGATTTTACTCTGGCAGGTGTGGTCGGGGCAACCTAAGAAAATTTTTCGGCTGAAAACAGGGGAAGTATCAGGGGGATAAAAAAATTTTCGCTGCTAGTGAAAAAGAAAAGTCACTTCTATCACTTGGATTGATGGTAGGCTTTACTTTGGGTATACTTTGACAAAAGATCTGATTTTTTAATTTCATGCTACAAATAATATTATGTGATCACTTCATAATAGCAAGTTTAAGTATAAACTAAAGAAGCCCCTAGCGGGGTTCCTTTATTTACTCAACAAGATTTCCAATCTTATCAGGCTCAAAAAACTCATCAACCTCAACCAATTTAGAGTCTAAGTTTCTAATATCTACTAACTCCCATGCTGACGAAATGATACCCTCTTTATATTCAAACTCAGTATAGCACATAGCCATTCATAATTTTTTTGAATACCCAGTCCAAATACCAAGATCACCCTCAATCAATAGTAACTAATTTCACTGGGACAAAAGGATTGTCGCCTATACTCATGTAAAAGGCTGGTCGTGATAATTTATAGCCTTTCATCCGTTTCCTTACTTGCTTTAACAAATTATTGCTCATAATAATATAATTAAGATATAAATGCATTATAATAATGCGAAGATAATAGGACATATTTTTTAAGGCTGTCATAGGTGGAGATTTTGGAGCGAAGCGGAAAAATACTACCTTGATAATCGCAAAAAATATGATAACCTTTTAAAGCATTATTATAAACCCCTCCACTATTAGCGGGTATTCACTAGAAAAGGGGCTGCTCCCTATAGTTATCTTTAGCAGCAAGGTAAATAAATCCCTTCAGGGATTTATCCTGTTCTATAAAACCAAAACAAGCATCATGAATTCCATTTGACAATCTAACTTTTTCAGTATGATTAAATCACTTTTATCAACCAGCAAATAAGCTGGTTGTCCAGCTAGTTTGCCCAAAAAGAGGAATTAACTATGCTGGAAAGTAATTTAAAAGCCGAGTTTATCCGATTGTTCCGTGAGTTTTCAGGGCACAACCATCCCTATCAGGGATGGAGTGATCTGGTGCATATGTGGAGCTTCGCCTTCCAGAATGCCATTCCCCAAAGACAGGAAACAGAAGAGCGTTACCTTGAAATTGCCGGAAAGTACAGTAAGGACAAGCTCAAACTGGCTCAACGTATGTTGAGCTTGATCACTGATATGTTGGAACCTAAACCAGCCGATGTATTAGGGCCACTGTATCTTGAACTGGAAATCAGCAACAAAGACTCTGGACAGTTCTTCACACCGCCTGAGCTTTCACAGCTCATGGCAAACATGATGACTGGAAATCCCAGGGAACAAGTTGAGCGGGAAGAATTCATTACCCTGTATGAGCCTGCCTGTGGTGCTGGTGGGATGATTCTTGCTTATGTAAATTGCCTGATCAGTGAAGGCTTGAATTCTGCTGAGTCGATCTGGGTATCTGCGATTGATGTTGACCCGGTAGTGGCACGGATGTGCCACCTGCAACTTTCATTGTGGAATGTCCCGGCTGAGATTGTGGTGGGCAATACCCTGACACAGGAGGTTAAGGAATATTTCCATACACCCGCCCATCATTTGGGACTATGGGAATTCAAGATCAGACGGAAGCAGAACCAAGAAAAACATCCTGCCCAGAGTGTCTCTGAATCCCAAACAGTCAGAGCTGAAAACCCTATGAACCTGTACCGTGCCATCAAGGAGGGAGATATTCCGTATGAAAAGCTGGATCAGTACAAGGAACAACTGAAACTGGATTTTTAACCCCTACCTGCCTTTTCTTTGAAAAGGCAGGCTTTTTTTGACACATAATTTTAACACCCTACAAAGTAGGCTGGATAAGAAGCGCTTAAACCTAAATTTGATGCCTCGATTGACGCTCAAGCTCTTCCAGGATAATTTCACGGAGTGACTCCTCCAGCTCTTTCATTTCCTGCCAGTTAGCATGGGCAGCCATATTTTCATCCAGTCTGTCGCTCAACATTGGCGTGAGGATAAGCATCAATAATATGTTCAAGATAGCTGAAACAATGAAAAAGGTTTTCCAAAGGAAGACTTGGCTACTCAATTTTTCCGTACTCATATGATGCAAACCACTGCTTTCAGGTTGATTATCTACAATAAACCGTATAATGGAAATAGTGTAACTATTAACTGAAGATCATGCGGGCAGATCAAGCTAAAACCATTCCCATCCATGAATACCTAGACTCTGTTGAGGGAATCAAACCACAAAAATCACGTTTACAGGGTAAGGAATTGTGGTATCACAGTCCTATCCGGGAAGGCGACCAAAGCCCCTCTTTCAAAGTAGATACTGAATTGAACCTATGGTTTGACCATGGGGCAAATGAAGGGGGGAAAATTATTGATTTGGTCTGTAAGGTCAGAAATGTAACTGTCAGGGAAGCATTAGCAATTCTGGATGCTTCGGGACTGCACAGCTACAGTAGCCATTCCCAGCAAAAATCCAAGGATACACATCAGGAAAAACCACGGCTATTTAATCTGGAAGAAATGGCTCCAAGCAAAAAAATTTCTTCTGCTAATGAAAAAGAAAAAGTCGTTCCCAGCACCTACCATCAGGTGCTTCAGGTCAAGCCACTCCAGCACCCCTCGTTGCTCCAGTATTTGCAAGACAGGGGAATTGAACCGAACATTGCCAAACATTATCTGAAACAGGTGACTTTCAAACACCCGGATAAGGACAGGCAGTATTTTGCGCTGGGTTGGCAAAATGGTGAAGGGTATGAGGTCAGGAACAAGTATTTCAAAGGTTTTGCCGGTACAGGTAAGACTTTTTCCCTATTGGAAGGGAGTGGGGATGATCGGAATAACTGGCTAATATTTGAAGGCTTCATGGATTTCCTTTCTTACCTGACTTACCTCAGGCAGCACAAAAATATCCAGCAACTTAACAAAACCGCTGTTGTGCTGAATTCTACGGCACTCTGGAAACAAGTCATGGATGCCATTGCTGAAAAACAGCCTGAAACCCTCTATTTTTTTCTCGATAATGATGTGCCGGGTAGGAATACCCTCAAACACTTCCAAGATGCCCTGACGGGGCAAAAAATGGTGGATATGGGCTATCTGTATGAAGGCTATAAGGATGTGAATGAATGGCTGTGTGCCCTATCAGAATAATTTTACCAATTAAAAAATTTTCAAGGCGCGGCGGGCGGCGGAACCTTCAAAACTTTCTTTGAACCGGAACCGTTGCAGCAAAACCACCTTGAAAATTTTTCTTTTTCAATAGCAAATTTTTATAAGAATAATAATTTTTATTAGATACTTAACCTAACTCCTCCACTTTATTCAGGGATGATTTTTCATCATGACCACTATAGCTAATAAATAAAGAAATAAGGTTAAAGAATAAGGTTAGGACTCTGATTTGTCGCTTTTTTTCTGTTTGTTATCAACTTCCTGTTTTCTGTAGCTCACCCAGAACTGACTAATTTTGTGTCTGTAGCTCACCCAGAACTCACTAATTCATAGTTTCTTGTTGTGAAGCTCACCCAGAACTGACTAAGTTTTTAACAATCCGGCCTGAGTTTTTGACGAAGCTCACCCAGAACTGACTAAAATTTTTAACATTCTGCTTTGGCTCACCCAGA
Source organism: Thiolinea sp. (assembly GCA_041395485.1). Classification (GTDB taxonomy): domain Bacteria; phylum Pseudomonadota; class Gammaproteobacteria; order Thiotrichales; family Thiotrichaceae; genus Thiolinea. The sequence goes on from JAWLAK010000002.1 coordinate 962,427, forward strand.
ACTGACTAAGTTTTTTGCTGGCACTCACCCAGAACTGACTAATTTTGACTGGAAATTTCCGTAGCTCACCTAGAGCCTGTCGTCACGAAATGGGCAAATACTGGTATAATCTGACTTAATGAAACTTCTGAGTCCTTGCCATGAAATCACCCGCCCACCGCCGCCACGATGTATCTGACCGCATTTGGAATTTACTCGCCCCTCACCTTCCGGGGCAGGCAGGTCAGCATGGTGGAATAGCCAAAGATAATCGCCAATTTATCAATGCGGTTTTCTGGATTCTGAGAACGGGTGCACCCTGGCGGGATTTACCACCGGACTATGGCGACTGGAAGAACACCCACCGCCGTTTCAGTCGCTGGCGTGATAGCGGTGTCTGGGAGTCATTGCTGGAACGACTGATTGACGACCCGGATTTTGAATGGCTGATGATTGACGCTTCCCACGTCAAAGTACACCCTCATGCCGCCGGTGCAACCGGTGGCAATCAGGCGATGAGTAAAACAAAAGGGGGGTCAACACCAAGATACATTTGGCCGTGGATGCGCATGGTATGCCAGTCCGATTTATTGTTACAGAAGGTACCTGTGCGGATTGTACACAGGCTGTCGATCTGATTGAGGGGTTTGAAGCGGATTATCTGATGGCAGATAAAGCTTACGATGTGGATGAATTGCTGGCTCAGGCACGGAAACAGGGTATGGAACCGGTGATTCCCTCAAAAAAGAATCGTCGCGAACCCAGGGAGCACGATCAGGTGTTGTATAAACATCGCCATTTGGTCGAAAATGCTTTTTTGCATTTGAAGCAGTGGCGGGGGATTGCCTTTCGCTATGCGAAAAATGTGAAATCGTTTGAGGCTGCGGTGCAGATACGTTGTTTTATGCTGTGGGCCAAAATTGCATGAAGCAAGCCATCAGTGAAATTTATATTTGGATTAGCCTGTTGCGTGACGACAGGCTCTAGAACTCACTAATTTTACCCCTGTAGCTCACCCAGAACTGACTACTGTTTTTGATTGGGTAAGCTTGGCTTGTTCAAAAATTTCCTTGTCCTGCTGATACTGTTGATAATCATAACTGCTCGGATATTTATCCCTCATGGGCTTGATAACTGCCTTGCCTTCTCCAGTAAGTCGGTAGTTTTCTATGTTCTTGTGATGGGCATTGAGCCGGTATTGCTCTTGCTGGAACTGCTGTGTGGGGTAAACCACTACCTTGAAATCTATAAGCTGCTGTCGGTTCGTGTCAGGATTGGTTACATAGACTTCTTCGTACTCATAGCGGTCAATAATATAACGGCAGTCTTCCAGAGCGCCTTTGATTTTCTTGATATTCGTAGTGATCAGATCTTCCTGTAGCATCCCTTCCTGTATGAGGCTGGATAAGAGAAAATGATAACCTTTTTCAGGGTCAGCCTGCTGGAAGCGGTAGGTCAGGCGCATAAACAAGGCTCTTCACAGGCTCCCTGCTATTTTCATGAACTCCTTATAATTAAAACTACGCCAATCCAGCGCCAGAATTTTTTTGGAAATGAGCTTATTGAACGTGATGTACAGCTCAGAATGGTATGGATTCTTGCGGTCATTTTTGATGGTCAGGTCAATCGGCGAGAAATAGCTTTCCAACCCATAGTGCTTGTTGATCTCCCCAGAGAGTTCATAACGCAATCAGGCCAGAATCGCCAACCCATCTTTGATTTGTTGGTAGCTGTAGTTCTTGCCCATTTTTTGCAGCTCTTTTTTGACTTGGTAGTAGGTGGTAATCAGGCCAAACTGGTCAGTTTGCACCTCAGCATCGTTCAGGAAGAACCCTTCAGAAACGGACAGCTTATACAAAGCATGCTCCACAAATTCCGCCACCACCGTTTTATAAAAGGCTTGTTTCCTCTTGCGCTTGGTAGCTGGTTCAGTGATGCTAATATTGGCGGGTGATATGTCCAGTGTATAAGGTGTTTTATTGTACATCCCTTTGCGGCTTAATACGGGCAAGGAACCATCCGGGTTCCTGAGTTTGTCCTGTTTCCCGCTGAACACATCCGGCAGGGTCTGGTATAGTTCAACACTGTTGGAATAGTTGTCATTCACCAGCATCTGGAACAAGTCCAGTTGCACAGGCTGGTAGTCAGGACTGGCTTTGATGTCACGCATCTGTTCGTCTTTATGGAGCAGGACAGTATTTGATGGTCAGGCTTTTTTCATGGGATAGTGGTTATGGTGCTATATTGGATACTATTTTATCCATGAGCGGGGAAAAGCAAGTTTTATCTCAGGAAGCCTGTTTTATCTGACTTTGATAGTCCATAGCCTTCTGGCTAATTTCTTCAAGGCTCAGGTCATCATCTAAATCTTGTCGCCATTTCGTGTAATCAAAAGGTTCCCGCTGGATGAGTGCAACAAACCGTTCGGCTTCAACATCCCCCAAATGTTTGGCTAACATCTGAAGACCTTTCACCTTGATTTCAGTATCAGTGATCATAATGATAGCTCCTTGATAAAATCAATCGGGTCAACCACCCTAAGTGTTTGGATAGACTTGGTTTTTTTAATAATCCCATCATCTGTTGTAATAAAAAAATCTGCATTTGCATACATGGCACAGGCAATATGCAAAGCATCCAATTTCTTTACTCCGTTATCTTGCACAGCAGAGGCTATTTCAAGCACTTCATCAGTACCAGCCATAAAACTGCTTGCATAATCACGCCATGTAGCAATTCTGTCCTTACGTTCCTGAAAAGGGTTCCTGCCATTTTCATAATCCAACATATAAGACCAAACCAGCTCATGATTCCCAGCACGAATATCTGACTGAATCTGGAGCTTTGCCTCAGTTTCAAGTCGAATTCTTAGCTGAAGCTGATCATCATACGGTCGGTTAAAGCAGCAGTTATCCAGGTAAATTTTCATACATTAGTGACGAAACAGATTGTTTTTCTGCCTAAGCTGTTGATTATTTGACAACCTGTCATCCCTGATAATTTGCATTTCTGTTTCCCGCTCAAGTCTGGCAATGACCTTCAGATCATCCTGAGTAAGCATACCTTGTGCTTTAGCTTCCCTAAGTTCTGAAGCATCAATAGCATCAGAGGCAACTTTTAAGCTATTACTAATGATTACTTGTGCCTCTTCAAGCTCCTCAGCCGTTCCTAAACGGTCTGACCATTCTTTGTCATGTATACGCTCTATATTCGCTTCCAGATTCCTGTAAGAAGCCAATATAGCTCTGTATGAGTGAATACGCTCCTGAAGGCTGTTGCCACTAGGATGAAAGATGTGAGCATTAGTAGACATAGTGTGAGTATAATATAAGGCTCAATAGGGTGTCACTCTGTGACTGATCGTCAAAATATTGCCTGTTTTTAGGAAACTATGGAGCCACCATTTCAAGACAATCTGAGTATGATGGCTGATAGTATGGGAATCGCACTTTATCAGCGGTTCACACTGAGTGAAGCTTCCCTATTCCTGCGTTGCCCGGTTAATGAAGTGAAAAAACTTCAGCGACAAGGCAAACTTGAGTATATCACTGTGACGGATACCCAGATCGAGTTTTTTGGCTATCAGTTGCTCCAACACCTGCTGAACAGTGTATCAGGCGAAGTACCCAAAGTAGCTAACCAAACATTGCCAGATAAGATACTGCGAGCCAAAGAAGTACAAGATATGACTGGATTGTCCCGAACAACCATTTGGAGACTGGAACGAAAAGGGGAATTTCCTGCCCGTGTACCCTTAGGAGCTGGTAGCATAGGGTGGCGTTATAGAGAAATTCTTAACTGGGTCAACTCTCGCTAAATTCAAAATTTTTTATCGAATCAGCAATATATATACCTCATGGTGCAGAAATGATAGCAGATTTAAGAAAAATGACAGATAAATTTTTATAACTAACTGAAATTAATAAGTTTATTTTTTCTGATCAACAAGCAGATCCAGAATATTGAATAAACGATAACCCGCTACTCAAACTCACGCACAAACTCCGCTGCCGCCTGCAGCACCTCCACCCCGGCACCGGGTTTATGTGCATTCTCACTAATATGCCGCCGCCATTTTTTCGCGCCGGGAAGCCCCTGAAACAGCCCCAGAATATGGCGGCTGATATGCCCCAGATACACGCCATCGGCAGTTTGTTGCTCAACATATTTATATAACGCTGGCAACACCTGTTTGCGCTGACTGACAGGAGCCGGTTTACCATAAAACAGCGCATCAACCTGCGCCAGCATCCACGGATTATGATAGGCCTCACGCCCGACCATCACACCGTCTACCTGCTCAAGATGCTGCTGACACTGTTCAATCGTGGTGATGCCACCGTTAATGATAATTTCCAGCTCTGGAAAGGCCTGTTTCAACTCATACACCAGCTCATAGCGCAGCGGCGGAATATCACGGTTTTCCTTCGGACTGAGTCCTTTCAGCCAGGCTTTGCGCGCATGCACAATAAACGTCCGGCAGCCCGCGTCAGCCACCGTTTCGACAAAACGTGCCATATCCGCATAATCTTCCTGATCATCAATACCGATACGATGCTTCACAGTGACGGGTATATCCACCTCAGGTTGCATCACTTTCACACATTCTGCAATCAACTGTGGCTCAGCCATCAAACAGGCACCAAATGCCCCGCGTTGCACCCGTTCACTGGGACAACCGACATTAATATTGACTTCATCATAGCCATAAGACTGAGCAATCTGCGCGCACCGCGCCATATCCGCAGGTTCACTGCCACCCAGTTGTAACGCCAGCGGATGCTCCGCCGGATGGAACCTCAGATGACGTTCTGCATCACCATGTAAAATCGCACCGGCCGTCACCATTTCCGTATACAAAACTGCTTTCTGAGTCAGCAAGCGATGAAAATAACGGCAGTGCCTGTCGGTCCAGTCGAGCATGGGCGCAACAGTAAATTTTCTGTTCAGGGTATTCAACGTATTCTAATAGCAGCAATTATAAATATAAGGGACTCAGTATGTTAGACATGGTTTTTTACTTTCTGATTGGTCTGGCAATTATCAGCGTACCATGTTACGCCTTTTACAAAGCCGGGATAAGCGCAGGCATTCAACGCGGTGTCCGCCGCCAGATTCTGCGTGAACTGATGTTGTGTGGCGTGATTGAGAAAGCTGAGCCCGAGCAACGCCATTATCATAACTATGAATAACCCCGCTAATGCTGGCAATTCGGGCAGAACCAACTGGAACGTTGCGCCTGCCTGATTTGCAGGATCAGGGCTCCACACGTATTACAGGGTTGCGCTCCACGCCCGTAAACATTCAGATCGACCTGAAAATAACCGCTTTGCCCGTCTTCTCTGACAAAATCACGTAACGTTGTACCACCCTGCTCAATCGCCCGGGATAACACCTTTTTGATCTCACCGCCCAGACAGTGGTAACGCTTAAGCGAAACCTGCCCTGCTGCCCGCCGGGGATCTATGCCCGCAGCAAACAAGGCTTCATTCGCATAAATATTCCCAACCCCGACGACCACATGTGCATCCATAATAAATGCTTTGATGCTGACACGACGGTTACGGGATTTTTCGTAAAGATATGCGCCGCTAAACTCATCTGTTAGTGGCTCCGGCCCGAGCTTGGTCAACAGGGGATGCAGCTCACCACAACCTGCCCACAGCACAGCTCCGAACCTGCGCGGATCACGTAAACGCAATACAGTGCCATTCCCGAACACAATATCAACATGATCATGCTTTTCAGCGGCCACGGCTAAAGAAGTGATTCGCAGGCTACCGGACATACCCAGATGGATGAGACAGGTACCACTGACTGTTTCCAGCAGCAAGTATTTACCACGGCGGCTCACTGCAGACACTTCAGCCCCAATTAACTGTCGCAGCTGGTTAGAAACAGGCCAGCGCAATTTGGGCTGACGTACAACAACTTCGCGGATCACATTCCCGCAAATATGCGGCTCAATACCGCGCCGGGTTGTTTCGACCTCAGGCAATTCAGGCATACACCAGCCCTGTCATCAGCACAAATACAAAACAGGTAATAATTTAAACTGCAACGCCTGCATGGCCAATTTTAGAGAGCGCTTTCAGAACCTCAAGACGGGTAATCACGCCGACAACCCGGTTATCCTCTATCACAGGATAGCGCCGGTAGGGCTGCTCCATAAACATTTTGGCCACATCAAGAATATTGTCATCAACATCAACTGAGCGAACATCTCTGGACATCAGGGTACTGATTTTTCGATACGCACCGGCATCAAAACCTTCCTTGATCGCCTCACCAATACAGTCTGTAATCGACAAAATACCAACCATGTTTCCCAGGTTATCCAAAATAGCTGCACCAAACAAATCACGCTCGGTAAACAGCTTAATCGCTTCGCTAACATCCTGCCCTTCTGACAGTGTCGCAAAGCGGCGGGACATATAATTACGTACTTGCAGAGGTGGGGCAGGCATGGTCTTGTCTCCTAATGGTTAATAACTCTTCTTATACCTTAAACTCTATCACTTCTTCTTTACTTTCCAAACCATTTGCTTCCCGGCGCATGCGCTCTTTGCGCTTCTCACAGGGCGAAGAACAGGAACACTGATGATCTTCCATTCCGGGTACGGCCGACACACCTCCACAGCTCCCCTTCAGGGCGCGCTGATTGAATAGCCAGCCGATTGCCAAACCGAACATGGCTAACCCAAAGATAATGAATGTCAGAAAAAAAACCTGCATAAAAATACCTCATTAAATTAACCAAACGGATAAAAAGTCTGAAATTCAGGAAAATCTGTCTTGATTTGTGCATTGCAGCAATATTATAATCGCTAGTGATCGGACGTTAGTCTGATCTCCTCCTAGCGGTTTAGGGGTGCATTTTGCACCCCTTTTTTTATTCCGTTACGGTTTTATCTCGCTAAATTATCAACCACCAAAATCATCCAGCATAATATTCTCAGGCTCAACACCCAAATCAATTAACATCTGAATAACCGATGAGTTCATCATTGGCGGCCCGCATAGATAGTACTCACACTCTTCCGGTGCCGGATGATCCTTCAGGTAGTTTTCCAGCAGAACATTGTGAATAAATCCGGTGTAACCTTCCCAGTTATCTTCCGGCAACGGATCAGACAGCCCCATATGCCACTCAAAGTTCGGGTTTTCTGCAGCCAGCTGATCAAACTCCTCGACATAGAACGCTTCACGTAAACTACGCGCACCATACCAGAAGGTCATCTTGCGATCCTGTTCCTTAATCCGGCGCAGCTGGTCATAAATATGTGAACGCATCGGCGCCATACCGGCACCACCGCCCACAAACACCATTTCATTCTTTGTTTTACGTGCAAAGAACTCACCGAATGGCCCGGAGACAGTTACCTTATCGCCCGGCTTCAGGTTGAAAATATACGAAGACATCTGACCTGCCGGATAATCAGTACCCGGAGGCGGCGAAGCGATACGCACATTCAGCATGATAATATCGTCTTCTTCCGGATAACTGGCCATTGAGTAAGCACGAATTACCGGCTCTCTGACATGAGATTCAATATCCCACATCTTGTACTCATCCCAGTCACCACGATACTCTTCAGGAATATCAAACTCCGAATACTTCAGATCATGGGGCGGACATTCAATCTGAATATAACCGCCAGCGCGAAAATCAATCTTCTCACCTTCAGGCAGCTCAAGTACCAATTCCTTGATAAAAGTAGCTTTATTGTCATTGGAACGCACTGTGCACTCCCACTTTTTGACGCCAAAGACTTCTTCCGGAACCTCAACTTTCATATCCTGCTTCACAGCAACCTGACAGGCCAGACGCTCACCTGCAGCCGCCTGACGACGGTTGATATGCGTTTCTTCGGTTGGCAGCAATGAGCCGCCACCTTCCAGTACCTTCACCTTACACTGGGCACAAGTACCGCCACCGCCACAGGCAGAAGAAACAAACAGCCCCTTATCCGCCAGCGCACCCAGCAATTTTCCGCCCGGCGCCACTTCAAAGGTTTTTTCATCATTAATCAGAATGCTTACATTACCGGTTGCCACCAGTTTAGAACGGGCAAACAGAATGACCGCCACCAAAGCCAGTACAATCAGTGTAAACAGTAATACACCTAAAAATACGGTTGTCATATTGTTCTGCTCCTGTCCTTACAACTGAATACCGGAGAAAGCCATAAAGCCCAGCGACATCAGCCCCACCGTAATGAAGATAATACCCAGCCCCTGCAATCCTTCCGGCACATCACTGTATTTCAGTTTTTCGCGCACCCCGGCCAGCGCCACTATCGCCAGTGCCCAGCCGAAACCACTACCTACGCCATACACAACACTCTCACCAAAGGTGTAGTCACGCTCAACCATAAACAGCGAGCCACCCAGAATGGCACAGTTCACCGTAATCAGCGGCAGGAACACACCCAGCGCGTTGTAAAGCGCCGGTACAAACTTATCGAGGAACATTTCCAGAATCTGTACCATCGCGGCAATCACACCGATATAGCTGATCAGCCCCAGAAAACGCAGATCAACACCCGCCAGCAGGGCATTTTCTTTCAGAAACACATTCAGAATCAGATTATTGGCAGGCACGGTGATCATTTGCACCACCATGACCGCAACCCCCAAACCAATAGCCGTACTGATTTTCTTCGAGATCGCAATAAAGGTGCACATCCCGAGGAAGAAGGTCAGTGCCATGTTCTCAACGAACACCGCCTTAAAGAATAAACTCAGCATCGCTTCCATGTCTTTATCTCCTGTTAGCGATCGCCCAAGGCGTGTTGTTCATGAATTTTAAAGTCAGGCTGCTCCACCTGCGCCGGCTTCCAGGTACGTACTGCCCAGATAATCAGGCCGATAATAAAGAACGCACTCGGCGGCAGCAGCATCAGACCATTCGGCTCATACCAGCCCCCATTTTTAGTCAGCTTGAGGATTTCAAAGCCCAGCAAAGTACCTGAACCAAACAGCTCGCGGAACACGGCAACCACCACCAGTAACAGGCTATAACCCAAACCATTACCAATACCATCAAGGAAGCTCATCCCCACCCCATTTTTCATGGCATAGGCTTCGGCACGTCCCATAACGATACAGTTAGTGATAATCAGACCGACAAATACCGATAATTGCTTAGCCGTATCATAGGCATAGGCACGCATAATCTGATCCACCACAATAACCAGTGAAGCGATGATCGTCATCTGCACAATAATCCGGATATTACTCGGAATATGGTTGCGGATGGCAGAGATGGAAGCGTTGGAAAAGGCCACCACCGCGGTCAGCGCCACCGCCATCAGCAGTGCATTTTTCAGTGAGCTGGTCACCGCCAGTGCCGAACAGATTCCCAGAATCTGCAGTGTAATCGGATTATTATCGACCAAAGGGTCAATTAATACCTTACGGGTCTCACTCATAACTCACCTCCGCTACGTGCTTTTTGCAGATAGGGGCCAAAACCATTTTCACCTGCCCAGAAATGAACAAGGTTCTCCACACCATTACTGGTCAGCGTTGCACCTGATAAAGCGTCAACCTGATATTTACTGTCCGGCGCTGCACTTTTCACGATATCCAGTGCAATATCGCCCTGTTCATTAAACAGCTGCTTGCCGTCCCACAGCGCTTTCCATTTCGGGTTATCCACTTCACCGCCGAGACCGGGAGTTTCAGCATGCTCATAAAAACCGAAACCGGTAATGGTATTGGCATCACTGCTCAAAGACATAAAGCCATACAGCGTCGACCACAGACCATAACCACTGACCGGCAGGATGATTTTCTCAACGGCTCCGCCGGCATCACGAACCAGATAGACCGTCGCATATTTGGCTCGACGCTTAATTGAAGCAATATCCTGCTCCTTGGTCAGCACCACATTCTGCTTAGGGTCAACCGCTGCAGCACGGGCATCAAAGGTCGCAGGATCAACATCAGTCACATATTCGCCGCTAGCCAGATCAACCACCTTCGGCTCAACCTGTGCAAACAGCTCATCAACCGTTTTGCCTTCTTCCATCAACCCGGCAATCTGCAAGATATTACGCTTTTTATCCAGCGCCTTGTTTGCATCCTGAACCGGCTTCAGCACCACTGCCGCACCGGAGACCAGAATAGAGCAAACTAAACACAGCACAGTCGCCACAATAATGGTCTTTTTCGTGCTGTCATTCGGCATTTCCAGAAAATCACTGATCATACTCATGACGCACCTCCTGAAGCCGCCAGACGCTGCTGTCTGCGCTTGATGTTTGCCTGTACCACAAAGTGATCAATTAACGGGGCAAAAATATTCGCAAACAGAATCGCCAGCATAATGCCTTCAGGGAAGGCCGGGTTGACGACCCGGATCATCACCGTCATCACACCCACCAGAATACCGAAATACCAGCGCCCCAGGTTAGTGTGTGCAGCAGTCACCGGATCGGTCGCCATAAACATCATACCGAAGGCAAAACCACCCAGCGTCAGATGCCAGTACCAGGGCAGACTAAACATCGGATTATAGTCGCCGCCCAGACTGAACATATTAAACAACAGTGAAGTACCCACCATGCCGATCATGACACCGGCCACGATACGCCAGCTGGCAATACGTGCAAACAACAGGAAGCTGCCACCCAGCAAAATCGCCAGGGTTGAGGTTTCACCGATTGAACCCGGCATAAAGCCAAGGAAGGAATCCCACCAGGTCAGACCGGTTTCCGCGATACCCGCCAGACCATTCGCAGCCGCACCGGACAGTGCTGTTGCACCGGTATAACCATCCACAGCCACCCATACTGCATCCCCCGACATATAAGCCGGATAAGCAAAGTAGAGGAAGGCGCGCCCAGCCAGTGCCGGATTGACAAAGTTTTTACCGGTTCCGCCAAACACTTCCTTACCCAGAATAACGCCGAACCAGATACCCAGTGCAACCATCCATAATGGGGTTGTCGGTGGCAAAGTCAGCGTATACAGAATCGAGGTAACAAAGAAACCTTCATTCACCTCATGGCCGCGCACCATGGCAAACACCACTTCCGCAATACCACCGGCAATAAAGGTCACCATGTAGATAGGCACAAAATACAACAAGCCGTGAATAAAATTACCGAAGAAGCTCTCCGGACTGTAGCCGATCATATTCATGATCACACCGCGCCAGGTATCCAGCTCAGCAATACCCAGTGAAGCCATCGCTGTATTAGCCTGAAAGCCGGTGTTATAGCAGGCCATAAACATGATCGGGAAGGTGGCCATCCACACATAACCCATCACACGCTTCAGATCCAGCGCATCCCGCACATGCGGAGCAGCCGGAGTACGGTTTGGCGGGCTGAATAACAGCGTATCCACCATTTCGTACATACTGTAAAACTTTTCGTACTTACCGCCACTTGAGAACGCTGGCTCAAGTTTATCCAGCATGCGGCGTAAACTTTTCTTCATCGTTACTCTCCTTTCTCGATCATGCGCAGGCAATCACGCAGAGCGGCACCATACTCATACTTGCCATGACAGACAAAAGTACACAGCGACAAATCTTCCTCATCCAGCTCCAGCGCACCCAGCTGCTGGGCAAGCACTGTGTCACGGGTCAGTAAGGCACGTAACAGTTGTGTCGGAAGAATATCCAGCGGCATCACCTGCTCATAATTCCCCAACGGCACCATGGCACGCTCACTGCCGTGACGGGTACTGCTGAAATCGAACTCCTGATCTTTGAGTCCTTTGGAGAAAAACACGTTTAATACAGAAAACTGTTTTAACATCGGATTCAGCCAGTGCAGAAACTCGCGGGGCTGCCCTTCGTTAATCACAGAAACCTGCAGATTGTAACGCCCCAGATAAGCACTCCAGCCTGCGGAACGGTGTCCCGCCAGCACAGAACCGGAAATAACCCGCACCTGACTGGCATTACCATTCAGCTCACCCTGCACCATTTCATCGGTACAGGCACCCAGACGGGTTTTGATCAAGCGGGGATTTTTCAGCGGTGGCCCGGCCAGCGAGATGACACGGTCCACAGACAGCTTACCGGTGGTGAACAACTTACCGATCGCAATAACATCCTGATATTTCGTGTACCAGACCGTTTTTGCTTCACCGACCGGGTCAAGAAAGTGGATGTGCGTGCCCGGCAAACCGGCAGGGTGAACACCTTCGAAAGTGTGATAACTGATATTTGACGCTTCAACCTGAGGAATTTGTGTCCCTTCCAGATGAGTGACGAAAACCTTTGGTGCCAGCTTTGAAATAATTTTCAGCCCGTTACAGAAGTCATCTTCCTGCCCCGCCAACACCACAAGCGGGTCAGCTGCTAACGGACGGGTATCCATAACATTGACGAAAATAGAGGCAGGAGTCGCATCAGCCGGTGCAGGTTTGGCATAAGGCCGGGTACGGAAGCCCACCCATTGCCCGGAAGCCTGCAGTTTTTCACGGATGGTATCGACACCCAGAGAATCCAGCTCATCCGGCGCATGCGCCCCGAAATCAATCGCTTCTTCCTGCTCGTCCAGCTCAATAACAACCGAGTTCAGCACGCGCCGCGGCCCGCGATTAATCGCAACCACTGTGCCGGCACCCGGAGCGGTAAAGTTGACGCCAGGATTTTTGCGGTCAGTGAACAAAACCTGACCTATCTTGACGTGCTCCCCTTCCTGAATTTTCATAGCCGGACGCAAATCATGGTAATCACGCCCCAACACCGCCACTCGGGTGGTGCGGACATGATCACTAATCTTTTGCTCTGGCTTCCCGGAAATGGGTAAGTTCAGACCCTTGGTGATTTTCATGTCGTTCAATCAACGCCTGTCGTTAAATAATAATTCGGTTAATGTTTAGCGACGACAGGGAGTTCTTCTATCTATTATAACCCACCCGAATCTCTCATCCGGGGTATTGCCATGCAATAAAGTCGCTAAAATTTTTGCGGCTCAGAAGTTACGCCTTTTGGGCGCAGGGCGCAAATTTATTTGCACTCAACCCGAGCATAAATGCCAGCGATTTTACACTGCAGCGCATATTGCTGCAACGCAATAAGTCACTCCTGGTGATTTACCTTTCATGAGATGAGAGCACTGCCCGTTAAGCCTGCATTACCTGCGCCTGCGTCGCCACCAGATCCAGACACCCGCAGCAACCAACAGAACCGGCAGGCCCAGCAGAAAAAATGCAGCCAGTACCAGACTCAGCGTCTGATTCATTTCCAGCCTGAGATCCGGCGCGGAAACACTACGAATATTGAGCAAATTATCATCTGCAGCCAGCCAGTTAAAAATGTTACCGGCCAGATCCAGGTTAACCCCGCGCCCGATGGAAGCATTTAACAGGAAGTCACTATCACCAATCACCACCACACGCTGTTGCTGTTCTCCGGAGACATTAATTGCCGCAACTTCAGCGCCCGGCCGCTCATCACCGGCCACACCCAAGCCTTCCTTAAGCCGCGTCAGCGCCACGCCGATCACCAGCGGCCCCAGCTCATCACCATCCTCTTCGGCATAGGCAATTTCGCCATTAATCGGAGCCGTTTCCCGCCAGCTGTTCGGCAATGTATTCAGAAACTCATCCACCTTCCAGCTATCAGACTTCCCATCCACATCGGGGCGACGGGCAATACTGGTGGCAAACGGAAACAAACTTTGTGAGCCGGACAGCTTGCCGCCCAGCGGCGAACGCCCATAATCCACCACCGGCACCACCGCCGGATGATCAATCCCCAGCATTTCATGTAACTGCTCATTGGCATCGACAATAGTGCCCTCGCCAAACTGTATACCCAATGCTTCAGCCAGCGCCGCCAAACTATCGGTGTCACCGGGATCCTGCAACCACAGCAAGTTACCGCCCTGCTCCACATAACGCAGCAGCAGATCAACCTCGCCTTCCAGCAAATCACGTTGTGGCGCGGCAATCACCAGAAAACGTGCACCATCAGGGATCGACTGACTACGCACCAGGCTATGCGGCTGAATCCGAAACCCACTGCGCTGCAGTGACGTCACCAGCTGCGACATGCCGGATGAGTGCTCAGCCAGCGGATCGCGCTCACCGTGCCCTTCCAGAAACACCACCAGACGCTCGTTACCGCGACCCATGCGCTGCAGGGCATTGGCAATCACCTGCTCACTGGTCGACTCCACAATTTCAGAACGCTCCCCCAGACGAAGCAGAATTTGTCCGGCATACTGAATACCATCCTGCTTCGCCCGCACCGGATCAAGATCAGGATTAACAAACTCCACCTCAATATCCGGCTTAATACGCTGATACTTGCGGAATAATTTGCGTAATTTTTCCTGTAAAGCGGCATCATCCGGCACATAGGCCACAAAGCGCAACGGCTCCTCCAGCCCGGTCAGCAATACCTCACTGATTTCCGTCAGGCTATTGCGCTGTCCGTAAGTCCAGTCAGCCCGGTAAACATACTCCCGGCTGAAAAAACCCAGCACGCCGATAATCATCAGTAACAAGACATAAAATGAAATGGTTTTCGCATGGATCAGCCAATGCTTGGTACGGGTCATTTTCATCGCATTAACCTCTCAAACGATCGTTATCCAGCTTGCGAATAGTCAGCAGCAAAAAACCAACGATAAACAGCAGGTAGTAAATCAGGTCACTGCTATCAAAAACCCCCTCCAGAAAAGACAGGAAGTGTCCGAAATGAGAGAGATAGATGAACAGCTCACTGCCCGCCCCCTGAGAGTTACCGGACACATACAGCACCATCAGAAAAATCAGCAAGCCGAAAGTACTGATGGCAGCAATAATCGGCTGCCGGGTCAGCGAGGACAGAAACAAACCCGCGGCAGCAAAGGACGCCAGCAATAAAAACAAACCCAGCACCGCTGCTGCCAGCTTCCCCCAATCCAGTGACGTGCCAAGCATCAGCGACAGCGGCATCAGCGTAAGCATCAGCACCATGACCAGCACCAGAAACAACAGCCCCAGATACTTACCCAGCACAATCTGAGTCACTGAAACCGGCGCTGTTTTCAGCAACACCAGCGTCTGGTTCATGCGCTCCTCCGCCAGCAGACGCATGGTCAGCACCGGCATAATTGCCAGCATCAGCAGACCTGCCCACAAATACAGTGAAGACACCACCAGATCACTGATACCGGGCGCATTTTCCAGTGTTGCCACCTGCGGTTGAATACGGGTCAGATACTCACTCAGCCCCAGTAAAAACACCCAGGCCAGAATAAACTGCAGCAAAGCCAGCAGACTCCAGGCCAGCGGGGAACTGAACATGCGCCGGAATTCAGTACGGGCAATCAGCATAATAATACTCATTCGACACCCTCCTGCTCAGCCAATGCCGGATCATCCTGATAAATCAGCTTAAAAAACGTTTTTTCCAGTGAGTCAATTTCACTCAAGTTACCGGCAAACACGGTACGGCCACGATTGAGAATCTGTACCCGGTCACACACCGCCTGGACTTCCGGTAAAATATGCGTGGATAAAATAACACCGTGCTCCTCACCCAGTTCGCGGATCAGCGCACGGATCTCCCGGATCTGAATCGGATCAAGCCCCACAGTCGGCTCATCCAGAATAATCACATCAGGCTGATGCAAAATAGCCTGAGCAATGCCCACCCGCTGCTGAAAGCCTTTAGACAGATTGCCGATCAGACGCCTGTCAACCTCCATCAGGTTACAGCGCTGCTTAGCCCGGCCCACCGCTTCCTCAGCGTGTCCCCGGCTCATACCATGTAAACCGGCGCAATAAAGCAGATACTCATTCACCGTCAGGTCACGGTAAACTGGCGGCTGCTCCGGCAAATAACCGATATGGCACTTTGCCCGGCGCGGCTCATCCAGCAAATCGATGCCATTGATCTGAATCTCCCCGGTACCGGGAGCCAGATTTCCGGCCAGCATCTGCATAGTGGTGGACTTGCCTGCCCCATTCGGCCCCAGCAGCCCAAGCACCTCACCTTTCTTCAACGTCAGATCAAAACTATCAACAACCAGCAAACCACCATAAAACCGCGATAATGCTGTCGCTTCAATCAAAATATTATTATCCATTGCCCTATTCTGACTCAGTTAAGTTATACTCCGGCCTGATTATAACCAGCCCAAGCTTAAAGCTCGCCATTCAGATGAAAATAAATCACAACGATCAATCTCACATTTGACGAACCTGCAAAGTATTACTACATTTCCTGATACCCAAACAACGCAAATAAGACTGACTTATGACTCACAACTCCCAAAAACATTGGTACTTATTGAGCAGCAAACCTCATAAAGACGCCCAGGCAGAAGAGCAGTTACTGAATCAGGGCTACGACATTTACCGCCCTTTGGCGCAAAGGCTGCGCAAACGCCGGGGTAAGATGCTGAAAGTCACAGAATCATTATTTCCGCGTTATATGTTTATCAATCTGGATAAACTGGACGACAACTGGGCACCAATCCGCTCAACCTATGGCGTCAACCAGATCATCCGCTTTGGCAATGAGCCGGCACAGGTTCCGGATGCACTGATTATCCAGTTAAGACAAAATGAAGAAGTACTCGGCGAAAAAGCTATCGATCTGGACAGATTTCACAAAGGTGAGCAGGTTATACTGACAGACGGCCCGTTCAAGGGGTTAAATGGCATTTTCCTGAGCTACGATGGTGAAGAACGTGCCATGGTATTACTGGAAATTATGCATGCCCAAACAAAACTGGCGATTTCACCCGCTAAATTGCTGGCCGCTTAGAGTGAACGAGTTGATATTCAATCACTCTATAACCTATACTCCACATGCCTACAACAAATGACCTAACTCAAGAGCATGATGCCCAGAACCTTTCTCTTTTTGCAGGGAGTTGCAACACCTTTTTTCAAGGAGTTGGGCGTCGCTATACGCGCTAAAGGACATCGAACCTGCCGGGTTAATTTTTGTGGTGGCGACAGTCTGTTCTCTGATAGCCACAACAGCTGGCGTTATAACCAGCCACTGGCCGAACTTCCGGAATGGTTAGGCCAGAAGCATGATCAGTACCATTTCACCGATGCTGTTTTATTCGGTGACACCCGCCCGGTGCATAAGGAAGCACTCAAATTTCTGCGCAGTCAGAATATCCGCATCCATGTTTTTGAAGAGGGTTACCTGCGCCCGCACTGGATTACTCTGGAACAGAACGGTGTCAACGGTTATTCCTCATTATTACGCAAACCCGCTGATTTTTGGGACGCACCGACAGAGATAGACACGGCAAATATCCGTAATATTCACAGCTCGTTCACCAAACGGGCATTACATGACATCCAATACCGTCTGGCTAATGCTGCGCTGAAACCATTCTACCGGCACTATCGCACTCACCGCCCGGTGAACGCACTGCTGGAGTATGCGGGCTGGGCAAAACGCCTGCCGGCAGTAAGATTCTGGTATCGCCGGAAAGAAAGTAAACTGATCCAAAAGCTGGTTGACAGCAAAACGCCTTATTACCTGTTCCCTTTACAGCTGGATGCAGACTCACAGATCCGTACCCACTCACCCTACAACAGTGTATACGCATCCATTGAGCATGTAGTGACCTCTTTTGCCAAACATGCGCCCGGCGACAGCCTACTGGTTATTAAGAACCATCCGCTGGCAACCGGTGTTATCAATCACTGGCGACAGGTGGACGAGCTTTGTAACAGACTGAATTTACATAAACGTATTTTATTTCTGCAATCCGGACACTTACCGACCTTACTGGATCACACTGCCGGCACGGTACTGGTCAATAGTACAACAGGCACTTCAGCCCTGTTCCACGGCTCCCCTGTGTGTGCACTGGGCACTGCGGTATTTAACCTGCCGGGCCTGACCTTCCAGCATGGGCTGGATCGTTTCTGGACAGAGGGCAAAGCTCCGGGCAAGAGAAAGTTCAATAACTTCCGGAATCTACTCATTCAACACAGTCAGGTTAATGGTGACTTCTACACCAAAGAGGGTATCCGGATGGCGGTTGAAGGCAGCCTGAAACGCATGGGAATAACACCTGTCCCGGCTCAGCCATCAGATGAAGAAACAGCCACAACAAAACCTGAGACTTCCATCTATCCGACACCTGCCTTTAATTACGGCATCAAAGTAGCCGAAACCGGCTATCAGTATAAAAATACTGATCCATGAGCCCTGCCACTCTGCGGAATATTGTTATCACCGGTGCCAGCAAAGGCATAGGTGCTGAACTGGCCCGACAGTATGCAAAAGCGGGAGTTGTACTGGGCTTAATTGGACGCAATCACTCTGACCTGGAAAAGGTCAGCAGGGACTGTAAGCAGCGGGGGGCCACTGTTATTTGCGGACAACTGGATATTACCGACACCAGCACACTGAAAAACTGGCTGCAAAACTTTGATCAGCAACATCCCGTTGACCTGCTGATCTGCAATGCCGGAATCACCAGCCAGATTGGCCGGCAGGGTGAAGCCGAATCAATGAAAATCATCACTGAAGTCATTGACGTTAATCTGCTTGGTACTATCCGCAGCATTGATGCCGTCCTGCATAATATGCGCAAGCGCGGCAGAGGCCAACTAGCATTAGTCAGCTCTCTGGCAGCCTACCGCGGCATGCCGGTAACTCCCGCCTATTGCGCCAGTAAAGCAGCCGCAAAATCCTATGGCGAAGCACTGCGTGGCTGGCTGGCACCTGAGGGCATCTGGGTAAATGTCATTTGCCCCGGATTTGTGGCATCGGATATGAGCAACCGCTTTGACGCCCCCAAACCCTTTATGATCAGTGCAGAAAAGGCAGCCCGGATTATCCGCCACGGGTTACAGAAAAATCATGCCATTATCAGCTTTCCTTTCCCGCTGAATCTGGGCATGTGGTTTGTTTCTTTTTTACCATTTCCGCTGGCCTCTTTTTTTCTCGGCCTGTCCGGTTATAATCGTAGCAGATAAAAACCCTTAAGCATCCCGGGCATCTTTCACCAGCGTATGAGCATACTGCCAGCTTTTTTACTGACTTTGCTACTGGCACACGCCTCACAGTTTCTGCTCCCGCGCACGCTTCACCCGCGCCTGACAACGATCAAACCATGGTTACTGCAAACCCTCATCATCGGCAGCCTATTCCTGATCGATTTATTACTCACTCAACGCCCGATACTTTCGGCACTCCTGACCCTGTCCGGATTAGCTGTCTTTCTGGTCGTGAACCAGGCTAAATTTCAGGCATTACGCGAACCACTGGTGTTCTCGGATGTATACCTTTATATCCAGGTCATCAGCCACCCGCGCCTGTTTCTGCCATTTCTGAATATTCCCCTGACCATTGGCGCCATAGCAGGCGGGGTAACGTTGTTGTATCTGGCAATCCGTCTTGAAGCACCGGCTTTCCATCATAACAGCAGTCTGCTTTATATCTATGCCGCCGGTATTTTGCTGCTGTCGTGTAGCCTGCTGCTGATCAGAACACTGGCCTTACAGATCCCGTTCAGTCTTGATCCGGCACATGACATACGGCAATACGGCTTTTACAACAGCCTGCTCGGCTATGCCCTGCAGGCAGGCACCACAAAGAACCGGGAACAATTACAGGCCACAATCAGCACACAAAGTCCGTTTATCGCTAAACCCATACAAGAGTCAGGGCCTGACCGGCATGAAAGCTTAGTTTTACCCCGGACAATAAGAGCATTTAGCCCTTCCCCCTTTGCGGGGGAAGGGTTGGGATGGGGGGATTTGCATAGTAAAGACAACATCATCGTTATCCAAAGCGAATCATTCTTTGACGCACGCCGCCTGTATCCACAGATTAACCCCGCCACTCTGGCACATTACGATCAAATCAGGGCAAAGTCCTTAAACAGCGGCACACTGGCAGTACCCTCCTGGGGAGCCAATACCTTGCGTCCGGAGTTCGCGTTTTTAAGCGGCATAGATAATAACCAGCTGGGTTACTACCGCTTTAACCCCTACCAGTACCTGCAAAATGCACCAACCCCCACGTTAGCAGCCTATCTAAAACAACAGGGCTATTATTGCATCGCCATCCATCCGAACAGTTCAGCCTTTTTCAAACGCGACAAAGTTTTTCCGCTGTTTGGTTTCGATGAGTTCATCGATATTGATGCTTTTGATCCGAATGACACCAGCGGCCCTTATATCGGTGACCAGGCCGTACAGCAAAAAATAACCGAAATCATGATGCGGTATCAGGGTGAAAAGCCGTTGTTTATCTTCGCAATCACCATGGAAAACCACGGACCGCTGCATCTTGAGTCGGTCAGCGCACAGGAAGCAAAACGCTACTACCAGAGCGCTCCGCCAGAGCAGCACAATGACTTAAGTGTGTACTTACGTCATCTGATGAATGCAGACCGAATGTTGAAAGACCTCACCGACCACCTGCAGACTCAACAGCAAGACACTTTGCTCTGCTTCTATGGCGACCACGTACCCAGTATGCCGCAGATTTATAACGAACTTGAATTCAGTGACGGACGCACTGACTACCTGATCTGGCATAACCGGCGGCAAAACGAACAGGGCAACAGAGATGAGCAGGCACTGCGTATCGAAGAACTGCCTTTGACACTGCTTAATCTACTGAATCGGGACGACGGATAAAACGCAACAACTCCTTCCAGCGAAAATACTTGCGCTGGCGCCGGAACTGCTTCGCGTCATAAGGGTTCGGCCACGAATCATAATTTCCGGCCCCGGCCTGAGCTTCCCCGATAATTTCTCCCCCTGCAGCCAGCCGCTTTATCTGCTCAACTGCCGAGATGGCACCCAGCTTAAACAACTTCATATTCAGGCTTAGCAAGCTGTCATGCCAACGCACCTGCACAGACTGCTGCTCCAGAATATCACCGCTATCAAACGCTGCATCCAGACAATGCACCGTCACACCTGTCTGTTGTTCACGCCGCAACATGGCATAAAAAGCCGGGTCTACCCCTTTATAAGCAGGTAATAACGAAGGATGAATATTCAGACAGTTTAAACTGGCAATATCCAGCACCGGCGACTTAATCAGCTGATTAAAATGCGCACTTAACAGGACATCGGCCTGTTGCTGTCGCAAAAACTCAACGGCCGCCACCTCATTAATATCCTCTGTTTTCAACAGTGGAATATTTGCCTTTATCAAGCGCTGACGCAATGTTGGTCGCCTGAACACAAACCGCAACACTGCATAAAATTTGGTAACGATAAACAGATAAACCGCATATCTCAGCCCTGACTGCTGTATCTGTCGAACACTGCCCAATACGGGGTTAAGCCCCTTGCGCAACAGACGGGTGGAAACAATAACCCCCGCCAGCTCAATATGTTCTGCACGCAATAACTCATCCAGCACAATATCTGAGTACACACCCGGATAAGTACAAAAAAAGACTCTTTGCCTGCGCCGTCCGGCAGCCTCCATACTATTTTGCAGCCAACACGTCGGCCAGCACATCCACCGTATGACGCAACTGCTCTTCGGTATGTGCACTGCTGATAAAGAAGCGCAGCCGGGCCATACCCTCTTCTACTGCCGGATAGAAAATAGGCTGCACATTAATGCCACGCTCAAACATTTTATTGGCGGCCATACCCGCACGTGCCGATCCGCCCAAAATGGCCGGCATCACCGCAAAACCGGTAGCATGTCCGGTATCAATACCCCGCGCCTTACACAACTCAACAAAGAGCTTTCCGTTAGCCTGCAGACTCGCAACCCGCTCAGGCTCGGCCAGCATCAGTTTCAGTGAGGCATGGGAAGCTGCCGCCAGTGCAGGTGACAAACCGACGCTGTACAAAAACCCCGGTGCCGAAATCCGCAAATGATGCACCAGCGCCTTTTCACCGGCGATATACCCACCGCAGCCGGACAGGGTCTTACTCAGCGTTCCCATCCAGATATCCACATCACGCCCGGCAACACCAAAGTGCTCACGAATACCTTTACCTGTCGCCCCCATAACCCCCAGCGAATGCGCTTCATCGACCATCAGAAACGCCTTATGCTGACGCTTAATGCGCACAAACTCCGGCAGATCCGGAAAGTCGCCGTCCATGCTGTAAATGCCCTCCACAACAATCAACACCCGCTCGAAGTCCTTACGGTGCTGCTCCAGCAACTCTTCCAGCGCATGCCAGTCATTATGTGCAAATGGCATCCGCTGCGCACCGGACAACTGAACTCCCTGCAGAATACTGTTGTGTACCAGTGCATCGTGCAGAATCAGGTCAGATTTGCCAAACAGATAGCCAATTGTGGTTACATTAGTCGCATGACCGCTGACAAAGGCGACACAGTCATCAACATCATATAAATCAGCCAGCTCCCGCTCCAGCTGCTGCTGAACCGGCCGCTCACCGGACACCATGCGACTGGCAGAAGCCGACGTGCCATAGCGGTCAATCGCCTCCCTGGCTGCCTGATTCACCTGCGGATGGCCGCATAAATTCAGATAGTTATAACTGGCAAAATTGATATATTCCCGCCCGCCAATCTGCGTAGTCGCACCCGCCACCCGCTCATGCGTCTTAAAGAACGGACTCTGGATCCCCAGTTGCTTGCCGCCGGATTCAATCGCCCGGATTTCCTGATAGCCCGGAAACTTATCAAAGCGACAAAACTCATCCGGAATATCATAACGCCCGGACAAACTGCGCCGCACCGGCTTTTTCACCGGCTTACTGCGCTTTTTCTTTTCATGCCGGGCCAGCATCTGACTGGCCAGCTGCTCCTTCAGGCTATTACTTAATTCGAACGGGTTCTTACCGGTCATATACCAATACCTTGCCTTAGCGGCGTTATAATCAATGATTCAGCCTGTTACTATACCGAATCATTGTCGGACATATCATCTGCCATCTGCTGCAGCTGCTCTGCAGACAGGGTTTCGCCATGCTTTCTCGCTGTATCCGCTGCACGCGACACCAGTAAAGCATCGTCCTCCTGACTCGCTCCGGCCCCCAGCTGATCCGCAATTTTCTCAGCAATACGGCTAATCGTTGCACCTTCGGTCAGCGCCATTACCTGCAGACGAACCCCAAAGCGTTCCTCTATCGCCAGTACCAACTCCATCCCCATCAGCGAGTCCATACCCAGATCAAATACTGACTTATCAGCAGCCAGTTTCTCACCGGGCAAGCGGAGAATCTTGCCTACCTCGACAATCAGCAAATCAGTGACCAGTTTATGTACTTCCGGCGCGGACAAACCAGCAATCAGGCTGGCAATATCCTCGCCCTGATTACTATCATCCGCACCTTTGGCAAGGCGACGCTGCTCGGCATATTTGGCTGAACGGGCACCCGGCATCACCCGCTGCACCACATTCCAGTCCATATCAATCACCGCAGCCCCGGCCTTATCACCACACAACAGCTGCTCCAGCACTGTCAGGGCCTGGGTGCTGGTCAACGGATGGCCACCCAGCTTAGCCTGCAGCGCCTCTTTGGTATCCTGCTCACGCGCCAGATAACCCGTATCATCCAAAGGCCCCCAGGCAGCAAATACAGCCGGAAGCCCCTGCGCCCGCCGTGCTTCAGTCAGCGACTCAAGATACATATTAGCCGCCACATAACTCGCCTGTCCCGGATTGCCCAGATAAGTGGTCACTGACGAGTACATGGCAAAAAAGTCCAGCGGCATATCTGCTGTCAGCTGATGCAGATTCCACGCCCCCTGCACTTTAGGTGCCAGCACCTTGCGGAAACGCTCTGCATCCAGGTTACGCACAATACCATCATCCAGCACCATCGCGGCATGCACCACACCCCGCAATGGCGGCAGCTTAGCCTGCATATCGACAGAGGCTTCCCGCAGTGCCGCTTCATCAGTCACATCACAGGCATAAACCGCCACCCTTACACCCTGTGCTTCCAGTGCCGTAACCGCCTGTTGTGCTTCTTCAGTCACCGCCCCGCTGCGACTCATCAGCACCAGTGTTCCGGCACCCTTTTCCGCCAGCCACTGCGCCGTGCGCAGACCGAAACCACTCAGACCACCGGTTACCAGATAAGCAGCATCTGCCGACAACTCCAGTTTAGCCTGCGGCACTTTGCTCAACTGCGGGCGTATGGACTCACCGGAAAATGAAACAATCACCTTACCAATCTGCCGCGACTGCTGCATGTAACGAAAAGCCTCCTGAATCCGGCCTGCCGGGAATACCCGGTGTGGCAGAGGACGCAGCACGCCTGCCTCAAACAACTCCATCATCTCCGCAAATAAGCGTCCGGCCAGATCAGGCCGCTCAATCAGCAACTGATCCGCATCAATCCCGAAATAAGAAATATTATTGCGGAACGGGCGCAGGCCGATTTTACTGTTCTCATAAAAATCACGTTTGCCCAGCTCCAGAAAACGTCCGAACGGGCGCAGAATCGACAGGTTCTTATTAATCGCCTCACCGGAAATGGAGTTCAGGACAATATCCACGCCCTGCCCGTCCGTCAGACGCATCACCTCTTCAGCAAAATTCAGACTGCGCGAATCCATGACATGATCCGCCCCCATCAGGCGCACAAAATCACGCTTTTCATCAGTGCCGGCGGTAGCAAATACCTCTGCCCCCCGGTAACGGGCAAACTGAATCGCTGCCAGCCCGACCCCGCCGGAAGCCCCGTGAATCAGCACCCGGTCACCTTCCTGCAACTGCGCCAGATGATGCAGTGCATAATAAACCGTAAAGAAGGTGGTGGGGATAGTGGCCGCTTCCGCGTCGGTCCAGCCCGCTGGTTTGTGCGCCACTGCTGTAGTGCGGGTAATCACCCGGGTACTGAAGCAGGCCGGAGCAAACCCGATGACCCGGTCACCAACGGCAAAGTTATCAACCGCAGAGCCAACGTTAACCACCGTACCGGACAACTCCATGCCCAGCGTCGCACCGGCAAAACCATTTTCCACTGCCTCATCCGACAGTAATCCCATCGCATACATGACATCACGGAAATTCAGCCCCGCCGCATGCGGACGGATTTCAATTTCATCGGCCCGCAGATCCTGCTCAGGCAATGCTTTCCAGTACAGATTCTTCAGCGGCCCCGGTGCACTGAAATCAAGAGCGGCAGCCGGAACTACATCAACCGGCTCCGCTGCAGTACTCACTAATGAGGTCTGCTGCATGCGCATTACCCGGCGCGCACCGTTGCCCAGCAGAATCTCATCTTCGCCATCAGACTGCAGAAATTCATCCAGCAACCACTCAGCAGCCTGAACGGGACTGACCACTTCCTGCAAATCCAACAAGGTGACAGACAAATCGGGATGCTCATTCATCAGCACCCGCCCCATACCCCACAAAGGCGCCTGCTCCGGCTGCAGCAAAATCCCGCCTCCGGCCTGATCCGACCGGGTTACTGCACCCGCTGTCACCAGCCACAATCTGGCCTGACTATTCTGCTGATCCAGAGCCTGTACTAACTCCATGGCTCCGTAACAACGGCTTTCCTGCAGCTGCATAATGTCGTGATTACTCCGGCCTGAGCTCTGCGGCAGCACCAGACCAGCCAGATGCAGCACATGATCCGTTTGTTGTGAAGGCACAAAGGAAGTTTGCACAGAAACGCTATGTCCCTGCTGCTGCTGCAAAAGCTTTTTCAGCTCTGCAGCCAGCTGCGCAGAAAAGCCCTGCTCATCCGCAATAACCAGCCATGATGAACCAGCATCACCAGATTCCTCAGACTCGACACCAACCAAGTCGGGCACCTTAACCGCCGGAGCTACTGCCGGTAGCTCTGCCGACTCTTCTGCAGCCAGCGCCCGGGTCAGAAAAGCACCGTTTTCGACCTCAAGCACCGGCTCAAATTCATCCGCGACCGACTCAAACCCCGCCAGACTCAATGCTTCAGCCCAGTCATCTGCCGACAGCAGCCGCGAGACAAAGCCCTGTTCATATTCATCTGCCTCATCATCAGCCAGCGCCACCCACCAGTCAGGCTGCAGGCCACAGGTCAGATCCAGAAAACGGCTGTCGACTATATTGGCCAGCAACAGCAAGGCATTGGTATTCATCAGTGAACGCAGGCGCTGCAGGGCCGCTACGGCATCCGGCCAATCCAGTAATGCCTGACCACTCAGCACCAGATCAAAACCGGCATCCGCCTGCAAAGCCTTGTAACCCTCGCCTTTACAGTCATGGCTGAGCGGTTGTGTCGCCAGAAACGGCCAGGCCTCAAACGCTGCTGACAACTGATCAAGCCGCTCTGCATCGGCATCCGTCAGCACATAGTCGCATCGCTCAGCGGGCAACAGTGGCAATAAGCGCTGTGCCAGCACACCGCTACCGCCGCCAAGCTCCAGAATGCGTAAACGCCGGTTTTCCGGCCACTCCGCCACAATCTGCCGCACCCACTCCACCAGCATCATATTCAGGGCATGGAAAGACGGCGACGCATCCAGCCAGTGCTGCTGAATACTGCTTTTCGCGGGACTCAGCAGAGCCTCTGCATCCACCGTTCCGCGCAGAACATCCGCCAATCGCTCACCACAACGCCCCAGCATCACCAGTTCCGGCACATGTGCCGGTGAATCGCCGAGAATCGCCCGCCAAATGGCCTGCGCCTCAGGCAGGTCACAACTCTCTGCCAGCGACCAGGAGCTCTCCGGTTGCTGCTCAGCCAGCTCATTTTCTGCCAATATTTCCAGCAAGACTGCCAGCAAAGGCTGTTGGGCCTCCACCAGTTGACGCTGTTGCACCAATTGTTCAATAGTAAAACCCTGCGCATGTGCAACACCGGACTCAGCACATAAGGCATTCACCGCGTCCCAGGCATAACGCGCTGCCAGCACCTCAAACAACGGCATGATGCGCGTATAATGTTGCTCACGCTGCAACTCCGGCTCACACTCCTGCAGCACAGCAGCTACCCGCTCAGCAATCGTATCCACCTCAATCAGCGGCGTACTCTGAACAGAACCCCTTAGCGGCTTCAGCCACGGAATAAACTCATATAAATCCGGCGCCTGCTGCTGACGCGAGAACTGCATGGCCCGGAAACGGCATCTCTGCAACTCTGCCAGTACCGCACCATCTGCCCCACGCAGCAGAAAATCAGCCACCACCGAGCGCGGACTTTGCTTGCGGATTTTCACCTGCAGATAACGGATCTGCGCTTGCGAATCAAAAAAGTTCAGCTTGCCAATCTGCACCGGAATCAGCGCCGCCCCCTGACCTGCCAGCAGATCATCACGCAGCACATCCACCAGCACCTGAAACGCCCCGTCCAGTAATGACGGATGCAATAAATGCTCATCAAATCCGGCTTCAATACTTAGCGGGATTCCCAGCTGTGCCAGTGCAGTACCCTCGCCTGCCCAGACCTTTTCAACCGCCTGAAAAGCAGGCAGGTATGTCAGCCCCACCGCCTCAGTCAGCCGGTAATGCTGCTCAGCACTCAACTCGACAGCTGCCTGCACCTTAATACCTTCCAGGTCATCACAGGCAACGGAATCCGCACTTTTCAGCACCTTACCGGTAATCCGCCCGACCACATTCACATGCCAGGCATCCTCACTCAGCCGCTCACGGCTGGAAATGGTAAAACTGCCGTCATCCGGATTCAGGCGGAAACGTACCGATTTGGCATGCCCCTCATCCAGCAAGACCGGTGCCCGGATCTCGCAGTCCTCAATCACATGTGAATCAGTGCCATACCACTGCGCAGATGCGGCCAGCGCCATTTCCACATAGGCTGCGGCAGGCACCACCACCGCACCATCCACCACATGATCCGACAGATAAGGCACCACATAGGTATCCAGCTGATTTTCCCAGCCCGCTTCCGCATCCTTCAGACGATAACCCAGCAACGGATGAACCCGGCGCCGGTTAACCAGATCATAGCCATCTGTAGTCAGCGGATACCAATAACGTTCCCTCTGCCAGGGATAGTTAGGCAACGATACAAACCGACCGGGGTTTGGGAAATAAGCCGACCAATCAGGACGACAACCAGCCAGACAGGCCGCATCCGCAGCCTCCTGCAGGCGTTTAATATTATCCTGCTTGCGCTTGGCCACCGTCAGCACCTGACCATCCACATTATTTTCGCGCAGGCACTCCGTTATATAACCACGCAAAATGGCGTGCGGGCCGATTTCCATAAATACCCGCGCACCCACTTCCGTGATCAGCGTATTCAGGGCACTTTCAAACAGTACCGGCTGACGGATATTATCCCACCAATAGCCAGCGTTCAGTTCAGCTTTATTAACCACCCCGCCCTTTACTGTCGAAACAAACTGCACCCTGTTTTGCTGAACCACCGGCTGCAGATCAGCCAATGCGGCCAGCAGCTCATCACGAACCGGCTCCATGCGCTGGCTATGAAAAGCGTAATCCAGATCCAGCAAGCGGAAAAAGATGTTTTCAGCACCCAACAGTCCGCCCAGTGCCTCCAGGTCATCCAGATTACCGGACAAGGTCACTGCATTCGGGCTGTTCACACCGGCAATTTCCACCCGCTCCTGCAGACCCAATTGCTCAAGCTTCAGCTTAACCGCTTCCGGCCCCAATGAAACGGCAGCCATGCGTCCCTGTCCGGCAGTCTTGCCCTGCGCGTGACTGCGCTCATAGATAACCCGTACCGCCTGCGGCAGCGACAAAGCACCACAAGCCCAGGCAGCAGCTACCTCACCGACACTATGCCCGGTGACAGCCGCCGGGCGCACGCCCAGTTTTTCCAACACCCGCACCGCGCCGACCTGAAACGCAAACAACAGAGGTTGGGCAAATTCAGTCAGATGCAGGCGTGAATCAGCCTCACCCGCCGCAAACTCATCCAGCAGGGAGTAATCCGCATACTCTGACAACAGCTGATCCACTTCCTCAACCGCCGCCCGGAATTCAGGACTCTGCTCCAACAGCGCCTGCCCCATACCCTGCCACTGCGAACCATTACCGGAAAACACCCAGGCCAGTTTAGTATCAGACTCAGCCAACTGTCCGCTGGTTACTATCTGGCTGGCCTTCTTACCCTGACCGCTGGCATAGTGCTTTAAACCGTCAATAGCCTGCTGCGGATCATTCGCACGTACCAGCAGACCATGGTTCAACTGCTGGCGATGGAAAACGGCTGACCAGGCAATGTCATAAAAGCTGCTCTGTCCCGCCTCCAGCAACGCTGCATACTGACCCGCCATTTCGGTCAACGCAGACTCATTAAGCGCAGATAACAATAAGGGCGGCAATCCGGTTTCAGCCTCCGCAGCTGCATTAACAGCGTCATTTACGCCACTGTCAGGCTGAATTTCCGGCTGATAATGTTCGACCAACACATGCGCATTGGCACCACCAAAACCAAACGAGTTCACTCCAATCAGCTGACGCTGACCTGCCTGTTTTATCGGGGTCAGCTCCCTGACCACCTGCAAATTATGCGCCTCAAACTCAATATTCGGATTCAACGTTTCCACATGCAGCGACGGCGGAATGGTCTGATGCTTCAGCGTCAGCAGTGCTTTGAGCAGACCGGCCATACCTGATGCGGTTTCCATATGGCCAAGATTGCTTTTCGCCGAACCAATCAGCAGCGGATTATCCTTGTTTCGCGTCCGTCCCAGCACCTCGCCAATCGCCCGGGTTTCAATCGGGTCACCCACAGCAGTGCCCGTGCCGTGCGCTTCCAGATAAACCAGATCATTACTATCCACTCCGGCCTGAGCATAGACCTTTTTCAGCAAGGCGCCCTGCTGCTCGGAGCTGGGCACGGTAATACCATTGGTACGACCATCCGAATTAATACCGGAAGCCACAATAACACCGTGAATATGATCACCGTCCTCTTCCGCCTGCGCCAGCGGCTTTAAAAACAGCACTGCAGCACCCTCAGCACGCACATAGCCGTCACCACTGGCCTCAAAAGGACGGCAGCGCCCGCGCTCAGACAGCATGGAAGCCTGGGAAAAACCGACAAAGGCGAACGGATGCAGCAGCATGTTCACCCCACCGGCAATCGCCATACCCGCCTCACCGGAACGGATCGCCTGACAGGCATGATGCACCGCCACCAGCGAGGATGAGCAGGCTGTGTCCACAGATACACTGGGGCCATGCAGATTATAGATATACGAAATACGGTTGGAGGCAACACTGGCAGTGTTACCGGTCATGGTATAGGCATCCATTGACGCCGGGTCATCCACCCGCCGGTTCAGGTAGTCGGTACTGGCAATTCCGACATAAACGGCACAATCCGAACCTGATAGTTTTTCAGGCACCTGCCCGGCATTTTCCAGCGCCTCCCATGACAGCTCCAGCAACAGGCGCTGCTGCGGGTCTAATTGCTCCGCTTCACGGGGAGAAATACCGAAAAACTCAGCATCAAAATGTTCCACATCAGACAACATACCCGCTGCGAACGTAACGCTTTTACCGGGCTCTTTACGCCTGGGATGCTGATAAAAAGCAGCGCCGAAACGATCCTCACCCACTTCGGTAACCACGTCCCTGCCTTCACTTAACACCTGCCAATAGTCGTCCAGAGAAGCAATGTCTCCGGGAAAGCGGCAGGCAACGCCGACAATAGCAATCTTGTCAGCCGCACGCGCTGTTGTTTTGTTATTACTCACATTCGTCACAGTCTAAAAAAATCAGGAAGATAACCAAACCGCGCATTCTACATGGTTAGTATCTAAAGGTGAAAACTCCGTGATAGATATGTCTCACTTTGGCTACAAAAAGCATTCACCCTCACCCCCCAACCCCCTCTCCCTGAGCACCGTTTCTGCGAAACGTCCGTGGGCGAGGGGGAGCTTAGCCGTGCCATTTTCAAGAGCGGCAATAACCTGGTCTTTAGCCCCTCTCCCCCGGGGAGAGGGGTTGGGGTGAGGGTATATTTCCACTCAGCGAAACCGCCGGAATACCCGGGCAAAATCGACACTGACCGGACAACGTGCTTCTTCAAAGATATAATTCTCGGAGTCACACTCAGCTACTTTCCGATACCGCTCACCATCCGGGTGCAACTGAAAAATTTTTGCCAGCAACTCATCAGGATAAACCAGCACATAATATTTCACCCCTTCATCAGCGTACAAACGGAGCTTAAGGTTCTCATCCTTGCTGGCGGTTGACGGGCTGATAATCTCAAATGCAATTTCCGGCGTCTTACTGATGTATTTCGGATTCTGGTCGCTGCATACCACAGCAACATCAGGACGTACCGTAGTCTCACTGTCAATTTTCCAGTCGGTATCCTGCAATACCTCACAATCCGGGCACTCCTCAACCCCATCATCTAACTGAGAAGCAATCTGCAGGCTCAACATTTGGTGAATTTTCGCCGGCGCCGGAGCCATCGCGTAAGGAACCCCTTCAATCAACTCCCAGTCACCTTCCCATTGGCAATAGTCATCGTAGGTGTAACGGGGCAGGTCTTGCAGTTTCGCAGTTGGCATCAGAATTCTCCGGTAGTGTTTTTTAAAGATTATAACCGTTTTATTTCAGCGGGCGTACTACTACGGAGATCAGTTACGAAAGCTGACAAAACCGTGCCAGACATGAAGCACTTTTGCCACAAATCGCCGGATAAAATGAATTTTATTCTTCTTTTTCCCACCCTGTGCCAGTAACTGACGATGTAAACTTTCCAGTGTAAACTCTGGCGTAGTGAACGCACCGGTCTGCCAATTGATATAGCGCGGATACAGAATCAGTGTAGCCGCCACTAATTGATCAATATTCAGCAACCGACTACGCCGCCCAATCGTATGACGATCCCGGGTCAACCCCCACCCCGCATAAAATGGCAGACCATAACAAACCACGACTTTATTACGCAGCAAACCTTCAAAACCCACCAGCGAGGTCATGGTATGCACCTCATCCGCCAGTTCCAGACAGTCAGTTATACTGACATCATCCAGCACTAAATCACTGCAGGCCTGCATCACCTTATCAGCAACCCGACCTTTGCGGTTTCCGCTCACCACATCAGGGTGCGGCTTATAAATAATATAAGCATCAGGATGGCTGTTGCGCACCTCACGTAACAGCGCTGTGTTACTGCTTATATCACGGCAACCTTTACGGATAGAAGCGTCATCTTCCACCTGTCCGGGAACCAGTATAATACGCTGCCCGGGCTGCGCTTTAATCGTTTCTTTAACCAGCCCTTCCCCCAGGTTGTACTTGCTCAGCTGATACTTCAGCAGCAGATCACGCAAATTCCGGGCGCGCAGCAGTAACTCCGCCGAAAAATCATGGTTCTGTAACAAATATTCCAGATCACTGACCTGCCCCGGATCATAATAAATACCGCGCTTGTCCAGCACCAGCGATAACGGCGGAGTGTAATCAGAGCCCAGACCGGCGGAGCGGATGAAACCGTCTTCCACCCTCCATAGCGGGACACCGAATTGCTCAACGAGTTTATTTGCTTCAGTGGCTGCCCGCTCACCCCAGGTAACCAGATGACAATCTGCATCAAAGCCTTTTTTTAGCGCGGTTCTCGCTGTATTGGTGAAGTTGAGCTGGTTGCCGGGAGAGCAAAGAAAACGACGGATGTAGTTGCGTTTCCAGCGGGAGAAGCCGAAGGCGTACAGACGGCCTGCATTTTCCCTGAATAACCGATTCTGAGCGGCAAAGTACTCAACAATCTCCTCAGCACCACAGCGTTTCAACTGATCCGGGTGCACATAGCGAGTATAAAGCAGGTACGCCGCCGCGAAAATTTCAGCAACCGAACGCTGACGGTTACGGCGTTGAAATACCGGGTGACTCCGGTCAGCCCGGTCATCAGTCACTCCCCAACCGGCATAAAACGGCACACCAAAGCAGGTAACCGGCTTGCCCAGCATCAAGGCTTCAAATCCGAGCTGAGAAGTCAGCACATAGACATGCTCAACCTGCTCCAGCAACACCAGCGGATTCACCAGCTCAGCAACCACATGCACTCTGGGATGCTGAATATGAACAGGAAAAAAGCCTTTTTTCTTACCAGCAATTACATCGGGATGGGCTTTCAGCAAAACGGTAGCGTCCGGATACTCGTCTAACACCGTCTCAATTATTTGCCGGGCATCAGCATCAACCAACCCGTATTGCAGCGACATATCACCCGCGGTCTGATCCACCAGTAATACTTTCTTTCCGGGCGGAAGATTCAGATGTTCAATAGACAACGGCGCATTATTGTATTTCGATACATATTGGGTGGTGATCTGATTGATTAATCGATTTGCCCGCAATAACAGCTCAGGATCAGATAGCTTTCCATCAGGATCATCGGCCAGATAAGTCTCCAGGTCAGAAGCTTGGGTAGCATCGTAATAGATACCGGTTTTATCGATGACCAGTGAACAGGATGCCGAACCGAGTACGCCCTGGCCGAGGGAATGGATGAAACCGTCTTCGAGACGCCATAGCGGCAAACTCAGCTGCCGGGCAAGCTGTTCAGCCCTGACAGCACTGGGTTTGCGCCCCCAGGCAAGCACGGCAGCAACATCAGCCTGAACAAAACGCTTTCCTGGCTCATACACAACTGTAGCCTGCAGAAACGCTGTTATAGCCGGATGCCGCGACAATTTACGCGAGGATGTTAATAATAATTGTTGTTTCACTGATCAACCATGCAAAGATCTCAGGCCTTCCTGTTGCCAGCGCCGCAGGGTAACAGACTCAGCTGCCCAGTTATGCCGCGTAAACGCTTTGTGTTTTGAGTTAGTATAATGATAATCGCTTTTTGTATCACTTAGGGCGCCAAACCCTGCAACAGAAACCCCCGACCAGGAACCAAGCAAATCCTTCAACCAAGCCAGCAGCAGCATCCCGGCACTGGGTGGCGCAGCCAACTCTCTAACCAGGGCCCGCCAAACAGGTAGCGGAACAGTCAGCAAAGTTAAATTATTTTTTAAAACTGCAGATACCCCTGACCAATTTAATAAACGAAACCGGACATCCGGCCCGGTTAAAATAACCACACCGGAAAAACTCTCCGGCAAAACTGTTATCTGGAAATTCGGTGTCACCACCCAGGCATCAAGTTTGCGTCCCAGATCGCTGCCATCTGCTTCAGGACTGGAAAACTGATTAAAACGTATCACACAGCCGTGCTGATCAATAATATCGCCCAGCAAAGCCCTCCGCATATTTCCTGCATTACCAACCACACAAACGCCACCTGCAGCAAGCTGCTTTAATAAACCCTCCCGGAATGCATCTCTCCACTGTTGTTGCTGATCATGAGCCTGCCTGAGCAGTAATTGCATGGAGTCAAGGCTTACCCCATTCTTATGCAGGCAGGACAAAACAGCAGGCAACTGGACAGCACCTGAGAAAAACGGCAGTCGTTGTTGCAGAAACTCCGGACAACTCTCAGTTGACTCCAGCAGCAGTGCTACAGCCAGAATCTGTCGCCCGGGCTTCAACAGGTGTATTTCATGACCAAAGCTGCTCACCCAGCGATTTGGCAGCCTATAACCAAGATCACGACGGAATAAAGCATAAGCAAGTAGGTCATCAATGCTTCCGGACAGTTTCCATGCCCGGAAAAAATAACGCATTGTCTCCCGCCGGTAACACCCTGCTTTACGTGCCCGCCGCCCCCGAAAATAACACCACCAGTAGCAAGGATTAATCCGCGCTGTTACTAAAGTTGATTCCATCCGTTTTACTCAGAACATTACCGGAAAGCAGTGTACCCGAAACCGGATCACCAATCTTCTCCCGAATCTCTGAGCCAACGGCAATATCATACCGCTCCGAATTAACAAACGTATTGTCACGCAAAATATTGGCATCATCCTTCACCCTGACAGCCACTCTATTATCAGTAAAGGTATTGCCCGACACACTATTTTCCCTGGCATAGTCACGGTAGTACTTCTCGCCGTCATTCTCATACACCACCGGATCCCCACAATCAAAGCCGGACAAATCCCGGTCTGCACGCTCAGCAATCCAGACACCAACCAGCTCATTGCTGAAACGGTTACCCTGGATCAGGTTAAAATCAGCCCCCTCAGTCCGCGGTAACTCATCCGGATCAGCCGCAGCATCCTCCCAGCAGTTTTTATACAGATAAATACCGCCATTCGCATTATCATTAAAAACACTGTTACTGATAGTATTCCGGGTTGATGAATCAATCGCTATCCCTTCCCGTTTAGCCAAGTCACTGCGCCGGGCCTCCCGGGTACGGTCTTCCGGATTGTAAGAAAAATAGCCATTTCCTTCCACAACCGAACCTGAAACTTCGGCTGCACGAGTTCCCGCATCAAGATACAAACCCGGCCCGCCTGAACCCTTCAGCCTGGAGTTACTCATTTCAAACCCGGTTACATAGCGATTGACATAGATACCTGAACCATGACTGTTAATGATTTTACTGTTCAGAATTTTAACATTGGCTGGTGCCTTAGCCCGCAGGTTATCCTCATCACCTGAACCTGACCTCAGTGCCTGCTTAGTGTCATCAGTCAGGTTCACTTTAATATCAAGTGCGGTGATATAATTAAGGATCTGGCAATTTCTGATCGTAATATTGCTTAAATGAACTGCGGCATTTTCCGAACTGCTGACAGCAAAAGCTAACCCCTGCGGAGCCTCCTCAACGGAATAAGCATCACGGTATTCATTACGGTTAATTTTAGTCATACCGTTAAACACCGCATTATTACAATCAAATACAATATCAGGGGCAGCCAACTGAACAGTTACCTGCTCAAACACACAGTTTTCCGGCAATGTCATGGAGGTATCAACCACCACTGTCTGGCGACGTGACCATGCCGGGCACTGATCATTAATCTGTGATGGCCACTGAACCTCCTGAGCATAGCTCCTGTCCTCAAACAGATCATCAATCAGCTCATCGACACTGTCGCCATCATCGCAACCACTACCCGCCAAAATCGCTGACAACACAACAGGTAAAAGCTTCAGTCTGACTAAACACATAACTCCCTCCGGATATTCTGTTTCCGTAACATAAGCTTAGTCTATTTAACCTCAGCTGTGCGCTCTGAAACGAAATCAATGAGCTGCTCTGCTACCTGATGAATATCAGCCAGCTCCAGCACCCGCTTTCGCAAATCTTTTGTATAATTATAGTAATACACTGGCTCCAGCAGTTTTTGCAGCTCAGCATATAACTCATCAGTTGAGTTTACCGGAATCGCCCCGTTACCGATAAAACGCTCAGCGTCAGGAATTGGCGAGCATAAAGTAGGTCGACCCCAATAGCCCGCCTCCATCACCTTCAGCGCTGACTTACAACGGGTAAATGGCGTATCCTCCAGCGGCGCCAGATTGACCCAGCCATGAGAAATATGCTGATGGTATTCTCTGAAAGGCACTTTTTCACGACGGATGATTTGTGCGGGATTTACATCCAGCTCAAACTGTAACGGGCCAGTTACCTGCAAACGCACATACGGGTGGTCATTCAAAAAGTCGGCGATACCTCTGGTAAACACCTGAAAATCACGGTCATGGCTTTTGGTTCCGGGAAGATAAGTGATGACGGGGTTGCTCCAGTTCACTTCGGGAACAGGCAGATGGTCGAACTGTTTACGCCAATGATGGTGCGGTGCATTCGGCAATACGGCAACCTGTTTTTGGAAATCCAGTTTCAGCAGGTGATCACGTAACGGTTCGGTTGAGACAGAAAACCGCTCGAATAACTTTAATGCCCGTTGATGAGCCCGGTACTTTTTCTTTGTCTGTTCTAAACCAAGAACATTGTTCAGGATGCCCGGGCTAAACTCACAATACGCAGTATCAAAGACCAGATCATCGAACTCTGCTATGAATGCCACTTTTCTTAGCTTCAACCAACTCACCAGCAAAGTCAGACGGATACTCGCTGCAGGACGGTGAAACACGACCAGATCCGGGCGGCTTAACCAATGGAAACGCTTAAAGTGGGCAAGCTCTGTTTTATGACCACAGATTTCCAGCCCTTGAGCAGGGCTTTCACAGCGATAGATGTAAGAAGGATCACGCCGAAATAATTTTAGATTTTTGTTGGTTGCAAAAAATACAATATGCACTGCGCAATGACTGCCTGAAAAGGGTGTGACCAAAATAAAATACACTTAAACAGCGACCGACAGCCCCTGATCGCTCAGCTTATCCCAAAACTGTTGCCAGCGTACCGGGGTTAGTGCCAGTTCCCTCAAACTCAAAATCACCCTGGCCCCTTTATCTTTCCAACGCATCCCCGAACGGCATAGCCTTTGCTTTATCAATGTCTTACAGGCGGCCTCCGTCACCCCTGAGCCAATGGGCAACTGCTGCTGTTGATAACCGGGGTAGTTCATCTGGTGTTGGTGGTTTTGATAATAAGTGATGGATTTTTGCAGGTCTTCCTGTTGTTTTTCATTCAGCGTCTCATCCTGTTGCAGGGTTTGCATGATCCGTAGCAAATGGCCGGCAGCCCCGGTGGTATGTTTCAGCTGGTGGCACATTTCTTTCAGCCAGAGCCGCCGCTTACCGGCATCAGCGGGATAGGTGGCCGTGGCCGCTGCCCCCAGATAACCACTGGCATGGTAGAAATCCAGCACCTGCACACTGACATGATCCGCCAGATAATCCCAGTTGGACTGGGTGCCATCCGCCACGCCAACAAAGGTCGCTTCCGGATAGCGTGCTTTCATCCGCTCAACCTCACGGGTCAGGCGTGCCGGAAAGGTGGCTTTGCCATATTCAGGGGTGGCGCCCAGATACATCGTATACAAACGCTCACCCTCCCGGTTGTACAACGCCACCGTGCCGGTCATCGCCTCACGCCAGTGGCGTTCACACATCAGCATACAGGTGCCGTCCAGGCCGACACTGACCGTGTGCACCTGGTCATCCAGCTCAGCGGGCGGTGCATAATCCCATTCTTCTTCTTTGGCCTGAACCACTGCCGAGACGGCTTCCGCCAGCCGTTGAATCGCATAGACCTGAAATGGCCGTCCATGATTCAGCAAGTCCTGCTGTACATCACGCGCCCCGCCATAAGCCATCTTCCAGCTGACCTGACGGCAAAACTGTGGCGTGGACGTCAGGATAATCCGCGCATCGTGTTCCAGAGGACAAAACGTTTTGCCACCCCCTGATCGCTGATAAACATGACGTTTGATCGAAACATCACCATAAGGCGTTTGATAGGTTTTTGG
Source organism: Thiolinea sp. (assembly GCA_041395485.1). Taxonomy (GTDB): domain Bacteria; phylum Pseudomonadota; class Gammaproteobacteria; order Thiotrichales; family Thiotrichaceae; genus Thiolinea. Next base: position 1,000,477 of record JAWLAK010000002.1, read on the forward strand.
CTGCTGCCCCTTGGTGTGCCAGCGCTGCCCGCCTTGTTCTATGGTACGGCCATCGGTATCGAACGCTTTTAAAGCCAATCCGGTGAGTGCACAGCCCACTTCGTTAGTACCGGCAAGAATCGCTTCTTCGCTACCCAGCATGCTATCTTTAAGATCAATTGTCAGTTCCAGCGTCACACGGGAACCCGATACGGATTGGATACGGACTGTCATAGCACTTTCCTGTGTTTATAGTGGCTCTATAAGGTTCGCTGATTATCAATTACAAATCAAGAGTTGGTCGCACCCCCTGAAAACGAATAAAATCGGCTTTGGAAATATAAGGCTATCTACGGCACTATATAATTCAACCAAATAACATAGCATAATTTAAAATAATGATTACACT
>JAWLAK010000003.1:0-67500 GCA_041395485.1 Thiolinea sp.
TACCTCCAATGTGAGGCAACGTATATGACCCTTCGGTTACTTTTTCTTTTGAGGCAATGCGCTGCTTTGCTCTTTTTCGACCAAACCTAATGCCTTCGCCCGTTTTTGCCAGTTTCTGCGCGCTAACACCTGCATATCTTCATTACTGTCAAACTCATCGGTAATTTCCAGCCCCAGCAAGGTCTCAATCACATCTTCCATAGTCACAATACCAGCCATGCCACCATACTCATCCACCACCAGCGCAATATGCTCATTTTTCTCCAGCAGGTCATTATGCAGCTCGGTGATCAGGGTGCCTTCATTTACCACCATAATATCGCGCCGCAACAGGGCAAGTTTCTGATCTTTTTTGCCATTTAACAGACTGGCCAATAAATCATCCTTCAGAAAATAACCCGTCACCTTGTCTTTGGAGTTATCGTGATAAAGCGGAATACGGGAAAACTGCAGGGCAGGGTTTTGCTCAAAAAATTCCTGTAAGGTCATTTCCTCCGGCGCAGCATGAACCACCGTGCGCGGAGTCATAATGCTTTTTGCTTCAATGCTGTTAAACCGTAACAGGTTACGGATGATATTTGACTCGGTTTCATGCAGCATGCCTTCCTGCTCACCAATCTCAGTCATCAACAGAAAATCAGAGCGGGACAATACGCTTTTTGACTTATCTTTTTTCAACGCTTTGGTAATCAGTTGCGTCAACCAGATCAGAGGCGCCAGCAATTTCATAATCATTAACAGCGACTTCACCGTAAACGGCGCCAGCTCTTCCCAGTAATTCGCACCAATGGTCTTCGGGATAATTTCCGACAGAATCAGAATCCCCAGCGTCATCAGCACCGGAATGACAAGAGAGGTAATAATCGGGTTGGTCTCCGCCCAGATCGCCGTAGCCTGCCCCCCGACACCTAAAGCACCGACGGTATGAGCAATGGTATTCAGGGTCAGAATAGCGGCCAGTGGCTTATCAATATTATCCTTAAAATCTTCCAGATGACGGCCGATAGGATGATTTTCCTGCAGCTTAATCCGTGCGTAGGAGGGGGTGATACTGAGCAAGACTGCCTCCCACAATGAACACATAAAGGAGAACAGGATGGCGACTAAAAAGAAAATAATGAGTAAGGTATACATGGCTTCCGCTTATTGACTATTTTGCGGGGAAGCATACCAGAATTCAGTCAGTAACGCTCAATGCAGCGAAAGCCTGCTGTCCGTCAATCAACAAGCCGGCGCACATAGTCCGGCAACTCAACCGACTTACCCAGTTTGTGATTCACCCACACCACTTTCGAATCACCGGTACAGGCTGGCTGTTCCGGATCAGACAGGGCAAACAGTTCATAATAAACCATCACACTGCTACGGCCTGCCTCACCGAGAAAGCAGTCTATCCGCACATCATTCGGGTAGTGCACCGGCCTGAGAAAAGTACAGTTTGCCGTGATGATAACCGGGCCATCATCACGGCCTGCAATCCGGTCACCCGCAAGCTTTTCGATCATCTGCACGCGGGCTTCCTCAAAGAAACGGAAATACACCGTATTATTGACATGGTTATAGGCATCCATATCGCCCCAGCGTACCTGCAATGTACAGCTGAATACCGGTGTTTTACTCATGTCAGACTCCGTTTCGATAAAACGGCTTTACTTTACATAAGTCCCCGGCGCATCGCAAAGCACACCGAGTTTCTGGCCCGGCTCGCGCGGATCAGCTTCTTCACCGGCAAACTCAGACACCCACTTATCCCAGTCATGCCACCAGGACAGATCAGACTTTTCAGCACCTTTAAACCAGTCATCAGCCTCAGCACTCAGCTGGTCATTCGTCCAGTGACCATACTTATTCACCGAAGCCGGGTTTACGATCCCGGCAATGTGTCCGGATTCACCCAAGACAAAACGTACCGGCCCACCAAATAACTGTGTACCCAGATAAGTGGTTTTCCACGGTGCGATATGATCATCATGCGCAGACACAAAATACACCGGCGTCTTCACTTTACCCAGATCCAGATCCGTACCCGACAGTTTAATCCCGCATGGCTTGGCCAGCTTGTTTTCCAGATACATATTGCGCAGATAAAAACTGTGCATCGCCTGTGGCATACGGGTGCTGTCCGAGTTCCAGAACAACAGGTCAAACGGCATCGGATCGTTACCCAGCAGGTATAAGTTAATGAAAAATGACCAGATCAGGTCATTGGCACGCAGCATATTGAACGCAGCGCCCATATTCTTGCCATCCAGATAACCACCATTGCTGTCCATCAACTTTTCCAGCGAACTGACCTGTGCTTCATCGAGGAAGATACCAATCTCACCCGGCTCCGAGAAATCAATCAACGTGGTGAAGAAAGTCGCACTTTTAACCCGGTCATCTTCATTACCGGCCAGATAAGCCAGTGTTGCCGCAGTCAGCGTACCACCAAGGCAATAACCTGCCACATTCAGCTCACGCTCGCCGGTTTCCTCTTCAATCGCATTCATCGCCGCCAGCGTGCCGAGTTGCAGGTAATCATCAAAACTCAGGTTGCGCTGATCCGACCCCGGATTGCGCCAGGAAATCAGGAAAACCGTATGTCCCTGCTCAACTGCCCACTTCACATACGAGTTCTTTTCGCGCAAATCCAGAATGTAATACTTGTTAATCCACGGCGGCACAATCAGCAACGGACGCTGACGTACTTTTTCTGTAGTTGGCGTGTACTGAATCAGCTCAATCAGCTCATTACGGAAAACCACTTTGCCGGGTGTGGTCGCAATATCTTTACCCAGCTCGAATGCCTGGGTATCCGTCATGCGGATACGCAGTTCACCATCCTGAAAATCATGCAGCAGGTTTTCCAGTCCCTTAACCAGATTCTCACCATTGGTATCCAGTACCTTCTGCCAGACCTGTGGATTACTGACTGCGAAATTATTAGGCGCCAGCGCCTCGACCATGGTATTCACATAGAACTCGGCTTTAGCCGCTTCCTTACTATCCATACCCTCATGCGCACTGCTCAGGCTTTTCATGAACTCTGAAAAATTCAGGTAGCCCTGCATCAGGGTTTCCGAGGCAGGATTTTCTTTCCAGGCCGGATCACGGAAACGACGGTCGCGGATATTCTCATCGCTGATAGACACATTGGAAAAACCCATCATGCGCGCACCAATGCGTTGCATAAGCTGCATCTGACTGTTGAGCAGTTTCACATTCGCCTGCATCACCGTTTCAGGCTGTTTCATCAGGTTGAACGCCCATTGTGAAGTAGCCCGCAAAAAAGCAGAGTTATCTGCTGCCGGGGCTTCATTATCCAGCTGTGCAGCCAGCATGCGCTGATTAAACTGCTGCCATAAGCCCATGGCCTTAATTAAATTGGTCTGTAACTCGACCGGGTTTACCGAAGGGGTCTGCACGTTTTCGATTGGCTTGCCCATAAAAAATCCTCAACACCTCAATAATGAACGGCATAACACACATTTTGCACCGTAATGTATCCGATATTACCGGTTTTTGTGCGCTGCAGCAAGAGCATAGGTAAACATCTCCTGCTTAACAAGACTTTGCAGGTAGTATGCTTTAGTCCGGTACAAACGAAATTGCAGTCATGCCCAACTGCTCAGCGGCAGCCAGCATAACCTTATCAGCACTTGCTATAGCATCCATCTGTTGCCGCTCAGCGATCGCAATGTGCATTGCATCCAATGTCCGCAGAGGTAAATTGGCCAAACGCTCAATCTGAACCAGAGCTTCTTGCAGGTCAGCATTCTTCACTTCCTGAACAATCAGAAAACCCAGCTCAATATCCTGCTCAAATATTGTATAAATCTGCCGTGCTGAGAGAGAACCTAATTCACGGTTTCGCTCTCTGCGTGCAAGCAGGCAGCGAAACTCAGTCATTGTCAGCGTACTGATGTGAGTATCTTCCTGACTGACCATCCACTCAGCAAATTGGCCGGAGCCCACCTCATTCAGGTACCACTTTGCCAATGCGCTGGTATCAATATAGGTTTTCATCGTTCGTCACGATCTTCCCGGATCAATTCAGCACTGGAAGTCAGCAACTCCGGCTGCATAGCCCTCAGATCGTTATGACTCGGGCGAGGCCTGGTTTTACCTACCGGTAACAGTCGGGCAAGCGGCTGCCCGTGGCGGGTGATGATAATCTCATTATACTCATCAAGAATTTCCTGCAATTGTGGAAGTTTTTGCCTGACTTCACGGATAGAGAGTTCCATATATCACCTGCTGTGCCACAAAAAACATTATTGTGTCACAGCATCGTATTACTTTCCAATACAAAACGAACTAAATATCTCACCTAACAAATCATCCGGCGTAAACCGACCGGTAATCTGCCCCAGCGCATCCTGAGCAATACGCAACTCTTCCGCCATCAGCTCACCGGCATTGAAAACCACCAGCTGATGTTCTGCCCGCTCAACGGCTTCACTTGCCGTTTCCAATGCCTGAAGGTGGCGGCGACGGGCAATAAAAGTATCCTCAGACTCACCCTGATAGCCCATACAGCTTTTCAGCTCAGTCCGCAAAGCATCAATCCCCAGCCCGTGTTTAGCAGAGATATAAACATGCTCACCCTGTTTACCGGCGGGTTTGCCGCTGAGATCAATTTTGTTATGCACGGTCAGACGCGGAATAGCGGCCGGAATGCGCGCCAGCAACCCGGCATTAACACCCGCAGCATCCGCATCACTGTCATCCGTCAGCAGTAACACCAGATCCGCCTTGTTAATCTCCTGCCAGGCCCGCTCAATGCCAATTTTTTCTACCGGATCATCACTATCCCGCAATCCGGCCGTATCCACCACATGCAGCGGCATGCCATCCAGATCAATCCGCTCTCGTAATACATCGCGGGTCGTACCTGCCACATCGGTGACAATAGCGGTGTCCTGTCCGGCCAAAGCATTCAGCAGGCTGGACTTCCCGGCGTTGGGTCGCCCGACAATCACCAGGTGCATGCCATCACGCAACAAACTACCCTGCCGGGCTTTGCTGAAAATGGTTTGCAGCTGTTGTTTCACCTGATCAAGACGCCGCTGAACTGACTCATCAGCCAGAAAATCAATTTCCTCATCCGGAAAATCCAGTGCTGCCTCGACATAAACCCGTAGCTCGATCAATTGAGCCAGCAGGGCATTAATCGCCTCCGAAAATTCGCCCTGCAGAGAACGCAACGCAGAGCGTGCTGCCTGCTCCGAACCGGAGTCGATCAGGTCGGCAATCGCCTCCGCCTGTGCCAGATCCAGCTTGTCATTCAGAAAAGCGCGTTCAGAGAACTCACCGGGGCGGGCCAGCCGGGCGCCCAGCTCAAGACAACGGTGCAACAGCATATCGAGCACCACCTGTCCGCCATGCCCCTGTAATTCGAGGACATGCTCACCGGTAAAGGAATGGGGGGCGGGGAAATAAAGGGCAATGCCGTCGTCGAGAGTGGCACCGTCAGCGGCCCGGAATTGTTTATGTACAGCCTTGCGGGGAGGAGGGCAATGACCGAGAATCTGTTCCGCCAGTGCTGAAATATCAGCACCGGACAAACGAATGATACCGACTCCACCGCGCCCCGGCGGTGTTGCCACAGCGACGATGGTGTCAGCTCCGGACATCAGGCGTGCCCGATAATCTTTTTATTGATGTACCACTGCTGGGCAATCGACAACAGGTTGTTTACCACCCAGTACAGTACCAGACCCGCAGGGAACCACAGGAACATAAAGGTGAATATAACCGGCAGGAACTGGAAAATCTTCTGCTGCATCGGATCAACCTGTGGCGGGTTCAGTTTCTGCTGCAGGTACATACTGCCACCCATAATCAGCGGTAGCACGAAATAAGGATCCATAATCGACAGATCCTTATACCACAGCAGCCACGGCGCCTGACGCAGCTCCACACTTTCCAGCAGTACCCAGTACAAACCCATAAATACCGGAATCTGAATCAGGATCGGCAAACAGCCACCCAGCGGATTGAGTTTTTCCTTACGATAAATCTCCATCATCGCCTTCTGTTTGGCCTGCGGGTCATTTTCATAACGCTCACCAATTTCTTTCAGCTTCGGTGCCATGGCTTTCATTTTCGCCATCGATTTATAACTGGCGGCGGAAGGCCAGAAAAATAATGCCTTAATCAGCAGGGTCAGGAAAATAATCGTCCAGCCCCAATTCTGCACCACGTTATGGATCATCTTCATAACCCAGAAGATCGGCTTGGAGATAAAGGCAAAAATACCGTAATCCACGGTCAGATCCAGTCCGGTCGCAATCGCTTCCAGATCGTCCTGCAATTTTGGCCCGACCCACAGGCTGGTCTGGAAAGTGTCTTTGGCACCGGCAGCAATCTGCTTAACCGGGCCGCGAGCGCCGAGAATATAGCTGGGCACCCCCAGACTCATGATTTCATTGGAGTAATACTGCGTCTGTTCAGTCTGCTGAGGCACCCAGGCACTGATAAAATAGTGCTGCAACATACTGATCCAGCCACCGGTAGCTGTGTCATCACCGGCAGCAAGGCCATCCTTCATATCGGTGAAAGAAATGCGCTGGTACTTATCATTGTTATAGTAAGCCCCGCCGACAAAAGCCTGCACTCCCATCAGGAAACCTCGCGGCGTATTGTCCGGGCCATGTTTCAGCTGACGGTATTCGGTACCGGCCCAGGTTTGCTGAGAGTTATTCTGCACCTCATGCTCAACCTTGACCTCAAAACTGCCACGCTTAAAACGGTAACGCTTGGTGACAGTGACTCCGTTTGCACCCTGCCAGGTCATTGGCACCACCAGCTCTTCAGCATCTTCGCCTAACTGAAAATCCGTTTGTGCCGCCTGATAAGTTGCCAGATGGTTGGGTGCCAGTCCGGCCAGACCATCCGCATCCAGCCCAGTTACTGCCACATGCTGCAAACCGGACTGCGCCACATAATTCTTAGCCGCCCGATCCAGAATCCGCACCGGATTATCCGGCTCATCCAGACTCACCGGATAAGTCGGCAGGTCGGCAACCACAATATCGCCACCCTGGGTACTGATCTGCAGATCCAGCACATCCGTGCGCACCTTAATAATCTGGACACCTGCAGCATTTGCCTGAGCAGTATTTTGTGCGGCATCAGTGGGTATAGCCCCCGCCACAGGGGCAGGCACATCCGCAGAGCTGCTATTAGCCGGCACAGTACCATCAGCACCTGCCGCTGCAGACTGCTGGGTAGCAGGTGTTTCCGGCTTGGGCGCGTGATCCGCCTGCCAGGTTGTCCAGAGCAAAAAACCCAGAAAAATCAGGGTGAGATACAGGAAGGGGCGTTGAGAATCCATAATTCCTCAATCCGGTTTTCGGTTAGATGGAGTATTGTGCCCTGATGAATGAGCTGCGCCGGATGATGCTCCATACAACTTGCTCAAACGCTGCCATGACACTTCGAGTTGCTGCAGTATAGCAGCGTTATCCATGGATGCCAGTTCTGGCTGACTCATAATGACAATATCAACGGCGGGTAGCGTGGAAAATGCCTGGCGGAAGCTTTCCCGGGTAAGACGTTTTATACGATTACGCTGCACAGCCAGCTTGAGTGAACGCTTGGAAATAGCCAACCCGAGCCGGGCATGGAGCAGGGTGTTTTCACGCACACGCAACATGAGTCCTGTTGCCTGAATGCGCCGGTGACGACCACGCTCAAACACCCGCCGGAATTCTTCGGGGCGGGTTAGTCTGTTTGCACGCGGAAAACTCGTCAAGTGCTTACGAAAAAATCCGTTAAAGCTGTTTTAATCCGCTTATGGGATCAGACGCTTGCGTCCTTTTGCACGACGGGCATTCAGTACTTTACGGCCATCTGCAGTTTGCATACGGGCACGGAAACCATGAGTGCGGGCACGGCGAATCTTACTGGGTTGAAAAGTTCTTTTCATGATAAATTACCAACAAAATCAATCTAATCTGTTAAAACCGGCTGAATTCTCTTATCGCGAGAACACGGCTGGCCCGTAAAAAAGGTTCCGCAAAGTACCCGATCGTGCTTATTATGTCAAGGTATTCGCTACTGACAATTCCTTATATCTGTGTAAAAACATGCACTCAATCACCGTTGATCTGTTGTCCCGCTTACAGACCGGGTTTGCCAATGCAGGCTTCGTTCTGTTTGAAGTAAAGCCGCTGGCTGCACTGCCCCCCTCAATCTGGTTAAAGCCTTTCACACAACAACACGGCAGCCTGCTCCTGCTTGGACAAGCCGGGAAGTCATTCTGGCCACCTTATAAAGCCAGTCAGCCGGAAGGCGATGATCCGGTTGATGATTACAGCGCCGATATTTCGGAACAGCTACTGACAGAGTTTCTGCCAAAGATCGCTAAACAACGCCTGTTTCCGGATCCCGAATGTCCGGTAAACCTGATGGCACTGGGACGGGAGCTGGGCTGGCATACGCCGTCGCCGCTGGGTTTAGGCATCCATCGCAAATATGGCCTTTGGAGTGCCTACCGGGCTTTATGGTGGCTGGATGCTTTACCGGAGAGGGAGCAAACGGATGCTTCACCCTGCGATGAACATACCGAAACTACCGTTTGCGCGGACTGCCGGACACAGGACTGTGTGCGGCGTTGCCCGGTGGAAGCCATCAAATATGGCAATATGCCGGATATTACCCGCTGTGCTGATTACCGTTATCAACCGGGAAGTCACTGTGATAACGGTTGTCAGGCGCGGCTGGCCTGCCCGGTTGCAGCAGAACACCGCTACTCAGATGAGCAGTTTAACTACCACTACGACCTGAAGCGCAGCATGTTACATCAATACCGCTCAGCAAAATCGTCGTAAACATCGTCTTAATCCAGATAAGGGCGGAACAGGGCATTAATATCGACTCTGGCTTTCAATCGCGCTGCCAGCAGATACATCCCGCCCAGCTTGCGGTGCAGAAAAACCGCATCCACCGGCGGTGTGTGCCAGTATTCCTTCTCCATACTGAGCTTCATCCCTGTATCACGAATCCGGCTGGCCAATTGTGTGTTACCAAAATCATAGGCGCCTTGATGACACAGTGGTTCACAGGCCTGCACAAATACATCCACCACAGCTTCCCGCTGTTCCGGACGGATATACTCACCAAAAAAGCCGATGGATTCCGCCGCTGCCATTATCCTGCCCCGGTCATTATGCACAGCACCGGACATCAGATGACGATAAGCCTCAGCCACCGTTTCCGAATACATCCGGGTTGCACCAAAGTCCAACAATACCAGACGCCGTGTAGCCTCGTTGTACAGGTAATTGGCAAAATTAGGGTCAGTCTGAATCAGACGGAATTCAAAAATCTCCCGGAACATCAGCTCAATCAGCAAATGTGCAATACGATCCCGGTCTTCCTGCGCAGCATTAATCATGGATTCAACCGGAACCCCCTCCACAAATGACATGGCCAGAATATCTGGTGTGCAAAAATCATCATGCACCTCAGGTAAAGTGAAATGCTCACTCCCGGACAACAACGCCTGATAACGCCTCAGCCACTGAGCCTCACGGGCATAGTCCGCCTCTGCGTGTAATTGCAGCTTTGCTTCATCCAGCAAGGGCCGGATATTCAGGTGTTTCGGAATTAATCCAGAAATTCGCAGCAACGTCGCAACATTTTCCACATCGCTGTCAATACTCTCCCTGATTGCAGGATATTGAATCTTCAGTGCCAGATGTCGCCCGTCTTTCGTGTGTGCGGAATGCACCTGCCCGATGGAGGCGGCAGCCAGTGGCTGGAAAGAAAACTGACGGAAGCGGGTGTTCCAGCCTTTACCCCAGTTACTTTCCAGAATCTGTGACAGCTGACTCAGAGGCATTGCTCTGGCATCCGAGCGTAACCTGGCCAGAATCTCCGTCAGCTCAGGCGGCAACATATCACCGGCATCCATCGACATCAGCTGGCCGACTTTCATTGCTGCACCGCGTAATTGTGCCAGCTGATCAGCCACCCGCCTGGCATTGGCCGGAGTCAGCAGCAGGTCACTGGCTTTCGGACGCTTGCCCTGTGCTAACTGGCGTGTCCCTTCGGCTAACATACCACCGGCAACGGTTGTCGCCAGCGCTCCCAAACGACTGATGCGGGATAAACGGCTGCCGGGAACACGGGCGGTATTTGTATCATCAGGCAAATCAGAATTATTCATACAATGATTTAATTTTCGACTAAGATTAGGGATGCATCATACATAGGCTGATTCGTAAATACCGAATTTCCACGCAAGGGTAAGTTTTGGCAGGGCATGTCTGGCAGTATCAGGGCAAGCCCGTTATGGTGTGAATAATGATTCGAGTGTTGTAAATAACGGAGTGTACTCAATGAAACCCTTACCCCGGATTGCCTGGTATTTAGGCTATGGTGGCTTATTACCCTTTTTTATTTTAACTATTGCGGAATTATTACGCACACCCCTGCCATTATTGGATGGCGTGCGGCTTGACTGGTGGCTGGTGACTTATGCCGCAGTTATTGTCAGCTTTCTGGGCGCAGTGCACTGGGGAGTGGTGCTGGGACTGCAGGACTGGCTGACCCCGGCTGAATCACAGCGGATGATGATTTACAGCGTTGTTCCGGCTATTTTGGCCTGGCTTACCTTTTTATTCCCGGTGAATGCTGCGTTATTGATTATGGGGGCGTTAATTGTCGGCGCTTATATTATGGATGCAATGTGGCTGTTTCCGCGGCTTAAATCGCAATATGCTAAGTTACGTTTGCATTTGACGGTGGTGGTGGCATTGTTATTGTTTGCGGCGGGAGTGGGGATTTCATAACACCCGGCTTTTAAGCCCGCCCTTCAGGGGATCAATAATCAATCCCCTTCTGCGCCTGAATCCCATCCTGATAAGCATGTTTAACATCGCGTATTTCCGAGATGGTATCCGCAATATCACATAGTTCATCAATCGCAGCCCGCCCGGTCACCACTACATGCTGCATTGCCGGGCGATTCTGTAAGGCGTCCAGCACTTTATCCTTGTCCAGATACTGATAACTCAACAGATAGGTCAGCTCATCCAGCACCACCACATCATAGGATGGATCATTCAGCATTTTCTCAGCCACTAACCAGCCACGCTCGGAGGTGGCAATATCCTGCGCCCGATCCTGCGTATCCCAGGTAAAACCATCCCCCAGCACATGCCATTCCACCTTATCCAATGAACTGAAAAAAGCTTCTTCGCCGGTATCGGTACGGCTTTTCAAAAACTGGCAGACCCCGGCGTTCATGCCATGTCCCACCGAGCGGGCCACCATGCCGAAAGCCGAGCTGGACTTGCCCTTACCATTCCCGGTCAGTACGATCAGCAAGCCTTTTTCCTTGTCCGCACCAGCAATATGCGCATCAATAATGGCTTTCTTGCGCTGCATACGCTCCTTATGGCGCTGGTTTTTTGCGGCTTCCTGATCCTGATTATGCGGATTACTCTCCGACTGACTCATGCATCTCTCCCTTGTCGGCCTGCCAATATCGCAGGCTATGTTTAATATCATCCAATGTTTTCAGGCATTTCAAATGTTGAAATAAAGCCTCTGCTTGCGGGTATTCACGGCGCAGATAATTCAGCCATTGCTTAACCCGGTTGGGGGCAAATTTGCGGTTACCGTTTTCCAGTGCCGGAACATACCCGATCATAATTTCCCGCACTTCTTCCCAACTCAGCGCTGTATATACCCCACCGTTCTGATCTGCGCGAATTACCCGTGCCAGATCCGGCTTACATAAACTGCCCCGGCCCAGCATAATATCCGTACAGCCACTTTCCAGCTGTGCCTGTCGCGCATCCGCAGCCGTCCATATTTCACCATTCACCACCACCGGAATCGCCAGCTTGTTACGGATAGGAGCAATGTGCTGCCAATAGGCCGGTGGTTTGTAGCCATCCAGCCGGGTACGGGCATGAATACACAGCTCATTTGCCCCCGCCTCAGCCACACCAGCGGCAATTTCATCCAGCAAACCGGCATCATGAAAACCCAGGCGGATTTTTGCGGTAACTGGTGTTGCGGCACTTACCGCCTCACGTACTGCCCGCACAATACCATGTACCCGCTCCGGTTCACGCAATAAAGCCGAACCGCCATCATTGCGATTGACGGTCTTTGACGGGCAACCGAAATTCAGATCAATCCCCGGTGCCCCCACCTGTTCCGCTTTGCGGGCATTCAGCGCCATATACTCCGCATTGCCGCCCAGCAACTGCACATACACCGGTGTACCGGCCGGTGTTTTACCGCCCTGATCCAGCTCCGGGCAAAAGCGCCGGAATACCCGGGCAGGCAGGCGTTGCTCTGTGATGCGCACAAACTCGGTCACACAGCGGTCAAAACCACCGATCCGGGTCAGCAGGTCACGCATGGTGTAATCCACCACACCTTCCATGGGAGCAAGAAAAATACGCATTCATTCAGGTCAGAAAACAAGATAGGCCAACTTACCTAAATCCGTGGACAAGTCAACCATTGCAACACCATCTGCTGTTCCGTGAAATAAATACCCCATAGCAAAGTAGCTGATCTTGATAAATGGCTGACTAAACTCCACTATTAGCGCCAAGAGAGTCGGTTATCAGTTTATGATCCGGCAGATTTACGGAGAATAAAATGACGACTTATCCAACCCGCTCGGAAACCCCGGGGCTTAGCCCGGAAGCTGAACTGGTCAGAAGTGCACTGCTCGAAAAAGGCTTGGAAACTCCCATGCTGGATAACGGCCTCAGCTCACAACAGAAATATGATCGCATTAAGGATCTGATGAGTGAGGTGGTCAGTACTCTGGGTCTGGATCTGGAAGACGACAGCCTGGCCGAAACACCACACCGTATTGCTAAAATGTATGTGCGTGAGATTTTTGCCGGACTTGATTATCAGCACTTCCCGCGCCTGTCGCTGATCGAAAATAAAATGGGTGCCCGGGAAATGATCAAGGTACGGGATATTGATCTGACCAGCACCTGCGAGCATCACTTTGTCACCATTGATGGTAAGGCCAAAGTCGCTTATATCCCCGGCGATAAAATCATCGGCCTGTCCAAAATTAACCGTATCGTGCGCTTTTTTGCCCAGCGCCCCCAGGTTCAGGAGCGCCTGACCCGGCAGATTCTGGTTGCATTGCAGACCCTGCTGGGTACGGAAAATGTGGCAGTGAGTATTGATGCAGTGCATTACTGTGTGAAATCACGCGGAGTGATGGATGCCAACTCACAAACCAGTACCACAGCACTGGGCGGCTGTTTCCAGGAAAATATCCACACACGTGCTGAGTTTCTGAATCCATAAACGCTATGCCGGGTGGCCGTGACACGATGGCAGACCATCATTCAGCACAGCTGGACTGGCTGAATAATCCGGTAGCAACGGCAGATACTGCAGCAACACTGTGCGCCGGTTTTCCGGAAAATATGGTTCTGCTGGATTGTGAAACCACCGGACTAAAACCCACCATTCACCGCATCATTGAAGTCGCCCTGCTGATCGTGGAGCAGGGCAAAATCATCGAACAGTGGCAGACGCTGATTGATCCATCGGCCTATATCCCACAGGAAATCCAGCGCTTAACCGGCATTACACCGGATAAGCTGAAGCGTGCACCGGTCTTTGCCGACATCGCTGATGAGTTACTGCAGCGTCTGCAGGGCAGAGTACTGGTAGCGCATAATGCCCGTTTTGATTATGGCTTCCTGAAAAACGAATTCAGCCGGGTGGGAATCCGTTATAGCACCAAACCACTGTGCTCAGTAAAAATCAGCCGTCAGCTTTTTCCACAACACCAACGTCATGGTCTGAGTGACATTATCCGCCGCTTTAATTTCAGCATTAATAATCGTCACCGGGCACTGGATGATACCCTGATGATCTGGAAATTCTTTTTGCAGATCAGCACCCGTTTCGATGCCGATAAAGTCAGACTTACCTGTGATCAGTTGCTGCAGCGGCCATCACTGCCGATTCATCTGGATGCAGCGGAAATAGAAAAACTGCCCAATACCCCGGGTGTATATTATTTTTACGGCAGCAACGACCAGCTGTTATACATTGGTAAGTCCGTAAATCTCCGCAACCGGGTACTCAGCCACTTCACCCAGGATCACCGTAACAGCAAAGATCTGGCCATGAGCGCGCTGATTACCCACATTGACTTTGAAACCACGCCTTCTGACTTTGGTGCCCAGTTGCGTGAAAGCCAGCAAATCAAGGAACTTAACCCTTATTACAACCGGCGCTTACGCAAAGCCCGGAAGCTCTGGCATTATCAGATAGAAACCGATGCCGCAGGCTATTTACGCCTGAGTATCAGTCCGCTGGATCGGGTAGCCGGAGTCAGCAGTGAAATGGACGAGCAGTTCGGATTATTCCGCAGCCGCAGTCAGGCTGAAGCACGGTTGGGAAAACTGGCGGAACATTTCTTCCTGTGCCAGAAATTGTGTGGTTTACAAGGCAATAAATATGCAAATGATGAACCCTGTTTTGCCTACCAGCTGAAACGCTGTCTGGGTGCATGTTGCCAGCAGGAATCCCCGCAGGCTTATAATCAGCGCGTACAAATTGCCCTGCAGAACTACCGCCAGAAAGCCTGGCCCTGGGCTGATGCCATACTGGTGGAAGAGCGTGCCCATCACCAACACGAAGGCTTATCAGAGCCACAAACCTGTTGGCACCTGATCCATGAGTGGCGTTATCTGGCAAAAATCCGCTGTGCTGATGAGCTGGATGATTATGGTTACCGGCCCTGTGACACAGAAATACAGGCCAGTCAAAAAGATGACAGTACCGACAACCTGTTTACTCATGCAAACGATACAGAGGAAAATCTGCCCAATTTCGATCTGGATACTTATCAGATACTGGTACGTTTTTTGTTAGATTCCGGTCAGCAAAAAGCCAACAGACTACGCATTCTGCCCCTCAGCCGGTTTAACTTTTAACAAGCCGCAGACCATTAATCCACCAGATAATGTACCCGGGTTTCCAGCTGACCATTTGCAAACAGGCTCAGTTCACGCCATGCCGGACTAAAGTGGTCAAAACGCAATTGCTCATCAATATGCTTCACCTGCACGCAGGTTGCAGGAGTACTGAAGGTATGGACAACCCGGCCCTCACTAAGCTGGTAATGCTGATTGAATTCACTGTGGACATGACCAAAAGACACTGCTTTAACCTGCGGATATTTTGCCAGCAATAACCAGAATTCATCAGCCTGTTGCAATCCCATGCGATCCATCCAGGGACTGCCAATCGGCACAGGATGGTGGTGCATAAACAGCATGGCATATTCATCCGGCTCTATCTGATCAAGTTGCACCTCCAGCTCAAAAAACTGCTCCGGCGTCATATGACCTTCAGGCCGGCCCGCTGCATGGGTATTGAGAAACAGACAATGCCAGTCCTCAAAGCGGGCATGGAACTGATCACTAACCTGTTCGCAAGCCATTACCAGCTCAGTACGCAACAGCTCCGGAATATCATGATTACCGGGCAGGGTGTAAACCGGTAACGGAAAATCCTGTAATATTTCCCCTACCCGCCGGTAAGCTGCGGCACTTTCCTCCTGCACCAGATCGCCGCTGACCACCAAAGCATCAAAATCTTCGGCCCGTTTTTTCAGGTGGGCCAGCAAGCGGATTAATGACTGATTCGGATAAAGCTCCGGTTCCGACCACTCCAGTCTTGAGTTATCATCAGAATAACAGTGAGTGTCACTGATTTGCAGCAGCCTTACAGGTTTTGGCTGCCTCCGCTGTTTCTGCATATTTTATCCCTGCGGCATGTTAAATCTTTATATCCCCCATCTTATTGTAGTCAGGTTTTTATAGGACGAGGCATTTAGTAAAATTAATTGTGTTACGGTAACCGTATGACCACAAATAAACTTGATATGCGTTTAATTGATACACACTGTCATTTTGATCACCCCAAATTTGACGCTGACCGCTCTGAGTTGGTTCAAGCTATGCAAAAAGCAGGGGTCACTGATCTGATTTTTCCTGCTGTTACTGCTGCCGGATGGGGAAAGCTCAAGCAGCTGACAGATAGCTCTGACTACTTTCATGCCAGCTACGGCCTGCATCCCATGTTTATACGAGCACATCATGATAAAGATATTGAACAGTTACATAAATGGCTGGAAGATGAGCAACCGGTAGCCGTGGGTGAGTGCGGCCTGGATTTTTATATTGCTGATCCGGATAAAGAAAAACAGATCGCGCTGTTTAAGCAACAGCTTCATCTGGCAAAAGAGTTTGATTTACCGCTGATTATTCACGCCAGAAAGTCAATGGATATAGTGTTGAAACATATCCGTCAGCTTGGTTCACTGCGCGGAGTCATTCATAGTTTTTCAGGCAGCCAGCAACAAGCCGATCAGTTGATTGAGCAGGGCTTTTATCTCGGGGTAGGTGGTACGATCACTCATGAGCGGGCAAAGCGCCTGCGCCGTATAATATCCACTGCTCCACCGGAACGCCTGTTGCTGGAAACCGATGCACCGGATCAGCCGGACAGTCACTGGACGGGAAAGCGAAATGAACCGGCACGGCTGGCGTTTATCGCCTCTGTTCTGGCAGAGCTGACCGAAAGCAGCATTGAACATATCGCCGAACTGACGACCACAAATGCAAAACGATTATTTGGAATCGCTTAAATGAAGTATTTTTTTCCGATATTGATGGCTTTAGTCATTGCCGTAGGTTTAGGTGCCAGTTTGACACCTTATATCGCTGAACAATTCTTTCCTACCGGTCAGAGTCGTTTTCAAAAAGCTAACCCTGAAGATGCTAAAGAAGCACTGGCTGCCTGGTTTGGTGTCGCCTCTACTGAACTCAAAGAAGTAAATGCTATACGCTATCAGTCAGCACAACATAACAGGCGCTGGTATCATTTTGTAACCGACCGGCAAGCAGTTGAACAGTTTATTAAACGCGTAGGCCTGGAACAGCTGGATCTGAATGACGCTATCTTAAAAGAAGCCTTTTTAGCAGAACAACCACCGGTGACATGGTGGCAACCGGAGTCATTACAACGCGAAAGCTATTTCAGCGGCAGTGAAGGAGCCACCCGGATTAAATTGATTTATAATGCAGAACAACAAACCGGTTACTTATTGATAGAAACAAAACCCTAAGTTTTATCGCCCGCCGGAAACCGAGGAATAGGTTAAAGGCTGTTCCGCAAAAGCACTGGCATCGTTCTCAGAGCAGTCGTATTTCTCAAAAAATAACTGGCGGGCAGCCTTAACCCAACTCCGCAATGGTAAGGACTGCTCAGCACCAACCAGTTTCTGTATCGAAAGCAGCTGGGCAGGTGTGCACTCGGCCAGCTGACGATAACTGACTATCCCCATCCCGTGTAGTTTCCGCTCAATGTTCTCATCAATACCGGTAATAGACTGTAAATTATCGTTGCCATCATTCAGTAACGGCAGCTTTTTGGAATATAGGGGCATGGGATGTAAAGGTAGGCTGGTATTTTTTTGCTGCCGGTATTTATATATTTTTTCTTTAAGGGCAAAGTTTTCATTTTCCAGTTTGCTCAACATACCTTTTAATGCCTGGATGCCTTTTCTTGCTGTTTCCAGTTCGGTACGTACCTTAAGAAACCGCTCATGGCCGGAGGTAGATTCCAGCATTTTCACCAGCCGGGTATTTTGTGCCTCAGCCCGCTTAAACTGAACCCGTAACTCATGTGCATCTTCGCGCATATAGCTATAATTTGCCCTTAACCCGGTTAGTTCATCCAACAGATGCTGCTCGACTCTGCGTGCTTTTCTTTTTGCTAAAAACCACCCGATAAATACACCACTACAAAAAAGAACAGCTGTAATAATAACCATATGCAGGGGAGTAATAGCATTGAGCATCATATCATCTGTCCTTTAACACCCTGATTTCCACACGGCGATTCTTTTCCTGCCCTTCCGGCGTATCATTAGCGGCAAGCGGACGGCTGGAACCATAACCTTTAGCCACTACCTGATCCGGCTTCACACCCTGCTCAATCAGGTAATATCGCACAATATCAGCCCGGGACTGACTGGCCGCCAGCTGTCCTAATGCAGTGCCCCCACTATCAGTATGAACTGAAATCTCAACCTGAATCTGTGGGTTCTGCTGCAGGATCTGCCCCAGCCGTTCCAATACCGGTAAGCTTTCATCGGTCAGTTTTAACTGCGCATAAACAAACTGAACGCTGCTCAGGTTATATTTTTCCAGCGGATGATCCCTGGGTGGAACGTAAAAACCATTTTCAAACTCAGCATCATCCATACCGGGAATATCTTCCGGAACAATGCCTCCGTCCACCGCTGTACTTATCTCAAGCTGATTATCAACCTGCCGTACGCCATTAACCTGACCAGCCACCTCAATCACCTGACCGGATAAAGACTCACTTCCCAGTACACCACTGACAGTACCATCACGTCCGTCAAAGCTGACACTCACTAACGGTAAACCCGCAAAAACCAGAGCCTTATTCACATTATGAGTCAGGTTTAAAGCGATATCCTCTTTTTTAACCTGTACTGTAACCGCCGCCAATGCAACAGCCATAACCAGTGCTAACAAGATCAGACGAAAAGGCGGATAAGGCCTGTTCTTTCCTGCTAAAGCCATAGAATGCTCCTGAACGTAGAGTGAATGTCCGTCTATGTATGGAACATCAAATCGTCGGGGTGAGCAAATAAATAACATTAATTGAATTCATCAAATTAAATTGATCATTTCAACAGACTAAGCAAGCAACCCGGCAGTATCTATCAATACAGGGATATTTGGGGAGTGATACCCGATTAACAGGATGAATCGGGAGAAAATACCGTAAAACGTTAAGAATATACAGGCCAGTACTACCGGCTGGCCTTCAAGAGCAGAGGTGGTGTTATATCAGCTAATAAACGAAAGGATTTCTTTTGCTTCCTGTTTCTGTCGGGAGCCGCCCTCGCGGATAACCTCCTGAAGTACATCATTGGCTGCCTCGGCATTACGTAAATCCAGATAGGCACGTGCCATATCCAGTTTAATCGCCACATCAGGATCATCCGGAATAATCGCCACCGAACTGCTGAATTCACCGGAGTCAATTTCATCATGAGTCAGCGGCGCAGGCATAACAGGATCACTTATTACTTTATCAGCATCAGTCTCAACGGCTGTTGCTTCCTGTAAATTTACTGCAGGACGGCTACGCAGCCCCAAAAACCAGGCAACCGGCAATAAGAACAACATTAACAGCCAGGGCCACAATGAAGTTGCAGATTGTTCCGGCGGCTCAGCCGGTGTTAATTCAACATCTTTCGCCGCTGCAGCCTTAATCTGATCTATTTCTGATTGCAGGGCAATGTTCTTTTTATCCAGCACATCCAGATCGGCGCGCAGGGTTTCCATATCCGCATCACTGATCACCAGCTGGTCTTTTGCTACCTGCAGATCAGCCATTAACTGTTCATTGTCTGCGCGCAGAATATCACTGTCCTGTTGCAGGGTTTTAATCTGCTCCTGCAACTCAGCACTGGCTGTGGTTTGAGTTTGATTAGTCCTCTCCAGCTCACTGAGTTGCTGTTTTAACTGCCCGTTGCCCTTTTCAAGCGCCTCTTTTTCAGACTGAAGCGTTTTTTGTGATCCTTCCAGATTAACTATCTGCTCCTGCAGAGCAGTCTTTTCTGTCTCCAGCTGAGCTATATCAGCCTTTAACCTTGTTATTTCCTGCTGCATCACTTCCGTTTTTGCGCTGGCAGCCCCGGAGTCTGTGTCTACAGCAGCTTGTTGCTTTTGCAATTCAGCCAACTGATTCTGTAATGTCTGCTTATCAGCCATAGCAGCATCAAAACGAGCCTGTAGCTGCTCAAGCTGTTTCTTTGCCTGTACCAAAGCCTCAGTATTTTCTGAATCCGGGGCAGTCTGGCCAGCTTCCTGCTGAACCGCTTCAGATCGCAGGGTTTCCAGTTGCTGCTCCAACTGTTTCAGCTGCTCATCCTGCTCACCTTTGACCTGCTCAAGCCGGGCAATCGTATCCCGTAATGACTGATTATCTGACTCCAGTTGCTGCAGCTGCTTTTTAAGCTCATCTCTTTCCCCAACAATACGCTGCAAACGCTGCGCTGCTTCCGGGCCGGTTTGTACGCTCTGTGTTGCTTGTGTTGCTGCGGTGGCTGGCTGATTGCGCTCAGGAGATAACTCAAGACCTGCCAGCTCCTCAGCACCCGGTAATACCAGTACCCTGCCAATGATAAGAGAGTTAATATCATTGTTTCTGAAAGCCTGCGGGTTACGCTGCAGAATCCACTGCATAATGGCATTACGGTCACGGTAACCGGGGTAAGCACCCTGAACAATCATGCTTAATGTATCGTTTTCCCTGATCGTGACAGACACGGTTTCCGCATGCACAACAGACAGACTGCCTGTTGTAATCAGTACAGACGCCAGAACCAGTGAACCAAAGCGCGGGGAAATATTCATTAACTAACCAGTGTATCCATTAAATCAATCATAAATTCTGTATCTTCCTGCTGCAGGATTTCCCAACTGTCAAACCTGATATTCGCCAGCACATCCCTGCCTTTAGGGTCACTCCCCATCTCAGCCAGAATCTGCTGTATCTCCTGTTGCTGCACCTGCAAACGGGGGCCAGCCAGTAAAACATGACGGATATCGCAGATTTGACTGCGAATCAGTTCTCTCAGCTGTGATTTCACAATTGCCGAAAGGTTGTCAAACGCCTCTGCCAGAAAAAAACCGACATCCACTTTCTGCTGCATCAACTGTTTCGCCACCAGAATATAAGTGTCCACCTGGTGTACCTGTACACTGTCCGGGCTGATATCAGCAGGCTCCAGCATAATCATCCCGATCAGATTAATATCAGGATCATCAGTCGAAGCTACCGAACAATGTACCGGCAAATCCTCGATTGCCTTTACCGCAGAGTCGACAGAAACCGCAATCACCGCTTCATCAGCACGACCGGCTGGTGCGGCCAGTGCAGTAAACCCTTTTTCCCTTACCAGTATCGCCGCATCAAACGGATTAGCATAAATCAGATCAATCTGATCATCTTCAATGGCGGTGCGCTGTTGCTGAAAGTCGTTGTATAACTCAAGGTGTATCGACTCATTCAGCTGACGCTGCAACCAGGTATTAAAAATATACCAACCGGCAATATGATCGGGAGGGAAGTCCGGGCTGACTGTCATGTTATAGCGCATAATCAACCCTTCGCCTGCTTCATTTCAGCATATAAATTGACACACTCATCCACTCTGGAACGGGAAGGTTTGCGTCGAACAGACGTATAGCCAACCACTTTTCCATCCCGGATATTAGGTATTACCGTTGCATATACCCAGTAATACCGCCCGTCTTTGCGCAGATTTTTGACATAACCATGCCATTTTCTGCCGCTCTCAACGGTTTGCCACAAATCACCAAAAGCCGCTGACGGCATGTCCGGATGACGCAAAATATGGTGTGGCTCACCAATCAATTCCTCTTCGCCATAACCGGACATATCAATAAATGACTGGTTACAGTGGGTAATCACACCCTTTAAATCCGTACGGGACACAATCAGCTTTCCGTCAGGAAAGGGGACTTCCTGGTCATTAAACAAAACATCCCGTTCTGTTCCATCCTGATAGGTCAGACGCACTTTTTCACAAGGCGAAACCACCTCTGCTTCATGCATATCTCTCATTGCACTCCCTCCGGCCTGATTATATTTATTGTTGCTTTTGAAGTGATGACCTTATTATGGCCTTAATACATTAAATAACCTTCGCAATTCCCTCAGCTGCACGGCGCACATCCAGAAAAATCAGCCCCAAACGTGCATTAGGCTTGGCCAATACCGTGACTACCGCATCTTTACCGGCGTGTGTCATCAGAATGTAGCCGGTTGCACCTTTGATAAGCACCTGTTCCAAGGCTCCACGCGCCAGTTCTTCAGCTGTCCGGTCACCCAAAGACAGAATAGCCGCACTCATGGCACCCACACGATCTTCATCCATTCCGGCTGGCAACAGGGAAGCCATCATCAAGCCATCTGTAGACAATACAGCCGAAGCTTCAATATCAGCAGATGAGCCGTTAAGATCACTTAAAATGGAATTCAGCATTTCAGCACGCATTAAATATATCTCCTTAAATCAAAATTTATAATCGTTATACGTCAATACTTTAGGTGGTTTATAACTGTGTATTACCGTATCTGATTTCCAGTGCCCAGATTAAATTTCTGAAAGCAGACTGATTTAACTGGGGAACACCTTCGATAATCAGGGTGAAACGGTTTTGTTCTATATAAACCGGCCAGAAACCGACCTCACTATTACCGCTTGCACCGACCAGTCCCCAGGCACGCTGCCGATAACCTAAATTACCGCTCAACAATTCTTTATGGCGACTATACACTTCGGACAAATTGGCACTTAACGCTGCCAGCTCCTCAGCCGCTTCATGCGGGAATCCGGCACTCCCCAGATACAAGCCCTGACTTTCTGCCAGTACGGCCTTACCTTCATCTGACAAAGAGCGTAATAAATCCGGTAACGCCTGCTCAAGGGTTTCATCCGCTGCAGACTCAGGCTGTTCCTGCCCGGCAATTAACCCGGCTTCCTGCATCCAGTGCACAAACTCCAGTGCCCGCTTTTTACTCAGCCCGCTAAGCTTACAGGCTACTTCAGCATTAAACAGCGGCGTCTTCGGCTCTTTAAGCAGCTGATGCAGAAAACTTCTGCCCGGATCAGGCGTGTTATCCTGAACAGCGTAGAATGCGCCACCCGGCGTGGCACTCAGATAAAGGTTTTCACTAAGAATATATTCGCTCATCAGGTCGTTACTCCGGGATCAAGTGAATAAAGCAGCGCCTTAACCAGAGATGTCACATCGTTATAGTTTCGGGCATCAATCTCAAAAACCGGAGCTTCTATTGATAGTTCTTTCAGCCAGCCGCGATAATCATTAATACCGGGATTACGCTGCAAGTCCATTCGCGTTATACCCACGACCATCTGCTCTGCTGCAATAAAGTCACGGAAGGCATTGGTGTAAAACTTCATGTCACGAAACGGATCTTTACGGGTATTATCCAGCAACAGAATAAGGCCGATACCACCTTTCGTCAGGATATCCCACATAAAATCAAAACGCTCCTGTCCCGGAGTTCCGTAAAGGTGAACACGCTCATTTTCTCCCAACCGAATGAGTCCGTAGTCCATTGCAACAGTCGTTTGCGGCTTACGACTTTTAGTCATGTCAGAGGCATACTCATCCGTTTTGATGATCTTAATGTCACTGATCGCATCAATCGCCGTTGTCTTACCTGCACCGACAGGCCCGGTAAAAATAATTTTTTTGTTGGTGGTAGTCATAAATACTACTTTGAGCCCCCTCCAAGTAAACGTTTCAGCAAGCGTGAGAACAACCCACGATTCTTTTTCGGCGCAGTTTTGCTTTCATGCCCGCCTTTACCCTGATCCACTTCAAACAGACCAAGCGTATGGGCAGCATTGTAGAAAGCCAGGATGTAACGCTGGGGCACATCCATCCACTCAGACATATCAAACACATTACCAGCCCGCTGACTCCAGAGCGCGGCAATCGGCATCACATGAGGAAATTGCTCCATCCGGGTCAAATTAGGCCAGTGTTTCAGTCTTAGCGATGAAGTATCCGCATTTCGGCTCAACCGTCCGTGCGAGGTCAGCAAGCTGACCGTCCAGATCAGGCCTTCCATATCATAAGTGCGTTGCGCATCCTGACGTACTATTTCCTCCAGATCACTGAGTTCTGTGGTATCGGGTAAATGTAATTTTGCCTTACCACCCTGTAAAGGCGTATCACACAAACCGGAAAATACATCAGAGTAAAGGTCGATACTACTGTAGGCCAGGTTCACATCGGGCATCAACAGGATAAAGCCGTTACCCTCCAGAATAATCTGTACATACTGCCGGGACTCCCGGGAAAGCTTTAAACCATCAATCAGACTATTCAGCAAATAATTTTCCGGTGTATAGAGCCTTGAGCTTTCCTGCCAGTTTGCTAACTTCAGTTGCTCATCAGACTCACCACACAGTAATGCCCAGCGCTGCTCCTGCTTTTTAAGATCCTCAGCCGTATCATCAGGTGAAGTTACCTGACTTAAACTTAGCCCCCCGGCTCCCGTATCAGGAAGAACTTCGTCATCACTCAAAGGCTCCGGCACATAAACATTTTCCGTACCAATCAACTGCTCACTATCATCAGAAACCAGCCTGCCGGAGTCAGTTTTAAACACCGCTTCGTCTTCGGTATCAGGCTCAGTCAATCTGTGTGCGGGGCGACCGGAGGCCGGGCGGCGTTTAAACTCTCCGGAGAGTCCGAAAACCTGTTTGTCTTCACGCTGTGAATTGAGTAATGCCCGCAATGAAGACATATCACTGCCGGTCTTTTTCTCAACGACAACCTCAGCATATTCACTACTCACCGGCGCCGGCAGCATTTCACGGATTTTTTCAGCAGAATGTACCAACGCCTGTGACGTCAGTGGTTTTGGCACCCATACGGTATTTTCAAGGGCACTTTCCTTCACCGATAATACAATGGCCGGCATAGGGGTTGCCTGTACCTGTTCACTCCACTCCTGTTGTGCACCGGGGTGATCAAAATCCACTACCAGTACATCAGCTTCCTCAACAGATACCGCCTTAAAAATTTTTTTACCGGCCCCTGCAAAAAAGAACTCGAGAATGGCCCGGTTATGAGGGCTGATACTCAATAACGCCACTTTCAACGGGTTGTTCGGTGAATTCAGCATAAATCCTGCCTGTTGTTATTTTTTCCTAAGCAGCATGACAAACATGCCAGACGATCAGAGTCCGGTGTAAAAGTACTCTGAACGACAGAGCCCATTACATGTTTGACATGCTTCTTTACCAATTTTCAGCTCTCACCCTGGCTTCATGCCAGAATTCAGATAACTCAAATCCTGCTTCTGTCAATGCATTGGCTATATCTTCCAGCCGGGATCGGTTACGGGTGTACTGATAGACGGTCAACAGTTCCTGCTCCAACTCAGGTGTCGTTCGCCCTTCCAGAATTTCTGTTTCCAATAGCTCCTGAGCCAAATCAATCTGACCGTACTCCAGGTAATCCTGTACCTCAGTCAGTATATCGGTGTAATGTGGTCCAGACTCGTTACGTTGCTGCTTTAACAACCTGCGCACCGGCGGAACTTCCCCGGTGGCCAGCATGGAACCTTTAAACCAGCCACTTTCCTGACCTGTTACACCCTCATCAAGCCAGGCAGAAAACCGATCATAAGTAGCTTCGTCCAACTGCTCACGACATTCATCCAGCATCCGTTCCCTCAATGTTCTGCCTGAACCTCCCAGAGCCAGAAAAAGATCCAGCAATGTTCCGGCAGTACGGTTCTGCAGGCCTTCCTGTGTAGTCAGAAGAATACGCTGCACATGCGCACGTAAATCATAGGGGTAACGATGAATATGATGAGAGAGAAAGCGCCATAACTGCAACAGCTCATCAGGGCTGTTGCCGCTGTCAGCCAGCCCGGCAAGGCGTAGCTGACTTTCCGAAGAAACCTTAAAGGATAAGGGTACCTGAGCGGAAGAAGAGACTGTTCCTGTGGAAAACAAATTCCCTAGCATAAATAATAACCGTTCACCAACAATGAAGTGACTGCATGAGTAACCTTAAAAAAACAACTGACACCAATCACACCGTGTAAAGAGCAAAAAATCAGCTAATCATAACAGGCTGAAGCTGAACTTAACACTCGAGTATATTTTATAGCCTATAAGCTTATAATTAACATTATTTTTCTATGTTAACTCATAAAAAGCTGACAGGATGTTTTTACTGGACATACGGTTGGCTTGCATGCAAAAGTTAGCAGCGGCTTCCGGTATCAGTTACTGAAGTGGCTGGAAATATCCCCGTCATGCCAGACTTGGATTAGTGCTATATTTGCACTGAGTCAGCATGACTCCGAGTGTTTGTCAGTATATTTGTGGAGGGATGATGTGCTTTATCTGACTATGCAGATTCTGTTAGTCATTGTTATAGCAACCCTGCTGGGATTGTTTCTTGGCTGGTGGTCGCGCGGGCTAATGGCTGATATGCAAGCGGAAGATGGTTATACTGGCGGCGAAGAGATAGATCCGTTCGGCGCCAGATCCCGCCTGGAACAGTGCCACCGTGATAACGCAGAATTAAGGCGGGATCTGAAAGAGCTGGAGGATCAGTTGGAACAGATGGAGCGGGTTGAAAGTCTGGCACGGGAAGAAAACGATCTGGTTGAACAGCTGAAAGCAGCAGAGTTGCGGGCCGAAGCTTTGCTGGAAGATATACAGGCACGGGATGATACCATTGCCATACTTGAAAATGAGTTGGAACAATTACGTTCGACATGACCCCTGTCTTGGGAACAGGAACGCAGGAGACTAAGATGACAAAAACTAATTCCGGGGCGGGTTCCGCTTCTTTGTTTGAAACTGATATTGAAATCGTCGGCGATGTATCATTTGCCGGAGAACTGTATTTGCAGGGAAGGGTCAATGGTAATATGGTGGCCCCGAATGATTCCAACGCCTCACTGTTTTTACAGGACTCCAGTGAAGTGATTGGTGAAATCCGCGTCCCGTTACTGGTAGTCTCAGGTAAAGTTTCCGGGGACATCTTCTCAACCCGGCGTATTTCACTGAAATCGACTGCTGAAGTGGTAGGTAATATTCACTACGCGGAGATACACGTAGAGCAGGGTGCAACCATCAATGGTGGCCTGGTTTCCTTGCGTGAACTGGAAGGAAAGTAAGGTTCGGCTACCAGCTCACCTTATATTCAATTGTTTGGCAGGATCAGCATTATGTCGTTTTACAAAAATCACGTTTTTTTCTGCACCAACCAGAGAACGAATGGTGAGTCCTGCTGTGAGGATTTTAACTCACAGGCGATGCGTGATTATGCCAAGCAGCGGTGCAAGGAGCTGGGACTGCATAAGGAAGGCCATACCCGGATTAATTCAGCGGGGTGCCTGAACCGTTGTGAACTGGGGCCGGTGATTGTGGTTTATCCGGAAGGTACCTGGTATACCTGGGTGGACAAGGAAGACATCGATGAAATCATTGAAAGTCATCTGCTGAACGGCATCCCCGTGAAACGCCTGATGCTGGACTCGTGATGCTGGCCGTATCCAACCTGCCGCATTACCGCCGCCTGGTCAGGCTTGATAGGCCGATTGGTTCTTATCTGCTACTGTGGCCAACGTTATGGGCCTTGTGGATCGCATCCGGTGGTATGCCGGATATCAAACTGCTGGTTATTTTCACCCTCGGGGTCTTTGTCATGCGTTCTGCCGGTTGTGCGATTAATGACATTGCTGACCGCCATATTGATGGTCACGTTGAACGTACCCGTGACCGCCCGCTGGCCTCCGGTGTGATCACCTTGCGGGAAGCGCTCACCGTCTTTGGTCTGCTGATCGGGTTTGCATTACTGCTGGTTTTACAGCTTAACCTGCTGACTATTATGTTCTCTGTGCTTGCCATGATCCTGGCGGCCTCCTACCCGTTTATGAAGCGCTACCATAATTTGCCGCAGGTTTATCTCGGTGCTGCTTTTTCTGCCGGTATCCCGATGGCTTTCACCGCCGTCAGTAATGAGTTTCCGCCACTGACTGCCTGGCTGCTGCTCGCCGCCAACCTGTTATGGACTACCGGCTATGACACCATGTACGGCATGTGTGATCGTGAAGACGACCTGAAAATAGGGGTCAAATCAACGGCTATTCTGTTCGGGGATTACGACCGTCTCTGGGTGGGCGTCCTGCAACTCAGTACCTTAGTGGTGCTCAGTATCATTGGTCAGCTGAACAACCTGGGTTTGTGGTTCTGGCTATCGCTGCTGGCTGCGGGTGGATTTTTTATGTATCAGCAATATCTGATCCGTCACCGCGACCGCTGGTTAAGCCTGCGTGCTTTCCTGAATAATAACTGGGTGGGCATGGTTATTTTTATCGGTATCCTGCTGGATTACGTCCTGCGCTAAGTGCTGCAATAAGTGTGGCTGAAACCTTTTCAGCCTCAGCACAGTCTATAATCAGAACAATAATCATACTGAGGCAATATCATGACATTAAGAAAAATTCTCCCGATCAGTGCATTGGCTATTCTGCTGTCCGTCAGTGGAAGCACCTTTGCCGAAGACACCCACTATGACCGGGTCAGCTTTGCAGTTAGTGCTGAAAAAGAAGTGGAAAATGATGTACTCACCGCTGTTTTATTTGCCAGCCAGACCGGGCAGGATACGGCAATGCTGTCCGATACTGTCAATAAAGACATCAGTTGGGCAATGGAAATCGCCAAAAAAGAAGAAAAAATTGATAGCCGCACACTGGGCTATATCACCAGTCCGGTTTATAAAAACGGCCGGGTTGATGGCTGGCAGGTACGCCAGAGCATTGAACTGAAAAGTAAGGACAGCAAAATCCTCAGTGGTCTGCTGGGCCAGCTGCAGCAAAAGCTTAAAGTGGAGTCTATTGATTACAGCCTGTCCACCGAGGCACGAAAATCCACTGAGGAGACACTGATCAGTGAAGCGCTGGTCAGTTTCAAAAACCGCGCTGCGCAGATCCAGGCCAATATGCAACGTGCTGAGTACCGTGTGGTACAGCTGGATATACAAACCGCCGGGGATTACCCGCAGCCGATGTTCCGGGCTGCCCGTGCAGAAGGCATGATGATGGCTGATGCAGCGCCTGCCGCACCCAGTCTGGATGCCGGAAAACAGAAGGTACAGGTCTCGGTGAACGCACAGATT
The DNA here is from genome assembly GCA_041395485.1 of Thiolinea sp. Classification (GTDB taxonomy): domain Bacteria; phylum Pseudomonadota; class Gammaproteobacteria; order Thiotrichales; family Thiotrichaceae; genus Thiolinea. Next base: position 28,824 of record JAWLAK010000003.1, read on the forward strand.
GAACTCTCTGATAATTAATAACAAAATAATCACAAAACCTGTCAAATACTATTTGCGATCGGGGGCGCTGATTTGTTATGATTCCGCCCCTTTCTCACTATCCGATTAACATGAGGACACGGTATGAAGCCTGGTATTCATCCAAATTATAGAGAAGTCGTCTTTCAGGATCTGGCCAGCGGCTTCACATTTCTGACCCGTTCTACAGTAGACACTAAAGAAACCATTGACTACGAAGGACAGGAATACCCACTGGTTAAAGTGGAAATCTCCAGTCAGTCTCACCCGTTTTATACGGGTAAGCAGTCACTCAATACTACTGCCGGTCAGATCGACAAATTCAACCGTCGTTTTTCACGCGGTTAATAGTCGTTTAAAAGTCCATCGTTACGACGATTCAGGATTTAATGAAAAAAGCGCCTTCTTTAAGGCGCTTTTTTCATTTTAAGGTTATGATTATTCTTCCTTACAGGCTAACGTATTCTTTTGATCAGATATTTTCAGGAACAACACATGACAAGTACTTTACGCGAGGATGCTCTGCGCTATCATGCGGAACCCAGACCAGGCAAGCTGGCCACCCAAATTACCAAACCTACTGCCAACCAGCAGGATCTGGCCTTAGCTTACAGCCCGGGCGTGGCAGAACCTGTGAAGGAAATTCACCAGGATCCTGAAAAAGCCTACCTGTACACCGGTAAAGGCAATCTGGTTGCGGTTATCTCTGAAGGCTCCGCAGTACTGGGACTGGGTAATGTAGGCGGACTGGCAGGCAAGCCGGTCATGGAAGGTAAAGGGGTACTGTTCAAGCGTTTTGCAGATGTTGATGTATTCGATATCGAAGTGGAAACACAGGACACTGAAGAGTTTATCCGTACTGTAAAAAATATTGCCGGTACCTTTGGTGGTATCAATCTCGAAGATATTTCTGCGCCACGCTGCTTTGAAATTGAAAAACGTTTGCAGGCCATGCTGGATATTCCGGTCTTCCATGATGACCAGCATGGTACTGCGGTTATCATTTGTGCCGGTTTAATGGGCGCACTGGAACTACAGGGCAAGAAAATGGAAGACGTGCGCATCGTCTGTATCGGTGCCGGTGCGGCGGGTATTGCCTCCATGAATCTTTTGACAGCACTGGGCGCTAAAAAAGAAAACCTGTACATGATCGACCGCAACGGTGTCATTCATACCGGACGTGATGATCTGAATGAATACAAAGCAGCTTATGCCGTAGAAACCGAACGGCGCACACTGGCTGATGCCTGTGAAGGTGCCGATGTCATTATCGGCCTGTCCGGCCCTGATCTGATCAGCCCGGAAATGCTGAACAGCATGGCGCCAAACCCGATTGTGTTTGCATTATCCAATCCTAACCCGGAGATCAGTCCGGAGCTGGCACTGGCTACCCGCGATGACCTGATTATGGCTACCGGACGCAGTGATTACCCTAACCAGATTAATAATGTGCTGTGCTTCCCGTTCCTGTTCAGAGGCGCACTCGATGTACGCGCCCGCGCAATTAATACCGAGATGCTGGTGGCCACCGTATATGCACTGGCTGAACTGGCTAAAGAGCCGGTGCCACAGTCGGTGCTGGATGCCTATAACAAAACAGAAATGGCCTTTGGTAAGGATTATATTATCCCGACCCCACTGGATCCGCGCCTGATGGAACGCATTCCGGGAGCCGTATCAAGAGCGGCTGTTGAAACCGGTGTTGCACGTGTAGCGCTGGACTAAACCGCCCGCATCACTGCCATCTATGCTAAATAATTATAGATGGCAGTGTATTTCCGCTAACGTACCTGCCTGTCATAAAAATTTCGCAAAACAGCATGTGTCACCCTCAGAGACACTCAACCCGGAACTGACAAACTATGTATACACCGGATAACTGGACTATTCAGGCCGCCCGCCAGCTATACAGCATCCAGCACTGGAGCAGCGGTTATTTCGATATTAATAAAGCCGGCCATGTCATTATGCAATTACCGGATCAGACTGACCGGCAAATTGACCTCTATAAGCTGGCTACACAGATGCACCGCGAACATGGTATGCGCTGGCCTTTGCTGGTGCGTTTTGTGGATATACTGCATGACCGGGTGAAGCGCCTGCAGCAGGCTTTTAATAGCGCCATAGAAAGCTGCGGGCAAAGCAGTCACTATACCGCGATTTATCCGATCAAAGTTAATCAGCAACGCAGTGTGGTCGAACAGCTCATTGCCGGTGGTGGTGATCAGGTAGGACTCGAGGCAGGCAGTAAACCGGAGTTGATGGCAGTACTGGGCACAGCACCCGGCGGGTGCACGATTATCTGTAATGGCTATAAAGACCGCGAATATTTGCGCCTGGCACTGATTGGCCGCCAGATGGGGCATCGCATTTATGTGGTTATCGAAAAGCCTTCAGAGCTGGATGAGTTGCTGCAGGAAGCTGAAAAACTACAGATCGAACCCTTACTTGGAATACGGGTACGCCTGTATTCACTCGGTAAAGGCAAGTGGCAGAATACCGGTGGCGAAAAATCCAAGTTCGGCCTGTCTGCGGCACAGGCACTGCAAATGATGGAAACCCTGAAAAAGGCCGGTGCGCTGGACAAACTCCAGCTGCTGCATTTTCACATGGGCTCACAAATCGCCAATATTCAGGATATTCAGCGCGGCATGCGTGAGGCCAGCCGCTATTTTGCAGAACTGCACCGGCTGGGTGCCGATATTAAGGTGGTGGATGTAGGCGGCGGACTGGGCGTGGACTATGAAGGCTCCCGCTCGCGGAATGACTGCTCCATCAACTACTCTATGCAGGAATACGCGAATACCGTGGTACGCAGTGTGCTGGATATTTGTGAGCAGTATGAACTGCCGTTTCCGGACTTTATTACCGAATCAGGACGCGGGATGACCGCACACCACGCGGTACTGATTACCAATGTTATCGGCACTGATCCCGAGCAAACCACGGCCAAACCGGAGCCTGCCGAACCGGAACAGGATGAACCTGCCATTCTGCATAACCTTTACCGGCTGTATCATAACGAAAATAATCTGCCGCCTTCCGAAATCTATCATGATGCCAGTTACTGGCTGAATGAAGCACACGGCATGTATGCTCATGGCGTCATCGACCTTAACCAGCGGGCACGGGCAGAAGAACTGAACCGTTGTATTTGCCTGCAGTTGCTGGAGCAACCTGAATTATTTGAAACCCTGGATGCGGAAATCCAGAATGGTTTGCGTGAAAAGCTGGCGGATAAATACTTCTGTAACTTTTCATTATTCCAGTCGATACCGGATGTCTGGGCGATTGAGCAGATTTTTCCGATCATGCCGCTGCACCGCCTGCAAGAATATCCGGCACAGCGCGCAACCCTGCAGGATATGACCTGCGACTCAGACGGCACCGTGGCACGCTATGTTAATCATGGCAAACTGGACAGCACGCTGCCATTGCATAAACTGAAAAATAACCAGACTTACCTGCTGGGAATTTTCATGACGGGCGCCTATCAGGAAATTCTGGGTGACCTGCACAACCTGTTCGGAGACACCGACTCAATTAATGTTGAGTTGCAGGCAGATGGTGAATATAAAATAAGTGAGCCGGAACGTGGCGATACCATTGATGAGTTGCTACGCTATGTACATTTCGAGCCTAAAAACCTGCTTGCCCAGTGCCGCCGTAAACTGGCTACAACCGTAACTGATATGGATCGTCAAAAGATGCTGCTGCGTGAAATTGAAGCGGGATTAATCGGGTATACTTACCTGGAAGATTAAAACGCGACAGCCGGATCGGAATACAAAAGAAAGGAAACATACTGTGGAATACTTGCTACTCACTGCATTTGTTATTGGCCTGCTGCTTTTTGTTGCAAGCTGGTTACGGGTGATCTTTGCCGGTTTTGGTCACCACTTTGTCACCGGCATTGTCTCGGCAGTACCGGTACTGAATTTACTCATCCTCCCTGGTATCTGGCATAAGGTTTATGGCTGGGTATTCGCCGGCATTATCGGCTTACTGGTTGCAGTAGGCAGCTGGTTTGCCGGTGCTGAAGAACACGTGTACCGGTACGCTGCCGGTAGTGGTATCAGCCTTCCTGCCCCCACAGCAGAAAACCAGACAGCGGATACCGTAACACAGACTGATACAACGGCCATGACGGATGTGGATACCCCTGCAGCACCGCTGGCACCGGGAGAGGAACTGCCGAAAAAATCACTGTACAAAATCACCTATCAAAAGATCAGCAGCCAGAATCTGGGGCAACACATCGGCAGTTATGCACGTATTACCCGTACTGATCACAAGACTTTTGAGGGGAAAATAATAGGTTTGGCCAATGATGGTATTATGGTAGAGCGGCGTTCCAATGGCGGGGTGATTGAACAAAGGGTCACGTTTGATGAAATCACTGACGCTGAAGTCATGCGTAACCAGTAAGGGTTTTATGATGCAGTGTTATGTTTACCGCAGCAAAAGAAAGCAAAAGACCTATCTGTTTATTCCCCGGCAGGATGATTTTTCAGATGTCCCGGAATCACTGGTCAAATTGTTTGGCGAGGCTGAGTTCTCGTTTGATTTTGAGCTGACCGCAACACGTAAATTAGTTATGGCAGATGCAGCAGAAGTCCTGCGCAACATTAATGAAAACGGATTTTTCCTGCAGTTGCCGCCGGGAGATGAAATGAGGTGCTGAAATAATGGGCCAGGAAATCAGCAGCGAAGTATTTACTGACGCCGAACGTAAAGAATACGCAAAACGATTGCAGCAGGAGACTGACTTGTTACTACAGCAGCTGGCAGATCAGCACTTTGCCAACCAGTCTCCGGTAGCCGGTTTTGAAATAGAAGGCTGGTTGGTTGATCAGCATTACCACCCGGCCAGCTGTTGTGATCAACTGATTGAAATCATGAATGAGCCTCTGCTTACGACTGAGCTGGCACAATTCAATATTGAACTTAATGCACCGCCCCGGAAACTGGAAAAGAATGTGCTGAGCCTGTTCAAACAAGACCTGCGCCGTTTGCTTGAGCAAACCGATAAACAGGCCGAGACTCTGGGCTGCCACCTGTTTCTGATCGGTATTCTTCCGGGCGCTACCGGTAAAGACTTCACGCCGCAGAATATGACCAATGCACACCGTTACCGGGCATTGAATGAACAGGTATTGCACTCCCGCGGTGAAAAACCACTGGAACTGAATATCAGCGGCCAGGAACATCTGCAACTCATCCATACCTCGGTAATGCTGGAATCAGCGGCCACTTCTTTTCAGATCCATCTCCAGGTACCACCTGACACCGCACATCATTATTACAATGCCTCAATCCTACTGTCCGGCCCGCTGCTGGCCATGGCGGGTAATTCACCCTTCCTGTTGGGGCACCGGCTCTGGGAAGAAACCCGCATCCCCCTGTTTGAGCAGTCCGTTAATTCGGGTAAAACTCAACGCCAGCGGGTCAGCTTCGGCTCCGGCTTTGCCCGGCAATCAATCAGTGAGTGCTTTGTGGAAAATCAGCAGGAATACCCCGTGCTGCTGCCGATGCTGTCGGATCAGTCTGCGGAACGTTTTCCTCACCTGCGCTTACAAAACGGTACTATCTGGCGCTGGAACCGGCCACTGATTGGCTTTGATGAAAACGGGAAACCACATATTCGTATCGAGCAGCGTGTTTTGCCCTCAGGCCCTACAGTGAAAGATATGCTGGCCAATGCAGCCTTTTTTTACGGCCTGACAGAAGCACTTGCCGGACAGTTAAACCGAGGTGAAATAACCTTGCCCGACTTCGCGGTGAGTAAAGATAACTTTTATCGTGCTGCCCGTTATGGTCTGAATACCACCCAAATCTGGAATGCTGAACAGGTCGAAGTCCGCCCGCTAATTCTCAATACCCTGCTGCCCATGGCTCAGAAAGGCCTGGAAGCGTTTCAGCTGGACGCTGAGGATATAAACAACTATCTGGGTATTATTGAAGCCAGAACCCGCACAGGGCAAACCGGAGCCTCCTGGCAGTGCCAACAGCTGAGCCGTTATAATGGTGATATGAAAGCGATGCTGAATGAATATGACCAGCATCAGCGCAGTGGACAGCCGGTACACACCTGGCCTGCTGTCCGTTAAGCAAGGACAACAAATGGCGGAACCTGAATTTTATGCTGCAACTGCTCGAATCTGACACCTTACCGGATGGCTTTCTGGAACTATCCGATCCATCCCGGCTATATACTGTTATGCCACAACCAACCCTGCTGCACCTGCAGGGCAGGCGTACCGATACGCTATTCATTACAGTATTACTGCACGGTAATGAGGACACCTCCTTTTTTGCAATACAGGAAATCCTGCGCCGCTATCAGAACAAAACGTTGCCACGCTCGCTATCTATTTTCTTTGGCAATATCGAAGCAGCACGCTTCAGACAGCGTCATTTAGAAGGGCAGTCCGACTACAACCGGGTATGGCCGGGTAATGAACTCCCTCCCGGCCCGGAATCTGCCTTAATGCAGCAGGTGGTTGAAAAGGTCAGTAAACGCAACTTGTTCGCCAGCATTGATATACATAACAACACCGGAACCAATCCCTATTACGGCTGTGTCAACGTTCTGGACAATCGCTTCTTGTATCTGGCACAGCTGTTTTCGCGCACGGTGGTCTTCTTTGAAACACCGCGCGGGGTTCAATCGATGGCTATGGCCCAATACTGTCCCTCTGTCACGATTGAGTGTGGTAAAACAGGGGTGAGTGTTAATACCGAGAAAGTCATCCAATACATTGATGCCGTGCTGCACCTCGACCATTTTCCTGAGCAAACCATTTTAGCCCGGGACATAGACCTGATACAGACTGTGGCCCGTATCACTGTGCCTGAAGATAAAAGCTTCAGCTTTAACAACCAAAGTGCCGACATTCAACTGCTGCCTGAACTGGAACACTACAACTTTACCGAGTTACCGGCTAAAACACTGTTCGCTCATGCACAGCCCGGAAACCGTCTGCTGGCATGGGATGATGAAGGGATGGAAGTCGGTCACCTGTATTTTGAACAGGCCGGAAAACAACTGCTACTGGCCAAAGATATGATTCCGGCTATGCTGACCCTGGATGAAACTGTCATTCGCCAGGATTGCCTGTGCTATCTTATGGAACGTTTACCCTTACCCGCGACCGGAACTAACTATGACCATTAAGAAGTTTGGTGACCATACGCCCGCTATCCACCCCAGCGCCTATGTTGATGAAATGGCTTATGTCAGTGGCCAGAGCACATTAGCTGAACACAGCTCTGTATGGCCTATGGCGGTGCTGCGGGGAGATGTAAACTCCATTAGCGTAGGTAAGCGCAGCAATATACAGGATGGAGCAGTACTGCACGTCACTCACGACGGGCCTTTTACCCGTCCGGGCGGCATTCCTTTGGTCATAGGCGATGATGTGACCGTCGGACATAAAGCCGTTTTGCATGCCTGTACCATCGGTGACCGCTGTCTGATCGGAATGAATGCCACCGTACTGGACGGCGCAATCATCGGCGATGAAACCATTATTGCTGCCGGAAGTCTGGTTCCCCCCGGGAAACAACTGGAAAGCGGCTACCTGTGGACAGGCAGCCCGGTGAAAAAAGCCCGGCCGTTAACGGAAAAGGAACGGGCCTGGTTTACTTACTCAGCAGAGCATTATGTAAAACTGGCTCAGCAAACCCGCGACTCAGACTGAAGCGACACGCTCAGTCCATTTCCAGAATAACTTTATTAGTGGTTGATTCCTGAACCCAAAAGCGGCGCTTGCCTGTTTTATTGCGGTGATTTACCACCGCTTCATACTTTCCGGGTGGTATGCGAATACTGTTGGCATGCAGATAATATTTACCAATGCTATGACGCTTACCCTTATTCAGGCGAAATACTTCCCACTCCATGGCCTGCAGCAAGGGTTGATTATCCCGGATCACCATCAGATTCACTGTCCCCATCGGCACGCTTAACCGCTGAACTTGCTGCTCACCTGACTTAACACTAATATTCCGCAATTGCACTACCCCGGGTAATACGGTTTTCACGCGATACTCACCGGCAGGCACGATCTCATCGATTGCATAACGCGCTGACGTTTCAAATCGGATATTATCCGGGCCATCCACCTGCCACTGCACAGGGTGATCAGCCTGTACCTGTAAATGACCTATATTGGCCCGGAAGTAGGGTTGCAACTGCTGTTGCTTTTGCACCAGTACCCGTTTTTCAGCTTTATACCTGCCGATCCGTAACTGAATTTTGTACAGACCATCATCCAGATCCAGCGAATGATGATTTCCCCGCAATTTGCGGGATTTCTGCCCGGCACCTTTCACCTGCCAGAAAATCTGCGAATCACTGACGTTTAAGCCATCAGGTAATATGACCAGCAACTGCAGATTCTTTTCACTGTTCTGAAAAGGAATCGGTTTACTGTGCACACTTAGCGGAGCTGGCATATAAACAGCTGCCGTCTTCAGTTGCTGCTCTGCTGCACTGACAGAAAGTACATAAACGCATAATAAAATGAAGACTGCGCTACTGATGAGCTGGAAGTAATAGAGATAACTATTTTTTCTTTTTATTGATTGTATTGATTGGGTCATTTTTATCTTTGAGGTATCTCGGGGCAATTCCCAGTAAACCTTAAAGATGCGGGCTAAGAAACAATTAGCCGATGGATCCTTTTCTTTTTGCGCCGGACGGAATCTCCAGAACCTAAAACCGTCTTTTCTGCTCAGCCCGGATTAATAAACGGGCTGAAGTCAGCACCTCAGGGAGTGAGAGTGGTAAAAGGAAAGGCAGCCTGATACTCACCGTTTTCAGACTGTAAAATCAGGGTAGCCTTCCACTCCATAGTACTTGAAGTACAAATAGGTAACTGCAGGATCCCGGAAAAATGACCTGTTTCAGAAACAAAAGCCTTATCAAAGGTTAGCGGAACAACCTGTATCCCCATGTACATATTTACGCCTTCAACAACCAATTGAGCGGTACGGATATCCTGTAACCCTTGTGTGGTAGCGGACACTTCCACATCTTTCAGAATCGGAACAGGGCGGGGAGAAAGGCTCAGGCTTACTGCGTGACCACGGTTATCCCGCGCCTCACAGACAGGCTGATTGCTTAAGTCACAATCAGCCTGCAAGCTAAGCCGGTTCACCTGACCAGACCCGTTATCAGGTGATAAGAAACTAAAGACGGCAATACCGAAAACAAAAGCCAGGCAGGTGATTGCCAGTAGTTTTATATTCATGCAGCTTCAGTAGTCAAACCACTGTGGCGGAGCAGTGCATCAATCTCCGGCTCACGCCCCCGGAAGGCAACGAAAGACTCCATCGCAGGACGAGAGCCGCCTCTTTGTAATATCTCGCTGAGGAACTCCCGGCCAATCTCCGGGTTAAATAACCCGCCTTCTTCAAAGCGGGCATAAGCATCTGCCGACAGCACCTCAGCCCATTTGTAGCTGTAATAACCTGCTGCGTAACCACCGGCAAAAATATGCGAAAAACTGTTTACCATGCGATTAAAAGCAGGTTGTTTAATCACTGAAACCTCGTCACGTACAGACTGCAGTATGGACTCCATACGGCCTGCATCAGCAGCAGCGGTGTCGGTATGCAGCAGCATATCGAACAAAGCAAATTCGAGCTGACGAACCATCGCCATTGCGCTTTGAAAGTGCCGTGCTGCCTGCATCTTAGAAAACAGGGTCTCCGGCAAAGGCTCTCCGGTTTGCCAGTGCCCGGTCATCATATCCAGTACTTCACGTTCCCAGCACCAGTTCTCCATAAACTGACTGGGGAGTTCAACGGCATCCCACTCCACACCACTGATCCCGGAGATGTCCGGGTAGTCCACCTGAGTCAGCATCTGATGCAGGCCGTGCCCGAACTCATGGAACAGGGTTACCACCTCATCATGGGTGAACAGTGCGGGCTGCTCACCCACCGGAGGGGAACTGTTGCAAGTCATGAAAGCCACCGGTGTCTGCAGTCCTTTCTTACGCAGGAAACGACCACAAAAATCACTCATCCATGCACCGCCACGCTTATGGCGGCGGGCATAAAGATCCAGGTAAAACTCAGCACACAACTGATCGTTCTGATCATGAATCTGGTAAAACTGCACATCCGGATGCCATAAATCGACCGGCTTATCCGCTGCAGAGATCTTAATATTATAAAGCTGACTCACCAGTTTGAATAAACCGGCAACTACCCGGTCAACCGGAAAATAGGGCTTCAGATCCTCATCACTGAACTGAAACTGTGCCTGTTTCATTTTTTCACTGATGTAAGCAATATCCCAGGCCTCCACCGTCTCTGTCATGCCGAGCTGATCCTGTGCGAAACTGACCAGATTTTTATACTCACGCTCAGCAAATGGTTTGCTGCGGGCTGCCAGATCGCGCAGGAAACCGATCACCTTTTCAGTACTCTCCGCCATTTTTGGCGCCAGTGAAACCTCTGCATAATTAGCATAACCCAACAGCTGCGCAGACTCCTGACGCAGACGTAAAATATCACGAATATTCTGTGTATTATCCTTGTCTGCATCCAACCCCAACTCAGAGGCACGCGTGGTATATGCCTGGTAGACTTCAGCCCTTAATTCTCGGCTATCAGCATATTGCATAACTGCAAGGTAGCTCGGGAAGTCGAGTGTTACCACCCAACCATCCAGGTCACGCTGCTGAGCATTCTGTCTCGCCATGCTTAGTGCTGACTCTGACAAGCCACTCAGCTCCGCCTGATCGGTAATATGCCTGTACCAGCTGTTAGTGGCATCCAGCACATTATCGGAAAAAGTTGCACTAAGCTGTGAAAGCTGCTGCTTTATTTCGCGGTAACGGTTTTTTTCCGCTTCCGGCAAACTAATACCACTCAGCCTGAAAGACAGTAGCGCATCGCTGAGCACTTTGATTTGTCCGCTATCCAGCTGCAACTGTTCAGCATTAGCCGACATCTGTTTAATCGCCTGATATAACGCCTGGTTCTGACCGATCTCAGTGTGATACTCACTCAGCTTCGGCAGGCAGGCATTGTAATTACTGCGCAGCGCTTCAGTATTCATTACCGCATTCAGATGGCTGACTGGTGACCAAACCCGATCCAAGCGATTATCCTGCTCATTGAGCGGATACATCAGATTATCCCAGTCCGGCTCAATATCCTGCGCTAAACGCTCTTTTAACCACTGGCGGTTTTCTGCCAGCACCCTATCTACTGCCGGAACTATATGTTCGGGTTTGATTTTGCTGAATTCAGGTAATCTTTGTGGACTGAGTAATGGATTAGTCATGGCCTGATACTGTGTTAGCGGAGTGTTCCACGTGAAACACTCCGGTCATAAAAAGGGTATTCCGGATGGAGCTGGGTATCTGATAGCCAAAAAACTTAGCAGAAAACGCCACTCCCTATAAATTTTTGAATGGAGTTTAAACGTCGAGATTTTCTACTGACAAAGCGTTGGACTCAATGAAATCGCGCCTGGGTTCAACCTGATCGCCCATTAGAGTCGTGAAAATTTCGTCCGCCCTGACTGCATCTTCAATCTTTACCTGCATCAGGCGGCGTGCTTCAGGATCCATAGTAGTTTCCCAGAGTTGATCAGGATTCATCTCACCCAGACCTTTGTAACGACTGATGTGCAGACCACGATTGGCTTCTTTCATCAGCCAGTCAACAATTTCATCAAAGCGGCGGCTATCCAGTCTGCGTTCACCACGCTGGATATAAGCACCTTCACTCAGCAGGCCATCCAGTTCCTGATTCACACGGATTAACAATTGCATTTCAGGAGTAGCAAACAGCTCCTGATCCAGGGTAATAATATTATCCAGACCGTGCTGACGCCGGTTAACTTCCACTTTCCAGCGCTTGTTATCGGTTTTGTCAAAACCGGCACTATAACTGCGCTCGCCATTCATGCGGGTATTCAGCTTTTCGACAACAGCAGCCACCCACTGATAATAACCTTCTGCAGTCGTTTCGCCATTCTCAGTCGGAATACTCTCAAATAACAGACCTTCAAGCACGTTGCGGTCATAACGCCGTCCAAGCCGGGTAATAATTTGTTGGGCCGCATTGTATTGTTTGAGCAGAGACTCCAGCGCAGGGCCACTGACCGAAGGGGAGTCTGCATCAAGGTGTAGTTCGGAGCCGTCCAGTGCCAGCTGAATCAGGTGACTTTCCAGCTCAGCCTGATCCTTTACATACTGTTCCTGCTTGCCGCGCTTCACTTTATACAACGGCGGCTGAGCAATATAAATATGGCCGCGCTCGACCAGCTCATGCATCTGCCGGTAAAAGAAAGTCAGCAACAGGGTTCGGATATGTGAGCCGTCCACGTCGGCATCCGTCATAATGATAATACGATGATAGCGCAGTTTGTCCGGATCATAATCCTCGCGCCCGATACCACAACCCAGTGCCGTAATCAGCGTACCCACCTCCTGTGAGGCCAGCATCTTGTCAAAGCGGGCTTTTTCCACATTCAGAATTTTACCTTTCAGCGGCAAAATAGCCTGGGTACGACGGTCACGCCCCTGTTTGGCTGAGCCGCCTGCAGAATCACCCTCCACCAGAAACAGTTCGGAAAGTGCCGGGTCTTTTTCCTGACAATCCGCCAGCTTACCAGGCAAACCGGCAATATCCAGAGCACCTTTGCGGCGGGTCATTTCTCGGGCTTTACGGGCGGCTTCCCGGGCTCTTGCTGCCTCAACCATTTTACCGGCAATGGACTTAGCTTCGGCCGGGTTCTCCAGCAGAAACTCAGACAGGCTTTCAGCCATGGCAGACTCAACCGCACTTTTTACTTCCGAAGAAACCAGCTTATCTTTTGTTTGAGACGAAAATTTGGGGTCAGGCACTTTCACCGATAAAACAGCAGTCAGACCTTCACGGGCATCATCACCGGTGGGTGCCACCTTCTCCTTTTTAGCCAGACCTTCGCGCTCAATGTATTGGTTAAGCGTGCGGGTCAGGGCAGAGCGGAAACCGGACAGATGGGTACCGCCATCACGTTGCGGAATATTATTGGTAAAACAGAAGATGCTTTCCTGGTAGGAGTCATTCCACTGCAGGCTGACCTCCACCCCGATATTATCTTTCTCGCCGGAAAAATAAATCACATTAGGGTGGATCGGTGTTTTCTTGCGGTTCAGGTGCTCTACAAAAGCCCTAATGCCGCCTTCATATTCAAATATGTCTTCACGGCCTTCACCACGGCGATCAACCAGCCGGATACGGACTCCTGAATTCAGAAAGGACAATTCGCGCAGCCGTTTGGCCAGAATGTCGTAATTAAACTCTGTTATGGCAAAGATTTCTTTACTGGGTACAAACCGAACTGAAGTACCGGTACCATCTGTATCATCAATCACTTCCAGTGGCGTTGTCGGATCACCAAGGCTATAGAGCTGGCGATGTACCTTGCCATGACGGCGGATGGTCAGTTCCAGATCTTCGGAAAGTGCATTGACCACCGAAACCCCCACACCGTGTAAACCACCGGAAACTTTATATGAGTTGTCGTCAAACTTACCGCCGGCATGCAACACAGTCATAATGACTTCCGCAGCCGGTTTGCCTTCCTCGGGATGCATATCCACCGGGATACCACGACCGTCATCGGTTACCCGTACCGCACCGTCGCTGAACAACTCAACCTTGATTTCCTTACAGTGTCCTGCCAGTGCCTCATCAATAGAGTTATCCACCACTTCAAAAACCATGTGGTGCAGGCCGGTACCGTCATCAGTGTCACCAATATACATCCCGGGACGTTTACGTACCGCTTCCAGCCCTTTGAGGACTTTAATGTTAGAGGAGTCGTATTGTTGTTCAGTCATAAATTTTCCTAAATCACTCAGTTGTGGTTAGCTCACTAACCTGCCCACGTTCCACGTGAAACACTTTGCTCTGATCAGGCAGAAATGCCTGATCAGGCATTTTGGTTGCGGTAATCACCAGTTGTTGCCGGGTCTGTCCTAATACCTGATAAAGCAAAGCCTGATTATTGCTATCCAATTCGGAGGCAAGATCATCAATGGCTATAATACCGCGTTTTTTGTCACCGGTGGTGATTGCCTGACTTTGAGCCAGTAACAAAGCAATCCCGAAAATTTTCAGCTGTCCACGTGAGGCAAACTGAGCCACCGGCAGCACGTCCATTAACACATTCAGATCCCCACGGTGGCAGCCGTATAAGGTCATACCCTGATCAATTTCCTGTGCCTGTCTGGCAGCAAAAAAACTTTTCAGCTGACCGGTATCAGTTGGATCAATAGCAGCGGGAAAACCGCTGTAAAGCTTAAGCATCAGCTGGCCGTGATCCTGAAACAGGGTTTGCACACTATCATTATCCAGCTGTGCGGTAATAGCCGCCAGTGCATCCTGTCTGAAGCGGTATATTCTGGGCTGTAGGCGGATAAACTGTTCAGTCCAGTGGGGTAATGCATAACGTTGTTGCGGATCCCTTAAACAACTGTTGCGCTGCTTGAGAATACGCTGATGGTTTTTCCAGTCCTGATGAAAATCTTTATTGCGGTAAAAAGCCACCCAGTCGAGCATTGCGCGGCGTTGACCGGGTGCTCCGGTCAGCACCGAGATCGTCTCCGGATGGATGATGGTCAACGGCAGGTGGCTGCTCAGCTCTGCCTGCTGGTGTACATCAGCATGATTAATTCTGATCCGGGTTCCCTGCGCAGTTTTGCTGATACCTACCGGATAGTCTGATTGCAGTTCGTTATCATGAATTTTGCCGGTTACTGTCAGCTGCTCACAACCATGCCGGATAACTTCCCTGATGCGTGGTGTGCGGAAAGAGCGACCACTGGACAGAATACTCAGTGCTTCCAGTAAACTGGATTTGCCGGTAGCGTTCCCGCCTATAATCAGATTGCTCAGGGGAGACAGTTGCAGCTGCCACTTATCAATTAAGCGACAGTTTTCAACGCCCAGCTGTTTTAACCACACCAGTAACACTCCACGTTTTAAAACATACCGGAATGTCGCGTTTACAGGCGTATCGGCATAACAACATTGCAGATACTATCGTTGTTCGGATCTGTAATAAGTGCACTGCTTTCAGCGGAATTCAGTTGTAAAGTCATGGTATCACTGCTTAGATGGCTTACAGCATCCTGTAAATAATTGATATTAAAGCCAATGTTAAAGTCTTCACCCTGGTAATTTATATCCAGCTCGTCGGTAGCTGTTTCCTGTTCAGGGTTATTCGACTGTACCCGTAACACATTTTCCGCCAGGCTCAGACGTACCCCCCTGAACTTTTCATTGGACAGAATCGCGACTCTGGAAAGCATGTTTTTAAGATCTTTACGATCCAGATCAATCTTTATCTGGCCCTGGGCCGGTACAGCAGCCTGATAATCGGGATAACGTCCGTCTACCAGTTTGGTGGTAAAACGCAGCTGGTCAATGCGGGTCCGTAAATGATTCTGACTTAACTGTATCTGTACCGGTACCTGACTGTCGGCACGTAACAGCCTGGAAAGCTCCAGAACGCCTTTTCGGGGAATAATAACCTGTACCTTATCGGTAATACCGTTAGCGCCTTCTGTGTCATTCTGGTGGGTGCAAAGTGATAACCTGTGACCGTCCGTAGCCACTGTGCGGATATGTTCGGGAGTAAGCTCCAGCAACATACCGTTCAGGTAATAACGCACATCCTGGTTTGCCATGGCAAAAGCAGTATTGTCCAGCAGCTCCCTGAACTGGCTTTCCGGCAATTCAAAACTAAAGGTTTCCCCGATATCATCCAGATCCGGGAATTCACTGGCAGGCAGGGTGGCCAGCTCAAAACGGCTGCGTCCACAGCTGACTATCGCACGGTTGCTTTCACTGATATCAATCGCTACCAGACTTTCAGCTGGCAGGGCTTTGCAGATATCAGCCAGTTTACGTGCCGGCAGGGTGATTTCACCATCCTCAGAGTCGATTAGCTGGGCAGAAGTGGCAATTTCCAGTTCCAGATCCGTTCCGCGCCAGAATACCTGTCCATCTTTAATTCTTACCAGTACGTTCTCCAGTATCGGACTGGTGTGGCGTTTCTCTATCGCTCCCAGGGTTGCATTGAGCGACTCAAGTAATGTTTCCCGTGTCTGTGTTAATTTCATTTATATAATATCTTTTTAATCGTAATAATAAACAAAGCGGATTGATGTGTATAACTGGCTAAACAGCTGTTTTCCAACAGTTTCACAGCAGTATATCAAAGTTTAAGTCTGTGTTTCTGCAGGGGCAAAGGTTGTTGAACAACTGTGGGTAACTTTTTATTAGCAGCTTATCCACAGCTTGTTTTCAGCTTTGCAGATTGTTTATACCTGTTTTATCCTCACCCCGAATCAATTAGTTAGCGTCCGGGTCAGAATGCGGTAATCCTCCTCAATCCGGCTGTCAGAGTCTCTTAATTCCTGAACTTTACGGCAGGCATGCAGCACGGTGGTATGATCCCGGCCACCGAATTCTGTACCGATTTCCGGCAAGCTGTGATTGGTCAGCTCCTTGGATAATGCCATGGCGATTTGCCGCGGTCTGGCCACTGAGCGGGTGCGGCGCTTTGAATCCATTTCATTGGTGCGGATATTGTAGTACTGGGCCACCACCTTCTTGATATTGCTGATCGACACCATTTTATCCTGACTGGCCAGCTGGTCACGCAGCGCCTCATGCACAAAGTCCATGCTCAGTTCCGAGATACAGCGCAGGCGCATATTGGCAATCACCCGCTGCAGGGCACCTTCCAGGTCACGGATATTGGAACGGAAACGTTTACCGATAAAAAACGCGATGTCCTGCGGCAGATCCAGATTGGCGTCTTCGGCCTTCTTGCGCAGAATCGCCACCCGGGTTTCCAGATCCGGTGGTTCAACGTGCACCGTCAGGCCCCAGTTAAAGCGCGAGCGAAGCCGGTCATCAATACCTTCCACATCACGCGGGAAGCGGTCACTGGCCAGAATAATCTGCTTCTGGCTTTCCAGCAGTGCATTGAAAGTATGGAAGAACTCCTCCATGGAGCGTTCCTTACCGGCAAAAAACTGGATGTCATCAATCAGCAGCGCATCGACACTTCGGTAATGTTGCTTGAATTCCTCAATCCGCGAGTTACGCAGTGCAGTGACCATGTCGTTGACGAAACGTTCTGCATACACGTAGAGCACATGCGCGTCCGGGTTGTATTCCAGAATCCGGTTACCGATCGCGTGCATCAGATGGGTTTTTCCTAAGCCTACACCACCGTAGATAAACAGGGGGTTATATGAGCCACCGGGGTCTTCTCCGACTTTCAGGGAGGCGGCACGGGCCAGCTGATTGGATTTACCTTCAACGAAATTGGCAAAGGTCATCCGTGAGTTCAGTGCGTTCACAAAGCGGTCACTGAACGCAGAGCTTCCGCCCCCCATCTGCTGTGGCGGCAATGCCGGCGGCGGTAATACCACACCGTTACTCTGTGGTTTCGCTGCAGGTGGCGGGTATGTCGTCTCTGTCGTACGGGGCCGTTCTGCTGCCCCTTTGGCAGTACCGCTGGTCTTTGTTCCGGGTAACGGCTGGGCAACCGGCCTTGAACCGATTTGCAGTATGACGTCATATTCCTTGATACCGGATAAATTACGGGCATGAAAGAGTATGCGCGGCAAATAGGTGGAGTGAATCTGTTGCAAAACAATAGGATTCGGTGCCAGCAAACACATGGAATCAGGCTGTTCAAGAGCATGCAGGCTACGTAACCAGGTATTGATTTCGCTGTGCGGAAGCTCGTGTTCCAGTTGATTCAGACATTGTTGCCAGAGCATAAAATAGCATCCCGTAGATCAGTAATGAACAGGTGATAGATAGTTAAGGTGGAACAGCCAATTATAGCTTGGACTGAGAGTTATCCACAAGCAAAGTTCTCCGTTTTCAGCAACATCAGCACTGTGTTGCCGGGCAGAAAGCCGCTGTGTAATTCTGCTTGATCTTAAGTGTGACAAGGGTAAGCTGGCGGCATGAAACTGAATATTTTCGGTAAACTTTATCTGGCAGTCCTGCTGGCCACCGGGACAGTGATTGTGTTCATGGTGGTGGTGATGAATTGGAATTTCCGTGAGGGTTTTGCTGAATACCAGCGCAAGGCCGAGCGGGACAGAGTGGTCTGTCTGGCCGAATATCTGGCCGGGGAATACCGCAGCGAGCAGAACAGCTGGTCATTTGTGGATCGTGCCCCGCGGCGCTGGCGTCAGACGGTCATTAACGGACTGGAGTGCCAGAGCGATGACCAGGGCAGACCCACCTTGTCCGAGTCCGCAATCAGGGGGCTGAGCGGGCGCCTGCGCTTGCTGGATGAGAACGGACAGTGGGTGCAGGGGCGTGTGCTGGATAAGAAGCCTGAAAATACAACAGCCAAGACTGCAGATGATATAGAGATCCGCGGGCAGGATGAGCAGCCCTATGATCAGGTGGCTGTGGTGGTGAATGAGCGTATCGTTGGTTATCTGCAGCTGATACTGCCGGATTTGAGCGAAAATACCGATGATCTGGCCAGCAGTTTTATGCAGCAGCAGGCACGTAACCTGTATCTGATTGCCGGGTTTGCGGCCTTACTTTCCCTGCTGGTGACACTGGTGGTGGTGCGCCAGTTTCTGGTGCCGGTAAAAAAGCTCACCGATGGGGCCAAATCCTTATCACAGGGCTTGTTCTCCACCCATATTGCCGTGACCTCCAATGATGAGTTGGGCGAGCTGGCACGGCGTTTTAATCAGCTGGCTGATTTTTTGCGCCGCAATGAAGAATTACGTGCGCAATGGATAGCCGATGTCTCGCATGAGTTACGCACTCCGTTATCAATTTTACGCAGTGAGATTGAGGCGATGCTGGATGGTATCCGCCAGCCGGATCTGGAGCGTATCCGCTCCCTGCATACTGAAACGCTATCACTGAGTCAGCTGGTGGATGACCTGTATCAGCTGTCATTATCCGACGCCGGTGATATTGAGCTGCCGGATGAAATCGTGGATGTGAATGATTTATTGCATGATTTACTGAGGATTTTTGCCACCCGGTTGAACGAAAAACAGATCAGACTGCTGAATGTGCTGGATAGTGGGCAGCCTTTGCCGGTGCGCGGTGATGACAAACGCCTTTATCAGTTGTTTAGCAACCTGCTGGAAAACAGCAACCGTTATACCGATACCGGCGGCAGCGTACAGGTATCCGCCTTCACTGCAGGTGGCCAGCTGGTGGTTGAGATCGCCGACAGTGCGCCGGGGGTGCCGGATGCTGCTTTGCCACGTCTGTTCGACCGCCTGTTCCGGGTGGATAAGTCACGTAGCCGGGTGCTGGGTGGTTCCGGACTGGGCTTGTCGATTTGCAGAAATATTGTGATGATGCACAATGGCCGGATTGAGGCGGATCATTCCGGTCTGGGCGGGTTGTTGATTCGTGTTTATCTGCCATTGGCGTCAGACAAAACGGCAAGAGGTTAAGCAAAATGAGCGTGGAAACCATATTGGTGGTTGAGGATGAACCGAAGCTGGCGGAGGTATTACTGGAGTACCTGCAGCAGGCCGGTTATGCAACCCACTGGATTGCTGACGGTGATCAGGCACTGGACTGGATCAGGGCGGAGGCGCCGGATCTGATAATTCTGGATCTGATGCTGCCGGGCAAGGATGGCATTGAAATTTTCCGCGAGCTGCGTCGTTTTGCAGCGATTCCGGTGATTATGGCCACCGCCAAGGTGGATGAAATTGACCGTTTGCTGGGGCTGGAGCTGGGCGCTGATGATTATGTCTGCAAGCCCTACAGCCCGCGTGAGTTGGTGGCACGGGTGAAAAATATTCTGCGCCGCGCCTTAATGAGTCCGCAGGAGGCAAAAGCCCACAGTGGGGTGGAAACCGACCCGGAACGCATGGAAGCCCGTCTGAATGGTGAGGTGCTGAACCTGACCCCGGTGGAGTTCCGTTTGCTGCACCAGCTGTCCAGTCATCCGGGCAAGGTGTATTCCCGTGCCCAGTTGCTGGACTGTGTTTATGATGATCACCGCGTGGTCACTGACCGGGCGGTGGACAGCCATGTGAAAAACCTGCGTCGCAAGATGGAGGCCAGTATGCCGGAATGTGATGCCATCAAGTCGATTTACGGTGTTGGTTACAAGTTTGATTTCTAACCGGTAAAGGCTTCATCGGAGGCCAGATAATCCAGCTCTGCCTGCGTACTTTCCCGGCCCAGTATTTTATTACGGTGCGGAAAGCGGCCAAAGCGCTCGATGAGGCTGCGGTGGTGGCGGGCAAAGCGGGCGTTCTCTGCCAATCCTGCCGCTTCGAACAGGCACACCGATTCATCCTGATCAGCCAGGTTTTCACTGTGCATCAGCGGCATATACAAAAAACTCCTGCGTTCTTCGGGCAACTGCCGGTCAAAGCCCTGCGCCACGGCGTGTTTGCAGACACTGACTGCCTGCTGTTCGGTGGCAAAGCTGCGTGCCTCACCGCGATACATGTTCAGTGGAAACTGATCCAGCACAATACACAGCGCCAGACAGCCTTCTGCCGTATTTTTCCAGTTCTCCAGCTCACCGTTGGCGGCCTGCTGCCAGATGGTTTCAAAACGCTCACGGATCAGCTGGTCAATGGCCGGGGTTGAACGGAACCAGTGTTCCGGCATCGGTGGTGTATACCAGAATTCAAGAATGGTTTGCGGGGTGATCTCAATAGCCATAAGGTTTTCCGGGTGATTAAGTGAGTGCAGCCCTTTATACTAGGCAGTCAGTTAATATTCGCCAAGGAGAAGTTTATGTCCGCCAATAAAGGTCTGGAGCTGGTCAGCTTTAAAGTCTGTCCGTTTGTACAGCGTTCGGTAATTGCATTGAATGAAAAACAGGTTGAGTTCAAGCTGACCCACCTTATGCCGGGTGATGACCAGCCGGATTGGTTTAAGAAGGTTTCCCCGCTGGGCAAGGTACCGGTACTGCTGGTAGATGGTCAGCCACTGTTCGAATCGGCAGTCATTTCGGAATACCTGGACGAGGTGTATGAGCCGAAATTGCATCCGGCTGATCCGCTGGAAAAAGCCCGCCATCGCTCCTGGATAGAGTTTTGCTCTGATCTGCTGGGTACCCAGTTCCGCATGGTCACAGCAAAGGATCAGGAAAGCTTTGAAAGTAATCTGCAACAGCTGAAAAATGGCCTGCAGCGGGTTGGTGAGACTCTTGCGCAGCAGACACCGTTTTTCTCCGGTGAGCAGCTGGCCCTGGTTGATACCACGTATGCCCCGTTGTTTATGCGTATGGCGATTGTCGAGCGGGTGTTCAAGGTCGATTTTGAGCTGAGTGAGCGGGTGCAGGCATGGAAAGAAGCGCTGCTGGCCAGAGATACGGTAAAAAATTCCGTGGTGGATAATTTCGAAGAAGTGTTCATGATGTTCCTGAAAAAACAGGATGGTTATATGGTGAATAACCTTTGATTTGCTGTTAGCGGATGGGTAAACTTTAGCCTAAAGACCGATTGATTAACGACTCCCTTTCTTGAATGAAGGGAGTCGCTTCACCATAAAAAACTTAACACTTAAAAGAATAAAGCCACCTTAGCCTCAGCCCGGCGCTTATGCAGCACCGGCTCGGTATACCCGTTAGGCTGCTCACGACCCTTAAACACCAGATCACAGGCCGCCTGAAACGCCACGCTCTTATCAACATTTGGCAACAT
Source organism: Thiolinea sp. (assembly GCA_041395485.1). Lineage (GTDB taxonomy): Bacteria > Pseudomonadota > Gammaproteobacteria > Thiotrichales > Thiotrichaceae > Thiolinea. The sequence goes on from JAWLAK010000003.1 coordinate 50,549, forward strand.
TGCAGTATAAGTCGGATCACCGGCATTCTGCTGATCCACAATCGCTGCCATTTTCTTTAAGGCTGCCATCACCTGCGCTTCCGTACACACGCCATGATGCAGCCAGTTCGCCATATGCTGACTGGAAATACGCAGTGTGGCACGGTCTTCCATCAGGCCGACATTATTGATGTCCGGCACTTTGGAGCAGCCCACGCCCTGATTCACCCAGCGCACCACATAGCCCAGAATACCCTGTGCATTGTTCTCCAGTTCCTGCTGAATTTCCTCAGCTGACCAATCCGGATTTTCAGCCAGCGGAATTGTCAGAATGTCATCAATATTGGCGCGTTCACGTTTGGCCAGTTCCTGCTGACGCTCCATCACATTGACCTTGTGGTAATGCATGGCGTGCAGTGTTGCCGCAGTCGGTGACGGAACCCAGGCGGTATTGGCACCGGCCAGTGGATGGCCGATTTTCTGCTCCAGCATGTCCGCCATCCGATCCGGCATCGCCCACATGCCTTTGCCGATCTGCGCATGTCCCTGCAAACCGCACTGCAGGCCAATATCGACATTCCAGTCCTCATACGCCTTGATCCATGCCGCGTTTTTCATGTCGCCTTTGCGCAGCATCGGCCCGGCCTCCATTGAGGTGTGGATTTCATCACCGGTACGGTCAAGGAAGCCGGTATTAATAAACACCACCCGCTCGCTGGCAGCACGGATACACTCTTTCAGGTTGACCGTGGTGCGGCGTTCCTCATCCATAATGCCGACCTTCAGCGTATTACGTGCCATGCCCAGCGCGTCTTCAATACGGCCAAACAGTTCATTGGTGAAAGCCACCTCTTCCGGGCCATGCATTTTCGGCTTAACGATATACACCGAACCGGTACGCGAATTAGCGACTTTGGCCTGACCGTTCAGGTTGTGCAGGGCAATCATGCTGGTCACTATGCCGTCCATAATGCCTTCCGGAATTTCGTGACCGTCTTTGTCCAGAATCGCATCATTGGTCATCAGATGGCCGACATTGCGCACAAAGATCAGGCTGCGTCCGGGCAGCGTCAGTTCTGAACCATCGGCCTGTGTATACTGACGATCCGGGTTCATGCTGCGGGTAAAGGTTTTGCCGCCCTTGCTGACTTCCTCAGCCAGATCCCCTTTCATCAGTCCCAGCCAGTTACGGTAAATCAGTGTTTTATCCGCTGCATCCACTGCGGCAACGGAGTCCTCACAGTCCATAATGGTACTGAGTGCTGCCTCCATCAGTATGTCATTCACTCCGGCCGGATCGGTTTTGCCGACCATACCGTCACCATCAATCTGAATTTCGAAATGCAGGGCATTATTTTCCAGCAGCACAGCAGACGGTGCTGTGGCATCGCCCTGATAAGCCGTGAACTGAGCCGGATTTTTCAGGCCGGTTTCACTGTTGTCCTGCAAGGTCACCTGCAGTGCACCATCTACAATACGGTAAGCGATGGCATCCTTGTGTGAGCCGTTTACCAGAGGAGTGGTTTCATCCAGAAAGTTTTTCGCAAACTCCACCACACGCTGTCCGCGTACCGGATTGAAGCTACTACCCTTCCCCGCACCATTATCTTCAGCGATCACATCTGTACCATACAGTGCATCGTACAAACTTCCCCAGCGGGCATTGACGGCATTCAGTGCGAAGCGGGCATTCATCACCGGTACTACCAGCTGTGGCCCGGCAGTTGAGGTAATTTCAGTGTCGACATTGGCTGTGCTGACTTTGAAGTCCTCACCTTCCGGTAACAGGTAGCCGATGTCCTGCAGGAATGCTTTATAAGTGACAAAATCAAAGTTGTCTTTGTGTCCGGTGTGCCAGCTATCAATCTGCTGCTGGATCTGATCGCGTTTAGCCAGCAGTTCACGGTTACGTGGCGCCATGTCATTGACGATACTTTCCAGTCCCGCCCAGAATGTTTCATGTGAAACATTGGTGCCGGGTAAGGCCTCGTTATTAATGAAGTCATGCAGAAGTGTTGACACTTCCAGGCTACCAACCTTGATTCTGTTACTCATAACGCAAAATTTCCTCAAATGACGTATAGATTGTCGACAATGAATTATAGGGTAAACAAAGTGCTGTCAAAAGTCAGCTACTGATGAACATGGTTTCGCATTATGAAATTTTCTGTCTGGCGACCCGGACAAAATAGCGGGAAAGTGTTTTGTCATTGAGACTGTTAACAGTTGATCGTCCGGGGTATCTGTTAAGAGGAAAGGTATGATAAATTCAGGGTATAAATGATACTAATAATAAGAAAAATGTATGACACGGGCTCAGTTTTATCCGTTATTTTTGTGTTTGCCATTATTTCTCAGTGCATGTGGTGAGGATGTGGGGAGTTATGCGATTACTTCAGATCCTGCTGCTGTCGCTTATAACGGGAGTCATAACCCTGCTTTATTGACACAAGATAATGCGATGTTATTCGTTGAGAAATTGTTGGGTAGTAACGATTTATTACCCGGTTTCAACGTTCTTAAGAGTACTTCACCGGCTGAGCGTCCCGAACGCGGTATGGTTGAACTATTAAACCTGTTGATGGGTAAGGTTAAGCTGGGTTATCAAGGTTTTGATTACCAGCAGCGGCAGGTTAGTTTAGATGGAGGCGGTAGTTGCGAGTATGGAGGCAGCCTGTCAGAAACCGGATCAGTTGATCGTATATCCGGAAAAGGACGCACTATTTATCAGTTCATCGACTGTCAGCTCGGGCAGGATTTAACTATTAACGGCATGTTGACTCTGGATATCAGGGCTTACGATTTTGCCGTTTATGGGCCTATATCCTATATTGCAAGCTTCAATGACCTTGAAGTTAAAGAAAAGGATGCAACAACGGCTCTGACCGGCAGTGTCGACCGGATATTTAATACCAATACGCTTGTCGCTACCCGTACTATGAATGTGTACGCAGAAGAGGTTGCCACCGGTACGCAAAGTATGCTGGAAAACTTTACGTTTACCAATACTTTGGGAAGAGAATACGCCGGGATGTCCGGAGTGTTATATCTTGGCAATTATGGATATGCACGTATTGCATCAAGTGATGACCTTATTTTAGGTGAAAGCATATCCGGTAACTATTTGTGGGGTGATAAGTACAACCTGCATGTGCTCCCGTTAGAGGGTGAGCTTATCTTGCAAGGAGCTGCGCGGTCAGCAGTGAAAGTTACCGGCTCTGATATTGCACCCGGTTCGGCGTATCGTGTTGCTCTTGATGAGGATGGGGATGGTACCTATGAATTAAAGTCAGTCCGGCTGCCTGTTTCCGGCTCGGTAAATGAGTTTGTTGCTAACGGGAAACCTGTCAGTTCAATTGGCTATTTGGGGGTTTTGACATCGTCGGGATACTTTGCCCTGGAAAATAGTATCACGCTTGATGCCCTGCTCAGCTTTGACCCGGATGGCGGCTCATTAACTTATAACTGGACTGTCGAGCAGAAGCCCTCTGGGAGTTTGGTGGAGGTAATGTGTGCTTATACCTGTTCAAGACAGGTACAAACAACACCTCTGGATAAGCCCGGAACGTATAAATTTAGTTTGAAAGTGACGGATGAGCAGGGCCTGTCGGCGATTAGCTTTCTGGAAATCAGTGCCATTTGATGTGACGTCTTAATCAGCCTGGTTAGTTTGTAGATTATGAAATTTTCTGTCTGGCGACCCAGGCAAAATAGCGGGAAAGTGTTTCGTCACTCTGCAGAGCTTCCAGCGTACTCAGTATCTTCGCCAGTTGCATTTCATCATAGCGGCGGTGAATGCCGTTATGGCACTGGCGGCAGATATTAATGCCCTGATGGAGTTGCTCTTTGCTGTAGTGTTTACGGAAATGTGTGCGACGGTGCAGCTTGCGCGGTATCAGATGGTGGAAAGTGAGCGGACATTCACGCTGACAGAGCGGACAGGTTCCGTGTTTTTCGCGTTTGGTCATAGCAACCGATTATACACAACCCTGCTCAGCGGCCAGCTTATCCAGCTCAACTTCATAATCCTCGCGCTGCTCCTCATCTTCTGTGCCGGTGGAGCTTTTGTAAATGCGGCAGGCCTGATCTTTGGCGCCGGTCACGCCTTTGGCTTCCAGCTCAATCAAGGCCTTAACCACTTTTTGCATGCTATTGCTGCGGGTCTGCTCCTGATTCATGGACTGAACGTAAGCTTCCGCAGCTTTTTCGTATTTTTCCAGTTCGGTATATTTGTCACCGACTTCGATATAAAACAGGCGTTCATTCAGTGTTTTGGCACTGGGGCTGATCGTACTGGCAACCTGGCAGCTTTCATAGTCCAGAAAGCGCTCAAAGTTATCACTGGCCTGCAATGCCTGAGCCACACAAAGGCTGTGCCAGAGCCAGAATTTTTCATCATTAATTTGTACTGCACGGAATAAGGCACACTGCCCCTGCCGGACATCGCGCACTTCAGATTCTTTACTGGCCTTGCTGAGCAGGATACCCAGATTCCCCCAGGCAACATCATTGCTACAATTATAGCGGATAGCCTGCTGAAAATTTTCAGCGGCAAACTCAAAAGCACCATTATGGTATTGCTGTTTGGCGTCCTCCTGAAATTTGTTGGATTGCAGGATGGCCTCAGTGCCGGAGATAACGGCCTGTTGGGTTTGTGGCGCAAAGCAGAATTGCTCCAGTGCCGCGACGATATTGGTGTTTGTGGTGCTGTCACTTTGCCCGCGTTCGCATTTTATTGCGAGTGCGTCCAGGCTGGTAATGTCGGTTACAGCCGGAGCTGCCGCTATCACCGCGCTGTCAGCGGATGCAGGTGCTGAATTAAAGTCAGAGCGGATTTGGGGTAGCGCAATAAAATTAGCACTGAATGCAGAGCTTCGATCCCGGATACGGGGTGTTGCTTCGGCCAGATTTATTTTTTGGCAAACCTGGCTGGCCTGGTTGGTTTTGGACTGGCACAAGGTCAGCTGTTTGCGGTTGATTTCATCATTTATATAGCGGATTACGGAGCCGATAATAGTTTGGTTATCAGCGGAGTCCCCGCTTTCAGCCAGATCATTTTTCAGTGTTTCCAGTGAATCCGGTGTGGCGCTGCCGTCCTGCAGTTGCTGGCAGTGTTTGAAAAAAGCTTCATAGCGCCCCTCTTTATGTTCAACCGAACCCACATCACGGGTGCAGTAGTAGTAAAGGTTGTAGTCCTCAGAGGCGATGCTGATGATTTCTTTGCTGCGTGCTTTGAGCATGGCAGATATCAGCTGAATATTAAGCCCGCCCTTTTGCGTTGGTGGCAGGCTATTACGCTTTTCGCCTAACTCATCCTCACTCAGGCTGAGAATCCGGCCTTTAAGTGACAGTTGCAGGTATAGCTTATCTTTACTGGTATCCACCGGATCAGGTTCAAAATAGACTGATCCATTGAGATTTTTACGCCCGAAAATACCGGAAATAAACTCGATGACATTATCAATGGTAATACCGGTTTCCGGCAGCTTGATGCTCTCCCCTTCAATCAGTACCGATTCTTCATCCGGCACAGGCTGGTCAATGGTGATTTGTAACTGGTCGCGCAGATTATTTTGTGTCTCAAGTAAGTGCCGGTTCAGCTGGTTGGCTATAATCCGCCCGGCAAACTCGTGATTATCCTTTCCAACCGAGACCGGCACCTGAAACGGTTTAACCACCACGGTGTTACGGCTGGCATAGGCGTTGTAAATAACAAAAGTAACTACCGCAAACATCGCCAGCGTAACCAGCAGGCGTAACAGGCCGATACTGCGTTCGGTGAGCCAGTGCAAACCTTCAAACAGTTTTTTCAGTATGTGCAGGAGTGAAAATCTCCGGCTATCTGCACGATGCCGGTCTTTGGCTGTATTGCTGTCGTTATCAGGTTGATGTTCCGGCATTGGGGGTTCGGGGTCGCGTTGTTGGCTATGATTAATAAGATTATAGCCTTGAGAAACAGCTTGTGTAGCATCATTATAGTAAGCAGGGTGGAATATGATTATTGGAGAGAGTGTGTGAATATAAAACTTGATATTGATGTCAGCCCGGAGGAATTACGCCGTCTGATGGGCTTGCCTGATGTACAGGCCTTTAATGAAAAGGTCATGAGTGACATGATGGAAAAGCTGAAAAACGGCGCTGATGGCTATGATCCTATGTCTATTTTTCAGTCATCTGTGCTGAACAATACCGATATGATGAAGCAGTGGATCGGGATGTTGTCCGGCTTTGGTTCCGGTGGGAAGAAGTAAGGGACAGGGCAGTCCCTTCAGCTTCAATCAATTAGTATCACCACCAGCTCTTTAGGCCCGTGTACCCCGTAAGCCAGTACCTGGGCAATATCCGCCGATTTGCTCGGCCCGGAAATCAGCAGTGCATTAGCCGGCATGCCGCTTTTAGCCCAGCCCTGTTCCTGCACCGCCTCGGCAAAGGTGGTAAACAGTTTGTCCACCTCCAGCATCGCAATATGCACCGGCGGTACCAGTGACATCATGCGCGGTTCATGCTGATTCGGCCACAGAATCAGTGAGCCGGTTTCCGCAATCCCGCCCAGTGTCGAAGTCAGCGAACCATCGGTGTCATAGAAAATCTCCTGCTTCCAGTCCTCAATGTCGCGGTCATAGTGCTTCAGCGCTGGGAACTGCTCAGGCTGTTGCATAATTGCCTGGCCCCATTCCGTTTCCGCTGAGAGCAGCAGGTTACTCAGCCCTTTAGTGCGGCATAACTCACTGACCAGGTCACGCCAGTTATCACGGTCAGTACGGTGAATTTCAGCCCGCACCGCCTGCATTTTGTCAGTGAAACGCTGAATCCGTTCCTCAGTTGACCAGGCAAATTTGCTCAGGTAATCCCGTCCAGTGGTATCAATCTGCGGGCGTTGTGGCTCCCGCAGGCGGCTGAGGATCTGTTGTTTGGCATTACTCATTATCAACTCCCAGTTTCTTGGCGGCTTCATGCAGGGTGGTTTCAGCCAGTTTGGGGGCACTGCGCACACTGGTCCAGGCACCCATTTTGCCGGGGACTAATTTACGTACTTTGGTCGCCATTTTAGTGCCGAGATTATACATGCCGGGGTGTGAGGCCGACCATGACCAGCCCTGCCAGGCAACAGCTTCCAGCGTTTTGCGCCGCGTACCGGCATCTTTGGTACGGGTGTGTTCGGTATCCTGCCGCACACCTTCATAACGCAGGCGGTTAATCAGCCCCGGAATCGGAATCCGTACCGGACATACCTCACCACAGGCACCACACAGACTGGAGGCCTGCACCAGTTCACCATGTACTTTCAGCCCCTCTTTTTGTGGTTCCAGAATGGTACCGATCGGGCCGGGATAGACCGTGTCATAAGTATGGCCACCGATACGCACATAGACCGGGCAGTGGTTAATACAGGCACCGCAACGGATGCAGCGCAAGGTGGCCAGCAGTTCCGGGTCACTGTAGATGTTGGAGCGGCCATTATCCAGCAGCACCAGATGCACTTCTTGCGGCCCGTCTTTTTCACCTTCCTGGCGCGGCCCGCTGATCATATTGACGTAGGTGGTGATGGCCTGTCCGGTGGCGGAGCGCGGCAGAATGCTGATCAGCGGCGGAATATCACTGAGCTGTTCCACCACTTTTTCAATCCCGGTGACGGCAATATGCACCGGTGGTACGGTGGTCGACATGCGGCCATTGCCTTCGTTCTCGACCAGACACAGGGTACCGGTCTCCGCCACCGCAAAGTTAACCCCTGATAAACCCACCGGGGCGTTATAAAACTTCTCACGCAGAATATTACGTGCACTTTTGGTCAGTTCGTCGACATCTTCGGTATAGGGAATATCCGGGAATTTCTCGTTAAACAGCCGGGAGATTTCCTCCTTGCTCTTATGAATCGCGGGCATAATAATATGCGAAGGTGTTTCACCATCCAGCTGGATAATAAATTCACCCAGATCAGATTCCAGAGCCTCAATGCCCTGCTCCTCCAGAAAATGATTCAGGCCCATTTCCTCGGAGACCATTGATTTGCCTTTAATAACTGACTTTGCACCGTGCCGGTTCATAATCTCCAGCACGATATTGTTAGCCTCATCGGTGGTCTGCGCCCAGTGTACCTGTACACCATTAGCAGTGAGGTTTTCCTCCAGCAGTTCCAGCAGCTCCGGCAGCTTGCTCAGGGCATTGGCACGGATCGCCATCGCCTGACTGCGCAGACGCTGGAGCTCATCTTCTTCCGGAAACTGGCCACGGCGATTGGTCATCAGCGTATCCATGGCCTTACGGAAATGGGCGCGGACATCGTCTTTTTTTAGTGCGTCTTCGACACGGATGCGGAATTCGGTGGTCATTGCCTGCCTCCTGTCCTCTCCCAGATAAACTCAGCAATATGTTTGATGCCGGGCTGCGGTTTACCCTCATACTGAGCCTGAAATTCAAATGCCCCGCCAATATTCAGCAAACAACCCGCATCCTGTCCGACCAGCTGGGTGGCACCGGTAGCACGGATATGGCTGGTTTTATCTTTCACCATCGCCGCAGAAATTTCCGGCTGTTTTACCGCGAAGGTACCGCCAAAACCGCAGCATTCCGGTTTATAGGCCTGTTCCAGCACGGTGACGCTCTGCATCTGGCCGAGCAAATTTTCAATCTTCTCTGCCACACCCATCTCGCGTCGGGCAGAACAGGAGGTATGCACTGCGACCTCAACCGGCTCACCGAGATCCTCCAGTTTAATGTCCAGCACATCAACCAGAAACTCAGTCAGTTCATAGATCCGGCCGGCAACATTATTCGCCAGGGCTTCATCAGCATCACCTTTGAACAGCTCAGGATAGTGGCATTTCATCATCCCGGCACAGGAGCCGGAGGGCACCACAATCGGCAGCGGTTTGGGGAAAAGCTGCAGCTGGGTGCGGGCAACTTTGCGTGCCTCATCGCGGTAGCCGGAGTTCCAGGCTGGCTGGCCGCAACAGGTCTGCTGCTGCGGGAAAATGACCTTAATGCCTTCGTGCTGTAAAAGCTGCATCGCGGAAATTCCGGCTTGCGGGTACATCATGTCAATCAGGCAGGTACCGAAAAAATAAACGGCTTCAGGGCGCTCAGAGGTGTGTGTCTTCATTAGCGGGCATAGTCTCCCAGTACGGTTATGCGATGCAGGGAGCGCTGTTTTCGCGCTTCTTCGGCATCAATTTCTTTAATCGAATCCTCAACAAACACCAGATGCTGTTGCGCGGCCTTGCGTGCGGCTTCCGGATCACTGTTAATCACCGCTTCCATTAATACACGGTGCTGGGTGCTGAGTGGCTCAAACACCCGCAGCAGGGTATAAAGTTTGTCCAGGTTGTGCGAGATACTGTTCTGCAGCAGGTCGAACAGGCCGCGCATCACATGCAGCAGCACCAGATTGTGTGAAGCCTCGACGATGGACAAGTGGAAGGCAGCATCTGCCCGTGCCTCTTCCATCGGATCATCATCATTATGCAGAAAAATCATCCGTTCGTAGTTCTGGCGAATACGCTGTTTGTCCTCATCCGTTGCCCGTAACGCCGCATAAAAGGCCGCATTACCTTCCAGCGCATGACGAATTTCCAGCACATCAAAGCGGTATTCCGGATTTTCCCGGAACAGGGTCAGCATCGGGTCGCTCATGTCTTTGGCGATGGTGTCTTTGATAAACGTACCACCACCCTGTCGTGAATAGAGCAGTCCCTTGCTGGTCAGCATCTGGATTGCCTCACGCAATGACGGGCGTGAAACACCGAGCTGTTCCGCCAGTTTGCGTTCGGCAGGTAAACGGTCATCGGGCTGCAGGTTCTCCCGGCTGATCATGGCTTCCAGTTGTTTAGCAATTTGTTCAGCAATGCGAGCTTTTTTCATGGTGATAGTGATGAATTGTATTTTGGTAAGACCAATTTTGAGTGATGGTAATATGCCTGAGTATAAAAAACAAGTATCAGCTGCAAAACACATAAAATCAGCCAAAAATGGCCTGAATAATTAGTAAATTCTGATATTTAGATTAGCCGTTTATTTCATTAAAACTCTTGACAGGGCAGATCAGTTAAGGAAGAATCCGCTCCCAGTTACCAATTTGACCAATTTATTTAATATTGGTAATACCAATTTAGTTATTTATCTGGAGGAGTTTTACATGTTACCTAAATTGACACATTTGACGGGTGCAGTGGCACTGGCTGCTGCATTGGCTACCACTTCAACAACTGTGCATGCAGAAGACAAAAAAGTACTACTGAAATTACCGGTGTATTTCGGTACCCACCTGCCAGGTTTGGGAACAACGCCTAAGTGGCTGGCTGAGAACCTTGAAGAATCCGGAAGCACGGTGCGGGTAAAAGTCTATGAGCCGGGTAAACTGATTCCGCCCAAAGAAATTCTCGAAGCAGTGAGCAAAGGTCAGGTCAACGCCGGTTACACCACACCGGGTTACAACACCGGCGTGCTGGGCAATGGTGCAGCGATGTTCTCAGCGGTACCGTTCGGCCCGAATGCCGGCGAATTTCTGGCCTGGGTTTATTACGGTGATGGCCGTAAGCTGTGGCAGGAAATGTATGAAAAGAAAAATCTGAACGTGCATGCTATTCCCTGTGGCTTGGTGGCTCCGGAAACCTCCGGCTGGTTCTCCAAGGAAATCAATAAGCCGGAAGATCTGGAAGGACTGCGCATGCGTTTCTTCGGTCTGGGCGCACTGGTGATGGAAAAGTTGGGTGTATCCACTTCGTTGCTGCCGTCCAAGGAAATTTTCCCGGCGCTGGAAAAGGGAGCTATTGATGCCACCGAATTTTCCATGCCGGCAATTGATAAGAATTTGGGCTTCCATAAAATCCTCAAGTACAACTACTTCCCCGGCTGGCATCAGCCTTCCACGTTGTTTGAGCTGATCATCAACGGCGATACCTGGAAAGAAATGAGCTCCGCACAGCAAAATCAGGTGGAAACGGCCTGTAAAGCGGCGATTCTTGATGCTTACGCGATGGGTGAGTCGATGCAGTTCCCGGTGATGCAGGAAAACCTGGAAAAGAACGGGGTGGAAAACCGCTATTGGTCAGATGAAATGCTGGCAGCATTTAAAGGTAAGTGGGAAGAAGTCGTGGCGGAAGAGTCTGAGAAAGACCCTGAGTTTAAGGCAATCTGGGAGAACTTGTCTGAATTCCGTAACGGTTATGCCGTTTGGGGTGAAGCGGGTTATTTGCCTTCGGGTAAGCAGGACTAAGCTGCACCCTTCACTCTGCTGACCCTGACCTCCTCTCCGCAGAGGAGGTCAGGGTCAGGGATTTTAACCCCCCCTTCCGCAGGAGAAAGCACCATGGGTATGAGTGCAGAACAAACCTCACCGCTACACATTCCGATAGTGGCGGCAATAAACAAATTTGTTGAAAAGTCCGGTAGCATCATTGCCTGGGTGAATGTCATTCTGATTGGTGTGATTCTGGCCTCGGTATTCATGCGCTACGGGATGAACCGGGCGATGGTGACCCTGGAGGAGCTGACCTGGTACCTGTACGGCATCGGGATCATGTTCGGGCTGAGTTACGGCGTGGTGAAGAACAGCCATATCCGTGTTGATATTCTGGCCATGCATTTCTCGCGTAAGACGGTGTATGTCATCGAAATTCTCGGTATAACCTTTCTGCTGCTGCCTTTTGTCTGGACGGTATTTCATCACAGTATTGATTGGGTCTGGCAGTCCTACACTATTGGTGAAACTTCTTCCAGTCCGCAGGGTTTATCGCATCGCTGGATCATTAAAGCGGTGATTCCCTTGTCTTTCTTTTTATTGTTGCTGGCTGCAATTGCCCGTCTGATTCAGTCCTGGGTCTTGCTGCGTCACGATGAAGATGCGCCGCAGCCGGTTCAGGAGTCCGGGCGGATTTCCCTGTTAAAACATTTATTCAGCGTTCAGGCACGTGATGAGGAGCAGAAGTAATGGAAATGAATGAGATTCTCGTCATTGCGATGTTTATAAGCTTTATGCTGCTGTTGTTTGCCGGCTATCCGGTGGCCTGGGTGCTGGGTGGTATTGCCATTTTATTTACGGCGGTGGGGTATTTTTCGGATATTTATCTGGATACCATCACCGGGCTGGACTACAACACGCTGGGTCTGGCAGTCGGACGCATCTACAGCATTATGGACAACTGGGTGTTGGTTGCCCTGCCGATGTTTATTTTCATGGGGCTGATGCTGGACAAATCCGGTGTGGCGGAACGGATGATGCACTCAATGCAGCGCCTGTTTGGTAATGTTAAAGGGGGGTTGGCGATTACCGTTACCCTGATCGGTATTATTCTTGCTGCTTCCACCGGGATTATCGGTGCCTCGGTAGTACTGCTGGGGCTGATGTCTTTACCGGTCATGCTTAATCAGAATTACAGCAAGAGCATTGCACTGGGTACCGTGGCCAGTGCCGGTTGTCTGGGGATTCTGATTCCGCCGAGTATTATGCTGGTGATTATGGGAGATCAGATGGCGCTGTCAGTGGGTGATTTGTTTATGGGCGCGGTATTTCCCGGTCTGATTCTGGGGCTGCTGTATATTGCTTATATTTATATCTATGGCCGCTTCAATCCGGACAATGTGCCGCTGGCGCAAAACCATGCGGAGAAAACTGACTGGAAAGTCATCGCGCAGGTGTTTCTGGATATTATCCCGCCGGCACTGCTGATCCTTGCCGTACTGGGTTCGATCTTTATGGGTATTGCCACGGTCACTGAAGCCTCCGGGATTGGGGCGATTGGCGCCACACTGATGGCACTGGTGTATCGTAAGCTGGATTTTGCGGTATTGAAAGAAGTGGTACTGAACACTTTTAATACCGCCGGTTATATTTTCGCGATCTTTGTTGGTGCGACGGTGTTTGCGCTGGTGCTGCGTGAACTGGGTGGGGATGAACTGATTGAGTCCACACTGACTGGTCTGCCATTTGAAGATTTTGGCCTGATTTTGTTTATTCTGTTTATCGTTTTCCTGCTCGGTTTCTTCCTCGACTGGATTGAGATTACGCTGATTATGCTGCCCTTGCTGGCACCGGTGGTAGCCGGTCTGGATCTGGGTATTGACGGACATGGTGTGGTTGATAATCCTGAGCTGGTGTGGTTCGCCCTGTTGGTGGCGGTGACCCTGCAAACCTCATTTCTTACCCCGCCGGTGGGTTTTGCGTTGTTTTACCTTAAGGGTGTTTGTCCTCCGGGGGTGACGCTGTGGGATATTTATAAAGGTGTGGTGCCGTTTGTAATCCTGCAGTTAATCGGGCTGGCACTGGTATTCTTCTTCCCGGATCTGGTGACCTGGCTGCCCTCGGTGGCGTATGCTAAGTAGCGTGGGACAGATCATGATAAAGGTGGAAAGCGCATGACAAACACAGCATTAATTGAACAACTCAAAACCATTCTGGGTGCTGCCGGGGTGCAGACTAATGAGCGGCGCACTGAGTATTATCGCAGCGGTTTCCGCTCCGGCTCCGGGGCAGCACTGGCGGTGGTGTTTCCGGATAGCCTGCTGAAGCTGTGGCGGGTTTTACAGGCCTGCGTTGACGCCAATGCGATCATCATCATGCAGGCCGCCAAGACCGGCCTGACTGAAGGTTCCACGCCCAGCGGTAATGATTATGACCGTGAGGTAGTGGTGATCAATACCCTGAAAATGAATGATATTGTGCTGTTGAATGGTGGTGAACAGGTGTTGAGTTTTCCGGGCACTACTCTGTTCGCGCTGGAAAAAGTGCTCAAGCCGCTGCAGCGCAGTCCGCATTCAGTGATCGGCTCTTCCTCGCTGGGGGCATCGGTGGTGGGCGGAATTTCCAATAACTCCGGTGGTTCACTGGTCAAACGTGGCCCGGCCTATACCGAAATGGCGCTGTTTGCGCAGGTGACCGCTGACGGGGAGTTGAAGCTGGTTAATCACCTGGGGATTGAGCTGGGTGATGATCCGGAAACTATGATCCGCAATCTGGAAAGCGGTAATTTCAGCACAGAGAACCTGCCGGAGGCTGGGCTGGGTTCAGATCGGGAATATGTTGACTGGGTACGGGATGTTGATGCTACCACTCCGGCACGTTTTAATGCTGATAAACGCCGTTTGTATGAGGCTAGTGGTTGTGCCGGTAAACTGGCGGTGTTTGCGGTACGGCTGGACACTTTTCAGGCAGCGGAGAGTGATAAAACCTTTTATATCGGCACCAATGACCCGGCAGTATTAACCCGCCTGCGCCGCCATATTTTACAGCATTTTGCACATGTGCCGGAAGTCGGCGAATACATGCACCGTGATATTTTTAATATCGCTGAAACCTATGGTAAGGACACTTTCCTGACCATCCATCATCTTGGTACTGATGTGCTGCCGAAAATGTTTGCCATTAAAGGCCGGGTCGATGCCAGCCTGAATAAGCTATCGTTTTTGCCGGATTACCTGAGTGACCGGGTGATGCAGCAGCTGAGCCGTTTTTGGCCGCAGCACCTGCCGAAACGGCTGCTGAAATACCGTGATTATTATGAGCATCACCTGATTCTGAAGATGAGTGATGGCGGCATTACAGAGGCGGAAGACTTTCTGCAAACCTTCTTCCTGTCGCCGGAAAACGAAGGAAATTATTTTGCCTGCACCCCGGATGAAGCAACCAAAGCTTTTCTGCAACGCTTCGCTGCGGCGGGTGCGGCTATTCGCTATCAGACCGTGCACAGTAAGCGGGTCGGCGGGATTCTCGCGCTGGATATTGCCCTGCGCCGCAATGATGAGAACTGGGTGGAGCAACTGCCGGAGGAAATCAGCAGCCAGATTGAGCATTCACTGTACTACGGCCACTTCATGTGCCATGTCTTCCATCAGGATTATATTCTGAAAAAGGATGCTGACCCGGTGGCGGTGAAAGCAGCGATGCTGAAAGTGCTGGATTCACGCGGTGCAAAATACCCGGCGGAGCATAATGTCGGGCATTTGTACGAGGCAGAGAATGACTTGCAGAATTTTTACCGTGAACTTGATCCGACCAATACCTTTAATCCGGGGGTGGGGAAAATGGATCGGTATAAGCGGAATTGTGGGTGTTGTGCTTAGATTTTGTTTCGTGGCTACCGAATGGGGTAGCCACTTAAAGACGATTAACCACCAAACTGGCGGCGAACATTACGGTCAATACTGGCTGTTTCACGCAGCTGAATCAGCTGATAACTCATATTTTTGGCCAGTCGTTTAAAGTCCTTCATTTCACTGGCGGTTAGAACACCTTTGGTCGGTAGTGAAACAGTGCGCGGGTTATGAGGCTTGTTATTAACGCGGAACTCGTAATGTACGTGATTTCCGGTCGAGCGCCCGGTTGAGCCGACGTAGCCTATAACATCACCCCGTTTTACCCTGGCTCCGACTCCCAGGTTTTTCTTATACTGTGACATGTGGCCGTAGCGGGTAGTAATGCCGCTGGCATGACGCAGCTCAATCATTTTGCCATAGCTGCCCTTTCGGCCAACGAATCTGGCTTCACCATCACCTGTGGCGTGGATAGGGGTGCCGTGCGGAGCGGCTATGTCTATGCCGGAGTGCATGCGGCGTGTGCCCAGTACCGGGTGTCTGCGATAGCCGAAACCGGAGGAAAAGCGGCCCTTTAACGGATAACGGGCAAAAGCAACCTCTTTCAAAGCCAGATCACCTTCCGGTGAAAGGTACATGGTGCGGTCATCGCTCAGTACGAAGCGTACTTTTTGGTAAATATTGTCGCGGTGATTAAATTCAGCCGCCAGTATTTTACCGGTGTAAATACGTTCACTCTGATAAAAGTAATCTTCAAAAATGGTACTGACCTGATCACCGATTTTAAGGCTGCGGAAATTGACCTGGCTTTTGAAGATGCTGACCAACTCGCGGGAAATTGACTTCGGAAGCCCTGCCTTGCTGGCTTCATAGTGGTAAGGGTTGCGTATGGTGAAAGCGATCCGGTTATGCTGCTCTTCAAACAGTTCATTATCCCACTTGCCGGTATATCCATCATTTTGGGCTGAGACAATAAAAGCCTTGCGCTTTCCTGTGGCATAAATAAGCTGTTCGACCTTATCATCATTAATCTGTATCAGAATTTTGTTGCCGGCTTTCAGATTGGTCAGCTCTTTTTTGACAGTCTCATCTGCGGTGAGGGCTGCTTCGGTCGTGCTGACCTTCAAAGGTGACAGAATATCCGCCAGCGTGTCGCCACGGGCAATCTGATGCAATTCCCAATCACCCTCCCGTGCGGAAGGCAAAGGTTCTACAGCGTGCCCCGCATAGGTTTCAATTTCGCTCTTTCCCGGTAAATTCAGCTCCTGGCTGTTTGGCTGGTTACCTGTTGCTAACTCCAGCTGTTCCGCTGCATCGTCCCGTAGCGTATCTACTGCTAATTGCGCGGAGTAATCATCCGAACCGGTAATGTTGGAGTGTACGGGTATATTGCCAATAACAGCAAAGACGCTGACCAGCATAAGAGAGCGGGTGGCAATATAGTGAAGTGGACGGCTTCTACGGTTTTTGGGAGGGAGGATGCGCCCCGGTGGTTCTGGTTCTGCGGTACTGATGTCTTCTTCTGTACCTGTTTGTGTCGGAGGAGTAAGGGGACTAGCGGTCTCCTCTGTACCCGTCTCTTCTTCGTTTATGGTTACTTCAATCCCGCTAAGGGGAAGGTTGTAACGTTCCATTGCCTGGCTCCAACTGTCTTTATTATTGTTATTTTGGAGGCTGGGCTTTCGTCCAGAAATTAACAAGATAGCAACTCCGTGTATGCAATTCCAACCGCTTTCTGATTAACCATATTAACTTTCCTGATTAACAGCTTAGACGGCAGGCTAGTCAATGATCACTTAACAAATACTGAATTGAATTTGCCTTGGTCACAACGACTTTGCATGTTGTTTAACTAATTGTCCTACTAACACAACTCGAAACGCCTACGTAACGCCTATCTAAAAAGGTGTTTCATGGTAAGCTAATGCCGCTTTTTAGGGTAAAAA
>JAWLAK010000003.1:75000-412500 GCA_041395485.1 Thiolinea sp.
TCATCGGGTTTTTGTTTCAAAAAGGCACGGATCAGCTCAATTTTATCAAGTACCTCATCTGCTTCCGGATCAGCACCACGCTGGTACTCTCCAACCCGAACCAGAAACTCAATGTCCTTATGCTTGGCCAGCAGACTACGAATATGGGCAGCGGCCTCACGCTGGGCAGGTGATACCAGCTTGTTCATCAAACGGCTCAGGCTGCCTAGCGTGTCGATAGCCGGGTAATGATTTGCTGCGGCAAGATCACGAGACAGGACAATATGGCCATCCAGTAATGAGCGTACCTCATCGCCTATGGGATCAGACATATCGTCGCCCTCAATCAGAACAGTATAAAAGGCAGTAATCGAGCCGGTTGCTGCGCACCCTGCCCGTTCCACCAGTTTCGGTAATTCTGAGAATACCGAGGGTGGATAGCCACGTCTGGCTGGAGCTTCACCAGCAGCCAGACCAATTTCACGTTGTGCACGGGCAAAGCGGGTTAATGAATCCATCAGCAGTAATACTTTCTTACCCTGGTCACGGTAGTATTCGGCGACGGCGGTTGCCACATAAGCGGCTTTCAGGCGCTCAATCGGAGGTCTGTCTGAGGTGGCGACCACCAGTACGGTTTTCTCCATGCCTTCCGGGCCAAGAGATTCCTCGATGAACTCTCTGACCTCACGCCCCCGCTCACCAATCAGTGCCACCACATAAACATCAACATCAGCATGTTTAATTAACATACTGAGTAACGAACTTTTGCCGACCCCGGCACCTGCAAAAATGCCGATGCGTTGTCCAACACCACAGGTGACCAGGCCATCGAGTGCCCTGATACCCAGAGACAGTGGCTCCTGTACCATTTCACGCGTTAACGGATCCGGCGCTTTGTTCATTAACGGATAGTGCTCCTGAATGGCAACCTGTTCCTGAGCACCTTTGCTCTGAATACGTCCAACACCGTCCAGTACACAGCCTTTGAGATCCTCGCCGACACCGACGCGCAGCATTTCACCGCTGGCGGTTACCTGGGTATGAATTGAAACGCCCTGCATGTCACCAATGGGCGCCAGCAAGGCAATGTCCTGTTCAAAACCGATCACTTCTGCCGGGATGGACTCCTCGCCACCACTATTTTTCAGGATACACAATTCCCCCAGTTTGACCTTGGGGATAATAGCTCTGACAACTGTTCCGGTGACCTGCACAATACGGCCATGTAACTGTATAGTCTGGCAGGTTTTCAGAGCATTACGCATATTGGCGGCGATGTGTTCCAGAGACATGCCATTACCCCGCTGTCGGCAGCAATCGTATTTCACCAACCGGCTGCACAGAAACGTTTGGTGTCAGTTCCGGCAGGGACAGAACCGGTAGTTGCGGAAACTCGATAGCAAGATGAGTCCGCAAATGACGGCGCAGATCAAGGCTGGTCAGGATCACAGGACGCGGCTCGCCTTTCGGCGGATGAGCATGTTGCTCTTCCAGTGAGCGCAGGGTCTGTGCGAATAACTGCATGGTTTCCGGTGCCAGGGCTAAATGAACACCATTGGGTGACTGGCGGACGCTGCCCTGAACCAATTTTTCACTTTCAGGATCCAGCATGTACACCGGTAATCTGCCGGTACCATTGGTCATGGTATAAGATAACTGGCGTTTCATACTGATACGTATCCGCTCTGTCAGCACAGCATTATCTTTTTCTGCTTCACCGTACTCAACCAATGTTCCCAGTATCTGTCGCATGTCACGAATCGAAACACCTTCATTTAACAGTCGCTTCAGTATGCCGACGATACGGGTATTGGGAACGGCACGCTGGGCTTCCTGAACCAGTGTGGCATAACCGGCAATTTCCAGTTTACTCAGCAGGGAGTGAACTTCCTGGATACCGATAAACTCATCGGCATGCCGGTGCAGAAGAAAAGACACATGGCGCGTCAGAATCTCTGTCGGGGTCAGTGTCTGTGCATCACTGCCCCGGATTAACGAAGGTGGTAAGCCTGTTTGTCCATTGGTGCTGGTATCTACCTGCTGATCCAGTAAAGGTTGTGAAATACCCAGCTTTCCCTGCCCTACCGGTATCCCATGGATGGAAATCTGGTAGCTGTCTTCTGCCTGTTGAGCGGCTAAACTGATGCTGATTCCGTCGATCAGCACCCCGAGATCCTTCAGTAATTTCTGGCGCACGCCGGTAAAATTCCGATTAATGTCCGGGAGTGACAGAGCGCTGCGATTTGCCTCAGGTAACGCTACAAGCACAGAAGCCAGTGGTTGCACATTCTCTTCCGGTTTATTTTCCAGCAGGCCGGCGTTACCGCCACTGCTGATGGCCGAGTCGCCATGGCCAATGACGGTAATTTCCTCGGCATCAGCAAAGTCCAGACGTGTACGGTTACGGCGTAACAGAAAGCCCGTCAAGCCCAGCACTGCACCCAGAAAGAAAAAGACGATGGTCGGAAAACCGGGAATCAGCCCCATCAGCGTGACGACACCGGAGGCGATCATCAGCGCATTAGGCTGGCCGGTGAGCTGATTACCAATGTCTTCACCCAGATTAGTTTCCTCGTCCACCGTGACCCGGGAGACAATAATACCGGCGGTGATGGAGACAAACAGCGCCGGGATTTGTGATACCAGACCATCGCCAATGGTTAGTATTGAATATAATTCCATCGCATTACCGATTTCCATGCCTTTTTGTAATGCACCGATTGAAATACCGCCAATAATATTGACGATGATGATGATCAGCCCGGCAATGGCATCACCCTTAACGAACTTCATCGCACCATCCATCGAACCGAACAGCTGACTTTCTTTTTCCAGCTTGGAACGGCGGTTTCTGGCATCAACCATACTGATCACCCCGGCCCGTAAGTCGCTGTCAATACTCATCTGCTTACCCGGCATAGCATCCAGAGAGAAGCGGGCACTCACCTCAGCAATACGTTCGGAGCCTTTGGTGATTACCACAAACTGCACAATAGTAATAATCAGGAAGATAACCAGACCAACAATCAGGTTACCGGCAACCACAAATTCACCAAAGGTCAGGATAATATCACCGGCATCAGCCTCGGTCAGAATCAGGCGTGTGGTTGAAATACTGAGTGCCAGCCGGAATAAGGTGCTCAGCAGCAATACCGACGGAAATGAGGAGAATGCCAGTGGTGAAGGCAGGTAAACCGCCAGCATCAGCAGAATAATAGCCAGCCCCATATTCGTGGCAATCAGAATATCAATTAACAGGGTTGGTAAAGGCAGAATCATCATGAAGATAATTGTGACCAGCAACAAGGCAACAGCCACATCACTACGCAGGGCTATCTGGGCCAGCAGGTTAGGTGATTTTTTTGATGCCATAATGATTTCCTCAGTATCTTACCTGTTTTGCCCTGGCACTAATTCCACATAACGGGCTGTACCTGATAGATGGAGCATTCCGAGTACGTGCTTATTGGCCTGCTTGATGAGTGGCTTTTGTTGCTGTTGCCGGAAGATTTCCAGAATAGCCCGTGAACCATGTGAGGAAATAAAGCTCACCTGTTCCATATCCAGCAAAGTGGGTGGTTCTGATTTGCTGATAATATTGGTCAGGTTGGTTGCCATGTCCTTGTCTAACAAGCCGCTTAACGTGATAACCGTGCGCTTTCCCTGTTTGTGGACACGTATACTATTTTCCATGGCTGAGGCCTGCTCCGGTTACTTTGTCCTGACTAGTCAGGTCTACGTATAAATTTTTTGCATCCAGGGTAATAATTTTCACTGTACTGCCTGCCGGGCAATCCGGGCCGAATACCAGCCACTCCTGCTGCTCCAGCGTTGTTTTCCCCCGGCCATTGATGACGGGTTGAGTCAGGGTAATGGTTGTACCGACGAGATGCTGTTGTTCGGTATGGCCAAACAGTGCATTTAATGTATTTGGTAATTCGAAAAAAGCCGGTGCCAGCAGCATTAATAAAAATACCAGCGGTATTTGCCAAAGCCAGAACTCTTCAGGGCTGAGCAACATTGTCAGGCCGGTAACTCCCGTGCCAATCCCCAGCCACTTCGGCCAGTCCTCAGCCAGCCTGCGTTTGTAACGTGAAAAAATGCTGTCCGAGCGTTTAGCTTCCTGGCCTTTGCGGAATAAAAAATAATGCATGCGGGCTTTTAGCTCGCCTGAGCGAACACGCTCAACCAGATCAGTTAAGATTCGACCACCTTTTTCGGAGGTGTTTTTTGTTGAATTTTGTGGCTGACTTGGGTTCGTCATCTTATTTCTGTCGCCTGATTCCGTTTCTTTATTATTATGATCGTAGTGATTGCCTTAATAGCCATTATTATCTATCCGTCTTACGCATAGCATGTGCAACCCGATCAATGGTCGATGCAGGAATATATTGGTCGATTTTTCCTTCTTCGATAAGGTCTTCCGCCAATTGCCGGTTTGTTACGACCGGCACATCTTCAATCTGCGCAATTTCAACCATTTTGCGTGCCATGGCTGCTTTGCCAATCGCAACAATGACCGGCAATGGTGTTACGCCCTGTTCATAATACAGGGCAACAGCGATACCAATATCAATAACGACTAAGCGGGCTGTTTTCAGGCGTGTGCGGATATCCTGTTCATTCATTTCCCGACGGATACTGTCCCGCGCCCCCCTGACGTGCGGATCACCGAACATGTCTTTCATTTCCCGTTTGACTTCGTCTTTGGTCATTTTTTGGTCTTTTGCAAACTGCGCTTTCTGAAACGCAAGATCCAGAATGGACATAATCAGCATCAGCGGCAGTACAATCATCATCAGGGTGATGAATAAGTCAGAGTAAATTGAAACCTGACAAGAGACATCACATTGATGAATTTCATGTAAAAGTTCACCAAGCCCCATGTAAATGACGAAGAAAAGAGCAATCGCGGTGAGGATGGTCTTAATAAGTGAAAAAGCGGTGTTTACCAACTGTTTGACGGAAAAGATTTTCTTAAAGCCGGAAGCAAAACTGATTTTGCTCATTTTCGGCATTACCGGATCAAAGGCGAACACCACACCAAACTGCAGCACATTACTCAAAATGCCGGTCACCGTAATCAGGGCAACAAAAGGCAATATAATGGCGCCTACGACCAGCTCGACAAAAATATCGGTAACACTGCCAACGGCCAGGGTAAAAGGTAATGTTTGCAGGCCCGGAATGAGAATGAACAGTTCAACCAGTTTTCCCAATAGCCACTTACCGGCCAGCCAGAAATAAATAGTACCGACCAGCATAATAAAGGCCGGAGGAATATCGTTACTGCGGGCAACCTGGCCTTTTTTCTTGGCATCCCGCAGTTTCTTGGGGGTCGCTTTTTCGGTTTTTTCACTGCTACTGCCGTCAGCCATTGATCAGTCCGTCCAGTATTTGCAGATTAGTGCCGAAATTAATAAAGGTGTCCCGTAAGTAATGGCCGATAATTACGACGTAAAAAATCAGCATGAAAAAGACCAGTGCGCTCTTAATCGGCATCGCGATTAAAAAAATGTTCAGTTGTGGCAGGTAACGCCCTACCAGACCGGTACCAAAGTCAACAATTAACATCAGACCGATGAAAGGTCCGGCAACCAGAACCGTGGTATAAAACAGCAGGTCAAGCTGCTGCAGGAAGAATGAGGCTGAATCAAAATTAAAGTCCGGCATAAAACGATCCAGCGGCCAGGTTTGGTAACTGAGCATGATGGTTTCCATCAGCATCAGAAAGCCGCCACTGACAAATAACAGTACCGTAGCCAGTTGTGCCAGCAGGTTACCCAGCGGTGAAACCATACCGGTAACCGGCGGGGAGAAAAACAGAGCACTCATCGCCCCCCGCTGTAAGTCAATAATGAAACCAACACCGCGCATGGCCCAGAACGGAATACTCATTGCATACCCGAGTACCAGGCCGATCACGCCTTCTTTGGCCACCAGCAGCATCAGTGTGACAGCATCCAGTTCAATATTGATCAGCTGGCTGTGTGTCAGTGGCAGAACGGTGAAGGACAGCACAACCATCACACCGTTACGGATCAGTAGCGGGAAAATGGGCTGGGCAAACATCGGCATGATGGAGAACACCACCAGAATCCTGGGAGCGGTCAGGATCAGTGCCATGAGCCATGTTTGTATGCCGCTGAGTTCACCCATGTCGTTATACCTGTGGTATCAGGTCAAAAATCTGTATAGCAAAAGTGTACAGCTCCGGCCCCAGCCAGCGCAGGGTTGCGGCCAGCGCAATCATGACGGCGACCAGTTTAAATCCGTGAGGTAAGGTCTGCTCCTGGATTGAGGTTAATGCCTGAAACAGGCCGATAATCAGACCGACAAAAGTTGCTGCAGCAATGGCTGGCAGGGACAGGTAGAGTACCAGTTGCATGGCTTGTGCGGTAAAGTGAAGCAGGTTTTCTTCGTTCATTATCGTCAGCTATAACTCAGTAACAGTCCGTGAATTAAACGTGACCAGCCGTCAACCAGTACAAACAGCAGTAACTTGAAGGGTAATGACACGATGATCGGTGAAACCATGATCATGCCCAGTGACAGCAGAATATTAGATACAATCAGGTCAATAATGATAAAGGGCAGATAAATCAGAAAGCCGATCTGGAAGGCGATGGTCAACTCACTGACCAGAAAGGCCGGAATAAGTACCAGCAGGTTTCTTTCATCAACTGATTCGGAATACTTTTCCGGCCAGATTCTTTTCGTGGTTTCGACAAAGAAATTACGCTCTTCGGGTTTTGAGTGGCGTTCCAGAAAATCCTGCAGCGGCCCTGCACTCTCACTTAACGCCGCTCTGAAGCCGGGGTTTTGTATGTCGGTTATCTCGATGCCCTGGTTGGTAAATATCTCTTTGGTCTCCATGACTACGGGCGCCATGATGTAGATACTCAGGATAATGGCGATGCCGCTGAGTGCCATATTGGGTGGTTCCTGCTGCAAACCCAGTGCTGTCCGGGTGAGCTGCATGACCACCATCAGCTTGACAAAGGAACTGACCAGAATGGCAATAAACGGTGCCAGTCCGAGCAGAATCAGAAAGCTGATCAGTAGAATTGGATTCGGAAAGGATTCCATGGTGTCCGCTGCCTATATTTTAACGGGCACCAAACAGGCTGAGAATCCGAATGCCGATGCGGCCATCGATTTCCACCAGTTCTCCGGTACCAATTTGTTTGTTTTGTGCACGGATCTTCACAACCTCCGGAAGATTTCCCGGTAAGTCCATGACGTAACCCGGTCTCAGCTGTTTCAGTTCGTTAAATGACATCGTTTTGTGCCCGAGGTCAAAAGTCAGCTGAACGGGAACCCGGTTGATCTGGTTCACATTACTTTGTTGTTCTTCGTCAGTCATGGCGTTCCAATCGGTTGTTATGGTTAATGTCTGGTTTTGTGCTTCATCTTTATTCAGCCGGGCCGAGCAGGACAGATCGGTAGTCAGCCTCAGGCGCAGCTGCTGATGATTATGAAAATCATTGTTATCCGGCAACAGCACATCAGATACTGCCAGCGTATTGATTTCATCAATAGACAGGCAGGTCTGACCAATTTCCAGGTGCAACAGGGTTTCGAGTTTTTCCCAGCTTTCATTCATATCGGATGGCCAGAAGCGCATCCGTTCCTGCAGCAGGGGGTAAAGACGCTCCTCCAGCATCAGCAGACCACTGATGGTGCGGATATTGCTGCCTTCCGGCTTTGTGCGGTTTGCTTCAATTAGTTCAAACCCCACCGGAAGCGTATACAGGCGACTGTTTTGTTCCACTGACAGTGATTGCAGGGTTATTTTGCTGGTAAGCGCGTTTTCAGCCGTAGTCAGCAAGGCATCCATGGCATTCTCAGTCAGTGCCAGACCCAGGTTTTCCGGCAGGCGGCTGAGCATACCTTCCGGAATAAATGCACGAATATTATCCAGAACCGGCCAGTCTGATAGCCATAAACCGGCAGTAGAGTCGCCAATCCCCAGTGTCAGTCCAACCGGATAAATGGCTTGTCGTTGAGTTGCTCCCGGAAACAGGCGCAGACGCAATAAACGGTTTTCATCCAGCTGAAAGGAGTAAGCCTGTGATTTATTGAGCAATAAATTATTAATGCGCATAGCCGGTGCTGACCACGATTCCGGCTTATAGGGTGTTATTTTCAACCTCTGGCGATTACTCATTATTTTTATTCTTCTAAATCCAACTGCTTTGCCCAATTTGAGTGCAGAAAAACAGTAATGCTGATCGCTGTGAAATGTGTAAATGATCCAGCAAAATAGTGCTCCCGATAATCCTAAGGCCGGAATAAAATGCTCGCAAATTCATCAGATAAGTGGGAGGTCAGAAAATGGCTGACAGTGCCTGTTACCGCCAGCTGACTGACAGCAATATAGACTACCTAAGCCTCACGGGGAGATCCGGGCGGCCCAAAAAAGATAACTGGCAGGATTTTATTGATTATTGGTGATTGTTGGTGGTTATTCGTCGTTTAATCAGGTGCCGCAAAAGGTCTGGTGTACCACCTGTTCAGGGAGAGGCGGTAAGGTATATTTTTTATCAACAGGTTGCTGTGTAAAGGGGGACTGCAGCAATTCAGTCAGCTCATGAAACGGCCTGAATTCCTGATGATCTTCCGCAGCGCGGATAACAGCTTCCACCAGATGATTGCGCGGAATATACAGCAGATTAACGGCTTGCATTGCCCGGCGACGTTCATTGCCGGTTTGTGTCTCTTTGCTGAGCCGCTCCCGCCATTTAGCCAGCCAGTCCCGCAGCACATCCGGGTTGTTAAACAATGCCAGCAGGTTCTCGTCTTTTGAGTCAGGTGTCGTGCTTAGCTCAGATAAGGTGCGGAATGTCAGCGTGAAATCAGCTTTGTTGTCCGCCATGATACTGAGTAAATCGTTGATCAGTGTTTCATCTTCCTCGACGCCCCGGCTCAGCCCCAGCTTTGCCCGCATACCGGTCAGCCAGGCAGACTGGTAAATGTCCGGGTAGGTATTTATGGCCTGCTGCGCAATTTCCACTGCAGCATCATTGTCTTCAGCCAGTAACGGAACCAGTGTTTCAGCAAAACGGCACAGGTTCCAGTGCGCGATGGCTGACTGATTACGGTAGGCATAGCGTCCCTGCTGGTCAATTGAGCTGTATACGGTATCCGGATGGTAGCTATCCATAAAAGCGCAGGGGCCATAGTCAATGGTTTCTCCGGCAACGGATGCGTTGTCGGTATTCATCACCCCGTGGATAAAACCGATCTGCATCCACTGCGCGATCAGTTTTGCCTGACGTTTAATCACTGCAGCGAGCAAGTCCGGATAAGGTGTGTCCGAATCCCTCAGTTCGGGGTAATTTCGTGCAATCACATAATCAGCCAGCTCCTGCACTGCCTGATAATGACCTCTGGCAGCAAAAAACTGGAAGGTGCCGACCCGCACATAACTCTGTGACAGGCGGGTAAGGATGGCTCCCGGCAGTATGCGGTCACGGATTACATTTTCACCGGTTGTGACGGCGGCTAGGGCACGGGTGGTGGGAATACCGGCTGCATGCATGAATTCACACATTATGTATTCACGTAACACCGGCCCCAGTGCGGCCCGGCCATCGCCTCCCCGTGAATAGGGAGTGCGTCCTGAGCCTTTCAGTTGGACATCAAAGCGTTGGTTCTGTTTATCAATTAGTTCACCAAGCAGAATTGCGCGGCCATCGCCCAGTTGCGGATTAAAGTGCCCGAACTGATGACCGGTATAGACCATTGCCAGCGGCTCCGCCCGCGCAGGAATATGGTTCCCGGCAAAAGCAGCAACTCCCTGCCCTTGCTTCAACTCACCCGGGTTTAAGTTCAGTTCCACTGCCAGTACTTCATTCAGGCGGATCAGTTGCGGTTGTTTAACCGGTTGCGGATTTACCCGGCTGTAAAAATAATCCGGCAGGCGGGAGTAGCTGTTATCAAACGGGAAAAGGGTTGTGTTCATAGGGTTTCGATCTGCTGCAAAAAATTTATAACTTCAGACAAGCAGAATCATGCTAGCTGTTCGGTTGGACGGATGCGAAAAACCCTTGTTTCCGGGTACGCATACAAATTTGTCAGCACATTCAAATATCAGGTTTTTAGGTACAGGGTGCTGGTATTTAATCGCGTCCCGCTTGAGGCACGATGCTTAGTACAAACTTGATCAAGCAGACACTATTCACCCTGAGTGTTTTTAATGTGCTGCTTAATTGGTTTAAAGGCGCTGTTATTTACTCCACACTTCCTTTCAATTTCTATTGGTAAGTGTAGAGTAAATAAATCAGTGGTGCTACTTTGGAGCATCCCGGAAATCATCTGGGCTCATGTTCGCAAGACGTGTAAAACGTCTTGGCCTTGCTCCGCATATCCTTATCCCCAAATAACGCTACCCTGATTGGTCAGGTGCTTGCTCAAAGCCCCCGAACATCACCAATATCCACACTGGCCTGTGTCCAGTCACGCGCCTGACTGCTAAAGGTCAGCCCAAGTCCGGGGCGATCCGGCAACGCCACACGACCATTGCTGATTTCCAGGCGCTCATCCAACAGCGGCTCCAGCATATGGAAGTGCTCAACCCAGGCTTCACGCGGGTAAGCCGCGGCAAGGTGAATATGCAGCTCCATCATCCAGTGCGGGGCAATATCAATCTGATGCTGCTCGGCCACGGTCATCGCCTTGAGGAACGGGGTGATACCACCGATGCGGGGTGCATCGACCTGAGAAATATCACAGCCACCGGTTTCCACCAGCGCAATCGCTTCACTCGGTGAGGTTAGCATCTCCCCGGTAGCCACCGGTGTTGCCAGCTCAGAAGCCAGCATCGCATGCCCCTCAAAATCCAGCGCATCCAGTGGCTCCTCGATAAAGGCAAGGCCAATATCATCGACAATCCGGCCAAACTGCAGCGCATAGGCGCGATCCCATTGCTGATTGGCGTCGATCATCAGTGCAATATCATCCGGCAGGTGTTCGCGCAGCGCATCAATACGTTTCAGGTCTTCCTGACCATCATTCTGACCCACTTTCATTTTGATGCCGCCGATGCCCAGTGCCAGCGAACGGTCAGCCGCCGCTTTGATCTCGTCGATGGACGCCTGCAGGTACTGGCCTTCTGAGTTGTAGATTCTGAGACTGTCGCGATGTGCGCCTAACAGCTTGGCTAATGGCAGACCGGCACGGCGCGCTTTCATATCCCATAGTGCAATATCAAAGGCAGCAATGGTCTGGTAGGCCATACCACCACGTCCCAGCGAGTTCACCTGCCAGCGTAATTTTTCCCAGATGCGGCCAATATCGTTGGGATCTTCGCCGAGGATGCGTGGGGCAATTTCACTGGCCAGTGCAAACATACCCGCGCCACCGGCACGCAGCGTATAGGAAAATCCCATGCTGGTCTGCCCGCTTTCGCTGACGGCTTCTACGGCGAGAATTTCAATATGCGTCAGCGGTGACTGACGACCCGTTAGCACCTTGGCATCAGAAATAGCAAACTTTAATGGAACCCGGGTATGGCTGATGCGCATCCCTTTCAGTGCATCCAGGCTGGCCGCACCACGGGGCTGACCAGAAAGCGGGGAGCGTGCGGCAATCCGCCGGTAGGATAAATCCAATGCCATGTTTATTTTCCTTTCATTAAAAACAGATTTAAGCGTTACTACGTGATTTGCGGATACCCTGATACACCGAGAAGCCGACCGAAATGGCAACAGTATCCACAACACCACGGCAATCGGACTTTTGGTGAAAAATACCGTCAGTGAGCCGAAGGACTCCAGCGATTTGACGAAGTAGATTTCAGCCTGACCGCCGAGGATAAAGCCGATCACCAGTGGTGCGATTTCAATGCCGATTTTACCGGCCAGATAGCCGCCGACACCGAACAGAAACAGTGTCCAGACATCAAACATCACGCCGTAATTGATGGCGTAGGCACCGACCACACACATCATCATAATAATCGGATACAGAATGTATTTCGGTACCATGACCACACGGGCAATGTATTTGATGGCATAAAACATAATCACGAACATCATCAGATTGGCAAACACCAGCGCCAGCATCATGATGTTCCAGGTATCGGTATTTTCACCAATAAACAACGGCCCGACCTGTACGCCCTGCAGGGTAAAGGCACCGATCAGTACTGCGGTGGTGCTGTCGCCGGGAATGCCGAGTGACAGCAGCGGAATCAGGGCACCACCGGTCAGGCCGTTATTGGCGCTTTCCGAGGCGATAACGCCTTCCGGTGCGCCAGTGCCCATTTTGTCAGGCTGTTTGGAGAAATTCTTTTCCTGGGTGTAAGCCATCACCGAGGCCGCACTGCCACCCACACCGGGCAACATGCCGATAAACGTACCCAGTGCGCTGGAGCGGAGCAGGTTGATCTTTTGACGTTTAAAGACACCCAATGAAAATTTGGCACCTTTTTCCAGATTCAGCCGTGTACCTTCCAGGTCCTCACGCACACCTTTTTCTGCTTCTTCCAGAATCGCCGCCACACCAAACAGGCCGATCAGTACCGGCAGCAGTGAAAATCCGCTTTCCAGATAGTCTTCCATCCAGTCAAACATCAGGCGGGTATCACCATTACCGCCGTAGGACACATCATAAGTACCGATCAGTGCCAGCCACACGCCGATCAGGCCACTGAACAGACCCATCAGCAGGTTTTTGGACAGTGAGGCAATCACCGTCAGTGCCAGAAAGATAATCAGAAATTTCTCCACGTAGGAGAATTTGATCGCAAAATCAGCCAGCAGCGGGGCAAAATAAAAAAGAACGGCGGCACTGAACAAGCCGCCGAACAATGATGACACTATGGCAATTTTCAGGGCACGCTCCCCCTCACCGCGTTGCGCCATCGGATAGCCGTCGAACGTCGTGGTAATCGAAGAGGGTGTGCCGGGAATATTAAGCAGGATGGCCGGTACCAGCCCGCCGGAGATGCCGCCGACATACAGGCCCAGTAATAGCGCCAGACCGTGATTCAGATCCAGCGCGTAGGTCAGCGGCAGACAAACTGCCACCGCCATGGTCGCGGTCATGCCGGGTATGGCACCAAAGACAATGCCAATCATGGTGCCCAGAATGATTAGCAGAAAAAACATCAGATCCAGTGCAGTCAGGAATTCCATGCTTCAGTCCTCAGGGCAGGGTGATACCGAACAGCTTGGCCAGTACATACCAGGCGACTAATGGTGCCAGCACGGCATTCAGCAGGCTGAACAGCAGATGGCGGCCATCGCGATGATGCAGAAATAATACCGACAACAAAAACATATAAGGCATAGAGACCAGCAAAAAGCCCAGCCCGGTATTCGGGAACTGCTCACCCACCCAGGGCATTAACAGAAAATAAGCAATCGTCAGCAGCAGAGTGCCGAAGAAGCGCGCAGCATCAAACGGCGCACCGGCAAACGGCAGCGATTTTTCACCGGCACGTACCGCCTGCCAGTAGGGACGCAGCTGAAACAGTACCACCAAAGCAAACATGATCAGCAGCAGCCAGTGGATGATGCGCGGGAAGAACAGGTGGGACTGTTCGAAGACGATCTGGATCTGGAATAGGTCGGACATGGTGTGGGTGCTCTGTTGATCGCCCCCTTCTCCCTTGTGGGGGAAGGGGGGAGCAAAATTACTGAATCGCTTTCAGAATCACTTCATACTGCGCCATCTTGTCTTTCAGATAGCTTTCAGCCTCAGCCGAAGGTTTGAAGTTCGGGATAAAGAATGACTTCTTCTGAGTTTCCTGAATCTTGCCTTCCGCATAGATCTCAGTCAGCGCCTTGTCCAGCTCTTCTACAAGTGCCGGGTCCATATCCTTGTTGAACAGGAAGAAGAATTCTTTATCAAAGGTGAAGTTTTTCTCACCATCCTGCGTCACACCGACATTCGGAGCGGCGTATTGAAGCAGTGCTTCACGATTGGTTTCCCCCATGCCTTCCTCGTTGGCCTGCTCCAGTGTTTCAGCGCGCGCCGTCAGCCAGACAAAGCTCATCGCTTTCTGGTCATCTTCAGGCAGGCGGGTGTATTGTTCATTGGCCTGTACCGAACCGTTAATCAGATCCGCCAGCCCGTCGAACATCGCCTGATTTTTGTCCGACTGAGAGCCACGATTTACCGCGACCAGACAACCCTCCTTGCCTGGATGCTGAATTTTAATGGCGTTTTTCATCGCACTGTAGCCAATTTCAGAGACACCACCAGGCTGAATGGCGACACGGATTTCCTTGCCTTCAGCACAGGCCGTCATCAGCTCTTCAACGTTTTTGTACGGTGATTTTTTTGCGACCAGATAAGCATTGCCCGGATTAATGGCAACGGTCGGCCCGACCCGGTAATTTTCAAACGGATTGTCATAGCCTTTCTGGCCATACAGATAGCCTAGGTAGGCCTGATCATGGAAAATCATCAGGGTGCTGCCATTGGAAATACGTTCCAGTGCCTTAAAGGCTTCTGTTGCCCCGACGGCATCTACCTTGACGTTGATGCCCAGCTTTTCCGCCAGCGCCTCAGCGACAATCGCCGAGTTCTGGTAAGTGTCACCGCCGGTCGATTTCGAACCGATTACCACCCGCAGGTTGCCGGGAAATTGGGTTTCAGCCACCGCTGCTGTGGTTGCGGCCAGCAGGCTGCAGGCAATCAGGGTGCTGCCCAGTAATTTTTTCATCATCTTGCTTCTCCTCCGGATATGTGTGCAATCAGAATTCAGTATCTGCCACGTATAAAAAGATCTCTGTGCATTTCAGTTGTGGCAGACCAGGCTAAATGTTAGCGCTGTCATTTTGTAAATTAGCAAGGCTAAATCGGGCTGTCAACAGCCTGATGTTGCTGCTACGCAAGAATTTTGGGTTCAGAAGCTGTTGGGAGGGGCAGGTAACGGGGGCTGCAATTGAGTGAGAGGCTGCAGCCGGAGCGCATCAGCTGGTGGCGCGCTCAATAATCTCAAAGCCGACATCAATTACCGGCTCTTCAACAGCACGTCCGTCAATGCGGGCCAGCAGTAGTTCCGCTGCCCGTTTGCCTATAGCCGGACGATCAATCCGTACCGTGGTCAGGGCAGGGTACAGGTCTGCAGCAAAGCTCTGGTCACCGAAGCCGATCACGGCAATTTGCTCAGGGATGCTGATACCACGGGCCCGGGCTTCAGTCATGACTCCGTTAGCCAGGGTGTCGGAGCTGCACACCACAATGCCTTCGTGGAAGCCTTGTCCGATCAGTTGCTTAAGCCCGCTGCGGCCCAGGCCCAGATTGGTGGGTGGTGCCACGGTGCTGGTCAGGGTGCCGGTGATGCCATGTGCTTCGAGCCGGTTCAGCAGGGCTTTTTGCCGGACCAGTGCCCGCCGGTCATCGGCGGTGACAATGCCTACTCGCTGAAACCCTTTGCTGATAATGTAATCTGCCACAGCTTTCCCGGTTTTTTCGTGGGAAAAGCCCACCACGGTATCCAGCGGGGTCGGGGTCAAATCCCAGGTTTCCACCAGCGGAATTTTGGCGCCCAGCAGCATGCGCCGGCAGTCTGCTGAATGATTAACCCCGGTGAGCAGCAGGCCATCCGGACGTCGCCCGAGGATGGCGGAAATCAGCTGGGTATGTTCATCCTGGCGCGGGTAACCTGACTCGCCCAGCAGCACCTGATAACCCGCCGCTTTCAGGCTGTTGCTGAAATACTGCACGGTCTCGGCATACACCTGATTGTTTATCGCAGGCACAATCGCGGCAATCAGCCGTGAGCGTCGTGACGCCAGCCCGCCAGCCAGCAAGTTGGGTACATAGCCGGTCTGCTTAATGGCGCGGCTGACTTTTTCCAGGGTTTTGGCGGCGACCTTTTCCGGATAGTTAATGGCGCGGGAGACGGTAATGGTCGAGACACCGGTAAGCCGGGCCACATCTTCCAGCGTGACACTGGCGTCATCAATACGCGATGTTGTTGTTTCAGTGTTGTTATTGCTGCCTGCAGACAAGGCCGACTCTCCTTCGGACATTTTTCTGAAAAACGTGCATACAAAACCGCACAGGCTAACAGTAATCCGCCGTATTACAAGCGGAAAGCGTTGTGTCGGGCGCGGAAACCGTTAAAGGCCATCTTGACAAATTAAATGATAGCGCTAACATTTGTCGAATATCAAGTGCCACCCATCACCGGAAATAGCACAGCCTTCCGGGTCGACCAGAACAGGAGTCCAAATGAGCCAGCCACATCACCCTTCATCCAGCCCGGTGGTCACCGGTATGCAGGTTATCCCGGTTGCCGGGCAGGACAGTATGCTGCTCAATCTGAGCGGGGCACACGCGCCATACTTCACCCGCAATATTGTGATCATTAAAGACAGTGCCGGGCATACCGGTGTCGGTGAGGTGCCGGGCGGTGAGGCTATCCGCCAGACGCTGGAAGATGCGCAGTCACTGGTGCTGGGGCAGGCGGTGGGTAATTACAATGCGATTCTGAATAAGGTCAGGCAGCAGTTTGCCGGGCGTGATGCCGGAGGTCGCGGGCTGCAGACCTTTGATCTGCGCATTACCATTCATGCCGTTACGGCGCTGGAGGCCGCTTTGCTGGACTTACTGGGCCAGTTTCTCGGTGTGCCGGTGGCCGCCTTGCTCGGGGAAGGCCAGCAGCGCGATAGTGTGAAAATGCTGGGTTACCTGTTTTATATCGGTGACCGCAAGAAAACGGATTTGCCTTATCGCAGTGAGCCGGAGGCGGATAATGACTGGTTCCGGGTGCGCAATGAAGTAGCACTGGATGCGGATAGCGTGGTGCGTCTGGCGGAAGCGTCACATGAGCGTTATGGCTTTGCGGATTTCAAGCTGAAAGGTGGTGTGCTGGCCGGTGAGCAGGAAATCGAGGCAGTTACCGCACTGGCCGCTCGCTTTCCGGATGCACGGATTACCCTTGATCCGAATGGTGCCTGGTCGCTGGAAGAAGCGATTCGCCTGTGCCGGGGGAAGGGTGATGTGCTGGCTTATGCCGAAGACCCCTGCGGGGCTGAAAATGGTTATTCCGGGCGTGAGGTGATGGCTGAATTCCGTCGTGCCACCGGCCTGCCGACGGCGACCAATATGATTGCCACCGACTGGCGGCAGATGGGGCATACTCTGTCATTGCAAGCCGTCGATATTCCGCTGGCTGATCCGCATTTCTGGACCATGGCCGGTTCGGTGCGTGTGGCGCAGCTGTGCCATGAGTGGGGGCTGACCTGGGGCTCGCACTCCAATAATCATTTTGATATTTCACTGGCCATGTTTACCCATGTGGCTGCCGCTGCACCGGGCAATATCACCGCGATTGATACCCACTGGATCTGGCAGGACGGCCAGCGTCTGACCCGTGAGCCCCTGCAGATTCGTGGCGGGGAAATTGCGGTGCCGGAGCGTCCGGGGCTCGGGGTTGAGGTGGATATGGAGCAGATTGAGCAGGCGCATGCACTGTATAAACAGCATGGCCTGGGGGCGCGTAATGATGCGGATGCCATGCAGTACCTGATACCGGGCTGGACGTTTGATAATAAGCGGCCTTGTCTGGTGCGTTGAAACGAAACGCTGACTGAGTACCACGCTGGTGGTGCCCGGTCAGTCTGTTAGTTCATCACCTTATCACGTCATTATCTGTGCCCAGCACTGGCGGACATAGTCCTGCTCCTCAGCAAACAGCTCAGCAGCGACAACAGTCTCCTGTTCCTGTAAAGCGAGCTTATGCACATGATCACGCAGTGTGCGGTAAATGTCAGCCAGCTTTGCAGCCATCTCCGGCGTCAGCAGGTCACACTGCTGCAGTGATTCCAGCTGGCGGATATTATCGCTCCATTGCACCAGTTGCGGGTATTCATGGGCATGCGCCAGAATCAGGTATTGCACGATAAATTCAATATCGGTAATGCCGCCATGATCTTTTTTCAGGTCGAAGCGGCTGGCATCCCTGCTACTCAGGGAATCCCACATTTTACGACGCATTTCAATAACTTCAGTGCGCAGTCCGGCTTTGTCACGCGGCTGGCAGAGTATTTCGCGGCGCATGGTTTCAAAGCGCTCGCGCAGTGCCGGGCTGCCGGTGATAATACGCGAGCGCAGCAGCGCCTGATGTTCCCACACCCAGGCTTTCTCACGCTGATACTGTGCCAGGGCATCCATGCCGGTGACCAGCAGGCCGGAGCTGCCGCTGGGACGCAGGCGGGTATCAATTTCATACAGGCGGCCATCATGGGTGAAGGTGGATAAGGTGTGGATAATCTTCTGGGCCAGACGGGCGAAAAACACCGGATTTTCCATCTGCTTATTACCATTGGTGTGCTGCTTTTTGCCGCTACTGTCATGCACAAACACAATGTCCAGATCCGAGCTGTAGCCCAGTTCAATGCCGCCCAGTTTGCCGTAGGCGACAATACCAAAATCAGCATCGTGCATTTCACCATCCAGTTCATAACGCGGAACCCCGGCTTTGGCGGTCATGATCTGCCAGACGTGCTGCACGGCATAGTCGAGAATTGCCTCAGCAATCCATGACAACTGGTCTGAGACAATCATCAAGGGCAGCAGGTCGCTGATGTCTGCTGCCGCCACGCGCAGGGTCTGGGTCAGCTTAAACTGGCGCAGGCGCTCCATCACCATACCGGTATCTTCGGCATCAATCGCCGCCATTTCCTGTGCCAGTGCGGCACTCAGTTCCTGCCGGTTCAGCGGTTTATACAGTTGAGAAGTATCCAGCAGGTTATCGAGCAGAATCGGGTGCTGGGTGAGCTGGGTGGTGATCCAGATGCTGTCATGGGTCAGCTTGATGAATTGCTCCAGGGCGGCAGGCTGGTCGGCGAGCATGGCAATATAGCCGGAACGGCGGGCAATGGCCTGAATCACCTGCAGGCTGCGCGACAACGCCAGCGTCGGGGATTCCTGCCCTGAACAGGTAGCCAGCAACAGCGGCATCAGCCTGTCCAGTCGCGATTTCGCCAGCTCGGTCAGCGAGCTGTACAGGCGGCTGCTTTGCAGGGTCTGTAGCTGCTGCAGGGTATTGTCCGCCGGTATAAAACCGCAGTCTTCAAGTAAAGGCAGGGCTTCCTCCGGCAGTGTTGGCCATAATCTTTTCAGGCCGTTATCTGCCGGGGAGTCCTCCTCATCTTCCACGGCAAACACACGCTGGAAAACACTGCTGACCTGATCGCGATAGGCATCCAGGGTGTGCATGAATTCCGGCCAGTCTGCTGCCCCCATCGCCCGGGCCAGTTGCTGCTGCTGATGTGCGTCTTCGGGCAGCGAGTGGGTTTGCTCGTCATTCCACATCTGCAGGCGGTTTTCGGTACGGCGCAGATAAAAATAAGCCTCACATAACCGCTCTTTGTCGGGCACCGAGAGCAGCGCCTTGTCCGCGAGAATTTCCAGTGTTTTCAGCAGGCTGGTCTGCTGCAGACTATGCTCACGCCCGCCGCGCATCAGCTGGAATACCTGCGCGGTAAATTCAATTTCACGAATCCCGCCCTGGCCAAGCTTAACGTCCTGTTTTTTACCTTTGCGTTTGGCCTCGCGGTTGATCATCATTTTCATATCACGCAGCTGCTCCACCGCGCCGTAATCCAGATAGCGCCGGTAAACAAACGGTCGCAGGCGCTGCATCAGCTCCACACCATCCTGCGGGTTACCGGCCATTACCCGCGCCTTGATCAGCGCATAACGTTCCCATTCCCGGCCATGAGTCTGGTAATAATGCTCCATGGCATCGAAGGACAGCGCCAGTGCTCCCACCTCACCAAACGGACGCAGGCGCATATCCACCCGGTAGGCAAAGCCGTCACCGCTCACCTGCCCCAGGGTATTGATCAGCTTCTGGCCGACACGGGTAAAAAAGGTCTGGTTATCCAGATTCTTGCGGCCATCGGTTTCACCGGATTCCGGAAAGGCAAAAATCAGGTCAATGTCAGAAGAAAAATTCAGCTCATGCCCGCCCAGCTTGCCCATGCCCAGCACCAGCATACGTTGTTCTGCACCGCTGCGGTTGCGTGGTGTGCCAAATTTTTCACAGAGCTGTTTGTGCCACCAGTCCAGCACACTGCCGACCATTGCATCCGCCAGATCGGAAACATCACGCATCACCTCAGTCAGCTCAGCCAAACCGGCCAGATCACGGAAAGCAATGCGCACGGTTTCGCGGTGACGAATCCGGCGCACCTCGCGCAACAGGCTGGTTTCATCGTCAATCACGGCAATTTCGGCAGCAATCGCCTGCACCAGTTCACCGTTAGCATAGGCATGGCTCTCAGCCAGCAGTGCCAGCCATTCCGGATGGCGCTCCAGTTGCCCGGATATATAAGGACTGTAGCTCAGCACCTCAGGTAATTGCTGCTGGAAAGCTGCGGGCAGGACACTGAGCTGTTCATTATCAATCGCCATTATTGTTTTTCCTTTTGCTTTTGTTCCGGCTCCGGCACCAGATCCACGCCACCTTCATTCCAGGGATGGCAGCGGCCGATGCGGCGCAGACTTAACCATAATCCTTTGACAGCACCGTGCTTTTCCAGTGCTTCGATGCTGTAATGTGAGCAGGTCGGGTAGAAGCGGCAGTTGCTTGGCAGCACCGGGCTGATAAACAGCTGGTAACCGCGCACGATGGCTTTTAGTATGCGTTTCATTTCTTCATCCCAATAATGCTGCAACCTTTTTGAGGTCAATCGCCAGCACATCCGGCCGACCCCGTAATGGCTCAAAACCCACCGCCAGATAGAAATGCCGGGCTGCTTCATCAATAGGCTTGGTAATGATCATACGGGCTGCGACCGCCTGGCTGGCTACCAAAGCCGTTTTTATCAGGTGCCTGACCAGATAGCGACCCAGACCTTTCCCCTGCCAGTCCTGATGTATCGCCAGGCGACCGAGCAAGACTACAGGGATGGACTCCGGCATATTACGCTGTGCCGCTTTGGGGGCTTCTGTGCGGATAATCTCACTCATCGAAAGCCCGTAATAAGCAATCACCGACCGTTCACCAGCTATCGTTGCCACAAAGGTTCGGGTGGCATCCAGTGTCTGGTTTTTCAGAGCGCGCTCTTGCAACCAGCTATCCAGAGACTCATCACCACAGGTAAAGTCTTCGGTTTCATGTTCACCCGTGAGCAACCGGATGTCTATTTCCGGATAAGGATGATCAGTCACGATCCCAGGGACTTGGTTCTGTCAGCGTCTTTTTCAGAGCATCGCTTGGTGGAGAAGGGTGATCCAGCTGGTCAAGAATGGAGGTAAAGGTACGGGCATCAACAAACAAGGCTGTCTGATTCAGCAAGACATTTTTTGCGTCACGCACCGCTGCCTTCAGCATGAACTGTGTCCGGTTCATACCTGCCACTTGTGCTGCCTGATCAATCAGGTCTCTGTCAAACCGGGAAGTCCGGAGTTGGATAGTGGTGTCAGCTTGTGATGATTGTAGATTTTCCATTTACTGTTTATAGTGGTTTGTAGCTACGTTGTCAATACAGCATGGGCTCGACCACTGGGTGCTTAACTATCCTTTTCACCCCTGCTCCCCATCAAACAAACTCATATTCTCACCACTGCTCAGCGATTCAGCCTGTTTCGGCATATTCATCCCGAAATACTGCCATGAGTGACGGGTGGCCACCCTTCCGCGCGGGGTGCGCATCATAAACCCTTGCTGGATCAGGTAGGGTTCCAGCACATCTTCAATCGTACCGCGTTCCTCACCAATCGCAGCGGCCAGACTATCCACCCCGACCGGGCCGCCATCAAATTTCTCCAGCATCGCCAGCAACAGGCGCCGATCCATGTGGTCAAAGCCCTTCTCATCGACATTCAGCATATTCAGCGCCTTATCCGCCATCTCGCGGGTAATCAGGCCGTCGCCCTTAATCTGGGCATAATCACGCACCCGGCGTAACAGGCGGTTGGCGATACGCGGCGTACCCCGTGCCCGGCGGGCCACTTCGTAAGCGCCCTCATCATCAATCGGCACATTCAGAATTCCTGCAGCGCGTCCGACAATATAAGCAAGATCGGCCACATTATAGAACTCCAGCCGTTGTACAATGCCGAAACGGTCACGCAGCGGTGAGGTCAGCAATCCGGCACGGGTGGTGGCTCCAATCAGCGTAAACGGTGGCAAATCCAGTTTGATGGAGCGCGCTGCCGGGCCTTCGCCGATCATAATATCCAGCTGAAAATCCTCCATCGCCGGATATAAAATCTCTTCCACCACCGGACTGAGGCGGTGAATTTCATCAATAAACAGCACATCATGCGGTTCCAGATTGGTCAGCAGCGCGGCCAGATCACCGGCTTTTTCCAGTACTGGCCCGGAGGTCTGGCGCAGGTTAGCGTTCATTTCCTGGGCGATAATATTGGACAGCGTGGTTTTACCCAGCCCCGGCGGGCCGAAAATCAGCGTGTGATCCAGCGCATCACCCCGCCCCAGTGCCGCACCGATGAAAATTTCCATCTGCTCGCGCACTACCGGCTGACCGATATAATCTTTCAGGCGGCGCGGGCGGATCTGCGCATCGATGCGCTCTTCTTCATTGCTGCCTTGCGGGGAAATCATTCGTTGCTGGTCGGACATGCTCGTCTGCTCTGTTAGTAAACCGGACTGATGAGTTATATATTACCACTGCGGAATCCGATATGCTTCCGCTCCGGTAAACAGACAGCAAGCTTCGTCAGGTAACAGAATAATGATCTCAGCCGATCTGCAACAGCAGATTATGCAACAACTCAGCCAGTGCACTGGTTGTGATGACTGGGTGATCAGTGAGTCAGTCATTGAGGCCCGGGAGTGTGTGGTTTATAAAATCAGCAGTTCGTCTTATCCGCGGGCGGTTGCCATTAAAATTTACCGGGATCGCCAGCCGAAAAAAAATAAGGTGATGCCGCAATATGCTGCCCTGAAGCGTTTTTCTGCGCTGCTGAATCAGGCTGACAGTGAGTTTCGTGTGCCACAGGCTTACGGCAGCTTTCCGGAGCAGCGTGTATTTCTGATGGAGTGGATTGATGCACCGGCACTGGAGCGGCGGTTGTGGCGTTACTGCTATAGCAAAAACATTCAGCAGTCGGATATGCGCCGTACCTTTGCCTGGTTGAACCACTTTCATCAGCAAGGGGATCTGAGCGCCAAACCGGTTAATATCAACCGCTATCCCAACCGCTTGCAGCAGTTCATTGTCGACCATGAGGGTGCAGCCCTGCTGGTGGCAAACAAGATATTCCGGCGCGGTTTTGAGTGTATAAAAGAGCTGGCGAATCAGTTCCGGGGTATGGAGGTGGCACATGCCCGCTTGCACGGTGATTTCACCCCGGCGAATATTCTGCTGGGTGATGATGTGGTCACTGCGATTGATATTACCGGTGTCCAGCTGTTGCCGGTGGCTGAGGATATTACCCTGCAGCTGAGCTATATCGCGATTGGTTACCCGAATATGCTGACCCGGATGGATTTTAAACATCCTCCGGACACATGGCCGCTGTTGAGCGTGATTCTCGATGCTTATGGCTACCCGCAAGATGAAGAGCAGCGCCGTTTTTTGCTGTATGTGTTTCTGTATCAGTTATTACGTCGCTGGCTGGTGATTGCGCACCGGAATAAAAGCCGTAGCACACCGTTGCTGGATCGCTGGCGGCTGCGTAATTCGGAAATGATTGTGGATGGCGTGAGCCGCGCTTTGCAGGAGGCCTGCCGGGACGATGGCAGGCCTTGTGACTCGTAATGTCTTATAGTGTCTTAGTTGGTCGTGACTTCGAGCTGTTCAGAGTCCTGCTGCGAACGTATCAGGCTTAAATAGCCCAGAGCGGCCAGACTACAGTAAACACCGGTGGAACCGTGGATAGAGGCAATATCCAGTCCTGCATTCTGGAAGGCTAACATAGCACCGGCAAATGGCCCGACGGGAGTATCTGTCAGATCCAGATTCACAATAAATCCGGCAGCCACCAGATCAGCCCAGTACTCAGCCATGTTGTCTGAGTTCGAATGATAGACTACCGGATCATTTCCGGCACCGCACATCAGCATGGGTGCCTGTGGTGTCCAGTCGCGTAAATCACCTTTAGCCACGGCTGCCCGCATTCTTTGTTGAGGGTCGTTTGGATTGGCCTGGGCATCCGTCAAATAAGCGGTCCGGAAAGAGTCATTCAACAGGTGATCTGCTCCAAAACCAGCGATGTTGATCGGATTTGCCCCAACCGGCGGCTCACCGCCAAAGAGTGCCGATGGTAGTGAGGTGCTGGCAAAGCCGCCGATAGTGGGCAGAATGCCTTCGGCTATACCAGCATAAGCATCGGTGTAAATATCAGCCGGATTATCATAAATATCGTAGCTGCGCTCGAGTGCGGTTGCATACATCGGCAAGTAGCGGGTCGCACCGCCACTGACATAGCCTGCAACAATGGTATCAATATAATCCAGAATGGCATACGGGCCGGAGATATTAACTGAGGCAGTGACTTTTTCGCCGCTGGCTTCCAGTGCCTGATGGGTGGCCATAGACACATAGCCGCCCTGGGAAACGCCGGTGACAAACAGCTCAGACGATAACTCAGCTCCCAGTATATCCGCATACTCACGTATATGATCCAGTGCATTAATCATTTCCGAGGGCTGCTGCATGCGGTCAAGGTAGGGGTGGTAGTCCGCCGAGGAATCAGCATAACCGGCATAATTCGGTGCAATCACTGCATAGCCCTGAGATGCGTAGGCGGCGAGCAATAGCCCGGATTCTGAGGCGGCAGGGTTGGTCGGGTTGCTGAGAAACTGTGACAGGTCGTAATCTTTTTCAGTAGCCGTGGAGTGCGCATACAGCACCACAGGGAGTGGCCCCTGGCACCTTGCATCATCACCATGCGGCAGCATAAACACGCCACTGGAGGTCACGGATTTGCCGGTACCGTCTACTGTGTCATAAACCATGCGGTGTAACTTCACATCACAAGGCTCATCGCCAACATTGGTTGCACCCGTATTGGCGAACAGCATATTAGCTTCAGGATTCTGGCGAATACGCTGATACACGGCGGTATTGATGTTGGCCAGTTGTTTGGGAGCCGCGGCAATATCCGGATCATCATCTTCATGACAGGCCTGCAGGGTGAGTGTCAGACATGAAGCCAGCGTTAGTAGTTTGATTGTTTTCAGCATAAATCCTCCGTGTTTAACAAGCGCTTGTGTTAGTTATCCCTGCATCATCACACAAAAAAAAATTCATTGCTAATGTGATTCAATATCGTTACTTTGTTTTGATAGCAAATGACTAACAAGGAGGATAAAAATGCACCGACGTCAACAATTACTCAAGCCGGTATGTGTTGCACTTTTTGCTGCAACAGGCTCTGTGCAGGCTGGCGGGTTTGGGGTAACCGTACAAAGCGGTACCGGGGGAGGAAATGCGGCAACCGGGCATGCCATGGCAGAAGACGCCTCCGCGATGTATTACAACCCGGCTTTGTTAGCATCCACCACCGGCCGTCAGTTGAATGGTGGTGCTGCGTTACTCAATACTGATATTGAAATGAATAACGCCGGTAGTACTATTCCTTCGTTGGCAGCCGGCTTTCCGGTGATTGGTGAAAATAAGGCTGATCCCGGCGGGTTATCGGTGACTCCCAGCTTTTTCTACCGGGGAGCGGATTTGCCGAATAATCTGGTCTACGGGGTGGGGGTGAGTGTACCTTTCGGGGTGACTACTGAGTATGATGACGATAGTTTTGTGCGTTATGAGGCGACTGAGTCGGCGCTGAAAACATTAAATATTAACCCGGCCATTGCCTGGAAAGTGAACGATCAGTTCGACATCGGCGCAGGCCTGAATCTACAGGTCGGGCAGGCAACGCTGGCACGGGCGATTGATTCCTATCTGGTTTGCCAGCGCTTTGTTGCCGCCGGACAAATCACCACCGCGACCTGTGATGCGCTGGGCTTAAGTACCCCCTCGAATGTTGCCACGGATAGTGCTGTATCCATTGAGGCCGATGCTGTTGGTTACGGTTTTAATATCGGTGCTGCTTACCGGCCCGGCGAAAATACCCTGGTTTCACTGGGTCTGCGTTCATCGGTCACGCTGGACTTTGAAGGTGATGCCGATTTTTCGCATAGCAGTAATCTGGCTGCATTGGGCGATGCTGCGCTGACGGCTGCCGGTTTGAATGATCAGGATGCGGAAACTGAACTGGAAATGCCTGCCTCGGCTTCACTGGCCGTCGCGCATCAGGTGAATGATAAGCTGACCCTGCACGGTGATGTGACCTGGACGCAATGGTCTTCGGTGCCGGAGATCAGGATCAAATTTCCCGAAACCGGTGCTGCGGACTCGGTCTCTAATTTACAGTGGGAAGATACGGTGCGTGTCGGTGCGGGGCTGACTTACCAGCTGAATGACCGGATGAAGTTACGGGCCGGAATTGCGCATGACCCGACCCCGACGCCCAGCCCGAAAAACCGCACACCCCGTTCACCCAGTTCGGATAATCTGTGGTTTTCGGCGGGAGCTTCCTATCAGCTGAACAAGCAGATGAGTCTGGATGCCGGTTTGTCACTGGTTCATCCGCAGGATACCTCGGTCAACTATACGGCACCGGGGACATCCGATTACACCACCCGCGCCACCGTCGAGTCCGATGTATTTGTGGGCGCGGTATCGCTGAATTACCGTTTCTGAGTTATATCAGGATTGGCCGGGCATACATTGTTTCTCAGTGTATGCCCGGTGAATGAGATTCAGATA
Source organism: Thiolinea sp. (assembly GCA_041395485.1). Taxonomy (GTDB): domain Bacteria; phylum Pseudomonadota; class Gammaproteobacteria; order Thiotrichales; family Thiotrichaceae; genus Thiolinea. The sequence goes on from JAWLAK010000003.1 coordinate 101,691, forward strand.
ATCTCAGATTGGATCTTAAACAATCGGGTTGCGGTAAGTATTGACCCGGTTCTGCCAGCCGCGTAACCAGCGTGCTTCATTGCGACTTGGGTCAGAGTTTTGCACCCGACGGTGTAATACCCGCATTGCAGCATTCGCAAACTCGTGTAATGCTCCCTGTCCCGGCTGAGCGGGGCGCATTTCTTCCAGCACCTGACGTAATCCCCAGTTCTGGCCTTTGTAGCCGCCGTTACCCAGTCCTTCGCCCTTGAAGTTTACATAGTCAATCAGCGCATACCAGCCGCCTGGTGTATTAGCTACCGCATTCAGGTTGCGGGCCACATGCGGTTGCATGTTTGAGGATGAGGCTTTAACCAGCTTCGGCATGGCACGGCGTGCACGGTTGACAATATACTCGGCCTGGATTTCACGGGTATTGTATAGCAGCTGCTGTAACTGTTTTACCTGAGATGAATTTCTGGCGCTGAGGAATTCGCTGCGGCTGCGCCACGGTGCGCCGCTGTGGCGGGCCTGTTGCAGCCAGCCGGGCAGTTGCACACCTTTACTGACCATGTAATCCAGTAAGCCGGGGAAAGTATTACCGAAGCGCTGTTTGCGGTTGCTCGGATACCAGGTAAAGTGACCGATACCCATTGCAGCGAAGTCCTCGCCAACATTCCAGTGCACCAGCCGGTTCATATTACCGCCACCTTCATTGACGAAGATCTGCTCACCGATCGCGCGTAATTCAGCATTGGACAGCTGCGGCATGCCGGTGTTTTTGGGAGCAGCTTGACGATGCAGGTAAGAAGGAATATGTGGTTGCGTGCGCTGCGGTGTGGCTCTGGCCGCAGGGGCGTAACCCACATGTTGCGCCTGAGCCGGATAATGGCGCTGTGTAGGTTGTTGCGGGTGGGCGTAAACCAGATCCAGTGCTTTGGCGACGGACGGTTGGGGTTGCTGCTGGTTGGCGGCGTGCACCTGCTGAGCATAGGGAGCACTGATTTTTCCGGCCTCGGGAACGCTGGCCGTCTGCAGAGACTGAGGATTCGGATTATGACTGCACGCTGAGAGTCCCCAACTCGCCAGTGCTGCCAGACTGATTATATTTTTTGTTTTCATTATCACTGCCACTTTGTTTTTCTTATTTTATTAATGATTAACATGATGCTATTCAAATATAAATCCCTCATAAAAGACAGGCCAGTTTAACCGACGAGCTGCACCCGGAAAGCCCATTAAAATCTGAAACCGCTAGCTTGCAAAATAAGCACTGAATCGTGGCTGACTCATCCGGAAAATCAGGGAGGTATCTTATAAATAAACTTTATCCAGGCGTTCCCGGGTGATCACTCCGTAAATACTGCCACCTTCTTCGCGGTGCAGATACAGCGCCTCAGCTCCCTGTGCTTTGAGCTGGTTAAGCCCTTCCTGCAAACTGCCGCGTACCGATAAAGAGGCCAGCTGCAGACGTTTGCCCGGTATTTCCGTCAGTATGATCGTTTCTGCATCGGGGTGGGTTTCAATAAAGCTCTGTAAATCCAGCGTCCGTAACATTTCTTTGGGTTTTCGTTCACTGTCAGTGATCACCAGCCATTGCAGGCCACGGCTGAGCAGATTTTTAGCCGTTTTTAATGACAGCTGGTTTTCGCACAGGACAAAACTGCGGTTCATAATACTGGCCGCACCGATCATGCGCAGGCGTTGCATGACCGGATTGCTGGCATGATCCAGTCCTCTGGCACGTAACAGGCTGAGAAACAGTGAGTCGTGGTGGAAAATAACTTTATTGGTCAGGCTGGCTGAAACAATGGCCAGCATGGCGGGCAGGATAATATCGGTGGTACCGGACAGCTCCATAACGGCGGTTAGTCCCGCCAGCGGTGCCTGCAGGCTGGCGGAAAACATGGCGCCCATGCCCAGCAGGGGGTAAAGGCCTGGTTCGTTGGGGATCAGGAAGCCAATATTCAGCGAGTAGGCCAGCGTTACCAGCACCCCGCCAGCCACACTGCCGATAAACATCAGCGGGCCGATTACCCCGCCGGGGATGCCCAGCCCGAGACAGCAGAGAGTGGCGAGCATTTTTGCCAGCAGGATAACTGCCATCAGTTCCAGTCCGAGCTTGGCATTCAGCACCTGATCCACAGTGTCATAGCCGATGCCCATGGTTTGCGGCATCCACCAGCCGATACAGCCCATCAGCAAACCGGCCAGAATAAAACGCTGCCATACCGGTGTATTGGCACTCAGTTTGGTAAGCCGGATCAGGATGAAGTTGAATAAACTGGACAGAATGCCAATGCTGATGCCCAGCAGCATGACCAGCGGCCAGTCATAACCGGTATTGTCACCGGAGATTGTGAAGGTGAAAAACAGGTCTTCACCCATTAGTGACAGCGACAGATAGGTGCCGGATACCGCAGCCAGAATCACCGGCACAAAACCCTGTACCGTGTATTGCTGCAGAATGACCTCCATGGCGAAGATAATACCGGCCAGCGGGGTGTTAAAGGATGCGCCTACTGCTGCCGCTGTACCACAGGCGACCAGCGTCCGTGTACTGTTATTGGGCAGGCTCAGGCGCTGTGCCAGCCAGCTGCCGCTGTATCCGCCCATATGCACGCCGGGACCTTCACGGCCCACCGAGTGTCCGGACAGAATAGCCAGGGTGGCTCCGGCAAATTGCACTGCCATGTTGATAAAGGGCATGCGTCCTTGATGATATTGCATCCGCTCAATGACGTGTAACACGCCAACCTGCCGGTAACGGTGCGAAACGCTCACGAACAAAAGTGCCAGTAATATGCTGCCAACAATCGGCATTGCAAAATGGAATACTTCCGGCAGGGACTCATAGTGGTCGATTTTGCCGGTGATGAAAAAGGTTTGCTGGGCATATTCCAGCACAAAACGGAACGCGACGATAATCAGCCCGGTGAGCAGGCCGGTCAGCACCGCCAGAATGGAAAGCAGCATCAGGGCATCAGGACTGGCCAGCCGCAGACGCAGCGGGTCGATAAGATCACTGAGTTTGCTAAGGTAGCCGCCCATGCCTCTCCTCTTTTTTAATTTGAGCCCGGTTGCAGTATAGCAATATGTGATGGGCTGGTGTGTTTTATCAGGCGGTATGCCAAGGCAGCATCAAAACAACGGCTAAAACGGGTTTTTGATGGTTAAGGTGCCGAAGATACTTTGTCCTGACTGCATATCTTCGGAGTAGAGGACTGTACAGTCAGCACGCACTGCCGCAGACAGGATTACCGAGTCATAAAAAGAAAATCCGTAGCGTTCGGCAATGGACAGCCCCAGACGATGCGTTTCCACTGTTAAGTCTTTTACCTCACAAACTGCGCTGACCGTGGTAAGGATTTCACTGATTTCAGCGTAAGTCAGCTTCAGTTTACGGAAGGCGACTGCAGTAAATTCATTCAGCACCTGCACGCTGATGATGCCACCGTTGGCCAGTAGCGACTCTGCGCGGTCAGCTTTAGCCTCATCCGCTGAGAGCAGGTATAACAGAATATTGGTATCAAAAAAGACCTTGGGGTCAGCCATCAATCATCACGCTCATTAGCTTCTAAACGGTCAAATTTGAAATCCTGCGGTAATCTGCCGCGATATTTTCGTATCCGGCTTAACAGTTCTGCCGGTGCAGGCGTTTTGGATACCTCAAACTGCCGTGGTGCGACCACGTTGATTTCAATATCATCACCTTCCTGTAAGTCCAGCACCTTAATCACTGAGGCGGGTAATCTCACCGCCAGACTGTTGCCCCATTTTGCGACTTGCATGATTGCGCTCCGTTAAAAGATATACAATTAAAATGTATATCCTGGAGGGATATTTGTCCAGCTGCCGGGTGCTGATGAGTATATTATCTCTCCGTAGTCGTGTCCCGCTCACCAGGCAGATCCTTCAATGCCAGCCAGGTATAAACCGTCAGTGTGGACAACACCAGAATCCCGGCCAATACCGTCTGCATGGAAGGTTGCTCGGACAACACAAACCACACCCAGAGCGAGCCGAGCACCGATTCCAGCAGCATAATCAAACTGGTTTCTGCCGCAGAAATATAACGCAGTGAAAACACAAACAGCACAAACGGTACCGGTGACACCAGAAACGCCATGATCAGCAGCGGCAGCCATTGAGAGCTGCCCGGCATGATGTCCGTAACCAGAAAAGCGCAACAGATCCCGGTCAGCATATTGCCGAAGCCGACGCAGGCGGACAGGTTTGCCCTGGGGAAAGCGCGGATGATGACGAACTGTGCGGCCATCGTCAGTGCACACATCAGTGCGGCAAATAAACCGGAGCCCTGACTATTACTGTTCGGCTGCAGAAATAATATTGCCAGCCCGATACCGCAGACCAGCGTGGCAATCCAGGTGCGCAGTTGCACGGCTTCATGCAGGAACACAGCGGACAAAAAGGCACTGGCTAACGGGGCAAAGGCAATGATCACCAGTACGTCAGTGACATTGGCATGACTGATGGCATAGATGAAACTAAACTGAGCCACCGCATTGAGCAGGATAATGACAAAGGCCCACCCGCCTGCCGGGCGTATCTGGCGGAACAGATTGCGCCGGTCAAGCAGATAGCTGAATACCAGAACCATTGTACCGCCGATAAGGCCACGCCAGGTAGCAATCAGCAGCACATCATCATTCGCCAGCCTGACCAGCAGGGCGTCGGGTGATAAAATAATGATACCGATGAGGGCCAGCAGATAGCCTTTGAGCACGGACTGACGCATGATGTTATTCCGAAAAAGCGTGAACCTACACCGATTAAAGGTAAAATGCCAGCCCATGAATAAACCAACACTTCCGCCGATTTGGCTGCTGTCCACCATTGCGCTGGCCAGCCCGTTCGCCATGAATGTATTCAATCCCGCGATGCCGGATGTGGCCCGTGCGTTTGGCAGCAGTATTGATGTGGTGCAGCTGACGCTGGCGCTGTACCTGTTTGCGCTGGGTATCTCACAGCTGGCCAGTGGTATGCTGGCTGATCGCTTCGGGCGGCGGCCTTTAATGCTGGGCGGCATGCTGCTGCATCTGAGTGGTACGCTGGTGGCGGCACTGGCCTGGAATATTGAAATCCTGATTGCCGGTCGGGTGCTGCAGGCACTAGGCGGCGGGGCGACACTGGTGCTGGTGCGCACCATGATTCTGGATACCCACGGACGCAATGAAGCCGGTAAGTACCTGAGTTATATCACCATGTCGATTGCTGTGGCGCAGACACTGGCGCCGACCATCGGCGGCTACCTGAATCACTTTCTGGACTGGCGGGCGATTTTCTATTTTTCGCTGCTGATTACGGTCGGGATTACGCTGCTGATGTTCCGCCAGCTGCATGAAACCAGCGAGCCTGCCGCGCATACCCAATTTGCCATGAAGCCCTTGCTGAAACAGTATGCCCTGGTGCTGAAATCACCGGTTTATATCGGCTATGCGCTGACCGGTGCGTTGGTGACGGCAGCCTATCTCGGTTTCGCCTCGGTGATGCCGTATATTTTTGTCGACCAGATGGGCGGAACCTCGGCTGAGTACGGTAACTGGTTTCTGCTGGTGTCGCTGGGTTTCTTTACCGGTAGCCTGGTGGCATCGCGGCTGACCGTGCATTTCGGGCTGGACCGGATGATTGGCAGTGGTTTCCTCATGGCCTTACTGGCTTCCGCTACCTTGCTGGCGCTGATTTTTTCGGAATACATGATTGCCGGACTGATCTTTTCCCTGATGGGCGTGCTGACGTTTGGTCGGGGCTTGTTGCAGGGCAGTGCTCAGTCCGGTGCGATCAGCAGTGTCAGTGGTGCACGGGGCACTGCGTCCGGGCTGATGGGCTTTATGCAGCTGATGATTGCCACAGCGGTGACGCAGACGATGCCGGTGTTGCTGAAGCTGGGCGTGGTTTATGTGTTTGCGGCGATTGTGTTGCTGGTGATTGCGGCGGGGGTGGCGCATTGGTTTGCGGTGCGGGCTTCCGGTCAGGAAGCTGTTGCTTAAGTTTCTGCGTCGAACTGATCTGCAACATCCGGTGCTTCATCCAGGGCTGCTTCAAAGGCACTGCGGGAGGCACGGGCTGCGCGTTGTTTGATGTAGTCTTCGGTGGCCAGTGCTGCCAGTTTTTCTGCAGCAGCACTGCTGAGAAACTGGTTGATGGAAATGCCTTCTTTCTCTGCCCAGAGCTTTACGTTCTTGTGTACAGAGTCCGGTAATCTGATGCTTAGTGTTGCCATGATTTTGTCTCCATTCCTTTTGAGTTTTATCCGCATCTTATCTTTGGAGGCTTTCAATTAACAGCTTAGGTTATACTGTGGCCAACTTCTGGCCTTTGAAGGGTGTCCTGTGACCAAAGTATTTATCAGCTATAGCCATGATTCACCGGAACATAGCCAGTGCGTGCTGGATTTGTCCAATCGGTTGCGGGAAGGTGGGGTCGATTGCGACATTGACCAGTACAACCCAACGCCGAATGAGGGTTGGCCTTTGTGGATGCTGCGCCACATGCAGGATGCTGATCACGTCATTCTGGTTTGCACGGAAACTTACCAAAAACGAGTCGAGCAGCGCGAAGAAAAAGGCAAGGGTGCAGGTGTTAAATGGGAAGGCATGTTGTTGCTGAACCAGCTTTACCGCAACGAATCACTCAACACCAAGTTTATCCCCATCGTTTTTGATTCAGCGGACAAGGCTTTTATTCCAGATGCCATTTTCGGTTTTTCCTATTTTGACCTGAGCGAAGCGCATGGTTACACACGTCTCTACAAACACTTGTGGGGTGAGCTGGCTGTTACCAAACCCGAACTGGGTGCAAAGCAGAATATTGCGTTTTTTTACTCCGACCGCCTGCCCACCGTCAAAGGTGAATTCTTTGGGCGTGTGGAAGAGTTGCAATTGCTGGATGCGGCGTGGAAGAAATCCCCTCTGTCTCCCCTTTTTCAAAGGGGAGTACCCTCCAGACAGGGCGCGGAATTTGCCGATGGGTCTCCCCCTTTGCAAAAGGGGGAACAAGGGGGATTTTCTCCTAGCATCATCCAGTTCATTGCCCCCGGCGGTACCGGCAAGACCAAGCTGCTGCGCCACTGGCTCGACCACACGGACGGCATCGACGCGCTGATTGCCTGGTCGTTCTACTCGCAAGGCGCGGGCGAAGATAAACAAACCTCCGCCACCCCGTTTTTCACCCATGCGTTTGAAAAACTCGGCTCCACCCGTGAGCGCTTCGCCACCGAGGAAGACAAGGGCGAACACCTCGCCGAGCTGCTGCGTCGCCAGCGCTGCGTGCTGGTGCTGGATGGTCTGGAGCCGCTGCAACATGCCGGGAGCGGGATGCGCGGCGAACTCAAGGACAGGGCAATCCGCCAGTTGCTGAAAAGTCTGGCGGGGCACAACAACGGCCTGTGCATTATCACCACCCGCATCGCCGTGCATGAGCTGGCTGGTCGCGCCCACGTCATTTCCCACGACCTGCAAAACCTCGCTCTTGCTGATGGGGTCAGGCTGCTGCAATCCCTCGGCGTGAAAGGTTCGCCAACCGAACTCAACAGGGCGGTGCGCGAATACGGCTGCCACGCCCTCGCCCTCAACTTGCTGGGCAATGTGCTGCGGCTGCGCTATCAGGGTGATGTGCGTAAGCGCGACACCCTCAATGCGCTGGTCAAACCCACCGGAAGCCAGGAAAGCCGCCACGCCTTCAAGGTCATGCAAGCCTACGAGGAATGGTTTACTGCTGACCCCGAGCATGGCCCGGAACTGGCCTTGCTGCACCTGCTGGGTTTGTTCGACCACCCGATTGGACAGGAGGTGCTGCAAGTCCTGTGGGATGCGCAAATCCCCCACCTGACCGCAGGCATCGACCCCGACGACTGGCTGGAGGCGATTGCCGGGTTGCGTGAAGAACATCACCTGCTGTCGCAGCATGATGGCAGCACTGACCTCGACTGTCACCCGCTGATCCGCGAATACTTCGGCAGGCAACTGCAAGCGCAACAACCCGAGGCATGGCGGCAGGCGCATGAAACGCTGTACGAATACTACAAAGCCCTGCCGGAGAAGGAACTGCCCGATACGCTGGAGGAAATGCAGCCGCTATTCAGTGCGGTGGCGCATGGGTGTGCGGCGGGGTTAGGTAAACAGGTGATGTATGATGTATTTTGGTCTCGCATCAGACGTGGAAATGAGGGTTATCTTGTTAAAAAGCTTGGGGGCTTTAGCGATGATTTAGCGGCGATGTCCCATTTCTTTGCAACCCCTTGGAAAAAGCTCTTAGAGGTTTTTACAGATACTGAAAAAGCTGTTTTGCTTAATTGGGTGGGCTTCCAATTACGTGCTCTGGGGCGGCTGCGTGAGGCGCTGGAACCGATGCAGGCAAACATCGAAATGAACGTAAAGCGGGAAAACTGGAAAAGTGCCGCCGTCAACGCAAGCAACCTCAGCGAACTGCAACTCACCCTCGGCGAGGTAGCGGCAGCCCGTGAGAGCGGCCAACGCAGTGTGGACTACGCCGATCAGTCCGGGGATTGGGTAGAGCGTATGCGCAATCGCACCACCCACGCCGATGCCCTGCATCAGGCCGGTGAGGCGGAAACGGCCCTTACCCTGTTCCGGGAAGCGGAGCAACTCCAGCAGGAATGGCAGCCGGGGTATCCGCTGATGTATTCGCTGCAAGGTTTCCGCTACTGCGACCTGCTGCTGGCGCAGGGCGGGACGGCGGAGGTGCTGGAGCGAGCGGATCAGACGCTGAAATGGGCGAAACAAGCATCTGGAGTTAGTTTGTTGGATACCAGCCTAATCTATCTCACCCTCGGACGCGCCCATCTGCAACTACTACTCTCCCCCTCGCCCGCTCAGCGGGAGAGGGGGCCGGGGGGTGAGGGCAACGCCGCCCACTGGCTGGATCAGGCCGTAGCCAGTTTGCGTGCAGCAGGACAACAGGATGATTTGCCTCGCGGTCTGCTCGCCCGCGCTGCCCTGCACCGTCACACCCGCGACTTCGCCCGCGCCCGGCAGAGCCTTCAGGAAGTGTTCGACATCGCTGAACCCAGCGGGATGCGGCTGCATTTGACGGATTATCATCTGGAGATGGCGCGGGTGTTGTTGGCGGAAGAATCCCCTCACCCCAACCCCTCTCCCCAGGCATAGGTATCTACACATCTAAAATCCCCTCCGAGAGGTTTTTAAACTGCCGTAGCTGTTCGGGAGGATAGGTTTCTATTAATTCGAGCATGGAAAGATAGACCCATAGCCCCGCCAACAAGGCGGGGTGAGTAAATTCCTTGCCCCATTTCATTTGCCGTCCACTGAGTTTGATCAGTAGCTGACGAAATTCTTTTGCCGACTGGCTCTGGTTAGCGGCTATTTCCCAAATCAGTACGCAGGCCATACTTACCACCAGCAACCGTTTGGCAATCGCTTCGCCATGCGTCTGTTGCCACGATTCGATCTGTTGACCTGCCGACTTCAATAGTTTGAAAAAGGATTCGATGCGCCAACGCCAGTAATACCAGAGTGCGACCTGTTCTGCCGGCACGGCATCTGCCTTAAGGTTGGTCAGCAGTAACCATTCGGCTAACACATCACCGGCCTGATTCCGAACCTGACTCACCACCAGCCTGACCTCCAGTGCCTCACCCGGTACCGGGGGACGCTTTCGTTTCTTCTGGCTGGGTTTTGCCGGGCGGGTCAGACGCACCCGGGCTTCACCCACCCACTGCTGAGCAGGCTTGCCTTTAAACGCTATTTCCCGGCTATAGCGGTAATTGAGCTGTGAACTCACCTGACCACAGCCCTGACTGCTCCCCTGATACTCAATCCGGGGAGTCTTCCTTGCCCGAACCAGCCAGAGCGCGTCCTGCCACTCCCGGAAATGGCTCACTGAATCACCTTCCCGATCAATAATATGCACCAGCGGTTGACTGAAGGACTGTTGCTCCAGCCAACGGATGCGCTTGCTCAACTCATCCAGATGTGTCCGGGGCAAAGCCTCTTCTGCCTCATGGTAGCTTGACCAGATGTGCTCTGCGGTGACCAGATTATGGGCAACCGGCACCAAAGGAGCCCCCTGAGTATCACTCACCAGCAGGCTACTTTGCAGCTCATAGCCCACGTCGGTTTCATGGGTCATCGGATAACGGTCTGATTTGTTCGAATGACGACGATAATTGAGCCGTGACCAGTCATGAACACACAAGGCATAATCCGTGCAGTAGCGCTCAACCTGAAGATGCGCACGCTCCAGCAGCGGTGCTGCCAGAGCTGGCAGCGTCACCCGCTCATTATCATAAAACCGCCACGCCGCCTGCGTACTGGCAAAGCTACTCACTTTATTCGGCAGGGAGCGCAAACCGGCGGCCTGGGATTGACTAACGTTCATGTGTTCACTGACTAGCTGATCGAAACGGGCAGCCAGACGTTTATCAATGTCATCGAGTGTTTTTTTACCATCTGCTCAGTATAACTCCTAAAAAAAGATGTGTAGATGCCTATGCTCCCCAGGGGAGAGGGGCTTTAGACGGTGGCACGGAAGAAAAAAGTGGCACGACAGAACTCCCCCTCGCCCTCAGGGAGCATAGGTATCTACACATCTAAAATCCCCTCCGAGAGGTTTTTAAACTGCCGTAGCTGTTCGGGAGGATAGGTTTCTATTAATTCGAGCATGGAAAGATAGACCCATAGCCCCGCCAACAAGGCGGGGTGAGTAAATTCCTTGCCCCATTTCATTTGCCGTCCACTGAGTTTGATCAGTAGCTGACGAAATTCTTTTGCCGACTGGCTCTGGTTAGCGGCTATTTCCCAAATCAGTACGCAGGCCATACTTACCACCAGCAACCGTTTGGCAATCGCTTCGCCATGCGTCTGTTGCCACGATTCGATCTGTTGACCTGCCGACTTCAATAGTTTGAAAAAGGATTCGATGCGCCAACGCCAGTAATACCAGAGTGCGACCTGTTCTGCCGGCACGGCATCTGCCTTAAGGTTGGTCAGCAGTAACCATTCGGCTAACACATCACCGGCCTGATTCCGAACCTGACTCACCACCAGCCTGACCTCCAGTGCCTCACCCGGTACCGGGGGACGCTTTCGTTTCTTCTGGCTGGGTTTTGCCGGGCGGGTCAGACGCACCCGGGCTTCACCCACCCACTGCTGAGCAGGCTTGCCTTTAAACGCTATTTCCCGGCTATAGCGGTAATTGAGCTGTGAACTCACCTGACCACAGCCCTGACTGCTCCCCTGATACTCAATCCGGGGAGTCTTCCTTGCCCGAACCAGCCAGAGCGCGTCCTGCCACTCCCGGAAATGGCTCACTGAATCACCTTCCCGATCAATAATATGCACCAGCGGTTGACTGAAGGACTGTTGCTCCAGCCAACGGATGCGCTTGCTCAACTCATCCAGATGTGTCCGGGGCAAAGCCTCTTCTGCCTCATGGTAGCTTGACCAGATGTGCTCTGCGGTGACCAGATTATGGGCAACCGGCACCAAAGGAGCCCCTGAGTATCACTCACCAGCAGGCTACTTTGCAGCTCATAGCCCACGTCGGTTTCATGGGTCATCGGATAACGGTCTGATTTGTTCGAATGACGACGATAATTGAGCCGTGACCAGTCATGAACACACAAGGCATAATCCGTGCAGTAGCGCTCAACCTGAAGATGCGCACGCTCCAGCAGCGGTGCTGCCAGAGCTGGCAGCGTCACCCGCTCATTATCATAAAACCGCCACGCCGCCTGCGTACTGGCAAAGCTACTCACTTTATTCGGCAGGGAGCGCAAACCGGCGGCCTGGGATTGACTAACGTTCATGTGTTCACTGACTAGCTGATCGAAACGGGCAGCCAGACGTTTATCAATGTCATCGAGTGTTTTTTTACCATCTGCTCAGTATAACTCCTAAAAAAAGATGTGTAGATGCCTATGCTCAGGGAGAGGGGGCCGGGGGGTGAGGGTAACGCACGCCACCACATAGCCGCCGCAGCCAAACTCATCACCGAAACCGGCTACCACCGCCGCGATGCAGAGCTGGCGGAGTTACAAAAATTTTTACCAACGGAAAAACCACAATGAGCAAAGACTTCTTCAAAAACAAAGCCGAAACCTACGAACAGGACAGCAACCGGGTTGCCAATGTCCACACCATCGCTGACTCGATCATCGAGCGGGTCAAACTGGAGCCATCCATGCACCTGATGGACTTCGGTGCCGGAACCGGCTTACTACTGGGCCAGATCGCACCGCATGTGGCAAAAATCACAGCGGTTGATATTTCCCCTTCGATGACTGAGCAATTGCGTAAGAAACAGGCTGATTTGCCCTGTGAGGTGGAAGTGCTGGAGATGGATTTATGCACCGAAACCCTGGATCAGCAGTTTGACGGCATTATTTCCTCCATGACCTTGCACCATATCGAGGATGTGCCGGCGATGTTCGCAAAGATGCGCTCATTGCTGAAGCCGGGCGGGTTTATGGCCATTGCCGATCTGGAAACCGAGGATGGCAGTTTCCATACCGAAGATACCGGTGTGTTTCATCTGGGATTTGACGGTGAGGCTTTGGTGCAACTGGCAACGGAGGCAGGTTTTAACAATGCCGAAGTCGGGCTGGCCAGTACGATCAGCAAGCCCGGTGTGGATTATCCTGTGTTATTGCTGACGGCTACGGTGTAGCTGTCAGGCTGCTACCGTGCGTTGTGCAACCGGCTTTTTGGCCAGCTCAAATTCTCGCAATAACAGGAATAGCGGCAGGCCAAAGGACGGGCCAACCAGAATCGTTGCCAAAACGCCCGGTAAAATACATCGCATCCGTAAACGGCCGCCACCTTCAACAATAATGAACACCAGCAGTGCAACCGAGGTGATAATCACGTCGGCCCAGGCGAACGCTGAAAGCCGGTTGGTACCTGCGTCGTTCAGAAATTGAATCAGGTCAAAGCCATGCTCCATAAACCAGGGAACAAATTGCCACATCGGAATAACCAGACCCAGAACACACAGTACACCGTAAATCAGTTTCATAAGTAATGATAAATTGCCATTGTTCTGGCCGATTGTAATGACCGCACCATCGCTTGTGTATTACACATTTGGTATATGGGGTGATGCATATCAATATGTTGTAAAAAAACACTATGCTATAGTGAGCGCCCGTTACCTTATCCATCGCTAAAAAGTTAAAAAAATATGACTCCGGCATTTGCTCCGCCTTATCCAAAACGACACAAAACAGACCTGGGCTCCTTCGCAACCTTGTGGAGTGCACGCAAGGATTTGCTGTCCTTCTGGAGTGAGGATTCGTTCCGTTACCAGTTTATGCGTCGCAAGATTTTTAACCGCACGATCTGTATTGCCAATACGCCGGAGCTGGTGAAACACGTTTTTGTCACCAAAAAAGATAATTACGAGAGCAAAAGCCCGCAGATGCGCAAGGCGCTGGAGCCGCTGCTGGGTGACGGTCTGTTCATCAGTGACGGCGAGCTGTGGAAAAACCGCCGTCTGTTACAGAATGGCCTGTTCGATACCCGGCATATTATTCATTACAGCAATGTGATGACCGCCACCGCAGCGGAAATGGCCGAAGAGTGGGCAGCGCAACCTGAGGGGGCACAGCTCAGTGCCTTGTCCGAGATGGGTAAACTGACCTCGGAAATCATTGCCCGTGCGCTGTTTGGTAAAGAGCTGGGGGCGGAGAAAGCGGCAGCGGTAATCGGTGCATTTGCGGATTATCAGGCGGCGATTGAGCAGATTCATGTCAGTAATTTTCTCGGTCTGCCGGAGTGGTTGCCGGTTGGTAAGCTGCACATGGGTGCGGCGAAACGGGCGGGGAATAAGATTCACACCATTGTGGATGAGATTATCGAAAATGCCACACAGAATCCGCCGCAGGTCACCTTGCTGGCTGATTTGCTGGCGGCGAATGCGTCCGGCAAAGGCGAGACAATTTCACTGGAAGGGATTCGAAACGAGCTGATTGTGCTGTTTATGGCCGGGCATGAGACCACTGCCAACGCCCTGTCCTGGGTGTGGTATCTGTTATCACAGTCGCCGGAGGTGGAGGCGAAACTGCATGCCGAGCTGGATCAGGTGCTGAATGGTCGTCTGCCCACCTATGATGATTATGCGGCGCTGACTTATACCCGCGCTGTGTTTGAAGAAACCATGCGCCTGTATCCGCCGGTGCCGATTCTGTCGCGGGAGGCGAAAGAGGCTGATGTGATCCGTAAGCGCGAAATTCCGGCGGGGTCGCTGATGCTGGTGGTGCCGTGGTTATTGCATCGCCACCGCGATTACTGGGAGCAACCGGATCATTTTATTCCGGAGCGGTTTCTGGATGTGAATAACCGCCCGGACAAGTTTCTCTACCTGCCATTCAGCGTCGGGCCACGGGTGTGTATCGGCAAGATGTTTGGTCTGGTCGAGGCGGTGCTGGTGATTGCCACACTGGCGCAACGCTTCCGGCTGACCTTACCGCAGGGAACGGCGGTGACGCATGAATGCCGGTTGACCTTGCGGCCACGGGGCGGGTTGTATATGAAGCTGGAGCGGCGTTGTTAGGAGTCCACCCAGTTCTCGAACTGCAGCTCAGCCACTTTAGAAAAATGCCGGATATTATTGGTGATCAATACCGCCCCGCAGCTCAATGCATGAGCTGCAATCATGGCATCATTCACACCAATCGGCGTGCCCTGATCCAGCAAACCAGTCTGAATATCCGCAAACTGATCCGCCGCAGCCTGATCCCAGGCATAAACCCCATGCAAGCACTCACAGACATCAGCGATTGCCGCCAATAGCCTCGCAGTATTCTGCGCCCGCTTTGCACCCAGCATCAGTTCGGCATAGGTGATAGATGAAATAATGATTTCATGACCTTGTTCTGTGGCGTTGTCCATCGCTGACAATACAGAAACAGGGCGCTTTTTAATCAGATAGCTGCAAGTATCTGTATCCAGCATGTACAACATCAGAACTTAACCCTTCCGGTATCAAACAGGTCAGGGCGGGAGTCCATAAAACCATCATCAACAGGTTCTGAGTCAGCCAGTGATAACCAGCTCTTGCGTTTCGGGGTAATGATTACTGAACTTCCCTGACGGCAAATAGTGACTTCAGACGTTCCTGTAAATTGAAAGGGCTTCGGGATACGGACAGCCTGACTCTGACCATTCTTAAATAATTTAACTGTCATTGCTTCCATGAGATTTCGCTCCGCTTGTTGCGACAACTTTAGTATATGCATAGCCTATACATAAAGCAATTTTCAACACGAATCATGCTTGTTGACTAAAACCTCATCCTCTAAAGTTTCCCAGCTGCTCCAGCAACACCGTCGCATAAGCCCCCGGCGGCAACTCAAACGACAGCTGCAGCGTTGCCTCATCCATCACCTCACAACTCAGATCGCTGATTTTAATCCGCAATGCCCGCCGCTCCTGCTTCAGGCCCTGTTTTTCCAGCCCGGCACAAAATACCGGAAACTGTGCGGCCTGTTCTGTTTCCAGCGCCTGCACCAGCCCCTGTGAGGCCAGCACTCCGCGCCCCCACAGTACACCGGTCGGATGAATCTCCTGTGCAGCCAGCCGTTGCTCCAGTTCTGCACTGCCATCATCGGCAAACCAGGCATTACCGCCCTCAAACATAAACACGTCACCGTCAAGGTGCCGGTTCCAGTTGCCTTGCTTGACCCGCTCACTAAGCACGTTATTGAAAATCCATGAACGGGCGGCGGACAGATACAGGCTGCGCTGGTTACGCTGTTTGGGTTTGAACTCGCCCTTGAACCAGCGCTCGGCCTTATGCAGATTACCGAAGTTGTGCCCGAAGCGTTGCACGCCGTAATAATTGGGTACACCGTGCTGGCTGATTTGCCGGCAAATTTCAGTCGCTTCCGCAATATCGCCTTCAATCTCACGCAGTACCAGTGTGAAGCGGTTGCTGCTCAATGCGCCCCGTTTCAGCTTTTTGTCATGGCGTTGTTGCTCAAGGATTTCTATTTCAGCGGGCAGTGCGGAAAAGTCCGGATCTGCCACGCCCGGTAGTTGCAGGCTGAACCATTGCGTGGTCACCGCATGACGGTCTTTCAGTCCGGCATAGCCAACGTCTTTGTGTGGGACACCGGCGGCCTGTGCCAGCTGTTTAGCCACCCAGTCGGTATTGGCGCCGGTTTTGCGCACTTTCAGCCACAGGTGCTCGCCATTGCCGGACAGGTCAATGTCCATTTGCTCATCCACCTGAAAATCTTCCGGGTTGACCCGGAACCGGCCCTGTAAGGGAGCGCTATAGGCGGAGGCGAAACCGCTGGTGTCGAATGTCATGATGTGTTCCTTATGAGAACCAGAGAGCGAGGCTGAGCAGTAGCCCGTGGGTTATGGCGGCGGCGATGGTGAGTTTGATGGCCGTTTCCAGCTGTGTGGGCTGTTTCGCATGTTTTTGTAATAACAAATTTGCTCTTCCGGCAAGTAATAATGGTATTCCGCTGACTATCGACCAACCCGGCATCGTTCCGTTTAAAGTAAACAATACAACGAAAAAAACTGCCTGAATTAGGAAAGACTGATAGAGGTATGTTGCCTTCTGTAACCCAAAACGTACCACCCAGTGGCGCTTACCACTTTGCTTATCGGCCTCATAATCCGGGAACTGGTTAATCACCAAGATATTCATCACCAGCAAAGCAGTCGGAATACTCACCAAAACCGGATACCAGGTGAGTTCGCCGGACTGGACAAACCAGGCTCCCAGCGGTGGCAGGGTGCCAAACCCCAGTACCACGGCAATCTCGCCAAAACCCCGGCTATTCAGACGCATGGGCGGTGCAGAATAGCCCCAGCCCAGCAGCAAACCGGCCATCCCGATCCAGATCAGTTCTATACCGCTATGCAGACTCAGGCCGATACCCAGCACACTCGCGGCAGCTAACAGTGCCGAGCCAAAAATCAATGTCTCCTGTGTATCCATCACTCCGTTCTGGATAAAGCGACTGCCGCCGGTAAACGGAAAAATGCGTTGGGTATTGAGGCGGTCGGTACCGTTCAGTTCATCATAGTAATCGTTCAGCACGTTCACCCCGGAATGCACCAGCATGATGGCCAGCAGGCTGAGTAACAGCAGCAGCAGGCTGACATGCCCGCCCTGATGGGCAAAAGCAGCAGTGCCGACTAACACCGGTACAATACTGGCGGCGAGAAAACCGGGGCGGGTGGCCAGCCAGTAGCGTAATAACGGTTTTTCCCTTAATGATTGATCCGGTTCCTGTGGCATGTGGTTTCGGCTGTGAAAAAAAGAGGCATTATATACGCTGAGCGGACAGAGTCTGTAAGGGTATAGTCAGTTTGTCGGAAATTTGGGTATTATCGCTGCCATGAAATATAAAGACCTGCGTGATTTTATCGCCCAGCTGGAAAGTATGGGCGAGTTGAAGCGGATTCAGACTGAGGTCGATCCGTACCTGGAAATGACCGAAATTGCTGACCGGGTGCTGCGGGCGGGTGGCCCTGCCTTGCTGTTTGAAAACCCGAAAGGGCATTCGACTCCGGTGCTGGCTAATCTGTTCGGTACCCCGAAGCGGGTGGCGCTGGGCATGGGGGCTGAATCCACCGATGCGCTGCGTGAGATTGGCAAGTTGCTGGCGATGCTCAAACAGCCGGAGCCGCCCGGCGGGATTAAAAATGCCCTGAGCGCGTTGCCGGTATTTAAGAAGGTGCTGGATATGGCACCGAAAAAGGTGCGCAATGCGGCTTGTCAGGCAGTGGTGATTGAAGGTGACGAGGTCGATCTGGGCAAGATTCCGGTGCAGCATTGTTGGCCGGGGGATGTTGCGCCGCTGATTACCTGGGGGCTGGTGATTACCAAAGGGCCGGAGAAAAAACGGCAGAATCTGGGCATTTATCGCCAGCAGGTGATCGGTAAAAACCGGGTGATTATGCGCTGGCTGTCACACCGGGGCGGGGCGCTGGATTTTCGTGACTGGCAGAAGGCGCATCCGGGCCAGCCGTTTCCGATTGCGGTGGCGCTGGGGGCTGATCCGGCGACCATTCTGGGGGCAGTGACGCCAGTGCCGGATACTTTGTCTGAGTATGCGTTTGCCGGTTTGCTGCGCGGCTCGCGCACTGAGTTGACGCAGTGTAAGGAGCTGGATTTGCAGGTGCCAGCCTCGGCGGAGTTTGTGCTCGAAGGCTATCTTTATCCGGATGATAAGGCTCCGGAAGGGCCGTTTGGTGACCACACCGGTTATTACAATGAGGTGGATGAGTTTCCGGTGTTTACCATTGAGCGGATTACCCACCGCAAAGACCCGATTTATCACAGCACCTACACCGGACGGCCACCGGATGAACCGGCGATTCTTGGCGTGGCGCTGAATGAGGTGTTTGTGCCGATTCTGCAGAAGCAGTTTCCGGAAATTGTCGACTTTTATCTGCCGCCGGAAGGTTGTTCCTACCGCATGGCGGTGGTGAGTATCAAAAAGCAGTATCCCGGTCATGCCAAGCGGGTGATGATGGGCGTGTGGTCATTCCTGCGTCAGTTTATGTATACCAAGTTCATTATTATCGTCGATGAGGATGTGAACACCCGTAGCTGGGAGGATGTGATCTGGGCGATGACCACGCGCATGGACCCGCAGCGTGATACGACCATGATTGAGCATACGCCGATTGATTATCTGGACTTTGCCTCGCCGGTATCCGGGCTGGGCTCGAAGATGGGCATGGATGCGACGAATAAATGGCCGGGTGAGACCAATCGGGAGTGGGGGGTGCCGATTGTGATGGATCAGAAGGTGAAGGAGCGGGTGGATGCGATTTGGGGGGAGTTGGGGCTTTGAGTCTGGCTGAATTTGTGGATATAAACGGATTTTTTCCGATTAAGACTGCAAAATCTGCTAAAATCAAGGTATGCAACATAATCTGCAACAACTGGAAGGACAGGTTTTTAATCATGCTGTGTTGGCTGCACAGCTGAAGGGTTATGCACGACCCAATGATAAAATCAGTAACCTGTTAGGCCATGGAGAACTGCTCCCGCTAAAACGGGGGTTGTATGCCCTGCCTGCTGCCAATGGGCAAATATCCAGAGGATTGATTGCCAATCATTTATATGGGCCAAGCTACGTTTCTGCTCATTGGATGCTGGCCCACTACGGCTGGGTGAGCGAGCGCGTGCAGGAAGTGACCTCTATGTGTATGGAGCGCTCCCGGTATTTTGATACCCCTCTGGGGCGCTTTAGTTATGCCACAATACCCGTTCAGTACTATGCCACCGGGCTGACCTTTATTCAGGAGGGAGAAGTCGCTTTTATGGCAGCGACGCCTGAAAAAGCCTTATGTGACCTGTTGGTCAGTACCCGTAAGTTGCGTATCCAGTCTGTGGGGGGCATGGAAGATTATCTGTTGAATGATCTGCGTTTGGATGAAGATGATTTAATACAGCTTGATTTAGCACGACTGCATCAATGTGCCGGGAGTGGCTACAAAATGGCGATGTTAGCGGTATTGGTCAGATTTATTCAGGGGTTGCAACATGATTGAGGCAATGCTGGCGCGCTACGCTATTCATGATGGTGAGTCGCACTATCAGGCATTGCGCGAGGTGATGCAGGAGATTGCATTAGCGGGGCTGTATCGTGGTGGTTTCTTCAGTAAGGCAGCTTTTTATGGGGGTACTGCACTACGGATTTTTTATCAGCTCGACCGTTTTTCAGAAGATCTGGATTTTTCTTTGTTACAGCCTGAGCCGGGATTTTCACTGGAGCCGTACTTTGCTGCTATTCGTAAAGAGTTCACCGCTCTGGGCATTGAGGTGAATATCAGTGCAAAGAAAAAGGCCCGAAAAACGGCCATTGAGTCGGCTTTTTTGAAAAGTGATACTGATGTTCACATGTTACAGATTCAGGGCATGTATGGGCAGGCATGGTCATCGCCGCGCCCGGTAAAGATCAAGTTTGAGGTGGATACGCAGCCACCGTTGGGGTTTGAGACGGAAGAAAAATTACTGTTGCTGCCGTTTTCTTTTCATGTGAAATGTTACCGGATGGGTGATTTATATGCGGGTAAGTTGCATGCATTGCTTTACCGCAGTTGGCAGAACAGGGTGAAAGGCCGGGACTGGTATGATTTTGAGTGGTATGTCCGGCATGGGCATCAGGTGCATTTGGCGCATTTTCTGGAGCGTGCTCAGCAAAGTGGTGAGTTAATCGGGCGGGATAGTATTACCCTGACGGACGTTCGGGCATTGTTGCAGCAGCGTATTGCTCAGGTTGATTTTGAGCAGGCTAAAGCCGATGTGATCCGCTTTGTTAAGCAGCCGGAGTCATTGGATATTTGGTCTCGGGAGTATTTTGGGGAGATGGCAGACAGGATGCTTTAGAATTTTTAATTCAGGTCATGTCCCGGAAATAGTTTAAGTATTGTATGGAGACTCTGATTTTTCGACTGTACTTTGATTAATGTCGGGTGAGTTTTTGGTCTGGTTAGTTTATGATCTGGGGCTGTATAGCAGGCGATGAGTGGTATTGATTTTCTGTAGCATTATGAAAGTTAAGCAGTTTTTTTCAGGTTTGGTTTTGCTGAGAGGCGTGCTTGTTAGTCTGGGAGACGCAGAGGTCTTGATATATAACTGTTAAGTGAATTCCGAGGATGATTCGTGTTTAGAACTCCGAGAGATATAGAGACTAATTTTAGAAAATCGTTGGGGGCAATTGGTCCCTTGATGTGTGTTGCCGATATAGCTACACATGAGCTTGTAAATAAACAGAGTGACGATGAACTGTCTAAGCTAACGAAAAAATACAAACATAAGAGCTACTTTCAAAACTCGAGAAAGCCACTCACCGTATAACCAACTAACCGCTACTTTTCGGCAGGCTGTTGGTTGGCAAGGGCGATCTGTTTAAAAAATGGCCTATTCCGGCATTTTCCCCCTTGCCCAGGCAAAAATTGCCCGTTGGCTATCCGGTATCCATCGTTTCTCCCTGTTTTTTGATGTTGTTGCGGCCTGATTTCATAGTAGCAGGCGCATCAGTTGGTCAGCCGCCAGCACCATGAGGCCGAACATAAGGTGTGACAGAACCTTGGCATGGCCTTTGACCCAGACGTTGTTACCGCCAAACTCATCCTTGAGGCGGGCGTTGGTGCGTTCCGCCGCGCTGCGTTCGCGGTAACGGATAGCTTCGGCGGGGTCGAATTCGATTTTGTCACCCCGGCGCGGGTTATGGTCAATCAGCGGGACATGGTTGAATTCGCGGCTGTATTCGCGCAGGTCGGCACTGCAATAGCCCGCGTCCATCAGGTCGTACAGGTTCGTCACCCGCCGGGCGGTGATTTGGGTCAGGGGAATGGCGGCCAGGCTGTCGTGCATGGAGGCGCTACTGAGGATGGCTGCGACCGGGATGCCGCCGTCAGCCGTGTCGATATGCAGTTTGTAGCCGTTCCAACTGACCTTGTAGCCCTGTGCGTTGCATTTGGTTCCCCGGTCACACGCTTTGGGCATCTCTTCCAGCAGTTGTGCCAGGGGTTTCTTGCGCTGCCGGGCAATGGGGCTTTCTTTGGCGGGGCGTTGCTCCCCTTACGCGGCCTGCCGCGTTTGCGTGGGGCGGCGGCGGGTTCATCGGCTGCCGGGGCCGGTTTGGGCGCTGCTTCAGGCTGCTCGCGGGCTTCAATCGCAGTGGCATCGCGGCTGATATGGCCGACCAGTTCATCCCCCAGGTGGCTGCGGATCAGGGATTCATGTACCCGTTCGGCCAGCCGCGACTGGGCAAATTCATCGAATGCCCGTGAGAAGGTGGCCTCACTGGGCAGCGGTTTCCAGCGGGGAAAACCACAAATATGCCGCAGGCTGCGATCAACCTGCAACCGTTCACGCAAGGCGGCTGTGGTGGGCAGGTTCAGCACCACTTTCGCCACGAAGGCGATGGCCAGTGCCTGCCGGTCGTGCGGCGGGCGGCCATCAACCCCATACCGGCTGGGGAAGAAGGCTGCCATGTCCAGCCAGTCCAGCACATGCACCAGCTTTTCCAGCTTCGGGGTCAGGATGTCCAGTCCCTCGCCCAGTTGCGGCAACAGTTCATGTTGCACGCTCAATAGTTGTTGCATCAGTGCAGTGCGTTTTGTACAGTCCATGGCGGTGTCCGATGTTCAGTTGTGGTAAACCGACATCTTGCCGCTTGCGGGGACACCATTTCATCTTTTTTTGGCTGCCTTGGCCTGAAATTCCCTGTTCGACCTGAGTTTTGCAATTACCTCATAAGAGATTAAATTTAAGCCAAATAGATTTGGGCGATGTGGCGCTTTATGTCAATCTGGCTCACATTGCCTACATTAACAGCAGAGCCGAGTCATTCTGTGCGGACGTAGTTCGTTACTCGAAAGAAAATAGTAAGGGGAGTGAGAGCTTCAATATTGATTCGGTAGATTTTCTAAGAAGGTCGGTGTTTCTAGTCTATGCTCGAAATAATGGACTTAAAAAAACGATTACAAGTTTAGCCGAAAGTATTTATATAGACTTTGTTGGTGAAAATGAGTTGCATGTTATCGATTACTATAGGCGGTTGCGCAATGTTGAGTTCCATGGAGGGGTTGATGGAGAGGCGGTTCCTCCACTAGATAAGCAGCAAACCGACGCTATTAGAGCTATATATAATTTTTCACCGAATCAATTTTCAAAACTCTCAATTAGAGACGTAATACTTTATTCACAGGCATGGCAAACCGCTGCGAAGCGACTTTGTAGCAAAGTAGTTAAAATTGACAACGATCTTCTGGGGAAGATTCTTTGTAAGTACGTGAATGACGACGATGTTCGTAGGCGTAATGCGCTAAGGCAGAAGTTAAAGCAGGATTACTTGCAGTCCGATGATGTGATTAATATACTTGAATCTAATGGTTGGGTAGCTTGAGGCAAAAGCGCCCTGGCCCCTCCTGTTTACAGGAGGGCATCCTTCGAGTGTGCTTTGGATCTCAGAGTTTACTCGAAGGGTAGATTGGGGTTCGAATCCCCACCCAACCACCACTTCTTGTGATTATCACTCCTGCGTTTACATCCACTTAATCGGGTAGCCGGAGGTCTCTAACCTCCAGCCCCCACAACACCCTGCATGCGGCTCCGCACAGGGCGTTTCACCCACCATAATGAAATGCAATCCAGCCGTCCCGAAGTGAGAACAGACCTTGTTGTTTCAGATACTTCAAACTCAAAGCAGCATTAATCCCCTGTGATTTCGAGCTACGCCACCAGCCTTTGCTGGAGCGCCCACAAGCCACCGCTGACCTGACCGGCAGACTTAATTGAATCAGGCTGCGAATCTTGGTTCGCGGTCGACCCCATTGTTTCCAGTAACACATTCTGACCCTGCGCCGTATCCAGTGATCAAGATCAACACATGGCTGGTATTGATGAGCAATACCGTAATAGTTGATCCAACCCCGGAGATACACGCTCAAGTTGCGGATTTTCTTTCCCATCGACACACCCCATGTCCGGTTGGTCAGTTCCCGCACGCGGCGTTTGAACTTCTCAACCGATTTGGGATGCCAGCGTATATGCTTGCCCCGGAAACTAAAACCCAGGAACCTGGCATTCACGCTTTTAACGACCTGGCTCTTTTCAGTATTCACCTTGAGCTTCAGGTCGTTTTCGATAAAACGGGTCAGACTCTGGAGTACCCGCTCACCCGCGCGCGGACTCTTCACCATGATGATGAGGTCATCCGCATAACGGGCGAAGTGATGGCCGCGTTTCTCCAGCTCCTTATCCAGCGGATCGAGCATCACATTGGACAATAGTGGCGAGAGCGGGCCACCTTGCGGCACACCTTCATGGCTGGGGAGCAGGATGTTGCCATCCATCACCCCCGCCCGAAGATAGCGGCCAATGAGTTGCAGCAAGCCCTTATCCCGGAACCTGCGCCCCAGTAAGGTCATCAGTTTGTCGTGGTTAACCCGGTCAAAGAATTTCGACAGATCAATATCGACGGCGATATTCCGTTTCTGTTGGCAGTATCCCTGAACCTCCCTGACCGCATCATGTGCCGAGCGGTTTGGCCGGAAGCCATGACTGTGCTCAGAAAATGTTGGGTCAAAGACCGGTGACAGGACTTGTACAATGGCTTGCTGGATCACCCGATCCAACACGGTTGGGATGCCCAATAAACGATCAGAGCCGTCATCTTTGGGGATGCGGACACGCTTAACGGGCTGAGGGAAATAGCACCCAGTGAGCAGTTGTTCTTTCAGGTCAGACCATTGCGGCTTAACCCAATCGGTGAATTGCTCAATGGTGATGCCATCGACCCCGGCTGCGCCTTTATTGCGGCGGACTTGTTGCCAGGCCTGCTGAATATTGGCGTTTGTGACTACCTGCTCCAACAGGTTTGCATTCAAGGCTGGGTTCTCATCGGAACGCTGGCATTCATTTTCCCGTGGCGGGGAATTCGGTAATGATTCCAAGTAGATGTACCTCCTCCTTGTTGGTTGATGTTCCGGCCTTCACCCTGTCCTGCCCATTACGGCAGGCGTTTGGCTACTATGCCGTCTGCTGACTACTGCTTAATCACGATGGAAATTGCTCCCCACCGCGCTGTCGTTTGCCATCAGGTTCGCTCGCATCCGGCAGATGGCAAGCCGGAACGCCAAGGTATTGTCTATACCCGCACCTCAGCGGGTTCACTACGACCGCCCGTTAAGCAGTTCTCCCCGGATAAGAACATGAACTGTCACTGCACCACTGCATCATTTACGCTATCCGTTAAACCACGCGGCTTCGCTGTCTTGTGCCAGCTCGCCTCCAGACTACGCCTTCTATGATGTTTCTGTCCGTCAGTCCGCAGCTTTGCATCAGGCTTCCTTCCCACAAACCCTCACGGTTTTGCAGTTGCCTTCTGCTAGTTGTTAACGCCATACTACCAACATGGGATTCTGGCGGTGGTTTTCCAACAGAGGACTTTCACCCCATAAGTTCATGCCCATGACGGGCGTACACAATTTGCTGTACTCGGACCCAACTACGCGCCGCAAGCTTGTGGTTTGCTGCGCAAACTTTACCACAGGCTTGCTCTGCTCCGTTGGGCCGGTAAGCAAGGCGTTAGCCGAACACAAAAGTGACATTATATGTAAATGAAGGCATGGCATGGCAGGTCAGTTGTTATACCTCCTGATGAGTTCTATCATACGCATGAACAAATACACATTTTGGTAAATGATATGAAAGCAACTAATCAATCAGGTTCAGCAAAAACTATCCGCAAAAATTCCACCATGTCCCGCAGTAAAGTTCTCGTGGCACAACTAAAAGAATTAAAAGGTGTATTCACCGGTCAGCTTGGTGAACGGACTATTCAAGAAATGAAATGTGATGGTAGCGCCGGTTGAGCAGCACAGATTTCATCAACAACCCATGCTGCTAAAGCCGGAGGTCTCTCACTTCTCCCCATACAACTCCGCCGGATCAACCAACGGCTCACTATCCACCACCACCTCATCCGCATTGGCATTATAAAAAAAGCAATGCCGCCGTCCGGTATGACAAGCCGCGCCCTGCTGATCCACCAACAGCAGGATGGTATCCAGATCACAGTCGAAGCGCAGCCCTTTCAGCATCTGCACCTGCCCGGATTTTTCACCCTTGCGCCAGAAATTCTGCCGTGAGCGTGACCAGTAACAGACCCGGCTGGTTTCCAGTGTTTCCTCAATGGCGGCGCGGTTCATCCACGCCATCATCAGCACTTCGCCGGTATCATATTGCTGGGCGATGGCAGGAATTAAACCATCAGCATTATATTTTGCCTTGTCCAGAACATCCGACAACGGTTGCCGTTTAACTTCAGCCATCAGATAACCTGACCTTCTGTCTTACGTTCGTAACCGCGCTCAGCCAGCTTTTCCAGATACTCGGCCCAGTACTTATCCTTATTCACACCCAAGTCATACAGCAGGTTCCAGTCATACAAACCGCTGTCATGGTTGTCATCAAACACCAGCTTCACGGCATAATGACCGACCGGCTCAATAGCGGTGATATTGACGTTTTCCTTGCCGATTTGCAGTTTTTCCTGCCCCGGCCCATGACCACGCACTTCAGCGGAGGGCGAATTGACGCGCAGGTACTCACAGCTCATCACATGGGTTTCACCATCCGGCCAGCTGATTTCCAGCTCACGTGATTTCTGGTTCAAAGTTAAGTTAGTTGGCGTTGCCATAATTCGCTCTCTTATAAAATGTAACGGCTCAGATCCTCATCCTTGACCAGTTCGCCAAGGGTGTCATCCACATAAGCGGCATCAATGGTTTTCGTGCCTTCACAATCCGGTGCCTCAAACAGCACGGTTTCCAGCAGGCGCTCGACCACGGTATGCAAACGTCTGGCACCAATATTCTCCGTGCGCTCATTCACATCGAAGGCAATTTCAGCAATCCGCCGCACACCTTCCGGCAGGAATTCCAGCTCCACGCCTTCGGTTTTCAGCAGGCCGACATATTGCTCGGTCAGCGAGGCATTCGGTTCAGTCAGAATGCGCTCAAAATCATCTGCAGTCAGCGCCTCCATTTCTACACGAATCGGCAGCCGCCCCTGTAATTCCGGTATCAGGTCTGCGGGTTTGGCCAAATGAAACGCACCGGAGGCAATAAACAGAATATGATCGGTCTTTACCATGCCATATTTTGTATTGACGGTTGAACCCTCTATAAGAGGTAGAAGATCACGCTGCACACCCTCACGCGATACATCAGCCCCACCGGTCTGACCGCCGCTGCGCACCACTTTGTCAATTTCATCCAGGAAGACGATGCCGTTATTTTCCACTGCATCCAGCGCTCGCTGTTTCAGCTCTTCCTCGTTGACCATCTTATGCGCTTCTTCTTCGGTCAGCAGTTTCAGCGCATCTTTGATTTTCAGCTTACGCTTGCGCTTTTTCTGGCCGCCGATGTTCTGAAACATACCCTGCAGCTGGCTGGCCATTTCTTCCATGCCCGGCGGGGTCATGATTTCCACGCCTACGCTGGCCGCAGCCACATCAATTTCAATTTCTTTGTCGTCCAGCTGACCTTCACGCAGCTTTTTGCGGAATTTCTGGCGGGTACTGTTGTGGGTCGCATCTTCCTTGCCCAGGTTATCTTCATCCACCGCCAGCCAGTCATTCACCGAGGTTTCTTTTTTCGGGCCGGGGAGCAGGGTGTCAAGAATGCGTTCTTCCGCCGCTTCTTCCGCACGGAACTTTACTTTCTCCACCTCCTGTTCACGCAGCATTTTCACCGCCACATCTGCCAGATCGCGGATAATCGAATCGACTTCCTTGCCGACATAGCCCACTTCAGTGAATTTGGTAGCTTCCACCTTAATAAACGGTGCATTTGCCAGGCGTGCCAGACGTCGGGCAATTTCAGTTTTACCGACCCCGGTCGGGCCGATCATCAGAATATTTTTGGGGGTCACTTCGGGGCGCAGCGCGTCATCCAGTTGCTGACGACGCCAGCGGTTACGCAGTGCAATCGCCACCGAGCGTTTGGCTTTATCCTGACCAATTACGTGTTTGTCCAGCTCCTGGACGATTTCGCGGGGTGTCATGGTTGACATAATGTTACAGCTCCTCAATGGTCAGGTTGTTATTGCTGTAAATACAAATATCGGCAGCAATGTTCAAACCTTTTTCGACGATTTCCCGTGCCGACAGTTCGGTATTCTCCAGCAGGGCACGGGCGGCTGACTGGGCGAAAGCACCACCGGAACCAATGGCAATCAGGTCGTGCTCCTGCTCCACCACATCGCCGTTACCGGTAATCAGCAGGGATGCGGTGGCATCAGCCACAATCAGCAGAGCCTCCAGGCGGCGCAGCATACGGTCAGTACGCCAGTCCTTGGCCAGCTCCACCGCAGCACGGGTCAGGTTGCCGTTATGCTGCTGCAATTTGGCTTCGAAGCGTTCAAACAGAGTGAAGGCATCTGCGGTTCCACCGGCAAAGCCTGCCAACACCTTATCATTATAAAGACGCCGTACCTTGCGTGCATTGCCTTTCATCACGGTATTGCCCAGGGTTACCTGTCCATCACCGCCTACCACTACCTTACCATTCCGGCGCACGCTCAGAATGGTGGTGCCTCTGTATTGTTCCAAAACCGGACTCCAGTTGCTGTTTACTGTGCAAAACCTTTTTATATGGGGTTTATGGTGTTTTTCAAGTTCGGTGCAGTGCAGGCGGAGGATTTGGATTCAAATATTGAGCATGCTGGTAATTTTCAGGCTGCTGAGGTATTATGATTATTTGGTTAAAAAGCTTTTATCTTCAATGACTTATAAACAACAAACGTTGCTTTTAAACCACACGCTACTCTGAAACATTGGGAGGTGCTTGATGAGTATTTTTATGATCGTCGTGCTCGCAGTCTGCATCTGTGCGGCAGTTTACTGTAGTACCCGTTGCGTGATGCGCTTTGATAAAACAAACCGTCTGCCGAAGGAAATCGCTGATGAGCTGGATCCTTTCAACAAATTAACCCATTGAAGCGGACTAAGATAACTCACCAGACTTTAACAGAATAAACCGGAAAGCTTGCCCGCAGTTGATGCGGGTTCTTTTTCGGCGGGCTGTTTCGGGGCTGGCTGGTTCAGCGGCAAAATCCACTTTATTTTGGGCACCCCCTTACTACTGCAATCAATATGAATTACAATCTGCACCGCTTTATTTGCACAAAAGGGCTTCCAAATCAAGTGGCAGACGATTAGTATTGCCGCTTTTGCCGGAATTTTCCCTTTTTAGTGTAAATCACGGCAGACCAGTCCGGTGGTCAGGCTTCCGGATAATTGGTTTATCTGCCCTAACGAATCCAGGCTGATGACCAGCAGGCGATTGTATTTAAATGAGACTTTAACAATGACGGACTTAAGCAAATACCGGAATATCGGTATCTTCGCGCACGTTGATGCGGGAAAAACCACGACAACTGAGCGTATCCTAAAATTAACCGGCAAAATTCACAAGATCGGCGAAGTACATGATGGCGCGGCCACCACTGACTTCATGGAGCAGGAAGCAGAGCGTGGTATCACCATTCAGTCCGCTGCGACAACCTGCTTCTGGAAAGATCATCGCTTTAATATCATTGACACTCCCGGGCACGTTGACTTTACGATCGAAGTATATCGTTCCCTGAAAGTACTGGACGGTGGCGTGGGTGTATTCTGTGGTTCCGGTGGTGTTGAGCCTCAGTCTGAAACCAACTGGCGTTATGCCAACGAATCTGAAGTTGCCCGCGTTATCTTTGTAAACAAACTGGATCGCATGGGTGCTGACTTCTACCGTGTTGTTGAGCAGGTGAAGAATGTACTGGCGGCCAATCCGCTGGTGATGGTGCTGCCGATCGGTATCGAAGAAAATTTCAAGGGTGTGGTTGATCTGCTGACCCGCAAGGCGTGGATCTGGGATAACTCCGGTGATCCGATGAACTACGTCATCGAAGATGTACCGGCAGATATGGTTGACAAGGTTGAAGAATACCGTGAGAAGTTGATCGAGACTGCACTGGAGCAGGATGATGATCTGATGGAAGCGTATCTGGAAGAGGGTACTGAGCCATCGCTGGACGAAATCAAGCGTTGTATCCGTAAAGGTACCATCAAGCTGGACTTCTTCCCGACCCTGTGTGGTTCTGCGTTTAAAAACAAAGGTGTTCAGCTGGTGCTGGATGCGGTGGTTGATTACCTGCCCAGCCCGACCGAGGTTGAGCCTCAGCCTGAAGTAGATCTGGAAGGTAACGAAACCGGTAAATTTGCCATCGTTGATGCTGATGGTCCGCTGCGCGCACTGGCGTTCAAAATCATGGATGACCGTTTTGGTGCACTGACCTTTACCCGTATTTACTCCGGTCGCCTGAAGAAAGGTGACACACTGCTGAATACCTTTACCGGTAAAACTGAGCGTATCGGCCGTATGGTCGAGATGCACGCGAATGAGCGTAATGAGATTGATTCTGCACAGGCTGGTGACATTATCGCACTGGTAGGCCTGAAGAATGTTCAGACCGGTCACACACTGGCTGATGTGAACAACCCTGCGACACTGGAACCAATGGTATTCCCTGATCCGGTTATCTCGATCGCGATTGCGCCAAGTAACAAAGGTGCTGCTGAGAAGATGGGTATCGCCCTGAACAAAATGATGCAGGAAGATCCGTCTTTCCGTGTTGAGACTGACGAAGACTCAGGCGAAACCATCATTAAGGGTATGGGTGAGTTGCACCTGGATATTAAGGTGGACATTCTGCGCCGTACCCATGGTATTGATGTAACGGTTGGTAAACCTCAGGTTGCTTACCGCGAGTCTATTACCCAGCGTATCGAAGACAGCTACACGCACAAGAAGCAGTCCGGTGGTTCCGGTCAGTTCGGTAAAATCGACTACATCATCGAGCCGAATGAAGCGGGTGCAGGATTTGTGTTCGAGTCTACGGTTACCGGTGGTAATGTACCGCGTGAATTCTGGCCTGCGGTTGAGAAAGGCTTCAAGAACAGCATGGATACCGGTGTTCTGGCGGGCTTCCCTGTCGTTGATGTTAAGGTAACGCTGACTGACGGTGGTTTCCACGCGGTTGACTCCTCTGCGATTGCTTTTGAAATCGCAGCGAAAGGTGGTTACCGTCAGACCATGACCAAGGCTGGCCCACAAATGCTGGAGCCGATCATGAAGGTTGACGTGTTCACTCCGGAAGATCACGTAGGTGATGTTATTGGTGACCTGAACCGTCGTCGTGCGATGATCAGATCCCAGGAGCCGGGACCTACCGGTGTTCGTATCAAGGCGAATGCACCACTGTCTGAAATGTTCGGTTACATCGGTGACCTGCGTACCATGACTTCCGGTCGTGGTCAGTTCTCGATGGAGTTTGATCACTATGCCGCATGTCCTAAGAATGTGGCTGAGACTGTGATTAAAGAGACACTGGAGCGTAAGAAAGAACAGGGTTAATTGGCTGACGCCTTAAACCGGTTCTTTTGAATCTGAAGCCGTCTTTCTCCTGGTAAGGAAGGCGGCTTTTTTATGGGGAGAGGATTTATCAGCTGGGGAGCTGTGCTTGCTGAGTTGATGTCCGGATCTGTCCTGATTTAGTCCTCTGGCAACCTTCTGCCAAAACAAAAACTCCGCTACATTTAACCTATCAACAACGGCAGGAGTTAAACCATGAGCAAGACAGCACTTTTGGTAATCGATGTTCAGCATTCTTTTTTTCACCGTGATTACTGGGTGGATGGCGGATTTGAGGAGTATCAGGCAAACCAGCAGCGTTTGGTCGATATTGCCCGTGAGCGGGGTTGGCAGGTGGTTTATGTGTTGCATAATGAACAGCAGGGGGCGTTTTCGCCTGAGTCCGGTTATGTCCGTTTAATGGATTTCCTGCAGCCCCGGCCGGATGAGCCGACGTTTAATAAACATGTGCATAATGCGCTGACGGAGAGTGGCTTGCAGGCATGGCTGGAAGAGCAAGGTATCACCAAACTGGTGATTAGTGGTATCCGTACCGAGCAGTGTTGCGAAACGACTACGCGGGTCGCCAGTGATCTGGGTTATGAAGTCGACTTTGTGCTGGATGCCACCCACACCTTTCCGATGCAGCATCCGCTGAGCGGTGAAACTGTCAGTGCTGAGAAGATTCGCTCCCGGACTGCACTGGTGCTGAGCGGACGCTTCGCGACGATTCGTTCGGTCAGTGATTATGAACAGGCCGCGTAATATTTATTTACTGGTTTTGCCCCGTGTACACCTGCTGGATCTGGCGGCACCGGGGCAGGTATTTGCCCATGATGTATTTAACGGGCAGCTCAGGATGCATTATATCTCCCCGCAGGCTGAGCTTTGTTCGCATCAGGGCTTGCATCTGAGCCAGCTGGAGCCGCTGCCGGAGCAGATTAACGCGGATGACTGGTTGATGCTGGTTGGTTGCCGGCATGTGCATCAGCAGTTTCATGATCCGGCTTATCAACAGGCTATCCGCTGGTTGCGTGAGCGACAGGCTGAGTTTGGCCTGGTTGCAGGTATTTGTTCCGGTGCCTTGCTGGCTGCACAGGCCGGTATGCTGCGGCATAAACGCTGCACGACTCATCATGAACTGATTCCTCATCTGCGTGAGATTGAGCCGCTGGCAGAGGTACAGGAAGACTGTATTTTTGTTGCGGATCAGCAGCTCTGGACCAGTGCCGGGATTACCACCGGGCTGGATTTATGCCTGCATCTGGTAGCCGAATACTGGGGGCATGAGACAGCGGCGGTATTGGCACGGGATATGGTGGTTTACCAGCGCCGTTCCGGGCAGGAGGCACAGCTCAGTTTCTGGCTGCAGCACCGCAATCATGTCCAGTCGCGCATTCACCGGGTGCAGGATCAGGTGATGAATGCGCCGGGCCATCCATGGACGGTAGCCGAACTGGCGGATAGCGTGCATTTGGGCGAGCGTCACCTGCGGCGTCTGTTCCGGACTGCAACCGGCAGCACCTTGCAGGATTATCTGCAACATGCCAGGCTGGAGCTGGCGCAACGCCTGCTGGAGCGAACCCGGTTGTCGCTGGATGAAATTGCCGGGCGTTGCGGTTTCAGTGCAGAGCGCAGCCTGCGCCGCAGCTGGGCGCGCTGGCGGGAAGGGACACCGGGTGAATACCGGCGTGGCCTGTAATCTGTGAAAGCGCACATCCTGCTGACTGCTGTGGCATAATATCCGGCCTGTAAACTCAGCATCCCGGAGCATGGAATAATGGATATCAGCGGTAAAAAAGCACTGGTTTTTGGCGGTACATCAGGTATGGGGCTGGCAACAGTCAGGCAATTGGCAGCATTGGGCGCAGAAGTCATCGCAGTCAGCCGTAACCCGGATAAAGCCGGTGAGTTGCCGGAAAATGTCAGCCTGCAGCAGTGTGATGTGCTTGATCCGGAAGCACTCCAGGCTTTATTTGCGGCCTGCGCACCGTTCGATATTCTGGTCAGTGCGGCGACCGGCGGTTCCCGTGCGATCGGCCCGTTTGCAGCAATGGATATGGCGGGTTACCAAGCCTCGTTCGACAAGTTGTGGGGCTATGCCAATGTGGTGCGCTACGGACTGGAGCACCTGACTGAACAAGGCGCGATTGTGCTGGTTAGCGGCTCACCGGCACGGCGCTGTAATCCGGGGCAGGTGGCGCTGTCATCCGTGGGTGGTGCGGTGGAGGCCTTTGTCCGCGGTGTGGCGAAAGAAATTGCCCCGAAGCGGATCAATGTTTTGTCGCCTGGCCTGATTGATACACCGATTGTGCCTCTGCAGGGTGAGGAGCGTGAGGCGCATTATGCGCGGATCACCAAAAACAATCTGATCCCGCGTGCAGGTACTGCCGATGAATGTGCGCAGGGCATTATCTTCCTGATTCAGAACGACTTTGTTACCGGCACCACACTGGATGTGGATGGCGGTATTCTGTTGTCCTGAGTCACGTAATCACAGCGTTGGTGTCTGTAAGTCCTCCGCCGTGGCCACTTTGGGTTGCGCGCGGTTGGAGGCGGTGAGTACGAGTCTTTCACCCTGATTACGGATACTGTAGCGCAGTCCGGTGCGGTAACATTGCTGCGCATTTTCCGGCTCATCCATGGTTTCCAGCAGCTCTGCCAGTTCCAGATAACCTTCCGGATCAGGTGACTGGTTGAGGCTGGTTTCATAGTAAGACTTGGCCATGCCCCACAGTTTCTGTTGCTTGTGCAGACGGGCGAGTAACATCAGGTTAGTCGGGTTATCCGGATTATTCTTCAGCCATTTTTCGCCCTGCTGAATGGCATGATTCAGGTCGCTGTGGTACAGGCGACTGTATAAGCTGGTCAGCTTCTCATCCCAGTGTTTATTATTCGCTGCGACAATAAACTGGGCACACAACTTTTCTTCTCCCGCCTTATGCAGGGCATTGGCGTAGATGTGCATGGCTTCCGGCTGGTCTTTAATGGGCTGAGGAATCTTTTTCCAGAACGCCTGCAGTTTGTCGATTTCTTTCTTCGCAGCATATTTTTCAAACACGCCATGCAATGCCGCACTTTGTACCACCTTCATATTGCGGCTGGTGCGGCTGTCATCCAGCAAGCGGAAACGGACTAACTCCGGCAACAGATTCAGCAGCTCGTCCCAGTTTTCCTGGCGGTACAGGGTTTTCGCATACAGCTTCAGCACATAGGTATTCTTGGGGGCAATCTTGCGCAGATTAATCAGCGTGGCATTGGCCTGTTCCAGCTGGGCATCACTCAGCTGCATTTCGGCCTGTGATACACCCACTGCAATCTGGGCTTTGCTGTCCTGTTCAATCGCAAGACGCAACAGCTCATCGCGGCGCTCCGGGTTGTGCTGCATGTGGGCAGCACGGGCAGCGGTGAGGTAGTTCAGCAGGGGCGTTTCACTGTACTCTGCATGATCGGTCAGCAGTTTCTCCGCTTTATCCCAGTGACCTTCCGCCAGCTGGATCAAACCCTGATTCAGGCCGCGCGATGCTTTTCCGGCCAGACGGGTTTCGCGCATGCGCCGGATACGTTTGCCGAAACCGAATAGGTAGCTCAGTAAGCGGACAGCGATATAAAAGGCAATGCACAGGCCAAGAATCCACAGCAGCAGGGTGGCTGTGGTCATTTTGATCATCTGACCATCCGCCTGACCTTCTCCCCAGGTAATCACGGCTTTACCGGGGTTGGATAAAATCGTATCAGCCAGCCACCAACCGCCGACACCGATTAACAGCAGAATAAGAATAAAACGGATCATTGGCTGCCCTCCGCCATTCTGGCTTTCTCAAACTGGCGCAGACTACCGGAAATATCCGGCAGGACGGGATTCAGCTTATTGGCGGCCAGCTTGTCCAGTTCCTTAAGCGAGACGGCAGCCTGCTCTGCCGGGTAGTAGTCGCTGATATTGCCCCGGATCAGCTCGATCTGTTGCTGATAGGCGCTGTCCTGCTGCTGCAGTGCCATCAGGCGTAAAGCCTCCAGACGCAGCTGCAGTAATTGATAAGCCTGCTCACGGGCTTCAAAACTCAGTTCATCGGCCAGCGGTTTGTCCAGTTTGCGGATCACCACGGCATCACTGAGAATTTTGACGGCTTTTTCCTTGTAATTCTGCCACGCCTGAGCGGTATTACTGCTGTCACTTTGTGCGGCGGCGTCAGCATCAGGCTCTGTTTGAGTACTTGCTGCTTCATCCCCGGTACTATCCGTTGTTCCGGTATCCGCAGCTTTCGCCGACAACTCCGTCTCCGGCAGCGGCTTCAATTTGAGTCCCAGCAAATTAATCTGTTGCGACAATGCGCTGAGATCCGGTACTTCTATGGCTTCCAGCGCCGCCAGATCGGAGGCAATCTGCTGGCGTACCGGCAGATAACTGACTGAGCCGGTTTCACTGAGAATCTGGTCGGCTTCAGTGAGTGCACGACTGGCGGCCTCACGGTTGCCGGATAAATGCAGCTGACGGTTGGCCAGTTTCAGCAGGAAGCTGACTTCTGCCAGATTCCAGGCTTTCGGGCTTTCGGGCGCGACAGCACTTTGCAGGCTGGCCTGTAATGAGGTGATGTGCTCGACCTGTGAGGTGACTGTGTTGCTGAACTGCTCAGTCTGGCGGTACATCTGGTTCATTTTAGTCAGTTGTTCGGCAACTTCTGCCTGCTGGGCGTTATGGCGCTCATTGATGGCTTCGAGCATCTTTTCAACGGACTGGTTATCCGTTTTCGAGGCAATCACTTCTTCCAGTGCGGCAATCTCACGGGCATTACTTTTCGCCCGGTCACTCATCCGCTGCCAGTGTTTATAACCGGCGGCAATACCGGCGGCGGTAAAAAACAGCGCGAGAAAAGCAATAAACAGGGCAAAACCGGCACCTCTGGCTTTGGGTGCTTTGGCTGGTTTTGTGCTTTCCGGTTCAGAATTTATTATATCTGCTTCGTTATTATCTGATTTATCGATCATTTCATACTTTCCTGTCGCCATAAGGTCAGTGCCTGTTGCATGGATTGATCGCCCGGATCGGCTGCGACAATAATATCAGCAGTAAATCCTGCCCGGCGGGCATCGGACGCCATGCGCTGGCTGCCTGTCAGTAGCGGTATCTGTTTAAGCCAACTATTATCCGGCATTAAATTCAGCAGGTTATGCAGGCTTTCACTACTCGTCAATGAGATTATATCAATCTGTTGGCTCAGATGATGTTGTTTTAATTTATCAGCAGTACTCTCAACCGGACAGACCCGCCGGTAGACATCTGCATAGGCCACCTGCGCACCGCGCTGACGTAAAGTTTCGGCCAGCAATTCCCGCCCGCCTTCACCACGGATAATGAGAAAACTGCGCTTATTGACCGTTTGCAGCGCGGAAAGTGCCAGAAAATCTTCACTGGTGAAGCCGGATTCCGGTAAAAAATCGACAGTAATCTGGTATCTGGTTAGTGCCTGAGCGGTCTTTTTACCGATTGCACCGACTTGGCAGTATTTCAGACCATTAATGAAGGACTCGCCACCCAGCTGAGCGGCACACTCAACCGCGTTATGGCTGATGAAAATAACGCAGTCATAGTGACTGGTGTGTGCCAGTTGCTGTTGTGCTGATCCGGCATCCTCTGCAGGGACAATTTCCAGCAGCGGGAACAGGGTTACCTTTGCTCCCGCAGCCATCAGGTTTTGCTGTGTCTGGCGGGCCTGCTGCAACGGACGTGTCACCAGTACATGCAGCCCCTGTAATGTGCCGGTGTGCATGGGTCAGTGGCGGGTTTCGATACCCAGCGTTGCCAGTACCTTGTCGCCACCCTGGGCCAACAGCTCTTCGGCCACGGCAATGCCCAGTGCTTCCGGATCAGTGGCCGGGCCGCGTTGTTCACTGCGGTACAGGGCTGAGCCGTCCGGATAGCCGATCAGACCACGCATGCGAAGGGTGTCGCCCTCCAGCTCTGCATAACCGGCAATCGGCACCTGACAGCCGCCATTCAGGCGCGTGTTCATGGCGCGCTCAGTGCGTACGCGCAGGCTGGTATCCTGATCCAGCAGCGGCGCAAGCAGCTTTTCCACCCGTTCATCACCGACCCGGCATTCAATCCCCAGCGCGCCCTGTCCCACGGAAGGCAGGCTTTGCTCCGGTGTCAATATGCCGGTGATGCGTTCCTCAAAGCCCATGCGCAACAGACCTGCTGCGGCAAGAATGATGGCATCATAATCACCATTATCCAGCTTGCCCAGCCGGGTATTGATATTGCCACGTAAATCGGCGGTTTTCAGGTGTGGATAATGAGTCAGCAGCTGAGTCTGACGACGCAGGCTGCAGGTGCCGATCACCGCGCCTTCCGGCAGCTCATCCAGCGACTTGTACGTGTTGGACACAAAGGCATCACAGGGATTTTCACGTTCCATAATTACCGGCAGGTGCAGCCCCTCCGGAAACTCCATCGGCACATCTTTCATCGAGTGCACCGCAATATCCGCCGTACCTTCCAGCATGCCGGTTTCCAGCTCTTTCACGAACAGGCCCTTGCCGCCGATCTTCGACAGCGGACTGTCGAGAATAATGTCGCCACGGGTTTTCATGCCGATGATTTCGACCTGCAGCCCGTCGTGTAGTTTTTCCAGCAATGCGGCAACGTGTTCAGCCTGCCACATGGCAAGTGGACTGTTACGGGTTGCGATACGAATAGTGTCTGTCATGAGTGCCTGCCCGATAGTTGAATAACAGAGCCTGAGGACTTTACGGTAAAAGGGGAGAGAGTTCCAGTTGTGGGTTTATTGTTGCTTGAAATGATAGATATATTCATCAATACTATTTAAATTATTTGTAATGATGAATATATCTATCAAAATGCTGCAGGATATTAGCACAACCATTCGTCAGGCCCGTAGAGCTCGTGGCCTGAGCCAGCAACAGCTGGCCGATCTGGTGAGTCTTGACCGGACAACGATCGGTGCCCTTGAGCGTAATGATTATCAGGATCTGGGTATCCGCAAAGTTGAGCGGGTGCTGGCTGTACTGGGCAAAACCCTGACCTGTGAGGATGTGGGGATGCCCACTCTGGACGATCTGGTGAAAGCACATGAAAGAGGTTGATGTTCATATCGGCCATGCGGCTCCGGTGATCAGCGGGCGGCTGAGCAATAACCGTGGCCGCCATGTTTTCAGTTACCGGCATGATGCTGCAGAGGCTTTATCCGTCACCATGCCCATCCGTTATGAAAGTTATCAGCATCCTGAGTTGCATCCGATATTTCAGATGAACCTGCCGGAAGGTGCGTTACGCAGTGCGATTGAGCGGATGACCGCTAAGCAATATGGCAGTGATGATCTGACGATGCTGACTATTCTGGGCTGTCACCAGATTGGCCGGATTGCCTATAGCCAGCCGGATCGGAAGCCGGTTACGGATGCGGGGAATGAGCTGAGCCTGAAAGAGATACTGAATCATCAGGATGCCGGATTGTTCGATACCTTGCTGCAGCGTTATGCGCAAAGCTCCGGTGTTGCCGGTGTGCAGCCGAAAGTATTGCTGGATATAAAGTCACGTTTCACTTTACCGGCTGAACGTTACATCGTGAAAAGCTGGGGTGATGATTATCCGCAGCTGGCCTGTAATGAATTTGTTTGTCTGAGCATGGCGCGTGATGCCGGATTACAGGTTGCGGATTTCTACCTGAGTGAGAATGCCCGTCTGCTGGTGACACAGCGTTTCGATATTGATGAGCAGGGCAATGCACTGGGCTTCGAGGATTTCTGTGTGCTGCAGGCCAAAGGCACGCGGGAGAAGTACGACAGCTCGCTGGAGGCATGTACCCATACTATCCGTCAGTTTGTCTCGCCGGAGTATGTGGCGCAGGCTTTATACGATTTTTATAAGCTGACGCTGCTCAATGTGCGGATTCGAAATGGTGATGCCCACCTGAAAAACTCCGGGATTCTGTACACAAATCTTGCCGGGTATACGCAGGGGAGAATCCCCGATACTGTACGTAAACCGGCTCCGGTGTTCGATCTGGTCAGTACCGTTCCGTATCTGCCTCAGGACACTATGGCACTGACATTGACGGGCACTAAGCGCTGGCCAAAGCAAAAGGTGCTGGAGGCATTTGGCCGGGGACATTGCCAGCTGGGTAAAGGTCAGTTATCACAGGCGGCTGAAGAAGTTGAAAGCGGCATTCAGGCTAACCTGCCTCTGCTGGAAAAATTGCAGAGGCAGCATCAGGAGTTTGCCTGGGTTGCGGATAAAATGCTGGAAATAATGGGGTAAAGGCTTACCCAAACACCCGCTGCAAGCGTTTTACCGCCTCCTCAACCCGGCTACGCGGTGTCGCAAAGTTAAAGCGCAGAAAATTCTCCCCGCCCTTGCCGAACACCGAACCATGATTCACCGCAATCCCGGCTTCATTCTGCACTTTATGAATTATCTGTTCCTGAGTCAGGCCACTGCTGCTGAAGTCCACCCAGGCCAGATAAGTCGACTCCATTGGCATGGATGACAGGCCCGGAATGGCATTAATACCCTCGTCCAGTAGCTTACGGTTTTCGTCCAGGTAAGGGATCAGTTCCTCCAGCCATGCCTCGCCATGCTGATAGGCTGCGGTGGCGATCATGGTGCCAAAGCGGTTAGGTGAGGTGCCTGACGCCTGATGGGCCATGGCAAATTTTGCCCGCAGATTATCGTCTTCAATAATCACATTGCCGGTGAGTCCACCGGCGATATTAAAGGTTTTGGTGGTCGCGGTCAGCATGACCAGACGTTTGCGCAGGGCTTCCTGTTGTTCGGCCAGACGGGCCATGGCGGTATGTCTGGCTGATGCATAAACCAGATCATGGTGAATCTCATCGCTGACCAGTACCAAGTCGTGCTCAATACAAAAATCAGCCACCGCCTGTAGTTCTGCTTTCGTCCATACCCGTCCGCTCGGATTATGCGGGGAGCAAAAAATCAGCATAGTTTCGTGGCCTGTCAACTGTCCGGCCAGTGCCTCCAGATCCAATTCATAGCGTCCGCCATTATTTACCAGAGGTGACTCAATGACCTCGCGTTGATTGGCGCGAATCACCCGTGAAAAGGCGTGATAAACCGGGGTGAACAGAATGATGCCGTCGCCGGGCCGGGTGAATGCCTGAATGCACAGGGCAGTACCATTGACCAGACCGTGCACCGTATGGATTGCTTCCGGTGCCGGGTTCCAGTTATGCCGTTTATGCATCCACTGGCAAATCGCCTGCTTATGCTCGCCCTCGTTACCAAAATAGCCGTGCACACCGTGGTCAACCATAGCCTGTAAGGCATCGTTCACGGCAGGTGGCGGGCGGAAGTCCATGTCTGCCACCCACATCGCCAGACCGTTGTCGGGTGATACACCATAAAAGGTTTCCATCAGATCCCATTTCATGGAGTGGGTGTTCCTGCGTTCAATAATTTCGTCAAAGTTCATTTCTTGTTCTCATCTAATGATTCAGAAACTTAATCCGGTTGTTTGCTGCCTTCTCCCTTGCGCAGGTAAGGGCTGGGGGGGGTACTAATCCCGTGCCCCGAAAATAGCCGTGCCAATCCTGACAATGGTGGCGCCCTCCGCAATTGCCGCTTCCATATCATCAGTCATGCCCATGGAGAGTGTGTCCAAATTCAGCCCGCTGCTGATCAGCTGTTCCTGTAAGCGGCGTAATTCCGCAAAGGTTTTGCGTTGCCGGTCAGAGTCAGCCTCCGGTGCCGGTATGGCCATCAGGCCGCGCAGCCGGATGCCGGGCAGCTGTGCCACCTGTTCGGCCAGCTCCGGTAATTCTGCCGGGCTGACGCCGGACTTGCTGGGTTCGGCGCTGATATTGACCTGCAGGCAAATATTCACCGGTTCAGCGGCTACCGGTTTTTGCTCACCCAGTCGCCGGGCAATTTTAAGCCGGTCAACCGTATGCACCCAATGCGCAATTTCAGCAATCTGCCGGGTTTTATTGGACTGAACCGGGCCGATAAAATGCCACTCGATGTCAGTTTTGCCAAGCTCAGCCGCCTTTTCGGCCATTTCCTGTGCGTAGTTTTCCCCGAAGGCGGTCTGCCCGTATGCAATGGCTTCAGTGATGGCTGTGGTGGGGTGGCGCTTGCTGACTGCCAGCAGACGGACACTGCCGGGTTCACGTCCGTAGGTCTGTTCAGCGTCACGGATGCGTTCGCCGATTGTCTGAAGGTTCTCATAAATAGTCATGATTTATGTTAGTTTCTTTGTAAAAATTTCAATAACCCATCAAAACAATAATAAATGGATATTACCCAGCTCCTGGCCTTTGGCGTAAAAAACAATGCATCGGATTTACACCTGTCAGCCGGTCTACCGCCCATGATTCGTGTTGATGGTGAGATGCGTCGTATCAATTTGCCTGAACTGGATCATAAGCAGGTTCACGGCATGGTGTACGACATCATGAATGATAACCAGCGTAAAACGTATGAAGAGCATTGGGAAGCGGATTTTTCGTTTGAGATTCCCGATGTGGCCCGTTTTCGTGTCAATGCGTTTAATCAGGGGCGTGGTGCCGGTGCGGTATTCCGGACCATCCCGAGCAAGGTGCTGACCCTGGAACAGCTGAATGCACCGAATATTTTCCGCAAGATTTCTGATAAACCACGCGGTCTGGTGCTGGTGACCGGGCCAACCGGTTCGGGTAAGTCGACCACGCTGGCGGCGATGATCGATTATAAAAATGATACGGATTACGGCCATATACTGACCATTGAAGACCCGATCGAATTTGTGCATGTCAGTAAAAAAAGCCTGGTCAATCAGCGTGAGGTGCACCGCGATACCCGGAGTTTTGAGGCCGCTTTACGCTCAGCGTTGCGTGAAGACCCGGATACGATTCTGGTCGGGGAAATGCGTGACCTGGAAACTATCCGCCTGGCGCTGACTGCGGCGGAAACCGGGCATCTGGTCTTCGGTACCCTGCACACTACCAGTGCCCCGAAAACTATTGACCGGATTGTCGACGTATTCCCGGCGGCAGAAAAAGACATGGTGCGCTCCATGCTGTCCGAGTCACTGGAGGCGGTTATTTCCCAGACCCTGCTGAAGAAAAAAGGTGGTGGCCGGGTGGCGGCGCATGAAATTCTGATCGGTACCCGGGCGATTCGTAACCTGATCCGTGAGAATAAGCTGGCACAGATGCGTTCTGCCCTGCAAACCGGTCAGGGTGACGGTATGCAAACCCTGGATCAGTCGCTGCGGAGTTTGGTGATGAAAGGTGAAGTGGATCGGGATGTGGCGCGCAAGAAGGCGGAAAGTCCGGAATCTATCTAGGAGCAAATATGGATCGCGATAATGCAATGAGTTTTGTCCAGCGTTTGCTGATGAAAATGCTGGATCTCGGTAGTTCGGATTTATTTATTACGGCAGATGCTGCGCCTTCGGTAAAAGTGGATGGACAAATGCAGCCGCTGGTACCTAATGTATTGAATGAAATGACTACGCGGATGTTGGTGCGTTCGATTATGAATGACCACCAGTTACGCCAGTTTGAAGAGGATATGGAGTGTAACTTTGCGATTGCGCTGCCCGGAACCGCACGTTTTCGTGTGAATGCGTTTACCCAGCGAGGTTGCTCCGGCATGGTGTTGCGGCATATTCCGACCGAAATACCGGATTTTAAAAAATTATCCTTGCCCCCGATTTTGCGTGATATTGCCATGACCAAGCGTGGTCTGGTGATTTTTGTCGGTGCCACCGGCTCCGGTAAGTCAACTTCGCTGGCAGCGATGCTGGATTACCGTAATACGCACTCCAAAGGGCATATTGTCACTATTGAGGATCCCATCGAGTTTATCCATCAGCACAAGGGCTGCCTGATCACCCAGCGTGAACTGGGCATGGATACCAATAGTTATGAGATTGCCCTGAAAAACACCCTGCGTCAGGCACCGGATGTCATCCTGCTCGGCGAAATCCGTGACCGTGAAACCATGGAATATGCCAATGCCTACGCGGAAACCGGGCATTTATGTCTGACCACCCTGCACGCCAACAGTGCCAATCAGGCGATTGAGCGGATTCTGAACTTCTTCCCGGAAGAGCGCCGGGATCAGTTACTCATGGATCTTTCCATGAACCTGAAGGCAGTGGTCTCACAGCGTCTGGTACGTACTGCGAATGAAAAAGGCCGGGTGCCTGCGGTTGAGGTGATTATTAATACGCCGCTGATGGCAGATCTGATCCTCAAGGGTAATGTGCCGGAAATGAAAGTCCTGACTGCTGCTTCGCGTGAGCAGGGTATGTGCACGTTTGATCAGGCATTGTTTGATCTGATTGAGGCGCGGAAAATTACCGTGCATGAAGGTTTGCGTAATGCTGATTCGGTCAATGATTTACGTTTGAAACTGAAGCTGGAAAGCCGTTTCTCCAAGGATAATGACTTTTTCCGCGGTACGGAGAAGCTTGAAATTGAACCCGTAGAAAAAATAAGAATATAAAACTATGAGTAATCTTGTTGATGAGGATATGCGTATCACCCCGCTGTTGCACATGATGGTGAAACAGCAGGCTTCTGATATTTATCTGACCACCGGGGCGCATGCGTCGATTAAGGTGCGCGGGCAGCTGCAGCGTGTCAGCCGTGAGCCGATGAAGCCGGGTAATATCCGCCAGCTGGCTGAGGAAGTGCTGAGCCAGAATGAAATTGAGAGTTTTTTTGAAAACCGTGAGCTGAATAAAGGTTTGGCGCTGAAAGGGATTGGGCGGTTCCGTATGAACCTTTATTTTCAGCGCGGAGAAGTCTCCATGGTTATCCGTCATATACGCAGCAATATTTCTTCACCGGATAAGCTGAATTTACCGGCTGTGTTGAGTGATCTGGTCATGGGCCATAATGGCCTGATTCTGTTTGTCGGCTCTACCGGTTCCGGTAAGTCCACCTCGATGGCGTCACTGATTCAGTATCGCAATGAGCGGCACTGCGGGCACATCCTGACCATTGAAGA
The DNA here is from genome assembly GCA_041395485.1 of Thiolinea sp. Lineage (GTDB taxonomy): Bacteria > Pseudomonadota > Gammaproteobacteria > Thiotrichales > Thiotrichaceae > Thiolinea. The sequence goes on from JAWLAK010000003.1 coordinate 145,596, forward strand.
TCCGATTGAGTATACCTTCAGTCATGGCCAGTCGATTGTCGGTCAGCGTGAAGTGGGCTTTGACACCCTGAGCTATGCCAATGCCATGCGTGAGGCGATGCGTGAAGCACCGGATATGATCATGGTGGGTGAGGCGCGTGATGCCGAGACCATGGAAGCGGTGCTGGGCTTTGCGGATACCGGACATCTGGTTATTTCAACCCTGCACGCGATTAATGTGATTCAGGCGCTGGAACGTATTCTTTATCTGTTTCCGGGTGAAAGCAAAGGCCGGGTGCTGATGGATCTGTCATTAAACCTGCGCGGGATTGTGGCACAACGTTTGATTCCGGCGCAGGATGGGGAAGGTTTGCACCTGGCAGCGGAGATGCTGGTGAATACACCTTATGCTGCAGAGCTGATCCGTAAGGGGCAGTTTAATGAGTTGGCTGAGGTGATTGAAAAAGGCTCATCCGATGGTATGGTCAGTTTTGATCAGTCACTGTTAGGCCTGTATCAGGAAGGCAAAATCAGCAAGCAGAGTGCGCTGGAGTATGCGACCTCGCGTAATAATCTGGAGTGGCAGATTAACTTTGGCAAAGGCACCGGGTTTTCCGGAGATCCCTATAAAGAGATGGAAGGCAAAACGGTATACGAGAAAGTGGTTGAATCCAGTGCCAGACAGAAAGAAAAGCAGCAAAATCAACAGAGTCAGGACTCATTACCGGCTATTGCCTGATGCAAAACTATGAAAGTCCCCCCATCCCAACCCTTCCCCCGCAAGGGCATAGGCATCTACACATCTTTTTTTAGGAGTTATACTGAGCAGATGGTAAAAAAACACTCGATGACATTGATAAACGTCTGGCTGCCCGTTTCGATCAGCTAGTCAGTGAACACATGAACGTTAGTCAATCCCAGGCCGCCGGTTTGCGCTCCCTGCCGAATAAAGTGAGTAGCTTTGCCAGTACGCAGGCGGCGTGGCGGTTTTATGATAATGAGCGGGTGACGCTGCCAGCTCTGGCAGCACCGCTGCTGGAGCGTGCGCATCTTCAGGTTGAGCGCTACTGCACGGATTATGCCTTGTGTGTTCATGACTGGTCACGGCTCAATTATCGTCGTCATTCGAACAAATCAGACCGTTATCCGATGACCCATGAAACCGACGTGGGCTATGAGCTGCAAAGTAGCCTGCTGGTGAGTGATACTCAGGGGGCTCCTTTGGTGCCGGTTGCCCATAATCTGGTCACCGCAGAGCACATCTGGTCAAGCTACCATGAGGCAGAAGAGGCTTTGCCCCGGACACATCTGGATGAGTTGAGCAAGCGCATCCGTTGGCTGGAGCAACAGTCCTTCAGTCAACCGCTGGTGCATATTATTGATCGGGAAGGTGATTCAGTGAGCCATTTCCGGGAGTGGCAGGACGCGCTCTGGCTGGTTCGGGCAAGGAAGACTCCCCGGATTGAGTATCAGGGGAGCAGTCAGGGCTGTGGTCAGGTGAGTTCACAGCTCAATTACCGCTATAGCCGGGAAATAGCGTTTAAAGGCAAGCCTGCTCAGCAGTGGGTGGGTGAAGCCCGGGTGCGTCTGACCCGCCCGGCAAAACCCAGCCAGAAGAAACGAAAGCGTCCCCCGGTACCGGGTGAGGCACTGGAGGTCAGGCTGGTGGTGAGTCAGGTTCGGAATCAGGCCGGTGATGTGTTAGCCGAATGGTTACTGCTGACCAACCTTAAGGCAGATGCCGTGCCGGCAGAACAGGTCGCACTCTGGTATTACTGGCGTTGGCGCATCGAATCCTTTTTCAAACTATTGAAGTCGGCAGGTCAACAGATCGAATCGTGGCAACAGACGCATGGCGAAGCGATTGCCAAACGGTTGCTGGTGGTAAGTATGGCCTGCGTACTGATTTGGGAAATAGCCGCTAACCAGAGCCAGTCGGCAAAAGAATTTCGTCAGCTACTGATCAAACTCAGTGGACGGCAAATGAAATGGGGCAAGGAATTTACTCACCCCGCCTTGTTGGCGGGGCTATGGGTCTATCTTTCCATGCTCGAATTAATAGAAACCTATCCTCCCGAACAGCTACGGCAGTTTAAAAACCTCTCGGAGGGGATTTTAGATGTGTAGATACCTATGCCGCAAGGGGGGAAGGGCTAAAGACTTTCAGCGTTCGGGGTGAAAACAAATTTTCATGCCTGTTAGCGTTTCACTGCTGCCAGCGAAATACCGGAACATCGAGTAAAGCGCTGAGGTCGGTCAGATTATCCATGGTCGGTGGTGATGCGCGTCCGGGAATGGGGTTGAGGATTACGCCCGCTATGTTTAGCTGGCGGGATTGCATGGCTTCCACGGTTAGCAGAATGTGATTAATGCAACCGACCCGGTCTTCACTGACCAGTATCACCGGTAGGCCGAGTGCTGCGGCAAGGTCTGCATTCAGCCCGTCATCGGCCAGCGGTGAGTAAAAGCCACCGGCCCCTTCCACATACAAAAAGCTATTGTCGGTCACACTCTGACGGCATTGCTGAGCCAGCGTCTGAATCTGCAGATGCACCCCTTCCAGCTGTGCGGCACGCGGGGGCGAGAGCGGTTCCCGGAACCGGTTCGGGCATACCTGCTCCAGCGTTTGTTGCGGATCATTACAGGCACTTAACAGTTGCCCGGCATCCGTCGCATCCGTATCGGCAGCTGATTGCGGCCAGCCTGACTCCACGGGTTTGCGCGGTGTGATGTGAATGCCCTGCTTTTGCAACTGCTGCAACAAGCGCACGCCAACCCAGGTTTTACCGACACCGGTGTCTGTTCCGGTCATGAAGGCTCCCGACTCCTGTGACAGCTGTTGTATCCATTCCGTCAACCCGTTTATTCCGTGCATCTTTCTACTCATCATTTAGTGTTAATTAGATTATACTTCAGCCCCGTTAAACACCGCACAATCATTAAGTAAGATCAGGTAAATAAAATGGAAGCAGATTTCTGGCATGCGCGCTGGGAGAAAAATCAGATCGGGTTTCATCAGTCCGGAATCAATACCCACTTACAGGATTTTTGGTCAAGTCTGCAGCTCGCCGGGCAGGAGCGGGTATTTGTGCCGTTATGCGGCAAAAGCAGTGACATGCTGTGGCTGCGGGCGCAGGGGCACGAGGTACTGGGTATAGAGTTGAGTGCGATTGCCGTGCGTGATTTTTTTGCTGAAAACCAGCTGGAGCCCACCGTCACGCAACAGGGTAAATTTGAACGCTGGGAGCATGATGGCATTGTGATTCTGCTGGGTGATTTTTTTGACCTGACGGCTGATGATCTGAGTGCGTGTGGCGCTGTTTTTGACCGTGCTTCGCTGATTGCCCTGCCGCCGGAAATGCGCCCGGCTTATGCACAACATTTTCAGCAGATTGTACCTCAGAGTTGCAAGACCCTGCTGGTAACCATTGAGTATGAGCAGAGCATTGCCGGCGGGCCGCCGTTTTCAGTCACTGAGCCGGAGGTGCGTGGGTATTATGAAGCGAACTATACGGTCAGTTTGTTGCGCAGTATTGATGCTTCGGATGATCTGCCCGGGCTGATTAAGAAGGGTGTGCCCTCTGTTGAAGAAAAAGCGTTTTTGCTGCGCTGATCTGCCGTGAGTGATGCTAACTGGGTGCAGCTGGCACCTTATATGAAAAAACATGGCCGGGGCTGTCTGACCTATTCAGTGTTGCAGCCGGGCATGGAATATTACATCGAAGAAGGCGTCGGTTTTATTGCTTACTACTCTTTCCGGCATTTTTTGCTGGCCCCGCGGGGACGGAAGATTGTGCTGGGTGATCCTGTTTGCGCGCCGGATCAGACGGAGGGTATGCTGCAACGCTTTATTGCACTGCATAAGCGGGTGGTGGTGTTGCAGTGCCGGGCTAATACCGGTAAAGCTATGGACGCTCTGGGCTATGAAGTGAACATGTTCGGTAAGGAGTGTGAGCTGCCGCTGCCGTTTCCTCTGGCAGGTAAAGAGCGGGCCAAGCTCCGTCAGTGGCGTAATAAATGTGAGCGGGAAGGGGTGGTGGTTGAGGAGCGGGCGATGTCTGCCTGTGATCTGACTGAGGTGGAAAATCTGTCCGCGCAGTGGATACAGGAGAAAGGCGGGAAGGAGCTAATTCTGCTGACCCGGCCTTTTGTGGATCAGGATGAGCCGGAGGTGCGTTGTTTCTGGGCACGCAGGCACGGCAAGCTGATCGGTCTGGCTATTTTTGACCCGATTTACAATAACGGCAGGGTGGTGGGTTATTACCATAACTTTGACCGTATTACGGCAGATGCGCCTAACGGCACCGGTGTTTACATTATTCTTGAAGCGATGAAGGTTTTTGCTGAAGAAAAAATGAAAGTGGTATCACTGGGCCTGATGCCCATGTATGTATTAAGGGCACATTTCCGGCAGAATGAGTTTACGATGAAAGCCCTGCGCTACGCGGCCAAAAACCTGAATTTTTTGTATCCGTTTCAGGGTAATATTTCGCATAAAAAGAAATTTGCGGGCAGGCATTTGCCGGTCTATTTTTCATCCACCAATGGCAATCAATTACGGGAGATGTTTATCCTGATGAAAGCCATGAAGATGATTTAGAATCACCGGTCATGTTACGCTAGGCAACTTTCTTATGAATCAGGGTACTCAGTTGACAGAACAGAGAGCACAACGCTGCCGGGTGAAGGTGTGCGGGATTACTTCCGCGGCGGATGCGCAGATGGTCAGTGCTGCCGGAGCGGATGCGCTGGGGTTGGTGTTTTATGCCAAAAGCAAGCGTAACCTTTCTGTGCAGCAGGCTGAGGATATCTGTAAAGTTATTCCGCCCTTTGTCAGCAAAGTAGGGCTGTTTCTGGACGCTGATGAGGCGTTTGTGCATGAGGTGCTGGAGGCTGTGCCGCTGGATTTGCTGCAGTTTCACGGTTCTGAGGCGGCTGAGTATTGTGAGCGTTTTCGCCGTCCTTATGTGAAAAGCCTGGGTATGAACGGTCTGAGTGGTGCGGATTTCAGATGTTTTGCGGATCAGTATCCGGGGGCGCAGGGCTTGCTGGTTGACAGTCACGAACCCGGTGCGGCAGGTGGTACCGGTCAGGTCTTTGACTGGACACAGGTGCCACAGGATTATCCCAAAGCGCTTATTCTGGCCGGTGGGTTAAAGGCGGATAATGTGGCTGCTGCGATTGAAACGACTCAGGTTTATGCGGTGGATGTCAGCAGCGGTGTTGAGTCCGCACCGGGCATCAAGGATTATGCAAAAGTCACTGCTTTTATGAACGAAGTGCGGCGGGTAAATACGGGTAAATTATCGGGTGTATGACGCCGGACTATACAGAGAAACACTATCATGAGCTGGTTTGAGAAACTGTTGCCATCGCGGATTCGTACCGAAGGTACGACCGAAAAGAAATCTATTCCGGAGGGACTCTGGCATCAGTGTCCGGAATGTCAGGCGGTTTTATACCGGGCTGAGCTGGAGCGTAATAATGAGGTCTGCCCGAAGTGTGAAAATCACATGCGGATTTACGGGCGCAAGCGGCTGGATGCGTTTCTGGATGACGACGGACGGGAAGAAATCGGTGCAAATGTAGAGCCGGTGGATGCGCTTAAATTCCGTGACACCAAAAAGTATAAGGATCGGCTGAGTGCTGCGCAGAAATCTACTGAAGAGAAAGATGCGCTGATCGTCATGAAAGGTACAGTACTCGGTATGCCTGTGGTAGTGGCAGCCTTTGATTTCCGCTTTATGGGCGGCTCCATGGGCTCGGTTGTCGGAGAGCGCTTTGTGCGCGGTGCACAGCGGGCGATGGATGACAAAATCCCCTTTATCTGCTTCTCTGCCAGCGGCGGGGCGCGGATGCAGGAGGCCTTGTTCTCGCTGATGCAGATGGCGAAAACCAGCGCGGTGCTGACACGCCTGGCTGAAAAAGGTGTTCCTTACATTTCTGTGCTGACTGATCCGACCATGGGGGGGGTGTCGGCCAGTTTTGCCATGCTGGGTGACATTCAGATTGCTGAACCTAAAGCTTTAATCGGTTTCGCCGGGCCGCGGGTGATTGAGCAGACGGTACGTGAAAAATTGCCGGAAGGCTTTCAGCGCAGTGAATTTTTGCTGGAAAAAGGTGCTATCGACATGATAGTGCATCGTAATAAAATGCGTGAGACGATTGCTGACCTGCTGGCGATTCTGCAGCATAAGGCAACCCCGGTGGTCGAAGAGGCAGCAACTGCCACAGAAACCGGCAATAGTGACCCTGCCGTAAAAGATGAGGCTGCTGATAGTTCCGGCAAGCATTAACTGAATAACGGTCTTATCAACACTCTGATGTCAGGTTGACGAGTGAACAAAAAAAATTTGCAGCAATGGCTGAGCTGGCAGGAGTCCCTGCATTTTTCCGCGATTGACCTTGGCCTGGATCGTATCCGCCGGGTGGCTGAGCGCATGAATCTGTTACAACCGGACTTTCCGGTGATTACCGTGGCCGGTACCAATGGTAAGGGCTCAACAGTCGCTATGCTGAATTCGGTGCTGCTGGCTGCCGGTTACCGGGCCGGAACTTATACCTCCCCGCATATTCTGCGTTATAACGAGCGTATCACTATCAATGGCAACGAGGCTGATGATGAGTCAATTTGTGCGGCTTTTGAGGCGATTGATGCAGCCCGTGGTGATATTTCCCTGACCTATTTTGAATTCGGCACCCTGGCGGCAATGTGGTTGTTTATGCGTGCCGGTCTGGATGTGGCGGTGCTCGAGGTTGGGCTTGGCGGACGACTGGATGCGGCTAATCTGTGGGATGCGGAAGTTGGAATCGTGACCGGCATCGGTATCGATCATATCAGCTGGCTGGGCGATAACCGTGAAGTCATCGGGCGTGAAAAAGCCGGTATTGCCCGGCCGGGCAAGGCATTGGTTTGTGGTGATCCGCAACCGCCGACCAGTATTGCGACGGTTGCCGGGGAAGTGCAGGCCCGTTATCTGCAATATGGCGTTGATTTTTCTGTGGAGTATCAGCAGGCAACGCCGGAGCAGTTTACGGTACAGTACTCCGCTCTGAATGCTGATGAGCAAGCCGTGTGGGCTAACCTGCCGTTACCGGGGTTGCTGGGGGAGGTGCAGATGCAAAATGCAGCCTGCGTATTGCTTGCCTTATACCAGCTGCGTGATAATCTGCCGGTAAACCGGTTGGCCATTGAGCAGGGTTTGCGTACGGCCAGACTGGCCGGCCGCTTGCAGAAGATTGGCTCACAACCCGATATTCTGGTTGATGTGGCGCATAATCCGCATGCGGCAACACAATTAGCTGCCTGGTTGCAAAAAAATCCGACTGATGGAAAGACTTATGTGCTATTTTCTATTTTGTCGGATAAGGATATTAAGGGTGTTTTAGCTGCATTATCAGATGTTGTTGATGAATGGCACTATTTTCCGCTGGATGATGAACGGGCCATGCAGTTGAGTGATATACAATTCGCCATGAATGAGCAGAAAGTGGAGATGGCGATAGCCTATGATGGTTTGAAACAGGCCTGGTTGTCATTAAAGCCGCGTCTGAATCATGCCGACAGGGTGGTCGCCTTTGGTTCTTTTCTGGTAGTATCCAATATGTTAGAGAATTTACCTTAAGTATTTTACGAGGCCTTGCCTCCCCCAGATCTTAGAGTGTTATACAAGGAGTATTTAAACAATGGACAATAAGTCTACTACTAAACGCATGATTGGTGCGGTTGTACTGGTATTAATTGCGGCACTATTACTGGCCTGGTTATTAAAGGGCAAAAACAGGTCAGTGCAGGAACAACAGGAACTGATAGCCGAACAAACTCAGGATGCGACTCCTATTCTTGGTTTCCCCGGTGTTAAGGAAGGTGAAGAGCAAACTGCCGCGCAGGAGGGTGAGGCACCGTATGTCATCGGTGGGGCTGACGGGCAGGCTCAGGATACAGGTGTAGCGCAGGATGGCCAGACCGATCAGCAGCAGATGGCTGATGCCGGCGGTGCCGCTGACGAAAAGAGTGCCGCTGGCGGTGTTGCAGATACTGCAGCAGGTGCCGTTACAGCCGGTAAGGAAGCGGTACAAAATCTGGCTGACAGCTTCAAGGTACGTGATGACGCCAATGGTGAGCAGGAGCAGCGTCAGGTGGTTGCCGATGGTCAGGCAAAAGCAGGCACCGGTAGCATGGGCAGCAGTGAGCTTTCCATTCCTAATCAGCAGCAGGCGGGTGGTGCTGATCAGAAAGCGGCTGATAATGGTGCTGCTGATCAGAATCAGACGGCTCAACAAGCCCAGGGCTCACAGGATGCACAGCAAACCCAGGCTGCTGCAACTGATAGTGCAGCGAAAGCGCAGCAGGCAGCAGGTGCCGGCAGTAATGATAAAGCCGATGGCGATGCAACCCAGAAACAGGCTGTGGCTAATCCGAAACTGGTAGATGAAAAGCCGGTTCCTGCGCCTAAAGCACAGTCATCCGCTTCAGGATCAGGCACATCAGCAGCTGCGGGAAGTAGCGCATCTGCATCATCTCAGTCACAGCAGGCTGCTACCGGAGGCAGTGGTTATGCGATTCAGGTGTTGGCGGCTTCCAGCCGGGGTACTGCCGAGAAAGTCAGACAATCCATTGCGGTTGACGGTTATCCGGTATTTATTGTACAGGCGAACGTAAATGGTAAAACAGTTTATCGGGTGCGTGTTGGTACTTATCCGGCCAGAAGTGCAGCCCGTGATGTTCAGTCTAAAATGAAGGCTCGTTACACTCAAAACCAGTACGTACAAAACAGCTTTGTAACCAAAAACTGATATAGAAACTGACAGGAAACAATGGCGGTTCAGGTGCGTAACGAAAATCAAACAGGTGTTTAAATCATTATGCAGATGACCGCCACTTTGCTCGATCTGGGTATTCTGATACTCATTGTTCTTTCTCTTATCATTGGGTTGATCCGCGGTGTTGTCAGAGAATTAATTTCTCTGACAACCTGGGTTTTAGCCATTGGCTTTGCGCTTCTTTACTACAAAAATCTGGCTGCTGAATTGCCGTTTGCTGTACATAACGAAGTTGCCCGTCTTGGTATTGCGTTCGCAATTATTTTCTTTTCTGTGCTGGTTATCGGTGCGATTATTAATTTTCTGTTGAGTTCGGCAGTCTCCTCGATCGGTCTGGGAGGCCTGGATCATTTTCTGGGGGCCGTTTTCGGGACCTTGCGTGGTGCCCTGATTGTTATTTTGCTGATTATTCTGGTCGGAGTGACTTCCCTGCCCGAGAAATCATGGTGGACGGAGTCACAGCTGGTGCCGTATTTTGAGCAGGGTGCCGTGTGGCTGAAAGATCAGATCCCGGATGATTTTACCCGTTACCTTGAGGGTGCCCGCTCTGCTGCTATTGCGCAGTAAGTATTCAGGTATGTGGCTGTCTTCATTTTTATTCTACTGTTTAAACAGGTTGAATCCACTGGTGTGACTGCACATAGCTGTTTTGCTCCGGTGAGGGTAAAATGCTTTTCTTTTTTAATGTGGTTGAAATGTTATGTGCGGAGTTATCGGGATTGTAGGTCAGGAGCCGGTTAATCAGGCGCTTTACGACGGGCTTACGGTTTTGCAGCACAGAGGGCAGGATGCAGCGGGTATCGTGACCAGTGACGGTCGTAAATTATATTTGCGGCGGGATAACGGACTGGTTAAAGAGGTGTTTTTTGAACGCCACATGCGTTCGCTGCTCGGCAATGTCGGTATTGGCCATGTGCGCTACCCGACCGCTGGTTCTTCATCATCGGCTGAGGCCCAGCCTTTCTATGTAAACAGCCCCTATGGTATTTCGCTGGCGCATAACGGTAATCTGACCAATGCTGAAAAACTGCGTAAAGAGCTGTATCGCCAGGACCGCCGCCAGATTAATACCAACTCTGACTCCGAAATTTTGCTCAATGTTTTTGCACAGGAACTGCTGCGTCAGGATGCGATGCGGGTAACGCCGGATGATATTTTTGCGGCTGTGCGCGGGGTACACAAACGCTGCACCGGTGCCTATGCGGTGGTGGCGATGCTGACCCGGGACGGGCTGATCGGCTTCCGTGATCCGAATGGTATCCGTCCGCTGGTTTATGGAATCCGTGATACCGGGCGCGGCAAAGAATTTATGATTGCCTCCGAAAGTTCTGCGCTGACCGCACAGGGCTATCGACTGGTGCGTGATATTGAGCCGGGTGAGGCTATTTATATTACCCCTGACGGTAAAGTATTCACCCGGCAGTGTAGCGATAATCCAAGATACAATACCTGTATTTTTGAGTATGTTTATTTTGCCCGTCCGGACTCCATTATCGACAATGTTTTTGTGCATAAAGCACGTATGCGCATGGGGCACTTATTGGCTGAAAGTATTCTGAAAAAGTGGCCGGAGCATGATATTGATGTGGTGATGCCGATTCCTGATACCAGCCGCACGTCAGCACTGGAACTGGCCTATACGCTGGATGTCCCTTATCGGGAAGGCTTTATGAAAAACCGTTATATCGGCCGCACTTTTATTATGCCGGGGCAGAAGCAGCGTAAAAAATCAGTACGTCAGAAGCTGAATCCGCTGGATATTGAATTTAAGGGTAAAAACGTATTGCTGGTCGATGACTCCATTGTGCGTGGTACGACCTCTGAAGAAATTGTGCAGATGGCTCGGGACTCAGGGGCCAGACGGGTTTATTTCGCCTCTGCATCACCACCGATTCGCTTCCCGAATATCTATGGCATTGATATGCCTGCCGCCAGCGAGTTGATTGCCCATGGCCGCACGGAACAGGAAGTGGCCAATGAGCTGGGTGTTGACGGTCTGTTTTATTTGTCGCTGGAAGATCTGAAGCTGGCGATTCAGCAGGGTAATCCGCGTCTGGAGGACTTTGATTGCTCCGTATTCACGGGAGAGTACACTACCGGAGAGGATAATAATTACTTTAAAAGACTGGAAGCTCTCCGTAATGATAAACAAAAATCTGACAATGAGCGTGATTCGGTGGCTATCGATCTTCGCGATTCTGACTAGCCAGTGGCTGATGACTGCGCAGGCTAATGAACATCATGTGAATGAAATAAATCCTGTAGCCGGGGATGGGCAGATTCACCATCCCCCGGTGGATGGTTTGCTGCGTAGTCTGGCTGAACGTTTCCCGGAGTATTCAACCGATCAGGTGATACTGATTGATGCCACGATTCAGCGGCTGATGCTGATTGAATACGGACAAGTGGTGGACAGCTGGATTATTTCAACCGCTGAAGCCGGGCTGGGTAGCCGCAAAGGCAGTAATCAGACTCCGCTGGGTGTGCACCGGATTAAAAAGCGCTTTGGCGATGGCGCGGCACCGGGTACAGTGTTCAAGGCGCGGCGCAATACCGGACGCATTGCAAAAATCCTCACTGAGCCGGGTGCACGCAGCCGTGAAGATAATGTGACGACGCGTATTCTGTGGCTGGACGGGCTGGAGCCCGGACGTAATAAGGGCGGTAATGTCGATTCGTTCGGGCGTTATATTTATATTCATGGCACGGATGAGGAAGGGCGCCTGGGACAGCCTGCTTCCCATGGCTGTATCCGGATGCGTAACCTGGATGTGATCGACCTGTATAACCGGGTCGGGCTGGATACGCTGGTGGTGATTGCGCAGCAGCGTAGCCGTTAGTGTGCAATTGACCCTGTTTGATATGCCGGAGCAGTGACAGGTTACTGCTCCGGCATTGCTTTTTTTACATTCAGTCCAGCCCGCCTTCAAAGTAGCGCTGCAGGAAAGTATCAAAATCCAGCTCATCAGCTGCTTCAATTTGTGCCTGCTTTTCAATAGAGGTTGTCGCCATCTCTTCAAACTGCTGCTGCAAATCGCCACTTAACTCACGTTGCAGGAAAAACTCGCGGTGCTCTCTGGATTTACGCTGAGCGAAGGTGAAAAAGTCTTCGCGGCCATTATCCGCCATTTCATCCAGCGCGCGTGCCGAAGGTGTCAGACCGGGGTTTTCAGCCAGTTTCCGCTGCTTCTGCACCGCCAGTGTGTAGCGCATATCACCATGCACTTTATCCATCATTTCCGCCACCGGCAGCATATTGTCCAGTAGTTCCAGCGCCCATTCTTTCAGGCCAATCGGCGCTCCCCTCCGATCCAGCGTAAGCCCCGGGGCTCGTCCGCGATGGGCAACCAGAAATTGGTTATGGTCAATCCTGCGTTGTGTATCGCGATCCAGCAGTTCGCTCTCTTTCAGCAGGCAGAAGTGCATGAATACTTCGAGAAATGACAGCTGGGTATGAGTGATACCAGCCGGATGGAAGGCATTCACATCCACCGAGCGCAGCTCTACATAACGGATACCGCGGTCTGTCAGGGCATCCACCGGCTGCTCAAAGCCCTGTAACACCTGTTTCGGGCGCACGGTGCTGTAGTATTCATTTTCAATCTGCAGAATATTGGCATTCAGCTGCCGGTATTCACCATTCACTTTAACGCCGATTTTTTCATAGTCCGGATAAGGCTTGCTGATCGCGCAGCGCAGACTACGCGTATAACTCTCAATACTGTCATAACAGACATGGATGCCGGTTTCATGTTCTTTGCTGTTGGTATAGCCGATATTACCCATGCGCAATGAGGTGCCGTAGGGTTCATATATAGTGCTGTGATTGAAGGCCTGCATGGTGTCTGAGGGTGCTTTGCCATCCAGAAAGCTGCGGCAGATTGCGGGTGAGGTGCCGAACAGATAAATAATCAGCCAGCCAAAACGCTGCAGGTTACGGGTTTGCCCCATGTAGCGGTTGTCGCGGAACTCACGCAGCGTCAGCGGGTTTTTACTGTCATTTTCCAGTTCATGCCATACCGGCCAGAAGTCTTCTGACACCGAGTAGTTAAAATGGATACCGGCAATCACCTGCATGATTTTGCCATAACGCCAGGCCAGCCCCTGCCGGTAGGCGTGTTTCATTTTTCCGGCATTAGAGCTGCCATATTCGGCGATCCGGATATCATCCTCACCACCGATAATGCAGGGCATGCTGGTTGTCCACAGCAGTTCATCATCCTGCAGTTGCTGGTAGACAAAAGTTTCGACATTGAGCAGAAAATCCAGCGCATCGGTGGCATGTTTTTGCGGCGGGGTGATCAGTTCCAGCAAGGCCTCCGCGTAGTCAGTGGTAATCCAGGGGTGGGTGAGGGCTGCGCCCAGCTCACGCGGATGTGAGGTCTGGGATATATAGCCATCCGGATTAACGCGCAGGCTTTCTTTTTCCAATCCGGTGCGGGATTCACGCAGGTAGTCATGCAGCTGATCGGTTTCAATCTGCTGCAGACGTTGTTGCAGTTGTTGGTACATGCGTGGCTCCTGTTTGGCTGCTGTGATTCTGAGACGGGATTAGAGCATGAATCGGGGGGGAAATGTAGGGGTATGTATTTAAGGCTGATTTTTTACTGCAGAGAGCTGCTGCCTAAATAGTGATATGTAAAAAACCCGCTGCATCTGTAATCATCCCACACACGTATCTCTCCTGAACCAAACCCCGAATAAGGATGCATCATGAGTTATGAATTGCCGATACTGGTGGCCATCGTCGCGCTGCTGTCTGTCTACTTGTCCCCGAAAGCACAAAATGCCGGATCATTTTTCAGCGGCTTGTCCCCCGCAGGTCAGCAACCCGGTTTATGGCTGCTGACATTTTCACAGGTGACTACCTGGATTTTTGCCCGCTCGCTGATGAATGCGGCGATTCTGGGGTTTTATTACGGCATCTGGGGTACGCTGGCCTACGCAGCTTATTATTTGTCCTTTTTCGTCGGTGGCCGGATTATCGACAACCTGCGTTTTGAGCAGGGCTACGGCAGTGTGCAATCCTTCCTGAGAGACCGTTTTGGCCGCTGGGGCACGCATTGCTATAACCTGGTGGTTGGGGTGCGGCTGGTCAGCGAGGTGTTTGCCAATCTGCTGGTGATCGGCATTCTGTTCGGTGTGGCCGGTAGCAGTGCTTATGTGATCGCCATTGTCGCCTTTGCCGCAGTGACACTGGGCTATTCTATGTTAGGCGGTTTGCATGCCTCTTTGCGTACCGACCTGTTTCAGATGCTGATTTTCCTGGGCGTACTGGCCCTGTTGGTAATTATGGCTGTCGCTGGCGGGCAGTTTGAATTCACCCAGTTGTTTTTTAAGCCTTTTGATTTCTCCGAGCCTGGCCCGATTCTGTTACTGGTGGCTTTATTGCAGGTCTGGAGTTACCCCCTGCATGACCCGGTAATGATGGATCGCGGCTTTCTGGCTGATCGGGAAACCACCCGTAAAAGTTTTATCCATGCCGGTTGGATCAGTATGGTGTGTATTATTGTGTTCGGCAGTTTCGGTGTGTTTGCCGGGGCGAATATGCAGGACGGTGAGGCGATGAATGATGTGCTGACCCGCCTGCTGGGAGCCGCGCCGATGCTGATGTTTAATGCCGCACTGGTAATTTCGGCGATGTCGACGCTGGACAGCACTTTGTCCAGTTCCGCCAAGCTGGTGGCCGTCGATATGAAGCAAATGCAGCCCACGGTGGCTAACGGGCGCGTCGTCATGTTGTTGTTTATGCTGGTGGGGCTGGGTCTGGTGTTTCTGGATAATAAGGATTTGTTCAGCGCGGTGGCGGTCAGTGGTACGGCCTCCATGTATCTGATGCCGGTGGTGTTTTTCTCCATCTGGGGGCGCCGTAAAGATATTCCGCTGTGGAGTTATCTGGGTAGTTTTGTGCTGGCCATGGGCGGTGCAGTGCTGTATTTCACGGAGTCATCCGGTTACAGCAGCCTGTTGGGTGATGCGCATAAATACACCAAACTGCTGTGGATTTCCCTGACCCTGATGCTGTCCGGTAACCTGCTGTTCTGGCTGGGCGGGCGTTTGTCTTCTGCTCCGTTAAGTCCGCGTCCGCAGGTGGCCTGATGAACCTGGGCGAGCTACACGGTGAGGTGCTGATATTCGGTGGTAATTACAGCAATCTGCAGGCCACGCTGGCCTTAAAGGCGGTGGCTGAGCAACGCAGTATTCCGCCGGAACAGGTTATCTGTACCGGCGATATAGTCGCCTATTGTGCCGAGCCGGAAGAAACTGTGAATGAGGTACGTGACTGGGGTATTCCGGTGGTGATGGGTAACTGCGAAGAGTCGCTGGGTTTTGATGCCGATGATTGCGGCTGTGGTTTTGCGGAGGGTACGGCCTGTGCGGTACTCTCCGACAGCTGGTTTAACTTTAGCCGCAGCCGGGTCAGTGCCGCAAATAAAGCATGGATGCGCAATTTGCCACGGACTCTGAGTTTTTCGCTGGCTGGAAAGCGCTTTCAGGTGGTACATGGCAGCGTTAGCTCAATCAATCGTTTTGTGTTCGCCTCCCTGCCTGAGGACGTTTTCAGGCAGGAATTTTCCCAGACTACAGCAGATATTGTGATTGGCGGTCATGCCGGAATCCCGTTTGCGCGGCAGTGTGGGCAGCAATACTGGCTGAATGGCGGTGTGATCGGGATGCCTGCCAATGATGGTACGGCGGATACCTGGTACATGCTGTTGACCGCAGAGACTAATGCTGTCCGGGCCAGCTGGCACCGGCTGCAATATGAGGCAGACAGGACAAAAAGAGTGATGCAGGAGCGCGGCCTGAATACAGCTTACGCGGCAGCTTTGCAAAATGGTTTGTGGCCGAGTATGGATGTGTTGCCGGAAACTGAAAGGCAGCAGCAGGGGCTGCCATTACACTTGCCACCTCTGGTTTTGAGCTAGCGCAAGCCATCATAAAATAATGAATGCTACACTGCCGGTTTGTTTGATTATTTTTGGCAGTGACTGAGAGCGATTATGACTACCCCGGCTAATAAAAAGACTTCGAAAAACGGTTATCTGGCTTATGGCTTGTTTATTTTGCTGGCTTTTGCGGGCGGGATTGCGCTGGCCTGGAGTATGCAGCAGTGGCGAGCTGCTGATAATAATGTGGCCGCAGCCGGTGTCGAGGCTTATGGCGGCGATTTTATGCTGGAGGCGCCCTGGGGGCAGTCGGGCTTACCGGATTATCGCGGCAAGCTGGTGCTGGCCTATTTTGGTTTTACCTCCTGCCCGGATGTGTGTCCGACTTCGCTGGGTAATATGAAAGCAGCGATGGCTGAGCTGACTGAAGAAGAACAGGCTCAGGTGCGTGGCTTATTTATTTCCATTGATCCGGAGCGCGATACGCCGCAAAAAGTAGAGCAGTACGCGCAATATTTTCACCCGAACTTCCATGGTCTGAGCGGCACGCCGGAAAACATTGACCATGTTGCGCGGCAATATGGTGCTTTGTATCGCAAGGTGGAAACGCCTGAGTCATCAATGGGCTATACCATGGATCACTCGTCAGTGGTGTATCTGATTGATCGTGACGGAAAACTTCAATACAAGATTCAGCACGGCACGACACCGGCTGAAATGGCGGCGAAAATCCGTGAGTATTTATAAGCAGAAATAATTTTCAGGCTTTGGTATGCCTGCGCTGGCGCTGGTTTCTTGTATCCTGCGTAGTATCCGTCAGAGCCTGCTTATTTTTAATCTGGCCGGGAAGAAAGGGAATCGCTCCTTTCTGGCCGGTATGCGAATAATCTTCCAGCATTGCGGCTTCCAGTGTTGCCTGTAGAATTTCCAGTATTTCTAACCCGGCCTGATGCACCAGTTTGAACAGGCGCGGCAGGGCAATTTTGTGGGTTTGTTGTGAGGCCTGATAAATCCATTGGCTGAGCTGCCAGAAACGTGCAAACGGTTCATCTCCCAGTAGCAATGGCAGCGTCTGCTCAAAACGCCCCGAATTACCGATCATGTCCCAGTAGCGGGCAAAGCGGTTCATCTGTTGCAGGGTTTTATAGCTTATCCGGTCAGTTTGCAGAATGTTATAGGGCGGTTGCGGGTTATAAACCATCTGAAAGGTTTCGGTATGGCGAATGATCGGCGTACCGCGCAGGCGCTTCAGAATACCGACCTGAATTTCATGTGGCTTCAGTGCCACCAGTGTGTCGAAGCCTTGGGCAAAACTGTCCAGATCCTCACCGGGCAGACCGAAAATCAGGTCAGTATGCAGGTGTGCCGTGGTTTGGGTGCGTAGCCAGTGCAGATTGGCTTTTGACTTCTCATTATCCTGCTTGCGGCTGATCAGTTGCTGTACTTCCGGGTTGAAGCTCTGGATACCAATTTCAAATTGCAGGCTGCCCGGTGGAAAGCGGGTGATGCGTTCTTTCAGTGCATCCGGCAGGTGATCCGGAATCAGCTCAAAGTGCAGAAAGGTTTTATCGTCCAGCCGCTGCAGAAAGAAATCCAGAATGCGCAGGGTGTTGGCAACCTTAAGATTAAAGGTACGGTCAACAAACTTGAAGTTGCGCAGGCCGCGTTGCCACAGCTGATCCATTTCGCCGAGAAAACGATCCAGCTCAAACGGATAAGCGGTTTTATCCAGTGCTGACAGGCAGAACTCACATTTAAACGGACAACCCCGCGAGGCCTCAACGTAGATAAAACGGTTGCGGAGGTCTTCGTCAGTATAGGCCGTATAGGGCAGGGTGAGTTGATGCAACGAAACATTAATTCCGCTAATGACTTTATTCAGCGGACGCTGGCTGTTTAATAATTGTTCGCACAGTTGTCGGAAGCTGTGCTCCCCCTGTCCGGTAATGACATGATCTGCCAGAGAGGTGATGGTTTGATGCGCATGCTCATAGCTTATTTCAGGTCCACCCAGAACTATTTTAATCGATGGCGCGACAGATTTAAGCAATTGAACCACGCGTGTTGTTTCACTGATGTTCCAGATGTAGACCCCAAAACCAAGGATTTTTGGATGTTTATCAAGCAATTGCTCAACAATGTCGGTCTCCCGCATGGAAATAGTGAACTCTTTGATAGTTGTGCGGGTCTGTAGCTCTCCGAGATTGCTGTACAGGTAGCGCAGCCCCAGTGATGCATGGGAGTAGCGTGCATTCAGAGTGGACAAGATAATCTCGGACATAGACGTGTTACTGGTTAAAGCGAAGGGAGGGAATTCTAACAGATTAAATTTAAAGAGTATTTATTCATTAGATTTGTGGGCCAGGTTGAAAAACCAAGATATTTGTATCCTGGTCATAAAAGTGTGATAATCCGCTCGGTATCGCGAATGCTGCGATGCAGCAAAAAGCATTTTTAGTAATCTAATGTCAATAAACTATTGAAAAATGCTTATTTTTTACTTTTTCTGACATATGTCAGCAGCTTCTTTCAGATTTTTCCGGTGCAGGTAATGTACTGAGTGAAATCAAGTCGGGTTGTTGATATGTAAGGAAAAATTTTACAACTAAAGATTTGGCAGATTTTTGGCAAATCAACTGAGTTTATGAGAATAGGCGCACGGGTTATTGAAATTGAATATTAGAATATGCTAATGTTCATCCGTGCTTTCAGTCTTGTAGTGGTTTTGCATCACTGAAACTATTTTTTGTTAAGAGGTTTTTGTTATGGTTATGTTCATTCGTGCTTGTGCTGCGATGTTATTTTTACTGTTTACGGTTGGCGCTAATGCCAGTGTAAAAGACGTTGAAACAGGTTCAATGAAAAAGCTACGGGTTACTGCCACAGCTTATAATTCATTGCCGGCACAAACCGACGACACACCTGATATTGCTGCCTGGGGAGATCGTTTACGCCCCGGTATGAAGGCAATAGCGGTGTCGCGGGATCTGTTGAAGAAATATGGACTGAAACATAAGGATAGAGTGAGAATCAGCGGTCTGGAAGGTGAATACCAGGTGCTGGACAAAATGAATAAGCGCTGGAAGAAGAAGATCGATATTTACATGGGTAAAGATCGTCGTAAGGCGCTGAAATGGGGAAGGAAAGACGTGACCATTCACTGGTAACATGCACCCCGAAAAGGATTTCTGAGAACCCGCACCCGTTGCGGGTTTTTTTATGCTTTTTTATTTCGCTTTTTTAATTTTTACCGCCGCACTATGATAGGCCGCTATGAATAAACTCCCTGACTATGATGTGGTTGTGCTGGGTGCCGGAGCAGCGGGCTTGATGTGTGCGGCCACTGCCGGTCAGCGTGGACGCCGGGTCTTGTTGATTGATAAGGCAGATAAGGCGGGTAAGAAAATCCTGATTTCCGGCGGCGGGCGTTGTAATTTCACCAATTTATATACTGAACCTTCCTGTTATCTGTCGCAAAACCCGCATTTCTGTAAGTCGGCACTGGCGCGCTATACGCCCTGGGATTTTATGGCGCTGATGGAGAAACATCAGCTGAGCTGGCATGAAAAAACACTGGGTCAGTTATTTTGTGATCAGAAGTCTGCCGCAGTGGTCGGCATGCTGGTTGAGGAGTGCGAACAGGCTGGTGTGGCCTTGTTACTGAATGCTGCAGTAGAGCAGATTACGCAACAGACTGAGGGTTTTTCCCTGTGGGTCAATGGCCAGCTGCTGCAGGCTCAGTCATTGGTGATTGCTACCGGTGGCCCGTCTATTCCCCGCATGGGATCTACGGATTTTGGTGTGCAGGTCGCGCGGCAGTTCGGGCTGAAAAGCATTCCGTTTTCTTCTGCGCTGGTGCCGTTTACTTTTCATCAGCAGGATCTGGAGGGTGTGCTGGCAGACTTATCCGGGGTGAGTGTGGAGGTGCGCGCCAGCTGTAATGACGGTGTGTTCCGGGAAAATATGCTGTTTACCCATCGTGGTTTGAGCGGTCCGGCCATGTTGCAGGTTTCTTCGTACTGGAAAAAAGCGCAGTCCATTCAGATTGATTTATACCCACAGGGTGATTTATTGCCCTGGTTACAGCAACAGCAGAATGAGCGTCCCAAAGCGGAACTGCGAACCGTGTTACAGACCTTGTATCCGAAACGGCTGGCACAGCGTTTATGTACCGGTCTGGTACTCAATCAGGTGATGCAGCAATACAGTCCGGCTGAGCTGGAGCAGGTGGCGAAATCCCTGCAGACGTGGGAGTTGAGGCCTGCCGGAACAGAGGGGATGCGCACGGCGGAGGTGGCGCTGGGTGGTGTGGATACGCAGGAGCTTTCCTCAAAAACCTTTCAGGCGCATAAAGTGCCGGGCTTGTATTTTATTGGTGAAACGGTGGATGTGACCGGTTGGCTGGGGGGGTATAACTTTCAGTGGGCGTGGGCGTCCGGGTGGTGTGCGGGACAGTATGTGTGACATCACCCTTCCCGGCAAAACCGGGAAGGGGTAATGCATTAAACGCACCCGGTAGGCTTAGGCAAACCACCATATTTGGTAATTGGCTTCATCGGCCCGGTTTTCCACATTTTAAACAGTTCTTTCTGATCGGCTTTGATGAATTTGGAAAACTTACGGATCGGTGGTACCACCGCCTGATCTTCATAAAATTCACGGGCTTTCATGATCTGATCCCATTTTACATCGTCCAGTTCGACACCATCCGCTTCAGCCATCGCCCGGCCAATTTCAGGTGTCCAGTCTTCCATACTCAATAAATAACCGTCGCCATCGCGCTCAGGTAGTTCTGTACTCATTATCGCTTTCCTCAAAGTGACACTGTTAAAAAGTCAAAACCAATAAACGTTATTTCATCAGTTTTTGCTAATACACACATTATTCGGGGGAAATCAGCTTGCCTACCGTCAGCCCCTGAATCAGTATTGAAAATACGACGATGACATAAGTAATCACCAGTAATGCCTCACGTTCCTGTCCGGCCGGAAGTGACAGGGCCAGCGCGATGGAAATACCGCCGCGCAGTCCGCCCCAGGTCAGAATCCGTACAACGCGGGGGCTAAAGCTGCGGGTGCGCTGAATAAGCTTAATCGGGATACCGACCGCAATAAAACGCGCCAGTAAAGTGACCGGAATCATAATCAGACCGGCCCACAAATAAGTTTCGGCGAAGGTCAGCACCAGTACCTCCAGCCCGATCAGTACGAATAACACCGCATTCAGGATCTCGTCAATCAGCTCCCAGAAAGTATCGATATGTTCACGGGTTTTGTCTGACATAGCGAAACTGCGCCCGGTATTGCCGATAAGCAGGCCCGCCACCACCACGGCAATCGGCCCGGAAATATGCAGCGACATGGCCAGTGAATAGCCACCCAGCACCAGCGCCAGAGTCAGCAGTACTTCAACCTGATAATTATCGATACTGGCGAGCATTTTGTAGACGATATAACCGATTACAAGGCCGAATGCAGCGCCACCAATGGCTTCCTGCACAAACAGCATCAGCACGGCGGGAAGGCTGAATTCAGTGGCATGACCATCATGTCCGGTTGCCACAAAGCCGAGCATTACCAGAAACACGACGACTGCCACACCATCATTAAACAATGATTCACCGGCAATTTTGGTTTCCAGCGATTTAGGCGCGCCGACGGTTTTAAGGATGCCCAGCACGGCAATCGGATCAGTCGGTGAAATCAGCGCGCCGAATAACAGGCAGTAAATCAGCGGGATATTCAGTCCCAGCAAAGGGAAAATAATGTAAGCAGCGAAGCCAACCAGAAAGGTCGAGGTAACCACGCCAATGCTGGCCAGCGTGGCAACCACCCATTTTTGTTTCGCCAGCTGGTCAAGATGCACATGCAGGGCACCGGCAAACAGCAGGGCGCTCAGCATACCGTTCATCAGCGTTTCATTGAAATCAATGCTGGTCAGCACCTGTCGTGCCGGTTCTTCAAGGTTCAGCCCCAGCTTTCCGGCTGCAATAATCGCCAGTGACATCAGCAGGGAAATAAGCAGCAGCCCGATAGTGGTGGGTAGCCGGATGTACTTGTAATTGATGTAGCTGAGCAGCGCCGCCAGTGTAATCAGTAACGCCAGAATATTAATGATCGCCATATTATGAATTATGCCTTTGGATTTTTATTTGAGGCTGACTTTAGCAGATGTCAGGGGGCGATGGCAGTTTTGAGCGTTTGATGGCTTAGCTGCCGGTTTCTGAGAGTAATTGCAGCACCGTATTGCTGGCCTGGTGCCCGTAACCACCACCAAACAAATGGTAGTGATTTAAAATATGGTACAGCTGATAAAGTTTTTTCCGGACGCTGTACCCCTTATCGATTGGCCATTGCTCATGGTAGGCAGCATAAAAATCTGCGCTGAAGCCGCCGAACATTTCCGTCATAGCCAGATCGGTTTCCCGGTCACCATAATAAACTGCGGGGTCAAAAATAACCGGCTGTCCCGCTTCGGTAAAACCGATATTACCTGACCACAGGTCGCCGTGCAGCAGGGAAGCCGGTGGCTGATAGTCATGGAAAAATACACTGAGTTGCTCACATAGCTTCAGCCCGTTTTCATAATCACGCTGATTGTAGCCATCCTGTAACGCCCATTTCAGTTGTGGCAGCAAGCGCTGTTCCCGCCAGAATGTGACCCAGCCATCACGATAGCCGTTAAGTTGTGCTGTGCTGCCGATGGTATTGTCCATGTGCCAGCCGAACTGCTCCTGTGTGCAGCAGTGCAAAGCGGCCAGCTGCTGTCCGGCGCTGCGTTGTGTTTGAGCGCGGTTGTGATTATGGCCAAACGAAATGTATTCCATAATCAGGTAGCTGAAGTCTGATTCTGTACCGGTTGTTGTACCGTGAGTCAGTGGTTTCGGGCAACGCAGGGTGTGGCTGTGGTAAATTTCCTGCAAACCGGCCATTTCTGCAGCGAACATGGCTTGTTGATCCGGATAGTTGGTTTTGGCAAACCATTGTTCTCCTGATCCGGATTCAAGCAGATAAGTCTGGTTGATACAGCCGCCGCCTACCGCCCGCACATGCTGAATATTGATGGTGCGTTGCAGGTGTTCGCTCAGAATTAAGGCAAATTGATATTGATGACCACTCATCTAATTCAAACTCCGCTGGTCAGGTAGTTTTGTATAATGTTGTTTAATAATAAAAAGCCCCGGACAAATTATGAACACTACCCGCCAATCAGGTATCTCTCTGGTCGAAATACTGGTAACGCTCGCTATTATCGCCGTGTTGGCCAGTGTCGCTGCCCCCAATCTACAATCATTAATAGAGAAAAATAAAGTCCATTCAACGATGGATGAGTTTGCCAACAGCCTGTACCGGGTACGCAGTGAGGCCGCGAAACGGGGGTTTCATGTCAGCATGTGTGCGAGTAATGCGGCGAAAACCGACTGTGATAATTCTGTCGCAACGGATTTCAGTGACGGTTTTACCAATGGCTGGATCATTTTTACTGACTATGATGCCAATGGCGAGCTGGGTGCCTACAACCTGTTTTTTGATACCACGGGTGATGGTGCAGCTAATGCAACGGAAGAAATATTGTTTGTTTCCGATACAGATCCGAACAGTAAATATGTTGTAAAGTCTACCAGTGCAGACGCGGATACCGGCCGGATGATCCGCTATCGATCGGATGGTTTGCTCGATGGCACATTGAACAGGGGTTATGTGGTAACGGAAAAAGGCTCTGATGTGCAGCTGGCGAAAATCAGTATTGCCAGAACCGGCAGAATCCGTTCCTGTGCCGGGGATACGGTGAGCTGTTCCTGTGTGGCTATCGGTGCGGCCTGTGACTGACAAGTTTTCAGACTGGTCGGGTACTTTATTGCTATAAAGTTGGCTTTAATTGCCGAATCAGGCCTTGAATAGCAGTGGGTTTATCTTTAGTTAAATGATTGCTGCTAGAATAATCAGGAAAAGTTTATCAATCCTAACACTAAAGAATCCGGCTTTTCCTTGCATCGGTTTGTCTGGCTGTATAACAGGAAAAGCCTCATGGAGAAGAGTACTAATGACAAAAGCCAGCAAAACGGCTAAACGAAAAAAACGCGCCTTACACAGTGATGCAGGAAATCATCTGCGCGAGCATTTTTTAGAAGCCAGAAAGCTGCATATGCGTGAGTTATTTGCAGCGGATCCGGGACGTTTTGAGCGCTTTTCATTGCGGGTATCGAATCTGTTTCTGGATTATTCAAAAAACCGCATCACTGCGGAAACCATGAAGCTGCTTTGCGAGCTGGCGAAAGCCGCTGATGTAGAAGGCTGGCGTGAGAAGATGTTCAGCGGCCAGAAAATCAATAATACCGAGGGGCGTGCGGTACTGCACGTAGCATTGCGTAACCGCTCCAACCATCCGGTGATGGTGGATGATAAAGATGTGATGCCTGATGTCAATGACGTGATAGCCAAAATGGGGGCGTTTGCGGAGCAGGTACGTGACGGCAGCTGGCGCGGCTTCAGTGGCAAAATGATCACCGATGTGGTGAATATCGGTATCGGCGGCTCGGATCTCGGCCCGCAAATGGTCTATCAGGCCTTGCGCCCGTACCGTCATTCACGACTGAATATGCATTATATGTCTAATGTTGACAGTGAGCATGTGCGGGATGTTATGCACTCGCTGAATCCGGAAACCACGCTGTTTATTGTGGCCTCAAAAACTTTCACCACCCAGGAAACCATGACCAATGCGCATTGTGCGCGTGACTGGTTTTTATCGGTCGCTGATGAAAAAGATATTGCCAAACACTTTGTGGCGGTTTCCACTAATGAAAAAGCGGTGTGTGATTTCGGGATTGACCCGGACAATATGTTTGTTTTCTGGGATTGGGTCGGTGGGCGTTACTCGTTCTGGTCTGCGATTGGGCTGTCGATTGTGCTGGCGGTCGGGCTGGATCACTTCATTGAGCTGCTGGAGGGTGGACATGAAATGGATAACCATTTCCGTGACGCACCCCTGGAACAGAATATGCCGGTGATTCTGGCGCTGCTGGGTATCTGGTATAACAATTTTTTTCAGGCCGAATCCCATGCGATCCTGCCTTATGACCACTATCTGCGCAGTCTGCCGATGTATCTGGAGCAGGCAGACATGGAAAGTAACGGCAAGTCGGTTGACCGCTATGGCGATCCGGTGGATTACGCCACCGGTGCTATTATCTGGGGAGCCACCGGAATTAATGGTCAGCACGCCTTTTATCAGCTGATTCATCAGGGCACTAAGATGATTCCGGCAGATTTCATCGTTTCACTCAAGCCGCATAGCCACCTTGGCCAGCACCATGACATTATGATGGCAAACTTTCTTGCACAGACTGAAGCACTGATGTGCGGACGGACACTGGAGGAAACCCGTGAAACCCTGCACGATCAGGGGCTGAAAGAGCAGGATGCTCACATCGCGCATAAGGTTTTTGCCGGCAATCATCCCAGCAATGCGCTGTTGATTGATGAGTTGACGCCGCATTCACTGGGGATGCTGATTGCATTATATGAGCACAAAATTTTTGTGCAGGGTGTAATCTGGAATCTTAACTCCTATGATCAATGGGGGGTGGAGCTGGGTAAGCAGCTGGCGAAACGTATCCTGCCGGAGCTGGATGCTGAGGAGGACACGCAGGCGCATGATGCCTCGACCAACGGTCTGATTAATCTGTACCGTAAGTCCAGGGCTGCGCAGATAAAGCCCTGAGAGTGCATAGGGTATTTCCGGCAGAGGCGGAATAATAATGCAGGCAGTAATAACAGCAGCAAAAACAATAGTCACGGTCTCAGTGCCGGGGCCGGTATACATAATGTTCAGGAGTGAGTTATGAGTGTAGCGATTGAGCAGGGCAGCCGTGCCGCAGGTGTGTTGCTGCACCCGACTTCTCTGCCTTCCGGTAAGCTGGATGCGGGTGCTTATCGCTGGCTGGACTGGCTGGCTGAATCCGGTTTCAGCGTCTGGCAGGTGTTGCCGCTGACCATTCCGCTGACCGGCCTGTCACCGTATCAGTGTGCCTCTGCCTTTGCACTCAATCCGGCACTATTTGATCTGGCCTCGGAAAGCTCGCTGGCCAGTGGTAAAGCCAGTGTGCAGGATTTTGAGCAGTGGTATGAAGTCAGCCGCGACTGGGTGGATGACTTTGCGCTGTTCATGGTGCTGAAGCAGAAGTTTGCCGGTCGCTCATGGCTGGACTGGCCGGATGCCTACCGGCAGCGTGACAGTCTGGCTTTGCAGGCGTTCCGTGAGCAGCATATCGCAGAACTGGATCATCATCTGCGCCAGCAGTTTGAGTGCTGGCTGCAGTGGAAAAAACTGCGTCAGTACGCTTCCCGGCTTGACATACGTTTATTCGGTGATATTCCGATTTTTGTGGATATGGATAGTGCTGATGTCTGGGCGCATCCGGAATTATTCCTGCTGGATGAAAACCGGCGTCCGCAGGCGGTGACCGGTGTGCCGCCGGACTATTTTTCTGCCACCGGCCAGCGCTGGGGTAACCCGCATTATGACTGGAACCGGATGCGCGAGGATGGCTTTGCCTGGTGGCGGCGGCGGCTGACCTATAATCTGGAGTTTTTTGATCTGGTGCGCATTGATCATTTCCGCGGGCTGGAAGCGGTGTGGAAGATTCCGGTGGAGTGCGAAACTGCAATTGAAGGTGTGTGGGAGCAGGTACCGGGTGATGAATTTCTGCAAACCATACAGGATGCGCTGGGAAGCCTGCCGCTGGTGGCGGAAGATCTGGGCATTATCACCCCGGAAGTGACAGCCTTGCGTGATAAATTCGGGCTACCCGGCATGTCCGTATTACAATTTGCCTTCGATCACTTTGATGACAATCCGCACAAAGCACATAATGTGACTGAAAACCGGGTGTATTACAGCGGCACACACGATAATGACACTTCGCTGGGCTGGTTTAACGCGCTGAATGAGGGTGAGCAGCAACACGTCCGCCATGTGCTGGGTTGCGGGGATGAGTGTGATATAGCCGATGCCCTGCTGAAAACCGTGCTGTACAGCCGAGCCGGGCTGGCGATGTTCCCGCTGCAGGATTTGCTGCGGCTGGGCAGTGAGGCCAGAATGAATACGCCCGGTACGGTGACGGGTAACTGGGGCTGGCGTTATGACCGGGGTATGCTGCCGGATGACCTGTCTGAAAGGATGCGTGAGTTGATACAGCAAGCAGGTCGGTTACAATAGGATAAATTTTTTTATTCTGATCCCCCGTGATCCTGATAGTGTGCAGGAGTTTGCTGAATCATGAGAGTCTTGTTTGCGGCCAGTGAAGTGTTTCCGCTGATCAAAACCGGCGGGTTGGCGGATGTCGCTTATGGCCTGCCCCAGGCCTTGCAGCAGCAGGGCGCTGATGTGCGTTTAATGCTGCCTGCCTATCATGATGTCTTACTTAAACTGGATGAGCCGCGTGTGCTGGGCAGCCTTGAAATACAGGGTGCCGGGCGGGCGCATTCGGTACGTATTCTTGAAGCACAGCATGAAGCCTTTGCCTGTCCGCTGTGGCTGGTGGATTGTCCTGAGTTGTTTGAACGCCCCGGTAATCCTTATCTGCATCCTGATGGTTATGACTGGCCGGATAATGCTGAGCGTTTCTGTGTTTTCTCCCGTACCGTGGCGAGACTGGCCGGTGATGCCTTGGGCTTAAACTGGCATCCGGATGTGGTGCATGTACACGACTGGCAGACCGGACTGGTGCCCGCATTACTGGAAGATTTGCCGGATCCGCCGCGCAGTGTGTTCACTATTCATAATCTGGCCTACGGCGGGCAGTTTTCTCACGATACCTATGCCCGGCTACAGTTGCCCTGGCACTGGTGGTCAGATGAGGGCGTGGAGTTTTACAGCGGCTTTTCGATGCTGAAGGCGGGGATTGTGTATGCCGGTGAGGTGACTACGGTCAGCCCGACTTATGCGCAGGAAATCTGTACCCCGGCTTTCGGCTATGGTCTGGATGGCCTGCTGCGCTCACGCAGTTATAAGCTGCACGGCATTCTCAACGGGGTGGATTATGCCGCGTGGAATCCGGCTACGGATGTTTATCTGCCGCAGCATTTTTCAGTTGAACAGATTCAGCCCGGCAAGCAGCAGAACAAACGTGTGTTGCTGGAAAAAATGGGCTTTAGCCTGACTGATGAAATGTTGGGGCAGCCGCTGCTGGGCTTTGTCGGGCGACTGGTGGAGCAGAAAGGTATCGATATGATTCTGGATGCCATTCCGGATCTGATTCAGCACAGTGCGGCCCGTTTTGTGCTGATTGGCAGCGGTACGGGGTACTTTGAAC
The DNA here is from genome assembly GCA_041395485.1 of Thiolinea sp. GTDB lineage: Bacteria > Pseudomonadota > Gammaproteobacteria > Thiotrichales > Thiotrichaceae > Thiolinea. The sequence goes on from JAWLAK010000003.1 coordinate 173,604, forward strand.
ACAGCATGCGTGAGCTGGCGCAGCGCTATCCGGATCGGGTGGCGTCGTATATCGGCTACAGCGAGGAAATGGCACATCTGCTGGAGGCGGGTTGTGACCTGTTTCTGATGCCTTCCCGCTTTGAGCCCTGTGGCCTGAATCAGATGTATAGCCTGAAATACGGCACCCTGCCGGTGGTGTTTCATACCGGTGGTCTGGCGGATACGGTGGTGAATGCCACCGATGAAAATATCCACAATGGCACGGCTAATGGTTTTGTGTTTTACACACCTGACCGCGAAGCATTACAGGGCACGGTAATGTGGGCGTTGCAGCATTATCCGGACCAGGCGCACTGGCAGCGTTTGCAGGAGAGTGCGATGCGCTGTCATTTTGGCTGGGAGCGCAGTGCGGCTGAGTATCTTGCGCTTTATGGGCATTCTTCCTGATTTTTGCTATTTATTCTGCGCTTTCCCCATCTCTCCGGTTTTTAACAAACGACATCAGGCGCCTTAAACTGCCGTTTATTCGACAAAAAACACCACTCATCGGAAAAAACGAACAAAAAACGAATCTACCTAAAGTATTTTTGATTGGAAAAGTTCGGTTTTAGTTCGTATATTAGGTTCGTGTTTGGTTCGGTTTACAAGGTAAGGAGAACAGATGTTGACACGCAGACAGCAGGAAATCTGGGAAGTAATCCGCAAGTGGTATCGGACGCATGGTTATACACCCACGCTGGACGAAATCGGACAGGCCGTAGGTATAAAAACCCGTAGCACGGTGCACCAGCATATACAGTCCCTGATCAGGGAAAATTATTTGCTGGCCTCAGCCGGTAAGCGCGCTTACGAAATTCCGGAACAGGAAACAGAACGCCACCCGCAGATGGCTCTGACTTTACCCGGCTTGCCGCTGGAGGGGCAAATCGCTGCCGGTAAACCGATTGAGGCGATTCCTGACCGGAATGACATTAGTCCGAACGAATTATTCACCGGGCCGGGGCGTTATGCCCTGAAGGTGCGCGGTGATTCGATGATCGATATTGGTGTCATGGACGGTGACTATGTCGTTATTCAGAGCGTGGAAGATGCGCGCAACGGCGACATCGTCGTGGCTCTGGTGGATAACGAAGAGGCTACCCTGAAACGGATCTTCTACTACCCCACCGGAGAAGTGGAGTTACGGCCGGAAAATAGTCAGATGCCGCCCATGGTATACCCGGCGGAAAGCGTACAGGTACAGGGACGTATGGTTGGATTGTTCAGAACCTACATTTACGGCTGAACCAATTCTCCGGTATCAAACAGGCATTAAACATATATCAAATATGCCCTTATGACCCCTTCCACTAATTAATGGGGTCAGCTTCGGGTAGTGCCATGCCCTTACGGCACTACCCTTTTTTTAACCTTATTTTTTAGTTTATTACAAGCTGATTGGAGCGAATGATGAATGTAAATACTCAAATGAAACAGCAAACCGTGTTGTCATCTCCCGTCAAAGTGGCTGACAACACAGAACATGAAACCATTGAATTTGCCGAGCTGTGGCGGGTAATCCGCAGTGTACTGGTGGTGTGGGCGGTCGGGGTCTGGCTGCTGCTGGTGATGATGCCCGGCGTGCAGCAAATCAGTGATGCCGCAAGTGCCATGTTACATGTGCCACACGTACTGATCGGACTGGTGCTGATCGGGGCTATTTTTGCGGCCTATAACCTGCGCTCGGACGGGCACATGCTCTGGTTTCTGGGGGTGCTTTTACTACTGGCAGGCTGGATGTGAATAAAAAGGATCAAAGAAGGCGGCAACCTCCTTTGATCCGATCCTGTGTCATTCATTGGGTACGATTTAACAGGAGACTGTAATTATGATGGATTCTCAACAAAATACCAAATTTAACCGTCCGGCGTTTCTGATCCGGACGAAGTCACTGCGTGAAATACTCAGTGACTTGCGCAAAGCAGAAGCCTGGTTGATGGTAGCCGCCATTGCGGCATTTCTGGCTTCGGCCTTCTTTGTGGTGAAATACTTTGTCGGTGGTGAAATGACGCCGGATACCTGGACGGGGGAACAGTGGGCGAATGCCTTTCTCGGCTTGGGCATCACAGCAGTAATCACCTCGGCGCAGGCGTTTCTTTATGCCTCCGGTTATAAAGGTCATGCCGCAGTGATCGCTACTTTTATTGTGGTGTTCTTCGGCCTGTTTTCTGAAGTTTCGCAGTCCATGGAGCGCGAAGATGCCACCGTGCGCACCCGTTCAGAGCAGTCTGCTGTATTTCAGGCAACACTGGGGAGTATTTCATCGCTGGCTAATGCACCGACTTACTCAACGGCAGCCTCATCCGAGCTGGCACGTGCGCAGCAAAAAGCAGCCAGTATCCAGACCCGGATTGATAATAAAAACCGTTGCCAGTCCTGTGAGGGTGAAACTTTCCGCAGTTTGCGCCAGCAGCTGGCGGATGCCAAAGGGCGGGTGGCAGCGGCTCAGGCGCGGGTGGACATGGAAGTACAGGCGAATAGCAGTGCCAATGCTGCCGCGCTGCAATCAGCCATTACCACTGCCAAAGCACTGGAATACGACGAAGACAAGCACTACGCGATGATTCGTTTGCTCAAGCAGCTATTCGGGGTGACCGGAATCTGGGCGTCATTCCTGTTCTCGATCATTATTATCGGTACCTTTGAGTATGCGTTTCATTTTGTAGGTGCGTATGTAGCGGATCACAAGCGTGCTTTGCTGATGCTGGGGCGGGATGCTCAGGGTAAACGCATCAATACGGAGGAGTTTGTTACCCAGGTTCCGGCAGAGGCTGCCCTGCAAAATGGTAAAGGTGCTATTCCGGAGGATCGTGCCAATGACCTGCGTGAGGAGTATCTGGACTGGGTATCACCTGAGCAGAAGGCTTCACCTGTGGGAAGGTCAAAACCGGCAGCCGCTGCCGAGAACAAGGCGCAAAAGCCGCAAAATACACAAAGTGCGCAGGAGCCTTCGCAACCAACGAGTGATTTCACCAAGAAGCGTTTTTTCAAGCTGATTTATACCGAGGTCAGAAACCTGATTCTGAATGGTGAAGTCAAGCCGACGGTACGCCCGGTGACAGATGCGGTGGGCACTATTATTCGCCGTAAGTCTCATTTGTTAGGGATAAAGCCGTCGCTGATAGGGAAGCCGCAGCTCCAGCAGATCGCCCAGCTGATTCTGAAACATCTGGAGCAGGAGACGGTGGTTACCCGTAATGAAGAAGGCGGCGTCGGCAAGCCGAAATACGTGTTATCGCCCAAGTATATTCAGGCGGTGAACCTCAACAAAGCCATCTCCTGAGGCCGATTTTGGTTATTTTGATGCAACTCAAAGGCTTGTACCGGTAGAAATTTGCTATCCCTCCTTGAAGACTTTACCATTTGTCTGTTGTTCGCCTGAATTTAATGTCAGAATCAGCTATACATTAAAAACAAAAGAATGAGTGGGAAATTTTTCAGATGTTTAGACAACTCTTAGTGATAGTGTTATTGGGGCTGGCATTATCCATACCGGTACAAGCTGCTCAGGATGTCTACGGGCCGATTACCCGTACCGATACACTGTGGAACATTGCGGAAAAACTAAACCCGGACAAGAAAGCAAGTATTCAACAGGTGATGCTGGCCATTTATGAAAAGAACAAGCATGCCTTCACTGTCAACAATATCAACTCCCTGCGTAAAGATGCCTATATGCTGGCACCGACCTCAGAGGAGGTATTTGCCGTTAGCAGAAAAACAGCCGTGAGTATGGTGCAGCGTCATAACACCCGCTGGAAGCAGGGACGCTATGTTGCTATCCATGATCCTGTGCCGGCTGAGCTGACCGCAAAGTTGTCCGGTACGGCTTCGGCTGAGGCTGAGAAAACAACGGTTACTCAGGCTGAATCTGAAACTGCACAAATCGCAGAACAGCAGTCAGCTGAAAATGTTGCTGAAGAATCTGTAGCACAGGAGGTTGAGGTCGCAGCGGCAGAAGATGCCGTTCCGGAGTCGATTGTTGAGGGTATGCCGCTCAAGGATCAATTGCATATTGTGATGCAGGAGCTGAACAAGGCTCGCCGGGAAAACCGTTTATTGCGTACTGAGCTGCAGCAGACCCGCGATCAGCAGAAACAAAGTCAGGCTAAAAATCAGCAGCCTGATCCGGAAATTCAGGTACAGCTGGATGCCTTGCGTCGTGAACTGGCGGAGTTGCGCACTATTCTGACCCAGAAAGATAATCACATTAAAACCCTGCAGGCCTCACTGAAAAGTGCCAGTGAAGCGATAAAGTCACAACATGCAGACAATATGCGTCTTTATAATAAGCTGAAAGAACTCAGTCCGGAGAGTGTACCGGCACAGGCCGGACAGCAATCCGGTAAGTCGCAGATTAAGCTGGCAGCGGTGACCGAAGATGCGCTGACTACTGCTGCGGCCTCAGAGGGCGAGGTGGATCCTGCGCAGGTGTGGGCTGATGGTAATGACAATACAACTGCAACTGCTGTTCAGTCAGGCGAGACAGATCAGGATCCTGATCAGGCCGCTTCCGGAGCTGAAAAAACAGTATCTCTTTCACAACTGGTCAGTACTCAGGTTGGTTTATCCCAGGCCGGTGATGCGACTGGTGATGCCAGATATACTGTATCTCCGGTTGCCTGGGCGGCGGTACTGCTGTCATTTGTGTTTATTTTGTTTCTGGTGATCCGCGCACTGGTCATTCAGAATGAAATCCGCAAATTTGACCGTGAAGACCGTCTGTAAGATCAGGCCTCACGGTTAGCTATCATTTAGTTTTGTTCAGGCATTATTTGTTTTTGTGGATAACTAAATTTTATCACTCGCAATTTCAGCACTTTTATGCTTTATGAGTCGGCTATTCTGTCCGGCTCATATTCAGTTTTCCGGATTTGTGTCCTCAACGGCCTGTTTTTGCTACTGAATTGGGAATATTGTCCCCTTTTTGGGCTTTTTCAGATCTGATTTACCACTTTTTTCTTATTTCTTTGCCATGTTAGATATTTGATCGTTTGGGTGATTCCTGTGGATAACTCTGTACATAACCGTTTATTTTCAAGCTGAATCAAGGTTAAAGACAACTTTAATAAGCTTTATCTCCCGTCCGGTAGTTTTGGGGCTGGAAAAAAGTGCGCCCATGCGGTAAAAGGTCGGCACTGAATCTAAAGATGGAATAGTCATGAAGTATGATGTTTACGGGATCGGCAATGCACTGGTCGATAAAGAGTTTGAAGTGACGGAAGATTTTCTCGCTGAGCAGGGTATCGAAAAAGGTCTGATGACGCTGATTGATGAGGCTAAACATCACGAACTGTTATCCGGTCTGCAGCGTTCATTTGGTCTGAAAAAGCGTGCAGGCGGCGGTTCAGCAGCTAATACCATTGTTGCCATCAGCCAGTTTGGCGGTAAGACCTTTTATGCCTGCAAGGTTGCCAATGATGAGTTCGGTGAGTTCTATAAAAATGACCTGCATGCTGCGGGTGTTGATACCGGCCTGGAGCGGATCAATGCCGACGGGGTAACCGGTAAGTGCATGGTGATGGTGACGCCGGATGCCGAGCGTACCATGAATACTTTTCTGGGGATTACTTCTGACTTCTCCGCTGCAGAAGTGCATTTTGAGGAGTTGCTGGATTCAAAATATCTGTATGTCGAAGGCTATCTGGTAACTTCGGATGTTTCCCGTGCCGCCGTACTGGAGGCCAGAAAAGTTGCAGCGGAAAACGGCATTAAAACCGCTTTTACTTTTTCTGACCCCTCCATGGTGACTTATTTCCGCGCTGGCGTGGATGAAGTGCTGGGTGACGGGGTCGACATTCTGTTCTGTAACCAGGAAGAAGCGATGACCTACAGTGGTGCTGAGTCGCTGGAGGCCGCACTTGAAGTTTTGCAGGGCAAAGCCCAGAAAGTCGTTGTCACCCTGGGCAGTGATGGCGCGCTGGTGATTAACCGCGATGGCAGCCGCACTGCTATTCCGACTCAACCGGTCAAAGCGCTGGATACCAATGGTGCCGGTGATATGTTTGCCGGGGCATTTATGTATGGCGTGACTCAGGGCATGAGTGACGAGCAGGCCGGGCAACTGGCTAACCGTGCTGCTGCCCGGGTGGTTTCAGTATTTGGTGCCCGCCTTGAAAAAGACGACCACCGGCAGATTCTGGCTGAGTTAAACGTTTAAACTATTGTTTTTCGGCATATGAAATAGTGTAGTTTTTACCCTGTTTCAGTTTTTTATAATTGCCGAATACTTCCTTCAGGTTGCGCTTCATGTACTCGCGCAGTCCGTTGATGGTGACCAGATACAAACGTCCGCCCGGTTTCAGATGATGCCGGGCATCGTTCAGCATAATGGTCATCATTTCCTTGCCGACCTTGGCCGGGACATTGGAGGCGATAACATCAAATTTCTGATTGCGATCGACATGCTGAAAGGCATTGCTGAGCATGGCGGTGGCATTAGGAATGTTATTCAGTTTGGCGTTTTTATTGCTGTACTCAACGGCCATGAAATCCTTGTCAACCAGTAAGGTCTGTCCCTGTGGCGCCAGTTTTGCCATGGTCAGACCAATCGGGCCGTAACCGCAGCCGAGATCAAAGCAGTCATCTGTTGGTTCAATGCGGATATAACGCATTAAAAGCTCAGTGCCTTCATCAATTTCCCGGGGCGAAAATATTCCCCAGGTACTGAGAAAACGCAGTGAATGTCCACAGAGTCCGGCCTCAAAACTCAGATCCTGACGGATTTGTTGCAGGTAAGCGGAGTCAGTTGTCATAGTTTAGCCCTGTAGCTCGCTGAACAGCCGGTCAGATTCCTGAATAGCTTGTTCAATATCATTGTTCCATGTGCAGAAATGACCCATTTTTCGCCCCGGTCGAGCTTCCTGTTTGCCATAAAGATGCAGCTTGCTTGACGGGCTGCTGAATAACGCTGCCCACCGCGGCTGGCTGTCACCCCAGACATCACCTAATAAATTGGTCATTACCACCGGTGTATGCTGCTGCATGTCCCCAAACGGTAGCTCACAGACCATGCGTACCTGCTGCTCAAACTGTGAGGTATGGCAGGCATCCAGCGTGTAGTGGCCGCTGTTATGAGTGCGTGGCGCCATTTCATTGACCAGCAGCTTACCCTGTTTGGTCACAAAAAACTCAACCGCCATCACTCCGACAAAATCCAGCTGATCGGCAATGCATTGTGCTGCCGCCCTGGCTTCAGTAGCCAGCTCATCTGTTACCCTTGCCGGCGCGATAGTCTGATGCAGAATGCCATTACGATGAATATTTTCAGCTACCGGAAAGCACTGGCTTTCACCATCGACATTGCGGGCCAGAATCACCGAGATTTCACAATCCAGCTCGATCCGCTGCTCCAGCACACAGTCGACCTGCCCCAGTCGTTGAAATGCCTGTTCAGCAGCTTGTTGCGATTCAACAGTCACCTGCCCTTTGCCATCGTAGCCGAGTCGGGCAGTTTTCAGTATGGCCGGGAAGGTTATGGTTTGTGTTGCATCTGTGATGTCCTCTAACTGCCTGATAGCCGCGAATGGTACGGGATGCAACCCACAGCTGCGTACAAACTCTTTTTCGACAATCCGATCCTGGGCCACTTTGACGGCAGCGGCTGAAGGTCTTACCGGGCAATACTGCGCCAGTAATTCCAGCGTCGCTGCCGGAATATTTTCAAACTCGGTGGTCACCACATCACAGCGTGTGCCGAGTGATTTTAGTGCCGCATGGTCATCATGGGCCGCCTGTCTATGTTCATCCGCTAACTGTCCGGCCGGGCTGAGCGGGTCAGGTTCCAGTACTATCACTTTATAGCCCAGGGTGCGGGCTGCTACGGTAAACATACGGCCCAGCTGGCCGCCGCCGAGCATACCAATGGTGGATCCGGGTAATAACATGGGAAGTTTTCACTCTTTTAGTTTTACTGGTTTTGCTTAATGATCATCGGGTGGCAGTGACATATCCAGAGCAAACTGGCGCTGTGTTTCACGGAATTCAGTCAGTGCTTTGGATAATTTTTTATCCTGATTAGCCAGCATGGCAACCGCAAACAGCGCCGCATTGGCTGCCCCGGCTTCACCAATGGCAAAGGTGGCAACCGGCACGCCTTTCGGCATCTGCACAATAGAATACAATGAATCCTGCCCGCTGAGGTAGCGTGTGGGTACCGGTACACCCAGCACCGGCACGGTCGTCTTGGCCGCCAGCATGCCGGGCAGGTGGGCTGCACCTCCGGCTCCGGCAATAATACACTTCAGACCACGCTGTTGCGCAGTTTCCGCGTACTCAAACAACAAATCCGGTGTGCGGTGTGCGGAGACCACCCTGTATTCATGTGCGATACCAAAGTTGTCCAGTTGTTCGACGGCCAGTTTCATGACTTTCCAGTCACTGTTACTGCCCATCACAATTCCCACTTGTGGCTGCATCTTTTGTTACTCATTGTAAAATAAAAAATCTGTTAGTATAGCGTGTCGAATGATTTCTAACTACTGAATAGCTATGACCCAGTCTGTTAATCCACAACTACAACCCGCTCCGGTGATGGAGACGAATCTGTCAGCATTAGAGCTGATGGCCCGTGGCAAGGTGCGTGATATTTATGCGGTTGACAGTGAGCACATGCTGATTGTCACCACTGACCGCTTGTCAGCCTTTGATGTAATTTTACCAACCCCGATGCCGGGTAAAGGGGCGGTGCTGACCCGCGTGGCCCTGTTCTGGTTCGAACGGCTGAAAGAGGTAATTCCGAACCACCTGAGTTCTATGTCGCTGGATGATTTGCCGCTGACGGAGGATGAAAAGCAGATGCTGAGTCAGCGCTGTATGCTGGTGCGGCGTTTAAAGCCGTTACCGGTTGAGGCGGTTGTGCGGGGTTATCTGATCGGTTCCGGCTGGAAGGACTATCAGCAGAATGGTTCGGTCTGTGGTATTGAGCTGCCGCAGGGTCTGCAACTGGCTGAGAAATTACCAGCGCCCATTTTTACCCCTTCAACCAAGGCTGAAGTGGGTGACCATGACATTAATATCAGTTTTGAGCAGATGAAACAGCAGCTGGGTACGGCGCTGGCTGAGCAGGTGCGGGATGTCAGTCTGACGCTTTATCAGCGTGCAGCGGAGTATGCTTTGCAGCGTGGTATTATTATCGCCGATACTAAGTTTGAATTCGGGCTGGATGAAAATAATGAGCTGGTGCTGATTGATGAAATCCTGACCCCGGATTCGTCGCGTTTCTGGCCGCTGGATCAGTATCAGCCCGGGCAAAACCCGCCATCATTTGATAAGCAGTTTGTCCGTGACTACCTGGAAACACTGGATTGGAATAAAACCAGTCCCGGGCCGGAGTTGCCGGAAGCGATTATTGCAAAAACGGTGGCCAAGTATCAGGAAGTAGCTGATTTGCTGATACAGGAATGAGAGCAGTAGTCTGCATAACAGCAGCAAGATAATAATTAAAATAGTGAGAGGCGAATGATGAAGGTTTTGGTGACCGGTGCAGCCGGGTTTATTGGTATGCACACGGTGTTGCGTTTGATCGGGCGTGGTGATCAGGTTATCGGCATTGATAACCTGAATGATTATTACTCTGTGCAGCTGAAACATGATCGTCTGGCTCATATCCGTGAACATGATGTGGACGGGCTGTTTCAGTTTATTGAGATGGATATGGCTGACCGGGCGGCGATGGAAAAATTGTTTGCTGAGTCCGGCTTTGATCAGGTGATTAATCTGGCTGCGCAGGCGGGTGTGCGTTATTCATTGGAAAATCCGCTGGCCTATATTGACAGTAATATCACCGGCTTTGCCCATATTCTGGAAGGTTGCCGCCATCATGGCATCAAGCATCTGGTTTACGCCTCTTCCAGTTCGGTGTATGGCGCTAACCGTTCTATGCCGTTTTCAGTGCACGATAATGTGGATCACCCCCTGTCATTATATGCAGCATCGAAAAAGTCCAATGAGCTGATGGCACATACTTATTCGCACCTGTATGGCCTGCCGGCTACGGGCCTGCGTTTCTTTACCGTATACGGCCCCTGGGGGCGTCCGGATATGTCACCGATCAAGTTTGCCCGTGCTATTTCTGCCGGAGAAGCGATTGATGTCTATAACTATGGTAAGCATAAGCGGGATTTTACCTATATTGATGATATAGTAGAGGGGATTATCCGTGTTCTTGACCATCCGGCAGCAAAAAATGACAGCTGGGACGGTGAAAAACCTGATCCTGCGACCAGTCTTGCTCCCTGGCGCGTCTATAATATAGGTAATCAACAACCCGTTGAATTGCTGGATTATATTTCAGCAATTGAGAAAAGTTTAGGTAGAAAAGCCGAGATGAATCTTCTACCCTTGCAGCCCGGTGATGTGGTTGACACTTTTGCCGATGTGGAGTCTCTGGCAGATGATGTAGGTTATCGTCCTTCTGTACCCGTAGAGGAAGGAATTGATCGTTTTATCTGCTGGTACAGGGAATATTACGGGGATACTTGCTGATTTCAGGTTTTTTGTATGCAAAAGCTTAAGCAACAACAAATGTTTGATCGTGTTTTCGAACGACTGCCCGATCATGTCACTCTGCTACTGATTATTATCAGCGGCTTTCTGTTAGCCCGTCTGACCTGGATGATGTTCCCGTCTGACCCGTCAATCACTGCACGGGTGGAGACTGAGCAGACTGATCAGGGAGTATCGGTGATGCAGGCGCATGCAACCTCGAAAAACCTGGGCAATGAAATAGCCGCACATCATTTATTGGGTGTTTACCAGCCCCCCAAAGCTGTACCTGCGGCGGCGCCGGTTAAGCAGGTCGAGGCACCGAAGGCCAAACCCAAGCCGCGTGAGCCGTTGAATCTGGTCGGTGTTTATGCCCTGAATGACAAAGATGGTGTTGCCGTTATTGATATTAAGGGTAAGCAGGAAGTGGTCGGTCTGAATGAGCAGATCGGTGAAACCTCTGCAATCCTGAAAAAGGTCTATGCCAATCGTGTGGATGTGGCATGGGATGATGGCGAGACACAGACCCTGGAAATGCCAAATATTGACCGTTCCGCACTGGGGGCGATGGAAATTCCACCGGAGCAGCAGTTACAGCCTGAGCCTGAACAACCTATCGTACAGCCCGCATCTTTTGATCAGCCAGCGGACCTGATTCCTCAACAACCACCGGTTGAAGATGAGGAGCTGGAAGAGATAAATCAGCAGCAGGAAGATCCGGCTGCTGATCCAATGTTGCAAGGCAGGCTGCAGCCTTCAGTACGACCGCAAAAGACTGCTGCAAATAACCAGCCTTCTGCACCTGCTCGTTCAGAAGAACAAGGACAGGCAGCGGTATCCCTGGGTGATTTTAAGCAGGAGATCGTCAACAATAATATCAACCTGTTGCAGGTTATCCGCCCCAGTCCGCGCAGAGAAAATGGCCAGCTGATTGGTTTTGCGGTACGTCCGGGAACAAACCGTGCCCTGTTTAACCAGACCGGTCTGAGGTCAGGCGACGTGGTTACCGAAATAAACGGGATGGCACTAACCAATAATCAGGTCAGTCGTCAGGCAATGCAAAGTCTGGTTAGTGCTTCAGGCGCAACACTGACTGTGTTGCGCGGTGGCGAGCCTACAACGGTGCAGGTCACCTTCTGATTTGCACCGGTTTACGTCGGCTTACATCCGGCGTTGCGCGTCAGTCACTGACGGCAGTTGAATCAAACGCTCCAGTGTATCTGCCAGTTGCAGAGTGTCCCCAATCTGAATCGTAATTTCCATCAGCGCATACTGACTGTCATGAGTTGGCCGGGTGTTGATGCTGACCACATTAATCTTCTGACGCGCCAACACATCCGCAATATCCCGCAGCATGCCCGGTTGGTTATAGCCGGATACCAGAATATCGGCCACATAATCGGTAGAACTGATACCCCAGCTGACACTAATCAGGCGGTTTTGCTGATCTTCCGGAATGTGGGTGATATTCGAACAATCCGTTCGGTGTACTGAAATTCCCCTGCCCTGGGTGATATAGCCGATGATCTCGTCGCCGAATACCGGCTGGCAGCACTGGGCAGTTTGAGTGTAAAGATCCTCTACACCGTTCACTACAATATCGGAAACCCGGGCGGTATCTTTTTTCTTTACTTTGCGGAAACGGATTTCCCGGGTTTGTGAGCGGATCAGGGTATCGGCCAACTGTTTTGAGCTGATGTCACCGCGCCCGAGTGCGATCAGAAAGTCACGCTCATTCTGGCGGTTAAAAGGTTTTACCAGATCAGCTGCTTTAAGTTTGGGCAGGTTTAGTAAATGTTTCTCGCGCTCCAGAATATCTTTGCCGGTCTGGTAATTTTTTTCATGATCCTGTTGGTGGAACCAGTGGTTAATTTTTTGCTTTGTACGTGCTGATTTGACATAGCCCAGCGATTCATTCAGCCAGTTCATTTTAGGGTTAGGCTCTTTGCCGGTCAGAATTTCAACCTGCTCGCCGTTATGCAGCTCATAGTTCAGTGGCGCGATAATACCGTTGACCTTGGCCCCCTGGCAGCGATGGCCGATATCAGTGTGAATGGCATAGGCAAAATCCAGCGGTGTTGAACCTTTAGCCAGATCAATGACCCGCCCTTTCGGGGTCAGGACAAACACCCGGTCTGAAAATAATTCGGTATGAAAATCTTCAAGAAACTCACTGTCGTTGCTGTCATTGTCCAGCAGACGGCGCAGGGAGGAAATGACTCTTTCCAGAGCCGGATCCAGGCCAACACCTTCTTTATAACGCCAGTGTGCTGCAACGCCTAATTCGGCAAACTGATGCATTTTCTCTGTGCGGATCTGAATTTCAACGTGCCGTCCTCTGGGGCCGATCACGACGGTATGAATCGACTGGTAACCATTGGGCTTGCGATTGGCAATATAGTCGTCCCACTCTTCAGGAATATGCGGCCAGCGCTCGTGTATCATGCCCAGCACCTTGTAACAGGTTTCCACGTTATCCACGATAATCCGGATGGCCCGCAGATCATAGAGCTGGGCAATGCCGACCCCTTTGCGTTTCATCTTTTTCCAGATGCTGTAGATATGCTTGGGGCGGCCATAGACATGGGCATGAATATCCGCATCATGCAGTATTTTCCCGATGAGATCCTGAAATTCCTGGATATAGTTTTCTCTTTCCAGCCGGGTTTTTTGCAGCGATTTGGCGATACTTTTGTATTTTTCCGGCTCCTGAAAGCGGAAGGCAAGATCCTCCATTTCCCATTTGACATGGCTGATACCCATGCGGTTAGTAATAGGAGCGTAAATTTCCATAGTCTGGTGAGCGGCACACAGGTGTTTCTCACCAATCTCGTAGTGAGACAGCAGGCGCAGATATTGCAGGTGCCAGCTGAGTTTGATCAGTACAGCGCGAACATCCCTGACCATTGCCAGCAGCATCCGTCTCACCTGTTCTGCCTGCTGTTTTTCGCTGAGCGCTTCCAGGTTGGTGCCGGTACATTCGCGAAAAAAGTGCAGTTTGCGCATATTCTCGCACAGCTTGGCTACCGGCTGCCCATATTCTGCTGAAATTTCATTCAGCTCAAGTGTCTGGGTAAAATAGGGGTCGGATAACAGAGCTGCAGTAATTGTTGTCTGGTCAACCTGAATACTGCACAGGGTTTCAGCTACATCAAGGCTATTGGGATGCAGACTGTTATCATCATTCTGAACGGGATCCAGTAGGGTGCGAATGGTGGGTTCGAGTCTTTCGCGGTCGGCGGGATCGCCGGAAACCCAGAGGCGCTCCAGCCACGATGCGAGATCACGGGACTCTGTATTTATTAATTGACTGTGTTGCATATTGGACTCTGTAAACCTGCCAGCGGTTATCTCCTCCGTGAGCGCAGCAAGCGGAATAAATCCCAAAATTAATGTCCGTCTAAATAGTTATAATGTACGGACAATGAAAGCAAGTTGGTTAAACGATGTCATGATTGCGTCGGGGGTTGCTGCTCTGCTTAACTCCCGCCGGAACGGGTTATACCAGATAGTACGCAATCCTGCACTACTTGCGCCAATAATATCTTTTTCTGGGTCATCGCCGACATAAACCATTTGATGGGATTGCAGCCCTGATATTTCAAGTGCCTGCTCAAAAATGGCGGGGTGCGGCTTGCTGACGCCGGCACTGGCTGAGTTATGCGAAAAATGGAAAATATCGCCCAAGCCGACACTGTGTACATCAGCATTGCCGTTGGTAATACTACCCAGTATATAGTTTTCCTGCCTCAGCTGCTGCAGTTGTTCCAGCACGCCCGGAAAAAAGTCGACCTGATTGCGTGCCTGCAGAAAGTGTTCAAAGGCAGCTTCGACCCAATCCGTTTCCAGCTCTGCCTCAGCAGCCAGTTCACTCAGCCAGCTGCGCCGCAGTTTGCCCAGGTCATAATGCAGTTCCGGGTTTTGGCGGGTGAAACTGATGCGGGAATTGATCAGCTCTGCCGGGCTATAACGCTCACTGATTCGGGGCTGATGGACAGTGAGCCACTGATAAAGTTGTTGCTCAGCGCGGGAAATAACCGCCTCGCAGTCCCACAAGGTATCATCCAGATCAAAACAGACACAGCGTATAGACATAATGTAACCTAAGCCGGCATCAGATTGTCTATAGTAGCACTCAATGTTGAAAAGAAATGGGAGAATCAGATGAAAAAACATATTCTTTCTTGTGTTCTTGCCTTGGCTGCAGTGATGTTGTTGCCGGTCAGTGCCGTTGCAAAAACCATTGTCATGATTCCCGGTTTTCAGGCTCAGGGTATGGACTGGCGCTTTAATCAGGTAACACCGATGCTGCAGTCGGATGGTTGGGTGGATGGTGGAAATTACACCATGACCACGGGTGGTGTGGTGAATAACATGCAGTTACCGGGCAGACCTGCGGATGTACTTTTTACGCTTAATCTGCCGACGACTGCCGGTATTGCGACTCAGGCAGCCATACTGAATGAATACCTTAAAGCGATTTATCAGCGCCGTCAGGAGCCGCTGACGCTGGTGGGGCACTCTGCAGGCGGCGTGGTGGCCCGGCATTGGCTGGTGACTTCTGCACAGGTTCCGGTTGAAGCGCTGGTGACCATTGCTTCACCGCATACAGGCACGCCGATGGCGCAGGTAACCCGTTTGCTGTTGTCCAATACCGATATTCTGAATCTGGCGAATAAGTTTGGTTTCGGGCACCTGAAAGATGCAAAAAGCCTGTTTAAGGATTTGCAGGAGGAAAAGCCGGGCAATTATCTGTACTGGCTGAATCATCAGCCGCATCCTGCGATTCGCTATGCTGCCATTGTCAGAAGCAGTGACAAGCCGGAGTCGGTTGATTTTATTGTGCCGGAATACAGCCAGGACATGAATAACACCTATGCGTTGAATGGCCGGGCAGAGCGCTGGAACAGTGAGGATGGTCATCTCCTGAGTGCCAATGACGGTTATTTGCTGGCGGCGATTATGAATTATGTGCCACAGGGGGCAAGCACGCCATGAGCACGGCTTATCAGAGGATTGTGGTATTAACCGGGGCAGGAATTTCTGCTGAATCAGGCATCCGCACGTTTCGGGCTAGTGATGGCTTATGGGAAGGGCATTCTGTGGATGAGGTGGCCACACCGGAAGGTTTCGCCCGTAATCCGGTGCTGGTGCAGCAGTTTTATAATGAGCGTCGTGCGCAGCTGAATTCCGGTACGGTGCACCCGAATGCCGCGCATATCGCTCTGGCTGAGCTGGAGGCCGCTTTTCCCGGCGACTTTCTGTTGGTTACCCAGAATGTGGATAATCTGCATGAGCGTAGCGGCAGTAAAAATCTGATCCACATGCATGGGGAGCTGAATAAAGTGTTTTGTATGCGTTGTCAGCATATTGCAGAACATACCACCGACCTACAGATGGATGATAGCTGTACCGCCTGTGGTAGTTCCCGTGCGCTGCGTCCGTATATTGTCTGGTTCGGGGAAATGCCGCTGTTAATGGATGAGATTTATCAGCAGCTGGAAAGCTGTGACCTGTTTATTTCCATCGGCACTTCCGGTCATGTCTACCCGGCAGCGGGATTTGTTGAAACTGCAAAGCGTGCGGGGGCGCATACGGTTGAGCTGAATCTGGAGCGTTCACTGGTAAACCATTACTTTGATGAGAGTATTAACGGTTTGGCCGGAGAGGTGGTTCCGGCCTATGTCCGTCAGTTACTGGGCTGATGTTGTGTCGGCCTTGCCTGTGCTGTCAGCCTGTTTCCAGTCCGCTAACGGGAAGGGTTTTTCTTCGGTATTAAAGGTCAGAAAACGCAGAATATCATAGATATAGCGAGATAAATCATTACTGAAGCCACGTAAACGCGGGTTGATATCTCCGGTCAGCAAATTCAGAATTATCTGCACAATAACAATACCGGTGAGGATAAATTCTGTGATGCCATAGGCGATGAGAAATAAAATCATGTACAGAATACGCATCCATTTCGAGCGTTGACGTAGCTGGTTCATGGTTGCGTTCGTGTTTGAGGTGGTAGTTGAGGATGATGTCTGTTCCATTACGAACTCCTGTTGTCATTAATGAGTCTCCCTATCCGGAATATAGGCAGGCGTCCGCAGGCTATCAAGTAACCGCGATTGGCTTTGTGGTTGGATACAGGCTACAGTTTTTATATGGAATCATTACCGTATTATCTGGGTGCACCTCTATGGGCGCTCAAAGAGTGGAAGGGCGAATTTTTTACCCAAGATGCTAAGCCGGGCGAGTTTTTGTCTCAGTACGCGCAGTTTTTTAACGCGGTCGAGGGCAATACCACCTTTTATGCTGTGCCGGGTGAGAAAATGGTCGCCCGCTGGCTGGAGGCCACCCCGGAGACCTTTCGCTTCAGTTTTAAATTTCCACGCACCATCACCCACTATCAGAAGTTGCAGCAGTGTGATTCCGAAGTCATTGATTTTCTGCGGCGGATGGAGCCATTGGGTGAGCGCCTGAATAATTTTATGATTCAGTTGCCCGGCTCATTTTCACCGGCGCTGCTCAGTGTCCTCATACAATTTCTGAAAAAGCTGCCGCAGGATTATGGTTATGCGGTTGAAGTGCGCCATGCTGATTTTTTTACAAAACCAGAAGTCCGTGCAGATTACAATAAGCGTCTGCGTGACTTGGGTGTGGATCGGGTGGTTTTTGAAAGCAGGCCGGTACACGCTGCACCTGCATTGGATCAGGCGACACAGGAGGCACATGAACGTAAGCCACGTTTACCGGTACAGTTAGATGTCACCGCGCAATCTCCGTTATTGCGCTATATTGGTCATCCGGTATTTGAAGAGAATCAGTGCTGGCTGGAGCCGTGGGCTGCTCAAACCGTGCGCTGGATTGAAGCCGGGCTGACGCCGCGTATTTTTTTGCATACGCCGGATAACCGGCAGGTGCCGGAGCTGGCCCGGCTATTTCATGGCTATGTGCAGGCCCGGCTGGAGGCGGTGACAGACCTTCCGTGCTTTCCTGCAGAGAAAAACGGCTTATTGCTATGAATTGCAATATTTTTCGGTGTTTACTGTTGCCTGTCATTGGGTGATTTGCTACTCTTACGCGCCTTTAGTATTTTGAATCGCAGTTTTGGAGAATTCCGATGGCTCGTGTATGCCAGGTTACAGGTAAGCGTCCGATGACAGGAAATAATGTATCGCACGCCCACAATAAAACAAGACGCCGTTTTCTGCCTAACCTACACTCTCACCGTTTTTGGGTTGAGAGCGAAGAGCGCTTCGTGAAACTGCGTGTTTCTACGAAAGGTATGCGCATTATCGACAAGAAAGGTATTGATACCGTACTTGCTGACCTGCGTGCGCGTGGCGAAAAAGTATAAACCGGAGTAGGAAACAATGGCTAAGAAAGGCGGACGTGAAAAAATCAAGCTGGTTTCTACCGCAGAAACCGGTTTCTATTACACTACAACCAAAAACAAGCGTACTACTCCTGACAAACTGGAGTTTAAAAAGTATGATCCGGTTGTGCGCAAACATGTAATCTTCAAGGAAGCGAAGATTAAGTAAGCATTCGGGTTAGCAGATTAGTCTGTTTTACCTTTAAAAGCCCGCACTTCGCGGGCTTTTTGCTTTGCAGACACCTTGTTCGCATGAGGTATTTATTTACTTCGTGCTGATAGCGTGTATGGTAGCGACTACATCGGGCTATTTCGTAAACTGGCTGCTGCTCTAATCTCTCGGGAATTTTTATGGAAAGTATATTGTCGTGGGTTCTTATTGGCATCTGTATCTTACTGGTGCTGATTCCTTTTTTGCTGGGCATGATGATACCGGCTCATCAGCAGGCGACACGTGTCGAGCTGATCAAAGCACCACTGGATAAGGTTTGGGAGGCGATCAGCGAGTTATCCCGTCAGACTGAGTGGCGCACTGACCTGAAAAGTGTGCAGCTCAAGGATGATGATGATGGTATGCGCTGGATTGAGACCCCGGCCCGGGGCGGAAAAGTTACTTTGCGCAAGGTTAAGGAAGTCGAGAAAAAAGAGCTGCTGATTCAGATGGAACGTGGCTCAACCGTGCAGGGTACCCGGTCTGCAGTGCTGGCAGCCGTTCCGGGCGGCACCCGCATCACTTTCACCCAGACTTCCGAACTGAAAAATCCGATCGGTCGCCTGTTTGCTCAACTAAGTAGCCGGCTGGACAAGCACCTTAATCATTATATTGATCAGCTCAAGAAGGCTTTTGATAAGTAATCAGCGCCTGCCGTTCACGGGCGGCAGTTGATTTTTACCGGCACCATTTTGGAATCAGTGAACTCAGCATTCCTGGCCAGTTGCCGGAAATTTTTATTCAGTACCGGATGGGTTTTCCCGGGGGCGATTTCTGCCAGCGGAAACAGGACAAACGGATAGTTGAGTATGTCGCTGTGTGGCAGGTTCTGCTCAGGCTGCATGACAACGTTGTCATACAGCAGTAAATCAATATCCAGTGTCCGTGAGGAGAATTTGTTTTCAGTCCGCTCCCGGCCATGCAGGTCTTCCAGATGGCGCAGATAGGCACGCAGCTCACTGATGCTCATTGAGGTTTCAAAACCCACCACAGAATTCAGAAAAGGCGCGCCGTCAAAGCCTTCTGCCGGAGTCTGGTAAACATCCGAACTGATCACCCGCTTAAAACGGGCACGTAAATGCCGGGTACACGAGCAGATATTCGCGTCGGCACGAATATTACTACCCAGACTGACATAGGCCTGTGGCATCAGCGTGTTCCGCGCTCAATGCAGACGCCGACTTCGGAGGAGTTTTTCACCGCACCGGGCTTGCCCAGCGTCAGCCGTAACCAGGGTACTTTCATATCCCGCATCAGCATCGCGGCAATTTCTTCCGCCAGCCGTTCGACCAGATCAAAATGCTGTGACTGTACCAGCTCGGTGACTTTCTGCGCGGTTTCCTTGTAGTTCAGTGCATCCGCAATATCATCTGATGCTGCCGGTACGGTATTGTCCCAGGCCATGTCCAGATCAATGCGTATTTTCTGTTTAATCGCTTTTTCCCAGTCATAGATGCCGATTTGTGCATCGATTTTCAGGTCGCGTATATAAACAATATCCATGGTTACCTTTTAATATTTATGTTGGAGTGCTGAGTATAGTCTGTCCGTTTTGCGGAGTGGATTAGCCGCAGTTTGTACCATGAAATCGTGGTTGGGATTTTGGGTTAGCAATTGCTATTGCTGGTTGATCTTTTCTTTGATCCATTTTTCCAGATAAAACTTGATGATCGGTTCTGTGCGTTCAGCGAACTCCTCTAACGTTTCATTATCATCAAGGAATTGCAAATCACATGAGCCCTTTATTGGAGTCAGCTTGATGGGGAGGTATTGGCTGTCTGTATATGCCCATTCAATTTCTCCCCTGCCACAAGGAGGAGGTTCTCCTTCAACCCTGTTTTCTGTTGGTGAGGGATAATTGAGCCTATTAAAACTGTACGTGATGATTGATTTGTAACCGTGGCTCTGCTTGTTTTTTGATATGCGCATCAGACCATTCGTTTCCATGAGTATTCTGTATCCTGCCTCCCCTTGGCTCTGGATAATCCAGCTATGGATCTGTTCGTCATTACAAGTCGTAGTAAGCGCATCCCCGGAGCTATTATTGCTTGAACAAAACTCAAACTGGAAAGCCAGATACCACTCTTGGGTTGCTGGATTATCATCCAGTTCAAACTGGATGCCGACAAACTCATCATTGTCATATTGTTTGCCCCTGAGTCCCTGGTGAACAGTGTCGAATGCCTTTTGGAAAGGCCGGGAGCGTATGGAGGTTAGAATGGGTCTTAATAGGTTCATTTTCCCTTGATATAGCTCTCCTTCATAAATTTTTGCGGAATCCACTCGAGAGTTTTCAAACATCTTGATACGTTGGTAAGCAAGTTTGTTCTCGTCAAAAATGAGGTCGAAATGCAGGCTATGCCATCGGTTAGTTACTACAGGAAAGTTGTCCAACACTGAGTTGGTTTTTGCCTGGCAAGCAACACTTAATAAGACTGTGAGTAATGGGCTAATCATAAATTTTAATTGCTTCATGATTAAACCTCCCTTCCTCCGGCTTGTCTGAGCAAATTTGGTACTTAGCGCCATTGTTGTAGCTTCCAAAGGATAGCTAACTGCGGGGAATGCAGGAGTAATCCAGCTAATACCTTTGCTGGACTTGTTTGGGGTAAGCCGAGGGAAGTGATTATCAACAGAGACTGCCAACATGTTTATTCCTTACACTTTGATATTTTGATTTATAATCTTCTGAGTGTAGCCACAGGCTGAAAAAACACGTGGAATGATTCGTAATCAGGGAATAACCGGTTTTAATCTTGGTCTAAGCGGGCTGTTAGTATCCTTTGTACAGGAGCTATTGGTGTTCTGGCGG
Source organism: Thiolinea sp. (assembly GCA_041395485.1). Classification (GTDB taxonomy): domain Bacteria; phylum Pseudomonadota; class Gammaproteobacteria; order Thiotrichales; family Thiotrichaceae; genus Thiolinea. The sequence continues at coordinate 194,498 of JAWLAK010000003.1, forward strand.
ATTTCAGTGCAGCTGCCGGTTTATGGGCAGGGAAATAATAAATTCAGCCCCCTGTTCCGCATCACCCAGGCAGATTGTGCCATGATAAGCCTTGAGCAGCGAAGCAATGATTTCCAGTCCCAGCCCGGTGCCGCCGGAATTACGCCGGGTGGTAAAAAACGGCGTGAAAATCTTGTCCCGGTTGGCGGCAGAAACACCTCTGCCATTATCATGCAGGTGCAACTGTATATGGCTTTCGCTCTGTCTGGTGCTGACTCTGACTTCGGTTGCGCCGTGCTGCAGGCTATTTTCCAGCAGGTTATTTAGTACGGTTTCCAGAGCGTCGGGGGCGATAGCCAGTTGTAATTCGTCCGGCATAGTGTAAATCAGCTTCAAACCCCGTTCCCGGTAGCGTGAGCGCATCTGCTCCAGCTGTTCCGGTAGTGAGCTGTGACGGTTGCTCGGCTCCAGTGCATCAGCCCGCGCCAGCTCCAGCAGACGTGAAACCAGTGACTTCAGGCGCTGGGTATCTTCCAGCAGATTTTCCATAAAGCGGTGGCGCTTCTCCGCTGGCATGGTATCGATATGTTCCTGTAGCAACTCCAGCGCACCCTGCATTGAGGTCAGCGGGGTTTTGAATTCGTGTGAAACGTGAGTGGCAAAGCGGTTGATATAGTCGGAGCGTTCAGCCAGTGCCTGTGACATGCTGGCGAAGCTTTCGGAAAGCTGCGCGACTTCATGTGATACGGGGGTTTTGATCGGCTCAATCTGGGTTTGCTCACCCCGGGTTACGCGCTGAATCTGCTCAATCAGTTCACGGATGGGCCGGGAAATACTGGAGGAGACAAACAGGACTAGCAGCACCGCGACCAGCAACAGGGTAACCGTGGACATCAGCAGTTTGTCCCTTACCAGATACAGATGCTTGATAATGTTTTTCGGCGTGCGTGACAAATAAATCACCGCAATCAGCCGGTTGCCCTCAATCACCGGAAAAGCACTGAACACGCGGATATTGGTGCCTCTGCTGATCGAGTAGAGCGGCGGAGGCGGCTCATCTGACACCCGCTGGCGCAGCGTGCTGGCGTACTGGCCACGTAATGCCTGCTGCACTTCCGGGACATGGGCTAATGACAGGCCGACCTCTTCCTGCCCGGCAATGACCACACCATTCATGTCCAGTATGCGCATCCCCACCAGAGTAACGGTTTGGGTATCCCGCATCACCGGGCTTATTTCGAAGGCAATCCGTTTGCTGACAGCGTCTGTCGCGGTAGCGGCGGGCTGTGCATCGGCGCGGGGTGGCTGTACCGGTTTGACCAGATCCAGCTGCGGCTCAATCGGTGTATAACGCGGGTCAGTCTGCGCGCGATCCGGATAGTTGCGTCCGGCACCGGGCAGCAGCGGCGAGTCATGAATGATGTAGCCATAATGGCTGAGATCCGGGTGGATGCGGCGTGCATACTGGCGGTAGGTGGAGGACAGCACGGCGGACTGGGCAATCAGCTCCAGCTCGGTCTGACGCACCAGCTCATTTTCATAAATACGGAAAAAGTACAGCCCCAACAGTGGCAGCGCGAGAATCGCCAGCATGACAATCAGCAAAATGGTACGCAGGCTAAGGCGGGTGCGACCGGGTAAGGGCAGGCGGGCATTGATCAGCATTTAACAGGCCGCCAGTTTATAGCCCACGCCATGTACGGTTTCAATAATCGCGTCACAGCCGCAATCACTGAATTTATGGCGGATATGACGGATATGACTGTCGATAGTGCGGTCACTGACGTAGGCATGGTTACCGTAAGCATTTTGCATGATGTGATCACGGTTATAGACCCGGTTCGGGCTGCGCGCCAGCAACAACAGGATGGCAAACTCGGTGGCCGTCAGGCTGATCAGTTGCCCGTCCCAGCTGACCTGATGTTGCTCCGGATTGAGGGTGAGTTTACCGTGGCAGACCTGAGCGGTTTCCTGACCGTTGCCGGTTTGCTGGGTACGCTTCAGTATTGCATTGATGCGGGCGACCAGCTCACGCGGGCTGAACGGTTTGGTGACATAATCATCGCCACCGATTTCCAGGCCGAGAATACGGTCAATTTCATCATCCCGCGATGACAGAAACAGGATCGGAACCTCGGATGATTTGCGCAGTTCGCGGCACACTTCCAGCCCGTCCATTTCCGGCATATTGATGTCCAGCACGATCAGGTCTGCCGGTCGGGCATGAAATTTATCAACGGCCTGTTTGCCGTCGTTGGCTACAGTGATCTGCATCCCGGCTTTTTCCAGTGCAAAGCTGATCACATCGCAGATATGCTCGTCGTCATCGGCAACCAGAATGTGTTTTGCCATTATTTATCCCCTGAGGAAGTGAGTGTGCTAACTATAAAGTATTTTGTGCTCGTTGCTATTATTCTGCCAGTATGGCATTCCGGTGTGGAGTTGTTGCAGTATTGCTTTGCAGTTTTTGTGCAGCATTTGCAGCACTGACTCCTGAGTAATGGTTTTTAAGGTGGCAAAGATGAAATCGGTTATCGTTATTGGTGGTGGTGTTATTGGCTTGTGCATTGCTGAGCGGCTGGTGCATGAAGGGTTTGCAGTGACCCTGATTGAGCGGGACAGGATTGCTGCCGGCGCCAGTTATGGCAATGCGGCCGGTTTCGCCTTCCCGGAAATCATGCCGCTGGCCTCCACAGCGACCATGCGTAAAGCGGTGAAGTGGTTTTTGGATCCGCTGGGTTCATTTACGGTTGTGCCGCAGGATTTACCCGCGACACTGGGCTGGCTGACCCGTTTTGCACTGGCGGCCCGTAAACCGGTGTTTGAACGCAGCAGAGCAACACTGGCCGCTTTAATGCAGCTGGAGCATCAGACCCTGCCGCTGACTCATCAACGCACAGGCCTGGGCAAGATGATCCGCCTCCTTGGTGCGCTGCATGTTTATGAAAACCGTGCGCAGTATCAGCGTGATCTTGAGAACTGGCGTTTCCGTGAGCAGCATGGCATTCAGTTTGAGGCGCTGGAGGGCGAGGCACTGCATGATTTTCAACCCGGACTGGCTAAACAGGTGGTTGCGGGTATTTTTGCGCCGGATTATCCATCGGTAACAAATCCTTATGAGTATTGCACGGCCTTGCATCACTTTAATCAGGAACAGGGTATCCGCTGCCATTATGCGCAGGTGGTTGATGTAAAGCCCGCTGAGCAGGGTGTCACAGTGAGCCTGCAAGGGGGCGATGTGCTGACGGCTGATAAAGTGGTAATTGCTGCCGGTGCCTGGTCGGCACAACTGGCGGATAAGCTGGGCGATAAGGTGCCGCTGATTGGTGAGCGTGGCTATAACACTACCCTGCCGGAGTCAGCTTTTCCCGAACTGAAGTGTACGTTGTTTTTTGCCGAGCACGGCTTTGTGATGGCGCCGCTGGAGAACGCGGTGCGGGTGGGCGGGGCCTCTGAAATCGCCAGTCTGCAGCGCCCGCCAAACTACCGGCGTTCGGCTAATATGCTGGCTAAGGCGAAGCAGTTGGTTCCGGGGCTGGGTATGGAAGGCGGTGAGCAATGGATGGGACATCGTCCGACGCTGCCGGATACCCTGCCGGTGATCAGTCCGGCAACGGTGTCACCGGACGTGATTTATGCTTTTGGTCATGGGCATCTGGGGCTGACGCTGGCCAGTTCTACTGCACAACTGGTGTTGGAGTTGATTCAGCAGCGGGAGCCGTCCATTGATGTTAGTGCATTGCGGGTGAGGCGGTTTTAATTTCTGCGCAGCCTTTTTCAGTTCTGAGGTGTTCAGAATGTACAAGGGGTGGCTTGTTTATTGATCATTTTTGGTGGGGTTTGTCGGTACAGACCATTGTTACCAAGTAATTTCAAAGTCTGAGTTTGAAATTGTCTGGTAAAAATCCTGTGGTTAAGTTGCTTGCAAAATCAGGCAGCGGTTGACCTGATTCTGGAAATACAAAACAGGGTGATTCCGGTTTAGGTTGAAACAGTTTTTGTTGCGGCTAAACAGTAGCTGGTGGCGTTAGAGGCGTTTATTGCTGAGCATGACTGTGCTTATGGGCTGGTGGTTAATAACGGTGATGAGCTTTATAAGCTGAGTCTTAAGGTTTATCAGTTACCGGCTATTTTTTTGTGAGTTAGGTGTGGCTCAGGCATGTCTCCAGTTTTTCAATGTTCTGATGTTCCTCGAAATAGGCGATGTAGCATTCGGCTTGGGTTTTCTGGGGTTCGGGGAGTTGGTCAATCAGGGGGCGGATGTCGTTCCAGTCCCATGTGAATTCTACTTCGGGGTCGAGTTCGTGGATGGCGGTCAGGATGTTTTGTTGTGGGTTTTCGGGAGCTGCAAGCCAGCGTAGGAATGGCATGATGGCGTATGCTTGGTTTTTTGAAGTGGTTTGTTCAAGTGCTTGGTTGATGTATTTTTGGGTAGTTTGAGTCTGGCCGAGTAGGAGGGCAGCTTCTACGATATTTACGCGCGCACTTTGACATTGTTGTTGGACTTGTGGTTTTTTATTTTCTCCATAGTGCGTAATTAATTCTTCAAAGGTAGCGATGGCATCTGATAGTTGATTTAAGCGACTTAATGCTATGCCTTTGAGGTTTAACGCCTTTACTGCCCATTCTTGGACTACTAACTCTGGATCGACACCTGTATAAGGTGGCTCAAGTAAATGTACACTCTTGGAACGGGTAAATATATCATTATAATAATTTAGTAAAGTGTCAAAACACTTAATTGCACGTTCTGGAGTATTACGTTTTGTAAGTAACATTTCGCCTTTGTTGAATAAAGTTTTTACCCATAATTCTTTAATGAATTTGTCACTGTTATCTTTATAATGCTGAAGTATTTTTTCATAGACTGTTAGAGCCGAATCGAAGTCATTAAATTTTTCGTTAAATAAAGTACTTACACGATACAGGGAGTCTGAACAATATTTCTGAATTTTGTTTCTTTTGTTTTTCTCGTAACGAAAAATTAATTCATCATAGCTTTCCAAGGCTAACTCGAATTCATTGAGTTCATCAGCTAGTAAAATACTCCTGCGATATAGAGCTTCTGCGCAGTATTCCTGAATTTGGATTTTTCCATAGCATTGTTGTACATCATTTAGTTTAGTCACTAGTATCTCAATATTTTTCTCTTTATCAGGTAATGCTAATAGATTCGTGGCCAATTTTAGGCACAACGGATTACCCTCATAGGACAAGGTAGACAGTACATCTAGAGTTGCATCACTATGCTCTGATAGATAAAAATTTAGTACCGGATGTTTCTTCGCAGCTTGATATATTTCTTCACGGGAAAATTCTTTTAATTGACTCTTAATGAGCTTAGCTTCGCTGATATTAATTTCTGGTATATTCCGTCCGCTGATAACCACCCGCCAGCCTTTACTAATTAGGAACTCAAATAATGATAATAACCATTCGGCCAGTGGCTGTGTTTTCAGTGTACTTTCACGTGGCTCAGCAAAACCGAAGTCTAGCCGACTCTGTAGTTTTAACTCACCCGCTAGGGCGTGTTCAAAGGTATCCACCAGACAAATGGGCTTTTTATTATCATCCCCTGCTGCAGCCAGTGCTTCTAGTAAAAACAGTTCAGGATTTGCTGCCGCTGCTTCTTCGCTCATATTTGCCGCAGAATCAGCCAGCCCCGCTCCCAAATCGAGCAACACCTTCGCACTGCCACTGAACACACCACTGGGATCAATCAACTTTCCGACTTCCAGTATGCTGCTACCCAGACCATCTTTGACTTTCACAATACTTTCGCTGACTTTTTCACTCAGCTTCTTGTTACTTTTTTCGGTATCAAAATAGCGTGCGGATTTGGATAGCTCACTTAAAATATCTAGGCCATGAACGGCCTGAAATTCTTCAATATCCAGAAAGACATGCGCCCGCCTCGCCTCTTCGCAGCGTTCAGCGAAACGCCTTAATAGGATGCTTTTGCCAATACCGGGTACACCAGTGATCCGCCAGATCAGGCCATCATCGGGGTGCATGTAGTCATTGAAACGGTCTATCCACTGCTTGCGTCCGACGAAATTACGCATGTGACACTCCTGCTAAAGAATTGCTCGGAAAAATTGTAACAGAGTTTGATTGAATTCGGGGTTTTGGCACATTTCTGAATGCGCTGCTCCAGCGCAGCGGAAGATATTCAACCTGCAAGGGGCGGTATTTTGAAAACACACCAAAATCTTTAAAATTGGTGTGTTTTAAGGGGCATTGGACGTACTTTATGGCTTTAATCCACCTCAGCCAGCGTCTCACCAATCGCATTAATCAGTGAATCAATTTCATCAGCCTCAACCGTAAACGGCAAACCAAGCTGCAGCGCATCACCGCCATTACGCACATAAAAACCTTTTTCCCACAGCTTCAGTGCTACCTGGAAGGGCCGCCAGATCAGGTCGCCGTCTTTCGCTTCCAGCGTTAATGCTGCTGCCAGACCACAATTGCGGATGTCGGTGACATGCCGCGAACCTTTCAGGCTGTGGATGCTTTCTTCCAGTTTGGGCGCCATACTTTTCACCCGCGCCGGTAATTGTTCCCGCTCCAGAATATCCAGCGCCGCCAGACCCGCTGCACAAGCCACCGGGTGCGCCGAATAAGTGTAGCCATGCGGCAGCTCAATCATGTGCTCAGCGCCGCTATTGTCCATGAAGCACTGATAAATACTGTCATTACAGACCACTGCGCCCATCGGCTGCGTACCGTTGGTGACCTGCTTGGCGATAGTCATAATATCCGGTGTGACCCCGAAAGCCTCCGCGCCGGTATTAGCCCCCACCCGCCCGAAACCGGTGATCACTTCGTCAAAAATCAGCAGGATATTGTGTTGGGTGCAAATCTCCCGCAGGCGTTGCAGATAACCCTTCGGTGGCGGAATCACGCCTGCAGAACCGGCCATCGGTTCCACAATCACCGCAGCGATATTGCTGGCATCGTGCAGGGCAATCATCTGCAGCAGATCATCCGCCAGTTCCGCGCCGTGCTCAGGCATACCTTTGGCAAATAGATTAGCCGGAATCATCGTGTGTGGCAGGTGATCCGCTTCCAGGGTCTGGCCATACAGAGCGCGGTTCGGGCCGATACCGCCGACACTGATGCCGCCGAAGTTCACCCCGTGGTAGCCTTTGGCGCGGCCAACCAGGCGGGTTTTGCCGGGCATGCCCTGTTTGCGCCAGTAGGCCCGGACAATTTTCAGGGCGCTGTCCACCGCTTCCGAACCGGAGCAGGTGAAAAAGACTTTGTTCAGGCCTTCCGGCATAAAGTCGGTAATGCGTTCGGCCAGCTGAAAGGCTTTCGGGTGGGCAAAGTTAAACGCCGGGGAGTAGTCCAGTTCCGACAGCTGTTTGCTGACGGCTTCAGTGATTTCCGGGCGGCAATGCCCCAGGCCACAGGTCCACAGACCGGACAGGCCATCAAAGATTTTCCGGCCACGGTCATCGGTGTAGTAACGTCCTTCGGCGGCGGTGATAATGCGCGGGGATTTTTTGAAGCTGCGGTTGCTGGTGAACGGTACCCAGTAAGCGTCGAGATTATATTCTGTCATAACGATAACCGTGATGTTTGAGTGCTTAAAGAGCGGATTTTGCCTGATTTTTCCGGTTTTAAACAGCCATTAGCTTAACAGTCTGAGCCAGTAAGGTACTGCTGTCTGATTTCAGGTGCAGCGCTGCCAGCGGGTCGGCACGGGTAATGCCGGGATTGATCAGGGCGATGGGTTTGTCCCATTCTTTGGCGCGCAGGCAAAAGCGGTAGCCCGAATAGACTTTCAGTGAGCTGCCCACCACCAGCAAGGCATCCGCACGCTGCAATGCATCCAGACAGTACTGAACCCGGGTGACCGGCACGGTGCCGCCGAAAAATACCACTTCCGGCATCAGCACACCGCCACAGCGGGTACATTCCGGAATCCTGACCTGTCGGATATGCGCTTCATCGAGAATGGCATCACCGTCGGGGCGAATTTCTGCCATCAATCCCTGCAGATGCGGGTTCAGTTCGGCAATCCGCTGCTGTAATTCATCGCGGCTGCTGCGCTCAGCACAGTCCAGACAGTGAATATCACGCAGGTTTCCGTGCAAATCGATAACATGTCGGCTACCGGCACGCTGATGCAGGTTGTCCACATTCTGGGTGATGAGCAGCTCAACGAAACCGCCTGCTTCGAGTCGGGCGAGGGCGAAGTGCGCCGGATTCGGTTGTGCGGCTGCGATGGTGCTGCGGCCAATGAATGAGCGTGCCCAGTAACGGCTGCGGATATGTTCATGTGTGATGAAGTCCTGATGCTGCATCGGGGCACTGCCCAGCCAGACACCATTCCGGTCGCGATAGGTGGGGATGCCGGATTGCAGGCTGATACCGGCGCCGGTGAGTACAACCAGACGCGGGTGTTGCCCGATGAAATCGGCCAGTTGTCGGGCTTCCGATGGTGGGTTTTGCGGGTTTTTCATGCTACCTCGCATTTTTCCGGTACTGTGCCGGTGACATTTTATTAGCCTTGGTAAATGCTTCATAAAACGCAGACAGTGATGAAAAACCACTGTCCAGTGCAATACTGGCGATCTTGGTATCGGTTTCCGTCAATAGCATGCGGGCATGCGATAAGCGGGCACGCATGAGCTGCTGTTTGATACTGGCACCAATGACCTGTTTAAAAAGTGGCCTGGCCCGTCCTGCGGATAAGCTGGTTGCCTGGGCTATATCTGTAACATTGATCGGGATAGTGAAGTTATCTGCGATATAGCGCAACATGGCTTCAACATGCAGCATTGCTTTAGACGTGACCTCCATTTGTTTTGGGGTGTTGCCCGGCGCAAATATTGTATCCCACCCTTCAAGTGCCAAACGTCGCAGGCGTGTCTCTATTTCATCCAGGTGCAAGCGTGTCCAGGTGGCTGATTTTAGCTTGTGTTCGGCATAAAGCCGTTCAAACAGAAGCTTATCGTAAGTGTTTTGATTGGGGGAGGAAATCACCGCTCCGGTCAGAATGGCATCCACCATTTCTGTTGGCAGGCCCCAGCGTACAAATTGTCCCAGTGACAGATAGATATTGGTAATCAGACCCTTACCAACCACATCAGTAACACGGTGTGGTGAGGCTCCCCAAAAAACAGTCATTGAGTCTGCTGTTACGTGGGCTTCATTGCCGGAAAAGGAGTAAGTCATCTCACAGCCTTGCAGAAAATTGATTTCAACAGAGGTGTGGTGGTGATAGGGGGAGTCGAACAAGGTTGGTACATGGCGTTCGATAATAAAGTCATTCGCTGCCGGGACACGTGTTTTATCGACCCGTTCAGAAAAAGGAATGAGGTCGGCTAAGTCATTGGATTTCTGACTCATTTTAGTTCCTGACACAAATGATGGAAGGGTGAGTTAATTGAGCATAACAAATTTTTAATAATTTTCAATTATGAGCTGGTTTCCGGAAATATTAAAGCAGAAACCGGAAGTTCGATGCTATTAAAAACCGTTACTTTGGGCTCACCACATATGGAGGAGAGCCTGATGGTATTGAATAAAGTTTTATTAGATACCGTTAATTAGTAGTGCGTATTCAAGTGTAACACTTATGCCCGCCCTGGTTTTTGCAGGGGCTATGCCACAGGAAAGTAATTTACCCGGTTCGGAGCATTCATTAACCGGGCAAGATGAGCTTTGCTGCAAAAGGCACTGTGTGCCCTTTCATTATAAACGCTCAAAGTCCTTCAAATTGTTTTGTCAGGCTTCCTTATAAGCCATGTTTCGGGTTGTCAGCCGTCAACGCTGTCAACAGATGTTTTCAAAAATGTAAAGGTAATTGGAATGAAAACTATTGCAAATGTAAGCATTGCTTGCAGCTTGGCCGCACTATTAGCAGGCATGAACGTTCAGGCAGCAGACTCTGAATTCACTTTTGGCGGCGATGTTGAGCTGGATCTTAATGCTATCAATAAAAGTGACAGTGACGACACGATTGGTCATGGTGGCCGCGTAAAACTGAACGCTGTTGGTATGATTGAGGGTGATGGTTACTTTGTTAAAGGTGTCGCACAACCACTGGTACCGTTGAAGGGCAACGATCTGGGCTATGATGATGTCTTCCTGCAGTTTGGCAGCAACGCATGGGATGTGCAGTTAGGCCGCTTCGAAGGTATAGGTGTTTTTGGAAAAGGCAAAGACACTCTGGTTGAGAATGCCGGTGGCATCGGCGTTTATGAAGGCAACTACGCACGTGGTCGCCGGGATGATGTGATCCACGGTGCTGTAAACTTTGCCGTCTCAGATGCCATGAAACTTCAGCTGGGCGCCATGGTAGATAAACAAGGCAGTGATACCTTCACAGGCGTTCGTCCGGCGATCAGCTACAGTGCCAACGGCATGAGCATTAGTGCGGCTGTCGAAAGCGTTTCGGACGATATATCCGGCGTTGATAAAACCGGCTTTGGTATTACCGGTGGCGTTGGTTTGGGGGCCGGTACTTTGGGCGCCAGTTTCGCCAAAGGCACCGAAGACGATGGCTCCAATGAAACAGACACGACTTCTGCTTCTTTGCACTATACCCAGGGTCAGTGGGGCGTTGGCTATATCCACTCCGAAGTAGATGACGGCAGTGCGGGCGGCAATCCTTCTGTAGACACGTTTCACGCGGCATACACTGTGCCATTATTCGGCACCAAAAATGCCAGCGTCACTTTCGCTGCAAGTACCTCAAAAGCCGATAACGTGGCAACAGATGACACTGTGAACGCTGCCCGCGTACGTTTTAACTACGCTTTCTAAGCACCGGGTACCGATGCTTACCCGTTGTTACATGTAACTGCACTGAGTTGCGGGTGAGCATCTGTTACAAGGATTGTTCATAATTCCGCCTTACAATCCTTAACCGCCTTCCTTTCTTATTACCGTATGAAAGGAAGGCTTTTTATTTTTTAACGCCTGAAAAAATGAGGCTGGATCCTGCTTAGCCGGGTATTGCAGGTTTTTATGCTTTTTATCGGTTTCCGGAAATTTTGAGGCAAAAACCGGAAGTCGGTCTCTGTTGAAAACCGTTACCTTGGGTTACCAACTATGGAGGAGAACCCGATGGTAATGAACAAAAGTTTCCTGAGCGCCGTGATCAGCGCTGCGTGTTTAAGTGCAACTATTACATCCCCGGTCTTTGCAGAAGCCATGCCGGAGGAGCGTAGTTTGTCCGGTCTGGAATATGAGCTGATCGGACGTGACGAGTTGTACAGTTATGGCTCGCTTAATGAATATCACCAGGCTCCGTTTCTGGACAAGCTGGTTGCCGATGGTAAATTACCGCCGGTTGCAGAACGCCTGCCCAAAGAGCCACTGATTTTTAAAACCAAAGCCATGTCGGATGGTACCGGTGAATATGGTGGTGTTTTCCGTCATGTCATCGGTGGTCGTCCTGAGGGTTTTAACTGGGTAGCCGGTCAGCATCAGGGCTGGGGCGGTATCAATATGGCGATACAGGAATGTCTGGTGCGTCAGGGGCCCCGCTGGCAGGTGAAGGCTGAAGACCAGACCGGGCCATTACCGAATCTGGCAAAAAGCTGGGAATGGAGTGCTGATAATACCGAGTTGACCATGCATTTAGTGGAGGGTATTAAATGGTCAGATGGCGATGCCTTTGATACTAAGGACATTGAGTTCTGGTGGAATGATAATGTTGAAGACGAAAATGTTGCTTCCCGGATCAAAAAAGGCGAATTTGGTGGTGGTGCGAAACTGGAAATCATTGACGATTACAGCTTCAAATTTATTTTCCCGTCGGCACAGTCAAATACGGTGGTTGAAGGACTGGCCTATATTCAGGGCTGTCCCGGCCCCAGTCATGTGCTGCAAGACAAGCACCCTAAATACAACAAAGAAGCCACTTACGATAGTTATCTGAATGCGATGCCGTCTGATTCAGTTCCTGTTCCCGTGCTGGGTGCGTGGGTTCCGGTCGAGTATAAGCCGGATGAAATTGTGATCATGCGCCGCAATCCCTACTACTGGAAAGTGGATGAAAAGGGTAACCAGCTGCCTTATATCAATGAGATGCACTTCAAGCTGACGACCTGGGATGACCGTACCACGCAGGCACTGGCCGGAACCGGTGATTTTTCCAATATGGAAAACCCCGGCAACTTCGTTGAGGCACTGAAGCAAAGTCAGGATGAGAAAGCCCCGGTTTCTGCCAAATTTGGCCCACGTACCCTGGCATGGCGCATCGAGCTGAATTTTGCGCAGAACATGGCTGAAGGCGATTACGACAAGGAGTTACGCGGTCTGTTTCGCGACAAGAATTTCCGTGCAGCGTTGAGTCATGGCCTTGATCGTGATGCGATTGGCCAAGCCCTGGCCCGGGGACCATTTGCTTATCCTTACATGGGCGGTTATGCCAGCGGATCACCGTATTACCGTACAGAAGCGACCTATTTTTCGCCGTTTGATCAGGAAAAAGCCAAAAAATTGCTGGCTGATCTGGGGCTGAAGGATACCGATGATAATGGTGTGCTGAACCTGCCGGAGAGTGGCAAGGATCTGGTGATTGATATGACCTACAAGGCGCAGCGCAATGATGACCGTAAACAGGTTGATGCAGTGACTTCACAGCTGGCTGAAATCGGTATTCGTGTGTTGCCCAAGTCGATTGATGAAAGCAGTTTTGACTCTGTGCGTAATGCCGGTAATTTTACCGCCATTCTGCAACGTGCCAATTTTGTGCTCCCCACCCGCGAAACCTGTGGCAATCTGCCGGTTTCCGATATTTGTCCGGCTTTCCACTTAACCGGAAGCGATGGCCGTGAGTTATTACCTTTTGAAAGTGAAATCGCGGAATTGGTCAAGCAGTTCAGTGCCAGCCGGGATGCAGCGGAGCAAACCAAAATTGCAGATCAGATGCAGACCTTGTTAACAGAGAACTTCTACAACATCGGTCTGGTACAGGTTCCGGCGGCTTTGCTGGTAAATAAGCGTATTAAAAATGCGCATCCGGGTACACCCGTGTTCATGTATGAATGGGCTGAAGATGGGGTCATGCGTGAACGCTTATGGGTACCTGCTGATCAGCAGATGCAAGAGCTCCTCCAGGGGAAAGTGGCTGAATATTAAGGCCATCCCACTTCCACCCGGCTCCCCTTTAGGGCATAGGTATCTACACATCTAAAATCCCCTCCGAGAGGTTTTTAAACTGCCGTAGCTGTTCGGGAGGATAGGTTTCTATTAATTCGAGCATGGAAAGATAGACCCATAGCCCCGCCAACAAGGCGGGGTGAGTAAATTCCTTGCCCCATTTCATTTGCCGTCCACTGAGTTTGATCAGTAGCTGACGAAATTCTTTTGCCGACTGGCTCTGGTTAGCGGCTATTTCCCAAATCAGTACGCAGGCCATACTTACCACCAGCAACCGTTTGGCAATCGCTTCGCCATGCGTCTGTTGCCACGATTCGATCTGTTGACCTGCCGACTTCAATAGTTTGAAAAAGGATTCGATGCGCCAACGCCAGTAATACCAGAGTGCGACCTGTTCTGCCGGCACGGCATCTGCCTTAAGGTTGGTCAGCAGTAACCATTCGGCTAACACATCACCGGCCTGATTCCGAACCTGACTCACCACCAGCCTGACCTCCAGTGCCTCACCCGGTACCGGGGGACGCTTTCGTTTCTTCTGGCTGGGTTTTGCCGGGCGGGTCAGACGCACCCGGGCTTCACCCACCCACTGCTGAGCAGGCTTGCCTTTAAACGCTATTTCCCGGCTATAGCGGTAATTGAGCTGTGAACTCACCTGACCACAGCCCTGACTGCTCCCCTGATACTCAATCCGGGGAGTCTTCCTTGCCCGAACCAGCCAGAGCGCGTCCTGCCACTCCCGGAAATGGCTCACTGAATCACCTTCCCGATCAATAATATGCACCAGCGGTTGACTGAAGGACTGTTGCTCCAGCCAACGGATGCGCTTGCTCAACTCATCCAGATGTGTCCGGGGCAAAGCCTCTTCTGCCTCATGGTAGCTTGACCAGATGTGCTCTGCGGTGACCAGATTATGGGCAACCGGCACCAAAGGAGCCCCCTGAGTATCACTCACCAGCAGGCTACTTTGCAGCTCATAGCCCACGTCGGTTTCATGGGTCATCGGATAACGGTCTGATTTGTTCGAATGACGACGATAATTGAGCCGTGACCAGTCATGAACACACAAGGCATAATCCGTGCAGTAGCGCTCAACCTGAAGATGCGCACGCTCCAGCAGCGGTGCTGCCAGAGCTGGCAGCGTCACCCGCTCATTATCATAAAACCGCCACGCCGCCTGCGTACTGGCAAAGCTACTCACTTTATTCGGCAGGGAGCGCAAACCGGCGGCCTGGGATTGACTAACGTTCATGTGTTCACTGACTAGCTGATCGAAACGGGCAGCCAGACGTTTATCAATGTCATCGAGTGTTTTTTTACCATCTGCTCAGTATAACTCCTAAAAAAAGATGTGTAGATGCCTATGCCTTTAGGGCCGGGTTGGATTTCTCCCGAACAGCAGCCAAACGGTGTGAAACCATGGACTTCCTGTATTTCTTTTTCAAACGGATTATTGTCGCGATACCTTTGCTGATCGGTATTTCCATTGTCTCTTTTGCCATTATCCAGGCAGTCCCCGGCGACTTTGTTGATACGTGGATTGCCAATACCTCAGCGCAGACCGGTAAATCTTACGATGAGTTGCTGCCACAGGCGCAGGTCATGCGTGAACGGCTGGGGCTGGATCAGCCAATGTTTATCCAGTATTTCAGCTGGTTAAAGAATATCGTGTTTTCCGGCGACTTCGGTATGTCGTTTAAGCAGAATCGCCCGGTCACGGAAGTGATTGGTACCCGCCTGCCCCGCACGTTGTTACTGGCTATTATTACTATGGTGGTCAGCCAGCTGATTGGCGTCTGGCTGGGTATTTATGCGGCCACCAATCAATACAAACTGGGCGACAGTATCGCGACCCTGATTGCGTTTCTGGGAATTGTGATCCCGAAATTCGTGATTGCGCTGGTTATCCTTTATTTTCTCGCCATTGTCTGGCATTCGCCCTACATCGGCGCGGTCAATTCACCGCAGTATATTTTGCAGGAAGGCTGGACGCCGGATAAGTTCTGGGACTTTCTGAAGCATGTCTGGCCGGTATTGCTGGTATCGATCTGGGCCGGACAGGCTTATACCACCCGCATGATGCGCGGCAATCTGCTGGATGTGATGAATATGCAATATATCGAGACAGCCCGCGCCAAAGGCCTGTCGCGGAAAAAGGTACTGTTCAAACACGCCGTACCGAATGCTCTGCACCCGGTGATCATGAATCTGGGTACCCGCTTCGATTATATGGTCAAGGGCGAGATTGAGATCGCGATTGTGCTGGGGATTCCCACCCTCGGCCCGCTGATCCTGAGTTCGGTCGGTGATCGTGATATGTATGTGGTGGCCGCTATTTTTATGATGGTGGCAGTATTGCTGGTATTGGGCAATCTGTTTGCTGACCTGATGCTGGCCCTGCTCGATCCGCGTGTGCGGCGTGCCACACTGAGCCGGAACTGAGGAGAGTATCATGACAGAAATGACGGAGATGGCTGACATCAGCCTCAATGCCGAAGCGACCAAATCCGGGGCAGGCCTATCCTACTGGCAACTGGTGCGGCGGCGCTTCTTTCACAACCGTTACGGCATGTTCGGCCTGATCGGCTGTCTGTTTGTGGTGCTGACGGCTGTTTTCGCCGGATTTATTGCGCCTTACAGTCCGGAAACCAAAGATCGCGGCGCTATTTATTCACCACCGCAAAGCCTTCACTTTTTTAGCAGTGAGGGCGGTTTTAGTCCCTATGTGCTGGGTTTTCGCGAAGATCTCGACCCCGTGACGTATGAGATTAAATTCGTGCCAGATGAGAATGTACGGCATGATCTGGGCCTGTTTGTACAGGGTGACCCCTGGACACTGCTCGGGATGGAATTTACCACCCATCTGTTTGGCACGCCTGACGGTGGCTTTGTGCACCTGCTGGGTACGGATTCGCTGGGCCGGGATGTGTTTTCGCGGATGGTTCAGGGCACCCGGGTAACCTTACTCATGGGTTTTTTAGTCATGGCAGCAGCCTGCGTTATCGGCGTGGTTGTGGGCGTGTCTTCCGGTTACTTTGGGGGACGCTTTGACATGATCGTGCAACGCATCGTCGAGTTTGTGAAGGCATTTCCGGATCTGCCCTTGTATCTGGCACTGGTTGCCATTCTGCCGCGCCGTGCTGAACCCATGACTATTTTCATTATGTTTGCCGCTATTCTGGTGCTGTTGCGCTGGGCGGATTTATCACGTGAATTACGCGGCAAAGTCATCGCCCTGCGCTCCATGGAGTATGTGCGGGCAGCAGTGGCGGTGGGGGCTTCTGACCAGCGTATTATCGGGCGGCATATCATCCCGAATACCTCTTCGCACATTATTGTCTGGGCAACTTATCAGCTGCCGGAAGTCATCCTGCTGGAAAGTTTCCTGTCCTTCCTCGGTGTGGGAGTACAGGCGCCCATGGTCAGCTGGGGCACTATGCTGAATCAGGTGCGTGACTTCCAGTCTTTTGCGGCGGCTCCCTGGCTGATGGCACCGGTGGCTATGATTGTTATTTCCGTGCTGGCCTTCAATGCCTTTGGCGATGGTATGCGCGATGCGATGGATCCTTATTCCAATGACTGACTCAAAGACGAATGCACTGCTGAAAATCGAAAATGTGGTGGTCGATTTCAAAACGGTCACCGGTACTGTCAATGCGGTACGGGGTATCTCCTATGAGGTCAGGCGTGGCGAAACGCTGGCGGTGGTAGGTGAGTCCGGCTCCGGCAAATCAGTGACGGCACGGGCGATTATGTCCATGCTGGCCGAAAATGCGCGGGTGGGTGAAGACAGCAAGGTCTGGTTCGATGGCGAGGAGATCTCGGCTTATTCCGAGCTGCAGATGCAGAAAATCCGGGGTGACCGTATCTCAATGATTTTTCAGGAGCCATTGACCTCACTCAATCCCATTTACCGGGTCGGTGATCAGGTAGCGGAGATTATCCAGACCCATCGCCCGATGCCAAAGAAGCAGGCCATGGCAGAAGTATTACGTCTGTTTCAGGAGGTACAGCTGCCGGATCCGGAAATGCGCTTAAAGCAATACCCGCATGAAATGTCCGGCGGTCAGCGTCAGCGGGTGATGATTGCCATGGCGCTGGCGAATAAACCGGATTTGCTGATTGCGGATGAGCCCACCACCGCGCTGGATGTGACGGTACAGGCGGAAATTCTCTCACTGCTCAAGCGCTTGCAGCAATCCCATAATATGGCTGTGATCCTGATTACCCATGACCTGACGGTGGTGGAGAAAACCTCCGATCATGTGGTGGTGATGCGTTATGGCGAAGTGGTTGAGCGTGGTAAAACACAGGAAATATTCGCCAATCCCCGGCATGAGTACACACGTCACCTGTTAGCCAGTGAGCCTAAAGGTCACCCCGATCCGCTGGATCAAAATGCCCGGCCACTGATGGTGGCTAAAGATCTTATGGTGGCATTCCGTATCGTGTATGGCGGTTTATTCAGCCGCCAATATAAAGATCTGATCGCTGTGAATAATATCTCTGCCACCATCCGTCAGGGTGAAACACTGGGCATTGTCGGTGAGTCCGGCTCCGGTAAAACCACCCTGGGGATGGCGATGATCCGCTTGCTGGAAGTGGAAGCCAGTGCGGGGCAGATTAGTTTTGATGGCGAGCGCATTGATGGATTATCGCGTCAGGCAATGCGTCCGTTCCGTACCCGTATTCAGGTGGTCTTCCAGGATCCGTTTTCTTCACTGAACCCGCGCATGATTATCCGGCAGATTCTTGAAGAGGGGCTGATCGTCAACGGTATCGGTAATAATGCGGCTGAGCGTGAGGCGCTGATCGTTCAGGCACTGGCTGATGTGCAAATGCCCCGTGATGCGATGACACGTTTCCCGCACGAATTCTCAGGTGGCCAGCGTCAGCGTCTGGCTATCGCGCGTGCCCTGGTTTTAAAGCCACAGTTCATCCTGCTGGATGAACCGACTTCTGCGCTGGATTTGTCGATTCAGGCGCAAATTATTGATCTGCTGCGTGAACTGCGTGCGCGGCATGATCTCAGTTATCTGTTTATCAGTCATGACCTTAAGGTGGTCAGGGCGCTTTGCCATAACGTGATTGTGATGCAACACGGCAATGTCATCGAGGCCGGCCCCACTGAAGAGGTTCTGGAAACGCCACAGACTGAATATACCCAACGTTTGGTCAACGCTGCCTTTAATGTTGTGGCGGCATGAACATCAACATCTTATTAAAGTTTAATTGAGGAAAGCTATGCCTACTTACCCGAAAATCGCCTTTATTGGTGCAGGTTCAACGGTGTTTATGAAGAACATCATCGGTGATGTTTTACAGCGCGAAGCCTTGCAGAACAGCCATGTTGCGCTGATGGATATTAACGAACAGCGTCTTAAGGAGAGTGAAATCGTCTTCGAAAAACTGGTGGCCTCATTGGGTGTGAACGCCAGTTATTCCCTGCATACTAATCAGCGCGAAGCACTGGAAGGTGCTGACTTTGTTGTGGTTGCCTTTCAGATCGGCGGCTTTGAGCCCTGCACGGTGACGGATTTTGAAGTGCCGAAAAAATTCGGCTTACGCCAGACCATCGCCGATACACTGGGCGTCGGTGGCATTATGCGTGGCCTGCGTACTGTCCCGCATCTATGGTCAATCTGTGAGGACATGCTGGCGGTATGCCCGGATGCGCTGATGCTGCAATATGTGAATCCGATGGCGATTAACACCTGGGCTATCACCGCCAAATACCCGCAGATCAAACAGGTCGGCCTGTGCCATTCAGTGCAGCATACCGCCAAGGAGCTGGCGACTGACCTGCAGATTCCGGTGGAAAAAATCCGTTATCTGTCCGCCGGTATCAATCACATCGCGTATTTCCTTAAGTTTGAGGAAATCATGGACGATGGCAGCTACCGTGATCTTTATCCTGATCTGCAAAAAGGCTATGCGGACGGCACTTACCCGCGTCCGGAAAGCAGCTGGAATCCGCGTTGCCCGAATAAGGTGCGCTACGAGATGATGAAGCGCATCGGTTATTTTGCGACCGAAAGTTCTGAGCATTTTGCTGAGTATGTGCCCTGGTTCATCAAGCGCGGACGTGATGACATTATCGAACGCTTTGGTATTCCGCTGGATGAATACCCCAAACGTTGTGTGGAGCAAATTGCGCGTTGGGAGGATGAGCTGGAGGAATACAAGTCTGCCGATAAAATCGAGGTGCCTAATTCGGTGGAATATGCGTCCGAGATTATCAACTCGGTCTGGACCGGTACACCCAGCGTGATTTACGGCAATGTCGCCAATAAAGGCTATATCAAAGAGTTACCGGAAAACTGTGCGGTCGAAGTAGCCTGTCTGGTGGATCGGAATGGTATCCAGCCGACCCGCGTCGGGCATCTGCCACCACAGCTGGCCTCCATCATGCGCATGAGCACCAATGTGCAGGAGCTGACGGTACAGGCTTTACTGACTGAAAATCGTGAGCATATCTACCACGCGGCGATGATGGATCCGCATACCGGGGCCGAGCTTGACCTTGATCAGATCTGGGAGATGGTTGATGATCTGATTGAGGCACACGGTAGCTGGTTGCCGGATTGGGTTAGTCAGTAGCAGCTTCAGGAGAGATTATGGAGCAAAAAACCATTCATTTGGTCATTGTTGGCGGTGGTACCGCGGGCTGGCTTACGGCACTGATTTTACAGGCCGAAGCAAGGCGTCAGAGCCTGCCGCTGGACATTACCCTGGTTGAAAGCTCCAAAATTCCCACGATTGGGGTGGGTGAAGGCACCACCTCAATTTTTGGTGGTGTTCTGCAGGGGTTGGGTATCGATGAGAGCGAATTTCTCGCTAATACCGATGCCACCATCAAATACGGTATCCGCCATCGTGACTGGCGGCGGTTGGGCCATTATTATGACGGCCCGATTGATGATGCCTATGCGCTGGCCGAGCAGATACCAAGAGCCGGGTCATGGCTGGATACCTTCTGTGTAGCTGCAGGGCGTTCAGTCACCGAGCCGCATGTGTTTGCTGCTCTGATGGCGGCCGGTAAGGCACCGGTGGCGGAGATGCAGGGCAGACAGGTTCCGGTCAGCCGTTTCCAGCATGCCTACCATTTTGATCAGGCTAAAGTTGGTGCCTATCTGCGCAGCAAAGCGCAGCATATCAAAACCATTGATGCCTTGGTTGAGTCGGCTCAACGTGACCCGCAAACCGGGCATATCCGCGCTTTGCAACTGGATAGTGGCGTAATGCTCAATGGTGATTTTTTCATCGACTGCAGCGGCTTCCGGCGCACCCTGATCCATGAAGTAATGGAAGTACCCTGGGTCGTTTATGGTGACAGCCTGCCGGTTAACCGGGCCATGCCGTTCTGGCTGGAGTTGCAGGAAGACGAAGAATTACCGGCCTATACCCATGCCTGGGCGCAAACAGCAGGCTGGCTGTGGCAGATTCCTACTCAGGGTCGCATCGGTTGCGGCTATGTCTATTCTGACCGCCATCTCAGCCCTGAGCAGGCACAGGCTGAAATTGAGGCGGTACTCGGTCATGCGATCGAGCCGCGCAACGATATTCGGATCAATGCCGGACGGTTGGCCGAAGTCTGGTGTGGAAATGTGCTGGCCCTCGGTCTGGCCTCCAGTTTTCTGGAGCCGTTGGAGGCCACCTCGATTCATGGCACCGTAGTGGCGTTACTGTTGTTCGCACAACGCCATTTAAACCATCTGAATCAGCCTGATCCTAAGGCGCAGGCACGTTTTAATGCAGCGATTGCCCGGCAGGTAGATGATTTCCGTGATTTCATTAACCTGCATTATGTCTCGGAGCGCGATGATAGCCCGTTCTGGCGGGATGTGGCCGGGCAATATATCCAGCCGCAGACCCGTGAGAAACTGGCGATGTGGCAAAACAAAATGCCGGGTGTCGAGGATTTTCAGAATGATCTCGGTGGCTTGCCGCATGTGGAAGAATTACTGCATTACCCGGTGCTGGATGGACTGGGTTTGCTGAGCCGGGATGTTGCCAAAGCGGCGATGGCGCGTGATCCGAAGTTTCGTGCTTTTGCCCGTGAGACGGCGGATTACCTGACCCGTCAGGGACATGAACTGGCGGCCAGAGCCCTGTCACACCGGGCGTGGCTGGATTCGCTTCGGATTACCTGAAACGGTGTTTTCTGTGGATGAACATAAAGGACGTAGCGTGAACAACTGGATTGCAATTGACTGGGGCACGACCCGCCTGCGGGTCTGGCTGCTTGATACGCAGGGGGCGGTTGTCGCCGCCCGTGAGTCAGACCGGGGTATGGGGCAACTGGCTCCCGGCGAATTCGAAGCGGCTTTGCTGGTGTTGGTTAATGATTGGCTGGCTGACGGACAGGTCACGCAGGCCGTTGCCTGTGGCATGGTGGGGGCGCGTCAGGGCTGGATAGAAGCCCCTTACGTGCAGGTTCCCTGCCCGCCGGTACAGCAGGGCAGCATCCTTGCACCGGTCAGCGATCCGCGCCTGTCGGTACGCATCCTGCCCGGACTCTGCCAGCAGCAGCCGACAGCAGATGTCATGCGCGGTGAGGAAACGCAGATTGCCGGGCTGCTGGCAACTCAGCCGGAGTTTGCTGGTGTGATTTGCCTGCCGGGTACCCATACCAAGTGGGTAGAAATTGCCGGTGGTCAGATAGGTCAGTTCCGGACCTTCATGACCGGGGAGCTGTTTGCTTTGCTGTCCGGACAGTCGGTACTGCGCCATAGTTTACAGGGGGATGGCTGGGACGATGCGTCTTTCACTGAGGCGCTGAGCGGTGTTATTTCCCGCCCGGAATCAGGCACTGCGCAATTATTCGGATTGCGGGCTGCTGATCTGTTGCAGGGACAATCACCGGCGGTGGGCAGGGCAAAGCTTTCCGGTTTGCTGATCGGACTTGAGCTGGCGGGAGCACGTACTTACTGGGAAGGACAGGATGTGGTGTTGATCGGTGATGCGCGTTTGTGCCAGCGCTATGCCGATGGACTCACATTGCAGGGCTGTACGGTGCAGGTAGCTGATGCCACCGGTATGACGCTGGCCGGACTGGCCGCTGCACAACAGACTTTACGGGAGGATCAGGATGCCACGTAATATCATCGCCATACTGCGTGGGCTGATACCGCAACATGCTGAAGCCATTGGTCAGGTGCTGGTGGATGCCGGTATTCTGAAAATCGAGGTGCCGCTTAACTCACCTGATCCCTATACCAGCATTGCTATGCTGGCTGAGCGTTTTGGCGAACAGGCGCTGATTGGTGCCGGAACGGTTTTGAGCGCTGATCAGGTGCAGGATGTCCATGCTGCCGGAGGCAGGCTGATCGTTTCGCCCGACTGTAATCCGGAAGTGATCGCGGCCACAAAGCGGCTTGGCATGTTGTCTTATCCGGGGGTGATGACCCCAACCGAGTGTTTCGCAGCCTTGCGGGCCGGTGCCGATGGGCTGAAGCTGTTTCCGGGTAACCTGCTCGGGCCGGACGGTTTGCAGGCGATTCGCGCGGTATTACCGGCGGGTACGGAAGTGCTGGCTGTCGGTGGTGCCGGGCCGGATAACTTTGCCGCATGGCAACGTGCCGGAATCAATGGCTTCGGGATCGGTACCGCTGTGTATCGGGCGGGTGACAGCAGCGCAACCGTCGCCACCAAGGCCCGGGCCATCGTAACGGCTTATGATGAAGTATTTGGCTGAGGTGGAATAAAAACATGCAACGAACCCTTGGTGTCTGTTATTACCCCGAACACTGGCCGCGTGACATCTGGGAAGAAGATGCCCGACGTATGGCAGCGGCGGGTCTGACCTGGGTACGGATTGGCGAGTTTGCCTGGTCACGGCTGGAGCCACAGCCGGGAGCGTATGATTTTACCTGGCTGGATGAGGCGATTCAGATTTTGGGCGCAGCCGGTCTGAAAGTAGTACTCGGCACCCCGACGGCCACGCCGCCGCGCTGGATACTGGATCGCTATCCCGACATGCTGGCGCTTGATGCAGAAGGGCGACCCCGAAAATTTGGTTCGCGCCGCCATTATTGTTTCAGCCACGAAGGTTATAAGCGGGAATGTGTCCGCATCGTTGAGCAGCTGGCGCAGCGCTATGGGCATAATCCCCATATTGCTGCATGGCAGACTGACAATGAATATGGTTGCCATGACACCACGCTATCTTACAGTGATGCAGCATGTGACGCCTTCCGCCTCTGGCTGCGCTGCCGTTATCCGGGGCAGGATGGGGAGGGTGACATAAACGCTCTGAATACCGCCTGGGGCAATATATTCTGGTCAATGGAGTATCAGGATTTTGCCCAGATCGAATTGCCGAATCTGACGGTTACCGAGGCCAATCCGGCTCATGTGCTGGATTTCCGGCGTTTCAGTTCGGATCAGGTCGTTGCCTTCAACCACTTGCAGGTCGACATTATCAGGGCACATACCGATGCGCCGGTGACGCATAATTTTATGGGTCGCACCACCGATTTTGATCATTTTACTATTGGCAGGGATCTGGATTTTGCCAGCTGGGACAGTTATCCGCTGGGTTTTCTGGAAGACCGGGTGCCGGAAAGTGACGAATACAAACAGGCTTATGCCCGTCAGGGTGATCCGGATTTCCAGGCTTTTCACCATGACCTGTATCGTGCGGTCGGACAGGGGCGCTGGTGGGTAATGGAGCAGCAGCCCGGCCCGGTCAACTGGGCACCGTATAATCCGGCCCCGTTGCCGGGAATGGTGCGGCTGTGGACCTGGGAGGCTTTTGCACATGGCGCTGAAGCGGTGTGTTATTTCCGCTGGCGACAGGCACCAATGGCACAGGAGCAGATGCATGCCGGATTACTCCGGCCGGACAGTGTGGCCGCGCCGGGATTGGCGGAGGCAGAAACGGTGGCCCGTGAGTTGGCAGATACGCCTGAGGTGACATCCGCACCTGCTGAAGTGGCGCTGTTATTTGATTATCAGGCGGACTGGATGTGGGATATTAAGCCGCATGGCCGGGGTCTGAACTATTTCGATCTGGTACTGGAAAATTATCGCGCGTTGCGCAGGCTGGGGCTGTCGATTGATATGGTCAGCAGCGGGGCTGACTTTTCTGCGTATAAACTCATTGTTGTGCCGGGTCTGATGCATTTGCCGGAAAGTCTGCTGCAGGCTCTGGATGCAGCTAATGCTGTAGTGGTGACGGGGCCACGTAGTGGTGCGCTGACAGAAAACTTTGCGATTCCCCTGCCGTTGCCCCCGCAGATTCCTGCACTGGATATTGTGGTGTCCGGTGTCGAAAGCCTGCGGCCGGATATGCCGGTATTACTCAAATCCGGCGGAGAGATTCGTGGTTATCGGGAGTATCTGCAAGGCAGTGTTGAGTCTGATGCTGAGACTATCGAGTGGACTGAGGACGATGAGCCGGTTGTGGTTGCCAGTCAGCGCAGTATTTATGTTGGCGGCTGGCTGGATACAGAAACTTTGCAAGGGGTAATGCAAATGGCTTGTCGCCGCGCAGGTGTCGATACCCTGAGCCTGCCGGAGGGGTTGCGTTGCCGGAAAACGGGGGTGGAGTGCTTCTGGTTTAATTACAGCAATCAGGCCATTACTTTTCAGGGGAGTGAGTATCTGCCGCGATCAGTGACCCGTCGCAGACTCACTGATTCAGTTTAGGTGCTTCGATCCACTGTTTGCGTAAAGGTATAACAACTCTGATGGTGGTAGGTTTCTCCCGGCCTGAACAGAATTGACGGGAATGAGGGTTGGTTGAGTGCATCCGGCCAGCCCTGAGGTTCCAGCGCAATCCCTGCTCTGAAGCTACATGCTTCGGTGCGCAGATGATCGCCCGTATAGACCTGCAATCCCGGTTCATTTGATTCCAGCTGCATAGAAATGCCGGAGATGATTGAGTCCAGCCGGGCTACCTTTCTCATTTTCCGCTCCGGTTGGTCGGTGATACAGAAATTATGATCAAGGCTTAATCCTGTCAGGGAAGTCGCTTGTCGCAGATCAAACGCTGAGCCGCTGACCGGGCGTACTTCGCCGCTGGGGATCAGCTCTGCATCTACAGGGAGATAACGATCTGCATCCACCTGCAAACGGTGTCCGGATAACTGAGCACTGCCATCCAGGTTGAAGTAGGCATGTCCGGTCCAGCTACACGGAATTATCTGCTCACTACGGACACGAATGTCGATGCTTAACTGGTTTTGCCGGTTCAGTGCATAGCGCACGGTGATACTTATGGGGCCGGGAAATCCCATGTGCTTATCGGCAAGCTCCAGTCCCAGTGTGACTTCCGACTCCTGATGTTCGATCAGTTGCCATACCTGACCGGAGGCTGCATTTTGTCCGCCATGCAGGCAATGCGTGTGTAAGAAGTTTTTATCGAGATCAAACGCTTGTGCACCAATACGGAAATGGCCATTGGAGATCCGGTTGGCGACCGGCCCGACAATGGCTCCGGCATATTTCAGGGCGTGCCGGTAATCCGTGAGTGAAGCGGAACCCAGGATCAGGGAGTGCGGGCAGCCTTCCAGATACAACTCTTGTAAAGTAGCACCGAAACCCAGCACGGTTGCCCTGAGTTTTCCTGCGCTGATCGGATAGGCAAATACCTTGCTTCCCGATTCCAGCACGCCAAATGTGTAAGCGTTTAAATGGTTCATTTTATTGCGGCCTCATCATTGACTCCCAGTGACTCCCTGACTTGCAGGTAAACCTGCTGCGCTACCCTGGAAAGGTGTGTGTGTGCCGGGCGTATCAGCGATGCCGGCGAAACCTCAATGCTTTCAGTGATGGGCAATGACCTGATCTGTGCATGCAGGCCGTCTTGGGTCAGCATATCGAATACTTCCTCGCTCAGGGGAATAATTGCATTTGAGTGCACCAGAAATGAAAGCATAGCCAGCAGTGCTGAGGTATTAGTGACTTTTTGCGGTGGTTTCAGACCACTCCTGATATAAGCCGACTCAACTGCCTGCCGGATAGGTGAGCCGCGCTCCTGTATCACCCACTGATAAGGTGTAAGCTCACTTAAGCCGACATTTTTTGCATGATAGAGCGGATGTTTCTGCCCAACACAAAGCAGTACAGACTCGGTGGCAACCGGCACCAGATCAAAATCCCGTACATCATCCATTACCCCCAGCCGTCCAATCACAAAATCCAGATGGCCTTCTTTCAGCTCCTGAATCAGAGTTGTTGAAGGCGCAACCTCGACCGTCAGCTCGATATTGGGAAATTGCTCCTGCACCCGGCTGAGTCCCGGAATCACGAAACCGGCAGCCGGGCCGGTGACAGTGCCGATGCGCACATGACCGGAGTAGCCATGCACGGCATTATCAAACGCCAGATCCAGGCTTTCGAGTTCTGCCAGTACTTTGCGTCCGTGGCGGATCAGGGCTTTCCCGGCTTCTGTCGGTTCCATCCACTTGGTACGGCGGAGAAACAACTCGGTTTCAAGCAGAGACTCCAGATCACCCAGCGAACGGGAGGCTGATGGCTGGGAAATTGCCAGATGGTCAGCCGCCAGCCCGAGTTGTTCATAGTCTGCAATCGCTACTACCAGCCGCAGGTGATTGGGCTTGATACGCCGGGATATTTTCATATGTAATACCTGATATTTTCATATAACAGAAATGTTATATGAAATGACATAAAAGTAACTGTACAGGAATGTATTTGCTGAGAGAAGCTAAGTTTTTGTGAAAAAACAATTGCGGATAACTGAGTCTGCATTTTAAACAAATGCTGTTTGATCAGAGGTAATAATACTATGAGTTTTAAACCCGCCACATGGCCACGCAAACTGCGTTCTCAGGAATGGTTTGCCGGTACCGGTCGTGATGCGATTTATCATCGTGGCTGGATGAAGAATCAGGGCTTTCCCAACGACCTGTTTGATGGCCGCCCGGTGATCGGCATTCTCAATACCTGGTCGGAGCTGACCCCCTGTAATGCCCACCTGCACGACCTGGCGGAGCGGGTTAAACACGGTGTCTACGAAGCGGGCGGTTTTCCGGTCGAAGTACCGGTGTTCTCTGCGGCAGAGTCCAGTTTCCGTCCCACAGCGATGATGTTCCGTAATCTGGCTGCACTGTCGATTGAAGAACAGATGCGCGGTCAGCCAATGGATGGTGCTGTTTTACTGGTGGGCTGTGACAAGACCACGCCCAGCCTGCTGATGGCAGCGGCTTCCACCGATATTCCTTCGATTGTGGTCAGCGGCGGGCCGATGCTGAATGGTTATTTCCGGAATGAGCGCGTCGGTTCCGGTACGCATCTGTGGAAATTTTCCGAGGCAGTAAAAGCCGGGGAGATGACGCCAGCCGAGTTCCGCGAGGCAGAAGAATCCATGTCGCGCAGTCCGGGCAGTTGTAACACCATGGGCACCGCTTCCACCATGGCTTCCATGGCCGAAGCGCTGGGTATGGCGCTGTCAGGCAATGCCGCAATTCCGGCGGTGGACAGCCGCCGCCGGATGATGGCGCAGGTCAGCGGCCGACGCATTGTGCAGATGGTGAAGGATGACCTGAAACCTTCCGATGTAATGACCAAAGCCGCCTTTGAAAACGCCATCCGTACCAATGGTGCCATTGGTGGCTCCACCAATGCGGTGGTGCATTTGCTGGCAATTGCCGGGCGGGTCGGCATTGATCTGACCCTGGATGACTGGGACAGGCTTGGGCGTGAGGTGCCGACCATTGTCAACCTGATGCCGTCCGGTAAATACCTGATGGAAGAGTTCTTCTATGCCGGTGGCCTGCCGGTGGTGCTGAAGCGTCTGGGTGAATCCGGGCTGCTGAACAAGGAAGCGCTGACTGTCTCGGGGCAGTCGATCTGGGATGAGGTGAAGGAGGTGCGTAATCATAATCCGGATGTGATCCTGCCCGCTGACCAGCCGCTCACCCCGCAGGGCGGGATTGCGGTACTGAAAGGCAATCTGGCACCCAAAGGTGCCGTGCTCAAGCCTTCTGCCGCCTCACCTCACCTGTTGCAGCACCGGGGCCGGGCAGTGGTGTTTGAGGATATTGATGACTACAAGGCACGTATAAATGATGAAGATCTCGATGTGGATGAAAACTGCATTCTGGTGATGAAGAACTGTGGCCCGAAAGGTTATCCGGGCATGGCCGAAGTTGGCAATATGGGCCTGCCACCCAAGGTGCTAAAGAAGGGTATCACCGACATGATCCGGATTTCTGATGCCCGCATGTCCGGTACCGCTTATGGTACCGTGGTGCTGCATACCTCGCCGGAAGCAGCGGCGGGCGGTCCGCTGGCCGTGGTGCAGAATGGCGACATGATTGAGCTGGACGTACCCAATCGCACACTGCATCTGGAGGTCAATGCCGAAGAGCTGACACGGCGTCTGGACAACTGGAGTCCGCCGCCGAATATGGCAGACTCCGGTTATGCCTGGCTGCACCAGCAGCATGTGGAAGGCGCTGATACCGGTGCCGATCTGGACTTTCTCAAAGGCTGCCGGGGCGCAGCGGTAGGACGGGATTCGCATTAATGGCAACAAAAATAGCAGTGGTTGGGCTGGGTAAAATTGCCCATGACCAGCATTTACCGGCAATAGCCGCCAATCCGGACTGGGAGCTGGCGGCAACCGTGTCGCTTTCGGGAGAGGTTCCCGGTGTGGAGAATTTCCAATTGCTCCCGGAATTGCTGGCGGCACGCCCTGATATAGAAGTGGTGTCATTGTGTGTCCCTCCGGCACCGCGTTTTGAGATGGCGGTGGCAGCATTAATGGCGGGACGGCACCTGATGCTGGAAAAACCGCCCGGAGCCACGCTGAGCGAATGTCTGATTTTGCAGGATCTTGCCGGGTCTCAGGGAGTGTCGATGTTCGCCACCTGGCACTCCCGTGAAGCACGGCAGGTGGATCTGGCCAGAGACTGGCTGGCAGACAAACGGATGGAGCATTTTGAGATTATCTGGCGGGAAGATGTGCGTCGCTGGCATCCGGGCCAGGAGTGGATTTGGGAACCGGCCGGTATGGGGGTGTTTGATCCGGGCATCAACGCCTTATCGATTCTGACAAAAATTCTGCCGGAACCGGTGCGTGTGCTCAACGCCCGGCTATCCTACCCGGAGAATCGTCAGACTCCGATTGCCGTGGATATGGCGATGCAAACGGTGAGTGGTGCCGGAGGAAAGGTGAACTTCGACTGGCGGCAGGAAGGGGAACAGATCTGGGAGATTCGTATCAACACCGATCAGGGTTTGCTGGAACTGAAAGCCGGTGGTGCGCAGCTATTTATTGATGGCATGCAACATGGAGAGGACGGGCAAGATGTGGCGCTGGATGGTGAATATCCGCGTTTGTACCGCCGCATGTACCAACTTCAGTTACAGGGTGCCAGTGATGTCGATCTGCGTCCGCATCAACTGGTGGCCGATGCGCTGATGCTGGGCTCCAGAGTGTTGGTGGAGCCGTTTGAATTCCAGAAGAATTAATGAATAAGTATGCTGTATCAGCAATAGACAGCTATGTTGCGACAAGGTGTTCCCTATGAGTGAAATTTTTGATTCCCGTAACTGTTTTTTGGGTGAAGGGCCATTTTGGCACCCTCAGCGTGAGCAATTATTCTGGTTTGACATCATTAACTGTCGTTTGCTGAGTCGTAAAGGCGAACAGGTTTTTGAGTGGAACTTCGAGGTATCGGTGTCTGCCTGTGGCTGGATTAATAGTGAACAGTTGCTGATTGCCGCTGAGAATGCACTGCTGGTGTTTGATATAAATACCGGGAGTAGTTCTGAGCTCATTGCGCTGGAGGCAGATAATACACTGACCCGTAGCAATGATGGTCGTGCTGATCCCTTCGGCGGTTTTTGGGTGGGCACTATGGGCAAAAAAGCGGAGCCTGAGGCCGGGGCAATTTATCGTTATTTCCAGGGCGAGCTGCGCCGGTTACATGCCCGGATCACTATACCCAATTCGATCTGCTTTTCCCCGGATGGCAGCCGGGCTTATTTTGCCGATACCAGCAAACAGATAATCTGGACCCAGAAACTGGGTGCTAATGGCTGGCCGGATGCTGAGCCGGAAATATTCCTTGATCTCACCAGCAAGGGTTTGTATCCCGACGGTTCAGTGGTTGATGCAGGGGGTGACCTCTGGAATGCTCAGTGGGGCAGTGGTTCTGTGGCTCGCTATTCGCAGAAAGGCGAATTTCTGGAGCGTGTTTACGTCAGCGGCGTGCACTCATCCTGTCCTGCGTTCGGCGGTTCCGGTTTTGATACGCTTTATGTAACTACTGCTCAGGAGGGGATAGAGCTTCCTTCCACGGCAGATGGCGTTGTGTATCAGGTAAAGGCTGCGGCTACAGGTCAGCCTGAGCCGCAAATCATACTATGAGGTGGTTTTTTTATTCGCTGCAGGATGTGAGTCCATGAACTCCTTCAGGCCAGATAATCATTTCCGGCCTTTTCCCCCTGCTGATGCGCCAGCAGCAAAGGCTGTATCGGCAGGAAGTTCCGTTTTACATACAGCCACAACCACGGGAATCCGATCAGCATACACAGCATGCCCAGCCATAAGTAGTCCTGAAAATCACTGATCGTCACCTGTTCAAAACCGGTAAACAGGCTGCGGTCTATCCATTCCATCAGCACCGCAAAAACGTTATTGGCTGCATGCACAATAATCGGTGCCAACAGGGTGCGGGTTTTCATGTACAGCAGTGACATCACGATGGAAAAAACGAAAGCGCCGAGCACGTCAGGGTGCAGGATAGCAAAGATCAGTGCAGACAGCAGCATGGCGGGCAATGGCCCGAAGCGTAAGGTCCAGCGGTTCAGTAAATAGCCCCGGAATAAATACTCCTCCACGACAGGCGCGAACACGATCGCCAGCAGCAGGCCGGCCAGATTACCCAGCAGATAAATACCCTGATCATCCCAGTACAACAGATAGGGCGAGTCCAGCAGCCAGCTATACACCATATCCGGAGCAACCAGTGATAATGGATAAAACAGCAGGTAAGTGAAGCCGATGGAGGAAATGATCAGGATAATACTGAGACGGATGTAGCTGCGGATTTCCGCCGGCTCAGGGATGTTCATCACGATGTCAGCCAGTTCATCCTGCCGGGGGGCGGTGCCCAGCCATAAAAACCAGGCAATGACAGGATAGCTGAGCGCCCACACCAGACTCTCAAAGGTAAACGCGGCACCGGCTGACAGGGTGGCAGCGTCAAAGACAAGCAGGAACTGGTAGATAAACAGCGGCAGGAAAAAGATAACACCAAACAGAATCATAATGACGAGTGTGGAGCGAACCTGATCGAGCGGATTGTTTATCATTTAGTTTTCCCGTTGTAATGTGATCTGACCGGATAAGTTGCATCGAAAATGCGGGTACATACTCATAGTATAATGACCGGAATGGCGTATTTCCGCCATCTGTCAGCAAAACATTAGCGGATTTCCGCCGATTTTGCGTTTGTATCATGTGTCCATTGGACTCTGATTCTCTTTTCTAACCCGTCCGATAAAGGTTTCTCACCATTTGATCAGTGTTGGCACAGTTGTTGCTAAAACAATTGATGCATGTTCGGGCGATCCTGTCCCGGCTTTGTATAAAACATCATGAGGAGAGTTTTAATGCGTAATACACTGATTGGTCTGGCGGTTTCTGCAGCACTGGTAATGGGTTCCACTAATGCAATGGCATCATGTGATGAAGGCGAAGTGGTTATCAAGTTCAGCCATGTGACCAATACTGATAAACACCCGAAAGGTATCGCGGCGTCCTTACTGGAAAAGCGCGTCAATGAAGAGATGAACGGCAAGGCCTGTATGGAGGTTTTCCCGAATTCCACCTTGTATGATGACGACAAGGTACTGGAAGCGATGCTGGCCGGTGATGTGCAACTGGCTGCCCCATCCCTGTCCAAGTTTGAAGTGTTCACCAAAAAATTCCGCATGTTTGACCTGCCGTTCCTGTTTAAGGATGTGGATGCGGTTGACCGTTTCCAGAATTCCGAAGCGGGTCAGACACTGCTGGACTCTATGCAGAAACGTGGTTTGCAGGGGCTGGCCTACTGGCACAACGGCATGAAGCAGTTGTCTGCCAACAAGCCGCTGCTGGTACCTGCGGATGCCAAGGGGCTGAAGTTCCGCATCCAGCCGTCCGACGTGCTGGTTGCCCAGTTCGAAGCACTGGAAGCCAGCCCGCAGAAAATGGCTTTTTCTGAGGTGTATGGTGGCCTGCAGACCGGCGTTGTTGATGGTCAGGAAAACACCTGGTCTAACACCTACGGTCAGAAATTTTTCGAGGTGCAGGACGGCGTAACCCACACTGATCACGGCATTCTGGACTATCTGGTCGTCGCCTCTGTCGAATGGCTGGACAGCCTGAAGCCGGAAGTTCGCGACCAGTTCCTGACTATCCTCAAGGAAGTCACTGAAATGCGTAATGCTGAGTCCAACAAGGTTGAGCTGGAAAACCGTGACCTGATCAAGTCTGCCGGAACTGAAGTACGTGAGCTGACTGCGGAGCAGCGTCAGCAATGGGTGGATGCCATGAAGCCGGTATGGGACAAGTTCAAGGATGACATCGGCGAAGATCTGATGGATGCTGCCGTGAAGTCGAACGAAGGCTAACCAGTGTATTAAGCCACTGAGCCACTACCGGACAGCATCCCGAACCATGGGTGTTGTCCGGTTTTTAAAGCCCGATCCCAACAGAATCATCCCGCAAACGGAGGAGTTGCCAGATGAGTAGTTCCCTTTCTGCCCGTCCCAAAAGCTTTTTTGATGAAATCGAAGAAACCAGTATTGCTGTCTGTCTGGGTCTGATGACCCTGATCACTTTTGCCAATGTCATCGCCCGCTACATCTTTAATGTCAATATCCTCTGGGCACTGGAAACCACGGTGTTCCTGTTTGCCTGGCTGGTATTGATGGGCATGTCCTACGGGGTGAAGAAACATTTTCACATTGGTGTGGATGTGGTGATCAACCTGCTGAAGTCGGATATGCGGCGCTGGCTGGCGCTGGCATCCGTCATCGCCTGCCTGGCCTATAGTCTGTTGCTGCTGTACGGCTCCTGGGAGTAC
This sequence comes from Thiolinea sp., assembly GCA_041395485.1. Lineage (GTDB taxonomy): Bacteria > Pseudomonadota > Gammaproteobacteria > Thiotrichales > Thiotrichaceae > Thiolinea. Next base: position 227,653 of record JAWLAK010000003.1, read on the forward strand.
TGGTACCCCTTTATCAGCAAACGCGCCTTCATGGAAACCCAGGATATTCCCATGCCTGTCTTCCTGCAGTTCCTGGCTGACTGGTTCAATGATGGCGAGAAATACGAAAAACTGCCGCGCTTCCTGCCTTATCTGGCGCTACCGCTGGGGCTGGCGCTGCTGACCTTCCGCTTTATCCAGCAGGCCATCCGCATCTGGCGTGGTGAAACTGACACGCTGATTGCCAGCCACGAAGTCGAAGAGGCGCTGGAAGAAGTCGCCCACGCTCAACAACAGGGAGGAAAAGAAACATGTCCATTCTTCTGTTGTTCCTGATGGTCATCGCGCTGATGCTGATCGGCGTGCCGATTGCGGTATCGCTGGGGCTGTCCAGCATCATCTTCCTGATGATCCATTCCGACACCTCACTGGCATCGGTTGCCCAAACTCTGTTCAATGCTTTCCAGGGCCATTTCACCCTGCTGGCTATTCCGTTCTTTATCCTGGCTTCCAGTTTCATGTCCACCGGTGGGGTGGCACAGCGTATTATCCGCTTTGCCATTGCCCTGACCGGTTCGATTCGCGGCGGTCTGGGGATTGCCTCGGTGTTTGCCTGCATGCTGTTTGCTGCCCTGTCCGGCTCCTCGCCCGCCACCGTGGTCGCTATCGGCTCCATCGTCATCGCGGGCATGATGAGTGCGGGTTATTCGCGGGAATTTGCCGCGGGCCTGATCTGTAACGCCGGTACCCTGGGTATCCTGATCCCGCCGTCCATCGTAATGGTGGTTTATTCCGCCGCAACTGATGTCTCGGTGGGGCGCATGTTCCTCGGTGGGGTGATTCCGGGTTTGCTGGCCGGGGTGATGCTGATGATCGGTATTTATATCGCTGCGCGGGTTAAAAACCTGCCTGCCCAGCCGTTTGCCGGTTGGGGCGAGGTTCTGGCTTCCGCACGCGATGCCCTGTGGGGACTGATGCTGATCGTGATCATCCTCGGTGGTATTTATGGCGGTATCTTCACGCCGACTGAAGCAGCTGCGGTCGCTGCCGTCTATGCTTTCCTGATTGCCAATTATGTCTACAAAGACATGGGGCCGTTCGCCACGGCAGGGGGTAACCCGCTGCTGAAGGTGTTCGGCGTATTCTGGCACAAGGATACCCGCGACACTCTGTTTGAGGCGGGCCGGCTGACCATTATGCTGCTGTTCATCATCGCCAACGCGCTGATTCTCAAACATGTGCTGACTGAGGAACGCATCCCGCAGATGATTACCGAAGCCATGATTGGCGCGGGTCTGGGGCCGATTGCCTTCCTGGTCATGGTCAACGTGCTGCTGCTGATCGGCGGCCAGTTCATGGAGCCGTCCGGTCTGTTAATCATCGTCGCGCCGCTGGTGTTTCCGATTGCCATGGAGCTGGGTATCGACCCGATCCACCTGGGTATTATGATGGTGGTCAACATGGAAATCGGTATGATCACACCGCCGGTGGGGCTTAACCTGTTTGTGACGGCGGGGGTGGCGCAGATGTCGATGATGAAAGTGGTCAAGGCTGCAGCACCATGGCTGGCGATTATGTTCCTGTTCCTGATTATTGTGACTTACGTGCCATGGATTTCAACCTGGCTGCCGACACTGATGATGGGGCCGGAGATTATTACCCGGTAAGCTGCTTTGCTGTGAGCGATATAAAAATACCCGTCTGGTTTTCCGGCGGGTATTTTTTTGGAAAGCAGAATGGCAGAACTTGCCTCAGCGTACTGTGATTGCCTTTAATTCAGCAGGACTGAAACGCACGCCCCGGTGTGCCGGGCTGCTGGCTAGCTGGCGTAAATTGCTGAAGGTTTTGAACAGACTGTCAGCAGAGAAGGAATTGACTGCTGCGACCGGCGTGATACCGGGATCGCTGTACATCTGATAACTGACGCTGACCTGTTGTTCATCCAGCTGTCTGAAGCGCCAGAAGCCGTTCAGTGACTTAACCCGTACCCGGTTTTGCTGGGCACCTGCGTAATTATCAATACCCTGTAAAGCAATGGTGACTGTGTCAGTTTTGCTGTCATAGCTGGCTTTGGAGCGGACATGCATATCCCGGTCCTGGAACGGAAACGGAACATCAACCACCGTGTAGTTGATTCGTTCTGCGGGATTTATCTGTTTGACAACGTTGGAGGCGAGGCAGCCGTTCAGCCATTGTTTACATAAACCGGGGTTATTCAGAATACCCACCAGCGCATCAATACGGCCTTTCAGGGTCATCTGCCCCTGTATCTGCTGATAGGTTTTACCCGGCAGATCGCGCTGTGACAGGACAATACCGGATTTATTGAGGACTTCCCGCCAGTTGTCCGCTGCCTGTAATGCCGGTGTGACTGCACACAGGCTCAGGATAAACAGTGCAGTGGCTAAACTTTTGGTTTTCATGAATAACTCCAAACTTTCCGGAAATAATTTACGGGGGCGTAATATATTGCTCACCCCTGACTGGTGACAATGTTAGCACAAACGGGTTTTACGGGGGGCAGATTGAAACTCCCTGCCGTCAGCCTGGCAGGGAGTTTAAGTGCATGCGGTCGCCGGGATTTGCCTTAACCGTTGACTTTGCGTTCCAGTGAGTCCACTGCAGCAATGGTCGCCATATTTACAATACCGCGCACAGTGGTGCTTTCGGTCAGGATATGAGCCGGGTATTTTGTGCCCACCAGAATCGGGCCGACCGGAATACCGTCACCCAATATTTTCACCATATTGTAAGCAATATTGCCGGACTCCAGCGACGGGCAAACCAACAGATTGGCCGCACCCTCAAAGGCTGAGTCGGGGAACAGGCGGTCACGGATTTCCTGTGACAGTGCGGCATCGGCATGCATTTCACCATCCACCACAATGTCCGGGTGCTCAGTACGCAGAATGGTTAATGCTTCCTGCATTTTGTGAGACTCGGCATTTTCACGGCTGCCAAAGTTCGAGTCGGACAACAGGGCGGCCTTCGGCTCAATGCCAATACTTTTTATCAGTTGTGAAACCATGACTGTATTGTTGGCAACCTGCCGGGCATCGGGATTGACTTTGACATGGGTGTCAGTGAGGAAGTAAGTGCCTTTTTTCAGGATCAGCATGGTGACGGCTGCCAGATCATTGGTATCGTCTTTTACCCCGATCAGGGAGCGCACGTCACGCAGATGGGATACATAGTTACCCTCGACCCCGGCCAGCATGGCATCAGCCTTGCCCAGCCTGACCAGCATGGCAGCCAGTGCGGTCGGGATGGAGTTAATCATGCGTTTGGCATACGCCGGTGTAACACCCTTGCGGCAGGTCAGTGAGTAATACTCATCAACACAGGCATGGTAGTCCTCATGATCCAGCGGATCGATGATTTTGATATTTTCGCCCGGTGTGAGACGCAGGCCGTATTGTTCGATAATTTGTTCAATCTTTGCCGGACGCCCCAGCAGAATTGGCTCACAGATACCATCGTCAACCAGAATCTGTACCGCATTAATGACCCGGCGTGACTCACCTTCAGCGAAAATAATACGCTGTGGTGTGTTGCGGGCACGTTCGTACAGTGGTTTCATCGTCATACCGGAACGGATGACAAAGGTTTCCAGGTGGCGCTGATATTCTGCAAAATCCTGAATCGGGCGGGCGGCGACCCCGGAGTCCATGGCCGCTTTGGCAACCCGTGACGGGACGATGGTCATCAGGCGCGGATCAAATGGCTTCGGGATCAGGTATTCGCGGCCAAAACTGAAAGCCTTGCCGCCATAGGCGGATACAACCTGATCGGAGGCTTCGCGGGTAGCCAGATCGGCAATCGCTTCCACAGCGGCAACTTTCATCGCCTCGTTAATCTCTGTGGCACCAACATCCAGGGCACCCCGGAACAGGAACGGGAAACACAGCACGTTATTGACCTGATTCGGGTAATCACTGCGCCCTGTTGCCACAATCGCATCCGGGCGGACTTCCATGACCAGATCCGGGCGGATTTCCGGCTCCGGATTGGCCAGGGCCAGAATCAGCGGGTTTTCTGCCATTTTTTTGACATTTTCCTGACTCAGGATACGTGGTGCGGACAAGCCGAGGAAAATGTCTGCACCTTGCATGACATCGTCCAGGGTGCGGGCATCGGTATCCACCGCATAAGCCGAGTTATAGGGGTTCATCTCATCCACCCGGCCTTTGTAGATAATGCCGAAGCGGTCGTTGACGATGATGTTTTCTTTCTTCAGACCCATTTCCTGCAGCAGGTTCAGACAGGCAATGGCCGCTGCACCGGCACCGGAGCACACCAGACGCACATCCTCGATGTTTTTACCTGCTACACGCAGACCGTTGCGGATCGCGGCGGCGACACAGATTGCAGTGCCGTGCTGATCATCATGGAATACCGGGATATTCATGATTTCTTTCAGACGTTTTTCAATCTCAAAGCACTCCGGTGCCTTAATGTCTTCCAGATTGATGCCGCCAAAAGTGGGTTCGAGCAGGCTGACGGCATCCACGAAGCGATCCACATCAGTGGTATCCACTTCAATATCAAAGGCATTCACACCGGCAAATTTCTTGAACAGTACCGCTTTACCTTCCATCACCGGTTTGGAGGCCAGCGGGCCGATAGCACCTAAGCCCAGAACCGCAGTGCCGTTACTGATGACAGCGACCAGATTTCCCCGTGTCGTATAGTCTGCTGCTTTGGAGGGGTCATCCGCGATTGCCATACAGGGAACGGCAACGCCGGGTGAGTAGGCCAGTGCCAGATCGCGCTGGTTAACCATGTTGGTGGTCGGGTTTACTTCAAGTTTTCCGGGGGTGGGGTAGCGGTGGTAGTCCAGTGCCGCCTGGGTTAATTCATCAGCCATAGTTGTTCCTGTTTTTTTATTTACAAAGAGTATTTACAAAGAGATAGGGTGGTAGAAGCTCTTCTTCCTGAAGAGATAGGGAATGATACGGCAATTGGGATAAAAAAATCAGAGGAAGATCAATATTATGGATGGTTTTTTTCAGATATAAGGCGGGTTTTTAGTGAAAATATCACTTTGAGTGGGGGGTAAAGCCACATGCGGGCAGCGAAGGCCACCTGCATGTGGATGTGTAAATGATTAAAGGACTGTGTTTATTCTGAGTGGTAAGCCGTGACCCGCTCAACCTCATTTTTGGAACCGAGCACCACAGGAACACGCTGGTGCAGTTCTGTGGGCTGAATGTCCAGAATCCGCTCACGTCCGGTGGTAGCAGCGCCTCCAGCCTGCTCAATCAGCATACTCATCGGATTGGCTTCATACATCAGGCGCAGTTTACCGGCTTTACCACTGGCACGGATTTTTTCGTCCACCGGATACATGAAAATCCCGCCCCGGGTCAGGATGCGGTGTACTTCAGCCACCATGGACGCCACCCAGCGCATATTGAAATTCTTGCCGCGCGGGCCTTCCGCACCTTGCAGGCACTCGCTGATATAGCGTTGTACCGGGGCTTCCCAGTAGCGTTGGTTAGAGGCATTAATAGCAAACTCCTGAGTGTCTGCCGGTATTTTGACTTCACTCCGGGTCAGAATGAACTCGCCACAGCTGCGATCCAGCGTGAACATATTTACCCCGTTACCGGTAGAAAGCACCATCATGGTTGACGGGCCGTACAGGCAGTAACCGGCTGCAACCTGAGTAGTACCGGGTTGCATGAAATCTTCAGCGGTCGGGTTCTCAACACCCTTCGGTGCTTTCATAATAGAAAATATAGTGCCTACAGATACATTGACATCCATATTGGATGAGCCATCCAGCGGGTCGAATGTTATCAGATAGGAGCCACGGGGTTTACCGGCGGGCAGGTTATAAACCTCTTCCATTTCCTCGGATGCCATAGCGGCCACGTGACCGGTGTTTTCCAGTGCTTCAATGAAGACATCATTGGTAATGATGTCCATTTTTTTCTGTTCTTCGCCCTGGACATTTTCGGAACCGGCAGCACCCAGTACACCGACCAGCGCACCTTTATTGGTGAGTGAGGCAATTTTTTTACAGGCAGTGGCAATATCATTTAGCAGTCCGGTGAATTCACCGGTGGCATCGGTATGGTGGCGTTGTTCATGGATTATATATTGTGTCAGTGTGGTGCCAATCTGATACATGGTTGTGGTACCTCAAACTATTAATAAACTGGCCGTCTGGTACTGATTAGCGGGCTAACCGGTCCGAGGGTGATACTGGCGAATAATATCAGTCCGGTGCAGAGGCAGGATATACATCTAAGGGCATAAAAAGGACGGATCCGAAGATCCGTCAGACTTGCGAGGGAGTATTATAAATTTTTCTTATAACTATCGAGTGTGTAGTTTGTGTGTAAACGGTACAGATCACTGCTTGCTGGTCATACCCTAAATAAGGCTTTAAACTTGCAGGAATCACTTACTTGTCCTTCAGTCGCATGAGCTTTCCGGCTGGTTCAAGGTAAAGTTACATTTTTCTGTAAAAATTTTTTTGAAGACTAACATCAGTAAAAACTTCAAAAAAATTAAACCATTTACTTTTTCATATCGACATAAACTATGAGCGGATCAACCCGGCAGGGGACAGAAAAGATCGAAATTGATTACGATGAAGACTTCGGGCTGTTAGACAAAGTCGCTCGCGGGGATCGTGAGGCCTTTAGCCATTTGTACCGTAAGTACCAACCGAAACTGGTTATTTACTGTGCCAGACTGCTGAGAGATGATGTGGCACAGGCTGCAGATATTGTGGACGATGCCTTATTTGATGTGTGGCGTTCAGCGGGGAAGTTTGCAGGAAAATCTAAGGTTTCCACATGGGTTTACTCGATTACGCGCAACAAGATGATTTCCTGGTTACGCAAAACCCGGGAAATTACGCTGGATGATGAGCGTAGTCTGGCATCTATGGTTGATACTGCTGCCACGCCGGAAGAAGAGCGTGAGCAGGAAGATATGCAACAACAGTTGATTCGTCTGATGAATCATTTGACTGATGAGCACCGCGACGTTTTACGGCTGACTTATTTTGAGGATAAGTCGGTTAAGGAAGTTTCGGCGATTCTGGGAATTTCAGAAAATACAGTCAAAACACGCATGTTCTATGCCCGCAAGCGTTTGGGTCAAATGCTGGAAAAGGCGGGTCTCATGCACTTTGAATTTTAAATGGTTTTTTTATGATGAACTCCGATAAGTCAGACAAGCTGATTGATGAAGCCCGGTTATTGTTACCCTGGTATCTGACTAATAAATTGTCTGTAGAAGAACAAGAACTGGTGAGCAAAGCGCTGGAGCAATCCGCTGAGTTACGCAAAGAGTTTTTGAAAGAAGAACAAATGATGCGTCTGGTCAAGGATAACAGTCGTTTACTTGAGCTCAGCGCACTGGACACGACTGAGCAACGGTTGGCCAATACATTGGCACGTATTGAGCAGGATGATAAATGGGGGGCGGAAGAAAACTCATTTAATGATGCGGTTGAAAGACAAAGGCCGGTACCAACACGGGTGAGCTGGTGGAAAAAATTGTTTAGTACACCCTTATTTGAGTTGGACTGGCTGTCTCCGGCGAATGCCGTTTTTGCCGGTTTGCTGGTATTACAGGTTGGTGTGTTGGCTTATATGCAGTTAACAGCGTCACCTGAACCTTCTGCCACCTATAAATCAGCTTCCGTAGCAAATCCGGTAACGGATAATAACGCTACCGGGCGACAGAAAATGTTGTTTCTGGTCGAGTTTCAGGAGGATGCTCAGCATGTTGAGGTTTGTGATTTTCTGAATGAATGGAATGCCCGGATAGTAGGCGGCCCGGATAGTATGAATTTGTTCTCTGTCGAGATGAGTACCGGTTCTGCAAAAGATGCGGAGGCTGTTGTCGATGCGATCAGGCAGCAGGCTGCGGATAAGAAGTCACCGGTGTCGTTTATTGGTGCTCAATACCAGGATCAATAGTTAATGCAGAAACACTTGAATATGCGCAGGAGCCCGGGGTTACGTTATGTTGCTGTTTTATCAGCTCTGTGCGGATTGTTTTTTCCGCTATTAACCATGGCACAGCAGGCCGTATCTCCGGCTATTCACCCCTCCTGTCAGGCTTCTTCGCTTTGGTGTGTCCCGGCGGTAAATCGCCCGCCACGTACGGATTATGCCGATAATGAGTTGTTACTGCTATACGACGCACGCAAGCCGGAAAACTTTTCAGAAGCAGTCATGAGGCAGTTTGGTCTGCAGGAAAAATCGAATCACAAACTGAAATCAATCCGGCAAACAATGATTACTGCATCCACCAATGGTCAGAGTCCGCCGGATCTGGTTCAAAAAATAAATCAGCAGCAAAAAGAGATTGAAGCCAGTACTAATAATCTGTTTTTTACTGCTGCTGTTGAGCCGGGAAGGCAGCGTAAAAATTATCCCATGGCACTGACGGGTATTGAAACAGCACATAAATACACCAAAGGCCGCGGCACTAAAGTTTGCCTGATTGATACTGCCATTGATGCCAGCCACAGCTCTTTGGATAACGCCAGGGTGCAGAGTTATCAGTTAATCAATGGCAGCGCGGGTGGACTGCGGCATGGTACCGAAGTGGCAGGTGTTATTATTAGCAAGAACCCCCGCATTGGTGTTGCTCCCGAAGCCTCATTAATTTCGATGAGTGCCTTCAGTGTTGACGCCAAATCCGGTGAGTACACCAGTAACGCCGGCTTGGTTGCCCGGGCAATGGATTTCTGTATTGGCCAGCGGGTTGATATTATGAACCTCAGTTTTGCCGGTGGCCGGGATGATCTGGTCGGGAAAATGGTCAGGAAGGCAATTGATAGCGGAATCGTCGTCGTAGCCTCAGCAGGTAATAATGGCCCCGGTGCTGAGCCGGCTTACCCGGCTGCTATTCCGGATGTGATTGCGGTCACCGCAGTAGATCAGGCCGAAAATATTTTCGGTCTGGCCAACCGCGGCTCTTATATTGATCTGGCCGCTCCCGGTGTGGATATTCTTACCACGGCACCACGCGGCTCATTCAACCGTGCCAGTGGCACTTCGCTGGCTACTGCTCATGTGACAGGTGTTATCGCTCTGCTGATGTCAATCAACCGGCAGAGTTTCAGGCCGGTAATGCTGGAAAAAACCGCTATTGATCTGGGCAGCAGCGGACGCGACAATGACTTTGGATATGGTCTGGTCAATATTGAGCGGGCGCTGCAAATGAATAAACTGCGATAACTACCGACAGTCCTGTGTTCGCTAAAATTATGTTTTAGCCCGGAATTCTGCTCCGGACACTTGATCTGTTGTCTCCGCCTGCTTTCAAAGAGACAGCCAGTCTCTGGGGCGCAGATAATCCTCGTACAAACGTGCTTCCTCGCTGCCCGGCTCCGGTGACCAGTTATAGCGCCACTTTACCAGCGGTGGCAGTGACATGAGGATGGATTCGGTGCGTCCGCCGGTTTGCAGGCCGAATAGGGTGCCACGGTCAAATACCAGGTTAAATTCAACATAACGTCCGCGCCGGTAGAGCTGGAAGTCGCGGTGTTGCTCTGTGAAAGGGGTATCTTTACGCCGGTTCATGATCGGACGATAGGCTTTGATATAATGATCACCGACACTGCGCATAAAGGCGAAAGAGTCTTCAAAGCCGGGCTGATTCAGGTCATCAAAAAACAAGCCGCCCACGCCACGGGTTTCATTGCGGTGCTTTAAAAAGAAGTAGTCATCACACCATTTTTTATAGCGCGGGTAAACATCATCACCGAACGGATCACAGGCTGTTTTTGCGGTCTGGTGCCACTCAACACAGTCCGTTTCAAACGGATAGTAAGGCGTCAGATCAAAACCACCGCCAAACCACCAGACCGGCTCTTCGCCTTCTTTTTCAGCAATAAAAAAACGCACATTGGCATGTGACGTGGGTACAAACGGGTTATGCGGATGAATTACCAGTGAGACGCCCAAGGCCTGAAAGTTACGTCCGGCCAGTTCGGGGCGGGCCGCTGTGGCGGATGGTGGCATCTGATCGCCGTATACGTGGGAGAAATTGACACCCCCCTGCTCAATGACAGCGCCGTTACTCAGTACCCGGGTTCTGCCGCCACCTCCGGCTTCACGCTGCCATTCTTCCTCTACAAAGCGTCCGCTGCCGTCTTCAGCTTCCAGTTGTGCGCAAATATCATCCTGAAGTCCCAGGAGATAGCTTTTTACACGTTCAATATCAGGTTGGGACATTTGTGCTTCCTTTCTGCTGCGGTACTGAAAAGTGCTATATTGTAACGGAAACAATCCATTTTTACCTTAGCGGAGGAAAGCTCATGTTAGTCAGATTTACCAGTAAATCAGCTGCCAGCGTTTCCATGTTTGAAAAAGATGCGACCAACCTGCTGAAACTAATGGGGCATAGCGGAACCATTCCCAGTGCCATCCGCGCCGGGGATGTTGCTGACCGGCTGGCCACGCTGGAAAAAGCATTAAAAGGTGATGTCTCTGAGTATGAAGAGCCTGCGAAGGAAGATGAAGAACCGCCGGTTCCGATTAACCGGCGGGCTTATCCTCTGGTTGAATTACTGCGCACTGCTATTGCCACGGACGAAAGTGTGATGTGGGATTATGAGCGCGGCGCATTCTGAACCACATTTATCAATAAATCCGGAACAGCCGGTTTTGCGGCGGTTATGGGTTCCAGCTCATAAAATTAGCCAGCAGCTGTAAGCCGTCATCTGCCGATTTTTCCGGATGAGCCTGGATGGCAAACACATTATCTTTGGCAATGGCCGAAGCATAACGGACGCCGTATCCGGTTTCGCCGCTGATGATGGATTTGTCTTGTGGATCAACATAGTAGCTGTGTACGAAGTAAAAACGTGAGCCGTCCGCGATTCCCTGCCACAGCGGGTGGTCGCCCTTGTGCCAGATCTGGTTCCAGCCCATTTGCGGAATCTTGATACGCTCTTCAGCAGACTGCTCAATATTACCGAAATAACGGACTTCACCGGGGTAATAGCCCATGCAGTGGATGCCGCCATTTTCCTCAGAATGCTCCATCAATACCTGCATGCCCATGCAGATGCCGAGAAAGGGCTTGCTTTTAATAACCTCGCGGACGACTTCATCCAGCCCCAGCACCTGTAGTTCACGCATGCAGTCCCGTGCCGCACCCTGACCCGGAAAAATAACCCGGTCAGCGTGACGGATAAAGTCGGCATCAGCGGTAATTTTTACCTCAGCATTATCCGGGGCAGTGTGCTGCACCGCACGTTGTACAGAGTGCAGGTTGCCCATATTGTAATCAATGATTGCAATTTTTTGCATTAAAGGCTGCCTTTGGTTGATGGCATAATACCGGCCATACGCGGATCCGGGGTGATGGCCATGCGTAATGCGCGGCCGAAGGCTTTGAAAACCGTCTCCGCAATGTGATGTGCATTCCGGCCACGGAGGTTGTCAATGTGCAGGGTGACCAGTGCATGATTGACGAAGCCCTGGAAGAACTCATAAAACAGGTCGGTATCGAAACTACCGATGTGTGAGCGCAGATAATCTGCGTGATGCTCCAGTCCGGGGCGTCCGGAAAAATCAATCACAACCCGTGATAATGCCTCGTCTAATGGAACATAGGCATGGCCATAACGGCAGATGCCTTTTTTGTCACCGATGGCCCGGTTAAACGCCTGGCCCAGGGTGATACCTATATCTTCGACAGTGTGATGATCGTCAATGTGGTTGTCACCCTCACACTGAATATCAATATCGATCATGCCGTGGCGGGCAATCTGATCCAGCATGTGTTCCAGAAAAGGAACTCCGGTGGCAAAAGAAGATTTACCACTGCCATCCAGATTAATGGATACTCTGATTTTGGTTTCAAGGGTATTGCGTTCAACACTGGCGATACGGTCACTCATCGGATTCACATCAGTCTTTTGAAAAACCGGAATATACCATCAAACAGGGTGGAATATCAGTTATCAATCCTGAGTTGCAGGTTATCAATCTTCAATGCAGTTTCCCCGTTCAGCAGCTGCGTAAACAGGTCATTCATCAGGCTGCCCCGCCAGTCATCCGAGAGTTTTGTACGGCCTTCGGCCAGCATTTTTTCAACCTGACTGCGGGTGGCAATCATTTGCGGGGAAATATTATTTTCCCTGGCCTGCTGGTTGACCAGCACCATCAGCAAGTCAGCCACCAGCGCTAATTGGGTATCCAGCTTGCGTTTTTTGGGCAGTTCCGGCCATTCTTCGCGTGGCAGCGCCTGACCGTCTTTAATCAGCTGCAGCCAGGTGGCACCGTGGCGTTTGATCTGTTCCGGCTTTAACCCTCTGATTTGCTGAAAACCTTCGGCATCAGAGATTTTCATGCGCGCCATATCCAGCAGCACTTCATCGGACAGCAACCAGCGCCGCGGCAGGTCTTTGCTGACTGCACGCTCTTCCCGCCACGCCGCCAGCTCGCGTAATGCTGTGAGCTGAATTGGCTTGAGCAGTTGTACGCCTTTGACGCGCTTCCAGCTGTTGCGTGGATCAGGCTCATACTGGGTCGGGTCTTGCAGGTGCTTAAATGATTTCTTCAGCCAGTTGAGGCGGCCGGTTTCCTCCAGTTGTTGCAGCAGGATCGGATACATGTCGCGTAGGTGCACGACATCTGCAATCGCATATTCCAGCTGTTTCTGGTTCAGGGGGCGCCTTGACCAATCGGTGCGAGATTGTGATTTATCCAACTGAATATCCAGCAGTTGTTCGACCAGCCGCGCATAGCCCATCTGGTCACCCAGCCCCAGTACGGCCGCTGCTATTTGTGTATCAAAGACCGGTACGGGTACAGAACCACTGAGCTGGTAGAGAATCTCCAGATCCTGCCAGGCCGCGTGAAAAACCTTGGTCATCTCTTCACGCTTCAGCCAGTCAAATAACCCGCTCAGATCCTCAATAGCCAGCGGATCGACACAGGCCAGAGTGTCTTCGGTGGCAATCTGGATCAGGCAAAGTTTGGGGAAATAGGTTTTTTCACGGATGAACTCGGTGTCCAGCATAACCCATCGGGCTGATTTTACACGCTCAAGGTAGGCAGAAAGGTCTTGATTGTTATCAATATAGTTGAACATTTAGTTGTGCCCTGGTTACGGGACTCATATTATAGGCACAGAATAAAAGCGAAATGAACGTTAAATGAATATTAGTATATCGTTACATAATAATTCTTTTGAAAACAAATGCTTATTGACTTGTGTGGATAACTTGTTATATTGGCTCAATAAACTCAATACTCATTATTGAGTTACCAGATTCCTCAACCGCTAGTGAGGATGTGTTACAGCTTAGGGAGTTAAGATGTAACGTTTTAAAGGCCTGTTCTGGTTACAGAGCAGGCCTTTGATTTATCCGGGGTTTCTTGCTTCTGTCCGCTGTTTACGTTGTGCTTGAATTTTTACTCACCCTGTAAAAGTGCTTCTATAGCACCGGTTATTGCCCCTGATGTATTGTTAGTTGACTGACTGAGTTCAACTCCCTCAATCAGTTTACTTCCCCGCAGACCTACCAGATAACGGGTTAATAACAAAGCATCTTTGTCACGGGTTTTTGAGCCGTCCTGATCAATATCCATATTACTTGCCGCATCAGCCAGTCGTCCCTCCAGCGCATTAATATCAACCGTTGCATCGCTAATCCCGGCCAGCAAAGCCGTGCCACGTATGCCGCCCAGGTATCTTCCCAGTAAAATGCCGTCAACCAGTGCCAGTGGTGCGCCGCTGTTGTTCAGTAATCCGGGTAGTGGTGTGTTAACGCTGCCCAGCCAGTCAGCAACATAAGGATAAAACCTGTCCAGTCTGGCATAGTCATCGGGGGCATCCGGTGTGCTGCAACTGGACGAGCCACCGAGCAGGTTACCTTTTAACAGGCGCTGGCCGTCCACGGTTGCCCACAAGCCGGAGCCACTGCTGCCGGGCGAGGTAATGCCGCTACTCCAGTAGACCTGAAAAAAATCACCCAGCGGATCCTGATGGATGGTGTATCCACCGCTGGCACTGCTGATTCTGGTATAGCCACTGAAATTACCTGCGGCAAACTGTTTCGGGTTTCCCAGTGCGTGGTGAATACCAGCGACAGCATCCGGATTTTGCATAGGCTCCAGTGACCAGCCTGACATAAGGGTGCCAGCAGGCGGTGCATTATTGATTTGTAACAGTGTGCTGTCCAGACTGCCCTGAGTATGCAGCAGCACAGCTCCGCCGGAAATCTGTACCGGGCTGGCATCACCGGCTCCGCAACTGCTTTCCCGATCCAGCCAGAAGAAATCTATGGAGGCGGCACTGCTGCTGTTATCAACACAGTGTGCGGCGGTGAGAAAATAGGGCACTTGTGTTGTGTTATCCAGGTCAGCCAGCAGGGTGCCGGAACACAGATAGGTATTGCCATCTGAGCCGGTAAAAATGTAGCGGGCGACGGATTTGGCGGTTTCCTGCCACTCCTGTGGGGCACAGGCAATGCTGACATCACAGCTGGAAAAGGCTTTCAGGGTGCCGGATTTAAACTGCCGGGTATTTATATCGTATGCAACATGTGAGAGCAGGGGAATGCTCAGTTTCACTGCCGCCGGATCGACACTCTGTGGCAGAAACAGCTCAATACCCAGTTGCTCACTTGCCAGCGTTGGTGTCCAGAATGTTGACCGGCTGCCGGTTTGGTCAGTCTGAAAGTCCTGCTGTGTGTAAGGGCCGAATACTGTGTCTTTATTGGCCGGGTCATAGATACGGATTTCGGTGCCGGGAGGCAATGGCTGTTCGGTTTGCAGCAAAATACGGATGCGGGCAGCCTGTTCAGAAGTAATGACAAATTGTCCGGCTTGTCCGCCACTGACCGGCTGCCATGCCCACTCTGTAATATTTGGCAATGCCGGTAAATCACGCCGTATGCCGATCTGAAATGCTTTGCGTTGCGTACTCTGATTTTCCAGACCCTGCAATTCTTTCGCCAGTGGTGCGGCGAGTGTCACGGAAGTCAGTTTATTGCCGCTCTGTGTGCTTTTTGAGCTTATAGTAACCGGCAGTTTCAGTGAGCGGGATGGTTGTGAGCTCTGTGATTTCTGTTGTGGCGGTTGATATATTTCTGAAGGCACATTGAGTGGCTGCGCCTGCAGCGATGAAAACACGGGTAAAGAGAAAAGGGTCAGGCAGATAGCGCGCAGAGTTTTTTTCATTTTGCTGCCTCTTTGGTTTGGCTTCCGGTCTTACCGGGGCGTAGTCGCAGTGTTGCCAGACCGCTTAACAGCAGACTCATCAGCATCAGCATCCATTGACTACTGGTTGGAATCGGATGATTTTTCTGTATGGCAGATGCCGGGTGAGTCGCCTGTGCTGTGCCACCGGCAATGACCGGAAGACTGGTGTTCTGATTTAACTCATCATCCTGAATAACCAGTTGCAGGCTGCTGTTGGCACCACGCTGATAAGCGTCAGATGCGACAATATTGATGTTCAGGGTTTCATCGGCCTCCTGTTCGGCATCGTCTTTCAGCAGCAGAATAGTATAGGCTCTGGTTTTACCGGCAGGGATGGTGATTGAGCCGGGAAAGTCATGGTAATCTTCGGTACCGGCTGTGCCTTCCAGTTCAATTAGAACCTCCAGCGGCTGGCTGAGGTTGCTTTGTGTCCGTTCAGCAAATATCAGCAGGCTGCCTCCCTGACCTTCAGTGACGCTGAGTTTGGCTGCGGAAAGGTTAACTTCCGGCAGTGCTGATGTCTGGTCGTCGCTTTGGATGGTCAGGGTTGATGACGTATAACTGCTCAGCTGGTAATCCGTACTGTTTTGCAATGCGATAAGCAGGGTTTCATCTGTTTCCACCAGGTCATCATCAATAATATTCACCATGAGTTCTGCGCTGCTTTGTCCGCCGGGAATGGTGATCGTGCCTGTCAGGGGGGTGTAGTCATTGCCTGAACTGGCAGTGCCACTAGCTGTGTAATTAATGTTCAGGTCACCGCAAACTGCCGGAATTGTCTGCTCAGCCTGAAATATAAACCGGGGTGGCGGAAAGGTCGTTTGGCCTTCAGTCAGCGTGTTGAGATTGTTGCTCACTGAGAGGGTGGGTTTCGGGCACAATGACAGAGGGACTGACTGAAACGCAGTGTTTTTTGCGGTGGCAGAGGCACTGAAGCCGATCCGGGTAACGCCGCTCAGGTTAGCATTTACCGTAAAATCTAAATTGGCTAGCGGCAGGGGCAGTTTTCCCGCTCCCGGCCACTGCGTATCAAAGTCTATCCAGCTGACAATAAAATAGCGGTCAGTTTGCGGATCATTATCAAAATCTTCACTGTCTGTGTTCAGGTCGCTATAGGGTTGTAATGCTGCCGGGTACAGTGCGATGCTGACGGGGGTGACCTGGCCGGAGTCATAATGGATGCGCAAACCCAGCCCGCTTTCGGTGGCGGTTTCCGGAGCGCTGGCCTGATATTCCAGACTGACATTAACTGTATCTCCGGCAGCTACAAACGGGTGAGCGGTTGACGGGGATACAATCTGGTCTGCCTTTGTGTCGGGGGCGGCGAGCAGAAACACTCCGCAATAAAGGAGCAAATAGCTGATTTTTATTTTCATGCCGAATATTGTTTTTTTATTTATGCGCAGGGCATCCGGCTCTGCTGATCATTTCCCGGTCTTGGGGGCGTCAGTTCCGGAAAATTCTGAGTCTACGAATAAAGGTAACAGACCCTCATCTGATAAACAAATTTAATTTATAATCAATTTATTATGCTGATTTTTTATTAAGCTATAGTCAGGCTTCCAGCTCTTCCCAGCGGGCAAACGCCTGCTCCAGTTCCTGCTCCAGTTTTTCCAGCTCATCCTGTGCGGCAGTGATGGCGTCTTTGTCTTGCTGATAAAACTCAGGTTTGGCCATTTCGTCGTGCAACGCGGCAATTTGCTGTTCCAACCCGTCAATCAGCTGGGGCAATTGTTCCAGTTCACGCTGATCTTTATAGCTCAGTTTTCTCGGTTTATTGTCATTAGCCGCTGTTGCAGAGGGTGGGCTGTTTTTCTTTTCCACAGTTTTATCCACAGCCTTGCCCACAGGCGCTTTTTCTTTTTCTGCCGGCTGTTTAGGCTCCGGACGCTGCAGCAGCCAGTCATCATAACCACCGGCGTACTCATTCACTTCGCCCTGTTCAAAAACAATGGTGCGGGTGACCACGGAATTCAGAAAGCTCCGGTCATGCGAGATCAGTAACAGGGTTCCCTGATATTCGATCAGCAGCTCTTCCAGTAACTCCAGCGTTTCTGCATCCAGGTCATTAGTCGGTTCGTCCAGCACCAGCAGATTAGAGGGCTGGGCAAATAAACGCGCTAATAACAGACGGTTACGTTCACCGCCGGACAACACCTTGACCGGCTTCTGGATTTGCAGCGGGGTAAAAAGAAAGTCCTGCAGATAGCTGATGACATGCTTTTGCTGACCATTGATTTCAACAAAATCTGTCGACGGGGCAATATTATCGCGCAGGTTTTTTTCATCATCGAACTGCGCGCGATGCTGGTCAAAATAGGCAATTTCCAGTTTTGTGCCCTGGCGGATAGTCCCGGAATCGGCCTGCAGTCTGCCCAGCAGCAGCTTGATCAGCGTGGTTTTCCCCACCCCGTTGGGACCGATAATACCGATCTTATCCCCACGCAGAATGGTGATGTCAAAGTGATTGATCAGCTTCTTCCCATCCCAGCCATGGCTCAGATTTTCAGCTTCAATCACCAGTTTACCGGAGGCATCAGCCCGTCCGATCTGGGCTTTAACAGTGCCCTGCTGTGTTCTGCGCTGGCGGAATTCCTCGCGCATGGATTCCAGCCGTCTTACCCTGCCTTCGTTGCGGGTACGTCTGGCTTTAATGCCCTGGCGGATCCAGGCTTCTTCCTGTGCCAGCCGTTTGTCAAACAGCGCAGCCTGTTGCTCTTCGGCTTCCAGCGCGGCTTGTTTATTTTTCTGATATTTGCTGAAATCACCCGGCCAGCTGGTGAGCTTGCCGCGATCCAGCTCAATAATCCGTGTGGCCAGTTTCTGTACGAAAGTACGGTCATGGCTGACGAATAAAAGGGTTCCCTGCCATGAGAGCAGGAACTTTTCCAGCCACTCGATAGCGGGAATGTCCAGGTGGTTGGTCGGTTCGTCCAGCAATAGTAAGTCCGGTTCGCCCACCAGTGCCCGAGCCAGTAATGCCCGCCGTTTCCAGCCGCCCGACAGCGATTCAAAGGTCACCTCACCATCCAGTTGCAGACGTGACAGCACGGTATCAACCTGCCACTTTATCTGCCACTCTTCTTCCTCATCCGGCGTGTCCATTCCCTGGGCAACAATATCGAAGACGCTGATGTCATCCCCATGCGGCACATCCTGCTGCAATCGGGTAATTTTCAGTTCGGGGGAGTGAATGATTTCACCGTCATCCGCGATCACTTCACGGCATAACAGTTTCATCAGGGTGGATTTACCGGTGCCGTTGCGTCCGACCAGACACAAACGTTCACCGGCTTCGATTTGTAAATCGACACCGTCAAATAAACGGTTATCACCGTTCTCAAGCAGAATATTGCGCAGATGTAATAGAGCCATGCGGCGGATTATCGCAGTCAGACAAGTTCCTGACCAGTGCCAGTTGCAATATCCTGTGTTCCGGAGCTAACTTTGTTATCGGACAGTTGCTGAGCCAGTTTTTGAGTCTGGTTTTTTAATGCTGCCAGTGATTTGCGTAAGGCCGCCAGCTGATTCTGCGCGGTATCCAGCTCCTCATGCTTCCAAAGTATCGGTCTGGCCTTAGATTTTGTTATTTTGACCAGTTCCACGGATTCCACTTCCAGATCCAGTTCCTGCTGCAGTTCCGGAGAGATCCAGGTTTTGATTTCAGGTGTACTCTGATAGCGCTTGCGGAAGTCTACAACCGTGTCTTTGGACAGCTTTTCCATATCAGCGGAGCCTTGTAAAAAGACTGCCCGGCTGCGTAATTTTAGCTTGTTCCTGAAATAGTTACGGATGGGTTCAGCGACCATCAGCAGGTCATGCTGTTTGGCGATGGGTGCTTCCAGCAGATGCAGGCGACGCAGGTTTTCAATAACCCAGTGCCAGTGTTCCTCATTCAGTCTGCCCAATGGCCCGAGAAAACGCACGTAGTCATCGCGTTTGGTCAGCCAGCGCTCCATAAAGGATGAACGAAAAACAATTTTCATGTGTTCCTGTGCAACAGGACGGTCACTCAGGCTGAGCAGGTATAGCAACGTCAGGTCAGAAGTCTGACGTAGTTTTATCTCAAAAGCGGCCAGTATGCGTCTCAGGCTCCGGCCTTGTTTTTCTTCGTCCAGCAGAACCGGAATGCTTTCCAGACCGTTCAGGCGACCGGCGTACCAGCGATTGAGGTAAGCGGCTAATAAGTTCAGAGTCAGCGGGTCATTGCCAAAATCTTCAGCTACCTTCTGCAGTTTTTTTAGCTCGCCTTTAATGCCTGCTTTTTGCAGTTGTAAGGCAAATGTGTTTTCGTTTGCGGCTGGCCCTGATTTGAAGCTATCGCTATGGTCAGCATATTGTATAGCATTGGACATAGCTTTTACCCTGATGGATGTTGAATGATTAATTTATGTGCTATTCCGTATCATTCTAGCCATGTAAAACGAATCCCGACTGAACAGGTTTTAAATTTAGTCATAACCTCTGCATGAGGTATCCGGCTATAACTGTTTCAGCTGGCTCAGTAGCTCCTGACGGGCATTCTCCGCAGGAATTCGTTTAATCCATTCAGTGGCAGCGTTCATATCGCCATGGCGGGCTAATATTGCGGCCAGACGGGTACAAAGGTCTCTGGCAGATGCAGCAGTATTTTCTTCTGCTGCTAAGCGGGTCGCTATGACTTCCAGTTTGGCAATCAGCTGCCTGCTGCCTTCTTGCTGCGAAAAATGCTGATGGTCGATGAGCATCCGGGTGAGCCAGGCGACCTGCTGATCTGTTGAGCCCTTATAGTTGTCCGTCTCCTGCAAAGCCTGTTCCAGAAGCGCTTCAGCAATACGACTGTGATTGGTGATACGGTGCAGCTGGCTGAGTGCGGCGGTGAGTAGCGGCTTTTGTTCGGGAGCATCAGATTTGGCAACAATATTTTTCATGGTCAATAACATGTCATCGTAATGCTCTGTCCGTTTCTTTTTTTGCTCCTCTGCGGCTGTATACAGGATCAGCAAAGCTGCTGAATAAGCATCATCAGCTGTTTCGGCAAATACCAGTGCAAGATCCGGTTTGTCCAGCTCCAGTAAGCGCTTGAGCTTGCCGAGGTGCTGTTCATATTGCCCGCTCTCAGTATCGCCAAACCGCTGATCTTTGGTTACCTGAACAATAGCTAACAGTTTTTTCAGTTCTATTGCAGGCATGGCCGGAGGTAAGGGTTTTTCCGGCGCAACTGCGATTGCTTTTGCTGACTCTGAGCCGGAAGCAGGCTCTGACGGTTTTTCCTGTTTAGCGAGAGTGACAGCCTCTGCCGTTTCCGTCCGGTTTTGTTGAGTATCCTTGCCCTTGATTCCTTCTGTTGACGGTTGTTGTGCTGCTGCCAGTTTTTCAACAGGTGGTGTGGTAACGGTTTTTTTCGTGCCCTCCTGTTTTTTCTGTTCAGGGGCTGTCGTTGTTTCTGCTACCTGAGTACCGGTTTTGCTGAATTCGTCAAAAATAAAAAATGCGGCAATACCTGTGGCCAGAATAGCTGCGATGCTAACCAGAATAATGACGGGTTGGTGTTTTTGCTTTATACCCGGAGTTTCCGGAGCCGGTTTGGCCTCTTGGTAGGTTTCATTGGTATCTTCGTCAATGGCCTTGCTGAGAATGTCGGCCAGCTCATCTTTTCCTTGGTTTGGTTCGGGCTCTTTTTCCGCATTTTTTTTGCGAAAGCCCAGCTTAACTTTGTTGAAAATATTTTTTTTGTCTTTTGATGGTGTTCCCGCTTCTGATTGGCTTTCCCGGGATGATGGCTGCTTTTCGCCTGGCTTGCCTGTTGCATTATCCTGTGCTTTTGTAGACAGCTGTAAGAGTGTTTCGATGTTTATGCTCAGTAATTTTTGCTGGTAGCGTTCACTTTCGGTGAGTGTGAGATTTTCCAGAATGTAGCCACTTTTCCGGAACAATAATGCTTCGGACAGCTTGTATTCCATATAGGGGTCGCCGGGCATTCCTAATAGTTCCAATGCCTCCTGCACCAGTGCCTCAACCGGTTTTTCGGAGGTATGTTTGGTTATAGCAAGGTTGTAAAGAGACTCTGCCATCGTGAAAGCCTTAATATTTTTATAATTATTTGAGTAGCCATGTGTTTTTTTATGATTTGACTACGCATCTCTTGGTAAAGCCAAGGCTAGCTGTAAAATCAGGGAAAGTAAATTTTCAGGGAACCAACGGAGCAAAAAAAGTTATCGTGCTCTGTGCAGCTGCACAATGACAGGAAATATGACGAATGGTCATTCTGGCGTTAGAATATATAGCCTTATTCAATCTGTTCAAATCTGTCTGGAGACTACAATGCCTGAATACCGTTCCCGCACGTCAACCGGGGGCCGCAATATGGCCGGTGCCCGTGCCCTTTGGCGTGCCACCGGCATGAAAGACGATGACTTTCAAAAGCCGATCATCGCTATTGCCAACTCATTCACTCAGTTTGTGCCGGGTCATGTGCACCTGAAAGACCTGGGGCAGATGGTAGCGCGTGAAATTGAAGCGCATGGCGGCGTTGCCAAAGAGTTCAATACCATTGCGGTGGACGACGGGATTGCGATGGGACACGGCGGCATGCTGTACTCACTTCCTTCACGCGAAATCATTGCCGATGCCGTGGAGTATATGGTGAATGCACATTGTGCCGATGCGCTGGTCTGTATTTCCAACTGCGACAAAATCACACCGGGGATGCTGAATGCAGCAATGCGCCTGAATATCCCGGTGGTGTTTGTGTCCGGCGGGCCGATGGAGTCCGGTAAGGCGGTGATCAAAGGCCAGACTGTGAAGCTGGATCTGGTCGATGCGATGGTCATGGCCGCCACGCCGGATGAAACCGATGAAGTAGTTCATGATGTCGAGCGTTCCGCCTGCCCGACCTGTGGTTCCTGTTCCGGCATGTTTACCGCGAACTCCATGAATTGCCTTACAGAAGCACTGGGGCTGAGCTTACCGGGTAACGGCTCATTGCTGGCCACTCACGCCGATCGTAAGGAATTGTTCCTGAAAGCCGGACGTATCGCCGTGGAGCTGGCCAAGCGTTATTACGAGCAGGATGATGAGTCGGTGCTGCCACGCTCGATTGCCAGCAAATCAGCCTTTAATAATGCCATGTGTCTGGATATAGCCATGGGTGGCTCGACTAATACTGTGTTGCACCTGCTGGCAGCCGCGCAGGAAGGGGGCGTGGACTTTACTGTGGCCGACATTGATGCGCTGAGCCGTAAGGTGCCGAATCTGAGCAAAGTGGCTCCGGCGACCCAGTTGTATCACATGGAAGATGTGCATCGTGCCGGGGGCGTGATGGGCATTCTGGGTGAACTGGATCGTGCCGGGCTGATTGATCGTGAATGTGGTACGGTGCACAGTGAAAATATGGGCGCGGCGCTGGATCAGTGGGATATTATGCGTGACCCTGCAGAGGCGGTGCGTGAGTTTTACAGTGCTGCACCGGGTAATGTGCCGACTCAGGAGGCCTTTTCACAGAACAAGCGCTGGGAGCTGGATACGGACCGTAAGAACGGTTGTCTGCGTTCTAAGGAAAACGCTTATTCACAGGATGGTGGTCTGGCGGTGCTGTTCGGCAATATTGCGCTGGATGGCTGTGTGGTCAAGACTGCGGGTGTGGATGAAAGTATTCTGAAATTCTCCGGCCCGGCACGGATTTTTGAGTCACAGGATGCCGCCGTTGCCGGTATTCTCGGCGACCAGATCAAGGCCGGCGATGTGGTGGTTATCCGCTACGAAGGCCCGCGCGGTGGCCCGGGGATGCAGGAAATGCTCTATCCGACTTCTTACCTGAAATCGAAGGGACTGGGCAAAGCCTGCGCACTGATTACTGACGGACGCTTTTCCGGTGGTACCTCCGGCCTGTCGATTGGCCATGTTTCACCGGAAGCGGCAGAAGGTGGTGCGATCGGCCTGATTGAAGAAGGCGATATGATTGACATTGATATTCCGAACCGGGTTATCAGTGTGCGTCTGTCTGATGGCGAACTGGCTGCCCGGCGTGAGGCGATGGAGGCCAAAGGTGCTGCCGGCTGGAAACCGGTGAACCGTGACCGGGTGGTCAGTAATGCGCTGAAAGCTTATGCGGCAATGACCACTTCGGCCTCGCGGGGTGCGGTGCGGGATGTGTCGCAGCTGGAGCGGTAAGCAGCAGGCCTTGTTTGTATAACAGATATACAGTTTTATCATTATAGAAAGTCGGGAGAGTAAAGTCCTTTATTCTTCCGGCTTTGTTTGATGAGATAACTGATAACTGTTTGATTTACCGGGTTGAGTATGGATTTTTTGCGCCATCCGGGCTGGTACGGAACAGCTTAAGCAGCCACATATACTCTCCGGGTTGCTTCGTTATAAGCGTTGCAAAACCGGCATTCATTGCTGCAGCATCCTGCTCAGCGCTGCCCTGTCCGAAGTCTGTCAGCTGCTCACCAATCATGGTTCTGTATTTTCCGTTGTCCCGGTCAAAAAAGGTCATTACCGGAAAACAACTTGCCTTACCGAGTTTAGCAATGCGTGCCGGTGTGGTCAGGGTAGCTTTGCTTGCAGCGAAAAACGGTGCAAACACGGAATGTTTGGCACCATGATCCTGATCAGGCAGAAAAAACAGCATGCGTCCCGGTTGCATGGCACGTACCAGTTTGATCATGCCTTCTTCGCGGGCAATGACAAATTCCACATCTTTCAGACGGCTGCGGGCAATCAGCCAGTTAAACACCGGGTTTTTAAACGGTTTATAAGAGCCGTAGGCAGAGTAGTGCTGCCCGATAGCCAGCGGGGCAAATTCCAGCCACACTGAATGGCCAAGCAGCAGCATGATATTCTCATTATTACTGAGTGCAGCTTCCAGTTTCTCTTGTCCGTCAATGCTGACCTGTGTCGCCAGCCAGTCGCGGGAGCGGAAAAACAGAATGCTGTAATCCAGCAGGGCGCAACCGTATGACTGTAAGGTTTGCCGGGTCAGCTGCTTACGTTCAGTATCACTGAGTTGCGGGAAGCAATGCTGCAGATTGATCATAATGATCCGGCGCCGCTTGCGGTTGCTGCGGTAAATGAAATCACCGATGCGTTGCCCCAGCCAGTGACGTAGTCTCCGGGGTAGCCAGGCCAGCAGCCACAAACCGCCAAGACCCGCCCAGGTCGGCCAGTACCGGGGATGAAGCAGTGCTTTGTCTAACGGGAGTAAGGAGCCTGCCGTCACAGTCTTAACCGTTATTTTGCAGCGGCTTGCAATCCACCTTAAGCTCAGCCATTTGCTGTTCAAACCATTTCGCAGCTTCGGCGACTGCCGGCGCCTTGCCTTTGATGCCAAAGTCGATCTGGCCACGATTCTGAGTGCTGGGCAGGCTGGATAATCCGACTTCGGGGAAAGTGCTCAACAGTTCTTCCATCATCGGTATCAGGCTGCTTTCATGCACATTACACAACAGCCAGCGTTGCTCTACTGCAGGCGTGTCATCGAAATACTGTGGATAGTAAGTATCCAGCGCCCATTCCACCATTGGCCAGGCCATGTCCGGAAAGCCGGGTACAAAGTGATGGTTCAGGTATTTAAACCCGGCAATCTGATTCACCGGATTCGGAATCAGGGTGGCACCATCCGGCAAGTCGGCCATTTTTATGCGCTGCGGATAAGCCTCTTCAGCAAAACGGTTTTCCAGCAAGGCCGTTAATTGCGGGTGGCGTAACAGGCGTACACCCGCTGCTTTGGCGGAACACTGGCGGGTTTTGTCGTCTGGTGTCGCGCCAATGCCGCCGAAGCTGAAAACAATGTCCCGGGTCGCCAGTGTTTGCCGGAATGTCTCGGTCAGCAGTTCATCTTCATCACCGACCATGCGTATCCAGGTCAGTGACAGGCCGCGCTGGCTGAGAATGTTGATCACCGCTGCCAGATGTTTGTCCTGTCTGGAGCCGTTGAGCAGCTCATCGCCAATCAGGATCAGCCCCACTTTTCCGCTACAGTTAAATGTCATTGTGCTGCTCCCAGTTTGATGGCCTGCTCCTTACTTTTTTCCGCCTGCTTTTGTTGTGCCTGTTTGCTCCAGCCGCCTGACGTCTCTTTCCAGCCCTGTGTGTGTTGCTGAATCAGGTCGGCCAATGCCTTGATATGCTCCGGATTATCATTCAGTGCCGGAATGTACCGGTAGTTCTGACCACCGGCTGCAATGAAATACTCACGGTTTTCTTCCTGAATCTCTTCCAGCGTTTCCAGACAGTCCGCCGCAAAGCCGGGGCAGATAATATCGGCCGATTTAATACCCTCTTTGGGCAGGGCCTGCAGGGTTTTGTCAGTATACGGCTGCAGCCATTCTGCTTTGCCAAAGCGTGACTGGAAGGTGACCTTATATTGAGTCGGTTTTAAGCCGAGCTTTTCAGCCAGCAAGCGGGCGGTTTTCTGGCATTCACAGAAATACGGGTCACCCAGTGTCAGGTTACGTTTGGGAATGCCGTGAAAAGACATGATCAGAATCTCGCCCCGTTCATGCTGCCGCCAGTGATCACGCACACTGTTGGCCAGTGCATCAATATAAGCGGGATGGTCATGATAATGATTAATCTGACGCAGTTCGGGTAACCAGCGCCACTTTTTGAATTCATCATAAACCGCATCCATGGTGGTTGCAGTGGTTGCAGCACAGTATTGCGGGTACAGCGGCATTAGCAGTATGCGCCGTACACCCTCCTGTTTCATCTGCAGGAGGGTGTTTTTTATCGAAGGATTGCCGTAACGCATGGCCAGATAGATTTTTACCGGGCCGCTGAAGCGGATCTCCATTTCCCGTTGCAATGCCTGTTGCTGCTTTTGCGAGATAGCCAGCAGCGGAGAGCCATCTTCTCCCCAGACTGAAGCATATTTTTTGGCACTTTCTTTGGGGCGTTTATTGAGAATAATGCCATACAGAATCGGATACCAGATCAGGCGAGGAATCTCGACCACGCGCGGGTCGGATAAAAACTCCCGCAGATAACTGCGCAATGAACGCGCATCCGGGGCATCCGGTGTTCCGAGGTTTACCAGCAGTATACCGGTGCTTTCAGCTTTGCCGTGAAAGTAATCTTTCTCGTTCAGGAAACGGGCCATAGTTATCTCTCTCGTTGCGTCGTGGCAAGGATAAACGCACGCGGACGAGAAATAAACAGTGTTTAATCTTTATGTGGGAATGTGCCGGAGAATCTGCTTACATCGGGGCACTCATTGGAAACGCGTCCTCTTCCTCCTCTTCGATATCCTCGGCTTTGGGTTCCAGAGCCAGTGTAGACATAGAGTCCTCTTTTTCTTTGGTTTGTTTCTCAGATAAGCTGATACGCAATTTAAGGTTATTCGCCGAGTCGGCATTACGCAGCGCCTCTGCCAGCGTGATTTTTCCTTGCCGGTACAGGCGGTATAAATGGCTGTCAAAAGTCTGCATGCCGACCTCTTCCGACTTTTCCATAATCTCCTTGATACTACCAACATCACCTTTATGAATCAGGTCAGCAATCATTGCGGTACCGAGCAGAATTTCGATGGCTGCAGTACGTTTGCCATCCACCGTAGGAATCAGCCGTTGTGATACAAAAGCCCGCAGATTCAGCGACAGATCCATCAATAACTGCTGCTTCCGCTCTTCCGGGAAAAAGTTAATGATTCGATCCAGTGCCTGATTGGCATTATTCGCGTGCAGTGTGGACAGGCAGAGGTGTCCGGTTTCCGCAAAGGCCAGTGCATGCTCCATCGTCTCCCGGGAACGGATTTCACCGATCAGAATCACATCCGGTGCCTGACGCAGGGTATTTTTCAGGGCATCTTCATAGCTGTCGGTATCCACCCCCACCTCACGCTGATTAACAATTGAACGGCGATGTGGGTGAACGTATTCGATGGGGTCTTCAATGGTAATGATGTGGCCGTCAGCATTGCGGTTACGATAATCGATCCGTGCCGCCAGTGAGGTGGATTTGCCGGAGCCGGTGCCGCCGACAAACAGAATCAGGCCGCGCTTGGCCATAATGGTTTCTTTCAGTACATCCGGCAAACCCAGAGCATCGGCATTGGGAATCTCTGTTTTGATATTACGGATCACCATGGCGATATTGTGACGCTGTTTGAAAATATTGACCCGGAAGCGGCCGATACCTTCCCTGTCCAACGCCAGATTCATTTCCGGTTTTTGTTCAAACTGTTTTTGCTGCTCATTGTCCATCAGCTGCCAGGCGATGGTATGCAGTTCTTCCGGTGTCATGCGGTCTTTGGCCAGCGCCTTCAGTGAGCCCTGAAACTTGGCGGCCGGTGGCGCACCGACAGTCAGATAAAGGTCAGAGCCGTCGCGGGAGGCCAGAATGCGCAGATAATCATTGAGTTCCATGCTGATTCCTTTATTGTTATTTATTTTGGGACACAAGCTCACAATCCGATGCGTTTAGATCAGTTCGTCAGCCAGGCCACCGGTATGTCGCGCAAGGATGCACAACGTTGCATTCGCGGCAAACATATTATTGTTGGCGGCCATGTTATCACCAAAGCAGCCACACATATAACAGCCTCGGATGAGGTGTTACTGGACTTTGAGCCGCTTGCGCTGCCGGGCAATATTTACATTATGTTGCATAAACCTGCGGGGCTGGTGAGTGCGACAGAAGATGCCTCACAGCCAACGGTAATGGATCTGGTTGACCACCCGCACTGGCATACCCTGCATATTGTTGGCCGTCTGGATAAAGATACCACCGGCCTGCTGCTGTTGACCAACGATGGTGACTGGTCGCACCGCATTACCTCGCCGCACCATCATGTGGCGAAAACCTATCTGGCTAAACTGGCTGAGCCATTGAGTGAGGTAGCCGCTGAACAGCTGCGGCAGGGAGTGATGCTGAATAGTGAGCAACAACCCACCCGACCTGCACAGCTTGAGATGCTGGCTGATAATCAGGTGCGGCTTACTATTCATGAGGGTAAGTATCATCAGGTGAAACGCATGTTTGCCGCTGTAGGGAACCGGGTAGTAGGCCTGCATCGTGAACAAATCGGCCCGTGGGTGTTACCGGATGAGCTTGAGGCAGGGGAGTGGTGTTTGCTGGAAGATGCTGAGTCACTCTCTCTATAGCGTTGCTGAGAGGTAATGTTAAATCCCGATGACCAATATCAGAGCCTTCAATGTTTGCCCCTGGTAGTTGAAGTCATCTTCACCATTAATACGAAAGCCATGTTGCTGATAAAACAGGCGTGCCGCCTGATTGGTTTTTACTACAGAAAGTACTCCATAACCTTTCTGCTGCTGCAGGAAAAACTCCAGCAACAGATGGCCAATTCCCTGCCGCTGATAATCCGGATGGACATACAGCCAGATGAGATGTGGCCCCTGATGACCTATAAAGCCCTTGACATCCCCTTCCTCCTCAAAGACGAAAATATCAGAGGCGTGAAACAAATCCAGTAAAGCCGGAGTCTCTGCGAGTTGCTGCGGAGGAAACGCGTATGCCTCACCTGAATATTCCGCATTATGCGATAAGTCATAGATCTCGGCTACGCGCGTAAAGTCTTTTGTCTGTAACGGGCGGATAACCTCAGAACGGGCATTCATTGCTGGCCCTCCCGGCTAACCCTTGAGCTGAGCCGGCACCATGACTACTGACACCTTGTCATAACTCAGACCTTCAATACTTTTTTCCACAATCAGTTTGATTTCCGATTTCATACTTTCCAGGTCATATGCCGGATGGTATTTGATAAACACAGATGCCGAAGAAGGCTGTGCTTCCCGTTGCGCCGGATTATTTTCAGGCAACACCACGTGGACTCTGGCGACCAGTACGCCGTCAATCTGCATCAGGGTTTCCTGAACGCTTTGCGACAGTGCATAGATAAAGCGTACCCGTTCTTCCAGTGGCGAGGAAATCAGGCCGTCTTTCTGGAACATTTGCTCTATAGTGGTTACTTTTTCACGTGGATAACCATATTCATTGAGCAGGCGAATCGCTTGCGGAATTTTTGATTCATCAATATTTAAAGCGTAATTGCCTTCTTTTTTATTGGGAATCTTTTCAGCATCGATATTATTATCCAGCATGATGGCCAACATACTGTTGGCATCGCTTTCATCCAGACCGCCATAGAGTTCAGTTTTACACCCTCCGAGTAGAAGAGCCAGTGAGATTACTGATAGGTAAAGCGCTGTTTTATTTATTGTTATCATCATTTATATCCTGCAGCAGTTTAGCCACTGGCCCGGAACAGGGTTGTAAATGCAGTAGAAACCTTTTGGGCAGCTGTCGCAACCAACTCTACACCTGAAGACCAGATATGAAAATTCATTGACCATTTATGTAAGTCATTCTGGTATTCAAGAGTAGCCTTTTGTGAAGTTTCCATATTTTTCACAGATGTTTCAAGAATGCTATTTCCTGTACCGTCATCAACATTAACTGCCGGATAAGTCAACATTTCTGCTGAGGCATTATCCTTATATTTATTATTCAGGTACTCATCAAACCCCGGACGGTTACCCATTTGCTCAAGCAGGGAGTGGTAGTTACCATCAATTCTTGAAGCATGATCAATCATCCGGTCTGTCAGTGTAGTCGTATCAGCTTGCTGTCCGGGCTCAACAAACTGCAATACAGAGTTATCCAACGGCTGTGGCTGAATAGAGGTATCTGTATTTTTACCACCCGAAATCAAATCCTGGAAACGCTCAGAATCTTTTGCGTTAGCAGCAGGTAATGACTGAGGGTTCTGCTGTAGCGCAGAACCCACTTGTCCTGCTAATAAACCTGTCTCAATCATGATGTATTACCTTTAATATTTACGGCATCAGTTTGCCAGATAAACATTGGCGATACTTTGTTCATCTTCGTTGCCATGTGCGGCAACTTCCTCGAACAGTGTAGCAGCCTCGTTTTGTTCCCCCTTCAGATTCAGTGCTATTCCCAGGAAGCATTTCGCGCTCATATGATTCGGTTCATTTTTCAGAACATCATCGCGTAAAATAGCTATGGCACTATCAATATCGCCAGCATAAATTTTTGTTATTGCCACCCCCATTTTAATCGGTGTTTGCTCATCACCTACTGCATTAACACCATCCATAATAATTTGAGCATTATCGCTATCACCCCGAAAACATGCCATATAGCCAACTTCGGATAATAATTGTAATAGTTCAGTTGTAATTTTCATTATTTTCACTCTTTTATTTTAAAAGCCCTTTCCTTATAGTGAAGAAAAGGGCACATGCTTAAATACTCAGGTACTACTTATTATCCCTGGCGTAAGCTTTGATTAATGGCACGTGTCAAGCTGCGTAATGCAGATGCCATAGCTGTGTCGTTCTCTATTTCAGACGACTTAGCCTGGAACGCTGTTTGTAGATTAGCCAGTTTTTGCTGAAAGTCGAGCTGCTGAGTTTGACTTGCTTCTACCTTGGCAAGTGCATCACCAAATGCCGATGATAGATTACTTGCTCCAGCGCCACCCGCTGTTGCGGCTGCTGCTGCGCCAGCTGTTGCTCCTGCTGCCATAATTATATCTCCTAATTTATTAATTCAATCCAGAAACCCCCGATGACACTCACCAAACGCAGGGAAGTTCTGTCATTAAAGTGTGGCATTGCGCTCCATGCCAAATCCGAACAGCGGAATTACTTCTGTGTCCAAACCTGTTCTACCACCTCTGTACTCACCTCTAGCGCCTTCAAAAAACGACTCAATTTGTCGTATTGATCCGGCTCGACACCCTGGTTAAGTTCAAACCGCACCTCTGAAGCAGCCTGATTAAACTTATCCAGGATTTCATTCTTGTAAATTCCTGAAACATCATTTTTTAGGTTTTGCTCTAGTTGTAATACCATTTTTATTTTTCCTCTGCTCCATAGTAGATCGGAATTTCTACGCCACTGTTTGACAGCAATACATGATCCGGAGCTATTTTCTTTATAAAATAATTATTTCCGAGGCTTGAGCCTTCCATATATCTGTTTCCGTCTTTGGAAACCAGGAACGGTGTCTCTCCGACACTGACACTCCTGATGACCAGCTTGATGCGATCCTTGGCATCATATAAATTCTCAACTATCGCCGGGCCGGCACCATAAAGTTCCAGAAACTCCTGATACAAGTCACTCCAGCGACTCAGCTCACTTTGTGTCAACTCGCCATCAACTTTAATTCGGTTTTCCTGGATCGTAACCCTAATGCGGCTGGAAAGGCCTTTTTTCTCGATAAACTGTTCCAAAGCCTGCTTACGCTTGGGCAAAGTTTGCATGGCTTCGTCATCAATGGACTGAATTCCATTCACATCTTCCATGATATTGGCTTTAATTTGCTGCCAGTCCTCACCACTGCTGACATAGCCATAGGCGGCCAGATTGCCTTGTCCCTGGCCTTTAAAGTTAATTTCCGTTTGGCCAAGGGCCTGTGCCACCTGCTGTGCATTTGCCACCAGCTCTTCATCGGCCCAGATACGGTAATTGACACGATCACCGGCACGGCTCATCTGCGTCATAATCCGGCGTTTTTCTTCCAGCGTGTCCACATAGCCGCTGACCAGTGCACCATCAGCGTTTTTTTCTACCTTGAGACTGTCTGTTTCCAGCTCTGCAACGATGGCCTCGGCGCGTTTTTCCGGCGACTCTTTGAGTCCCATGTTTTCGGCCAGACCCAGTAAATCAGGTAGAAAATAAAGTAGATTAGCCAGCAACAGCACGCCGACCCCTAACCACAGGTACATTTTGCCGCTGCTTTTTTTACGGGAAGCTGGGCGCGGTGAGGTGCTCAGGCCGGAAACAGTGGGAATATCTTCCGCATCCGGTCTGGCCTGTTTAGTTGCTGGCTGTGCACGGGCCGTATTTGTACCGGCATTGTTTCCGTCATGCGCACTTTTTCCCGTTTGCTTCTTGCGCAAATCCGCAATAAAAAAATCAACCTTACCTAAGGTAACAACCTGAAACGGCTTGAGAACCAGCTCTTCTGCCTCTACCGGCTGCTGATCAACGGCAACCGGCTGGGACAGAATATTCATAATAATGCCGTTTTCAGAGATCCTGAGGCGCAGGTGTGTCTCGGCAACACTCTCATCGTGAAGAATAATGTCGCTGGACATTGATCGGCCGAGTACAAGTTCGCCGACTTTGAGGCGGACGACTGCTCCCGCATTGCTGCCGCTGAGAACCTTGAGCAGAAAAGGTGTTTGTTGGGTTATCATTGATCAGCGCTCGATTATATCGACTACATCAAAACCGGGGAAACGATCATTGGCTGAAACATCCTTGTCTGCCCCCCTCGAGCTTAAAGGTCGCTCATTACTGAAATTGACGCGCCCGTTGGCATCGGTCCATTTGTAAATCTGAGCACGTTTTTTAGGCTGGTTATCCATCAGTTTGGCCATACTCACCACTGAATTAACAAACCGTTCCGGCCCGGTAAAATAGATGACATTATCCAGTTCAGACACCTCCCAGTGATATTGCTCATCCAGCACCTGCAGGCGTTGCAGAGCTTCGGTGAACTCCTTGGGAGACATATTCTGCATACTGACTGAGCCCCGTTTGGCTTCCTCTTCCTTATAAACGTAGATCGCTTCACCATCGTAATACCAGATCAGGCCATAGGTTTTTGCCAGATCCTCAAAAATAACTTTCGATGGTTTGTTTTTGTAATGCATGCTGACTACGTCCCCCACCTTACTACTGATCGTAATCGGTGTTCCCTGGTTAGCGGATAATGTTTCTAACATTTCTGCCAGTGGCTCTTCATCCGAATAATGGGAGTAGGGCTTGTCATTCCATGGTAATGGTGCAGCACTGATTATCTGGCACAGACACACCAACATGCCAAACAACAGAATTTGTCGCAACAACATCACCAACCTCACTATAAATTGTTTTCATTTCAATCATAATTACAAATTATTATATGAAAAGTCGACCTGTAACAGGATGAGCGCACCTAAAAATCAGAATAGCCGCTAATGCTGGTATCCGGAGTATCCAGGCTTGACTCTGGAGTTAAGTCCGGGGTTTATACTGGTGCTATGTTTGAACTGCAGAGCATTAGTTATGCGAATTGGTGAGCTGGCCAAACGCGGAGAGACTCCGGTAGATACACTCCGCTACTATGAAAAACAGGGTTTGATTGCTGAACCACCCCGTAGTCCGGCAGGGTACCGTGATTATCCAGAGGTGACTTTGCAATATCTGAATTTTATCCGCAGCGCAAAAGCTGTCGGGTTTTCGCTGAAAGAGTGCCGCGATTTGCTGGCTATTTTTGTCCGGCGCGATGCGCATACCTGCGCTGAAGTTAAGCAGCTCTCCGAAGCCAAGCTACTGGAGCTGAAAGATAAAATGCAGGCTTTGCAGGCCATGCATCAGACCTTGAAGGCCATTTCGGATGCCTGCTGCGGTGGTGAAGAGTCAGCAGCACACTGCTCCATTCTCGATGCCCTGCAACATAAGGAGACTATCGAATGATCAACTTTATGAATAACCTGCTGGAGCTTTCACTGGAAGCCGCGCCCTGGCTGGTGCTTGGTTTTGTGCTGGGCGGACTGATGAAGGCTCTGATTCCCACTGATTTTTTACAGCGGCACCTGAGTAGCAATGGCATCGGCTCGATCAGCAAGGCAGCCATACTCGGCGCACCGCTGCCCCTGTGTTCCTGCGGTGTCATTCCGGCGGCGATGGGCTTACGTCAGGCGGGTGCCTCCAAACCGGCCACCGCCTCTTTTCTGGTTTCCACCCCCGAAACCGGTATTGACTCGATTTCGATTACCTATGCTTTAATGGGGCCGCTGATGGCGGTCGTGAGGCCGGTTGCCGCATTAATTTCCGCATTCACTGCCGGTATTATGGTCGCATTATTCGGCGAGAAAGAAGCAGATAAGTCAGCACCTGTGACTGAAGCTGCATGCTGTGGATCAGGAAGTGAGGTGACAACAACCTCCTGTTGTAATTCTGAACCTGCACAGACAGTATCAGCTCAAAGCTGCTGCGCTTCAGAGCCTGCTGAAACAATAGCAACCGGCAGCTGTTGCGGTACCGATACTGCTGACAAAGCGGAAGCCAGCTGTTGCGGTACGGTGCCTGAAAATAAAGCTATAACACCCGAAAGCCTGCCCAAACAGGCCTGGTCGGGTGTACGCTATGCGTTTACCCGCCTGCTGGATGATATTGCCTTCTGGCTGGCGATTGGCATGGTGTTCGCTGCGCTGACCCGCACATTCCTGCCGCCCGATTTTCTGGCGCATTGGGGGCAGGGAATAGGTGCCATGCTGGTGATGATACTGATTGGTGTGCCAATGTATATTTGTGCCACGGCATCCACTCCGGTGGCTGCGGGGCTGATGATGGCCGGTATGTCACCGGGCGTGGCACTGGTGTTTCTGCTCACCGGCCCGGCGACTAATATCTCGACACTGGGTGTCATCGGCCGGGAGCTGGGGCAGCGCAGTATGTGGCTTTATCTTGCTGCGGTCGGGGTGACGGCTATTGTCAGTGGCTTATTACTGGATGGCATCGTCAATTACTGGCAGATTGATATTGTCACCCAACTGCAGGCGGGGCATGACAGTTTTCCGGCCTGGATCAGCTGGGCAAGCCTGTTACTGCTGGCCGCGCTGGTATTACGCAAATGGCCGGGTAAACTAAAGCAGCAGTATCTGACGCTAACGGGTGATAACCGGAAAAACCGGGCTAACGCACATTGATACCGGCATGGTAGCCGAGCTGTTCGGATAAATGCTGACCAGCCGCTACCACGTCATCCACCCATTCCAGCTGCCTGCGTCCGATAGGTGCCGACACCGACATACCTGCAACTGCCTTGCCGGTATTGTCGTAAATCAGTACGCCAATGCAGCCCACATCAATTTCCGCTTCACCATTATCCAGTGCATAACCCTGTTGCATGGCTTGTTCACACTCAGCCATCAGCTTATCCGCTGTATTGATCGTGTTGCGGGTGTAAGCCGGAAGATTGGTACGCTGTGCATAACCTTTAATTGCTTCCTCGCCGGTTACGCCCAGCATCAGTTTGCCGACTGCGGTGACATGCAGCGGCGCGCGACTGCCTATCATTTGTTGTACGTGCATCATCCGGTTGGCAGTGGCTTTTTCGATATACACCACTTCGTCACCCTCACGAATGGTCAGGTGCACCGACTCATTCAGCTGATCACGCAAGCCTTCCAGCACCGGCAAAGCCAGCGCACGTAAGTCCAGATGACTATGCAGGCGCACCCCCAGTTGCAGTAACCGCAGCCCCAGCCGGTAGCCCCCGCCCGCATCACGCTCGACAAAATGATTGTGCATCAGCGCAGCCAGAATGCGGTACGCTGTGGAAATATGCAGGCCGGTCTCGGCACTCAGCACTTTCAGACTGACCGGATCAGGATAACGGGCGATGGCATTCAGCAAATCGGCT
The DNA here is from genome assembly GCA_041395485.1 of Thiolinea sp. Taxonomy (GTDB): domain Bacteria; phylum Pseudomonadota; class Gammaproteobacteria; order Thiotrichales; family Thiotrichaceae; genus Thiolinea. The sequence continues at coordinate 263,220 of JAWLAK010000003.1, forward strand.
GCGCGGTCAATGGACTGGATGCGGTAAGCGTCTGATTTATCATTCGGCATGATGCTTTCACATAGTGATAATACATACCTGATTTTTACAGTATTTTTCGTTGGAAAACTATTACCGCATGGGGTTACTCAGCCCTGCCAGCTTGCAGGCGAACTACCCAGATACGAAGCCGGATAGTCCCAGTACGCAGGGCAGCCCCCAATATGCAGCGGAAATTTTACCCGCTGTGCTTTACCCCAGTCGGTGTGTTCAATATATGGATCAAGGTCATCCGGTGTTTCCGCCGCCAGCGGTTGAGGCTGATTATCGTGCCCGCGGGACACCAGTAGCTCACCGGTACGGGCCAGCGACAGTTTGGCCTGAATGATCTCACCCGCCTCACGCCGCCTGATCAGTCCGTGCAGTACTGCAGCGGCCAGCAAGTAGCCGGTGGCATGATCCAGTGCCTGCACCGGTAACGGCCACGGTTTTTCAGCGCCTGCCATCAGCATGCCCTGATGCGCAATGCCGTTACTCATCTGCACCAGGCTATCAAAGCCGCGGCGCTCTGACCACGGGCCGCTCCAGCCATAGGCATTCAGCGAGACATCAATGGCTGCCGGATTGATTGCGCGCCTTGTGGCTTCATCCAGGTTGAGTGAGTCCAGCGCGCCGGGCCGGTAACCGTGCAGAAGAACGTCACAGTCAGCCAGCAGCTGTTTAAACTGAGCCAGTTGCGCGGGCTGACGCAAATCCATTCGTGCACAACGTTTGCCCAATACGACTTCGGGAATGACGCCCGGCTCATCCCAGTCCGGCGGATCAATGCGCAGCACCTCTGCACCGTAGGCGGCCAAAAAACGCCCGGCAACCGGCCCGGCCAGAACACGGGTCAGATCCAGTATCCTGATACCCCGCAATGGCCTGGCCGGATCAGGCGTGACTTCCGGGACATCCTGTTTATGCGTGGTTTGCAGATGTACCAGCGGCTCAGCTCTTACCGCCTGACCCTGCGGGTGTTGCTGCCAGTCCTGAAGTGAACGCATGGTTGCAGCACAACCACCCCGCGCTACAATCTCAGCTTCCAGCTGATCCGCCTGCCATGAACGGACTTTCGCTTGCACCGCATCACGGTCTTCCGCGCAATTAAGTACAGATAAAGCAGCCTGGCGGTGGTGTGGGGCATTGGTGTGCAGGCGGATCCAGCCATCGGCTGCCTGATAATTACCGGCAATGGCATCCCAGATAGAGGGTAATTGCCAGCCTTGTGGCCGGATGGTCATATCAAACCAGAAGGAGGCCAGCCGCCGGTCAATTTGTAACGGACTGAACGGATTAGGTGAGCCGGAGTCAGCCTGTATATAACGTTGCAGCATCGCACCGGCAAAGGCCATGCTTTCAGTCGCCAGCTCAGTCACCCGGAAAGGCGAAGGCAGGTCACCACAGCCGGTGATTTGTACCTCGGGCATTGGGTAGCCGAAGGCCCGGCTGATGTCTGTCAGGTAGTACATTGGAGGGTCTCCATGAATGATTCGATGCTATATATCTTCGGATTTTTCTATGTTACAACACCACACCATACTCAACTCAAAATTTAAAAGGTTCACATGGCTGTTAATGAAGAAAACCTGATCTGGATTGATCTGGAGATGACCGGGCTGGATAGTTTTAATGATGTCATTATCGAAATTGCTACCGTCGTTACTGACAAGGATCTGAATACACTGGGGGAAGGGCCGGTGCTGGCCATTCATCAGCCGGACAGTGTGTTGGATAAAATGGATGACTGGAACCAGAAACAGCATGGCGGTTCCGGGCTGATTAAGCGGGTGCAGGAGAGCGAGGTCAGCGTGCAACAGGCTGAGCAGGCCACGCTGCAGTTTCTGCGTCAGTATGTACCGGCGGCCACCTCACCGATGTGCGGCAACACTATTTGCCAGGATCGGCGTTTTCTGGCGCGTTATATGCCGGAGCTGGAAGCGTTTTTCCATTACCGGCATATTGATGTCAGCACGATTAAAGAACTGGCAAAACGCTGGCAGCCCGGTTTGCCGGAAAAATTCACTAAAAAAGGCAGCCATCTGGCGCTGGATGATATTTATGATTCAATTGCTGAGCTGCAATTTTATCGTGAACATTTCCTGCGCAGCGACGGCGACACTCCCGTTCCGGATTAGTGCGCCTCGTCCCAGTTAATACCGGTGCCGCTATCCACCACTAACGGTACATCAAGGGTGGCGGCGCCAGTCATCAGTTCCTTGATTTTCGCATCGGTCTGCTCAAGCTCTGTATCCGGAACCTCAAATACCAGTTCGTCATGTACCTGCATAATCATGCGGGTCTGTGTGTCGCTGTTGTTCAGCCACTGATCCACGGCAATCATTGCCTGTTTGATAATATCGGCCGCCGTACCCTGCATCGGGGCATTGATGGCGGTGCGCTCGGCATATTGGCGGCGCTGGGCATTGCGGGCATTAATTTCCGGTAAAAACAACCGGCGCCCGAACAGTGTTTCAACATAGCCCTGTGATTTCGCCTTCTCCTTCGTATCATCCATATAGGCCTTAACGCCGGGGTAGCGGGCAAAGTACAGGTCAACATAGCTTTGTGCCTCAGCCCGGTCAACGCCCAGCTGTTTGGCCAGACCAAAGGCCGACATGCCATAAATCAGCCCGAAATTGACGGCTTTGGCGGCGCGGCGCTGTTCACTGGTAACGTCCTCCAGTGCAGTACCAAACACTTCGGCGGCGGTGGCCCGGTGTATATCCTTTCCGGCAGCAAAGGCATCCAGCAAACCCCGGTCTCCCGATAAGTGCGCCATAATCCGCAGCTCAATCTGTGAGTAGTCGGCAGCCAGAATTTTGCAACCTTCCGGGGCGACAAACGCCTGCCGGATGCGGCGACCCTCGGCATTGCGGATCGGAATATTCTGCAGATTCGGATCGGTGGATGACAGGCGGCCGGTGGCGGTCACCGCCTGATGGTAGGAGGTATGTACCCGGCCGGTATGCGGATTGATCTGCCCGGGCAGTTTATCGGTATAGGTTGATTTCAGCTTGCTCAGACCGCGATGTTCCAGAATGAGTTGCGGTAATTCATGGCCCATGGCCGCCAGTTCTTCCAGCACATCTTCGGCGGTGGAAGGCTGGCCTTTGGGGGTTTTACGGATCACCGGCAGCCCGAGTTTATCGAAGAAAATCGCCTGAATCTGCTTGGGAGAAGCCAGGTTAAATGTTTCCCCGGCGACTTCATAAGCCTTTTCAACCAGCTCATCCATGCGCTGCAACAGTTCGCCGCTTTGTTTGCCGAGCATGTCAGCATCCACCTTTACCCCGTTACGCTCAATATCTGACAGCACTTTTACCAAAGGGATTTCGATGTCCTGATACAGCTTGCGTTGTCCGTCGAGTGCTGCCAGTTGCGGCCAGAAATGCCGGTGCAGCTGCAGGGTCATATCGGCATCTTCTGCCGCATAAGGCGCCGCCTGTTCCAGCGCAATCTGGTTAAAGGTCAGCTGTTTTTTGCCCTTACCGGCAATGTCCTCAAAGCTGATATTACTGTGCCCGAGATGTTTCAGGCATAGGGTATCCATATCGTGGCGGTTGGCAGTGGAGTCCAGCACGTAAGACTGCAACATGGTGTCATGCCTGATGCCGCGCAATTCAATGCCGTGGTTAAGCAGCACGCTGCGGTCATACTTCAGGTTCTGGCCGACCTTGTGCAGCGACTCATCTTCCAGCAGTGGCTTAAGTTGTGCCAATACCTCATCGCGCGGCAATTGCGCCGGTGCACCGATGTAGTCATGCCCGAAAGGTAAATAAGCCGCCTGTCCGGCTTCCACTGCAAAGGAGACGCCGACCACTTGTGCATCCATATAATCCAGGCTGGTGGTTTCAGTATCAAAGGCAAATAACTCCGCCGATCTGAGTTTGTCCAGCCACTGATCCAGTTCGGCCTGAGTCAGGATGGTGTCATAATGCACGCCTTTGTCCTGCGGCTCGTCTTCTGTCGTATCATCATCCCCAACTGCAGTGCTGTCGGTATTACCGCTTGTCTCACGTAAGGCCTTAAGCCGGGTGCTGAATTCATAACGGCTATAGAGCTCATCCAGTTTTCCCGTGTCCGGCGGCAGAAATGACAGCGCTTCCGGTGAACAGTCCAGCTCCAGATCACATTTAATGGTCACCAGCTCATACGATAGTGGCAGATGTGCGGTGGCCTCGCGCAGATTGTCGCCAATTTTGCCTTTGAAGGAGTCAGCATTGGCAATAATATTGTCCAGCGTATCGTACTGCTCCAGCCACTTAACCGCGGTTTTAGGGCCGACCTTTTCCACACCGGGTACGTTATCGACTTTGTCACCGATCAGCGCCAGATAATCGCGAATACGCTCAGGCGGCACCCCAAATTTTTCTTTCACACCCTCAATGTCTGAATAGCTATTACTCATGGTATTGATCAGGTGCACATCCTCAGTGACCAGCTGGGCCATATCCTTGTCGCCGGTGGAAATAATGACTTTTCCGTCATACTGTGTGGCCAACGTACCGATAACGTCGTCTGCCTCGACATCCGGCACAATCAGCAGCGGATAGCCCTGTGCACGGATAATATCCAGTAAGGGTTCGATCTGGCTGCGTAAGTCATCCGGCATGGAAGGGCGGTTGGCCTTGTATTCCGGATACATATCGTCACGGAAGGTCTTGCCGGGGGCGTCAAAAACAACGGCCATGTGCTCAGGATCATAATCTTTGCGCAGCCGATCCAGCATGTTCAACACACCATGCATGGCGCCGGTGGGCTCACCCTTGGAGTTGGTGAGTGGCGGCAGGGCATGAAAAGCACGGAACAGGTAAGAAGAGCCGTCAACAAGAACTAGCGGTTTGGCAGTGGCAGAGGTCATGTGGCTGAACCGGAGAGTTTGAAAGGTTCTGATTATACGGCAGCTGTCAGAGGGTTACGAATATTCCGTCAGGTCAAGGCAGTCAGGCATTAAAGCCTGACAACCGGCCTGTAGTATCGTTTTTATCAGGGCTTAATGATTTGCATCCTGATTCCGGGGTTGATTGCCCGGCTTATCAGTGGCCTGATATTCAGTCAGAAATTTGTTCGGATCCACGTAAAATACCCGTTCAAACCAGAACGGTTTTTCCGGCTCCCACTCCGATACCTGTGGCGGCAATGAGCGGATGGAGTAGTACAGGTTGGCAGGGCGCGTCTTTGCCTCCTGTGGCATGCCGACAGTGCCGATCTTTTCGCCGGTCTTCAGCCATGAGCCCGGTGAAACATCAACAGTATCCAGGTTGGCATAATGATGGATACGCCATTTTGACCCCAGTACAAAGACGGAGTTATCGCCTTGCGGGTCATTCTCGCGATACACAACCCAGCCGCTGGTGGTTGCTTCTACCGGAGTGCCTTTGCGGGCAAAAATGTTGATGCCTTTTTGTGCGTTTTGGCCGCCTACATACCAGAATGACGCCGGGTTCCAGTCATACGATTTAGCGCCTTCAACCGGTACATGCCGGTCTTCAGGCACCCAGTAACCCATCATAAAAATGGTAAGGGCGCCCAGAAAAATGAGTGGTTTTTCCATGCCTGTAGCCCTTGAGTGATATTCGCTTCTTGTATCTGATGTAATTTTTTAATGAAAGTTCAGATAATTTGTTGTTAATATCACACAATAATGGCAGAAAAGTAAATTATTCCGATAATCAGTAGTGATTTAAAGCATACTCAGACCATTTACATTAATCTTTTATTAATAATTGTTGTATCTGAGCGACAATATCCTGGTAAGAGTCCGGTGTATTCTGATACCAATCTGATAAATATTTATCCAGAGTATAACTGCCATTATCCTCACCAAGATTCAGGTAGTTGATGGCTGCCCAACTTTCAGGTGATTTTTCAAACAACTGCAGCAGGTGTGTCGCGAGCTTTTCATTCAGCTTTCTGTCCTGAGCATAAGGATCAGCCTCCAGTGTTCCCCGGTGTTTCCGGTACCACTCTCCGGGTCGCGGAATCATTTGCCGGTGATCTTCCTGCATGATGTCATCTGCATATTTTTGCAGTTCAGCAGCATAGGACTTCCAGTTAGGATAAGGCGGGGCATCCTGCCATTGTTCCGCCATTTGCTCCAGGGTGAACAGACTGAAAGCTTCACACAGGGATTCTTCAAACCACTGCTGGCGGCTGATATTGTCGGGTGCCAGATCATAATTGGATAACAGGTGGCAGGCTTCATGGGCAAACTGATAAGCCAGTTGTGACCAGTATCTTCCTTTTACGTCCAGCAAGACTACATACTCGCCGTTATCTGCGCGCTGGTAGAGCGAGATCGGGCCTTTCGGATCATTACGAACAATAATATTGTCCAGCGTTCTGCCGCCGATATAAGGCGCCATGGCGAGAGTGGCCGAATCGATTACTGCTTTAACGTCGACAGGGGCCACATCACCCCACTCAGGGTCAACTTGTACCTTAAACGGTGGCGATAACGCCAGTACCTGTGCCGGAAGCAGCAGTAACAGGAGGAGCAGTGTGAGTAGGGGTTTGTGCATACTTGAAGCCATCCGTATTCCGGGTGATAACCGCATGGGCGGCATGTCACACACGCCAAAATCCCTATGCATAAAACGCTACTCATAGCAGTAAAATCCGGGTGATATAAACCGGCTTATCTACCAAATGCAGCAATTACCCGAAAGCCGGTTTTAATTCCTGTTTACCTCTGCTTATCCCCCATTAATTTTATGGTTTAGCCGTGTGGCGGTTTTAACGGTACCCTATTGCACCATTATCATCAGTGATAAATTTTTATCTTAAAAATATTAAATAAATTGTGTAGTTTAAGTTTTCCTGATCATTAAGCTTTAGCTGCCGGAGTACCTGTACAGGTGATGTGCCTGATGGTGTACTTGCAGCGATTCTGATGAACATGGGATGTGTGTGGTTAGCGGGAAGAAATATGTCGAGATTGGGTTTTACAGATGCCCGTCATCTCCTGAGTCGTACCGGATTTGGTGCGGAATGGGAGGAGGTGAAGCGTCTGGAAGTGATGCCGAGGGATAAGGCAGTCGAGTTTTTGATTAACCGTCGTGATTATTCAGTGCCAGCGATACCGCGCTTTTCCAGCTGGCAAAAGATGGTTGCCCTGCACAACAATATGAGTCGCAGGCGGATGGTGATGCGGATTGCCAAGGCTGAGGGGGCCGGCCTGAAAAACTGGTGGCTGCAACACATGCTGGATACCCAGAGCCCGTTTCTGGAGCGCATGACGCTGTTCTGGCATAACTATTTCCCTTCTTCCATTGAGAAGACCAAGGCACCGTCTTTGCTGGTCAATCAGAATCGTTTATTGCGCAAACATGCGTTGGGTAATTTCAGCCTGCTGCTGCATGATATTGCCAAAGACCCGGCCATGCTGGTGTATCTGGATGGCTATGAAAATACCAAAGATGCCGTCAATGAAAACTTTGCCCGTGAGTTGCTGGAGCTGTTTACTCTTGGCAGAGGACATTATTCAGAGCGAGACATCAAGGAAGCTGCACGGGCTTTTACCGGCTGGGGTGTTCATCCGAAAACCGGCCAGTTCTTTTTTGACCGCACGGCACATGATCCGGGAATCAAGCATTTTCTGGGGCAGAGGGGGAATTTTACCGGGGAAAATATTCTTAATATTCTGCTCAAACATCCCCGCACTGCTGAAACAGTGGCAGAGAAAATCTGGGCTGAGTTTATCAATAGCTCCCGCCCGCATCCGGCAGTAGTCAAACAATGGGCCAATGTTCTGCGTGCCTCGAATTACAACATTGCTACATTGATGAATACGGTGCTGAAAAGCCCGCAGTTCTGGGATCAGCGCAATCGTGGCAACCTGATTAAATCACCGGTTGAGCTGGCAGTAGGCACTTTACGCAGTCTGCCCTATACCCTGCCGCGCAATAATCTGGCGCATATGCTGGATAACCTCGGTCAGTGTGTTTTTGAGCCACCGACCGTAAAAGGCTGGGCAGGTGGTCAGGAGTGGATCAGTACCCAGTCGCTGATGCGCCGAATCGGTTTGCTGACCAATCTGACCCGCGGCAATCTGAATACCGTGCGGCGTAAAACCGGGGTAGAGCTTAAGCTCCCCAACGTGCCTGAGTCGGATTTGCAGAACTGGCTGTTATCGGTACAACCGGTCAAAGCCGCACCTGCCTCTGAAGGCAAGCAGCGTTTTGTAAGATTTTTAGTGCTGGATCCAGCCTACCAAGTGACATAGGAAGTATTTTTTCATGATGAATCGAAGAGAATTTATGCGCCTTACCGGTGCAGCAGCCATTGCGGGCGCAGTTCCGGATATTGCCCTGGCTGCGGCACCACCTGCGGTGCATCAGCCACGGATTGTGGTTCTGGTTGAACTGAAGGGTGGCAATGACGGCTTTAACACCCTGATTCCTTATGATGATGACAGTTACTACAAACACCGTCCGACGCTGGGTATCCGTAAAAATAATCTGATTCCGCTGCAGGACGGGATGGGTATGAACAAAGCCCTGCAACCGCTTAAGTCAATCTGGGATAGCGGTGATCTGGCCTGGGTGCAGGGTGTGGGTTATCCGGGGGGGATACTGTCGCACTTTCGCTCTATGGATATCTGGGATACCGGTGCTGTGCAGGGTGATTCGACCATGGGCTGGCTGAGCCGGGTATTACCACGCTTTAAGCAGGGGCTGCACGGGATTGCCATCAGCCCGGATCAGGGTTCACTGGGGCCGCTGGAAGGCAGTCAGCTGAATACCGTGGCCATGCAGAGTCCGCGCAGCTTTCTGGCCAATGCACGCTTTATCGAAGAAGTACCCCTGAACCGTCAGACTGCGGCACTGGCGCATGTTACCCAGACCCAGCACCAGCTGGTTGATGTGGGTAAACAGATTGTTGCCCGTTTGCAGAATCCGCGTAGCCGGGTACCGATGCGGGGTGCCAAAGGTCAGTTAGGCCATGGCCTGCAGTCGGTGGCGGAAATGATTGTCAGTGGTATTGATGCGCCGGTGTATAAAGTGACTCAGGATGGCTTTGATACGCATGTGGGGCAACAAGGTACGCAGGAAAATGCCTTATATCAGGTAGGACATGGTCTGGCGGCTTTTGCTGAAACCATGAAGCGTGCCGGGATGTGGGATAAGGTGCTGGTGATGACTTATTCCGAGTTCGGACGCAGGATTACCGAAAACAAAGGGCGCGGAACTGATCATGGCACGGCATCAGCACAACTGATTATGGGTGGACGGGTGAACCGCGGTATTCATGGCCGCCATCCGAACCTGGATCGTGTGGATGCCAATGGCAATGTGGCGCATACCACGGACTTTCGTGCGCTGTATGCCACGCTGGCCCAGCGCTGGTGGGGACAGGCTAATCCCTGGCACGGACACAATGCGTTGCAGTTTGTCTGATTAGCTCTGACTGACTTTAGCTTTACTCCCCATCCAGCCCGGAGGGCTGGGGAGGGGCTCTTTCACTCTATTCTGCAGCAGTTTCCTCTTTTTTATCCGCTGCTGCTGAGGCTGTCGGCATATATGCCGCATGATTGTCGAATACTTCAGCAAGTGCCTCCGGGAAAGTGGTCATCGCGCCATCAATAAAGCGGTGCGCACCCTGGTCACTTTTGACGATGATGGTATTAGTAGGACTTCCTACCAATGGCTCCGGACGTTGCTTAGGTTTAAGGCGTGTGTAATCCGCTGCATTCAGCTTGTCTGTCAGTGCTGTGAACTGCTGGCGGGTAATGGTGCCGCTTTTTTCGTTCAGAAGCTTGTTGTAGCCATCCTTCATTTCATAACGCGTACTCAGGTCTTTATTGACAGTAAGCGTTTGTGCCCGGCGCAGGTTAGCTGCCAGAGGGGGCGTACTTTTGATAAAGCTCACGGATTCAATGTCCCGCTGCTCAATTTTGTTACCGTTTTCATCCGTTACTGAGGTTGTTGCACATGAGACAGAAAGCAGCCCGGCAGCCGTTAATACAAGCAGGTTCCGCATAAAGTTTCCTCCTGAAAAGTTTGAAGAATGCGTGATTAATCGTTTCATACCGGGCATGCTAGCATCGTGCGTGTATTCTAACCAGTCAACGATTGGTGTATTACCTGATCAATATCAGTCTCCGTCGGGTAAATTGCCAATTCCGCCACGGACTGAGCCCTCACCTTTACCACCGCTGTGACTGTCGGCAATTACCCGGTCAGCCATGCGCGAAAACGGCAGGCCCTGCAGCCAGACTGATTCTGAACCGATAATTTCATAGTCTGTTTCGTGGCAGCGCATGTTTATTCTCCTGCAGTTGTTCCTGTATCCGTGGCCGTTTCAGTGATTTCATCGACCACCTGTATGGTTTGTTCTGCGAGCTGTTCCTTGCCCATCGTCAGCCATTTCAGCACATAAGTTCCGGTTTGCTCAGGAAGTTTTATGCGGGACGGCTGGTAGCCGGAGACCGTATCTTCGCGGACATGGCCATAAGCCACGTGTTTATTACCGGCTTCAGGGAACAGGTAAACATAACCATCCAGACCATCCGGTGCATTCAGGGTCACCGGCAGGTTGGTGCCTTTTTCCGCCTGATCCGGTGCGCCCAGGCTAATCTCGGCATCAGTAATCGTCAGTGATGTGTCCGCAATTGAACGCTTATCATTAGTAATCCACTTCAGCGTGTAGTCTCCGGGCACAGCGGGCAGACGCAGTCTGGACGGCTGATAGCCCTGAATCTTATCGGCGCGGACGTGGCCGTAAGCCGCGTGCTTATCCTTACCCTGCGCGAACAGATAGATATAACCGCTCAGGCCATCCGGTGCATTCAGGCCGACCTCCAACTGAGTGCCTTTAATCGCCGATTCCGGTGCTTCCAGCGAGACAATAGCCTGTTCAATCTTCAGCGGCTTTTCAGCAATAACCTGCTTATCCTGAGTAATCCATTTCAGGGTGAAATCCCCGGCAACAGCAGGCAGGGTAACCCTGGATGGCTGATAGCCCTGAATTTTATCGGCACGGACATGGCCATAAGCCGCGTGTTTGTCCTTACCATCTGCGAACAGATAAATATAGCCATTGAGCCCTTCCGGCGCGTTCAGGCCAACTTCCAGTACCGTACCCATGGTGGCTGATTCCGGTGCCTCCAGCACTATTTCCGCATCTTTAATCGTCAGGGGCCTTTCGGCAATGACCTGCTTATCCTGAGTGATCCATTTCAGGGTGAATTCGCCGGGAATGGCAGGCAGGGTAATTTTCGATGGCTGGTAGCCCTGAACCTTGTCAGCGCGGACATGGCCATAGGCAATATGTTTATCCTTATCTTTCGGAAACAGATAGATATAACCGTCCAGCCCGTCTTCGGCCTTCAGCTCAACCTGCAGCTGTGTGCCTTTGGTCGCCGATTCTGCTGCCAGTAATTCTGCTACCGGCAGTGGTGCCGGTTCCGCTTCTGGTTCCGGCTCTGGTGCTTTGGCTGTTTGCTCCAGTGCCGCCAGTAATTCATTAGCATTACCTGCCGAAATAAATTGTCCGCCGGTATTTTCAGCCAGACAACGCAAACCAGCCTGATCTTCCTGCTTGCTGACATCAAAGCCGATCACATGGGCAGTAAAGTCGACCCCAAGCTTTTCCAGTTCACTGCCCAGCGCGCAGGGATCCATATCACAGGTTTCCTTACCATCGCTCAGCAATACCACTGTGGCCTTTTCCTCGGTGTATTTCAGGGCTTCAGCTGCCTGTTTTACCGCCGCAGAGAGCGGTGTTTTGCCTTTGGGGTTCAGTGCATCCACCATTTTGCCCATTGCCGCATTATCCAGCGGGCCGGGCGGAATCAGGGTTTCAATATCATTACAGTCCCCTTTTTTCCGGTGCCCGTAGGTTACCAGTCCGGCTTCACGCCCCTCCGGCCAGTCTTTCACCAGTGTTTTTAATGCATCCCGGGCGATTTCAATTTTGGTTTTGCCTCCCAGTTGCCCCCACATGCTGCCGGATGCATCCAGTACCAGCATGGTGCGCTCGTTGTCTGCCAACGCGATGGAAGTATTCAGGCACAAGGCAAAGATACCGATGCCGGAGATTATTCTATTCATGGTCAACCCTCGCTGATTGATTTTTTAAAGCCGCATGCACAATTGTCCCGACCACAAAACACCGGCACCGCTTTTGCACGCATAACACATTTATAATACTAGACCATGGCTAAGCGCCGTAATGTGAAAATCACTACAATCATCGTGTGATAAATTTACACCAGAATAGTGTCGCTGCTCTTGCTACAGGCTTGCTAAACCTCTGTTTCCTCTCCCTCAATAATAAAACCGATTTTGCGCCGGGTAGCTCCCTTCGTCAGTTTTTCCACATAGCACAGCATCTGCACCGTTGCCTGATGGGCCAGCAGCATACAGGGGCTGTCATTCAGCGTGCCTTCGATGCGGATACCATGAAAGCTTTCCTGAGACAGGCGATGTACTTTGATCTGCATGCCGCCATGCAGTATCGCCATAATCGCGGGTTGCGCGTTTTCAGGCAGTTGCTGGCGCCAGTCGAGAATGGAGTCGGCCAGCTGGCGCATCAGTACAGCGGCGGATTGGTAGCTGTTTTCCATGGCATGCTCCGAGGCATACAGGACGGCCGCCGGAACGGGTGCAGGCGGGCTGGGTAACTGCTCGGTATCGCGCAGTGCCTCAATAATCAGGCTGGAGCTGGTCGAGTTGAGTGCGTTCAGGGCCTGCTTCATGGCAGGAACTTCAAAGGTTTTTCGCGGCATATCTTTTCCTTTGCTGATGCATTATGTGTTGTTATTTATTGTTTACTGGTCTTGTGCTGAGAAAGCAAATTTCCCGGCACAGGACGAGTTGCTTTTGCCGTGTTTGTTATCATGATTATTTTGACGGCACTGCTAACCCCGTTGTTACTGAAGTGGTTGCCGGAGCGGGCTAGCGCAGCTCCTTAGGCAGCACAAAGGAAATATTCTCGGTAATGCCTGAGTTTTGCACTTTAACGGTTGCGCCATGCTTGCGCAGGTGTTCAATCACCCCTTCCACCAGAATTTCCGGTGCCGAGGCACCTGCTGTCAGCCCCACGGTTTCCACACCCTCCAGCCATTCCGGCTGAATATCATCAGCATCATCAATCAGGTAAGCCGGAGTATTCCGTTTCACGGCCAGCTCACGCAGCCGGTTTGAATTGGAGCTGTTGGGAGAGCCCACCACCAGAATCAGATCTGATTTTTCAGCCAGCTGGCGCAAGGCATCCTGGCGGTTCTGGGTCGCGTAGCAAATATCGTCCTTTTTCGGGCCGATAATCGCCGGAAACTTAGTGCGCAAGGCATCAATCACTATCGCAGCATCATCCACTGAGAGCGTGGTCTGGGTAACATAGGCCAGCTTCTGCGGGTTTTTAACTTCCAGTGCAGCGACCTCAGCCGGTGAGTCAACCCGGTAAATCTGACCGCCGTGACTGGTCTCATACTGGCCCATGGTGCCTTCAACTTCCGGATGATTTTTATGGCCGATCAGAATGGTTTCGCGCCCCTCACGGCTGTAACGGGTCACTTCCACATGCACCTTGGTCACCAGCGGACAGGTCGCGTCAAATACTTTCAAGCCGCGCTTTCTGGCTTCATTCTGCACCGAGCGGGCAACGCCGTGAGCACTGAAAATCACCGTGGCATCATCCGGCACCTCATCCAGCTCCTGAACAAAAATGGCACCTTTATCACGCAGATTATTGACCACAAAGCGGTTATGCACGACCTCATGGCGCACATAAATCGGTGCTCCCAGCACCTCCAGAGCCCGATCAACAATCTCAATGGCGCGGTCTACGCCGGCACAGAAGCCGCGCGGATCAGCGAGTGTTACTTGCATAGTATTTACTACCGGTTTGGGAAGGCTTTGGATTATACGTGATCCGCGTCAGGCGTACAGTTGGCCACAGATAAAACGGAACAAATGAGGGCGGCGGCTATGAGATGACTTCCAGTATCTCAACTTCCAGCACGATATTGTGTCCGGCCAGGGGGTGGTTGAAATCAACGCTGACCAGTCCCTGTGCCTGATCAATCTCCAGAATATGCCCCGGAGCTTCCTGACCGGATGGCAGCGTAAAGCTGATGATTTGTTTGAGCTCCGGTGGCTCTGTAAAACTGCTTAATGGTAACTGCTGAATAGCCTGCGGATCACGATAGCCGAAAGCCTGTTCTGCACTGACTAAAAACCGGGTCGTTTCACCCTGGCTGAGGCCGTATAACAGACTTTCCAGATTGGGGTGAATCTCATCCTGCCCCAGTTGCAGTATCTCGCCCTGCTCATCCTTACTTTCTTCAAATAACTCACCGTTGGCGAGCAGCAAACGATAACGCCAGCGAATCCGGCTATGGTTCTGGATGGTCAGGGACATAAAATGATAAATCAGCCGTAGGGGATCAGATTATCCACATTAACATAACAGCTGGGGCGATGGGTGAGGCGCGGGTAAATATGTAACCAAAGTTGATTATCAAATTTAAGCAGACCCTCCTCAATAGCAACAATATTGACCAATTGTTCACTTTGCAGGCTGGTCATTTCGGTCATGCTGTTATTAGTGATGCGGTAGCAGCTGACAGTTTCTGTCGCTGAGCCAGTTCTGATTTTGTAAACCGTCGCAATTGGCCGGTCGGTGATGCGGATATCAGCCTGTGGCGGGGGTGGCGGCTGATCACAGCCAGCCAATGAAAGGATCAACAGCCCCGGCCAGATTATCAGCAGGCTTTTTTTCAATAGACGCATTATATTATTTGTGCCTTTCATTTTTATGTGTCCAACTCTTCAACATTTTGCAAGTAATTCCCTTACCTCAGTTTCCTGTTTCGCGTGATCAGCCGTCCATGAGTTCATGGGTAAACGTACGCATTCGGGGTGTGATCGGTTGACAGGAATAGGCTGCCATACCGTTTTTGCAGTTGAATCAGCGTGACAATCTGGTTTAATGGGCGCTTTTAAAGCGGGTGTAACCGACAGGAGTAGTTAATGAAGGTTCTGGTAGTAGGCGGTGGTGGTCGTGAGCATGCGTTAGCCTGGCAAATCAGCCGGTCACCACGGGTGAATGAAGTGCTGGTTGCCCCCGGTAATGCAGGTACTGCTCATGAGGCAGGAATGCGTAATGTGGCTGTTGCGGCGGATAATGTGGCGGGTCTGGTTGAGCTGGCAAAAAACGAAGCGGTTGACCTGACGGTTGTTGGCCCGGAAGCACCGCTGGTGCTGGGCATTGTTGATGCATTTGCTGAGGCTGGCCTGCGTTGTTTCGGCCCTTCGGCTCAGGCTGCCCAGCTGGAAGGCTCGAAGGCGTTCACCAAGGACTTTCTGGCCCGGCACAATATTCCCACCGCTGCGTATGGCAACTTCACCGATATTGAACAGGCCGTCGCTTATATCCGCGAACAGGGTGCGCCGATTGTGGTGAAAGCGGATGGGCTGGCGGCTGGTAAAGGGGTGATTCTGGCTCAGACTGAAGATGAGGCGATTGCGGCAGTAAAGGACATGCTGGCCGGTAATGCCTTTGGTGAGGCCGGGCACCGGGTGGTGATTGAGGAGTTTCTCAGCGGTGAAGAGGCCAGCTTTATTGTCATGGTCGATGGTGAACATATTCTGCCAATGGCCAGTTCGCAGGATCATAAAGCGCGTGATAATGGCGACCTCGGGCCAAATACCGGTGGAATGGGGGCGTATTCTCCGGCACCGGTGGTGACACCTGCAATGCATGAGCGGATTATGCAGGAGGTGATTGAGCCAACGGTAAAAGGGATGGCTGCTGACGGTATTCCCTACACCGGCTTTTTGTACGCCGGGGTGATGATTGATGCGGACGGCGTGCCGAAGGTGCTGGAATATAACTGCCGTTTTGGTGACCCTGAAACCCAGCCGATTATGATGCGCCTGAAGTCGGATCTGGTGGAGCTGGTGGAAGCGGCACTGGATAAGCGTTTGCATGAGGTTACGGCAGAATGGGATTCGCGTGCGGCGCTGGGTGTGGTGCTGGCTGCCGGTGGTTATCCTGACGCATACCGTAAAGGTGATGTGATCAGCGGGTTGGATACGGCTGCAGCTGCTGAAGGTAAGGTTTTTCATGCCGGAACCGCCAGTGATGCGGATGGCAATGTAGTGACGCAGGGCGGCCGGGTGTTATGTGCGGTTGGGCTGGGTGATTCGGTGACTGCGGCGCAGCAGCAGGCTTATGCACTGGTGGAAAAAATTTGCTGGGATGATGTGTATTTCCGTACTGATATTGGTTATCGGGCGGTGGCGCGCGAAGCCTGATTATTTCAGGTGAACCGGACGCAGAATGTATATAGACGCTTGGCCTGATAGCTGTTATTTTTAGTGATAGCAAAATGCTATCAACGGGAGTGTGTCATGTCACAGTTATTAATCAGAAATCTCGAAGCAGAAACGGTTGAAAAACTCAAAGCGCGTGCAAAAAACAATCATCGTTCTTTGCAGGCTGAGGTGCAACTGATACTGGAGCAGGCCGCCAGAATTCAGCCCGGTGATTTCTGGAAAAATGCCAACTATATGCGTTCACGTTTACAGGCTACTGACGGTACTTTCTCAGACAGTGCTGAGTTGTTGCGTGAAGACCGTGACCGATGAGGTTAGTTGTTGATGCCAGTGTTGCTGTGAAGTGGTTTATTCCGGAAATTTATTGGCAATATGCGGTGCGTTTACAGAATTATCCGGAACTTTGTGCTCCTGACTTTATGCTGTTGGAGTGCGGGAATATTCTGGTAAAGAAAGTACGCAGGAAAGAGCTTGATCGTAGTGATGCTGATGAGATTCAGCAGGCATTGCTGTCTGCACCAATCGCATTCTATCCCTGGCAGGATTTGCTGCAGCAGGCCGGTGTTGTGGCTCATGAGACTTACCGGAGTATCTATGACTGTATTTATCTGGTGCTGGCGCAACAATTAAATGGTCGAATGGTTACCGCAGACAAAAAACTTTATCTGGCTCTGGAGAACCATCCGGAGTGGGCAGAGCATCTGCTTTGGATTGAGGAAGTAAAAAACCTTGAAGTATAAAAAGCCACCGGAGGCGGAATTCCGGTGGCTGTGGTTATTATTATGCTGAGGCAGGTTTAGCGGCGCAGGTACTTAAAGCTCGGGCCGGGACGGCCAACAAAACAGCTTTTGTTCATATTGTACTTCTGGATGTAATACAGCGACTGCATGGCTTCCTTACGGCTGTTGCCGAAGTCAAACAGCAGGTGGTTGCCATCCATAATTTTCCAGCGGCCATTCAGCTGCCCGACACGCAGATTAGTGCGGTTAAAGCCGACACAATCCTCACCGGGCATACTGCCTGCCGGGGCCGCATTGCCACGCAACATATAAGTAAACGACGGGCCGGGGCGTCCGACAAAACAACTTTTGTTTAAACCGTAATAACGGATAACGGCATAAGACTGTTTAGCTTCCTTGAGATTGCTCCCGAAGTCGAACATCCAATGGCTGCCATCCACAATTTTCCAGCTATTATTAACTTTCTTCACGGTAGTGGTGCCCGGATTAAAGCTGATGCAGTCTTCTGCGCTGGCAATCTGGGGTATTAGCAGGCTACTGATAGCGAATGTGGCGCCGGCCAGAATAGATAATGTTTTCATGATGTTACTCCCTGATATTGATCTGTTTTTTGTTGGGAAACGTGTTGTTTCCCGTTGCTGATCAGTATCCGAAAGTAAGCGGTTTCGGGCAGTGAAAAACTACCCCTGTGATTGTGAAATATTTACGAGGCACTGAGAGTCGCCCAAGGCTGGTGTTTTCAGGGTTTCAGTTTTACTGAACACAGGTTGCTACTGATGTCCTTACTGCTTTTGATAAGCCAACCCACGAGCCCGATGCAGCTTCTTATAACTCTCAATCAACTTCAAATGCCGGTCCAGCCCTTCCAGCTTCATACTGGTCTCAGTCAACCCAAAAAACCGGATTTCGCTATTCACCGAGCCAATCACATTATCCATCGTCTCCACGCCAAACATCCGGTTCAGGTTATGATGGAAATCCGCAAATTCCAGTTCTTCGTCCAGCGCAATTTCCAGCACGGCCTGCACCGCCTGATAAAACAATCTCCGTTCAACCGTATTGTCGTTGTATTGCAGGAACTCACCCACTAAATCCAGTGCATCATCAAGATCACCCAGAGCCAGACAAATCAAAATTTTCAGTTCCAATATCGTCAGCTGCCCCCAAACGGTATTTTCATCAAACTCAATACCAATCAGCGTTTTAATATCCGTATAATTATCCAGCTGGCTTTCCTCCAAGCGTTCCAGCAAGTCCGCCAGTGCTTCATCACTCAGGGAGTGAATATTCAGAATGTCAGCACGGTAATCCAGCGCCTTATTCGTATTGTCCCAAATCAGATCTTCCACCGGATACACTTCAGAATAATCCGGTACAAGAATGCGGCAAGCCGTCGTACCCGGGATATCGAACACGGCCATATAGGATTCCTTGCCGATACTTTCCAAAATATCAAACAGCTGCTGACATTCTTCTTCGTTGCTACCCGAAAAATCCCATTCGCAGAATTCATAATCATGCCTGGCACTGAAAAACCGCCAGGAAATAACTCCGGTTGAGTCAATAAAGTGCTCAACAAAGTTCTCTGCTTCTGATACCGCCATGCTATTAAAGGTTGGCTTAGGCAGGTCATTTAAACCCTCAAAGCTGCGGCCTTGTAATAACTCCGTCAGGCTGCGCTCCAATGCTACTTCAAAGCTGGGATGCGCACCGAAGGAGGCAAACACGCCGCCCGTGCGCGGATTCATCAGCGTCACGCACATCACCGGAAACTGGCCACCCAAGGACGCATCTTTCACCACCACCGGAAAACCCTGTGCTTCCAGCGCCTTGATGCCTTCGACAATATTGGGATATTTTGCCAGCACCTCATTGGGTACATCAGGCAGGACAATCTCTTCCGCGATGATTTGTTTCTTGACTGCTCGCTCGAAAATTTCAGACAGGCACTGCACCTGAGCTTCGGGCAGATTATTGCCTGCGCTCATGCCGTTGCTTAAAAAGAGGTTCTCAATCAGGTTCGATGGAAAATAGACGGTCGCACCATCAGATTGGCGCAGATAAGGAATCGAACAGATACCACGCTCAACCAATCCCGAGTTGGTATCAATCAGGTGGGAGCCTTTTAATTCACCGTCAGGGTCATAAATACCCAAACAATATTCATCCAGAATGCCGGCTGGCAACTCGTCATTTGGCCCCGGTTTAAACCACTTCTCATTCGGATAATGCACGAAGTCACTATTGGCGATCTCGTGTCCAAAGTATTGATCGTTATAGAAAAAGTTACAGTTCAGACGCTCGATAAACTCGCCCAGCGCTGAGCACAACGCACTTTCTTTAGTGGTTCCCTTGCCGTTGGTAAAACACATCGGTGAAGCCGCATCGCGGATATGCAGTGACCAGACATGCGGCACAATATTTCGCCATGAAGCAATCTCGATTTTCATGCCCAGCTCAGCCAGAATGCCGGTCATATTAGCGATGGTTTGTTCCAGCGGTAAATCCTTGCCCACGATGAAAGTACTGGAATCAGTAGCAGGCTGCGCCATCAGCATTGCCTGTGCATCTTCGGCCAGATTTTCAACTGTCTCGATTTTAAACTGCAGGTCGTTTTGAATCACCTTTTTCACGGTGCAACGCTCAATTGAGCGTAAAATTCCGGCGCGATCTTTATCAGAAATACCTTCCGGCAGTTCTACCTGAATTTTAAAGATCTGTTTGTAACGGTTCTCAGGATCGACAATATTGTTCTGTGACAGCCGGATGTTTTCGGTCGGAATGTCTCGCGCCAGACAGTAAACCCGCACGAAGTAAGCTGCACACAGTGCGGATGAGGCCAGGAAATAATCGAAGGGACTGGGGGCTGAACCGTCACCTTTGTAGCGGATGGGCTGGTCGGTGATAACGGTAAAATCATCAAATTTAGCTTCAAGTCTGAGATTTTCGAGGAAGTTGACGTTGATTTCCATTGGGGTGATCCGGGCACTTAGGTACGAGTTGGCTACGTACTATACCTTTTGGTAAGGGAGGTTGTAAGTGCCACGAATCCGCTTCAGAGCTATGCCGCCACCGACAAACAGCGGGTGACTTTAATCATCATCCCCCGTCACCACATCCAGCACCGCCCCGCCGATTTTAAACGGCACTTTGGCCACGGCAATCGTGGCATCGGTCGCCGCACCAATCACCAGACCGGCGCAACCCTGCAGGCTGAAGGTGAGGGCGATAATCAGCAGAATTCGTTTCATAATTTTTACCTGTATAAATGATTTGCAAAGCCGCGAGTGTAGTCCATGTTTCCTGCCCGTCCGGTGAATGATTGATTTCAACAGCGGGAACTGCGCTGATTTGCTATTCAGCTGCCTTCTGCGAGACTATAGCCTGACTTGAACGAATACATTCCGGGGTGATGACCATGATACGGGTACTGGCCTTTCTGCTGATCGTACTGGCAGTTTTTCTGATTTATAAAGGCGCACTGCTGCTGCTGAAAAAGGATGTGCAGCAGGGGATTCAGCGTCTGGCCTATGCTATTTCCGGGTTGTGGATCGGTGTGCCGCTGCTGATTATTATGGCGCAGAAGAAATGGTCGATCCCCGCCATTGATCAGGAAGAGTGGATTGGCTGGTTGGTGTTTGCTTTGCTGCCAAACGTGCTGTTCTGGGCATTAATCTGGGTACTGAAAGGTTTCAGGAGCGACGATGAAACCAGTTTTTAACAGTGCAGAGGAATGGCTGGCGTTTGATCGCGAGCACCTCTGGCATCCGTATACCTCGATGGTCAACCCGCTGCCCTGTTATCCGGTGGAGTCAGCCAGTGGGGTGCGTTTCAAGCTGGCGGATGGACGCGAAATTATCGATGGTATGGGCTCGTGGTGGTGCGCGATTCACGGTTATAACCATCCGCAACTGAATCAGGCGTTGCGTGAGCAGAGTGAGAAAATGTCGCACGTCATGTTCGGTGGAATTGCCCACCAACCGGCAGCGACACTGGGCAAATATCTGGTCGATCTGACCCCGGAACCGTTGCAGCATGTGTTTCTGGCTGACTCGGGTTCAATCGCCATTGAGGTCTCGATTAAAATGGCGCTGCAGTACTGGTACTCATCCGGCCAGCCGCAAAAACACAAGCTGCTCACCGTGCGCGGTGGTTATCACGGCGATCCGTTTGCCTGCATGAGTGTTTGTGATCCGGTGAACGGCATGCACCATATTTTCCAGAGCATTCTGCCAAAGCAGATTTTTGCCCCGGTGCCGCAAACCCGTTTCGATGAAGACTGGAATCCGCAGGATACTGCCGCATTTAAAGCCTTGCTGGAGCAGCACCGGCATGAAATCGCTGCGGTGATTCTGGAGCCTATAGTGCAGGGTGCGGGCGGGATGCGCTTTTATCATCCGGAGTACCTGCGTCAGGTGCGGGCTTTGTGTGATGAATATGATGTGCTGCTGATTTTTGATGAAATCGCCACCGGTTTCGGGCGTACCGGCAAGCTGTTTGCGGCGGAACATGCCGGTATCAGTCCTGATATTATGTGTGTGGGTAAGGCGCTGACTGGTGGTTATATGACGTTGGCGGCGACACTGGCCTCAACCAAAGTGGCGATGGGCATTTCCCGTGGCGAGGCACCGATGCTGATGCACGGCCCGACTTTTATGGCTAACCCGCTGGCCTGTGCGGTGGCCTGTGCGAGTATTGAGCTGCTGCTGGATTCACCGTGGCAGGCACAGGTGCAGAATATTGAGCGTATCCTGCGTGAGGAGCTAATGCCTGCGCTGAACAGCGATAAGGTGGCCGACGTGCGCGTGTTGGGCGCGATCGGGGTGATCGAAATGAAAGAGGCCGTCGATGTCGCAGTGGTGCAGGAACAGCTGGTAAATCAGGGTGTCTGGATACGCCCGTTTGGGAAACTGGTTTATATTATGCCTGCCTATCTGATGGCTGAAGACGATCTGCGTCAGTTGACGGCCGCGATGAAATCCTTGTGTTGAAAGATATTGAAAAAAGAAATCAGGAAGCTAAATGAACGAAGTAATGACCACCATGCTGAACCACCGTTCAGTGCGTAAATACACCAGTGAGCCGGTTACCGACCGGATGCTCGAGTCCATCGTAGCGTGCGGGCAGGCCGCCGCTTCATCCAGTTTTATCCAGGCGTATTCGGTGGTGAACGTCACTGACCCCGGACATCGCAGGCAGATTGCAGCTGCAGCCGGTGGGCAGGTCTGGGTGGAAAATGCAGCCCGGTTTCTGGTCTTATGTGCGGATTTGCGTCGGGTGAATGTGTGCTGTGTGGAGCAGGAACTGGGTGAACTGGAAGGTCAGACTGAGCATTTTATTGCCGCCACGGTGGATGTCGGCTTGATGGCGCAAAATATGATGCTGGCGGCGGAATCTATGGGGCTGGGCTGTGTGTTTATCGGCGGGATTCGCAATGATCCGGCGGTAGTGCGTGACCTGCTGGAGCTGCCGAAGCATGTTTATCCGGTATGCGGTATGTGTCTGGGCTGGCCGGATCAGCAGACGGAAGTGAAGCCGCGTTTTCCGGTGGAAGTAGTGCTGCATCAGGGAACCTACCGTGACTCTGTGGTGGAGGATGTGGCTGCGTATGATCAGCAGATGAGCCGCTATTATGAGTCCCGTTCGGATAACAGGCGCGTGTCAGACTGGTCGGCACAAACGGCGGCTGCGGTGCAAAAGAAGAAACGTGAACATATGCTGGCGTTTTTGCAGGAGCAGGGGTTTTTGTTGCGTTGATTGGTACACCTCAGAGATGAGTCAGCCTGCACTAAGTTTGTGGCAGGCTCAGGATGTAACTTTGTTAGCTTAAAATTGCTGCGTGTGATGCATGATGTTAGTATTTTGCTTAATTAGTAACATTTATAAAAATAATAGTGCGTATTATTACAATGCAAAGACATATACCTTCATACCTTTGGAACAGCCTGATTTTCTTTATTCTGTCTGTCAATACAGCATATGCTGATATTTCTGGCAAGGTTTTCCGTGATTTCAACGCCAGCGGCGTGTTTGACAGTAGCGCAGATTTTCAGGAAACCGGCATGGAGGGCATTACCGTCAAGGCATTCGCGCCCGACGATACCTTTGACCAGCCATCAGCTACAGCAGTCACCGATGCCGCCGGCGCTTATACCCTGAGCAACCTGACGGCTGACACACAGTATCGTCTTGAATTCAGCAATCTGCCGGAAGGTTACGAGCCAGGCGTCATGGGTCAGGGCAGCGGCAGCAGCGTGCAATTTGTCACCGACGGCGCCACCGATGCCGACTTCGCGGCCAACATGCCCTGTGACTACTGTCAGGACAACCCTGATCTGGCCAGCACCCGCATGACCAGCGATGATTTCATCGGTTATGCAGCAACGCCCGCACTGGTCAGTTTCAGCAGCACCAGCATCTCTGATGCTGCTCAACCCTATGTTCTCGGTAGTAATATAGGGCAGAACCAGTTTGCCAAGGTTACGCCGATGAGCACCCTGACTACGCTGGCGCAACAAGCGGATGTCGGCAATACTTACGGTCTGGCGTGGCACCGGGAAAGCCGGACACTCTTTTCCGCCGCATTTGGCCGTGCCAACACCATGACTAACGGCGGTCTCGGCAGCGGTGGGTTAGGAGCCATCTATCAGACCAGAAACGGAACCACCTCATTGTTTGCCACGATTGCTGATGTAGGCACATTCGGCAACGGGGATGGCAACAAGACCGGCATGGTTGGCCTGGGTGAACTGCAAATATCCGCCGATGGCAAAACACTTTACGCCGTCAATGTATTTGCCCATACCCTGGTCAGCATTCCCCTGAACAGCAATCCACCGACAGCCGGGGTGCAAACCAGTACCGCCCTACCTGTACCCGCCACCTGCCCTGCCGGTAATCTGCACGCTTTCGCTTTGGGGCGTAACGGCAGCAAACTGTATGTGGGCATGACCTGTGACGGTATCGGTACAGCAGACTTGCGCGGCTACGTGTATGAGTACGATGGCAACCAGTTTACCGCCAAACTGGATATTCCCTTCAATTACCCCCGCCCGGATCTCAATGCCAACTATCACGGCCAACTGACCGCCTACTATAACAATGACATGAATTTCATTGACTGGGGTACCTACCCCATAATCACATCCAGCTTCTCCAGCAATACTGCAAAATCACAACCGTGGCTGGTCGATATCGAATTCGACCGGGGTGACATGCTGCTGGGTGTACGCAGCCGTCTGGGGGATGCCCGCCTCAATGCTTTTTGGGTAACAGGTGGCGATATTCTGCGCGCCTGCGCTGATTCCGCGACCAACCCGACTGCCTGGATGCTGGAAAACAATGGCAGTTGCGGCAGCACAACCCTTACAGCCCCCACGACCACCGACCCGTATACCGGGCGCAGCCTGGACAGCACCCACAACTCGCCGGTAGCAGGTATCGGTGGGCAAGCCTATTACTGGGGCAATATTGGCTGGGAAGGCAAGCCCAGCCAGGGTGCACTGGCGCAAATTCCCGGCTCTACCAGCTTCCTGGCAACCGGTGTCGATATCCGCAGCCATCTCAATGAGCAAGGTATCATGATGCTTAGCCACGATAGCGGCGCCATTACTGCCGGCGGTAACATTTTTTACTCAAACGATGCGTATGCCGATGACATTGCCAAAGGAAATGCGCTGGGCGATCTGGCGTTGCTTTGTGACCCGGCACCGGTTGAAGTCGGCAACCGTGTTTGGTTGGACGATGACCGTGACGGTATTCAGGATGCTGGTGAAAGCGGCATTGACGGGGTGGAGGTACAACTGGTTTGCGGGGCCGACACGGCCAGCGTTACCACGACCGCTGGCGGCCGGTTCCTGTTCAGCAATGCAGCCGGTGGTAATGCCGCTTTTATGGATGCCGGTGAAAGTTGCAGCATTCAGGTGGATACCAGCCAGCTTCCTCTCAACCAATATGAACTGACTGTTGCCGACGCTGACTCCCAAACGGACAACGACTCCGCCACCGATTTACGTGACTCGGATGCGACAGATAATGCGGGACGGGCTGAAATTACATTCACAGTCGGTAATTCCGGTGAAAACAACCATAGTCTGGACATCGGTTTTCAAACATTGATGGTTGATCTTTCTCTGGATAAAACGGTCAACAACCCCTCCGCTACACGTGGCGGGGAGGTTATTTATACACTAACTGTTACCAATGACGGGCCGGGTGATGCAACCGGCATCAGCGTTGTTGATAAGCTTCCAGCCGGCGTAAGCTGGGTCAGTGATGACAGCGCATCGGCATATAATCCGGTAACCGGCATCTGGGCCGTTGGTTCGCTGGCATTAGGTGAAAGCAGGTCTTTGAACATTACTGTTAAGGTAAAGTAAACGGATATACAGGGAGCCTTTGCAGATGCAGCACTTTGGCTGGACTGATGAGCGTAATTTCAGAAAATCCCCAGCTTCATCCCTTCGGCCATGCCTGCACCGAGTTCGTGGCAGGCTTCGGCAAACTCCGGTTTGTAGTCACCGCTGAGTACCAGTGGTGGCTGTACCTGATTCCAGCGCAGGCCGGTAATAATTTTTTCCACACTGGCTTTCGCGCCCTGACCGTCGTTGCCAGCTTTGACATACAGCGCCATCGACAGCCCCTGTTTTTCTTCCAGGCAGGGGTAATAAATGCGCTCGAAAAAGTCTTTCAGTGCACCGCTCATATAGCCGAAGTTTTCTGTGGTGCCGAGGATGATGGCTGATGCCTGCAGCACGTGATCAGCATTGGCATCGAAGGGGGATAACACCACCGGCTCAATACCGGCTGACTTTGCGCCATCCGCCACTGCATCACGCAGGGTTTGCGTATTGGGTGAAGGGGTGTTGGCGACGATGAGTAAATGTTTCATTGGTTTAAGTTTAGCGCTGCCTGCCTATACTTTCTGAATTAGTTGGGGTAGTTTCGATGCAATCAAACTACCACCCAATAATATCACTCAACAAATACAGGTAAATAATCATGAGCCAGCAACCGCTATGGACACCTACCGCCGAACAACAGGCTGCCACTAACCTGAGTCACTTTATGGCTGAAGCGGCCACGCGCAGCGGGCGGCCATTTGCGGATTATCATAGCTTATGGCAGTGGTCGGTAGCGGAGCCTGGCGAATTCTGGTCGCTGATCTGGGATTATACCGGAGTGATCGGTGATAAAGGTGAAACCGTGCTGATCGAAGGTCAGGGAATGACCGATGCACAGTGGTTTCCTCAGGCGCAACTGAGTTATGCCGAGAACCTGCTGCGGCGTAATGATGAGGGTGATGCACTGGTGTTCTGGGGGGAGGATAAGGTTAAACGGCGTATCAGTTTTGCTGAATTGCATGCTGCCGTTTCGCAGTGTCAGCAGGCTCTGCGTGCAGCCGGGGTGGTCAAAGGCGACCGGGTGGCCGGTTATTTGCCGAATATGCCGGAAACGGTGATTGCGATGTTGGCGGCCACCTCGCTGGGTGCGGTGTGGTGTTCAGCTTCACCGGACTTCGGAGTTGAGGGCGTGGTGGATCGTTTCGGACAGATTGAGCCGAAGGTACTGTTTTGCGTTGATGGTTATTATTACAACGGCAAACTGATCGACTGTATGGCTAAGAATGCTGAGGTGGTTGAGCGGCTGCCGACGGTGGAAAAAACCGTGGTGGTGCCTTATATCAGTGAGCAGCCGGATGCGTCTGCTATCCGCTCAGCGACTGACTGGACGGGGCTGATGTCCGCCTGTACTGCTGAGGCGGTGGCATTTGAGCGTGTTGCATTCAGCCATCCGTTATTCATTATGTTTTCTTCCGGTACCACCGGGGTGCCGAAATGCATTGTGCACTCCACCGGTGGCGCGTTGTTGCAGCATCTGAAAGAACACCGTTTGCATGCCGATGTGCGCAATAATGACCGGCTGTTTTATTTCACCACCTGTGGCTGGATGATGTGGAACTGGCTGGTCAGCGGGTTGGCGTCTGAGGCGACACTGCTGTTATATGACGGTAGTCCGTTCGCGGGTGATAACACGATTGTTTTTGACTTTGCAGAGCAGGAAAAAATGACCCAGCTGGGTACCTCGGCGAAGTTTATTGAGGCCTGTCATAAGTTCGGGCTGGAGCCTGCGAAAACGCATCAGCTCAGTGCATTACGCAGTCTTTTCTCTACCGGTAGTCCACTGGCACCGGAAAATTATGATTATGTTTATCAGCAGATCAAGGGCGATATTCTGCTGGCCTCGATTTCCGGCGGCACCGATATTCTGTCCTGCTTTGCGCTGGGTTGTCCGATTTTGCCGGTGTGGAAGGGTGAGCTGCAATGTCGCGGGTTGGGGATGGCGGTGGAGGTGTTTGATGATGAAGGACAACCCGTTGCAGGTGAGAAAGGTGAGTTGGTGTGCGTGCGCCCGTTTCCGTCGATGCCGGTGGGTTTCTGGAATGATCCGGATGGCAGCAAATACCACTCAGCCTATTTTGACCGTTTTGAGGGCATCTGGTGTCACGGGGATTTTGTAGAGATTACCGGGCATGGCGGGATGATTATTTATGGCCGTTCCGATGCGGTGCTGAATCCGGGCGGGGTGCGGATTGGCACGGCAGAAATTTACCGCCAGGTTGAGCAGGTGGATGAAGTGCTCGAATCGATTGTGATCGGTCAGGAGTGGGAAAATGATGTGCGGGTGGTGTTATTCGTCAAACTGCGTGAGGGACTGACGCTGGATGAGAAGCTGATCAGCCGGATTAAGCAGCAGATCCGCAGTAAAACCACACCGCGTCATGTTCCGGCGAAGGTGGTGCAGGTGGCGGATATTCCGCGTACCAAAAGCGGCAAGATTGTCGAGTTGGCGGTGCGGGATGTGGTGCATGGACGGGTGGTGAAAAATAAGGAGAGTCTGGCGAATGCTGAGGCGCTGGAGTATTTTCGGGGATTGGCGGAGTTGCGGGAGTAGTGGCCGGGCAATCAACATCGGGGAGTATCAGTGTCATCAGCAGATTATAAAATTATCGGCAAGCATTACTCAAAGTTTCGTCAGCCTGACCTGCGAATTGCCAAGGCTATCCATGCAGAATTGGATGAAGTGAGCTCGATTGTAAATATCGGGGCGGGTACAGGTTCGTATGAGCCTTTGGGTAAGGTCATCGCTGCTGTCGAGCCTTCTGAGAGCTTGTTTAAAAAGGTTTGGTGTCATTTTTCCAGCTTCCGCAGCATCAGGTGGATCATGGCAATTTTGATCCAGGCTTTTGACGACTGTATCCGGTGTTCATAATCTTTGGCGAGTCGGCGTTGCCAGTTCAGCCAGCCAAACGTCCGCTCAACGATCCATCGCTTTGGTAACACCTGAAATCCCCTGCCGTTACCTACCCGCTTAACCACTTCCACCGGGCACCGGAACAGACTGAACGCCCAGGTGAATAACACCGGAAAATACCCGCCATCCACCAGTACCTTCTCCAGGGTATGGCAATAGCGGAATAGCCGGAGCAGCAGCAGGCGTGCTCCCCGTGACTCAGAAATATGAGCGGCATGGACTGAAATACCCCAAACTAACCCCAGTGTATCCACCGCTATATGCCGTTTCCGTCCTTTAACTTTCTTCCCGGCGTCATAACCCCGCTGCCCCCTTTTTGAACGGTTTTGACCGATTGACTGTCCACTAACGCTAACGTGGGCGTCGGCTGTTTCCCGGCAGACTCCCTGACCTGTTGCCGGAGCGTTTGGTGAACCTGATCCCAGGTGCCGTCACGCTGCCATTTGCGGTAATAATAGTAAACGCTTTGCCAGGGCGGATAGTCTCGGGGCAGCAAACGCCACTGACAACCGGAACGACTGATATAGAAAATCGCATTCAAAATATCACGGTAATCGTACTTACGGGGCCGACAGTGCCCCGGATAATCCTGGAAATGGTAGGCAACCCGTGCCCATTGCTGATCAGAAAGGTCGGTAAGGTAGCTCATTCCCATAGAAAATCAGATTTGCCATGAGGATGCAATCCTTTTTAAACAGGCTCTGAGACGATGATTGCTCAAAGAGCTGATAAAGAAAATACAACAGTATACTGTGCGCCTGCTGAGAAGCTGCCATTTGAAGCAAATTCTTTTGATGCTGCTTTGGCAGTACTCACCATCCATCACTGGAGTGACTGGCAAAAAGGGCTTCAGGAAGCAATGCGGGTAGCAAGAAGCAAAATTGTACTGTTTACATGGGTTGGGATGCCGAATGGATTTTGGTTATTTGACTACTTTCCTGAAATTGAGGGTATTGATAAAGCATTGTTTCCGTCGGTAAAGGAGTTGGCTGCTGTACTTGGGAATATTCAGGTAAAAACAGTTCCAATTCCGGCGGACTGTACGGACGGGTTTTTGTGTGCTTACTGGTCGCGGCCGGAAAGCTATTTAGACCCTATGTTGAGATCGGCAATATCAACTTTTTCCCGTATTGATGGCCTTGAAAAAGGGTTGGCTAAGTTATCCGATGAGCTGAAAACCGGTGAGTGGGAGCGAAAATACCGGTTTCTGAAAGACTTGCCTGACTTTGATTTTGGATATCGTCTGGTCGTTTCAGCCCTTTAATAAATTTGTGGCGTAGCTGTCAGGAAAGTTTTTGGCCAATCTTGACAACCTCAATCGATACAGATATTGTAATACGGCATCTGTATCGATTGAGGTTGTATCTTATGACTGCCGTAACCGTATCCCCAAAATTCCAGGTTGTGATCCCTAAAGAGGTCCGTGATTCTATGGGGATTTCTTCCGGGCAAAAAATTCAGGTTCTGACCTATAAAGACCGCATCGAACTCATACCCTTAAAGCCAATGCGTGAAATGAGAGGCTTCTTAAAAGGCATTGATACCGAGATAGTCAGAGACGATGATCGCTTATGAATGTTGTAGATTCTTCCGCGTGGCTCTCCTACTTTGCCGGAGATCAGAATTCGTCCAATTTTGCCGCACCCATTGAAAATACTACTGAGTTGCTGGTGCCAAGCATCACGATCACCGAAGTTTTTAAGCATGTACTCAGGCAGCGGGATGAAGGTGCAGCCCTTGCTGCCATTGCGCACATGGAACAGGGTCGGGTTATTGCGCTTGATTCAAGTCTGGCAGTTGACGCAGCGACATACGGTATGCAGCACAAATTACCACTGGCCGACAGCATTATTTTCGCAACCGCTAAAAAATTTGGTGCTGTGCTTTGGACGCAGGATGGTGATTTCGAGGGGTTGGAGGGTGTGCAGTTTTTCAAAAAAGTGTATGAGTAATAGAGGAAGCAAAAGGGGGGGTGGGAAAGGATGCAGGCCCTTTGATCTGCAGAAGTTTAGACTGAACTTTCATTGATGACTGTAATCCAATGGATTATGATTAAGTGATGCAAACAATTGTTGAATTACCAGAGTACATCCGCAAGGCTGCCGATTTGCTCAATGTTTCGGAAAGTCAGGGCATCATAAACTATCTGGCGGCACATCCTCAGGCGGGCGTAATTATGCAGGGAACCGGAGGTATCAGAAAATTCCGGTGGGCGAGTGGTAACCGTGGCAAAAGTGGTGGGGTCAGAGTCATTTATTACTACTACAATGAATCAGTGCCTCTGTTCCTGCTGACAGTATTTGGAAAAAATGAGAAGGCTAACTTGTCAAAAGCCGAGCGTAACGAGCTAAGCAAACTGACAACCCTTCTGACACAGAACTATGGTGGTAAAAATGTCTGATTTTTTTAACAGTATCAAGCAGGGACTGACTGAGGCAGTGGAATACTCAGAAGGTGGGTGCCCGAAAGCTGTTGTGCACGAGTTTTCTCCGGTTGATGTCAGGAATATCCGTTCGGAATTAGGTATGAGCCAAACTGAATTCGCTTCAGCTTTTGGTATTAGTGTCAGCACCTTGCGTCATTGGGAAAGAGGTGATCGTACTCCACAAGGGCCCGCCTTAGTTTTGCTGAATGTGGTTGCTAAGGAGCCAAGGGTGGTTTTGAACGCATTGGCAGGCTGAAAGTCATGTCCGCTGCTATCTGGCAGCAGAAAAAAGAAAGAGCCTGCCCGGGAACCGGACAAGCCCTTTCTGGAGGAGGGAAGTTTAAATCTTAGCTGGTAAACTCAGGATAAGCTTCCATGCCGCATTCGCTGACATCTGCGCCTTCGTACTCTTCTTCTTCAGAGATACGCAGACCCATGATGACTTTGATCACCAGCCATACCACCAGTGAAGCTGAGAATACCCAGGCGAAGATCACACCGGCACCGAAGGCCTGCGCGATGAATGAAGCGCCGTCATTAGTGATCGGTACAATCATCAGGCCGAACAAGCCAACCACACCGTGAACTGAAATTGCACCGACCGGATCATCAATACGCATTTTGTCCAGCGTCAGGATGGAGAACACAACGATCACACCGGCAATCATACCGAACACTGTCGCCAGCAGAGGAGTTGGAGTTGAAGGTTCTGCAGTAATGGCTACCAGACCAGCCAGTGCGCCGTTCAGTGCCATGGTCAGGTCAGCCTTGCCGAACAGTACCCGTGCAACCAACAGTGCAGCGATAGCACCACCGGCAGCTGCCGCATTTGTATTCAGGAACACCATAGCTACAGAGTTCGCATTGGAAATGTCGCCCAGTTTCAGTACGGAACCGCCGTTAAAGCCGAACCAGCCCATCCACAGGATGAAAGTACCGAGTGTTGCCAGCGGCAGGTTTGCACCGGGGATCGCATTGATCTGGCCGTTTGCGCCATATTTGCCTTTACGTGCGCCGAGTAACAGTACACCTGCTAAAGCGGCGGCGGCACCGGCCATGTGCACAATGCCGGAGCCTGCAAAGTCAGAGAAACCTGCTTCGCCCACTTTCAGCTCAAACATGCCGAAGACTGCGTTGCCGCCCCAGGTCCAGCTGCCTTCCATAGGGTAGATAAAGCCGGTCATGACGACAGTGAACAGCAGGAATGCCCACAGTTTCATGCGCTCAGCAACGGCGCCGGAAACAATAGACATTGCAGTAGCGACGAACACTACCTGGAAGAAGAAGTCAGAGGCATTGGAGTAAACTGAGTCGCCTTCGAAACCGGCTTCAGTCGATTCTTTCAGCACGCTGGCCACCAGTGCATCAGCACTTTCCGCGCCATCCAGTGCGATTCCGCTCAGGAAGATGCCGCCGCCATACATAATGTCGTAGCCAACGATCAGGTACATAATACAGGCAATGGCATACAGTGCTACGTTTTTGGTCAGAATTTCAGTGGTACTTTTGGTACGCACCAGACCTGCTTCCAGCATGGCAAAGCCGGCGGCCATCCACATGACCAGGGCGCCACAGATCAGGAAGTAGAAGGTATCCATCGCGTACTGTAAGTGAAAAATTTGTGTTTCCATAAGTGTTTCCCTGTTTGATTGGTTTACAGTGCTGAATCGCCGGTTTCACCGGTACGGATCCGAATGGCCTGCTCCAGGCTGGTGACAAAAATCTTGCCGTCACCGATTTTGCCGGTACTGGCGGATTTGCTGATCACCTCGATGACCTGATCAACCAGTGCCGCACTCACCGCTGCTTCCAGTTTAATTTTGGGTAAAAAGTCGACGACATACTCTGCGCCACGATACAGTTCGGTGTGCCCTTTCTGGCGGCCAAAGCCTTTAACTTCTGTGACGGTAATGCCCTTGACGCCGATTTCCCCTAAGGCATCGCGCACATCATCGAGCTTGAAGGGCTTTATAATGGCTGTAATTAATTTCATACAGATAACTCCTGAGATTGAAAGTAAGTCTAAAAATCACTTGTCTGAAGTTATGCATCTACTGTGCCAGTTTTTATAAGTCATTAAAAATAAAGGAAAATATTTTTTAAGCTTAATGTTGTTTTGAGATTGTCCCAGAGCAGGATAATGTCTTGCACTTTATTGGTGCATTAGTTGTTGTGTGGTGCACCACAAATTTGCTTTATATTCGGGCATAAAAAAACCAGGCACTTGGCCTGGTCAAAGTATATGGGGCTTTGGTACAGCTTAGGGTATTTAATGAGTCATGCTTCGTTATCAGGCTTGTCAGGTATTAGTGGGTATTTTCAGCTTCTGTCCGATACGAATATTGCTTGAGTTTAAGCTGTTTACAGCCTTGATAGCCGAAACAGAAACACCGTGATGATCAGCAATTCGTGACAGCGAGTCACCGGATCTGACTATATAATGATCTGCTGTTGTACCGGATGATGCACGTTGCAAGCGGTTACCGCCACGTAACGTTTCCGGGGCATGGGCGACCTGAAACTTTCTTACGCCGCGGAACATGGCATCAGCCAGTTTTTGCTGATAACTCGCGGTGCGCAGGCGGGTTTCTTCCTGCGGGTTGCTGATAAAGGCTGTTTCTACCAGCACTGAAGGAATGTCTGGTGCTTTCAGAACAACAAATCCGGCGCTTTCGACTTTTGTGCGCAGCGGATTGCTGACCCGTGCCAGTTCTTTCAGGGTAGACTTGGCCAGCTCCAGACTGCGATCCATGGTTTCATTCTGGCTCAGGTCGAGCAGAATTGAGGCAACCTTGGCATTGTTACCCGCCAGTCTTACATCACCGACCCTGACTTCATAAGCCGAGTTTTCGCTTTGTGCCAGCAGTTTTGCCGCTTCGCTGGAAGCGCCTTTTTCAGACAGTATGTAAACGGAGGAGCCTTTAATTTGTGAGCTGTGATTCGCATCAGCATGCACAGATACAAACAGATTGGCATGATTGTCACGTGCAATATCAATACGTTTACGCAACGGAACAAAGCTGTCATTGCTGCGGGTCAGGATTGCTCTCATGCCCGGTGCGGCATCAATACGTGCTTTCAGCTTGCGGCTGACTGCCAGAACGACGTCTTTTTCCCGTGTGCCTTTTCTGCCAACGGCTCCGGGATCATGTCCTCCATGGCCCGGGTCAATAACCACGACAAAGTCGCCCTGACGTGAGGGTTGTCGGGTTGTGCTTTGTGCCGGAGCCTGTGGTGCGGCTTTTTGCGGCTGGGGAGCTGCTTTAGCTGCAGCAGCCGTTGCGGCGGCTTCAGTGCGCAAAGATACAGTCAGGACATGTGAGCTGCCCTGTGCTCTCATGTTGAAAGCCATTTTTGCCTGTGTGGTCAGGTCAAGCACAATGCGTAGTTTGCCATCATTATGCGTGGCATAGCGAATGCCGGACAGTGGCGGCCGGTTATGCTGGCCCTGCTTGAGGTTGCCTTCCATTTCAGTCTGTTGCAGATCGATAACCACACGATCCGGGCTCTTCAGGGTGAATACTTTATGCTTCACCGCTGAGTCCAGAATGAAAGACACATCAATGGCTCCGTTATTACCGGATAGTTTCGCTCCTGTCAGTTTTCCATTTCCGGCGGCGAGCAGGCTGGTTGAAATAAGCGGGGTACTAAGCAGACCGGCAGTGCTGCCCAGCTTTACTAAAAAACTCCGTCTTGTTAATTGTCGGTTTTGCATAATTTCCACCCAAAAACGTAGCGATGATGACCGAGGAAGTCATCGCACGAGAACAAACTCCTAATTTGATATTAATACTCTAGCGCGTGAATAATTTTTTTCAAGTGTTTTTTTATGAAGTTGTTATAATTAGCTAATATTTATGATCTTTTTTGATTTTAATAAAATTTTTCGTGCATCATCTGAAATACTAACAATTAGTTGTATGTCGGCCTCAGGTACATAGTTTCCTCCGCGTTCCGGCCATTCCAGCAGACAGACGGAGTTTGCTGAAAAGTAGTCACGGAAACCGATGTATTCGAGTTCATCCGGCTCCGCCAGCCGGTAAAGGTCGAAATGGTAAATATCCCGGTTATTCAGCCGGTACGGTTCGACCAGTGTATAAGTCGGGCTTTTGACGGTGCCGGTATGACCCAGTTCATGTAACAGCCCGCGTACCAATGTGGTTTTTCCGGCGCCCAGATCGCCCTGCAGGGTAACCACACAGCCCCCGTGCTCCGGTAAATTGCAGGCCAGTGCTGCACCGAAAGCCAGCATTTTTTCTTCACCGGCCAGCAAAAACGCCTGTTGATAAGGGTAGGTTGTGTCGCTCATGGGTTCACCCTGTTGCGTAACTGTTCAATCACATCACCGGCCAGCAAACCGCGTTCTCCGCCCTGTTGTGCCGCCAGATCTGCGGCGCTGGCATGAATATATACACCGGTTTCAGCGGCAGTAATAATATCCATACCCTGAGCCAGAAATGCGCTGATGATGCCGGTCAGTACATCGCCCATGCCACCGCTGGACATGCCCGGATTGCCCGCCTTGCAATAGGCAATGCCCCGTTCCGATGCGACCAGCGTTCCGGCTCCTTTCAGGACACAGACCCCGCCATATTTTTTCTGTAAGTGGCGGGCTGCACTAACCCGGTCAGCTTCTATGTCTGCAGTACTGCACATCAGCAAGCGGGCAGCTTCCCCCGGATGCGGGGTCAGTATCCAGT
This sequence comes from Thiolinea sp., assembly GCA_041395485.1. GTDB lineage: Bacteria > Pseudomonadota > Gammaproteobacteria > Thiotrichales > Thiotrichaceae > Thiolinea. The sequence goes on from JAWLAK010000003.1 coordinate 298,702, forward strand.
TGTCATCACGGCGGCTCATGCCTGCCAGCAGGTTCAGCGCGTCTGCGTCCAGCACCATCGGTCGTCCGGCATCCAGCGTCAGTAACAATAACTGCTGTGCCCGGTTACTGCGCCCCAGTCCCGGGCCTATGCCTATTACTACGCGGCTGCCACTGAGTTCTGCCAGAAAACGGCGCAGCTGCTCTGCCGACTCAATACCCCGCACCATCAGCTCCGGGCGTTGCAGGTTCAGCCAGGCCGCATGTGCCGGGTGGGTGGCGATGGAGACCAGGCCGCTGCCACTGCGCAGGGCCGCCATACCCGCCAGTTGAATCGCGCCACTCATGCCCTGATCACCGCCAATCAGCAGGGTATGCCCGTGATGACCTTTGTGGGCATGACGCAGGCGCGGTTTTAACACGGCGTTTACTGCAGCCTCATTGATAATATGCTGGTCGGTCGGCAGTTGTGCATAAACTTCCGCACTGATGTCCAGATCAGCCAGTTGCAGTTGCCCGCAATATTCCCGTGCTTGTCCGGTGAGCAGGCCCTGTTTCATGGCTATAAAGGTCACGGTGAGATCTGCCCGTACCGCACAGCCACAGGGCGTGCCATAGTCTGCATGCAGGCCGGAAGGAACATCGATGGCCAGTACGTTGGCCGGATGACGGTTTATCTGCTCAACCGCAGCGGCAAAAATACCGCTGACTTCACGCTGCAGCCCGGTACCCAGTAAGGCATCAATCAGTACATCACATTCTGGTAATGGAGTATTTGCAGTAAAATCAACAATCCGGCCACCCGCTGCCAGAAAGTCGTGGCAGGCACGCTGTGCATCGCCACTGAGTTTTTCAGTATCAACCAGTGTCAGCAGGCTGACCTGCCATCCTGCTTCAATCGCCAGGCGCGCCAGCACATAGCCGTCACCGCCATTATTTCCGGCGCCACAGATGACACAGGCCGAGACTGCTTCCGGCCAGCGGGTGCGCAGGGCGTCAAAGGCTGCCTGTGCTGCGCGGGTCATCAGTTCATAGCCGGGAATCTGAAACTCTTCAATGGCAATACGATCCAGTTCACGCACCTGCTGACTGGTGTACACTGCGTACTTTTGCTGTTCTCTGTCCATAATTATGTCTGATGCTCATCGTGCCGAATCATTGCCTGCAGATATTAACCTTAAAATTGCTGAGTGGGGAAAACAACTGGGATTTGCTGCCACAGGGATTAGCCAGTTGGATTTGTCGCAGGCTGAGCAGCGTTTGCTGGACTGGCTGGGACAGGGCTGTCACGGTGATATGGAGTGGATGCAGCGCCATGGTACCATGCGCAGCCGTCCCGCTGAGCTGGTACCGGGAACGCTGAGTATTATCAGTGTGCGTATGGATTACCTGCCCCCGGAAGCAGCGGATGCGGAGATGGTGCTGAACCAGCCGGAACTGGGTTATGTGTCACGTTATGCGCTGGGGCGGGATTATCACAAGGTGGTAAAAAAACGCCTGGAGCAACTGGCGGCGCTGTTACGTGAGGCGGTGGGGGAGTTTGGCTACCGCGTATTTACCGACAGTGCGCCGGTGCTGGAGAAACCGATTGCGGTAAAAGCCGGGCTGGGCTGGATGGGCAAGCATACTAATGTGTTAAGCCGTGATGCCGGGTCGTGGTTTTTTCTCGGTGAGATTTATACCGATTTGCCGTTGACAGAAAGTGGTGAGGTCACGGAACATTGTGGAGCCTGTACCGCCTGTATTGATATTTGTCCGACACAGGCGATAGTGGCGCCTTATCAGCTGGATGCCCGGCTGTGCATTTCCTACCTGACTATTGAGCATAAAGGCAGCATTCCTGTTGAGCTGCGCCCTTTGCTGGGTAACCGGATTTATGGCTGTGATGATTGCCAGCTGGTTTGTCCCTGGAACCGTTTTGCGAAGTTGAGTGCCGAGCCGGATTATCAGCCCCGTGAGCAATTGGATGCCGCGCGTCTGCATGACCTGTTTAACTGGTCAGAAGCAGAGTTTTTGCAGCGTATGTCCGGTTCCGCTATCCGGCGTATCGGTTATGAGCGCTGGCAGCGAAATCTGGCGGTGGCTCTGGGGAATGCTCCCCCGTGTGCGGAGACCCTGGTTTTGCTCCGGACTAAATGGGCACAAACGCAGAGTGTTTTATTGCGTGAACATATAGAGTGGGCTATAAATCAGCATAAAAGAGCGCTTTTTGATCATTAGTCGCCCACTTATCCAGCAAAGTGCCCCGAATATCCCCAATTCCATCCATTTATCATACTGATAGGTGCATTTAATAATGTTTTATGTCACTATATAAACACATAAACCCTAACAAACCAATTGCCATGAAAGCCATAATAACAAGACCGTATAAACGGCATTTTTTGGCTGTATTGCCTTTGCTGATGATTTCCGGTTGCTCGGGAATTCAGTCCAGCGCGATTTACCAGAGCTGGGAGCAGCAGGCCTACAGTGCTTACAATTTATCAGTCCCGTCAGCCAATAAACCCGGAGTATTCCCGGCTTTATTGCGCACAGTAGCTGTGCCGGGTCAGCAGTTTTTGAGACATCATCCGGCACAACGCGTGTCGTACCGGAATACAGCAGCCAATTCGGGGAGCTCAGGGCCGGTTTCAGGTCGTCTCAGTGAACAGGAGCTGGATTTTATTGAACAAAACTACGGAATATAACTATTTGTCTTTAAAGAAATAGCCGGGTAATTCTACTTTTTTGTTAGCCCCTTGAGTCCGGCGAGGACTCGTATTGACATAAAGGTCTTAGCCCTTCCTTTATGTTATTTTGGCCAGGCATGATTTTTATGTCTGGCTTTTTTAATTCCGTCTTTAAATTTAACAGGTCTGGCTGCCGGTCGTTTTCAGGCTGATCTACACATTTAGTGAAAACAGCTGTATCATTAAACGCTTATAAAGCTTGCAGAGAGGATGGCTGTGTTTTTCTGTCTGCAGATCTGACTCAGAAATGGGCTTGAGTAATATGCGGATATGTTCAACCGCCAAAGCCTGATACTCCGCAGGAATAAATAATTTTGGTCACTGGTTCCATACTATGGATCTGCTAATCCTGTTGCTGGTTCTTCCGGCTATGGGTGCATTGCTGATTTTGTTGCTTCCGCCAATAGCCAGTCATCTCATCAGGCGCGTGGCATTATCAGCCTCTCTGCTGACCATGCTTTATGCTTTCTGGCTTTACCTGCCGTTTGATTCTGCTGATCCCGCCATTCAAATGCTTAGTTTGCACGAGTGGAATGCGCGCCTGGGCACCTCTTTTGCGTTGGGTATCGATGGCTTTTCCTATCCGCTGGTCGTGTTGACTACTTTGCTGGTATTTCTGGCTATTGTGGTTTCGACAGGAGTTACTCAACGGCTCAGAGGTTACTACATGTTGCTGTTGCTGCTGGAATCGGCAACGCTGGGAGTGTTTGTGGCACAGGACTGGGCGCTGTTTTATGTGTTCTGGGAAATGGTGCTGATTCCGCTGTTTTTCCTGATTGACCGCTGGGGTGGAGTTCACCGCCAGACAGCTGCCCTGAACTTTGTGCTGTATACCATGGGCGGTTCCGTATTCATGCTGCTCAGTCTGCTGGTGCTTTTTGACAGCAACCCTGATCATTCATTTTTGTTCAGCTCAATCAACCGGAGTGCGGGTAGTTTGAGCACAGAGACACAGGTGCTGATTTTTTTCGGGCTGTTATTGGGTTTCGGGGTGAAAGTACCTCTGTTTCCCCTGCATGGCTGGCTGCCGCTGGCTCACGTCGAAGCACCCGCTCCGGTGAGTATTTTACTGTCCGGTATTTTGCTGAAAATGGGTGGGTACGGCCTGATCCGTGCTGCAGAAACCCTGCCTCAGGCGATTCAGACCCTGCAAAATCTGTTGCTGGCTTTGGGGCTGGCCGGGCTTATTTACGGCGGGCTGCTGGCCTGGCGGCAGGCTGATTTGAAAAAAATGATTGCCTATTCTTCCGTCAGCCATATGGGGGTGGTTATTATCGGAATCGCCACCCTGAGTGAGCTTGGGCTGGCGGGAGCAATGTTCCAGATGGTGGCACACGGGTTGGTAGCCGGTGCCTTGTTTATGCTGATTGGTTTGCTGTATGAGCGTACCCGTACCCGGAATATTAATGACTACGGTTCATTGATACAGATTACGCCCCGCTTTGCCCTGCTGATTATTCTGGCTTTTACCGGTGGGGTCGGGCTGCCGGGTACTGCAGGTTTTGTTGGCGAGCTGCATATTCTGATTGCCGGTTTTTTACACTGGGGATGGCTGATCGCCCTGTTTTCACTGGGTGTACTGATTACCGGTGTTTACAGTATTCAGGCCGTGCGCCAGTTATATACCGGGCCGGTCAATCCGGCCATGCAGTCTGTCAAAGATTTAAGTTTTCAGGAAATGTTCGCGGCTGGCCTGCTGGTGGGTGGTACGATTTTGCTGGGTCTTTATCCTCTGCCGTTGCTGGAGATTATTGACGCCTCAGTGGTACAACTGGATGGCTTGTTTATCGCCGGGCCGGAGCTGAAGCCATGAGTCAGACGAAGCGGACTGAAGATTTTCAGGGCAGGCTGGAGCATTTGCTGGAGCATCTTGCCCATGTTCTGCCCGCCCAGGCACCGCTCAGCGATTTCGTGCACCACAATACCCTGCATGGTTTTCAGCACCTGCCTTTCCCGGAAGCATTAAAGCAGGCGCGGGAGCTGAGCGGTGCTTACGGCTACCTGAGCATTGAAACATTCCGTCATTACTACCGTACCGGCCGTATCAGCAGGGACGATCTGGATGCGGTATTACTGCATGATAAACAGCTGGATGCCGCGGCTGAGGCTTTCCGGGCCGGTGAGCGTGTGTTTAGCCGCGGTGACTTATATCGCATGTCACTGGTCGCGGATCTGGAATCCATCAGTCCGCATCAGTTTGTCTGGCAGATGGAGGAAGTGCGGGCGCTGGAAAAAGTGCAGCCGGATGTGCATATCAATGCGCGGGAAACGCTGCTGAGTTATGACTCCGGGCTCAGTCTGCGCAATGAAGCTGAAACCGTCAGAGGGTTGTGGAATGCCTGCATGCAGGTGCTGCAGCTGGATGACCATGTCCTGCATCCGGAAGAAATCATGTTGTTCAGTTCATCCACAACCGCGCGGCAAAGTGTGAATGAGCTGGTTGAGCCGGATATTTGCGAAAGCGTTGACCTTTCGGCTGAAGTAAAACGCGTTGCCCGGCAACAGATTGATCAGGTCAGTGCCACGGTCGGGCAGAAGATCACCTTACGATTGCTGCTTAAAAGCCTGACTAATACGGATATTTTGGATGATATCCGGCCGGTTTTATTACGCCAGCTGGCGGCATGGCTGGATCTGGGCATCAGTGGCTGGCCTGCTGATCAGGTGGCGGAGTCAGGCGGAACCAGCAGGCCGGGTTTCTATGCCTACTGGAAGTCAGTGGCCGCAAGTGACCACAGCAGCCGGTTGCAGGATTTACCGGACTGGCAGGAGCATCTGGATTCATTGCCTGATGATCCGGTGGCTACCCTTCAGGCTGAATTCCGGCGTATGGGAATTCCGGCTCAGGATCAGATGAGCTATCTGGAGCGGCTGGCGCTGGAGCTGCCCGGCTGGTCAGGTATGTTTTTATGGCGCGATCAGCATCAGGCCTATGCCGGGGTAAAACGTGAAGTTGGCATGGCTGACTATCTGGCGGTTCGGCTGGTGCTTGAACATTTGTTTGCCCGCCGTTTATGCCGCCAGCAGTGGTTGATTGAGGCCAGCCTGCCTGAAATCCGCGGACGTTTCCGGCGTCATCCGGCGGAATTTATGGTGCGCTATGCTGCCTGCAGACAGGGCTTGCCGGAGCATTTGCTGGCGGAGTCACAGCAGATGATGGCGCGCAGCCGTCCCGGTGTTTATCAGGATGCCGACTGGCAGCAACTGGCCGAGTTAATCTGGCGCTGGACTCACTATGCTGCTGATTCGCCGTCAGGCTGGTTGATTTATAATCATGGCTGGCGTTTATTCCGGCTGGCGCAGCATCTGGGTTTGCGCGGTGATGCGATTGTCAAGCTGAAGCCTGAGCAGCTGAGAATCATTTTCAGCTGTCTGGATCAGCTGGATGATGAGCAGGCCGGTTTTATCTGGCTGCAGGCTTATGAGCGCAATTACCGCGAAGACCTGTTCCGGGCCATAAAAGCGAACCACAATCGCGGCACCTGGGCAAAACGTGGTGAGGAAGCCGGGCAGCCTGAGGTACAGATTATTTTTTGCATGGATGACCGTGAGGAGGGTATCCGCCGTCATCTGGAGGAAATTAACCCGCGTATTGAAACGCTGGGCGCTGCAGCGTTTTTTAATATTCCGATGAACTGGTGCGGGCAGGATGATGCGCAGGCCGTCAAGCTGTGTCCGGTGCCGGTAACGCCGGTACATGAAGTGCGGGAACAGATAGTTGATGCGGAGCTGAAAAAGCAGCGTGAGCGGCGCCGTGGCCTGCGTTTGGGCTGGATGAATGCCCTGCATCAGTTGCCGCGCAATACTTTGCTGGCCAATACGCTGACCTCCCTGTTAATGGCCCCTGCGGCCTTAATGGTCATGTTGGGTAAATCTTATTTACCGCTGAGTTTCGGGCGGCAGGTACAGGCGTTGCGACGGAATATCGATCTGCAGCCGCTGAGCCGGGTGCATTGCAGTGCTGAAGCAGAGTATGCCGGACGTTCGGCGACGGATAATCAGCAGGGTTTCACCCATGCCGAACAAGCCGATATTGTCGGTGATTTTCTAACCAATCATGGCCTGACCAGTGGTTTCGCGCCGCTGGTGATGCTGATGGGGCATTATTCCAGCAATCAGAATAACCCGCATCAGGCAGCTTACGGCTGTGGTGCCTGCAGTGGGCGCTACAGCGGGCCGAATGCACGAACCTTTGCGGTGATGGCAAATAATCCGGTAGTGCGTGAGTTGCTGCGTGAGCGCGGGATAGATATTCCGGCGGACTGCTGGGTGATGGGTGCTGAGCATGACACCTCTACTGAGGCGGTCAGCTGGTCAGATACCGATCTGATCCCGCAGCATTTACTACCGGCGTTTGATAAGTTTCGTGCCGAGCTGGAACTGGCCGGTCAGCATTCCGCGCACGAGCGTTGCCGCAAACTGGCATCCGCACCCAAACAGCCTTCCCTGCAGACAGCAGCGCGGCATGTTGCGGCACGCGCTATGGACTATAGTCAGGCACGTCCTGAGCTGGGGCATGCTACTAATGCCACGGCATTTATCGGGCGGCGCTTTCTGAGTCAGGGGGTATTCTGGGATCGGCGTGCGTTTCTGATTTCCTATGACTATGCAGCTGATCCGGACGGTAAAATACTGGAGGGGATTTTGCTCAGTGCCGGGCCGGTGGGGGCGGGGATCAGTCTGGAATATTATTTCTCAACGGTGAGTAATGATCGTTATGGTTCCGGTTCTAAAATTACGCATAATCTGGCCGGAATGTTCGGGGTGATGGAAGGTGCGAGCAGTGATCTGCGTACCGGTTTACCGCGGCAGATGATTGAAATCCATGAGCCGATGCGTTTGCTGGTGGTGCTGGAGTCGACTATTGATGTAGTGACGGCAATTTATGACCGTCAACCGGTATTGCAGGAGCTGATCGGTAATCAATGGCTGTTACTGGCGGTAAAAAATCCGGAGAGTGCGGATATTCACCTGTTCCGTCCGGAGAGTGGCTTTGAGCTGTGGGAAGGTTCCGGCGCGCGTTTTATGCCGGTTATGGATCACTCTGCCGACTGGTATGAAGGGCATTACAGTCATCTGGCACCGGCACTGATTGACAGTGAGAAAGCGCAGCTGGCCAAGTCAGCGGAGGTGGTTCATGCCTGAGCTTGACCCGGTTTATGTGATGCTGCCCGCTGTACTTGCCCTGATTGCTCCTTTGCTGGCGGCACTCTGGATCATGCTTGGCTTTATAATGGGCTGGAACCGGCTGGAGCAGGGCGAAAAGGAAACGGCTGCGGTTGCAGTCCGGGCGGGAACGCTGTCTTTCCTTGGTCTGGCGGGATGTGGGGTGTACAGTCTGTTTGCCGGAGTTCCGGGAGTATTGCCCCTGTTTGACTGGTTGCACAGTGGTGAATATCAGATCAGTTTCACTTTATTGCTGGATGAGCTGAGTCTGACGGTGGGCATTTTTTTCAGCCTGGTTATCCTGCTGACCACCCGTTTTTCAGTGAATTACCTGCATCGTGAGGCTGGCTTCCAGCGTTTCTTTATCGTCCTGTCACTATTTCACAGCGGCATTTTACTGGTGGTTTTAGCGGGTAATGCGCTGCTGGCGTTTGTTGGCTGGGAGCTGGTCGGGATCAGCTCTTATCTGCTGATCGCCTATGCCTGGCAGCGTGAAACGGCTACTGAAAATGCAACCCGCGCATTCGTTACCAACCGTGTGGGTGATGTGGCCTTTTTGTTTGCCCTGTTTGTTGCGCTGGCTTTTATGGGTACCACGGAATGGGAGCTGCTGTTTACGCGCAGTGCCGGCCACTCCGGTTTGTATGCAGGTATGCTGGCGATAGGGTTGATGATTCCGGCGCTGATCAAGTCGGCACAGTTCCCGTTTTCAGCCTGGATCACCCGGGCGCTGGAGGGGCCGACGCCGTCCAGTGCGGTGTTTTATGGTGCGGTAATGGTGCATCTCGGGGTGTATTTATTGCTGCGTATCGCGCCGCTGCTGGAGCAGTTGCCGCCGTTGCAGTGGTTATTATTGCTGCTGGGTGTGCTGACAGTGATTTATAGCTGGCTGTGCGCTCAGGTGCAGACGGATATCAAGTCTTCACTGCTGTACGGAACGCTGATACAGGTCGGCTTAATGGTAGCTGAGGTCGCACTGGGCTGGTATATGCTGGCGATCTGGCATCTGTGTTCGCATGCGGTCTGGCGGGCGTATCAGTTTTTGCATGCGCCTTCATTTATGCAGCAAACCAGTGCACCGGCCCGCAATGTGCCGCTTTGGTTGCAGCGCAGGCGTGGCCTGTACAGTGCGGCATTACACCGCTTCTGGCTGGATGTTCTGACGGACTGGCTGCTGGTGCGTCCGACGCATCTGCTGGCCCGGGATGCGCGGCAGTTTGATGACGCGATTTTTAACCGGATTACTGGTAAACCGGCCTTATCCGTTAAGCCGGTGGCTGCCGATAAAACAGGTTCAGCGGGGCAGGGCAATATCGGAACGGCCTCCGGCCTTCCGGGGCGCCTGCTGCAGTGGCTGGCAGAAAAATTCGAGTGGTTTGAAGAGAAGCTGGTGCTGCCCAGCAGCGGCGATGGTCTGCAGGGGCTGATCAGCTGGCTGGGGCGTTATGTGGAGCTGATTGAAACCTATCTGACCCAGCCGCGTTATCTGGTGGTATTGATTGCGGCGACGCTGGTGGTGATTCTGTAATGGGCATAACTTATACCGATATTGCCGCCGGGTGGCCATTGCTGCTGGTATTGCAGCTGATTCCGTTGCTGACCGGGCTGCTGCTGCTGAAATTGCGTGGCCGGGTGGTCTTTGTCTTGGCAGCGCTGGCGGGACTGACGGAAGTTGTGCTGACGTTTCTGCTCTATCTGGGGCTGGATACAACGCAGCCGCTGGGGGTGATGCAATATGCCGAACAGGTGCAGATTTTTGGTGCCCTGCAATATCACGCGGCGGTCGATGGCATGAGTGTGTTGTTCCTGCTGCTGAGCAGTATTCTCGGTCTGCTGTGTGTTGTTTTTATCCTGTTCCGGCGTTTGCATGGCACTGCGGTACTGGCGGTAATGCTGCTGATTCAGGCGACTTTGGTGAGCCAGTTTGTCACCCTGGATCTGCTCTGGTTTACGCTGATGGCATTGCTGGAAGTGATGCTGGTGGCTTATCTCACCCTGCGCTGGTCAACCAGTCTTGATGTGCTGCCTGCACTGAGCCGTTACGGGCTGTTTATGAGCGTGGGGCTGGTGCTGTTTCTGGCCGGGGTGCTGATTACCGGCTGGCTGTTCGCGGATCAGAATGGGGGGCGCTGGTCCTTTGATTTATATGATCTGAGCCAACTGGATTTAACTGCCAAACCGGAAGCGCTGATCTTCTTTTTGTTATTTTACGGGCTGGCTATCCGTATCCCGCTGTTTCCGTTCCATGGCTGGCTGCCTGACTTTCTGATGTACGGTAATGTTGCGATTGCGGCGATTTATCTGCTCGGCGTCAAAGTGGGGGTGTATGCCATGCTGCGCTTTGTGTTTCCGCTGACTGCACAGGCGGTGGAGGAGTGGCATATTGTTGCCGCCGCTTTTGCGATGACCGGGGTGTTTTATGCCGCTTTTCTGGCACTGCAATGCACCAATCTGCGCCGTTTGCTGGCCTTTGCGGTGATCAGCCATACCGGGATTCTGACCATCGGCCTTTTTACCCTGCATAAAGCTGCCTTGCAGGGCAGTGTGATGCTGGCCACCAGTTTCGGGCTGGCCACCTCCGGTTTGCTGCTGATGACCGGTTTGGTCTGGCAGCGTACCGGAACCACTAACCTGCAGCGTCTGGGCGGTATGTTTGACTATATCCCGCTGGTCGGGGTGGCCTTTCTGGTCGCCGGGCTGGCGATTGTCGGTATGCCGGGGACGCCGGGGTTTAATGCGGTACATCTGGTGCTGGAGGGCTCGATTCTGTCCTTCGGGGCATTGGTCACCATTGCCGCAGCAATTGGTAATCTGATTGCTGCGGGGTTTTTATTGCGCTCTTTTCAGCGCACTTTTCTGGGCAAGCCGGAGGGCAGTACTGAGCAGTGGGATACCGGTCGGGTGCGGGTCACTGAAAGTATTCTGGCCGGTACGGTGATTCTGATTACGGTGGTGGTCGGCTTTTATGATGAGCCCTGGCTGGCACTGACCGAACAGGCTGTGGGTGGACTGGAAGCTTTGTGGCCAGACCGTGCAGGATCACACGGAGGGCATCAGTAATGGGCGCGGAGACGTTATTGCCGATGGCGGAAGCTGACTTCCCGTGGCTGACCCTGTTGTTGCTGCTGTTGCCGGTGGGGGCAATGCTGACCCTGTTGCAGCCGGTGCGTGAGGCGCGCTGGGCGGCGCTGACCACAGCACTGACTGCATTGTTAATCAGTCTGATGATTGTGGCCGGTTTTGACAGTACGCAGAGTGGTTTTCAGTTTGTCGAGCGCTCTGCGTGGATGCCGGGACTGAATATTGATTATCTGATAGGGGTGGACGGCCTGTCCGTTCTGTTTCTGCCCTTTACTGCACTGCTATTTGTCGGGGTGATTATCGCGTCATGGAATGCCATGCGCACGATGCCGCCACTGTTTTTTGCCCTGCTGCTGGTGCTTGAGGGCATGCTGCTCGGTATTTTTACTGCGCTGAACACCATGCTGTTTATGTTGTTCTGGGAGCTGTCGCTGCTGCCGCTGTATTTTCTGATCAGCCTGTGGGGGGCGGGGCCGAACCGGCGTTATGCCGCCGGGAAATATACGCTGTTTATGCTGGCGGGTGGTTTGCCCTTGCTGCTGGGTTTCGTGGTTCTGGCTGTGCAGTATCCGGCGGGGATGAGCTTTGATTACGCGGAACTACTGAGCATGAGTCATGCTTATGCGCTGCAGTCCGTGGTGTTCTTTTTGCTGCTGATCGGTGTGGCGGTGAAGATACCGCTGGTGCCGTTTCATTCCTGGCTGCCGGTGGTGGCACAGGAAGGGCCCGCGAGCGTTATTTCCCTGTTAGTCGGGGTCAAGGTCGGCGTTTATGCCTTACTGCGTTTTGTGCTGCCGCTGGCACCACAGGCCGCACTGGAGTATCAGTGGCTGCTGATCGGCGCCGGGATGCTCGGGGTTTTGTACGGTGCGGTTGCCGCTCTCAGCCAGAGTAATCTGCGTGCTGTGCTGGCTTTTTCCAGTCTCAGTCACGTTGGACTGGTGGTGTTAGGGGTGGTCAGTTTTAATCAGCAGGGTATGCAGGGAGCCATCCTCCAGTTGCTGAATTTTACCGTGGTTTCCGGTGGTTTGTTTATTCTGCTGGGCTATCTGCATCAGCGTACCGGCTCCTGTGACCTGCTCAGTCTGGGCGGGCTGAGTGAGCGGATGCCGTTTATGGCCGCATTCTTTTTTGTGCTCGGTATGGCCAGTATCGGTATTCCCGGCACCAGCGGTTTCCCGGCTGAGTTCCTGCTGATTGTCGGTGTATTACAGTCGCACCCCGGTGCCGGTCTGCTGGTTTTGTTCAGTGTGATCCTGACTGCAGCTTATTTTCTGTCAGCTTACCGGAAGGCGTTTTTTGGTGTGGCACGAAATGCGGACGTAGCAAAGTCGCCTGATCTGAAGCGGCGTGAGCGGCTGGTGGTGCTGGTATTTGTGCTGGTGGTGCTGGTGTTTGGCTTTTATCCGCAGCCGTTGCTGGATGTTATTGCGGGTGCGGCTGAGAGCTGGCTGGAGCATTTTCACTCCGCGCTGTGAGTGATGATTTAATGGCCTGCCTAAGCCGTCAATAAAAAAGGGGACATTTTTTATCCCCTTTTTGCTGTGGTGCAGGGGTTTTACTTGATCATTTGCAGACCGTAAGCCATACCTTTTAACGATACCGGCAAAATCACCGGCTCATTCTGACCGTGCTTTTTAAATGCAATCAGGGCGCGCTGGCCTTTGCTGAATTGCTGGGTCAGTGGGTTATCCAGTGTGAATCCGGCGCGGCAGCCGTTATTGTCACACTTGCCGTTGAAGCCAACCGGCTTGTACTTGTCGACCCGCAGTTGCACGCCTTTCTGAATGTCGACGCCTTTCGGCAGTTCGAAGATTGCGGTGGGGAACGGTTTGCCCGGCCCGTAACCGACGACGGTCACCATCAGCGGTTGTTGCTTGTCTTTCTCTGAAAGTACCTGCTGCAGATAGCAAACCTGCTGATTGTTCTGCCCGGTTTCACATTGTACGCCCCAGTTGCCGAATTTTTGCCCCTGTTTTGCGCCTGCAGCCTGAACCATGCCCAGCGGCAGTACCATTGCGGCCACAACCATGGCCTGTTTCCATTTTGAGATCATGAAGGTCTCCCGTTTCAAGTTTTTAGATGTGTTTTGCATGAATAAGTAATCATTAAGGGAACACCTTAAATTATTCTTCACCCGGATTGTCCGGTTGAATAAAACTGTCATGCTGCTTAGCATACTATTATACATGAAGTGCTGATGTTGACTTGCGTCATCACACTTATTGTGTTTTTAGTTCTACTATCAGAGAGTAGACAGTTTTTGCCGTGTTTGGGTTCAACAGGAGAAGATATGACAGATTTGGAGCAGGAAATTCTAAAACTACAACAGGAAAATCAGGATCTGTTAACTACCATCAGCAATATGAAGGCGGAGACTAAAAAAGCCGTTAAGCGCCGGCGTATTGAGCAGAGCCTCAAGCCTTATCAGGCTGAGCTGATCCAGCTGCAGAAGTATCTGGAAAAGTCAGGGCGGCGGATGATTATCCTGTTTGAGGGGCGTGATGCGTCCGGCAAGGGCGGGACGATTCGCCGGGTGACCCGTTATATGAATGAAAAACACTACCGGGTGGTTGCGCTGGGTAAACCGACTGAAAATCAGCGCACGCAATGGTTCTTCCAGAAATACATCCGTGAGTTTCCGCGTGGCGGCGAGATGGTGCTGTTTGACCGCAGCTGGTATAACCGGGCGATGGTGGAGCCGGTGTTCGGATTTTGTACCGAAGATGAATATAAGAACTTTATGAAGGGTGTGACCGGTTTTGAAAAAGATCTGGTGCGTCAGGGTACTATTCTGGTCAAACTCTATTTCAGTGTGACCAAGGATGAACAGGAGCGCCGTTTCAAGCGCCGCAAAGATGATCCGTTAAGACAATGGAAGCTGAGTGAGGTGGACATGCAGGCGCAGGAGCGCTGGGATGATTTCACCAATCAGAAATATGCCATGCTCAAGCGTACTCATACCTCACAGGCACCATGGACAGTGATCCGTTCCAATGACAAATATCTGGCCCGGCTGAATGCGATGCGGGTGATTCTGAATGCGGCCCCTTATGAGCGCAGGGATGCCAGCCTGGATTATGTGCCTGACCCGAACATTGTGATTTCGGGGGCGCGGGAAGTGGAGCAAATGGAAGCTGATTTGCTGAGAGAGGGTAAGTTTACCCATTAACGCATTGTTGGCTTAACTCAGACTTTCATTCACTTCCAGCAGGGTTTGTGCGGGCAGGTAAAGCTTCAGCGGGTCATCCTGCAGTGGAATAAAGCCAAAGTGTTGATAATAACCGGCAGCACTTTGGTTTTTCGCATCCACAACCATGGCAACAATGGAAAACTCTTCCAGCAATCTTGCTGTTTTGGTAATGGCGTCAATCAGCAAACGCTGGCCGATTTGCTTGCTCTGGTGCTGTCTGTCTGTGGCCAGTCTTGATAAGCGTACTACCGGCAACGGGTTTTTGGGCAGGCGCTTGGCGTCGTTGTTATTGAAGTTCTGTGGCGGCACTTCTGCCAGTGTCGTGGTGTAAAAGCCGAGAATAATTGCCGGTTCAGCCGGATTAACAGCCACCCATGTTCTGGAAATCAGTTTCTGCTGATGTTGCAAAGCGGTTTGTTGCAGATACCGGTTCAGCTCTGCTTCGGTACAGTCAAAATTTTTGCGTAGGTGTGATTTGCTCAGTGGCTGTATGAGCAAAGAAGCCGTCGTTGTCATTCAGATACGGTGCTTTCTGCATAACGTTTAGCGGCAGTGAGTAAGGCCTGGTTCGGCTTGGGTGGATTGTCCAGTGCTTCAAGAAATGCCTGTGTGTCTCTCAGGCTCAGGTGAATAAGCTGCTCCTGGCGAATGATTTTTTCTGCCTCATTGATGGCGGACTGGACGATGAACTGGTTAACGGATGAGAATCCGGCCCATGATGCAGCCTGTGTTAGCAATGCTTTGGTTTCCGGTGTTACCCGGCTGACGACTCTTTCTGTTTTTTGTTCAGATTGTATCGCTGGCATTTCATGATTCCCGTTACATCAATTATTGTTTTAGTATCGTATATTGTTGCCATTCTGGCAACTTTTGGGTGTTTTTGGTGGGGCATTCATCTTCATATCCTGCCTGACATAAGCCGCTGATTATGCTCTAATGGCCGCCATTTTTTACAGTCGTATTCAGCCGTAAATCCATGTCAGACAAAAAATCAAACCGTACCTCCACACCCGGTACCAAACCGCGTCCGATCAAAAGTTTCGTCCTGCGTCAGGGGCGTAAAACCAAGGCGCAGCAATATGCGCTGGATAATTACTGGGCGGAATTCGGGATTGAGGAGAGTGATGAGCTTTTGAATTTTCCGGCTATTTTCGGTAATGATGCGCCGGTGACGCTGGAAATCGGCTTTGGTAATGGTGAGTCGCTGGCGACGATGGCACAGGCCGCGCCCGAACGTAATTTTGTCGGGATTGAAGTGCATTCACCGGGTGTGGGTCATTTGCTGCATCTGGTGAATGAGTACGGGCTGAAGAATGTGCGGGTGATGGATTCGGATGCCAGTGAGATTTTAAAAAAGCGTATTCCTGATTCGTCACTGGATCGGCTGCAGCTGTTTTTTCCTGATCCCTGGCATAAAAAGCGCCACAATAAGCGCCGTATTGTGCAACCGACCTTTGCCAGCCTAGTTGCCAGGTTGCTGAAAAAAGACGGCGTGTTCCATATGGCAACCGACTGGGAGGATTATGCGCTGCACATGGCTGAAGTGATGCAAGCCAGTACAGAGTTTGCCAACTGTCACTCCGGTGACTCTCCTTATTCACCGCGCCCTGAATACCGCCCGCTGACTAAGTTTGAGCAGCGTGGTTTGAAGCTGGGGCACGGGGTGTGGGATTTGTTGTATTACAAGCGCTGAGTCAGGTCACAGGTTATAAATCAGCGGCAACAGCAGGGTAAATGACAGCCACATCAGCAGCGTCAGGGGTATACCGACCCGCAGAAAATCACTGAAGGTATAGTTACCGGCGCTCATAATCAGCAGGTTGGTCTTATAGGCCATCGGGGTCGCATAGCTCATATTGGAGCCGAACAGTACGGCCAGTACAAACGGCTCCGGATTCACGCCCAGTGAGTTGGCAATACTCACCGCGATGGGAGTGCCGATCACAGCAGCGGCATTGTTGGAAACGATATTGGTGAACACCGCCATCAGCAGGATCAGGCCACTGAGCACCACGATGGGCGATGCGCCTGCGGTAAGGCTGACAAACTGGTTGGCAATGAACTCACTGGAGCCGGTAATGGACAGGGCTTTGCCCAGTGCCAGACTGGAGACCACAATCATGATTACCGGTACACTCAGCGCCCGTGACATATCATTCCAGCTCAGGCAGCGACACAGTAACATCACCAGTGCGCCAATCACCGCACTGATGGCAATCGGTAAAATGCCCAGTGCGGCAACGATTACCACGATTGCCATGACAGCCAGGGCCAGCGGTGCTTTTTTCGAGGTCGGCAGATCCATGATGCTGTCCAGAATCAGGAACTCATGCCGTGATTTCAGGGCATTAATATCTTCACGTTTACCCTGGGCGAGCAGAATATCACCGAGTTGTAGCGTCAGATTTCCCAGCCCTCTGGGCATTGCCTTGATCTGGTCACCGCGACGGTGCACGGCCAGCGCAATCATGCGGTAGGTTTCAATGAAATGAGTGGACTGCAGCGTCCGGCCCAGCAGCGGCGAGCGCTGATCCACCAGAATTTCAATAACCTGATGGTCTTCATCGTCCTGTAGCGGGTGATTCTCGCTGACCAGCGCATTTTTGGCATATAACACCATGCCGGTGGAGGATTCGAAGGACTTGAGTTTCTCCGGTGTGTCATGTACCAGCAGTTTATCGCCTTCCCTGACGATGACATCCGGCAGGGGCAATACGACTGATGTTGAGCTGCGCCTTACCTTGTCGACTTCCATTTCACCGTTAGTCAGCTCAGTGAGCTCCATTAAGGTTTTACCGATGGCGGGGCTGTCAGCCTGTACCACCAGATGCGCGGTGAATATCCGTGAACGTGGATTTTGTAACAGCACTTCGCGGTTGGGCAGTAGCTTGGGCGCAATCGTCCACAGAAAGGCAATACCGATAACTGCGCTTAGCATGGCCGGTGCGAAGAAGTCGAACATACCAATTTCCGCCAGGCCCAGCTCAGCAGAGACACTGATAACCAGCAGGTTGGTGGAAGTACCGATCGTGGTCGCCATGCCGCCGAGCAGGCTGGCAAAGCCCATCGGCATCAGCAGGGCGGACGGGTTTGACTGGGTGCGTAAGGCGACACTGACCAGTATCGGGATCAGCAGTACCACAATCGGGGTGTTGTTAATAAATGCACTGAGCAGGGCTGTGAGCAGTAAGGTGGACAGAAATGACAGGGCGGGACTCCATTTCCAGAGCCGGGTCAGGCTGTCGCCCACCGGCTCCAGGGCGCCGGTTTTTACCAGTCCGCTGCCCATAATCATCAGTGCACACACCGCAATCAGGGCCTCATGACCAAAGCCGTGAAAGAAGTCGATAGCCTTAAAGTCGACTTCTTTACCCATTAAATCGTCAAAATACCGGTAAGGAAAAACCTCAAAGCCGATTGCCAGCAAACACAGGATAACCAGTGCTGAAGTCTGCAGCGGTATTTTGTCGCGGGTAAATAAAAACAGGGCGAAGACAGTGAGGCCCATGACTGCGATTGCATGAGTGTCAGGTGTCATTCGTCCGTCCCTCCGGTTGGTGTTGTGAGTATTATTTATAGCGTAGTGGATTAGTCCTTACTATAAAAGGTAATTCATGCATCAAATTTGTTTATCAATTATTAGTGACGGAATCGAATCCGCTCGGTTGTGCCCCTCAGCGTGTTTCCCTATTATGTATTTAAAATCATAAGCTATGCGGGTGTTTGGAGTATGTCATCATATCTTTACTTTCTGATAGTTGGACTGGTTGTATTCTGGTTGCTGTTATCCGGCTACTGGGATAATCCCCTGCTGCTGATGCTGGGGGCTGCTTCTGTGGCACTGTCGGTATATCTGACTGCCCGTATTGAGCGACATTACCAGCTTAAGTCCGTGACCCGCATGCTGTTTCGTATCCCGGCCTACAGCGTCTGGCTGCTGGTTGAGGTCATCAAAACCAATATTGATGTGGTAAAGCGCATCTGGTTTCCCTCCCGCTACCCGATCAGCCCGACCCTGGCCGTGGTGCCGATGACGCAGAAAACCCGGGTCGGCAAAACCATCTATGCCAATTCCATTACCCTGACCCCCGGCACTGTCAGTGTGCGGCTGGAACAGGATCAGCACCTGCTGGTGCATGCACTGACCACGGAGGCGATGGATGATCTGAAGGCCGGTGGCATGGACTGCCGGGTGACCGAACTGGAGGAGAAATAATGTTCGCTGCCACCTGCCTTGCCCTGCTGGCGATTATGGCGATTGCGCTGGTGCGGGCATTTGTCGGCCCCAGTGTCTATGACCGTATTCTGGCGGTGAACATGTTCGGTACCAAGACGGTATTATTCATTGCCGTGTTTGGCTTCTTCGCCGGGCGTCCCGAGTTTCTGGATATTGCGCTGGTCTACACCCTGATCAACTTTATTGGTGTTATTGCTGTATTACGCTTTGTCGAACGTGTCACCCACACCGGCACAGGAGCAGACAAATGACCGGACTCTTAGGTGTGGTGACTGATGTGCTGAGCTGGATTCTGCTGATGGGCGGGGTTCTGTTGGGGGTTTCCGGTGCTGTCGGCACCCTGCGTTTTCCGGATTTTTATACCCGCGTTCATGCCAGCAGCGTGACTGATACGCTATGTGCACTGATGATTATTGCCGGATTGATTCTGCAGGCCGGTTTTACGCTGGTGATGGTGAAACTGGTGATGATCCTGCTTTTTCTCTGGTATACCAGCCCGGCCGCCAGCCATGCTTTGATACGGGCAGCCCACCACATGGGTGTGCCACCGGTATTGCACCACCCCGCTGAACCGTCACCTTCAACGTCATCCGCCAACAGGGAGGATTCATCATCGAAACCCTGATCAATGCTATTTTGCTGACCATGCTGGCTGCCACAGCGCTGGCGGTGGTGCGGCTGCACAGCCTGTTTGCCATTGTCATGCTGTTCGGTATTTACAGTTTGTTGTCGGCCAGTATTTTTGTAGTGCTGGATGCGGTGGATGTGGCGTTTACCGAAGCGGCGGTGGGGGCGGGGATTTCCACCATGCTGATTCTCGGCACGCTGGTGATTACCGGCCATCATGAGAAGAATCCCAGGCATGGCCCGTGGCTGCCGCTGATTGTGGTGGCGGTGACCGGCGCGGTACTGGTGTGGGGAACGCTGGATATGCCGATCTTCGGCGCTGCGGATAACCCGATCCACCACCATGTTGCACCGCGTTATATCGAAGATTCACCGCAGGAAATCGGCATCCCGAATATGGTGACCTCGGTGCTGGCCAGTTACCGGGGCTATGACACCATGGGCGAGGTGATTGTGGTGTTTGCGGCACTGGTGGGCGTACTGGCGCTGATTGGTGTTACGCAAGGCAAGTCACCGCAACGTCAGTACACTTCGGAGGACAAACCGCCGCGTCCGGTATTACAGGTGATGTCCAAGCTGCTGATTCCTTACATTCTGTTATTCGGTCTTTATGTCCAGTTTCACGGTGATTTCGGGCCGGGCGGCGGTTTTCAGGCCGGGGTGATTTTTGCCTCAGCGATTATCCTGTATACCCTGACCTTTGGTCTGGATGATGCGCTGATCATGGTGTCGCCGCCGGTTATCCGGCCACTGGCGGCGCTGGGCGTGCTGATTTATGGCGGTACCGGTGTGGTGACTTTGTTAATGGGTGGTGAGTTCCTTAATTACAGTGTGCTGGCGCATGACCCGCAGCACGGTCAGCATTACGGGATTCTGATTATTGAGTTCGGGGTGGGGCTGACCGTTTCCTCGGTGATGATGCTGATTTTTTATGCCTTTATCAGCCGCGGCGAGAAAAAAGGGGAGCACTATGAGTCTGAGTGAGATTGATGTGGTCGGCCTCTATAACTACTGGGTGGTTATTTTTCTGATGATGGCGGGTTTCTACACGGTTATCGCCTATGACAACCTGGTGAAAAAAATCATCGGCCTGAATATATTCCAGACTTCGGTATTTATGCTTTACATCTCAATGGGCAAGATCAGTGAGGGTACTGCGCCGATCGCGGTGGAGGGTGCCACGGATGTGGTGTACTCCAACCCCTTGCCCCATGTACTGATCCTTACCGCGATTGTGGTCAGTGTGGCCACCACGGCGCTGGGGCTGGCACTGGTGGTGCGCATCAAAGAAGCCTACGGCAGTATCAATGAAGACGATATTGTGCGCATGGATGAAGAGGAAGAAGCCCGAAGGGATCAGATATGACAGAACATTTGCCCGCCCTGCAGGTGGTTATCCCCCTGCTGACTGCCCCTGTCATTTTCCTGCTAAATCATGCCCGTACTGCCTGGCTGGCCGGTGTCACGGTGAGCTGGGTCAGTCTGGCGATTTCAGTGCTGCTGTTAATGCAGGTGGTGAATGGCGGGCCGCTGCAGTATGAGTTTGGTGGCTGGGAGCCGCCGTGGGGTATTGCCTATAACGTTGATAAGCTGAATGCCTTTGTGTTGCTGATTGTGTCCGGGATTGCGGCGGTTATTTTCCCGTTCTCATGGCAGAGTATCCGCCGCGAAATCCCTGAACAGTTGCACGTACTATTTTATACCGCACTGCTGCTTTGTTTCGCCGGCTTGCTGGGCATGACGATTACCGGTGATGCGTTTAACCTGTTTGTCTTGCTGGAAATTTCCTCGTTGTCGACCTATACCCTGATCAGTCTCGGTAAAGACCGGCGCTCACTCACCGCCGCGTTTCAGTATCTGGTGATGGGGACGATCGGCGGCACGTTTATTCTGATTGGCGTCGGTCTGCTGTATATGCTGACCGGCACCCTGAATATGGCGGATCTGGCTGAGAAAATAGCGGCGCTGGAGGGTTCATCCCGCACCCTGCAGGCTGCATTTGCCTTTCTGGTGGTAGGGATCGGGCTGAAGCTGGCCATGTTTCCGCTGCACCTGTGGTTACCCGGTGCGTATGCCACTGCGCCTTCGGTGGTCTCTGCCTTTCTGGCGGCTACCGCGACCAAAGTGGCGGTATACGCATTATTACGCTTTCTGTTTACCATTTTCGGTGCTGATTTCACCTATGGTGAAATGCAGGTCGACCTGCTGTTTATTCCCCTGGCGGTGATAGCCATTTTGTTTGCCTCACTGGTGGCGGTGTTCCAGCGCGGCATCAAGCGCATGCTGGCCTACTCTTCAGTGGCGCAGATCGGTTATATGTTGCTGGGTATCGGACTGGCCAATGAAAGCGGGCTGACCGCGACCTTGCTGCACCTGTTCAATCATGCACTGATGAAAGGCGCTCTGTTCCTGGCGGTGGCGATGATTTTCTTCCGTACCGGCGGAACCTCAATTACCTATCTGGCCGGTTTGGGTAAGCAGATGCCGTGGACAATGGCGGCGTTTGTTATCGGCGGGCTGAGTATTATCGGTGTGCCGCTGACGGTTGGTTTTATCTCCAAATGGTATCTGATTCTGGCCTCACTGGAGCGCGGCTGGTGGCCGGTCACCGCGGTGATTCTGGTCGCCTCACTGATTGCGGTGGTTTATATCTGGCGGGTGGTGGAGGCGGCCTATTTCCGGGAGCGCAGCAGCGACCTGCCAGCAGTGAAAGAAGCACCGCTGGGTTTGCTGATCCCGGCCTGGATTCTGGTGCTGGCAAATATCTGGTTTGGTGTGAATGCCACCCTGACCGCCGGGCTTGCGCAGTCTGCCGCTAAAATACTACTGGGGGGCGGAGCATGATGTTATCAGCTGAACATGCCATTCTTGCTGCACTGCTGGTTCCGTTGCTGGGTGTGGCGGGTATTCTGTTGTTGCGGCGCTCACCGAATCTGCGTGAGGGCGTGACGTTGCTGATCTCGCTGATATTGATGCTGATCGTGCTGGGTCTGTTACCCGCTGTGCTGGCCGGTGAGCAGCCGGAGCTGACGCTGCTCAGTATGCTGCCCGGTCTGGATATTGCCTTCAAAGTCGAGCCGCTGGGGATGATTTTTGCCGGGGTGGCGGCGATCCTGTGGCCGGTGGCTTCGCTGTATTCGATTGGCTATATGCGCGGCAATCATGAAAAGCATCAGACCCGTTTCTATGTGTTTTTTGCCATTGCGATTGCGGCGGCGATGGGGATTGCCTTTGCCGCGAATCTGGTCACGCTGTTTATCTTCTATGAAGTGCTGACCCTGTCGACCTATCCGCTGGTCACGCATAAAGGTAATGAGGACGCGCTGCAGGCCGGGCGGGTGTATCTGGGCATTCTGCTCAGTACCTCGGTGGGGCTGTTTTTACCGGCGATTATCTGGGTCTGGCATGTCACCGGAACCACGGAGTTTACTGCGGGCGGCGTGATCGGTGATCAGCTGAGCGGCCCGCTGCTGACCGTGCTGGCGTTTATGTTTATCTACGGCATCGGCAAGGCGGCGGTGATGCCGATGCAACGCTGGCTGCCTGCTGCAATGGTCGCACCGACACCGGTCAGTGCTCTGCTGCATGCAGTGGCAGTGGTCAAGGCCGGGGTGTTCAGCGTCATTAAGGTGGTGGTTTATATTCTGGGCGTGGATACCCTGCGCAGTGCACCGGATATTGAATGGTTACTGTATGCAGCCGGATTCACCGTACTGGTCGCCTCCATCATTGCCTTGCAGCAGGATAATCTCAAGCGGCGGCTGGCCTATTCGACCATCAGCCAGTTGTCGTATGTGGTCTTGGGGGCGATGATTCTGGCGCCGATCTCGGTGGCAGGTGCCGCCCTGCATGTGGTGGCGCATGCTTTCGGTAAGATCACCCTGTTCTTTGCTGCCGGTTCAATTTATACCGCTGCGCACAAAACCAAAGTCAGTGAGCTGGACGGGATTGGCCACCGCATGCCGTGGACCATGGGCGCATTTACCATTGGTGCCTTGTCGATGATCGGGGTGCCGCCTGCGGTTGGTTTTATCTCCAAATGGTACATTCTGATGGGGGCATTTCAGGCGGAGCAGATGGTGGCGGTTGCGGTGATTGTGATTTCTACCCTGCTCAATGCGGCGTACTTTGTGCCGATTATTTATGCGGCTTTTTTCAAAGCAGAAAACCCGCGTGATGAACTGACCCATGGCGAGGCACCGCTGCCGATTGTGCTGGCGCTTAGTCTGACGGCGCTGGCAACGCTGTTACTGTTTCTGTTTCCGGAAGTGCCGTATCAGCTGGCACAACTTATCGGGGTGGCAAAACCATGAGTGAAAAAGACAAGCACTGGTTATACCGTAAAGAAAATCTGCCGAAGTTGTGGATCGCGCTGATTGTATTGCTGGTGGTCTCGCTGCTGCCGGAGTTTTTCATTCACCATCATCCGCATTTCGGGGACGGGATGACCCGTATTGATGTCAGCTGGGGATTTTTTGCCTGGTATGGTTTTGTCACCTGTGCGGCCATGGTGGTCGGGGCGAAGCTGCTGGGGATTTTCCTGAAACGCAAGGATACCTATTACGATGAGTGAGATGATGAGCGGGTTTGTATTGCCACCCGGACTCATTCTGATTCTGGGTGCTTTTATTTTGCCTCTGGTGGAGGGGCGGCTGCGTTACGCCTTATTGCTGTTGCTGCCGGTGCTGACCCTGTTGATGATCTGGATGATTCCGCAGGACAGTGCTGCTGTATTCGGCTTCATGGATTATGAGCTGGAACCCATGCACTCAACACCGGAAGGACGTTTGTTTGCGACCATATTTGCGGTGATGGCGTTTACCGGTGGTTTGTATGCGCTGAATAAAGCGACAGTGCTGGAGCTGAGTGCGGCTTTTTTCTACGCAGGCTCGGCGATCGGGGTGACCTTCGCCGGTGATCTGATCACACTGTTTATCTACTGGGAAATGATGGCACTGGGTTCCACGCTGGTATTGTGGGCAAACACTCAGCCACAACCGGCCATCGATGGCAGCGGTAAGCCAAGGCCCGGTAATCCGAAGGCCTATGGTGCCAGTATGCGTTATCTGCTGGTGCATTTGTTCGGTGGCGTGGTGCTGATGGCCGGTATTGTGGCGTATGTATATGAAACCGGCTCCATTCAGTTTGTGGTGATGCAGCCGGACAGTTTGGGTACCTGGCTGATAATGGCCGGATTCCTGATTAATGCCGGGGCGCCGCCGTTATCAGCCTGGATTGCCGATGCCTATCCGGAGGCCAGCCCGAGTGGTACGGTTTTTCTGTCTGCATTCACCACTAAAACAGCGGTATTTACCCTGTTGATGGGTTTTCCGGGGGCGGAAATACTGATTTATATCGGCCTTTATATGGTGTTTTACGGCATTATTTATGCGCTGCTGGAAAACGATATGCGCCGTATTCTGGCTTACAGTATCGTTAATCAGGTCGGTTTTATGGTCACGGCAATTGGCGTGGGTTCAGAGCTGGCGCTGGATGGCGCGGCTGCCCATGCCTTTGCGCATATTATTTATAAAGCCCTGCTGCTGATGTCGGCGGGCAGCGTACTGATGATGACCGGCAAGCGCAAATGCACCGATCTGGGCGGCTTGTTCCAGACCATGCCGGTGACCGCGATTACCGGTATTATCGGGGCGCTGGCGATTTCCTCGTTTCCGTTCACTTCAGGCTTTGTCACCAAGTCACTGGAGCCGTCAGCAGCCGCCTTTGAGGGGATGGTCTGGGTGTGGTTCCTGCTGCTGGCGGCTTCAGCCGGGGTGTTTTTGCATGCCGGTATTAAATTCCCGTGGTTTGTCTTCTTTCAGAAAGATTCCGGTATGCGTCCGCCCGATCCCGATCCGCACATGAAATATGCCATGTGGTTTTTTGCCTTCCTGTGCATCGGGCTGGGGATTTTCCCTGAGGTGTTGTATGGCATCCTGCCGTATGAGCTGACTTATAACGCCTATACGCTGGATCATCTGGTCACCCAGTTTCAGCTATTATTCTTTGCCGGTTTCGCCTTTTTTGCTTTACTGCCGATGATGAAACGTACCCTGACTATCAGCCTGGATTTTGACTGGTTTTACCGCCGGTTTTTTAAAGTAGTTGGTCGTGAGTTTACCCTGAAGAGTAATCTTATTGGCCATAAAACCGAAATGAAAATCCGTGGCCGGATTAACCGGGTGATCGATAGTTTATATGAGCATCACGGCCCGGGCGGTTTTCTGGGGAAAAGCTGGCCAAGCGGGAGTATGGTGTTGTGGGTCGCTGTGCTGCTGGCTTGTTCTTTGGGGCTTTATTATTTGCGTTAGGTAAAGGTTCAACCGTCAGCAATTCCATACCGCTGGTTACCGGCAAACACCTTTTTCGCCTGTCATTGGCCTATCCCTGAGTTTGACAAGGAACGTTAGACTCAGGTGAATCTCATGTCTAAAAAATTATTCTTTTATTCTCTTGCTGCTGTTTTAGTCAGTACATTGCTGGCTGCTGGTACTGTCAGTGCTCACGAAAATAAGGCTGAGCCGGGCAAGCGCCTGATCAATGCAGCGGTTATTGTGCCGGGGCATCAGCCGGATGCGCATCTGGCGCAGGCGATCCGGGATAATGATGCTGAGCTTGTCCGGCAACTGGTCAGGGGGGGCGCTGATATTGGTCTGGATGAGCAGGGTATCAATCCGTCGGTTCGTCTTGCGGTGGCTCACGGGCATTACCGGATTTTGCGCTATCTGCTGGAGCAGGGTGCAGCAATGGAAACCGAGCGTTCCCGTGTTTTTCGCCGGGTGGGTATGAATAGTCCGGCAGTGACGAATATCCTGAGCCATATTACTGATGAGCCTGAGATGCTGGAGTTATTGCTCCGCTATGGGGCAAAGCCGAATCTGACCGGTGTTGGCGAGCTGGCAGCAGATAAGCGGCCGTTATTGGTGGCGGCGCAGAAAGGCCATTCGGAGGCTGTGCAAATCCTGCTGGATTATGGTGCTGATCCCAATCTGGGGGGTGATAGTCCTGATACTGCATTGGGCTGGGCGTTGGCCCATGATAACCGGCGCATGCTGAAATCACTGATCCGGGGCGGGGCCGATGTTAATATTTTCCCGTCTGTGGCGGATGAGGGTGAGCCGTTATCGCGTCGCCGCGCCTGTCGTTTACCGGCAACAGAGCGGCCATTGCCGCCGCTGGATCTTGCTCTGCAACGGGGTGACCGGGAGTTTGCGGATATTCTGCGTGATGCCGGGGCGCAGACGGCTGTGCAGTTGTGCGGGGATTATAGTTGAGAACAACGGGCGGCTTATCCGTGCTCTTTTTCGTTGAGAAAGACTTGACGTTTGGCGGATAAGTGGCGGATATTGTGATTTTCAGCATTTTTTTTGGCGGATAAGTGGCGGATAAATCACAGCAGGTTCTTGATGCCCTGCGGCAGGCGCAGGAGCCATTACCGATCTCGGCTATTAGTCAGCGGTTGGCAGAAAAAATTCCTGAACGCACGTTACAGCGGGCTTTACAGGCGCTGGTTGAGTCCGGCTTGATCGTTGCTATTGGTCAGAATCGTGGCCGCAAGTATCAGCTGGTTCAGTCTGTCAGTGCAGATAAGGTGGCGGAAAGTGGCGGATTTCTGTTTTCACCGGATTCATTGGCCGCTATCCGCAAAGTCCGCCAGCCGTTATTTACCCGTGAGCCCTGTACTTATAAGCCGGAATGGCTGGCGGAATATGTACCGGGTCAAAGTTTTTATTTGCCTGAGGCTATGCGTAAAACGTTGCTGGCCCGTGGTCAGCAGGTGAGTGCCGGATTACCTGCCGGTACTTATGCGCAGCAGATTTTTAATCGCCTGCTGATTGATCTGTCTTACCATTCATCCCGTCTGGAGGGTAATACTTATTCATTACCGGATACCGAGCGGTTGCTGTTGGCAGGGGAGGCGGCGCCTGATAAGCCGGATGCTGAAAAAATCATGTTGCTGAACCATCGGGAGGCGATTCGTTTTCTGGTGGACGGGATTAACCGGCTTGAGGTGAGTGTTGATAATATCCGCTCTCTGCATTATCTGTTGGCCGATGGTCTGGTGGGAGCCGGTCAGGCGGGTGAAATCCGTGAGGACATGGTGCGGGTTTCGGCGACTACTTATATCCCGATGACCGGTGCCGCAAGGTTGGCGGAGCAGCTGGCTAAGGTGACGCACACTGCGGCGCAGATTACTGATCCGTTTGAGCAGAGTTTTTTTCTGCTGGTACATGTTTCGTGGTTACAGGCATTTATTGATGTCAACAAGCGTACTGCCCGGCTGGCCTGTAATATTCCGCTGGTCAGGCATAATCTGGTGCCGCTGTCGTTTAATGATATTGCGCCGGATGATTATGCCTCGGCGATTCTGGTGGTTTATGAGCAGAATGATGTGCGGCCATTGGCGGAGTTGTATAGCTGGTCTTATTTGCGTTCCTGTAAGCAGTATGCGGTAACGGCGGAGTCGTTGGGGATTGATCCGTTGCGGGTGCAGTATCGTCAGCTGCGGCGGGATCTGATCCGGACAATTGTGCAATCCGGCTGGCATGGGGAGACGGTTGATAGGTTTGTTGCGCAGGAAGTGGGGCGGCAGGTGCCGGAGGAGCATCAGCAGAAGGTGCTGGAGGATATGCGGATTGATCTGGCGCAACTGGCGCCGCATTCGATTGCCGGGATGGGGATTACACGGCAGGAGCTGGAGATGTGGTTGGCGGAGAGGGCTTAAAAGTACTGGGATTTGACTGCATACTTCTGTATATAAACAAATATAATTTTGGAGAGCGGAATACAGATAAATTATGGGTGACTTAGCCTCAGACAATAAGTACAAAATTTTGATATTCGCGTATTTAGTAAAGAGTTGCTCAGACGCCGGCTTGCCCAGATTTGTGATCTTGATCGAACTTATATCAGTGGTATCGAGAGGGCACTAGAAATATCAGTTTACTGAATATTGTCAAAGTTGCTGAAGCCTTAGCGTCTCGCCCTCTGAACTTTTTCAGATTTGGGAGTGTTGATGTCGAGTAAGGCGTATTATCACTTTCCGTAAGTCAATTTCTGACGAAATCGACAGAAGAAATTCGTGGCACAATTACGAACCAACATGCTCAAGCTATAGAACATGACCAAACTCGTGCTTGGATAGGGCAGATTGAAATTCTACAGCAACAGCTAAAAGATTTTTGCGGTGCATATATTTGTTTTGAGCTACTAATACCCCGGATGGGTGCGAGCTGATGTTGTTCTACCGTATCAAGGTTTGGTTTTCGTCTTGGAGTATAAAGTTGGCGAGCGAAAGTATCACTCAAGCGATAAACGCCAAACATTAGGCTATGCTCTGGACCTAAAACATTTCCATAGTGCCAGTCACCATCGTGTCATTATCCCAGTTCTCATTGCTACTAATGCAAAAGATACAAGCATTCAGCTGGCCAGAGGTGAGGCAAATGTTGCTGAAGTTATCTGCACAAATGGTGCTAATCTCGCGAGAATAATTAATCAGTGTGAATCCTATTTTTGTGGCGAAAAATCATTAGATTACATCGCCTGGCTGGAAGCACCTTACCGGCCAACACCGACTATTATTGAAGCAGCAAAAGCTCTCTATGCTAATCATGACGTGCGAGATATTTCTCGAAGTGATGCTGATGCGGTAAATCTTGCCGATACTTCAAAACAATTGGAGGACATAATCACCTCATCAAGACTGTCAGGTGAAAAAGCGATCTGTTTTGTGACAGGTGTTCCTGGTGCTGGAAAAACCTTGGTTGGGCTTAATATTGCAACGAGTCATTCCAATGGCGATGACGATTTTGCATGTCTTTATCTGGTAATGGGCCACTGGTAGCCGTTTTGCAGGAAGCTTTGGCTCAAGACAACAATAAAAGAAACCGTGTGAAAATGGGGGATGCCCGGCGCAAGGCAAAAGCTGCTATACAGAACATTCATCACTTCAGGGACGACTCATTGAAAAATAGTGAGGCTCCGGTTGAAAATGTAGTGATTTTTGATGAAGCTCAGCGGGCATGGGATCTCAGTGCAACCCGACGTTTTATGGAAAGCAAGCGTCAGCAGTCATCATGGGATCAGTCAGAACCTGAGTTTCTCATCAGTGTTATGGACAGGCACCCTAAATGGTGTGTGATCATTGCCCTGATCGGCGGTGGACAAGAAATAAATCGTGGTGAAGCTGGCCTACAAGGCTGGGTAGATGCGTTGGAAAAATCATTTAATGACTGGAAAATATTCTATTCTGCAGAATTGCGGCAACCGGAATATGCTGGAAGCATCGACAATCTCAGTTTCCTAACGCACTCATCGCAAGCCAGAAGCTTGAAAACCTACACTTATCTACATCGATGAGGTCATTTCGTGCAGAAAAGTTATCCCACTTTGTGCATTATTTAATTGGAAACCAGCCAGAAAAGGCTCAGATGATAGCGGGTGAGCTGCATTTCTTAAAGTACCCATTGTACGTGCCGGTATCGCATTACGGGGTAAAGAATGAATGCAGTCATCATGCCAGCCGCCATACGGTAGAGGTTTTTGTGCAGTAGTTCGTTATAATTGGGCTTAATCTAACTCAACAGTCATAAGTTTTCCTCCCATAGTAAACCTGCAGACATCCGCTTGTCAGCTTTTCCGGCGCAGGTTTAATGGTTGATTCCAACGGTTTCCTCAGCCAATCAACGGCTCATCGTCCTCATCCCCATTCACCGCCTCCCGAATTTTTCCAAACAGGGATTTCGGGCAAGACTGCAATAAATGGCGTGCCATGATCGGCGCTAATACCTGTCGAACCGTTCTTTCTGAAGGCAGCTCCCGTGACCGTGTTCTCAGGTACAACACCTGCCGTTTCCAGATGCCTTGCCGGTAACTCAGGGCAAAGCCCTGCAACAGCCCGGTGGCGACCGTGGCGCAAAACACAAACATTTCCATCGCCAGCCAGCAGCGGGCGACCTTTTCCAGGTGCTCAGGTGCCGGTGCTTTCAAGCGCTGGTTCGACACCGGCTTTCGTGAATGGCGGGGCAGGTGTTTACTCCAGAAATGGAAGCGGAAGGCGCCAATGACATTCTTTAGGGTGTCGAATAACACCTCAACCCGGACCCGGTGGCAGTAGGCTTCCAAAATGAAGCAGGGCTTCAGCGTCAGATCTGAACTCATCAAAACAATGGGGCCACGGGAGGTGATGGCCCAGACAAATTGGAGGGGCTGCCCAAGGGGACGCCATACTAATGCTGCGGCCGCCAGACGCACGGTTTCCGTCTTACCATAAACCGTCATCTCAACCTCCTCAAACAAGGTGCCCCCGTGGTCAAACACCTCCCACAGGTGGACTTTATCGCCATAGGTTCGCGGCCGTCCCCGTTTTCCCGGTGGTTTAGGCCGGGGCGGCAGGTAAGCCACATAATTCTTCTTCGCACGGGTAATAATTTGAAGATAAGGCTGTTTCAGCCGGATGGACCAAACGGACATCGCCAACCGAAAAACCGGCCCGGTTGAGAAAAAAGCATCCAGCACCATCAGTGCAGGCCGATCCTGACGGCAGGCAAAGTCCAGGGCCATCTGCACCACCCGCTCACCTAATGATAATGACGCGGCCGCCTGACCGAGATGCTGAAACCCCTGATGGAGCTGTAAACTCAGCGGCAGGCAGAAACAGGCTGACAAGGGCTTCGTCAGGATTCCCACCGCTCCCCAACATTGCCCGCGGAAATACCCCGGCTTGCTCTGGGTTTCAGAGCTTTCCCGCAGGGAGACCACTCCCGGCATACGCCCGCCATCCTTCACCACATGCGTGTGATCACCCAGCAACAACAGACGCCCCGCATGCTCTGCCAGTGGAAAACGGGCCACCACCAGACGGTGCCAGCGTGACCGTAAGGCTTCCAGGTCATAAGACTCCGCACGAAAAAAAATGGAGCAGGCGATGATAACCCCGCTCATCCGATAGCCAGTAGCGGCACAATGAGGTCACACCACTCATCTCCGGTGTGCAGAGAAAACCGGTAATCGTGGCGCAGAACAACAGCCAGCTGCGCTCACGGGAAAAGTCGCTTTTGAATGCCTGTAGGATGTAAGATAGATCACGTAGCATGGGGTTCCCTCTGGGTGTGTGGTCGATAACTCACACTTTACGGGACTTCATGCTCGTTTGCTTTAATGGCTGTAGAACTTATGACTGTCGAGCATCAAAAAAAGGGCTTTAAAATAGCTATTTTTTTGATCCGGTGTTTAGCGGTATAGGTATAACATTTGCGGTTGAATGAATACGACGGCTGCTGGCACTTGTCGGTTCCCACGCATGTACTGTTTTTCTGTTAGTATCTCCGCGTTCCCTTTCTGCAAGCCGAGCATGAGTCATCTTTCTGGCAGCATCCAGAGCAAGCTTCCGAAAAAACTACTGTATAACATTACTTTGTTAAATACATAGGTAAAAAATGGGTCTTTTTTGTAAATTACATAGGTAACTTATCCCTGTGCAGCTCAAACCGAAGCCAGCACACAGCGCAGCAAGTTATAGTCATACTGCCCGTCCAGCTCATCAAACAGTGGTTTCATGCGTTCCTTATCCTCTTCCGGCAGCAGCTCATAACTGTTGAGAATATACTCATACTCGCTCTTGCTGATCGGCAATACATCCAGCGGTTCCAGCAGCCCGACCTCAATCGCCGCCGAAAAATGGCTGTAGATGGTACCCGGTGACATATCGCGCCGCCGGGCGATTTCTTCGCAATCCAGACCTTTGGCATGCAGGCTGAGGGTTTCATTCACGGTGTCACTGAGGTTGTTATTCAGCAGTTCATTACGCGGGTGCTGCAGAATGACATCCAGAAACGCCTGCCCGTAGCTGGCCAGCTTTTTCTCGCCGATACCGCTGATTGTCGCCATCCCGGCTAATGTTTGCGGGCGCATAGCCAGCATCTGCATCAGCACACTGTCGTGAAAAATCACATAGGGAGGTACGCCCTGATCTTCTGCCAGCCGAAGACGCACCTGTTTCAGCGCATCCCACAAGGCCTGATCGACAAAGCGGATGGTTTCCTTCTCGCGCTTGCCTTTCTTCTTTTTCTCCGCCTTACGCTCACGGCGCAGTTGCAGCGGTTGTTCACCACGCAACAGTGGACGTGATTTTTCGGTCAGTTTCAGTGCCCCGAAGCCTTCCAGATCCACGCTCAGATAACCCAGTGCAATCAGCTGGCGGAAGATGGTGCGCCACTCCGCTGCGGAATGTTCATCACCGATGCCGAAGGTGCTGATCCGGTCATGGCCGAATTGCTGAATGCGCTGATCAGGTTTGCCCAGCAGTACATCAATCACATAATTTACCCCGAACCGTTGCCCGGTACGGTAAACGCAGGACAGTGCTTTCTGTGCCGAGACCATACCCTCCCAGGTTTCCGGCGGGTTCAGGCAGTTATCACAATTACCACAGGGCTGCGAACCGGTTTCATCGAAATAATCCAGAATCGCCTGACGGCGGCAGGTGGTCATTTCACATAAGCCGAGCATGGCTTCCAGTTTGTGGTGTTCAATCCGCTTTTGCTGATCACTGGCCCCGGATTCGGCCATCATCTGGCGTAGGGTAATCACATCCTGCAGGCCATAGGCCATCCAGGCATTGGCCGCCTCGCCATCGCGTCCGGCCCGTCCGGTTTCCTGATAATAGGCTTCGATACTTTTCGGCAGGTTGAGGTGGGCCACAAAGCGCACATCCGGCTTATCAATGCCCATGCCAAAAGCGATGGTGGCGACAATAATCACCCCGTCTTCGCGCAGAAAGCGTTGCTGGTGGCGCTCACGCTGCAGCGCATTCATCCCGGCGTGATAAGGCAGGGCAATGCGCCCCTGTACCGCCAGCCATTCGGCAATGGCCTCCACCTTCTTGCGTGACAGGCAATACACAATACCGGCGTCATGCGGGTGGTGGGTTTCCAGAAACTGCCATAGCTGCTGTTTGGCATTATGGCCTTCGCTGATCGCGTAGTTGATATTCGGGCGGTCAAAGCTGTTGACGTAGACATCGGCCTGATGCAGTTGCAGCTGGTCGATAATTTCCTTGCGGGTACGCCGGTCAGCGGTGGCGGTCAGCGCGATGCGCGGAATGTCCGGATAACGCTCCGCGAGCAGGGACAACTTCTGGTACTCCGGGCGGAAATCATGGCCCCATTGTGAAACACAGTGCGCCTCATCAATGGCAAACAGTGCGACGGGGGAGCGATCCAGCAGACTCAGCATCCGCTCCATCAGCAGGCGTTCCGGTGCCACATACAGCAGATCCAGCTCACCGGCCAGCAGCTGCTGTTCGACCTGCTGCACCGCCTGAAAATCGAGTGTTGAGTTCAGGAATGCTGCCCGCACCCCGAGCTGACGCAGAGCATCTACCTGATCCTGCATCAGTGCAATCAGCGGTGACACCACCACGCCGGTACCGTCCCGCACCAGTGCCGGAATCTGGTAGCACAGCGACTTACCGCCGCCGGTCGGCATCAGTGCCAGTACGTCCTTGCCGGATAATAAGGAGCCGATAATGTCCTTCTGGTTCAGACGGAAATCGTCGTAACCGTAGGTGTTTTTCAGTATCTGATAAGCTGTTTCCATCGGCTTATGATGCCATAGTGCCGACGGTTTGGGATGAGCAGACGTTTTATTTTTATGGCACTTTTGCTCCCTTGCCCCCCTTGCGGGGGAAAGGGCCGGGGATAGGGGGTATTCGGTTTACGCCGGAATATCCACCGTGCCAATGCGTGATGGAATGCCCATACTGCGCATCCACTCAACCAGTGCAACGGTTTCCGGATGGCGGGCACCGATGGTGAGCACATAGCTCAGCACCAGCGGCAGGTCATTCAGGTAGCCGCTTTTGCCGTCACGGTGGTTCAGGCGGCAGAAAATCCCCAGAACCTTAAGGTGACGCTGCAGTCCGGTGAGGTCAAACCAGCGCAGAAATGAGCGCTCATCAACGGGGGGAATATTTCCGGCGCTGATAGCCTGTTTGTGGAAGTTCAGCGCCCAGCGGGTCACGCGTTGTTCCGGCCAGACCACATAGCAGTCACGCAATAATGAGACGAGGTCATAGGTCATCGGCCCCAGCACCGCATCCTGATAATCAATCACGCCCAGCCTGCCTTCCGGCAGAAGCATCAGATTGCGGGAGTGATAGTCGCGGTGCACAAAGGTCACCGGCTGGCGGCGCACTTCATGGCTAATCTGCTCAAAAGTTTCGGTAATCAGGTCTGACGGAATATCAGTGTCAGCAAACTGCAGGTGGGTGCGCAAAAACCACTCCGGCATCAGCGCCATTTCATCCATCAGCCGCCCGGCATTATACAGCGGCAGTCCGTCGGTATCTGCAACCTGAAGATTTAGCAGTTCCTGCATGGCGGCGGGGTAATGGTAATCCGCCGAGGCAGGATCAAGCTGATTCAGCAGGGGGGTGTTACCGAAGTCCTGCAGCAACAGAAAACCGTCCGGCAGGTTTTGGGCGAGAATATCCGGCGCATTCACCCCGGCCTGCAGCAGGCGTTGTGTGACATCCAGAAAGGTGTTGGAGTCTTCTTTATCCGGCGGTGCATCCATGACGATGGCGGTTTTGTCGTCCTGAGTGGCGCGGAAATAACGCCGGAAACTGGCGTCTGCCGAAGCGGTTTCAAAAGTGGCGTCTTCCCAGCCTTGCAGTGAGCGAACCCAGTGTTTTAATTGCGCAAGCCGTACATCCTTTGTCATAACATTCCTGTGCGGTAACGGAACTTTCCGGATTTAATAATATATCACCGCGGGCTTGCTGAACATTGAACGACACGTCGTTTAAATCCTGTGCTATGGTTATTTTCATTTTTATAAGCGGATGTGACTGACTAACTCATGAATCTTGAAAAACTGACTGAAGCGGCCTGCGCGATTGCCTGTGAGGCAGGTGAAAAAATTATGGCGATTTATAATTCTGCTGATTTTTCGGTGGAGCACAAAAAAGATGACTCGCCGCTGACCGCTGCTGATCTGGCTTCTCATCGCTGTATTGTGGCAGCACTGGAGGAAATGACCCCGGAGTATCCGGTGTTATCCGAGGAGTCGGCGGCGATTCCGTTTGCAGAGCGCAGTCAGTGGACTACTTACTGGCTGGTTGATCCGCTGGACGGCACCCGTGAGTTCATCAAGCAGAATGGTGAGTTCAGTGTGCTGATTGCACTGATCCATAATCATGAGCCGGTGCTGGGGGTGGTACATGCCCCGGCGATTGAAACCACCTGGTATGCAAGTCTGGGCAACGGGGCGTTTAAGCAGACCGGTGAGTATGTGGTGCCGTTGCAGGTGCGTGAGGCGGGTGAAACGCTGGCGGTGGTGGGCAGTCGTTCGCATGCCGGTGATTCGCTGAAGGCCTTTCTGGCAAAAATTGGTGAGCATGAACTGGTGTCGATGGGCAGTATTCTGAAAGCCTGTCTGGTGGCTGACGGGCGGGCAGATATTTATCCGCGTCTGGGGCTGACTTCAGAGTGGGATACTGCCGCTGCGCAGATTATTGTTGAAGAGGCGGGCGGTCAGGTCACGCAGACCGATATGTCGCCAATGCGTTATAACACCAAAGAGTCCCTGCTGAATCCGCATTTTCTGGTGTTTGGCGATGCCAGCCGTAACTGGGGGCAGTATTTTACTGCTAAGGCCTGAGCGGACGGGGCGTTATGATGGGTTTGGTCGTTGCGATTGGTGTTTTGCTTATTTTGGGTGGCAGTGCCGTTATTATGCTGGGACTGATCAATTATTTCTTTCCCTCCACAGCGGTACTGGTTCCGGAGGCGTGGAAAACGGCACTCTCATTAAAATTCGGTGTCTATTATTTAGTAGCCGGTTTGGCCCTGGCTGTGCTGGTGCCGTGATCCGGCACCCGCTCAATACCATCGTGAATATACTCCGTCTGCCACGGAATTTTGTGAATCAGTATCCGGCTGTTTAAAATTAAATCTCGTTCTCACATAAGTTTTATAAAGATTACCATGCATACATTTACCGTTATCTTCCTGTTCTTTTTGCTGGCCAGTACGCTGGTGCAATTGTGGTTGTCACTGCGCCAGAAGCAGCATGTCAGTCAGCACCGTGCTGAGGTACCGGAAGCATTCAAAGACAAAATTACTTTGGCTGAGCATCAAAAGGCAGCTGATTACACGCTGGCAAAAGGTACCTTTGGCCGGATTGAGCTGATGGTCGGTCTGGTGGTGTTGCTGATCTGGACACTGGGTGGCGGGCTGGAGTGGCTGGATAATATCTGGCGCGGTTCCGGCTGGGGGCCATTGTTGACGGGGACGGCGGTTATTCTGAGTATGACGCTGATTTCCGGGGCGATCGATTTACCGGCTGCCTTGTACCGTACCTTTGTGCTGGAAGAAAAATTCGGCTTTAACAAAACCGATCTGAAAACCTTTATCACCGATATGCTCAAAGGCGCCGCATTGGGCGTGGTGATCGGGGTGCCGCTGATTATGTTTGTGCTCTGGCTGATGGAGTCGGCGGGAACGTACTGGTGGTTATACGCCTGGGCGGGTGTGACGGCGTTTTCATTGCTGATGACCTGGGCTTATCCAAAGTTTATTGCGCCGCTGTTTAACAAGTTTCAGCCGCTGGAAGATGGTGAGGTGGCCGAGCGGATTAATGCCCTGCTGGAGCGTACCGGCTTTAACAGCAAGGGTGTGTTTGTCATGGACGGCTCCAAACGTTCGGCGCACGGCAATGCTTATTTCACCGGTTTCGGTAAAAATAAACGTATCGTGTTTTTTGACACCCTGCTGAAGCATTTAACCCCGTCACAGGTTGAAGCTGTGCTGGCGCATGAGCTGGGGCACTTCAAACGCAAACATATTGTGAAGGGGATGATTTTATCGGTTTCCATGACCTTTATAGGTTTTGCGGTGCTGGCCTGGTTAATGGAGCAGGGCTGGTTTTATAACGCACTGGGCGTGTCACAGCCTTCCACTTATATGGCCCTGATTCTGTTCATGATTGTCAGTCCGGTGTTTACCTTTTTTATCGGCCCGCTGATGTCCCGCCTGTCGCGTAAACATGAGTTTGAAGCGGATGAATTTGCGGCACAGCAATCCAGTGCTGCGGAACT
Organism: Thiolinea sp.; assembly: GCA_041395485.1. GTDB lineage: Bacteria > Pseudomonadota > Gammaproteobacteria > Thiotrichales > Thiotrichaceae > Thiolinea. The sequence continues at coordinate 335,819 of JAWLAK010000003.1, forward strand.
CATTGCGGCTCTGGTGGGTCTGTACAAGGAAAATGCCAGTACTTTGACTCCTGATCCGCTGCACTCGGCATTTTACGATTCGCATCCGCCTGCCGCGATCCGGATCGCCCATTTACAAGATCAGAATTAGCCCGGTGATAACAATGAAATCAATACTTTTTCTGGCTGGCAGCCTGCTTCTCAGTAGTGGTCTGTATGCTGATGAACCCAACGTAGCCAATGGTCAGCGTCTGTTTAAAGAATCCCGCTGTCTGGAGTGTCACGGCGTGGATGTTTTTACCCGCCCAGACCGTAAAGTCAAAAGTCTTGCCGCGCTGGAAAGCAGGGTGCGGCAATGTGATGCCCGTCTGAGCACCAACTGGTTTGATGATCAGATACTGGATGTGGTGGCCTACCTGAACTCGACTTATTACAAGTTTGGGATGGATCAGGCGGGTACTGAGCAGGGGTCAGGGGTGGAGAGTCCTGTGGCAACGGTTGATGCGGTAGAGGGAGAGTGATAAGGCGCTCCTTCACCTTCCTTCTGGATAACGTTTTCGACTGGTTGGAATAAATAACCAACAAACATGAGTAGGGTATGGTCGACTTTGAGTGGGACAAAAACAAAGAGAATAAAAATCGGTCAAAACATAATGGGGTCGATTTCACCGAAGCCAGTACCGTTTTTGGTGATCCATTTGAGTTGACTATTCCTGATCCCGACCATTCAGATGGTGAATATCGTTACATTAGTATGGGACGCTCAAGTCAGGGTAGAGTGTTAGTGGTATCCTATACTGAAGTAGCGCAGGACAGAATCCGGATTATTAGCGCCAGAAAAGCAGAGTCACATGAAAAAAGGCAGTATGAAAATGGTTAAAGAAACAGACACAATGCGTGATCAGTACGACTTTTCGAAAGCTGTGCGTGGCAAGCATTACAAGGCTTATCAGCAAGGTACGAATGTTGTGTTGCTTGAGCCTGATTTGGCCAAAATTTTTAAAGATTCTGAATCTGTGAATCGTGCGCTGAGAATGTTGGTCGAAATTGCTGGCAGTGAGGTCAGCGGACGGGCGAGTCATACCTGATAAAAAAATAACTTTTTCCCCCGCTATGGCTGGTTATGCTCTTCCGCTTTCTACCAGTGCAAGCTCGCAGATCTTTATCAAGCACAATATATTCCGTTTTTACTTCACATTTATACGTTAAACTGCCGGGTTATGGTCGAAAACAGTCACAACATCGGGCGGGTCATCAGCCGTTTTGGCGCAGAGCTGATTATTGCCACTGAAAAAGGCGAGCATTTGCGTTGCACCGCGCGGCGCAAGCTGGAGCATGTCGCCTGTGGTGACTATGTAGAGTGGCAGCGTGAGGCGCAGGGCAATGCCAGCGTTACTGCTATCCAACCGCGTGACAACGTATTATCCCGCCCTGATTTCCGCGGACGGCTGCGGGCAGTGGCGGCGAATATTGATCTGCTGATTATTGTCAGCAGCTGGCGTCCCGAGCCGAACTGGGAAATGCTGGATCGCTATCTGGTCGCAGTGCAGCAGTTGCCTGCCGAGGCGATTATTGTGATGAATAAATCTGATCTGCGCGGTGAGTATGCAACGCAGGAAGATGAAGCTGCTCTGGAAGAGTATAGCCGGATTGGTTATCGGGTGATTCATGCCAATGCCAAAACCGGTGAGGGTGTTGGTGAAATCCATGCTGCGCTGGGTGACAAAACAGCCATTCTGGCCGGTCAGTCCGGTGTCGGTAAGTCATCGCTGATTGCCTGTCTGTTACCGGAGGAAACGATTCGTATCGGCAGCATTGCTGACACCGGCGAGGGACGGCACACGACGACAGTGGCAAAACTTTATCCTATGGGCAAGGGAGCGTTGATTGACTCGCCCGGGGTGCGTGATTTTGCCCTGCCGCCGCTTAACCCTGCAGAATTGCAGTCAGGTTATCCTGAATTTGCCGCGTTTGAAGGCTTGTGTAAATTCAATAACTGTACCCACCGGCATGAACCGGGATGTGCGATTAAAGCCGCAGTAACCGGCAATGATTTACCATCCCGACGTTATCAGCGGTATTTAAACCTGTTAACCCGCCAACTGAACAACTAAACCAAGGCGACCAGAGGATTTCGGGCGAGTAATGAAGCAATATCACGATCAAAGTATCCCAATAAATCAGTTATATCAGCCAAAACGCTGGCTCGGTTATGCGCTGGGCGCCTTGCTGGCCGTCGCTGCCCCCTGTTCTGTAGCAAAATCGGTGCCGCAGCTGGATAAACAGCGCGACTTATTCCGTGAGGCACAGGCTTATATTGCCGATGATGAGGTGGATAAAGTAAAGCCGCTGATGGCTGAGTTAAAGGATTATCCGCTGTATCCCTGGCTGGAATATGAGTTTCTGCGCCGCAATCTGAGTAATACTGCTGACCGCGACATACTGGACTTTGTGGAGCGCTATCCGCACTCAATCGTCAGTGACCGCATTTATCTGCAATGGGCCAAACGCCTGGCGCAGATTTATGACTGGTCAGCGCTGCTGAAATATATTCCGGAAAACCATGAGTTGACCAGCCTGCAGTGCCTGCGCGCCGAGGGCTTGCTGATTACCGGAAAAGAGCAGGAAGGTCTGGATCAGGGGCGGCAGCTATGGGCGGATGCATCAGATGCTTTACCGGCTGAGTGCGACGGGCTGGTGATTAAGCTGCAGAATAAAGGTGTGCTGTCAGAAGAGGATTACTGGCAGCGTATTGCGCAGTTGATTCCGGAAAATCAAATCACTGCGGCGAAAAAACTGGCGGAGAATCTGAGTGAAGCAGATCAGGAGCTGGTTGATCTGTGGGCACAGGTGCGCAAGGATCCGAAGAAGTATCTGCCGAAAGCGTTCAGGCGTGAGGAGTCAGCAAAGCTCCGCCAGATTGTGGTGTATGGCATTATCCGGGCAGCAGATATAAAGCTTTCGATGGCCAAACCGCTCTGGGAAGAGGCCGAAAAACAGTTCAGCTTCACACCGGCAGAGCATGGTGAGGTGGAAAGCACCATCGGCATGTGGGAGGCCTGGCGGCACAGTGATGACGGTATGGCGCGGCTGAAGAAGATTCCGGCGCAGTATCGTTCGGATACCGGTAATGTCTGGCTGGCGCGTCTGGCCTTGCGCAACGGTGAGTGGCAAACCCTGCTGGATGCGGTGAATGCCATGGGTGAGGAAGAGGGCAGCCGTGATATCTGGCAGTACTGGAAAGCACGCGCTCTGCATGAGTTGGATACTGAAGATAAGGGTGCCTCGCTATTTGCTGAGCTGGCCGGGAACACGACTTTTTACGGCTTTCTGGCGGCTGACCGTCTCGGGCAGGCTTATGCGCGTTTAAAAGAGCCACTGCCGGATCGCGGGCAACGTATTACCGGTCTGAGAAAAGTTGCTGCGGTTCAGCGCTGGCAGGAGTGGCTGGCGCTAGGTGACACAGCGCGTGCCCGTGAAGAGTGGTTCCGCACCCTGAAGGCAATGGATAAAGACGGAATTTTAGCTGCTGCGGAGCTGGCGACCCGGGAGGGCGATGCCAATCTGGCGATCTGGACGGTATCGCGTACCCAGGACTGGAATATCGTCGATTTGCGTTTCCCGATGTTATACACCGATCTGGTGCAGGAGCAGGCACGCTCGCAGGGTGTGCAGCCGGAGTGGATTCTGGGGGTGATGCGTCGTGAGAGTGCTTTTAATGCAGAGGCTGAGTCACACGTCAAGGCCCTGGGTCTGATGCAGCTGATGCCGGCCACCGCCCGTGAGGTGGGGAATCGTCTGGGGATGAAGGTTTCCGGTAAGTCCGAAATTCTGGAGCCGGCGGTTAATGTGCAGCTGGGCAGTGCTTATCTGGGCAGTATGCTGAGTCGTTTTAAAGGCAATTATGCCAAAGCGACGGCCGCCTATAATGCCGGGCCGCAACGGATTCCGAAGTGGGCACCGGATAAGACTATTGCCGCTGATCAGTGGGTGGAGAGTATTCCGTTTAAGGAAACCCGGCGCTATGTGCGCGCGGTGATGGCCTATACCACGATTTATGATCATAAACTTAATGCTGAGCGGGGCGGGCGTTTGTCGCTGCGCCTTAAGCCGGTTGAGCCGGAATGAGGGTGAGAGCGTGAAAAGCAATATTGTTTTTAAAACCCCTCACCCCAACCCCTCTCCCCGGGGGAGAGGGGCTTTAGCCGTTCGGTACTTGCTCCCCCTCGCCCTCAGGGATAGGGGGTTGGGGGGTGAGGGTGCCCGCGTGCGGACAGGTTGTGCAGCAAAGCGTCAGAAAGGCATTGCCATGATCACCGCGCTTATGATCGTTGCCATTGCGGTGACAGTGACCGCATCCATTTTTGTGCAGCAGCGTTACAGTATCCGTCTGACCAATAATTTTCAGGATCTGGAGCAGGCGTATCAGTATGCCTATGCGGCTGAGGAGCTGGCCGGGGTGTGGCTGAAGCGTGATGCACAGGAAAATAAGCACGATTCGAAGCACGACTTCTGGGCTTCAGAAGATTTGCCACCGTTTGAAATTGATGATGATGACGGACGTGCCATCGGCGAAGTGAAGATGGCCATTGAGGATATGCAGGGCCGGTTCAATATCAATAATATTTACAATGCCGAAAAGAAGGAGCAGAGAGAGAGTCTGATGAGGGCATTTCAGCTGCTATTGCAGGAAACCGGTGTGCCGACCGGCTTTTCGCACAGTGTGCTGGACTGGGTTGATCCGGATGATGAGACTTACCAGAGTGGCGCGGAAACGCCTTATTACCTGACTCTGGAACCTCCTTACCGTGCCGGCAATAAATTTCTGACCGATAGCAGCGAATTGTTTGCCGTAAAAATGGATGGGGTTAATACCCCGGACGATAAAGCGGAAAAACTGAAAGAGTTATTGTTTTATAGTGTCGCGCTACCAACCCCCACAGCCGTCAATGTAAATACGGCCAGTTCTCAGGTATTGATTGCAACCGGAATGCTAAAACGTCAGGCGGATATGATTATCAGTTACCGGGATGCAAGGCCGATTGAGGATATGGCAACCCTGAAAACGGGGATCAGTGGTTTGGGTCTGAGTGATGAAACACGGGCATTGCTGGGCGTCAGCTCTGATTATTTCCGCCTCTACGGTCAGGTGCGGTTAGGTAAAAGTCGTTTATTTTTAAACAGTTTGCTATTTCGTTCACCGCAGGGTGAGGTTCATGTCATAATGCGCCAATTTTCGCGCGTGGCCCGGCCAAAGTCTGAAACATCTCTATTTTCCGGTTAGAAGAAAACGAAAGTTATGTTAATTATTCATCTGCAACATCCTGACGAACACGAGTTTTCCTATGTAAAACTCAGTGGTAATAGTGTGTCCGGCGCGTGGAAGCGGGGCAACTGGGGTGAGGTCAGCGGTCTGGCGCAGCGTGATAATGTGGTGCTGCTGATTCCGGCGCGGGATGTGTTGCTGACCAGTACGACGCTGGTGACCAGTAATGCCCGTCACCTGAAGCAGGCTTTGCCTTATGCGCTGGAAGAAAGTCTGGTCGATGATCCGGCTGAGCAACACTTTGTCTGGCAGGCGCGTAAGGACTCACCGGAAACGCTGGATGTGGCGGTGATTGCCCGGGATACCCTGAAGGGTTGGATGGAGTTGCTGAAAAAGCACCGCATTCGTGCCCGTACTATTCTGCCTGATGTGTTTGCCTTACCGATTGCGGAAGACGAGCATGCTGTGCCGACCATTGTGCAGCATGCCGGGCAGGTGCTGGTGCGCACCGGCCCGTTGAGTGGTTTTTCCTGTCCGGCCGCCGCTTTCCCGCTGTTGATGGATGGACTGTTCAGTGCGGAGGATAAGGTTAATGATGCCGGTGATGAGACTAAAGACCTGCATGAAGTCTGGTTGTATGCGGATCAGCCCGCAGACTGGCATGAGTCTCTGGCAGTGCTGCGCGAGCCGCAGCCGGATATGCTGTTGTCAGACAGTATCCAGCAGGGGGCGGCACTGAATCTGCTCAGCGGTTATCAGGATGTCAGCATGTCCGGTTTTAGCCGGAGCTGGAAACGTTGGCGGGTGGCAGCCGTTTTTGCCGTGCTGACGCTGGGGATTCTGGTCGGCACTCAGGTGATGGAAACTATCAGGCTGAAGCAGCAGCTGGAAACGGAAGAGGCGAAAAACGTCGCGCTGTTCAAACAGGTCTTTCCGGAGATCACCAATATCAATGTGCGTACCCTGCGTTCGCGGGTGAAGTCGGAAATTACCCGTCTGGAGCAGGAAACCGGGCAGACCGGTAGCGGCAAAGTTAGTCCGCTGCCCTTTATGGCGACGGTGGCACAGACCTTCGGCAAGGAAAAACAGGTGAAAATTACCGAAGTGCGCAGCCGTAACGGTAATCTGGTGATTCGCTTTACTCTGCCCAGTGTCGAACTGATGGACAAGCTGGGCAGGGAGCTTGGTGAGAGTCTTGGCTTTGAGCCACGTATTGAAACGACGATGACGGCTGAGGGTGCGCAGGCCACACTGACCCTGGAGGCGCAATCATGAAGGCATGGTTTCTGGCTTTATCCGAACGTGAGCGCAATCTGGTTCTGTTAGGTGGCTTTGTATTGATTGCCTTGCTGGCCTACTTTTATGGCTGGAAGCCACTGTTACGTTATCAGGCTGATCTGGAGCGGGATATTAAGCTGACGCTGGAGGATCGTGAGTTTATCCGCCAGGCACAGCAACAGGTGGAGTTTCTGGAGCAGGCAAAGCAAAGCAGTCAAACGGTGGACACCGAAACCAGCGTACAGTTACTGGCTAATCCTTTGCTACGGCAGTTCAGGCTTGATAATCAAAATAATGTAGAGTTGCGTTCTGAGGCGAAAAGCAAGGATATAGTCAGCCTGCGTATGGATAATGCACCGTTCGATGCGCTGATTAATTTTATCGGGGCGATGGAGCAACAACATAATATCAAGGTAAGCAGCATGGCGCTGGTACCCAGCGATACGCCGGGGCTGACCGGCGCACAGGTGACACTGGAACGATGAAAAAACAATTATTCTGGACATTTGCAGGTCTGAGCAGTTTTGCGGTATCACTGGTGGCGCTGGCGCCGTTGCCGGTGGTGGCCCAGCAGTTGACAAAGCTGAATCCGGGCATTGAGTTCGCGGGCGTGAGCGGCAGTTTGTGGAAAGGCCAGGTGCAGCGCCTGAGCACCCCGCAAGCGGTGGTTAATGATCTGAGCTGGACATTTGCACCGAAAAAGCTGCTCACCGGCTATCTGGCTGCGGATATGGAGGCTGAGGTGAAAACCGTGCAGCTGCGTGGTCAGTGCGGCATTTCAGTGACGCAGAATCTGCATTGCTCGCCGTTACGCGCCGAGCTGGATGCGGCCAATATTAATCAGCTGGCCCCGGCGGGGACGAGTATTCCGGTGGCACTGGAAGGTTCGGTGATTGCCAATCTGGATGATATTACCTGGGATCGTAAACAGATACCGGTAGCAAATGGTCGTCTGTTATGGGATGACGGTAAAATTACCAATCCGCTGCAGATGGATTTGGGTGGCCGTTATCAGGCGAATATCGAAGGCGAAAAGGATGGCAATGCACTGGCTGTTGAGTTGTTGTCTCAGGAAACGGCGGTGGTGCTGGACGGTTATATCAATGTTGAGCCGGCCGGAGAGTATGATCTTGAGGTAAGTGTTAAGGCTTCGGGGGAGGCTGATCCGATGGTCGGTGCGGCGCTGGAAATGGTGGGTGCGGTACAGAATGATGGCAGTATCCGGATTATCCAGAAAGGAAAGTTACCCTTGCCGCAGCAGGAAGCGGCTGCCGGAGAATAAGCCCGGGTTTTGCCGGTTAACGGTGATATAAGCGATGTGTAACTGACAATCGACAAGAGCAGCCCGAAAGGCTGCTCTGTTGTTTTAAGCGCAAGACTTAAGGTTTAGCCGCGCATCGCATCTGCATGAAACTTCAGGTGCTCGCCGATAAAGGTGGCGATGAAGTGATAACTGTGATCATAGCCTTCGTGATGCCGCAGGGTAATAGGGAAGTTCTGCTCTGCAGCGACTTTTTCCAGATTTTCCGGATACAGCTGGTCAGGCAGAAACTCATCTGCCAGCCCCTGATCAATCAGCGTTGGCAGTGCTTTAGCGCCACCGGCAATCAGCCGGGTTGCATCATAAGCGGCCCAGTCATTCTGATTATCGCCCAGATAAGCCCCGAAACAACCCTGACCCCAGCCGCAAACCATCGGGTTGCAGATCGGTGCGAAGGCGGACACCGAACGGTACATGCCCGGATTTTTCAGCGCACAAATCAGTGCACCATGCCCGCCCATTGAATGGCCGGTGACCGAACGTAAGCCGGGAATCAGCGGCAGGTTGCCTTCCACCAGTTCCGGCAGTTCTTTGGTGACATAGTCATACATCTGGTAGTGCTTTGCCCAGGGCTCCTGGGTGGCATTCACATAAAAACCGGCGCCTTTGCCCAAATCATAACGCTCCGGTTCATCCGGCACATCATCACCGCGCGGACTGGTATCCGGCATAACCAGGGCAATCCCCAGTTCAGCAGCATAACGCTGGGCACCGGCTTTGGTGCGCACATTGTCGTCGGTGCAGGTCAGTCCGGACAACCAGTATACGGCCGGGACTTTTTCCGTTTCTGCCTGTGGTGGCAGGTAAACAGAAAACGTCATTTCACACTGACAACTGGCCGAGTCATGCGTATAGCGGTTCAGCCAGCCACCAAACTCCTTAATGGATTCAATTTGCTGCATGCTGACCTGCCTTAAAAAATAATCACGGAACGGATGCTTTCACCGGAGTGCATCAGGTCAAATGCCTTATTGATGTCTTCCAGCCCCATGGTATGAGTCACCATGCTGTCCAGCACAATTTCACCGGACATATAGCGATCCACGTAACCGGGCAGTTCGGTACGGCCTTTGACACCACCGAAGGCAGTGCCTTTCCAGGTACGGCCAACTACCAGATTAAACGGACGGGTTTCGATGGTCTGGCCCGCACCGGCAACGCCGATGACCGTGGAAACGCCCCAGCCCATGTGGGTACATTCCAGTGCGTCACGCATTACGTGTGTATTACCGATACATTCAAAGGAGTAATCCGGGCCGCCGTTGTAAGTGTCCTGCATGTATTCAACAAATGAGCCATTAATATCTTTCGGATTAACGAAGTCGGTCGCGCCCAGCTGTCTGGCAAATTCAAATTTGTCCGGATTAATATCAATCGCAATAATACGACTGGCTTTGGCCATCACCGCGCCCTGAATACAGGACAGGCCGATGCCACCCAGACCAAATACGGCAACAGTGGAGCCGGGCTCAACCTTGGCCGTGTTCAGTACTGCGCCGATGCCGGTGGTGACGCCGCAACCCAGCAGGCAGACTTTATCCAGCGGGGCTTCCTTGTTGATTTTTGCCAGCGCGATTTCCGGAACCACGGTGTACTCGGAGAAAGTCGAGCAGCCCATGTAGTGATAAATATCTTTGCCATTTTGCGAAAAGCGACGGGTGCCATCCGGCATATAGCCTGTCCAGACTGTACCGGCGATACTCTGGCAAAGGTTACTTTTAGTGGAGTTACAGTACTCACAGTCACCGCACTCAGGAATATACAGCGGGATAACGTGATCACCCGGTTTCAGGGTTTTTACGCCGGGGCCACACTCAACAACTTCGCAGCCGCCTTCATGGCCCAGAATCGCCGGAAATACACCCTCTGGATCATCACCGGACAGGGTGAAGGCATCGGTGTGGCATACGCCTGATGCGTGAACTTTCAGTAGTACTTCTCCTTCCCGCGGGCCTGCTACCTCGACTTCCTCAATAGACAGTGGTTTTTGGGGTTCCCATGCGACTGCGGCTCTGCATTTCATTCTGCTTACTCCGGTTTTGGTGGTTTGGTTAGTATTTAATTTGGTGTTTAATTGTGGTGTTGGCTGATAATGATAACATTCTACCCTGTCAGGCAGGGTAGAGTGCGTGCTCATTTCTGTCAAATGAAGGGTTTGCTGCTATTCAGTCAGCAGACGGCGTGCCACACTGACTTGTTGCCGTACCTGCTGCGGTGCTGTGCCACCTAAGTGGTTGCGGGCGGCGACAGAGCCTTCCAGCGTCAGCACTTCGAAGACATCGGCTTCGATAATATCTGAGAACTGCTGTAATTCCTCCAGTGACATCTCGCTCAGGTCACGCTCGGTTTCCACGCCCAGTGCCACGGCACTACCCACCACCTCGTGTGCATCACGGAAGGGCAGCCCCTTAACCACCAGGTAGTCAGCCAGATCTGTTGCAGTGGAAAAGCCCTGCATGGCTGCCTGACGCATTTTCTCTGCTTTCGGCTGCACATGCGGCATCATGTCTGCGAAAGCGCGCAGGCTGCCGAGCAGGGTGTCAACGGTATCGAACAGTGGCTCTTTGTCTTCCTGATTATCTTTGTTATAAGCCAGTGGCTGGCTTTTCATCAGCGTGAGCAGGGAGATCAGGTTGCCGTAAACCCGTCCGCTTTTGCCGCGTACCAGTTCCGGTACATCCGGGTTTTTCTTCTGCGGCATAATGGATGAGCCGGTACAGAAGCGATCCGGCAGACGGATAAAGTCAAACTGTGCCGAGGTCCAGACCACCAGCTCCTCAGAAAAACGCGACAGGTGCATCATCACCAGTGCGGCGGCGGCATTAAATTCAATGGCGAAATCACGGTCGCTGACCGCATCCAGCGAGTTACGTGCCGGATAGTCAAATCCGAGCAGTTCTGCAGAGTGATTGCGGTCAATCGGATAGGTGGTGCCTGCCAGTGCGGCAGCGCCCAGTGGCATAACATTAACCCGCTTGCGGCAGTCCTGCATGCGCTCGAAATCACGCTGCAGCATTTCAAACCAGGCCAGCATGTGATGGCCGAAGGTAATGGGTTGGGCAACCTGCAGGTGGGTGAAGCCGGGCAGTATGGTGTCAGCCTCACGTTCTGCCAGATCGACCAGTGCGACCTGCAGGCGACGGATTTCATGGCTGATACCGTCAATCTGCTCACGTAGCCAGAGGCGGATGTCAGTGGCAATCTGGTCATTGCGTGAACGGCCGGTATGGAGTTTCTTTCCGGCAATACCGATGCGGTCGGTCAGGCGTGCCTCAATATTCATATGGATATCTTCGAGTGAGACACTCCATTTGATATTGCCGGCTTCAATGTCGGCTTCGATTTCATCCAGGCCGGCCAGAATATTGTCTACATCCTCAGCAGACAGGATCTCCGCCTTGCCCAGCATGCGTGCGTGAGCCCGTGAGCCCTGGATGTCATGTTTGTAAAGCCGTTTGTCAAAGTTGATGGAGGCGGTGAACTCTTCGACGAAAGCATCGGTGGACTCACTGAAACGTCCTCCCCAGGGTTTGCTGGCAGGTGTTGTTTCAGGTGATGGATTTTGTTTTTTTTCAGGCATTATTTCTGACTAATCATTGGTTTGGCAAAAAAAGTTGCGGAACATTATCTTCTTGTGGAAGAATTGCATTTCCCTTAAGCGGAAAGTAAGCCGTACAGAGTACACTTAATGAAAACATAAAAAGTCGCTATGTTCGACTTTAATATAAAAATTATAACAATAATAAACGAGTGATCGTTGCTGTCATATCACAATTATGGCGGTTTATAAGAAGAGCTAATAAATGTCATCTGTCACTAAAACACTTGGCTATCTGCCTAACCTTTGTCTGCCGAAGGCATTGGTGCGCATGCTGCTGGTCGCTGTTTCGCTGGCGTTTGTACTGGCTCTGATTGTGGCCCGGGACTTCTCCGGCTTACTGGTTGAGTTTGGTCTGCATGCCCTGTTCACACTTTGGGTAGTGTTGGCTTCTGTATTATCCATTTGCATGATTCACCGGTTTTATCTGCCGGGCAGTAACAATATGGCGACGTTCATTGTAACCGGTATCGTATTGCTGTTCACCCTGACTGCTTCATGGATGGGAATGATGCTACTGCATCCCGGTGAGGGCTTTGATCTGCTGTTTGTGTTGCGCAATTTATTGATCAGTCTGGTCATTACCCTGGTCATGCTGCGGTACTTTTATCTGCAGGGTAAGTGGGAGGAGTCCGTTGAGGCAGACTCCAGTGCCAAATATGAGGCGCTGCAATCCCGCATGCGCCCGCATTTTCTGTTTAACAGCCTGAATACGGTTGCCTTTCTGGTGCATAAAGACCCTGATACAGCAGAAAATGCAATTCTGGATCTGGCTGATATTATGCGCACCACGCTGGACCGGCGTACGCGGATTTCCCTGCAGGAGGAGCTGGATGTGACCATGCGCTATTTGCGGATGGAAGCACTGCGGCTGGGTAAGCGTCGCCTGACCGTGGTTTGGGATATGGATCGCAATACTTTGCCATTCGACATGCAAATACTGCCTCTTATCCTGCAGCCCTTAGCAGAAAACGCTATCTATCATGGTATACAACCAAGAAAAGATGGCGGAACTCTGACCATCAGTTTATACGATGCCGGGGATCATCTGGCGATTTCAGTGACAAACCCCCTGCCGCCGGAAGGTATCTCCACGCATCAGAAAGGGAATCATATTGCCCAGGAAAATATGAAAAATCGACTTCAATTAGCCTATGGAGGTCGCGCGAATCTGCAAATACAAAAATTACCGCAGCAGTATCGCGTTTCCTTCTCCATCCCCAAGGAGTAAATAATAAATGTCTATAAAAATTCTGGTTGTCGATGACGAGGAATTTGCACGGGAGCGTATCAAGGGACTCATTGAGCGCTGTGCAGACTACGAAGTATGTGCCGAAGCCGAAAACGGGGTTGAGGCCATTAAAAAGGTGGAGCGTTACCAGCCTGATATTGTTCTGATGGATATTTCAATGCCCGGTATGGACGGGCTTGAGTCTGCCAGGCATTTAGCAGAGCTGGATACGCCGCCAGCCGTCATATTCACCACAGCGTATGGCGAATATGCTTTAGAAGCGTTTTCAACAAAAGCAACAGGGTATCTCATGAAACCAATAAGACAAGAACAATTATTACAAAGTCTGGAACAGGCCCGCTCTTTAAACCGTGTACAGCGTCTGGAAATGCTGGAGCAGCGTAACGGCCAGCGTTCATCCCGCAAACATATCTGCGCACGTATGCGTGGCAACCTGGAGTTGATTCCGATCGAGGATGTTGTGTATTTTCAGGCCGATCAGAAGTATGTGACAGTTCGGCACAATGGCGGTGAAGTTATCATCGAAGAATCACTGAAATCGCTGGAAACAGATCTGGCAGATCGCTTTATCCGCATTCATCGTAATGCACTGGTGGCTAAAAGCCGTATTACCGGGCTGACCAAGTCCGAGATTGGCCGTACCCAGATTACTTTGGACAAAGTGAAGGATCAGCTGGAAGTCAGTCGCAGACATCTGGCTGAAGTGCGCCGTTTTGTCCGCGGGCGCTGACGCTCGTTGTGTCGTTAATTCTCCGGCCCTTTCTGTTTGCTGAAGGGCCGGAAATACCGGAGAATTTCAAGCCCCATTTTCCCGGTTTTATCAGTTTGTCACTCCGCTGATTTTTTCTCCTGCCGTATCAATTGCCTGATCCAGGTATAAGCCATAATAATCCGGCGAGTTGTAACCCAGTATTCGTTTTGTAACCTCTTCACCCTTTTCATTTAAAAACAGCAGTGTGGGTGTGAGGAAGGCTTTGTATTGGCTGCTAAGTTTTGCGGGTGTGGTTTTTTTTCCGTCAAATCCGACGATTTCGCTGGCGCTGTCCATTTTGATAGTCCGGATCATAACCTTTTGTTGGTAGTCCTCGTTGTTATTTATCGGTAACAGCTGCTCTGCCTTTAGGCGTTTGCAGTAATTACAATGCTCGGCCTCAATGACCAGTAGCAGCGGTACTTTCTTTTCCTGTATGGACTGGCTCAGTTCCATGAAGTCATCAGCATCCTGTAGCGGGGCACCGTGAAGTGCGGTGGTGGCTGATAGTGTAATCAGTAATGCCCAGAACCGGCTGAATTTCCGGTTTGTTCTGGCAGGTTGTGTGAAGCGGCCGGTATATAGTTTGTTCATGTCATTTCCTGAGACGGTAGAGGCTGATGGGCGATTTTATTTATTAACTCAATCTAATCAAGATTTTATATTTTCGGTATATATCGTATGGGAGAGAGGTGCTGCAGCTGGTGATAGATGATTTTTTTTATATTTTGGAAAATTGCCTGTCTGCTAAGGGGTTGCAACAGGGTTAATGGCATATTAACGAGTGTTTTCAGTGACTAACTGCTGCTTGATGGTTGACCCTATATTAGACTGTCTTTATACTCCACGTGCATTTGAGAAAGGCTCGGCTCCAAAGGCTGGGGTTGTGATGCGTAATTTACTGATCATTCAGTTTTTGATTGTATTGGCCGGAGCCATTGTAAGCTGGCTGTATCAGGGTGATGAAGCCTTGCTTCCGGCCCTTTATGGTGGTGCAGTAGCACTGGCTAACACAATGTTGTTATCCGGGCGGATAAAGAAAGCCGATGAGATAGCAAAGACCAGCCCGCAGCAGAGTGTGAACTCGCTTTATCTGGGTGTGGTGCAGCGATTTGTTTTTGTGTTGGTTGCGTTAGGCGTTGGTTTGGGAGTTTTAAAGTTTCTCCCCATGCCATTGCTGGGAACCTTTATGGTAGCGCAACTGGCTTACGTTCTGGCAGGTACAAGGCAGATGACCTGAGTCAGTTTGTCTGAGGTGGATGTGGTGCCGGAATGCTACTAAGAATTTTTTAACTTTGTCATACGGGGTGAATTGTGAGCGGAAATGCGCCAGCAATCTCAAATCCTGTCGAGTATATTCAGCACCATCTGACAAACTGGAGCATTGGTGTCGAAGAGGGCGAAAAAGTCAGCGTGGTTGACTTTGGTGTTCTTCACATCGATGTGCTGTTTTTCAGTGTGTTGCTCGCAGGTGTTTTTGCATATTTTGCCAAAAAAATCGGGGATAATATCGATCCCGATAATCCTTCAGGTATCCAGAACGTTGCTGAATTCCTGGTTGAATTCGTTAATCAGCAGGTTAAGGATATATTCCCGAGTGCTGACCGCCTGGTCGGGCCTTTGGCTATCACCATCTTTGTCTGGGTATTCCTGATGAATGCCATGGACTTGATTCCGGTTGATCTGTTGCCTGCGCTCTGGACTGGAATTACCGGTCTGTTTGGTGCTGATCCGCACCACACCTATCTGAAAGTTGTTCCGACCACTAATCTGGATACTACATTCGGCCTGGCACTGACTGTCTTCGGCCTGATCATTTACTACAACATCAAACACAAGGGTGTGATGGGTTATATCAAAACTTTCCTGTTCCATCCGTTTGGTAAGTACATGGTTCCGGTTAATATTGTGATGACTGCGATTGAGGAAATTGCCAAGCCGGTCAGCCTCGGCCTTCGTTTGTTCGGAAACATGTTTGCCGGTGAGCTGCTGTTCCTGTTGATTGCACTGCTGGCTTTCTCCGTGTGGGCGATGCCGGTGCAGGTTGCATTGGGTTCCTTGTGGGCGATCTTCCATATTCTGGTTATTACGCTGCAGGCTTTCGTCTTTATGCTGTTGACGATTGTTTATCTGGGGCTGGCCAGTCAGAGCGAAGAAGACCATTAAGATTTTGAAGGCCGGCATGAGTTTCAGGTTCGTGCCGGCCTGAATACATAGTTTACGTTTTTATTTTGTTTTTACTTTTAATTTAATTGTTTTTTAGGAGACTAAAAATGGATGCAAATAGCATTGCAATGATCTATTCCTACACGGCAGTTGGTGTGGGTATCATTCTGGCTGCAGCAGGACTGGGTTCTGCACTGGGTTGGGGTATGATCTGTTCCAAATTCCTCGAAGGTATCGCGCGTCAGCCTGAGATGCGTGCACAACTAACCGGTCAGATGCTGTTTACCGGTGGTCTGATGGAAGCGTTCCCGATGATCGTTCTGGGTATCTCTTTCTGGTTCATCTTCGCGAATCCGTTTGTCGGTGCGGCGCAATCTGCACTGGGCGGCTAAACCATCCGATTGTTTAATCTTTAACTAACATTCGGAGGTTATCGTGAACGTAACAGCTACATTGATTGGCCAGGTAATCGTCTTTTCGGTACTGGTCTGGTTCATCAAGGGTGTGTTGTGGGAGCCGATGTTAAATGCATTGGAAGACCGCAAAAAGCGTGTTGCTGAAGGCCTTGCTGCTGCCGAACAGGGTAAGCATGAAGAGGAATTGGCACGCCAGAAAGCCTTGGGTGAACTGAAAAAAGCCAAAACAGAAGCTGCTGAAATTATTGCACAGGCACAAAAGCGTGCCAGTGAAATTGTGGAGGAAGCGAAAGGGGCGGCACGTGAGGAGGCCGGTCGTGTGAAAACAGCGGCATCAGCAGAGATTGAGCAGGAAATTACCCGTGCTCGTGAGGATCTGCGTTCTCAGGTGGCATCACTGGCTGTTTCTGGTGCTGAAAAGATTCTCGGTAAGGAAATTGATGCCAAGGTTCACGCCAAAGCACTCGATGACCTGGCCGCACAAATCTAGGTGACTAATCATGTCTGAATTGACAACCGCTGCACGCCCATATGCAAAAGCTGTTTTTGAGATGGCACAGGAGTCAGGCACACTTTCAGAGTGGTCTGAACAGCTGGCTGCCATGTCAGCGGTCGTCGCTGCGGAGGACTCAGCAGCCCTGCTGTCTCATCCGCGCATGAGCAAAGCGCAGAAAGCAGAGATTTTCTCTGAAGTTATTGGTGACGGACTGACTGATGGCGGTCGTAACCTGTTAATGGCGCTTGGTGAAAATGATCGTTTTGTTTTGATCCCTGAAATTGCTTCAATCTATGAAGTATTGAAGGCGGAAGCCGAAGGGGCAATCGAAGCTGAAGTGATCTCTGCGCAGGAAATGACAAAAAAGCAGGAAGGCGCAATTGCTGCGGCTCTCCAGAAGCGTTTGGGACGTGAAGTTAAACTCGTTACCAGCATTGACCCGTCGTTGATGGGGGGCGCGATTATCCGTGCCGGTGATCTGGTGATTGATGGTTCGATCCAGAGTCGTCTTCAGAAAATGAAGATGGCAATGGCCCGATAAATGAGGAATTAGTACATGCAACTTAACCCAACTGAAATCAGTGATCTGATTAAGAAGCGGATTGAAAGCTTCGAAGCCGGCACTGAGGCACGTACAGAGGGTACTGTTGTTTCCGTAACGGATGGTATCGTTCGTATCCATGGACTTGGCGATGTCATGTCCGGTGAGATGATTGCATTCTCTAACGGAATCTACGGTCTGGCTCTGAACCTTGAGCGTGACTCTGTCGGTGCTGTTGTTCTGGGTGATTATAAAACAATCACTGAGGGCGACACTGTAAAATGTACCGGTCGTATTCTTGAAGTACCTGTGGGCGAGGCTCTGCTGGGTCGTGTTGTCGACTCGCTGGGTGCGCCGATTGATGGCAAGGGTGCGATTGAAAGCGAATTAACGGCTCCTGTTGAGCAGATTGCACCGGGTGTAATCGATCGTGAGCCGGTTAACCAGCCAATGGAAACCGGAACCAAAGCACTGGATGCGATGGTTCCTGTCGGTCGTGGCCAGCGTGAGCTGATCATCGGTGACCGTCAGACCGGTAAAACAGCGGTAGCTATCGACGCTATCCTGAACCAGAAAGGCAAAGACGTTAAGTGTATCTATGTTGCAGTCGGCCAGAAGGCTTCATCTGTAGCAGGCGTTGTGCGCAAGCTGGAAGAGCACGGTGCCATGGAATACACCATCGTTGTGGCGGCCAACGCATCTGATCCGGCATCCATGCAATTCCTGGCGCCATATGCCGGTTGTGCCATGGGTGAATACTTCCGTGACCGTGGTGAAGACGCGCTGATCGTTTATGACGATCTGACCAAGCAGGCCTGGGCTTATCGTCAGGTATCCCTGCTGCTGCGTCGTCCGCCGGGTCGTGAAGCTTATCCCGGTGACGTTTTCTATCTCCACTCACGTCTGCTTGAGCGTTCTTCACGGGTAACTGCTGATTACGTTGAGCGTGTGACTAACGGTGAAGTGAAAGGCAAGACCGGTTCCCTGACTGCTCTGCCAATCATCGAGACTCAGGAAGGTGACGTATCTGCATTCGTACCGACCAACGTAATCTCGATTACCGATGGTCAGATCTTCCTGGAAACTGACTTGTTCAACGCTGGTATCCGTCCTGCGATTAACGCCGGTTTGTCTGTATCCCGTGTAGGTGGTTCAGCACAGACCAAGATCGTTAAGAAACTGGGTGGCGGTGTTCGTCTTGACCTGGCTCAGTACCGTGAACTGGCGGCATTCTCGCAGTTCGCATCTGACCTTGACGAAGCAACCCGTAAGCAGCTTGAGCGTGGTCAGCGTGTGACTGAACTGATGAAACAGCCTCAGTACTCGCCAATGACAACAGCGGAAATTTCTTTCTCACTGTTCGCAGCGAATGAAGGTTTCCTGGATGACGTTGAAGCCAACAAAGTTGTTGATTTCGAAGCAGCAATGCTGAGTTATCTGCGTTCCGAAAAATCTGATTTGCTGGACAGCATGAATGAAAGCGGCAACTACGATGGTGATGTTGCTGACTCAATGCGGGCCGCGCTGGAAGATTTTAAATCCAAAAATACCTGGTAAGGGGAGGACAATCCCATGGCAGGTATCAAGGAAATCAAAACGCAGATCGGGAGTGTTAAAAACACCCGTAAGATTACCAAAGCGATGGAAATGGTCGCCGCATCCAAGATGCGTCGTGCCAAGGATCGCATGGCAGCATCACGCCCTTATGCAGATAAAATGCAGCAGGTCGTGAGTCACGTTGCCAATGGTCATCTGGAGTATAAGCATCCGTTCACGCAGGAGCGTGAGGATGTGAAGCGTGTCGGTTATATTATTATGTCGACAGACCGTGGCCTTTGTGGCGGCCTGAACACTAACCTGTTCAAGCTGGCGCTGAAGGACATTGCGAAGTGGCGTGAACAGAATGTTGAAGTGGATATTGCCGTGTTCGGCAGTAAGGCTGCATCCGCATTCCGCCGCTTCGGTCTGGTGGCAGAAACAACCGGTATGGGTGATAAACCTGAGCTGACAGACATGATCGGTACTATCAAGGTAATGCTTGATGCCTATGAAGAGGGCCGTATTGATCGTCTGTTCCTGGTTGAGAACCAGTTTATTAGCAGTCTGACACAGACGCCTCGTGTGCAGCAGTTGATTCCGATTGTTGCCTCTGACGAGAAAGAGATCAAACACCACTGGGATTATCTGTATGAACCGGAGTCCACAGAGGTGATTGATGCGCTGATGCAACGTTATATCGAGTCACTGATTTATCAGGCGGCAGTTGAGAACGTTGGCTGTGAAATGTCTGCACGGATGGTGGCGATGAAGAGTGCATCGGATAATGCCGGTAAGCTCATCGACGACCTGCAACTGGTTTACAACAAGGTGCGTCAGGCAGCAATCACGCAGGAAATCTCCGAGATCGTTGGCGGTGCGGCAGCTGTATAACATGGCAGTCGGAACTGTTTGGAATTCAAATTTTAAGAGGTACTATCAATGAGTGGTGGTAAAGTCATTGAGGTAATCGGGGCGGTTGTTGACGTGGAGTTTCCACGTGATTCTGTGCCGAAAGTATACGATGCACTCACTATCGCTGAACAAGACAACTTGACGTTGGAAGTTCAGGCGCAAATGGGTGATGGTGTCGTCCGTACGATTGCGATGGGTGCGTCCGAAGGCCTGAAGCGTGGTATGGGTGTTGAAAATACAGGTGCTCCAATTTCTGTGCCGGTCGGTGCAGGTACATTGGGTCGTATCATGGATGTACTGGGTACACCGATTGATATGAAAGGCGATGTTGAGGTCGATGAGAAATGGCCTATTCACCGTCCTGCGCCGAGCTATGAAGAGCAGTCATCAACCGTTGATATTCTGGAAACAGGTATCAAGGTAGTTGACCTGATCATGCCTATTTCCAAGGGTGGTAAAATCGGTCTGTTCGGTGGTGCGGGTGTAGGTAAAACCGTAACGCTGATGGAACTGATCAACAACATCGCAAAAGAACACTCCGGTTTGTCCGTGTTCGCCGGTGTTGGGGAGCGTACCCGTGAGGGTAATGACTTCTACCACGAAATGACTGAGTCGAATGTAATCGACAAGGTTGCTCTGGTATATGGTCAGATGAACGAGCCACCGGGTAACCGTCTGCGTGTGGCACTGACCGGTCTGACCATGGCGGAATATTTCCGTGATGAGGGTCGTGACGTACTGTTGTTCGTTGACAATATCTACCGTTACACGCTGGCAGGTACGGAAGTATCCGCACTGCTGGGTCGTATGCCTTCTGCGGTAGGTTATCAGCCGACACTGGCCGAGGAAATGGGTGCACTGCAGGAGCGTATTACATCAACCAAGAAAGGATCGATCACCTCGTTCCAGGCGGTTTATGTACCTGCGGATGACCTGACTGACCCGTCTCCTGCAACCACGTTTGCTCACCTGGATGCAACACTGGTACTGTCACGTAATATCGCGGAACTGGGTATTTACCCTGCGGTTGACCCGCTGGATTCGACTTCACGTCAGCTGGATCCGCTGGTTATCGGTGACGAGCACTACAATGTAGCGCGTGGCGTACAGGGTGTACTGCAGCGTTATAAGGAATTGCAGGATATTATTGCGATTCTGGGTATGGATGAACTGTCTGAAGAAGACAAGCAAGTGGTGGGTCGCGCACGTCGCATCCAGCGCTTCCTGTCTCAGCCATTCCACGTTGCGGAAATCTTTACCGGTGCACCGGGTAAATATGTCAGCCTGAAAGATACGATCTCAAGTTTTAAAGCGATTCTGAACGGCGAATACGATCACCTGCCTGAGCAGGCGTTCTACATGGTTGGCCCGATCGAAGAAGCGATTGAGAAAGCCGCGAAATCGTAAGCTCTTCTAGGAGAACATGATTATGGCTATGACAATGCATCTTGATGTGGTAAGTGCGGAAGAAGCGTTATTCTCCGGCACGGTGGAGGAAGTTATTGCTCCGGGTGTAATGGGTGATCTCGGGATCATGCCACGCCACTCGCAGCTGATTTCCAATCTGCGTGCAGGTGAGTTGCGCTACAAAACCAGTGACGGAATGGCTTCGCTGTTCGTTTCCGGTGGCGTTCTTGAAGTGCAGCCACATGTTGTGACAGTGTTGGCGGATACTGCTATTCGTGCGGAAGATCTGGATGAGCAGGCTGCTATCGAAGCCCGTAAGCGGGCGGAAGATGCGCTGGCCGGTAAGGATCCTGAAGATCTCGATTATGAGAAATTGCAGGCTGAACTGGAAGCGGCGAAAGCCCAGTTTGAGATGTTCCAGCGAATCAGTAAGTCGCGGCATTGAGCACAACACATTGTGTATAAACAAAAAAGGCAGCCAATCGGTTGCCTTTTTTGTTTTGCATTACATATATTCTTAATATTGATCCTGTATACTTCTCTTTTACGGTGCGCCATTATTAATAAAACATTGATATCAGAAGATGGACTGACCGCACTCAGAATACAGCTGAGAAAAAGACGATGGATAAGCAACCAACAGAAGTACTAATCACCCAACTGCAAGCCAAACCCGGTTCCGAACCACATAGCCTGTTGCAGTACCTGATCCATATACAGCACAAATTCTCTCATATTTCTCAACAGGCCATCGATGTATTGGTCAACAAGCTGGGTGTGACCGAAGCGCAGGTGCGTGGTGTTATTGATTTTTATGCCTTTTTGCACCATACCCCGCGGGGTCAATACAATATCCTCGTCAGTGACAGCATTACCGATCACATGCTGGGCAGCCGTGCGTTGTTGCAGCAGCTATGTGCTCAACTGGGCGTGGAACCGGGTGTGCCGCGTGCAGATGGCCGGGTGTGTGTGCAGACCACTTCCTGTACCGGTATGTGTGATCAGGGGCCGGCATTACTGGTTAATGATCAGGTGATCACCCGTCTGGATGCTGAGCGTATCCGGCATATTGCTGAATTGATTGAACAACAAATTCCGTTGGCCGGCTGGGACAGCGACTTTTTTGTGGTGGAAGATAATATCCGCCGCTCTGACTTGCTGCTGGAGATGGGCTTGACAAAAGGAGCTGCAATTCGCAGCTGGCAGCAGCAGGGTAGCGAGGCCATCTTAGCGCAACTGGATCAATCCGGACTACGCGGACGGGGCGGTGCCGGGTTTAAAACCTCGCTGAAATGGAAGTTTTGCCGACAGGCTGAGGATCAGCAGCGTTATGTGGTCTGCAATGCGGATGAAGGTGAGCCCGGTACGTTCAAGGATCGGGTGCTGCTGAACAGTTATGCAGATGAAGTGATTGAAGGCATGACCCTGTGCGGCGCAGTCATTGGCGCTGATAAAGGCTTTATTTACCTGCGCGGTGAATATTTCTACCTGCTGGAAAAGCTGGAGGCAAAGTTGCAGCAGCGCCGTGAGCAGGGCTTGCTGGGGAATAACATCCTCGGTATTGACGGGCTGAACTTCGATCTGGAGATTCATCTTGGTGCCGGGGCTTACATCTGTGGTGAGGAGTCGGCACTGATCGAGTCGCTGGAGGGTAAGCGTGGCATCCCGCGAAACCGGCCGCCCTTTCCGGTGACAAACGGTTATCTGAACAAGCCTACGGTGGTGAATAATGTCGAAACCTTTATGGCCGCCGCCGGTATTGCCGTGCATGGCGGAGACTGGTTTCGTGTTGCAGGAACTGCTGACTCCGGTGGCACCAAGTTGCATAGCATCAGCGGGAACTGTGCCCGCCCGGGGATTTATGAGTATCCGCTGGGTACACCGATCCGTCAGATGCTGGCTGATTGTGGTGCAGAAAATACGCAGGCCGTACAGGTGGCCGGAGCCGCTGGCGAGACACTGTTTGCTGATGAGTTTGACCGCAGTATCAGCTTTGAGGATGTGGCCAGTGGCGGCTCACTGATGGTCTTCAATCAGCAGCGCAATATGCTCGATATGGTGCAGAACTTCGCGCATTTCTTTGTGCATGAAAGCTGTGGCTTCTGTACGCCGTGCCGGGTCGGTGGCTCATTGCTCAGTGATCTGCTTGATAAACTGCAGAAGGGTCATGCCAGTGACTATGACCTGCAGGAAATGCAGCAACTGGCCGGGTTAATGCAGCAGGCCAGTCATTGTGGTTTGGGCAGTACCGCACCAAATGCCTTTCTGCATACGCTCAGTAAGGCACCGCAGCTTTACCGGCAGCAGCTTAAGGTCAGCGATTTTGAGCCGGCATTTGATCTTGATCAGGCCCTGAGTGAGGCCCGGCGTCTGGCGGGTGTGAACCGAACCGACACCATGGAGAGTGAGCTATGAGCACGCAGGGCTATTTTCTGCTGGATGGAGAGCAGGTGCCGTTTACGCCGGGGCAGACGGTGATGGAAGCCGCACTGGCAGCGGGAAAATATATCCCGCATCTGTGCCATCATCCGGAATTCAAGCCGCATGGCAGTTGCCGGGTGTGTGTGGTCAGAGCCAATGGCCGTACCGATTCTTCCTGTACCTTGCCAGCCAGAGCCGGACTGGAAGTCGAAAACCATTCTGAAGCGATGCAGCAACAGCGTAAATCCATCCTGCAGATGCTGTTTGTGGAAGGCAATCACGTTTGTCCGGGCTGTGAGAAAAGCGGAGCCTGTCAGTTGCAGGCGGTGGCGTATTATGTCGGCATGTTGTCGCCGCATTACACGCACTTCTTCCCGAAACGCCCGCTGGATGCCAGTCACCCGGATTGTGTAATTGACTTTAACCGCTGCATTTTGTGCGAGTTATGTGTCCGCGCCAGTCGTGATGTGGATCAGAAAAACGTGTTTGCGGTGGCCGGGCGCGGTATTAAGGCGCGGCTGACGGTGAATTCGCCGTCCGGTGAGTTGGGCGACAGTGACTTTGCTGTGACCGATAAAGCAGCGACGGTTTGTCCGGTCGGAGCCATCTTACCGAAAAGTATCGGCTATAAAGTGCCCATCGGTGAGCGGCTGTACGACCGGCAGGCAATTGATCAGGTGGGTGATGCCAATCAGCCGCGCTCTGCAGCCTCTGCTGACGGAGACAAATCATGAGTGAGAAGATCAAAATCGCCACGGTTTCGCTGGCCGGTTGCTTCGGGTGCCATATGTCGTTTCTGGATATTGATGAGCGATTGCTGGATCTGATTGAGCTGGTCGAGTTTGACCGTTCACCGCTGACCGACATTAAGACAGTTGGTGCGGATGAGATGGTTGATATCGGCCTGATCGAAGGCGGGGTGGCCAACAGCGAAAATGTTGAGGTGCTGGAAGATTTCCGGGCACGTTGTAAAGTGATTGTGGCAGTCGGCGCCTGTTCAGTGAATGGCGGTATTCCGGCGATGCGTAACCAGTTTACGGTGGAGGAGTGTCTGACCGAGTCCTATGTGGATGGGGTCGGGGTGGTGAATCCACATATTCCGAACGACCCGGAAATTCCGTTGCTGCTGAATAAGGTCTATCCTATTCATGAGCTGGTTAAGGTGGATTATTTTCTGCCGGGCTGCCCGCCCTCGGGCGATACCATCTGGACATTCCTCAATGAGCTGATAGCCGGGCAGCCGATCAGTTTTCCTTACACACAGATTCACTATGATTAACTCAGGTGCCAGCCATGACTGAACAAGTTGCCAATGCCAGTAACAGCCGGAAAGATAACAATCTGCGCCGGGTGGTGATTGAGCCGGTCAGCCGCGTTGAGGGGCACGGTAAGGTCACTCTGTTGCAGGATGAAAATCTGCATATTCAACAGGCGCGTCTGCATATTGTTGAGTTTCGTGGTTTTGAGAAATTTATCCAGGGCCGCCCTTACTGGGAGCTGCCGGTATTGGTGCAGCGTTTGTGCGGCATTTGCCCGGTCAGTCATCATCTGGCCGCCGCAAAAGCTTGCGATAAACTGGTGGGTGTGGATCAACTGACCCCGACAGCGGAAAAAATCCGCCGCCTGATGCATTACGGCCAGATTCTGCAATCGCATGCGCTGCACTTTTTTCACCTGTCTTCGCCGGATCTGTTGTTTGGCTTTGACGATGAAGTGAATCACCGCAATATTATCGGCGTGATTAATGACCACCCGGAGATTGCTAAACAGGGTGTACTGCTGCGTAAGTTCGGGCAGGAAGTCATTCGCCACACCTCCGGTAAGCGTATCCATGGTACCGGTGCGATTCCCGGTGGGGTGAATAAATCGCTCAGTGTTGCCGAGCGTGATGAGCTGCTGCGTGATGTGGATCAGATGATCGAATGGGGCGTGGCGGCAGTCGGGCTGATTAAGCGTATTTATCTGGAGCAGGCGGAGTACCACAGCGAATTTGCCCGCATTGATACTAATATGATGGGGCTCGTTAATCCGCAGGGCGGGATTGAGTTCTACGACGGTAAACTGCGCCTGCAGGATGTCGACGGCAATATGCTGTTCGATCAGGTCAGCTGCGATGATTATCACCATTTCATTAAGGAAGAGGTGCGCTCCTGGAGTTACATGAAATTCCCGTTTATTGAAAGCATGGGCACTGAGCAGGGCTGGTACCGCGTTGGCCCGTTGGCGCGGATCAATATCTGTAATCATATCGATACGGAATACGCCGAAGCCGAGCGGCTGGAGTTTATGCAACTTAATGACGGTAAGCCGGTGCAGTCATCGCTGGCCTATCACTGGGCGCGGATGATTGAACTGCTGCACTGTGCCGAGCAGATCAAAGTGCTGCTCAATGATGCTGATATTCTGGGTAAGGATCTGCTGCAATCCGGCGAAATGCGCAGTACCGGTATCGGGGTGATCGAAGCACCGCGCGGTACCTTATTCCACCATTATGAGATTGATGATAATGGTCTGGTAGAAAAAGCGAATCTGATCGTGTCCACCACCAATAATAATCAGGCCATGAATGAGTCCATCCGCCAGGTGGCGAATCATTATCTGGATGGTCAGGAGCTGACCGAGCCATTGCTGAACCAGATTGAAGTGGCTATCCGTGCTTATGATCCCTGTTTGTCCTGCGCAACGCATGCCATGGGCAAGATGCCGCTGCAGATTGAACTGGTTGATGCAGCGGGGCAGGTGGTGAACCGTTTGCAGAAAAACTCAGCCGGTGAGTTTAGTTCAGGTGACTGAAGCAGCGGTAAAAAAGGTTAAACCGCTGCTGGTCTTTTCGTATGGCAATCCGGCGCGCGGCGATGATGCACTAGGGCCGTTGCTGACAGACCAGCTGGCGGACTGGCTAAGTCAAAGCTCAGCACAAAATCCGCTGGGTGAACGGGTGGAAATACTCACCGATTACCAGCTGCAAATCGAGCATGTCACCGATCTGTATGGCCGTGAGCAGGTGGTGTTTGTTGATGCCAGTGTCAGTTGTCCGCAGCCTTACCGCTTCCGTGCTATTCAGGCGGAGGATGATGCCAGTTATACGACCCATGCCCTGAAACCACAGGCGCTGCTGCAGGTCTATGAGCAGGTTTATCAGCAGGTGCCGCCGCCCTGTTATTTGCTGGAGATCAGAGGCTATCACTTTGAGTTGGGAGAAGCGCTGAGTAAAGGGGCAGCGCTGAACCTTGGTCATGCACTGGTATTTGTGCAAAGCAATTGTCTGACAGATCAGCCTTATGACAGGACTAAACCGGCATAATAGGCCGGTTGGTATACGGTTGGTTTTGTCTTTACCGGTTCCGTGATATGTTGTGACCGGAGGCTTATATGCCCCGCCAATACATCACCAAGGTAAATAAAGTATGAGTGAAATCCAGCCAACCCTGACTGACCGTTTTGGTCGTCGTATTACTTATGTGCGCATGTCAGTGACTGACCGGTGTGATTTTCGCTGCGTTTATTGCATGGATGAGCAGATGACCTTCGTTCCGCGTGAGCAGCTGCTGACGCTGGAGGAAATGGCACGGCTGGGGCGGGCTTTTGTGCAGCTGGGAGTGCATAAGATCCGGCTGACCGGCGGTGAGCCATTAACGCGGCGTAATGTGATGCAGCTGTTTAATGATCTCGGCCACTTGGACGGCTTGCGTGATTTTACCCTGACCACCAACGGCAGTCAGCTGCCCCGCTTTGCGAAAAAACTCAAAGATGCCGGGGTGACACGGATTAATATCAGCCTGGATACACTGGATGCTGAGCGGTTCAGAAAGCTGACCCGGATTGGTCATATTGAGCAGACGTTAAAAGGCATTGATGCGGCGATTGAGGCTGGCTTTGAGCGTATCAAACTGAACGCCGTTATCCTGAAACACCGTAATCACGATGAAATCATTCCATTGGTCGAGTTTGCGCGCAGTAAGGGAGTCGATATTAGTTTTATCGAAGAAATGCCGCTCGGGGTGATTGGTGATCATGACCGCGCTGAGGCTTATTATTCCAGCGATGAGATTTTGCGTGACCTGCGCACCCGTTTTGACCTGCAGCCTATGGCAGTCAGCACTGGTGGGCCATCCAAATATTATCAGACCACCGACAGTGACACCCGCGTCGGCTTTATTTCGCCGCACAGCCATAATTTCTGTGAAGACTGTAACCGGGTGCGGGTGACGGCGGAAGGGCGTTTGCTGCTTTGTCTGGGACAGGAGCACTCGGTGGATCTGCGGCGGATATTACGTGCGAACCCGCTGGATGATGAGCCGTTGCTGGCGGCTTTGCAGGATGCCATGCAAATCAAGCCGAAAGGGCATGAGTTTGACCTGACTGCCAAGCCGATTCTGTTCCGTCACATGAATGCAACCGGGGGCTGAGCCTGATGCTATCCCGCCTGCCTGAGGGGCGCGAATATCCGCAGTTGTCGAGTGCCTCACTGGATGCAACCGCTGCTGTGGTGGGCGTGGATGAGTTCGGGCAACAGCGGGAGGGCTTTGTGGCTGCAGAGCGGCCGCTGACGATTTATCTGGATAAGCGGGAAGTGGTCACCCTGATGACCATGGGCTGCGAGCCTGAGTTATTGATTCTGGGCTGGTTGCGTAATCAGAACCTGTTGACTGATCTGGAGCAGCTGAAGGCGATTCAGGTCGATTGGGAGACTGACTCGGTCGCCATTACCACCTTTGCCGGTGTTGAGGGGCTGGATGAAAAGCTGGGGCGGAAGACGGTGACCACCGGCTGCGGGCAGGGTACGGTATTCGGCAATATGATGGAGAATCTGGAGCGCCTGAAACTGCCGAAAGTACAGTTACAACAGTCGCTGATTTATGCCCTGCTGAAAAATCTCAATGCCCATAATGAAGTGTATAAGCGAGCCGGTGGTGTGCATGGCTGTGCCCTGTGTACGGGGACGGAAATCACTGCTTTTGTGGAAGATGTCGGTCGGCATAATGCGGTGGATGCACTGGCCGGGTATATGTGGCTGTATGATATTCATGGTCACGATAAGATTTTTTATACAACGGGACGTTTAACTTCCGAGATGGTAATCAAGGTGGCTCAGATGGGGGTTCCTGTGCTGTTGTCCCGTTCCGGTATCACTCAAATGGGGCTGGAGATTGCCCGCAAAGTCGGTGTCGTGCTGATTGCCCGGGCCAGAGGTCAGCATTTTATGGTCTATCACGGTGCTGAACAGATCAGTTTTGATGCCGTGCCTGAGCAGCGCTAGGCCTGCTGTTCATCGATTATTTCCCGTTTTTTCATTACTTTTTCATTTTCTGCCACTGAAGTGGGGTGGCAGAGTGCTTTGCTGTGGTTTTTTTGACTGCGGGTGCTATTATCATTTGTAATTCCCTTAAACCATTAATGGTTTTAATGCGACAGCAATATTAAGACCCCATTAATTTTTGTCACACAAAAGGATGAGTGTTATGTCAGAGAGACCTTCATTTTGGTGCAGCTCGTTTTCCCGTTTTTGGTGGTGGCTTTTGGCCCTGCTTGGCCTGCCATTACTGCTTTATTTAATGAATCATTTTCATCAGGCACGGATTGAGGCCGATCTAACTTCGCGTGTTTCTGAGGCGCTGGCAGCAGAAAGTATGGACGGGATTGCGGTGGATGTTAATCAACGTGGCCGGGATGTACTGCTGAAAGGTGAGCCTGGCAGTGATATTGAGCGTGACCGGGCTTTGGAGGTGGCGCAGGGTGTTTATGGCGTGAATCGTGTAGATTTTGCCGGAGACGCAAGTGGCGATGTGGCGGATACCGGGCAGGATGCTGCTGCGGAAGATACGAAAGCTGTTGACTCTGCAGACGATGCCGGTACTGATAGCGATGCTAAAGCGGCTGAGACTGCTGATGCAGGCGGAGATACAACTACGGAGACCGGCACAGCTGAAGATGCATCGGCAGATAAAGCTGCAGATCAGGCCGCGGCTGCTACTGATAAATTACCGGCAGAGCTGACCATGAAAATGGACGGTGAGCAGCTGGTACTGGATGGCAAAATGGCCTCACAACAGCAGATTGATGCGCTTCAGAATGAGGCTGCCCTGCAGGTGGGGGTCACTAATGTGGTGAATAACCTCACTGTCAGTGAAGAGCACGCCGAGGCGGGATGGCTGGGCTCTGTTGCGAAAATGATCTCAGCATTACCTGCGGGCAGTGAGATGAAAATTCAGGAGGACACCCTGCAGTTATCCGGTGATGTGGCTGATGATGCTGCGCTTGAAAAACTGTCGGCACAGATGGATCAGATGGCACAGGGCGCCGGGCTGCAACTGCAGAACCAGCTTCAGGTTGCTGCCCAGTCAGCAGAGCCGGATGCAGGGCAGCAAAACCCGGATCAACAGGCTGCCAGGGCTGAAGAGTGCCAGGGGCGCCTGAATGCCGCCATGCAGGATAAGCGCATCCTGTTTACGTTTAACGATGCAGGAATTACTGCGGAGAGTAACGCTTTACTGGATGATCTGGCACAGATTATCCGTGAATGCAGCGATGATATGGACGGTATGGTCATTGAGATTGGCGGACATACGGATAGTGTGGGGAATGATGCCTATAATCTTGACCTGAGTCAGCGGCGTGCAAATTCTGTACGCGATTATCTGCAGGGTAAGCAAATTGATGCGGCTTTACTGGAAGCAAAAGGTTTTGGTGAGGCGAATCCGGTCGCCAGCAATAATACTGCTGAGGGGCAGGCCAGAAACCGTCGCATCACATTCGAAATTAAACAGAAATAAGGGGTTGGTCAAATGATGTATTTAGTGTCTCAGTTATATATCTGGTTATTGCTCGCATTTCTGCTGGGCCTGATACTGGGGTTGTTTCATAAATCTGCCAGTGAGGATAAAGCATGACAACCTATTGGATTCAGACAGCACTGTTGATTCTGGCTGCATTTATTATCGGTTTAATCCTCGGCAAACTACTGCGTAAGTTATTTTGCCGTCCTGCCAAATATATTGACTATGGCCGGACGGAAGCCGATTCAACCTATCGCAAGCCTAACTATGGTTTGCCGGAAGCAGATCCGAACCGCAAGCCGCATCTGAGCGGAGCGGTGGCCGGTACCGGGGCCGCTGTCGGTGGTCTGGCCGCCGCAGCGCTGAATGCCGGTAAACCTGAGGCAGAGGTGGAGGATGTTGAGCTGGATGTGGATATGCCGGACTCCAGTTTTCCGGGTGCGAAGTTTTCAGACTTCACCATGAAAGAGCCGGAGCTTGATATTGATACCGAAATGTCTTCGCTGGATGTTGAGCTGCCATCAGCAACGCTTAAAGCGCCGGATGTGGATATTGATGTCCCGGATGTTGATTTGCCTGCGGCAGGGCTTAATGTTCCGGAGGTGGATGTTTCTGTGCCAGACGTTGATGTTGATGTTCCGGAAGTTGAGTTAAGTATCCCTGACGTTGAGTTACCGTCAGCTGATCTTGATCTGCCGGAAGTGGATGTTTCTGTGCCAGACGTTGATGTTGAGGTTCCGGAAGTTGAGTTAAGCACGCCTGAAGTTGATTTGCCTTCGGCAGAGCTTGATATGCCGGATGTTGAATTGCCGTCAGCTGAACTGGATGTTCCGGAGGTGAACGTTGATACGCCGGATGTCGATCTGCAAACACCGGAAGTGGAGTTAGGGACAGCACCGGAAGGCGGTATTGGTTTGGGTAAGATCGCTGCAGGAGTGGCTGCAGCGGGTGCCGGGCTGGCGGCTAAAGCCGGGTTTGACAAGCCTGATGCTGACGCGGACATTGAAGCATCAGTTGATGCCTCCGTCGATATGCCCGAAGCTGATATTTCGGTGCCGGAAATTGATACGTCTGAGTTTGAGAGTGAAATCGATATTCCGCATGTTGATATTGACTCACTGAAAACTGAACTGGATGCACCTGATGTCGATTTGGAGGTGTCTGACGTGGAACTGCAGACACCGCAGATCAAGTTACCCACCGTTGAGGCTGATACGGAAATGACCGCGCCGGAAGTGACGGTTGAAACGCCGGAAATTGATGCTGATATGCGGATGAGTCTATCGGGTGAGGGTGCTGTGGGAAGTTATTCCGGCAGTAATGTTGATGACCTTGGTGATCCGACTATGTTGTTATCCGGTAAGGATACTGAGTGGCCTGAAGTGAACGTGATATCGCCTGATGATGCCGGTGAGGCTGATGGGCAGGAGGCTACGGCAGAGTCTGACGAGGTTCGTTTGTCCGGTGATGGTGTGGACTGGCCTGAAATTCAGGTGTTGTCGGATGACGGTGATGAGGCTATCGGTTCTATTGGTGGCTCTGCGGCGGGCGTTGTGACTGCAGCAAGTGCCGGGGCGGTTATTGCTGCCTCGGGGGCGGGTGCTGACAGTGCCGGTGATGTTTCAGCCGGTCGTGGTCGTGCAGTCGCGGAGTCTCTGGTCGAGCTGATTCGTGCTGAGATGGCTGTGCCTGCTTCAGGTTCTGCGGTGCGGATTAAGGTACTGGAGCTGGATGGCTGCGCCTGTGATGAGCTGGAGCTTGATGCCGAAAATGAAATCACCCTGGTCGC
Organism: Thiolinea sp.; assembly: GCA_041395485.1. Classification (GTDB taxonomy): domain Bacteria; phylum Pseudomonadota; class Gammaproteobacteria; order Thiotrichales; family Thiotrichaceae; genus Thiolinea. The sequence continues at coordinate 367,727 of JAWLAK010000003.1, forward strand.
TGGCGGCAAAGGTAAGCTGAGCCGGATGCCTTGTGAAGTGACCCAAAATGAACTGGTTATGGTAAATCATAAGCGCAGCAGTATCGAAAGCGGGCAGGTGGCGTTGTTCCTTGATGCGGGTATTGTGGTTTGCCGACAGGGGGATGATTATACCTTTGCCAAGCTGTAAAGGTTTTGTTTTGTCCTCAGTATAAAGCCACCCTGTCTTCTGAAAGGGTGGTTGTCTTGTAGTTAGAAACCCTCAGTAAAATTTACAGTAAAGGTTGAGTGTTATGTCAAGAGAATCTTCGTTCTGGTGCCGTTCTTTCCCCCGTTTATGGTCATGGCTGATTGCCTTACTAGGTCTGCCGCTGCTGTATTTTCTCATGATTCAGAATCATCAAAAACCCATTGAAAATGATCTGGCTGCGAGAGTGGGGGGTGATTTGTCGAAGACTGAAATGGGGCTGGCCGGGCTTGATGTTGGTGTTCAGGGGCGTGATGTTCTGTTAAATGGACGGTTGCCTGGAGAGGAGGAGAGAGATCTTGCATTAAAGCTTGCCGGAGACGTGGATGGCGTTCGTCGTGTTGATTTTTTGGGTGCTCTCGGGCCGCTGGCTGCTCCTGAGTGAGCAGCAACAAATGATAATGGCAAGCTGGTTCTGGAAGGTAAAGTGGCCACTGCCGAACAGGTTGAGTCACTTGTGCAGGCAGCTGTTGCCAAGGTGGGTGATGGTAATGTTGATAACCGGTTGCAGGTGGATGATGGTGTTGCTGAAGCAGATTGGCTGCCTTCAGTCGGCGGACTGACTGGTGCATTACCTGTGGGAGCTGCGTTGAAGCTTGGTGCTGAACAACTGATGTTATCTGGTGAAGCGGACAGCGATGCTGAGATTGACCAGCTGGGCGAAATGGCTAAGCAGGCGATTAGTGGCTCAGAGCTTCAGCTAGCGAATAATTTGCAGTTGTCAGCAAAAGCCCGTGAAGCCATTGAGGCAGCTGCCAGAAAGGCCGCCGAAGAGGAAGCCCGCAAGCAGGCCGAAGCAGAGGCCGCTAACAAAGCTGCTGAAGAGGAAGAAGCTCGTAAGCAGGTCGAAGCAGAAGCCGCTAAGAAAGCTGCAGCTGAGGAGGAGGCCCGCAAACAGGCCGAGGCCGAGGCGGCAAAGAAAGCTGCAGCTGAGGAGGAAGCCCGTAAGCAGGCTGAAGCAGAAGCGGCTAAGAAAGCTGCTGAAGAGGAGGCCCGTAAGCAGGCTGAAGCAGAAGCCGCTAAGAAAGCTGCAGCTGAGGAGGATGCCCGCAAACAGGCCGAGGCAGAGGCAGAGGCTGCAAAGAAAGCCGCAGTTGAGGAGGAAGCCCGCAAGCAGGCTGAAGCAGAAGCTGCTAAGAAAGCCGCAGCTGAGGAGGAGGCCCGGAAACAGGCTGAGGCAGCGCAACAGGCTTGTCAGAATAAGCTCAACAGCGCGATGACCGGTAAGAAAATCCTGTTTGCAACAAATAAGGCTGACATTAACCCTGAGAGTTATCCACTGCTGAATAATCTGGCTGATATCGTTAATGAGTGTAGTGCAGGTTTGGTTGGCCGTAGAATTGTGGTTGGTGGGCACACGGATAATTCCGGAGCCAGCGACTATAACCAGTCACTAAGCCAGCGTCGTGCGGAAGCGGTGGTTAGTTATTTGCAGGGTAAAAATATCAGTACAGGTTTACTGGAAAGCCGCGGTTTCGGCGAGACCCAGCCGGCTGCTACGAATGATACAGAAGAAGGTAAGGCCCAAAACCGTCGTATCACTTTTGAAATAAAGCAGAAATAAGGAGCGTGGAGAATGATGTATTTAATTTCTAAGTTGTTTGTTTGGTTATTGCTCGCATTTTTATTGGGTCTGCTGTTGGGTTTGTTCAGCAAGTCTGGCAAGGAGGTATAAGTCATGTCAGGTGTAGGCGTTTTTTTGCTTCAGGCTGCTTTATTGTTACTGGCCGCGTTCGTTTTGGGCTGGCTTGTTGGCCGCTTGCTTAAAAAGGTGTTTTGTCGTTCTTCTCACGCAGAGCATGAGCTGACCGGGGGCGGAAGTGAGCAGAAGGGGGATTCCACTGTTTCTACTGCGGTTGCCGGTAGTGCGGCTGTTGCCGCCGGTTTGGCCGCGGCGAAACTCAGTGGAGCTGAGGTGTCTGCCGGAAAAATGCCGGAGGTGGAAATTGATACGCCGGATATTGAATTACCGAAAGTCGATGTTGATATTCCGGAGACCAGCATGCCGGAGGTTTCGGTAGAGGCACCTGATGTTAAATTGCCGGATGTCGATGTTGATACTCCGGATCTTTCGATGAAAACTCCTGAGGTCGAGCTACCAGATGTCTCAGTCGAGACTCCTGACGTAGATGTGGATCTGCCGGACGTTTCCGTTGAAATCTCTGAAGTTGAATTGCCGGAAGTGGATGTAGATGCTCCGGACATTTCTGTAAAGGCTCCCGAAGTTGAGCTGCCTGATGTCTCAGTAGAAACCCCGGAAGTGGGCTTAGATCTGCCGGATGTATCGGTTGCCGCTCCGGATATTGAATTGCCGGAAGTGGATGGTGGAATCGGAAAAGTAGTTGCAGGTATTGCAGCAGCGGGAGTTGCTGCCAAAGTCGGATTGGATAAACTCAGTGCGGATGTGGATCTGCCAGATGTCTCAGTCGAGACTCCGGACGTAGATGTTGATCTGCCGGATGTTTCAGTGAATGCCCCAGAAGTTGAATTGCCGGAAGTGGATGTAGATGTTCCGGACATTTCTGTAAAGGCCCCCGAAGTTGAGCTGCCTGATGTCTCGGTTGAAGCTCCGGAAGTGGATTTAGATCTGCCGGATGTATCGGTTGCCACTCCGGATGTTGATGTAGATGCTCCGGATATTTCTGTAAAGGCTCCCGAAGTTGAGTTACCAGATGTCTCAGTCGATACTCCGGACGTAGATGTGGATCTGCCGGATGTATCGGTTGCCGCTCCGGATGTTGATGTAGATACTCCGGACATTTCTGTAAAGGCTCCCGAAGTTGAGCTGCCGGATGTCTCGGTTGAAACTCCTGATGCTGATTTGCCGGAAGTAGAAGGTGGAATCGGAAAAGTAACTGCAGGTATTGCTGCAGCAGGAGTTGCTGCCAAAATCGGATTGGATAAACTCAGTGCGGATGTGGATCTGCCAGATGTGTCGGTTGAAACTCCTGAAGTTGAGTTGCCAGATGTCTCAGTCGATACTCCGGACGTAGATGTTGATCTGCCGGATGTTTCTGTAAAGGCTCCTGAAGTTGAACTGCCAGATGTCTCAGTTGACACTCCGGAAGTAGATGTGGATCTGCCGGATGTCTCGGTTGCCACTCCGGATATTGATTTGCCAGAAGTGGATGTAGATGTTCCGGGCATTTCTGTAAAGGCCCCCGAAGTTGAGCTATCTGATGTCTCAGTAGAAACCCCGGAAGTGGATTTAGATCTGCCGGATGTCTCGGTTGCCACTCAGGATATTGATTTGCCGGAAGTGGATGGTGGAATCGGAAAAGTAGTTGCAGGTATTGCAGCAGCGGGAGTTGCTGCCAAAGTCGGATTGGATAAACTCAGTGCGGATGTCGATATGCCAAATGTATCGGTTGAAACTTCTGAAGTTGAACTGCCAGATGTCTCAGTCGATACTCCGGACGTAGATGTGGATCTGCCGGATGTTTCAGTGAATGCTCCAGAAGTTGAATTGCCAGATGTCTCAGTAGAAGCCCCGGAAGTGGGTTTAGATCTGCCGGACGTTTTAGTTGAAACTCCTGACGTTGAGTTGCCAGATATATTGGTTGAAACTCCTGCAGTTGAGTTGTCAGCTGTCTCAGTCGACACTCCGGACGTAGATGTGGATTTGCCGGATGTTTCAGTGAATGCTCCAGAAGTTGAACTGCCAGATGTCTCAGTTGACACTCCGGAAGTAGATTTGGATTTGCCGGACGTTTCAGTGGAGACTCCTGATATTGATTTGCCGGAAGTGGATGGTGAAATCGCAAAAGTAGCTGCAGGTATTGCCGCAGCGGGAGTTGCTGCAAAAGTTGGACTGGATAAACTCAGTGCGGATGTGGATCTTCCAGATGTATCGGTTGCCACTCCGGATGTTGATTTGCCAGATGTCTCAGTAGAAACTCCGGGAGTGGATGTTGATTTACCTGATGTCTCAGTTGAAACTCCTGATGTTGATGTGCCGGAAGTATTATCGCAGGCAGCGGAGGTTGATCTGCCGGAGGCCGATGTATCGGGTGTTTCAGTTGAAGTAGCTGAAGTTGATCTGCCGGAAGGCTCGTTGGCAGATGCTAACGTTGATCAGATTGATGTTCCGGACTTTGAGTCTGGTCAGGTTGAGGTCGGTGTAACTGATCCTGGTCAGACTGAAGTTGATGTAGCTGATTCTGAGATTGATCAGGTTGTTTCTGATACTGAGGTCGGGCAGGCGGAGACTGGTACCGATGACTCAGAAACTGAGCAGGTGGTGGTTGATGTGGCTGGTGTGCAGGTTCGCTTGCCGCAGATCAAGCTGCCGGTTGTTAAGCCACAGGACACGGAGGAGTCCTGAGTAAGAGTTGACAATAGTAAATATTGTCTCCGGATTAGCCTTTTGGGGGGTTGTCCGGGCTTTGTCGCATACTCCAGAAAAAAACCACTCTGTTAGCGCAGTGTGGTTTTTTTATGCTTTCCTTTTATCTCCTGCGGGTATGTGGATGCTGTTTATTCGGGTATATTTGCCGGATGATTTGCAAAGGCTAAGTTACCGGATCTTGCAGTAACTTCGGATTCCCACACAAACAAGCCTGAAAATTAAGAAAAAACTGAAACAAGTATTAAGCTTAAGCCACACTAAACATAAATAATAAGGATTTGGCATGGTTGCATTCATTCAAAACATTTTAATGTTTCCAACGGTTTTTTATAGTGGTCTGCTGCTTCTGGTAATACTTTACTGGCTGAGTGCAGTGCTGGGTATCGTTGATATTGATGTGGCCGATGCTGATACCGACATCGACATCGACATCGATGTTGACGGCGATACCGGTATGGCCGGCGGCTGGCTGACCCGTTTTAAACTGGACGGTATCCCGCTTACTATCACCTTGTCGCTGATCATTCTGGTCAGCTGGGTACTGTGCTTTCTGGCCGTACACTTTCTTTATCCGCTGTTGCCGGAAACCTGGGTACAAATCCTGGTCGGATTCTGGGTGCTGGTGATTGCCCCGGTGATTGCAGCACTTTTCATCTCACCTTTATTACAGCCTTTAAAGCCGGTTTTTAAAAAGCAGAGCGTGACCCGTAATGCTGACTTAGTCGGTCAATATGCCACAGTGCGCAGCGGAAAAGTGACGGCCGGCTTTGGTGAAGCGGTGTTCAAAGACGGTGGTGCAGGGCTGATTATTAAAATCCGTGCCACAGAGCCGAACCATATCAGCCGGGGTGAATCCGTTGCCCTGATCAGTTATGACGCGGCCAGCGGTTGTTATCAGGTGCGCGGCAGTAAACAAACATCCTAATCATTACAATTATTTTCCGGAGAAGTTTATGGGAACACTTTCAATTATGACGATGGTCGTCGTGGCACTGATTATTCTGGTGGTTATTGGCCTGCTGGTCATGGTTACCCGTTTTTATGTCAAAGTGCCGCAGGGTTGGGCATTAATCATTAATGACATGGGGAAAACGCCGCAGGTTAAATTTACCGGCGGTGTGGTCTGGCCGATTATTAATAAAAAAGAATTAATGAAAATCTCCCTTATTACGCTGCAGATTGACCGGGCGAATAAAGAAGGGCTGATTTGTAAAGACAATATCCGGGCAGATATTAGTGTCGCTTTTTACCTGCGGGTGAATGAAACGGCGGAAGACGTACTGAAAGTCGCTAAATCCATCGGGGTTGATCGTGCCTCTGATCGTAATGCGGTGGATGAATTATTCAATGCCAAGTTTGCAGAGGCCCTGAAAACGGTCGGTAAGCAGATGAATTTTGTTGATCTGTTTGAAGACCGGATCGGCTTCCGGGACAAGATTGTTGAAGTGATTGGCAATGACCTGAATGGTTATGCACTGGAAGATGTGGCGATTGATTATCTGGAGCAGACCCCCAAGTCTTCGCTTGATCCGAATAATATTCTGGATGCAGAGGGTATCCGCAAAATTACCGAGCTGACCGCCACGCATAATGTGCAGACCAATGAGCTGGAGCGCAATGAACAGCTGGCAATGAAGAAAAAGAATGTGGAAACCCGTGAGGCGATGCTGGCACTGGAACGTCAGGAAGCGGATGCGGAGGCCCGCCAGAAGCGTGAAATTGAAACCATTCAGGCGCGGGAAGAGGCGGAAACGGAGAAAATTCGTGCAGAAGAGCGGTTGCGTTCTGAACAGGCGCGGATTGCAACTGAGGAAAAACTGGAAATTCTTGAGGAAAACAAGAAGCGTGAAGTGGAAGTTGCGGCGCATAACCGTCAGCGTGCAGTCGCTATCGAGGAAGAAAAGGTTTCCCGGGCCAGAGAGCTGGAAGTGGTGGCGCGTGAGCGTGAGGTTGAGTTGCAGCGGATTGAGAAAGAAAAGGCGCTGGAAGAGCAGCGCAAGGAAATTGCCAACACCGTACGCGAACGGATTGCGGTAGAGAAGACGGTTGCCGAACAGGAGGAGCGGATCAAAGAGGTACGGGAAGTCTCCGAGGCAGAACGTCTCAAGCAGGTGATGATTCTGAAGGCACAGGCGGAAGCTGAGGAAGAGCTGGTTAAGCAGGTCAAGCAGGCCGAAGCGGATGAGAGTAAGGCCATTCATAAGGCAAAGGAAATCAACACCATGGCTGCTGCTGAGCTGGAAGCTTCAGCTAAACAAGCTGATGCGAAGAAGAAGCTGGCCGAAGGGGTTCAGGCTGAAAAGGCGGCTGCCGGTCTGGCGGAAGCGCAGGTACGGGAAGCGGATGCTGCCGCGCGGGAGAAAGAAGGTCTGGCAGAGGCAAAAGTGATTGAGGCTACGGCCATTGCCCGTGAGAAAGAAGGCCTGATGGAAGCCCGGGTACTGGAAGAAAAGATGGAGGCCGAAGCGAAAGGTGAGGAGCAGATTGCACTGGCAATGGCGCGGGGCAATAAGGAAAAAGGTCTGGCTGAGGCCGAGGTGATCCGTACCCGCTTCCAGGCAGAAGCAGAGGGGCTGGTAGAGAAGTTTAAGGCGATGGATCAGATGTCGGATGCCGCGCGTGAGCATGAAGAATTCCGCCTGAAGCTGGAGAAAGAGTTTGAGCGGGCCATGTCGGAAATTAAGGCCAATGAAGTGATTTCAACCGAGCAGGCGAAGGCGCTGGCCACGGCGCTGGCGAATGCCAATATCGATATTGTCGGTGGTGAGGGCGACTTCTTTAATTCGTTTGCTCGTTCTTTGTCGCTGGGGAAGTCGATTGAAGGGGTGGTGTCGAAAAGCCCGACGGCCGAGCAGCTGATTCAGAAGTTTCTGGGCGGAAATGCCAAACCGGAATGATCCACTAATTACGACAGCGACAGACCATGACAAAAACAAGCGAAGATCAGACCACACAAACCATAGCCGAAAGCAACGCCTACGAAATTATTCGTGCGCGGTTGGAAAAGCAGGGTAAATCGCTGGAAGAATTAACTGCCGGGCTGAATAATGCCCGCCTGAATGAGTTTCAGAGCACGGCGATGGCGGTGAGCGGTCGTTTGCGGGTGCGGACAGAAAATAACTGTGTGGCCCGGGATATTGTGCAGGTAGGTGAGCAGCTGTTATTCGGTTACAACGTCTTTATCGGGCTGAAAAAGGAAACCCGCATTGAGGATGTTTTTACGCTGTATACCCTGACTTCACAGGACGGGCAGTACGAACTGGCGCCGGTACCGGCGGAAGACAGCTTCCTTGCCCATCCCGGTTTCGCCGGTGATTTCCGTGAGTTATACGCCTATTACAAACATGCCCGGCTGATTCAGCTGGTGGTTAAAAATGGTAAGTTGCTGGCGGCTTTTCAGATCGGGGAGCGGATTACTGATTTACGGGTTTTCCGCTGGGCAATCAGTCCCCGTGGCGAGTTGACTTATATTGATAACCGGGGCGAGCGGGATATTGCTTTACCCAGCCCGGTTGATTTTGAGTGGGTGGCGTGCGGGCGTGATGATACGGTGCATGGGCGGCATCCGCATCTGAATATTCTCGACACCCTGTTTGTGGAGACCATTGGCGGTGATCTGACCATCAAGGTAGAAAATAATACCAACAGTGGTCTGGGAATTTATAGCGAGGAGGTCAGTGATAAAACTCAGTCGCTGGATGATGCCCGTTTTTTCTATGCTGAAGTCGGCCAGCTGATTCTGTTAAAAGTGCTGCCCTATCGTGAAGAGGTCTGGCGTTATCTGGTGTTTAACCGCCTGACAGAGCAGGTACAGCGCATTGATGCCATCGGCCAGTCCTGTGTCCGTTTGCCGGAGGATCATGGCATTATTTTTCCCGGTGGTATGTATCTGCAGAACGGTGAAAACCGTCAGTTTGAGCATGACATGAGCGGGATGACCTTTAAGCGTATGCAGCGTTCGCCGAATGGCGAAGATGTGCTGTATATCTTTTATGAGCCCTTATCCGGCAATTACGCGCTATTCAGTTATAACCTGATTGAAAAAGACCTGCGTACCCCCTTATTCGGGCACGGCTATGCGATCCGGGATGACGGGCAGATGGTGCTGTTCAGTTCTGACAGTGAGGAGCCGACCCGTATCCATCCCATGCAAATCTGGCAGACGCCCTATATTTCCGATGAGTACGCCAGCCGTCAGCCTGCAGGTGACAGTTTTTATGCGCGGATCGGCAATGCCGAGCTGGTGCGGGGTATTTCCGATTTATACAGCATCAGCCGCAGTATTGAGAATTCCAGTGTTTCCACAGCTCACTATAACCAGCTGATTCAGGACAGCCGCCGTTTGTTTGAGGCTTATTACTGGCTGGAGAACAAAGAACTGGATGCGGTTAAAAGCGTATTGCATGACATTGTTTCCACCTCGGAAAAAGTGCTGGATGAGTTTGAAAAGGTAGAAAGCATTCGTGCTCAGGCTGATAAGGCCATGCAGGCGGCTGAAACGGAGCAAAAGCGTATTCTCTCGGCGCTGATGCCGGATAGCTGGAGTGAGGCCGGGCAGTTTGTTGATGCGCTGAATGCTATCCGCCATCACCGCGGCCACCTGATGACTATTCGTGAGTACCGCTACATTGATCAGGAGCGTCTCAGTGAGATGGACGCTGAGCTGATTGCCGTTCAGGATGAGCTGGGTTCGGATACGGTGCATTTTCTTGCCGGTGAGCGGGCTTTGCTGCCGTATCAGGAGCAGCTGGGCGCGCTGGAAACTGAGCTGGCGGCGGCGGCCACACTGCTGAAACTGGAGGAGGTGCTGGCCGTGCAGGAGAAAATGGCGGCAGACCTTGACCTGTTGTCTGAGCTGATGGCGACGCTGAAGGTGGATGATGCCAATGTGCGCACAAAGGTGATTGATGATATTTCCGGAATTTATGCCCGCTTAAACCAGCTTCGCGCCCGCACCACCCACCGCAAGAAAGAGATTGGCCGTTCTGAGGCAGTGGCTCAGTTCGGTGTGCAGTTCAAGTTATTCAGCCAGAGTGTGAGCAATGCGCTGGGGCTGGCGACCACGCCGGATAAGTGTGATGAGCAGCTCAGTCGTTTGCTGGTGCAGATGGAGGAGCTGGAAAGCCAGTTCAGTGAGCATGATGAGTTTCTGGCGGATATTATCAATAAGCGTGAAGAGGTTCATGAATCATTTGAGGCGCATAAACAGTCGCTGATTAATGAACGCCAGCGCCGGGCACAGAACCTGATGGATGCGACACAGCGTATTATTGCCTCTGTGCAGCGCCGGGTCAGTCGTTTCAGCGAGATGGATGAGCTGAATACATTCTTCGCTTCTGATCCGTTGGTGATGAAAATCCGCGATATTACCGATCAGTTACGGGAGCTGGGCGATAGCGTTAAAGCGGATGATCTGGACAGCAGCCTTAAAAACCATAAAGAGCAGGCGGTACGCAGCCTGCGTGATAAACAGGATATTTTTGAGGATGGCGGCAATATTATCCGGCTGGGGCCGGTACACCGCTTCAGTGTCACCAAACAGGAGCTGGGTTTAACCTTATTACCGCGGGGTGAGCATCAGTATATTCACCTCAGCGGCACGGACTTTTTTGAGCGGGTGGATTCAGCAGAGCTGGATAATCTGCGTGATTACTGGGAACAGAATCTGGAGTCGGAAACACCGGCATTCTACCGGGCTGAATATCTGGCCGGGCAGGTGATGGTGGCGATGGAAAGCGGGGAGATTGATCCGGCAGGTGATCTGATTGACATTGTCCGCCGGTTTGCCGCTCCCCGTTACAAGGAAGGTTATGAGAAAGGTATCCATGATCATGATGCAGTAAAAATTCTACAGCAATTGCTACCGGTGAAAGAGAAGGCCGGTTTGTTGCGGTTTGATCCCTTATCACGCGGTCTGGCGGCGGTATTCTGGGTTTATACCCAAACCCAGCAACCTCAGCAGGACTGGCCGGATCGGGCCACTGCTGCCGCTGATATGCGCAGGGTCTTTGCGGATAGTGCGGCAATGGCTCAACTGCGGGATGAAGTGGTACAGGAGCTGCAGGTATTCTGGCAACCGGAGCCGGTAACGGGGGCTGATGCTGCAGTGCTGAGCCGGGCTGCGGCTTACCTTTGTGAAGAGCTGGCGAATAAGACACCGCGTTTTACCCGCTCAGTCTATGCGCAACAGCTGGCGGATGAGTTGCGCCGTCAGCTGGATATAGCCGGTGCGCTGGATAGTTTTAATGCCGTGTTGCGTAAGCTGGAGGATAAGCCTGCACAACTCTGGAAGACGATTGAGGTCTGGCTGCAGGCGCTGCTGAAAGGTAAGGACTCTGCGGGCTCAGTGCTGGCACATTATATTCCTGAGGCGGTTGCTCTGGTCAGTCTGGGAGACAGATTACCGCATCGGTTGGTTGAAGCCGGGCTGGAAATGCGTGTTGATGAGTTGCTGGGCGATCATCCTCTGATTCAGAGCGTGGATGGCAAACGTCAGTTACCGCTGTCGCTGGATAAGTTTCTGAGCCGTTATCAGCAGCATCATGAGCAGGTGGTTCCGGGCTATCAGCATTATCTGCAGGTGCGGGGCGATATTATTGATCAGCAACGGGAACAATTGCGGCTCAATGAGTTTAAGCCACGGCCACTGGCTTCTTTTGTGCGCAATAAGTTACTGAATGAGTCTTATCTGCCGCTGATTGGCGATAATCTGGCCAAGCAGATGGGTACAGTGGGGGATAATAAACGTACCGACCTGATGGGTATGCTGATGCTGATTTCTCCGCCGGGTTACGGTAAGACAACGCTGATGGAATACGTGGCCAGCCGCCTCGGGCTGATTTTTATGAAAATTAACTGCCCGTCGCTGGGGCATAGTGTTGTTTCGCTCGACCCGGAACAGGCACCGGATAGGGCTGCCGCACAGGAGCTGGTCAAGCTCAATCTGGGGCTGGAAATGACTAATAATGTCATGCTTTATCTGGATGATATTCAGCATACCCATCCCGGGTTTTTGCAGAAATTTATTTCTCTGGCTGATGGTACGCGGCGCGTTGACGGGATCCGGAAGGGTAAAAGCAAGACCTATGATATGCGTGGCAAGCGCTTCTGCATCATTATGGCCGGGAACCCTTATACCGAGTCCGGTGAGGTGTTCAAAATTCCGGATATGTTAGCGAATCGTGCGGATATTTATAATCTGGGTGAAGTGCTGGGTGATAAGGAGGATATTTTTGCGCTCAGCTATCTCGAAAACGGACTGACCTCGAATAGTGTACTGGCACCGCTGGCAACCCGTGATATGAAGGATGTTTATACATTGATTGATCTGGCGCGGGGGCGTGAAGTGAGTACCAATGACCTCAGCCATTCCTATAGCAGTGCTGAGCTGAATGAAATCACAGAGGTTTTCAAAAAGTTATTTGTGGTACAGGAGGTCGTGCTGAAAGTGAATAAGCAGTACATTGCTTCCGCTGCCCAAAATGACGAGTACCGCACCGAGCCGCCGTTTAAGTTGCAGGGCAGTTACCGCAATATGAATAAAATGGCGGAAAAAGTCTCAGCCGCGATGAATGATGCTGAGCTGCTGCAAATGATTGAAGATCATTATCAGGGCGAGGCGCAGTTATTAACCGGCGGGGCGGAAGAGAATCTGCTCAAACTGGCTGAGCTGCGCGGTAATATGACCACTGCGGAACAGGAGCGCTGGGAAGCGATTAAACAAGAATACCGTCGTAATCGTCTGGCACGTAAGGCGGATGTGGAAATCGGGCTGGAGATTGCCGAAAAGCTGGGTGAGATCAGTCTGGCTTTTAAGCACTCGGATCAGCTGCTGGAAAGTAATCAGGAAAAATTACAGACCACGATTAAGCATATGGTGAAGCATTTACACCATATCAGTTATGCGTTGGTGCAGCAGAGCAAAAGCAGTGCGCTGGATGCAAAGCTGGGTGATATTTCAGCTGCACTGCAGACGCTGGGGAATCAGTTGCAACAGGCGCTACTGCAGCCCGGTGTCAATGATGTGCTGCTGCCGCAACTGGAGGGAATTAGTCAGCAGCTGCAGCAGCTTAACAGGGGTGTTGACAGCGTTAAAGATCAGCGGGAAGTTGCCGTACAGCTGCAGGATATTGCCCGGGGCGTACAGCTTATGGGGCAGGAGCTGGCGGAGGTTTCGGATACTTCCACGCAGAAGCTGAACTGGCTGACCCGGATTAATCATAAAAATGCCCGCAGGCAATAATTGCAGTGTGTTTTCAGGGTGCAGTGTTTTGAGTTGTTCTTAATCCAGAGGACAAACGGTGGGTATAGTTACTGTCTGCCCTCTGAAGGCATCTTCAGGTTTAAGCCAGGCGTTACTGTTGGTGATCGGGTCTAATGCCCATACTTCAATACTGTCCGGTTGCGCGACATAGTACCCGTTATGTACTTCCCAGCGTTTTTTACAGTTGGCTTTATATCGGCGTGTTTCCTGTGAGCCGGTAATGTCGATATAGGTATTGTTAATCTGTAGTGAGAGTGCGCGATACCCTGATGCATTGGACTGTTTGGGGATGAATACCCGCTGCTGGCCACGGCCTGACAGTATTACTGCGAAAACCCCGGTTGTTGGCTGATATTGTATCAACCAGAAAGTTTTCAGGCCGGAAGGTGATACCGGTATGCAGTCATCCGGGGTGGTAACCAGCCATTCGGAGGTTTTCTGCACATTATCCAGTTCTACTTCAGCGCTGATGAGTGGGCAGCGTTTCAGGGCTTGCAGGTCGGTAAATGAGGTTGGTTGCCGGGATTCGTGGGCAAGAATGACTTCCCTGAGGTTGCCGGGTGCGGATGTCATTGCCGGACTATAGGTTCCGTAGCTGTTGAGGCGATTATTTCCGCGTCCATCCAGTTGGATGTCAATATCATGGTTACTGAATAGCCTGAACTGTGTGTCATTCATCATAATGTGCGGGGCAGAAAATACAGAAGTGCTACTTAACAGTAGCAGAAAAAGAAGCGCTTGGCATAGTGAGTGCGCTGATCGGATACAGCCGTAAGTGCCCTGTTTTTTCATGAAAATCCCCTGAGTGACTTAGTAGGCCGCTACTGAATAATTAAGTTCAATACCTGACAGGAAGTTCTGTCTGTTTAATTTATATTATTTTTTTGATGCCTGTCTAATATTAATTTCTATGTTATAAGTTATGGAATTCTAAAGAAAGATTGTCTTTGCAAGAATTTTGTGCTTTATTGGGAGAATATTTTATCCGATAACAGATAGCAGTGGGGCTGTTATTTTTGCGGGTGAAAATACATATTGTAATGTTGGGGCATTACATTCGGGCTTATTATCAGGGGAAGAACAATGGGCAGTTCTGTATACGGGCTTTGCGCGCGCGAAGTATATGAAGCCAGGGGAAGTATCCGCCGCTTAAAAAGCAAATTTACGGTATTTGATGGTTCGGGCGAGCCTCCGGCACAAGGTGAACCGGGAAGCTGGTCACCCTGGCTGGTTCATGTCAGGGAGGAAGATTCAGTACGCACTCCTGCTATTTTAAAACATCGTCAGAATGGTAATACGGCTGCGGCAGTCAATGCTGAGCAGGCGCGTGATGCCGAGATCCGGCAATACAATGCCGCAGTGGATCATCTGCAACATAACCTGACTGTTTTGCGTGACCTTGAAAATAGTGGCGAGGTGTTTCGTGCCAGTGAAAATGTGGCACATGAGTTTCGCTATGTCATTGATGAGGATGTGCAGAAGTATTACTGCATGGAGCAACGCAGTCTTGCGGGCAGCATTTCTGCGGTGGGGCGGTCTGATGACTGCAGGATTGATTTTGTCGGGCCGAAGCGCATTGAGCTATTTGATAATCAAACGGATGCTGTGCGTATCCAGACCAGCAATGTGCGGGTACATAATATCGGGATTACAGACCAGCGTAATTATTACGACATTGGTCACCGGGATGGTGTGCAATTAATTCCGCCTAATCTGATGTCCGGTGACCGGATTATCGCTGACCGGATGGCGGGTAGCGTCATAAGTGACATCACTGTGGATAGCTGTACTGTTGATGCACCGGATGCCAGGCTGCAGGGGATTTTTTGCAGTGATGGTTTTTGCCGGAATCTATCGATTACCAATAACCGGATCAGGACGGCTGCCGGGCACTTTATTTCAATAGCCGGTGTTTTGGATGGCTGCCGGATTACAAACAATATTTTGCAGCAGGCATCCGATATTCGGCCGCAAATTAAGCTGTTTCCGGGGCGTTTGGGTGGCAATATGGCTGATGATGGCCTGGTTTATGTATTGTCATTTTCGGGAAATAGTGAGTTCCGTTACGGTGCGGTTGAAACGTTCGGAAATCAGTATATCGGACGGGATCAGCAGGTATTGCCGGATCAGTTTAGTGATGAGCGTGACCGGATTCCGCTGGGGCATGAGCGGGTTGCGCTGGGTTTGAGGAACTTTAATTATGACCGTTATATGGCGATGTATAGCCAGTGGACGGTGGCTGATTATAAGTCAGATGATCCGGTGGGGTTCCGTCGCCTGAAAGCATGGCTGGAACAGCGGGTTACAGAGTATTCAACAGGAAAGCGAACCGAGCTGGATCAGGCCAATAATCCGATCTTGCCGGAACCTTCCGTTGAGCAGAAAACCCGGGTGCTCGGACAGCTGCAGCAGGCTTTGAACTTGCTGAATAGTGGCGGTGAGGCGTTTCTGAGTACACGGCTTGCTGATTTACAGGCGATGCCGGTGCGCAGTTTTATTATCAAGCGTCTGGCGGTAAGGGCGGGCGATATTGTATTGGATGGGCAGTTGGGTGCCGGTGATCTTGCCCGGCGCGATGCACAGCTGAAATGGTTTCTGGCTGATGAGCTGCCTGTCGATAATCAGGGGGCCGCAACCGCTGTTGCAGATGTCCGGCCACAGGTGTTACCGAAAAATTATAGCGCATTGAAAATAATGGCCGCACCGCTTGAGGTGCCACAGGGTAAATTGATCACGTTTTCCGTAAATGAGGCAGATTATTTGCGCCCAGGTGAGCGGGCAGGTTATTTCTGGACGGTAACGGGGAAGACGGGTAATACGCCGGAATTTGCAGTGGATACCCGGAACTGGTCAGAGGGGGAGCATCGGGTGAGAGCGACTTTATATGCGAAGCCGCTTGGTGGTGGCACTGCCCGGCAGGTGGCAGGTAGCGCCGTTTTCAGAATTACTGCACCTGAAGCGTTTACAGAATCAGTGGGTCTGGAGAGTCCGCTCCGTGCGTTTGGTAGCCTGAAAGAGCATATCCGGGTAAATCAGGCAAAGCTGACTGGCGGGCAAAAGCTGGTTGTCAGCCTCGACCAGAGTTTTCTGGAAGAGCAGCTGAACGGTGCAAAGTTACGCTATTTTTGGTCGGTTTCAGGGCGGCCAAACGGTCAGGGTGCCACTTACGAGGTGGATACTACCGGTCTTACGCCGGGGGACTGTCTGGTGCGGGTCACTGTGCACCGGACTGATCTTGAAACCAATAAATATAAGCAGTTTACCGGACTGGCGGTGGTTGAGGTGCGGGAAGTTTCAGTTCCGGCCTGATACTGATTACCCGGCCAGTAAATCGGCTTTCTTGGGGTTACGCTGGTAAAATACGGCCATATTGCCGATTTGCTGGATCAGTAACGCCTTTTTTGCATGCTTGAGCAGTTGCTGAATAATTTCATCGCGGGCTTCGCGGTCACCCACACTGATCTTAACCTTGATTAACTGGTGGAAATCGAGAGCGGTATCCAGTTCCTCCAGTATGCTGTCTTTCAGCCCGTGCTGGCCGATCATGATCACAGGTTTCAGGTCATGAGCAAGGCCCTTGAGGCGTTTTTTCTGCGCTTCTTTCAATTCCATGGTAGGCTTT
This sequence comes from Thiolinea sp., assembly GCA_041395485.1. Lineage (GTDB taxonomy): Bacteria > Pseudomonadota > Gammaproteobacteria > Thiotrichales > Thiotrichaceae > Thiolinea. Next base: position 384,186 of record JAWLAK010000003.1, read on the forward strand.
CCGAAAAATTGTCCAGTGTAAGCACTAAATCAATCCTATGGCAAGAAGCAAGAGCAGTCAGCGCTGGCTGCGTGAACATTTTGATGATGAATATGTAAAAAAGTCGCAGAAAGACGGTTATCGCTCGCGTGCTATTTACAAGTTAAAAGAAATTCAGGAAAAAGACCGCATTATTTCTCCCGGCCATACCGTGGTCGACCTGGGTGCTGCGCCCGGCGGCTGGAGCCAGTATGCAGCCGAGCTGGTCGGGCAGCAGGGGCGGGTGATTGCCAGTGATATTCTGCCGATTGATCCGTTGCCTTTCGTCGAGTTTGTGGTTGGTGACTTTCGTGAAGACGCGGTGCTGCAGGAGTTGCTGGCGCTATTAGGGGATAATAAGGCTGATCTTGTTATTTCTGATATGGCGCCCAATATAAGTGGTGTGGAAGCAGTGGATCAGCCGCGTTCCATTTATTTATGTGAACTGGCACTGGATATGGCGCAACAGGTGCTGAAGCCGAATGGCGCATTTGTCGTCAAATTATTTCAGGGGGAAGGCTCTGAGGACTTCCTGAAAGAAGTACGCAAACATTTTAAACGGGTGAAAATCCGCAAGCCGTCGGCTTCAAGACCCCGCAGTCGTGAAGTATATGTGCTTGCACAAAGTTTTATGGTGTAATATTTGTGAAAACTATTGATCGTGGTTTTTGTGGCCACATAGCGGAAATGGAGTATTTCCATGAATGAACTGACAAAGAATTTGCTGATCTGGGCAGTGATTGCTTTTGTACTGATTGCTGTATTCAGTAAATTCAGTGCGCCCACTCAAACATCTTCCCAGTTATCCTATTCAGAATTTATTCAAAGTGTGCGCAATAATTCTGTCAAGGAAGTGGATATCCGGGGCCAGACCATTATCGGCACCACAGCCAATGGCACAAAGTTTACAACCTACAGCCCGCCTGATGACCCTCAGCTGGTTAATGATCTGCTGGCTAATAATGTGACCGTTAAAGCTGCGCCACCTGAAGAGCGTTCCATTTTCTGGGACATCGTCATCAGTTGGGTGCCTTTCCTGCTGATCATTGGTCTGTGGATTTATATTATGCGCCAGATGCAGGGTGGTGGCGGTGGCCGTGGTGCCATGTCATTCGGCAAAAGCCGGGCGCGGATGATGACTGAAGATCAGGTCAAGGTGAACTTCAATGATGTGGCTGGCTGTGAAGAAGCCAAAGATGAAGTCGGTGAGTTGGTCGAGTTCCTGCGCGATCCGAGCAAGTTTCAGAAGCTGGGTGGTAAAATTCCGCGCGGTGTGCTGATGGTTGGCTCACCGGGTACCGGTAAAACCTTGCTGGCGAAAGCAATTGCAGGTGAGGCGAAAGTACCGTTTTTCAGTATTTCCGGTTCTGACTTCGTGGAAATGTTTGTCGGTGTCGGTGCATCGCGTGTGCGTGACATGTTCGAACAGGCCAAGAAACACGCGCCCTGCATTATCTTTATCGACGAGATTGATGCGGTGGGTCGTCAGCGTGGTGCCGGGCTGGGCGGTGGGCACGATGAGCGTGAGCAGACATTGAACCAGTTGCTGGTGGAAATGGATGGTTTTGAAGGTAGTGAGGGTATTATCGTTATTGCCGCTACTAACCGTCCTGACGTATTAGATCCTGCCTTGCGGCGTCCCGGACGTTTTGACCGTCAGGTGGTGGTGCCGCTGCCGGATGTGCGAGGACGTGAGCAGATTCTGAAAGTACATATGCGCAAAGTGCCGCTGGGTGATGATGTGAAGCCAGCACTGATTGCGCGTGGTACACCCGGATTTTCCGGTGCGGATCTGGCTAATCTGGTCAATGAAGCGGCGTTATTTGCTGCCCGTGCCAACAAACGTACTGTTGATATGGCAGAGTTTGAAGGCGCCAAGGATAAGATCATGATGGGCGCTGAGCGCAAGTCGATGGTAATGAACGAGGATGAGAAGCTGAATACGGCTTATCATGAAGCCGGTCACGCTATCGTTGGTCTGAAGGTTCCGTCGCATGATCCGGTGTATAAAGTGACGATTATTCCGCGTGGACGCGCTTTGGGTGTGACCATGTATCTGCCGGAGGAAGACCGTTACAGTGCCAGTAAAGAGCGTCTGGAAAGCCAGATCTCCAGCCTGTTCGGTGGCCGGATTGCTGAAGAGCTGACCCTGGGGGAACAGGGTGTGACGACCGGTGCATCCAACGATATTGAGCGTGCCACAGAAATTGCCCGTAATATGGTGACCAAGTGGGGGTTGTCCAGCAAGCTGGGGCCGCTGTCTTACTCTGAGGATGAGGGCGAGGTATTTCTGGGGCGTAGCGTAACCCAGCATAAGCACATGTCTGATGAAACGGCACATGCGATTGATCAGGAAATCCGTGATTTTATTGACCGCAACTATCAGCGTGCCGAGAATATTCTGAAAGAGAATATGGATAAGCTGCACGCGATGGCGCAGGCGCTGATGAAGTACGAGACGATTGACCGTAATCAGATTGATGCGATTATGCGTGGTGAAGAGCCGCCGCCGCCATCCGGCTGGTCGGATGATGGCGAGTCCGGTCCGTCAGGTACTCCACCAGCTTCAAAGAAAAAAGAAGCTGAGTCCGGTGTCGACGATAGTATCGTTGGTGATCCGGCGTAAGCATCAGTTATCTTACTCAATGAAGAAGGCGCGGTTTTCCGCGCCTTTACTTTTGCATAGAAAATAAAGTTGAGCGGAGTTATGAATATACTGGCTGAATTGCGTGCTGAAATCAGTGTAATGGGTATCCTGAATGTTACGCCGGACTCGTTTTCTGATGGCGGGCAGTTTATCGGGCGTGAGCAGGCGCTGCGTCATGCTGATGAAATGGTCCAGGATGGTGTGGCGATTATTGACATTGGTGGTGAGTCAACCCGGCCGGGGGCACAGGATGTCAGTGAGCAGCAGGAGCTGGAGCGGGTGATCCCGGTGCTGGAGCTGATTAAAAAGCGTTTTGATATTCCGGTTTCCGTGGATACCAGCAAGGCCGTTGTGATGTCTGAGGCGATCAGCGCCGGTGCGGACATGATTAACGATGTCAGGGCATTACAGGAGGAGGGTGCACTACAGGCGTGTGCTGACAGTGATGTTGAGATATGTTTAATGCACATGTTGGGTCAGCCGCGCACAATGCAGCAGAATCCGTTCTATAATAACCTCGTTGAGGATATTGCCGGTTTTTTCGGGGAACGTCTGACTGCCTGTGAGCAGTCCGGAATATCCGGGGATCGTATTTGGCTTGATCCCGGTTTTGGCTTTGGGAAAACGCTGGAGCACAATGTCAGCTTGTTGCGACAACTGGATGAGCTGAATCGCTTCGGTTTACCACTATTAGTGGGAATATCCCGTAAAACAATGATTGGCAAACTGTTAGATGACCGGCCCGTAGACGGGCGTTTACAGGGAAGTGTGGCTGCTGCGGTGATTGCGGCAATGAACGGTGCAAAAATGCTGCGTGTGCATGATGTGAAGGCGACAGTGGATGCACTTAAAATTGTACAGGCTGTAAAGCAATTTTAATGTGGCTAATATATTTGGTCACGGAGAGTAAATAATGACTAAAAAATATTTCGGAACGGATGGTATTCGCGGCAGGATCGGTGAATATCCGATGACGCCTGATTTTGTGCTTAAACTGGGTTGGGCGGCAGGTAAAGTATTAACCACTAACGGTCATCCTCTGGTACTGATTGGCAAAGATCCGCGAATTTCCGGCTATATGCTGGAATCTGCGTTACAGGCCGGTCTGGCTGCTGCAGGTGTGAATGTGCGTTTACTGGGGCCGATGCCAACGCCGGGCGTAGCTTACCTTACCCGTGCCTTTCGTGCTTCTGCCGGAATTGTGATCAGTGCTTCTCATAATCCTTATCATGACAATGGTGTGAAGTTTTTTGCGGCAAACGGTATGAAACTGCCGGATGCCACGGAACACCAGATTGAGTCTTATCTTGAGAATGATCTGGTCACAGTGCCCTCTGAAGAGCTTGGCAGGGCAGTGCGTATCCAGGATGCAGCCGGTCGTTATATTGAGTTCTGTAAACGTGGCCTGCCAAATTCAATGTCGCTTAAGGGATTGCGTGTTGTGGTGGATTGTGCCAATGGTGCGACTTATCACATTGCTCCGGATGTGTTCAGCGAGCTGGGGGCTGAAGTGGTTGCCATTGGTAATAAGCCGGATGGGTTTAATATCAATGAGAATTGTGGTGCAACAGCCGTTGATTTTCTGTGTGATAAAGTGCTGGAGTATCGTGCTGATATCGGGATTGCCCTGGACGGGGATGGCGACCGTCTGATTATGGTTGATCATAAAGGCGAGAAGGTTGATGGCGATGAGGCGTTGGCTATTATTGCAGCATTCCGGCGTAATGAGGCTGCCCTGAAAGCCGGGGTGGTGGGTACTTTGATGAGTAATCTGGGGCTGGAAAAGGCGATCAGGGGGTTCGGGATGCCGTTTTACCGCGCTAATGTCGGTGACCGTTATGTGGTATCCCAGATGCTTGAGCATAACTGCCTGCTCGGTGGTGAAGGCTCCGGACATTTGATTGTGCGTGACCATACACCAACCGGTGACGGGATAGTGGCTGCGTTACAGATTTTGCGGGCGATGATTGCCACCGGCCAGTCTTTGCACGATATTAAACATGTAATGAGTAAATATCCGCAGACTCTGGTCAATGTGCCGGTTGAAAGATCGATTGACCTGAATGTTGCGCAGGGTGTGCAGGATGCAGTAAAGCAGGTTGAGTTACAGCTGGGTGAGCGGGGTCGGGTGTTGCTGCGTGCTTCCGGAACCGAACCGTTAATCAGGGTGATGGTTGAGGGTGAAGATGAAAATGAAACCACGCAGCTGGCGGGGGAAATAGCTGCGGCGGTTCGTGAGGCTGCCTGAGTAGTATCCCTTAAAAATAATTGATTTCTAAGCGGACTATCGGTACTCTTTCGCCCTTGCTTAGAGGAGAGGATAGTTATGAGACGTCCGCTGGTGGCTGGAAACTGGAAGCTGAATGGCTCCAAAGCGTCAATTGAAGCATTGGTCGGTGGTATCGTGGAGGGCGCTGCCGGGCTGGATAATGTATCAATTGCGGTCTGTGCGCCGTATGTTTACATTCCGCTGACTGCTGATCTTTTAAAGGGCGGTAGCATCGGTTTGGGAGCACAGGATGTCAGTGACCAGGCAGAAGGTGCGTTTACCGGTGAGGTATCTGCACCAATGCTGGCTGAGTTTGGTTGCCGGTATGTGATCGTGGGTCACTCTGAGCGGCGTGCCCTGTTTGGCGAGCGTGATGAAGATACTGCAGCCAAGTTTGCTGCAGCACGTAAGCAGGGGTTGATTCCGGTGCTTTGTGTGGGCGAGTCGCTGGAAGAACGTGAGCAGGGTGTAACAGAACAGGTTGTCGGCAGACAGCTGGATGCTGTGATTGCACTGGAAGGTGCTGAAGCCTTATCCGATGCGGTGGTTGCGTATGAGCCGGTCTGGGCAATCGGAACCGGTAAGACGGCAACACCTCAGCAGGCACAGGATGTACATGCTTTTATTCGCGACAAAATCGCTGCGCTAAATGCAGATGTCGCTGAGAAGGTACAGATACTTTATGGTGGCAGTGTGAAAGGGTCGAACGCTGCTGAATTATTTGCGATGGCTGATATTGATGGTGGTTTGATTGGTGGTGCTTCGCTGAATGTGCAGGATTTTCTTGCAATTTGTCAGGCGGGACATAACGCCGGCCACTAAGGCCGATTTAGAAGTTAATCATGTTTTATAATATTTTACTGATCGTACAGATTCTTGTTTCAATTGGCGTTATTGTGCTGGTGCTGATGCAGCATGGTAAGGGTGCTGATGCCGGTGCTGCATTTGGCAGTGGTGCATCCGGCACTGTGTTCGGCTCACAGGGCTCTGCTAACTTTCTTAGTCGTGCGACTGCAATTCTGGCGACAGTATTTTTTCTGAACTCTATTGCCCTGGCGTGGCTGGTCTCGAATCGTACCACGGAATTCAGTAGTGTGATGGATGCACTGCAGACCGAGCAGTCTGCCCCTGCTGAGCAGGTGCCGGCCAATGTTGGCAGTGAAGTTCCTGTTGTGCCGGGACAGGAAGCCAGTACCGCGGATCAGGGTGCTGAAGTGCCTGCTGCTCCGGCAGCTGATGAAGTTCCGGCGGCGCCCGCCACTGCCACTGAACAGTCTTCTGAAGTGCCTGCTCCGGTAGCCGGTGAGAATAAAGAACAACAGTAGTTCAAAACACTTTAACGCCGATGTGGTGGAATTGGTAGACACGCCATCTTGAGGGGGTGGTGTTCACAGAACGTGCGAGTTCGAGTCTCGCCATCGGCACCAATTAAAAATCTCAGTTAGTCTGAGAAAGTCTGAAAAGCCGCATTCTGTAAGGGATGTCGGCTTTTTTGTTGTCTGTAGTAATCTGATCTGTGGTAACCAGCGAAAAGATACCCCCCAACGGATCTGAACGGGTCATTAATCCGCTTGTTAAGTGATAAGAGGTATACTTTATATGTATAGTTTGTGTATTTTTTAGTCTAATTGTTCATTTTATGTTCATTAGTTGCAGAATAAACTGACTACTCATACCAATAATTTAAAAATAATTCTGCCTGCTTATTCCACTAATAAGCGTTTTTAAGGACAACAATTATTGCCAGGCACCGTGCCCGTCGGTGCTTTTTTCTATGCAACTGAATATTTTCCGGCTCTGATACAGGATCTTTGTCTTCTGTTGTAAGGTGATGGTATCTTTATCTGACTTAATAAGAATATCGGAGGTGTTGGAGAATGATAGCTTTTCCAAAGCAGCACCAGGTTGCTTTTGATGGTGACTTTAATCTGAGTGCGGCCCCCACTCTGCCTGCTAAACTACCGGGTGATAAAAAGCTAAAAAAGCGTCTGAAGCACCTCATCAAGCGGATGGATAAGTTGCAGAGAGTCTTTTACGCTCATGATCATCATGCGTTGTTGCTGGTATTCCAGGCGATGGATGCAGCAGGTAAGGACAGTACTATCCGGGCTATCATGCGTGGTATCAACCCGGCGGGCTGTCAGGTCTATTCATTCAAGCAGCCTTCTAAGGAAGAGCTGGATCATGATTTTCTCTGGCGCACAGCTAAAAGTTTGCCCGAGCGCGGACGAATCGGTATTTTTAACCGTAGTCATTACGAAGAGGTACTGGTTGTTCGTGTGCATCCGGAGTATCTTGACGGGCAGAATTTACCGGCTGAAATTGATTGTGACACAATCTGGGAAGATCGTTTCGACTCTATTCGTGAGCATGAAAGACATTTGGCAAGAAATGGTACACTTGTGCTTAAATTTTGGCTGAATATTTCCAGGGACGAGCAAAAGAAACGCTTTCTGTCGCGTCTTGATGAGCCGGAAAAAAACTGGAAGTTTTCTCCGGGGGATGTTGCGGAGCGTCAGCACTGGGATGATTATATGCAGGCTTATGCTGAAGCACTGAATGCCACTTCGCGGGATTATGCGCCCTGGTATGCGATTCCCGCAGATAATAAACTGTATATGCGTGTTGCGGTGGCTGAAATTATTGTGCAGACACTGGAGAGTTTAAATTTGGATTACCCGCAGGTTTCTCAGGAGGATCAGGCTCGTTTTCAGGAAGCCCGTGAGCTGCTGGAAAATGAGTAGAGGATTATTAATTTTATGACTATGTCGCCACTTTACCCGCCTATTCGTGATAACCACCATTTTTTTCTGCCGGTGGATGATACACATACGTTGTATGTCGAAGAAAGTGGTGAGCCGGATGGTATTCCCGTGGTTTTTTTGCATGGTGGCCCCGGCTCCGGTTGTGAAAAATGGCATCGCAGTTTTTTTGATCCGGAACGTTACCGGATTATTCTGTTTGATCAGCGTGGTTGCGGACGTTCTACTCCGCATGCATCACTGAAAAATAATACCACCTGGGATTTGGTGGAGGATATTGAGCGCATCCGCCGTCACATGGGGATAGAAGAATGGGTGGTGTTTGGTGGCTCGTGGGGTTCAACGCTTGGCCTGGTTTATACTCAGAAATATCCGGAGCGGGTCAGTGGTTTGATTTTGCGGGGTATCTTCCTGGCCCGGCAACAGGATGTCAGCTGGTTTTACCAGGAGGGTGCCAGCCGTTTGCTGCCTGATCACTGGCAAGATTTTTTGGCACCGATTCCGGCTGATGAGCAGGGTGATCTGCTGAAGGCCTACCATGCCAGACTGACCGGAGAAAATGAGATTGCCCAGATGCAGGCTGCCAAGGCATGGTCAATCTGGGAGGGCAAGGCAGCCAACCTGACGCCGCTGGATGCAACCGTTGATCATTTTTCCAGCCCCCATACTGCAATGAGCGTGTCACGGCTGGAGGCACATTATTTTGTAAATAACGCATTTCTGGAGCCGAACCAGATATTACGCGATGCCAGCAGGTTGACCGATATTCCCGGCCATATTATTCACGGGCGCTATGATCTGATTTGTCCGCTGGAACAGGCATACGCTTTACACAAGGCATGGCCTGCGGCTGATTTCACGATTGTGCAGGATAGTGGTCATGCCGCCAGTGAGCCGGGGATTCAGGAGGCGCTGGTCAGGGCGACTGACTTTATGGCAGATGAGCTGGAATGATTGGTTTAATCCAGCGGGTTAGCTGTGCTTCGGTTGCAATTGACGGACAGACTGTTGCCGCCATTGATAAGGGTATTGCACTGTTATTGGGCGTTGAAAAAAATGATGAACGGTCTGTAGCAGATCGTTTATTACAACGGGTGCTGAATTATCGTATTTTTGCTGACCAGCAGGGACGGATGAATTGTTCTTTGCTGGATATGGATTATGAGCTGTTAATTGTGCCCCAGTTTACCCTGCCGGCTGATACGCGCAAGGGTAATCGTCCGGGGTTCAGTCCTGCTGCGCCACCAACGCTGGGGCGTGAGCTTTTTGAGTATTTCTGTATTGAGGCAGAGAAAAGGCAGGGGCAGCTGAGCTGTGGTGTGTTCGGGGCGGATATGAAAGTGTCCCTGATTAATGACGGGCCGGTTACTTTCTGGTTGCAGCAGTAAGTTTTTTCGTGAGAAGGTGATATTAGTCTTTGTTAATATTGATAATTTGTTCTCCATGTATCCCCTTTGTTTTCTTGCGCTGCTCACCTTAGTTTGGTAAAGAAGTCATTAGTGTGTGTAATCCCACCCAAGCTGACAGGAAAAATTTATGAATAAAAGCCATTCTTTAGTGCTCATTGCCCTGCTTACCGCTCTGTCTTTGACTGCGTGTGGTGAAACTCAGAAAGCAGAGCAGAAAGTTGTGACGGAGGCGAAAGCTGCTGACGAGGCAGCTGCCAAAGCTGCAGAGGAAGCCAAAGCTGCAGAGGAAGCCAAAGCTGCAGAGGAAGCCAAAGCTGCAGAGGAAGCCAAAGCTGCAGAGGAAGCCAAAGCTGCAGAGGAAGCCAAAGCTGCAGAGGAAGCCAAAGTTGAAGAAGTAAAAGCCGAGGAAACAGCTGAAGTCGCTGAAGCTAAAACTGAGGCAAAATCTGAAGAGTCCTCTGACTCAGGAGTCAAAGTGAACCTGGGAGCGAGTGAGGAATCAGAGCCTGACTGTGAGTAACTCCCTGGTTTGTTTCATTTTTAAGCAAGTCATTAATCAAATGTATATTGGAGGAAGTATGCAACTAACTAAATTATTGGGCATGACAGTGTTGACTGCGGGTTTGGCTATTAGCGGCGCAGCACTGGCTGAAGGGAAGCCGGTCGGGATTACCGCTGACCTGATGAGTGTCAAAGTTAAGACACCGGGAGGAGAGGAAGTCGAAATTATGCGTAATCAGGATAATGCTAATACCATTAATCCTGACTTCGCCAAAACCTCACGTCCGTGTCCGCCATTCTGTGTGCAGCCTGATGTGCTGGCTGACGGAGTGGAAACTATTGCTGAAAATGGCATATTGAGCTATCTGGAGAAAATGTCCGGTGGTGATGACAGTATTCTGGTGATTGATTCACGTACCCCTGACTGGGTGGAAAAAGGGACAATTCCGGGTGCGAAAAACCTGCCATGGACTGATCTGGAGCCAAAGCAGGGTGCGACCACAGACGGTATTATCAAGATCATGGGTGAAGAGTTCGGCGTAACAGTGGCCGAAGGTAAGGACTCACTGGATGTGGATGAGGCCGTTGCTGCCGGTGATACTTCAGAAGTATTTGACTTCTCAGGTGCGAAAACGCTGGTACTGTTCTGTAACGGTATGTGGTGTGGCCAGTCGCCAGCCAACATCATGCAGCTGCTGAAAATGGGCTATCCGGCTGAGAAAATTAAATGGTATCGTGGTGGCATGCAGAACTGGAGTGTATTGGGCTTCAACACTGTGAAAGGTGGTAGCTGATTAAATCTGCATGATTTGCATGTAATCTTCAAAAAGGTCGGCCATCGTGCTGACCTTTTTGTTTATTGTGACTGAAAATGAAGGGCTGGTCAGGGCGGAGGTGGTGTTCAGCGATAACCGACACCGGTGACCTGCTTGTGCAGCAGGGCATTTTGTTCACTGAGCTGGCGCACCAGTTCATCCAGGCTGCGGATAACAAACTCAAGCAGGTTAGTGGAGATATAGGGCTCTTCAATTTTCAGACGGTTATACATCTGACGGTTAATTTCCAGCAACCTTGCGCCGCTTTTGCGTGATTTCAGGCGCAGTGTACGGGGCTGCTGATCAAAGAATGACATTTCACCGACCATGCCACCGGGGCAAATCTGACCCACCTCAAATTCTTTCTCACCATCAATCTGGAAAAGTTTTATTGCACCGCCAATGACCAGATAAAAACTGTCACCCACCTCTCCGAGGTCAGCCAGTATTTCTCTTTGCCCCAGTTCAACAACAGAAACATAGCGCACAAATTGTGAAATTTCATCCTGGGTCAGGGCAGCACAGAATTCGGTGCAGGTGTCACGTACCTGATTGACCAGTTGTTCATTTGTCATAGTTGAAAATACCCGTTACTGCTAAAAATATCCCATTATACGCCGACAAATACTAATTGTCGGCCAAACATCCGTTATACTTGAGCATCTGTTAGTCTGGGAAGAATTATTTATGAGTATCGCGAATGAGGCAGTAGCTGAGCTGATAAAAGCGGGTATTCCGGATGCCCGGGTTGAAGTATCCGGTGATGGTTATAAGTATCAGGCCGAGGTGGTGAGCTCTGAGTTTGAGGGGCTGAGTAAGGTCAAACGCCACCAGAAAGTGTATGCCACAGTGAATGAAGCGATTGTCTCCGGTGAGTTGCATGCCCTGACACTTATCGCGTTAACACCAGAAGAGAAGTCAGCAGTCTGACCGGCCTTATGAAGAGTATATGCCCACCGCTGACTTGCAGAACAATCAATCTTGTACCTTGATAAGAAGAATAACTTATGGATGATATTACACGCGCCAATCACCCGGTTTTAAAACCCATTGATGATAAAGAGCTGGCCCGGGAGAGCTGGAAAATTTTTCAGATTATGGGCGAGTTCGTTGAGGGCTTCGAGCGTCTTGCCCGTATCCGCCCTTCAGTGAGTATTTTCGGTTCGGCACGCACTGCTCAGGATGATCCGGTTTATCTGCTGACCGTTGAAATTGCCCGCAAGCTATCGAATGCCGGATTTGCGGTGGTCAGCGGCGGTGGCCCCGGTATCATGGAAGCGGCTAATAAAGGTGCATGGGAGGGTAAGTCGCCCAGCATCGGCCTGAATATTCAGCTGCCGAATGAGCAAAGCGGTAATCAGTATCAGGACATCTCCCTGTACTTCCGGCATTTCTTCTCGCGCAAGGTCATGTTTGTTAAACATGCCTCAGCCTACGTGGTGATGCCCGGTGGTTTCGGCACGCTGGATGAACTGGCTGAAATTTTAACGCTGGTGCAGACCCGTAAAACCCGGCGTATTCCTATTGTGCTGGTACATACGCCTTTCTGGGAAAAGCTGATTGAGTGGTTCCGGGAAACTCTGGTCAAGGAAGGCACTATTTCGCCGGATGACATGGATTTGTTTGTGATCCTGGATGACCCGGATGCGATTGTGGATCATATTTTTAAGCACTATGAGCAGGCAGGCTCCGGCCCGACACTGGAAGAGCGTGCCAATTTTATGGAGCTGTAAGGTTTTGTCCGGCTTTGTTTGCAGCTGTTCCGGGTTTTGATTGTGTCTGTTTTTACATCGGTTAGCCGTGATGAGCTGGTGGAGTTTTTGTCCGGGTATGATGTCGGTGAGCTGATTGACTACTCCGGCATTGAAGCCGGTGTTGAAAATACTAATTACTTTGTCAGTGCCTCTGCCGGGCGCTATGTACTGACGCTGTTTGAAAAGCATCAGGCTGATGAGCTGCTGTTTTATCTGGAATTAATGCAGCATTTGGCTGCTGCCGGGATTCCGGTGGCTTGCCCGGTTGTTGATCAGAATGCCTGCCTGTTGCAGACAATGAATGGTAAACCAGCCGCGTTGATTGAGCGCCTGAGCGGTTCAACTGAAGCTGAGGTTTCTGTGGGTGCCTGTGCTGCTATCGGGCAGACACTGGCCCGGATTCATCTGGCTGCTGCTGAGTTTCCGCAGCAGCGCTATGCAGAGCGTGGTCATGCATGGCGTATGCAAACGGCTGCTGAGGTTTTATCTGATGTCAGTGCCGCTGATGCTGAGCTGTTAAGACAGGAAATAAATTTTCAGCAGTCACTTGCACTGGATAGCCATGCTTTGCCACAAGGTATTATTCATGCTGATTTGTTCCTGGATAATGCTTTGTTTGACCGGGGTAAGCTGACCGGTGTTATTGACTGGTATTATGCCTGTAATGATTTTTGGTTATATGATCTGGCTGTGGTGGTGAATGACTGGTGTTGCCGGTCTGACGGTGCGCTGGATGAGGCAAAGCTGAAAGCCTGTTTGTGGCATTATCATCAGGAGCGGCCGTTAACCGCAGAAGAGGCGGTTTGTTGGCCAGGCCTGTTGCGGGCGGCTGCACTGCGGTTTTGGTTGTCCCGGTTGCTCGATCAGCTATATCCCCGTGCGGGTGAAATAGTGTTGCAAAAAGATCCCGGAGAGTTCCGCAATAAACTGCTGCTGCGTATTGGTGAAACTGAGCTGATTCGCAGCTGCTGGCCGGTCAGGCTATAATCCTGCCTTACTTATCATTTCTGATTACATTTATGTCTGATATACACAGCAAAAAAGCAGCGACTCAGCGCATCACCTTAATTGGTGCGGTGGTTAATACATGTCTGGCAGTTGCACAAATAGTCGGTGGATTTGCAACAGCATCCCAGGCATTGGTGGCAGATGGTTTTCATACCTTGTCCGATCTGGCCAGTGATTTTGTGGTGCTGTTTGCTGCACACCATGCCCATAAAGAAGCGGATGATAACCACCCTTATGGACATGGCCGGATTGAAACCGTGGCAACCGTTGTGTTAGGGCTGATGCTGGCTGGTGTGGCGGTAGGTATTTTTATGCGTGCCTGGGAGCGCTTGTTTTCCGGTGAGGCATTGGCGGCGCCGGGAGTCTGGGCGCTGTTTTTTGCGGCGCTGGCGATTATTTCCAAGGAAGCTTTGTTTCACTTCACCATGCGCACTGCAAAAAAGGTGAAGTCAAAACTGCTGGAGGCCAATGCCTGGCATCACCGTTCTGATGTGATTTCATCGGTGGTGGTGTTTCTGGGTATCGGTGGTGCTCAGTTGGGTTTTCCCTGGCTGGATGGTGTTGCTGCGCTGGTGGTGGCGGTGATGATTCTGTATATGGCCGGGCGGATGATTCTGGATAGTACGCTGGAGCTGATTGATACCGGTATGGAGCCGGAGCAGGCGGAAGAAGTGCAGCAGTTTATCGCCGGTCTGCCGGAGGTGGTTAGTGTGCATATGCTGCGCACCCGTCTGGTGGGCGGGAAGATTTTTGCAGATGCACATATTCAGGTGCAGAGCCATATCAGTGTCTCGGAAGGGCACCGGGTGGCTGAGTATGTGATGCAGAAACTGAAAGCCCGTTTTCCTGAGATTGATGATGTGACCATGCATATTGATCCGGAGGATGATGAGATTGCCAGGCCCAGTGCTGATTTGCCCATGCGTCAGGTGATTCTGTCTGAGCTGTCTGAAGATAAAAAATGTGCGCCGCTGTTGCAGCAGGTGGAAAAGATTTTGTTGCACTATCTGGATGGCAGGGTGCAGCTGGAGGTTTATCTGCGTTCTGATGTTGAGCAGGGGTTGCTGACAGAATTCAGGAGTGCCGCAACGCAGCATGCTTATATTGAATCCGTTGTATTTTACCAGGCACAATAATGGCAATATTTGCGCACTTTAATGGTGCATAAAGATATTGAAATGTACTGTTTTGGTGCGTTCGGTGAGGCTTTAAATATTTCAAGTTATTGAAAATTGCGCATTGCTTTATTGGCATGTGTATTGCATATTCACCATGGAACTTTTTCGTGGTTTAAATAAACCCTCAATTAACACTCTCTGGAGGCAAAGGTATGTCTGCACAAGACGTTCTTCAACTCATTAAAGACAGCGATGCAAAATTCGTTGATTTCCGTTTTACTGATACCAAAGGTAAAGAGCAGCATGTGACTGTCCCTGTATCTGAAATTAGTGAAGATACATTTGAAGACGGTAAAATGTTTGATGGCTCATCAATTGCTGGCTGGAAGGGTATCAATGAGTCAGACATGATCCTGATGCCTGATCCAAGCACGGCAGTTGTTGATCCGTTTTTCCAGGATGTGACAGTGAATATCACTTGTGACATCGTTGAGCCTGCGACGATGGAAGGCTATGAGCGTGATCCGCGCTCGATTGCCCGCCGTGCTGAAGAGTATCTGAAGTCTTCCGGTATCGGTGATACGGCTTTCTTCGGTCCTGAGCCTGAGTTTTTCATCTTTGACGATGTGCGCTGGGGCACCGACATGAGCGGTACTTTCGTTAAGATCGACTCTGAAGAAGCCGGCTGGAACACTGAGAAAGTCTACGAAGACGGTAATATGGGTCACCGTCCGGGCGTGAAAGGCGGCTATTTCCCTGTGCCACCGGTTGACTCACTGCACGACATTCGTGCCACCATGTGTAATATCATGGAAGAGATGGGTGTGCCGGTTGAAGTGCACCACCATGAAGTGGCCACTGCCGGTCAGTGCGAAATCGGTACCCGTTTCTCTACACTGGTTGAGCGTGCTGACTGGGTACAGAAGCAGAAATATGTCACTCATAACGTTGCGCACCAGTATGGCAAGACCGTTACTTTCATGCCTAAGCCAATCGTAGGTGATAACGGCTCCGGTATGCACGTGCATCAGTCTATTGCCAAAGACGGCACTAACCTGTTTGCCGGTGATGAGTATGCCGGTCTGTCTGAAACAGCGCTGTACTACATCGGTGGTGTAATCAAGCACGCTAAAGCACTGAATGCTTTCTGTAATGCTTCCACCAACTCGTATAAGCGCTTGGTTCCCGGCTTTGAAGCACCTGTTATGCTGGCTTATTCCGCGCGTAACCGTTCTGCTTCTATCCGTATCCCGTTCGTTAACAGCCCGAAAGGCCGTCGTGTTGAAGTTCGCTTCCCTGACCCGACAGCTAACCCTTACCTGGCGTTTGCGGCACTGCTGATGGCGGGTCTGGACGGCATCAAGAACAAGATTCATCCCGGTGAAGCAATGGATAAGGATCTGTATGACCTGCCACCTGAAGAAGACAAGCTGATTCCTAAGGTCTGTCACTCTCTGGATCAGGCTCTGGAAGAGCTGGATAAAGATCGTGACTTCCTGACTGCCGGTGGTGTATTCACCAACGACATGATCGATGCTTATATTGATCTGAAGATGGAAGAAGTTACCCGCATCCGCATGACAACTCATCCGGTTGAGTTCGATATGTACTACAGCTGCTAATTTCTCATTAGTTGTTGTCCCATAAAAAATCCCCGCAATTGCGGGGATTTTTTTATGGTTAGTTTTTTTGATTTCGTTATTCAGCTGATTTCAATTTTCAGCTCTTTCAGCTTGCGGGTTAATGTATTACGGCCCCAGCCCAGTAGCTCAGCAGCCTCAATTTTGCGTCCGCCCGTCTTGCGCAGTGCAGCCTGTAGTAATGTTCCTTCGAAAATGGGTGTAAGCTCGGTCAACAGATTTTTTGACCCATTGGCCAGGCGTCTGTCGGCATACTGGGCCAGCGTTTTATCCCAGTCACCCTGGATGCTGATTTGTTCCTCTTCGTGTTCCAGCAGCTCTGCCGGCAGGTCATCCATAACCACTTCCTGCCCGGAAGCCATAACCGTCAGCCAGCGGCAGGTGTTTTCCAGCTGACGGACGTTGCCGGCCCAGCTGCGGCTTTGCAGGAAGCTGCTGACTTTCGGGGACAGGGTCTTTGATTCTACTTGCAGTTCTTCCGCAGCTCTGCGCAGAAAGGTTTTTAACAGCATGGGAATATCATCGCGCCGTTCACGTAATGGCGGGGAGTGGATGCGGATTACATTCAGGCGATGGAACAGGTCTTCACGGAACTGCCCTTTTTTGACCAGCTCTTCCAGATTCTGGTGAGTGGCGGCAATAATCCGCGCATCGACTTCTACCGGAACGTGGCCGCCGACGCGGTAAAATGTTCCTTCGGCCAGCACGCGCAATAATCGCGTCTGAAGTTCGGCGGGCATGTCACCGATTTCATCCAGAAACAAAGTGCCGCCATCGGCCTGCTCGAAGCGGCCTTTGCGTTGTGCATAGGCGCCGGTGAATGCACCTTTTTCGTGACCGAACAGTTCCGACTCCAGCAGCTCACTGGGAATAGCGGCAGTATTCAGGGCGATAAACGGTTTTTGTGCACGCGGACTGTGCGTATGCAGCGCCTTGGCAATCAGCTCTTTACCGGTACCGGATTCTCCGGTTATCAGTACCGTGATGCTGGATTTGGACAGCCGGCCAATGGCCCGGAATACCTCCTGCATGGCCGGCGCCTTGCCAATAATTTCACCGCCTTCAATCAGCTCTGTGCCACTGCTGTCAGGCTGGTTGGTACGACTTTCCTGGCGGATTTTGCAGGCCCGGCGTGCCAGATCGACCGCTTCATTGACATCAAAGGGTTTGGGCAGGTATTCAAAGGCTCCGCCCTGATAAGCCATAACCGCGCTGTCCAGATCCGAATGTGCCGTCATAATAATAACCGGTACTTGCGGATAGTCTTCCTGCATTTTTTGTAGTAAGTCCAGCCCGTCGGTACCTGGCATGCGAATATCAGTCAGCAGGGCATCGGGTTCGCTGTTGCGCAGTGCTGATATAACCTGATCCGCATTCTCAAAGCAGCGGGTACTGATTTCTGCTTTTTGCAGGGCGCGCTCCAGCACCCAGCGAATGGAGCGGTCATCGTCCACAACCCATATATTTTCAGCAGGTTTATCCATGGTGAGTATCCTTGTCATTCAGGGGGAGCAGAATGGAGAAGCAGGTCGAACCCGGTTTGGATTCATACTGGATCATGCCGCCACTCTGGTTAATGAGTGATTGAGCTATCGCCAGACCCAGCCCGCTGCCTTCGGCATGCCCGCTGACCATTGGTAAAAATAATTTATCCTGTAAATGTTCCGGCACGCCTTCGCCGTCATCACAAATATCTGTTTTGAGCACCAGTTTGTAACGTTTTTGATGGATGGTGAACTGGCGCAGGATGCGGGTACGGAGTTTTATCGTGCCTTGTTCTTTTAGTGCTCTGACAGCATTACTCATGATGTTCAGAACGACCTGTATCAGGTGGCCGCGGTCAAACTCCAGCTCAGGGATGCTGGGATCATAATCACGTACCAGCGTGATGCCTGACCCGGACTCTACCTGGATCAGGTTGCTGACATGCTCCAGGATTTCATGAATATTAATGCTTTCATTGTTGGGTATGCGTCCGGGGCCGAGTAAATCATCAACTAATTCTTTCAGGCGATCGGCTTCGGAAATAATAATCTGGGTATATTCTTTCAGTTCCGGGCTGTCCAGTTCTGTCTCCAGTAACTGGGCGGCACCACGCAGGCCACCCAGCGGGTTTTTCACCTCATGGGCGAGTCCGCGCACCAGTTCGGTAATGGCCTGCTGCTGCTGTGCCAGCTGTTTGTCGCGGACTATCTGCATTTGCCGGTCAATCCGGTGCAGCTCCAGCAATAACCAGCTTTGCTCACTTTTTGAAGGGGAGGTGTAGTCCTGTTGGGGAGTGGCAATGCAGTCCAGCATAATCTGCTGGTTGTCGCTCAGGTTGAGTGTAATGGCCCTGATTGCATGAGGTTCGTTTTGTTGGCGAACCAGCTTCAGTTGCTGGTAAAACGCTTTGCTGTGGATAATCTGGCGAATATCCATCCCCTGAACGCGGTGCAGGCTCTGACTGAGCAGTACTTCAGCCGACTGGTTCATATAGCTAATATGCAGCTCATGGTCGAGTGCAACTATGGCGCAGGCCATAATATCCAGCAGACTGCTATGATTGACGTGATTTTTTTTCATACCCTGATGTAAGCAAAATTGATGCCAGCTTCTTAAGGACAAAAACAATAGCTTGCAAAGTATCCGGGAAGGTATTGTTGTCCTGAGTGCACTAATGTAGTGCATCACGGGTTTTTAAAGCAATTTTGTTACTCAAATTCTAAAATGTTGATTGCGTTTTGAACTATTTCTTTGCTTTGTGAAACAGAAAATTGTCAACAATTTAACTGGAAATCTTGAAAAAAATGCTTAAATATTAAACTTTCCGCCCAAATAATCCTACAAACTTGGGTAAAACCCTAAAAAATCTGCTTATTCGGAATTGCTTAACCCCTGCTGTTCAAGTTAAACTCAGTCCGGTTTGCACAACACTCGGAGGAGTCAATCTATGTTGTCTGATAACGCTCAGCAGTACTGGAAGGCAAATTTACGCCTTTTGGCTATCTGTCTGGTGATTTGGTTTGTCGTGTCTTACGGCTGTGGAATTTTACTGGTTGAGCCACTGAATGCTATCAAGCTGGGTGGTTATAAACTTGGTTTTTGGTTTGCCCAGCAGGGTTCTATTTATGTCTTCATTTTGCTGATCTTCTTCTATGCGATAAGCATGGGTGCGCTGGATCGCAAGTATGGATTTGATGAAGAGTAAAGAGTCGGGAGTATTATTTATATGACGAGTTTACAAATCTGGACTTACGTTATCGTAGGTCTGAGTTTTGCGCTGTACTTCGGTATAGCGATCTGGGCCCGTGCCGGCTCAACGGGCGAGTTCTATGTTGCCGGTGGGGGTGTTCACCCTGTCGCTAACGGTATGGCGACCGGTGCTGACTGGATGTCTGCGGCGTCCTTTATCGGTATGGCGGGTCTGCTGGCATTCGGTGGTTACAAAACCTCACTGTTCCTGATGGGATGGACCGGTGGTTATGTACTGCTGGCGATGTTACTGGCGCCTTATCTGCGTAAGTTTGGTAAGTTTACAGTTCCTGAGTTTATCGGTGACCGTTTCTACTCTAAAACTGCACGTATCGTAGGTGTTGTCTGTCTGATTTTGGCCTCCATTACTTATGTAATCGGTCAGATGAAAGGTATCGGTGTTACTTTCGGCCGCTTCCTGGAAACCAGTTATGAAACCGGTCTCTTCGTTGGTATGGCGATTGTATTCTTCTACGCTGTATTGGGTGGTATGAAAGGTATTACTTATACCCAGATCGCTCAGTACGTTGTACTGATTCTGGCTTACACGGTTCCAGCGATCTTTATCTCGCTGAACCTGACCGGTAACCCTTCTCCACAAATTGGTCTGGGTTCTACCATGACTGCTGCAACCGGTTATGAAGGTGTTTATCTGCTGGATCACCTGGATCAGGTAGTATCCGAGCTCGGTTTTGCTGAGTACACAACGCAGGGCATGAATGATCGTCTGGATATGTTCATGTACACATTGTCTCTGATGATTGGTACTGCAGGTCTGCCTCACGTAATTATCCGTTTCTTCACTGTACCTAAAGTATCTGATGCACGTTACTCTGCCGGTTGGGCACTGGTCTTCATCGCGATTCTGTACACTACTGCTCCTGCAGTTGGTGCTATGGCCCGCCTGAATCTGACTACTACCATTCAGACAGGTGAGGTAGGTTCCCCTGACGGAAATCTGGTGTATGAAGAGCGTCCGCAGTGGTTCAAAACCTGGGAAGCAACGGGTCTGTTGCAGTTCGAGGATAAGAACGGCGACGGCAAAATTCAGTACTATAACGATGCCAACGAAGAAATGAATGCGAAAGCAGAAGGCTTCGGCTGGAAAGGTAATGAAATGGTCAAGATTGACCGTGACATTATGGTACTGGCGAATCCTGAGATTGCTAATCTGCCTAACTGGGTAATCGCTCTGGTTGCCGCCGGTGGTCTGGCAGCTGCATTGTCAACCGCTGCAGGTCTGTTGCTGGCGATTGCTTCTTCCATCTCACATGACTTGTTGAAGGGTGTATTTGCTCCGAACATCTCTGAGAAGGCTGAGTTAAATGCCTCACGTGTTGCAATGGCGGGAGCGATCGCGGTGGCCGGTTATCTCGGCTTGAATCCGCCAGGTTTTGCGGCAGGTACGGTAGCGATTGCGTTCGGTCTGGCAGCATCTTCGATCTTCCCGGTACTGATGATGGGCATCTTCTCTAAGACGATGAACCGTGCCGGTGCAATCGCAGGTATGCTGGCTGGTATCACGGTAACCATGCTGTACGTATTCCAGCACTATGGCTTCTTCTTTATCCCTGAGTTGAAGTTCATGGGTGGTATGGAGCCAAACTGGTTCTTGGGTATTTCACCTAATGCCTTCGGTTCTGTGGGTGCGATCGTTAACTTTGCTGTTGCCTTTGCGGTAGCTAAAGTGACTGCGCCACCACCAGAGCACATCCAGCATCTGGTTGAAGATATCCGTGTTCCTCGCGGTGCAGGTCAGGCGACTGGTCACTAAGACCGGAAGCTTGCCTCTGTAAAGAGGAATCAGTGATATGAGAAAAGCCCCGGTTCCGGGGCTTTTTTCTTTTTAGCTCTACTCCTCTGTACACGACAATTTATCGTCCTACCTTTGAATAACTAATTTCGATGCATGAATCATTTTTAATAATCCATCCGGGCGGACATAAAAACAGCAGGAGCAGATTCAGCGAGTCCCGTCCATCAAGCACAGCGGCAATCAGCTTGTCGGCCAGATAATCCAGTCCATAACGGAACAGGCTTTTCTCAGGTCTGCCATGTTTTTTTATTTTCAGGGGTTTCACAACGTTGGCTTTCCATTCCCCGGCCTTATGCGCCCAGCAAAAGGCCACTGCCATGAGGGGCCATCATCTTCTTGATGCGGTAATAGCGGGTGATCCGGGTATCCTCCATATGGAAGCCCCGGCCTTTGAGGCACTGGAACAAATTTTCAATTTCCCACCTCAGCGCATAGGTACCCAGCGGATCAGCCTGCCTGACATTGCTGGCCAGGATTAACAATTGGCCGCTGTCCAGGCGCAGCGCACTGAGCCAGACTGCCTGCCCGCTGACATGGCGGGGTTTGCGTAACCGGGACGGCTCACCCGGCCGCAATGACCGGAATAAGGTTTCAACCGGACGGGATTTGCCCTGCTTATCCAGATAATGTTGATTCCCTTTCATCCTCATAATAAAGGGGATGCCCTGCCGGCTCAGCCAGCCCCACCACTGTTCGCCAATAAACTCCCGGTCGCCCAAAATGCCCTTTATGGCGGCGCGGCCAAACTGGCTGGTAAAACGGTTCAGCTGGGCAATCCGTTCACGCTGGCTGGAGTTACCTTTTTTGTTCAGCACCAGCCAGTAGATGGGGATCGCTGCCCCCTGATAAACAATGGCCAGCGTTAAAATGTTCAGGTTCTTCTTACCCCATTGCCAGTTGGTGCGGTCAAGCGTCAGATAGACGGGTTGCTGAGCAAAGCCAAACAGGCTATAAATCAGCCGGGCCAGCGCATCGTAGTCAAAATGAACTTCACTGAAAAACCGTTGTAAACGCCGGTAGCGCGAACTCACCTCCGCCGGGCTGTCCATCGCCACCGCCAACAAACCCAAATCCATACGCTGGATACGCAGCAAAGCCAGCAACATCCCAATAAAACAATCCAACCGGGGCTTGCCCCAACCCAAATGATCTTTTACGCTGTTCCGTAGCCCGTCAACCAACTCCATGGCACTCTCCTTTGTTTCGTCGCAAGAGAGTGCAACAGATAGGTGGCGGGCTTTCAACCCTATAGCACCATGGTTAAATCAATGACTTAGATTTTTTGTCGTGTACAGAGGCTCTACTCATACCAATATGCCCAGCCGTCCTCATAATACTTTAATAACGGATGGGTGCTGATCTGATTCACCTCCACCTCTGTTCGTGCCATATCCGGTGCGAACTGAAACAGTTGCGGCAGCATATTTTGCTGCAGGTAGCGATGCTGATGTGTCAGCTGAATTGTTTGCGGGCTGAGCTTCCGGCGTGATGCCGTCACAAAGCCCCATTCACCAAAACTGGGAATGTAGGTGTGGTAAGGCAGGGTATGCCAGTCCTCATTATTGGCTGCCTGTGCCAGTGTTTTTTCTATCGACCAGAAGGCATTGCGTGAGTAAAGGGGGGAGGTGGCCTGGGTGACAATGATGCCTTGCTGGGAGATATGCTGTTTCAACAGCTTATAAAAACTGGCGCTATACAAGCGTGACAAGCTGGGGTTGTTCGGGTCGGGCAGGTCAATCAGCGCCACATCAAACAATGTTTCATTATTCTCCAGAAATTTCCATGCGTCCTGATTCAGAATACTAACCTTCGGATTCAGCAGGGCATCCTGATTTAATTCGCGCAGTGGTTTGCTGGTGGAAAATAATTGTGTCACCGCCGGATCAAGATCCACCAGCGTGATGTGTTCAATGGCCGGATAGTGTAGTAATTCACGGATAGCCATCCCGTCACCCCCGCCAAGAATTAACACCTGTTGCGGGTTTCTTGCCAGAGTCATGGCCGGATGTACCAGTGATTCGTGATAGCGATATTCATCATAACTGTCGAACTGCAGGGCGCCGTTAATATAAAAGCGTATGCGCTGTTGGCGGCGGGTTAGTACGATGCGCTGATAGTCGGTATCCTGTGCATGGATAATGTCATCCTGATACAGGCGGCTTTCCATTCTGCCGGTAAAGTTTTCCGAGTAAGCAAATCCGGCGATCAGCACGGCCAGGGTGAGGGTGGCCATAATGCTTAGCTGGCGAAGGTGCGGAATTTGCCGGCGAAAGACATACAGCGCTAACAGGCCGACACCGGCATTGAGGATGCCAAACAGAAAGCCGGTTTGCAGTAAACCCAGCTGCGGAATCAGAACCAGCGGAAAGAGCAGGGCTGCAATGAGTGCTCCGATATAGTCTGCGGTAAAGACGTTGGACAGATTGATTTTCAGTGAGGCATGTTCTTTAAGAATGCGGATAATCAGCGGAATTTCCACTCCCAGCATGCCGCCTAATAACAATACCAGCAGGAACAATAACGGGGTGTAGTTATCCAGAATGGCGAAGGCAAAAAACAGGATCGGCGCGGTTAGTCCACCCAGCAGGCCAACCATTAACTGTAGTTTGACGAAGCTGGCCGGTAACTCCCGTTCGATAAAGCGTGAGATCCATGAGCCGATGCCCATAGAGCTCATGAACAGGCCAATCACCAGTGAGAACTGGTAAATCGAGTCACCGAGCAGGTAACTGGACAATGTGCCGGCCAGCAATTCATACACCAGCCCGCAGATGGCGATTATAAAAGTCGCAAACAGCAATGCGATATGCTGTATCCGCTTTGAGTTGTCCACGGATTATTTACGAGACAACGGCGGCGTAGATCATTCCCAGTGAAATCACCACTGCACCAACAATAATGCCCAGCGCAATATTATTTTCTTCGGTGATTTTTTTCTCGATGGAAAAGGGTGTGAGGCGCTCCATGATCCATAGCGAAAGCAGGAACATGATGAACCCCAGGGCGCCATAGAAGAGGGTTGCAAATAGTTGTGTAAATGATAGGTCAGACATAATGGTTTAATCCGTTGCGTAAAGTGAGATAAAAAGTGTGTCTGGTTTACTTGCCATAGCGGTAGCCGCCACCTCCACTACCGGAGCTGCCGCTGCGCACGCTGGGATCTTCGTCGTATTTGGTTTCTTCCAGGCCCACGTTGTAATACGTGAGTATCACTGCACCGATTGTCAGTGCTGTAAACAGAAGCAGCATGATGCGGGTCATTCGTCATCATCTCCCAGGACTGATTTCCAACGGCGGCCTTCAAAAAACATTTTTGAGAAAAAACCGGCAAGCGCGGCAATAGCCGCAATAACAAACAGCCAGTTGAAATAATAATTGCTGATATAGCCTTGTTTCAGTGTGGCCTGCAAGGATATGTCCGGTGGTGTGGTGCCGGTTTCTCCGGTACCGCCTTCCGTCATTTGTATGTGCATGGTGTATTCCCCGGCCTGCGGTACCTGAAAGTAGGCATAAGCCGTGCGATCTCCCTCAGCCCAGTATTCCCCGCCCTCGGTGCCTTCATAAAATGATGCGCCGGTACCAAAGCTGAAAACATCATTTGCACCCTGCAGGATGTCTATGTCGAAATAGCCCCATGCATTGCGTAGCTGCGTATCCAGTGTCAGTTCAACCAGCCGGCCGGGCCGGGTGACGGTGAAAACGTGATTGCTGCCGGTGCGTAATTCGTCAGCACTCACTTGTGCGCTGTATATTTCACTGCCTCCGAAAAACAGATTAGTGATAACAAGTAATAGCCCCGCGATGGCCGTAAACGGCAGAGCCGCTTTACTTAAAGGTTCGAGGAATTTTGAGCGGTAGGGTTGTGCGGGGTGAACGGATTGTGGCTTGGCGGGTTTTTCTGTAATGCCAAAGCTGCTGTAAACTGCTTCGGCATCCTCCATATATTCACCAAGGCCATACTCGATTTCGCTGCCATTATGTTCAACCTCATACATATAAGGTGGTGCAATTGCCTCAATAAAATGCGAGCTATCATCCTTTTTTGCAATCCAGGTCAGCTCACCGGCAACATATACAATTTTTGCCCGGTAGCGCTCGAAGAATTTATATTTTCCTGATCCTGCAGTAAATTCGTATTTAGGTGCCAGATTCCAGACATTGACATCCGGAATATCGCGGGTGCGGCGGGAAAATACCAGATGCCCCTGATTCAGTGTTAGCCAGGCATAGCCATGTGTGGCCGAGAACAGCATCAGGTCTGTCCAGCGATAACCCTCGGTGTCTTCCCATACCACGGTGCCGATAATAATAAAATCAATGCCGTTGATTTTGCCCTGCATGCCATGCTGCAGCGGGATGTCCGGGCGCTGCTGCTCAGAGAATTGATGCAGTAACGTAAAATGTTTACGGGCATCCATTACCGCACCGCAAAATTCACAGTTAATGGTGCGAACCTTGTGACCGCCACCATATAACGTTAATGGCGCGGCACAACTGGTGCACTTAATGCTGCGAATCTTGTCTGCCGTCATTGGTCAACCTTAATTTCAAAAGGATCAATCCATTTGCCCAGATAGGCATTAATCTGATGCGGGCTGATGTATTCCAGCGTCATCAGGGCGGCATCCTGTGCGGACAAGTGGACATAATCGAACTGTTCGCCAATTTCTATTATCTCCGGTAACTCACCGCGAAAACCTTCGCATACCGCCCGGCCCAGTTCGGTGACTTTCCAGTCTTTGCCCATGATATTGACTGTCTGATCCAGGTGTAGCTGATTAATGCGCGGGATGCTGCCCTGTAATGGTTGCGGGTGTTCAAATGCAAAGTCACCCTCATCAACACTCATCCACATCCCTTCGCCACTATTATCCAGTATCCACCATTCGTCCCAAAAGCCATAACCATAGCTATAGCGTATATGTCCGACCGGAAAATAAGTGATGTTGTTGTAGCTGAACGGGGTTTTCAGCTGTATCAGGCTGGGAAGGTCAGCCAGGGTTGAACGGGTGCCAGCCAGCCGTGCGCTTTCATCTTCCAGAAAAATGGTGGAGTCGCACTGCTCGCAGACCGTCAGTTTCGCGAAACGGAATGCCAGTGGCAGCTCACTGCCACATTGCGGGCAGTTCAGTGCGTCAGTCTGCATGCGCGTATTTTTATAATGCTGTGATTCATAGCCAGACTGTAACAAATTTTATCCGGCATCACTATGTGGCTGTTTTGTGCTCAGTTGACATTATATCGGCAAATTCTTGCCATTGGTTCGGCTTGTTAATAGCATGGAAAAATATATAAAAATTATAAATAAGGAGAATTCCATGCGGTACATGTTTAAGCGGATGATATCCGTGCTTGCGGTAATGTCTGTTGTCTCATGTGGCGGCGGCAGCGGTGATAATTATGTAGTCGGTGCCAGTGGTTATAACGGAAGTGGCAGCAGTAGCAGCGGCTCTGCAAATGACGGTACCACTGATACGACGGTAGATACACGTATCGCTGATCTTGAAGTGGCTGTCAGCTCCCGGCAACTGGGCTCAGATGGCTCTGAGCCGGTGATTATTTCTGCGATTGTGAAAGATGCCAATAATAATATTTTGACAGATGTCGATGTTCAGTTCGCGGTTGATAATGGCGGTACGATTGAGCCGGATGCCGGTAATGCCTCTGCAGTTGCAGCTGATGGTACCGTGAGTGGCGGAAGTGCCAAAAAAACGGCTAAGCTGACCCCGGGTTTTAATCGAGAAAACCGTAAACTGGTTGTGACGGTCACTGCGGGTAATCAGGAAAAGAGTATCGATATTGAGGTGGTGGGTACGGCACTTAAGTTGAGCGGCCCTGAAAATGTGCTGGTCAATTCCTCTGGTGCTTATTCGGTTATCCTGACTGACTCAGGTAATGAGCCACTGAGCTATCAGGTGTTAACGGTGAGCTCAGCAAACGGAAACACCATCACGCCGAATACAGCAAATGGCTTTTCTACTGATTTAGACGGCAAAGTCACTTTTGATATGAGTGCGAATAGCAGTGGTGTGGACACGTTAACTGTTAATGCATTAGGTGCAACTACTAAACAAAATATCACCATTTCCGGTAATGACTTTTCTCTGGAAAGTAATAATCAGGAAATTCCGCTGAACACCGATGAGGTGGTTAATCTGGTCTGGACGCTGGATGGTGTGCCCCAGGCCAATAAAGTCATTCATCTGGCTGCGACGCGTGGTACGGTGCCTAATAGTGTGACGACTGATGCCAATGGCCGGGCCAGCTTTACACTGTCCTCGAGAACTGCGGGGGGTACGGTGCTGACTGCGGTGGAAACTGTTTCCAAACTTAATGCCACCATGGTGCGTGAGTTTGTGGCGACCACACCGAAGTTCTTATCTGCGCAGTCTGAGCAGAGCAATATCAGCCCTGAAGGACAGGCTTCGTTGCAGGCTATCGTTCGGGACGCGGAATATAATCCGGTTAAGAATCAGGTGGTCGGGTTTAACATCGTTTACGATACGGTGAACGGCAAGCTGAGTGCTCCGACGGCAACCACCGACTCCCTGGGGCGCGCCAGTGTTATTTACACAGCGGGTAATGCGAGTAGTGCGCGGGATGGCGTCGAGATTCAGGCAACCCTGCAAAATGATACGACCATTTCAGATACCATGAAGCTTTCGGTCGGAAACCGGGCGGTGCAGATTGTTCTGGGTCATGATGAAAATATGGCCGAGGACGATGTCTATTACAAAAAGACCTTTGGTGTCATTGTGACGGATAGTGCAGGTAATCCGATTGCTAATAAGGCTGTGGATTTTACCTTAATGCCGGTTGGTTACTATAAAGGCGTGATGTACTGTCCTGAGGATGCGGGCACACTGACCCCATGGTACTGGGGGCCGACTGTTTACTGTGCTGCTGAAGATGTGAATGACAACGCCTATCTGGATGTAGGCGAAGACTTTAACAACAATGGTGTGCTTGATCCTACACATACCGCAACGATTACCAATAAAAAGGCGATTACTGACTCTGAAGGCAAGGCAAGTGTTGAAGTACTGTATACGCAGAGTCATGCGTACTGGAGTAAGCTGCGTTTGAGTGCAACTGCTTCTGTGGAGGGAACAGAGTATGTTGAGAGTCTTGAGTTTGTATTGGATATTCTGGCTAAAGACAGTGACCACTGTTTGACTGAGCCAACACCGAATCACACCAGTCCTTATGGGGTGGCTGCTCAGTGTGAGTCACCGGATTAACAGCGACTCATGCGGGTATACAAGGCCGGGTAATTATCCGGCCTTGGTGCCAGTCAGGGCTGTTTCAGTGTGATGGCAGGCGG
>JAWLAK010000003.1:417500-560151 GCA_041395485.1 Thiolinea sp.
CAGGTTGAAGGTGCCGTAACAGGCACTGGAGGACCGAACCCACGACCGTTGAAAAGTTCGGGGATGAGCTGTGGATCGGAGTGAAAGGCTAATCAAGCCCGGAGATAGCTGGTTCTCCTCGAAAGCTATTTAGGTAGCGCCTCGTGTCTCACTCCCGGGGGTAGAGCACTGTTATGGCTAGGGGGCCCTGACCGGCTTACCAACCCATTGCAAACTCCGAATACCGGGAAGTGCAATCACGGGAGACACACGGCGGGTGCTAACGTCCGTCGTGGAAAGGGAAACAACCCAGACCGTCAGCTAAGGTCCCAAAATTATCACTCAGTGGGAAACGATGTGGGAAGGCCCAGACAGCCAGGAGGTTGGCTTAGAAGCAGCCACCCTTTAAAGAAAGCGTAATAGCTCACTGGTCGAGTCGGCCTGCGCGGAAGATTTAACGGGGCTTAAGTGATATACCGAAGCTACGGGTATGTCATTCTTAGGAATGATATGCGGTAGAGGAGCGTTCTGTACGCCTGCGAAGGTAAACTGTAAGGTTTGCTGGAGGTATCAGAAGTGCGAATGCTGACATAAGTAACGATAAGACGGGTGAAAAACCCGTCCGCCGAAAACCCAAGGATTCCTGCGCAACGCTAATCGGCGCAGGGTTAGTCGGCCCCTAAGGCGAGGCAGAAATGCGTAGTCGATGGGAAACAGGTTAATATTCCTGTACTGACAGTTAGTGCGATGGGGGGACGGAGAAGGCTAGGCCAGAACACAGACGGTTGTGTATCTAAGCGCATAGGAGTGAGAGTTAGGCAAATCCGGCTCTCTGTAACTCTGAAACGTGATGGCGAAGGTTCCACGGAACCTGAGTGGTTGATGCCCTGCTTCCAGGAAAAGCCTCTAAGCTTCAGCTAACCGTTAACCGTACTCTAAACCGACACAGGTGGGTGGGATGAGAATTCTAAGGCGCTTGAGAGAACCCGGGTGAAGGAACTAGGCAAAATGGTACCGTAACTTCGGGAGAAGGTACGCCCTCATAGGTTCAGAGCTAATGGGGGCCGCAGAGACCAGGTGGCTGCGACTGTTTATCAAAAACACAGCACTCTGCAAAATCGAAAGATGACGTATAGGGTGTGACGCCTGCCCGGTGCCTGAAGGTTAATTGATGGGGTTAGCGCAAGCGAAGCTCTTGATCGAAGCCCAGGTAAACGGCGGCCGTAACTATAACGGTCCTAAGGTAGCGAAATTCCTTGTCGGGTAAGTTCCGACCTGCACGAATGGCGTAACGATGGCCACACTGTCTCCATCCGGG
The DNA here is from genome assembly GCA_041395485.1 of Thiolinea sp. Classification (GTDB taxonomy): domain Bacteria; phylum Pseudomonadota; class Gammaproteobacteria; order Thiotrichales; family Thiotrichaceae; genus Thiolinea. Next base: position 418,798 of record JAWLAK010000003.1, read on the forward strand.
ACTCAGTGAAATTGAAATCGCGGTGAAGATGCCGTGTACCCGCACCTAGACGGAAAGACCCCGTGCACCTTTACTACAGCTTTACACTGAACTTTGAACCTGCTTGTGTAGGATAGGTGGGAGGCTACGAAGCGGAAACGCCAGTTTCCGTGGAGCCAACCTTGAAATACCACCCTGGTATGTTTGGAGTTCTAACTGAGTTATGACAGTAACCAGGACAGTGTATGGTGGGTAGTTTGACTGGGGCGGTCTCCTCCCAAAGAGTAACGGAGGAGCGCGAAGGTACGCTCAGCGCGGTCGGAAATCGCGCATTGAGTGCAAGAGCATAAGGGTGCTTGACTGCGAGACAGACATGTCGAGCAGGAACGAAAGTTGGTTCTAGTGATCCGGTGGTTCTGTATGGAAGGGCCATCGCTCAACGGATAAAAGGTACTCCGGGGATAACAGGCTGATACTGCCCAAGAGTCCATATCGACGGCAGTGTTTGGCACCTCGATGTCGGCTCATCACATCCTGGGGCTGAAGCAGGTCCCAAGGGTATGGCTGTTCGCCATTTAAAGTGGTACGCGAGCTGGGTTCAGAACGTCGTGAGACAGTTCGGTCCCTATCTGGTGTGGGCGTTAGAGTTTTGAGGGAAGCTGCTCCTAGTACGAGAGGACCGGAGTGGACGAACCTCTGGTGGACCGGTTGTCACGCCAGTGGCATAGCCGGGTAGCTAAGTTCGGACAGGATAACCGCTGAAAGCATCTAAGCGGGAAGCCCCTCCCAAGATGAGAACTCTCCAGGATCTTGAATCCTCTGAAGGGCTGTTGCAGACGACGACGTTGATAGGCACCGTGTGGAAGTGCAGTAATGTATGAAGCTAAGGTGTACTAATTGCCCGTGCGGCTTGATTCTATAACCCTTAATGGTCTGAGACCTTTAAGGTGTAACGGTTCGATGAGAATAGCTAAGCTGAACTGAATTGCTTTACCCCTGTTTTATGTTCCGAATTAGGCCGGCAGTGACTTCCTGGTGAAGCCACTGCCCATGCCTTCGCAAATTGTCTGGCATCCATAGCGTCATGGAACCACCTGATCCCATCCCGAACTCAGTCGTGAAACGTGGCAGCGCCGATGGTAGTGTGGGGTTTCCCCATGTGAGAGTAGGTCAATGCCAGGCTTATACAACTAAGCCCTGTCACAGATTATATTCTGGACAGGGCTTTTTTTTGCCTGCTACAAACCCTGCGCTATTCCTAAAAAGTAATCAATCAGAAACAGGCCGTAGGGAGCGACACATTGTGCGTGTCCTGAGTTCTCTTCCTGGCACTCAATTACCTGCACGTCAACAGAGCCCTTTGCCTGCATGGCTGCCTGCGCTATTGGCGCATTGATAAACGGAACTGTTTTGTCATCTCTGCCGTGAAATAACCGGACAGGTGCATTGCTCTTCCAGTCATGTACATTTTCTGCTGCAACACCACTTGCACCGTCATCGATATAATAACTGAAAATACGGTTATCAAAATTAATGTCTGTGTCATCAGGTGTAATCTGGCCGCTGATAAAATCAGCCAGCGAGTCAGCAATACTTCGCTCAGCATTTGAGCTGCGTAAACCCAGACTATCAACCAGTGCATCCAGTGTTTCTTCAATATGATAGGGGCCGGCTGCCGGAACTGAGGCTGTTACCTTTAATGCAGGGTCAGCCAGTGCCTCCAGTGCTTTGTGCATTGCCATTGTTACATAGCCACCCTGGGAGTAGCCGGTCAGAAAGAGTTGTGAGTTGAGTGGTATATTTTGTTCTTTCAACCACTGCTTAGCAGCGATTAGCAGGTCAATACCGACAGCTGCTGACTGGATCTGTAATAAGTAAGGGTGGGGTTGACCATGAGATTCCCCATATCCTACATAATCCGCAGCAACTGTGATAAATCCCAGTGAGGCGAGTAATGCCGGGGGAGCCGTATTTGACAGGTCATTACTGGGTGCTTCTGCATTATAAAAAATTGAGCCGTGCTGAAAACTAAGTAACGGGCTGGGGAGTTGGGTATTTTTTTGTGGCAGAGCGATAATGCCAGAAGCTTTCACAATTGCCTCATCAGCATCCAGAGTGGTGTAGACTAATTTATACAGATCGACATCGTATTGAAAAATCGCCTGCTGGTTTACGGTACTCAGTTCACTCTCGGAAAATATCAGCTCTTCAGCGTTGAATGACTTTAGTTTTTGGGCAGATATCAGTGCGGCACGTTGTTCTGTCGGGTTTGTTGAGTTATTGGCGTTATTGTTATCACTGTCTCCGCCACCGCCGCAGGCACTAAATAGTGATAAGGAAAGCAGCAGCGGCACTAGATAGAGTTGTTGTAATTGTTTGCAGGTATAACGGATCATGGATAAGTTCTCATCATTGGTTCAGGAAATACGGGCTTGCAAGATTTGTGAGCCACATCTGCCGTTGGGAGCAAACCCTGTTTTTCTGGCTAAACCCCAAGCCTGTATTTTGATTGTAGGACAAGCTCCGGGGGTGAGGGTGCACAAAACGGGTTTGCCATTCAATGATCCCAGTGGGGTGCGTTTGCGGCGTTGGATGGGAGTTGATAGTGATACTTTTTACAACTCTCCTTATCTGGGCATAGTGCCCATGGGGTTTTGTTATCCGGGGACAGGGAAAAGTGGTGATTTGCCGCCACGCAAAGAGTGTGCTGCTGCCTGGCGTGAGCAGTTGTTAGCCCAAATGCCGGATGTGGAGCTTACGATATTACTCGGCCAGTATGCTCAGCAATATCATCTTGGTAAAACCAGAAAGAAAAACCTGACTGAGACTGCCAAAGCATGGCGGGAATATTGGCCGGATATGCTGCCCTTGCCACATCCGAGCCCGCGTAATATTGCCTGGTTGCAGCGTAATCCCTGGCTGGAGCAGGAGCTGGTTCCGGTGTTGCAGCAGCGGGTTAAGCAGTTGCTGATGTGACTTTTCCGGCTTACTGGTTGAAAAATCTTTTGAATTGAAACTTCCCGCTGATTAATTGTTCTATTATTCAATTATGTACCTGAATCAGTGAGGCGTGGTTAATGTATAGCAAACAAATGATGTTCCCCCTGAGTATGGCATGGCCATTATTATTGCTGATTCCACTGGTTTTACTGCCATTTACTGCACAGGCAGAGCTCTCCCTGATTGCAATGGATGGACAAAAAATTGTTACCGGTTCGACTGTCAGGATGCGTGCACAACCGTCACTGACGGCTGATGTTGTCGGACATTTAAGTCTGGGAGCTGTCGTACGTGCGACTCAGCGTAGCAAAGATAAATTACAGACCGGCGCTATTAATCATTACTGGTATTTTGTGCAGGCTAATAATCTCAAAGGTTGGGTGTCCGGAAGTTTGCTGCGTGACTTCAAGCCGGAGCAAAAGGAACAGATCTGGTTTGAGATCATTAAAAGTCGTCTGGATGATAAGGAGCTGTCATTTCCTGATCGGGTGGCACTGTATAAGTTTGTCAGCCTTGTGGTTCAGAATGCGCAAAGTGAAAAGTTAAAAGGTGCCTTTGAGCTGGGACAGCTATTAGCGTTACAAAAGTCATTTGATCAGCTGAATTACGATTCGGTGAATCATGAGCCACAAGCCGGTTGGATTAAGGGGCATCAGCAGGCCGGGCGGGTTTTCCATGATGAAGTCAGCGGTCAATGGCTGGTGCCGGCGACAGATTACTGGAAGCTGGCGGATAAACATAAGGGCGGGCCTGCCGGTGATGAAATTGCCTGGTATGCAGCCAATGCTCAGCTGGGTGGCGAGTGTGAAGGGGATATTGCCTGTAATCTGGAGCGCGAGAAAATCACTCAGGGCGAATATCTGCGCCGTTATCCGCTGGGGCGTTATGCGAATGTGTCGCTGCAGCGTCTGACGGAAACGCTGGAGTATATCCACGATGCTTTAAAGCAGGAGCCGGATTATTTCCGTCATGCCCCCGAGTCCGGAGAGGTCATCAACACATTGCTGGAAATTATCAGAAGCAGCAACCCCAAGCTCAGTGAATATCCCGGAGCGGTTGAAAATATTAAGGCGATCCGCATGGTATTCGACAAAGCAGGGGGCTGATGTTCTGCTGCTTGCTGCCTGAAAATTTGTTACTGAGGTACGTCAATCCGGGTGACTTTAAGGCTCATGCCGCCGCGGTTGTCTGTGATGCGGCTATTATCCAGCAGAGCAAATTTAACCCGGGCATTCTCTTTCAGGGTGAATACTGAGCTCTGTGCTCCAGCCAGTGCTCTGGCTTCGTCAGCGTAGACCATCGGCTCTGTTATCTCATAAGCCCTTGTTTCATCGTTTACCAGATAATAGCTGTTCATGCGGTGTTTCGGCGTTTCATCAACCTCACTCAACATTCTGTTATTCACGGTGACTGTGCCCAAATGCTCTGAAATGACATAGTAATTATTATGCAGGCCGGTGAATTTAGTGGGAACGGTTCGGGCACAACCTTGTACCTGTTCACACGTGGTATACGCCCACACACTCCATGCTGAATTGTCTCCTTTGACTGGTGTTACCTGATAGGTGCCTGCACGGAGATAAAGTTGCCGCGGGTTTTGTTGATTGTTGAGTTTTGCATCCAGCTCAACGAGCTCTTCCTGTGCATTCGCCGTGGCTGTTAGCAGCAGTGGAGTGAGCGCAAGTATACTAATGATTGTACGTTTGAAGGGACTGATAAGCTGCATGAGACATCCTTGTGTGATTTGGGGTTTACAGATAAGAGTGTAACAGGGTGGGTTTGGTTCATCAGGTTTTCAGTACAGCAGGTTTAAACATTCCAGTATGTGTAGTGCTTGCGGTATTATTGGAGTGAATAAATGTCCGGTCATCAGCTTCCACCAGGCTGCCTGAGCGGTTTGCAATGGAGGAAAACAAAAATGCAGTTTCATCATCATGGTTATGTATCCACCGATCCGCGTCATCAGCCTGCTGCTGGCACCGGCCTTAATCGTCCCGATGAGCTTCCTGACGAAATTGATGTACTGATTGTCGGTTCGGGGCCGGCGGGAATGTTACTGGCAGCACAGATGTCGCAATATCCAACGATTACTACCCGCCTGATTGAGCGTCGCGACGGACGGCTAAAAATCGGCCAGGCCGATGGTATTCAGGCGCGCAGCGTCGAAACCTTCCAGGCCTTTGGTTTTGCTGAGCGGATTATCGCAGAGGCCTATCAAATCTGTGAGATGAACTTCTGGGCACCCTCTAAGGAAGACCCGGCCAAAATTGTCCGTACCCAGCGCACACTGGATGACCCAAACGGTATCAGCGAATTTCCGCACCTGATTGTCAACCAGGCACGGGTTCTGGATTACTATGCTGAAGTTGCGGCTAACTCACCGGGACGGATTACGCCGGATTACGGGATTGAATTTCTCGGCCTTGAAGTCGGTGAGGGTGAGTATCCGGTTGCAGTGACAGTACGTTATACCGCCGGTGAGCGCACAGGCGGGGAGCGTACCATCCGCGCTAAATACGTGGTCGGCTGTGATGGCGCGCGCAGCAAAGTGCGGGATGCGATTGGCCGCCAGCATATCGGTGGCGTGTCGCTGCATGCCTGGGGGGTGATGGACGTGCTGGCGGTGACCGACTTTCCTGACATTCGTACCAAGTGCGCGATTCAGTCCAAAGCGGGCAGTATCCTGCATATCCCGCGCGAAGGCGGCTATCTGTTCCGCATGTACGTTGATCTGGGCGAAGTGGCTGAAGACGATAACGGTGAGGTGCGCAAAACGCCGCTGGACATCATTATTGCTAAAGCGAATGACATTATTCATCCCTATTCGCTGGACGTTAAAGAGGTGGCCTGGTGGTCAGTATACGAAGTCGGACACCGCGTCACGGATAAGTTTGATGATGTGGATGTCGGTGATGAGGATCGTATGCCGCATGTCTTTATATGCGGTGACGCCTGCCACACCCATAGTGCCAAAGCGGGGCAGGGCATGAATGTATCGATGCAGGATGGTTTCAATCTGGGCTGGAAGCTGGGTTCTGTGCTGACCGGGCGCAGTCCTGAGTCATTGCTGGCGACCTACTCCGCGGAGCGTCAGGTGATTGCACAAAACCTGATTGATTTTGACCGCGAGTGGTCGACCCTGATGGCCAAAAAGCCGGAGGAGTTCGACAACCCCGAGGATCTGGGGGACTTTTATGTGCGTACTGCTGAGTTCCCGGCCGGATTCATGACCCAATATACCGAATCAATGATCACTGGCGATGCCCGGTATCAGGATATCGCCAAAGGCTTTCCGGTGGGCAAGCGTTTTAAGTCTGCGCCGGTAGTGCGTATTGCGGATGCTGTGCCTGCTCATCTGGGGCACCATGCGAAAGCCGATGGGCGCTGGCGACTCTATGCATTTGCTGACACAGATTGTTCGGCGCTGAATGGCTGGGCCGACTGGCTTGCCAATGATCCGGCTTCACCTTTGTTGGTTCATACGCCAGCCGGTACTGATCCGGATAGCGTCTTTGATGTCAAGGTGATTTATCAGCAGGGTCATCACAACGTTGATATTCCAACTATTTCATCGGTATTCATGCCACGGGTTGGCCCTTTTGAGCTGATCGATTACGAGAAGATTTACGCAACGCAGGCCGGGGAAGATATTTTTGCCCTGCGTGAAATTGATCGTGGCGGGGCCGTGATCGTGGTGCGTCCGGATCAGTATGTTGCTCATGTGCTGCCGTTAGCAGCAACCACTGAGCTGGCAGCCTTTTTCAGGCAGCATATGCTAGTGGTTTGATATTGGCATTGTAGATTTAACACGCGCCCCAATCCGGTGCATAAGTCACAATTTAAGTGGCTCATGCATCTGATTTTTTTGAAAAGGTGATTTTAAATCAATTGGTTAAATGCTGGCATGCCTTTTGCTAGATAATCTCTGTCAATTCAGATAAAGGCATTGCTATGAAATCCGGATACCGCAACAGATTGCTTGCATTTCTGCTGATGGGGTGGATATTGCTCACCGGGCCGGCTGTATTCGCAGATGAAACAACAGACACGGCGGCAGAAAATACAGCTTTCCTGCAGGCGGCTGGACTGCTCAGAGACAGCTCCTTTAAGCAAAAAGCCGCCGCTATTGAGCTGCTGATAAACAGTGGCGAAGCGCAGGCCGGTGAGTGGCTGGAAGCGCTGCTCAAAGGGCGGCTTTATTTCCGTGAGGATGATGGCCTGATTGCCTTTGTCAGCGGCAGTATTATCAAAGATGCCGGAACCGGTGAGCGAATGCCCGGTGCAGAGAAAAAGGATTTCAAAAAAATCACCATTAATAACCGCCTGCGAAAACAATTACGGGCCGGTATCGCACAGCTGGAGCTGGCTAACCCGGACGACGCGGTGCGGGCCAGAGCAGTGGATGCGATGCTGGATAGCATTACGCCGGAAAGCGCAGAAGTATTGCAGAAGCTGGCTAAAGACGAAGCTAATCCGGAGATTCGCGAAACCATGCAGCTGGGCGTTGCGATGTCAGCCCTGAATAACGGCAGTACGGAACAGCGGCTGGCGGCGATTAGTGAGGTAGCTGAAAGTCTGCACCCCAAAGTGCGTAACCGCCTTACCCAACTGACAGAGTATGATGATCCGGCGGTGGCCAAAGCCGCTCAAACAGCACTGGCGGCGATTGAAGAGCGGATTCGCTGGTACGGGCATGTTGAAACGCTGTTTTTCGGCCTCAGCCTCGGCTCAGTGCTGGTGCTGGCGGCCATTGGGCTGGCGATCACTTTCGGGGTGATGGGGGTGATCAATATGGCGCACGGCGAGCTGATTATGCTCGGTGCCTACACTACCTATATGGTGCAGCAGATGATGCCGGGTTTTATTGATTACTCGCTGTTTGTTGCCATTCCGGCAGCGTTTATCGTCTCCGGGCTGATGGGGATTCTGATTGAGCGCACAGTGATCCGGCATCTGTATGGCCGTCCGCTGGAAACGCTGCTGGCTACTTTTGGTATCAGCCTGATTCTGCAGCAGCTGGTACGTACCGTCATCTCGCCGCAAAACGTACCGGTGTCCAATCCGTCATGGATGTCCGGCACCCTGGAAATCAACAGCGTGCTGGCGCTGACTCTGAACCGCATGTATATCATCCTGTTCTGTCTGCTGGTGTTTGCGGCGCTGTATCTGATTCTGCGCAATACCAATCTCGGCCTGCAGGTGCGCGCCGTATCTCAGAACCGCGCTATGGCCCGTGCTATGGGCGTGCGTTCGGCGCGGGTGGATGCGCTGACCTTTGGTCTTGGTTCCGGTATTGCCGGGGTGGCTGGGGTGGCACTCAGCCAGCTCACCAATGTCGGCCCCAATCTCGGCCAGTCCTATATCATCGATTCCTTCATGGTGGTGGTATTCGGCGGGGTCGGCAATCTGTGGGGTACGCTGGTCGCCGGTATGTCGCTGGGTGTGCTCAATAAAGTCATGGAACCCTGGGCCGGTGCGGTACTCGCCAAAATTCTGGTTCTGGTCTTCATCATTCTGTTTATTCAGAAACGGCCACGCGGATTGTTCCCGCAGAAGGGGCGTGCAGCAGGCGACTGATATTTCTGAAAACTCTGCCCCATATTGATGCGTATTTACCGGTATACTGCTGTTGTGATGTAGGTCTATGCAGGGATGGGTGTCAGAATTTATGAGCAGTTCCAACCAAAATCCACCACCGGAGAGGGGTGAGCCCGGTACGGATAGTTCGGATAATGAAGGGGCGTTAACCAGTGATCCGGTAAGCGCGCCTGACGGGATTAGCAAGGGCGATGCCTGGTCTTTCCCGGTGGTGGGTATCGGTGCCTCAGCCGGTGGTCTGGAAGCCTTCAAACTTTTTCTTCAGGCTATGCCCGCTGACTCAGGACTGGCGTTTGTACTGATCCAGCACCTTGACCCCACGCATCAGAGCATGATGAGTGAGCTGTTGGCCCGTTATACCGCGATGAGAGTACTGGAGGTTGAAGACGATATGTTGCTTCAGCCTGATACGGTATACATGATCCCGCCCAATAAATACCTGTTTGTTAAGGAAGGGCGCTTGCATCTCACTGAGCCGTTGACCCGGCGCGGCATGCGTCTGCCGATTGATTACTTCTTCCGTTCGCTGGCTGAGGAGTTTCAGGAGCACGCTATCTGCATCGTGCTTTCCGGCACCGGCTCTGACGGAGCGCAGTGCTTGCGCTCGGTTAAAGGCGAGGGCGGTATTGTGCTGGCGCAGAATCCTGATTCAGCCCAATATGACGGTATGCCACGCAGTGCGATTGCCACCGGTCTGGTGGATTTTGTGCTGCGTGTGGAAGAAATGCCGGAAGCCCTGCTCAAGTATGTCAAGCATCCCGGCTGGCACGGGGGCGTAGCCGGGATGATGTCGCCGCCGGAAAAGAATGACCTGCAACCCATTCTTGCCTTACTGCATGCCCGTACCAATCATGATTTCAGTTGCTATAAACGCGGCACACTGACCCGGCGTATTCACCGCCGTACGGTGCTGCGTAATTGTGATAGTTACAGAACTTACCTGAGTATTTTGCGGGAGGATGGTGATGAGGTCAGAGCGCTGCTGCGTGACCTGCTGATTGGGGTGACTGCGTTTTTCCGTGACCCTGAAGCGTGGGAGCAGCTGGAAAAGAAAGTGCTGAGAGATGTGCTGGCAGGGAAGGAGCCGGACAGCCAGTTCCGTGCCTGGGTACCCGGCTGCTGCAGCGGTGAGGAGGCCTTTTCGCTGGCGATACTGGTGGTCGAACTGCAGGAAAAGCTGGGTATTGGCTGCGACGTACAGATTTTTGCCTCGGATATTGATGAGGCTGCTTTGGAAGTGGCCCGTTCCGGTCTTTATCCGGAAAGTATTGTCGCGGCCGTAACGCCGGAGCGGCTGCAGCGCTTTTTTGTGCAGGAAGGGCAGCATTACCGGGTGCATAAACGGATTCGTGATCTGGTGGTGTTCGCCAATCAGAATCTGGTGCGCGACCCGCCTTTTTCCAGGCTGGATCTGGTCTCCTGCCGTAATTTATTGATTTATCTGGATGCTGCCGTTCAGAAGCAGTTGATTGCACTGATGCACTTTTCCCTGAATGAAGAGGGGTATTTATTTCTGGGTTCATCGGAGTCGGTGACGCAACAGGAGCAGCTGTTTAAACCGCTGTCAAAGAAATGGCGTATTTATAAACGTGTCGATATTAATGCGCGTTTTTTGCATAATTTTAAGCCGATGTCTGGTGGCGATGAGCTGCGTTCCCGCCTGCGTTACGATGGCCTGCCGCGTGATCCGCGTCCGGGTTCGGTCACCGCACTCGCACATGAAATTTTGCTGCGCGAATATGTGCCTGCATCAGTGTTGGTGAATCGTCGCGGCGAGGCTATTTATTATCACGGGCCGGTGTTCCGTTATCTGCAGGTTGCCTCCGGTGAGCCGACGCGCAATATTGCGGAGATGGCGGGGGAAAGTCTGCGCGTCAAACTGCGCAGTGCCATGCAGCGGTGTATGCGTAAGAATGAGCTGGTTGAGGTGATTGCCCGCAATAGTGCCGCTGGGGAGCATGAACTGGTGGTGATCCGGGTGCGTCCGCTGGATGCGCCGAAGGTGGGCGATGGTCTGCTGCTGGTGACATTTGAGGAAACCAAACTGGCCGAAGAAGTCCGGCAAACCTCATTGCCGGATGAGCAGGTGCCTGAGGAGTTGCAACAGCTGGAATATGAGCTGACCGCTACCCGCGAAGATTTGCAAAGTACCATCGAAGAGCTGGAAATCTCCAACGAGGAGCTCAAGGCTTCTAATGAGGAAGTCATGTCGATGAATGAGGAGCTGCAATCCACCAACGAAGAGTTGGAAACCTCCAAGGAAGAGCTGCATTCACTCAATGAGGAAATGATCACCGTTAATAACCAGTTGCATGATCAGGTGCAGGATCTGGAGGCCGCCAACAGTGATATTGCTAATTTGCTCAATAGTACCAGTGTGGCAACTCTGTTTCTGGATCGGAAGCTACGGGTCAGACGTTTCACACCTTCCGCCACTAAACTGTTCCGTCTGATTCCGGCAGACATCGGTCGTAGTCTGGAAGATATCCGCTTACGCTATACGGATGGCGACCTGATGGAGCAGGCACACAGTGTGTTGGCTACCTTGCAGCCTTTTGAAGAGGTGGTGGTCTCGGATGAAGGTAACAGCTACCTCTATCGTATCTTTCCGTACCGTACACTGGATGACCGCATTGATGGTCTGGTACTGACCTTTGTGGATATTACTGAGCTGAAGCAGACACAGGAAGCACTGCAGACTGCCCAGTCACGCTTGCGTGCCCTGGTGGACAGTACCACTGATGCTATCTATATCAAAGATATGCAGGGAAAGTTTGTTAGTCTCAATCAGTCGGCGGCAGATAACCTGGGTAAGCCTTGCGAAGAGATTTTAGGCCGGGATGACAGTGAGTTCCTTACGGAAGAGGCCGCAAAAATAATAATGCAGACGGATGCTGAGATTATTAAGAAAGGCGAGATCATTACACTTGAAGAGCATGTGCCGATATTGGATGGGAGTGCACGTACTTTTCAGAGTACGAAAGGACCAATACGTACAGAGGACGGTACAATTATCGGTTTGTTCGGTATTTCCCGTGATATTACCGAGAGTAAGCGGCTGGAGCAGGAGCACAGGGAGGCTATTCTGCAGGAAAAACATCTGGCTGAAGCTGCGAACCATGCCAAGACCGTCTTCCTGACCAATATGTCACATGAAATCCGCACACCGCTCAGTGCTTTACTGGGTATGGCGCGTCTGGGTAAGCAAAAAAGTGTGGATAACGAAACGCAAGCCTTGTTCAGCCATATTGCTGATGCCGGTGATCATCTGCTGGCAGTGCTGAATGATATTCTTGACCTGTCCAAAATTACGGCGGGTAAGTTGGGTATTGATTCACGTCCGTTTGTACCGGCTGAGTTGCTTGAGCACTGTGGTGCCATTGTCAGAGATAGCGCGGAGGAAAAGGGCCTTGGTTTTAATATCGAAGATAGCCAAAAACTGCCTGAGTGTGTGCTGGGTGATGCGCAGCGTCTGACACAGATTTTGCTCAACCTGTTATCCAATGCGGTGAAGTTCACTGAGCAGGGTTCGGTCACGCTAAGTATGCAGCGCGAGGGTGATATGACTCATTTTGTGGTCAGGGATACCGGTATCGGTATGACCGATGAACAGCTGCAGCGTCTGTTTCTTCCCTTTGAGCAGGCGGATGATTCCCTTACGCGGAGCGCCGGTGGGAGTGGTCTGGGGCTGACGATCAGCCGCAGTCTGGCTCATCTGATGGATGGGGACATCAGTGTTACCAGCCGTCCGGGCCGGGGTAGCTGTTTTACCCTGTCGTTGCCGCTGCCCGAAGTTAATGTACCGGTCACTGAGCCTGTTCCGGCGGTTCAGGTTGCCGGGGCGGCATTGGCTGATTACCGCATACTGGCGGTAGAAGACTGTTCATTGAATCGCACATTTTTAAGCTTTATGTTAGAAGATGCTGTCGCCAGACTGGAGTTTGCCCACGATGGTCAGCAGGCTGTGGAAAAGGTGGAAGCGGAGCCTGATGGCTTTGATGTGGTACTGATGGATGTCCAGATGCCTGTGATGGACGGTTATGAGGCAACCCGTAAAATCAAAGCCATAGAGCCTGATTTGCCGGTCATCGGTGTAACCGCACACGCTCTGAAAGGCGATAACAGCAAAGGGCTGGAGGCCGGAATGGATGCTTACCTCACCAAACCGTTTGATATTCCTGATCTGATGAGTGCTATTCTGCGCCATACGCCGGGTCGTAAAGTGAGTGGGCCGCAAGTAAAAGAAACGGAAAACATGGCAGAAGCATCTGAGCTGGTTGACTGGCCTGCGCTGCAGAAAAAATACAATGCCAAATCCGGCGTGCTCGGTGAGCTTATTGACATGGCGCTGGAAAAGGGGAAGGAGATGAGCCCGGAACTCCGTGCCGCTGCAAAGAGAAAGCAGTACGCTGAACTGGCCACTCTGGCGCATGCGTTGGCGGGGGAAAGTGCTATTCTGCTTTCGCCGCAGGTTACAGGCTTGGCCAGGCAGGTGGAACAGGCGGCCCGTGAGCAGCGGGATGAGGTATTTTCGCTGGCCGAAAGGCTGGCAGAGGTTAATGAACAGTGGAAGCAGGAGCTTTGTCAGGGTAAGTAGCATGCTTGACAGGGCCGGCAGATAAAGCCCCTACCCGTGAGTCAGGGAAACACCGACATTTTTGGGTCTGAAATGTTGCTAAACTAGGCTCTCAAAGCAAATGCGGTGAAACAGCTCTCCCAGTTATGATTCCAAAATAAGCCTTTATTTGCTTTGGTTGTCCTCAAGAAGCACACACACTTCATGTTTGCAAAAGCTGGTTCCCCGGAATCAGCTTTTTTTTCTGCCCCGCTCATACTCAGCATACTCAGGCGCTTTCCCGGTGCGGGTGTTCCAGCAGCCATTGCATGGCAAAGCGGTTCAGCTCACTGGCCGAGTCCAGACCCAGTTTTTTCTTGATGCGGTCACGATGCGTTTCAATAGTTTTTACGCTGAGATGCAAACGGTTGGCAATCTCGGTAGCCCCTACGCCCTCACCAATCAACCAGAAGACCTCCAGCTCACGGTCAGACAGCCTGCTGATTGGGGAGTCATCGCCATCGCTGTGATCAGCATTCTGGGCGATGCCCAGTAACAGGCGCTCAGTCATAGCTTCACTGAGATAAATTTTCCCCGCCAGGACTTTGCGGATGGCGGTCGCCACGTGATCAGTGGCCTCCTGTTTGCTGATATAACCCCGTGCCCCGGCGCGCAGGGCCCGTTCAGCGTATAAGGACTCATCATGCATGGATAACACCAGTATCTCTACCGGCAGATTGGCCGTCCTGATACGCCGGATCAGGCTGAAACCACTGCCTTCTTCCAGTGAGATATCAATAATCGCGAGATCGGGAGGCGACTCCTGTATCGCCTGCCAGGCTTGTTGCTGGCCCGCGGCTTCGGCACAGATTTTCATGTCCGGTTCGTTATTGATGACGGCACCGATCCCTGCGCGGATAACCGGATGATCATCCACAATAAGAATACGCCAGTAATCTGACTTTACTTCATGTGCCACAGGTTCGTTGTCCATTTGTCGAGTTTTTCATACTGCATGATTACTGACAAGCATAAGGAGAAAATCTCAGCATTTTATCTGATGCAGACATCCACTTTATTTATGAAGACCATGGATGAGTGCATCCCGGCCAGAAAATAATTGAACAGTTGCCAAATAATCCGGCTGTTGATGGCGGGCAATGAACTTATTTAGTGCAGAGTGCTGTAGTGCATGCTCTGATCCGGTGCAGGTGTTCAGAAATATCAGCCGGAATGACTATTCGTACAATATCCTGCAGCCGTTATTAAGTGGCACGTCCTTTGCTTATAAGTATGCATTACTTTGGAAAAGGGCAGGTCATGCTGATTCAATCCATTTTCAAGCCGCTGGCCGGTGACCGTGGCGGTCAGATCATGCTGGCCGTTTTGTTTGGTGTACTGATCACGGTACCGCTGCTCAACCAGCTGTTGCCGGAAGGCCATCCCTGGCATGTGCCCACCTACATGGTCACTCTGCTGGGTAAGTATCTGACTTACGCATTGCTCGCGGTGGCGGTGGATCTGGTTTGGGGATATCTGGGCATCCTCAGCCTCGGGCACGGTGCCTTTTTCGCGCTGGGCGGCTATGCCATGGGTATGTACCTGATGCGCCAGATCGGTGACCGGGGGGTGTATGGCAATCCGGAGCTGCCCGATTTCATGGTCTTCCTCAACTGGACGGAGCTGCCGTGGTTCTGGTATGGCTTTGACTGGTTTCCTTTTGCCCTGCTGATGGTGATGCTGGTGCCCGGTGTGCTGGCGTTTGTGTTTGGCTGGCTGGCTTTCCGCTCCCGCGTGACCGGGGTGTATCTGTCCATCATGACTCAGGCATTGACTTATGCTTTGCTGTTGGCCTTCTTCCGTAATGAAATGGGCTTTGGTGGCAATAACGGCCTGACCGACTTCAAGGACATACTCGGTTTCAGTCTGCAGGCGGACGGTACCCGTATTGCCCTGTTTGTTGCGTCGGGGATTGCGCTGGCGGCCGGTTATCTGGCCTGCCGTTATATCGTTACTTCGCGGCTGGGGCGGGTTACCGTGGCAATTCGCGATGCGGAAAGCCGTACCCGTTTTGTCGGTTACCGGGTGGAAAATTACAAGGTCTGGGTGTTTACCTTTTCCGCGATACTGGCTGGTATTGCCGGAGCGTTGTATGTGCCGCAGGTCGGCATTATCAACCCAGGTGAATTTTCGCCGCTGAATTCGATTGAGCTGGTGATCTGGGTGGCGATTGGCGGGCGGGCCACATTGTATGGTGCTGTATTGGGCGCAATTCTGGTTAATTACGGCAAGACGGTGTTTACCGGACTGATGCCGGACTCCTGGCTGTTTATGCTCGGTGCCTTGTTTGTGCTGGTCACGTTGTATCTGCCACAGGGTATTGCCGGTTTGTTCCGGATGTTCAAACGTCGTCCAAAATCTCCGCCTGCCAACCCGGATAGCACACAGGAGGTCGCCGCATGAGCGTATTAACCGATGTGCGTCAGGCCATGCGTCCGGATCGCCAGTGGTCATTTGTGGTGCCGCGTTATTCCGGTGAGCTGGATGTGAAAAACGGCCCGATTCTGTATCTGGAAAATCTTAATGTCAGCTTTGACGGTTTCAAGGCGATTAATGACCTGAATCTGGCCATTGATGCCGGAGAACTGCGCTGCATCATCGGCCCGAATGGTGCCGGTAAAACCACTATGATGGATATTATTACCGGTAAAACCCGCCCGGACAGTGGCCGCGCTTATTTCGGTAAGCACATGGACTTGTTGCGCATGACCGAGCCGGAAATTGCCAGCGCCGGAATTGGTCGCAAGTTTCAGAAACCGACAGTGTTTGAGTCGCATACAGTAGCAGAGAACCTCGAACTGGCCATGCACGGCGACAAGCGTGTGTGGTTCAGTCTCACCGCACAGCTGAGTGGTGAGCAGCAGGATCTGATTGATGAAACCCTGCAGACCATTGGCCTGAGCGAACAGCGTCATCAGGAAGCCGGTGCGCTGTCGCATGGGCAGAAGCAGTGGCTGGAAATCGGCATGCTGCTGGTGCAGAAGCCGCATCTGCTGCTGGTGGATGAGCCGGTGGCGGGGATGACGCACCAGGAAATGGATCGCACCGCTGAACTGCTGACTTCGCTGGCCGGGAAGCATTCTGTGGTGGTGGTGGAGCATGATATGGATTTTGTGCGCTCGATTGCAAGGCGGGTGACGGTGCTGCATCAGGGCAGTGTGCTGGCTGAAGGGTCGATGGATGATGTGCAGAATGATCCTCGGGTCGTTGAAGTGTATCTGGGGGAATGACATGTTAAGCGTAGAAAAGATCAATCAATATTACGGTGAGAGTCATACCCTGTGGGACTTGGAAATGCAGGTGCCGGAAGGTGAGTGTACGGTGCTGATGGGGCGGAATGGTGTGGGTAAAACCACGCTGTTGCAGTGCATTATGGGGCTGCTGCCGGTGAAGGATGGTGTGATTCATTATCAGGGAAAACACCCTCACCCCAACCCCTCTCCCTCAGAGGGCGAGGGGCAACAGCCTGTTGATCTGCTCAAATACGATGCTGAGCAGCGTGCCAATCTGGGCATTGGCTATGTGCCGCAGGGTCGGCAGATTTTTCCGCTGCTGACCGTGGAAGAGAACCTTCTAATTGGTTTGCCTGCACGACGTGATAATGTGCGGCAGATTCCGGAGTTTATTTTTGAACTGTTTCCGGTGCTGAAGGAAATGCTCGGGCGGCGTGGTGGTGACTTATCCGGCGGGCAACAGCAACAGCTGGCGATTGGCAGGGCTTTGGTGCTTGATCCGAAACTGTTGATTCTGGATGAACCCACGGAAGGGATTCAGCCGAATATTGTCGCCGAGATTGGCGATATTATCCGCAAATTGAATAAAGAGATTGGCCTGACTGTGCTGCTGGTGGAGCAGAAGCTGCCGTTTGCACGCAGGGTGGGGGATCGGTTTTGTATTCTCGACCGCGGGCGGCGGGTGGCTGAGGGTGAGATGAGTGAGCTGAATGACGGGTTGGTGCAGCGGTATTTGACGGTTTAGGTTAAGCTATGTGGTATCGCCGGTCACAAAGAAAATCCGGAGTCTGAGTCACTCCGGATCTGCAAAAAGAAAAGCTGATAACCTGCCAGCCGGATCAACTACCCAGCTGCTCCTTCAAAAACTCCGTAGTGCGTTCCCAGGCCAGTGCGGCATTTGCTTCGTCATAACGCGCCCCGGTCGGGTTGGCGAAAGCGTGATCTGCATCGTACCAATGCACGGTTAACGTATCTGATTTGCCTGCGGCTTCCATTTCCTTCTCAAAGCCGGACACCATTTCCTCATTGATACTCTTGTCCAGCTTACCGAAGTGTCCCAGCACCGGGCCGTTAAGCTTTTTCAGCTCATCTGCCGGTGGTGTGACGCGGCCATAATAAATAACGGTTGCATCAACCGGTGTGGCAATCGAGGCATTCAATGACCAGCCGCCACCAAAACACCAGCCCATGGTTGCCACTTTGCCGGTGGAGCGCTCATGGTTTTTCAGAAAATCCACCCAGCCGGTCAGGGTATTGGTCGCTGCTTCCGCATCAACCGCCTGCATCAGTGCCTTGGCACCTTCCGGATCAGCAGCTGCCTCGCCACCATACAAATCAACTGCCAGCGCGATATAGCCCATTTCAGCCAGTTCAGCGGCTACGGCTTTTATCTGGTCGTTCAACCCCCACCACTCGTGAATCAGTATGACTGCCGGTGCTTTTTCAGCTTCCGGAAGTGCCAGTGCTGCTGTTACCTTTTTATCACCAACATCAAGGCTGACATCCTGCAACTTGTCCGCCGCCGCGCTCGCCAGTTCCGGATAGGCCAATACAGCTGCCAGAGGCAGGGTGGCGAGTCCCTGTAAAAATAAACGTCGCTGCTGCGGATCAACTTTCAATGCGGGCATATTAACCTGTGAACCACAACCATTCAGATCGCACATAAAACACTCCTCTTTGTTTTTTAAAATGGGTACTTCTGTTTACACCTGCGTGATAATTCAGGCAATAAGATTTTTACAGAAGCTAAGCAGAAATATACGCAATATTTTACTGGCTTGTGCTTATACCTTACTCTTATCGGCGTTATTCATCACAGGAAGGTATTCCGCTTTGCTCACAGCCCGCCAACTGCGCTACTCATACCCGGAAGCGGGTCAGCAACACACCGTACTGAATCAGGTCAGCCTGTCATTAAAGGCGGGTGAGCGGGTGGCACTGGTGGGTAGTAGTGGTTCCGGCAAATCGACGCTGTTAAACCTGCTGGGTGGGATTGACTCGCCAGAGCGGGGTGAAATCTGCATTGCCGGTAACAATCTGGCAAACCTGAAAGAGCCTGAGCTGACCCTGTTCCGCCGCCAGCATATCGGCTTTATTTATCAGCAGTTCAATCTGATTCCGACTTTGACGATCGCGGAGAATATTCTGCTGCCACTGGAATTACTGGATGTGCCCCGCGGGCAACAGCAGCAGCGTTTGCAGCACTGGCTGGAAACCATTCGCCTGTCCGGCAGAGCTGAAGCTTTCCCGGATCAGCTATCCGGCGGCGAGCAACAGCGGGTGGCCATTGCCCGGGCTTTAATTCACCAGCCCGCACTGGTGCTGGCTGATGAACCGACCGGCAATCTGGATGCTGAAACCGGTGCATTGGTGCTGGACTTGCTGTTTGAGGTGACTCAGCAGCTGCAGCAGACACTGCTGATTGTGACACACAGTCAGGCGGTTGCGGAAAAAGCGGATCGGGTGCTGGTGTTACGTGATGGTGAGTTAGTCGTAGATCAGGACTCTATTGCCTGGTAAGTGAGGTTATGGCTTTACCGGGCTGGTCAGGAAAATATTGCCGCAACCTCAGTAAACGGCAAAGCGCGGATTCCGTCGCTGAAATTTCTGGACTCACCGCTGTAAACAATGGTACCGCTTTGCAGTGCATGATTTTTTTCAGAAAAATACAGCAGGCCTTTTTTGAAGCTGCTGTTCCAGGTTGCCGCTGATTTGATTTCAATGCCATGTAAATGAGTACCGGACTTAAACAGCAAGTCGACTTCATTGCCACTGCTGTCGCGGAAGAAATACAGATTAGAAGTCAGGCCACGGTTGTAACGTGTTTTCACAGCCTCCAGAACAACCAGATTTTCAAACAGATTGCCCAGTAACGGATCACGTCTGACTTGTCCTGTCTGTCCTATATCCAGCAGATAGGCCAGTAATCCGGTGTCAGAAAAATAATATTTCGGTGACTTTATGACCCGCTTGCCAAAGTTTTCAAAATACGGCGGTAGTTTGAAAACTACAAAAGAAGCCTCAAGTATAGATAGCCAGTGAGTGATAGTTTTACTATCCACACCAACATCGTTGGCAAGCGATTGGTAGTTAATAATCTGCCCGACCCTTCCGGCCAGTAATTTAACAAACTTTTCAAATAAACTGGCATCTTTCAGATTGATTAGCTGGCGTACATCCCGCTCGAGATAGGTTTGGTAGTAGTTTGCATAGGCAATATGCGGACGCTGTTGCTGGTCATAAATACGGGGCATAAAACCGTGGAAGATATACTCAGCAAAGTCTTCGAACCGGATGCCGTGCTCTGTCAGTTCAGCAATGCTCAGCGGCAATAAATGCAGCATGCCGGTACGCCCGGCCAGTGACTGGGAGATGGCTGCTCTCAGTTCCAGCTGATGTGATCCGGTCAGAACGAACTGTCCGTTCTGCCGTTTTTTGTCCACAATGCCCTGCAGGTAGCTGAGCAGGTGTGGTGTGCGCTGAATTTCATCAAAAATAACCCGCTGCGGATATTGGTGGAGAAAAGCCTTCGGATCCTCTGTCGCAAATTTGCGGATATCAGGTGTTTCAAGGTTAACGTACTCAAAATCCGGAAGTGCAGACTGGGTTAATGTGGTTTTTCCGGCCTGTCTTGGTCCGAGTACCGTGACTATGGGGTATTCTTTTAGCAGTGCATGCAGTTCAGGTGTAATGTGTCGTGTGATCATAGACTTATAGTATTTCTTGTAAATCCGGAGTTCAAGTCCGGATTTACAAGAAATACTTCTATCGCTTGGTAGATATACCATCTTCTGCCCTGAGCAGGGATTATAAAAACATCAAAAAGACAATAATGGTCATGCCCTTATGCCGAATACACTGAAACATTCCATTAATGCCCAGCGCGCCATGTTGAGTGAAGTACTCAGTGATGCACTGGCCAAAGTCACTGATGATCTGCCAGCGCTGATGAGTGATGCCGACCGGCTGGATGAGCGGCTGCGGGAAATATTTGAGGCGCTGGATTACTGTAAATATGTCTATGTGCTGGATGACAACGGCATTCAGGTCAGCTCGAATATTAATCGCTATGGCGCTGATGAGGAAATGCGCGGGCGCGATCGTTCAACCCGGCCTTATATGCAGCACATGCACGATGCCAGCATTAACTGTCATTTATCCGAAGCTTATATCAGCCGTAATAAAAAGCGTCCCTCACTGACGGCGGTGAAAACCCTGCGCAATGCACAGGGCGAACGGGTCGGGTTTATGGGCGTGGACTTCGACCTGCGTGAGCTTCCGCATACCAATGTCATGTATGAGGAGCCCAGCCAGTGGCGGCAGATTAAGGGTGATCCGGCCATTCGTCAGGGGCTGTTTTATCAGGAGCGTGTGGAAAGCCTGATGGATCAGCAAATCGACCATGTGCTGTCGGTACATAAAGCTCTGATTCTGGATCAGGGTGTGCATCATATCCAGATTCACTTTTCCAGTAGCCGCTCAACCATCTGGCATGTTGATGATCCTTATGTTTACCGGCTGCTCACTATGGACGAGCTGGCGGACAGTAATATCTGTCTGGCCTATCCGCGTCGTCCGTATTTTGAGCGTGCCACTGTTCCTCCGGCAGAAATAAACAAGATTTTGCAGCAGTTTAAAGCGTTGCGTTTCGCCGATGAAACTATCTATCTGCGTTCCGCCTCGCTGAATATTGTCAATGGCAAGGTCGGTCTGAATTTTTCCTGCGACGGCACCCATTATCTGAATTACGATGAGTTTCTGGAAAAAGGACTGGATTTCTGGTTTGGCGGTGAAAGCTTCCCGCAGAATGTGGTACCTGCTGAGCCGGTGTCTGATCTGGATCTGGTTAAACTGGACAGCGTCATTGAAGAAATTGCCGGCCTGGGTTGTATGCAGGTTAATAAGCTGCTGTATGCGGTGGAAAAAGACGAAGTGCCTGAGCTGCTGGCCGCTTATTCAAAACCGGAGCAGGAGTATATTTACCGTGAGTTAAAGTCAGTGATGGATGTTTATGAAGGCGGGGTGTGCAGCATTTAATTGCAAAATAGGGATTGCCTTAAGTTATTGCGAAATTTTTATGAAAAAAACCTACAGGCGGTGTATAAAAAGAGACGAACGGATGTAATCTCTCTAAACCTCAGGAGCGTGTCACATGGCAGAAACCCCGACTGCAATAAACACCCATACGCTGTATAACCACCATGCCCGTGAATTACGTAAAGCCAATGAGGCATTGGTGCAGACCGCAAAATACCTTGATCCGGACAGCCCCAACTATCTCCCCGCTTATATCGAACAACTGGAAGCCCTGCAGGCATCAGAGCAGGCTTCCGATGAAATTGCAGCTAAAATCACCAGTGCGAAAGCCAATCTGGCTGCTTACCAACAGCGCGCTGAAGAAGCCCGCGAGATTCTTGCTAACACCCCGGCTAAAATTAGTGAACTGGAAGCATCGAATAATGTATTTCTTTCACCGCCGGGTAAGCAGAATGAGTATCTATATGTGCTCGATAGCGAAACCTGTCAGGCCAGCTGTATAAACTGGGCAGATGTTATTGCCAATGCCGGGCAGGAAATTACCGAACCGGAAGTCGATTTTTTTCAGTTTGCAGATAAGCAGGATATTGAATTGTCCGGTGAGCACCAGACTGACGCGGTGCGGGTCTGGAATCATAATGTGCGCATTGAAAATCTGAAAATTACCGATAACCGCAGTTATAGCGATGCCCATCGTGATGCTATCCAGCTTATTCCGCCGCCGGTACACCGTTTTGAAGGTGGTGTTTATATTCGTATGGCCGACCAGATGGCCGGTGCCGTTCTGGAAAATACCACGATAAAGGGTTGTGAAATCTGTGCGCCTAACGGGCCGTTGCAGGGCATTTTTGCCAGTGATGGTTTGTACCGTAATCTGCGTATTCTGAATAACGATATTATGACCCGGGGGGCGCATTCAATCTCGATTGCCGGTTTGCTGGATGGCGGTGAAATTTCCGGAAACATCCTGCGTCAGGCAGAGGGCGGGGATGAGCCAAAGATCACCCTGTATCCGGCCAGGATCGGCGGCAATATGGCCGATGACGGCGTGGTAAGCATTTTATCTTTTGCGCGAAATGACAGTGGTCTGGCTTATCAGCCGGTTTCCACAACCGGAGAGTCTAACCGGCTGATTAAAGCGGATGGCGGGGAGCGGGATGCAACGATTGATGATGTGCGCCACCTGTTGCCGGATAACTACCTCAAACTGGCTGTTAGTTTAAGTGACTTTGAGTATGATGCCTATCTGGCTGATTACAGCTCACTGACCCTGGCTGAGTACCGGCAGCATGATCCGTTTGGTGCCCGGAAAATGGAGGAGTGGCTGGAACTGCGGGCCACTGAATACGCCAATGGCCGTGAAGAAGGGCATCCGCTGGGGCTGGTCAGTGAGGAGCAGCAGACAATCGGCGAGCGTTTTCTGAGTCCGGCGCTGATGGCCATGCGTGACGGTTCCGTTGAGGATCAGCGTCTGGCTGATCTGGAGTTTACCGCTATCCGCAGCTTTGCCATGAAGCGGCTGGCGATTATGCATGGCAGGGTTGATCCGCTGATTGATATTGCGCTGCTCAATGAGCGTCGTGCACACATGCTGGGCTTTTTACTGGAGCCGGAACAACTGAATAATATTCAGGCTATTGCCCACCTTGATGCACAACTGCTCTGCAATGGTTCAGGGCAGCCGGTGCCTTATCTGAAGTACAGCCTTTTCTTCGCGCCGGACAAAGTTTATACCGGCAGTACCGATGCGGAAGGCCGTATTGAAAAGGATCAGCTGCCGCTGGGATCTTATATTATGCGCCTGGATGACAGTGCCTTTTCCATTGCCACGGCTAACTGTCCGGTGACTAACCCGGCGGATCTCGGGACTGAAGCAGCTGGCCTGGTGGCGCGTAGTTTGCTGAATGACTTTAAAAATAAGTTGCCTTTGGTGAAAGCATGGGTCGCTGCTTCTGCTCAGAATGAAGTGAACGGTGTGTCATCAATCCGGCGTTATCTGAGTGCTATGAAAATCACTGCTACTGATGAAGTGACGCCGGAAATCAGGCGGGATTGCCTGACCGTACTGGGGCTGGGAACCAGTTTCCGTGAGCCTTATCGGCGTAAAGTAACGATGACTGTTCATTGTCCGCAAACCAATCAGCAGGCCGGTGGTTGTCTGTTCAGCATTATTAATCTGATTAAAGGTTTGTTTGGTAAATAAGCTGTGTGACTTGCACGATATAAGCCCGAATCAGCTATAGTAAAAGGGAAACTATGGCTGATTCGGGGGAAGTATCTGTGCAACGTACCGTATTCGTATCCTATGCGCGCAAGGACAGTGAGCCTGTTCAGCATGCTGTTGCCTTGCTGGAAGCCGGTGGTGCACAGGTGTTCCGTGATATTGATGACATTGCCTTCGGTGATCAGTGGGAGGATGTGATTACCCGCAAGCTGCAGGAATGCGAGCGGGTGATGGTGTTCTGGAGCCGTAATGCCAGCGAGTCAGAGTGGGTGGGGAAGGAGTATGGTATTGCGCTTACGCAGAAGAAGCGCCTGGTACCGGTTTTGCTCGACAGCACACCGTTACCGCCGGAGTTGAGTAAATACCACGCTCTGACCAACTTTATGCCCAAACGTCCGTTGTGGAAACGTTACGGTGGCTGGATGGTGGGTGGTCTTGCGGTGACAGCACTGGCCGGGGTGATTGCCTTGCCGGTGCTGCAACAGTCTTCCGCCCCGGTCGATGAGTCCCTGGTCGTTAATTCGCCGCCGGAAGAGCCGGATTCCGGAGGTGATCAGGCTGATATTCCGCCGATCGCAGATCTTCGTTCCACAGACGCTATCCGGCCTGCGCCAAGACCGGCACCGCTGATTGTCCCCGAAACGACAACATCTGGACAGAGTATCCCGAAATCCGCAGGTAGTGCGACCGGCAATATTAACTACAATGTCAGGCCCTACAGCCACCAGCAAAGCCCGGCGTCGAATTATTATCCCGGAGCGCCCGATCCCAAAGCCAACACATCTCCTCCGGCAGCGACTGCAGTTGAACCCTCAGTATCAGTGCCTGCAGACCCGTCACTGCCCCAAGCTGCCCCCGCGTCTGATGCTGATGATTCTTTTGTCCGTAGTCCCTTGTTTATTTGGGGCGGTGTTGTGCTTGCCCTGTTAGTATTACTGCTTCTCTGGTTCCGCAAAAAACGTGTTACCTCTGATTTGATAGCTGATAGTGAGGTG
Source organism: Thiolinea sp. (assembly GCA_041395485.1). Taxonomy (GTDB): domain Bacteria; phylum Pseudomonadota; class Gammaproteobacteria; order Thiotrichales; family Thiotrichaceae; genus Thiolinea. The sequence continues at coordinate 443,479 of JAWLAK010000003.1, forward strand.
GTAGCGGGTAAAAAGTTTGTGGAGATGGTGTTTGATGAACATGCATGAACAGGCGGGGTAAACAATAATGACCATTCACTCACCGGCCAACGCTGCCGATATTGAAGCCCGGACCCGTTGCTGGCTGGAAAAGCGGGTGTTAAAAGATAACCTGTGCCCGTTTGCGCATCAGCCTTATAGCAATGGTCGGGTGCGCTTTGTGGTCACTGACTCCGCGCGACCAGAGTACCTGCTCGAAGATGTGCTGCATGAGTTACGGCATTTACATGACACGCCCGCTGCAGAGCTGGAAACCACGCTGTTGATTCATCCCGGCGTATTGGAAGACTTTCACGATTACAATGATTTTCTGGATCTGGTCGATGGTTTGCTGGAGCAGGAGGGTTATGAAGGCGAGTTTCAGGTCGCCAGCTTTCACCCGGATTATCAGTTTGCCGATACCGCAGAGAATGATGCCGAAAACTATACTAACCGTTCGCCCTGGCCGATGCTGCACCTGTTACGGGAGGCCAGTCTGGAGCAGGCGATTGCCTCGCATCCTGATGTTGCAGCGATTCCCGAACGGAATATTGCACACATGCAGGCCATCGGTAGTGAGGTGCTGGCAGCTGATCTGGCCGGCTGTCAAAATATCACGGCTCAGCTAAAATAAAACTGTTTCGGCAAGCAAGCCGCATTATCAAAATAATTGAGAACGGATATGAAAGATCACGCACACCGCATTCGTGAAGAATTACCGCTGGTTTTAACCTTTATCGGCATTATCTGGGTGGTATTTCTGCTCGACCGGTTTTTGCCGCTGGAAAGCTACGGCCTGGTTCCCAGAGACGCGGGAGGCCTGATTGGTATTGTCACCATGCCGTTTCTGCACGGTAATCTGGGGCATATTATGAGTAATACTGTGCCGCTGATCGTGCTGATGACCCTGCTGGCCGGTTCCAAAGCCAACAGCCGGGTGATTGTGGTGGCTATTGTGATTCTGGGAGGTGCATTGCTGTGGCTGTTCGGGCGCGGTTCATCATTACATATCGGCGCCAGCGGGCTGGTGTTTGGTCTGGCAGTGTTTCTGATTGTGTCCGGCTTTCTGGAACGGCGCATTGTGCCGATGATTGTCGCGCTGGTGGTCGCATTTATGTACGGCTCCAGCCTGTTAAGCGGGATTATGCCGTTTCAAACCGGTGTGTCCTGGGACGGACATTTGTTCGGTGGAGTTGCCGGTGCTTTTATGGCCTGGTTCTGGACGAGAAAATAATGCAGTTCAGGCCATGGAAAATAAACGGCTGAACCAGCCGCCGGAGCGTTTGGGTTCTTCCTCCAGTGCTTCCTCGCCGGAGGCAAAGTCCATCAGGTATTCATACTGCTCCTGAGTCTGCGGCATATTGTGCCCGCGCACATCGGACATCAACTCAACGGCATTATTGACCGACATTCCTTCAGTGATCAGTAAACCGCCTGCCAGCAGTCCGGTACGGCCAATCCCGGCATAGCAGTGAATGGCGATATTGCTGCCGCTTTGTAATTCGGCGTAAAGCTTATTTACCAGCTGGCGGAACTGCGCCGGTTTTTTTGGTGTGCTGCGATCCCGGATGGGGAACTGCTCAAAGGCCATGCCGAGCTGTTCACACAGCTGTTTTTCCATCGCAGCACCCAGCCGCACAGCTTCTTCCGTTTCCAGCAGTGACACAACTTTATTAATTCTCATGCTGCTCAGGCGGTTAAGGCCGTCGCCTAACTGCTCCGCTTTAGGGCAGGGCATGATATAAAGTGTTCCCTGTCCGATAGATTTGACTTGATAGATTTGTGGCTCCATCGCGCTATAGTAGCGTTTTGCAGGGCTATTTGCCAGATTTAGCGTATCATGTAGGCTTTGTTTTGCTTTTCCTGAAACCGGTAAATTCTATGGATATGAAACGCCCAGACCTGAAAAATTTATCCGAACTGAAACCGGGCAGCTTTATCTTTGCCTGGCCGAATGCCCTGCCTGATTTTCTGTGCGATAACATGGTGGAGCGTTTTGAGCAGAATCAGCAGGATCAGTATGAAGGACGTATTGGCCAGACCATGGGCAGTGACCGCAGTGTGAAAAAAACCACTGACTTAGTGGTCAGCGGCAGTGACAAACCGCACTGGAAAGATGTGGATAATAACCTGCACCGCTCGCTGAGTCTGGCGCTGCGCGAGTTCCGTGAGGCCTACCCGTTCTTTAAGGGGCCGTTCAAAGACCTGGGCTATAACCTTCAGCGTTATCAGCCCGGTGAGTATTATCACTGGCATATTGACGGCGGCAGCCACCAGTTCGCGGAACGCCAGCTGGTGGCGTTATGGTATCTGAATGATGTGCCGGAAGCCGCCGGAGGCTCCACCGATTTCCTGTATCAGGATATCCGGGTGCAGCCGGAAAAGGGTAAGCTGGTATTGTTTCCGCCATTCTGGACGCATGAACACCGGGCGGCGGAGCTGCATGCCGGGGTCAAGTACATTGCCACCACCTGGGTTATTTTTGCATGACACATCACCACAGCTTTAAAGGAGTTGCACCATGGAGCTGACTGACCAGCAATTATTACGTTACAGCCGCCAGATCATGCTGCCGGATTTTGATGTGGAAGGGCAGGAACGGCTGTTGCAATCCCGTGTGCTGATTGTTGGTGTCGGTGGGCTGGGTTCGCCGGTGTCTATGTACCTTGCCGCAGCGGGGGTGGGCAGGCTGGTGCTGACTGATCCGGATACGGTGGATCTGACTAATTTGCAGCGCCAGATTGTGCATTCAACAGATGCAGTTGATGTGCCAAAAGTTGAGTCTGCCGCGCAGCGTCTGGCGCAGATAAACCCGGATATTGAGGTAACTTGCATACCGGAGGCGCTGGACGATGCTGCCCTGCTGGAGGCCGTGAAATCGGTCGATGTGGTGGTCGACTGTACGGATAATCTGGACTCACGTTTTGCCGTGAATCGCGCCTGTGTTGAGGCGGTGAAACCGCTGGTTTCTGCTGCTGCGATCCGCTGGGAAGGGCAGATTTCAGTGTTTCATCCTGGTGTGGCGGACAGCCCGTGTTATCAGTGTTTTTACGGTGATGTGGCGGGCCTGCCGGAAACCTGTAGCGAGAATGGCGTGATCGGGCCGCTGCTGGGCGTGTTGGGCAGTATGCAGGCGTTGGAAACCATTAAGCTACTCACCGGAGCTGGTGATGCGCTGGTGGGGCGGGTATTGTTATTGGATTCACTGAATATGGAATGGACGCCAATCCGGTTGCCTAAACGGGCCGGATGCAAAGTCTGCGGGAGTAAAGAAGCGTGAAAGATGTCTGGAGTCAGGTAAAAATCAAAGGGCGGGCGCCAAAACCGGAGCCGGAAGTGCAGACCCCTTCAGAGCCACAGCCACCGGCACAAATAGCGGATGCGGGCTGGCGCTGTCCGGTGTGCCGGGAGCCATTGACATCGGATGAGTACAGCTTTCGCTGCAGTAACCGGCATAGCTTTGATGTGGCTAAAGAGGGCTATATCAACCTGCTGCTGGCCAATAAAAAGAACTCCGCTGAGCCGGGAGATAACAAAGCGATGTTGCAGGGGCGGCGGGCTTTTCTGGAGCGTGACTTTTATCAGCCGCTGGCCGATAAACTGGCTGAGCTGATCAGCAAGACCTTTCCGGATAATACGGCGCTGAATATTCTCGATGCCGGTTGCGGAGAAGGTTATTACATGGGCAGAGTGAGCACTCAACTTGCCGGTAGCCATCATTTTATTGGTACTGATATTTCCCGTGATGCGATGCGCATGGCAGCCAAACGCTATCCCAGCATGCAGTTTGCGGTGGCCTCCAGCTATGACTTGCCGCTGGCGGATAACTCGGTGGATGTGCTGCTGCGTGTGTTTGCACCGGTGCCCGAAGCTGAAGTGGTGCGGGTGCTGAAGCCGGGCGGGTTGTATCTGTGGGCGCATCCGGGCGAGCAGCATTTATTCGCCCTGCGTGAGCTGATTTATGACCAGCCACAACTACATACCGTGGCGGATGATCAGCCCTCCGATGTGCGACTTGTACAACAGCCGACTGAAAACGTGAGTTACCCGTTAGTGCTGCCGGATAGTGAGGCGGTGAAGGGCTTGCTGGCGATGACGCCGTATTACTGGACGGCTTCTAAGGAAAAGCAGCAGGCTTGTGAGGTCTTGCCGGAGTTGAGTCTGGAGGCGGATTTCCGGGTTTCGGTGTTGCGGAAGGCAGGCTGACCACCCGTCACCGGGGCACAGCTGTGTGCTGTTGACTTTTTCCTGAGGCACTGCGCCCCACACAAAAGAACTAGAGCCTCCGCCCCAATATCTGCCAAAATACCCCCACAATATGCAACCATGCCAGTGGCACCCCACCCGCCACAACAGGAGGAAGAAATGAGCTATACCCACCCCTACAAAGACGCAGAATTCGTACTGCGCCACCTCATCGGCCTCGATGCACTGGGCGAAAGTGCCGGGCTGGACGAAGTCAATACCGATCTGGCGATGGCTGTTCTCGAAGAAGCCGGTAAGCTGGGCAGTGATGTCCTCGCCCCGCTGAACTGGAGCGGTGATCAGGACGGCGTGACGCTGGGAGACAATGGTGTGCAGGAAGCACCGGGCTTTAAGGAAGCCTATCAGCAATTTGCCGAAGGCGGCTGGATGTCACTCACTGCAGATGAAGAATTCGGCGGACAGGCTTTACCGAATGTATTAAGCACCGCCGTCACCGAAATCTGGAACTCGGCCAACCTGTCCTTTGCACTGTGTCCGCTGCTGAGTCAGGGCGCGATGGAAAGCCTGCGCCATCACGGCAGTGCCGAATTGCAGAATGCCTATTTGCCCAAACTCATCGCCGGGGAATGGACGGGCACCATGAATCTGACTGAGCCGGATGCCGGCACCGATCTGGCGGCGGTGAAGACCAAAGCCGTACCGCAGGGTGAGCACTACCTGATTTCCGGGCAGAAGATTTTCATTACCTGGGGTGATCATCAGATGGCGGATAATATTATCCATCTGGTGCTGGCGCGCCTGCCGGACGCACCCGCCGGGGTGAAGGGTATCTCACTGTTTATTGTGCCGAAATTTAAGCTGGATGCCGGCGGTGAGCCGGGTGAGCGTAATAATGCCCACTGTATTTCAGTGGAACACAAGCTGGGTATCCATGCCAGTCCGACCTGTGTGATGGAGTTTAAGGACGCCGAAGGTTATCTGGTCGGTGAGGCACATAACGGCCTGTCGTATATGTTCACCATGATGAACCACGCCCGTCAGGCGGTTGGCTTACAGGGGCTGGCGATTTCTGAGCGGGCCTATCAGCAAGCCGCCGCATTTGCCAAAGAACGCTTGCAGGGTACCCGCCGTGACGGTTCACGGATTCCGATTATTCAGCATCCCGATGTACGGCGTATGCTGATGGTGATGAAGTCCGCCAATGAGGCAATGCGGGCGCTGGCGCTGACCGCTTCGGCTGAGATTGACCGGGCGAATTATGCGACTGATCCGGCACAGAAGGCCGCCCATGCGCAACGGGTGGAGCTTTATACACCGATTATCAAAGGCTGGCTGACCGAAATGGCGCAGGAGCTGACCTCATTGGGTATTCAGGTGCATGGCGGTATGGGCTTTATCGAGGAAACCGGTGCCGCACAGCATTACCGTGATGCGCGGATTCTGCCGATTTATGAAGGTACCAACGGCGTGCAGGCGCTGGATCTGATCGGACGTAAGATGCTGTCGAATCAGGGCGAAGTGCTGGAGGGTCTGCTGGATGATATGCAGGCGACACTGGATAAAATGGCGCAGACCGAGGGGCTGCATGTCAGCGAGAAATGCTACTTTATGGAGGCGCTGGGTGCGGCACGTGATGCCAAAGCTTTTGTGCTGGAAAAGGCGGCGGAGGATCGTAATCTGCCGGGCAGTGTCAGTTATAACTTTATGATGCTGATCAGTTATCTGGCCGGTGGCTGGATGATGGTCAAAAGTGCGATTAAGGCGCAGGAGTTACTGAATGCCGGTGAAGGTGATGCTGATTTCCTGCAGGCCAAATTGCTGACCAGTCAGTTTTATTGTGAGCATTTATTGCCGCGCACCCAGGCCTGTCTGGCCGCTGTGCTGGCCGGGAACAGTACGATAATGGCTATGCCGGAGGAGCAATTTTAATGAGTATGAGTGATAAACCCATCAGCCGTTTTCCGGTGCCTAAGCTGGAGGATTTACCGGATGATATTCGTGAGCTGATTCTGGAAGTGCAGGAAAAGTCCGGTTTTATTCCGAATGTGTTTCTGGCGCTGGCGCATCGTCCGGCGGAGTTCCGGGCCTTCTTTGCCTATCATGATGCGCTGATGGAAAAAGATAGCGGGCTGAGTAAGGCTGAGCGCGAGATGATCGTGGTGGCAACCTCAAATGCCAATGGCTGCCAGTATTGTGTGGTGGCGCACGGGGCGATTCTGCGTATCCGTGCCAAAGACCCGCTGATTGCCGATCAGGTGGCGATTAATCACCGCAAGGCGGACATCACCCCGCGCCAGAAAGCGATGCTGGATTTTGCGATGACGGTTTGCCTGGATTCAGCAGATATTGATGACGACGATTTTGTGCTGCTGCGTGAGCATGGTTTCAGCGATGAGGATATCTGGGATATTGCCGGGATTTCGGCCTTTTTCGGCATGAGTAACCGCATGGCGAATATGATGTCGATGCGGGCGAATGATGAGTTTTATCTGCTGGGAAGGGTGCCGAAAGCATGAATGTCAGTGAGGCGATAAAAAACCGCAAGTCGGTGCGGGCGTTTCTGGACAAGGCGGTCAGCCGTGAAACCATTGAAGCGATACTGGATACGGCACGCTGGGCACCGTCCGGAGTGAATACACAGCCGTGGTCGGTGTTTGTGCTGAGCGGTGAAAAGATGACGGCCTTACAGGAGCAGATTGTCGAACGTTTCCTCAGCGGTGCCAAAGGCAGCATGGATTACCACTATTATCCGGAAGAATGGGGTGAGCCTTACACCACACGGCGTAAGGAATGCGGGATTGCCCTGTATGGTGCGCTGGATATTAAGCGCGAAGACAAGCAGCGGCGTATGGATCAGTGGATTGCCAATTACCGTGCCTTTGGTGCGCCGGTAATGCTGTTTTTTACCATCGATAAACACATGGAAACCGGTTCCTATATGGATTACGGCATGTTCCTGCAGTCAGTGATGCTGGCGGCGCTGGATCATGGTCTGACTACCTGCCCACAGGCAGCACTGGGTGAATATCCGGATCTGGTGCGTGAGTATCTGGGGCTGGATGAAAATCAGGTGATTGTCTGTGGCATGGCGCTGGGTTATGAGGATACCGGGGCGCCGGTGAATAATTACCGCACGGTGCGTGAAGAAGTGGGGAGTTTTGTGACGTTTGTTGGGTGAGAAAATCCCCTCCGTCTCCCCTAAGCAACGTTTACAAAGCAAAACGTTTGAATCAAAGGGGAGTGCCCTTCGATTAAGAGTGACTTTGGCCGGAAGGTCTCCCCCTTTGTAAAAGGGGGAACAAGGGGGATTTAAAAGCATGACAGTGGTGAGTACGGAGCACACATGACAAAAAACATCTGGATCATGGGCTGTGGCGATATAGGCCGCCGCACCGCTGCCCTGTATCAGCAGGAAGGCCGGGAGGTCACCGGCTGGGTGCGCAGTGAAGAATCCATGCTCAAAGGACAACAGCAGGGCATCAGCATGCGTACCGCTGATTTTGATGCGGGTTGTTTTGTGCCGCGTAATACCCTGCAGGATCGGGAGATTTTCTGGTTTATGCCACCGCCGCCGCAGGGTGAGCAGGACATTCGTCTGCGACGTTTTTTGCTGAGCGCGCAAAAGGCACCCCGGCGTATTGTGCTGATTAGCACTACCGGCGTTTACGGTGATTGTGAGGGGCGCTGGATTGATGAGGATGAGCCATTGAAGCCGGTGGCAGCGCGTGCGGTACGGCGCGTGGATGCGGAAACAGCGTTGCGGGAATGGGGTGATAAATACGGCGGCGACTGGGTGATTCTGCGTGTGCCGGGGATTTATGCACCGGAGCGTTTGCCGCTGGCGCGTTTACAGCGCGGTGAGCCGGTGCTGTGTGAAGAAGAGGCTCCATGGACGAACCGTATTCATGCCGATGATCTGGCGGCGGTGTGTAAGCGGGCGATGGAAGTGGCACCTGCGCGCAGTATTTATAATGCCACCGACGGTCATCCCTCGACGATGACCGATTATTTTAATCAGGTCGCGGATTATGCCGGACTGGATCGCCCGCCACAGGTGTCATTGGCGGAGGCGCAGCAGGTGATGAGTGCGGGGATGATGTCTTATCTGCAGGAGTCGCGGCGGATTGGCAATGACAAGTTGGTGCGTGAGCTGGAGATTGAGTTGACTTATCCCGCACTGGAGGACGGACTTAGCCAATCCTGACCTGAGCGGGGGCTATTTCTGTTTTGTCTGGCCGGTTATATTGGTAACGCGGATTTTTACATCCATGACCGGTGGTTGTTCAAGTTTACCCAGGAAGGCTCCCGATACCGGTGGCACCGCTTCCGGGTGGTAACTGACGGCAACAGAAATGTGCTTCGTGCCGGTAATTTTACCGGTGGTCGAATCAAAACCTTTCCAGCCTGCTCCGGGCAGATAAATTTCAGACCAGGCATGCGTGGAGCCTTCTCCGGCTTCTGACACCGGGGCATGTTGATAACCGCTGATAAAGCGGGCGGCTAAACCGATCTCGCGGCAGATCTCAATAAACAGTGTGGCCATATCCCGGCAGGAGCCGCTCTGTTGTTTGAGTGTGGTTGCCGGTGACTGTACGCCGGGCTCTTCCCGCATTCTGTATTTGATCAGTTCTGGAATAGCGCTGTTGATTTTATCCAGCAGTACAAATGTTTCGGTTTTTTGTCCGGGTTGCCAGAACTGACTGAGCCATGCCCTGACCTGCTTCCTGTCTTCAGGAAAAAGGGAGCGCTGGTAAGGCAATAGCATGACTGCTTCAATCTGATCATATTGAAAAGGGAAATTTACCGCAGGTTCAGCGATCAGAAAGTCGAGTGGTTTTTCATCGTAGTGTTCAATAATCACTTCGCTCAGGAATGATAGTTCTCTGGCAGGTTCAAAAAAACGCACTTCGGCAACACTGTTATCGTCCACATCCCTGTGCCATCTGATCCGGTGTTTTCCGGGGGTAATGACCAGTTTTGAGGCCGTGACCCGCACATCATGGCCATCCCGGGGGCGTATCAGCAGCCGGTGGGGCAGAAACTCGACTTCCCGTTCATAACTATAACGGGTGAGGTGACTGATTTTTAAGAGCTGCATGACGGACTCCGTTGTTTTCGGTGATTCTGAGCATCGCTTCAGGGTTTTAAGCAAAGCCTGGTGCTGCAGGAGCAGATACTAAAGTTTATATCAGGAAAAGATAAAGGGTTAAAAGCTAAACGAGTCCTGCTTGAGGACTGATTTTGTTAATTTTATTTCTGCTGCTCAAACTCAAACAGCTGTCTGATAAGACTGATTCCCTGCGGGTCAGCAGTATTCCCGGCAATCTGCGTGGCAATCTGTCCCAGTAAGCGGTAAATCTCCGCATAGTCACTATCCCAGTCCTGCAGGGCGTCCAGTTGTTTGGCGACGGTACGGCTGTCACCCCGGGCAATGGGGCCGGTCAGTGCGCCCTGTGTGCCGAGCCGGAAAATATTCTCAGCGGTCTGTTGCACAATCGGCTGCAGAATCTGCATGGCCTGTCCGCGTTCAACGCCGGCCTGTGCATAAGTCCGGATACTCAGCTCCTGCAGAGCGACCAGATAGTTACAGGCGATCACGCTGGCGGCATGATACAGCGTTTTGGCTTCAGCTTTGATCGGGAACAGTTGTGCACCCAGTGCTGCAAATAATGGTTCCAGTTTTTCCAGCGCCGCTGCATCGCCTTCCATGCCACAGTGCGTAGTGCTGAAACTATGGATCGCCTGTTGCGGGTCAGCGAAACTTTTGATCGGGTGGATGCTGGCAGTGGCCAGACCGGCGGCTTTGGCGGGAGCGAGCGCCTCGGCTGCGGTTAATGCGCCGCTGCAGTGGAAAATAATTTCCTGGCCGCTGAAATGCTGCTGCTGACACAGTTGTTCACAGCAAGCGTACAGCTGGTCATCGCCACAGGCCAGCAGCCAGAGATCCGCCGTTGGCAGATGAGCATAGTCGTCATACGCCTGTCCGCCATGCATAAACTCCACTGCATTTTGTGCACTGCCCAGACTACGGTTGCAGACAGCCTGTAGCTCAACTGTACCGGACTGCTGCCAGAGGTAGCCCAGTGTTTTACCGAGACGGCCTGCGCCGATGATGTTGAGGGTGGGGAGTTTGCTGTTTGTCATGGGTTGTGTGTTCCGGCTGATTTATAGTGCAGGTGAGCAGGCTTCAGTTTAACGCAGAATGCCTGCGGGTAAATGGCTCTTCTGCAGACAGAAGGGTATGCTTGCTGTTCCTGTAAATACTGATGATACGATGATTCCACAACTACCTTTAACCCGCGAACTTGTTCTGGTTGGCGGCGGCCATACTCATGCACTGGTGCTGCGCAAGTGGGCGATGTGTCCGTTGCCGGGGGCACGGCTGACGGTCATTAACCCGGAGCCGACCGCACCCTACAGCGGCATGCTGCCGGGGTTTGTAGCCGGACATTACCGGCGTGATGAGCTGAATATTGATCTGGTGAAACTGGCACGGTTTGCCGGAGCACGGGTGATTCCGGACAAGGCGGTGGGTATTGATCCGCTGGCTAAGCGGGTGCTGCTGGCAGGGCGTGAGCCGCTGCCGTATGACCTTGCCTCAGTCGATGTCGGGATTCATTCGGCAATGCCGGAGATCAAAGGCTTTACCGAATACGCGGTACCAGTCAAACCGCTGGATACGTTCAGTCGTCGCTGGTCAGACTTTCTGCATAATGCACAGGGCACTGCGCGGCTGGCAGTGATCGGGGCGGGTGTGGCCGGAATTGAGATTACTCTGGCGATGGCGCATGCCCTGCGTTCGCGCGGCGTGACACCGGAGGTCGTGCTGCTGGATAGTGCCGGTATCGCCGGGGATGTGGCGGCGGGTGCCAGAGCAAAGCTGCTCAAGTATCTGGCTGATTATCAGGTTAAAACCATGCCGGGCCAAAAGGTGGCGGAAGTGCTGGCCGATGGTGTGCTGCTGGATTCCGGTGAGGTGGTGCCGTCTGATTTCACCCTGGGTACCGCGGGGGCGCGGCCGCATGAATGGGTGCAGAATACCGGCCTGAAGTTGCAGGATGGTTATATCGTGGTCGATGAAATGCTGCGTAGCAGTGATGCGTCGGTGTATGCAGCGGGCGATTGTGTGCATATTGCGCATGCGCCGCGTCCCAAGGCCGGGGTGTATGCGGTACGGGCAGCGCCGGTGCTATGGCATAACCTGCGTGCGGCGTTGAGTGGCGGCAAGCAACGCGCGTTTCATCCGCAACAGGATTACCTGAAACTGATGTCGCTGGGCGGGCAGGAGGCCTTGGCGGAGAAGTTCGGTATGGCGCTGGCCGGGCCATTATTGTGGCGCTGGAAAAATCAGATTGACCAGAAGTTCATGGCGCAATTCCGCGATTATCCGGCGATGAACACAGCCGCATTGCCGGATACGGTGGCGGATGGCGTGCGTGAATTATTGGCGGACAGCAAGCCCTTATGCGGCGGCTGTGGTGCCAAGGTCGGCAGGCAGGTATTATCCGGAGTGCTGGCCGGGCTGCCGCAGGCAACACAGGCCGATGTGTCGTCCCGTCCCGGTGATGATGCTGCGATTCTGCGCGACGGTGAGCGCTTCCGGGTGCTGACCACAGATCATCTGCGGGCGTTCACCGAAGATCCGGCGACCCTGGCGCGCATTGCCGCAGTGCATGCGTTGGGTGATATATGGGCGATGGGCGCGCAGCCACAGACGGTGCTGGCGACACTGATTCTGCCGCGTATGTCGGCGGAGTTGCAGGAGCGCTGGCTGACGGAAATCATGTCGGCTGCCGCGGAGGTGTTCAGTGCGCAGGGGGCGGAGATTGTCGGCGGGCATACCTCGCTGGGTTCTGAGCTGACCATTGGGTTCACCATTAATGGCGTGCGCGAGCAGGAACCGGTACAACTGTCCGGCGGGCAGGCCGGTGATGTGCTGATTTTAAGCAAGCCGTTGGGCACCGGTACGCTGCTGGCCGCAGAAATGGCGATGCAGGCGCGGGGTGAGGATGTGGTCGCGGCATTACACAGCATGCAGCAGGATCAGGCGGTAGCGGCTGCTATTCTGCATGATGCGCACGCAATGACCGATGTGACGGGGTTTGGTCTGGCCGGACATTTGCTGGGCGTATGCGAGGCATCAAACTGTGCGGCACAGCTGGAGCTGGCGGCGATTCCGTTGCTGGCCGGGGCGGCTGAGCTGGCGGAGCAGGGTATACGTTCCAGTCTGTTCGCGGATAACCGGCAGGTTGCTGCGCAGATGGTATTGCCCGACACTCAGGATGCAAAAACTAAGGCTATGACTGATCTGCTGTTTGATCCGCAAACGGCGGGTGGTTTGCTGGCGGCGGTGAGTGCTGATGCGGCGGCGGATAAGCTGGCGCAGCTGAAGCAGGCGGGCTATCCGGCGGCCATTATCGGTACTTTGTCTGCAGGTGAGCCGTTGATTAGCGTGGCGTGACCGATGGCGAATGTTGAGTCTGAGTCGGTGATACTGCTGCACGGTCTGGCCAGAGGGCACCGTTCGTTTGCGCGGATGGCCGGGGCATTACGCAAACAGGGCTATCACACCGTTAATTATGACTACCCATCGACCAAATTCCCGATTGAGAAATTGGCTGAGGATGCGATTAGTGCCGCACTGGCGCAATGTCCGGCGGGCAGCAAAATCCATTTCGTCACCCATTCGATGGGCGGCATTCTGCTGCGGCAGTATCTGAGTCAGCAGCATATCGACAGGTTGGGGCGGGTGGTGATGCTCGGCCCGCCGAATCAGGGCAGTCAGGTGGTGGATAAAATGCGTGATATGGCGCTGTTCAGGCTGGTGAACGGCCCGGCGGGATTGCAGCTGGGCACCGCGGCGGACAGTGTGCCGAAGTCACTGGGGGCGGTGGATTATGAGGTCGGGATTATCGCCGGTTCGCGCAGCATTAACTGGATTTTATCGACCATGCTGCCCGGCCCGAATGATGGCAAGGTGACGGTGGAAAATACCCGGCTGGCGGGTATGGCGGATCATCTGGTGCTGCCGGTGACGCACCCGTTTATGATGCGCAACCGGCAAGTGATTCGTCAGACACTGTATTTTCTGCAGCACGGTGCGTTTTTTCATGGCTCCGGTTAGTCCGGGTTATTGGCCGATTTCAATAAACGGCACGACTGAAAAATACGCGACTGCAGCGGCCAGGGCCAGAAAGGCGATCACCCGTAGCGGATATTCACGGATTTCATCCAGAAATTTGCGTTGCTTACCGCGCTGGCGCAGTTGTTCGTATTCGGCCTGCACGCGCTGGCTACGTTCCTGCTGGTATTGTTCCAGCAGCTTTTTGGCGATGTCCAGATCCTCGCTGTTATGCAGCCAGAGGGTCGGCGCTGAGATACCCCAGTTTCTGGCGGGTGTTTCGTAATAGTCGAAACGGCGCTCAGTGAGCAGGGCACGAATCTCTTCTGCCTCGTCATCACTGACATCGCGCAGTGACATGAGTTTAACGGCCATATACAAATCCGCCTGGCATTACCGGCTCCTGAAAAAAGTGATCGGGTAAAGCCGCATTTTACACACCTGCAAAATGATCGGACAATGCCTGAATAAATGCACTGACCCGCTCAGGAAGATAGTGGCGGCTGGGGTAAACCACCTGCAGATTTGCACCGGAGTGTGTGCCTCTGCGCCGGAAGTCCTGGGTGTAGTCTTCCAATAGCACCTGCAGGCGTCCGGCTTTTATATCAACGGCGACATCAAAGTAGGATTTTAAGGCTATGCCTGCCCCCTCCAGCGCCCAGCGGCGGATTAATGCCCCGTCATTGCTTGACCAGGCCGGTTTCACCGCGATGGAATAAACCTCGCCGTCTTTGTGGAAGTGCCATGTCACCAGCGGCTCCCGTGCGCGCACCATGGTCAGACAATCATGTTCAGCCAGTTCATCCGGATGCCCGGGAAGGCCTTTGCGGCGCAGATAAGCCGGTGAGGCACACAGGATGCGCCGGTTATCAGCCAGCTTTCTGGCGATCAGGCTGCTGTCAGCAAGGGAGCCGTAGCGGACTCCCAGATCAAAACCTTCCTCAACCAGATTTACCACACCATCACTGAGATGCAGGCAGGGCTGAATGCCGGGATGTTCGGCGACAAACTGCTTCAGTACCGGAGCAATATGCTGCTGGCCGAGATCGGAAGTGGCGGTAATACGCAGCGGCCCTGAAAAGGCGTTGTGTCCGGTTTGCAGCCGTGCCTCAGCTTCTTCCACTGCTGCCAGTATCTGTTCGCAGGAGGTATAAAACTCCCGTCCTTCTTCGGTGAGTGTCACCTGACGGGTGGTGCGGTTGAGCAGTCTTATGCCGTAGCGTTCTTCCAGGCCATTAATCCGCGCCGTCATTCGGGCCGGGGACAGGCCTGCTTTACGCCCGGCTGCAGCAAGTCCGTTATTCCTCACGACCTGAACGAACAGAGCCATGTCTCCCAGTTTATCCATAATCTATTATTCCCTAAAGCAGAATGGTTTTTTTATATTTATAGCAATTGTTCTCAAATAAGACAAAGTATATTCTGCCTGCATGTAAGCAATAACCCACAGGAGAACTAATATGAAACTTGACCATGTTCTGCTGAGAACAGCTGATCTGGCAGTGATGAGCCGCTTTCTTGTTGATGTAATCGGCCTGGAGCCCGGGCCGCGTCCGCCTTTCCCGTTTGCCGGCGCATGGTTTTATAGCGAAGGACAGCCGCTGGTGCATGTGGTTGATGAGCCACAGGCCAGTGTCAGTGCCAATGGTGCTGTTGTTCATGTGGCCTTGTCCGGTGCAGGTTACGGTGAATTGATCAGCAGGTTGCAGGCGCAGCAGCTGACTTATTATGAAAAGGATGTACCCCTTTCCGGCGAACGGCAGGTATTTATCAGCGGGCCTGACCAGCTTATGGTCGACATGCTGTTCCCGATAGGGACGGCTGCTGACCGGCCAATGCCTTATGCCCGCGTATAACTGATACAGGAGAAATGAATGATGAACAATGTACTTTTCAGCAGCCGGAGTGTTGGTGCTTTTGAAGCTGCAAACCGCATTGTGATGGCACCGATGACCCGCTCCAGAAGCGAGCAGCCCGGCGATATACCTACCGCACTGATGGCTGAATACTATGCGCAGCGCGCCAGTGCCGGTTTTATTGTGACTGAGGCAACCCAGATTTCCACGCAGGGAAAAGGCTATTCGTTTACGCCGGGTATATACAGCGGTGAACAGGTGGCGGGCTGGCGGCAGGTGACCGGGGCGGTGCATGCCGCAGGCGGGCGGATTGTTGCCCAGCTGTGGCACGTCGGGCGAATGTCACATGCGTCTTTCCACGCAGACGGTCAGACTGTCGCCCCATCAGCCATTGCCCCGGATGCGCAGGTTTGGGTAGTGGGAGATGACGGTGTCGGGCGGATGGTGGATTGCCCGGTGCCCAGGGAGCTGGATCACGCTGAGATAAAAGACATTATTGCGGATTACCGCCGTGCTGCGGCAAATGCACGGGAGGCTGGCTTTGACGGCGTTGAAATCCACGCTGCCAACGGCTATCTGATTGATCAGTTTCTGCGCCGTACCTCTAACCGGCGGACGGATGAATATGGCGGCTCTGCTGAAAACCGTATCCGTTTTGCGCGGGAAGTGGTGACGGCGGTCGCTGAGGAGATTGGTGCAGACCGGGTGGGTATCCGTTTGGCACCCTTTATTACCCAGCGTGGCATGGACGATCCGGAAGCGATTGATACTATTTTGCTGGCTGCCCGGTATTTTAATGATATAGGGATTGCCTATATCCATCTGGCAGAAGCCGACTGGGATGATGCACCGGTGGTGACCGAGCGGTTCCGCCGCGAACTGAGACAGGGATTCAGAGGTGCTATTGTGGTGGCGGGTAATTATACGCCGGA
The DNA here is from genome assembly GCA_041395485.1 of Thiolinea sp. Classification (GTDB taxonomy): domain Bacteria; phylum Pseudomonadota; class Gammaproteobacteria; order Thiotrichales; family Thiotrichaceae; genus Thiolinea. Next base: position 459,612 of record JAWLAK010000003.1, read on the forward strand.
GACCGGTGCACAGCTGATTGATGCCGGACTGGTGGATTTTGTCGCTTTTGGCCGTAAGTTCCTGGCCAACCCGGATTTGCCCTACCGTTTTCAGCACGGTCTGTCGCTGAATGAGATCAGTGACCCCGCAACACTGTTCGGTGGCAATCATATCGGTTATACCGATTATCCTTATTATCAGGACAGTCCGGCATAAAGCGACGCAGGTCGGTGGCCTGTGAGTCTGCAGGCCATCGCTCAGCGAACATTCACGGGCAATGTTTCCTGTACAGTAGTGTCATCAATTTTCTGAGTTGTTTTTAGTACTTTTCATATAAAAAATAAAACTACTGATCAGACAATGGGGAAGCCGCATCAGAGCGGCTTTTCCCGTATTTATCCACAGACTATGCACAGCTTTTTGACAACATATTGTGCTTGACCACTTTCTGAAACACATCCTATAGTATGTGCATTGGCTTTCGAAGACTATATGTTCATAACATAAACTTTATCCACAAATAATAATTTACCGCCACGCTAAGGGCCGTGGTAGAGGATTCCTATGCAAACTGCAAACGCACACATTCCGGAAGAGCGCGATGACGCACAGATTCAGATTCCTGAGTTCATCACGCCATTATGCAAGGTTATTCGCCGTAATGGTCAGGTCACTGACTTTGACGGCGGCAAGATTCATGTTGCCCTGACCAAGGCATTTCTGGATGTAGAGGGCAGTTCTGCGTCGGGTTCCGCACGTATTCATGACACGGTAAAAAAACTCACCGAGCAGGTGGTGGAAGCCCTGTTCCGGCGTATGCCGGACGGCGGTATGCTGCATATCGAAGATATTCAGGATCAGGTGGAACTGGCGCTGATGCGTGCCGGTGAGCACAAAATTGCGCGCAGTTACGTATTGTATCGTGAAGAGCGCTCCCGCCTGCGTGCGAAAAAAGAGCGGCGCGGCAAAAAGAAATCTGATGCGCTGCAGATCAATGTAAAAATGCCGGATGGCAGCTCAGTGCCGCTGGATGAAGAGCGCCTGCATAAGATTATTGCCGAGGCGGTGGACGGGCTGGAAGGGGTGAGTGCCGAGCAGGTCACCAATGCTGCCCTGCGTAACCTGTATGACGGTATTTCCGAGGAAGAAGTCGCCACGGCACTGATTATCAGTACCCGCGTGCTGATTGATAACGACCCGAACTATTCACAAGTGGCAGCACGTATGCTGCTGGACAGTCTGCGCCGTGAAGTGCTGACCTTCCTCAACGGGCGCCATACTGAAGCAACCCAGCAGGAAATGGCTGAACTGTACCCGGAGATGCTGAAAAAAGCACTGAAACGCGGGGTTGAGGTCAAACTGCTGGATGATGAGCTGTTGCGCTATGACCTGGATAAACTGGGTGCGGCACTGCAGCCGGAGCGTGATCTGCAGTTCACTTATCTGGGCCTGCAGACGCTGTATGACCGTTATTTCCTGCATTCCAACGGTACGCGCTTTGAACTGCCGCAGGTATTTTTCATGCGTGTCTCGATGGGACTGGCGATTAACGAAGTACATCGCGAAGACCGGGCGATTGAATTCTACAACCTGCTGTCCAGCTTCGATTTTATGAGCAGCACGCCGACGCTGTTCAATTCCGGCACGCTGCGCCCGCAGTTGTCTTCCTGCTATCTGACTACCGTGCCGGATGATCTGGACGGGATTTATGGCGCGATTAAGGATAATGCCCTGCTGTCCAAGTTTGCCGGTGGTCTGGGTAATGACTGGACGCCGGTACGTGGTATGGGGGCGCATATCGCCGGCACCAATGGTAAGTCGCAGGGCGTGGTACCGTTCCTGAAAGTGGCGAACGATACCGCGGTAGCAGTCAATCAGGGTGGCAAGCGTAAGGGCGCGGTCTGTGCCTATCTGGAAACCTGGCATATTGATATTGAGGATTTTCTGGAGCTGCGCAAGAACACCGGTGATGACCGCCGCCGTACCCATGATATGAATACCGCGAACTGGATTCCGGATCTGTTTATGAAGCGCGTCGCCGAAGACAAGGAATGGACACTGTTTTCGCCGGATGATGCCCCGGATCTGCATGACCTGACCGGCAAGGCGTTTGAGCAGCGTTATGCCGAGTATGAAGAAAAGGTGGCGCGTGGTGAGCTGAAACTGTTCCGCAAAATCCCGGCCAACCAGTTGTGGCGCAAGATGCTGGGGATGCTGTTTGAAACCGGCCATCCGTGGGTGACTTTCAAAGATCCGTGTAATGTGCGTTATACCAACCAACATGTCGGCGTGGTGCACAGCTCGAATCTGTGTACGGAAATTACTCTGCACACCAATAATGATGAGATTGCGGTGTGTAATCTGGGCTCGATCAATCTGGCCGCGCATACTACCGAGAACGGGCTGGATACCGAAAAGCTGGAGCGTACCGTAACTACGGCGATGCGTATGCTGGACAACGTTATCGATTACAACTATTACAGCGTGCCACAGGCGCGGCGCTCGAATCTGCAGCACCGTCCGGTGGGCATGGGCATTATGGGTTTCCAGGATGCGCTGTATAAGCAGAAGCTGGCCTATACCTCGGAGCAGGCGCTGGAATTTGCGGATCGCAGTATGGAGGCGGTGTCGTATTTTGCGATTAATGCGTCCAGTGATCTGGCGGCTGAGCGGGGGCAGTATTCCACCTTCAAAGGCTCGTTGTGGAGTCAGGGCATTCTGCCGATTGATTCACTGGCGCTGCTGGGTGAAGAGCGTGGTGAGTATTTCATCGTGGATCAGACCCAGACCCTGGATTGGGACAGCCTGCGCAATAAGGTGAAAACGCAGGGTATGCGTAACTCCAATGTGATGGCCATTGCACCGACGGCGACGATTTCCAATATCTGTGGCGTGTCGCAGTCGATTGAGCCGACTTATCAGAATCTGTTCGTGAAATCGAACCTGTCCGGCGAGTTTACGGTCATCAATCCTTATCTGGTGCAGGAGCTGAAGGCACTGGATTTGTGGGATGACGTGATGATCAATGACCTGAAGTACTTCGACGGTTCGGTGCAGAAACTGGATCGGGTGCCGGATGAGCTGAAGGCACGCTATGCCACCGCGTTTGAGATTGATGCACGCTGGCTGGTGGAGGCGGGCAGCCGTCGCCAGAAGTGGATTGATCAGGGCCAGTCGCTGAATTTGTATATGCAGGAGCCATCCGGGCAGAAGCTGGATAACCTTTATAAGCTGGCGTGGGTGCGGGGGCTGAAAACCACTTATTACCTGCGTTCGATTGGTGCGACCGGAGCGGAGAAGCTGAATGATGCGTCAACGGCGGATAAAAAACCGGTATTGAAAGTTGCACCGAATGTATTACAGGTTGGATCGGCAGCACCTCAGGCTTGCTCGATTCTCGATCCTGATTGTGAAGCCTGTCAGTAAGCAGGGGAGAAAAGATTATGATGTTAAATTGGGATGATCCACTGGCGGCACCGGTTCCACGGGTGCCTTCAGAGCAGGACAAAAAAGTTACTGAACCAGCGGCCAAATATGAAACAACTCAACCGGTATCGGAAAGCAGTGAGATAAAAGCAGATGAAACAATCACGGGTCAGAGCACAACGCCTGCAGCAACGCAGGAAGAAGCTGCAGCGCCAGCAACGTCCGCAGAGAGCACAGAAACGCCGGTAACTGAAGCGGTCGAGCCTGTTGCCAAACCGGGTTTGCACCTGGTTGAAAACACGGTGGATGAAAATGCCCCGACCCCGCTGCAGCAGCGTCGTCAGGCCGAAGCGGCAAAACCGTTCAAGCCGATGGCGCCGATCAATCCGGAGGACAAGCGGGTCATCAACGGGCTGGGCGATATTAACCAGCTCGCACCGTTCAAATACCCGTGGGCCTGGGACTTTTTCATCAATGCTAATAAGAACCACTGGACGCCGCTGGACATCAATATGGCGCAGGATGTGCATGATTATCATCACAATCTGAAGCCGGAAGAGCGCCATGTGTATGAAAACGTGCTGGCCTACCTGACCACCTCCGATATTCTGGCAATGCGTAATATCGGGCTGGCGGTGATGGAAAAAATGACTGCGCCGGAGTTGCAGATTTATCAGGCGCGTCAGGTGTACGAAGAGTCGCTGCATACCTGGACGTATCAGCACTGTATCGAGACTATCGGGCTGGATCAGAGTGAAATCTACAATCGTTATCGCGTGGTTCCGGAGATCAATCAGAAAATCCAGATCGCTAATCGTCGCTTAAACGCAGTGATGAGATCGGATATTGATCTGCGCAACCCGGATGACCTGCAGGAGTTCGTGCTCTCCTACACGTTCTTCTCAGGCATTTTCGAGGGATGCTGGTTCTATAATGGCTTCAGCCCGATTTTTGCCCTGCAGCGCCGTGGCCTGATGAAAGGTACAGCGGAGCAGCTGCAGTACATTATGCGTGATGAGGTCATGCACTGTTCGTTTGGTATCCGCGTGGTGCGCCAGATTATGCAGGAAGAAGGCGTGAAGCTTGATCCGCGTGATATTCGCGATATGTGGGATGAGGCGGAGGCGGCGGAAACGGCGTATTCGCAGTTCCTGTTACCGAAGCCGATTCTGGGCTACAGCCAGCAGGATCATCATGAGCAGTTCCGGTTTATTGCCAATCGTCGTGCGCGGCAGCTGGGGATGGAAGAGCCGTTTCCGGGGGCGAAGAATGCACTGCCGTGGTTGGATGAGCAGTCTAATATGCGCAAGGAGAAGAATTTCTTTGAGACGCGGGTGACTGAGTATCAGACGGGTGGGGCTTTGAAGTGGGATTGATGGGCTAGAGCTATCCAAAATGAGCTGCTGAAAAGTTTATTTTTTGCGGAAGCTGGAGAGTTTTCTTTCCAATGCTTCCGCAAAATCAAGGGTTTTATTCACATAGAGATTCACTCAGTATGAGTTACATTTCGAGAGTTTTTAACGTAATGATTGCTTCGCCAGGAGATGTGGCGTCCGAGAGAGCAATCATTCGAGATGTGATTTATGAGTGGAATGCCGTGCACTCTGAATCCAGAGAAGTAGTGTTGCTACCAATAGGGTGGGAATCTCATTCTTCGCCTGAAATGGGTGGCAGCCCTCAAGAAATCATCAATAATCAAATTTTACATAAATGCGATCTACTTGTTGGTGTATTTTGGACACGCATCGGAACTCCTACTTCAGAGTATGCAAGTGGTACTGTTGAGGAAATCGAAGAGCATATTTCTTCAGGTAAACCTGCAATGCTGTATTTTTCCAGCCAGCCCGTTGTAATGGATACAGTTGATCTTAGGCAGGTTGAGGAGCTTAAGGAGTTCAAAACTTCGTGTCAGAGCCGTGGTCTCTATGAAGGTTATGATAGCCATGCCGACTTTAAAGCAAAACTCTATCGCCATCTGCAGCTAAAGCTAAATGAGCACCCACTGTTTAAAGATATAAATGCGGACAAGATTGCTCCGCCCATTGAGTCCTCTACCCAATTACCAGAGCTCACTCAAGACGCTCGTATTTTGCTGAAGGAAGCAAGCTTAGACCCACATGGACATATTTTGCATATTCAGTATGTTAGTGGAACCAGTATAAAAACGAATGGCAAAAATCTAATTCGAGCCAACGAGAGAAGAGAAGTTGCAAGATGGGAAGCTGCTTTGGAAGAGCTGATTTACAAAGGCTTACTTGTAGAACGAGGCCACAAAGGAGAGGTCTTTGAAGTCAGTAATTTAGGTTATCAAATTGCGGATATGATAGAGTTTTAAATGTAATAGTCTTAATGTGTGTACTCTCCAGCAGAAGACTGTCTTCCTGTGATTTGCAACTGTTATAGGTGTAGAAGATGCTGTTGACATCTGAAGCTATTCATTTTACTGAACTTTCGAAAAAGCTTACCGCGGCTAATAACGTGCGCTTCAGGCCGCAACCCTAAACTCAACATGCTTCCCGGCAGCCTCCAGCATATTCACCAACCGATCAATAGTGAACAAATGAATCTGACCGTTGAGCAGGCTATTTAGATTTGAGCGGGAAACTTTCAGCTGAGCAGCCCATCACCACATAAAGCGCCGGACCTTTGCTGGCTTTAGGGTCGGGTTGAGACTTGTACTGAAGGATTGGAGCAACGGCAGAACAGCAGCAAATACTTAAATGCTTGCGAGGTGATCATGCATGGCAGAAAAAGATGCCCTGCCATGCGTTAGGAATCATGCACTAGCGGGATTAGCTGAGGAATCAGCGCTGAGAGTGTTTAATGCGTAATAACCCGCGGCAATTCCTTCGCCTGCGCCACCCATTTCTCCACATCCTTTTCCGACGGCACTTTACGCACCAGATTCTTTTCCGCATTCACTTCAGCCATTTTCGCCGCCAGATTCGCTGCCTTGCGCTGTGCCAGTTCCGGAACCGTATCAACACCGGCCATTTTCAGCAGGTCAGCATACTGAGTACTGACGCCTTTAATACGGGTCATGTCAGCACGGTTGACCCAGCCGAGAATGAGTTTTTCACTGACGCCGGATTTGGCAGCGGTATCAACACGTCCTTTTTTGGTACAACAGTTATCCAGTAATTGCTCCATTGATGTAATACCGATGGCTTCCAGTTTGGCTGAATAAGCGGCACCGATGCCTTCGATATCTGATAATTTGGCCATGATCTCTCTCCTCAGTTTACGTTTGAAGTATTAATGTGATAGTCGATTGATTCTGTAAAACAAAGCCTGATTTTTGCCCATGTCAGGCAGGTAAATGGTAAAACAATCCGAAACCGGATGCATCTGGCGCCTGTTTAAGCTTTAAATTGCACTATATATAAGACATAATCTGCTTAATCAAACTTTTTGCATTGTATATGATACATGAATATGTATGAACTGGGTGCGGTGATCAGAGACTCCCGTAAGGAAAAGCGCATGACACAAAGCGAGCTAAGTGAGCTGCTGGGTATGAGTCGTGCCACTTTATCAGCGCTGGAAAATGGCACGGTTAGTGAGCTGGGTATCCGTAAAGTGCTGGCTATCTGTTCGGTGCTGGGGCTGGAGTTAGTGATTCAGCCACAGGTGCGCAGGCGGCCTACCCTGCACACACTGGTCAGCGAGGCGGAGCAACGTAAACGAGGAAAGGGGTAAAGCATGGATCAGCAACGTCTGGATATTTTTGTCGGTGAGCAGCGTGCCGGGTTTCTCGGGCGCAGTGAACTGCAGGCGCGCAGTTATGTCTACGGCTATTTCCCGGAAAGCAGCGAGGAAGATGCGGTGTCGCTGACCATGCCGGTGATGGCGGATCAGTATGTGTTCCAGCACGGTGTGCACCCGATTTTTCAGATGAATCTGCCGGAAGGGGAGCTGCGCGAGATGCTGCGTAATACCTTCCAGAAAACCGTGCAGAATTTTGATGATCTCAGTCTGCTGAGCATCGTCGGCCATTCGCAGATTGGTCGGGTACGTATCGCTGAACATGGCCAGCTGCCCGCGGTGATGCCGCAGCAGAGCATCAAGGAGTTGCAGACTTATACCGGCACGGAGGATTTGTTTGCTGATCTGATGCAGCGTTTCGGGCGTTATTCCGGTATTTCCGGTATCCAGCCCAAGGTGCTGGTGCGCGATAATGAGGCGTTGACGCAGAATGCTGCGGAGCTGGAGCAGGTCACCTATCGCGACTCTACCCACATTGTCAAAGCCTGGAATGCGGAGCGTTTCCCGCAGCTGGCGGCGAACGAGTATTTGTGCATGCTGGCCGCTGAGCGGGCCGGTTTGGCGGTGGCTGAGGTTGAGCTGGCTGCACAGGGGCGGTTGCTGATTGTGAAGCGCTTTGACCTGGATGAGAAGGGCGGTTACCTTGGCTTTGAGGATTTTTGTGTGCTGAACGGGCTGGCGACAGACGATAAATATGTTGGCAGTTATCAGGACATTGCCGAGCGTATCCGCCAGTTTGTTTCCCCGCATCGGGTGCATGATGCGCTGGAGCAGTTTTTCCTGTCGCTGGCGCTGACCGTGGGGGTGCGTAACGGGGATGCACACCTGAAAAATTTCGGCGTGCTGTATTCACATCCGGAGGCTGAGGTATTGTTTGCGCCCGCCTTCGACATTATTTCCACCACGCCTTACATCCCCAATGACAGTCTGGCGCTGCTGTTTGGTGGTAGTAAGTACTTCCCGCAGCGTAAGGGGCTGATCACGTTCGGGCGGCGTTTCTGTGGTCTGACTGAGCGGCGGATTACCCATCTGCTGGATTGGGTGGTGCATGGTATGGAGTCAACACTGACCGAGATGGCGGCTTATCAGAAACGGCACAAGGATTTCGCTGAGGTCGGTGAGCGGATGCAAAAGGCCTGGCGTGAAGGGATTGATGATTTGCGGGGGCATGACTGATGCCCTTCGCCGCAGATATTCATCTGTGTCTGGTTTCGGAAAATATTGCTGCTAATCTGCTGCCAATACTGGATGAGCAGGCCCGGCCACGTCAGGTGGTATTGGTTTATCCGGCTGCGCTGAGCCGTTATGCAGACGGGCTGGGGCAGGTGATCAATGGGCTGGGTGGTATTGGGGTGTCACGTTGCCTGCTGAATGAGCCGGATTGTGTGGTGGCCATACGTAAGGCACTGGCAGAGCAGTTGACCTGTTATCAGCAGCACAATATCGCATTGAATACCGGTGGTGGCAGCCGTTTGCTTAGTCTGCTGGCGTATGGGCTGTTTCGCTCGGCGGGCAAGCCGGTGTTTTATGTCGATACTGAGGCGAACCGTTTGATTGATTTGTCAGAGCCGGAGGCAGAAAGCTATCAGCTGAGCGGAAAGATGACTCTGGAGCAGGTACTGCAGGTGCGCGGGTTTGAGGTGCAGCAGCGTAATGCCTTTGCGGTGCGTGCCACACACCGGGCATTCGCACAGGAGCTGGTGGCGAATATACGGCATTACAGTCAGGCGCTGGCGAATCTGCACTGGCTGGCGGCGAGTACCGCTAGTGGTCTGAGCTCCAAACCGATTGAAAGCTGGCAGATGGCTTCACCGGTGTTTATTGCCTTGCTGGATCGGCTGCGTGATCTGGGGATTGCGGTGGTGAATCATAAATGTCTGGTGTTCACCGGGGAGGCCGAGCGCTGGTTTATCAATGGCGGCTGGTTGGAGGATTACACCAATATAACGCTGGCATCACTAAGTGAGCAGTATGAGCAGGTGCAGGATATTGCTGCAGGGTTTACCGTTAGGCAGGACGATGAGGCTGCACGGGAGATTGATACGGCGTTACTGGTTAATAATCGGCTGTACCTGATTGAGTGCCGGGCTAAAAAGCTGAAAAAAGGTAATGCCGGTCGCGGGGCGGAGGCGCTGCACCGTGCTGATGAGTTACGTGAAATGAATCGTGAGTTCCAGGCCCGAAGCCTGCTGCTGCACTATTGCCCGTTGCGTGAGGTCGATGTGCGGCGTCTGCAATTGATGGGGATAAACGTACTGCAGGAAAAACAGTTACAGAATTTACGTTTCTACCTGCAGGAATGGCTTTTTGAAGGAAGCGATAATGATTATCGGTAACGAGTTGATAGGGGTCAAGGTAATTTACCGGTAGTTATTGTAGGCTGGACGGAGGTTTAAATAAGTTACTAATTATTATGTGCCCGGCGGAATCCGGTAGGGGGTTCTTTATGTCCGGGCATTAAGTGCTTTATACGGAGGTAAAATATGGAGCAGTATGTCAAAGGTAAAAAAGGAAAGCTCGTGGCAAAAAGTAAGGCCAGGGGCAGTGCTGACAAGGCAATTAAAGCGATGAAGTCAGCCAGGGCTGCCAAAGCGGCGAAAGAGGCAGCCAAAGCTTCTGTAAAAGCAGCTATTAAGGCTGAAGAGGAGCTGAAAAAGCAGCAAAAAAATAAAGAAAGCGGTGTGGTTGAAGAGGTTTTAGACGCTGCTATGCCAAAAACAGAAGCTGAAAAACGTATGAAAAAGCTGACTAATCCGAAGTATGTGATGAATCAGCCGTCAGCTATGTCCGGTAAAGAGTTGCTTAAAATCACTCATGCGCTGGGCCAGTATCCTTATGACACTAAAATGGATATTGAGGAGTATGAACATGAAAAGCATCTGTTGCAGACTGAGTTGCTCAAGGTGCAGAGCTGGGTAAAAGAGTCGCGCCAGAAAATTGTACTGTTTTTTGAGGGTCGCGATGCAGCCGGTAAGGGCGGTACTATCAAGCGTTTTATGGAGCACCTGAATCCCCGTGCTGCGCATGTGGTGGCTCTGGAAAAACCCTCTGAACGTGAGCAGGGTGAGTGGTATTTCCAGCGTTATATCCGTAATCTGCCGACCCGTGGTGAGATGGTGCTGTTTGACCGTTCCTGGTACAACCGGGCCGGTGTTGAGCGGGTGATGGGATTCTGTACGGATAACGAATATCTGGAATTCATGCGTCAGGCCCCGGCGCTGGAGCGGATGCTGGTCAATGATGGCATTCTGTTCACCAAGTACTGGTTTTCGGTGACCCGTCAGGAACAGCTGCGCCGCTTCCATTCGCGTAAGCATGACCCGCTGAAACAGTGGAAATTAAGCGATATTGATATTCTGTCACTGTCTAAGTGGGATGAGTACACTGCCGCCCGTCGCGCCATGTTTTTCTACACGGATACGGCGGATGCGGCCTGGACGGTGGTTAAGTCAGATGACAAAAAGCGGGCGCGGATTAATGCCATCCGCCACTTCCTGTATCACCTGGATTATCCGGGTAAGGACACCGCGATTGCCCATGAGCCTGACAGAAAGATTGTCGGCCATGTGAAAGATATTTATGGTGAAGACGAAGATGTTTGATAGCTGACCGAGTCAGCTTTTGATAAGAAAATAGCGGTCATTTTGGCCGCTATTTTTGTTTGCAGGAGGAGACGATCACTTATATTTTGGTATGTTAATCAGGCTGCCTGTAACTCAGCCTGTACTTTGCGAACGGTAGGATAAAGGTGCTCAACCTCATCTTCAATACGCTTCAGAATCAGCTGAAACATTTCCTGAGTTTCACTGACAAATTTGTCATGATCAGCAATGCGCAGTTCTTTTTTATTGCACCAGCGTTTCAGGTATTGTTTAAACACCCGTTTGATTTCGCCTGAGCCGGACAGGAAACGGTTGGCCGTTGTGCAAACCTTATTATCGCGGTGGGTCAGTAGTGCCTGATATAACTCGCGTTCTTCCAGTTCCAGATGCTCACGAACTTTTTCAACAAATTCAAAAAACAGATCGCAGGTAATGCTGGTGTCGCAAATGGCACGGTCATTAATTAAATAACCCAGCACGTGCGACAGCTCGGTAATTTTGTCGTTCTGCTGGTTTAACTCGGTAAAAGAAACCATGGTGTCCTCTCTTTGACAATGTCGGCTGTGGTGTTTAACTGCTTAGCTTAACCACTCCACTGAGGGAAGCTGTTGATTTTTGTCAAAAAAGGCAGAACCAGATTGGCTGAGTGCGGCTGATCATATTTTCCATTGCACATGAACGTGATCATCGTGCCGTGCTGCATGGCAGCCCTGAAAGCGGACAACCGGTGAATTCAGCTCAAGCCGCTGTTTCAGGTGTGGCTCCAGTAAAATTTTATCTGCACTTCGGGTCAGGAGTTTGATCAGGTCGCTTGTCCGTTGCTCATCTATTTCATAGTCCGTATACCATGCCTGCAACCAGTTCATATCCCAGCGCAGCCAGCTTTTTTCGTTTTGACAGGCAGCATCTTGCGGAGAGGTGGGTTGTTCGTAAAACCAGTAGCCCAGCCATGAGGGTGGGGCAGTTAGTGGTTTTTTTGTGGTTTTATGCTGGTAATAAAAAGCCAAATCCAGTTTTTGTCCATCTTTATGGCTCAGGTGCGGTATGAGTGGGAAGCCATCCCAAAACGGGAATGATGCATCGAGGTAATAAAGCGTGCTGTCATAACTGTATTGGCGCTGAAGTTTCCAGGACACGTCATGCATATGGGAAAGGATTGCGGGTGTAACATAATTGCGCAGTAGCAGGCAGTATCCGGCATTTGCTGCAGCCAGCGGTGTTTTTTCGTCAGCAAAGCAGGGCAGCGGCACACGGTTATTTAATGCTGCGAGTGGCGGAACAATGGCGAATACGGTGAAGGTGTAAATCAGCAGGAAGGTGACTGTGCGGACAATGGTTTGCAGCCATTTTGACGACAGGCGTATCAGGCGCAGAACAGGTAGCAGCAGGATCAACAGCAAGCCACCGATCTGAGTAAAAACAGTCAGTAACAGAATGAGCAGGCTATAGAAGACGACTTTCAATGTATGGATTTTTCGCTATCGGAAAACTATTCGACACGCTCTCCGGCCAGAATATCCCGTACCATGTATAAAGCCAGCAGGCTGCGGCCTTCGCTGCATTCATCCATGGCGACCAGTTTGTCCAGCTCGCTCAGCTTCCAGGGCACGACCTCCAGTGGTTCCGGCTCATCACCTTCCAGCCGGGCCGGGTAGAGTTTGCGGGCCAGCAACAGGTTGGTGCGGTGCCCCATATAACCGGGGGCAAGACTGACCGATTTCAGCAGGCGGATATCTTCAGCGCCATAACCGACTTCTTCCATCAGCTCACGGTTGGCAGCTTCAATGATTGTTTCACCGGCATCGACCTTGCCTTTCGGCAGGCCCAGCTCGTAACGCTCTGTACCGGCTGCATACTCGCGGATCATCAGTATGGTATCGTCATCCAGCATCGGTACGACCAGCACCGCACCATAACCACGACCGGCGAGGCGCTCAAAAGTACGTTGTTCACCGTTGCTGAATTCCAGATCCAGCGCTTCAACCCGGAACAGGTTGCTTTGGGCAACCACTTCGGTTTTATGAATAGTAGGTAACTTAGCCATTTTGAGAGTGTATCATCAGCTTTAGCCCATAGCGGGTATTTCTGCCGGATCCGGGCAGTTGTTGCAGTACATTTTTATCAACCAGATCTTTCAGGTCTCTCAGTGCAGTACTGGGGGAGCAGTGTGCGATAGTGACATATTTGTTTCGGTTGACTGAGCGCGGATCACCGTCTGCACCATTCGCAAACAGGTGTAATACCACCTCCAGCTGGCGCGGGTTGAGGTGTGCCCGGTGTGTTTGGATGAAGCTGGCTTTTTGCACAGTGAAGGTAATAATGCGTTCCGTTATCGCAATCGACTGGCTGATAATCGCGATGAACCACTGCAGCCAGCTGCTAATGTCCATATTGCCGCGCTGAGCCTGCTCCAGCTGCTCGTAGTAATCGCGCTTATTTTTTTCGATGGCAGCGGAAAGGCTGTGCAGCATCGGTTGCCCTGCATCCTGTGCCAGTGCGTGCTCGGACAGGGCGCGGGCAATCCGTCCGTTACCATCATCAAACGGGTGGATAGAAACAAACCACAAATGTGCGATGGCAGCGCGGATCGGGCCGGGCAGAAAGTCGCGGTCGGTCGGGTTTTGCGGTGGGCGTGTGTGGTTATACCAGCGGAAAAACTGCTCCATCTCATCATTTACCATTGATGCCGGAGGAGCTTCAAAGTGAACCTTCTGCTTGTGTGGCGGCCCGCTGATAACCTGCATCCCTTCTGTGCGCCACTGGCCGATATGCAGTTTGCGTCCCCAGCTGTCATACTCATTCGGTAGCAACATGCGATGCCAGCGGAACAGGGTGTCTGCGTCCAGCTGTTCCGGAGTTTGCTGGTAGTTGCTTACCATCAGAGCTGATATGCCCTGTGCCCGCGGATCCCGGATGTGTTTGGGCGGATAGATAAGACCCAGATGATTTTTTAGCGAGGAGCGGACATCTTCAGCATTAAGGTTTTCGCCTTCAATCGCTGAGGTGGTAACGGCCTCCCGAACCATCAGGTCTAAGATGGCATCCAGGCGCAGATCCTCAGGAATATGAGTCAACTGATTAGTGAGGCGGCCCACGTGTTGTACATAAGGGTATAGCTGTTTAGTAGCGTAAACTGTCTCAGAATAGCTGAATTCCGGCCAGTCCGGATGTTGCCAGATATAAGTCATGACGCGATTATAGCAATTATTCGCGTCATAAAGGGTTGTTAAATGACGCGAATAGTAAAGTTTTTCGCGTCATACTGTTTTTACCGGTTTGCGTTCTGATCCGCTTAGAATAACCGGATTACTGATGATATTAGCTATAAGCAGGCTCTGTATGAACAAAATTCACCTCAACTGGGACAGCATCGACACCGTATTCCTCGATATGGACGGTACATTGCTGGATCTGCATTACGACAATCATTTTTGGGTTGAGCACCTGCCGAAGCGCTATGCGGAAGTAAAGTCTGTGTCGCAGGATGAGGCGCATGACGTGGTGACCCGTCACTGTGATTCCATTCAGGGCACGCTCAACTGGTATTGTCTGGACTACTGGGAGAAGTACCTGGAGCTGGATGTGATGGCGCTGAAACATGAGGTGGCTGACCGGATTGCGATCCGTGAGGGGGTTGAGGACTTTCTGTATTTTCTGCGGCAGCTGGGAAAACGCAGCGTTCTGCTGACCAATGCCCATGAAAAAGTGGTGGGGCTGAAGTTTGGCTATGTGGATATTGAGCACTTTTTTGATGAGGTGATTACTTCACATTCACTGGGGCTGGCCAAGGAGGATCAGCAGTTCTGGCCGGAGCTGGCGAAAAGAAAGCAGTTTGACCGGCGGCGCAGTCTGTTTATTGATGATAATCTGCATGTACTGCGTTCGGCGCAGCAGTTTGGTGTGGCCAACCTGCTGGCGATTCATCAGCCGGACTCTCAGCAGGAGCCGAAGCATACGGGGGAGTTTGTGGCGATTGAGAGTTATCAGCAGTTAATGTGAGCCGGTGTGAATAATACCGGCTGCATGCTGCCGGGCACCAATGGCTGCCCGGCATAAGGAGGGGATGGGGTGAAACGGTGTGGTGGGGACTAAACCTTAACTGCTTCGGTCAGCGCTGCCCGGATTTCCTCCTGATCCGCTTCTGAGGTAATCATTTCCTCATTGCGGGTGGTGATCGAAAAAGTATCCTCGGCCTGCTCACCCAAGGTGCTGATCTGCGCATGATGCACCTTGATGTCCAGCCCATCCAGCGTTTCACCAATCCGCCACAACAGCCCCGGCATATCCCCGGTGGTAATTTCCATCAGGGTCAGGTTTTGTTCCGGCAGCTGGCGGAAATTAATCCGGGTCGGAATATCAAAATTACGCAGGATGCGCGGCTGGCGGCGCGGTACCGGCGTGAATTTTTTTGCCGATAAATTTCGCTGCAGAACATTCAGGATATATTGCTGATCACCGGGGTCGGTAATAATTTTATTGTCCGGCCCTAAAACATGCAGGGTGTGTAAATCGTAATCCTCATCCACGGAGACCAGCCGTGACTGGAAAATATTCAGGTTAAGTTGCTCCAGCGTTGACATGACCCGGGTGAACAGTCCCGGAAAATCTTCACTGTAGATAAAAATAACGTTGCTGCTGTCAGATACCGTGACCCGAATATCCACCAGCGGCAACATGGCGCGCGAGGTGGTGAGCAGATGTGTGGTATGCCAGCAGATATTTTCCACCGAATGTTTGAGCAGGTAGTCATCGCCCAGCTTGCTCCATAAGGCTTCACAACGCTCCCGGTCAAAATTGAGGTTCACCAGGTATTCCAGTGCCGATTTGCGCTTCTGGTTAATCAGATTGTCGGTTTCCTCAGAGACCGGAGTGCGTTTGAGCAGCAGCTTGCGGGTATGTGTGTATAACTCGGTCAGTAACGACAGTTTCCAGTTGTTCCACAGCTTCGGGTTGGTGCCCTTCATATCTGCAATGGTCAGCAGGTACAGATAATCCAGCCGGTTTTGTTCAATGACCTGGGTGGCAAACTGCTTGATAACCGCCGGGTCGCTGATGTCCTTGCGCTGGGCAGTCATACTCATCAGCAGGTGATTCTGCACCAGCCAGCTGACCAGTCCGGAGTCATGCAGATCCAGACCGTGTTCGCGGCAGAATTTCAGAGCATCTTCCGCACCCAGCGTGGAATGGTCACCATCACGGCCTTTGGCGATATCATGAAACAGCGCAGCCAGATACAGCAGGGAAGGTTTCTGCAGCGTTTTGAAAATCTCACTGCACAGTGGCAGTTCGGCCGCGCCTTTGGCCGTACTGTTGCGCCGCACATTGCTCAGCACCAGCAGGGTATGTTCGTCGACGGTATAGGCATGGAACAGGTCGTATTGCATGCGCCCGACGATATTGGCGAAAGCCGGAATATAGGCAGCCAGCACACCATAGCGGTTCATCAGACGCATGGTGGTGGTGACGCCGGTTGGCTGGCGCATAATCTGCATGAAAATCTGCCGGTGCCAGGACTGCTGGCGGAAGCCGGAGTCGATACGGTGCAGGTTCTGGCGCAGCAGACGGATGGTTTCCGGCGACAGGCTGGTAACCCCCGGTGTGGTTTGCAGAATCAGGAAAATTTCCAGCAGGGCGGTGGGATAAAGCACAAAGGCATCATGTGAGTTAATTGCCAGCATGCTGCCTTTTTTCTGATACCACTCACCGACCATTTCCGGGACCGGATTCTGATCTTTACTCAGATTCTGCTGGAATGCCCCGAGCAGGACATCCGTCAGGCGCTCCAGCTCAGTGATGGTTTTGTAGTAGCGTTGCATAAACGCTTCCACAGCATCGTTGCGGTTCAGGTCTTTGTAGCCGAAATACTGGGCGAGACGGTGCTGGTAATCAAACAGCAGGCGGTCTTCCTTGCGCCCGGCGATATGATGCAGAATAAAGCGGATGCGCCACAGAAACTCGCGGCCATTGCGTAGTGTGTCGTATTCACCCTGCCGCAACAGCTGATGTTCATACAGCTCAAACAGTGAGATGTGGCCGTATTCACGCTCAATAATCCAGCTGATCATGTGGATGTCGCGCAGGCCGCCACGGCCTTCTTTCAGGTTGGGCTCAACCCGGTGGGCGGTCTCGCCGAATTTTTCATAGCGTTGCTGCTGCTCTTTCAGTTTGGCGACAAAAAATGAGTGGCTGTCCCACATGTTTTTGGGGCGGATGGCCTCGCGCATTTCCTGAAATAATTTGCGTCTGCCGGACAGGTGGCGTGATTCGATCAGATTGGTGATCACCGTCAGGTCATCCCTGGCCGCCTGCAGGCATTCGTCCATGGTACGCACGCTGTGCCCAACATCCAGGCCGATATCCCAGAGAAAGGTCAGAAAAGCTGACAGCTGCTCCTGGCAGTGATCGTCGGGGTTTTCCTGCAGCAGAATTAACAGGTCGATGTCAGATGCCGGATGCAGTTCACGCCGTCCGTAACCGCCGACTGCAATCAGGGCGTGTTCCTTGAGTGCCGGATATTTTTGCCACTGGTCATGCAGCAGATAATCAATCAGGTCGCTGTAATGATGCAGCAGGTTATAAATGGACTCGCCCTGCTCAAAGTCCAGCATCATACGCTCGCGCGCATTTTTCAGCAGCTGAGTGTAGGCAGAAGGTTTCTGGCCCGGCTGCTCCTGTAATTCCAGATAGGCAGGCAGCAGCGGATTATTTGTGTGATCACCAATCATAATATTTTTTACAGCCTGTCCTGCCAGCCCGCCTCTTCCTCGCGCAAGGTGAGTATTTCAAAGCCGTCCGCAGTGACCAGCACGGTATGCTCCCATTGTGCGGAAGGGCGACGGTCTTTGGTCACCGCTGTCCATTGGTCAGCGAGAATTTTGATATGGCGTTTGCCCTGGTTGATCATCGGCTCGATGGTGAAAATCATTCCTTCTTTCAATTCGGTGCCGGTGCCGGGTTTACCGTAGTGCAGTATCTGTGGCTCCTCATGGAAAACCTTACCGATACCGTGCCCGCAAAATTCGCGTACCACCGAGTAGTTATTTTTTTCGGCGAAGGTCTGGATGGCGTAACCAATATCACCCAGCGTTGCTCCGGGGCGAACCTGTTGAATGCCAAGATACATGCATTGCTGGGTGACTTCGGCCAGACGGGCAATATGCGGTTGTGGCGGGCCGGCGAAGAACATTTTGCTGGTATCGCCGTGGTAGCCATCCTTAATCACCGTAATATCGATATTGACCGCATCACCTTTCTTCAGTTTTTTGTCACTGGGAATGCCGTGGCAGACCTGCTCATTGATCGAGGTGCAAATTGATTTGGGAAACGGCGGGCTGCCGTACTCCAGCGGTGCGGGCCATGCGTCCTGCACATTGGTGATGTAGTCATGACAGATCTGATTCAGTTCATTGGTAGTGACGCCGGGTTTAACGTGTTCGCCAATCATGTTCAAAACATCGGCAGCCAGTCGGCCTGCGATGCGCATTTTCTCAATATCTTCAGCTGTTTTTATCTGAATCGCCATCTGTCGGTTTTCTCGGTAGAACTTGGAAACGAATCATGGTATAAAGCGCACGCCAATTTAGCAAACCGGATTGCTGTAATTGTTACAATTCTCCCGACTTTGGTAAATTGGGCACATTTTATTTAATCCACACATACACCGGCACAATATTGCAGGGTGCCCGCGCAGATCATACTGAATGATGGCCGGGTTGCAAGTTGGGGTGTATGGAGGCGTAACCCGAACAGGAGTACAACATGCCTAAAGTTACCATGCGTCAAATGCTGGAAGCTGGTGTCCACTTTGGTCACCAAACCCGTTACTGGAACCCTAAGATGGCTCCCTATATCTTTGGTGACCGTAACAAAATTCATATTATTAACCTCGAAAAAACACTGCCGATGTTCAACGATGCGATGAACTTCGTTGGAAAAATGTCTGCCCGTGGCGGCAAAGTGTTATTCGTAGGTACCAAGCGTTCTGCGCGTGATGCAGTGCGTGAAGCAGCTCAGGCTTGCAAAATGCCTTACGTCAACTATCGCTGGCTGGGCGGTATGCTGACTAACTTCAAAACCGTTAAGCAGTCTATCCGTCGTTTGAAAGATCTGGAAAAAATGGCTGAAGACGGTTCAATGGAGCGCCTGAACAAGAAAGAAGCGCTGTTACTGGCGCGTGAGCAGGAAAAGCTGGAGCGCAGTCTGGGCGGTATTAAGGACATGAAAGGTCTGCCGGATGCGATCTTTGTTATTGATGTGGGCTATGAAAAAATTGCCGTGCAGGAAGCAAAGAAACTGGGTATTCCGGTGATTGGTGTGGTTGATAGCAACAATGCATTGACCAACGTTGATTACGTCATTCCGGGGAATGATGACGCGATCCGTGCTATCCAGCTGTATACCACAGCGGCTTCCGATGCGATTAAGGAAGGCCACGCTGCAGCAGCAATTCCGGGACAGAAAGAAGCCGCTGAAGAAGCAGCTCCTGCCCCGAAGGCTGAAGCTGATGCACCGGAAGCAGAAGAAGCAGCCAGCGAGTAAGGCTGCTTTTACTCACAAGATTTAAGGAGTTAAAACTCATGGCAATTACTGCCTCAATGGTTAAGGAGCTGCGCGAGCGTACCGGCGCAGGAATGATGGATTGTAAAAAAGCACTGGCAGAAACTGACGGTGATATGGAAGCTGCAATCGAGCTGATGCGTAAGTCGGGCGCTGCGAAGGCTGATAAAAAGTCCAGTCGTACTGCTGCTGATGGCTGCGTGGTTATCCGTGTTTCTGGTGATGCGAAGCAGGCTGCGATCGTTGAAGTGAACAGTGAAACTGATTTCGTGGCAAAAGACGATAACTTCGCTAATTTTGCGAATGCAGTGGGCGATGCAGTACTGGTGAACAGACCTGCTGATGTTGATGCGATTTCTGGTTTGTCTGTCGGTGAGCAGACGGTTGAAGAAGCCCGTACAGCGCTGATCGCTAAAGTGGGTGAAAACATTAAAGTACGTCGCTTTGAACTGGTTGATACAGATGGCCAGATCGCTACTTACCAGCACGGTGCCAAGATTGGTGTTGTGGTTGCGCTGGAAGGTGGTGACGATGAGTTGGGTAAAGACATTGCTATGCACATTGCTGCAAGCCGTCCGGTTTGTGTTGATGAGTCTGGCGTTCCGGCTGAAACCGTCGAAAAAGAGCGTGCTATTCAGTTGGATATCGCCATGCAGTCAGGCAAGCCACAGGAAATTGCAGAGAAGATGGTCGATGGCCGTATGCGTAAATTCCTGGCTGAAATTACCCTGGTTGGCCAGCCTTTCGTAAAAGATCCTGAGCAGACGGTAGGTAAACTGCTGGCTGCCAAAGGCGCGAAAGTGGTTAGCTTTACCCGTGTTGAAGTGGGTGAAGGTATCGAGAAGAAAGAAGAGATGAGCTTTGCTGATGAAGTGGCGGCACAGGCTGCAGCTGCGGCAAACAGCTAATTGTTTATTTTCCGGCTTTGGGCCGGTGTATAAATAAAAGTTAAAGAGGAGTATCAGGATGCTGGTGCTCCTTTTTTTATGAGTTTTGCAGGGTTTTTCCGGAGATAAAAAGTTTCGGTAAGACAAAAAAACAGCCCGCCATGGCGTTCTGCTATGGCGGGCTGTGCGGGAGTTTTTGTGTAACTGCTGTGGTGACTTAGGTTTCGACTTGGTAACAATTATGCTGCGCGGTAGTCGTTAAAATCGACACCTTTGCGACCGTGACGCACGGCATGCTCGATATTGCAGCGGGACAAACCCAGATCACTCAGGTCTTTATCACTCAGTGCGCGTAATTCGTTGATGGCCTGACGGATTTCGAGTTCTTTAGCGCTCAGTCCCAGAATCTTGTCAACGACTTTGATTAAGCTAAACATTTTCTTTTTCTCTGATTCGGTTAAATTAGATGAGCCTAATGTACTGCTGATGTTGCGTCGCAACAAGCGAGAAAAATTTGTATCTGAGGTGAGTTTAAGTAACCTAATCCATTGCTGTGATTGATCCGAGGTTGCCCCTTAACCCGTTACTCTGTATAAAGTACGCAATTTCTTTAGCAGGAAAATCATGATGTCAGCAACCCCACGCAGAATTTTACTTAAACTGAGTGGTGAAGCCCTGATGGGCGAGCAGAGTAGTGGTATTGACCCTGAGATTCTGCAGCGGGTAGCCGGGGATATTCTGGAGGTACAGGCGACCGGGGTTCAGGTTGCACTGGTGATCGGTGGCGGTAATTTGTTCCGCGGAGCAGGGCTGGCAGCTGCCGGTATGGATCGGGTGCGTGGTGACCAGATGGGTATGCTGGCGACGGTGATGAACGCACTGGCGATGCAGGATACACTGGAGCGTCTGGGTGGTTCCTGTAAGGTGATGACTGCACTGGGAATTGATCAGCTGGGGGAAGCGTTTTCAGCACATCGTGCGCGTGCTTATCTGGAGGCCGGTAGTTCGGTGATTTGTGCAGCCGGAACCGGGAGTCCTTTCTTTACGACAGATACTGCGGCTAGTCTGAGAGCCGTTGAGCTGCAGGCTGACCTGTTGCTGAAGGCGACCAAGGTTGACGGTATATATGATGCTGACCCGATGAAAAACCCGGATGCAAAGCGTTATGATCAGCTGTCATTTGATCAGGCGATTGAGCAGAAACTGGGTGTGATGGATTTAACAGCAATGGTAATGTGCAGAGATAATAATATGCCGTTGCGGGTATTTGATATGTTTGCGGCAGGTGCTTTGCCGGCGATTGTGCGCGGTGAGGCGGTCGGAACATTGGTTGAGGTTTGAGAGATGATTGACGAAATTCTGGAAGATGCGGAAAGCCGCATGCAAAAAAGTATCGAGGCACTGAAAACAGAGCTGACTAAAATCCGTACCGGGCGGGCTAATGCCAGCCTGCTGGATCATATTACGGTTGAGTATTATGGTTCTGAGGTACCGCTGAGTCAGGTGGCGAATATTGCCACGGAAGATGCCCGCACGCTGAGTGTGACGCCGTGGGAAAAGCCGATGGTGCAGGTGGTCGAGAAAGCGATTATGAATTCGGATCTGGGCCTGAACCCAATGACGGCGGGTACGGTCATCCGGGTGCCGGTTCCGCCACTGACTGAGGAACGTCGCCGTGATCTGGTGAAGGTGGTTAAGGCTGAGGCAGAAAATACACGGATTGCGATTCGTAATATTCGTCGTGATGCCAATTCAGACCTCAAGTCATTGGAAAAGGAAAAAGAGATTTCTGAAGATGACGAGCGTCGTGCTCAGGATAATGTCCAGAAGCTGACTGATAAATATGTCAAGGAAGTCGAAGTGGTTCTGGAGAAAAAAGAACAGGATCTGATGGAAATCTGATTGTCCTGATGGCAAAAAAAGAGCGTAATAACTGCATTCCGCGCCATGTTGCCATTGTGATGGATGGTAACGGGCGCTGGGCAAAAGCGCGGTTTATGCCGCGTTTGTTTGGCCATAAAAAAGGTGTGGAGTCGGTCAGGAAGGTCATAAAAGCCTGTAATGATGCCGGAGTCGGGTGTCTGACCCTGTTTGCGTTCAGCAGTGAAAACTGGAAACGGCCGGAAGAGGAAGTGAACGGTCTGATGTCGCTGTTTATGAGCGTGCTGGAGAAGGAAACTCCCGGCATGTTACGCCATAATGTACGTCTGCAGTTTATTGGTGACCGTGCGGCATTTTCCCCACAACTACAGGATAAAATTGTGCTGGTTGAGCAGGAAACCAGTCATTGTGATGGCTTGAAGCTGATCATCGCGGCCAATTATGGCGGGCGTTGGGATATTCTGCAGGCTGCCCGCCAGCTGGCAGAGCGGGTGCAGCTGGGTGAACTGGAGCCTGTTGAACTCACTGAAGCTGATGTGCAGCAGGCATTATCGACTGCAAACCTGCCCGAGCCGGATTTGTTTATCCGTACCGGCGGAGAGCAGCGCATCAGTAACTTTCTGCTCTGGCAGCTGGCTTATGCTGAACTGTATTTCAGTGACAAACTATGGCCTGAGTTTGACGAAAAGTGTCTGCAACAGGCTTTTGATGTCTATGCCGGGCGTGAACGTCGTTTCGGGATGACGGGTGAGCAGGTTAAGGCTTAACACTACAGCGGGAGCCGTATGTTAAAACAACGTATTATTACCGGGATTATTCTTGCCCTTATTGCGGGATCGGCTATTTATTTGCTGCCCACCTATTCTTTTGCCATTGTCTCGATGTTTGCTCTGGTGGGTATCGGTGCCTGGGAGTGGGGTACGCTGACCGGAGCCGCCGAAGGTTTACCACGCATGCTGGCCCCTTTGCCGGCGATGATGGTGTCCTATCTTTTATTGCTGTTTGGCTGGCCTTTGCTGCCGATCCTGATGGTCAGTGTCATCGTCTGGGGCGTCATTATCTGGATGCTGTTTCAGTATCATCAGGGCACAACATTTTATCAGAACCACCCCTATATTCTGAAAAGCCTTAGCTTGCTGGTGCTGGTTCCGGCCTGGTATGCACTGATAAATTTACATGGCACCCATTACGGCTACGTGTTCTATCTGATTTCTTTAGTGGCTCTTGCTGACATCGGTGCTTATTTTTCCGGAAAAAAATTCGGTAAAAATAAGCTGGCTCCTGCATTAAGTCCCGGTAAAACCCGTGAAGGCGTGTTGGGCGGAATGATTCTGACGCTGATCTGGGCCGTTATCTGGGCTTTTTATAGTACACAGTCAGCTCGTGACATGGTGTTGTTTGTTATCTTTTCAATGCTGGCGGTCATCATTTCGGTGATGGGTGATCTGTTTATCAGCCTGATCAAACGTGAAGTAGGGGCCAAGGATAGCGGAACCTTATTGCCGGGGCATGGCGGTGTGCTGGATCGTGTGGACAGTTTACTGGCGGCAGCGCCGTTGTTTACGCTGGGCCTGCTGTGGATCAAAGTGGGCTGACGGGTGAGCAGCATGAAGCCGGTCAAGCCGTTGCAAACGCTAAAAAATATCACCATTCTGGGTGCTACCGGGAGTATCGGTGCCAGCACATTGGATGTGCTGGCGCGTCACCCGTATCAGTTCCGCGTTTTTGCCTTGACGGCTAACCGGAATATTGAGCGCCTGTTTGAGCAGTGTCAGCAGTTTCAGCCTGATTATGCGGTCGTGGTCGATGAGGCATCCGCTGAGCAGCTGGCCGGATTGCTGCGTGATATTGGCAGTCCTACTGAAGTGCTGGCCGGTCGTCAGGCGCTGGAAGAAGTGTCTGCGCATGCTTCCGTTGATTATGTGATGGCGGCGATTGTTGGTGCGGCAGGCTTATTGCCGACGCTGGCTGCAGCGCGTGCGGGTAAACGGGTATTGCTAGCGAATAAGGAAGCGCTGGTGATGTCCGGGCAGCTGTTTATGGATGCAGTTCATCAGCATGGTGCTGAATTGCTGCCGATTGACAGTGAGCATAATGCGATTTTTCAGTGTATGCCTGCGGCAAAGGCAGACGGGCAGTCGGGTGAAACTGTGCAGCGTGGTCTGGCAGGTGTCGAAAGAATTCTGCTGACCGCATCCGGCGGGCCGTTTCGTGAATGGCCACTGGCTGACTTGTCTGAGGTGACGCCGGAGCAGGCTGTGGCTCATCCTAACTGGGAGATGGGCAGGAAAATTTCGGTTGATTCGGCTACCTTAATGAATAAAGGGTTGGAGGTCATTGAGGCCTGCTGGCTGTTTGGTGTTTCCACTGCAAAGATTGAAGTGGTGGTGCATCCGCAAAGCACCATTCATTCCATGGTATCCTATAATGATGGTTCCGTTCTGGCACAAATGGGTAATCCGGATATGCGTACCCCGATTGCCTATGGTTTGGGTTGGCCGGAGCGGTTGACGTCAGGTGTGAAGCCACTGGACCTGTTTGCGGTGGCCCGGCTTGATTTTGAGCGGCCCGACCTGGAGCGGTTTCCGTGTCTGCGGTTGGCGTATGAGGCACATGCACTGGGTGGGTATGCGACCATTGCCCTGAATGCCGCGAATGAGGTGGCAGTGCAGGCCTTTTTGAATCGGAGCATAGCTTTCATGGATATTCCCTGTTTGATTGCAGATGTGATGCAATCAGCACAAACCGGAACCCCTAATCAACTTGAAGAGATTATTATTCAGGATGAAGACAGCCGTCAGGCGGCATCATTCTGGCTAAACAAGAAGAAAATGCATTGAATCTTATGGACTTGCTGATCATATTACCCGCATTTCTTGTCACCATTGGCATTCTCGTGACCGTTCACGAGTTTGGGCATTATTGGGTGGCTCGCAAACTGGGCGTTAAAGTACTACGTTTTTCCATCGGCTTTGGTAAGCCGCTATGGACACGTGTGTCCGGCGAAGACAAAACTGAGTATGTGTTGGCTGCACTACCGCTGGGCGGTTATGTCAAAATGCTGGATGAACGTGAAGGCGAGGTGGCAGATGAAGAGCTGCATCGTGCGTTTAACCGGCAGCATGTCTGGACGCGGATAGCGATTGTTGCCGCAGGGCCGCTGGCTAATTTTATTCTGGCTATTTTCATTTACATGGTGATGTTTGGTAGCGGTGTACCGGCCATGCATCCTTATGTCCATGCCAATGATAACAGCCCGGCGCTGGCGGCAGGGATTGAGGATGGCGACAAGATTCTGTCTATAAATGGGATTGCAGTGGATACCTGGGAAGAGTCACGCATGTTGCTGCTGGACGAGTACCTGAAGTCACCACGCCTGACGCTGCAGATGGAAACACAGCAGGGACAGCGGGTGGAGCGCACGCTGGATCTGGGTGATACGCCGCTGCTGAAGAATGAAGGCGACTTTTTCTCTCAGTCCGGACTAGCTTTCTGGTCACCGGAAGTCGGGGTGCGTTTGGGCGGTCTGTTGCCGGACGGTGCGGCTGAAAAGGCAGGCTTGCAGCCGGGCGATAAAGTACTGGCGCTGGATGGTCAGACACCGGAGCGGGCGGATGGCTTCGTTGACTATGTCAAAGCGCGGGCTGGTCAGGCGATTGATTTCCGGGTGCAGCGTGATAGCGGCATTACCAGTGTGATGGTAACGCCGGAGCCGGTGGAGGTGGATGGTCAGGAAATTGGCCGCATCGGTGCGGGAGTGGGTGAGTATGTGCCGGAAAATGTGCTGCAGCAGCTGGAGTTTACGCAGCGTTTTGGTCTGGTCGATTCATTCACCCGTGGTGTGGATAAAACCTGGCAGATGTCAGTGGTCACCCTGAAGCTGATGGGGCGTATGCTGACCGGGGAAGTATCGCTGAAGAATATCAGCGGGCCGATTACCATTGCCCGTTTTTCCGGCGAAACTGCGATGGCAGGCTTGCCTTATTACCTGGGCTTTTTGGCGGTGATCAGTATCAGCCTGGGGATTCTGAATTTATTGCCTGTTCCTATGCTTGATGGCGGGCACTTGCTTTACTACGTCATAGAAATAATAAAAGGCAGTCCGGTCTCTGAGCGCGTTGAAGAATACGGCTTCAGATTCGGGATGGCCCTCGTGGCCGGAATTATGGTGCTGGCTTTGTACAACGATTTTATGCGGCTGTTGAGTTAACAATGAAAATACATCCTCTTTCGCTAACGATTGCCAGTGCTTTGGTTGTCACGTCACAAACGGCTGTTGCGGCCAGTTTTGTTGTTCAGGATATTCAGGTTCAGGGGCTGCAACGGGTTAATGCCGGTACAGTACTGAACTATCTGCCGGTCAGAGTCGGGCAGACCTTCGATGATAATCGCAGCGCCGATGCTATCCGCAACCTTTATCAGAGTGGCTTGTTTGAGGATGTACAGCTGAGCCGGCAGGGCAATGTGCTGGTTGTCTCGGTGACTGAGCGTTCGGCGATCGGTGAGATTAATATCACCGGCAATAAAAAGATTAAAACCGAGCAGTTACTGCAGGCCATGAAATCGGCCAATGTCGGCCGGGGCGATACCCTGAACCAGGCGGCGCTGCAGCAGTTTCAGCGCCAGCTGGAAGAACAGTATCTGGCCATGGGTTACTACGGTGTCAAGGTCAATACGCAGGTACGTCCGCTGGAAGGTGGCCGTGTCGGTATTAATATGGATATTAATGAGGGCGGCGAAGCGCGGATTAAACAGCTCAAGATTGTTGGCAATCAGGCTTTCTCCGAGTCGGAACTACTTAAGCAACTAGACTCAGGGCCACGAGGTATTTTCTCCATTCCTTTTTTCAGCACCCGCGATAAGTATGCCAAGCAAAAGTTGCTGGGTGACCTGGATGCACTGACCTCTTTCTATCGTGATCGTGGTTATCTTAATTTTGAAATTGCCTCGACTAATGTGTCGCTGTCTCCGGATAAACAGGGCGTATTTATTACCGTTGGGGTCAATGAAGGTGATCAATATCGTCTGGGCAAGATTGATGTTACCGGCAACCATGGCCTTACCCCGGCACAGATTCAGCAGTCTGTCACGTTGATTCCGGGACAGGTTTTTTCACAGCAGAAGCTGGAAGAAACCCGCAAAAAGCTTAGTGAGCAGTTAGGTGAGCAGGGTTACGCTTTTGCTAAAATCAACCCGATTCCTGAAATTGACCGGGTGAATAAACGGGTTGGAATTAACCTGAATATTGCACTGGGTAAACGGACTTATGTGCGCCGTATCAATATTCGCGGTAATCATCGTACCCAGGATATGGTTTACCGGCGTGAAATGCGCCAGCTGGAAAGTTCGTGGTTTTCCCGTGAACAGCTGGAGCGCTCCAAAACCCGTTTGCAGCGCCTGCCTTATGTTGAGAGTGCGCAGATTAATGTGGAACCGGTGGCCGGTACCAATGATCAGGTCGACCTGAATGTCATTATTGCCGAGCGCTCCTCTAACCAGTTCCGTGCCGGAGCCGGTTATTCGCAGAATCAGGGTTTATTGCTGAATCTGGGAGTTAAGCAGGACAACTTTATGGGTACCGGTAAGCAGCTGGATGTTGATTTTGACAACAGTAAGGTCAATAAAAATTACCGCATTTCCTATACCAATCCTTATTACACCCAAAACGGTGTTAGCCGCGGCTTTAGTTTGTATTACTCGGATTATGATGCGGAGGCGGCAGATATTTCAGATTATGCGACCAACCGCCTGGGTGGCAGTGTCAACTTTGGTATTCCGCTGAGTGAACATAATGCCGTCAATGTGTCAGTCGGTTACGAGCAGCAGGAGCTGGTGCTGGGTGATGATCCGGCTGATCACATGCAGGCATTTGGTGATGATAATGGTTATGAGTATAACCAGATACCGATTAAAGTCAGTTTTGTCCATGATACCCGTGACCGGGTTATTTTTCCGTCTTCGGGACAGCGTCACCTTGTTTCATTGCAGGCAACACTGCCGGGTAGTGATCTGGAATATCAAAAGGTTAGTTATGATGGTGCGTTTTACAAAGCCATCAACGATGATGTTACTTTTGCACTGAAAGGGCGGGTTGCGACAGGAAGCGGACGTGGTGACCTGGATGGTTTACCTTTCTTTGAGAAGTATAATGCCGGTGGTATTCGTACCGTTCGTGGCTATGATACCAATAGTCTTGGCCCGCGGGACTCAAAGGGTGATCCAAAAGGCGGGGATCTGTTAGTGGCAGCTTCGGCACAAGTATTGTTTCCGGTACCTTTTGCCAGCGATAGCAAAAACCTGCGGATGAGCGCTTTCGTGGATGCAGGCAATGTCTTTGAGGATATGGATGCTTTTGATTCGGGTGAGATCCGTTACTCAGCGGGTATCGGGGTGGTTTGGCTTTCACCT
Organism: Thiolinea sp.; assembly: GCA_041395485.1. Lineage (GTDB taxonomy): Bacteria > Pseudomonadota > Gammaproteobacteria > Thiotrichales > Thiotrichaceae > Thiolinea. The sequence goes on from JAWLAK010000003.1 coordinate 488,117, forward strand.
TTGGGGCCGTTTGAGCTGAGTTATGCCAAGCCGCTGAACAGTAAAGATGGAGACGATGAGCAAGTTGTTCAATTTAGTATCGGGGCATCTTTCTAGAGTCCTGCGAATGAGCCGGATTGTTGTGCGTGGCGGGCTGTTGTTGCTAAGCCTGCTTGTGTGGTGCGGATCACCGTTACAGGCCGGGGCAGAGACAATTCAGTACCGGCTGGCAGTGGTCAGGATGTCGACGATTCTGCGCGAAGCACCACAGGCTGAGGCAGCCAGTAATTCCCTGCGTGAACGGTTTGCCCGGCGGGAGGAGACGCTGGGTAAAGAGCAGGAGGCCATACAAAAAGCGGAGGAAGATTTTCTGGCTAACCGCTCTACCTTGCCTGAGGATCAGCTGATCCGGATGGAAAGTGAGTTGCGAACCCGGCAGCGTGATCTTAAACGTAGTCGTGAGGATTTGCGTGAAGAAGTGCGGCTCGCTAAAGATCAGGAGTTAACCAAGCTGCAGGAAAATGTGGCTAATGCCATTGAGGCAATCCGTGAGCGTGAGCAAATTGATATAGTTTTTCGTGAAAGTGATTATATTGTTGCCAGTAAGCGGGTCGATATTACCCGTCAGGTGCTGGATTACCTGCAGCAGCAATTCAATCAGGGCGAAGAGGGTAATCTGATTCAGCCCGGTATTAACGATGAAAGTACTACGCCCGGGGGCTCTGAATGAGCCTGATGTTTACGTTAGGCGAATTGGCAGAGGCAACATCTACAACGGTTCGCGGTGATTCCGGGCGGGTTATTGTGGCGGTTGCATCCATTGAGGAAGCCAATAATGACCAGATCAGCTTTATCCGTGACCGGAAATATGCCGGATTTATGGCTACTTCGCAGGCCGGGGCACTGATCCTCACCGCTGATCTGGCAAACGACTACCGGGGTGATTGCCTGGTCAGCCCTAACCCCTACCTTACTTATGCACAGGTCGTCTCGCTGTTAAATCCTGTCAGGAAGCCGGAGCCGGGAGTTTCACCTTCTGCGGTGCTGGCGGATAATGTGGTGCTGGAAGAGGGGGTTCATATCGGAGCAAATGCTGTCATTGCTGCGGGTTGTCGCATCGGGCGTGGCACGGTAATTGGTGCCGGGTGTGTATTGGGTGAGGGCTGTCAGGTTGGTGCTGATGGTTTGCTGCATCCGAATGTGACCCTGGCTGATCAGACATTAGTCGGTGACCGGGTTATTCTGCACTCCGGCGTGGTGTTGGGGGCGGATGGTTTCGGGTTTGTGCCTCAGACTTCAGGCTGGTATAAAATACCTCAGATTGGTCGTGTTGTACTCGGTGACGATGTCGAGATCGGGGCGAATACGACCATAGACCGGGCAGCGATGGGCGATACCCGCATTGGTAACGGCGTTAAGCTGGATAACCTGATCCATATTGCACATAACGTACAGATTGGTGATCACACGGTGATAGCGGCCTGTACCGGTATTGCCGGTAGTGCAAAAATTGGCAGCCGTTGCCAGATTTCAGGTATGTGTTCCATTGCGGGACATCTGACGGTTGCAGACGGTACAACGATTACCGCAACCAGCTTTGTGATTAACTCGATTACTGAACCGGGTGTGTATTCATCCGGGACAACGGTGGATGAGCATGCTGCCTGGCGCCGGAATGCGGTGCGTTTCCGCCAGCTGGATCAGTTAAACCGGCGGGTCAGTGAGCTGGAAAAAAAATTAGCTGCACAACAAAAAGCGTAACAAAACAAATAACCTACACAATAAGGAAGTCAGTCAGGGCCTGTTATGTCTGAGATGAATGTCAACGAGATTAAAAACTTTTTGCCGCACCGTTACCCGTTCTTGCTGGTCGACAGAGTATTGGAATTAGTACCGGGAGAGTCTATCCGGGCGATTAAAAATGTTTCTGTGAATGAGCCATTTTTCAACGGCCACTTCCCTGACAAACCGATTATGCCGGGTGTGTTGATTATTGAGGCACTGGCACAGGCGACCGGGCTGCTGGGTTTTCGTACTATGGATGAAAAGCCGCAGGAGAATATTCTGTATATGCTGGTGGCGGTCGATAAGGCGCGTTTCAAGCGCCAGGTGGAGCCGGGTGATCAGTTGGTTCTGGAAGCCAGCATCCTGAAACGTAAAGGCATTATGTGGGTGTTTGATGTCAAGGCTACCGTGGATGGTAAGGTGGCGGTGAGTGCTGAAATCATGTGTGCTGCCAAAGAAGGTGTGGCTTGATTCATCCGACGGCCATTATTGATGATTCGGCACAGCTGGCTGATGATGTCGAAGTCGGGCCGTACAGCATTATCGGGCCGCAGGTGAGCATTGGACGTGGCACCCGGATTGGCCCGCATGTGGTGATCGATGGGCCGACCCGGATGGGTGAGGACAATCAAATTTTCCAGTTTGCTTCGATTGGTGCCATCCCTCAGGATAAAAAATATGCCGGTGAGCCGACTGAATTGGTTATCGGCAACCGGAATGTGATTCGTGAGTGCTGTACGTTAAACCGGGGAACAGTGCAGGATAAGGGCAGGACGGTTGTGGGTGATGATAACTGGATCATGGCCTATGTGCATATCGCACACGATTGCATCATCGGTAATAACACGGTTTTCGCCAATAATGTCACTCTGGCGGGGCATGTTGAGATTCGTGATGCGGTGATTTTAGGTGGTTTCACCCTGGTGCATCAGTTCTGTGTGGTCGGAGAGCATGCTTTTACCGGTATGGGAAGTGCACTGAGTAAGGACTTGCCGCCTTTCACCATGGCAAGCGGTGCTCCGGCAGTACCGCGTGGAATCAATACTGAAGGCCTGCGTCGTCATCAGTTTTCTGCAGCGGATATTCAGCGTATCCGGGACATGTACAAACTTTTATACCGGAAACAGCTCTCACTGCAGGAGGCGCTGGTGGCTATAGAAGAGCGCTATAGTGAGTTTGCTGATGCTCAACTGCTGCTGGACTTCTGCCATCAGAGTCAGCGTGGTCTGATTCGTTGACCCATTTTTGAGGCATTAATGAAACGTATTGCCATCATTGCCGGTGAGCCATCAGGCGACTTGCTGGCCGCACGTTTGATTCTTGCCTTACGTCAGCAAAATCCTGAACTGAGCTTTGAGGGTATTGCCGGGCCAGAAATGCAGGCTGCCGGTTGCCGCTCATTATTTCCTATGGAAGCCTTGTCTGTGATGGGGCTGGCGGAAGTGTTGAAACATCTGCCGGAGCTGTTATCCATTCGCAGGCAGCTGTATCAGCGCTGGTGTGATGATCCGCCGGATTTATTTATTGGGGTCGATGCGCCGGATTTTAATTTACCACTGGCGAAGCGCCTGCATGCCAAAGGAATTCCGACTGCGCATTATGTCAGTCCTTCAATCTGGGCATGGCGGGAAAAGCGCATAAACAAGATCCGGGGTAATATTGACCTGATGTTGACGCTGTTTCCGTTTGAGGTCGATTTCTACGCGCGTCATCAGGTCAATGCCCGGTTTGTCGGTCATCCTTTGGCTGATGAAATTGAGTTTGATCCGGATAAATTACCAGCCCGCAGAAAGCTGGCACTGGACGTCAACCGGCCGGTGCTGGCAGTATTGCCCGGTAGTCGTAGCGGTGAGATCAGGCGTCATGCTTCCGTCTTTCTGTTGGCTGCTGAACAGCTGCAGCATCGTCATCCGGGGCTGCAGATTGTGATACCGGTCATTAACGACAAATTACACTTATTGCTGGAGCAGGTGCGGGCAGAGCAGGCGCCTGAGCTGGATGTAACTTATCTTAAAGGTGAGTCGCGCACTTTGATGCAGGCGGCAGACTTTATTCTGCTGGCTTCTGGTACGGCCGTGTTGGAAGGGATGCTTAGCGGGCGGCTGATGGTGGCCGGGTATCGTGTTGCTAAACTGACCTGGTGGCTGCTGAAAACCTTCCGTTTGCTGAAAGTCAGGTATGTTACGTTGCCTAATAATCTGGCCGGTGAGGCGTTAGTGCCGGAAATACTGCAGGATGCGCTCACAGCGGAACGACTGGTGGATGAAGTGGAAAAGCTGTTTTCGTTGTCTGCGGAACGCCGTGGGCAGATCTTATCAAAATTCAGGGAACAACATCAGCGTTTGCGCCGTGATGCCAGTGTGAATGCGGCAAGGGCTATACTGGAGCATTTCGGGGATTTAGAAGCAAAGGAGCATAGCTGATGGCTGAATCTGTACTGATCGCTGGTGTTGATGAGGTCGGGCGCGGGCCGTTGGCCGGGCCGGTGGTGACTGCCGCAGTCATTCTTGACCCTGACATGCCCATCGCCGGATTGACTGATTCTAAAAAGCTTTCACCTGCCCGGCGGGAGCAACTTGCTATTGAAATCCGTGAAAAAGCACTGGCCTGGAGTCTGGGGCGGGCTGAGGTTGAGGAAATCGATCGTCTGAATATTCTGTGGGCGACCATGCTGGCTATGCGGCGGGCACTGGATGGGTTATCTGTTCTCCCCGGACGGGTGCTCATCGATGGCAACCGCTGTCCTGATGGCTCCTATAAGATGGAAGCCGTTATTAAAGGCGACGAAAAAATACCGGCAATCGGTGCGGCCTCAATTCTTGCTAAAGTGTCCCGTGATGCTGAAATGGTTGCGCTCGGTGAGTTGCATCCTTTATATGGTTTCGCCGGACATAAGGGCTATCCTACCAAACTGCACCTGCAGGCTATCCGTGATCACGGTGTTCTGGCCTGTCATCGCAAGAGCTTCAAGCCGGTCAAAGCTCTGTTGCCCGAAACTTATTAAGATTATTAATAAAATTAAAAACAGCCTTTAAACACCACTCGTTTATGTTTAGTGGTCGTTTATCCTTTTGCGTCTGGAGCTCTGAACGCTTCTCACTTAAAACTAGCACTGTCTGCAATCTGATAACTTTTTTAGGGTTTACCTCTGGCCCTCTAGCAACAACAGAATAGTGCAGATTATGAAAATAAGTGTTGGGTAGATTTTATAAAAACGAGTGTTATCTACCCTGTTTTTAGGTGAGTGTTAAGGAGAATTAGATAATGACACTTTCAGTAAACGGTAATACCAGCGGTGTTAATAACACCGCTCACACCCAGAGCAGCCATGCCAGCAATGATGCAGCGACAACAGGATCGTCCTCATTCAGCTCACTCTTAAGTGGTTCTGGTAGTCAAATGCAAATTCTACAGTTGCTGATGCAGCTGATTGTCAACCTGTTGCAGTCAATTGGTCAGCAAGGTGGCGGCGACACTGGTGGTAATTCTGGTGATTGTGGCTGTGGTACCGGTGGCGCAAACGGCGGCGGTAATGGTGCTGGTGGCGCAAACGGCGGCGGTAATGGTGCTGGTGGCGCAAACGGCGGCGGACATGGTGCCGGTGGTGCTAATGGCGGCGGCAATGGTGCCGGTGGTGCTAATGGCGGCGGCAATGGTGCCGGTGGTGCTAATGGCGGCGGACATGGTGCCGGTGGCGCAAACGGCGGCGGACATGGTGCCGGTGGCGCAAACGGTGGCGGTCATGGTGCCGGTGGTGCAAACGGCGGCGGACATGGTGCCGGTGGTGCAAACGGCGGCGGACATGGTGCCGGTGGAGCTAACGGTGGCGGCAATGGTGCCGGTGGCGCAAATGGCGGCGGACACGGTGCTGGTGGTGCAAACGGCGGCGGACACGGCGCTGGTGGTGCAAACGGTGGCGGTCATACACATGGGCGTGGGCCTCAGGGTGAGCCTGGCGTAGACGGCAAAGACGGCACCAATGGTAAAGATGGTGTAGACGGCAAAGACGGCACCAACGGTAAAGATGGTGTAGACGGCAAAGACGGCACCAACGGTAAAGATGGCGTAGACGGCAAAGATGGCACCAATGGTAAAGATGGTGTAGACGGCAAAGACGGCACCAATGGTAAAGATGGCGTAGACGGCAAAGACGGCACCAATGGTAAAGATGGCGTAGATGGCAAAGACGGAGCCGATGGTGCTGACGGCAAAGATGGTGTTGACGGCAAAGATCGGCACCAACGGTAAAGATGGCGTAGACGGCAAAGATGGCACCAATGGTAAAGATGGTGTAGACGGCAAAGACGGCACCAATGGTAAAGATGGCGTAGACGGCAAAGACGGCACCAATGGTAAAGATGGCGTAGATGGCAAAGACGGAGCCGATGGTGCTGACGGCAAAGATGGTGTTGACGGCAAAGATGGTGCTGACGGCAAAGATGGTGCTGACGGCAAAGATGGTGCTGACGGCAAAGATGGTGCTGACGGCAAAGATGGTGCTGACGGCAAAGATGGTGTAGATGGCAAAGACGGAACCAATGGTGCCGATGGTAAAGATGGCGCTGACGGCAAAGACGGAGCCGATGGAGCCGATGGAGCTGACGGCAAAGACGGAGCCGATGGAGCTGACGGCAAAGACGGAGCCGATGGAGCTGACGGCAAAGACGGAGCCGATGGAGCTGACGGCAAAGACGGAGCCGATGGAGCTGACGGCAAAGACGGAGCCGATGGAGCTGACGGCAAAGACGGAGCCGATGGTAAAGACGGAGCCGATGGTAAAGATGGCGCTGACGGCAAAGACGGAGCCGATGGAGCTGACGGTAAAGACGGAGCCGATGGAGCTGACGGCAAAGACGGAGCCGATGGAGCTGACGGCAAAGACGGAGCCGATGGAGCTGACGGTAAAGACGGAGCCGATGGTAAAGACGGCGTAGATGGCAAAGACGGAGCCGATGGTAAAGACGGCATTAACGGCACTAACGGTAAAGACGGCGTAGATGGCAAAGACGGAGCCGATGGTAAAGATGGAGTTAACGGCACTAACGGTAAAGACGGCGTAGATGGCAAAGACGGAGCCGATGGTAAAGATGGAGTTAACGGCACCAACGGTAAAGACGGAGCCGATGGAGCTGACGGCAAAGATGGCGCCGATGGCAAAGACGGCGTTAACGGCACCAACGGTAAAGACGGCGTAGATGGCAAAGACGGAGCCGATGGTAAAGATGGCGTAGACGGTAAAGACGGTAATGCTGGCCAGGGCTTCTTTGACTGGTTTGCAGATACTATTGGTGACTTCAACGGCAATGGTACAACTGATGAGTTAGATGTACAGGCCTGGTTGAAGGGAGCCGATGGCAAAGACGGTGTTGACGGTAAAGACGGAACCGATGGTGTCGACGGCAAAGATGGTGTCGACGGCAAAGATGGTGTCGACGGCAAAGATGGCGTTGATGGCAAAGACGGAACCAATGGTGTCGACGGCAAAGATGGCGTTGACGGCAAAGACGGAACCAATGGTGTCGACGGCAAAGATGGCGTTGACGGCAAAGACGGAGTTGACGGCAAAGACGGAGTTGACGGCAAAGACGGAGTTGACGGCAAAGACGGAGTTGACGGCAAAGACGGAGTTGACGGCAAAGACGGAGTTGACGGCAAAGACGGAGTTGACGGCAAAGACGGTGTGGTCATGGCTCCAATGCTCCAGCCTGGTATGCACACTGGTACAACCAGTGCTGGTCACAGCGTGAAACTGAAGGATTGGGATAGCGCAAATGACCAGAATGTAACTTTATGGAAGAGCTTCAACGGTACCGGTGATATCGTATACAGCGATTTCCAGAAGTTAGATGACGGTTCATGGGCAGCTACATCCGGTAAAGAGTGGACCTCTTGGGGATGGAAAGATGTTACTGACAAGAATGGTGATGGGTATGTCTTCAAGGTAGGTACGCAAAATGCAGACGGAAGTTTCAGCTTCTGGGCGGATACCTCGTCCCACGCAACTTTTGACGGCAAGCTTTTCTAAGATTGACTAGTCAAAAAATATATTAGGCATTATTGCCCAATATAGAAGCCCGGTTCTTATTCAGAGCCGGGCTTTTTTCGTGTATGTGTTAAGGCATGGTAGTTGGCGCTACGATGGTGCTATTCCGGAATGAAAGGCTTCTGTCAGGTGAGAGAGTAAAGGTCTGGTGCTAAGTTCTGAGAAGTGTAACCGTTTATCAAAACTGGCTCATCAACTATTAAGGTAAGGCGTATGATTAGTATGTTTTTACCAGCACTTATGCAGGAAAATCTATGGATACTATAGAAGAAATTATAAAAAAAACTGCCTGGGAAAAGATGAACCCCGGCTTATCAATCACCGGGACACCATTCTTAAGTCAACCGGGTGATTTTGAGATCAGTGATGACACAGCGGCCTACTGTCTGAAGTCTATTGTAGAAGAGGGGTATCTGAGAGCTGAATCATTAATTCCGGGCAGCGAAGTAAAGTTGATTGCAGAGGCAATTGAGAAAATAGTTCAACTAGGTTTGCCACCTATATTTATCTATATTTATGATGAAGTTTGGCAAATTTTTAAAAGGTTATCACAGTTAGTCACTCCTATTCTTGATGAAGAATATAAAATTACGATTGCAGGTATGTGGGCATGGCGGATTGACCCTGAGGGAGAAGGTTTTTCAATACACCGGGATAATTATGCCAAAGACGTTCGCGATGATGGGCGGCCTGCACATTTGACGATATGGATTCCCTTTACTGACGCTACACCTCACAACAGTTGCATGTATATGCTCCCCATTCATTTGGATCCTAATTATCCTGATAATTTAACGAGTAAAACCATTGCAAATTATAGTGATATACGTGCTTTGCCTGCTAAGGCGGGTTCTGTTCTGGCCTGGAACGCGAATATTGCTCATTGGGGATCAAAAAGCAGTAAGCTGGCTGAGCACCCGAGGATTTCTATAGCCATGGATTTTGCGCGTGCTGATGCTGATATGTCTGCTGAAAATTTGGCTTATTTTGCGAGTGGGCCAAATTTAAACGCGGATAAATCTGCGCCTTTAACATTTGAACAGCGTCTTAATGCAATCGGTGAGGCTATTTGGTTTTATAAAAACAGAGTTCGGCAGTACCATGCAGATAAAGCTGACTTATTATTTCAATTCTGTAAATCCTATTCGATTACCCGGCCGGAAATCAACTTGCCGGAGAGTAATACTATAGCGCAGCAAAATGATGTAAAGCAGGAAGTGAGTCTTGCCAATGCAGCAGACTCCACTATGTCAGCCGATAGAAACAAACGTGTGCAGTCAAATAAAAAAGGGTCTTTTAGCTTGAAGTCGGCAAGAAAATGCGTTGTTAAAGATTATGACGGACAGGGCTTTGGAGTATACGCAACCACCAGAATAGTGGCTAAAGAGTTGATAGAGGAGTGTCATCTTATGCCGTCTATTACACAAGAGGTCTTTGACAGTTGTTCAACTACCTTCCCAATTGATCGTTTTATTTACCAGACCGAAAGTGGTGAGACAGAGCAGGTGGTTGCATTAGGCTTCGCTAATATTTACCGGCACAGTAGTCACCATTTCAATGCTGCCTGGATGCAGCATGGTACTGCCAGAGCGTTTCAGTTTTATGCTTTGCGTGATATTGAGCCTGGTGAGGAAATCAGGATTAATTATGCGATGGGAAAATCAGGCTTGAGAGAGTTAATTCCGCCAAATAAAGTTGAAGTAAGAGAAAGTCCGAATAAAGGTCTTGGTGTATTTGCTATTGAAGATATTCATGCAGGTGAAGTCATTGAGGACTGTGAGGTGAGGCACTTAGGTGAAGAGCTGTCGGCTAGCAATGCTTTTGGAGATTATCGTTTTAATTACCCGAAAGGTGTTGGCTCCAGAAAGCGTGTGCTGGTGATGGGGTTGGGCGGTGTTTTCAATCATGCTGATGATAATAATGCCTATTGGATAAATCATCCTCACTTAGAAAATGTGTTCCGTTTTGTAGCCAGTCGCTATATTACTGCTGGTGAAGAAGTTTGTACCTCGTATGGCGGTAGTAATTACTGGGAAGGACAAGGCATAGACCCTGTTTAATTTTTGTTGGGCAAAACTCAGCCGTTTTGCCCGCAAGCCATTTCGAATTGCTATGGTTTCGGCAGTATTTTTCTGATCCGGCTGGTGATTTTCATGCTTTCCGGCTGTTGTGCGGCCAAGTACTTTTTCTCCTGTTTATAACGCAGCAGGTAACCTCCCAAAGTACCACCGGCGGTGGTGATCACCAGCGCGCCTAAGGTGACGAATTGAGTGAGAACCAATAGTCCGCCCAGGCCGATAGCGCCGGTAACTGCCGCTCCGACTTTGAAGTTGGCTCTGGCAGATGTGCGGCGGATTTCTTTTTCCACCTGTTTCTGGGCTTCCTTGGTCACCCGGTGCTTGGCCCGCTCCGCGCTGACCCGGATTTTCTCCCGCTCTGCGGCATGTGCTTCCTTCAGGCGGAGAATTTCATCCTGGCGCAGGTTCAGGGTTTCGGCTTGTTCTTTAGCATGCGCTTCTTTCAGTCCCAGGACTTCTGTCTGATGATCATGGCGCAGCTTTTCACATTCTTTAGCGTGAGATTCTTTCAGGTGCAGGACTTCCTGCTGGCTTTTATGGGCGGAAAGGCTGCTGAACCAAAAGGCCATTAACAGGGCACTGATCGCTAAGGGGATAATGATTTTTGCCCAGTCTGCCCAGTTGAACTCACTGAGATTATCAGGAGCCAGCAGGAGCAGGGTGATCGTGATGCACTGCAGTAAGATAAGGCCGGGCAGAAATTTAAACATAAATGACGTGCGTACAAAGTTATCAGAATTATCAGGTGTTAATGATCGCTGCTCAGTGAGCTGGCGGGCTTTATCGACAGACATGACTATCGCACTGTTGAGCCACTGTTTTTAGCGATAAACAGCGTTCAAGAATAAGGTATCATCTCCGCTTAACCAAGTTGTAAGCATACATTATATGAATTTTGTACACCTGCGTCTGCACACTGAGTATTCCCTGGTTGATAGCACGATCCGTATTAAACCGCTGATGAAAGCGGTGGAAGAGCGGGGAATGGCTGCCGTGGCGATGACTGATCTGAATAACTTCTTTGCACTGGTGAAGTTTTACCGCGCAGCAATGGCACAGGGGCTGAAGCCGGTATTCGGTATTGATGTCATTGTCAGTGATGAGGTTGATGGGCACCTGTTCCACATGATTCTGCTCTGCCAGAACAATACCGGCTATCGCAATCTGACTAAACTGATTTCCCGCGCCTATTTGCAGGGGCAGGTGCAGGGTGAACCGCGGGTCAGACAGGAGTGGGTGGCAGAATTCAGTGAGGGTGTGATCGCCTTATCCGGCGGTCGTGACGGTGATGTCGGGCAGTTGATTCTGGCCGGGCATGCCGATACAGCAGCAGCGCGGGTGCGGCAATGGCAGACGGTTTTTCCGGGGCGCTATTATCTGGAACTACAGCGTACCGGGCGTGAGGGTGAAGAAGAGTATCTGCATAGCGCGGTGGATATCGCACTGGCCGAGTCGGTGCCGGTGGTGGCGACTAATGATGTGCGCTTTGTGGCGGCTGAGGATTTTTACGCCCATGAAGCTCGGGTCTGTATTCGTGATGGCTATGTGCTCGCGGATAAACGACGCCCGAAGCGTTATACCGAGCAGCAGTATTTGCGCTCTCCGGAAGAGATGGTTGAGCTGTTCGCCGACATTCCGTCGGCGATTGAGAATACGGTGGAGATTGCGCGGCGCTGTAATGTGTCTCTGACCCTGGGTAAGAATTATCTGCCGCAGTTTCCGATTCCGGAGGGAATGACCGAGGCAGAGTATTTCTGCAAAGTGAGTGAGGACGGGCTGGAGGAGCGGCTGGATTTTCTGTTCGGCAAGGATACTCCGCGCGGCACACCTGAATTTGAGAAAAAGCGCAAACCTTATGATGAGCGCCTGAAAGTTGAGCTGGATGTTATCAATGGCATGGGCTTTCCGGGTTACTTTCTGATCGTTGCCGACTTTATTCAGTGGGCCAAGGATAACGATATTCCGGTTGGGCCGGGGCGGGGTTCCGGTGCGGGCTCACTGGTGGCTTATGCGCTGAAGATTACCGACCTTGATCCGCTGGAATATGACCTGCTGTTTGAGCGCTTCCTGAATCCGGAGCGGGTGTCGATGCCGGATTTCGACATCGATTTCTGTATGGATAACCGCGATAAGGTGATTGATTATGTGGCACGGACGTATGGCCGCAATCAGGTGTCGCAGATTATCACTTACGGTTCGATGGCAGCCAAGGCGGTGGTGCGCGATGTCGGGCGTGTGCTGGGGCATCCGTATGGGTTTGTGGATCGTATCGCCAAGCTGATTCCGTTTGAAGTGGGGATGACGCTGACTAAGGCGCTGGCTGAGTCGCAGGATCTGAAAGCGCTTTATGATGAGGATGAGGAGGTCAGGGCGCTGCTGGATCTGGCTTTATCGCTGGAGGGGCTGTCGCGGAATACCGGTAAGCATGCCGGTGGGGTATTGATTTCACCATCGGATCTGACCGATTTTACCCCGGTTTACTGTGAGGAAGACGGCAGCGGTCTGGTGTCGCAGTATGACAAGGACGACGTGGAAGCGGTCGGGCTGGTTAAGTTTGACTTTCTCGGGTTGCGCAACCTGACCATTATTGACTGGGCGCTGAAAACCATTAATGGCAAGCGGGCGGTGAAGGGCGAGGAACCGCTGGATATTTCGCGGATTGATCTGGAGGATAAAGCGTCATTTGACTTGCTGAAGGCGCAGAAAACCACGGCTATTTTCCAGCTCGAATCGCGCGGCATGAAAGAACTGATCAAGCGGCTGCAGCCGGATGTGTTTGAAGATATTGTGGCGCTGGTGGCGCTCTATCGTCCGGGGCCGTTGCAGTCGGGGATGGTGGATGATTTTATTAACCGTAAGCATGGGCGGGCCAAGGTAGAGTATCCGCATCCTGATCTGGAGCCGATTCTGAAGCCGACTTATGGCGTTATTTTGTACCAGGAGCAGGTCATGCAGATTGCCCAGGTGCTGGCCAGTTATACGCTGGGTGGTGCCGATATGTTGCGCCGCGCGATGGGCAAAAAGAAGCCGGAGGAGATGGAAAAGCAGCGCGGGCTGTTTATGGAGGGCTCAGGCAAGAATGGGGTTGATGCGGATCAGGCAACGTATATTTTTGACCTGATGGAGAAGTTTGCCGGTTACGGATTTAATAAGTCGCACTCGGCAGCCTATGCGCTGGTGTCTTTCCAGACCGCGTGGTTAAAGGCGCATTATCCGGCAGCGTTTATGGCCGCAGTATTGTCAGCCGATCTGGATAATACCGAAAAAGTAGTGATGATGCTGGATGACTGTCGCCAGCTGGGTCTGACGGTATTGCCGCCGGATATTAATCAGTCGGAATATCAGTTTACGGTGAATGATGATGACCAGATTGTTTACGGATTGGGGGCAGTCAAAGGAGCAGGGGAGTCGGCCATTAGCCTGATTCTGGAAAACCGCAAAGCAGAAGGGCAGTTTTCTTCGTTACTGAATTTATGTCAGCGCATTGCGTCGCAAAAAGTCACCCGCAGGGTATTGGAAACCTTGATTAAAGCCGGGGTTCTGGATTCACTGGCGGGGAGCCGTCGTGCCAAGCTGGAGTTTTTACCGGAAGCCTTGCGTATGGCAGAACAGTATCACCGTGATCAGGGAACCGGACAAACGGATTTGTTTGGCGGCACAATAGCCCCGGCTGTGGAACAGTCGATGCCGGATCTGCCGGAGTGGCCGGAAAAAGAGCGTTTACGCCTTGAAAAAGAGACACTTGGACTCTATTTAACAGGGCATCCGCTGAATGAGTACGAAGAAGAGTTAAAAGCGGTAGTTTCCCAGCGTTTGGTTGATCTGGTGGAAATTGATACTAACCAGCGTTACCAGAAAGAGCCGGTATTGCTGGCCGGACTGGTGTCCAGCGTGCGTGTGCAGTCCACCGAGCGTGGCAAGCGGGCTTTTGTGCAGCTGGACGATAAATCGGCCTACTATGAGGTGATGGTCTTTTCTGATGTGTTTGAGCAGTTCGGGCATCTGTTGGAAAAAGAGGCGGTAGTGGTGATCGAAGGTACGCTGGACAGTGATTTCCGCACAGAAAGTGTGCGGTTAAGAATTAATAGTATCTATGCGATGCAGGATATGCGTGAGCATCGGTTACGTAAGCTACAATTATCAATCAGTGATCAACAATGTACTCAGGGGGCCATAAATAGCCTGCAGGGGTTTTTTAAGACAACGGAGGAGCCGATGTATCCGGTTATTATTAATTACCGGAATCAGCAGGCCCGGGCAAATATCCGGCTGGGAAGTCAGTTGTATATCCCGCTGAGCGATGACCGGCTGAAGGCGTTGCGGCATTTGTTGGGTCGGGATGCGGTACAGCTGGTATATTAATATTGAAAATCATAGTTTTAATGGTTGGTTAAATGTTACATCATCTTCCAAACCTGATTACCCTGCTGCGGATCGCTGCCATTGTGCCGATCTGCTGGTTGTTGTGGCGGGATGCTTATTTACCGGCTTTTATTTGTCTGGTGCTGGCCGGGCTGAGTGATGGTCTGGATGGTTTTCTGGCCAGACGTTATGGCTGGTTTACGCCTCTGGGTGCAATGCTTGATCCTCTGGCGGATAAGTTATTTATTGTGTCGCTGATGATTTTATTTGCAGCTAAAGGCAGTGTGCCTCTCTGGCTGATGTGGCTGGTGATTGGCCGTGATGTGTTGATTGTTAGTGGTGCATTGCTTTATCGGCTGGTGACCGGGGCTTTGGTGATGAAGCCGCTGTTTATCAGTAAAGTGAATACTGCCCTGCAGATTTTGTTGTTAGCGACAACGTTGCTGCATGTCGGGTTTTATATGCTGCCGATGTCGGTGCTGGAGGGTTTGCAGTTACTGGTGGCTGCAACCAGCTTGCTCAGCGGTTGTGCCTATTTATTTCTGTGGACATATTATGCGCTATACAAGGAGGTTTCAGTGTGATTTATGATGGCCGTTTCTGGTTTTGGGTGCTGCTGTTCGGCATTGCGGTTTTGTTGCTGGTGTTGCTTTCACCTATTCTCACCCCGTTTGTTGCCGGTGCTTTGATTGCTTATCTGACTGATCCGCTGGCAGACCGTCTGGAGGCGATGAAGTTATCGCGCACGTTGTCAGTGACCATTGTTTTTTTACTGGGATTCGGGGTTATTTTGCTGTTGCTGCTGGTGATTATCCCTCTGTTGGGGACGCAGGTTCAGCAGTTCTCCAATTTCTTTTCTCAGAGCTTTGAAGGAATGATACGTGATACGGTGATTCCTTCTATGCAGGAGCGTTTTGGTGTTGACCCGGGTATTTTAGAGGCTGACAAGTTAATCTCTGTGGTTTCATCCCATCTCAAAGAGACCGGTAGCATTCTGAGTAACGCGATTCAGACGATTTCCAAGTCCGGTTTCGCCGTATTAGGCTGGGTGGCTAATATGGTGATGATACCGATTATTTCCTTCTACCTGCTCAGAGACTGGGATCGTCTGGTGGCCTATATCGATGATCTCTTACCCCGTGATATTCAGCCGATCGTTTCACAACTGGCCAGGGATTCGGATGAAATGCTGGGGGCGTTTTTACGCGGACAGTTTTTGGTAATGTTAGCGTTGGGAGCAATCTATAGTGCGGGCTTGTGGTTAATCGGGCTGGATTTTGCCCTGTTGATTGGTCTGATTGCCGGGTTGGTGAGTTTTGTACCGTATCTGGGGGTGATTGTCGGCATCGGTATTGCGGGTCTGGCGATTTTGTTTCAGACCGGAGATGCTTTTCAATTATTCTGGGTCTTTTTGGTGTTCGGTGTTGCACAAATGATTGAAAGCATGTTGTTGACGCCTCTGCTGGTGGGAGAGCGTATCGGCCTGCACCCCGTTGCGGTTATTTTTGCCATATTGGCGGGAGGGCAGCTATTCGGTTTCTTTGGTGTGTTACTGGCGTTACCGGTGGCTGCTGTACTGGCGGTTATTTTGCGTCATCTGCACGACTCCTATAAACAAAGTCAGATTTACCGGATTAATGTCGAGAGTGTGGACGCTGAATGAAGCAGCTGTCGCTGAATGTCACATTGCCGGATGGTTTTAGCTTTGATTCATTTTGTCCGTTACCGGGTAATGAAGATATTCTGACTTTATTACAAACTCCGTTTTGGGAGGAGTTTCCGCAAATTTTTCTGTTCGGAACTTCGGGCAGTGGTAAGTCGCACTTACTTCAGGCTTGTTGTTATCGGCTGCAGCACAACTTTTATGCCGCAAACTATTTGTCGCTCAGTGATTTGTCAAAGTTTGGTACCGGAGTTATCGACGGTCTGGACGGTCATGCGACGTTGCTGGCACTGGATGATATTGATACCGTGATGGGCAACAAGGCTTGGGAAGAAGCTTTGTTTCATCTGATTAACCGTTGTCGTGAGCGGCGGCAGGCGCTGTTGATGAGTGCCTCCAGGCGCCCCAATGAACTGGGTTGCCAGTTACCTGATCTTGCTTCAAGACTACGCTGGGGGCCTATCTACCAGCTCCGGCATCTGGACGAAATGCAGGCGCTGGAAGTCTTTAAGTGGCGTGCCCGTAACCGCGGATTTGAGATTACGGAGCAGGTTGCGCATTATATTAGCAAACATTTACCCCGTGATATGCATAACCTGATGCAATTATTGCAATATCTGGATACGGAAAGTTTACAGGGTGGTCGTAAAATAACCATCCCCTTTATTCAAAAAGTCATGCAGAAAAAATAGTCTTAAGGTAGATGTTAAGAAATCTGTTTTGGTGAATAATTATTTAAAACACTTGCAGCTCTGGTCGATATTAGTCCAGCAAGAAATCATCATCAAAAATATCAGTAAGGCGCTTTTTCAGAGCCCGGTCAGCTAAATAATCTTCAATATTCCTGCGAATAATGTGTGGTTTTGACTCCTGAAGTGTTTCCTGTGCGGCATCAGCAGTAAGAGCCTGTTCGTTGAGATCTGCCTGAGTGTTATTTTTATTGTGCGGTGACATCTGTCCTGCTCCTTGAATACTTTATTTGACATCTTTATTTTTATCATAAATAAAGTATATGGAAGATAGATGAATTTTTGCTGACTAAATCAAAGATAATCAGAGGCTGTTACGGAACTGCTGCAGGCGCTGCCTGAACGCAGGGAGGTCTTCTGCTCCGATCATTCTTAAATTCTGTACTTCCTGCCCCTGAGTATCGAAAAAGATAATGGTTGGTGGCCCTACAATTCCGAAGCGCTTCTGCAAAGCCTTGTCCTGCTCATCGTTAGCCGTTACATCCGCCTGTAGCACAATGACGTTACTGAGTGCTTCACTGACTTCAGGTTTGCTGAACACTTCTTTTTCCATAATGACACAGGTCACACACCAGTCCGCGTAAAAGTCGAGCATTACCTGTTGCCTGGATTGTCTGGCCTGCTCCAGGATTGCGTCCAGTTCAGATTCCTGCTTGATTCGTCTGAATTTCAGGCCTTCCTGCTGTTCTGTCACCAATCCGTTTAATGCAGCAGCCGGAATATTAACGCTGAGCACGCCTTTCAGTGGATGTATAATATTTTGACTTCCGGTGGCAACGCCCAGTAGTTGGGTGGTGCCGAAAAATAACAATACCATGCCGATACTTTTCCAGAAGCGGTTCCAGCCGGTGGTTTCCTCGTTCAGCTTATCCAGTGCACCCATATAAATACCCGATGATACGAGTAACAGGCCGGTGAGCAGCATGGTGATAGTGGTTGAAGTAATCCGGCTGAGCATCCAGATTGCCATGCCAAGCAGAATGATGCCAAATACGGCTTTGGTTGAATCCATCCAGGTACCGGCACGTGGCAGTAAGTGCCCGCCTAACGTACCAACTACCAGCAGGATAATGCCCATGCCAAAGCCCATACTGAACAGTGCTGAGGCGCCCAGAATGGCGTCTTTGCTATCGGCTATATAGGTCAGCGCAGCAGCCAGCGCCGGAGCAACACAGGGGCCAACAATCAGGGTGGACAGGAAGCCCATAACCGCTGCGCCCAGTAAACTGCCGCTGCGCTGGTTGTTACTGATTTCATTCAGGCGTGACTGAATACGGCTTGGCATTTGTAAGTCAAAAAAGCCAAACATGGAAAAAGCCAGCACCACAAAGAGTGCTGCAAATAAACCAATGGCTATGGGGTGTTGCAGACTGGCTTGCAGGTTTTCACCGAAAAAGCCGAATACCAGTCCGATCAGGGCATAAGCACTGGCACTGGCCAGTACATAAACCAGCGATAATAAGAAGGCTTTGTTGGCAGACAGGTTGGATTGCCCGGCAATAATCCCGGACAAAATCGGAATCATTGGAAAAATGCAGGGAGTCAGGGACAGACCTAGGCCAATAACAAAAAACGCCAGTAGTGTGCCGATAAAACTGCCGGAAAAGTACTTTTCTGTCAGTAATTCAGCATCAGTTTTTGCTGCCGCTGATGCAGCCTTTTCAGGCAGGCCTGCCAGAGAAACCGGGGTTTCCTTGATAACCGGAGGGTAACAAACCCCGGCATCATTGGCACAGCCCTGGTACTCAGTAACAATCGTTATTTCATCCGCCTCAATGTCAGGCAGGGGCAGTGTGATATCAAGGTTCTGATCATAAATTTCTGTGGCACCGAAGAATTCATCATCAACAATTTTCCCGGTCGGGAGGTTTATATCCCCAAATTGTACGCCTTCCGGGGCAACGATATTGAAGCTTATCTTGTTGCGGTACAGGTGATGGCCGGGTATAACCTCCCAGTGAGCATTAACGGTGCTTTTGTCTGTTGCGGTCAGAGATAGCTGAAAAGCCTGAGCAACCGGGAGTGCCTTGCGGCCGTTAATACTTTGTACCGTGGGGGCAGGCAGAGCTGCGGCCGGTTCTGCTGCTGAGTCCCCGGCCGCTGTCGCGATATTGTTATCGCCTGTATTATTGTTGGTTTCAGGCTGGCTGACTGGCTCATTATTGTTTGTTCTGCCTGTAACAGTATCTGAAGCCGATAGTGAGGCAAGTTGAAGGTTTAGTTTTTTGCGCAAAGGCGGGTAGCATAATCCGGCATCGGCGCAACCCTGATATTTGGTTTTTAACTGTAATTCAACTGCTTGTTGTGCGTCAGCGGAGCGGTCTATGGGGACATCTATGGAAAATGAGTGGTGGTAAACTTCCAGTTTGCCAAAATTAGGGTCGTCTTTAATGTCACCGTCCGGGTAGCTTGCATCCGCGCTGTTTAGTGTGATGCCCGGGCTTTCCGAGTCGAAAGTTATGCGCTCCCGGTATAGATAATAACCGTCTGCAATCTCCCAGGTGAGCCGGATATTTTGTTCGTCAATGGCACTTGCTGAGACCTGAAATGCTTTGTCCGGGTGGAGCAGATCCTCTTGTTTTAATGCATGAGCGTTGATGCTCACCATAAATAACAAGATAAATGTCAGCAGGTTTTTCATTTCAAAAGAGCTCTTTTACATCCGGTGTTAGATAATACGTGGGCGCCAAGCGTTGAGCGCACCTAATAGTAGTAGAAATAAGCTCACACAGCAAAGGCTTGTCAGAGTCTGAACCGAAAGATAGCGGTGGTGGTTCCTCATTTACGGTTTTATGATTTGAGCGGACTTACCGGTGTTGATATAGATTTGATCTATTGGTGGATGTTGCTTGTTTTATGATGGAAGTTATTAAGAATGTTGTTAATGAACCGGCTGACATGACATCATGCAGAATATGTAAAATACCTGCCTGTCATGTCAGCCTGGTACGACAGTATTATTTTCTTAGTCAATCAGCATATCGTCTAAAGAAATTCCGGATTCGATATTCTCATCGACCCAACGAGGCCTTCTGCCCCGGCCTGTCCAGGTCTGAGATATATCAGACGGATTTCTGTACTTAGGTTTTACCGGTTTACGCATACCTTTTGCATCAAGTACTTCCTGTAATGTAAATGGAGACGAATCAATCAAGTCATCAAGCTGCTGCCGGACTTCCAGTAGTTCAGTTTGACGCTTGTTCTCAATCGTCGAATCAATCGTGTTTTTCAGGTTGTCCAGCTCCCTGATACTCAACTTGTCCAAGTCTATGTTTGACATTTTTTATATATCTCTCTACTAATTAACACTTTTTAAAATGAATTTTAAATATATATAGTGTTTTAAGTATAGTCAAGATCGACTGAGTATAATAAGCAAATAGTTTATCTGAAACTTTGTTTTTCAACGGCTGAAATATAAAGGTAGTTGTTTTGCAGGCTTTTTTTATGATTTTTGATGAGGCTGTATTTGAGCCTATATCTTGCACTTTTTAACAGTGACAGCTTAAGTGCTAAACTCAGTTTTTGTACTGTGCTTATTAAAATATTAAAAGCATTGGTCTGCCTTTGTTGGGTTGATGTATTTTTGATCTGCCTGGTTCTGCCTAAAAAACTTCCATAGTTATGCCTGTTGGTTTCTGAGTGGGCTACCGTTTAGCTGAGGTTTGTAGCTAGGTTGGGTGAGCGTAGTTTAGTATTTGATATGAAAATATAGAAATAAAAAAGACTTATTAACATGTGGAACAAAATACCTTTGTTACGTAGCGTTCTCTTTCTCGTCTTGCCGGCATTGATTGCGATTCTGGCTGGATGGCAAGTGCTTTTAAGTGGCTCTGTCAGCTCCATGCCAGTGTCGGGTGCCATTTTTCTGCTAGCTGTTATTCAGTTTGCATGGCTTTCCCTGCAGGCATTTCGTGGTAGTAGGAATAATGCATCTGCAGGGTCTGGCGGGAGCCCGGCGGGTGGCTTATATAACAAGTCTGCTATGAGCGCCCCTAACAGTACGGAGTGGATTCTAGAAGCATTAGCCGGTGGTGTGTTAACAACAAACAAGCAAGGACAGGTTCTGTATGTAAACCATAGTGCACAGCAGATGATTGGTTGTCAGGGGCAGGATGTTGTCGGCCAGCCGGTTAATAAAGTACTGGATCTTGAAGACTCGCAGGGAAATGCGTTGGTTCCTAAAGTTATGGAGTTACATAAAGCACACCCGCAACACTTACTGCAGTTTGGCCAGGTTAAACTGCATCCCCGTCAGGGTGACTCCAGTTTTGTGGAGCTGCATACTTCATTTTTGCAGGATCAGGATAAGACGCTGGTATTTCTTTTCCGTGATGTACAGACAGATCGCCGTGTCATAAATCGTCTTTATCAGCAGGCTTCTCATGATGCACTCACCGGATTAATGAACCGGCGTAGTTTTGAGGAGTATCTGGAGCAGGCCGCTCATAATGAGCGACCGGGTGATTTGAGAGCTCATGTGCTGGTGAGTATTGATCTGGATAAATTCAAAATTGTAAATGATTCCTGTGGTCATCAGGCCGGAGATGAGTTACTCAAGCAGGTTGCACAAATATTCCAGCGTGCTGTTCGTCAGACTGACAAAGTTGCCAGAATGGGGGGGGATGAGTTTGCTATCTTTCTTGAGGGCTGTAGTCTGGAAAAAGCTCGCAGCATCATGGATGCTGTGCTGATTGAGCTTAAAAACTACCGGTTTAGCTGGGAGGGTAATGTATTTAATATTTCGGCCAGCATTGGTCTGGTGGAGTTTTTCCCTTCTTCAGAGGTCGTGGTTAAAAACCTGTTCTCTGACGCAGATAAGGCCTGCTATACCGCGAAAGCCCTGGGCCGTAATCAGACTTTTGTCCATATCAGTTCAGATGAGACCTATCATTCACAAAAGAATCATACTGATTGGGGGAAGCTGCTGGATCTGGCAATGGAAAATGATTGCTTTATCCTCTTCGTGCAGCCTATTGTCCCTCTGCAAAATCAGGATGACTCCTGTAAGCATTATGAAGTTTTATTAAGGCTGCCCTTCAGGAAGCATTTGTTGAGCCCTGGCAGCTTTTTACCGGCAGCGGATCGATTAGATATGATGGGACGCATTGATCGCTGGATTATTCGCAGGGTACTTAAGGATACTACCGAAAATAATTTAAATACCCAGGCTGCCCGGCGAACCCGGCTGATGATCAACCTTTCTTCTCAGGCAGTGCAGGATCCGGGACTGTTTGAATATATTGAGCAACAGATGAAAGAGTTTGCTGCTGATCCGTCACTTTTCTGCTTTGAAATCTCTGAGTCGGTTGCTATCGCTAACTTCATGCAAACCCGGCGTCTGATGCAGGCATTGCGTGCTATGGGCTGTCATCTGGCGCTGGATGATTTCGGCAGTGGTTTCTCATCGCTTAACTACGTGCGGGAGTTACCTTTAGCTTACCTGAAAATTGACGGTAACTTTGTGCATAACCTGGTTTCCAATGCGGTTGATGCTGCGATGATTAAAGCCGTACATGAAGTAGGGCGGGTGATGGAGCTTAAGACAATTGCTGAGCTGGTGGAAGACAGTGAAACCATGAGCCAGCTGCGTACGATTGGTGTCGATTATGCCCAGGGTTTCCATTGTGGCAAGCCGTTTCCGTTCATGCATCTGTGTGAAAGCGGTACTGCAAATACCGGATAAATTGTGGTGGGCATAGTACGCGTAGTTGTGCGTAATGCTACTATAGCACTTTAGTTACAATGAAAAGGATGTCTGGTTTTGCGTACCTTTCCCGTATTTGCGGTATTGTTTTTTGTTATTCCGCTGATTGAAATTTATCTGCTGATTAAGGTCGGTGGTGTTATTGGTGTGCTGCCGACTATCCTGCTGGTCGTCCTGACCGCAGTCATTGGTGCTTTTTTGTTGCGCCAACAAGGTCTGGCGACACTGTCACGCTTCCAAAATTCAATGGCGCGCGGCGAAATGCCCGCTACCGCATTGCTGGAAGGGGTGATGCTGTTAATTGGCGGTGCGCTGTTAATGACTCCCGGTTTTTTTACCGATGCCATCGGTTTTGCCTGCCTGTTGCCTTTTTCCAGAAAGTGGCTGGCTAATGCCATGCTGAGCAAGGTGAAAGTACAGCAATTTGGTTCGCAGGATGGCAGTTCATACACGTCTTATGTGCATACCGAATATTCAACCTCAACCGATGATCAACACTCCGCAGGTAGCGGCAGGCATCATCGTGGCGAGCCGGCCACGCTTGATGGTGATTATACCCGCAAAGATTAGGTGTTTTTTCTGCTGCTCTTCGTGCTGAACCACTGCCTGCCTGTTTCGCAATTTTTTGTAAGTTTTTTCAGTTTGCATCCCTTGACTTTGATTAAGCCGCCCTTATTATTAGCACTCACTACCGGCGAGTGCTAATAGTCTCCCGGTTATTGCTAGCCCAACTTTATTAAACAAGTTATTAAACCTTACTCGAAAAATTGAGGAGTTCATTTATGAATATTCGCCCTTTGCATGACCGCATCGTCGTGCGTCGTATGGAAGAAGAGCGTACTACCGCCAGCGGTATCATCATTCCTGATAATGCGGCTGAAAAGCCTGATCGCGGTGAAGTTCTGGCTGCAGGTCCCGGTAAAGTAGGTGATGACAATGAGCGTATCGCAATGCAGGTTCGTGTTGGTGACAAGGTTCTGTTCGGTAAATATGCCGGTACTGCGGTAAAAGTGGATGGGGAAGAGATCCTCATTATGCGTGAAGAAGACGTTCTGGCCGTCATCGAAGAGTAATAGAAAAGTTTTAAGAGGATTAGAAGATGAGTGCTAAAGAAGTACGTTTTGGAGATGATGCACGCGCCCGTATGGTGCGTGGTGTAAATGTTCTGGCTAATGCCGTAAAAGTAACCCTGGGTCCTAAAGGCCGTAACGTAGTACTGGAAAAGTCGTTCGGCGCGCCTACCGTAACCAAGGACGGTGTTTCCGTTGCCAAGGAAATCGAGCTGGAAGACAAGTTCGAAAATATGGGTGCACAGCTGGTTAAGGAAGTTTCCAGCAAGACCTCTGATGCTGCCGGTGACGGTACCACGACTGCAACGGTTCTGGCTCAGGCCATTGTGCGTGAAGGTATGAAGTCAGTGACTGCAGGCATGAACCCGATGGATCTGAAGCGCGGTATCGACAAAGCGGTTATTGCTGCGGTTGAAGAGCTGCACGCCATGTCCAAGCCATGTGCCGATAACAATGCGATTGCTCAGGTGGGTACGATTTCTGCCAACTCTGATGACTCTATCGGTAACATCATTGCTGCCGCGATGGAAAAAGTGGGCAAGGAAGGTGTTATTACCGTTGAAGAAGGGACTTCACTGGATAACGAGCTGGATGTGGTTGAAGGTATGCAGTTTGACCGTGGTTATCTGTCACCTTACTTCGTAAATAATCAGCAAAGCATGGCCGCTGAACTGGAAGATCCTTACATCCTGCTGCACGACAAGAAAATTTCCAATATCCGTGACCTGCTGCCTGCACTGGAAGGTGCTGCCAAGGCCAGCAAGCCGCTGCTGATCATCGCTGAAGACATCGAAGGCGAAGCACTGGCAACACTGGTGGTCAATAACATGCGCGGTATCGTTAAGGTCGCAGCAGTTAAGGCGCCTGGCTTCGGTGACCGCCGTAAAGCGATGTTGCAGGATCTGGCTGTGCTGACCGGTGCTACCGTTATTTCTGAAGAAGTGGGCATGAGCCTGGATAACGTCACAATGGATGACCTGGGTCAGTGTAAGCGTGTTGTGATCACTAAAGAAGATACTACCGTTATCGACGGCGTGGGTTCTGCAGATGACATCAAATCCCGCGTTGAGCAGATCCGTGCACAGATGGAGGTGACCACTTCTGACTATGACCGTGAGAAGCTGCAGGAGCGTCTGGCTAAGCTGGCCGGTGGTGTTGCGGTCATTAAAGTGGGCGCTGCCACTGAAGTGGAAATGAAAGAAAAGAAAGCCCGCGTTGAAGATGCTCTGCACGCAACCCGTGCTGCAGTTGAAGAAGGCGTGGTGCCCGGTGGTGGTGTTGCGCTGGTACGTGCACTGGCTGCGATTGCCGGTACTAAAGGTGATAACCATGACCAGGATATGGGTATCGCAATTGCCCTGCGTGCCATGGAAGAGCCGCTGCGTCAGATCTGTGCGAATGCCGGTGATGAGCCTTCCGTTATTCTGAATGATGTGAAAGCCGGTGAAGGTAACTACGGTTATAACGCCCGTACTTCTGAGTTCGGCGATATGATTGAAATGGGTATCCTGGATCCGACTAAGGTAACCCGTACTGCGCTGCAGAATGCTGCTTCTGTTGCCGGTTTGATCATCACCACTGAAGCGATGGTGGCTGAGATGCCGAAGGATGATTCTCCAATGCCTGATATGGGTGGCATGGGCGGAATGGGTGGTATGGGCGGCATGATGTAAGCCGGCTGTCAGCCTTAATTTGTCCTGACGATAAAAGTGGGGCGGGGTCATGTTGACTTCGCCCCGTTTTTTTTATGCGGATTCTGAATATTGGTTTTTCAGGCATAGTGGTTGGCCGTTTATCCGGTGGTATCTGGTGTTAAGCTTTTGTAAATGCTTGATAAATTAACCAGCTAATAATTGACAAGCGGTGCTTGTTCTCCTATATTCGACGCCTTCTGAAAAAGGCAGCCTCTTTTTATTGGCTGCCTTTTTGTTTTTAGTCCGGTATGGAGGAATGTGTTGTGACTGAGTCAGGTGCAGGTGCGTTAATGCCTACTTATGCGCGTTTGCCTGTCACCTTTTCCAAAGGTGAGGGTGTTGTCTTGTGGGATACAGAAGGTAAGCAGTATCTGGATGCAATTTCCGGTATCGCCGTCTGTAGCCTTGGTCATGCCCGGCCAGAAGTCGCTGATGCCATTTGTGCGCAGGCGCATTCTTTGATTCATACCTCCAATCTCTATCAGATTGAACATCAGGTCGCATTAGGCCAGAAGTTATGCGAGCTGTCCGGCATGGATAGTGTGTTCTTCGCTAACTCCGGCGCAGAAGCCAATGAGGCTGCGATCAAAATTGCCCGTTTGTACGGCCATAATAAAGGCATTGAAAACCCGGTTATTATCGTGATGAGTGATGCTTTTCATGGCAGAACCATGGCAACAGTCAGTGCCACCGGTAATACGAAAGCTCAGGCCGGGTTCGGGCCGTTACTGGCAGGTTTCGAGCGGGTGAGCTATGGTAATGTAGAGGACGTCGCCAGGGTCATGGCTGGTAACGCTAATGTGGTGGCTGTGCTGGTTGAGCCGGTTCAGGGTGAAGGTGGCGTGAATATTCCACCGGCAGATTATCTGGTAAGTTTACGTGACGTGTGTGATCAGCATGATTGTTTGCTGATGGTCGATGAGATTCAGACCGGTATGTGTCGTACCGGCAGGTGGTTTGCTTTCCAGCATGCCGGGATACAACCTGATGTCATGACACTGGCTAAAGCACTGGGTAATGGTGTGCCCATCGGAGCCTGTCTGGCTGGTGGTAAGGCAAATGGTGTTTTCGGGCCGGGGAATCATGGCTCTACTTTTGGTGGTAATCCTTTAGCCTGCCGGGCAGCTCTGGCCGTGGTTGAAGTGATGGAGAGGGAAAAGCTGGCGCAACGTGCTGCTGAGCTGGGCGAATATTTCGTTGAGCAGTTTACTCTGCAGCTGGGTGGTGTTGCCGGGGTGACCGGTATCCGGGCTAAAGGACTGATGATTGCGGTGCAGTTGGAGCGTGATTGCGGGGAGTTGGTGTCACAGGCGCTTCAGCAAGGGCTGTTAATTAATGTAACAGCGGGTAAGGTTGTCCGTTTGTTACCGCCTCTGGTACTGACAAAGGCTGAAGCCGATCAGATCATTACAATTGTTTCAGCACTGGTCAAATCTTTTCTGGGAGACAGAGAATGACAAAAATACGGCACTTTTTATCCTTGGATGATTTATCTGCTGCCGAATTGTGGCAGGTGATTGAGCGCGCCATCGAATTGAAGGCGCAGGTCAAACGCGGACAGTTTGATGAGATCCTTAAGAACCGCACCATGGCGATGATTTTTGAGAAAGCGTCCACCCGTACCCGGGTTTCGTTTGAAACCGGGATGACACAAATGGGCGGTCATGCTTTATTTTTATCACCGGATAGTTCGCAGTTGGGTCGCGGTGAGCCGGTGGAGGATGCAGCCCGGGTTATTTCGCGGATGGTCGATGTGGTGATGATTCGTACCTTTGAGCAATCAATGGTTGAGCGGTTTGCAGAGTATTCGCGGGTGCCGGTGATTAATGCGCTGACAGATCAGTTTCACCCCTGTCAGCTGCTGGCCGATATGATGACCTGGATTGAGCAACGTGGTCGCCCGGACGGTAAAACGGTGGCCTGGGTCGGGGATGGTAACAATATGTGCCACTCCTGGATGAATGCTGCGCGTTTGTTCGGCTTTCATCTGAATGCTGCCTGCCCGGAAGGTTATGATCCGGATGCTGCGATTCTGGCTTTAAACAACGATCATGTGACGATGTTCCGTGACCCGCTTGCGGCAGTGAAAAATGCCGATGTGGTGGTGACCGACACCTGGGCGAGTATGGGCCAGGAAGATGAGAAAAAAGCGCGTATAAAGGCATTTGCCGGTTATCAGGTGACTGCAGAAATGATGGCACTGGCGGATAAGGATGCCCTGTTTATGCACTGTCTCCCTGCCTACCGGGGTATGGAGGTATCAGCTGAGGTGATTGAGGGGCCGCAGAGTGTGGTGTGGGATGAGGCGGAAAACAGGCTGCATGCTCAAAAAGCATTGGTGGAGGCGCTGATTCTCGGCTTTGCTGTCAATCAGGCGGAGCAGGCTGCATGAGGGTGATTACCGCAAACACCAATGGTATCCGTGCTGCCGCGCGCAAGGGTTTTTTCGACTGGCTGAAGCAGCAGCATGCGGACGTGGTGTGTATTCAGGAAACCAAGGCGCAGATTGATCAGCTGGAAGAAAACCGTGAGCTGTTCTTCCCGGAGGAATTTCATTGCTATTACCATGACGCGGAGAAAAAAGGCTATAGCGGTGTGGCCCTGTATTGCCGTCAGGAGCCGGATGAGGTGGTGGTCGGCATGGGCAATGAGGAGTTTGACTCCGAAGGCCGTTATCTGGAAGCACGTTTTGGTAAGCTGAGCGTGGCTTCACTGTATATGCCCTCCGGTTCTGCCAAAGATGAGCGTCAGTTGGTAAAGTATCGCTGTATGGATCACTTTGAGGGTTATATGCAGCAGCTCAAGGCTGACGGGCGCGATGCGATTATCTGTGGTGACTGGAATATCGTTCATAAGGAAGCGGATATCCGTAACTGGAAAGGCAATCAGAAAAACTCGGGCTGTCTGCCGGAAGAGCGGGCGTGGCTGGACAAGTTGTTTGGTGAGCTGGAGTTTGTCGATGCCTTCCGCGAAATAGAGCAGCCGGAACATGAGTATACCTGGTGGTCGAACCGTGGTCAGGCCTGGGCGAATAATACGGGGTGGCGGATTGACTATCAGGTGCTGACACCATCGCTGAAGGGTACTGTGCAGGCGACGCATATCTATAAGGATGAGCGGTTTTCGGATCATGCACCGCTGATTATTGATTACGATCTGTCCGATCAATAAGCAATACCTGGCGTCGCAGGGAGGCATTGTCTTTCCCCTGATCAGGGCATTTACAAATTCTCCTGCTTTGCCCATGATGTAGCGGTCAAATCGATTACATAAGGGCTGTGCATGTCTGAAGCAACAACTATCAAAGCAGAAACCTGGGCTGAAACGCTGCAAAGCTTTTTGCATCCGCGCGTGATTACCATGCTATTTCTCGGCTTTTCTGCCGGGATTCCGATCCTGCTGATCTTTTCGTCGTTATCGCTCTGGCTGGGTGAGGCGGGTGTGTCACGTAAGGCGGTGACTTTTTTCAGCTGGGCGGCGCTGGGCTACTCCTTTAAGTTCGTCTGGGCACCTTTAATAGACAAGATTCCGCTGCCGTTTATTACCGCCGCTTTGGGGCGCAGGCGGGCATGGATGCTGCTCTCACAAGGGTTGATCATGCTGGCCATTGTGCTGATGGGGAGTGTCGATCCGGCCGCCAGTGAATATAGTCTGACCTTAATGGCTTTATCGGCGGTGTTACTGGGTTTTTCATCGGCTACCCAGGATATTGTGATTGATGCCTACCGGATTGAGTCAGCTGAAACGCGTCTGCAGGCAATGATGGCTTCCAGTTATGTGGCAGGCTACCGTCTTGGCATGATTGTGGCCGGTGCCGGTGCTTTATTTCTGGCTGCGGGTCTGGGATCAACCAAAGACAGTTATTTATATAGTGCCTGGCAGTATACCTATTATGCGATGGCAGCGACGATGCTGGTAGGTGTAGTCACTACGCTGCTGATTGCCGAGCCGGATAATTCACGCGAAGAGCGCCACCATTATGAAACATCAGACTATTTACGTCTGGTTTTGGTATTCGCCTTTGCTGTTGCCGGGTTTGTGCTGATGTTTTTTATGAGCAGTGACATTATCGCCGGGCTGAAAGAAGCTGCGGGCGGCGATGCCTTCGCCGGATTTGGAATAGAGTCATTGCGTTTCAGTGTTTCCATTGCTTTTGCGGTGTTAATTGGCTGGTTTCTGGTACGGCTGGGGCTGGTGAACCGTGATATGGCTTTTGAAACCTGGATTGAGCCACTGCTGGATTTTTTCCGGCGTTACGGTGTGGGGACGGCGTTATTATTACTGGCACTGGTGGGTTTATACCGGATAGCAGATATTGTACCGGGTGTTATTTCCAACGTGTTTTATCAGGACATGGGCTTTACCAAGCCGGAAATTGCCACGGCAGTTAAAACCTTCGGGGTGATTGTCAGTATTTTGGGTGGCTTTCTGGGCGGGCTGTTTGCTACCCGTTTCGGGGTGATGCGTACCCTGATGCTGGGTGCGTTACTGACTGCGGTAACGAATATGGTCTTTGTCTGGCTGGCTTATGCCGGGCACAATATTCCGGTCATGTATACGGCGGTAACGATTGATAATCTGGCAGCCGGTTTTGCCAGTGCGGCCTTCATTGCGTTTCTGTCCAGCCTGACCAGTGTGTCATTTACGGCGGTGCAGTATGCAATATTCAGCTCATTAATGACCCTGTTGCCGAAAACCATTGGCGGTTACTCAGGCACCATGGTCGATAATATTGGTTACCCTGCCTTTTTTACTGTGGTCACTTTGGTTGGCTTGCCGGTACTAATACTGGTTTGGCTGGCCGGTCGGCATCTGAATACGGAAGACTGAGCCGGAGCGTGTTTGGGATTGGTCTACAGCAGCGTAATCCCCTCATGTTTCAGTAACCACGCCTTACGCTCCAGTCCTCCGGCATACCCGGTTAAGGTACCGTTACTGCCAATCACCCGGTGGCAGGGCACAATCACTGCGACCGGGTTTTTGCCGTTCGCGGCACCGACTGCCCGTACCGCTTTCGGGTTTTGCAGTTTGTCGGCCAGCTCCTGATAAGAGCAGCTGGCGCCAAATGGAATGTTCTGTAATTGCTGCCAGACCTGTCGCTGAAATTCAGTGCCCTGAGCATCCAGTGGCAGATCAAATTCCCGCAGTTCCCCTGCAAAATATTCTTCCAGTTGCTGTTTACAGGCTGTTGTATGTGTATTGGGATTAATGTTATCAGACCGACTCTCAACAAAATTGACATTAGTGATGCCTTGTTCTGAGGCTTTGATTTCTATTATTCCGGTCGGGCTGTTCAGGTAGTCGATAAACACGATGTTGTGTACTCCTTGTTTGTGCTGCTGTCTGCTGAATCGGACATCGGCAGGTGTCGCTCAATGACCTGATAAAGTGCCTGGTATTCAAAAGGCTTGCTGATAAAGTCATCCATTCCTGCTTCCTGACACTGCTTCTGCACATCCCCCAGCGCATGTGCTGTTAAGGCTATCACCGGTAGTTTCGGAGTGCGACTGTGCTGGCGAATCCAGCGGGTTACTTCCAGACCATCTATATCCGGCATGCTGATGTCCAGCAGTACCAGGTCATAAGTATGCTGCTGTAGTTGTAGTATGGCATGTTTTCCACTGTTTGCCTGTCCGACGCTGGCACCCATATTTTGCAACATCTCAGTACCGACAAAACGGTTTGCCTCAGAGTCATCCACCAGCAGGATACGGCAGCCGGGAGGCAGGCGGAATTCTGTCAGTTGTTGCTCATTTGTCCGGGCTGTTTCTATGGCGCTTGCCAGTGGCATCACCAGTTCAAAATAAAATTCGCTGCCAAAGTCCTGTTGGCTGCGTACGATAAGGTTGCCGCCCATATGCTCCAACAGCTTTTTACTGATTGGCAGGCCAAGGCCAATGCCTTCGCGATGCGCTGAGCCGGAGGAATTATTCAGTTGTTTGAAGGGTTCAAACAGCGTTTCGAATTGTGTAGCCGGAATACCGGGGCCGGTATCCTGTACACTAAACCGAAGCATGATGTTTTTGTCCGCTGTTTCTTCTGATGTTTTATCGATCTGACTGACGCACAGGGTGACTTCACCATCCGCCGTGTAGCGGATAGCATTTGTGAGCAGGTTGTTCAATACTTGTGCCAGTCTGGTACGATCCCCCATGACCACCAATGATTTATCGGTTTGATTGTCCAGGTGTAATTGCAGCCCTTTTTGCTGTGCCTGTTGCAGCAATAGCTGATGCACTGAATGCAGGGCGATATTCAGCTGAAACGGCTTTTCGTCTACTGTAAAGTTTGGTTGTCCGGTTTTGGAGAAGTCCAGTACGTTACTGATGATTTGCATCATGTGCCGGCTGGCAATATTCAGGCGCTGAACATAGGTTGCCTGCGTGGCTGGAAGTTTTTCCAGTCCCAGAAGGTTGCCCAAACCAACAATGGCATTCATCGGAGTGCGCAATTCATGGTTCATAGTGGCGATGAACTCATCTTTGGCTTTGCCAGCCTGCAAGAGCTCATGAGTTTGCTTTTGCACTTCTTTCTGTAATTGTTTGTTTTTTGAAGTTATAGCTCGCATGCGCCAGTAGTAGAAGAGAATAGCCGTGGCAATTATTAAAGTCAGTACAAGCGTTCTGAACCAATAGGTTTGCCACCAGGGAGGCAGGATCGTGATCCCAATGGCCGTACCCGTTTCATTCCATACGCCATCATTATTAGCTGCTTTTACTCTGAAGGTATAGGTACCGGCATCAATATTGGTATAAGTTGCATGACGCTGGTTACTATCGGTATAAATCCACTCCTTATCGAAGCCCTCCAGTTGATAGGCATAGCGGTTTTTCGCCGGAGCCCAGAAGTTTAAAGCTGCAAACTCAAAGCCAAATATGTTTTGTTGATGAGTCAGGGTTATGCTATCGATGTAGGCAATCTCCTGATTTACCGGAGAATCTGGGGTTTTTTCAGCTATCTGGTTGGAGAGTGAAAATTGGGTTAATACTACCTGCGGTGGATTTTGGTTGGTTGTGAGTTGTTCCGGGTTAAAAAAGCTCAGTCCCTGAGGACTACCAAAGTATAATATTCCGGCTTCATTTTTAAAGATAGCACCCGTATTAGCTTGTCTGAACCGCAGTCCGTCCCGTTGGTCATAGTTTTTGAAAGTATCAGTCACTGTATCGAATTGTGAGATACCTTTGTTAGTGGCCAGCCAGAGGTTACCCTGATTATCCTCTGTTATCGCGGATATGCGATTACCGCTGATACCGTCCTGCTCAAAATAGTGTTGAAAATGGCCGCTGGCCGGATCAAACCGGTTGAGACCATCATTAGTACCAATCCAGAGTGTGCCGTTACTGTCCTGATACAGGCTTTGAATAAAGCCATTGCTTAAACTGTTTTGTTGCTTCGGGTCTGGATAATAATTAGTGAAAATGCCGGTATCCGGATTCAGGTGGCTAAGGCCACTGTCTGTGCCGATCCATATATGGTTTTTATCATCCCTTAATAATGAGTAAACCCAGCCTGTGGCTGTTCCGTTGCTATGCGTGGAGGCGTACGGGAAGGATTTAAACGTTTCTGTCCGGGTGTCAAACCGGTATAAATAAGAGCCACCCAGCCAGAGTGTCGTGTCGTCTTTTCCGCCTGTAATAGCGAATATGCTGCTTGCTGCCCCGCCTTCCGGAAGCTTATAAGTGTGTAGCCGGTTTGTGGCGGGATCAAATCGGATTAATCCTTTATCAGTGCCCAGCCATAACAGGCCATTCCGGCTTTTGTGAATAGCACCAACGGAGTGGGCTCCGGGTTCTGTTGCGGCCTGATTATCATGATTAAGATAGTGGCTTACTATGCCAGTTTCAGGGTGAACTCTTTTAAGTCCGCCACCATTCGTACCCAGCCAAAGTTGTTTAGCCTTGTCCTGAAAAATGCTCAGGATGTCGTTGTTATTTGGCTCATCAGCAATGCCTTTCTGCTGTTGGTAGGTGGTAAAAAGTGTCCGTTCCGGATTATAAATATCCAGCCCGCCGTAGGTTGAAACCCAATATAATCCGTTGTCATCCTGATTAATAAAGGTCACACCACTACCACTGATACTATTCGGGTCATGCGGGGAGGGTTGGTAACGGGTGAACTGCTTTGTATCAGGATCAAAGATATTGAGTCCCCCGCCTTCTGTGCCCAGCCATAGTTTCCCTGAGGTGGCCTCATGAACAGACCAGATGAAGTTATTGCTTAAACTATTCGGGTCTTCCGTATCAGATTGATGGTGAGTAAATCGCTTCTGCTCAGGAATAAAATGGTCTAATCCATCTGCTGTACCTATCCATAATGTATGCTGGCTATCTTCATATACTGTGGTTACAGAGTTGCTGATCAGTCCGTCACGGTCGGTATAATTGGTGAATTGTTCCGTTTCAGGGTTAAAGCGGTATAAGCCGTGTCCATAACTGCCAAACCACAAAAGTCCCTGATGGTCTTCAATGATGGTTGTATGGTTTACCGTTCCTTTATTACCGGATAAGTGATAGTTTTTAAAATGTCCGGTCTCCGGATTCAGCAGACTCAGACCGGATTCCGTTGTTGCCCAGACTCTTCCTTTCCTGTCTTCCAGTACTGACCATACACGATTGCCACTGATGCTTTCGGGATCTCCGGGGTCGTGAACATAATTGGTAAATTGCCCCTTTTTCAGATCCAGACGGCTTAAGCCACCTCCGAAAGTGGAAATCCACAAAGTGTCGTTTTTACCCTTATACATATCCCACACATAGTTATTAACCAGGCTGTCCGGGTTATCGCGTTGGTGGTAATAGGTGATTATATCGCTGCCATCATAGCGGTTCAGGCCATAGGTGGTTCCTATCCAGATAAAGCCTTTGTCGTCCTGCACCACATCTGTGATTTCGTTATGGCTCAATCCATCTTCGACTGTGAGGTGGGTGAAAGAGAGGTTTGTTTCTTCTGCCAACAGAGGCGGGGTGAGTACATAAAGTAATAAAACTAATAGGTGTGAGTACTTGAGCATGGTTTTCGGGTGAGGGGTAAAGGAAAAACGATCAAATAGTTAGCAAGTTGTTCATTTTATGTTAATCTAAAAATTAGCATAAGAGGAGAAGTATATTGAATATTCTGCTGGCTGATGATCATACTTTATTCCGTGATTCACTCAATATTGTTTTGAAGATGACTTTCCCCGGGAGTAACGTCACTGCGGTCGGGAACTGGCAGGAAGCACGGTGTTCTGCCGCGGCTGAATATTTTGATTTGTTATTGGTTGATCTGGTCATGCCCGGAGCAAGTGAGGGGCAGTGGGAACCAGAGCTGTCCGGTTTAATGGCGGTATCGCATGGAGCTATCTGCGTCATCTCGGCATCTGATAACCGCGCTCATATCAGAACAGCTTTCCAGCTGGGTGTGAGCGGCTATGTTTGTAAAACCTTTTCCCTTGAGCAGATGCAAAAGGCATTACGCATGATTAGCTCGGGAGCGAATTACCTGCCTGAACAGCTGTTCCGGAACTCACCTGAAGTTGCAAAACTACCAAACGAGACCGGCAAGAAGGTTACCTGGAGGCAACGGGAAGTACTGGAGTTGTTAGCTGCCGGAGACTGTAATAAAAATATCGCCCGTAAACTGAAATTATCAGAGAGCACCATCAAGCGTCACGCCTACAACCTTTACCGTACCCTGGGCGCAAAGAATCGTACGGATGCGATCAGAATTGGCCGCCAGCAGGGTTTATTGAGCTACTGAGTTCATGGTAACCGGTTTAGCCGACAAAATCGGACAGGTACAACTCCGGCGTTTATTACGTAATGCGGAGCCTGAGTTTCGCAGGGAATACGTTGTTCTTCTGGAGCAAATCGGGCTGCGAAACAAAGAAGAAACGGTTCGTTTGGCACATTCTTTGAAAAATACTGCCGCTTTGTTTGATTGTCAGGGGCTGGTTGATTGTCTTAAACAAGTTGAGCAGGGGGACATGAGTCTGGTGACTCAGGACAGTTTTCTACAGCAGCTGGAGCAGGAGTATCATGCTTGTCTGGCGGGTATGCGGGGGGTGTCTGGGGCTGGCTAAAAATCGAACATTTGCTCAACTAAAGTTGCTACCTACAACTTCTTGTTAGTTCCTTTATGTGTCCCTGAAATTTAATCTTCATTGAGTATAGGTTTGTATCCTTCTAATAAACCTGACTTTTCCACAAAAACTACTCAAGGCTAGTGAAGACAATGTTTACTAAAAGTTTCCGTGTTTCTTTGATAACTGCAGCTATCATGGCTGTTTCTTTAACGGGGTGTAGTGATGACGATGATAATAGCGGTTCATCTGCCAAAGTCATTGCATCGTTAGTGACTCCTTCAATCTCCAACCTGGCTTATCAGGGGAGCCAGGGATCTGCTGGCAGAACAAGTGCTGCCGGTGAATATCAATGTGAGTCGGGCGAAACCGTTACCTTTAGTCTGGGGACTTCAGCAATTGGTTCCGTGAATTGTACTGAAGGAAGTAAGACCAGCCTGATGCAACTGGCAGGTGGGGGCTTAACCGTAGAAACTGCACTGGATGAAATGCAGCGTGCCGATGGAACCACCGAGGTTTTGTCCTACGACCAATGGATGAATCGTCTGAGTTTGTTGGGTGAGCTGGACAGCAATGCTGATCTGAGTGATGGCGCACAACTGCCGGATGGGTTGGATGAGGTGGGTTATCTGCAAACCGGTAAATTGAATTTTAATCAGGCGCATAGTCTCTTCGGAACGCAGATAAAGCAGGTTTTTCAGCAGGCCGCTCTGGCGGGCTTATACCAGCGACCTCTTCGGGGGAGAAGTCAGGGAAGCCTTATCAAGGAACTGGAAGTGGAGTCCCTGGGCGCGTTAGCGTTTCCGGGGTATGTTCTTGATACATCACTGATAGTCACAGGGAACGATAGTGATGAGTTTACAGCAACTTACAACGATCTGGGGGAGTGGACGCAATCCACTTATAATCTAAATGACGTTCTGACCAGAACAACTACCGCCAGTCATGATGACGCAGGCCGGGTTGTTCAAGAGGTTGATGAGGCTGCTGACGGCAGCAAAACAGAACACAGCATCGTGTGGGATAACCAGAATAGAATAACCAGTCAGACGATCACCCAATATGATGCTGACGGTAACAAGCTGGCAGAAAGGGTCAGAAGCGATATTTATAGTAGTGATGGCTTCCTGTCGGTGAGAAGCGAAAGTCAGCATGATCTGTCTGCTCAAACCCTGAACGAGAGTGAAACATTTTTAACGTATAACACCCTGGGACAATTGGAAAGCGTCGATACTGCTAACTCGGTTACGGTCAATGGTGTGCCTGATGGGAATCAGGCAACAAATTCTGTCCTGACCAACTCCTATGATGAGAAAGGCAATCTGGTCAATTCGATACTTGACCAAACGGATAACAATAGTGTCTTGTTTAGCCGCACCGTCCTGAACCACACGTTTGATGAATATGGCCGGGTGATTGCACGTGATTATCAGGAGCAGGATGCCAATGGTAATGTGCTGAGTAATAACACAACTTTGAATACGTATACCGAGGATGGTTACCTCAGGAAAATTGAGCGTCTTTACCAGACCAACGGACAGGGGGCTGGGGCTTATGAGGAGACTTATGCCTATGCCGGAACACCTAAGCGCCGTCTGAATGGCATTGTCCGCAAATACTACAACCCTGAGTATGCCAATGGCGATGATCCGTTGCGGGTTTATTCCCTGGCTTACCAATATAATGATGCCGGGTTGCGTACACAGGTCACTGAGAAAACCTTTGAATATCAGGATGGTGAGGGCAATGCCTTGGCGAATCCTAATATTACTACCAGTACACAGTCCTGGTTTTATGATGAAAATAATAATCCAACTCTTATCAGTACGGATAATGATGGAGATGGTGAAATTGATAAAACCGAAGGCTTAAACTGGAATCGTCTGGAGCGTTTTGGCGGGTGGTATGAGATTAATTCGAAAGCCAGAACCTTTACCCAATATGATGAGGAGTTTAAGGTCTCTAATGCCTCAGAGAGTGGTTGGGAGGCTGCTTTAGTCCTCACTCCTCCTGCACAAGGTTCTATAAATATAGTAAGCAGCTGTAATGATGTTTATCGGAGCAAGGGTATGCAGGCATTTTTGGAATGCCTTAATTCACCACCTGCGCTTTAAGTCTACTCCTGATAAAAGGCGATCTGGTTAAAAGGATGATTAATGAGATGAAAATATTTGGTAATAAAAAATATTTAACCTTTTTGATATTGCTAATTTTTAATAGTAGTTCTGCCGGAGTCACTCTCGATTTCAGTGGCCTGAAAAATAATCGGCAATCAGTAAATGCCACATTGATACTAAAGGATAGCTATCAATTAGGACAGCCTATCACGCGTACCGATGTTGCCAGTTATTATCTGTCTGATGGTGAAGGCCAGAAAGATTCTTCTAATAACTGGCAACTGAAAGATATTGAGGCTGTCATTGATGTCCGGGGTAATCTGGTGCCTTATTCCAACGGTGTGGTTCTAAGGATGCATGACGAACATGAGGGTGTCATTTTCTGGATGAATAACAGTGGTCAATGGGAAGCTGTTGGTGGCCGGGACGGGCTGACCGGTACATCCGGTAAATGGACGATGCGTCAAACCGCTGCCCAGAATCAGCAAGCAACAGTCACTCCCCAAAGCTGCACCAGCGGCGACCGTTTCCACAAGGCCGCTGCTAAAGGTGATGTGAATTACGTACAGGATTGCCTGAATGCCGGAGTTGCGGTGGATGTGCAGGAAGGTAACGGTTGGACAGCTCTGCATGCCGCAGCGAGACAAGGGCAGATTGCCGTCATAGATACATTATTGCGTTACGGAGCCAATCCAAATATCCGTGATAAAACCGGTCGTACACCACTGGATCAGGCTACTCTGGCAAAGCAGCAGCAAGCCATTGATATTTTAAACAGTCAACAGGTTCCGCCGTCTCCGATAGCGGGTGGTAAAGGCTCCCTCCCTCCTCCTCCAGCCCCCATCGCGGGTGGTAAGGGTTCCCTGCCACCTGCGACCGGGGGCACTTCTATGGTGGGTGGAGTTAGTCAGGCCGCTGTTAATGATCCCGATGTGGTCAGAGCGGCAGAGTTTGCGGCAGCTGATCTGGCACGCTACCGGCCTGACTCGATGACCAGCCCGTATTTACATAGTGTCGTCAAAGCCGGAAAGCAGGTGGTGGCGGGGACTAATTACCACCTCACTATTAAGACTAATGATACCGGCGTGTATACCTGGGAAGTGGTGGTTTACGAAGATTTACAGGGTGGTTTGGAAATCACTGAATCCAAACAAATTCAGTGATTCTTATAGTTTGAATAATACAACTCAATGTTTTAAAGGAATTGTTATGCGATTAGTTTCTCTGCTTGTTTTGTCTGCATTAGTCAGTGGCTGTGCCACCATGAGTAAAGAAGAGTGTAAGGTGGCGAATTGGAAAGAT
This sequence comes from Thiolinea sp., assembly GCA_041395485.1. GTDB lineage: Bacteria > Pseudomonadota > Gammaproteobacteria > Thiotrichales > Thiotrichaceae > Thiolinea. Next base: position 526,726 of record JAWLAK010000003.1, read on the forward strand.
GTTGGTTTCAATGATGGGTCTAACGGAGAGGCTGTTTTGCTGGCTGACCATGCCAAATCCTGTGCCGAAACAGGTGTTACCCCAAATCAGGCTCTCTATATGCAAGGCTATGCCGAAGGTGAGAAAAGTTACTGCACTTATGATAATGGTTTACGTGCCGGTGAGGAAAGTAAATATATTGGTGAACTTTGTAAAAAACCAGGATTAAAAGAGTCGTTTAATGACGGTTACCTGAAAGGCAAAAAGCGTTATGCAAAGCGGCAGGAGATTAAGCTGAAAGAGGAAGAGATTAGCCGTCTCGATAAAAAAGTTAATGATATTAAATCGGGTAAGGACAAAGGTGGCGTAGCTGCACTTGACCTGGTTTATCGTCAGAAGGAAATAGTCACTAAAGAGGTCAGCCTGCTTGAACAGGAGTTGGCGAACATTCAATAAATATTGGTTGGGAATTTATAGGTTGTTTAATGTTAAGGATGGTTAATTTAGCTATGAGGGAATATTTTGTGAAGAAGATAGCGGTGGCTTTTGTATTGGTAATGGTAGTTTCTCCGGTTGCACAGGCCATGATGGCACTGAATTGCAGTGAGGCAGCCAGTCTTGATGACCAGCAACTAGGTGATTGTGTGGGGCAGGAAACGGGTATTATGGAAGATACCTTGAGCCAGCTAGGCAAGACTTATACTCATCTGTCCTGGGATAAGATTCAGGAGTCACAAAGTGCCTGGAAAAATTATATGGGCGCTAATTGCGCTTTTCATGAGTTGAATGCTGGTGGCGGCGGTGCTGATGTGCGGGCGTTAAATGAGTGTAAGGTGCGCATGTTGTTTGAGCGCAATCGTGAGCTGGAGTTTATGAGTGCTCAATAAATAGATTATTGTTTTTGAGTTTTTATAGCTAACCCTCCCTCGCTTATTTTTTATAAAAAGGGCATCTTTAATTTAAACATCTTTAATTTAAACAGGGGTATTATTTTAAGATGTTCCCTTTGTGAAAAGGGGAGTGAGGAGAGGTTCGGTTTTCAAAAAAGTAGGTGAGGACATGAATGGATTAAAATTATTTGCGGTGGCTGGTTGTTTGCTGTTTTCTTTGGCCGCCTGTACGGATGAAGTGATTATCACTGACCCGACCCCACCGCCAACAACGCCGAGTGGTGCGCCGGAGCCACCACCAGTTACACCGGGGAAAAACTCCCTGCCGCCACCGCATCTGTCACAAAAGCCGCCAGCACCAACCCCCGGTGGTTACCGTGCCGTTGATGTGAGTGATCAGGATGTGTTCCAGATCAATAAATTTCTGGAGCAGGAGTTGTATGCCCGCGATGGTAAGGAAATTTATACGAAGCAGATTCTGAAGGCGGAAAAGCAGGTGGTAGCTGGGACGAATTATCGTCTGACGCTGTTGATGTCGGATGGGAATAAGTATCAGGCGGTGATTTATCAGGATTTGAAAGGTGAGGTTGGGTTGACCAGCTACCGGCGGATTTAACGGCGTTATTGTTCCCGCCATAACTAACTGAATTTCACTCCGGGTTATCCGGGGTGAAGTAAGGAGAGGTGTCTATTATGTTGAAACTATTTTCTAAATCATTCAGGGCTATATACCATTTAGGTAGTTCGCTTTTCTCCCCCGGAAAGCGGGATGTCAATGATGAGTGTGTCACACCGGATAACACAGTAACCCGGCTTTATGAGCAAGGTACGTGGAAAAAGCGTACTGGGTACTTTCTTGGGGTGTGGTTGGTATGGGGCACCTGCGAGGCCGGTAAAGTTGCAGATATGGGTATCAACTGTGGCATTTTTAACGCTTTTGGTCAAACCGGGCTTCTCACTGAATGTGACGTTCTCAGCTGGTCAGTCAAACACGATGACGAGTTTAAAAGCGGCGACCAAATGTGCATGATGACACCTGATGAAAAGGGCTGGAATGAATATTTGATATGGCAAGGGGCACCATCGACGAAAGAGAAAATCAGCGAATACTTACGCGCTCAAAAATATGTGCTGCAGAGCGGTGTCGATGATCATACTGTAAGGTTCAGTTCTTGGCCGTTTGCAAACGGTTCTGAGAAATCTGCAGGGTTCTCCACACCTCCTTCAACAAATCCTTACTATATTATGATCAGCGGTGATTATGATTGGTCGAGCCGCGCTGACGGCTGCCAATACAAATACGACGGAGGCCGTTATACCCACGTCCCACTCACTAACGCTCCTCAGTCCGCCGGGGGTTTATTTGCTACATACAACGGCCTCCCGATCGAACATTTCACTGAGACCGCCAGTCTGAGCCTGGGCACGCTCTACGATGCTTCATATCCTGCCGGTGAGTCTGTGGTACATTCGTTTACTTTAGATAATTTCGGTGCGGAACGGTCTGTTGCCTTCTCCTTAAGCCAATACAGGAGTGATACCATGTTTGAAATGGCTTCAGATGCTGTTGGTAGTAACAAACTCTATGTTATGGGCTCCGGTTCCAGCGACTTTTCTATCTCGCCATCAACACTGACAATTCCGGCAGGGACTTATGGTGCACCCGGCCAAGCCACTTTCGACATCAGTTTCAAACCCAGCGGAAAAGGTCTACGTCAAGCATGGGTTGATATCGACCAGGACGGTGAAAATGAAATCCGCTTCCTGATTCAGGGTGGAACCGAATCACCGATACAGCTCAGAGGTGGTGATGAGTACCATGCTGTTGGCGATATGGATGAAACCCCCAGAGAAGAGGACGGCACTGATTTCCTGAGCCAGAAGATTAGCGATGACCCCACGACTCACATCTTCACCCTGCTTAACAAAGAAACACGCGACATTACCGTCATCACGGCACTCCGCGATGCAACCACCGGCTTTAGCCTGAGCGAACAATCTGTGGTAGTACCCGCAGCCACCGAAGAAGGCGTTGTTGGCGGTGCCAATTTTGACATCACTTTTGACCCCGCCACCACCGGCATCCATGAAACCTTCGTTGACCTTAGCTACGACGGTGAACGTCAGCTGAGTTTTAAAATCAGTGGCGAGGGTGAAAGTGGTGGTGGTGGAGCTGTATCTCCACTGGGCTTAGGACTGCTGGGTTTATTGCTGGCTGGTTTAGGTTACCGTCGCTACAGGATGGACAAGCAGATTTCATAACCCATCACAACAAGCTGACCGGCCATATTTGGCTGGTCAGCGACCTGCTTATAGCCGCGTGACTCTCCCCCGTTACTACCAACCAAATTTCACTCCGGGATATCCGGGGTGAAGCAAGAAAGAGGTGTTTATTATGTTCAAACTACTTTTGAAATCACTTAAAGCTGGCAGCCACTCAGGTAACTCGCTTTTCTCCCCGGGAAAGTCTGATGTCAGTGATGAGTGCGTCACAGCGGATAACACAATAACCCGGCTTTATGAGCAAGGTACGTGGAAAAAGCGTACTGGGTACATTCTTGGGTTGTGGCTGGTATGGGGGGCAGTTTCTGCTGCTGGGGTTGAACAAAATCCTAGATGCTTCTCGATCACGTATGACAGGCCAGATGACCCGCCTTACTTTTGGATCCCATTTTATTGCGATAAGATCCATTTAGGGTATTCCGATCCAGTGTGCCGGATCAAAGTATATCTGAATAAGCTTGAACCAAATTTTGACCGTCCGGCTTACTCCTGGCACCCAGACAAAGTAGAAAATATAGAAGTGGAAGCCCCGTACGAAGCAAATATTGACGTACACTGTGACCTTGCACAATACGGCTTTAGTAGTGCTTGCTATCCTCCACCGTATCGCGGTGGCTGGCGTAAGCTGACACAGCTGGAGTATTTGCGTGCGAGAGAGCAAATGGATATCCGGTTTAGAGACTCAAATAAGCCTTGGTACGTAGGAGAGAGTGAAAATTCTGGTACTAAAGAGTATTTCATGGGTATTTCTGCTACATCTGTATCACAAGTACGATTAGCACTTAAAGACGGATTAAAGACCATCGGTTGCGCTTATGAAATAAATGCGTCTAATAGTTATGTATACAGCGCGGATAAATACAATATGTATGTTGCAGCAAGTGCTGCTGGAGGTCTATACGCGACGTACAGTGGAGCTCCAATCGAACACGGAGCTTCAGTAGCACAAGTGGAAAACGGGACGCTTTTTTCGGGAGTTTATGGAACTGAGGATGAGTTGAAGCACACATTCACCCTTGAGAATTTTGGTGCTCAACGCAATATGACCATCACAATTTCTTCTTTTGATGGTGACGCATATACGAAAGTCAATACTGTTGCAGGCTCTGCTAATTATCAGGTACTTGAAAATGGTGTCGGCGAATCTGATTTCGCTGTTTCACCCGTTACTTTGACTATACCTGAAGGCACTTATGGTGCTCCCGGTCAAGCTATTTTCGACATCAGCTTTAAACCCGGTGGAAAAGGGCTGCGTCAAGCCGTAGTCAATATTGACCAGGATGATGAAAATGAAATTCGTTTTTTGATTCAGGGTGGACTAGCCTCTCCTATTCAGCTTAGAGGTTATAGCTATGCAATTGGTGATATGGATGATACCCCCACACATACCGATGCCACCGATTTTCTGAGCCAAAAAATCAACGCTGACCCCATAACCCACACCTTCACCCTGCTTAACAAAGAAACACGCGACATCACCGTAATCGCGGAACTCCGCGATGCAACCACCGGCTTTAGCCTTGGCGAACAATCTGTGGTCGTGCTCGCAGCCACCGATGAAGGCGTTGGCAGTGCTGCTTTCGACATTACCTTTGACCCCGCAACTACCGGCCTCCATGAAACCTTCGTTGACCTCAGCTATGACGGCGAACGTCAACTGAGCTTCAAAATCAGCGGTGAGGGTGAAAGTTCCGGCGGCGGTGGTGCTGTATCTCCTATGGGTTTAGGGCTGCTGGGATTATTGCTGGCGGGTTTAGGCTACCGTCGCTACAGGTTGAGTAATCAAGCTTCATAACTATCACAGCAAGCTGGCCGGTCATATCAGGGCTGGCCAGCGACTTTTATAGCCGTACTGCTGTCCCCGTTACAACCAATTAAATTTCACTCCGGGATATCCGGGGTGGAGCAAGAAAGAGGTGTTTATTATGTTTAAACTATTTTTGAAATCATTTAAAGCTGGCAGCCATTCGGGTAGTTCGCTTTTCTCTCCCGGAAAGTCTGATGTCAGTAATGAGTGTGTCACACCGGATAACACAGTGACCCGGCTTCATGGGCAAGGTGCGTGGGAAAAGCGTGCTGGGCGTTTTCTTGGGTTGTGGTTGGCATGGGGATTGGGCTTACTTGTGCCACCAGTCTACAGTGCTGCTACGATTTATACAGGGTATATGGCGGAGTATATGTGCGGTCAAGACCCACGGTGGGAAGAAAATTGGGTCCGTGTGCCCTGCAGTTTTGAGATACCCCCGTGGCGGGAATATGAAAAAATTATGAGAGCGAGTAGCTGCTTGGTGGAACTAGGACCCATTGCGGATAAAAAAGGACTTCAAGCACTAAGCATATCAGCTCACGTGAAGAGTGGATATTATGAGAACTGGAAGGATGCTCTACCAAATACCTTCCTCGGCTACGGCTACCGGTCTAGTCTAGAGTACTGCAAGCAGTCTCAAGGTAAAGAATGCACTGCTGGTCTTGTGGCTGATAACGAGGAACTCAAGAATGGTCAGTACCGTGTCGTCGTGATGCACGGATGGAGTGATAATCGCGAGCCGCCACCAGGTTGTGCTTACAGTTTCGAAGTTTACAACTCCAATGGAGAATATGGGTACATAAAAGATATAAAACTAGTTACTTCCGACGATACTTATGGTGCTGCTGATGGGTTGTATATTCTATATAACAGCGAAGCCATAGAGAACCCTTACACCCCAAATGAGAATATTGGCACAGTCTTTGGGGGGGTAGACTATGCCGATGGTTCCACAGTTACCCATACCTTCTCATTAGTCAACTACGGTGAAGCGCGGAGTATCCGGGTTGAAACTAGTGATTATACTGACTTCACTGCTGTTCCCATTAGAAGATTGAGTGGTTCTGAGTCTCTGATTACAGAACTTCCTGGTACCGCAGGTATAGGCACCACTGATTTTTCTGTTGCTCCTAATAAACTGGATCTGCCCACCGGGATGATAGGTGCACCTGGGCAAGTGACATTTGATATTACCTTTAAACCAAGCGGCAAAGGCCTACGCCAAGCCATGATTAATATTGATAATGAAGAAGGTGAAACTGAGTTACTGTTCCTAATTCAGGGGGGGGCAATATCTCCTTTGGAACTACGAGGAGGGGTAGTCTACGGCAATATTGGTGACATGGACGATACCCCGGAAGAGATCAATGGCACTGATTTCCTGAGCCAAAAAATCAGTGATACCCCCACTACTCACACTTTTACCCTGCTCAACAAAGAAACACGTGACATTACCGCAATCATTGAGCTACGTGATCCCACCACTGGCTTTAGCCTCAGCGAACAATCTGTAGTCGTACCCACAGCTACCGATGAAGGTGCTGGCAGTGCTGCTTTCGACATCACCTTTGACCCCGCAACTACCGGCATCCATGAAACCTTCGTTGACCTTAACTACGACGGCGAACGTCAACTGAGCTTTAAAGTCAGCGGTGAGGGTGAAAGCGGCGGTGGCGGCGCGGTATCGCCATTGGGTTTGGGGCTGCTGGGCTTATTACTGGCGGGTTTAGGCTGCCGTCGCTATAGATTGAGTAAGCAGATTAAATAACCTATTGCAACAAACTGACCAGCCATATCAATCAGGGCTGGTCAGCGACTTTTATAGCCGTACTGCTGTCCCCGCTACAACCAATTAAATTTCACTCCGGGTTATCCGGGGTGAAGCAAGAAAGAGGTGTTTATTATGTTGAAACTATTTTTGAGATCATTTAAAGCTGACGGCTATTCCGGTGGTGTGCTTTTCTCCCTCATAAAGCGTGCGGGGCCTTTTTTAGGGCTGTGGTTAACGTTGGGAGTATTGGTTCCCCGTTTGGCTTATGGGTGGGAGTTTTATGAAAGTGGTTATTGCAACAGAATTACAAAGACTTGCTCTACCTTGGGGTCGGACTGTAGCGATACGTGGGTTGAGAAGTATGAGCTGAGGACTGAATGTGAAGGTAACCAGTTTCCTTATTTTGATGCTATGTGTTGGTACTATCTTGACGCAGATGCTTCGAAAGGAGGGTATCCTGATCGCCGTATGCCTCGTTATTCGAGAGATCGGTTTACTGCTGGTCAGGGTCTGAATGTTGGAACCGATGACTATCAAGGGCGTTCGGGAAAGTGGTATCTGCGTATAAGTGGGGATAATGACGAAAGTGGGGGGGCGGAAGCATGCCAGTATTCTTTCGAGGTGGTTTATGGACGTGTTACCAATGTACAGTATGTGCCGATTGAGAAGGCTGCATATGGCGATGCCGGGGGAGTGTTTGTAACTTTTAGCGATAGGGAAATCCCGAGTGGAAGTGTTTCTCCCAGTAGTGATATTGGAACAGATTTTGGCGACATTCCTACAAGCGCACCACCTATTAAATTAACTTATTCTTTGGTTAATTATGGTGATAAGAAAAATGTGTTGCTTTCTCTGGCTGATTATATCCCTGACAACGATGCATTAATGGTGGGGGAGAGCAGGAATTATCCTGTTGCTAATGGTATAGGTAGAAGCGACTTTACTGTTTCATCTTCAACCTTAACCATTCCCGCAGGTACTTATGGTGCACCTGGTCAGTCTACTTTCGACATCACCTTCAAACCCGGAGGTGAGGGGCTACGTCAGGCAGTAGTTAATATCGATAACGAAGATGGTGAAAATGAAATCCGCTTCCTGATTCAGGGTGGGACAGAGTTGCCCTTACAACTTAGGGGCGGTGATAGGTACCGCGCTATTGGTGATATGGATGATACTCCGGAGGAGGCCGAAGGCACCGATTTCCTGAGCCAAAAAATCAGCGATACCCCCACTACTCACACTTTTACCCTGCTCAACAAAGAAACACGTGACATTACCGCAATCATTGAGCTACGTGATCCCACCACTGGCTTTAGCCTCAGCGAACAATCTGTAGTCGTACCCACAGCTACCGATGAAGGTGCTGGCAGTGCTGCTTTCGACATTACCTTTGACCCCGCAACTAACGGCCTCCATGAAACCTTTGTTGACCTTAGCTACGACGGCGAACGCCAATTGAGCTTTAAAATCAGCGGTGAGGGCGAAAGTGGTGGCGGCGGTGCTGCATCACCATTGGGTTTGGGGCTGCTGGGTTTATTGCTGGCGGGCTTGGGTTACCGTCGCTACAGATTGAGTAATCAGGCTGCATAACTATCACAATAAGCTGACTGGTCATATCAAGGCTGGTCAGCGACTTTTATATAGGTTGGCAGCGTTGCAGGTCGTATCAGTGATCTTAAAAGTAAGAAAGGATTAATAAAATGCTGAATGTAAACAAGAAGCTACTGGCACTGTCTGTGGCCGCCGCACTCATGACTGCTTGTGATGATGATAACGTCGGAGGTGCGTCTTATCCTGCTTATATGAAAGCGCCGGTCATCGAAGGGCTGGCATATCAGGGCAATCAAGGCACTACGGGGCGTACCTCGGCAACAGGTGAGTTTCTTTGCCAACAAGGCGAAGATCTTGAATTTAAACTGGGTGACATTCTATTTGCCAGCACGACCTGCCCGGAGCAGGGTACAGGCTTGGATTTTATGGCGCTGATTAACTCAGAGCTGACAGCCGACAGGATGATACGTGATATGCAGTTGGCTGGTGTATCGCAAAAAGTGCTGCCTTATGATGAGTTGATAAACCGTCTTGCCCTCCTGAACCTGCTGGATGCGGATGCAGATGATAGCAATGGCTATCAACTACCGGAGGGGTTAAATGACTTATCAATATTCAAGGTCGTTGACTCTGAGGGTGATGCCGCTCCGTTGAATTTTTATCGGGATCATGAAGTATTCCGGGCAGGGCTGGAGGTTCTGCTGGGACAGGTGCGTAACTCACAGCTTTATGCTCACCCATTAGCCTTAGCCAGTGAAGGCGTGCTACTCAAGCGCTTTGAAAAGGCTACCGGGAGCGCGTTTGGCGGGTATGTGCTGACATCAATGAGCCGCACATCGTCTTTATCCAATCAGGAGGGAAAGGATGAAACCCTGATTGAATACGATGAGCAGGGAAATATAGTCAAAAAAACAACACCTTACGGAACGGTAGCAACGTATCAATACGATGAGGAGGGGCGAATAACCCGGTATGAATCAAGTAATTCATTTGGTAGGAAAATGGTAAATCGGTATCACTATGAAGGTAATCAACAAATAAGAAGCACTTTAGAAATTTTCGATGAAAAAAATGCAAAAGTGAAAAGTACCCAGACTGAAAATTCTCATAACGTAAATGGTTTTATTACGAGAACAACCAGTAATTCTCAGAGTAGTATCCTTGGTTTGTCAAGATATGAAATAGACTACGCTTACGGTATGAATAGTAATTTGATAAGTACCATAGCTACTAATGCCCTGTATTCGGAAGTGACAAGTGAATGGGGAGAGGATGATAAAAGTTCAGAAGAGGTTTATAACTATGATAACCAGGGTCGCACAATACAGGAATCTAAAACGACTGCTCATACATTGGAAAAAATAGCTTTTGGTTTTAATGCTAATAATCAACGCATAAGTCGTGATTTCTCACGGATTGTGAGTGATTCAAACTCATCTTTATACGATAAGGCTGAAAGTAATAAACAGGAAATTACTTATACTCGAACTGGTCAGGTGGCGAGTATTAAGCGTTTTTATGTTGATGAAAATGGCGATGCGATTGGAAATTACAGCCTGTATGCTCAGTACGACGATGAGCTGCATGGAAACCTGACAAGAAAAGTAGTCGCTTATTTTCTACCAGAGTCTGCGGCGAATGAACCAGCACGTACAGAGATACATGACTACAACTATAATGAGAGCGGGCAAATTGTGTCGGTCAATCTGACTAAGCGCGAGTTTTTTGTTGATGAATTAAGTGGCGAGCGCAAAAATGTAGATAGCGTTTCCAGATATATCTACCACTATGATACCACAGGTAACTTGATCAAAGTTGAACGGGGTGATGTTTTTGGTGATGACCCTGAGTCGTTTATTCATACTGCAACTTTCGACTATACATGGGAAAAAGTTAGTTCTCTTGGCTTGAGTGCTCTGGAGAGCAAATTTACAACATCACAGTTATTATTAATCAATCGCCCACGTAGTCAGGATACCGACTCTGCTAACTTCGTTCGGTTCGATAGCCAGCCATTTCCAATGCCACGGTCAGGCTCAGGTTCGGGTGACATAGAAAAGCGCGTTAAAGATATTGTTGCCAAACAGTTGGGTGTTGATATTACAGAGGTAAAGAATGAATCTAATTTTGTCGAAGACCTCAGGGCGGACTCACTCGACACTATAGAGTTAATGATAGCTATTGAAGAAGCGTTTAAGGAAGAGATTAAGGGGCAGATTGCAGACGAAGATATTGAAAAAATGAAAACGGTGCAAAATGTCATTGATTATATTAAGGCAAATTCCGATCTGCTATATGGTTCTGGCGAGGAATATTCGGATGCGGAGTTGGAGTTGCTTCGAAAAGCCAGAGAGGCTTTTTGGGAAGGTAGAAGAGCTGAATCGGCTCAAATTTATGAGCAGCTGATTGAGAAGAATCCTGATGATTTAGATTTCAAGGGTGAGCTTGCTAATGTTTACTGGCATCTAGGTCGTCAAAGAGAGTCTGCTGCCCTATATGCAGAAATTGCAATACCACTGATAAACTCTGGTAAGAGAGAGCAGGTGCAAGAAACTATGTTGGGGTTCATAGGTGCTTTTTATCCTGATAAAGCAAGAGAGATCTATAAACGTTTATATGAAGCTGAGTAGTGTTGAGGTGGATGTGAGTTGGCACTGCTGAGTCTTGAGTCTGCCCCGGCTTTTCTGAGTTTTATCAGCATTATGTGTTTAAGTGTGCATGCAAAAGTTTTCGGGTACTTTAATGCCGGATTTAGCAGCTGAAAACTTCTGCCATGCTGCTTTTTGTTACTGTTAGTCTAAGGATTTAATTATAGGTTTATGCAGCAAGACAAACTAAAGGGGCTAAAAGACCTGGTTGAAAAGGTGCTAAGGTTTTTTAGCTTTATTGAAATATTTACATATGCAAGTGTAGTTATGATTATTGTTGTCTTGTTATCTACTGCTATGTTTGTGGCTGTAAATTTTATGTTTTCAAACGATAAGGGGTTGCAGCTTGATAAATTTTACATCCCAGAGCAGCTGGAAAAGATTGGCTATAGTGAGGGTGTCTTTGTCAGGCAAGTTATTGATGAAATACATAACATAAGGAGTGTGGCTAAGTCTTATGGAATACTTTTTAATGAAACTGAATTAACTGCTGATTTTGATGGTTTTGATGTTCCGGTACCGGGAGCTGGACTGTCTGTCAGTACTATAGTAAATTTCCTTGAAGAGTTTTTCGATACGAAACCAAAATCCATTTCTGGTGAACTAATATATTTCGATAGTAAAAGTAATATTTTGAGTCCAGGGGATAATAATGTTGATTCTTCCTTAAACAAAACTGTTTATTCAGGTGATATTTTTATACTGACTATCCGTTCACAGGATGTTAGTTCTGAAGTGGTTCAGGGTACTATTAATGAGTTAGTTCAAAGTTCGGCTCAATTTGTAATGAAGAATCTGGAGCCTGTTGTTCTAGCTTTATATTATCAGTCCCGAAAGGAGTATGACAGTCTTAAGGAAGTTATTCATTATGTAGAGCAAACTCAGCCAGAGAATTTTATAGCCATATCTTACATACTCCAGAGCTACCTAAGTTATAGCTCCGGAGATATGGGAAATGCTATATATTTCGCAAATAAGTCATTACAGGAGAAACATGATGATCTTTTTGCGCTGAGTAATGCAGCCTATTTGGAATATAAAAGTGATAACCTGGAGCGTGCCCTGTCTTTATATTATAAGATGATTGATATAGCACCTGGTAAATATGTAACCATGTATGCTTTCGTCGCTCAAATACTGCTGAAAAAAAATCAGAATGCTGAAGCAGAGGAAATTATTAATCAAGCCTTTAGAATCAATAAGCAATATGCTGTTCTTTATATTTTAAAAGGCGAGTTATTGAGACGAGCAGGAAATTTTGATGATGCATTGCAACAATTCTTGCTGGCGATGAAGATACGAGAGAATATCATTGACGCAGATAAATTTTTCTCAGAAAGTTATGCTAAATTATTGGATGATTTGGCGAGGAATAAATAGTGGATCGCATGCTTTGATAGCTCACCGCACCCGTTTCAGCATAAACAACCCCGCCAGACTAAACAACAACAGCGGCAAAGCAGCAGAAAGCAATGGTGACAATCCATAAACCAGCCCGGTACGGCTGATAATCCGATCCAGCAGCAGATAAGCAATCCCGATCAGGATGCCAATAAAAATCCGCTGCCCGGCCCCGGCATTACGCTGAAAACCAAATACCAGCGGTGCGGCCAGAATCAGCATAACCAGCGTGGATAAGGGGGTAGTAAAATGTTTCCAGTACTCCAGTTCAAAACGTTCGGTATTGAGTGCGTTTTCACTCTGGTGTTCAATGAAACGCGCCAGTTCCAGTGCGCTGAGTTGCTCCGGATTCACCTGTGCCAGTTCCAGCATGTTTTCCGGCAATAACTCCTTTGCATCCAGCGTGTCATAGTGTCGGATGGTGACTTTATCGGCCTGCAGGATTTGCTCAGTGACCTTATGTAGCTGCCAGCCTGAGTCCTCATTGCTGGCGGATTCAGCTCTCAGGATACGGCTGAAACCGCCTTGCTCCTGATTAACCTCATAAATCGAAATACCGTCGATTTTCTTCTCTGACCAAATTTTATCGAGGGTGAGGTATTGATTGCCATTTTTCAGCCAGGTGCCGTCAGAGGAAACCGCAACCTGTTTCTGCAGCATACGCACCTTGAAATTCTGCGCATAAGCTTCACTTTTCGGGGCCACCCATTCGCCCAGTGCAAAAGCCAGTAGCGCCAGTACAAAACCCAGTTTCAGTGTGGTGATAACAATGCGGCTGATCGAATAGCCCGCTGCACGCATGGCGGTAATTTCACTGCTGGCCGCCATATTGCCCAGTCCCATCAGACTGCCGATCAGCACGGCATAAGGGAAGTTGGTATAAAGCGTGCGCGGGAAAGTGTAAACCACATACAGTAGCGCCTGAAAGGTGCCGTAGCGGGTGCCCTGTTTGGTGTCGCCGAGCTCAGCCAGAAAGTCAAACAGACCGAACAGCAACGTCAGCGACAGCCAGGTAACCAGTATGCTGACCAGAATATTTTTCCATAGATAGCGTTCCAGCAGCTTCATGATGGCTTACCGTAGTATTTGCGTAACAACCAGAAGGACAGCGCGATAATAATCAGGTGTATCCACCACATACCCAGCCAGCCGGGGACTTCCTGGCGCTCCAGCATACCGCGCATAGTAGCCAGTACGTTGGCATACAGGCCATAAATCAGGATGGCCACGGCAATTTTACTGAACCGGCCTTGCCGGGGGGCGGTATAGCTCAATGGGAAGGCGAGCAAGGCCAGAATCGGGGCAGATAAAACGATGGATGTCCGCCATTGTAATTCGGCATAGGCCTCGGGTGACGGCAGGGCCAGCAATTCGAGGGTGGGTACGGTGCCGATTTCCGCGTCACGGGTAAAATTGCGTAACGGAATGCGGATACCGTGCTCGCCAAAGCTGATAATTGATAAGCCACCTTTGTCCGGATCATTTTCATAGCGGTAACCATCACGAATTTGCAGGAACCGTTCGCCATTAGCGGAGTCTATAAACAGGATGGCTGAGCGTGCCCAGATCAGAACTTCACTGGCCTGATCTTTGGCGCGGATGAAAAAGCGTTCCATTTTGGTGCGCGAAGCATCAATACTTTCGGCCAGTATGGTGTAATTACGTTCGCTGTTGCCGGAAGTGATAAACTCGCCTTCAGGGATACCGGCAGCTTCCGGGCGTTCGTACATTTCCTGTTTCAGGTTCTGGCTGCGGGTTTCCAGTTCGGGGGAAACCACAAATACCATGAACGCCATAAACAGGGTCAGGGGGACAACAAAGCTGAAGATTGCACGGTAAAAATGCCGGGGGGCGACGCCGGAAGCGCGCAGAGCTACCATTTCTGAGTCACGGTATAAACGGCTGAAGGCGAGCATCATGCCGATCAGCAGAGCGACCGGGATCAGGCGCACAAGATTGCGCAATGAGCCGTAAAAAAGCATATTGCCCAATAAGTCGAGAGGCAGGTCGCCGCTGTTGGCGCTGGCTAACAGGCGCACGAAGGTGTTGCCGACAATAATCAGGGTCAGCACCAGCAGAGTGGCCAGAAAGCTGAGGGAAATTTCCCGGAACAGGTAGCGATTGAGTATCATGTAGGTATTTCGTTAGTATTGAGCTATTATTGCAGCATTTAGAGGGTATTGCATTTAACATGTTCCTCGCTGAACCAGGGAAAGGTGTATTGGCGCAAATTATTTTCAGACTTGTTTGTCTGCAGTTTCACATTTGCCGCTGCTTAGAAATTCCCCCCACATGAACATAAATGAGGCTTTCAATCTAAGGAGTGATTGAATATAGTCGGTCTATCAGTACTTAATTTCGGGCTTGGATGGTCGGTCTTGCGCTGCAATCAGGCTTTTCTGTCTGTACAAATTGTTGAATAGTAAAATTGCCTGCAACTTCAAGAGGAAACGCAGGCCAGGGTTAACTTATGTTGAAAAATAATTTATCTGCTAAATGCATCCGGGGCAGTTCTCTGCTGCTCGTCAGCCTTTTTATAAGTACAGCCTCTCTGGCTAATGAGTTGCCGTCTCTGGCTGAAGCCAGAGCGCAGGCAAATGTCTGGCAGGGTGAGTTGGCAAAGGCCACCCGCAGCGGAAATCCTTCTGCGATTGCTGCTGCGCGTACCGAGTTAAACAACTGGCAGGCGATTGTGGATCGTCTGGTGGCTGAGGAAAAAGAGCGTGCTCTGCTGGAAGAGGCAAAGAAAAATGCCAGCAAGGCTGAGCAGTTAGCAACCAGCAAAAATATTACCGTACCGGCTCATTTGCAGGGCGAGCAGCGCACACTGTTTATTCTGCGTCAGGCACAGCGTATGGAAGAGCAGGAAAAAACCGAGCGTGAGCGTGCTTTACAGGAGCAGCTGAAAGGGCAACTGCGTGCAGCCATCAGTGGTGGTGATTACAATCGAGCCAAAGGCTTTGTCAATCAGGGTGCCAAAGCGGATATTGAGCTGGTGCAGCTGGCCATTGACGGTGGTTTTACCGGAATTGCATATTTGCTGATTAAAAGTAACGATAAATTATTGCCGGTTGATGTTGACCGGACTCTAGGTAAGGGACTGTTGAAAGCGGCACAGATGGGTGATCCGGAGCGGATTAATAATCTGGTAAAACTGGGTGCGGATGTTAATTACACCGAAGGTGACTTATCTCCATTGACGATTGCTGCAAAAGCCGGGCGTATGGATGCTGTCAATGCTTTGCTGGCGCAGGGGGCGCGACGTGATCCTACCGTGCTGGGGCAGTTATTGTTTCAGGCAGTCCGGCAGGGTGATCAGAACCGGGTGGCAAACCTGATTCGGATGGGCGCTTCCGCTAACTATGCTGAACAGGGTGCTACCACCTTGTCTACGGCTCTGGATGCCGGTAATTACGGGCTGGCGACTATTCTGATTAATGGTGGTGCGACTGCTGATCCGAGAGTATTGGGGCAAGCATTGTTCCGTGTAGCCAGCGAGGGTAGTACGGAAAAGGTAGCGCAGTTGTTAAAACTGGGTGCTAATGTCAACTATGTGAATAATGGTAAGACGCCACTGACTGTTGCGCTGGAGCAGCGCAATATGGAAATGGCCAATGAGCTGATCCGGGCCGGGGGTGATGATCCGTCCGGGCAGTTTGGTAAGAAGCTGTTTGATGCCGCGCTGGAAGGGGATATGGCGTGGGTGAGTATCTTGTCGCGCATCGAAAAATACCGTGATTACCAGAATTTTCAGCGTGAAACACCATTACATGCAGCGGCCTCCCGTGGACACAGTGATGCGGTGACCGCATTGCTGAATGCCGGGGCCAATCCGAATGCCCTGACCATTAAAAACTGGGCACCTGCACATCATGCTGCACGCTTCGGGCACAAGCTGGCCTTAATTCAGCTGCTTAAGGGCGGGGCTGATGTGTATGCAGTGAATTCAGACGGTAATGATCCTTACCAGCTGGCATCGATTGCGATGCGTAACCCGAAAATTGCGCTGGATAACGCCGGTATTCTGGAGTACATCCGTACCTGGCAGCAGTACCATCCGCGTACCAATGTTGCCAGCTCTCAGTAATATTCTTTTCTGAAGGGGCAGTCTGTTCAGGCTGCTCCTGTCATATTATTCCTACCACGTTTCTCTCACTGCAAATAAACTGCCCAGCACTTTAGCTGCCCGATCCATGAATGCCTGCTGCTGGTGCGGGTCGGCAAAAGGTGACTGATCACGGTATAGCAGGCAGTATTCGATTTTACTGCCTTCCCCGGTATGCCAGTCTGTGCCCTGCCATTCGTTGATGGCAGCTTCCAATTTGGGATTATTATTACCCTTTTCATACATAACCCAGGCTGATTTCGGGAAAAATGGCAGCGGGGCTTGTAAGCCCTGCCAGTAACCCTCCAGCAGCTCCGTCAGTTGTTGTTCAGCATCAATCAGTGGCGGCAGGCGATAGTTTTGGTCGGCAGTGTAAATACAGGTCTGGCGCAGGTGGTTTTCGGGGATGGCAGAACAACTGTTCAGGGCCAGATGCTGCAGCCAGATTTCCAGCCACTGCCACACACCATGGTAGCCGAATAGCAGGAGGTGGCGTCCCTGATCGCTGATATTCTTCAATGTGCCATACAACTCCAGCTGTCCGGTGGGTAAATAAAATTCGAACTGCTCTGCTGTATTTGTGACAGGAAGCTGTTCGCGCAGTTGTTGTACCTGCTGATACTGCTGTTCAAAAATCAGCTGTCCGGGTGTGCCATGGGGCAATAAACCCTGTGCCCGCAGTACCGCCTCAGTGGTGCTAATCGGGTATTCCTGTTCAAGATGCTGTAGTGCCTGGCGGCTGATTTCGCCGTCGCTGAATGCCTCCAGTGCGAACGGCTCACGTTCCGCCAGTACATCATTCTGTTCATACAGCGCTATATCAAAACGCTGGCTAAGGAAATAGCGCGCCGGGCGGCGATAAAAGCTGATCAGCTCATCCAGGCTGATGCGGCGGAAATTTTCATTGGCCTCCGGCAGTACCTGTCCGTTCAGGAAGGGCGGAATGCTCTGTTGTGGATTCAGGTGATTGTGCAGGGTTGCGAATTCGTTGCGGTAACTAAATAGTCTGTCGCTGGCGCTGCCATTAAAGTAGCGTGGACTGAATGCCTGCAACGGGTGGCGGGTGATGAAGGTTTCCGGATTGATGGCAAAACGTTTTTCCAGATAGTCCAGTAATTCGCTGACCAACACGGAAGGCATGATGGTGTTGTTAGTCAGCACGTTCTGGCCGACATAGCTGATATAAAGCTGCCGGCGGGCAGAGAGCAGGCTTTCCAGAAACAGATAACGGTCTTCATCACGCCGTGAGCGGTCACCCCGGCGGCGTTTGCTAAAGGCAAGTTTGTCAAAGCTGAGGCGGGTATCCTGACGCGGAAAGCCGCCATCCTGCATACCCAGCAGGGCGACGAATTTGAACGGCACGCTGCGCATCGGCATCAGAGTACAGAAAGTAATCCCGCTGCCGAGAAAGCCGTCAGCCTGATTATTCTGCTCCAGCTGTGACTGCAGGGCATCACGGAACACAGTCCAGGGCAGGGGGCGGGTAAATGCTGCCTGTTGCAATGATTGCAGCAGGGTATCCAGCGCCTGAAATACCCGGTAGGTTTCCGCGTCCTCCCCGAACAGCTTATTGAGTAGCGCCCGCACGCGCTCGCACCAGTCCTCAGCCGCCAGCTGCAGTGATGACCATTTAGCGAGCGGGAGCAGGGCGTGAACAAATTGCTGGAAGCGTTCCAGCACCTGTGCCTGGCTGCCTTCCAGTTCATTGTAAGGCAAAATGTCGCCGAATAACTGCTCACCGGGCAGCATGTAACCCAGTAGTAAGCGATCCAGACCATACAGCCAGGTATGCTCAAAGGTCGACTGTTTGGCGTACTGCTCGCGGAAGGTTTTATCGACCCCCCAGCGCACATTCACTGCCCTGATCCAGTCGCGGCATTGTTGTACCTGTGCTTCATCCAGCCCTGATGCTGTGCGGATCTCAGCATATTCGAGCAGGGCAAACACCGATTCCGCCTCGAATTTACCCTGCGCAAGACTTAATAGCTGGATACAGGCGGTGCTGATATTTTTTGCAGTGGAATAACGCTGGTCAGCAATACTGTACGGCAGCGGGATTTTTGCCGCATTAAATACCGCCTCAATAAACGGGGCATAGGTATCCACCTCCGGCGACATCACCACAATATCTGCAGGCGTCAGGGTTGTATCCTGTTCCAGTGCAGCCAGCAGCTGATCGTATAACACCTCAATCTCGCGCATCGGCGAGTGGCAGGAGTGGATACTGACCGACTGATCGGCGCTCAGATTTGTGATAGCGGTGTCTTCAGCATTTTCCTCGCCTTCCAGATTGAGAATATCTGCCTGCACCTGTTGCAGCATGGATTGAGGTGCGGTGTCGGTAAATGACTCCGTTTCATCAGGGTAAGGATCAAGGCTGCGCAGATTTTCGATAAAATCCCGCCCCTGTGTGCCCCATGAGGCGAGCAGGGGGTTACCGACCGTGACATATTCCTGAGCCACCGGTTCGCGTTTGATCTTTTGTTTACGTGACTCAATGTCACCCCAATATTGCCAGGACGGGTTCATTACATAGAAGTAAACATCAGTTTTTTCCGCGACTTTGGAAATCATCTCTATATAGGCCGGTGACAGGGCGGGCACCGAAAAAAAGCTGATCCGGGGCGGCAGTTTATTGGTGTCGGTGTTTTCCAGCTGGCGGATAAAACGGTGTTGCAGGCGTATCCAGTGATCCAGTTGCTGATCTGTCACCACGTTCTGCCACAGGCGCTCCTGCCAGTCGGTCGGGGCGGACTTTTCCCATTCCTGTATCCAGTCCGGTCGGAAAAACAGGTAACCATCAAAAACCGTGGCGACCTGTTTTGCCAGTTGCCAGGCCATATCTTCATTATCTGCAGAGAGGTAATGGCCGAGGTCATGCTGATATTTTTCGGCTTTGCTGCTCAACTCAGCGAATAAGCGCCAGCGCAATAATTTGGGAGAGCAGGGATCACGCTCCGGCACATCAGCCAGCACCGCGCGTAATAATTCCCAGGTGATTTCCGCCGGAAACAGGTATTTCATATTGGCGGCAATACCATTATGCGCAGCCAGTTGCAGGGATAGCCAGCGCCCCATGCCTGCGTTCTGCACGATGACCTGTTCCGGTTTAAAAGGATCAAGGCCTTTGCTGCCCAGCACTTCAGCAAACTGGCTGGCGAGGATTTCAAGGCGGTTACTGTGGAAGATCTGCAGCATGGCTCTCGGTGTTGATTTGGTGATTAAAGTATAAAACGATAATAGTGTTTCGCCAGGCTGTGGTACAGGTTTAGCCTACAAATCCAGTTTCACTCCGGCCACCAGGCCGGGAGTGGGGTTGGTGATAATACGTTGTCCCGGCTGTAATCCTGTCAGCAGGGTGACATGATCACCGTCGCGTTCACCCACTCTGACCACCCGTAAATCCGTTTCATTCTGCTCATTAACGATAAACACCATTGTCAGGCCACTGCGCATCACTACTGCCGAGGCGGGAATACGCAACATAGTAGCCTGCTGGCCGGTACCGGGGATGTAAACTTCGGCGTAAGTACCGGTGGGCACCTTAATGGCTTTCGGCAGGTCAAACTTCACCGTCACTGTGTGCCGGGCATTATCCGCACCGGGGAATATGCGCAGTACCCTGACGGTAACGGGCTGTTCCAGCGTATCAATCCGGGCCTGCACTTTATCGCCGGTTGTTAAGGTTGCGGCCAGTTTGATCGGCAGATCCGCCTGAATCTGGAAAAAGGCAATATCAGAATAGGTGATCAATGGTTGCCCCGGCTGTACGGTGTCGCCAACTTCAATATGTTTTTTGAAGATCTGGCCGGTGAACGGTGCCAGGCTCTGGGTATCGCGCAGGGCAGCATCAATTTGGGCAATCTGCGCCTGTGCCTGTGCAACGGCATTGTAGGATTGTTGCACCATGGTTTGCTGCTGGTAGAAATCAGCAGCCTTGTTCGCCCCGGAGTCATACCCAAACATATCGGCCATGGAGCGGGAAAAGACCTGATCAAACATCGCCGGCATGCCCATGCCACCGGGGGCTTTGCTGAACGAATTGCTGCGTGGTGATTCCATTTCCCGCATCAGCTGAATATTGGCGTTTTGTGCTGCCACTTCGGCATCGCGCAGTTGTGACAAGGCTGCCGTCCGGCGGGCCAGCAGCTGGTTTTTATCCAGTGCGACCAGCACCTGTCCCAGACGCAGCATATCCCCCTCTTCACCGGCAATATACTCAACACGCCCTGGCGCTTGTGCGCTGAGGGTTACCTGACGGTAGGGGATGACGCTGCCGCCCACCGGTGATTCTTCGTTACCCTGGCCTGGCTCAAGCAGCATAATATCGAAACTGGCCGGAGCGGATTGTGCCTGTAGCACGCTGCCGGTGGCTAACAGCAGCGATAAAATCAGCCCGGTTAACCGTTTATGCAGTCTATGTTTCCTGTTCATGATTCTGTCCTGTCGCTGGTTTCCTGTGGGTTGGCGGCTTTGCTCTGTGCAATAGAGGTGCGTAATAAGTGATTGACGGTAACCGGATCATTGAATACTTCGGCAACATCACGATCCAGTGTAATCGCCATCTCACCACTGGAAGAGTGCGGGTAGTTATCATCTGCTGGCGGACAGAGCATGGCGTTGCTGGCGGAAATACAGCCCAGAGGAATGACGATCAGGGTCAGCGTGGTAGCCACCAGCGGGCCGAATAATAATGAGATGGCCATGCCCTCAAAAATCGGGTCAAAGATAATGGCTGCTGAGCCAATCATCATGGTCAGATCAGTAATCACAATCGGGCGCATCCGGATCTGTCCGGCGCGTACCACAGCGGTTTTGACATCCACACCACGTGCAACTTCATTCTTGGCAAAATCCACCAGCAGGATGGAGTTGCGTACAATAATCCCGGCCAGCGCAATAAAGCCGATCATTGATGTGGCGGTGAACTCGGCATCCAGCAGCCAGTGCCCCGGAATAATGCCGATCAGGGTCAGTGGTATCGGAGCCATAATAATAGTGGGGTGAATGAAATTGCCGAACTCCCAGACGATCAGAATGAAGATCAGTACCATTGCTGCAGCAAAGGCAATGCCCATATCGCGGAAGGTTTCATAAGTCACCGTCCACTCCCCCGTCCATTCGAAACCTGAGACCCGGTCAGTTTCCGGTGGCGCAATCATGTTACCGGATAACGTTACCCCATCCGGTGTCTGATAATCCTTCAGCAGCTCATGCACATCCAGAATGCCGTAAATCGGTGCGCCCAGCCGTCCGGACATTTCGCCGACCACATATTCCACCGGGCGCAGGTCTTTGTGATAGATCACCGGATCCTGTGGCTGTTTAACAAACTTGCCCAGCTCAGCCAGTGGTACGGAACCACCGCTGGCTGTCCGCACCGGCAGATTCATTAACCGCGACATTTGTGAGCGTATCGCCAGCGGCAACTCCAGCACAATATAAGTCGGCTCCTGCAGGCGACCCTGTTTTACATCGCTGACGATATAGCCGCCCATGGTCATATCCAGTGTGCTGTTGATGGTGGCGACAGAAATACCCAGCCGTGCTGCCTTGGTTTTATCCACCTCAAAGTGCCAGATGTCATGCGGTTCGGCCATGTAGTGATCGACATCGACAATATCGGGCACAGCTTCAAAGATCTTCACCAGGTCATGTGCTACCTGTTGCCGGGTTTGAGCGTCCGGGCCATGAATCTCCGCGACCATGGTTTGCAATACCGGCGGGCCGGGTGGCATCTCGACCACGGCAATTCTTGCCCCGCTGCCTGCAAGCAAGGGTTGTAGCCGTTCACGGACATCGACGGCAATTTCATGGCTGCTGCGTTCGCGGTCCTGCTTATCCGGCAGCATCACCTGAATATCTGCTTCCCACGGCTGATTGCGCATATAATAATGCCGTACCATGCCATTAAAGTTGAACGGTGAGGCGGTGCCGGTGTAGCTTTGCAGTGCGATCACCTCGGGTGTGTTGCGGACTTCACTGACCAGTTTGCGCACCATCGACTCGGTATCGGTCAATGCTGTACCTTCCGGCATATTCACCACAATATTGAATTCGGGTTTATTATCCAGCGGCAGCATTTTTACCGGTACGGCTTGGGTATAAAACAGTGTGGTGGTAGCAAAAAAGGCGATAATGATTCCTGCCAGCAAGCCCCAGCCGCCCAGCTTGCTGTTGATGAAATATTTCATGATTGGCCGGTAGTAATAACCGATGCGTTTTTGTGTCCGGCGCTCTTTCTGTTCGGCTTTTTCCAGTGCTTTCAGCCTCGGACGCAGACGCATGGACAGCCAGGGGGTAAAGATAAATGCAGCTATTAATGACCAGACCATTGCCGTGGAGCCTAATACCGGAATCGGGCGCATATACGGCCCCATCATGCCGCTGACAAAACCCATTGGCAGCAGTGCCGCGAGAATGGTAAAGGTGGCGATAATGGTCGGGTTGCCAACCTCGCGCACGGCATCAACCGCCACTTCCGTGGTGGTTTGGCCTTCCTGTAACCAGCGGCGGAAGATGTTTTCTACGACGACTGTGGCATCATCGACCAGAATGCCGATTGAGAAAATCAAGGCGAACAGGCTGACGCGGTTAATGGAGTAATCCAGTGCCCAGGCTGACCAGACGGTAAGCAGAATCACAATCGGAATGACGGTGATCACCACAATTGCCGAGCGCAAGCCCAGTGTCAGCCAGCATAACAGGCTCACCGCAATTGCCGCCCCCAGCAATGAAGACAGCAGTTCGTTTACTTTGTCATTGGCTGTTTTACCGTAGTTTCTGGTGATGGCCAGTTCGACATTGCCGGGGATCTGGCTTTGTTTCAGCTCATCCAGCCGCTGCAGAATGCCTTCGGCGACATCAACACCATTACTGCCTTCTTTTTTGCCGATGGCGATGGTGACTGCCGGACTGCCATCAGCCTGCGGTAAATCTTCAAAATGTGCCGGGCCGCTGTAATAGGAGACCCGTTGTGTCATTTCCTGCGCTGCCATGGTAACCCGTGCCACATCGCGCAGATAGACCGGGCTGCCATTGCTGACTCCAATCACCAACTGTTCAACGTCACCGGCTGATTGCAGGAAGTCACCGGAATACAATTCAAAATGACGGCTGCCTTCAATATAGCCGACGTTTTGCCGGGTGTTGGCGGCGCGGATGGTTTGCGCGATCTGATCCAGCGTGATCTGATAGCTGGCCAGGCGTTCCGGCAATACTTCAATACTGAGCTGTAGTTTACGTCCGCCGGTGATAAAGGCTTCGCCGGTGTTCTGCACTTCTTTCAGGCGCTGCATGGTGCTGAAAGCAATCGTCCGCAGTGCAGCTTCATTGACTTCTTCCGACCACAGGGTGATGGTGACTACCGGTACGTCATCAATGGTAATCGGTTTGACCAGAGGCATCTGTACGCCGGGTGGTATTTTGTCGAGATTAGAGCGGATTTTTTCATGCACCTCAACAACGGAATCTGTCATTGGCTCATCGACATAGAACTGCACTGTGACCACGGCTTCACCCCGGCGGGCGGCGGAGTAGACATGCTCTACGCCGGGAATTTCGGTCATGATGCGCTCCAGCGGCTCGACCGCGAGGCTGGCCATTTGTTCGGATGAAAACCCCGGTGCCTGCAGGTAGACATCAATCATCGGCACGGTTATTTGCGGGTCTTCCTGTCGTGGAGTCACCATCAGGCCGAGCACACCGATAACAAGAGCAGCAAATACCAGCAGGGGTGTCAGTGCGCTGTTGATAAAGGTGTTTGCCAGATAGCCAGCGATGCCGGGTGAATGGGTGACGCGTGGCGGACGATGCGGTTCGTCTCTGCGTCCCGGACGGCGCGAGCGGTATTTAATCTCTCTTTTTTTCATACACTCGCGCCCCTCTCAAGCTGAAAGTCTATGATTCGGAAGATAAAATATCTCCGGTCAGATGGTATCAGAGCAATAGCACTGAATAGGTATACGTGCTCTTACCCTGTCTAACGCAAATTCTCTTTTTCGTAGGGCAAGTCAACGTTCAGCGCTTTGGAAAAATTAGCGAACTCCATGTGTACGGTTAATAGTTGTACTCCCGCAAAATCTGCGCCGGCTACATTGGCTCCACGCAGGTTAGAACCGTTCAGAACCGCATTGCGCAGATCTGCTCCGCTCAGGTTGGCGTGTTTGAAATTAACTTCTTCTGCATTGATATTAGCCATGCTGGCATTGGCCAGGTTGGCTGTTTCAAAGTTGGCAAGGTTAATAATCGTGAAGCCGCCGGTTTCCAAACCGGTCAGAATGGCGGCTTCCAGATTGGCATTACTCAGATTGGCTGAATGTAGCCGGCTATCCGACAAGTCGGCTTTTGACAGGTTGGCATCACGCAAATTCGCATTCTGGAATTTGCAGTTATGTGCGCTGATTCCGGCAAGATTAGCGCTGGACAGGTCGCTGTTACGCAGGTCGGCATTGTTGAGTTTAACCGCGTGCAGATTGCTGCCGTTAAGTGAGACATTACGTAAATCAGCATGGCTGAGGTCTGCATTTGCCAGGTTGCAGTTCTGCATCATGGCGGCTTTGGCATACCCCTCAGCCCCTAAATGGCAGTGGCCCAGGTTAGCACCGCTGAAATTCACATTGTTCAGGTGTGCACCGGTTAGCGTCGCTCCGGACAGGTTTGCACCACTGAAATCCGCATTATCAAGAAAAGCATTGCTGAAGTTTGTGTTATGCAGATCCTGTCCGGACAGGTCTGCGCCCTGCAAATAAATTTCGCGGAAATCAGCACCTGCCAGCGACTCCGCATCCAGACTGGCCAGTTCCGCTCCGGTTTCTCTGTGTTTAATGATTATCATCTGTACGTCCCCTCAGCATTTTGCAATGTCATTCATTAATGCACCAACCCGTTAATTATAGATCAGCCGTCCGGGGCTGCAGTGATTAATCCGTTTCTGCTTGAGATGCATCAAGAAATATCGCTCGTACTGTGAATGCCCCCATCCCAACCCTTCCCCCGCCAGGGAGGGAAGGGCTAAAGGTTGTTGTGGCTGTTGTGCGGAGGGTAGAAATGCCTGATTTGTTGGAAATTTTAGCTAATCGTTAAAAAGTCATAGTTGCAGAGGTAATTTTCCGGAATTCCGCCGTTAAAATTTCACAGCGCAAAATCAGCCTCGCCAGTAAAGTAGTAACCATGGAAAGCAAGCAAGTAACCCGCTGAAACAACAGCAAAAAACTTCAGGCTCTCTGTACTGACTACTTTTAAACTACGAGGTGAATATCATGAAAACTTTGAAAACTGCGCTGACTACCACTGTACTGGCATTGGGTATGACCATGGGTAACGCCGCTTTTGCGCTGGGGGATGCCTGTAATGACTTCGACATTCGTGTCCGCAACCTGACCGGTAGTGAGATCAAAGTCACCAAGGTTGAATATGCGGACTATGACCGGGGCATATACCGGACTGAGATTCGCGGTAATCAGCGTATTGACCAGGGTGATACCCATGTCTGGGAACGTCGTCTGGCGCATGTGGATAATGACCGTACTAATCTGCGGGTGAGTTACCGGGTGAAGCGTCCGAACAGGGTTGGTTTCTATCCGGAGCGGACTATCAATAGCGGTGATTTTATTTGCCGCGATCATGGCAGCAGGTTCGTCACGATTCGTTAAGTACACGGGCTTGCGAGGGTTTGATGAAGGCGGGGTTTGGGCTCCGCCTTTGTCATTTTTATGTTTCTGACTGCAAATCTTTGTCCTGTTCCGGCATAATTCGGCTATAGCTGAAGACCCAAAAAGGATTTCCGAACACATGGCTCAATACATTTACACCATGAACGGCGTCGGCAAAGTTGTCCCGCCCAATAAACACATTCTCAAAGATATTTACCTCAACTTTTTCCCCGGTGCCAAGATCGGCGTACTCGGCTACAACGGTGCCGGTAAGTCCACCTTGCTGCGTATTATGGCCGGGATTGATACCGATATTATCGGTGAAGCCCGCCCGCAGCCGGGTATCAATATCGGTTATCTTTCACAGGAGCCGCAGCTGAATCCGGATAAGGACGTGCGCGGTAACGTCGAAGAAGGGTTGGCGGTTATTAAAGACGCGCAGGAAAAGCTGGATGCGGTGTATGCGGCTTATGCTGAGCCGGATGCGGATTTTGATGCGCTGGCCGCTGAGCAGGCACGGTTGGAAAATATCCTGCAGGCCTCTGATGTGCAGAATCTGGATCATACGCTGGAAGTGGCGGCAGATGCCCTGCGTCTGCCACCGTGGGATGCGGATGTGACCAAATTATCCGGCGGTGAAAAGCGTCGTGTGGCTTTGTGTCGTTTGCTGTTGTCTTCGCCGGATATGCTGATTCTGGATGAGCCGACCAACCATCTGGATGCTGAGTCGGTGGCCTGGCTGGAACGTTTCCTGCAGGAGTTTCCGGGGACAGTGGTTGCGGTTACCCATGACCGTTACTTTCTGGATAATGTTGCGGGCTGGATTCTGGAGCTGGATCGCGGTCAGGGCATTCCGTGGGAAGGGAATTATTCTTCATGGCTGGAGCAGAAAGAGCGCCGTCTGGCACAGGAGAAAAAGTCTGAGCAGGGGCGTCTGAAGGCGATGAAGGAAGAACTGGAATGGGTGCGCTCGAACCCCAAGGGGCGGCAGGCAAAGAGCAAGGCGCGGATGGCACGTTTTGAAGAACTGTCATCCAGTGATTATCAGGCCCGCTCCGAGACCAATGAGATCTATATCGCACCGGGGCCAAGGCTGGGTGACAAGGTGATTGAGGCCAAGGGCATCAGTAAGTCATTCGATGGCCGCCTGTTATATGACAACCTGAATTTCAACCTGCCGCGTGGTGGTATCGTCGGTATTATCGGCCCGAATGGTGCGGGTAAAACCACGCTGTTCCGGATGATTACCGGTGAAGAACAGCCGGATGACGGTGAATTTGTTGTCGGTGAAACCGTGGAAATTGGCTATGTGGATCAGTCACGGGATGCGCTGGATGGCAGCAAAACGGTCTGGGAGGAAATTTCAGACGGTCAGGATATTATCACCGTTGGCGGCTACCAGATTCAGTCGCGTGCCTATTGTGGGCGATTTAACTTCAAAGGTGATTCACAGCAGAAGCGGGTCGGGGATCTGTCCGGTGGTGAGCGTAACCGGGTGCATCTGGCCAAGCTGCTGAAGTCCGGCGGCAATCTGTTGCTGCTTGATGAGCCTACCAATGATCTGGATGTGGAAACCCTGCGTGCGTTGGAAGAGGCGCTGCTGAACTTCCCCGGTTGCGCGGTGGTGATCTCGCATGACCGCTGGTTCCTTGACCGGATTGCGACGCATATTCTGGCGTTTGAGGGCGATTCACATGTGGAATGGTTTGAAGGCAATTACTCGGACTATGAGGAAGATTACAAGCGCCGCCATGGTGACAAGGAGCTGCATCCGCAGCGGATAAAGTATAAGCGCCTGAAGACAGCCTGACCTCCGGTTGCTGACATAAAAAAGCCCGCCTGAAAATAGCGGGCTTTTTTTATGTCCGGGAGCAGGTCTGTCTTAGCTCAGACGACACTCCGCTATTTTGAGTTTCTGATCCGGCTGGATAATATTGCGGCGGATTTTATTGTAGCGCTTAATGGTCGTTGTCGACTTGCCGGTTTTTTCCATGATCTCGCCCAGCGTGTCGCCGTCTTTTACCGTGTAGTAAAAAGTGCGCACACCGCTTTTGTCGCTATGGTAAGTAGCCTTATGCAGTTTGCGTGAAGCGGTCATGCAGCTGGGTAACAGCCGGTTTGATTTTTCGCGTTTGGAACTGCTTTTGGAAGATGTTTTGGTTTTAGTCAGAACCTTATCCTGTTTTTGCGCCTGCTCCTGCTCCATCTGAGCCTGCAATTGCAGGGCAGCGTATTGCTGGCTGGCATTTGTGACTGACTGTTTCCGTCCGGGCTGCTGCAGTCCGCCGGTACGCATAAACTCAGGCGCCTGACCGCCATTCATTTTGTAATAGGCATTCATGACCTGGCGCAGGTAGTTTTGTGTTTCGCGATAGGGTACACCCAGGCCGTACTTGTCTACGGTACCTTCTCCTGAGTTGTAAGCTGCAACAGCATGACGCACACTGCCGCCGTAGCGGTGCAGCAACCAGCTCAGATACAGCGTGCCGGCATGAATATTCTGGGCAACGTTATAACGGTTGGTGACTCCCCAGCGTCTGGCTGTGGCGGGCATCAGCTGCATCAGGCCAGCTGCGCCTTTATGGGATCTTGCATTGGGCCGGAAGCAGGTTTCTGCGGTAATAACGGCTTTGATCAGGTTGGCGTTTACGCCATATTTATGAGAGGCTGAGTGGATAACGTGACGGTAGCGGCTGGCTTTTTGGTGGAGTATCTGAGGGCTGTATTGATCACAGGTTCTGGGGGGATACCCGCTGCTGTTGGCAGCCTGGGTTGAAAAACTTAGTGTCAGTCCGATTAGCGTTGCAGCAATCTGGATACCAAATTGTCTGTTAGTACTCGACTTCATAATCATAAATCTCTTTGTCTTATGTTTTTGTTTTGACTAAAAATAAAGCAAAACTGTCAGTTAGGCATTGAGCGCCGCCCTGATCGTAATTAATTATGCTGAAAAAAACAATGGATAAGCTTTATAGCCGATCCGGGCGGAACTATACTGATCCGCTGTCCGGATGCAACGTCAGGTAATCCGATCAGTGGTATTCTTTATTTGATAACAAGGTTTTAGCGATACATTGAAAAAATAGATTTATTTAATCAAAATGAGTTATTTATTGTAATGTTTGATGTGAACAGGCAAGAGAGCAACGGGCGGGCATGCAGGAAATAACACCGGCAAAACCAGGTCAGGATGATGATGGAAAGATCTATGCTGCTGATTTCAAAGATTATTATCACTCAAAGCTAAATGCCGAAGCTGAGTCGCGCTATGTTTTTTTGCAGGGTAATCGTTTGCCTGAGCGCTGGATGGGGCGGGAAAACTTTGTCATTGCAGAACTTGGCTTCGGAACAGGCTTAAATTTCTTTGTCACATGGCAGGAGTGGCAAAAAAATAATCAAAATAGTGTGTGTTTGCACTATATAGCGATTGAAAAACATCCGTTCCAGGCTGAAGACTTACGGGTATTTATAGAGCAGTGGCCGGAACTGTTGCCTTATGCCGATGAGTTGCTTGAGCAATATCCGCCTCTGCTGGCCGGTATGCACCGGCTGGAGCTGGCCGGGGGGCGTATTGCCCTGACGCTGTGCTTTATGGATGTCAGTACCGCGCTTGATGAAATAGTTGCGCAGGTGGATTGCTGGTATCTGGATGGTTTTGCACCTGCTGCGAATCCGGATATGTGGTCGGAGCAGCTTATGCTGAAGCTGGCTGCACTGAGTCAGTCTGGTGCTACCCTGGCAACTTTCACGGCTGCGGGTGTGGTGCGGCGTAATCTACAGGCTGCCGGTTTTACGGTGATGAAGCGCAAGGGTTTCGGGCGTAAGCGTGAAATGCTGACTGCCGTGTTTAATGCTGCGCAGGTAAAGACATTACAACCCTGGTTTAGCCTGCCCGGCAGGATCAGCGGAACAAATACTGTCAATAGTGAGGCCGGACAGCGCCATGCCGTGGTCATCGGTGGCGGTATTGCCGGTTGTCAGACGGCCCGTGCTCTGGCTGAGCGGGGATGGAGGGTTTCGCTGGCGGAGCGCCATGCAAAGCTGGCACAGGAGGCGTCAGGTAACCGGGCAGGGGTCATATCTCCCAAAATGACCGCAGAGCCGGGCTGGGGAGAGTGGTTTTACCGGCAGGCCTTTTTATTTGCCCACCGGCAGCTGCGCCGGTTAAAGCGTGAGTACGATGACCTGGACTGGTCGCCCTGTGGTGCGCTGCAGCTTAATCACAATGAGCGTGAAAGTTCACGCTGGCAGGCGCTTGCAATGCGTAACCTGCCGGATGCGTTTATTCAGTTGTTAGATGCGGAGCAAGCCGGAGCTGTTGCCGGAGTGCCGTTACCGTTTGGTGGCAGTTATTTCCCGGCGGGTGGCTGGCTCAGTCCACAGAGTTTATGTGATGTATTGGTTCGGCATAAGAATATTGAAGTGCTAACTGGTACGGCAGTGTCTGAAATAAGCCGGGATAATCAGCAGTGGCGGGTAAGCTGTGAGGGCGCAGAGACATTAACTGCGGATGTGGTGGTAATTGCCAATGGCCGCGATGTTGTGCGTTTTGCGGGTGAGGCCATGCTGCCTTTTACACCGGTACGCGGTCAGACCAGTAGTGCTGCAGTCACGCCGGTTACGGTTGGTTTAAAAGTGACGCTGGGGCATGAAGGCTACCTGACCCCTGCTGTGGGTGGACGGCATATCTTTGGTGCGACCTTTGAGCGTGATAGCCCGGACGCCTCACTGTCCGCTCAATCTGATCAGCAGAACCGGCAGCAGTTAGCGTTGCATCTGCCGGAACTTGCAGAGCAGTTTGGGCAGGTGGAGAGCAGCCATGCCGCTATCCGTATGACCACACCCGATCGTTTTCCTTATGTCGGCTGCATACCTGATGTTGATTATTATTTGTCGGCCTATGCTGATTTAAGGCATGGAAAGCTGCAACAGTTTTATCCTGAGGCAGCTTATATTCCCGGCTTGTATATTATGGCGGGGTTCGGTTCGCGCGGGCTGACCACCAGTGGCCTGTGTGCAGCGTTGCTGGCTGCTTTGATTGGCGGGGAACCATTGCCGTTCGGGAAGAGTCTTTATTACCAATTACATCCATCACGTTTTTTAATAAGGCGTATCAGACAGAATCGTTAGCTGGTGTATTGATTGCATTGATTTGATATTTGTTGCGATGAAACGTAAAAAAAATCAACATTGATTCTGTTACAAGGCGGTGGGTCTGTTAGTATTAAATGTCCGGATGTTGAACAGTTTTATCCAAACCCCTTAATAGAAAGGAGATTTTCCATGAAGAAAGGTTGGTTGCTTGCCTTGTCTCTGTTGTTATGTTCCGGTGCTGCGTCAGCGCAGCAATGGGAGGCCAAATGTACTGACGGAAAGAACCTGCACTACCTGCAAACAATTAATGGGCCGGGCTATCTCTATCTGACAGTGACACTGCCAAATAATACCCAGCGAGTTTTTCCTTATGCCCGTTTGAAACAAACCATGTTTAATGGCGAGGCGGTGTGTGGTGAAATTCTGAATGGCCTGAAAACACGCTCCAATCAGCCGGTTACTCAGTTTTGTGTGAACAAAAAGTCACGCCTGATTTACCTTAAGCATCAGGATCCGATGGAAACACAGCCACAAAGCAGTGGTAAGTTCTGCTCCGCAACTGTGCTGGAGCGTTAAAATAGCGTTAACTGATATTGAATGAGTTTCACTGCATTATCTCGGTGCGACGCATAATGTAGTGAAACTTAATTCTGGTGCTGTGCCGGCAGCTATTGTTTATTCTGCTCTGCGCGAATCCCGTCCAGTTGCTGGTCTATCGATCTGTTTTCCTCAATAACTCTTTCCATTTGCTGTCTGAGCTGCTCGCGCTCGCGGTGTAAATTCAAAATCTGTGTCCGTACTTCCTGATAGGTTGTGACCAGATTCTGATACTTCTTCTTTTCCTCTGCAGAGAGTTTTGCAATTTCTTCCGGCGGTAAAGTCGGGTCTGCCGGCAGTTCAGGTAAATTTGTCTGTTGGGGAGGCGCCGGAGTAACAATAGCCGGTTTGTCTGCAGTTACCGGAGTTACTGGCGCTTGTTGCCGGGTAGCGGGCTGTTCCGGCCTTGTTTCCGGTACCGGCTTTGTTTCAGCCTCACGTTGTTGCCCGGATTTGAGTTGTCCTTGCCCGGTGTGGGTTGCAGGCTGCTGCTCCATGGGCTTTACCTGGCTGTAGAGTATGAACATCAGCAGTCCGGTCAGCACGGTTCCGGCTATGCTGGCAATCCACAGCGTGCGATTGTTCGTCATAATAGTTATCCGGTATTCAGCCCCCTGTATGAAACAGTTTTTGCCACCAGCGTCGCCGGTTGTTAGGGGCTGGCATTGCGGCGGGCAGGTCTTCAGGCTTTTGGGTGGATAGTATCCAGCCTGGCAGGGTAATCCGGCCACTGCTGCCGCAGCTGCTGCCCAGATTGTTGGGGTCAAAAATTTTAACCATCGTCGGCTGTTCAATATTATTGGCATATACAATGCCGCAATAGTCTTCAGCATGGTCACGGCGTAACAGCGCGTCAATTTCGGTGATGAAGGTATCGAGCTGTGTTGTTGTAGCCGCTGTTTCAGGCGGAAGTTCACCGACAGCATAGACATACCATGCTGACTTGCTTCCCCTGATCTGTTGCCAGAGCTCATCAAGCTGATGCCAGCGCAATACGCCTCTGAATTCGCTTTGGTATATGCTCATAAAGCCGGTTTGCTCGGCTATGGGTGTTGCTACCGTCATTTTACCTGGATTCCTGCTGAATGTTGTTGTAACAAATGCTCAAGCTGCGCCTTATACCGAACATTTGACCATATAAAGTAATCAATGCAAGCTGTCGGAGTGCTTATTCCGGACTTTTTGTATGGGATGCACACAATTTAAAGCATTGGGCCGCGTGCCTGAGCTATAAATTAGTCACTGTCTGGACTATAATTCAGGGCGTTACGATAATAAATCCCAATATCTAAACATATAAATTCAGGAGTCTACGCATGATTAAAGTTGCTGTAAGCATTTCAGCGCTTTTCCTGGCCCTCGGTTTACTGAGTGGCTGTGGCAAACAAGAAGATGAAACTGCTAAGGAGGCGGCAGCAGTAGAGCAAACTCAGGAGGCAGAGGAGGCTAAGGCTACAGAAGAAGCTGCTCCGGCTGAGGAGGGTGCTGCACAGGAAGAGTCTGCTCCGGCTGAGGAGGATGCTGCACAGGAAGAAGCTGCTCCGGCTGAAGAGGCCGTTGAGCAGGATGCCGGAACTGAAGAGGCCGCTCCGGAACAGGAAGCTGCCACTGAAGAAAAGGCAGAAGAAATGACTGAAGAAGCTACTC
>JAWLAK010000004.1:0-472932 GCA_041395485.1 Thiolinea sp.
GCTACTGATCAGTAAGCCGATACCGGGAATGGTTTGCAGGTTAGCAACGGTTTCATTGCCACGGGTCAGCCGGGCAATCTGCTGCTCCAGCGCCTGCATATCACTTTCCAGAGTTTTCAGCTCAGCCAATACCGGCTGAAGCAGCTGAAGACTTAACGATGACAACCGGCCGACATGGGCGTTGGCTTCCCGCAGAGCTTCGCGCTCACCCGTGGGTAACGGAATGCCCTGCTCCCGAAACACTCCCCGCAGGAAATTCAGACGTTTAACACGGGTTTGTTTCCATTGCTCACGCAGGCGGTGCATCAGCTGCAACTCCTGCTGCTCCAGGCTTTTCACCACCACCGGCTTCATGCCGTCACAACGGTAGGCTTCCAGCATCGCCTCACAATCCGCCCGGTCGGTTTTGTTGCGGCGGCGGTAAGGGCGTACATACTGTACAGGCAATAGCACCACCTCATGACCCAGTTCACGGAATTGCCTGCCCCAGTGATGGGAGGAGCCACAGGCTTCCATCACAACAATCGCAGGTGATTGCTGGTTCATAAATTCGGTGAAACCCTGACGATCCAGGCGCTGGCGTTGAGTAATGCGGTAGTGCTGATTAGCGATGACTAATTCAAAAACGGACTTTGCCAGATCAATGGTAATGATGGTATTTTTCATGTTTGGCCTCCACGGTATGGCTGTATTGAACAGTGGCACTATGATGCCGGACTGCTTCCGTGGAGGCCATTCCATCAATCGACGACGGACGCGGTGACAGCCCGCGAGTTCCAACAATTTACTCCCCGCCGCGCCCGTCATGTGAGACGTTATGAGTAGTCCAGAATGAGCATCGAATCCATTATCGAAAAGGCAAGCAATGGAACCCTTGAACAAGAAGAGGTGATTGCTTTTTCTGAGAAGGGGCAAATGTCTTTAGATGAGTTCGCGCACAAATTCTCAAGAGACGTAGCGCAGAACTATTGGGATGGCTTATATGGCTACTCTTTTTGTGATGGTGCAATGAATTGGTTGTACGGGTTCTTAACTGATCCCACCTACTTAGAAAGTAACGACAATACGATCTCAGAGTTTCCTCTTGAGGTTTATCTCGCTTTTGATGCGGGTGAATATCACCACTCCGGTGACGATGATTCGGTAGATCCTGTGCGCAAGTATACTGATCCAGCAATAGAAAAGGTGCTAAATGCCAAAAACTCATAACAAGTCAAAGCACGCGGACTTGGTAAAGCTGTCACCATTTTTTTTCCAAAAAAGCCGCCAACTTCACCAGGCTGGTGTTTGAGACGTTAGACTCTATGAGCACCGAACATCTGATCCAAATAATTGAGATGGCTTTCGATGGGGTGCCCCAGCCGAAGGAAATTACTTTGCATGTGGCAGAGGCACATGACGGCTACGACTATGATCACGATAAAGAGCACCGTGAACGTGATTATACTTCAACCGACCATAATTGTTGATTTATTGAAAGTCTGAAAATTAAGCGCCAGTAAGGAGTCCAGGGCTTTCTTGTGAGTGGTGTGGGTTTGCGCCAGACACGAATCAATGGCTTGCACAAACGCGGTAAAGTTTTCATGGTACTGTGAGTAGAGACATTCTTTCTTCACAAACTTCCACAAGCGTTCAATCAGGTTCAGGTTGGGAGAATAGGCGGGCAGGAACAACAATTCGATCCCCAGTGTTTCCGCCAAATCCATGACCAGCCGACAACGTTGGTAGCGGGCATTGTCCATCACCAGGGTCACTGGCACGTCCAGGGCCAATGCCTTGATTCGCTGAAGCAACTGGCAAACACTGTGGGGGAGTTGATGTAACTGTCATTGGTCACGGTAACCAGTTCATGGGTAACCGCATTCAGCGCGCCCAGTACATTGTAACGCTGGCGTCCGGCCGGGGCACGGATGAACAAGCGGGTAAAACACCACACAAACCCCAGGAACGGGGCCAGTACAAAGTGGGCCGCGTCGACAAAGAAAAACCGCCCGCTTCCCGGCCCTGGCTTCCTCAAGACGCGGCTCCAATGCTTTTTTAAAAGCCTCCTGAACCTCGGGATCCGCTTTCGCCGGGATCATCCCCACCTTCCTGACCGACAACCCCCAGGCTGTGGAGGAACATCCGCACGGCTTCCCGCTGGAGTTCAAGGCCGGTTAGCCGCTGGATGTCAGCCATCGCCTGAGTGATCCGGGTGGTTGGATGGTGTTCAAAATGACTTTTCAACACGTCACGGAAAGGCTCCAGCCGACTGACCGGACGATAGAAGTCCACTTGTTCCAAAGCCGCAAGCCCACCTTGTTGGTAGCGTTTCAGATAACGGGTGACGGTCGTTGAACTGACCCCGCCAACCGTTCTATCTCCCCATGTGCGACTCCCTGGCTTTTGAGCCATAACACCTCCATCCGTTGGCGGACTCGCGGGTGGGGGTGATGGTACCGTCCCTTATTCAAGGCGTTCCGCTCGGATTCGCCAAACTCTATCTGGATCATGCAAAGTATCACCGGTTGTCAACAACATCCGGACTTTGCTTGAAGGCTTCACATTATTCAACAGTTACTCACGGGTCGAGTATATATTGGACGTTGGCAAGATGTGCCCTGGGATCATATAAGTAAATGTCAGTCAGCACTGAGCTACGTTGATAAAGTCGGTATGCGATTTTACTTGCCAGCATATATGGTCTGGTATCTAAAAAACCTTGGCGGCGATGCTGTTTGGACTGATCACACATTGTACTCGTTAGATGACCATCCTCAGCATGCTCAGTTAGCAGAGCATCACAGGGAGCGTTTTTCACTATTCACACCTGAGCAACTCCGGGCTTGTGCTCTGTTTGTAAAGTTTTGTGCTACAGATGAAGCGGGTTTTACAGATACTGATTTTGCCCAAGAGAAATATGACAGCTACTGGTCAAAATATGAAAGAATTTAACAGATCGCTCAAATCGGTTCCGGTCGCAAACAATGCGGCCTCCACCGGACTCGCTGGCGTTGCCTTGCCCGTCGTTTAGCGGGACATTAAAAAATGAAAATTATCATACTCATTTTCCCCTCAGTCGCACTGTTATGCCTAAAAATCCATATCCTACTATCACGGAACCCGTGCTATCATGTTTCAATGATTGTATCGTTCAAAGATAAAGCAACAGAGGACATCTTCGATGGTGCCAATTCGAAACAGGCTAGAAAAGCTTGTCCTCAAACTCTGTGGCGTATTGCATCGAGAAAACTTGACCAACTGGATTCTGTTAACCAACTGGAAGAACTGAAAATCCCTCCCGGTAATAGACTGGAAGCACTATCCGGGGATAGAGACGGTTTTTATAGTATCCGCATTAACGAACAATACAGAATCTGCTTTGCCTGGAGTGATTTAGGCCCATCAGATGTTGAAATCACGGATTACCATTGAGGTAGGCATATGAGAGTACCAAAACATAGAGAACCAACCCATCCTGGCGAGATGCTGAAAGAGGAATTTCTTATTCCAATGAGTATCACCCAACGAGAACTTGCTGAAGCCATTCATGTACCCTATCAGCGTATTAACGAGCTCATCAATAAAAAAAGAGGCGTAACCCCAAGCACTGCGTTGCGCTTGAGTAAGTTTTTTGGGACATCTCCCGATTTTTGGTTGAACTTGCAAATGAGATCTGAGTTATTTAAAGCACAAACTTCTGAGCAAGAAGATATTGATTCAATTCAAGATTACCAGCAGTTGCAAAAAATGGCATAACAAGTGCGTCATGCTGGGACGGGCAACCCGCAGCTTCTTTTGAAAATCATGCAAAATCAAAGTGTTGTTATTCTTCAAATTTCAGTAGTGTTGCCCGCCCCATGCGCAAGCGTTAGGCGACAAGACAATGAGGCCGGATTGCCCGCTGCAGACTGGAAAATAATAAAGCTATCTCCAAAAATATGGTCAGTACTATTCAGAATCCTCTGGCTATCAGGCTACCCGAAAAATTCCGAGTCATTTAAAGCAGCGAAGTCCAGAGCATCAGACGCGGCAGAAAAACTTACGGAAATAGCGCAGCAGCATGATAGTGTGCTTTTTGTCGGGCATGGTGTTTTCAACAGGATTCTGGCAAATGAATTGCGGCGGCAAGGTTGGTCAGGGCCAAAAAATCCGGGTTCAGTCCATTGGGCATTTGGTGTTTATGAGAGGTAATTAACGTCTCCCCCTGCGCCCCGCATAAAGATTAATAACCAGTCCGGTCATGATCAATATTGCCGCCAGCCACTTCCACCACGGCATCGGCTCACCCAGCGCCAGAGCAGAGGACAGCATACCAAACACCGGCACCAGCAAGGCCCAGGGTGTTACCAGCGCCGCGCTATACTGCCCCAGCAGCATATTCCATAAACCATAACCAATCAGCGTATTGCCAATCGTTTGCCATAACACCACGCTCCAGCTCACCCATCCGGCCTGTGTCAGCCCCTGTTGAATGGCTGGCCAGCCCTCCAGGCTCAGGCTCATCAGTGCCAGCGGCGGGATGGCAAACAGAGACGACCAGGCAATGAAAGCAATAATATTAATCAGTCCGGCACGTTTAACCACCAGATTGCCTGCTGCCCAGCTCATGGCTGCGACGAGGATGATGGTAAGCCCAAGCAGCGTGGTTTGCCCGTCGGTGAACACCCCGATCAGTAACAGGCCGGAAAATGAAACGGCCAGCGCAAACCACTGGCTGTTGCGGATCGGTTCGCCGAACAGAAAGGTGGCGAGCAGGATGGTAAAGAAGACCTGAATCTGAATCACCAGCGAAGCTAAGCCGGGGGTGATATTGTCCTGCATTGTCCAGAACAGCAGGCCGAACTGCCCGAAGCCGATCAGCACGCCGTAGCTGATCAGCTGCCACCAGGGAATACGCGGGCGGGGCAGGATGAAAATCAGCGGTAGGGCAACCAGCGTAAAACGCAGGCAGGCAAACAGAAACGGCGGTAGTTCGCGTAACCCGATTTCAATAAAGACAAAGTTTGTACCCCAGATAAAGGCAACCAACAGGGCGAGTAACTGGTGATGGATGCGCATGAGGCAATGGCCGGGTGGGTGGCTAAAAGCGCATCATAAAGAGGCGGCTGAAAGTTGGCAAGAATTAGAATTCTGAGCGGTTGAGCATTGAATATCTGTCAGTGGCCGTTACACTGTGTGGCATGCCAAAACAGTGCATCAAAGCGTATTGTTCGGGCAATCAATTTTTAGGGGCTTGTACAGGAAAATACCAATGAAGCAAAAACCAACCTTGGCGCAGAAACTTCAGTATGCTTTTGATAACACGCTGGTGGCGGGCTCCTCAGCGATTATTGCCTGGCTGGCGGTGTTGTCGGCCGTGCTGGTGATTGTGTTCGGGATTGTCTACACCATCACCGGTATCAGTATGCCGGACAGTGAGGGTATGGGCTTTTTTGAGGCAGCATGGCAGGCGCTGATGCGCTCGGTTGATCCGGGTACGGTGGCTGGTGATGAGGGCTGGTCATTTCGTCTGATCGGGGTGCTGATTACCATCGGGGGTATTTTTATTCTCAGTACGCTGATCGGTGCGTTGACCACCGGTTTAGAGGAAAAGCTGGATGATCTGCGCAAGGGACGTTCATTGGTGCTGGAAGAAAATCACACGCTGATTCTGGGCTGGTCGGATAAGATTTTCCATATTATTGAGCAGCTGGTAATTGCCAATGAAAGTGAGGCCAGGGCGCGTATTGTGATTCTGGCGCCACGGGATAAGGTGGAGATGGAGGATGAGCTGAAGTCCCGTCTGGATAATCTGCGCACCACCCGCATTATTTGCCGCACCGGCAGTCCGTTAATTCCGGATGATATTGCGCTGGTGAATCCGGATGATGCCAGGTCCATTATTGTGCTGGCGCCGGAAAGCGAAGATCCCGATACGTATGTTATTAAGTCAGTGCTGGCGGTCACCAATAATCCGCAGCGCAAGCCGGAGCCATACCATATTGTGGCGGAAATTGATGATGAGGAGAATATGGAGGCTGCACAGCTGGTCGGGCAGGGCGAGGCGATTTATGTGCGCAGTTCTTCCATGCTGGCGCGGATCGCAGCGCAGACTTGTCGTCAGTCCGGTCTGAGTATGATCTATTCTGATGTGCTGGATTATGAGGGGGATGAGATTTATTTTCAGCCGGAACCGGCGCTGGAAGGTAAGACTTATAAAGAAGCACTGTTCAGCTATGAAAAGTCAGCAGTGCTGGGGTTGATGCGGGGTAATAGTGGTGAGATTCTGATAAATCCGCCCATGGATACAGTGATCGGGCGGGGGGATAGTGTAATTGCGGTGTCTGAGGATGATACTACAGTCAAACTGTCTGGCCGGGTGGAGTCTGAGTTTGATGAGCAATTGTTCAGTCAGGTTGAGCGTGCGCCGGAGCAGCCGGAGAAGAATGTGTTGCTGGGCTGGAATGCCAAAGGCGTTAAAATTATTCAGGAGCTGGATAAATATGTCGCTCCGGGGTCAGTGCTGACGGTGATTGCAGAGCGGGAGGGGCTGGCGGATCGTCTGGCTGAGTTGGGTAAGTCTATGCAAAACCAGAAGATTGAGCTGATTATCGACGATATTACCCGGCGCAGAGTCCTGGATAGGATTGACTTCTCCGGTAGCCGTAATGTGATTATTCTGACCTATACGACCATGCCGGTGCAGGAGGCGGATGCCAAGACGCTGATTACATTACTGCACCTGCGCAGTATCGCCGAGCAGCAGAATACCCGTTTCAATATTGTCAGTGAGATGGGTGATATTAAGAACCGTGAGCTGGCCGAAGTGGCGCGGGCGGATGATTTCATTATTGGTGATAACCTGATTAGCCGCCTGATGGCACAGCTATCAGAAACCCGGCGTCTGCAGGGGGTGTTTGGTTGCCTGTTTAATGCGGAAGGCGCGGAAATTTATCTTCGCTCTGCTGCTGAGTATGTTCAACCGGGCCAGCAAATTGATTTTTATACCCTGCTGGAGGCTGCGGCACGTAAAGGGGAAACGGCAATTGGTTATCGGGTGATGGCACAGGCACGGGAGTATGGCAGTAACTATGGTATCCGCCTGAATCCGCTGAAAAGTGAACGTTTTACCTTGTCGGCGGATGACCGGGTGATTGTGGTGGCTGATGACTGATTGCCTCCCGGTAGTCAGGCGTTTACTGTGTTTCTCTGGCAACGCCTATAGTGACGATTATCTTAATGTGAGATTTTGTGCGTTTTATTCGCTTATTTTGTTGGGTTAAAGTTATGAATTGTGGGCTTTTTTTGGCTGATGGTGTGTTTTTTGCGATTTATGCAGGTCTGTAGAATAAACTGTTAAGCTACAAACAGTCGAAAGGAATTGGTACTAGAAATGGAAAATCTGAATACAGTAGAGGTAATTGCAAAACTCAGGTCGAACAGGGAATTTCAGGCCAAGGCAGCCAAAAAAAGATGAAATGGTGTCCCCGCAAGCGGCAAGATGTCGGTTTACCACAACTGAACATCGGACACCGCCATGGACTGTACAAAACGCACTGCACTGATGCAACAACTATTGAGCGTGCAACATGAACTGTTGCCGCAACTGGGCGAGGGACTGGACATCCTGACCCCGAAGCTGGAAAAGCTGGTGCATGTGCTGGACTGGCTGGACATGGCAGCCTTCTTCCCCAGCCGGTATGGGGTTGATGGCCGCCCGCCGCACGACCGGCAGGCACTGGCCATCGCCTTCGTGGCGAAAGTGGTGCTGAACCTGCCCACCACAGCCGCCTTGCGTGAACGGTTGCAGGTTGATCGCAGCCTGCGGCATATTTGTGGTTTTCCCCGCTGGAAACCGCTGCCCAGTGAGGCCACCTTCTCACGGGCATTCGATGAATTTGCCCAGTCGCGGCTGGCCGAACGGGTACATGAATCCCTGATCCGCAGCCACCTGGGGGATGAACTGGTCGGCCATATCAGCCGCGATGCCACTGCGATTGAAGCCCGCGAGCAGCCTGAAGCAGCGCCCAAACCGGCCCCGGCAGCCGATGAACCCGCCGCCGCCCCACGCAAACGCGGCAGGCCGCGTAAAGGGGAGCAACGCCCCGCCAAAGAAAGCCCCATTGCCCGGCAGCGCAAGAAACCCCTGGCACAACTGCTGGAAGAGATGCCCAAAGCGTGTGACCGGGGAACCAAATGCAACGCACAGGGCTACAAGGTCAGTTGGAACGGCTACAAACTGCATATCGACACGGCTGACGGCGGCATCCCGGTCGCAGCCATCCTCAGTAGCGCCTCCATGCACGACAGCCTGGCCGCCATTCCCCTGACCCAAATCACCGCCCGGCGGGTGACGAACCTGTACGACCTGATGGACGCGGGCTATTGCAGTGCCGACCTGCGCGAATACAGCCGCGAATTCAACCATGTCCCGCTGATTGACCATAACCCGCGCCGGGGTGACAAAATCGAATTCGACCCCGCCGAAGCTATCCGTTACCGCGAACGCAGCGCGGCGGAACGCACCAACGCCCGCCTCAAGGATGAGTTTGGCGGTAACAACGTCTGGGTCAAAGGCCATGCCAAGGTTCTGTCACACCTTATGTTCGGCCTCATGGTGCTGGCGGCTGACCAACTGATGCGCCTGCTACTATGAAATCAGGCCGCAACAACATCAAAAAACAGGGAGAAACGATGGATACCGGATAGCCAACGGGCAATTTTTGCCTGGGCAAGGGGGAAAATGCCGGAATAGGCCATTTTTTAAACAGATCGCCCTTGCCAACCAACAGCCTGCCGAAAAGTAGCGGTTAGTTGGTTATACGGTGAGTGGCTTTCTCGAGTTTTGAAAGTAGCTCAGTAGAAATAAAATCGTTTGTGCCCGCCAAAGACTTTGAGCTTTCGAAGCGCTTCTATCAGAGCATTGGCTTCGAACTCGCATCAGAATTTGATGGAATCGCGTACTTCAAATTTGGCTCTTGTCCGTTTTTGCTCCAAGACTTTTATGAACCGGCTCATAGTGACAATTTCATGATGCACCTTTTAGTCGAAGATGCCCGAAGTTGGTATGAGCATGTGTTGAAACTCAATCTAGTGGAAGAGTTTGGTTCCAAGGTGACAGAATTGGTTGAACAGCCGTGGGGAATGCTAGATTTTTGTATTACTGACCCATCAGGCGTTTTGTGGCGCATAGCTGAGAACAAGTAGCTTAACAAGCGTATATGGTCTCCCCCGTCAATAAAAAATAAAAGGCGTCCATAACAATTGATCTGCAAGATCAGTTGTTATGGATGTCTACCCATTGTTTTCACTGAAATTCCCGTTAATTGCTAACGCTCAAATCCAGATCACCTGCATTCGTATATCCGGCTTCTCAGTGAAGGTGCATTCTGTCTGGCACCTTCGAGCCATCATGGAAACCGCCCAGCAGAAACCTATCGCTCAACCGGACTATTATGTCCACCCTTGTTATCGGTTTACGCTGCTGTCGGTCTGACCTGTTTTACCCATGAACGTTGTTCGTTAACGCGGGATCAGTGAAAGGAAAATCGTTATCAGCGTCAGACGGTTGCTGTCTCCGGAGAATAGTCCGTTTCCCGGCTCCAGCAGGCCCAGATGATTCGTGCCAGCTTATTGGCTAAAGCCACCGTCGCCTTATTATGGCCAACCCGTTTTTCCAACTGAACAACCCATGCCTGCAGAGCATTCAATGGCTTTCCGGCTTTTAACTGCCGCTTACAGCTGAGCACGACAGAACGGGCACCATGAATCAGCAAGGTTCGCAAATACGGATTACCTTGCCGGGTAATACTTCCCAGTTGTCGCCGGTGTCCGCTGCTGCTTTCACGCGGTGTGATGCCCAGCCAGGAGGCCAGATGCCTGCCTGACGTAAACTGGTCAGCCTTGCCAATTGCTGCCACTAACGCGGTGCTGGTAATCAGGCCAATGCCCGGAATAGTACGGAGTCGCTGCACAACCGGATTGCTCCGGGTCATGCTGGCTATTTGTGCTTCAATCGCCGCCAAATCTTTTTCCAGCTGTTTTAACTCAGCAATCACCGGCTGTAGCAACTGCAAACTGACCAGAGACAAAGACTCCAGTGCGCTGTTCGCTGCAGATAAAGCTTTCTGATTGCCAACGGGCAGGAAAATACCCTGTTCCCGCAGTACCGCCCGCAAGAAATTGAAACGGGCATTTCGTGTTTGCTTCCATTGCTCACGCAAACGGTGCAGATGCTGTAACTCCTGCTGCCCGGTCGTTTTGACCGCGACTGGCTTTAAGCCATCACAGCGATAGGCTTCCAGCAGTGCCTCACAGTCAGCCCGGTCGGTTTTGTTACGCCGACGGTAAGGGCGTACATATTGGGCGGGTAACAGCAATACCTGATGCCCTGCCTGCTGAAACGTTCTGCCCCAATGGTGTGCCATACCACAGGCTTCCATTACAATAACGGCGGGTGATTGCTGACGCATGAAAACTTCAAAATCAGGACGGGATAAACGCTGGCGTTCAATAATCCGGTAGTGCGAATTAGCCACGGCTAATTCAAACACTTCTTTTGCCAGGTCGATAGTGATAATGTGACTCATGGAATGGTTCTCCTTTGTGCGTAACATTGAGTTTTGTTTGGCACTATGATGCCGTCATGTTACTTGGGAGACCATTCCATCATTTAAGACAGATTCCCAACGCTTGGCATTTTCAGTGTTAATCGTTGGGTTTAGTGTTTAAGGTGGCAAGGTTTAGGTAGGGTGGTGGCGTTGCTCACTACTTAACGCGGCGTTAACAGGAGTGTACATGATTGATCGAGACCCATTTAATCTCCAAAGGTTCTTGAGGGAGCAAGAGATCGACTATGCGGTCGCCCTGGAGGAATTGCGCCGTGGCCAGAAGGAATCTCACTGGATCTGGTATATCTTCCCGCAGGTTTCGGGGTTGGGTCTCAGTTCGATGTCGCAGAAATTTGCGATCCACTCCCGGGATGAAGCGACGGCATATCTGAACCACCCGATTCTAGGCTCCCGACTTCGCGAATGCTGCGACGCACTCCTCGCCCACAAGGGGCAGGACATTGAAGTCATCATGGGATACCCGGACGACCTCAAACTGAGGTCATCTATGACGCTATTTGCCGCAGTCTCCAAGAAGCGGTCGGTCTTCCATGAACTGCTGGCCACCTTCTACGA
This sequence comes from Thiolinea sp., assembly GCA_041395485.1. Lineage (GTDB taxonomy): Bacteria > Pseudomonadota > Gammaproteobacteria > Thiotrichales > Thiotrichaceae > Thiolinea. The sequence continues at coordinate 11,148 of JAWLAK010000004.1, forward strand.
AGGCGAGGAAGATCAGAGGATGCTCGATTTTCTAAACGGTCAGAGCTAACCACTCAAAAAAGCTGAAAAATTTGAATCAAAGCAAAAACACTGACATAAGAGCTCAGGGTTTATTCAAAGCCCTGGTTATAAATATCCGGGGTGAAATTTTCGAAGCGGGTGTACTTGCCCAGAAAAGTCAGCCGACAGGTACCGATCGGGCCATTACGTTGCTTGGCGATAATGATCTCGGCTGAGCCTTTTTCGGCAGATTCCGGGTTGTAGACTTCATCGCGGTAGATGAAGATGATGACGTCAGCATCCTGTTCGATCGCGCCGGAATTATGGCTGACAATGCCATCTGCCAGCCAGTTGGCATTGCCCGGCACGGTCAGGTCGAATACTTCCTCCTCTCCGGCTGGTTCTATGGATACCACTCTGTCCCAGAACAGCTCGTTATCCCCCAGCGCTTTTAATTGATCGACATCTTCCGATAGACTACCAGTATTTGCCTTTGCTGTAGTCTCACCTAAGTTGGCAACCGCCAGCTTGTCACCGGACTGCAAATCACCGGCCTGTATCCAATCTGATAAACCCCGCAAACGGTGACGGTGTGTACAATGAATCCCCCGACCACTGGCTAATTGGACATGTAGCGTTTCTTTTTGCCCCATCGACCAGATTTTGTCAGCAATTGAGGGTTCCAGATGGCCTTGTTCATTAACTGATAACACTTCCGGTGTTTGATCAACTAATTTGCGGATTGGCACTCTCTGTCCGTTCGCTAAAACAACCAATGTATCCCCGGTCACACACTCACGTAAATCCGACATAATCGGGCGCTTATTCGGCCGCTGCTCAAGGCTGCGATTAAGCTGTGACAGAACAATAACCGGCACATTCAGCTCTTTTGCCAGAGCTTTCAGGCCACGTGAGATTTCCGAAACCTCATTGGTTCTGTTGTCGCTTGCACCATTGCCCTGCATCAGCTGCAGGTAGTCGAGAACGATTAAGCCTAAGTTGCCATGCTCTCGCACCAGGCGTCTGGCACGGGCCCGTACTTCATTGGGTGAAAGGCCGGGACTGTCATCGATAAACATCGGTACATCAGCAAATATTTTCACAGCCGTAGCGATGCGCGGCCAGTCTTCATCGGTCAGTTGTCCGGTTCTGACCCGGTGCTGGTCAACGCGGCCCATGGAGGACAACAGACGTAAAGTGAGCTGCTCGGCGGGCATCTCCATACTGAATACGGCTGTGGGCAACTTTCCGTGGGCTGCAGCGTATTCAGCGATATTCATCGAGAAGGTGGTTTTACCCATAGACGGACGGCCTGCGACGATAATCAGGTCACCTTTCTGCAGACCTGAGGTCATCTCATCCAGGTCAGTATAGCCGGTTGAAACCCCGGTGATGGCAGAGTCCAGCTTGCTTAGTTCTTCAATGTGCTCCAGTGTGGTTTTGATCAGTGACTTCAGCGGTTTAAAAGCCTGGGTGTTTTTTGCGCCCTGTTCGGCAATTTTAAAAACCTTTTGTTCGGCCTGATCCAGTAGCTGTTTGCTGTCACGTCCTTCAGTGCGGTAGCCGGAGTCTGCAATTTCGGTGCCGACACTGATCAGCTGGCGCAATATCGACTTTTCGCGAACTATGTCAGCATAGGCAACGATATTTGCCGCACTGGGCGTGTCCTTGGCTAAAGTGGCGAGGTAGCTTAGCCCGCCGGCATCGTTGAGCTGTTCATTTTCTTTCAGCCATTCGCTGAGTGTGATGACATCCAGCGGTTTCTGGTTGCTGGCCAGCCAGGCAATCGAGCGGAAGATGAGGCGGTGATCCTGACGGTAAAAGTCTTCTTCTGCCAGCCTGTCGCCGACCGACATCCAGGCTTCATTGTCCAGCATCAAACCGCCGAGAACCGATTGTTCGGCTTCGATGGAATGCGGGGGAATTTTCAGTGATTCGTAGGTATCTGCCATGCCTGAGAGTTTAACTTATCTCTGTATAAAGAGGGTAGGAGATAAATAGGGCTTGTCGGATGAGAGCTTTTTGTACGTTTTAGTGGAGTATCACAACAGCAAAAAGTCAGGCCCGGTTTTTACCGGGTCTGACTTATGGGGAAGTCACTGTTTATACGCTACGGTAGCAGAGCAGATTGCCGGTCTGCTACGTGTTCGCATTTACTCAGTTTCTTCTTCAACAATCACTTTAATGGTGGTGTCGACATCGCTGTGCAGATGAACACCGATTTCGTATTCACCAATCTGGCGCAGAGGGCCGTCAGGCATACGAATTTCACGGCGCTCAACTTCAACACCGGCAGCATTGATAGCTTCCGCAATTTCAATGTTGGATACAGAACCGAACAGTTTGCCTTCACCACCGGTTTTGGCCGGAATGGTCAGTACCATATCTTCCAGCTGGGCACGGCGTGCCTCAGCAGCAGCCAGTGACTCGGCAGCAGCCTGTTCCAGTTCTGCACGACGCTGTTCGAACTCAGCAACATTGTCTTTGGTCGCCATTTTGGCCTTGCCATGCGGAATCAGGTAGTTACGTCCGTAACCGGAGCGTACATTTACAATGCTACCCAGTTCGCCCAGGTTTGCAATTTTTTCCAGTAGAATGATTTCCATCGTTCTCACCTTGTTTTGTTCAGGCAGTGCCTGAGAAATGTCTAAAATAGCTGAATTGTTAAGTCCGGTTCAGCAGTTCAGGGCGCTTTATCAGCCAGATAGCTCCGGAAGTTTGCGACGCTGTCGATAATCCCGAAAGCAGCCAGTAAAATTCCCAGCTGTACCGGCATCAGCAGCAATACAATATAAAACCCGATCAGCCAGCCGGTATGCAGCTTTAAGCGGTGATGTGTGCCATGAATCAGGGCCAGACCCTGAAACAGGAAAACAGTCATCCCTGCGACTATGATGTCAATAATGAGCGGAATATTAGTGAATAATCCGAGCGTTATTAAGACAATCATCGCCAAGCCAACGGGCTTACTGATACGCAGTTCCCTGAACTCGTCCCGGAAACCACCCGGGTTGTACAGCATAGCCTGCCAGTGCCGGGCAATCATCAGTGAAATAATGATGGCCAGACTCAGCAGTGCAACCAGCACCCCGGTCATGAACTCTGCAGCGGCATCCACCGCTTTTTCCAGGTCAATGCCGGGAAACTGCTCCTTCACCACAGGCATTTCTGTCATGGGCCGGATGATCTCTTTCCAGAACTCACCGGTGTCTGCAACGCTGATATGAAATATCATAATGAAAATCGCTGATATTCCCAGTACCGTAGTCAATACCCGTGACCATGAGGCTGTCTGCTGTAACATCACAGCGAGTGCTATAACAGCTGCCCACTGCAGTAAGGTTGAGCCCAGTGCTGCTATTGCCTGCTGCTGTATCAGTAGTATTAATACCCCGATGCCCAGCGCTGCTGCGGCAGCAATCTGCATGCCGCGTCCACTGCCGAGTCTTAATGTGACCAGGCCAAGAGCGGCATTACTTAACAATCCAATAAACGGCAGGAACAGACCTATCAGAGCAAACAGCACCACGAAAGCAATGGCTTGTAGCGGGCCTGCCATGACAAATGCGGCCATGTTCTTATCCTGTTAAAGCCGGTTTACTTGTGCTGGTCAGTGTATTGCAGCAATGCCAGGTAACGGGCGCGCTTGATGGCGGTTGCCAGCTGGCGCTGATATTTTACCTTGGTTCCTGTAATACGGCTGGGCACGATTTTACCTGTTTCGGTTACAAAGCCTTTCAGTGTATCGAGGTCTTTGTAATCAATTTCGGAAATACCTTCCGCAGTGAAGCGGCAGTATTTTTTGCGGCGGAAATAACGTGACATAATTTTTGTCTCCCGGTTTATTCGTCGTCGTTTTCGTTGTCGTCGAGATCATCGTCATCCTGGTCATCGTCGGATGAGTCTGTATCGTTTTGAGCGTGACGAGGTGCACGTTTTGGTGCTTTGTTCTCGTTCTCTTTACTCAGCGGGGAAGCTTCAGTGATAGCTTCGTCACGACGAATGGTCATGGTGCGGATAATCGCATCGTTAAAGCGGAAGATACTTTCCAGCTCAGCCAGTGTGTCGGCGTTACATTCAATATTCATCAGCACATAGTGTGCTTTGTGAATTTTATTGATCGGGTAAGCTAACTGGCGGCGGCCCCAGTCTTCCAGACGGTGGATAGAGCCGTTATTTTCTGTGATCAGGCTGCGATAACGCTCAGTCATGGCAGGAACCTGTTCACTCTGGTCCGGATGAACCAGAAAAACAATTTCATAGTGTCGCATGTAAACTCCTTGCGGAAAAAAAGCCTCCTGCGTGCGATCGCAGTGAAGCAAGGGAACACTGAATCCTGAGTAATGCAAATTTGACAGCTGTCTGTCAATTGTTTGTATCGCGCCGGATGCAATGCTTATAAAGGCGCGAAATTATGGGTGAGTGATGTTTGCTTGTCAATGTGTCTGCGTGGCAAATTTTAATAAAACCGGGTACTTGACGGGATTACTGCGGTAAGTCTGTTTGTTTTGGGCTAAACTTGTGACTGTGAGTTTGAGGACAAGTACAACTGATATACTTCAACCGACCATAATTGTTGATTTATTGAAAGTCTGAAAATTAAGCGCCAGTAAGGAGTCCAGGGCTTTCTTGTGAGTGGTGTGGGTTTGCGCCAGACACGAATCAATGGCTTGCACAAACGCGGTAAAGTTTTCATGGTACTGTGAGTAGAGACATTCTTTCTTCACAAACTTCCACAAGCGTTCAATCAGGTTCAGGTTGGGAGAATAGGCGGGCAGGAACAACAATTCGATCCCCAGTGTTTCCGCCAAATCCATGACCAGCCGACAACGTTGGTAGCGGGCATTGTCCATCACCAGGGTCACTGGCACGTCCAGGGCCAATGCCTTGATTCGCTGAAGCAACTGGCAAACACTGTGGGAGTTGATGTAACTGTCATTGGTCACGGTAACCAGTTCATGGGTAACCGCATTCAGCGCGCCCAGTACATTGTAACGCTGGCGTCCGGCCGGGGCACGGATGAACAAGCGGGTAAAACACCACACAAACCCCAGGAACGGGGCCAGTACAAAGTGGGCCGCGTCGACAAAGAAAACCGCCCGCTTCCCGGCCCTGGCTTCCTCAAGACGCGGCTCCAATGCTTTTTTTAAAAGCCTCCTGAACCTCGGGATCCGCTTTCGCCGGGATCATCCCCACCTTCCTGACCGACAACCCCAGGCTGTGGAGGAACATCCGCACGGCTTCCCGCTGGAGTTCAAGGCCGGTTAGCCGCTGGATGTCAGCCATCGCCTGAGTGATCCGGGTGGTTGGATGGTGTTCAAAATGACTTTTCAACACGTCACGGAAAGGCTCCAGCCGACTGACCGGACGATAGAAGTCCACTTGTTCCAAAGCCGCAAGCCCACCTTGTTGGTAGCGTTTCAGATAACGGGTGACGGTCGTTGAACTGACCCCCGCCAACCGTTCTATCTCCCCATGTGCGACTCCCTGGCTTTTGAGCCATAACACCTCCATCCGTTGGCGGACTCGCGGGTGGGGGTGATGGTACCGTCCCTTATTCAAGGCGTTCCGCTCGGATTCGCCAAACTCTATCTGGATCATGCAAAGTATCACCGGTTGTCAACAACATCCGGACTTTGCTTGAAGGCTTCACATTATTCAACAGTTACTCACGGGTCGAGTATAATAAAGATGAGGTGTGGGTTTGGGTAGTCAGCTCTCAGTGGCAGCTTCCGGGTGTGTAGAGCAGTGTTCTTTCAGTTTTCTGCTGGTTGAGGGGGACTCTCCTTTACGGTTCGATCTCATTGCTGTTTTGCAACAGCGGTTTCCGGCAGCTAAGTTGAGCTATTTGTATAAGTCGGACGGTGCTGACCTGGCGCAGGTGGCGTGGCATCAATATGACATCGTCGTGCTTGGGTGCTCACTGTTTATGGGGGAAAGTTGTCCGGTTGCTGAAAGGGCGGTGAAGGGGGGTATGAGTGTCTGCCCGCTGGTAGTGATGATGCTGGATGAGCTGAATGCAAATCAGTCCGGCAGCGGCAGTATGCCTGGTCATCAGTATCATTCGGGTTCTGATCTTTGTTTCCCGGTTGATGTGCCGGTGGCGGAGTTTATGTCTGGTCTTGATGTAATGCTGGAGGTTCGCTGGTTACGTTATAAGTACCCATTGTATCTGAGTGGCTGGCGATTCCGGGAGGTGTTACATAACAGTGAAAATGCAGTGATTTTCCTGGCGCAGAATGATCAGGGGGAGCAGGTCGCTGTCAAGCGCTTCAAGTTTAATGCTGCTGAAATTTCTGAGCAGGCATTATCCAATTTTCTTACGGAAGTCCGGATTTTGATGGAGCACCATAATGAGCCGGTACTGGCAAGACTGCTGGATGCAGGGGTGACTGAAGAGGGTGTTGTTTATCTGGTCATGGAATACCTGCCGGGCATGACGCTGAAAGAGCGGCTTACCAGTGCCTTCGGGAGCCGTAGCATGGCTCAGCGCTTGCAGTGGTTTCGCCAGATTGTCAGGGCGCTGGCGATTATCCATGAGTCCGGCTTATTACATCGTGACCTGAAGTCTTCGAATATTCTGATGCGCGAGGATGATTCTCCTGCGCTACTGGATCTGGGGGTGGAGACGCATCTGTTGGTTGAAAGCGGTTTTCTGCGTGAAGATGAAATCTATGGTACGCCATTTTATATCAGTCCTGAGCGCATTATCGGTGAGCCGGCCAGTGTGCAGTCTGACCTTTATGCGCTGGGTGTGTTGTTTTATGAGATTCTGGTCGGGGAAAAGCCTGTTCAGGGGCGGGATTTGGGAGAAATACTGAAAGGGCACATGTTTGGCCCTGCACCACAGTTGCCTGAAAAATTCGCAGCTTATCAGCCTTTGTTAAGCAAGCTGCTGTTAAAGTCACCTGAAAGCAGGCTGAATTCCGCCCGGGCTGCTCTGGTAATGCTGGATGATTTGAGTAGTTGATTGACAGTGTGTGATTGATTGCTGATGATAGGTTTTCGTAACTAATTGCAGATGTTCTTAATGCTATGAGTGATTCCGTAAAATCCCGTGAGACAGTGCCGACAGGTTCGAATAAAGCGTTTTGTGCGTTAAACCTGTTTAAATGGGTGGCTATGTTGCTGATGTTTGCTATTGCTTTTGGCGAGTTTTACCTGAGTGAAAGCGGGGATGTTAACTGGGTTTTTGTTGGTTTTTGTGTGATTTTCGGTTTTATTTTGCTGTGGACGGGGCATATCCTGGCAAAACATGCGATAGCTGCTGAAAGGGTGCACTTCAGGCGTAAGTCGGCCGGGAAAAAGGGCAGTCGGGTGCGTTCTTAGCCATTCATAATAAATCTCTGCTTGTTCTGTAAATTATTAACTAATAACAATAAATATTATGTTGCGTTTTCTGTTGTTGTTTCTTGTTGCTCAGGCCATTTTGTTTGGTGTTGAGATTCTGCAGCCGGTACAGCAGGCTGTCATTCTGCCGTGGACAAGCTTGCTGGCTGATTTCAGTGGCTGGCTGATGTCTTTCTTTGATGATGATGTGCATGCCTACGGGAAGGTGATCCGCAGTCAGAGCGCCGGTTTCGCGGTGTCCATTGAACCGGGCTGTAATGGTGTTGAGGCGATGATCGTTTTGCTGGCGGCCATTCTGGCTTTTCCGGCACCCTGGGGCTACAAGTTGAAAGGCTTGTTCTGGGGATTCATTGCTATTCAGGGCATGAATCTTTTGCGCATTATCAGTCTTTTCTATCTGGGGCAGTGGAGCCGGGAGCTGTTTGACTGGGCTCACCTGTATATCTGGCAGGCGTTGATTATGCTGGATGCATTGGTGGTGTTTCTGATCTGGATTCGTTATATGCCTGAGAAAGAGGGGCGTTCAGAGCCGCCTGCTTCCGGTGGTGAGGTTGCGTCAGGTGTGACGGTATGACTGCGCGTCCGTTACATCGTTTTATGCTGGGCGTGCTGATATTTTTTCCGCTCACTTTCTTTGTCTGGTATTTGAGCGCCACTTTTCATCTTGCACCGGTTGTGCTGATAAGTGAGAGTATTATCCATTTAGTCGTGCCTGATGCTCTGATGTGGCTAAGGCTGGATAATTATACGCTGGTGGTGGCGTCTAACTTTGGCCCTGATGCAGCGGGAAATATTGTGTCTCCGCCGCAGAGTGAGGATTTGCTGGGCTTTCACCTGAATCCGCTAATTTATTGTTATAGCCTGCCGTTATTAATGTCGCTGATTCTGGCGACACCGGGTGAGGACAAGTGGCTGAATCTGATCTGGGGTATGCTGCTGGTGATGCCGACGGAAATATTCAGTATGGTATTCAGTGTGCTGAAGGTGCTGACTTTTGATGTGGGGGCTGCTTTTCAGGCTCAGCAGGCGCTTACACCGCTGGGAGCTGATCTGATCGCCTTTGCTTACCAGATGGGTACGCTGGTGTTGCCAATGATTGCTCCATTGATAATCTGGATGGTGCTGAACCGCAGGTTTATTGTTGAGCTGGCTCCGCAGTTAGAGCGGGTATTTGCACATTGAGCCAGAAGTCATCCGGCAGAACGAACAGGCGTTGTTGTTCTTGATTGTCTGAGCAGAGTGCAAAGCACCCGGCCTGACTCAGTGGGTGGTGCGGGGTGGCCGGGTGTTGTGCGATATTCTGTATCGGTGCCAGCCAGTATTTCTTTGGCAGGTGGATTAGCTTTTGTGAATTATGTGCTGATGCCGGTATCTCAGGAAGGCTGTGCTGCCAATAACCCCGCAGGTGTTGTGGGGCACTGAAGGTGGTAGTGCATTGCTTCAGGCCGGGGGGATAAAATAAGCGCCCTTTCAGCAGGCAGGCGCGGCTATCAACAGCGTGGGGCATAAGATGTGGATATTTCCGGCTTAGTTGGGTCTGATGTTGCCGCAGACGATTGAACTTCAGGTCGAGCCTGTCCTTTAGCTCCGGCCCGTGCCAGTTGCCCATATTGCACAGGTGGTTATGTCCCAGGTAGAACTTCACTGCAACCTCCAGGTGGATGATTTCTCCGCTGCGGTTGTCCCTGATAATAAAGTCGATTTCACCCAGGGTTGTGTGTTTGTCTCGGATTGGGTGCTGTTTGACCAGTAAGGTGTAATTCGGGCTTGTTTCCAGCCAGAAAGTGGTCAGTGCTTCAAAATAATGCCCCAGCCGGTAAGATTTTGCGTGGTGAAGTTTTTGCTCAAGAACGGTTGGGTTGTGGTCGAGACTGATCAGTGCCGGCAGGCATGCCTGATACTCCTTCTCGCAGTCAGTTGCCGTCCACCAGTTGGTTTGTTTGATGTCGCCGCTGATCAGCGGCGGGCTTTGGATAACCCATGCCAGATCTTGTATGCAGCGATGTCTGAAGGTTGTCATAGCGTGACCGGCAGTGATGGGGCTATTTTGAGCCGGGTTTTATGTTTTGACTTTGTTTTCTCCAGTTTTGCAGATTGACTACTTTTTCATTGCCGGAGTGCTGGTTGTGCGAGCTTCCCAATAGGATGGCCGGATTGCCGTCCATGAACTCATTAATCAGCCGGAGCTTGAGGCTGTTTGGGAAGCGGCTGCTGACCTGATCGTTTTCCAGTGCATCTGCTTCCTCTCTGGTCAGTGAGTTAATCAGGGCTTCCCAGCGCTGATTCAGGGTCTGGTGCACCTGATCGCGGTTTTTTTCCAGTCTGGCCAGCGCATCTTCGGGCAAGGCATCCAGGTAAGCATCCAGGTTTTCCATGGCGTTTTCGTTGTGAATATCGTCCAGCGTGTCAACAATATCCTGCAGCCATTGCTTCTCAGCTTCCAAAGCGAAGTGGTCATGATCTTTAGTAGGCTGGCCATTTTTGACCATACCATTCCGGGTTCCGTATTTTTGCCATAAGATGCTGACCTTTGATGTGTATTGACCAAACTTTGCAATGTTGTTGTTCTGAGTTGCTTCCTCCGGTGTCTGTGTCCGGCTGTCCTGAGGAGTAAAGCTGGCGGGCGGGATCTGCGCGCTGGCGAGGCAGGCCTGATAAAGAGTGCTGGCGTACTGAAAGGCATCAAAGGTGAAGGTGATGATATTCTCATCAAAATCATCTGCATCATCACTCAGTTCGATACTCAGAAACGGTTCGTAGTGTTCGAATACAATATCCCAGCTGATTTGGTTATCATAGTGACGCACAAGGATGGGTGACTCTATCTGAAAATCAGGACTGTCCGGTGATGTGTTGACAATGAGGTATTCACCGGGGCTGCGCATGCTGTCGGTCAGCATTTGCAGGTCAATGAATTCCAGTGGCGCAGAAAAGATCTGAGCCGCGCTTTGGTAATTATCCTGTACGCTCAGGTAGGTATGCGGGTAGCCACCTTCCAGCACCAGTGTTATTGATAGGCTTTGATTCATGAAGCCATTATAGCAGTCAAATAAGTCCGGCTGAATGAATGGTGTGAATGAAGTGGGGGAATAGCCTATGCTTTGAGACGCGGGTCATGCGTGTCATTTAGAGTCTGGCCGGAGTGTTTGGTCGGATGCCCGGTTTTTTGCTAATGGTTGGTGGATTGAAAATGGTTGAATGGGTGTTAAGTCGTGCAACAGACATTTTGCTGGCGTTACTGGTGATGGCGGTGGCGTTGTGGTGTCTGTTGACCCAGCCGGTGCTGTCGTTTTCCGGTGGCAAGGCGCCGGAGCTGGGCTTGGGGCCTGCCATGCTGGATGAGCGGGTGCGGGCCATTGCATCCATTGCGGAAACGCAGGTGGATAAGCAGTCGCGTTTTAATGCCACAGCAGCCTATATGTTGCAGCAATTAGAGGTGATTGGTGGTGTGGAGCAGGTTGAGCGTGGTGAAAATCTGCGTATCATCCATGCAGAGTTGGGGGATAAAACACGGCGTAAATTATTTATTGGTCTGCACTATGTGATAACAGACCATCAGATCCCTGAGATTGTTCGTGCTGCGGTTAGTTTCCTGGAGCTGGCCAGTCTGCTGTCTGTACAGGAGCAGCTGGATATGCATCTGGATCTGAGTATTTTTCTGCACAGGGATGATGCGCGCGAGGCGCTGGCTCAGAGCCTGAAAGATGCCAGTGTTTATCATGTCGATCAGCTGGTTCAGCAACAGCGCGAGGATGATCTAGGTTTGTTGTTTGCTCCCGGCCTGCGTATACCTGATGCGGCCTATACCAGCGATCAGTGGCGCTACTTTAATTTGCTGTTGCCTTCTGCTGATGCTGAGCTCAGTCTGTTCGGACGCCTGCGTGACGTGCGCCAGCTCAGGTTTCTGAAGGGAGAACTGGAGAAGCAGGGCTTGCACTCAATTAATTCGCTGAGCATACCGGTAAATTTTTCGGGAACAGATGAGTCGCCGTTAAAATTTTACTGGGAGCGGGATTTGTCTGTGTTGCTGGCACGATCTAATATGCTGTCTGCTGATGATTATGAATTATATATAAATTTTATTTCATCATTATTTGGGTTAATCAAAGAGGGTGCTTAATTAAATGTTGTCCCTCATATTGTGCCGTTTGTCAGATAAATAATTGATTTGAGACTTTTTTGTATATTTCTGGTATAAATCAATCCAGCCGATCGGGCAATCGCTGTTTTATTGTGCATTAGTGCAGTGAAAGGGAGGAAAGTCCGGGCTCCATAGGGTAGGACGCCAGGTAACGCCTGGGCAGCGCAAGCTGACGGAAAGTGCCACAGAAAATATACCGCCTGATGATATTGCTTGTCAGGTAAGGGTGAAATGGTGCGGTAAGAGCGCACCGCGCAGCCGGCAACGGGTGTGGCAGGGTAAACCCCGTCCGGAGCAAGACCAAATAGGAATGCATTGGTGTGACCCGCACTGCATTCGGGTAGGTTGCTAAAGGTATATGGTGACATATGCCGTAGATGAATGATTGTCCTCGACAGAACCCGGCTTACAGATCGGCTATTTTCTTAAGCTTCTCTTACTTCCTTGTTTATCTTTGTATTATCCCTTTAAGTTAAAGTATTTTTTTAAGAAAATGCTTTATGTTTCTGTTTTGCCTGAATTATAGAATTTTTTGTTAGAAATCTTCTGCTCTCTTATCGGCAAGTTACTGCTGTTTAAAGAGTTTTTCCCCTATTTTATTGACAGTGTGGGGAAGAGTTTCTATTATCCACTCATTAGTGGAAAAAAGTGGTGGGAAGTGGTTTATTTTGTCTTTTTGTGGTTTGAAAAGGTGAATTCGCCCTGATTTAAAATGTTTCGTGGCATATCGAATATTTCTATTGATGCTAAGGGGCGGCTGTCTATGCCGGCCAAGTATCGCGATGCCATTGCAGAAGACACGGGCGGGCAAATTGTAATCACTGTTGACCACATGGATAAATGTTTGCTGGTTTATCCGATGGATCAGTGGGAAAAAGTCGAGCGAACCCTGATGGGTCTGCCAAATATGAATCGCCGGGTACGGAATATGCAGCGCCTGATCCTTGGTCATGCTGCTGAACTGGAGCTTGACGGGCAGGGCCGTATCCTGCTGCCTGCACCTCTGCGTGAATATGCCGGTTTGGATAAGAAAGCGGTTCTGGTCGGTCAGGCGACTAAGTTCGAATTGTGGGATGCTGATTTATGGGTGGCAGCACGGGACAGCTGGCTGGAAGAAGCGCAGGCCGATGATGAGTCAAATGCGATTCTTGACCAGGTGTCCATGTAATGCAGTCCGGAAAAAAATTTGAGCATGCCACCGTGTTGCTGGATGAGGCAGTTGCTGCGCTTAACGTCAAGCCTTCAGGTGTTTATGTGGATGGCACTTATGGGCGTGGCGGGCACTCTGAAAGGATTCTTTCGCAGCTGGGCGGGTCCGGTCGTCTGATTGTCATTGATAAAGACCCTGAAGCTATTGCTGATGCAAGGGCTAAATATAGTTCAGATAAGCGGGTAAGTGCGTGGCAGGGGTCGTTTAAGGATTTTGCTGAGGCTGCCGGTGCAGCCGGTATAAGCAAAGGGATTGATGGCCTGTTGTTGGATCTGGGTGTTTCATCTCCTCAGTTAGATGATGCACAGCGCGGTTTCAGCTTTATGCGTGAAGGTAAGCTGGATATGCGGATGAACCCTGATGCAGGTGAGAGTGCCGCTTATTGGCTGCAGCACAGCAGTGAACAGGAGATTGCTGATGTTTTGTGGCGGTATGGTGAAGAGCGTTTTGCCAGGCGTATTGCCCGGGCAATTAAATTAAGATGTGCGGAAAAGCCAATTGAGACCACGCTGGAGCTGGCAGAATTGATTGTCTCTGTGGTTCCCGGCAAACGTGAACAGGGTAAAAATCCGGCAACACGTAGCTTTCAGGCAATTCGCATAAAAATAAATCAGGAATTGGAAGATGTTGAGGAGTGTCTGCATCGTGCGGTTGACTTTCTTTTGCCAAATGGGCGTTTGGTCGTGATTAGTTTCCACTCTCTTGAGGATCGCGTGGTCAAGCATTTTATGCGGGATGTCTCCCGTGCTCCCCGTTTGCCTAAAGGTTTACCTGTTCCTGATTCGGAAGTTCAGGCGCGTATGCGTCTGGTGGGTAAGGCAGTCAGAGCCTCTGCGCAGGAAATTGCGCATAACCCCCGTGCGCGCAGTGCAATTATGCGTGTTGCGGCAATGAATGAGGTGGTTGCCTGATATGGGGCGCTGGCAGCTGGGTGGCATGGTTGCACTCTATGTATTGGTGGTGATGCTGGCGATTATGGTCGTCGCTAACCGCCATCATGCACGACAGTTGTTTGTTGATTATCAGCAGCTGGAAAAGGAGCGGGATACGCTGAATGCCAGCTGGAGTCGTCTGACACTGGAGCGCAGTACGCGTTTGAATCAGGTTTATGTTGAACGTCAGGCCAGACGTGAGCTGGATATGCAGAAACCTGCCGCTGAAAAAATCAGGATTATCAGAGAATGACACGCCGTAAAGCAGTATCACCGATTTTCCAGGGAAGACGACTTTTCCTGATGCTGGCACTGATCTTCGCGATTGGAGGGCTGATGCTGCGTGCCGCCTGGCTGGAGGTCTATCAGCAGGAAATGTTGCAGGTTAAGGCGGATAAGCGTCAGACACGGGTGGTCACTGTTCCCGCCTACCGGGGCATGATTACGGATCGTAATGGTGAGCCGATGGCGGTAAGCTCGCCGGTTGAGTCATTGTGGTGTAACCCGAGAAAATTGCTGGCCGCCTATAAAGAGCTACGTGATGAGTATGATGTGGCTCGCCAGCTGGCTTCTGAGGATGGGGATGATGAAGCTACCGCACAGGCACATCTGGCCGGATTGCGTTTTTCCAGGCTTGAAGACGGCTTAAGTCAGATTGAAGAGGTGCTTGAGCTGGAGGCCGGCAAGCTGCTGGATATGCTGGAAGAGGCTGGTGATAAGCACTTCTTCTATCTGGGCAGGCATTTGCCGCCGGAGCTTGCCGAAGAGATACTGGCACTGGACTTGCCGGGTGTGGCAAGTACTTCTGAATATCGCCGTTTCTATCCTCTGGCTGAGACATCCGGGCATGTGGTAGGTATGACCAATATTGATGGTGTCGGGCTGGAAGGTGTTGAAAAGTCCATGAACGATCACCTTGCTGGCCGCAATGGTGAAAAACGGGTGGTGTTGGATGGGCGGCGGCGCATTATTGAAAATATTGAAAGTATTGAAGACATGGTGCCGGGGCAGCCTGCCCGGCTGAGTATTGATCAGCGTATTCAGTACATGGCTTACAAGGCCCTGAAAACCCAGGTGTATAAGCTGAAAGCCCAGGCTGGTTCGCTGGTGGTGCTGGATGCGCATACCGGTGAAATTCTGGCAATGGCTAATCTGCCATCATTTAACCCGAATAATCGTAAACAGCTTGAAGCTTACCGTTATCGTAACCGGGCGGTGACTGATAAGTTTGAACCGGGCTCAACGCTTAAGCCGCTGACTATTGCAGCAGCTTTGGAGGCCAGGGTTATCGGCCCGGATGTGGAAATTGATACTTCACCGGGGCATCTGACTTTCGGTAAGTACACAGTACGTGATCCGGGTAATTATGGCTCAATTACGCTGGATACCCTGCTGGCGAAGTCCAGTAATGTTGGTGCCAGTCGTGTTGCTTTACTGATGAATCCGCGTGATCACTGGATGTTCCTGAATCGGGTTGGTCTTGGCCGGGTGCCGAATGCCGGGCTCTCCGGTGAAACCAGTGGTGAGCTGGGTAATTACAGTGACTGGGGCGAGGTGGATCGTGCTTCGCGTGGCTATGGCTATGGTTTGTCTACCAGCTTGCTGCAGCTGGCCCATGCCTATACGCCATTTGCTATGGACGGTAAGCTGATGCCGGTGACTATCTATAAGCGCGATGAGGCTGTGCCTGCCCAGCAGGTGATGACTCCCGAGACTGCGCATGCGGTACTGAGAGTGATGGAGTCGGTTGTCCAGACCAGTGGTACAGGTAAACGGGCGATGATTGATGGCTATCGTGTCGCCGGTAAAACCGGTACGGCTTATAAATATATCAATGGCAAGTACCGTAAAGATAAATACCTGGCCAGTTTTATAGGGGTCGCTCCGGCCAGCCAGCCGAGGCTGGTGGTTGCTGTACAGATTGATGAGCCGAAGCTGGATAGCAGTGGTGGCCGGGCTGCCGCACCGGTGTTTTCTAAAGTCATGTCTGAATCACTGCGGTTGCTGGATATTCCGCCTGATGATTTGCCGGATATGCGGCAGGCGGAAACGGATAGTAAAGGCGGTGGAGCAACATGATGAGGCTCACTGATCTGTTGGGAAGCGATTTGCCGGATACCGTGCAGGACATGCAGGTATCTGGTTTTGCTTTGGATAACCGGCAAATTCAGGCGGGCATGGCATTTATTGCATTGCAGGGTACGCAACAGCACGGTATCAGGTTTGCTGCGGCTGCAGAGCAGGCCGGGGCTGTTGTCGTCCTGTATGAGCCTGATGGCGCTGATGCCGCTGCTCTCGATACGCTGAATGTTCCTGCTGTCGCTTTACCGGGTCTGGCCGGGTTGCTGGGTGACATGGCGGACCGTTTTTATCAGCATCCGTCCCGTGAATTGACAGTGGTCGGTGTGACCGGAACAGATGGTAAAACCTCAGTCACACATTTTATTGCTGAAGCGTTTAATGCACTGGGGCAGGAAGCAGCAGTGCTGGGTACCATCGGTATCGGTAAGCCGGGTGCACTTGAAGCTGCCACACATACCACGCCTGATGCCATTCAGGTGCATGGCCGTTTGCGTGCACTGGCTGATCAGGGCTTCGCTGCGGTGGCGATGGAGGTTTCTTCACACGCGCTGGATCAGCAGCGTGTGGCCGCGGTTGCGTTTGATGTGGCAGTGCTGACCAATCTTACCCGCGATCACCTGGATTATCATGGCTCGGTTGAGGCTTATGCTGCAGCCAAGCGGCGTTTGTTCCACCGGGCTGGCCTGAAGACTGCTGTGCTTAATCTGGATGATGCGTTTGGTCTGGTGCTGGCTGATGAGTTGCAGGGTCAGTCCTGCCAGGTTGTCGGCTATGGTGTCGGCGAGCTGTCGGCTTATCCGGATAACACAGTGGTTGCCGATAACCTGCGCTTTGATCATCAGGGCATTAAGGCTCATATTGTCTCGCCCTGGGGTGAGGGAGAATTGCAGGCTCCGGTGCTGGGACGGTTTAACCTGGAAAATCTGCTGGCCGCATTAACGGTGTTGCTGGTGCAGGGTGTTGCATTGCCTGCTGCACTGAAGGCTATCGGGCAGGTAAAAACAGTTTCGGGTCGTATGGAGCGCGTTTATACCTCCGCTAAGGAATGCGATGTGCTGGTGGTGGTTGATTATGCGCATACACCGGGGGCGCTGGAGTCTGTGTTAAAGGCGCTGAAAAGTCATGTATCCGGACGGCTGGTTTGTGTGTTTGGCTGCGGTGGTGACCGTGATGCGGGGAAGCGGCCCTTGATGGCGGCTGTTGCTGAGCAATTGGCTGATGTGGTGGTGGTGACTGACGATAATCCGCGCACTGAGTCAGCGGAGCGGATTTTTGCTGATATTTGCGGCGGGTTTAAGCAACCGGATGCCGTACTGTTTGAGCATGATCGTGCCCGTGCTATCCGCGATGCGATTATTACTGCGCAAAGTGGTGATGTGGTGCTGATTGCCGGCAAGGGGCATGAAACCGTGCAGATTGTCGCGCAGGAGAAAATACCGTTTGATGACCGGCAGCAGGCAGCTATGGCCCTGCAGGAGTGTGCGGCATGAGTTGGCTGACACTTTTTGAGCTGGCTGATATGTGTGGTGGAACGCTGCATAACATTTCGGATAAGCAGGCGGGGCAATTGAATATCGCCCGTGTTGAGCGCGACTCCCGTAAGGTAAGTGAAGGTGATTTGTTTCCGGCGTTGCGCGGTGAGCGCTTTGATGCGCATGACTTTGTGGCGGATGTGGCCGGGCAGGCCAGTGCTGCTTTGGTTGATCATCCGTTGTCAGCAGATATTCCGCAGGTTGTGGTAAACGACGTCCGGATTGCAATGGGGTTGCTGGGAGCGGCATGGCGAAATTGTTTTAACCGTCCGGTTATTGCGTTAACGGGCAGTAATGGCAAAACCACGCTGAAAGAAATGATCACTGCCATTCTGTCTGAATGTGGTAGTACCCATGCGACACGCGGCAATCTGAACAATGACCTGGGTGTGCCGCTGACTTTGTATGAGTTACGCCCCGGACAGCATGAGTATGCCGTGATTGAGATGGGGGCGAATCATTTCGGTGAGATTGATTATCTGACTCATCTGGTTCGGCCGGATGTGGCGGTGTTGAATAATGCCGGTGCCGCTCATCTTGAGGGGTTTGGCAGTATCGCTGGTGTGGCGCGGGCCAAGGGTGAAATTTTCTCCGGCCTGGGTGCTGATGGTGTGGCAGTAATTAATGCCGGGGATGAGTATGCGGACTACTGGCGGGAGCTGAATGCCGGGCGGCGTGTGCTGAGTTTTGGTATGTCGGAATCTGCAGATGTCCGTGGTGCCCAGCAGGGCAGCAGCTTGCTGATCAGCTATAAGGGACAGGATATTGAGGTAAATCTGCCTTTGCTGGGTAAGCATAATGCAATGAATGCACTGGCCGCCAGTGCAGCTGTATTAGCGCTCGGTGTTACTCCTGAGGCAATAAAAAACGGGCTGGAAAAGTTAAAGCCGGTGCCCGGACGCCTGTGTCCTTTGCGGGGTTTGGGTGGTGAGCTGGTGATCGACGATACCTATAACGCTAATCCGTCGTCGGCTCTGGCAGCGTTACAGGTATTGGCACAACAACAAGGAAGAAAATTATTGGTACTGGGCGATATGGGCGAATTAGGGGTTGATGGCCGGGAGATGCACGCCAGAATCGGACAGGAAGCTGCACGCTTGGGTATTGATGCTATGTATGGCGTCGGTGAACTGAGTGAGGCTGCCTGCGATGCATTTGGTGCCGGGGCAGTGGCCTGCCGTGACATGGATGAGTTGTTGCGTTCACTGAATACCTTGCAGCTGAATGCAAATAACAGTGTGTTGGTGAAAGGTTCGCGCAGCGCCCGTATGGAGCGGGTGGTGGCTGCGTTAACCGGGCAGCAAAAGGAGGAAGCTCCATGTTAGTGCTGCTGTTTGATTTTCTGAGCCAGTTTTACAGCGGATTCAATGTCTTCCAGTACCTGACCCTGCGCGCCATTCTGGGGGTGATTACTGCGCTGTTTATCGCGCTGTGGTTCGGGCCGGGTATGATCCGGATGCTGACCCAGCTAAAAATTGGCCAGTATATCCGTGAAGAAGGGCCGCAGAGTCACATGGTGAAAGCGGGTACGCCGACCATGGGCGGCGTATTGATTCTTATAGCGATTATTGTTTCCACACTGCTTTGGGCGGATCTGACCAATCATTATTCCTGGGTAGTGCTGGGGGTAACCGCCGGATTTGGTTTGGTTGGCGGTCTGGATGATTACCTGAAACTGAAGCGCCGCCAGAATCTGGGTTTGACTGCCCGGCAAAAGTATACCGGCCTCAGTTTGGTGGGGTTTGCAGCAGCTTTTTATCTGTTTTTTGCGGCCTCCTCGCCTACTGAAACCACGCTGTATTTGCCGGTTATTAAAGAAGCGCACATTAATCTGGGCTGGTTGTTCATTCCCTGGGTGTATTTGGTGGTGGTGGGTGCCAGTAATGCTGTGAATCTGACCGATGGTTTGGATGGGCTGGCGATTATGCCAACCATTCTGGTCGCTGGCGGGCTGGGTATATTTGCTTATGTCAGTGGCCATGCGGTGATTGCTGATTATCTGGGGGTGCCCAAAGTCACCGGTGTAGGTGAGGTGATTATTTTCTGTGGTGCCATTTTTGGTGCCGGGCTGGGTTTTCTCTGGTTTAACACTTATCCGGCTCAGGTCTTTATGGGTGATGTCGGGGCGCTGGCGCTGGGAGCTGCCCTTGGAATCGTGGCGGTCGTTGTGCGTCAGGAAATTGTGCTGGCGATTATGGGTGGCGTGTTTGTGCTGGAAACCTTGTCGGTCATTCTGCAGGTCGGTTATTTCAAGGCAACCGGCGGTAAGCGGATTTTTCGTATGGCTCCTCTGCACCACCACTATGAAAAGAAGGGCTGGCCCGAGCCTAAGGTTATTGTTCGTTTCTGGATCATCACCGTGGTGCTGGTGATGGTTGGTTTGGCTACATTGAAGGTGCGTTAAAGTAATGACAGCTGCAACTCACAACAGAGAAGTGCTGATTGTCGGCCTGGGGCCGACAGGACTTTCTGTGGCCAGACATCTGGGGCGCAAGGGTATTGCCTTTGCGGTGACCGATAGCCGTCAGAGCCCGCCAGGGCTGGCAGATTTACAGCGCGAATTTCCTGATGTGCCTTGTGATTTAGGCAGCTTTAAAGATGATTTTTTTGCGCCTGCGACCTGTCTGGTGGTTAGTCCCGGCGTGGCTGTCAGTACGCCGCAAATCAAGGCGGCGCGTGCGCGTGGTGCAGAAATTGTCGGCGATGTGGAGCTGTTTGTGCGTGAGGCACAAGCACCAATTGTGGCTATCACCGGTTCTAACGGCAAAAGCAGTGTAACTAAGCTGGTTGAGCTGATGGCGCACAAGGCCGGTTTGAGCTGCTATGCGATTGGCAATATCGGCCGGTTTGTTATGGATATTCTGGCTGAACCGGTGCCTGATCTTTACGTGATGGAGTTATCCAGTTTTCAGCTGGAAACCACTTGCTCGCTGAAAACAGTTTCCGCCACTGTGCTGAACGTCAGTGAGGATCATATGGATCGCTATGATGGTTTTGCTGACTATGCAGCGGCTAAGGCGGTGATTTACCGGCAGTGCGCACATCCGGTGCTGAACAGGGATGATGCGGTGGTGATGGCGATGGCTGATCAGCCTGGTTTTTCAGGCGATTCCTCAGCTGCTGCGATAACCTCATTTGGTCTTGATGCGCCTGCTGCGGGTGAGTTCGGCATTATTGAGCAGGGAGGGAAGCGTTATCTGGCCAAAGGTGAGCATTGTCTGCTGGCGACTGATGAAATGCGCCTGCCCGGTCAGCACAATGCGGCTAATGCCTTGGCGGCACTGGCTTTGGGTGAGGCAGCAGGGCTTGCTGAAGCGGCTATGCTTGAGGCAATACGTGAGTTTTCCGGTTTGCCGCATCGTACCGAGTGGGTGCGTCATCTGAACGGTGTGGACTGGTTTAATGACTCCAAGGGAACCAATGTTGGTGCGACAGTTGCTGCATTGAGAGGCTTTCCGGGTAAGACGGTGCTGATTGCCGGTGGGCTGGGGAAGGCTGCCGATTTTTCACCGTTGGGTAGCGTGATCGGGGATCGTGCCCGGGCTGTGGTGCTGATCGGTGAGGATGCTGAGTTAATTGCCCGGGTTATTCCTGAGTCCGTTCCCCATCCCCGTGCGGTTTCCATGGATGAGGCTGTGCGCATTGCCGCTGAGCTTGCGCAGCCGGGCGATAACGTACTGTTGTCCCCTGCCTGTGCCAGTTTTGATATGTTCGCTAATTATATGCAGCGCGGTGAGATGTTTGCCGATGCTGTCAGGAGGTTACCGGCATGAGGTTTTTCAGCGATTTTGAAGCCATTGACTGGTCACGTTATTTCGACCGGGATTTGCTGCTGGCACTGGCCGCGCTGTTGGGGATTGGTGTGGTGATGCTGGCTTCTGCCTCATTATGGGTGGCTGACCGGCAGTATGGTGATGCTTTTTACTACCTGAACCGGCAGTTGTTATTTGTAGGTCTGGGGGTTGTACTGGCTTTGCTTGTTTATCAGATCCGCCTGAATTTCTGGCAGAGTCTGGGGGTTAAGCTGTTGCCACTGTTTTTGCTGCTGCTGGTGCTGGTGCTGATTCCCGGTGTTGGTACTGAAGTAAACGGGGCACGCCGCTGGCTCAGTTTCGGAGTGGTATCGATTCAGGTATCCGAGGTCGTAAAGCTGATCATGATTCTGTATCTGGCCGGTTATCTGGTGCGGCATGGAAAAAATCTCTCGAATTCGCCTTCATATAAGCCGCTGATTATTCCATTGCTGGTGCTGGGAGTGGCCGGAGGTTTGCTGCTTCTGGAGCCTGATTTCGGTTCGACGGTAATCATGATTACCGTGGGTCTGGCGATGTTGTTTCTGGGTGGTGTGCCCTTTAAACGGCTGGGTATCCTGCTGGCTGGTGCTGTTGCGGTGATGATTCCGCTGGCGATGATGGGCTACCGCGGTGACCGGATTGAAGCCTATCTGAATCCCTGGGCTTATGAGAGTGGTAAGGGGTATCAGATGGTGCACGCACTGATGTCTATCGGTGATGGCGGTTGGTTTGGTAATGGTCTGGGCGCCGGGGTGCAAAAGCTGTTTTACCTGCCGGAGGCCCACAACGATTTTATCTTTGCGGTACTGGCTGAAGAGTTCGGTTTTGTTGGCATGCTGGTGGTGCTGGCCCTGTTTGGCTGGCTGGTATACCGCGCCTTTGCGATTGGTTTTCAGGCCGATAAGCAGGGCCAGCATTTCGGGGCTTATGTTGCTTACGGGATCGGCTTCTGGATTGGTTTTCAGGTTATTTTGCATGTCGGGGTTAATCTGGCGGTTTTGCCTCCCAAAGGTCTGACTCTGCCTTTAATCAGTTATGGCGGCAGTAGTTTGTTAGTGAGCCTGATGGCGATGGCTTTGCTGATGCGTGTGCACCGTGATACCCAGATCAGTATTTTCGGCTCGCCGCGTCAGGCGAAGCGCCGCAGGCCGGCAGCCCGTGTCATAAAACAGGGGGTGGCTAATGCCGGCTAAGCACCCTGTTCTGATTACGGCGGGCGGCACCGGCGGGCATGTTTATCCGGGGCTGGCGGTGGCCCGTGCTCTGATGGCGCAGGATATACCGGTGATCTGGATGGGCACGCATGCCGGGCTGGAGGCTAAAGTGGTTCCGGAAGCCGGTATTGATATGGCCTGGCTGACTGTTACCGGACTGCGGGGTAAAGGCTGGAAAACCCTGCTGCTGGCACCGTTTAAGCTGACCATAGCCTTGTTTCAGTCGGTACAGATTATGCTGAAGCATAAGCCTGCAGCAGTGCTCGGTATGGGCGGTTTTGTGGCCGGGCCGGGTGGTCTGGTTGCGGCACTGATGGGTAAGCCGGTGGTGATTCATGAGCAGAATGCCGTACCGGGGCTGACCAATAAGCTGCTGTCGAAAATCAGCAAGCGGGTGCTGGAAGGTTTTCCCGGCACTTTTCCGGCTGGTGAAAAAATACTGGCGACCGGTAATCCGGTGCGCATGGATATTGCCGATTTGCCGGCACCGCTTGAGCGTCTGTCAGATCGTGATGATGAGCCGGTGCATGTGCTGGTGATCGGCGGCAGTCTGGGGGCTGCAGCGTTGAATGAAATAGTGCCACAGGCGTTGGCTATGTTGCCTGCGGGTAAGCGCCCGCTGGTGCGGCATCAGGCCGGGACGCGCAATATTGATGAGGCAAAACAGAAATATACTGAGTCAGCCGTTGATGCTGACGTTACCGCTTTCATAGTGGACATGGCTGAGGCCTATGGATGGGCCGACTTAATTATATGCCGCTCCGGTGCGCTGACGGTTGCTGAAGTGGCGGCGGCCGGGGTGGCAGCCATATTGGTTCCCTATCCTTATGCGGTGGATGACCATCAGACCGCGAACGGTGCTTATCTGGCCGATAACGGCGCTGCGTATCTGGTGCAGCAGCGTGACCTGAGCCCTGAGAAGCTGGCCGGGATGCTGGAAGAGTTGTGTGCTGACCGCGCCCGCTTGGTGAAAATGGGTATTGCCGCACGCAGGCTGGCTAAGCCTTATGCAACGTTACAGGTGGCTGCCGTGTGTGCGGCTTATGCGGGTTATGATTTTAACGAGGAATACAAGCAGTCATGAAAGCAGGAAATGATCATCTGGCCCGTAAACGCATTAATCAGGTGCACTTTATCGGCATCGGTGGTGCCGGTATGGGCGGGATTGCTGAGGTGGTAGCCAATCTGGGCTATACCGTGACCGGCTCTGACCTTGCTGATAATGCGATGACCCGCCGCCTGCAGGAGCAGGGCGTGACTGTGTTTAAGGGGCATGCTGCCGGGCAGATTGCCGGTGCGGATGTGATTGTGGTGTCAACGGCGATTGATGTGGCTAACCCGGAAATTCAGGCAGCACGTGAGCAGCGTATTCCGATTATCAAGCGTGCGGAAATGTTGGCTGAGCTGATGCGTTTCCGGCATGGCATTGCTGTTGCGGGCACACACGGCAAGACTACGACCACCAGTCTGACGACCAGCCTGTTGGTGGAAGGTGGTCTGGATCCGACCTATGTAATCGGCGGCAAACTGATAAGTTCAGCACGTAATTCAAAGCTGGGTGAAGGGGAGTACCTGGTTGCAGAGGCAGATGAAAGTGATGCGTCCTTTTTGCATCTGCAGCCGATGGTGGCAGTGGTCACCAATATTGATGCTGACCACCTGTCCACCTATGACGGCGACTTCAATAAGCTGAAGGCCACCTTCGTTGAGTTTCTGCATAACCTGCCGTTCTATGGTCTGGCGGTATTGTGTGCCGATGATGAGCATATCCGTTCGATTATGGAGGACGTGAATCGTCCTATAGTGACCTATGGTATTGAGCAGCCGGCTGATATTCGTGCGACCAATGTGCGCTATGACGGTTCGCAAAGCCACTTCCGGCTGGAGTGCACGCGTGACGGGCGCACCATGGATGTGACGTTGAATCTGCCGGGTGAGCATAATGTATTAAATGCGCTGGCAGCGATTGCGGTGGCTTCGGAGCTGGATGTCAGCGATGAAGCAATTCTCAAGGCATTGCGTGAATTCGAGGGTATCGGGCGGCGTTTTCAGCTGCATGGTGAAGTCGATTTCGGGCGTGGTAAGGCGTTGCTGGTCGATGACTACGGGCATCACCCCACGGAAATGGCTGCAACGCTGCAGGCAGCCCGCAGTGCCTGGCCTGAGCGTCGTCTGGTCGAGGTTTTTCAGCCGCACCGTTATACCCGTACCCGTGACCTGTTTGAGGACTTTGCACAGGTGTTATCGGAGGTCGATGTGCTGGTATTGCTGGATGTTTATGCGGCCAGTGAGCAACCGATTGCCGGAGCTGACGGGCGTGCGCTGGCACGGGCGATTCGGATGCGTGGCAAAGTTGATCCGATTTTTGTATCCGAAGTGGAGGATGTGCCCGCCGTGTTGCGTAATATTTTGCAGGACGGTGATGTGGTGCTGACGCAGGGTGCCGGCAGTGTCGGTGCGCTGGCTTCCAGCTTGCCCGAAGAGTTGTCGGTCAGCAGCGGAGGTGAGGCATGACTGATATGAGTCGCTTTGGCCGGGTCGCTGTCTTGCTGGGTGGGCTGAGTGCTGAGCGTGAGGTGTCGCTGAATAGCGGTGCTGCGGTGCTGAAGGGTTTGCAGGAAGCAGGTGTTGATGCGCACGGGGTTGATGTCGGTGAGGATATTATCAGTGTGCTGCAGAACGGTAACTATGACCGGGTATTCAATATTTTGCATGGCCGGGGTGGTGAGGACGGTGTTATCCAGGGCGCACTGGAGTTAATGGGTATTCCTTATACCGGTTGCGGTGTGATGGCTTCAGCTGTGTGCATGGATAAGCTGACCACCAAGCGTATCTGGCTGGGAGCCGGATTGCCAACGCCTGATCACCGTATCCTGACTGAAAATACGGATTTTGATGCGGTGGTGGCGGAGCTGGGTTTGCCGCTGGCGGTTAAGCCGGTGCGGGAAGGTTCCAGTGTGGGCATCAGTAAGGTGAGCACGGCAGAGCAGCTGAAGCCGGCATTTGAGCTGGCCCTGAAATCAGATCCGGTGGTGATGGCGGAGCAGTGGATTGTGGGTAAAGAATATACGGTCGGGATGCTGGATGGTGAAGCATTGCCGGTAATCAGGATTGAGCCGGAAGGTGAGATTTATGATTATGAGGCCAAGTATGTGTCTGATAATACGCAATATCACTGCCCCTGTGGTCTGGCTGCGGAGGATGAGCAGGCTATGCAGCAGCTGGCCGTGCAGGCCTTTGCTGCGGTGAATGGTGAAGGCTGGGGGCGTGTTGATCTGATGCGTGGTGAAGACGGACGTAACTGGCTGATTGAAGTCAATACCAATCCGGGCATGACCGACCATAGCCTGGTGCCAAAGGCGGCTGCGCAGACCGGTTTGGGTTTTAGTCAGCTGGTGTTACGGATTCTGGAGACAACGTTGTAATGGTGAACCGGATGGTACAGCGCAGGCAGACAGGAAAAAAGCTGAAGCAGCAGCCACGGACGCGGGTTGCAGCAAAGAATCAGCTGTCTTCTAAGCGGCAGTTTAAAAATCCGCTGCGCTCTGTTTCGCTGTCTCCGCGCATGGTGAATGCGTTACTGGCCGTGGCTGTGCTGATGGTAGTGGCAGGGGCGGTCATGTGGTCAGTGTCATGGCTGAATAAGCCGGAAAATCTGCCGATACAAAAGGTTGAGCTGAAGGGTAGGTTGCAATATGCGGATCAGGCAGAGTTGCAGGCCATTATTGAGCCTTATATCGCAACCAACCTGTATCTGCTGGATGCGGAAGCTTTGGAGCAGGATCTGGAGGCGCATCCCTGGATTCGATCAGTGAGCCTGAACAAGGCTTGGCCGGATCAGCTGTTTATCAATCTGGAGGAGCAATATCCTGTTGCCTTCTGGGGTAAAGAGCATCTGCTGAATAAGTTTGGGGAGATTTTCCCCGGTGAGCTGGCCGGTAAAGCAGATGTTTTCCCCACCGTATACAGTCCGGCGGATAAGGGGCGTGAAATGGCTGAACGTTATGTTGAGCTGGCGGGGCTGCTGGATGGTCTCGGGCTGGAGATAGTCGAGCTGACTGAAGATGATCGTGGTACATGGCGGATGAAGTTCCGGCAGGGGCCGGAGGTCATTATTGGTCGTGAGGAACAAAAGAAGCGCGTACAGCGCTTCAGGGTGGGATATATGCAGGAATTGCGTGCAAAATTCTCAGAGGTGCGCCGGATTGACCTGCGGTATACCAATGGTTTTGCGGTTGAATGGAAGCAGGGCTCTGATCAGATCGGAGCGGTCAGTTCTCTGGATAACAGGTTGCCAGAGCGGCTCAGGAGCTAATTTATGTCAAAAAAAGTTGAGCAGAATACGATTGTTGCGCTGGATATAGGCACCTCAAAGGTGGTTGCTTTAGTAGGCGCGATCACGGATGAGGGTACGCTGGAAATTATCGGTATTGGTTCCTATCCGTCACGCGGGCTGAAAAAAGGTGTGGTGGTTAATATCGAGTCAACTATTCAGTCTATCCAGCGTGCGGTTGAGGAAGCTGAGCTCATGTCAGGCATGCAGATTGAATCTGTCTATGTCGGGATTGCCGGCAGTCATGTGCGCAGTCTGAATTCACACGGTATTGTGGCCATCAAGGACAAAGAGGTCACCGCCTTTGATGTCGATCGGGTGATGGATGCCGCCCGTGCCGTGGCTATTCCGGCAGATCAGAGAATACTGCATGTTTTACCTCAGGAGTATGTGATTGATCAGCAGGAAGGGATTCGTGAGCCGATCGGCATGTCGGGTGTCCGGCTGGAGGCGCGGGTTCATCTGGTGACTGCAGCGCATAGTGCGGCACAGAATATTGTCAAATGTGTTGAGCGCTGCGGGCTGCGGGTCGAGGATATTATTCTGGAGCAGGTGGCTTCCAGTTATGCGGTACTTGAGGATGATGAGAAAGAGTTGGGTGTCTGTCTGGTGGATATCGGTGGTGGTACCAGCGATATTGCTGTCTTTCTGAATGGTTCGATTCACCATACGGCGGTTATTCCGATTGCCGGTGATCAGGTAACCAATGATATTGCTGTCGCAGTCAGAACGCCGACACCACATGCTGAGCGCATTAAGGTGAGTTACGGCACGGCCCTGCGTCAGCTGGTTGAAGAAGAAGAGTTTGTTGAGGTTCCGGGTGTGGGAGAGCGTGAGGCGCGCAGTCTTTCCACCCAGACGCTGGCATCAGTGATCGAGCCCCGTTATGAGGAGTTGTTCTCACTGGTATTACAGGAATTACGCCGCAGTGGTTATGAAGAGCGCATCGGGGCAGGCATCGTCCTTACCGGTGGTACTTCGAAAATGAATGGCGTAGTCGAGCTGGCAGAGGAAGTTTTCCATATGCCGGTTCGGATCGGAATGCCGCGTGATGTTGGTGGGTTGCGTGGTGAAGTCCAGAATCCTATCCATTCTACCGGGGTAGGGCTGCTGCTATATGGAGTGGCGCAGCAGGCTTATGGTGAAACCAGATCATTCAGCTCTCCGGTGGATTCGGAAAGTTTGTGGGATCGGCTGAAAAACTGGTTTAACGGAAGTTTTTAAGTAGATAGTTAAAGTAAATAATTGTTTAGTCGTTTTAATATTGGAGAAAACGGGCATGTTTGAACTAATGGATAATGTTGATAATGGTGCTGTCATCAAGGTGGTTGGTGTTGGTGGTGGTGGCGGTAACGCGGTCATTAATATGCTGGAGTCCGGTATCGAGGGTGTTGAATACATCTGCGCGAATACCGATGCTCAGGCACTGAAAGGCAGTGGTATTAAAACCGTACTGCAGCTGGGTACAGCGCTGACCAAGGGTCTGGGTGCAGGTGCGAACCCTGAAGTGGGTCGTGAGGCTGCATTGGAAGACCGTGAGCGTATTAAAGAGCTGATTGTAGGCTCTGATATGCTGTTTATTACCGCAGGCATGGGTGGCGGAACCGGTACCGGTGCAGCTCCGGTAGTGGCTGAAATTGCCAAGGATCTTGGCATTCTGACCGTGGCTGTGGTGACCAAACCATTTCCGTTTGAAGGTCCGAAGCGCATGAAAGCAGCGGATCAGGGTATTGCTGAGCTGGGTAAGTATGTCGACTCGCTGATTACCATTCCTAACCAGAAACTGCTGACCTCTCTGGGTAAGAATGTATCGCTGCTGGATGCGTTTAAGGCTGCAAATAATGTGCTGCTGAATGCGGTGCAGGGTATTGCTGAGCTGATTACCCGTCCGGGTCTGATCAACGTGGATTTCGCGGATGTGCGTACCACCATGTCCGGTATGGGGGTTTCCATGATGGGAACCGGTCGTGCCCAGGGTGATGAGCGTGCAGCCAAGGCTGCGCAGGCAGCTATTTCCAGTCCGTTACTGGAAGATGTCTGTCTGGACGGTGCGCGGGGTATTCTGGTGAATATTACTGCCGGTCTGGACATGGGTATTCATGAGTTTGAGGAAGTGGGTGAAGTTATCCGCCAGTTTGCTTCTGATGAAGCTACCGTGGTGGTGGGTACGGTTATTGATCCGGAAATGAGCGATGAAATCCGCGTTACACTGGTAGCCACGGGTCTGGAAGATGACTCTCTCAGTAATGCGCCTTCCGCGAAGCAGGCGCAGCCACGGCGCCCGGCTTTACGTCCGGTGCAGATTGAGGAAAATATTCCACAGAAAATTGCAGTGGGCGA
Organism: Thiolinea sp.; assembly: GCA_041395485.1. Classification (GTDB taxonomy): domain Bacteria; phylum Pseudomonadota; class Gammaproteobacteria; order Thiotrichales; family Thiotrichaceae; genus Thiolinea. Next base: position 40,076 of record JAWLAK010000004.1, read on the forward strand.
AGGGCGTGCAACCTCCGGCCGTGGTGTTTATGAGCAACGTGCGGGGTATGAGTCCGGTGTGCTGGATATTCCTGCTTTTCTGCGCAATCAGGCGGACTGATTAGTAGTAAACAGGAAAATAACATGCCCTTAATGGAGGCCGGTTCCCACTAACCGGCTTCCATTTCACTGGCTTTATTGTTGATTTTGATGCAAGAGCACGCTAATGGTGTATCTTGTTCAGCTTGCGAACCAGGAAACCCTGATAGGCTTTTCCAAAAAAAAGTGTGTTATACTCTGCCGCGTTATTTTTCCGGTGGGTATCAGTAAGTTGGACAAAACATTAGGGCTATATCACTGTGCTTAAACAACGAACATTGAAAGAGTCGGTATCCACGCTGGGCATAGGGCTTCACTCCGGTAAGAAAGTGTCGATGGTGCTGCGCCCTGCAGCTGTTAATACGGGAGTGGTGTTCCGCAGAGTGGATCTGGATGGCTATCCTGAAATTGCATTGCACCCGGAGTCTGTTGGTGAAACAACATTATGCACAGCACTGGTCGATGGTGCTGTCAAAGTGGCTACGATAGAGCATTTATTGTCGGCTCTGGCGGGTCTTGGCATTGATAATGTCTATGTCGATCTTGATGCGCCCGAGATCCCGATTATGGATGGCAGCGCGGCCCCGTTTCTTTACTTGCTGTTGTCAGCGGGTATTGAAGAGCAAAGTGCTGCCAAGCGTTTTATTCGTATCAAGGAAACCGTTGAGTTCCGTAAAGGCGATAGCTGGGCCAGTTTGTCTCCCTATGAAGGTTTTAAGGCTTCGTTTGCCATTAACTTCAGCCATCCCGCCGTTAATGCCACCGGTCAGACAGTCGAAGTGGACTTTTCCGAACAACCGTATGCCAGTGAAATAGCGCGGGCCCGTACCTTTGGGTTTATGCGTGATATTGAGCAGATGCGCTCAATGAACCTGGGACTGGGTGGTGGCCTGGAAAATGCCATTGTGCTGGATGAGTTCCGGGTGCTGAATCCTGATGGTCTGCGTTATCAGGATGAGTTCGTACGGCACAAAGTGCTGGATGCCATTGGCGACCTGTATACGCTGGGGCATGGCATAATCGGTGCTTTCCATGGCCATAAAGCGGGTCATGCGATTAATAACCTGTTGGTGCGCAAATTACTGCAACAACGGGAGAGCTGGGAAATCGTGACGCTGGAAAAGGCCAGAAATCGTCAGGCTATTTTTTCTGATAACTACGTCCTGGCGGGCGTTTAAATCTTAAGCTACATGCTATCTGCTTCCGGAGCTGTCAGCACTGATTAAGCGTTTCAGTGCTGTCTGTAGCTCAGGGTCTTCTATCGAGTCCGCAATACTGGTTACCACTTCTTTTGTTTGCGGATCAACCCTGTTTCTGCTCATATTCTTATTTTTTCTTGCAAGTGGCAGGCTCATCACTTTAACATCCACCCCCGATAGTTTGAGCTTGAGTTTAGTATTTATATGTTTACAAAGCGGTTTCTGCATGAAGCGGGCCTGAGTTGCAAGGTGCGGGTCGTCAGTCAGCAGGGTCAGCTTGCGTCCGTGAATCAATGGCCATACCCGGTTTGTCAGTGGCATCGATACGAGCTCCTCAATTGCCGTGGTCAGCTGATCCAGTTGATTCAGCCGTTCACTGAGAAAGTTGTCTTTAAGCAGATAATCAACTTTTTTCATACTATATTATTGTATCCGGGTAGCGCGCGATCCAACGAGAATAATACGCACGTACTGTTTTGGTTTTGTAGGGCTCGCGAGTGTTGTTGAAATGAAAGTGATTTGTCTTAGTAGCGACGGTTCCCGCCGCGCTTCATTCAGCCTTAATCCGATCCTGCACCTGATGCTTCCGGCCTGCGGCATAGCACTGTTGGTTATTGGTTTGTCAGTGAACCAGATGCTCGGTTTATACAAGCTGGAGGATACGCCAAAGCATACTACACTGACGCAAAGTGAAGTGAGCAAAATTATTAGTACACTGGAAGGCCAGATGGAAACAGTCTCGGAAATTAAAAAGACTTATGCCAACTATACAGTGGATGTGGATACTTTCTCCCAACGTCTTGGGGGGCTGGAGGCTGAAATAACCCGGATAAATGCGCTGGCAAAGCGGGTGATTAAGCGGGCAAAGCTGGATCCCGCTGAGTTTGCCCTGGATGAAAAACCGCCTCAGGGTGGTCTGGAGGATGATTATATGCCCGCTGCAGCGCCACAGGTGTCTACCAGCGAGTTGCTGGGGAGTTTTCAGTCTATGGAATCCAGTCTGGCCCGGCAGGGTAATGTGCTGGAGAGCCTGTACCGTTTAATGGAAGGGCGGGCGATTGAAGAGGAAGTTTCACCTTCCTATGCGCCGGTAAAAAAGGGCTACATTTCTTCACCTTTCGGTCAGCGGCGTGACCCTTTTAATGGCCGCTCCCGTATGCATGGCGGGATTGATTTTGCCGGGCCAAGGGGGACTGAAATTCATTCTGTTGCGGGGGGAGTGGTATCCTTTGTCGGGCGTAAGGGTGGCTATGGCAACGTAGTGGAAGTTGATCATGGTGATGAGCTAATCAGTCGTTATGCGCATCTCAACAAAGCACTGGTTGAGAAGGGTGCGGTAGTGAGCAAGGCAGATCGTATTGCTTTAATGGGTAGTACCGGCCGTTCTACCGGCCCGCATCTGCATCTTGAGATTCTGAAAAAAGGCGAGCGGGTTGATCCGCAAGCCTATCTGAAGCAGGGCGGTGAATAAAATTCACCGTGTGGACGGCTATTGGTTATATACTTGCCGCGACGCTGCGGTTTTTTCGGCAGCTACCTTGTTTTATCCTTATTGAGCCAAATATATAAACATATTAATACGACCGTTACCTTGCGGGTGTATCATCTGCCTTGTGCGTTGGCTCAGGGAAAGTGCCGGTATTAAGCCGTTAAGAGCTCTGCCGACAGAAAAATTTTAGGAGAAATATAAGCATATGCTGGGTTCCGTTGCCAGAAAGATCTTTGGTAGCCGTAATGACCGTCTGGTCAAGGCTTACTACAAAATAGTCAAAAATATTAATGCGCTGGAAGATGAGTACGCGGCATTGAGTGATGCCGAATTGCAGGCTAAAACACCTGAGTTCCGGCAGCGTCTTGCTGACGGTGCTACGCTGGACGATATTTTGCCGGAGGCCTTTGCCACCGTGCGTGAGGCCAGCAAACGTGTGCTGGGCATGCGTCACTATGATGTGCAGATGATCGGCGGTATGGTGCTCAACAGCGGCAAAATCGCTGAAATGCGTACCGGTGAGGGTAAGACGCTGGTGGCGACTCTGGCCGCTTACCTCAACGCGCTGCCCGGTCAGGGAATGCACGTTATTACAGTGAATGATTATCTGGCGCAGCGTGATGCGGAGTGGATGTCTAAACTGTATGGTTTTCTGGGACTGACCACCGGCGTCATTATCAATGGCCTGAATCAGGAGCAGCGTCGTGCTGCTTATGCGGCAGATATTACTTACGGAACTAATAACGAATTCGGTTTTGATTATCTGCGCGATAATATGGCCTTCTCCAAAGAAGAGCGTGTACAGCGTAAGCTGTCTTATGCCATCGTGGATGAGGTGGATTCGATCCTGATTGATGAGGCACGCACTCCACTGATAATTTCCGGCCCCAGCCAGGATGCTTCTGAGCTTTATATCGCGATTAATAACGTTATCCCGCAACTGGTGCGCCAGCAGGAGGAAGACGGGCCGGGTGATTATTCGGTTGATGAGAAGGGTAAGCAGGTTTATCTGACTGAAGAAGGCCAGGAAAATGCAGAAAATCTGCTGCAGGAGCTGGGTATTCTGACTGATGGTGCGGGGCTTTATGACTCTGTCAGTATCGCTGTGCTGCATCATTTGAATGCCGGTCTGCGCGCGCATGTGCTGTTCCAGAAGAATGTCGATTATATTGTCCGTGATGGCAAGATTGTTATCGTGGATGAGTTTACTGGTCGTACCATGCCGGGACGGCGCTGGTCTGAAGGTCTGCACCAGGCGGTTGAGGCAAAAGAAGGCGTTGAGATTCAGGCTGAGAACCAGACGCTGGCTTCCATCACCTTCCAGAATTACTTCCGCTTGTATGACAAGTTATCCGGTATGACCGGTACAGCGGATACAGAAGCTTTCGAGTTACAGCAGATTTATGGCCTGGAAGTGGTGGTTATTCCGACTCACCGGCCTATGGTTCGTGATGATGCCAATGATCTGATCTACCTGACCGCAGAAGAAAAGTTCGATGCCATTATCGAAGATATTAAGGACTGCGTTGAAAAAGGGCGTCCGGTATTGGTGGGTACGGCCTCGATTGAGGCTTCTGAGCTGGTTTCCGGCAAGTTGAAAAAGCTGCGTATCCCGCATGAAGTTCTGAACGCCAAGCAGCATGAGCGTGAGGCGCATATTATCGCAAATGCCGGTCGTCCCGGGGCGGTGACGATTGCAACCAATATGGCGGGACGTGGTACTGATATTGTGCTGGGCGGTAGTCTTGATGAAGAGCTGAGGCAGTTGCCGGAAGGTTCAACTCAGGAGGCGAAAGATAAAATTACTGAGCTGTGGCAAAAGCGTCATGATGCCGTATTAGCGTCCGGTGGCCTGCATATTCTGGGTACTGAGCGCCACGAGTCGCGGCGGATTGATAACCAGTTGCGTGGCCGTGCCGGTCGTCAGGGGGATCCGGGTTCCTCCCGTTTCTACTTGTCGCTGGAGGACAATTTGATGCGTATTTTTGCCTCTGACCGGGTCAAGGCAATGATGCAGAAGCTGGGTATGGAAAAAGGGCAGGCGATTGAGGCCGGTCTGGTTTCCAAATCGATTGAGAATGCACAGCGCAAGGTTGAGGCGCACAACTACGACATTCGTAAGCACCTGCTGGAATATGATGATGTGGCCAATGACCAGCGTAAAGTGGTGTATGAGCAACGTTCTGAACTGCTGGAAGCTGATGATATTCAGGAAATGATCAACTCAATCCGTTTTGACGTGGTTGATAATGTGATCAGTAATCATATCCCGCCCAACAGTGTTGATGAGCAGTGGGATATTGCCGGTCTTGAGCAGCAGCTGGCCAGTGATCTGGGTATGCAGCTACCGGTTCAGCAATGGCTGGATGAGGACGATACGCTGTATGAAGAAAATCTGCGTGAGCGGATCCAGCAGGAAGCTGAAAAGGTACTGGCACACAAGGAAGAGCTGATCGGATCAGAAGGTATGCGGCGTCTGGAGCGTGATGCCATGTTGCATATTCTGGATTCGCAGTGGAAAGAGCATTTGGCGGCGATGGATTACCTGCGTCAGAGCGTTGGGCTGCGCGGCTATGCCCAGAAAAATCCTAAACAGGAGTATAAACGCGAAGCCTTTGAAATGTTCCAGGAGTTGCTGGAAAAGATCAAGGATGAAGTGATTATGTTCCTGATGCGGATTCAGGTCAGTGAGCCCCGGCAGATGGCCGAGGTGATGGAGCCTGCAGAGATGCAGCAGGGCGTGGAATACTCGCATCCGAGTGCCGGAAGCATTTTTGATGATGAGGTGGTTGATGCGGTGACGGATGGCAGTGTTCCGCCCGCTGAACAGCCTTATGTGCGTGACGGGGTGAAAGTCGGGCGTAATGATCCCTGCCCCTGTGGTTCCGGCAAAAAATATAAACAATGTCATGGGAAGTTAGTCTGATGGCTGTCAACCTGTTTCCACCTGAGAAGCTGTTACCGGTTGCCGGTGTGCGTTTGTCTGCTGTAGCTGCAGGAATCCGGTATAAGGAACGTAATGATCTCGTGTTGCTGGAATTGGCTGAGGGTAGTCAGTGTGCAGCCGTATTTACCAGAAATGCTTTCTGTGCCGCGCCGGTTATTGTTGCCCGCGAACATCTTGCCGCTGCTGCTTCCCGCTATTTGCTGATTAACTCCGGTAATGCCAATGCAGGAACCGGTGAGCCGGGGTTGCAGGCGGCTAAAGCGACCTGTGATTTGCTGGCCAAATTGGCGGGGTGTGAGGCTGAAGCGGTATTGCCGTTTTCTACCGGTGTGATTGGTATGCAACTGCCGGTAGCACGTTTTGAGGCAGCCTTGCCTGCTGCGGTAGAAGCCTTGTCTGCGGATAACTGGGGTCAGGCCGCGGCGGCGATTATGACCACGGACACAGTGGCCAAGGCGGTTAGTCGGCAGGTAGCGCTGGAAGGCGGGGTGGTGACGATTACCGGGATATCCAAAGGCTCGGGGATGATCCACCCTAACATGGCGACGATGCTGGGTTATGTGGCCACTGATGCTGCAGTTGATGGTGATGTGTTGCAAACACTGCTCAGTGAAGTGGTGGATGAAACCTTTAACTGCATTACGGTTGATGGTGATACTTCGACAAATGACGCGCTGATTCTGGCAGCAACCGGGCAGTCCGGTGTGCGTGGTGACGGCGAAAATCTGGCAGCGTTTCGTCAGGCGGTGTATGAGGTCTGTCTTTATCTTGCTCAGGCGATTGTCCGTGACGGTGAGGGCGCAACTAAATTCATCAGCATTGAGGTGGAAGGGGCAGCGTCACGTGATGAGGCGCGTGCTGTTGGCCAGACAGTTGCTTTGTCGCCGCTGGTAAAGACAGCCATGTTCGCCAGTGACCCTAACTGGGGGCGTATTCTGGCTGCTATCGGCCGCAGTCCTGTGGATAATCTGGATGTTTCTCTGATCACAGTCTGGTTGGGGGATACCTTGCTGGTTGAGAGTGGCCAGCCGGCTGTCTCTTATACTGAAGAACAGGGACAGCGGGTGATGAAGCAGGATGAGATCACTGTGCGTATTTTACTGGGGCGTGGTGATGTGGCCGCCTCAACCTGGACCTGTGACTTTTCCTACGACTACGTTAAAATCAATGCTGAATACCGCAGCTGATAACGATGATGAGCAGTGGCTGCACGTGGTGGCCGCTGTTATTCCGGATGAGAGTGATCGTATCTTACTGGCGCGACGACCGGCCAACAAGCATCAGGGCGGGAAGTGGGAGTTTCCCGGCGGGAAGGTTGAATCTGCTGAGTCAGCACGAACAGCTTTAGCAAGGGAGTTGCAGGAGGAGCTGGGTATTTCTGCTGACTCTGACCGTATGCAGGCTTTTACAGAAATCCGGCACCGATATCCGGATAAAAATATTTTTCTTGATGTATGGCTGGTTCGTGAGTTTAGTGGCGAGCCGCGTGGGTGTGAAGGTCAGGAAGTTTGCTGGTTTCCGAAAAGCGATTTGTCTAAGCTTGATTTTCCGGCTGCTAATTCGCCGATTATCGATAAGTTGTTGTCATAAACTTTTATCGGGTCATTAAAGTGGTATAGCAGGAGCTTATCTTTTGCAGATAAAGCCCCTGTTTTACTTGACCAGGGTGCGCCGCTTCTTCTCTTTGTAGCGAATAACCACTTTTTTGTCTGAGTCTGATTTTTTACTCGGGCTGTAGCCCTGGTTTTCCCAGCTGCCGATTTCATAGTTTCCACCGGACTGCTGAGCTGTATCAGCACCCGGACGTTTGCCAGCATTGCCTTTGCGCTGATTTGCACCAGCACCACCGCCATTATTATTCAGGCGGCCAAACGGGCCTTTGCGTGAGCGTTGCTGCTTATCATTGCTTGTGCCGCCTTTTTTGCCACGGGTATTCTGTGCACCGGTTTTATTGGGTTGTGCTTTACGGCCTGCTTTGTTGCCGATTTTCTTTGGTGCTGCTTTCTGTTTAGGCTCCAGACCGGGAATATTTTTACTATCCAGCTTCTCACCCAGAAAGTCTTCCAGCTTTTTAAGGTTGTCTTTTTCGCTATGAGCAGCCAGTAAGGTTATCTGTTCAGCATGTTTATCCTTATCTGTACCAAGTATATTTTGTAACCTGTTACTGTAAGCTTCTGCTGTGTCCGGTATGTCAAAGTGAATAACAGGAACGTCGCTTCCCATCTCAGGCAGGAAGTCTTCATCATCCGGCACAATCAGAATCGGGCAGTCCTCAAGATTGCGTTCTTCGGGCGCGAGTAAATGTGTTGCATCGGCAGTATGGCCGAGATTGGCAAGATGGTCTGCCAGAGTTTTTGCAGTTTTGGAGGAGTTGATGAAAATGACCGCAGGCTTGCCCTGTAAGTGATCCAGTAAATGATTAGTCAGGCTCAGTTTGTGGCTGAAGTCATCGGCTTTATGCACTACTTGCTTTAGCTGTAATAACTGACTCTTTTCATCCTCTACAGTAATCTCAGTAGCGCCTTTTAACAGGTTCCGGGCGTAAGTGGTCACTTCCTCATCCGGACGCACAAAAGCCACGACAGGTGTTGTTTCTGATTTTTGTGCAATTATCTTGTCGACCAGTTCAGATAACCCTTTTTTACAGATCGCTGTCAGGTCATCAATAATCAGTAGTTCAATATTTGAAAAGTCTGCTTTGTCATTATCGACCAGATCGTTGAGGCGTCCGGGGGTCGCAATCATTAAGTCAAGCGGGCGGCGTAACAGGCGCATTTGCGGTTGGTACGGGCGGCCACTGACAATGAAGCCGGTGCGGATCTGTTGCTGGGCGTCACCCAACAGGCGTTTTACAGTGTAGGTGATCTGGTTAACCCGGTCGCGCCGTGAAGTGAGGATAAGGATGCGTGAACCCTGGTGCTCATCAATCGGGTGATTGAGTATGTAGTTGATAGCAGGGATCAGGAAAGCTCCGGTTTTTCCGGCAGCTGATTGTGTCCAGACCACAACATTTTTACGTTCCAGCATCAGTGGAATAAGTTGTTCCTGTAGTTCGGTCGGGTTTTCATAACCGGCATCCGCAATATTTGCGGCAATACTTTCGTGTAAGCCTAATTTAGCAAAAGACAATATAAAACTCCCTGACCGAGTAAGCAGGCAAGCGATTCATAAATCAATTTCTACAATTGAACGTTGAAAACGGGATTCGAAGACGAAACACGCGGGGACAGATTAATTCTGAAAAATTGTGAATAAAATTATGGCCCCAGACTGCCGCTAAAAATATTATATCTGTGGTGTAGAGTCAACAAATATGCGACCAGTGTGTTGTTTTTTCACACCAACGCATCAATGGCGTCACTAAGCCGGGCAACAGCAGTCACTTCGATACCTTTTATTTTTTGGTGTGGTTTATTTGCTTTGGGGATTATAGCCCTTTTGAAACCGTGTTTAGCAGCTTCGCGCAATCGCTCTTCACCATTCGGAACCGGACGTATTTCACCAGCGAGCCCGACTTCACCAAATATAACAACATCATTTTGCAGCGGGCGATTGCGAAAGCTGGAAAAAGCAGCGATCAGCAACGGTAAATCTACGGCAGTTTCGCTGATTTTAACACCGCCGACTATATTAATAAAGACATCCTGATCAAACATGGCGATATTTCCATGCCGGTGCAGGACTGCCAGTAACATGGCCAGGCGATTTTGCTCCAGGCCCAGTGCCACACGGCGCGAATGGCTGCCGTGGCTGTTGTCCACCAGTGCCTGAACTTCCACCAGCAAGGGGCGTGTTCCTTCTCTGGTTACCATGATGGCGCTGCCGGGTACCGGCTCCTCATGGCGGGAAAGGAAGATGGCTGACGGGTTGCTGACACCTTTTAGTCCTTGCTCAGTCATAGCGAATACGCCCAGTTCATTGACGGCACCAAAGCGGTTTTTTACCGCACGCAGGATGCGGTAGCGACCTCCGGGGTCACCTTCAAAATAAAGTACCGTATCCACCATGTGCTCCAGTACCCGTGGGCCGGCGAGAGTGCCTTCCTTGGTAACATGGCCGACAATAAACAAGACTGTCTGGGTTTGTTTGGCAAAGCGTACCAGTTGTGCTGCTGATTCGCGGATCTGGCTGACGGAGCCGGGCGCTGATTGCAGGTGTTCGGTAAATAAGGTCTGGATCGAGTCAATCACCATTAGTTGTGGTTTTTCGCTCTGTGCCAGGGTCAGAATAGTTTCCACACAGGTTTCCGTCAGCAGGCGCAGGTGTTGTGCTGGTAGTGCCAGTCGTTTGGCGCGCATGCTGATTTGCTGCATGGATTCCTCGCCGGTCACGTACAGGCTGCTGGTATTGTGCATTTCACACAGGGTCTGTAGCAGAATGGTGGACTTGCCGATGCCCGGGTCGCCGCCGATCAGGATCACAGAGCCGGACACCAACCCCCCGCCCAGCGCCCGGTCGAACTCGGGTAAAGAGGTGGGGGTGCGCAGGATTTCTTCTGTTTTGATATTGGCCAGCGACTGGATGGCTGCCCGCTCCCCGGCATACCCGCTGAAGCGCGGGTTTTTGCCGGCTGAGGCGGGTGTCATGACGCTTTCTTCCAGGGTATTCCACTCTCCGCAGTCTGAGCACTGACCATTCCACTTGCTGTGGACGCTGCCACAGGCTGTGCAATGGTACTGAGTTTTGGTCTTACTCATTGTTATTATCCTGATTGCGCTCTATACGTGGATGGATAATCAGTGTTTTTACTGCATTATTGCGCGTCTTGCGAATTTCCATCGGATGGTTGTCGATGAGTACGGTCATGCCCGGAACCGGAATAGATTCAAGGTGCTCAAGAATAAGTCCGTTAATGGTTTTGGGGCCATCAGTGGATAGCTGGATGTTCAGCTGACGGTTGACTTCCCTGATGGAGGTCGCGCCATCCAGCCAGTAACTGCCATCTTCACGTTGTTGTATTTCACGGCTGTGGCTGACCGGCACCGTGGAAAACTCACCGACAATTTCTTCGAGAATATCTTCTATGGTTAGTAGCCCCTGGATTTCCCCGTACTCGTCGACCACAATGGCTATGCGCCTGGAGGCCTCCCTGAAGTTAATCAGCTGTTGTGCCAGCGGAATACTTTCCGGGACAAAGTAGGCGGGGCGGATTGCCAGTGTCAGGCGTTCACGATCCAGTTTGCCTTCCTGAAATAGTGGCAGGATTTTGCGCATGTGCAGGAAGCCAAGAATATTATCCAGTGTATCATCATAGACCAGCACGCGGGTAAACTGGCTATGGATGAGCTGCTCCTCAATTTCACTCCAGTCCTGGCTCATATCCAGCCCCTGAATCTGGCTGCGCGGGATCATGACATCTTCGACCGTTGTCGATTCCAGATCCAGTACGCTGATCAGCATATCCAGATGGGATTTCGGAATATGAGGCCCGGCGGTGTGCATAATGCTGCGCAGCTCCTCGCGGTTCAGCGCAATACTGCCGTCAACATCCTGACGCATCCGAAACAGGCGCAGAATAGAATTGGACAGAATATTGATCAGCCAGACCACCGGCCAGATGACTTTCAGCAGGCCGGTATAGATATGTGATGCGGGGAAGGCAATTTGTTCCGGATGCAGGGCGGCCAGTGTTTTCGGCATGACTTCAGCGAAAATCAGCAGAAACAGCGTGAGCAGGCCGGTGGTGATGGCCAGTCCGGCGCTGCCGAACAGGTTGAGTCCGATCAGGGTGGCGAGCTGGGTGATCAGGATGTTGATAAAGTTGTTACCCAGTAGTATGAGGCCGATCAGCCGGTCGGGCTTATCGAGTAATTTTTGTGCCAGACGTGCGCCGACGTGCCCCTGTTCGGCTTGGTGGCGCAGTTTGTAGCGGTTCAGTGACATCAGCGCGGTTTCTGAACCGGAGAAAAAGCCTGACAGCAAAAACAGGAGGATCAGTCCGGCAAACTGAATGCCCAGCGGGATGTTATCCAGAGTCATGTGTTTTGAACCAGATACTCAATAACAAATTTGCTGCCCCAGAAACCGAGCATGAGCAACACAAAACCGCTGACTGTCCAGCGAATAGCAATTTTCCCGCGCCAGCCATAACGCCAGTGACCGAAAAGCAGGGTGGCGAAGGTAATCCAGGCGAGTATCGAGAGGATGGTTTTATGGGCGATATGCCTGCCGAACAGGCCGTCAAGATAGATGAGGCCGCTGAGCAGGCCAAGGGTCAGTAGTATCACGCCGGCGCCGATGAGCTGGAATAGTAATGATTCCATGTCCTGCAGCGGGGGCAGGGTGCGGATAAATCCGTTGGGTTTATGTTTATGCAGAAAACGGCTCTGGGCGGATAGCAGTAAAGCCTGCAGGGTGGCTAAGGCCAGCATGCTGTAAGCGAGCAGTGATAAAATGATGTGCAGGCCCAGGCCATTTTGCAGCACAATGCTATTCCCGTGCCGGGTCATGATCGTGGCCAGGAGCAGGGTCAGCAGGGTGCAGGGGATAACAATCAGGCCCATGGTTTCCAGCGGGCGTTTGATATGTGCCAGAAATAACAGGAAGCTGGTCAGCCATGCAACAATGGAGAGTGAGCCGAACAGGTCAATAATCACCTGACCGCTTTCCAGCCAGGGGAGTAACAGGCTGCTGCCGTGTAAGATAAGACTGATTAACCACAGGGTATTCAGCGTTTTCAGGCCGGGTTTTTGTCCGGATTGCTTGCGTAACCGCAGGGTGATGGCCAGCCAGGTTGCTATCCATGCAAGTGCGGCCAGTGAGGTGATCATTGTTATCATGCTTCTCGCAGCTTGTTTATCAGTAAAATGACGATACGGTTCGATGCCAGGTTAATGCTATGATAGCAATTTGTACGTGACTGAGACTAGAAGAAGACGGGAATCATGTTTGAAAATTTAAGCGGGCGTCTGTCCGGAACAGTAAAAAAATTACGCGGCCAGGCCCGGTTGACCGAAGATAATATTAAAGACGCCTTGCGTGACGTGCGTATGGCGTTGCTGGAAGCTGATGTTGCCCTGCCTGTGGTGCGGGACTTTATCAGCAGGGTTCGTGAGCGGGCTGTCGGGCAGGAGGTGCTGAACAGTCTCACCCCGGGGCAGGCATTAATCAAGGTCGTCAATGATGAATTGATTGAAACCATGGGGCAGGCCAATGAGTCGCTGGATCTGAATGCTCAGCCGCCGGCGGTCATCCTGATGGCGGGCTTGCAGGGGGCCGGTAAAACGACAACGGTGGGTAAGCTGACCCGATTTTTGAAAGAAAAAAATAAAAAATCGGTAATGGTTGCCAGCTGCGACGTTTATCGTCCGGCAGCGATTAAGCAGCTGGAAACGGTTGCCGGACAAACGGATGCCATCTTTTTCCCCAGTGATGCCAGTCAGAATCCTGTGGATATTGCAAAAAAAGCACTGGAGCACGCGAAACGGCAATATGTGGATGTGCTGATTCTGGATACGGCGGGGCGCCTGGCCATTGATACTGAGATGATGGACGAGATCAGTCAGCTGCATGCGGCGGTCAAGCCGGTGGAAACGCTGTTCGTTGTGGATAGTATGACTGGTCAGGACGCTGCGAATACGGCCAAGGCTTTCGGTGATGCGCTGCCATTAACCGGTGTGGTACTTACCAAGGCGGATGGTGATGCGCGTGGTGGTGCCGCTCTGTCAGTGCGCCATATTACCGGTAAGCCGATCAAGTTTATCGGGGTTGGCGAAAAGCTGGAGGCGTTGGAAGCGTTCCATCCTGACCGCATGGCTTCGCGCATTCTTGGTATGGGCGATGTGCTGAGCCTGATTGAGGAGGCTCAGCAGAAGGTTGATCACCAGCAGGCGCAGAAGCTGGCTAAAAAGCTGAATAAAGGCAAAAGTTTTGATTTTGAGGATCTGCGTGAACAGATGCTGCAAATGCAGAAAATGGGCGGCATGGGTGGCCTGATGGATAAAATGCCGGGTATGGGTAAGATGGCCGCGCAAGTGAACAGTCAGGTCGGTGATCGTGAGGTGCGCAGAATGATTGGCATTATTAATTCGATGACTCTGGCCGAGCGGCGTCACCCTGAGCTGATCAAGGCGTCACGAAAGCGCCGTATTGCGGCGGGTTGTGGCTTGCAGGTGCAGGATGTGAATCGCTTGCTGAAGCAGCAGCAACAGATGAGTAAAGTGATGAAGAAGTTTTCGAAAGGCGGGATGAGAAAAATGATGCAGGCTATGAAGGGTAAGATGCCTATGGGGGGTGGTTTTCCGCCAATGGGTGGATTTTAAGGCGGTTTTTTTTCATTGATTGGCAATTTTCAGACAAGATGGGTTTATTCTTGTAGAGCAGCGATGTATTATTCTGTTGTTCGGAAGTCACAATAGTATGGGTTTTACTGTTGGCTTTACGCAACTTTGATCGGGTTTTGTCACAAAGTAGTTCTGTAAATTATCAATAATGCGGTTGCATTGTATAATGCTATCAGGGATATATTGATTTTATGCCCGGAACCTGTCTGATGTGCTGATGGTATTTCGATTGGCCTGGTCAGATGTGCTTTCCCTTAAACAACTAAACGAGACTAAAGACTATGAAAATGAAGACTCAGCTAACACTTGCATCGGTTATCGCTGCCGGTTTGCTGGCATCTGGCTGTAGCCAGCAAATGGTTGCTCAACAAGCGGTTGCTGAAGAGCCGGTTGTTAAAACTGTTGTTGACTGCAGCAGTTGTAACCAACCAGCTGCTCCTAAACCAACTGGTAACAAGTGGACACATACACATCCGGCTATTCCGGGTTGTACTGATTCAACGACGCATACACATCCTTATACCAACCGTAACCACAAACATAGTTACAGCTGTAAGAAAGGGATGGCTAAACCAGCTCCGCGTCCTGCGCCAGCTCCGGCACCAGCTCCACGCCCTGCTGTAAATCCTGATACACACACACATCCTGCTATTCCCGGGTGTACAAATTCAACTACTCATACGCATCCGAATGGTAGTCGTCCTCATACGCATCGTTACTCTTGCCGCCAGGCTGTACAGCAGCAGCGTCCGGTATACCGTCCACCAGCGCCTAAGCCAATGATGCCTGTTATGCCTAAAGTTAAGGCAAAAGGTACTTACAGAGGCCCAATCCAGATTGACGGTGTCATGCAGCAATACCAGCAGTAATTCTGCTTGCTGTCCGAACTCTTTTTACAAAGAATTCGATTTGACTGTTGTAAAAAGCCCGACTTACTTGGTAAGGTCGGGCTTTTTTGCGCTTGTTTGTTGTTTTTTCTGTTTCAGTGTGCATTTTGCAGTAAACTCAGGGACAAAGTTTGTGTCTTATTTGTTCGTCTGGGTAGTCTTGTCACCATAAAGTAAAGCTGGTTTATATGAGTAAATTTAATTGGTCTTCATTGTTAGTCATTTTGATGTTGTTGTTTCCCTTAGGGTCGGCTTCGGCTGCGGTCTGGGTGGATGTGAATCAATGGGATGATAACTGGGAAAAACGTTACCAGAACTGGGTAAAAACACAGTGGACGGATGATATTTTTATGAATCCGGCCAAGCCCATCTATTATAAGTTTGAAAATGACTGTGCGGATGCTTCCTATGCGATGCGCTTGATTTTTGCCTATGAGCACAAGCTGCCTTTCGTGGTGAATAATCAGATGCGGCCGGGGAAGGTTATTTCGAATGATATGAAGCAATGGGATAACTTGCCGGATGGCGTTCGGGTCAGAAAGTTTCTTGATTACATCGCTGATGTAACCAGTACCAAATCATTGCGTCATGATACCTATCCGGTTGCACTGAGTGATATTAAACCGGGTGATATTTATGTGGCACCGGGCGTGCACTCCTACCAGATTGTTGAGGTGACAGAGACAGGTATCGCCGAGGTTATGGCCTCAACCACACCGAAAACATCAAGATTTTTGCTGAGAACGCCGTCTTTTCCGTTTTATGTGCCGGAAGATAAAGCCTTAGGTGATGGTTACCGTCGTTTTAAGCAGCCTCAGAACATACGTAAACCGGCGCGGGTTCAGCCTGGTTATAGTGAGGAGCAATTCCGCCTGGCTGCAGATCTTGATTATGATTATGTTGCTTTTACTGATGTCATTGCGAGAAAGCTGGGCAGGCGCGCTGAGCGCCCGGACGAAAAGACAACACGCCTGTTGCTGGCACTTTGCATGTATGCCAATGACCGCAGTGTCTATGTTTATGATGCGCTGTGGCATCTGCAGGAAATCCGCAAAACAGGTCGTCAGTGTATGACACGCAAGGAGTATGATGATTACTCTACTCCCAGTCGTGATAAGCGTTTGAAGATGTTTTTCAGTTCTATTCGCCGTCATTTAGACAGGGTGGGGCGTTTTGATCCGCGTTCGCGTCCTGCGCGCTGGGCAAAAGCAGTGTTTGCGATTGATGAGCCGCCAGCCGGAGAATTAAAACATCTTAATGACTTTTGTATGGTTCAGATGACGCTGGGTGAGGAGCTTTATATGCCTCTGCGTGAGCTGAGAAAGAACCTGGAAGGTGGTTATCTTGTCTCTGACCCCCATGCTCCGCTGCAGTATCGCTGGGGAGTCGTGAAGACACCATACAATGCGACCTGCCCAACATATTAATTCACCGTTCAGCCTTTTTTTGGGTACGTGTGTAAATATGTGGGTTGAACCACTTTCAGTTTAGTAAAGACTAGATAAGTTGACTATACTCGAGAGTGCTTTTCCTTTAATAACGAAAGAGACCATAGACTATGAAAATGAAAACTCAACTTACGCTTGCTGCAGTGGTTGCCGCAGGCCTGTTGGCCTCAGGCTGTAGCCAGCAGATGGTTGCTCAGCAGGCCGTTGCTCAACAGGTAGCTCCTGAGCCTGTTGTAAAAACGATAGTTGATTGCAGCAAGTGCGGTAAGCCTGCCGCTCCACGGGGTGGTGGTAATCAGTGGACGCACACGCATCCGGCTATTCCGGGCTGTACTGACTCCACAACACACACTCATAAGTACACTAACCGGAATCACACGCACAAGTACAGCTGCAGAAAATCGGCACCGCGTCGTGCAGCGCCGCGTCCGGCACCTGCGCCGCGTCCGATGCCTGCTCCGGCTCCGAGAGTAGATCCGAATGCTCATACACATCCGGCTATTCCGGGTTGTACTAACTCAACGACTCATTCGCATCCGAATGGTAACCGTCCACATTCACATCGCTATAGCTGCCGTAAGGCTGCGCCTCGCGGAGCTGCTCCGGTTCAGCGTGCACGTCCTCCTGTTAAGCAATGCTGGCATGGACGTAACGCTCGTGGACAGTGCAATCCAAGGCCTGCACAACGCCAGTACCAGCAGGTCGCTCCTATGATGCCTAAAGTTAAGGCGAAAGGCACCTACAGAGGCCCGATTCAGATTGACGGTGTCATGCAGCAATACCAGAACTAATTGACCCTATAAGTTTCTGTTTATAGTCAATTAGAGAGAAAGCCGGCATCATATAGTGGTGTCGGCTTTTTTATTGTTGGGTGGTTTGAAAAAAAATTATATTCAGCCGGCGTTAGGTGATGGGTTGTTAGTCTAAAGTTTCAATAAATTCTAATAATAACCATAATAAATGGATTCTAAAATGAAACTGAAAATTCAAGGTGTATTTGTTACTGTTGCAGCAGCTGTTGCGGTTTCTGCCTGTAGTCATCAGCAAGTGGCTCCTGAGCCGATGGTAATGGCTCCGGATCCTGTTGTTGTCGAAGAGCCAGTGGTGATTCCGGCACCACAGCCTTATCATGATACGGTTGTTAAGCCCGCTCCAATGAAACCGGCTCCGCTGCCACCTGTTGTTAAACCAAAGCCTGCTCCTGTTCAGCCGCAGCCGGTCATGACTGCTCAGCCGCAGCCGGTTTATGTGCCACAGGTTAAAGCTAAAGGAAACTACCGGGGTTCTATTCCTATTTCTTCAGATCTGCGTCAACAATATCAGCAATAACAACCTGTATCCGGGCCGGCGCTGGCGAAATTTTATTGTTTTACTGTTTGTGTGGACAATATCCGTTGTTTTTATTAAAAATAGTGCTACATTTAATTTCGCTGGTGCTGGTTCGCTGGCATCGATTCGGTTGTGCTGTTGTTGCCTGAGGTGTGGGTGGGGTAAGTGATGCTTGGAAGGTTATGCATGAAAAAAAATAACGGTTATGTGTTTTTTTACCTGTTAGTTTCAGTTTTGTTCTTTGGGGTGGTATCCGGATGCAGTAACAACGCCGTGAAGAAAAATAATGGTAGTGCTGCCAGATCTTCTGCGAAGGAAGAGTCTCCTGCGAAAAATGAGGTGGTTATCATTAATAACGGAGCTGCGGCTGTGAAAGATAAACACCACATTGAATATGACAAAAAGCGTATGTGGTATAATCAGCAGTGGGTTGCAAAGCGTGAAGCAGAGCAACAAAGTCGCTCAAAAGCCTGGCAGAATGGCCGTGCTCAGGCGGCTCAGGCACAATCGGCTAGGTTGCCTCACTATAATCTGCAGGGACAGCTAACTAACGAAGTGGGTCAGTCCGTCAGCAGGCAGGTTAATACCGCTCAGCAATATCAGAGGCAGGTGCCTGTAGCCCGCTCCAGCCGGGCGAATGTTAACCTGGCAGAGTATTTGTCGAATGCTGCGATTGCCAGAACCTATCAGCGTGTCAGATATGATGGCCGGTATATCCCTATCTCCTATCCGATGGGTGATGTTCCTGCCAGTATTGGTGTTTGTACGGATACCGTTATTCGTTCGTACCGTCGGTTGGGTATAGACCTGCAGCAGTTGGTGCATGAGGATATGTCCCGTGCTTTTCATCAGTATCCTAACCTGGCTAAGTGGGGACTTTCTGCGCCGGATCCGAATATTGACCATCGGCGGGTGCATAATCTGAAGGTGTTTTTTGCCCGTCATGGACGCCGTTTGCCGGTCACGAACAACCCTGCTGACTATCGCCCCGGAGATCTGGTTACCTGGGATTTGATGAATGGCGGGCAGGAGCATATTGGGATTGTCGTTAACCGGCGTTCTCCGGCTGATCCGAATCGTTATATGATTGTGCATAATATAGCTAATGGTGACCGGATGGAGGATGTCCTGTTTTCCATGCCGATCACCGGACACTATCGTTATTTGCCTAACCCTCAGCAGCGCTGGTTGGCATCGCGCTAGATTATTATGCAAAATGACATTCAAAAGAGCCTCCGGGTGTGAATCCGGAGGCTCTTTTGAATTTTAAGTCTTTATTTGCTAAGAGTTTTGATAATTTTTGCAGATGAAGCTTCACTTTTTCTGAAAAAACCGTAGAATTGCGCGTTTACTTTTGGCAGAGCTGATCTGCTGACTGGCAGTCTACATATATTTAAGGTTCTTGATCTATGGTAGTAATTCGTCTGGCACGTGGTGGTTCAAAGAAGCGCCCGTTCTACAATATTGTGGTAACCGATAAGCGTAAGCCACGTGACAGTGGTTATATTGAGCGTCTCGGCTATTTTAATCCGATGGCTCGCGGACAGGAAGTTCGTTTGCATCTTGAACAGGAGCGTGTGTCTCATTGGCAGGCTCAGGGCGCACAGCCGAGTGAGCGTGTTGCTAAATTACTGGATGAAGCAGCCAAAACAGCCGCCTGAGCCGTTAGATCATGTGCCCGGACAATGATGCCATGATTACACTGGGTAAAATCAGTGGTGTATTTGGTGTTAAAGGTTGGGTCAAGGTTTATAGCTACACTGCCGAACAAGATAGTATCTTGTCTTATAAAACCTGGTATCTGTATCGGGATAATAAGTGGCAGGAGTTTAAGGTACTGGCTGGCAAGCGCCACGGAAAAGGTCTTGTCGCCAGTATTGAAGGTATTAATGACCGTGATCAGGCATTGTCTATACAGGGTGTCCTGATCGGTACTGTGCGTGATGCATTGCCTGAGTTGTCAGCTGATGAGTTTTACTGGTCAGATCTTATTGGTCTGAAAGTGGCTACCGTTGATGGTCAGGAGTTGGGTTCAATATCCCATTTGGTTGAAACAGGCTCAAACGATGTCATGGTTGTTAAAGGCGACCGTGAGCGTTGGCTGCCCTGGCTAATGCATGATGTGGTCAAGAAGGTTGATCTGGATGCGGGTTGGGTTCAGGTTGACTGGGATCCTGATTTTTGAGGTATCAATGCGTTTTGATGTGATTACTCTGTTTCCTGACTGGGTTGAGTCAGTCACAAGGAATGGTGTAGTCCGCAAAGCTGCAGAGCAGGGACTGGTATCTGTGACATGTACCAATCCCCGTGATTATACAACCGATGTTCACCGTACCGTTGATGACCGGCCTTATGGTGGTGGCCCCGGCATGGTGATGAAGGCTGATTGTCTGTTACGGGCGATTGGTGCAGTCAGGGCTGTGAATAAAGGTAGGTTAATTTATCTGAGCCCACAGGGACAACGGTTGTCACAGGCGGAAGTTAGAAAGTTGTCTGCAGAAGAGGATCTTATTCTTCTTTGCGGGCGCTACGAAGGTATCGATGAGCGTGTTATTCAGCTGGAGGTTGATGCTGAATACTCAATTGGCGACTATGTACTTAGCGGCGGTGAGCTGGGTGCTATGGTGCTGATTGATAGTGTGGTGCGGTTGCTGCCGGGTGCCTTAGGGCACAATGAGTCTGCAGAGCAGGACTCTTTTAGTGATGGTTTGCTTGACTGTCCTCACTATACGCGTCCGGAAATGATTACCGGGCTTGGTGTTCCCGCTGTATTAAAAAGTGGTGATCACGCTGCAATCGCAAAATGGCGTAGAAAGCAATCGTTAGGGATAACGTGGTTAAAGCGCCCTGATTTATTGGAAAACAGAATTTTATCGCCAGCAGACCAGTTTTTGCTGGATGAGTACAGACAGGAATATAAGATTTCTTCAGAGGTTGATCATGAGTAATATTATCCAGCAGTTGGAACAGGAACAAATGACTAAAGAGATCCCGGATTTTGCACCGGGTGATACCGTTGTTGTCCAGGTTCGTGTAAAAGAAGGCGAAAAAGAGCGCCTGCAAGCCTATGAAGGTGTTGTTATTGCGAAGAAAAATCGCGGGCTGCACTCTGCATTTACTGTACGTAAAATTTCTTATGGTGAAGGCGTTGAGCGTGTTTTCCAGACTTACAGCAACAGTATTGACAGTATCTCTGTAAAACGTCGTGGTGATGTGCGTCGGGCTAAGCTTTATTATCTGCGTGGCCGCACTGGTAAGGCCGCACGTATTAAAGAGAAGGTTTAAGCCTCTATAAACTAAATAAACCGATTTTCCGGCAGCGTAGTTGCGATACTACGCTGCCTTTTGTCGTCTGCGTTTTTCAGATTGCAGAGCTTTCTGGCTTGCGTCACGTTTGTCTGTTCAAGCTATACAAGACCGTGCGTTGATCTTATCATTTTCAAGTCAAAATAAATTATAATAATTGGAGGCTTTTTGGTGGGAGCTAGTCTGAACTTTGGTCTGCTGGCCATCAGCCCCTCTGTCTGGTACCTGTTAGCAATCATCCTGTTTTTATTGGCTTTGCTGCTTGCTTTTGTTTTATGGAGAAGGCATTCGGGGAACCAAAGCCAGCTATTGCAACAGAATATTTTGGTATCTGCGTTACTTGATATCAATGAGGCTGCCGTTTTGGTCAATGAAAAAGGCCATATTGAGTTTATCAATCCCTCTGCCGAGCAGTTGTTCCGCTATAAAATGCCTAATTCACGTGGCAAATTTTACAGTGATTTGTTTCATCTGGCGGATCCTGTTCAGCGGCGCCCGATTAATTGGCCTGAGCAGGCTAAATCGACACAGCAAACTTTATTCCGGGAGTGCCTGCTAAGTTGTGCCGGTGTGCAGGATCTGGAGGTTAGCTATCTGGTAAGGCCGATTGATATTAGTCAGCCTGATAAAGAGCCTAAGACTTATTTTTTGATGCTGTTACGGGACCAGGCTGAAATCCGGGCTTTGCGTGCCCACCTTAATTATTTGCAAACTAATGACTCTCAGACCAAGCTGTTAAACCGGAAAAGTTTTGAGTTGAAATTAAAAATTGCACTCGATGAAACCAGACAGCGTGGACTGAAACATTCGTTCTGCCATGTCTCACTGGATCAGTTTAAAGTAGTAAATGATACCCTGGGACATAACGCGGGCGACCTGTTTATCGAGCGCATCGCTGATCTGTTAAAGACCTCAATTGATAAAAAGCATGACATACTGGCGCGGATCGGAGGAGATGAGTTCGGTATCCTGTTCAGAGAGTCTGAACCGGTCAATGCTTTGCGTAAAGCTGAAAAAATCAGAAGTAGTCTGGCGCAATTTCCGTTTAACTGGAATGGTCGGGTGCATAAAATAACTTCAAGTATCGGGTTCGTGCCCATCCATAAAAATTCGGGGACGCCTAATCGCTTGTTGTCTATTGCCGATGCGACCTGTCGGGTTGCCAAAGAGAAGGGTGGGAACCGGCTGCATCTCTACCGGCCTGATGATACTGAAATAAAAAAGCATCGTGGACAGTTAACCTGGATTGGTAAGTTGAAAACAGCTTTTGAGTCCGGTCAGTTTTGTCTGTATGCCCAGCCTATTCACCCTCTGGAAGCGAAGGAGTTTTTAAAACCATTCAGTCATTATGAGGTATTGCTGCGCCTGTTTGACAAGGATGGTAAGCCGATATCACCGGATGAGTTTATACCGGCGGCAGAATATTACTCGATGATGCCCAAGCTGGATCGTTGGGTTGTGAATGAGCTGTTATCGAAAATCAGGCAGCTGGATAAGAATAAAGATTATTTATTTGCGATCAATCTATCCGGTCAGAGCCTTGATGACCCGAAGTTTTTGCAGTTTGTACTGGATGCTATTCGTCGTGCCGGTATAGCGCCTAAAATGCTGTGCTTTGAGATTACTGAGCGTCTGGCAATCAACAATCTTGAACTGGCACGAAAATTTATTGATACCCTTAAAAAGCTGGGTTGTAGTTTTTCTCTGGATGACTTCGGAACCGGTGTGAGTTCATTTGGTTATCTGAAGGAGCTGCCGGTAGATTATCTGAAAATTGATGGTAGTTTCATTAAAGACATTGCCACCGATGATGTGGGGCGTGCTATGGTGCAGTCTGTCAATCAGGTGGGGCAGTTGATGTCAGTCAAAACCATTGCCGAGTACGTTGAGAATGATCAGATTATCGGTATTTTACGGGATATGGGTATTGATTACGGGCAAGGCTACGGAATTTCAAGGCCACTGCCGTTGACTGAAATTGTTGCCGGTCACCTGGCGGATGGATAGGCTCTGACAGGTGTCCGGGCGGGTGAAATGGTTCCGGGCGGGGCTGTTGTTAATGTAAAGGAGACAGGGGCGGATGCAAATCCATATTCTGGGTATTTGCGGAACATTTATGGGCGGCGTGGCGTTACTGGCGCGCGAAAAAGGTATTAAGGTAAGCGGCGCTGATGCCAATGTTTATCCGCCCATGAGTACCTTGCTGGCAGAGCAGGGCATTACGATTACTGAAGGTTATCAGCCGGAGCGTCTGCCGGTTGATCAGGATGTAACCATTGTCGGCAATGTCATGCGCCGGGGGCTGGCTGTAGTTGAGAGGCTGCTGGATCGTAATCTGCCTTATACTTCCGGGCCGCAGTGGCTGTATGAAAATATTTTACGCGAGCGCTGGGTACTGGCGGTTGCCGGGACGCATGGTAAGACCACAACCGCCAGTATGCTGGCCTGGATACTGGAATATGCGGGGTTGAAGCCCGGTTTTCTGATTGGTGGTGTGCCTGAAAATTTTGGTGTCTCAGCCCGTTTGGGAGAGTCACCTTTTTTTGTGGTTGAGGCTGATGAATACGACACCGCTTTTTTTGATAAGCGTTCCAAGTTTGTGCATTACCATCCCCGCACACTTGTTTTAAATAACCTTGAGTATGATCACGCCGATATTTTCCCCGATCTGGCCGCTATTAAAACCCAGTTTCACCATCTGATGCGTATTGTTCCCGGGAATGGCCTGGTGGTGGTCAATGGACAGGATCAGAACATTGCCGATGTTTTGCAGATGGGTTGCTGGACTTCAACCGAAAGTTTTGCTGAAGGTAACTGGACAGCAGATTATCTGCAGGCTGATGGCAGTGAATTTCGCGTATTGCTGAATGGTGAGGCCTGTGGCGTTGTGCAGTGGGACAGTATCGGGGAGCACAATGTCAATAATGCACTGGCGGCAATTGCAGCAGCGCGGCATGCCGGAGTACCAACGGAACACGCGATTGCTGCTTTGTCGGCGTTCAGGGGAGTGAAGCGACGCATGCAGTTGCGTGGGCAGGTAGGTGAGGTCTGTGTGTATGATGATTTTGCCCATCATCCGACAGCGATTATCACGACATTGGCCGGCTTGCGCGCGAAAGTGGGAGATAGCCGCATTATTGCGCTGCTGGAGCCGCGTTCAAATACCATGCGCATGGGCGAGCATAAGTCGAAGCTGGCGGGTTCGCTGGCCGGGGCTGATCAGGTCTGGCTTTATCAGCCTGAAGGTTTGGGCTGGGATCTGGCTGATGTGGTGGCTGAGTTGGGTGAGACAGGTCATCTGGCAACGGATATTCAGGCATTAATCGACAGTGTGGTATCAGCAATAAAGCCCGGTGACCATGTGCTGCTTATGAGTAACGGTGGCTTTGGTGGTATTCATGACAAATTATTAGCGGCTTTAGCTGAAAAGGCATGAAACAGAAAACAGTTACCCTGATTATGACCGGTGCTTCGGGGGCGCAGTACGGCTTGCGTCTGCTTGAGCAGCTGATCAAAATGCACCACAAGGTTTATCTGCTTATTTCCCGTCCGGCTTTGTTGGTGATTAATACCGAGACTGACCTGAAGCTGCCCGGCAGAATGCAGGATGCGCAACAGGTCTTATCGGAGTTGTATCAGGCTGAAGCCGGGCAGTTAGAGGTCTTTGAACGTGAACAGTGGATGGCGCCGATTGCCAGTGGTAGTAGTGTCGCTGATGCGACAGTAGTTTGTCCCTGTACGACCGGAACATTGTCAGCGATTGCTTGTGGCAGCAGCCGGAATTTGATTGAGCGCGCTGCTGATGTAACACTGAAGGAACGCAAAAAACTGATACTGGTGGTGCGTGAAACGCCGTTTTCAGAGATTCACCTGGAAAATATGTTAAAGTTGGCGCGCATGGGTAGTGTGATACTGCCTGCAAATCCAGGATTTTATAACCGTCCCGCTTCTGTCGACGACTTGGTCGATTTCATGGTGGCCCGTATTTTGGATCATTTGGATATTGAGCATGAGCTTGTCCCACGTTGGGGATAAGTGTTTGGTGGCTCAATGTATTTATTTCTCAGGGCAAAATAATTTCCCTTGTTAAAGCACATTTAATTTTAAATAAAAGGAGCTTGCAGATGGCAACTCAGGATATTACTGCACAACAATTTAATGAAGTGATTACTAATAATGACATCGTCATAGTGGACTTTTGGGCGGAGTGGTGCGGGCCGTGCAAATCATTTGCGCCAACCTATGAAAAGGTTTCAGAAAATCATCAGGATATTGTGTTCGCGAAAGTGGATACCGAGCAGGAACAGGAGCTGGCCGGGCACTTTCAGATTCGCTCCATTCCTACACTGATGATTTTCCGTGAGCAGGTTGTGTTATTTGCTCAGCCGGGGATGCTGGCTGAGGAGCAGTTGGAAGAGATCATTTCCAAGGTGCGTGAAGTCGATATGGCGAAAGTGCATGAAGAAGTGGCGAAACAGGAACAGCAGCAAGAGTCCTGATTAGCCGGGTAGCCGGGAGAAGCTGCTTCTTCCGGCTTTTTGCCTGAAACTGAAAACCGGCTTAGTTTTCGATTTCTCCGGATGGTTTCTTCAGTGTCTGTAACCAGTTACGTTTAGCCTGGGCATCAAGCAGCAAATATACGATGTAGCCCACACTGCCAGCCAGAAATGCCGGAATAATAATGCCCGCACCCAGTGCAAGATAAGCACAACCGGCCATTGCCAATGGTAACAGAATAATGCCCGCAACAGAGTGGGTGTAATCTCTTTGCAGGGATACTCTGTCGATAATCATCCATAAACCACTGGTGAACAGAAAGGCAACCAGCCAGGCCGGTAACAAGTCTGCCGGTCGGTAGAGAAAGATACTTAGCGGTATCAATAGTGTTGCCAGCCAGCTTGCGGCACGGATAATCCTGTAAGAAGGCTGGGAAGGTTGTTGAATATGCGGCAGGTGTCCGCCCAGATAACCGCAGGCTGCAATCGTTGCCACCATTTCGAGTGATGATTGATTGAGCAGGTGATAACTGATAAACCCTGCTCCAAGCCCTACTGCAGTCGCTGCAGTATTTTGTACCAGAAAGCCCATTTTTTTCCCCCGGTTTATTTTATTGTTGGTGGTTTATCTGCCCTGATAAGTCCACCCATAAAGCTCTTTATGCCTAGATATAATACATAGACTTTGGTTTGTTGTCTTTGTTCAATTCAGTTCTCCGGGTATTTAGCGGAAGTATAAAAAAACTCGCGTACCAGTGGCACGCGAGTCGGGCTGGTTTATTTTTATTGATTAGTTGGAGGTTTAGTCGTCAAAAGGAACACGGACACGGCTCGTTGTATCTGCCATAACATAGAAATCGCGCTTACGCGTTTTGTTGCCTTTGCGTACAACCGCTGTGTAACGTCCGGGTTCTACTGATCGTAATGTAAACGAGTGACGACGGTTTACATTAATTGTCTTGGAGGGGTCATCCACGCGGAAGATTTTCCACTCCAGAGGCTCAAAAGCCGGGCCATTGTCAATCGTTGCGATCAGTCTTACTTCAGATGTATTACTGTCCGCCCAGGCTGCAGCACTGACACTACTGAATCCCATTAGTAATGCCGCTACGGTGATAAGTTTAATAGTATTTTTCATGATTCACTCCTTGATTCAATCAAGCTGTCCTGCGAGAAACACAACGCTTTAACTTGATTGCATTACTGAAAAACATCCTGTCAATAGATTGGAGTTGTATTCTTCGTTAATGTTCCATTCATCTTGATAGTGGTTTTTTATGGCTAAAATTAGTACGCATATTGATAAGCACTATTAAGATAAAGAATCCGGAACCCTAGGTGCAAAAACGTTTGTACACCGGGAACCGTTGACATGAGTGTGGGATAACTACAGAAAAAGACGTATAAAAATGGGGTGAACGAACCTTTCTGTAAGATGAATGGTTCGTTTGGAAGTGAGTGTGACAGGTGATAAGCTGTATAGAATTTTGTCTATAAAAAAGGTGTATCAGCTGTATTATCTTTGCAGCATTTCTTCAGCCAGCGCACGGGTGGCACTGGTTAGCTCAATGCCACCGATCATGCGTGCTATTTCTTCTATGCGGTTTTGTTCATCGAGCTTTCTGATCGTTGTACTGGTTGAGGTTTTGGCCTTGTTTTTGCTGATCAGGTAGTGCTGATGAGCCTGTGAGGCGACCTGAGGCAAGTGGGTAACACATAGTACCTGGCGGTTGTGGCTTAGTGCACGTAACTGCATACCGACCACCTCCGCAATTCCGCCGCCGATACCCGTATCGACCTCATCAAAAATCAGGGCCGGCAGTGTCAGTTTTTGAGCGGCAATAATCTGAATGGCCAGGCTGATACGGGACAACTCACCACCGGATGCGACTTTGGTGAGTGGCTTCAGTGGCTGGCCCGGATTGGCGCTGACCATAAACTCCACCAGGTCTGAGCCATGGGGGGAGAAGGAAGTATCCTGTCCCGACGTAACCTGTATTTCAAAGCGGCCACCCTGCATGCCCAGCTCCTGCATGGCATTGCTGACGCCCTCCGACAGTTTTTTGGCAGCCTTACTGCGTTTGGCAGAAAGCTTTGCTGCCTGTTGCCGGTAATTTTCTGCGGCCTGATCCAGTTGCTGCTGAACAGCCTCTGTATCATAGTCATCACTGTCCAGCCGGTTCAGTTCAGCCTGCAGTTGTTGCAGATGTCCGGTCAGCTGCTCCGGCTCCATGCGATGTTTGCGGGCAATGCTGCGGATATCGGCAATACGTGATTCCACCCATTGCAGGCGTTGCGGATCCAGCTCCAGCTCACGGGCATAATCACGGAGCAAGTAAGCGGCTTCCTGTAGCTGAATCTGGGCGCTGTTCAATAACTCCAGCGGTGCTTCCAGCTGGCTGTCCATGGCTGTTAGCGGGGTGATGTCCTGTATTTGTTGACTCAGTGCTGAATAGAGTGAAGATTCGGCATCATACAGTTGATGGTAACCTTGTTCGCTGACGTTAAGCAGCTGCTCAGCATTCGCCAGCCGGTTCAGTTCCTCATCCAGTGTCAGCGGTTCATTTTCTTCCAGTGCCAGTGTTTCCAGTTCCTGAGTCTGGAAGCGCAGCAGGTCGATACGCTCCTGATGCTGCTGGTTTTCACTGCTCAGCGTATGCAGGCGCTCATCCAGTTTTTTCCATTGCTTCCAGCTGTTCCGTGTAGCCTCCAGTAATTGTTCATTATCTGCAAAATCATCCAGCATTTGACGTTGGGCATCTTTTTTCATCAGAGACTGGTGCTCATGCTGGCCATGAATATCGACCATTTGCTCGCCTAGCTCGCGGATCAGACCAAGGGTAACCGGTGAGCCGTTGATAAATGCGCGGGATTTACCGCTGGCAGCAATTACCCGGCGCAGAATGCACTCCTCTTCGTCATTATCGAGCGACTGCTCTTCCAGCCAGCGTTTAGCGTGTGGTGTATAACTGATGTCTACGGTCAGGGTGATCTCTGCTTTATTTGCACCATGACGGATGCTGCCGCTATCGGCTTTATCGCCCAGTACCAGCCCGATTGCATCCAGCAGAATAGATTTACCCGCGCCGGTTTCGCCGGTCAGTGCCGTCATGCCCGGATGCAATTCAAGATCCAGCTCATCAATAATGGCAAAATCTCTGATATGAATGTGGGTCAGCATTATAGTTGTGTTCCCCAGTGTAATTTTGAACGCAGGATATGATAGTAATCATAATTCTGCGGGTGCAACAGATGCATTTTTTCCTGATAAGGTTGGATCATGACTCTGTCACCGGATACCAGCTCTATATTGTTATGGCCGTCAAATGATACCCGGGAATCAACTGGGCGCTGGTGGCACAGGCTGATTTCAATACTACTTTTGCTGTTGATCACCAACGGGCGGCTGCTGAGGGTATGCGGGCATATCGGTACCAGTACCGTCGCCTCCAGTGAAGGGTGCAGAATCGGGCCGCCGCTGGACAGGGCATAGGCCGTTGAGCCGGTAGGGGTGGAAACCACAATGCCATCCGCGCGCTGTGTGGTGACGAAGGTACCGTCAATGCAGGTGGTAAACTCAATCATGCGGATTTCATTCCGCGAATGCAGCACA
Source organism: Thiolinea sp. (assembly GCA_041395485.1). Taxonomy (GTDB): domain Bacteria; phylum Pseudomonadota; class Gammaproteobacteria; order Thiotrichales; family Thiotrichaceae; genus Thiolinea. The sequence goes on from JAWLAK010000004.1 coordinate 69,150, forward strand.
ATATCGTTCAGTGCGGTGCCGGTTCCGAGCAGTTGATTGTCCCGGTAAACCTCAGCATACAACAGGCAGCGCTGTTCTTCGTGGTAGTGTCCGAGAAAAATTTCATTCAGCTGGCTGGTCATGTCAGCGGGCGATACATCGACCAGAAAACCCACCCGACCCAGGTTGACGCCGACAATCGGCAGGTTGTAGGGTGAAAGCAGGCGTCCCGTATTCAGCAGTGTACCGTCGCCACCGACGACGATGGCCAGATCCGCTTCTCTGGCTATCTGCTGATCATCTGCTGCAGGCAGGTCCAGAATTTTTGCCGGTGATCGGGCGGCAAGAATTTTTACATCCCGCTCCTGTAAAAACTGATATAAAGTATGCAGTGCTTCCCCGACGGCTTCGTCATCCTGTTTGGAGAAAATTCCGATGGTCGAGAATGGATTCATGGTATTTTTACCTGCAGCTGATGGTGTGTATAGGCGGTGTATTGTATCGGGAGTCCTGTCAAAAGGCTAAGCGGAACTGAGGACGGTGGTGTGATTATCCGCACAGCACTTGAAAAAATCATCGGGGCAATTATCTTATAGTTAATCAATGAGTTCGAAGAGCTGATGTGCCATGAAGACTGATAAACAACCGGAAGAATTGACAGAGCGTGCCCAGCACATTCTGAAAGTTTTGGTTGAGGGCTATATTCAGGATGGTCATCCGGTCGGGTCGCGGACGCTGGCTAAGCGGAGCGGGCTGGATCTTAGCGCAGCGACGATTCGTAATGTGATGGCTGACCTGGAGGAAGCGGGTTATATCCGTGCTCCGCACACCTCGGCGGGCCGTATTCCGACCTCGCAGGGATACCGTCTGTTTGTTGACTCGCTGATTCAGGTTAAGCCACTGGAGGCTGTGGCATTCGAGCACTTGCAGGGACAGTTTAATCCCGGCCAGGATGCTAATACGCTGGTGCAGTCGGCCTCAACAATTCTGTCTAAAGTCACCTCACTGACCGGGTTGGTGACTATCCCGCGCCATACACCTTCGTCTATCCGCCAGGTCGAGTTTTTGCGCTTGGCGGATAAAAAAGTGCTGGCAATTCTGGTACTGAGCCGTAATGAGGTGCAGAACCGGATTATTCAGCTGGAGGATGATATTTCAGCTTCGGAATTACAGCAGGCAGCTAATTTCCTGAATGAGTGTCTGGTGGGGAAGGATGTGCAGGCTGCCCGGCAAACGCTGCTGGAAGAAATGCGTCAGCACCGTAAAGACATGAATGCGCTGATGATGTCGGCCATTGAGCTGGGGGAAATGGCTTTTGCTGATATGGGGGCGAGCCGTGACGATGGCTACGTGATTGCCGGTGAGACTAATCTGATGGGTTATGAGGATCTGTCAGATATCGATAAGCTGCGTGAGTTGTTCAGTGCCTTTACCCGTAAGCGCGATATTCTGGAGCTGCTGGATAAAAGTATTCAGGCGGATGGTGTGCAGATATTTATTGGTAGTGAGTCCGGCTATGAAGTCTTCGGTGATTGCAGCCTGGTGACGGCGCCTTATTCGATGGGGGATGATCATCTTGGGGTTTTAGGGGTAATCGGCCCCAAGCGGATGCCCTATGAAAGTGTGATTCCGGTGGTGGATGTTACCTCACGCTTGCTGAGTATTGCCCTGAGTGGCTCGCGTTAAACTTTACGGGTGTCCCGTCCGCTTGAAGCTGAAACCAGAATCGCTTTCCGGTTTCAGCGTTTAGTTACAGCTTTACATGTTACCTGTTTATTGCCGGGTGCGGCGCAGGTGTTGTCCCAGTTTTTGCAGAGCCTCATCTTTTTGCAGCAGGGCACGGTTTTTAACAGAAACCTGCTGGTTCAGCTGTTCGATCATGCGCTCTTTTAGCTGAATGACCTTTTCCGCGCTAATTAATTTCTGAGTCTGATCAGCGTTTGCTGCCAGTTGCTGCATTGAGGCTTTCAGCTGCTTAATTTCTGCATGAAGGGCTTGGTTATTCTGTTGCAGCTGTGTGGTTGTATTTTTTTCCTGAGTCAGCTGAGAGCTCAGGGCATCCAGGCGCTCCATAATTTGCAGATCTGATTCCTGTGTTTGTGCAGACAGGTTTCGGGCCTGGCTGAACTGCTCAGTCAGCACAGTTAGTTGTGCGGCAAACTCCTGATCCTTTTTGTGTGCCTGCTCTGACAGTTGTTTAGTTTGATTGATCACCCCGGTCAGACCGCCTAATTGCTCAAGCAATTGTTTGTCATGGTGTTCACCGGTATTTTTCAGTTGCAGGCTAATACTCTCCAATTGCTCAGATAACTGCAGGGTTTGTTGCTGTGCCAGCTCTTTGGTTTGCGCAGCCTGATTTAGCTGCCCGTCAATCAGCGCCAGTTTTTCCTGTAGCAAAGTTGTTTGTTCATTGCTGGCGGCTTCCAGCATTTTGGATATGAGTTTGATCTGGCGCTGCAGGTCACCATTTTGCTGCTGGAGATCGGCGCGGACTTTTTCCATGTTACTTTGCAGGGCTTCCTGCTGGCTATCGCTCTGCTGTTGTTGTTTGTTGAGAATATTCTGCTGGCTGCCATCCAGACGCTGTTGCCAGTTTTCTCCGGTAGCTTTCAGCACTTCCACTATATTATTCAAAGCATTACCCAGCTGCGCCTTTACCTGCTCATGCTGATTGTTCATGGTTTCCTCAAGCATGCGCTTATGTGTTGTCAGCTGGTTTCCGAAAGCCTCATTACGGGCCTGCTGATTTTGTTGCTCAGCACTGAGCTGCTGCTGTAACTGCTGCAGCTGTTCTGTTATCAGCTGTTCTGTTTCCGCTACCCCTTTTTCACGTTGTGCAAGCAGGCTTTCTCTTTCTGCAAATGACTGGTCACGCTGTGTAAGCTGTTGTGCATGTTGAGCTATCGCAGTTTCCTGCTCAGTCAGTTGTTGTTCGCGTTGCAGCATTAATTGTTCCTGTTGTTGCTGCAATGCAGACTGCTCATTAAATTGTTGTTCGCGGGCCTGGATAGCGGCCTCTTTTTGCAGCAATAAGTTTTCCTGCTCCTGTGTCAGTGCGATCTGTTGCTGCAATTGTTGAGCTTGATTATGGAGTGCCTTTTCTTTTTCCTGCAGTTGTTGGTGCAGTTTGCTGATCTGATCATCTTTTTCGGTCAGTAGCTGTTGCAGGGTACTGAAGTCCCCGCTTTGTTCATCCAGCATTTGTTGCTGCTTTAGTTGTAACTCACCGATAGCGGTTAGCTGGGTTTGCAGCTCAGATAGCTTCTGATCACGTAGGGTAATCTCCTGATCCCGCTCCTGTAATTGTACAAACTGAGCACTAATCTGTTCCTCGCGCCTTTGGAGCTGCTCTTCATGATTGGCAATGATTTGGTCACGTGCCTGCATCTGACGATCTTTTTCCTGGATTAAATCATCGCGTTGACGCAGTAGTTGCTCGTGCTTTAGTGTATTCTGTTCTTTTTCGTGCAGGATGCGGGTTTGTTCGGCAAACTGTTCATTGGTTGTGCTGTGCTGCTCAATTTTTTCTTCGATCAGCCGGTCACGCTGGCGCAGTTGTTCTTCGTGTCGTTCAACAACTCCGGCATGTTTTTCCTGTAAGGCTTCAAGGTGCTCAAGACGCTGATTTAGCTGGGTAATCAGTTTCTCACGTTCCAGCAGTTGTTGATCCCGTATACTAATTTGCTGATCACGTTCCTGGATTGTCGTTTCCTGGTCATGAGCTTGTTTCTGTTTTTCATTAATCCACTGGTTCAGCTCACGGAGTTGGCGGGCATACTCCTGTAGTGATGTATCACGTTTGCTGATCTGGTTATCCCGGTTTTCAATTTCGCGGTCACGCTTATCCAGATGGCGCTCTTTTTCCTCGAGCTGGCGATCCCGCTGTTTGACCTGCTCTTCACGCTCACGCAGGTTCTTTTCACCATGGTGGTTACTCTGCTCCATGTCGATCAGGCGCTTTTCCAGTATGCGCATCAGTTCGTCACGTTCCCGGATGGTCTGATCCCGATCCTGTATGACGCGCTCACGTTCCTGCAGGCGCTCCTCAAATTTCATGAATTTTTGCTGATAACCATTCTCCTCAGCATGGTTTTTTTGCAGGACTTCTTCTTTGTTGTGTAATAGCTGTTCGCGTCTGGCGAGTGCCCGCTCCAGATCTTCGATCACAGAGTCCCGGTTGTGCAGCCGGGTTGATAACTGTTTGAGCTGTTGCTGGGTGTCATGCAGGCTGACGTTCAGACCTTCAATGATTTCAATAATGTTTTCCCGGTCACCCGTGGTCAGAAAGCGGTTGCCCCTGATTTTTTCCAGTAACGATGATTGCTCTGTGCTCATGAGTTTATTGTTCTTATTGTGTCAGTTCAGAGGTTTACTGTAGCATAAGATGGTGAACGATAAATTAAAATGATAGCTAAAATGATTGTTTTATTAAGTGTGTATATGGTGAACTATCAGGATTATTAGCACTCTAATAGCAAGAGTGCTAATATTGATCCCAAGTGGATTCTAGGAGACTATCAATGACAAATGCTTTAATGGTTCGTGGTAAGACTTTGCCGGTTCCGGTAGGAAATCTGGAAAGTTATATTCACGCCATTCATGCTATTCCGGTGTTGAAGGCTGAAGAAGAGCGCAGCCTGGCCGAGCGTCTTCGTGAAGAGGGTGATCTGGAGTCAGCACGGCAGTTGATTTTGCATAATCTGCGTTTTGTGGTGAAAGTAGCCCGGGGCTATAACGGATACGGCCTGCCGCTGAGTGATCTGGTACAGGAAGGGAACGTAGGCCTGATGAAGGCCGTGAAGCGTTTTGATCCCGGTATGAATGTGCGGCTGATTTCTTTTGCAGTGCACTGGATCAGGGCTGAGATACATGAGTATATTTTGCGTAACTGGAAGATCGTTAAAGTTGCGACCACTAAAGCACAGCGGAAACTGTTTTTTAACCTGCGCAGCAGCAAGTCACGTCTGGGGTGGTTGTCCAATGCCCAGGCTGAAGAAGTGGCCAGCGATCTGGGTGTGAGCAAGGCGGATGTGCTGGAGATGGAAAAGCGTCTGGGTGCTCAGGATGTGGCGTTTGACCTGCCGGGTGGTTATGAAGATGATGACCATGCTTATGCGCCCAGCCAGTACCTTGAGGCGGATGTGGCTGATCCGGCGGACAGTCTGGAGGATGAGCAATGGCAGGCTTATACCCGCGAGCGTTTTCAGTCAGCGCTGGCTGAGCTGGATGAGCGTAGTCAGGATATTTTGAGAAGTCGCTGGCTGGTTGAAGAAAAGGCAACTCTGCAGGATCTGGCTGAGAAGTATAGTGTGTCTGCTGAGCGGATTCGGCAGCTGGAAAACGCAGCTGTTAAGAAGCTGAAAGCTGCAGTGAGCGATGTTTAATGGTGTATAGGTAAACCGTAAAAAACGTAATTCCCACGTTGATTTCCATAAAAAAGGCCGCATTATGCGGCCTTTTTTATGGAATCTCTCTACACTAAGTTGACTATTTCAGCCAAAGAATGCGACAGACAGGAAGCTCAGCCAGGCGATAATAACAAGTGCTATAACAATCGCCATTGGCAGACCAAAATCCCAACTAAACATAATTCACATCCTCATACCGTGTTTATAAGCAAACGATAATACATGATGCTATTTATACTTTTCAAGCGCGAATCGTTGTCTGTCTGTAATCCTTGATCTGTATCAAGCTCTGCTCAAACTCCTTTGACCCGCTAAAAACTGTCTTTTAAACGTAGGGTCTGATCAGGTCTGGTAATTTTAATACTAAAGTCATATCTTACGTTTAAGATGAGTCAGGCAGTAAAAAATGACAAAGGGATGATGCTTATGCTTAATTTGCAACAACTTATACTGCGTACAGACATCAGTGGAATGCCTCTGGAGTGGGTTCACTACCAGGCCGCCGTTAAGCTGTACTACACAGGGCAGGTAGCTTATACCTGTGGTACGCCTATGCTTGAAATTCATGGTGGCATTAATGCAAAAACGGGGGAGCGTAGCCAGCTGACTCTGAACTCAATTATCGCAACGCAGGGCAGCCGGCAGCAGTTATTTTCTGAGAATTATACCCCGCCGTTGAATAATCCCACGCTTTTTCGCCGCGATAATTATGTGTGTATGTACTGTGGTGATCACTTCCCCAGTCATCAGTTATCGCGTGACCATGTCAAACCTGTGGTCAGCGGGGGCAGGGATATATGGACGAATGTGGTCACTGCCTGCAAAAGTTGTAACAGCCATAAAGGCGGCAGGACACCTGAGCAGGCGGGCATGCCCTTGCTGGCTGTCCCGTTTAAGCCGACTTATGTGGAGTATATCTTCTTGCAGGGACGGAATATTCTGGCTGATCAGATGGAGTTTCTCAGCTCGCACTTTCCGCGTAGCAGCAGTTTGCGTGAAAGGTGTCATTGATTGATCTATAGTCAGGGAGAGATTTTATTATCAGGAGCATATCGGGATGAATTGGCAGGGTTTTCTAAACTGGTTACGTACGCTGTTTGGTGCGCCGGAAAGTAATACTACGACTAACACTAACGGCACTAGTCAGCCGGGAACGGGTGGCAGGCCTGTACCTCAGCCGCAGCCGCCTGTGACCGAACCTGAACCTGTTCAGCCTGCACCTGTACCGGCACCGGAGCCACCCCCACCTGAGCGTCCTCCGGTAGTTATTCCTCCTGAAGTGGAGTTGCCGACTGAAGGAGTGAATCTGGGTTTTGGCAGGTTGTGGGATAATCATCCTAATATCAGTCACAATGAAATGCAGCCCTGTCGGCGTGAAGATAATGTACCGAACTTTGGTAATCAGTGTGCCATTCGTATGGGTACCTGTCTGACCCGCAGTAATTTACTGAAAAATTATGATGGCGCGCAGTGCTGGTTCGGACACTCCGGCCAGGGGCATACGTTGCGGGCGCGTGAGCTGGCGTTATGGTTACGCAATCATCCTTCCGTATTTGGGCCTGTCGAGATAAAGACCGGAGTCACCTGGCAGGATTATGTGAACCGGACCGGCATTATTTTCTGTCAGAATTTCTGGGGTGAAAATAATCAGGGTGATCATATTGATCTCTGGGACGGAACCGGAGAGTTTATGGGCGGTGGCTCATTTTCCTGGGAGGGGCCGGCGATGGCCAGCGGAGGGCTGGACTACATTGAGCGTTCCGAGGATGTCTGGTTTTGGCCGGTTCACTGAGTTTATATTCCGGAAAACAATATCAGAATGACTGGTCACGGCTGCTGCTGTTCAGCATGGTAATCAGTCTCCAGTCTGCATGTGGCGATTCAGCATCTGATAGTGCTGAATCGCCTGTTCTGACTTTGCCGGAGCGGCAGGAGTCGGTCTACATTACTGATCAAACCGAGTTATCCGGTATGGCACTGTCACTGTGGAATGAGGATGGCGGGTGCCGGATGCAGTTATCTGAAGTCCGCGGGGCAAGGACAGAGGATAATGAGCAAGTCCGCCGCTGGCTTAAACCGATGGCGCCCTGTTACTTTATAAAATCGCCCGGTACACAAAAAGTTCAGGTTTTTCGCCAGGATAAAACCACCCGGGTGATTGCTGTGCTGGGTACGCCGTCCAGGTCTGAATTATCTTCAGGCAAGCGCTGTGGCCGTGAAGTGCAGGGGGTGCGGGTTGCCGGTCATAATCAGGTGAGTTTTTCGGAGTATATTCTGAGCGGCAGTGTTTACTGTGCCGACAGCGGTCTGGATAACTTTCAGTACTCATTGTTTTAACAGGCCTTAATCGATTTTACAGGCCATCCTGCTTGACATTGAATAGTGTGCGACACAGTATCGTCTTTTTTTCGCTGTGTGACGTTTGCTCATGTCCGATATTCTTATCTTCCTGGTTCTGTTTGTAGTTGGCGGTGTTGCCGGTTTTATGAATGTATTGGCCGGTGGCGGCTCTGCATTGACCGTGCCCTTGCTGGTGTTTATGGGTTATGACCCGACAGTGGCGAATGGCTCTAACCGGATTGCTATTCTGGCCGAAGCTGTAACCGGGGTTGCTGCCTTTAAAAAGAATAAATACGCTGATTTCGGTATGAGCTGGAAGCTGTCACTGATGACTTTGCCCGGTGCCATTCTGGGGGCGATTTATGCAGTTAAAGTGGATGATGAGCTCTTTATGAGGCTGCTCGGGGTAGTGATGATTCTGGTGATAGTGTCACTGTTATTCCCGAAGGCCAAAGTAGTTGAACATGCCAGGGAGCATCACTGGGGGCGCTGGTTACGCTGGCCGGTGATGTTTGTGATCGGATTTTATGGCGGCTTCATTCAGGCCGGTGTGGGCTTCATGATCATGGCCGGACTGACTCACCTGTATAATATGGATCTGGTCAGGGTGAATATGCACAAGCTGTTTATCACCCTGGTGTTTACTATTCCGGCGGTGATCTTTTTTACCTGGACAGGCAATATCAACTGGTTTGCGGCTATCGCGCTGGCGCTGGGGATGTCGGTGGGTGCCTGGATTGCGGTGAAGGCTGCTATTAAGAAAGGTGAGGGCATTATCCGCGTCATGCTGATGGTGGCGCTGGGGATTTTTGCCGTGAAATTGTTGTTCTTTTGAGTGTGAGTTTTTAATCCTGTCTTGTTGTAAACGGGGTGCTGCTCTGGCACCCCGCCTGTAATCAGCTGCCTTTTATCCGCTTGTTGCTGTTACCTGCCTCCGCTCCGGATTATTTGTATGGAATAGATTTGGTTTGCTGAAACGTGGTGGGGAGGTCGACATGAATCGGGGTCTTGTCTGTTTTTTAGTTTTATTGTTTGCCTGCATAAATACTGTTCATGGAAGTGGTTCTGGTGTACTGGAATACTCTGCTGGTAATTTGTCCAACTCAGTGAGTGCTCAGGTTAGAATTACCGTTTATGTGCCGCGTCGGATGGTATTGAAAGTCTTTTCTGCTTCAGCTGATTCAAATGAAGCTGTCCCGGTTTTGTATTCCTGTTATTCAAAAGCCACTGTAAAGGGGTTGTGTAAAAAAACATCAAGCGGGCAGCAGATCGTCACTGTCAGTGATCTATGATTAACTATTCTCGTTTGCAGTATAGTATTTAAATATCTGTTTATAGACACTTTTTTCGCTGCGTTATGCGAGTGTAAAGAATATTTCGGCTTGTTGTGAATTTCCGGAACCGTTTGTCGGTTAGTTTAAACCTTTTGGTCTGTCGGGTTGACCTACTTTCTATATTCATTAATTTTACTAATGGTGAATTAATTATTAGTTAATTATAGATGTGTAGTATCCTTGTGAATACCGTTTTGCGCGTATGATGAAATATTGCTCTTTTTTTTGGTAAAATAAAGATATAAATATAATTATAAACAGGTTTTATTGATGTTCAGGGACAAGGCTTTCCGGCCTTTTATTTTCACGGCTATCTGGGTGTTCTCCGGGCTCATGTTTTCGTTGTGTCAGGCTGAGCAGCAGCCAGTATTATCAATAGATAATGCGGGAACAACCCAGGCAGTAGCGGTGGCAGAGAACGGTGCTGCTGTCGGTGATTTCGCTCTTGGTGACGTTAATGCCAGTGTCACTGTGGAGGTTCTGGACAGCTTTCAGGCTGAGCAGGAGCGTATGCAGGCTTTGGTTGAAAATAAACCTGCTCCCTATATTGATAAAGTAATGAGCAGTGATTTGCTGACTGAATTTGATTTGGCTGATCGTTTGGAGGAAGAGCAGCCGGACGGCTTCCGCAGCTATTTTCTTGAAGCGCGTTTTAATACCCGGATTTCAGAAGCCGACGGAACAGAAACCGACAGGTTTAATAGTGGCTCATTACGGGGTGGTTACCGTCAGGAGACACTTAATTATGGGGAGTTCTCAGTCACAGCTAATTTGACCGAAGAGTATGACCAGTTAGATGGCAGCAGGCTGCATTCAGAGGAGTTTACACTTCGGAATACAGGTTTACCGCTGACAGTATCACTGGTTGCGAATACAGCGGCCGGAGATATTTCCAGTGAGCTGACAGATGCTTTTGAACGTACCGGGCGTCTGGCTCTGGGCAGTGGTTCGGTCAAAGGGGTATCAACCCGGATTTTTAGCCCTGACAGTGAGTCGGGTTTTGATTTACGGGCAGGCTATGGTCAGCGGCAGTCTTTTTCCAACGAAAGCTACCAGGCATTGGATGGCACACTGGTATGGCTGGGTTACAGCCGTTCTGTTACCGACAATACTTTTGTGGGGTTTCAGTTTAATCAGGCACGTGGTATCCCTGCTTTGTCCGGTGTGTCATCAGATCCGGATGATGGTCTTACAGATGTAGACAGTGTTGCTGTGTCGCTGGGATATGGACACGATTTAAGACAGTCAGGTGACAAGAAGCTCCGGCTGGTCTGGGTGGGAAGCCGGGCATCTGCGGAGCAGGAGCAAAGCAGTGCCGGTGGCCTTTTTATAGAAGCTGGTTTCCGTAAAGGTCGTTATCAGCATGAGTTTGGTCTGTACAAGAGTAGTGATCAGTTAAGTTTTGCTGACCATTTATTGTTAAATCACGGTGAGGGTGTTCATTGGCGGACAGATTACAGCGGTTTACGTCTCAATATGGGGGGCGGGCTGGAATACCGTCGTGATCGGCCTGCAAGGCGCGATGATGGACGGGAGACAGATCATCTCATCCTGACCGCAAACAGCCGTTACCGGCTGGGTCGTGAGCGTTATGTGGGCGGTAATTTTCGGACAGGTTTGTCCCGTTCTGCTTCGGAAAGCGGGACTAATGATCGACGGGATTGGAGCTCATACGGTAGTGTTTATTATCAAACCACTTTTGATGGTTGGGGAACCAGCCGGGTGATAGCCACGCTGCGCCATAATCAGAGCCTGGTGGATAACGGCCCGGCGGCTACCGGCGAAGAGTTGCAGTGGGAGCACGACTGGATATACTTCAACCGACCATAATTGTTGATTTATTGAAAGTCTGAAAATTAAGCGCCAGTAAGGAGTCCAGGGCTTTCTTGTGAGTGGTGTGGGTTTGCGCCAGACACGAATCAATGGCTTGCACAAACGCGGTAAAGTTTTCATGGTACTGTGAGTAGAGACATTCTTTCTTCACAAACTTCCACAAGCGTTCAATCAGGTTCAGGTTGGGAGAATAGGCGGGCAGGAACAACAATTCGATCCCCAGTGTTTCCGCCAAATCCATGACCAGCCGACAACGTTGGTAGCGGGCATTGTCCATCACCAGGGTCACTGGCACGTCCAGGGCCAATGCCTTGATTCGCTGAAGCAACTGGCAAACACTGTGGGAGTTGATGTAACTGTCATTGGTCACGGTAACCAGTTCATGGGTAACCGCATTCAGCGCGCCCAGTACATTGTAACGCTGGCGTCCGGCCGGGGCACGGATGAACAAGCGGGTAAAACACCACACAAACCCCAGGAACGGGGCCAGTACAAAGTGGGCCGCGTCGACAAAGAAAACCGCCCGCTTCCCGGCCCTGGCTTCCTCAAGACGCGGCTCCAATGCTTTTTTTAAAAGCCTCCTGAACCTCGGGATCCGCTTTCGCCGGGATCATCCCCACCTTCCTGACCGACAACCCCAGGCTGTGGAGGAACATCCGCACGGCTTCCCGCTGGAGTTCAAGGCCGGTTAGCCGCTGGATGTCAGCCATCGCCTGAGTGATCCGGGTGGTTGGATGGTGTTCAAAATGACTTTTCAACACGTCACGGAAAGGCTCCAGCTGACTGACCGGACGATAGAAGTCCACTTGTTCCAAAGCCGCAAGCCCACCTTGTTGGTAGCGTTTCAGATAACGGGTGACGGTCGTTGAACTGACCCCCGCCAACCGTTCTATCTCCCCATGTGCGACTCCCTGGCTTTTGAGCCATAACACCTCCATCCGTTGGCGGACTCGCGGGTGGGGGTGATGGTACCGTCCCTTATTCAAGGCGTTCCGCTCGGATTCGCCAAACTCTATCTGGATCATGCAAAGTATCACCGGTTGTCAACAACATCCGGACTTTGCTTGAAGGCTTCACATTATTCAACAGTTACTCACGGGTCGAGTATAACGGGTAAATATACGACCATGCGTCCTGAATTTAAGACGACCTTAGGTTGGGCGCATGACCGTAGTGAGAGTGATGTCTCTACTTATCCGACTGCCGGTTTAAGTGCACGTTACTGGGTCAATTCAGGTCTGAGCCTGGGGGTCAACCTGCGTGCCACGGCCAGAGACAGCAATCTGTCAACCAGCAGAGGCCTGTCTGGAAGCCTGAATACTGAGTATGAAGCGGGAAACGGATGGCGGTTCGGTGCCGCAGCGCATATCAATCAGGCACGGGTTGATGTTAATAATAATGACACCGATGCAACGGGCGTCACTCGTAGTGATGATAAATCTGTTTATCTTTATACGCGTTGGGACGGAAATGCCGGAAAACCCTTTCCGTTGCTGGGGCGGAATCGTAACGGTTCCGGTGGAAGTGGTAGTGTCAGTGGCGTGGTGTATTTTGACCTGAATCGTGACGGGGAGCAGCAGGCAGATGAGCAGGGCGTTGCAGGGGTTGATGTACTGCTGGATGGCGCTTATAGCTCCCGAACGGATCGGCATGGCAAATTTGAGTTTGTTCGGGTGACAACAGGGAAGCATGAGCTGTCCCTGGATATGAATTCTGTACCCCTGCCCTGGGGTGAGAGTGAAGCGGGAAACCGTTTCGATGTGGTGGTGCCTTTACGTGGCCGGATCGATAAGCGGATAGCGGTTATACGTCCGGAGAACTGAGCTGGTAAAGGTCGTGTATCTCGGGTCTTAAACCCGAATACCGTTATTTATTAATAATCATAACTATTATAAAGCGTGAAAGTGATGAAAAAAATATCTAAACAATTAATGATGACAGCGGTTGCTTCTGTATTATTCAGCAGTGCTGCTTTGATGGCCGAAAGCCAGTATGGCTATAGTTCATCCGGAGTCATTGGAACTGGCGGTTTGACTGCACAGGCTGATGTAAAGATTACTGTAACCGTGCCTAACCTGATTCTGTTACGGGTGGGTAGTGCTAATACAACGGTTGACGAGCTGACATTTACCGGAACTCCTTCCATACCTGCTGTGCCGACAAACCCGGCGGATGGCAATAATGTTTCGGTTGACTGGGATGGTACAGCGCCCACATTCAGTGCTGCCACAGCCCAGACTCTGCGTGCATTCAGCTGGACTAACTCAGCCGGAGGTGGTGAAGTCGATTGTGCGGTTACGACGGCTTTCCCGGCTGCCAGCAACCTGTTGCCATCACATGTAACTATTACCAGCACTGCAGTGACGAATGGCGGGTTAGCGCATCCCGGTGCTGATAGCGCCTGCGGCACACCGACCAGTTTTGCCCGCAATACACTGGTGTCTTCTGACTGGGAGTATCAGGTAACTGCCGCAGGTATGGCTGCAGCCGCTCCGGGTACATATTCCCAGACCATGACCTACACTGCAACCGCGTTATAAGAGAATAATAATGCAAACCTACAGACCGCTTCACTGTTACTCCGGCCTGAACCGGCTTCACCGTTTAGCTGTGAAGCGGCTGTATTTAGGGTTGCTTATTTCCTTATTACTGGTTTCAGATGTCTGGGCAGTATTTATTTTTGCTCCGTTACAGAATCGTCGTTCGCTTGCTTTGCAGGTTGGGTCTGCCGGAAACACAGTGAATACTGTGGTGTTTGATGTTAGTGGTATGACTCTGGCGCCAAACTCTGTTCCGGTCACCGGTATTTCTGACGGGCCGAATACCACTCCCGCCGGCGGTGTTGAAGTCACCCTGGAGGCCGGATTATTCGCCCAGACGCAGGTGATACTGACGGTGGATTCGTCCGCCGGATTGTCCTGTGTCGGTGGCAGCGGTTGCGGCAGCACCATTATTCCGTTCAATACGGTCAGCTGGACTTCTTTTAACAATGATGCCACTTATCCGACATTTGATATTCAGGATGGGGTGTTTACCGGAGGATCCAGCCAGACATTAACCAATTATTATGTCAACGGAGGTAGTGTAACGATGTCCAATGTGCTGCTGTTTGAGTACGACAATGCCACTCTGTATCCGTCCGGGCAATATCAGGGCCGGGTAACATTTACTGCGAGTATGCCATGAAAAGATTATTGGCTCGTGGGCGGTTAGCTGCTTTGGTGGTGGTTTTGGTGAGCAGTTTGCTGACATCTGCTTCAGCGGGAACACGACTGGATGACAGTACGTCTCCCCGTAGTCGTGTGGAGGTTGCTCGGGTGTTAAGTGAGCGTGGACAACTGCTGGAAAATGATCTGTATGCACGGTATGCAGTCCTCAGGGTCGGGCAGGTCGACTACCGGCTGGCGATGGCTGCTTATGTCGGGCAACAGGTGAAAATTTATTATGTGATCCCCCCTCATATCAACGGCCTGCTGTCTCCGGATGCGTTAAAAGTCAGTTGGTCAGCCGGTAATGATATAGCGGGCGGGTTTGCACATGCGGGAGACCGTGTTTTGGTCTGGAGCGGGCTTTCTGATGCGGCGTGGAAATTGGTTACACTGGATCTGACCATACAGGTTGAGCTGGAAAAACTGCACCAGGACGCAAATACATATTTTGGGATTGAACCCTATTTTGAAGTAGAGATAATGCTATGAAAACCTACAAGAATTTTAAAAGAATCGGTTGTCTGTTTCTCGGGGCTGTCAGTTTATTGTTGACTGAGGTACAGGCAGCTTCTTTTGAAGTGGCGGTTGCGCCCTCCCGTTTTGAGCTGACAGGCAGTAGTGCGGAGCGGATCGGGCAGTCTATTGATATACATAATATTGGCCGTTTAGCAACCAGCGTGAATGTCAGGACGTTGGACTGGACGTACTCTGCGGAAGGCGATATTTCCTATCATGAGGAGTTGTTGCCCGGAAGCTGTCGTCCATGGGTGACGATTGAGCGGAATAACGTACAAATTGCGCCTGATAGTAAAAAAACTTTTCGTTTTCAGATTAGTATTCCGCCGAATCAGCAGCGACAGGAGTGCCGTTTTATGCTGGCTGTAGAGGGTTCGGAGCCTGCTCATCGTTCTGCAATTCGTGGTGGCGGGGCAAATCTCAGCATGCCGGTTACCGGACGAATTGCTGTTGCGGTTTATATTGCGCTGAACGGTGCTGAGCCAAAGATGCAGATGCGTCAGGTGTCGGTCAAAAATATTAAAGGCAAGCGGACACCGGTGTTGACTGTGACGAATCATGGTGATGCACACGGGCGGCTGGATGGTGGTCTGGAAGTTGTCGACAGTCGGGGCGTTGAGTTTGAGCTGGTTCCGGAAGGTACACCGGTCATGCCGGGCCAGACGCGAATAATGCCGCTGATAGCCAGAGCCGTGAATGGACAAAATGCAGACATGGTTTATCCGGTCAAAGGCAGCGGTCAGATTGACTGGGAAAAAGGTTCATTCAAAATGAAAGCGGAGTTTAAGTGAAACGCTCTGCACTATTATTGGGTCTGTGCTGCCTTAGCTTTTCTCACCTGGCTCAGGCTGACCGTGAGCGGGTACAGGGCGGCAGGTATAGCTATCAGTCGCTTTCTGCCAATGCTCACCTCGATTTTGAAATCAATATAGGCAAATTTCTGTTTTTCAGGGTGGGTGACGGGAGTTATCCTGCAGTCTCATCCACAGTCAACACAGTTGACTTTGAAGTGCAGCCTTCTTTTTCTTTATCTGCCGGAAGTAATCAGTCCGTTAACTGGGGCGGAGCTTTGCCGGGGGCAGGTGTCAGTTCAGGGACAAATATTCTGCCGGTAGAAGTGAGAAGCAATGCCGGGCAGGTGAGTATCCGGGCAACCGCCAGCAGTGCGCTGAGCAATGGGGCAGATACTCTGCCATTGTCCGGTATCGTCGTAACCTCCAGTGACTCCGCCCTGCCTGCGCCGCCGATTCCGGATATGGGTGATGGCCCGTCAGTGAATGTCATGGGAACGCAGTTTCTGAATCTGGTAACCGTGCGGCAGGCTGACTGGACGTTCAGCTATACCGGAGATACCAGCGTTCCCGCCGGTGTTTATACCGGGCAGATAACTTTTACGGCCAGTACACCGTGACTGCTGTGCGGTACTTTAGAACTCCAGATTAGCGACGCCTGCCTTGCCTCGTATCCAGTTAATAGTGGTCAATACCCCCCGGCGGCTGATTACCCAGCGCTCCAGCGCATATTTTCCGGGAAACTGCATAATAGCCAGGCCCAGAAAAACGGTCAGTAGTCCCTGTCCCGGCAGTACCAGCATTATAATACCCGCTATTAAAACCGGCAGGCCCAGCAGGTTGCGCAGCAGGTTGCGGGGCAGCAGTAACATTTTCCACGTGGTGACGGGTTTATGGCATTTGAAATAATCAACCGGAATTTTGCTCAGTAACCAGGGCAGCATCAGCAGGGAAAATATAAACATCAATACCGATACTGTGCCGATCCAGGCCAGCGCAGATTCGTATTGATCAAACCAGAAAGTGAGTTGTTTTAGCATGGCGCTAATTTAGCACCAAACCGTCTCAGGTAAAGGATTTATTCTGGGGTATGATCGTGTGAAAATCCTGAAACTCTCCCTGAAATTTGACGGGATCAGGAGAAAACCATCCTCAATATTGAATGAAGCAGATTCGGTAGCCGTAATTATTTTTCCCTGTTATTTCGCTTGCTTAACTGTTCATTAATCATATCTTATTGATGCTGTTGAGAAAAATATGCACGGTTAAACTATACTGAATTGACAGAGCTGTCCGGTTTTTCAGGAGGGGGAGTTGTGAAATCAGCACTTTATTTGCAGCTGGGTCATCATCGTTACTATCCGCAACCGCAGAAATTACTCAGTGATGATGGCGGGGAGCTTAGCCTTCGTCCTCAGTCATTAAGGGTTCTGCAGTTACTGGCCGAACATGCAGGTGAGGTGGTCTCGAAAGATGAGATCTTTGCTGCGGTTTGGCGTGATGTGGTGGTGAGTGATGATTCATTGGTGCAGTGTATCGGGGATATTCGCCGTGCATTGGGGGATAGTAAGCACAAAATTCTGAAGACGGTTCCGCGCCGGGGTTATAAGCTGGTGGCTGAACAGAGGCGGGAAGTCACACCGCAGCCGGAGTCAGGGTTGTCAGCTGCCGGGGGAGGTGAGCGCTGGCTGACGTTAACGCGGCAGCATGTTTCCCGCTATCCTGCCGTAGCTGCTGTGCTGAGCATGCTGTTTCTTACTTTGATCGTTTGGTTGTGGCCATCCTCCGGGCCGGAGTTTGTGGCAGCTGCATACAAAAAGGAACCGGCTCCCGCCGGTGACAGCTATGCTTCCACGCTCTCTGTGCAACCGGCTTCTGCTGCCTCAGCTGATAACACAGTTGTGTCGGATGCACTTAAGGCATTGTTGCAGGAGTTGCAGGTGGCTCTGGGACGGTATCGCAGTGTAAAGCTGGTTGACGATGACTCCGCAGAGTACCGTCTGTTAGTGGATGAGCATCATCTGGGGGATAAATCATCGGCACAAATGACGCTGCAGCTTAAATATGTGCCGGAGTCTGCAACGGTATTTGCTGAGTCCTATGAGTTGGATGCTCAGGATAATGCAGTACAGAAAGTAGCAATCCGTGCTGCTGCTGCGGTAGCCAGTCCGGGAGTCGGGGCGATCGGGCGGCATTTGCTGGCTTCCTCGCGTCTGAAACCGGTGGAAGAGCTAACACCGGCGGAATGCTATTCCTATGGTTATGGCTGCACCAAGTGCTCCGGAGAAGAGGATAATGTCGACTGGCGGGCCAAGGCTTGTCTGGCTAACTTGCTGGAGAAAAATCCCAAAGATGCGAAAGGCTGGGCGCTGCAGGCTGGTCTGTATACCCATCAGTATTTGTTTGGCTCTACGCTCAGTGAGCCTGAGCGCAGCAACCTGAAGCTTCGTCAGCACCTGCCGGGCAAGGCCATTGAGGCGGCAAATAAAGCCGAGGCACTGTCCGATGGCACAGACAGTTCGATTTACTGGGGCATGGCACAGGCCTATTACGCATCCTGTCAGGTCGATAAAATGCAGGCTGCCATAGAGCGCGGGCTGGAAATAAATCCGGATGACCCTAATTTGCTGGCGGTGTTTGGTAACTGGCTGTCTTATACCGGCCGTTGGAAGGAAGGCGGCAGGCTGACACGGCGGGCGCTGGAGATTGAGCCGCAAAAGCACAAAAAATGGTGGTGGATGGGGCTGGCCAAAGCGCATTATGCCCGTGGTGAGAATGAGCTGGCTTATCAAACTTTTCTGACTTCCTTTAATGAGCGCAACTGGCTGAGCCATCTGCAAATGGCGTATACGCTGCCTTATCTGGGGCGGGTGGAGGAGGCTCAGGCTGCATTGCGTGAGTTACAGCGTCATAGTCCGGGGTTTACAGTGGAAAAGGCCCTGGAGTTTTACAAGGTGTTTTGTTTTGGTGATGAGTTTCTGGACAAGATGAAGCAGGCTCTGTTATATGCCGGTCTGCCCTCACGCGGAGACAGCGGGAACTATGATGATATAAGACTGCCCACCGCGAAAACTCTGTCAGTCAACGGTACCAATGTCGAGTATATGGATGTCGGGCAGGGTGAGCCGGTTTTATTTGTGCATGGTACTGTTTCGGATTATCGCACCTGGGGACATTATTTCTTGCCAGTCTCAGAAAAGCATCGCTACATTTCTTATTCGCGGCGCTATTTTGGTACTCAGCCCTGGCCTGATAATGGCGAACAATGGTCAAGTGACACGTTTGTAGCCGATTTAATCGGATTTATTGAGGCGCTGGATATAGGGCCGGTGCATCTGGTGTCGTGGTCTTCCGGTGGCATTGTGACTAATCTGGCGGCGGTTCAGCGCCCCGATCTGATTAAAAGCAGTATTCACTATGAGCCGGTCGCTAACAGCATTATGACGGGTAATGAGGCAGATGAGTCCCTGCAGCAAGACTGGTTCCGTAAGTGGGATAAATGGCAGCAGTTTATTGATCAGGGTGATACTGAGGGTGCCGCTGCCGAGTTAATTAATGTGGTATTTGAGCTGCCTGAGGGTGGTTTTCAGGATGAAACTGAGATAACCAAGGAGCTGGTGCTGGATAACGCAGAAAACCTGTTACTGGGGTCAACCGGTAAGGGCAGTATTCAGATTGACTGTCAGTACCTGCAAGGTATCCGTGCTCCAACCCTGATTGTTTATGGGGCAAAAACGAACCCCTACTGGACGCGTATGTCACAGAAATTCGGTGAATGTACTCCCGGCGCAAAGCTGGTGGTGATGGACGGCACCAACCACAAAGGGCCGATTGAAAAGGTATCTGAGTTCAGCAGCCTGATTCTCGACTTTGTAGACCAGCACCAGTGATGTAATTCGTTTTAGTTGATCGGACTAGGTCAGCCTTTGTGGAGTTAGTATAATGGTAAGCCATTACCTTAATTCCACAGAGCTTAGCAGCACATGACCGACTTCACGATTGACCAGTTAGGCGACTGCCACTTCCCCAGTCCGTTCAGCAGCATGATGAATATTCACTTCCGGACTGAAACCGAACGCTTGTTGTTTCGCCCGGAAGTGAATGCCGGCATTGCGGGTGTTGAGCTCACGGATGACAAAACCATGGAGCTGTCCGGCCCGCGTGAGAAGCTGTTTTTTGACCCGCCTGAAGTCAGGGCAGCCATTGTCACCTGTGGTGGTTTATGTCCGGGTCTTAACGCTGTGATTCGAGGGCTGGTGATGCAGCTGTGGCATATCTACGGCGTGCGCGGGATTCTTGGCTTGCGCTATGGTTATCATGGCTTGGGTGATGAGGCTGTGGAGCCCTTTCAGCTGACGCCGGATCAGGTCAACGGCATCAAAGGCGAGGGCGGTACGATTCTCGGCTCTTCGCGTGGTACACCACCAACTCCCGAGCTGGTGGATAACCTGGTACGGCGCAAAATCGATATTTTATTCGTAATTGGTGGTGACGGTTCCATGCGGGGTGCGGACGCGTTGTGGGCGGAGATAAAGCAGCGCGGACTCAATATCGCCGTCGTTGGTATTCCGAAAACCATTGATAATGACATTCCCTTTGTGCGGCGTACCTTTGGTTTTGATACGGCGGTGGCAGAGGCCATGAAAGCCATTAACGTGGCAGAAATTGAAGCTCGTGGCATGCCGAATGGTATCGGTATCGTCAAGCTGATGGGGCGTTACGCTGGGTTTATTGCAGCGACGGCCTGTGTCGCTTCGGGGCAGGCGAATTTTTGTCTGGTGCCGGAGTTGAAGTTCGGGCTGGAAGGTGAGGGCGGTTTACTGAATTTGCTCCGCGAACGCCTGCAGGCCCGTGGTCATGCAGTGATTGTGGTGGCTGAGGGGGCTGGTCAGGAGCTGGTGCAGAGTGATAGTCATGATGCTTCCGGGAATAGAAAACTGGGCGATATTGGTGCGTATTTGCGACAGGAAATTATGGCCTATTGCAACGCCAATGCGATTAGCTGTGGCATTAAATATATTGAGCCCAGCTATCTGATCCGCTCAGCACCGCCCACGGCTTCAGATCAGTTGTATTGTGATCAGCTGGCCCGTGCTGCAGTGCATGCGGCAATGGCAGGCAGGACCGGCATGCTGATCGGTAACTGGAATAACCGACTGGTACATGTGCCGTTTCATGCGTTGGAGGGGCAGACGCAGCGCCTTAATCCGGAAGGTGAGTTATGGTTCAGTGTGCGTGAGAATACCGGGCAGCCTCAGATAATCGGCTGATCCGGATAGTCATCAGGTCGGGGCGGAGGGGCAGGCTGGCGTAGCTTGTTGCAAGGCAAGTACTGTTTGAGCGAACGCGAGTTTACGCCGCCGGAGCAATAAGCTACGCCAGACTGTCCCGATAATAGCTAAACGGTGCTGCACAATTATTGCCGCTCACGATGAAAAATATACAGGCCGGAGGCAACCAGAATCGCGGTACCGATCCAGGTACTCAGCGTCGGAATATCCCCGAACAGCCACCAGCCTAATAAAGCCGCAGAAATCAGTTCCACATATTGAAACGGGGCCAGTACTGAGGCATCTGCGTGCTTAAAGGCACTGGTGATAATCATGTGTCCGATAGCGGCCAGCAGGCCAACCAGAATCAGGCGCTGCCATTGCCACAGCTCCGGCCAGCTCAGTTCGAAAACCGGCCAGTTCAGCGGCTGGAGCAGAAGAATACCTGACAGTATGGCGATGACACCAAAAGCACCTGACCAGAACTGCATGGTCAGGGCAGGAACACCACCGCCCTCGCCGCTGCGTGCCAGTTTGCGGGTATACATGAGATAGAAGGCAAATCCCAGCGCCGTACCCAGTGGCAGAAAGGCACGCAGCCCGAACAGAGCCTGTCCGGGCTGAATAATAATCATCGCACCACTCATTCCGACAGCAACAGCGACCAGCCGCCGCCAGCCTACCGTCTCACCGAGTATCCACGGTGCCAGCAGTGTGACCAGCAGCGGCATCACAAAGAAAATGGCCAGTGCATCTGCGATCGGCATGACCTGTATCGCCGTGAAAAAACACATTGTGGCAAAGGATAAGGCCAGTGAACGTTTGATATGTAATTGCAGTTCCAGGCCGCGCGGCAGGTAGAGCGTCTTCCAGACTAATGGCAGCAGGAACAGGCTCTGGAAGAAAAACCGGGCCAGCACGATCAGGCTGGCAGCAAGGGTTTCGCCCATCGATTTGGCTGCTGCATCCATGAGTGGCAGGACAATGCTGCCAAGCAGCATCAGCTGAATGCCACGGGTCTGGTTTTGTCCGGCTTGCTCTGACATTGTTTTAAGGCTGCGGGAGTTGAAAAGCCGAGTATGCCAGATTTTGTATACAGGTCTGAGAATTATTCTGCTCATAATAAACCGGCCGGACAAACTCTCATTTGCCCGGCCGGTGAGTGAGTGTAACAGGTTGTCTGCGTTTTACCGCTTACGCATCAGGTGTCGCCTTAATCTTATGGATACTCAGGTCAGCACCGTTGTACTCTTCTTCCTGAGACAGACGGATGCCAATGGTCTTTTTCAGTATCCCGTAGACGATGAATCCGGCAGCGGTGGCCACTACCACGCCCAATATCGTTCCGGCCAGCTGTGCCATAAAGGTCACGCCGCCCATACCGCCAAAGGCTTCCAGGCCGAAGATGCCGGCAGCGATCCCGCCCCAGGCGCCACACAGGCCGTGTAACGGCCAGACACCGAGTACGTCATCAATCTTCCATTTGTTTTGGGTCGCGGTGAATGCCCAGACGAACAGTACACCCGCCACGATACCGGTCAGTAAAGCGCCGATCGGGTGCATAATGTCAGAACCGGCACACACAGCCACCAGCCCGGCCAGCGGGCCGTTATGCACGAAACCGGGGTCATTCTTGCCGACAAAAATGGCCGCCAGAATCCCGCCGACCATGGCCATCAGCGAGTTTACGGCGACCAGTCCGCTGATGCCTTCAACGCTTTGTGCAGAAACCACATTAAAACCGAACCAACCGACGCTGAGTGTCCAGGCGCCCAGAGCCAGAAACGGGATGCTTGAAGGCGGGTGAGCGGATGAAATTTGCCCCTGTTTATTGTAACGGCCATGACGGGCACCGAGCAGGATGACGGCTCCCAGCGCAATCCAGCCACCCATGGCGTGTACCACGATAGAGCCGGCGAAGTCATGGAAGGCAGCACCAAACAGTGACTCAAACATCGCCTGAATACCATAGGCACCGTTCCAGACAATGCCTTCAAAAAACGGATAAATCAGAGCCACCAGAATAAAGGTTGCCAGTAACTGCGGATAGAATCTGGCACGCTCTGCGATACCACCGGAAATAATGGCCGGAATGGCGGCGGCAAAAGTGAGCAGGAAGAAGAACTTCACCAGCTCATAGCCGCTTTTTTCCGCGAGGACTGAGGCGCTTTCAAAGAAACCTGCCTGATAGGCTACGTAGTAACCAATGAAGAAGTACGCAATGGTGGAGACGGCAAAATCGGCAATGATTTTGACTAAGGCGTTAACCTGGTTTTTATGGCGTACAGTGCCTACTTCCAGAAATGCAAAACCGGCGTGCATTGCCAGTACCATCACGGCACCGATCAATACAAACAGGGTATCGAGGGCAGGGGTGAGCTGTTCCATGTAGTCGACCTCAGGATAATAACATGAATAAAATTCAGGTCATCATAATGATTGAAACGGGCCTGCCTAGCCTATTTTGCACAAAGATGGGGATTTTTCGAAGCTACATCGAAATTGATTAAAAAATGTCCGTTATAAATCACTGATAAAGTGCATCAATTTAAAATAGCACTATGTGTGTGAATTTAGTGCACTATTATTGTGCGTGCTTTGTGATGTGAAACAACTTTACCTGTAATAATTTTTTCATCTGCCCGGAAAGCTCTATACTGTTGCAGGTAGAGTGTCATACTTAATCATTGTGTCAAAAAAACTGGAAATATTGATGATTTCACACCTCCGTAACCACTTTTCTGTGGCTTCGATTGCCTTGTTCCTGGGCGGCTTGCTTTGGGTGGCTGCATTTTGGTTGCCGGTTTTTGAAACAGAGCAACGTAATATTGCGGGATACTGGATTTTTCTGACCGGCTGGATGGGGTTTGCGATTTTTCAGTTTGCCTGGTACGCCAATCTGCTGCTGCTGGTTGCCGTGATCCTTATGTACAGCTCACCGATCCGGGCTACGCTGTTTGCAGCGCTCGGCTTGCTGGTAGCGACACAGGCATTCTGGTTTGATGCGCTGCCGGAAACGACAGAAAGTGTTGAGATCATTGGCAGAGGAGCTGGTTTCTGGCTTTGGTATGCAGGTATTTTTCTGATGAGTCTCGGCGTCTTTTTCTGTTCGGACAGTGACGAAGTAACCGAAGTGACTGAGGAAGCCGGTAGCGGGCAGGATCAGGGGTATCAGCCTCTGCCGCCACAGGGGACGATGGCAAGGGCAGAGCCTGAAGCGGCATCAGCGAACCCGGCTTCAACAGCAACGGAGCCTGCCACCGCGATAGCGCCAGCTGTTGAGCCGGATCTGATTGCAGCGCGCACCGCTGTTATGGAGAAAGCACCACCTCCTAAATCCGCTCTGCAGACAGAAAAGGCACAGACTGAGCAGTCTGAGCCGGAGTCAGCAAAGGAAACGGTTTCTTTGCTGGCCCAGCTGGAGTCAGTGCGTCAGGCTAAGCGGACAACGATGGCGCAACAGGAAAGAGCACAGGCGCTCAGTGATGGCGGGCAGAAGCAGCAAAGCGCGGAAAAAGCGGTGGTAGTGGAGACAGTAGAGGATACGCACGACGCTCTTAAGGAAGAGGATGTCGAGCACACACTTCCGGCGGTCAAAGCCATTCTTGCCGCAGCCGTGTTTTCCGGAAATGAAAAAGCCGGAAGTCATCAACAACTTCCGGCTTTTTTTATGGATCGTGAAGACGGTTCCGTTAAAACCTAGAACTCTTCACCGGTTGCGCCCTGTTCCATAATGGCATTAATGATTTCCTGTACCCCAACGGCTTCTTCGTGCAGTTCGGCAGGTAATGGCTTACCGCCATAAATCATCATATCCATATTCAGTGAATAAAGCTGCAGCTTGCCTTCCTTGTCTTCAATCAGCGATATCCGGCAGGGCAGATAGGCCGAGAAAGCGTCACTGTAATCAACCATACGCATCGCGGTTTGCGGATTACAGAACTGATAAATTTTCAGGAAGCGTTGCTTTTCACCGGTTTCCAGTTCCACCTGGTCAGACAGTGGCAGTTCACCAACACCCTTGATGTTCATTTCATTGGCTTTGAACTTCATGGCGGCTTCAACTTCTTCCACCGTGACGCCGTCGTCCACCGGGTATACCACTACGGTGGCATCTGCACTGGTTCCGGTCGCTTTCAGCTTTTGCCACATCTCCTGGTAAACATCCTTGGCTTTCGGATCCAGCTCATCCAGAGCCGCCATTTCTTCTTTCATGCCCCCGGCCTGGGCGATCATGTCACCATACTGGGTGTAGGCATATGCACCACCGATAATGGCGATCAGGCCAATCAGGGCGAGCAGGTTACGAATAAATCCCATCAGAATCTCCGTTTAATTAGTTAAATTAACAAAAATCAACAGGACTTTATTGCGTGTCGATATTTTTCATTAGTCCGAAGGATTTCACGAAGGGGCCGGCCATTTTCGGGTTTTTGATCATCGCGCCGTAATCACCGGTTTTGAATTTCAGCTTGCCGGTGGTATAAGCCATGCCCATACCGGTCAGGCCGATGCCTTTCTCAACCCATTTCATCCAGTCCTTGCGTGCAGCACGCATGTCCCAGTCAGGAGTTTCCCCGGCATAATCACCGGCCCGGACACATTCGCCGTTTTCCACCACAAAAACGCCGCGTGGCTTATCCTCATCCTTGAAGCCACAGGTGATGACTGAATTGAACCCAATTTCCGCAAGCTTGTCTTTAACATCAGGCTCGCTGTTCCATTGGTCTTTAAGTTCATTCATCCAGTCGGCTGAAAATAGTTCTGGCATAGTGTTTCCTCCCATATGCGAACAGTTAATAGTAAAGAAATAGTAAGTTGTAATGCAGTGTTATATCCTTCCTCGCACTGTTTCGCAACGTTTTAAGTCAGGTATAACATTAATGAGATGCGTTCATATTACCGCCCTGATGTTGTTTTCATTGGTGGGCCATTCAACCACAATCCTTGCCGCAGAAGAGGCTCAGGCCGTTGATGCACTGGTCGTCAGTGTAAAGCGGATAGGTGATGTTGCTGTCCCTGTGGAGCGGGATGCCGAAGCAAAAATGGTTACCTCCAATGATACGCCGGTCAGCTCAGAACTGGCGGCGAAGGTGGTCGCTATTGAAGCGGAAGTGGGTGACCGGGTTGAGCAGGGCGATGTGCTGGCGCGTCTGGATTGCCGGGATTTTGATGTGCAACTGCGTCAGGCTGAGGCTGGGGTGGCTACGGTTAAAGCCCGCATTGCTGCTACGTCTGCCCGTGTGGATGCGGCAGAGTCGCGGGTCAGTGCGGCGGCATCCAGGGTGAATGCGGCCAACTCCCGGGTGAATGCTGCCGGTTCCGGCGTCAGCTCAGCACAGGCACGGGTGAATGCGGCAACAGCCCGTGTACAGGCAACAAGAACCACCATCAATAGTGCGAAATCCCGGGTGAGCACCGCGCAGGCGCAGGCTAATGCCGCCAGGGCAAGGATTCCCGCTGCTCAGGCTCAGTTCAAACTGGCGCAGGCCGAGCTGCAGCGAACTCAGCAACTGAGACAGGATAAGCTGATACCCGCCAATGTATTTGAGCAGGCCCGGGCCGGCTTCGATTCCGCACAAAGCTCCCTGAATGCCGCTCAGGCTGACTTTGCCGCCGCGCAGGCAGCGGTGGTCACCGCTAATCAGGACATCAGTGCAGCACAGGCCAATGTTCAGGCCGGACAGGCTGACATTGAATCTGCCAAGGCCGAAGTGGCATCCGGGAAGGCTAATGTCGGCAGTGCCAAAGCGGATGTGGGTACAGCCAGTGCTGAGCTGGAAACTTCGAAAGCTGAGCTGGAAGGTGCTAAAGCCGACTTGCTGGTGGTGCGGACTGAGCTGGAGAGTGCGCTGGCACAACAGGAGGCAGCAGAAATCGTCAGTGGACGTTGTGTGATCAGCGCACCTTTTGCCGGTCAGGTGACTCAGCGGCCACTACAGCTGGGGCAGATCAGTGCGCCGGGCAGCCCTGCCTTTCAGCTGTTGCAGCATCAGGGGCTGGAAGTGGTTGCGCAACTATCGCCGGATGAAATCCGTGATCAGGAGCAGGGCGAGAAAGTCCGCTTTGTGGCCGGAACCGATGAGCTGGACGTGGAGCGCCGTGCGGTGGTGGCACAGGTGAACAGTGACACCGGCACCCAGGAAGTGCGTTACCGGGTGAGCAGTGAGCATGACTTGCCGGTGGGTAAAACCGGACGCTTGCGCTGGCAGGGTAAATTGCCAGCTATTCCTGCCGACTGGTTATTGCGCCGTGAGGGCGGGTTGGGTCTGATGCTGGCGGTTGATGGCGAGGCGGAGTTTTATCCGCTGGAAGGAGCCCGTGAAGGCCAGCCTGCACTGATTGACCTGCCGGCGGATACGCTGCTGATTGATGCGAACCGGTTGCGGGTGCGTAACGGGCAAAAAATACAGCTTAGCGAATAATGGGTGAGTAAAACCTTATGTATGCCCGTTTATTAAAAAACCATGTGCTGGCTAACCTGACCTTTGTGCTGGTGCTGGTGATCGGTTTTCTGGCTTACGGCATGATGCCGCGCCAGCAGGATCCGACCATTAATTTTAACTGGATTTCGGTGGTGACGGTGTTGCCGGGAGCCAGTGCCGAAGATGTTGAAAAGCGGGTCACCGATCCGCTGGAAGATGCCATCCGCAGTATTCCGGACATTAAATTTGCTTCCAGTAACAGCCGGGAAAATATTTCCAGTCTGCTGGTGCGCTTCGATGATATAGACGAGCGTACCTTTGATAAGCATATCGCTGATCTGCGCCGTGAAATTCAGAATGCAGAAAGCAGTTTGCCGGATGAAGCGCTGGAGTCTGAAATTCTTGAAATTACCACCGCGAATGCGTTCCCGGCAGCGATTATTGCGGTACAGGCAGTGGGTGATGATGAGAATTTACGAATTCAGTCGCGCAATGTCGAGAAAGCGCTGGAGCAGATTAATGGCGTTGACCGGGTGGATACCGTGGCGATGGATGATCCGGAAATCCAGGTAAGTTTTGATACCGACGCGCTGGAAGCTCTGGGCCTGATGCCGGGGCAGCTGGCGGATACCATCAAGGTCTGGTTTCAGGACTTGTCGGCGGGCACGCTGGATCTGGAGCGGCAGAGCTGGCTGGTGCGGCTGGTGGGGAAGACCAGTGACCCTGCTGCGCTGGCTGATTTGCCGATTCCCGGTCTGGCCGGTGAGGTGCCGCTATCCCGTATTGCTACCATTGAGCGTACCCGCGAAAAAGCCAGTCAGGAGGTGCGCCTCGACGGCGAACCGGCGGTTATGATGGCGATAATGAAGACCGATACCGCGAATATTCTGCAGCTGGTTGAGCGGCTGAAAACCTATATCGCGGAACGGAATGAGCTGGTGGCATCGACCGGGGTAAAGCTGGTGCTGGTGGATGATCAGACCATACCGACCCGCGAGGCGATCAATATTATGGAAAGCAATGCGCTGATCGGCCTGTTGCTGGTGTTGTTTGTCGCGTGGCTGTTTCTCGGGGTGAGGATTGCGATTCTGACTGCGATTGCTATTCCGTTTATTCTGGCTGCAACGTTCTGGGTGTTGTCTTCCATGGGCGAAACGCTGAATGTGACCGTGTTACTCGGGGTGGTGATTGTGCTGGGGATGCTGGTCGATGATGCCGTGGTGGTGGTGGAGTCGATTTATTACCGCCTGCAGCGTGGAATGGGGCCGCTGGATGCCGCGCTGGAAGCGATTAATGAGGTGGCCCTGCCGGTCACGACTGCAGTGCTGACCACGATTGCTGCGTTTATGCCGCTGATGTTACTGCCCGGCATTCTGGGTGATTTCATGCGCGTGATCCCGATGGTGGTGTCGATTGCGCTGGCGATTAGTCTGATTGAGGCCTTCTGGATGCTGCCTGCTCATGTCGGGGTGGCCAATGTCAGTTTTGATAAGCCCGGACGGGTACAGCGTATCCGTGAGCGTACCACGCACTGGATTCAGGTCAAGTATGCCAAAGCGTTGATGAAGGCGTTACGCTGGCCACGGCTGACCCTGTTTGTCATTGTGATGATGTTTTTAAGCTCCATTGGTATCGTCGGAGCCGGACTGATTCCGATTAACTTTTTTGCCTCTGACAGCCTGCGCCTGTTTTATGTCAATGTGGAAATGCCCAGTTCCACACCGCTGGAAACCACCGTGGAAAAGACGCTGGAGGTGGAGGCGCAGATTCACAAGAATGTCCAGCCGAATGATTTACGTTCGGTGTTGACTTACTCCGGGATGATGTTTACCGAGACTGAGCCGCTTTATGGCGAGCGTTATGGGCAGATCGTGGTCAGCCTGAAGCCGGTGTCAGCCGGTGCCCGTGAGGTGAAGGCGATTATCGACGATATGCGAGAGGATGTAACCAGTGTGCTGGGGCCGGTGAATATCAGTTTTCTGGAAATGTCCGGAGGGCCGCCGACTGCCAAGCCGATCAGTGTCAAGGTGCGGGGTGATGATTTTGCTGAAATTCAGGGCGCCAGGGATGTGCTGAAAGGCATTCTGGAGCGTCATCCGGGGATTGAGGATGTCACTGATGATGCCAGTCCCGGCCGCATGGAAATGACCCTGCAGCTGCGCCATGATGTGATTCGTCGTGCCGGTATTTCGCCGCCGGATGTGGTGCGTACCCTGCGCCTGCTGGTGGACGGCGAGGTAGTGGCTGACCTGCAGGATCAGGGCGAGAAAGTCGAGATCCGGGTCAAGGCGGATAATCATGATCTGCAGGCGGTGACCAACCTGCTGGATTTCCGCATGCCGTTGCCGCGCGGGGGCAGTATGCCGCTGCGTGATCTGGTGACTGAGGAGCGCAATGTGTCACTGGGCAATATCCGTCATTATAATTTCCGCCGCGCAATTACCCTGGAGGCTGATCTGGTTGAGCGTAACAATGAGCCGTTTTATGAGTGCCGGATTCAGCCGGCGATGGAAGGAACAAAGCCCGATTATAATTTGTGCGCCATAGATACTGTACAGGCCAATGCGATGCTGGTTGAAGAATGGGCAAAGTACCAGAATGACTTTCCGAATATTGATCTGGATTTCAGCGGGCAGCTGGACGATATACAGGAAAGTCTGGACTCGATTGGTGTGCTGTTTTTGTTCGGCGTTGGTCTGATGTATCTGATCTTAGGCACCCAGTTCGCCAGTTACTGGCAGCCGCTGATGATCCTGTTCACCGTGCCGATGGCCTTTACCGGGGTGGTGTTTGGTTTGTTGGTGACCCAGAATCCGCTGAGTTTATATACGCTGTATGGTGTGGTGGCGCTGGCCGGTATTGCGGTGAATGCGGCGATCGTGCTGATTTCAGCGGCCAATGACCGCCGTGAGCAGGGCATGAGCGTGTTGCATGCCACGGTTTATGCGGCGCGGCGGCGGGTGATTCCGATTCTGATTACCACCCTGACCACTATTGCCGGGCTATTCTCACTGGCCACCGGGCTGGGTGGTAAGTCACTGATCTGGGGGCCGGTGGCGACGGCGATTGTCTGGGGGGTTGGATTCTCGACGCTGCTGACTCTGTTTGCGGTACCGGTGTTGTACCGGATATCGAACCGGAAACGGAAGAAGCGGCGCTGGTTTCGCAGGAGGGCGGCGGCATAGGTTTTGGGCATGACTTAGTTTCAGTCTGGTTTCAGCCAGGCTGAGGATGCCTGGCTGATAAGTGTGCTGAGTCCGGAGCCAGACCTTACAAAACCACGTATTTGAGTTAAAAATCACCAAATCACTACTATACTCAGTGTCTGGCAAAACCATTGCTTAAAACTTGTGAGGGCAGCCCCATGTTTAACATCATGGTACTGGAAGATATTGAGGCAACCGGTGACTGGATGAAGGCACTTCTGTTGAAAACTTTTCCTGATGTCACTGTGATAGTGTGCCATACGCTGGCGGAAGCCAGAGAGCAGTCGGGAAAACAATCTCTGGCACTGGCTTTGCTCGACCTTAATCTGCCGGATGGCAGCGGTCTGGAAATAATTCCGCTTATTCGCCAGCAAAATCCGGAAACCCGGATTATTGTCATGACCATTTTTGATGATCAGGAGCATATTTTTAAGGCGATCCGGGCCGGAGCCATGGGTTATTTGCTGAAAGATCAGTCTGAAAAAATTCTTATTAACAAATTACGCGGAGTGATGGAGGGCGACCCGCCATTGTCACCCGCTATCGCACGTAAAATTCTGGAACAGGTGCGCAGTAGCCATGAAGAGCCTGAAAACAGTCAGATTGATCCTGCATTGCACATAAATCTGAATCATCGCGAAGAAGAAATCCTGATCTTGATTTCCAAGGGCATGAACCGCACGGAAATTGCTGAAATCCTTTCTCTCTCACCGCATACCGTTGCCCGTTACATTAAGGATGTTTACCAGAAACTGGATGTCAGCTCCCGCGCAGAAGCCGCGATTATGGCCTGCCGGATCGGGCTGATCAGGATGTCCTGACCCTTGTACCATCCCCGGTTTACGAAGTGGGAGGATTGCCTTCAAATTGGGGCAATCCCTCTCCCAGTGTTGTTGCCGGCAGTTTGGACTTACACCAGATTTCCGCGCCCATTCGTACTTCTTCCGGCTGATCCAGAGTTCCGGTTTTCACGAACAACAATCCCGGCATCGCTTTAACATCGGTAAACAGGGGCGAGCCACACTGTTTACAGAATTTCCTGAGTACCGGCATCCCGCTATCACCGGTATCCTCGTAGGTCTCCAGTGTATGGCCTTCAATCTTCACACTATCAGCAGGGAATGCAGCAATGGTGGAGAATGCCGAACCGGTCTGACGGCGGCAATGCGTGCAATGACATATTGCCGACATCACTGGCTCAGCATCAATTTCATAACTCATGGAGCCGCACAGGCACCCGCCACTAAATTTACTCATGATTTGTTCCTCACTACTGCAGAGAGCAAAACCCACCGATGGTGGCATCACCTTCAGTGTAGCATGATCACCCCACCCGCTTGGCACTAGCTAACCAAGTGAGTAGTGCATTTGGGTAGGTCGTGTTGTACACAGTCCCAATTATAATTTTGCCAGGGGGCGTGCATTTTCTATACTTTGATAAATAGTCCTAACGGCGAGAAACAGGCCTTAACCCCGGCAGGCTTTTCACAGCTTGCTACGAACCCTGAAGTGGGCCTTATGAATCAGCGACTTTCGCCCGCGCAATTTATTATTACTGTTGCAGTCGGGTTTATATTGATTACTTTTCTGGTTATTTGGCAGATGACCGATCAGCTATGGCTGGGGGTGCGTTTTGAGGCTGAGTCCAGCGGGGAGCAGCGCGGGCTGCTGGTTGCCAGGGTCGATAAAGACGGGCCTGCAGTAGGGAAATTGTATGCCGGGCAACGTGTACTAAAAATCATTGGTGATCAGCAGGAAGTACTTCTGCATGAAGGCTTGCTGGATGCGCCTGATGTGTTTCCGACTTATGCCGGTTTCAATGCTTTTCTTCAGGAGCAGCAACAGGTGGCGGAGATTCTGGCGGGGAAAGCGGTCACTTTTTTGCTGGCAGATGGCAGCGTTGTGACCGTAAATCCGGAGTCCCGTCATTCACTTTCCAGTATTCCCTGGCTTTATCTGCTTTATATCCTGTGCGGTTTTTTCTGTAGCGGCGTGGGGCTGTTGCTGTGGTATTACCGTGCCAGACTGTTTGTCAGTTATCTGGTGCTGGTGGCCGGAATCGGCACACTGATCTATTACCTGAGTGTGGTGTTACAGTATCGGGAGCTTGCCTTGTCCGCAGCATGGATGGAGTTAGTTTCATCAACCAGCATTATAGGTACCGACCTTTTTGCGTGGGGTTATTTGTCCATTTTTGCGGTTTATCCGTTGCGGGTGGTGAGTGACCGGGTTGTTTGGGGGATTTTGGGGGTTATTATCCTATTGGCGATGAACAACATGGCGCAGTGGGTTGAGCTGCCCTTTCATACCTATATGCTCCAGTTCCTTTTTGTGGGAGCCGGTATCTATTGGTTGTTAGTCTTACAGTGGAGGGCAACCCGTAAACATCCCGTGGAGCATGCCACAGTACGCCTGTTTATCATGACTATGGCGGTGCCTTCTGTATTGATCATTTTGGTTTGGTTGGTTCCAATGATTCTGGGTGAACCGACCTGGCTTTCTCATGAGTTTGCCAGACTGGTTTTTGTACCAATTGCTATTGGCTGGGCAATTGCGGTTTTCCGTTATCATTTATTCAACGTCGAACGTTGGTGGTATATCGGTTTGATGTGGAGCCTTGGGAGTGGTGGCGTAGTTCTATTTTATGTGGTTTTTGTTTATTTATTGAAAGTTGATCAATTTTTGGGGTTAAGTCTGTCTGTAATTTTTGCCGGGTTACTTTATTTCCCTATCGAACAAAAATGAGTGTTTCGGTTGCTATATGACACTCCAAGCCTTTTAGATTCTGCTTTGCCTGGGCTTACACACTCTTTCCAAAAAGCAAGTACCGATGTTGATTTTGAAATTGCTTGGAAACAAGCGTTAAAACAACGTTTTCAGCCGATTAGTATCAGCCACTCTTTTAAGAAGCAACAAAAAGCTATTTTCCTTGATGATGGGGTGAAGCTTTTAGTGTCAGATGTTGTGGCTCAAGGTCGTTATGAGCTCGTTGGAAAACGTGGGGGAAACGGATTATTTAATTCACGTGATATACAAGTTGCTCAATCTTTGTTCGAGCTGACTCACGCCATCCTGAAAGCTACCCATGCACGTGAGGAAGCAACCCTTGAAGAGCGTACCCGCATTATGCGCGACCTACACGATTCGTTGGGCGCCAAGCTGCTGTCGATGGCACAGCGTTGCCGTGGCATGGACAGCGAAGATTATGCCCGGGAGGCGCTGCAAACCCTGCGGGATACAGTACACCTTTCCACGGTGGCCGAGCAGCTGGAGTTATTACCTCTGCTGGGCGAGTGGCGCATGGAAACACGTGAGCGGCTTGAAGTGGCTGATGCAAAACTACACTGGCACGAAGAAAACATTGATCCGGAACTAAAAATCAGTTCAGCAAAAGTACTGTTGCTGCTGAGCTTTTTACGTGAAACGGTGAGTAATGCGCTTAAACACGCCCGGCCCGGAAATATCTATGTCCGGTTTACGTATACAGAAAATAGCCTGCAGCTGCTTGTAGGTAATGATGGTGGAAGCTCCAGACCCGAAGCGTGGAAAGTGGGCTTTGGCTTGAGTCATTTGCGGGAGCGGCTGGTGCGTGCTGGGGGGAGCTTGACATTGGGTCAGCGTCAGTCTGAAACAAATAACTTCATCAATGAGGTGGTGGCGAGGATACCTTTATGACTCAGATGGGTAGTTCGTATGGGGCTGTTACCAAATGCAATCGAAAATTAGTATGTAAGATAATCCAGTTCTTCTTGTTCATCAATGATAAGTCATAGGGAGTAATTTATGAAAACCAATATATCTTTAGGTGTCTCACTCATTAGTTCATGTTTGGTTATTTACAGCAATACTCTATTAGCCAATGATACAGATCTAGTTGCTACAACTGTACCAGCCTCAGCTTGTGTACCTGTAAGTTCGACAGATATGAATCGGGCAAGACTCTCTAATGGGGCATGGGTATTTTCTGGTTCTTCAACAGGCACTATCAGACTCTACTGCCCACTACCTGTAAATGCGTTTACTCTAAGTAATAGTTCTAATGACAATGATATAACACGCTATCGCGTCTATTATCGGGACTCCGATGCTACTGGGAATGACGCAATAGTCAGAACCAGATTAGTTTACCGGACAAGCTCAGGGATGTTTTATGCTGGAAGCACTTGGTCGTCAAATACCCCCAACTTTTCTTCAACAAGTTTGACAGGTAATCGTATTGACATTCACCCCAATCCACATGATGTTAGAAGTAATGCTTTATATTCTTTCTATATAAGCATATACAGGCGCAATACATCACAAAATCCTGTTTTTTCAGGAATTGACTTTCCTGTTTATCAAGTGGAATAACTACGCGATTTCTGAAGAAAAATCTAAATCTTGCTGGAAAACCGGGGCACGTAAACAGTGTAAGTTCGGGGCGATGCCCTGCACACTACAGGCGGTTGGCGATTCTCCGGACATAGTGAGACGCTGATCTTAGCAAAATATTAAGGAGGTAAAAAAATGAAACCTGCAAACAAAACAGTTATTGCAACAATTATATTGGGCGTTTGCACTGCCACCTTCTCTACTACCGGTTTGGCTGCCAATAAGCCTTATTGCAGTGTTGCTTCTAATAAAGGTTATTATTGGTGGACATGGACAGTAAGTCCTCAGTCCAGAGCATGCCAGGTCGCTGAGAATAAGTTGAAATCGAATGGTTATAGCGTCAATTGGAAATGGCGTAGTTACTATTCTGATAACTCAGGGAATACCGGCAATTTAGTTTGCCATCGTGATAAAACCGGTTATCTGGCTAATCCCTGGACGAAAATTATGAAGGGAAATGGAGTCGGTATTTTTCAGGCCGCTATCGATCATGCCAAATCGAAAGGGTGGTCGGCTTGTTATTTCAGGATGATACATTGAGCCTGATGCCATCAATTAAAATGCGAATTAAGCCGGCAAGGATAGTGCCCTGTCTGTTAACAGCCTCATTATGCCTGTCGGTAGTCGCATGTGCCTCTGCAGAACAGGAACAACCGATCTCTTTTGCCGGTACCGGCTGTCCGGCTGATTCCGCTCTTCCTGACACGATTACTGATCAGGAAGAGCGCATTTTCCGTATTCGTTTTGATCAGTATGATGCGGGAAAGAGTGCAAAATCAGGACAAAAAAATCGTGCGGCCTGCAGCTTTGCTTTGCCTGTCAACGTTCAGGAGGGTTACCGGGTCGTTCTGACAGAGGTCATCTGGTATGGAAAAGTCAGTGGGACAGCAACGTTGAACCGGAAATATTTCCTGGCCGGTCAACCGGATACAGCCTGGCATAAAAATGACTTGTCTGAACAAAGTGACAGCACATTTTTGATCACAGATCAGCAACCGGATGGCCTGATTGCCAGCCCGTGCGGGAGGGACGTAAATATCCGCATCAACAGTCATTTGCAGGTTGATAATGCGGAGGGTTATGCCTCTTTAAACGATGGCGCCAGCATTAAAGTTCGCTGGCAAAATGTGTAGATGATGAATAATTTCTCAGGCTGATTTGAGTTCCCTGTCTCAGGCTGCAATAATGGCGCACCTCAACCGTAAATTAAAACGATTAGAGGTCTGTTTATGTGTGGCTTTGCCGGGATTTTTCGCCCGGATACCCCCGAATGCAGTTTGTCGCTGCTTGAAAAAATGACACGTCGTCTGGCTCCGCGCGGGCCGGATAGCGAAGGGATGATTATCCGCAATGGCCTGGCAATGGGCCACCGCCGCCTGAAAATCATCGATCTTTCCAATCACGGCCAGCAACCGATGAGTGACCCGGATCTGGGACTGGATCTGGTGTTTAACGGCTGTATCTACAATTACCGTGAACTACGCCAGCAGTTGAGCGGGCTGGGTTACCGGTTTTTCTCCGAAAGTGATACCGAAGTGATTCTCAAGGCTTACCATGCCTGGGGGGCTGACTGTGTGCAGCACTTTAACGGTATGTTTGCTTTTGTCATCCATGAGCGCGATTCCGGACGGCTGGTAATGGCGCGTGACCGGCTGGGGATCAAGCCGCTGTATCTGGCCCAAACCGATAAGCAGTTGTTGTTTGCCTCTACGCTACCGGCGATTCTGGCCGGACAGGCGGAGGTGGATACGTCAATAGATCCGGTGGCCCTCAATTACTACATGAGTTTTCATGCTGTGGTGCCCGCGCCGCATACCCTGTTGCAGGGCGTGCGCAAATTGCCACCTGCTACCATCCGCACTTATCACCCCGATGGCAGCATACAGGATGAAACCTACTGGACATTGCAGGTCGGTGCTTCCGACGCAGACGAGCAGCTCAGTGAGACAGACTGGCAGGAGCGGGTACTGGATGCCCTGCGATTGGCGGTGAAGCGGCGCATGGTGGCCGATGTGCCGGTCGGGGTTTTGCTTTCCGGCGGGGTCGACTCCAGCCTGATTGTCGGCCTGCTGGCTGAGCAGGGCCAGGCTGATCTGAACACTTTTTCGGTAGGCTTTGAAGCCGCCGGTGGCGAAAAAGGGGATGAGTTTCAGTATTCAGACCTGATTGCAGAGCATTATCAAACCATTCACCACCAGATTCGCGTACCTTCCAGTGAGCTGCTGGATACCCTGCCACAAACTTTTGCGGCCATGTCGGAGCCGATGGTCAGTTATGACAATATCGGTTTCTACCTGCTGTCCCGTGAGGTGAGTAAGCACCTGAAAGTGGTGCAGTCAGGGCAGGGGGCGGATGAAATTTTTGCCGGTTATCACTGGTATCCGCCGCTGCTGGATAGTCAGCAACCGGCCGCTGAGTACAGTCGCCTGTTTATGGATCAGGATTTTGCTGCCTATGCTGAGGCGATGCAGGCTGAATATGTGCAGGAAGATTATGCCGCTCAGTTTATTCAGCAGCGTTTTTCAGCACCGCTGGGTAAAACCGGTGTGGATAAGGCGCTGCAGCTGGATACCACAGTGATGCTGACCGATGATCCGGTGAAGCGGGTGGATAATATGACCATGGCCTGGGGACTGGAAGCACGGGTGCCGTTTCTGGATCATGAGCTGGTGGAGCTGGCCGGACGCATTCCGCCGGAGCTGAAAGTGCGTGATGGCGGCAAATGGATTCTCAAGGAAGCTGCGCGGCAAGTGATTCCCTCGGCAGTGATTGACCGGCCGAAAGGCTATTTCCCGGTTCCTGCACTAAAATATATCGAAGGGCCGTATCTGGATTTTGTGCGCGATGCGCTGAATAGCCGCCGTGCCCGCGAGCGGGGTTTGTTCCGGCGTCAATATATCAATCAGTTGCTGGATGATCCGAAAGCGCATATCACGCCATTGCGTGGTTCTAAGCTCTGGCAGGCAGCCTTGCTGGAATTGTGGCTACAAGCCCACGACTTATAGACTGACAGGCAGATAAGCTATGACTACGCCGGACGAAAAGACCGGAGAAACCCTGGATATTAACGGTATGGCTTCCCTGAAGCATTGGGGAGAGCCGCCAAGTACCATGGCCGGTAAGCTGGAAGATCAGGTGGTTTTTGACTGTGGCTGGGGGCGGCTGATCTTCGGCCAGACCTTCCGTTCCAATACGCAGATTGCGGATTTGTTGCGCAGTGAAGCACCGGGGCAGCGCGATGTCGCCTTGTATGTACGTGATCCGCAAATTGTAATTTCCAAAGCGCCGCAGGAACTATTTATTGATCCGTCGCTGACCTTCCGCCTGGATTTGAGCCGGGAGCAGGACGCTAAGTGTCCGCCGGGGGTTACGGTGCGCCCGTTAAAAGTCGGTTGTGATGCCTTCCATGTCAATCGTATCTATAAGGCGCGCGGTATGGTGCCGCTACGTGAGGATTTTCTGGAACAGTATTACCAGCAGCCGCATCCGGCACTGCATATTCTGGTGGTGGTGGATGACAGCAACCATCAGGTGCTGGGTTGTGTGACCGGCGTAGATCATTTCCGGGTGTTTAATGATCCGGATAATGGTTCCAGTTTATGGGCGCTGGCGGTTGACCCGCAATGTCCGCATGCCGGTATCGGCCGGATTCTGGTGCAGGCGCTGGCCCGGTGTTTTAAGGAAGCCGGGCGCGGTTTTATGGATTTGTCGGTGATGCACGACAATGAGCAGGCTATCCAGCTCTACCGCAGCTTTGGTTTTGCCCAGGTGCCGGTGTATTGCATTAAAGCCCGTAACGCGATCAATGAGCGTCTTTACACCGGCCGTAAGGCAGAGCCGGAGTTCAATATTTATGCGCGGATTATTATTGATGAGGCTTACCGGCGCGGGATTGATGTCACGGTGCGTGATGCTGCAAATGGCTTCTTTGACCTGAGCCTGGGCGGAAAACGGGTCAGTTGCCGTGAATCTCTGAGTGATTTTACCAGTGCCGTGGCGATGAGTCGCTGTGCAGATAAGGCGGTGACGCGACGCTTTCTGGCTGAAGCCGGCGTAAAGGTTCCGGCCCAGTCATTATTGGCTGATCAGCAGGCTGCACTGGATTTTCTGCAGACTCATCAGCGGATTGTGATCAAGCCTGCCTGTGGTGAGCAGGGTAATGGTGTGTTTGTGGATCTGAAGGATGCTGAGTCAGTGAAAACGGCTTATCAGGCTGCAAAGCAACTGGATGAACGGGTGATCGGTGAAAACTATGTCGCCGGTGACGATCTGCGCATTATTGTGATTAATAATGAGGTGGTGGCAGCTGCGGTGCGTAAACCGGCTGAAGTGATTGGTGATGGCAGGCTTTCTGTGCTGCAGCTGATTGAGTATTGCAGCCGGCGCCGTGCTGCCGCGACGGATGGCGAGAGTTCGATTCCGCTGGATGATGAAACCCGGCGCTGTGTGGCTGATGCCGGGATGACGCTGGATTCGGTGCTGTCTGCCGGTGAGGTGCTACAGGTGCGCAAAACCGCGAATCTGCATACCGGCGGCACCATCCATGATGTTACCGAAATACTGCATCCGGTGCTGGAGCGGGCGGCGGTGACCGCTGCCCGGGCGCTGGATATGCCTCTGGTCGGGCTGGACTTTATTGTCGCCGACGTGGAAAAACCGGAGTATGCGGTGATTGAGGCCAACGAGCGTCCCGGGCTGGCCAATCACGAGCCACAGCCCACCGCTGAACGTTTTATCGATATGTTATTCCCGCAAACTGCCGCCAGGCAAAGGACTTAAAATGCAAACCATTGACATCGACCGTAAGTATTTACGCCGGACTTTATTGGAGCTGCTGGAAATTCCCAGCCCGACCGGCATGACCGATGCCGCGGTGCAATATGTCTGTCACCAGCTGACGGAAATGGGGATTGAATATGAACTGACCCGACGGGGGGCGATTCGTGCCAATCTGATCGGCAAGGTGCATTCGCCGGATCGGGCCATTGCTGCCCATCTGGATACGCTGGGGGCGATGGTGAAAAACCTCAAACCCAACGGGCGCTTGCAGGTGGTATCGGTCGGTACCTGGCCAGCCCGTTCTGCCGAGGGCGCGCGGGTGACTCTGTATGCCGATAATAATAAGCAGTATCGTGGCACGCTGTTGCCAATCAAGGCCTCCGGGCATGTATTCGGCAAGCAGGTGGATACTCAGGAAGCCAGTTGGGATAACCTGGAGCTGCGTCTGGATGAGGTCGCGCATTCGCTGGCTGATTTGCAGGCGCTGAACATTCATCCCGGCGATATGATCGCGGTTGATCCGCAGCCGGAGTTTCTCAGTAACGGCTTCTGGGTCTCACGCTTTCTGGATGATAATGCCGGGGTGGCTGCGTTATTAGCGGCGGCTAAAGCCGTGAAGGAAAGCGGGGTGGCACTGCCGATGGACTGTCATTTGCTGTTCACCATTTCCGAGGAAGTCGGAGTGGGCGCGTCACATATTCTGTATGGTGATGTGGCTGAGTTGCTGGCAATTGACAACGGCACCATTGCACCGGGGCAGAATACCTCGGAGTACGGGGTAACGATTACCATGCAGGATTCCAGCGGGCCGTTTGATTACTACCTGACCCGGCGGCTGATTTCGATTTGCCAGACCTACGGTATTGAGCACAGCCGCGATGTGTTCCGCTATTACCGCAGTGATTCGGCGGCTGCACTGGAGGCTGGCAATGACATCCGCACCGGGCTGATTTGTTTTGCCCTGGATGCGTCGCACGGCTATGAGCGTACTCATGAAAAGTCAGTGGTGGCGGTGGCGCGTTTGTTGTCTTTGTATATGCAGAGCGGGCTGATGTTTGAGCGTGATGAGCATGTGCTGGGGCCGCTGGAAGACTTTCCGGAAGGGAATGCGGACTGGGTTGCCGGGCAGGAATAGTGCTGCGTGTCCTGTTGTTTTCACTTCACATCTGATTCTTATTTGTTCCTTGATTCGGGCATATTTTTTACTTGTTTGCGGCTTATTGTTAGCCCATCGCAACACAAAACAAGTAACACAATATTCACTAATCAGGAGCTAAATAAATGAAAAATTTAACTTTTATCACTTCAGGTCTGATCGCTGGTCTGTTATTTGCCTCTACAGGTGTTATGGCCGGGCCACAAGGTGACAACCATAAGTATCAGCCACAGAAACACAGTGTGACCAAACCTGTGCCACACAAAGTTAGCCGGGAGCATGCAAAGGATATTCGCGGTGTAAACGTGGCGAATTTTGAGAAGATGATTGAAGCAGGTATTCAGCGGGGCAAGCTGACCCGCACTGAGGCAATTACTGCCAATAAAGGTCTGCAGTCTCTGAAATCAGCGATTTGGGCGGCTAAGCGTGATCATCGCATCTCCCGTCAGGAAGAAAAGAAAGTACAGTGGCAGGCTGCACAACTGACCCGTCAGATTAATTTTTTGCTGAATAACCGTGTGGTTGTAGCGAAGCACGGCAAGCCTTCAAAGCACGGTCACCGTTAAAACCGGGTTCGGCCGATATCAGGGCTCGTAAGTTATAACTAAGGGAAAGCACAAAGCCGGTCTGTGATTGCAGAGCGGCTTTGCTGTTTTTAAAAGCGCGTTATAATCCCGGCTGGATTTGATAATTGATACGAGGGAAGCCATGGAAAACGTCAATGTAATCAGCCATCCGTTGATTCAGCATAAGCTGTCTATCATGCGCGATAAGAGCACAAATAGTAGCCGTTTCCGGCAGTTATTGCGCGAAATCAGTATGCTGATGGGGTATGAAGTGACCCGCCATTTTCCTCTGACTGAGGTTGAGATTGAAACGCCTCTGGCTAAAATGCATGCACCCATGCTGGATGGTAAAAAAGTGGTGTTGGTTTCAATTCTCAGGGCGGGGAATGGCATTCTGGAAGGTATGCTGGATCTGATTCCGTCTGCGCGTGTGGGGCATATCGGTTTGTACCGTGATCCGAAAACCTTACAGGCTGTGGAATACTATATGAAACTACCGCCGGAGACTGAACAGCGCGACATGATTGTGGTGGATCCTATGCTGGCCACCGGTAATTCAGCGATTGCGGCACTGCACCGCCTGAAAGAGGCACGTCCGAGATCAATCCGCTTTGTGTGTTTGCTTGCCGCACCTGAGGGCATCAGAGCCTTTCAGGCAAGCCATCCCGATGTTCCGGTGTATACCGCCGCTATTGATGAAAAACTGAATGAAAAAGGCTATATCCTGCCGGGCCTGGGGGATGCGGGCGACAGGATTTATGGCACTCAATAAGTCATCAGTAGCACTTCCGCAAACGGCCGGTCAGCAAGGTGACAGACCAGCGAACTGACCGGAGTAAGTTTTGGCTACCGGTTTGGCAAAAGCATTCCTGCGCGAGGTTTGTAACGGGAGTTTTGCCATGCCTTCCAGCAGGGTTACTGCTGCTGTGACTCCTTCAATCACCGGCACTCCTAGTTCATCCTGCAGTTGCTGCTGTAAATTCACCATTCCGGCACAACCCAGAATAATGGCTTCAGCCCCATCGTGCTCAAGTGCGGCAATACATTCATTTTTCAGATTCTGCAGTTGAGTGTTGCTGTCACAGTGCTCCAGATCCAGCACCGGAATATCACTGGCGCGCACCGAGCGGCACAGGCGCTCATAGCCATAGCTCAGTACCCGCTTTTCCAGTGCCGGTACTGAGCGGCTGAGTGTGGTGACGATGGAAAATGAGTCAGCCAGGATTGATGCATAATGACAGGCCGCCTGACAAATACCCATCACCGGAGCATCAGCCAGACAACGTGCTGCCTCAACGCCGGTATCATCAAAACAGCCGATGACGACACCATCATACTCCGCCTCGGCCCGGATCAGCTCCAGCAGCGGCGGAACGGAGAACACTTCGTCATAGTAGCCTTCGATGCTGGGCGGGCCATAAGCTGATGTTTTGTATATCAGCTCATTACCCGGCGACAATATCGTCCGTGCGGCCTGTGCCATGGACTCAGTCATGGAAGTGGTGGTGTTTGGATTAATCAGCAGGATTCTGGCCATCAGTCTTTATCCCTGTTGCCCGCGGCGTTGGTTCAGGTAACGGATCACCAGCAAACTCAGTCCGATTACCAGAAAGGAAATAAACGTGGTAAGTGCACCTAAGGCATATAGTGTCGGTGTGGTGACGGTGGTGGTCATGCCGAAAATTTCCAGTGGCAGGGTATTTCTCACCCCCATCACCATCAGTGAGCGGGCAAATTCGTCGAAGCTGAGCGTGAATCCGAACAGGCCAACACCAATCAGGCTGGGGGCAATCATCGGGATAATCACATGCCTGACCACCTGCCAGGAGCTGGCGCCCATATCGCGGGCAGCTTCTTCATAAGCTTTGTCAAAACGGTTGAATACCGCGAACATAATCAGCAGACCAAACGGCAGTGTCCAGCTCAGATGAGCGCCTAAGCCGGAACTCCACCAGTGTGCTTCCCGGCCCATCTGGTCGAACAGCAGGCCGATTCCCAGCGTCAATAAAATGGACGGTACAATCAGGCTGGCCACGGTCAGGTAAAACACCCAAACTGAGCCTTTGAAATTTTTACGGAAGGCGAGTCCGGCGGTGAGTGCAATAGCCACCGTCAGTACCATCACTATCAGCCCCAATAGCAGTGAGCGTAAAAAAGAGGCTTTAAAATCACCCACCCGCTGCTCTTTGAACAGCTCAAAAAACCAGTGCAATGAGAAGCCCTGCATCGGAAAGGTCAGACCACCGTCCGGCCCCTGAAAGGAGAGGTTAATGATGGCGAAAATCGGGCCGTATAAAAACACTACAAACAGGA
Source organism: Thiolinea sp. (assembly GCA_041395485.1). Classification (GTDB taxonomy): domain Bacteria; phylum Pseudomonadota; class Gammaproteobacteria; order Thiotrichales; family Thiotrichaceae; genus Thiolinea. Next base: position 112,646 of record JAWLAK010000004.1, read on the forward strand.
TAAAAAAAGCAGTGAGTAGCAGGTGGCTGAGTGCATTTTTACGCATGTTCATCTTTAATCACCCTCTAGAGTTCTTTGCGGATATTCACAATGCGCATCAGCACCGCAATCATCAGTAATACAATCACCAGCAGGATGACGGCATCGGCTGCAGCCGCCGGATACTGAAGCAATGCACGCTTATTGTTCATCGCTACACCCACCGAGGCACTTTGTCCGCCTGACATGGTTTGTACGGTGACAAAATCCCCCATCACCAGGGCAATCACAAAGATGCTGCCAATTACAATGCCGGGCTTGCAGAGTGGCAGGATAATCTGGGTCAGCACCTGTCGGCCTGTGGCTCCGGCGTCATAAGCCGCCTCAATCAGTGAGCGGTCTATTTTCATCATCGAGTTGAAAATAGGCACGACCATGAACAGGGTATACAGATGCACAAAGGCCAGCACCACGGCGAAGTCCGAGAACAGCAGCCACTCCAGCGGTGCATCAATCAGGCCAAGGTTGAGCAGGAAATCATTGACCAGACCATGCCGTCCCAGTACCGGAATCCAGGCAATCATGCGAATCAGGTTGGAGGTCAGAAACGGAATAGTGCAGAGCAGGAAAAATACCGTTTGCCATAGCGTTGAGCGCACATGAAAGGCCAGGTAATAGGCAACGGTAAAACCAATGGTAAAAGTAAACAGCCAGGTCAGCAGGGCAAATTTAAAGGTGCTGAGGTAAATTTTATAAGTAACAGATGAGGTAAAAAGCTCAAAGTAGTTAGTCAGTACAAAATCCGGTAGCAGACTGAACTCATTATAATCCCAAAAGCTCACCATCAGAATAACGGCTATCGGTAACAGAAAAAAGAACGTTAATACCGACAGTAACGGACTTATCTGGAGGATGGTCAGCAACTTATTAGCAATGGTTTTGGGCATAAGCCGGTCTCTCAGTGGGCGGGTGCTCAGATGCCCCGTCAGCAGGGCATCTGAAGTCAGGCAATTATTAATTATTAAGAAGCAATAAACTCATTCCATTTCTGCAGCATGTAGCGGTTTTCATCCATGACCGAGTTCCAGCAGGCTACCTGTCCCATGCGGTCATAGAACGAGCCGCCGTCACGTTTGGCACCCGCAGATTCCAGTTTATTGCCGAACGGATCGATAATGTCTGACTGCGCTTCCTTGCCTTCAAACCAGAATCCCCACTCATCATCGGACATGAATTCCTTAGAGGTTTCAGGAGCGGCTGAATAGTAGCCCTGACGCATGAGCAGGCCACCCACCCAGCCGGACAGGTACCAGTTGATGTATTCATAAGCGGCTTCCAGCTCCAGTCCGGTCAGATTGCGGGATAAACCGAGACCACCACCCCAGGAGCGATAGCCTTCCTTCAGCGGCTGGTAGACACAGGGAATATTCATCGATTTGACCTTGGTGACTGCAGGTGACCACATGGACTGGATAACCACCTCACCGGATGACATCAGGTTGACCGATTCATCAAAGGACTTCCAGAAGGAGCGGAACTGCCCCGCTTTTTTTGCCTCGGTGAAAATCGCCATGGTTTTGTCGATTTCCTCTTTAGTCATATTGCCTTTGTCGCCATACTGGATTTCACCCATGGCCTCACAGACCATAGCGGCATCCATAATGCCGATGGAGGCGATATTCAGGATGGAAGCCTTGCCTTTGAATTCCGGATTTAACAGCTCAGTCCAGGACTCAATCGGGCGTTTAATCAGATCCGGGCGGATACCCAGTGTGTCGGCGTTGTAAATCGTGGGTACCAGGGTGTACCAGTTGGTTTCCCCTTTGGCGAACTCCTTACTGTCCAGTGAGTCAGTGAAGCCCACCGTATGCGGAGCCGTGCCCTGGGCGATTTCTGAGTCCGGGGTTAATTTACCGTCTTTAAAAATGCCGACGATCTTGTCGTAATTCTTCAGTTTGCTGACATCAAACGGCTGCAGGTTACCGGAACCCCAGACTTTCTTAACGGTGAAATATTCAATATCGGCAATATCAAACGACTTGGGCTGCGTCACGACCCGCTGTGCTGTGCTGTCGGTATCCAGAGCGGTCATTTCCAGATTGAAACCCAGATCTTCCTTGACCTTTTTTGCCACCTCATTAATGTTGGATACGCCGGTACCGAATTGTCTCAGGGTGACATCTTTAATGTTTTGTGACCAGATGGTCGGGAAACCACCGGTCCATGCTGCGGCACCTGCTGCGATGGCAACACTTTGCTTCAGGAATTTACGCCTTGAAGTCTGCGAGCCGGTTGTTTGTTCAGTCGTGGCTTCCTGATTTTCAGTTATGGTGATTTCATCGGTATTCTTAATGGGCATGTTAAAGTCCTCGTCGTTCATGAAACAGTGGGTAAGTCGAGTAAACTACTGTGCTGATGATTCCAGCCTAACCAGACACGCTCTCCGGGCCGGGGAATGATCAGGTCAGTTGAGTCCGGTACCAGTGCTGTGAAAGGCTCATCACTGGCAGGCAGATCAAAGCTCAGGCTGAGATGGCTGCCCTGATATTCACTGTCAATCAACGTGGCGGGCAGGACATTTTCAGTATTGAGTTGTTGCTGCTCTGCTGCCAGGGTGACCTGATCAGTGCGTATGCTGAATGCACGTTGCTGGTCGGGCTGTACTTTTGCTGAGGGTGGTGTTTTTATCGTAAAACCATCGGAGGTGAGCAGGCTAACTGATGTTTCGCTGACTTCGGTCACCGTGCCCTGCAGGACATTGTGTCCGCCGATAAAGCGGGCAACAAAAGCATTCTGCGGCTGGTGATACACCTCTCTGGCTGTGCCGCTGCGCACCAGTTTTCCATCCTGCATGATGACAATCTGATCAGCCAGTGCCAGCGCTTCTTCCTGTGAGTGAGTGACGTGGATAAAGGTGATACCCAGCTCTCTTTGCAGGCGGCGTAATTCGCTGCGCATGGCGACCCGCAAAAAAGGATCCAGTGCGGAAAGCGGTTCATCCAGCAGCAGTACTGAAGGCTCGGTCTGTAATGCTCTGGCCAGGGCAACGCGCTGCTGTTGTCCGCCGGACAGTTGTTCCGGCATACGGTGCCGGTAATCTGCCATGTGCACCATTTTCAGCAGTTCCTGTGCTGATTGTTCCCGTGCCTGCTTTGGTTGTTTCTTTAATTTGAGGGCAAAAGAAACGTTGTCACTGCAGTTTAAGTGCGGGAACAGTGCGTAGTGCTGAAACATCATTGATGTGCCGCGTTGGGCAGGAGGGCGACCGGATATATCTGTACCATCAATGAGTATACGGCCTTCAGACAGTGATTCATGACCGGCAATGAGTCTGAGCGTTGTACTCTTGCCGCAGCCTGATGGCCCCAGAAAACAACAATAACTACCACTGTCAATCGTCAGACTGACCTGATCAACTGCTGTCTGGCCCGCAAAAAATTTGCTGACATTAACAAGCTCTACCTGACCTTTAGACATTGAGTAACCACATAAAAAATCATTTAAAGTGATAAAAGCAATGTGTGTGCCATTTCTGTTTTTGTTTATCAAATCATTTGCTTAGAGAGTTTTTGATCTGAGGGGGAGATCAATGACGCACCATTTTGTATACCTGATCCTGTAAAGGTGTATACAGCATGCACTAAAAATGTGCCCGGTCTGACGTAAAGCTGTATATTAAGCCTGTTGTCACCGGAGGGGGTGCTATCTTAGCGGTGGCACGTATGTTGCCTTTATAACCATAATTCAGAACTCTGACAGGGCGTATACAGCATGAGTGTTGTTGATGAGCATTCCATTTTTATTTCCATGAAGCAGGACGGGCCGTTTGCTATCCGGGATCATGTGTCTGTGAACTGCCCGTTTTCCCGGCAAAGCCGGCGCTGGGTAAAGGCGTTGACGCAGGATTATCAGATGTCGACCAAGTACCGGGCGGTGCGTGATCAGGTGTTTGACCTGCTGATGGTTGAACAGTTTGCAGACATTCCGTTGCTGATCAGTAATCCGGAATTGCGTGCCGAGCGTACTGAGCGTGCTTATCGTCTGCTGGGCGACCTGTTTGGTATTCAGGGTGGTGACTCTGAAATCCGCAGCAAGATTCATGAATATATGGTGACAGCAGACGCGGTCATTGATCACCTGAAAAGCAAAGTCATGGCGAATTACAGCGCCTATATTGAAATCAGTAATGAAATTGAGGCTTCACAGAATCCTGTGGATTTATTGCTGATTGTTTTTGATGACCGCTATTACAAAAAAATCCGTTTTGAAGCCAAGCGCAAGCTGGTGCTGATGGGGCTGGCGGGTTCTATTGACCAGCGTGAGCGCGAAACTGATATAGAAAACAAATTTTCAGCTTTTCTGAATTTTCTGAACAGTTATGTCTGGAGTCCGAAGCTGAAAATCGGCGAGCTGGAAGTGGCGTATCTGTCCAGTCAGCATGGTGAGGAGGATTTCAGTTGTACAGAGGTGGAGGTGATTGATCCGCAAACCGCACAGTCGATGCGCTATGCGGATAGCAGTGAAAAGCTGACGCTGGTAAAGCGGCGTTTTTTCCTCGACCGCGGGCAGGAAATTCCGATTTATGTCACGGTGCGCAAGAAAAATTCCGCTGCCAAGGTCTTAAAATTATTACGCAAAAATGAAAAGAACCCGGCGGTGGCGGTAGATGATGAACTGGGCCTGATGGCGGTGCTGGATAATGTGACGGATGTGAAACGCTTTGTCCGCCACCTGACCCGTGCAGCGGTCAGAAGCGGCTCTTTCATGATTCTGGAGGATATTTCAGACACGCTGATGGGGCAGGAATATCAGTCTTCAGCTATCGGCAGCAGCGGCAGTACCCAGATGCTGAAGTTTTTTGCGCGTATGGGCGGTGTCCGGGTCGAGTTCATTGTGCACACCAATCAGTCGTATCTGAACTATCGCTACCAGCGTGGCAGTGCGCATGATGAATATGAAATCCGGCGTTTATTTGACTCGGGTGTGACTGAGTTTCTGTTTCCGTATGATATTTACCATCTGGATTTGCACGGGGCCCGCGAGAAACAGCTGCAGCGTGCCCGCCGGATGATTGAGCATCCGGAGTGACAGAGAAGGGCTTTTATAACACTTCCGGGTTGGCAATATTCTGCGCCCGGCCATTGAAAAAGGCGTTTACATTTTCAAAGGCAATGCGGAAATACAGTTCATAGCTGTTTTGTTCGACATAACCCAGATGCGGTGAACACAGCACATTATGCATACCCAACAGCGCCCCGGTTTCCGCTGAGGCCGGTTCGTTTTCATACACATCCACTGCGGCGTAACCGGGCCGTCCGGACTGTAATGCAGCGGCCAGTGCACCGGGTTCAATCAACTCCGCACGGCTGGTATTGACCAGCAGGGCATCGGTTTTCATCTGCTGCAGATCACTCAGTTTTACACAATGTCTGGTGGCTTCATTCAGGCGTAACTGCAGGGAGAGCACATCGGCGTTGCGGAAAAACTCTGCCTGATCAGTGGCAGCCCGGAAGCCGTGCTCCTGAGCCAGTTTCCGCGAAGGTTCACGGCCCCAGATTAATACCTGCATGCCGAATGCTTCAGCATAGCGGGCGATGCGCTGGCCGATTTTGCCGTAACCCCAGATGCCCAGCGTCAGGCCGTCAAGAGTTCGGCCCAGCCCGAGGCCGGATTGCTGCCATTGTCCGGCCTGCAGGTGACTGGCGTAGGGTAGCAGATGACGGCTGGCGGCCATGATCAGCGCCCAGCATAATTCGGCGGGCGCTACCGGTGAGCCGCTGCCTTCGGCAAAGGCGACGCCATGCCGGGTGCAATCCGTCAGACTGACATGGTTGCTGATTTTACCGGTTTGCGAGATTAGTTTGAGTTTGGGCAGGCGTGCCAGTAACTCGTCAGTAATCACGGTGCGTTCACGGATCAGTACCAGTGCCTCCTGATCCCGCAGGCGTTCTGCCAGTGCGTCGGTATCGGTTAAGGTGTCCTGAAAAATCGTGACTTCATGCCCGGTGAGCAGGTCAAAGCAGCTGAGGTCTTTTACCACATTCTGGTAATCGTCTAGGATGGCAATTTTCATAGCGGGGTGTCCGTAAATCCTGAGTAGTTGATACCGGAGAGCAGGGCCATATCCCGGTGCCATGTCGCCAGATCCTCTTTATTGAACTCACTCAGGGCGTGGTGCCCGCATGCTCTTGCCATAACCTGCATTAGTTCGGTCGAGGCTGCAAAAAAGTTTTTCAGCTGTTGTGCCGATTTATCAATATCCAGCCGCTGGCGTAAGTCGGCTTTTTGGGTGGCGATTCCGGCAGGGCAGTTGTTGGTGTTACAGATACGTGCCGCCACACAACCGATGGACTGCATGGCACTATTGGCAATAGCAATGCCATCCGCACCCAGGGCCATTGCTTTCACAAAGTCCATAGGCACACGCAGGCCGCCGGTAATGATCAGGGTCACTCTGCCTCCCGCACCCTGTTGGTCAAGGTAGCGTCGTGCACGTGCCAGCGCCGGTATGGTCGGCACGCTGATGTGGTCACGGAACATTTCCGGTGCAGCCCCCGTACCGCCGCCACGGCCATCTAAAATGATGTAGTCGGCACCGGCATCCAGCGCAAACTGAATATCTTTTTCAATATGATTGGCACTGAGTTTGAAGCCAACCGGAATACCGCCGGTGATTTCACGCACATGGTTAGCAAATTTCCGGAAGTCTGCGACAGAGTTTAAGTCCCTGAAGGTTGGTGGGGAGATGGCTGGCTCACCCTCCGGAATGCCGCGTACCTGAGAGATTTTTCCAACATTCTTATTGCCGGGAAGGTGGCTGCCGGTACCGGTTTTCGCGCCTTGTCCGCCTTTAAAATGAAAGGCCTGCACGCTTTTCAGTTTTTCCTCGTCATAACCAAACTGAGCGCTGGCGAGTTCGTAAAAATAACGCGAGTTGGCCTGCTGCTCTTCGGGCAACATACCGCCTTCACCTGAACAAATACCTGTGCCCGCCATTTCGGCACCTTTGGCCAGCGCGATTTTTGCTTCTTCTGATAAGGCGCCGAAACTCATATCAGAAACAAACAGGGGAATTTTCAGGGTCAGCGGCTTTTTGGCTTGCGGGCCGATGACTAATTCAGTATTTACGGCGGCATCTTCGAATAATGGCTTGGTCGCCATTTGTGCCACCATGACCTGAATATCGTCCCAGTGGGGTAGTTTATGGCGCGGCACACCCATGGCGACCATCGGGCCGTGGTGCCCCAGCTTTGATAAACCTTCTCTGGCTAACTGGTGAATAAACTCAACCGTAGGTTCTTCTTTGGTGGCGCTGGCAACGGGGGCTTCACCGGCGTCAGCCTGAGGGCCCGGGCCTTCTTTTCCAACCGCATCATCATCGAACTGTTTATGAGTACCATCGCAAAAAGGCAGGTTTGCAGAATGCTTACACTGGCATAAATACGCATCACCGTCTGCTTCGGCGATAAATGCTTTTGGCTGAAAGCCGGTGCCTCTGTGTGAGCCGTCACAAAAGGGTTGATTCGCCGATCTGCCACAGACGCAGAAGTAATATTCCTTATCTTTGCTCAGTTCCACTTTCGCAGGTTTGTTATTTGCCACTATTGGTTTCATATTTTTCCTTTCCTCCATGGGGTTTAACAATTCGCGCTCCGTATAGAACATTAACTGATAATTGCCGGTAAGTGAGAGAGTCCCCATCCGTTATGGCGGAGTGCAGAGATGAGCGCTGACTCATTGTCAGAAGAATTGTCCCCTTTAGGCTGGCTAGCTGCAAGGCTGGATTTAGCCGCGCATGTTGTCATGCTGAGCACTGTGAGCCTTTTAAAGCAGCCTGGGCTCCTGCCCCTGTTGATTATGGATACTGGTCTGAGCGGCTGAGTGTAAAAAAGCCGTTTGTGGCCATTATTGATCATCGTGTCGCGGGTTTTATCGAGCTGGAGGCCGATGGGTATATTGACTGTACGTATACTCATCCGGATTTTCAGGGGAGGGGTGTTGTATCGGGTTTATATGCGTATTTGCTGGCGGAGGCTCAGCGCAGGGGGCTGCAGCGTTTGTATGTTGAGGCTTCGCTGGTGGCTAAGCCGTTTTTTGAGCATCGCGGTTTTTCAGTGATCAGTAAGAATGAAGTGCAGAGACATGGGGTGTCGTTGGTTAATTTTTTGATGGAGAGGTACCTGGTTTAGTGCTTTGGCGGTTGAGGTTGTTTTGTTATGTTCTGGCGTGATTGTTGGGTGTAGCGTATTATTTGAGCTCTGGCTGTATTGTTCTGGTTGTTTTTTTGTCGAAGGGTGGTTTTGTGAGTGAAATCATGTGGTTATGGTGTTATTTGCAGGCTTGCTATTCGGGTAGTGGGAAAACCCGGCTCAATAATTTCTGTTTAACAAACTGTTAGACCTAATAGATAGCTCACAAACCTCCAAACGATTAAGATTTAAAAGACAAAAAAGCATTAAATATGACATTTGATTCAACATTGTTATCAGGCATTTTAACATCAATAGCTACAATCGCGGCTGTATTTGTAACATACTGGCTAAATAAGAAACATTCAAAGACTAAAGACATAACAAATTATGGCGGACTCTGGGTTGGTGGTTCAGCTTATTTAACAAAAAATGAATTTCGTTTCGTTCCAAATTTAATAAACAAGATGTTTCATAAAGGGGATTGTACATCCATTCCATTAACTGAAATTTCACAGGTAAATGTTCATTTCGATTCTTTACAAAAATTATATCATTATCAACCAATTACGGAACTTTCAAGATGCGCTGCTATGGGGCAAACAAGTTTCGAGATTCTATATCCAATGCAATAGTCTCTGCAAAAAGAAGATAATATATGGTGTTACCAACATTTGATAATGGCGTTTTAGAGTCTGTATCAGAGGTTCTCGGTGATACTGAAAAAGGTTTTACAGGTTCTGAAATAGGTCGATATTTAAAAGAATGCAATATTCCAGATATATTGCCATCTCTGGCTGAAAACGCATTCGTCTATTTGAGGCTTTAAAAGAAAAGCAACGTTCCGATAACTGTGGCAATAATATTGCAGCATTTATTCAGTACTCAATGAACCCTGTTCGTCATCATAGCCAACAAGATTGGTTTATAGAAACTCAATCAAAACTTAATCATATTCTTGCTTTTGCTGGCTACAAACTTGAGGACAATGGCAAATTAAAATCAATTCAGAGTAGAGACACATTCTCAAGCTGTTGCTCGCGCATCAAAACTCCGTGAATATTTGATTGCCAGAGGGTACACAATGATGTATTGCGTTATTGCAAAGAGGAGTTATTGGTGGATAACTATTTTCATTCTGTCTTTGAAGGACAAAAAGTGTTGCCGATAAAATTAGAAATCTAACTGGTTTGAATTCTGATGGGGCAGGACTTGTCGATGAGGCGTTTTCATTCAAAGCCACAATTCCACATTTAGCACTCGTTCTTTACAAACAGAGAGCGAACAAAGTGAACAAAAAAGGTTTTGCGAATTTATTAAAAGGTTTGTTCGGCACATTTAGAAATACAACAGCTCATGCTCCTAAAATCACATGGAGTATTGATGAACGATGCCTTAGATATTTTGTCTTTAGTTTCACTGATACATCGAAGACTCATCAGCCACGCCAGCTAGAGCTATTTATGAAGGCAAAAGAGCTAACAATTATGTCGACGACGGACTGCGGTGACAGCCCGCGACTCCGCCCAATCGACTTCGCCGTTCGTCACACATGATGTTGGCATCACAAGTTTTGCCTAAAACACAATTAGTAAAGAGAAGGTTATGGAAAAATATACTTTAAAAAAAAATATCTCTTGAAGGAATACATAAGAGATATGATCTAAATATGGATTTTAATGAATCCTTAAATGTTCTATGGACAGAATGGCACGGGCAAATCCACTTTGCTACACATAATTGCAAATATAGTAAATTGTGATTTTATAAGATTTGCCTTCATTGAGTTCTCAAGAATTTATGTTGAATATTCAAATGGTGAACATATAACACTGACACAAGTAGAAAAGGAAGATGAAAAGCTAATACTTATAGAGGCCAATGGAAAGAGCAATCTTGAATTTCATAAAAGAGAGGCGGTGGAACTAATTAGAAGAAGAGAAGACGAGAGATTCCCAAAGGAATATGCACCTGAGCTAGCAAGAAAATAAGAAATTTGTCGAAGAAAATAATTTAAAATATTTGGATACATCTTATTTTCCAGCATTTCGCACAATGTTAGAAGCATGGGATCTCAAAGGGAGTTTAATGATCCACGACATATACGCAGAACCATGTCAACTCAAAAGCCACCTCATTTTCTAGAGAGCTACTTGGGCATTTTTTAATTCATTATTCCTTCCCATAGATATAGAAGAGAATTTACGAGAAGAAATAAGAGAGGCTCAATTAAAAATTGGACGATATGAAGGTTCTATATTTTCTGATTCTTTGTAAAAGTTTTTTCAGCTTTGCTCGAAGGTTCTAAGAAAAAATCAAAGCAGATGAACTGTTAAATGAGATTCTTGAGTTAACAAGCAATACTCGTTAGCAAATTAGGTTTTCTTGAGGAAAATTCACAAACATATACACAACTTCGATTTAGTGTATAAAAGCGCCAATTCAAATGATTTTGCTAGTTCTGCTGCGGGGGCTTTATTGGTTTACCGGATGCATTAAGAGAAAGACAAGCATTCCAAATAAATGCTTTTAAAGAAATTGATAAATATTTTGAAGTGGTAAATTCATTTTAGATAAAAAAGAATTGAGTTATGAATCAGACCAAAAAAGACGAATACCTCGGGTAGGTCTAAAGTTTTCCAGATGGCTCTTGGAGCAGTATTAGGGTAATGTCATCTGGTGAAAGACAACTATTAACAATGCTTTATGCTGTAAACAAAATGAGTGGGAATTTTGTTGTTTTAATAGATGAACCAGAACTTTCTTTACATATCGACTGGCAGAAGAGTTACTAGCCAAGATGATGGAACAATTGGCGATAGGCAAATCATCGTATGCACACTTTCAAGTTATTGCCACAGACTTTGAAGAGTATATGAAAGAAGTTGTGCCAGTTTTTAAAGATGCATTGGATTAGAGGAACATAATTTAATGATGGTGAGGAGTTAATTTAATGAATCTTGAGTATACATTCCTCAATATCTCACAAAAGTAAAAATGAGTTCAAAAAAGAATATTAGTTGAAGGTATTGATAAATCACATATAACAACTTACTGAAATATTAAATATTGGCAAAACGGTTAAACTTGATACAGCAGAAGTTATTTCAGGTGATTGAATGAAACTAAGAAAATAACAGGCAAAATAGACAAAATACATAATATATGTAAGGCTGCACCAGGACACTATAATAATCTATATTTCTTGAGAGACCGTGAGTTTTATAAATTCGACATAAATCAAAAATTGAAGATTTCTGCGTGAGCATGAAAGCGATGGAAATTTATCATGGACAATAGGTCATTTAGAAAATTATTTTCTAGAAGAAAATCTAATAGTGAGGTTTTAGATGCCTTTCCCGTCAGAATACAAAAGTGACGCCGAAGGAGTATTTAGAAAAATCTTAGGAAGCTCAATAAAGAAGTAGCAGCCTTAACATTAGCCGCTAGAGATATAGGTAGCAGCTCATATCCATCTGGAATTATAAAATGGATCATTTCACTATAAAGGATGGGATTTATTGCTATCTTTAGATAATGCACTAACAAATAAATTTGACACTAAAGCCATACTTTTCAAAAACTGCTATGATAAATATAAACCTATTGCAATATCTTCTGCCAATCAAATATGCACTCGCATAAGCAGAGGACATACTGCGATTATAATACTTAGAGAATTTTGCGGCTTGTCTATTTATGTAATTAAAGATTATAATCTTGAACTTGCAAATAAACAGCCAATAACTTTAGTAAGCATAGTGAAACTACTATATCTAATGTTTTATCTGAACTTGGCTTAAACAGGTAAAATTCGGGAACAGTAATTACCCTAATTAATCTGTAAATTCAATATGTTAAAATGCCAATAATTTATTCGACGACGGACGCGGTGACAGCGCGACTCGCCCATTCTATCCCGCCGCGCCCGTCAATTCAGACGTTATGCTCCAAAACCAAGGAGGAAAAATGAGTTCATGCAAAAGTATTTATAACAAATACAAAAGAAATAGCCGAATTACTCAAATGGGTATATTGACCCAGAAGGATATGAATATGATAACGGGCTGTTGTTAGTTGTCATGAGTGCATGTTTTATTACTATAGCTCTGAACGTTGTATATTATATAAAGAACAAGGTCTTGATGACCATCGAATCAGAGAAATTTGCATGGATGTAAAACTCTTCCAACTATTGTAATTATTTCTTAATGAAAGACTTACTGAGAATAAAAATGATAATGAAGATGAAGAGATAAGAAAAAAGTTATCGCAATAGGGAAGAAACTATATCCTCTAGCAATAACCAACGCTATGCAAGCTCGGGTAATTTGTCGAAAAAATCTAGTGCTAACTGGTTTTGGGCTAGTATTGATTGCTGGCGTTATTATATGGCTTTTACTCTCATCCGGTATTTTAAAATACACAATCATCATTCACAAAACAGAGGTGCTTATATGTCTTATTTAGTAAAGGTTATGGTAATAGATAAGAAAACACGTAGAGGTTTATCCGGTCATAGAGTAAAAGTTATGGAGGTAGGAGTAACAACTGACTCATCAGGGTGGCAAACTAATTGCGAATTCATCGAGTATAACAGTCTATGTAAATGGGTTTGAAGTTTATTCAGGTAGTGCATCAAATGCTCCTAACCCTATAATTTATGAAAAAGCATAACAAGTCCACATAAGCATATGGCTCTTTACAAGAAAAAAGCAGGTTCATAACAATTGATCTGCAATTGTTATGGATGTCTACCCATTGTTTTTACTGAAATTCCCGTCAATTGCCAACGCTCCAAATCCAGATCAACTGCATTCGTATATCCGGCTTCCTCAGTGAAGGTACATTCTGTCCGGCACCTTCGAGCCATCATAGAAACCGCCCAGCAGAAACCTATCGCTCAACCGGACTATTATGTCCACCCTTGTTATCGGTTTACGCTGCTGTCGGTCTGACCTGTTTTACCCATGAACGTTGTTCGTTAACGCGGGATCAGTGAAAGGAAAATCGTTATCAGCGTCAGACTTGTTGTACAGTCAGCCCGGTCGGTTTTGTTACGCCGACGGACGTGGTGACAGCTCGCGATTCTTACCTTTTAATTCCCGCCGCGCCCGTCATGTGAGATGTTGGAATGCCACTCAGAACTAACAGAAATGTCAATTCTAGGAAATCAACTCTAATCGGATGACATTCAATTATTACAAGCAAAAAGGGCTTATGAAGCATCTTTTGTGGTTTCAGTATATAAATAGACAGCATACAATTCAGCAAACACCATTGGAAAAGTGAAGAATTGTTGCGCTATTCCGGAGTTTTCTGATCTTGCGCTCGTGAAGAAGGGCCAAACAACAGGTTACATGAACCCAATATGAGATGGATTGTACACGCTAACTTATTCCAAAATGTCGAGTAACCGGAGGCTTTTGATTCTCTAATAAAGACAATTCCAAACAATGCAGCTAATGCAAAAGCTTCATAAAAGGGAGAATCGCTAATGGAATAGATTCAAACAATTTTGGAGAGGACCGGCCCAGAGAAGTACAAGTAGCCCAAAGACAACTTGAACCAACTACGAGAGTAAATGTAACCAAATGGCTAATATTTTTGTCTCATATTGCACCCTATGTCAGGATAGTTGTCGCTGGTGTCCGCTTTGCTTTCACGCGGTGTGATGCCCGGCCAGGAGGGCAGATGCCTGCCTGACGTAAACGGGTCAGCCTTGCCAATGGCTGCCACTAACGCGGTGCTGGTAATGCCACGGCTAATTCAAACACTTCTTTTGCCAGGTCGATAGTGATAATGTGATTCATGGAATGGTTCTCCTTTGTGCGTAACATTGAGTTTCGTTTGGCACTATGATGCCGTCATGTTACTTGGGAGACCATTCCATCACTGAACAGGGGCCCAACTACGCTCCACCGGTTTGTGGTTCGCTGCGCTCACTTTACCACAAATCGGTTCCACTCCGTTGGGCCCGTTAGCAAGGCGTTGGCTTTTCAAATAATGATTACCTTTCACCAAATTTGAAGAGTAAAAAGATAAAGAGTTCATGAGCCGCGCTGATGCGCGGGGTAGATTATCAAACAACACAAAAAGCATAGTTGATTATTGTTCCTGCAAGTAATACCATAAAGGTATTACCTACAGATGGAGAGTATTAGCCATGCGAGTAACGACTAAAGGACAAGTTACAATTCCTAGAAATATCAGAGAGATACTTGGGATAACACCTGAGACTGAAATCACTTTCATAGAAGAAAATGGGAGATTCTATCTGGTCAAAGTTGATGAGCCTGTCGCCACAAAAAAATTCCACAGATTTAGAGGCATAGCGACGGCTAAAATGTCAACAGATCAAATCATGGGTCTGACAAGGGAATCATAATGAATGGTGTTTTTGTAGACTCATGTGTCTTGCTTGATTTATTTACAGATGATCCTAATTGGGCTGATTGGTCAGAGAATATCCTTGAAAAATACAGCATGACAAATACGTTATATATTAACTCAATTGTTTACACAGAGGTTTCTATCGGCTTCGATAAAATCGAAGAAGTAGAAGAGGCTATATCCGAGCTTGGAATTAAAGTATTGGAGATTCCTAGAGAAGCGTTGTTTTTGACCGGAAAAGTTTTCCTGCAATACAGAAGAAATAAAGGAACAAAGAAATCACCATTACCTGATTTCTTTATTGGGGCACATGCTACCGTTTCTCACTTTAATCTGATAACCAGAGATTCCGCTAAATATAATACCTACTATCCACAGCTCAAACTCATTGATCCAAAAAGTGAAGACCACTAAATTCAAGAGCCAACAAGTGTGTCGACGACGGACGCGGTGACAGCCCGCGTTTTTTAACAGCTTACTCCCGCAATCCGCAAAGCCAAGCGTTAGCAAACATTAGAGGGAATAATATGGATAATAACTATTTTAGAATAAACTATGGCAGAAAAGATATTGATTTAGACATTGAGTCAAGTGAACTTCAATTGTGGAAAGCTGATAATTTTGCCGAAAACATTGGATTATTCATCAATATTCAAGCTGCAGGAAAAGAGTATGATACCTTTGATGAAGATGAGCAAAAATTGCATGAAAATTATGTGAAGCCAAAAATTTATACAGAATGGCTTGAAATTCCGATTGACTATATAAAAAACAAAGACTTTAGAACTTTAGAATCAGTGAGTATTGATTTCAAAGACTCTGGAGAAATGGATGAAATAGAACGAATGGTATGGACCGAAGCCCCTGGCGCTTTGTATGTCCATAATCACGGAGCATTTGAAAAAGTCAAAATTGAGTTTAAATATTTAGGAGCAGGAATATTTAATGTGAAACTAAATGGAGCTGCTGAATTTGACACTCCCTTTGAAGTTTCTGCAAATATTCCGTTAGAAATAGAGCTAACTGCTTATAATAAAAAAGCAACTAAAGAAGATATTTTAAGTTTTTTCAGTCAGATACTGAATCCAGATGAATTTAATCAAAAATGGAGATACAGGGGCGATGATATATTTTTTAAAGCTACACCAAAAGAATTGGAAAACGTTTGCTAACAAGCGTATATCAGAGATTCCCGGTCACCATTTATACGAGACGTTAAATTTATATGAGCAAAGCTAAGTTTAGACTTCTACTTTTAGTAACAATCGTCCTGGTTGTCTTGGCGGGAACATCCGACAACTTGTGGCAAAACTCTGTACAAAAGCAGGTTTTTGAGTATGCATATAACCTGGAGTCAGCTGTAGAGGTTGGGGAATCACTGGTTTTGGTCACACTTGCATTTCTGGCGATATTATTCTCAATAACTTCTATCATTGGCCTAATGCTTTTCAAAAATTGGGCAAGACATTTGTATTTGGCTACTTTGATACTTTCTGCAACCAGCTATCCATTTCAAGGTGTCAGCATATTCAGTGGATTAAGTCAGTTATTTTACGATACATCGATACTATTATTCGGTGTAATCTTATGTCTTATTTATTATTCGCCTGTGGCTGATTACTTTCAGGATGAAAATTCAACAAGTCAAGTAAATGGGACGCCGAAAAGCAGTGCCCCTTCTTGAGACGTTAATCACTGGCACTAACCCTGCATCAGATTGGCGTGGAATGCATTGTTTTTGAATAGGTGAGACATCCTAATAATGTCAGGCGACCGGCACTAAACAGGTGGTTAGTCTGTCCAATGCCGGCTGTTGGTTTCAGGCAGGCTGGTCAAAGGCTGGCAAGCGCCTTGTCCAGTGCTTCGATAATCGTATCAATATCGTCCCGCGTTGCAATCAGCGCCGGACTCAGGGTGATGGTGTTATTGAAGCCCGGCACCGAGCGGTTGGTGCGGCCAATAATGACCCCGTTCTTCATGCAGTGACCAACAATGGCTGCTGCCACGCTTTCATCGGCAGGCTCTCTGCTTTGGCGATCCTTAACCAGCTCAAACCCGGCAAACAGACCTTTACCACGTACATCACCAATGATGTCATACTTGTCCATCAAACCGTGCAGGCGTTCCCTGAGGTACTCGCCCTGAGCTGTGCAGTTCTCCAGCAGACCTTCCCGTTCAATAATGTCCATATTGGCCATTGCCGCCGCCGGGCCTGCGGTACAGCCGCCAAAGGTGGAAATATCCCGGAAATAGCCCAGCGGGTCATTTTCATCCTTGAAGTCATTGAATACTGCTTCGGTGGTCACTGTGCAGGAAATTGCCGCATACCCGGAAGCCAGCCCCTTGGCCATGGTGACCATATCCGGCTGAACACCGTAATGCTGGTAACCAAACCATTTACCGGTGCGGCCGATACCACAGACCACTTCATCAATATGCAGCAGAATATCGTATTGCTTGCAGATTTCCTGTACCCGCTGCCAGTAGCCCGCCGGTGGTTCAATCACGCCACCGCCTGCGGTGATCGGCTCCAGGCACAGTGCACCCACGGTATCGGGGCCTTCTTGCAGAATAATCCGCTCAATTTCATTAGCCGCCCGCAGTCCGTAGTCGTCAACTTCCCCCCATTGTGAATGGTATTCCAGACAATGGGGAACCTCGACAAAGCCCGGAGTAAACGGCCCGTACTGGCTTTTGCGCTCCTGCTGGCCGGAGGCACTTAAGGCGGTAATCGTGGTGCCGTGATAATCACGTTCACGGTACAGGATTTTATGTTTTTTGCCGCCATACTTCTTTGCCGCAATCTGGCGCACAATTTTAAAGGCTTTCTCATTGGCCTCTGAACCGGAGTTGGAAAAATAAACCCGGCTCATGCCCGGCATTTTATCAATCAGGCGGGCAGCAAAGCGTGCTGACGGAATATTGCCCATAGCGGCAGCGAAGTAGTTCATTTCCACCAGCTGATCACGTACCGCATCAGCAATTTCGGTGCGGCCATAGCCGACATTCACTGTCCACACCCCGCCGGATACCGCATCCAGGTGCTCCTTGCCGGTGGCATCCCAAACCCGCATACCTTCACCTTTGACGATGACCAGGGGATCGTTCTGCTCCAGGGGTTTATGTTGGGTAAGATGGTGCCAGACATGCTGACGGTCTTTATCAATTACATCCTGAACATCCTGAACGCTGAAGTCGGGGTTATAAGTCATGATTTTTTCCTCGTGCAAACTTATCAGCCCAGTTTCACCAATTTACCCGTGGAATATTAGTACCAGACCCGGTGGTTTTCGCCGCTAAAGTGCATCCAAGAATAGTGACTTACCGTGCTTTCATGCACAGTGGCTCCGGTCATGCGGCTGCAATTATTTCATGGGCGGGAGAGCGCTGACACCATCAACCCGTAGCATCTGGTACCAAAAAAATTGCGACAAGTATGCGACAAGTATTTGGTTCTTGATTATAGTCATTAGGAAGTCCCATATAATCAAGTGCTTTTATGAGTATCTAAAATTTACGCATTTACCCCTCAGTGATACCGGTATGCGCCCCTTGCTAATTGTGAAACAGAAGGTGCTGAATGTCAGAGTTAATACGTATAAAAAACTTTATTGATGGTGAGTGGGTAACTGAAGCGGATGAAAAAACCTTACCGCTTTACAACCCCTCAACAGGAGAGCAAATCGGGGAAGTTCCGCTTGCCGCTCAGGCAACGGTCAGGGCCGCCGTTCAGTCATCTCATGCGGCTTATCTGCAATGGCGGAAAGTACCGCTTGGCACACGGGTAGGGTATATTTTTGCGCTCCACGAGGCCATGCAGCAATCCAAAGAGTCCCTGGCAGTATCCATTGCCATTGATCAGGCCAAACATATCAGCGAAGCACGGGGCGAGGTACAGCGCGTTATTGAAATCGTGCAAATGGCCTGCAATGCACCCTCTTTATTACAGGGGGAGACCCTGGGGCAGATTGCAGAGGGTATCAATGGCCGGGTCACCCGACAGCCATTAGGGGTCTTTTGCGGCATCGCACCTTTTAATTTTCCTGCACTGGTCTTTGGCTGGTTTATCCCTTTTGCGATTGCTGCCGGCAACACTTTTGTTTTCAAGCCTTCTATGGAATCGCCCTTATTCATGCAAAAAATGGGACAGCTGTTAAATGATATTGGCTTACCCAAAGGGGTGGTGAATATCGTCCATGGCGAGAAAGAGGTCGCTGAAACCTGGTATGAAATGCCTGAAGTGGCTGGTGTTTGTCTGGTGGGTTCTTCCCCGACGGCTAAAAGTATTGCCTCTGCCTGTGGCCGGGTGGGCAAGAAAACCATGTTGCTGGGGGGTGCCAAAAACTATCTGGTGGCGCTGCAGGATGCACAGATGGATCTGCTGATCAGTAATATCGTGCAGTCAGGCTATGGTTCCGCCGGGCAGCGTTGTCTGGCCAGTTCGGTTATTGCCGTTGTACCGGAGCTTTATGATGAGGTCATAGAGCGTCTGGTTGCAGCCTCAAAGACGGTGGTCGTGGGTGATGCCATGGATGAGGCTGTGTTCATGGGGCCGGTCATCTCTGCACAAGCCAGACAAAAAATTGAAGGCTATATCCAAAGTGGTGTTGATGAAGGCGCGAAACTGGTGCTGGATGGCCGTAATCCTGAAGTGCCGGAAGCCAATAAAAATGGCTACTTTATCGGGCCGACCATACTTACCGATGCCACGCCGTGCATGAAAATTGTACAGGAAGAGATCTTCGGGCCGGTATTGTCCGTGATGAAAATTAAGGATCTTGATGACGCACTTGACCTCATCCGTAAACAACCCACCGGTAATGGTGCCTGTCTGTTTACCCAGAATATGTATGCGGCTGAAACTTTCATGAATGAGGCTGATGTTGGCATGGTCGGTATTAATGTGGGGGTCTGTGCGCCTCATCCTTATCTGCCTTTTGGCGGCATCAAAGACTCGCTGGTCGGCAATAATAAAGTACAGGGTAAGGATGGTTTCGATTTCTTTACCCAGAACAAGGTTTCCACCATCAGGGTCGCCCCGCCACAGAGTCTGTCTGTGAACCCTGCTGCTGACGGGAGCACGAAAAACAACGGAGCGGCTGCGCAAAGCAATGTAAGAAGCTGTATCGCCTCATGAGTGCCTGTGGCTTTTACCGGGGTGGCACGGCTTAGATCCGGGCTTCAGGCGAACTTAACACCGGCAACAACAATGGATGGATGGGATTAAAATGAGTATAGAAATTATTACCTTGCTTTATTTTTTATGTTTGTTTTTTGCATTGTTCATGGGTTTGCCGGTAGCCCTTGGCCTGGGGGGGACGGCGGTTATTTTTGCGGCCATTTTTGAGCCAAGGGCATTATTAACGGTTCCCAGTGCATTTTATTACACACCATGGAATAACGTTTTGGTAACCGTCCCGTTGTTTCTTTTTATGGGGAGCCTGATCCGGTTTTCAGGGATTGCTGAGGCTGCATATGATGCGGTCTATAAAATAATTGGTCATATTGCGGGCGGTCTGGCGATGGGCACCGTCAAGGTCTGTACTATTTTTGCAGCCATTACCGGGATTACGCCACCAGCTACCATTACCATGGGGCAAATTGCTTATCCCTCGATGATCAAATACCGCTACAGCCGGGATATTGCTATTGGTTCGATTGGTGCGGGTGGTGCATTAGGGGCGCTTATCCCGCCCAGTGTGCCGTTTATTTTCTATGGTTTACTGGCCAAGGTGTCCATCGGGGCTTTGTTTCTGGGCGGGATAGTGCCCGGCTTGATGCTGGCCTTATTTTATATCACGTATATCGGTATCCGTTGCCGGCTGCAACCGGAGATGGGGCCGCCGCTGCCTGAGGAAGAAAAATTTACCCGGGGAGAAAAGCTTCATGCGCTCGTGAATATATGGCCGTTCATGCTGTTAATAGTGATTGTATTGGGGGCAATCTGGGGTGGCATTGCGACGCCTTCAGAGGCAGCTGCGTTTGGTGCTACCGGTGCTTTTTTGATTAACCTGATTTACGGCAAATTAACCTGGCAGGTATTAAAAGACTCCTTAACAACCACCGTAAAACTCAGTGGCATGGGGTTATGGATATTGATTGCTTCCAATATCTACCTGAACGTATTCAATTCATTAGGTAGCCAGGATCTGGTCACCGAACTGGTACTGAGCATGCCCGGCGGGGAAACCGGTATTCTGCTGATGATGATGGTGATTATCCTGATACTGGGTATGGTTATGGATGACTGGGCTATCATTATGTTGTGTACGCCGCTGTTTATTCCAATTGTTGATGCCCTGGGGATCGATAAACTCTGGTTTGGCGTTCTGTTTATAGTAAATATCCAGATTGCCTACCTGACGCCTCCCTTTGGTTTTGTTCTGTTCTGGCTGAAGAGTGTTTTACCGGCTGACGTAACCATGGGTGATGTATATCGCTCAGTCGGGCCATTTATTGTCCTGCAGTTCATTGGCTTATCGCTGGTCTTCTTTTTTCCGGCGATTGCGACATGGCTGCCGGAACTACTAAATTGACCGGGGTGCCTGAGAATAATTGGGAAGTAATTTACAGAATGATGTCGGGAGGTTGATGATGGAATTATGGAATAAAACAGAAAGAGCGATCGACTTCATTGCCGAAATGATGGGGCGTTTCGGCTGGCTGTTGATTCTTTACTGTATGATTTTTGGGGTAACCGACGTATTTTTGCGCTATGTTATGAACTCCCCTTCGCTCTGGATATCAACGACATTGCAGGTGGCAATGGTTCTGCTGGCTTGTGTGGGCGGCATTTATGCCCTGAATGATAATGCCTTTGTTAAGCTGGATCTTTTTTATGCCAACTTCTCACCAAAGAAACAAGCGTTGTGTGACATTATTACCGTGACGTTTACCTTGTTGTTTCTTGGGGTTTTGATATGGAAGGGCTATCAGGCGGCCATGTTATCCATAAAACTCAATCAGCATACACCTACCAGTATTCCAATTCCGATTTATCCGCTTAAAGTTTTTTTCCCGATTACCGGAATTGTTATGCTGTTGGTTGTTATTAAAAAACTGGTAAACGATATAAGAACACTAAGAGCATAAGTACGAAAAAATAAAAATCGTTTCTGAAAGTGCTCTTGTTTAAAAGAGCATCTGTAAACTCCTGGTCAACCATGGGTTTATTAAATTCAATAATTCAGGCTGTTTTATTGAAGGTGAAAGTGCTATTTGATTAACTAACAAAGAGGTGGATTTTTATGAAAAAATTTATGTCAGTGTTATCCGCTACCTTATGTACGACAGCGCTGCTGGCGGCATCAGGTGCGGCGATGGCGGAAGACGGAAAACCGGATAAGGTTACCAACTGGGTTTTCCAGCCTTGTTTCGATTCATCTGATGCCGGGTGGGGCAGTGGTGTTGTGCCGTGGATTAAAGCGGTGGAAGAGGCTACTGAAGGTACTGTCAAAATTAAACTGGAACCGGCCGGTGCTATTACCAGCGGCTCTGAGGCATTTGGTGCAACGGCTGGCGGATTGATTGACGGAACTGCGTGCTGGGGATCTGTTTACAGCGGTGACATGCCGGAGGGTATGCTGGCGTTTGGCATGGCCATGGGGGCCGGTAGTACTGAGCAGGCCTGGGAGGCGATGTTTGGTAATCCGAAATACAGGATTGGCGACTTAGTGCAGGAAGCGGCTAAAGAACGTAATCTGCGCTGGGTGGGTTGGACAAACCAGGGGCCAAACGCCATGTTTACAAAATTCCCGGTCAGGAAAATGGAGGATCTGGAAGGTAAGAAAATGAGAGCGGGCGGCCCTCAGGCATTATTTCATCAGGCCATGGGTGGCGCACCGGTATCGATGGGCGGAGGTGAAATATACACCGCAATCAAACTGGGCACCATTGACGGTACTTACTGGGATACCGGGGGGATTGACGATATGTCCTTCCACGAAGTTATTAAATATGCCGCGCAACCGGGCTGGTGTCCTGCCCAGCATCAGGAAATCTTCCTGAACCTGGAAAAATGGGATGCACTGACTGACTGGCAGAAAGAAAAAATAGACGGGATATTCGAGAGCACCTATTTTGAAACCAGTGAAATGCACGAAAAAGGTGTCAGTGAAGCCCTGCAAACGCTGAAGGATGCCGGTGGTGAAGTTATCCAGTTTTCTGATGAAGAAATCAAGCGCATGCGCGACAAGTCTATTGCCGAAGTATGGCCGCAGGTTGCGGAAAAGTCAGAACGCAATGCCAAAGGTGTGGAGTTGTGGAAGCAATATCTGACAGATATTGGTGAGTTATAATCTGACTCTTACCCGGTAAAGTGTAAATGCTGACAGGTCTGGATAAACCAGGCCTGTTTTTCACTGATATATGAAAATAATAGTTTTACTTAAGAGGATTTTAAAGAAGAGATGCATAATAAAATCATCATTGCCAGTGCCCTTAATCAGGGGTTTAGCGAAAAGGCTATTAGTGCAGCCAATGCGTTGATTAATGAGGGTGGCAGTATTATTGCCGTACATGTTGTAGAGGCTGTCAATAACGTGGTGCAGTCATTTGTGACTGAAGAGCTGAAAGCTAAAGCCTATGAAAAGATTAAAAGCGAGATGGCTCAGCGTTTCGGTGATCTGCCGATTGAATCGGAAATACTGCATGGGCAACCGGGACGGGAAATCTCAAGGTATGCCGATAAAATAGGTGCAGACTGCATTATTATTGGCTCCCACAAACCCGGACTGGAAGATTTCTTTCTCGGCTCGACTGCATCCCGTGTGGTTCGTTATGCCAGTTGTTCTGTTTATGTGTTGCGTTAAGTAAGCTAAATTCCTGATTTTAACAGGTTAGCAATATCTTCGTATTTTAAGTCATTTGCCAGTTCCAGGGCGCTATTTATGTTGTTCGACTGAAGGCCTGATTGAACCTGATGCGCCATGAAAACCTGAATAGATTGTCTGTGTCCGTGATATACACAGTAATGTAAAGGTGTCCAGTTATTCTTGTCAGCAGTATTAGGGTCGGCACCTGCTGATAGTAGATAATCTACAATGATATTACGTTCATGTGTTTTGAATGAAGAGTCAGTTTTTTTAACCTCACGGTCTGAATCAACAGCGCGATAACTGGCACAAGCGAAGTGTAAGGGTGTTTGCCCTGAACCATTTTTTTGAGAGCTAATATCATGTTGCTTCGTTAATTTTTCCAGCTCAGCCAGGTTTTCTTCAAAGATGACAGGAATCCATCGTTGAGAAATTTGATCAGCTTTTTCTATCTTTGTTTCTTTTTTCAGGAGCCAAAAAAACACTCCGATAGTTACAATAAAAATTAAAATTATCTTTAATTTCATTGCTTATCTGCCCATCGCTCCACTTCAGGGATTCCGGATCCTTTTGCCGGAAAAGCATTAGTTCTATCTAACTCCTCAATCGACCAAGGTGCGCGGTTTAAGCTACGTAGTTTATAAGTAGTGCCTTCGCACTTAACTCCTGGTGTGCTTTCTTTATCCCAACTGAGAGGAAAAAATGTAGAGTGAGATCCCCAAACTTTATCTGTTTGGTTTGTTTCTGAATTTTTACACTCATATAAGCATTTATAGTGCTGAGTTTTCCCCAATAGACTAATCTCTTTTTCTCCGTATGTTTTTACACCATTATCTGATTTGCAGTATTTTTCTGAAGTGCTGTCAGCTCTGACCGTTCCAATTAAGTCATTTATTAAGTTAAGCGAAAGACCAGGTACTTTGTTAACAACAAATAAGGAGTTATGCTTTCCTAAACCTAGAGGTTCTATCGATTTGTCTTGGTGTGATAGAGCTGCTTGATTAAACTCTGCTCCTATTTTTTGTATATCCACTATATACCTCATTTCATCAGGTAAAACCTTTATATAGCAGTTTAGTAGAAAATATTCATCCCATCAGTCTGGTTGAATATACCATATATCGATTATTGTTCAATTCGTCAAAAAAAGATGTTGTCTTGCGTACCATGTCTGCTATGTCAGGATAGTTATCGCCTCAGTTGGATTGGGGATAGGAACGGGCTTGAATGAAAATTTGCTAAATTATTAATCAGGGCGTAAATCAGCAGGATCGACTATTTGTGTAAAGTACACACATCGCTTGGCTCAATCAGAATACTGTGCTGCCCACCCGCTCCTGAGTATACTGAGGTTGTGTTGTGACTATAAAAACATAAACATTGCCCAGTTCGGGCGAACTGTGCAATGTTGGAATGTACCCAAGTATGCTAAAACTAATCAGCTGTACTCGTTTTATAGTGGAGTGCTATGCACAATTGGTTTGCAGAAATGTTGTCAATCGTATATTCCGTCATTCCTGAAACTTCATTAGTTTTCTTAACACCTAAGGACTCCCAAGGTGTGATTGCTTGTCTTTCGTGTCCTGGAAAATTTTCTGCAAGACATAGTGCCATACCTATTTCTATTGCTTTATTTCCAGATATTTTCCCTCTAAAGGGATTATTTATCATTTCTTTTAAACAATAATTAACGTATTTTTCTCCGTAGAATGAACATTCTACTTCTGTAATTCCAAAACAGCTAATGATACTACTATCAGAACATATTTTATGCTTGGCTAAATGAACATTTTTTTCAAAAAAAAATATTTCTGATTTAGATCTTCTAGTATTAGATTTTATCGCCTCTTCTCTCGAAATTATTTTTTCACTATTCTTATGGCTATTGTTTTTTGAAAAAAAATCAGTTAAATTTTTCTCGGAAAAAAATGTTAAATATAAGCCTAAAATAGATATAAATACTGAGAAAACCGCAGCTATACTGCCAATTTTTGTATATTTTCCTTCCATTTTGATTTGCTTAATTTAGTTTGAAATTTTGACATTATACTATGTATAAATTGGGTTCGTGAAGAATTGTATACATTAAAAAATAGTCTTTAAGTTCATCAGCTTTCTGTTAGACATTGCACAATTTGGCTATTCCGTGCAATGTCCACCACAGCCAACTACGTAAGGATCAGGTGTTCAGCCTGTTCCTTACATAATCCCTGCTCCTGAAATGTACAAAGTTACAGACCATCCTGAATGAATAATTATCACCCAATATAGTCTATATAACTCTCTGCGTCACCAACAATCCCGCAACTCAGCGCCATCGAATAATCGAATAATAGGTGCGTAACTTACCTTGCTGAAACCCTGAAGCGCGATAAAAAACTCAACCTTTCAATATCCCCGCCAATTTCTTAACCCCCGGCTCAATCCGCTCCAGCGGAATGGAGCTCAACCCCAGCCGGAAATAATTCAGCGGTGCCGGTTGTTGTGCAAAGTAAACATCGCCCGGCTCAATCAGAATACTGTGCTGTGCCGCCACCCGCTGCAGCCAGCGGCAGTCCAGATCTTCAGGGCCGCGCAGCCAGAATGCAGTCCCGCCATAGTTTGAGGATGATTCATAATCCGGCAAGTAGGTCTCCAGTGCATCCCGCAGCACCTGCCAGCGTTGCTGATAGCAGCGTTTCAGCCGCCGGATCAGCACATTGTAGTGCCCGCGCGATAAAAACAATGCAATGCTGCACTCATTATTCGCCGGTGCATGACGCAGCATCAGCCGCCGTAGTAAGCGCGCTTCATAAATCAGCTCTTCCGCTGCCACCAGATAACCCAGTCGCAAACCGGGTGCGAGTATTTTTGACAGGCTGCCGATATAAATCACCCGGCCATTATGATCCAGGCTGCGCAGCGCAGGGGTGGGTTGTTTAAGGTAGTTGGACTCACCCTCATAATCATCTTCCAGAATCACGAAATCATATTGCTCTGCTGCCGCCAGTAAGGCATGGCGGCGCTCCAGCGACATGGTGACCGTGGTTGGCGACTGGTGTCCCGGAGTGACATAAACATAATCACAGGCAGCCAGATGTTCACCGACCACCAAACCCTCATTATCCAGCGGCAGGCTCAGTATCTGTCCGGCCTGGCGGGCGAAAATATTCCGGGCATCCGGATAACCCGGTTCTTCAATCCCGACACATTTATCCGTTAGCAGCAGAGCCGCCAGAATATACAGCGCGTGCTGCGCGCCCATGGTAATCAGCACTTCCTCAGGTGCGGCATTAATCCCCCGCCCCGGCAGTACCCGGCTGCGCAACTGATCAACCAGCATCATATTGTCGGTATCAGCATGATCCGATGCCCAGTCCAGCGTGCTGGAAGCGTTCATTGCACTGCGGCAACAGTCCCGCCAATCCGTCACCGGAAACAGTGCGGGATCAAGCTGCCCGGTAATAAACGGATAGGTAAAAGACTGCCAGTCCCGCGCCTTGACAATATTACGTTGCCCGGACAACGACGCCGTAAGCCGGGATGTCCAGTCCAGTGAGGTGTCGGTCTTACTGCCTGCGGCTCCCTGTGCCAGCGATAAATCACCGGCGTTACAGCGCGCGACAAAATAGCCCCGCCGTTCCTGCACATACAGATAACCATCGTCGGTCAGCTGCTTATACGCTTCAATCACCGTATTCCGCGCCACGCCCAGCTCCTTACCCAGCTTGCGCGGTGAGGGCAGGCGCTCATCAGGCTGCAGATAGCCATCCAGAATCGCGGACACCATCATTTCCCGTACCCGGGTCTGCAGGGTCTTGTTGTTGTAAGGGCCAAGGTGAAACAGATGTGTGCTCATCAGTCCAGATTACCCTAATTTTCACAGAACTGGTACCAGTGGTACGGTATCAGTACAAAATGAAGTGTGGCATATTAAAAGCATCAGATTTGAGGAGTAGTCACCAATGAAAATGACCCCCAGTGAAGCATTTGTAGAAACTTTGGTTGCCAATGGCGTCACCGACATCTTCGGTATTATGGGCTCAGCGTTTATGGATGCCATGGATATTTTTGCCCCGGCGGGTATTCGCCTGATTCCGGTGGTACATGAGCAGGGCGCTGCACACATGGCTGATGGTTACGCCCGCGCCAGTGGCCGGCATGGTGTGGCTATTGGCCAGAACGGGCCCGGTATTTCCAACTGTGTGACCGCTGTGGCCGCCGCCTACTGGGCACATTCTCCGGTGGTCATGATCACTCCGGAAACCGGCACGATCACCCAGGGACTGGGTGGTTTCCAGGAAGCCAACCAGTTGCCGATGTTTCAGGAATTCACCAAGTATCAGGGGCATGTCGCCAATAACCGGCGTATGGCAGAAATTACCGCACGTTGTTTTGACCGGGCCATGAGTGAGATTGGCCCGACCCAGCTGAATATTCCGCGTGACCTGTTTTATGGTGAGATTGATGTGGAAATTCCGCAGCCGATGCGCGTTGAACGCGGGCCGGGTGGTGCGCAAAGTCTGGCTGAAGCAGCTGACTTGCTGGCCAGCGCCAAAAATCCGGTGATTGTGTCCGGTGGCGGGGTCATTATGGCCGATGGCATGGCTGAGTGTGTGGCACTGGCGGAACGGCTGGCCTGTCCGGTGGTGAACTCTTATCAGCACAATGATTCATTCCCGGCCAGTCATCCGCAGTGGTGCGGCCCGCTGGGGTATCAGGGTTCCAAGGCCGGAATGCGCCTGATCAGCCGGGCTGATGTGGTGCTGGCACTGGGTACCCGTCTGGGGCCGTTCGGTACCTTGCCGCAGCATGGTATGGATTACTGGCCCAAAGATGCAAAAATCATTCAGGTCGATGCGGACCACAAGATGCTGGGACTGGTGAAGAAGATTTCGGTCGGGATTTGCGGTGATGCGAAGGCAGCGGCTGTTGCTCTGACGGACTTGCTCAAAGAACGTCATCTGGTTTGTGATGACACCCGCGATGCGCGTTTGCAGGAAATTGGCGAAGAAAAGGCAGCCTGGGAAACCGAGCTGAATGAATGGAGCCATGAAAAAGATCCTTACTCGCTGGACATGATTGCCGAACAGGCGCAGGAAGAGGGCAGCTGGCTGCACCCGCGTCAGGTGTTGCGTGAGCTGGAAAATGCCATGCCGGAGAATGTGATGGTATCCACCGACATTGGTAATATCAATTCGGTGGCACACAGCTACCTGCGCTTTGAGCGGCCACGTTCCATGTTTGCACCAATGAGTTTTGGTAACTGCGGTTATGCGCTGCCAACCATTATCGGTGCCAAAACGGCCTGTCCGGATCGCCCGGCGATTGCCTATTCCGGTGACGGTGCCTGGGCGATGAGTATGGTCGAGGTGCTGACTGCGGTACGCCATGATATTCCGGTGACGGCGGTGGTTTTCCATAACCGTCAGTGGGGTGCAGAGAAGAAAAATCAGGTTGATTTCTATGGCCGTCGTTTTGTGGCTGGTGAGCTGAATGAGAAGGGCAACGAAAGCTTTGCAGAAATGGCGCGTGCCTTTGGTGCGGAAGGCGTGCAGGTTGACCAGCTGGATGATGTGGGAGCTGCGTTGAAGAAGGCAACCGATGCGCAGATGAATGACGGGAAAACGACTGTTATTGAGGTGATGTGTACCCGTGAACTGGGCGATCCGTTCCGTAAGGACGCGCTGAGCAAGCCGGTTCGTTATCTGGATAAGTATAAGGATTATGTGTGAAGAACAACTCGCCGCATTAAATCAGCTCGCTTCACTGGATGACGGGCAGGCCATCACTGAAGCTGTCAGGCAGGCACTGCATAGCAAATCCCGCCGGGTGATCGCCAAAGCCGCCAAAATCTGCGAAGAAAAGCTGTTATATCAGCTGGAAGATGAGCTGATTGCCAGCTACCGGAGGTTGCTCAGGGGAAAAGACCCGAATTGTCTCGCCAAGTCCGCCATCATGCGGGCGCTGGTGGCACTGGATTGCCATAATGTCGATTTCTATCTGGCTGGTCTGCGTTATGTCCAGCCTGAGCCGGTCTGGGGCGGGACTGCCGACTCAGCGGTTGATATCCGCTGCAGCAGTGCGATGGGGCTGGTCTCCACCACTTACCCCAGAGCAATGGTTGAGCTGCTGACTCTGCTGTATGACCCTGAACCGAATGCGCGGGTTGGTGCGGCGCGTGCCATCCGCTATGGCCTGCGCTATGAGGCCACGCTGGTATTCAAACAGAAGCTCCTGTGTGGTGATAAAGAGCCGGAAGTGCTGGGTGAATGTATGTCCGGCCTGCTTACGGTTGATCCGGAGTCTTCAATGCCGTTTGTGGCGGCTTATCTCGATCATGATGATGACCTGCTGTTTGAATTGGCGGCGCTGGCTTTGGGGGATTCGCGGCAGGATGAGGCGCTGGAGGCTCTGCAAACGGCCTGGGGGTATACCTTTGCCATCCATGCGGAACGTCGCCGGGCTTTGTTTAAGGCGATGACCTTACATCGCAGTGATGCGGCGCTGGAGTGGTTGCTGGGGAAGCTGGAGGAGGCTGATGCGGGGTTGCTGGAAACCGGGATAGAGCTGCTGGCGGTTTATAAGCATAAGCCTGTTGTGAAGGACAGAATGGGGGAGGTGGTTGCCGGTTCGGGGAATCGCCGGCATCATGCTTTGTATCGGGAGTATTGGGGGTAGGTGTTTTGTCAGCACCTCCCGGTGAGAAAAGTCTAAGCCCGGCCACTTCCATATGAAATCAACACGCACAGCCTAGTCTGTAGGCCTATTAAGCCTTCTCGTGTACAACCTTAGCCAGCGCCGCAGAATCTACTTCCCCGTAACCCATATTAACCAGCTGCTGCATATAATCAATCGCCAGCTGTGCACCCGGCAGGTTCAGTTCATAACTTTCAATAGTGCGGGCTGCAATTTTCAGGTCTTTATTGTGCAGTTTGGCTTTAAATCCCGGGGTGAAGTCATCATCAATAATGCGTTTTGCATGAACCTCCATAACCTTGGAGCCGGCGAACCCTCCCGATAAAGCTTCGCGGGCCTTTGTCAGGTCTACCCCGGCTTTTTGCGCCATTTCGAAGGCTTCACTCACTGCGATAACGGTCTGGGCAATAATCATATTGTTGCAGGCTTTGACCACCTGTCCGGCACCCTGGTCACCGATCAGCGTAATGGTTTTGCCCATAGCTTCCAGCACCGGTTTTGCCTCCTCAAAGTCCGCTTGTTTACCACCCACCATAATGGTTAGCGTTCCTGCGATAGCGCCAGCCTCTCCGCCGGAAACCGGTGCATCCAGCATACGAATGCCTTTGGCAGCCAGTTTGTCAGCAATGTCCAGCGTCGCAACCGGTGAGATAGTGCTCATATCAATGATCAACAGGTTCTCTGCCGCACCTTCAATTACGCCGTTTTCGCCCAGCAGCACTGCTTCCACATCCGGGGTGTCGGACACGATGGAAATAACAATATCGCTGTTTTTGGCCAGCTCAGCGGGAGTGCCGCAGAATGCAGCGCCCGCAGCAATCAGTTCTTCAGCACTGCTTTCACGGCGGGCATAGACACTGAGCGGGAAGCCCGCTTTTAGGAGGTTGAGTCCCATGGGGCGTCCCATAATACCGGGGCCGATCAGGCCGATGCGTGGTTGGGTGGTCATGGCTGGATACCTTTTTTATAACAGTTCAAAGTCCAGCACAGTATTCACGCTTTCCCGGATCGAGTCCAGTCAGGCTTTTATGCTGAATATATTCCTTCGGGAGTAATGCTTCTATCTATTTCTGAGTAGATTGCTAAGGAAATCTCACATGGGGAATGTGTGCTTCTTTCGGGATGTTGAAGGTATGGTGTAGAATCCGCCCAGGTTTTAAATTCTAAGGTTTTAATTGAGGAGTCAGGCATGGCCGAAGTAACGCAGGATCAGGTAGAAGCGTTGTTGAGTGAGGTTCAGGATCGTTATCTTGAACAGGATTTGGTATCTGCCAAACTGGTGAAGGGTGTAAATACCGATGGTGGGAACGTTTCTGTACGCGTTGTGCTGGGCTATCCTGCCGGTGATTATTGTGATGAGCTGAAATCTGAAATTTCCGCAAAGCTCGAGGCAGCAGGTATCAGTGGTGCAGAGGTTGCTGTTGAAACCAATATCGGTGCTCATGCAGTACAGAAGACGGTAAAACGTCAGGATGGTATCAAGAATATTATTGCTGTGGCTTCCGGTAAGGGTGGGGTAGGTAAGTCGACGACAGCGGTCAATCTGGCACTGGCGCTGCAGGCTGATGGTGCCAGGGTGGGCGTGCTGGATGCTGATATTTATGGCCCGAGTCAGCCACGTATGCTGGGGATCAGCGGCCAGCCCGAGTCCGAAGATGGTAAAACCCTGCAGCCGATGCAGAATCATGGCCTGAAAGCTATGTCGATCGGTTTTCTGATTGATGAAGATACGCCGATGATCTGGCGTGGCCCGATGGTGACCCAGGCACTGGAGCAGCTGTTGAATGATACCCAATGGGGTGAGCTGGATTATCTGGTGGTGGATCTGCCACCTGGAACCGGTGATATTCAGTTGACATTGTCGCAGAAGATTCCAGTGTCCGGTGCGATTATTGTCACAACACCACAGGATATTGCCTTGCTGGATGCCCGTAAGGGGCTGAAGATGTTTGAGAAGGTCGAAGTGCCGATTCTGGGCGTGGTTGAGAATATGTCCATGCATGTCTGCAGTAACTGTAATCATGTTGAGCACATCTTCGGTGAAGGCGGTGGCCGGAGTATGGCTGAGCAGTATGATGTGAATTACCTGGGTGGCTTGCCGCTGGACCGGGCGATTCGTGAGCAGGTGGATGGTGGTAACCCGACAGTAGTGGCTGACCCGGATGGCAAGGTTACTGCCATTTATAAAGATATTGCCCGGCGTGCCACCGCTAAACTGGCGCAACAATCCAAAGATTACAGCACTAAGTTTCCGACCATTAAAATTCAGAACGTTTAAGACCCGCAATTATTCTGTTCTTTTCAGACCGGCAGGGTTCTCCGCCGGTCTTGTTCTTTACAATACCCGTTTAGCCCGCCACAATTTCCGTATTGCTCCCGCAACCTAAAATTCCGGAATCTCGTTTTCTTTCAGGGTGATTTATGCGCCATCTCATGTTTATTTTTGTCAGTCGTTTCCCGGCCTGTTTATTGTTATTGCTGCTTTTCGGCATGAGCCCGTTATCTGCCGCAGAGAGTCGCCCCAAGGTCGGTCTGGTACTCGGCGGGGGCGGGGCGGCCGGTGTCGCGCATGTCGGCGTGTTAAAAGTTCTTGAGGAGAATAACATCCCGATAGATATGATCGCCGGTACCAGTATGGGGGCGATTGTCGGTGGTTTGTATGCTTCCGGTATCAGTGCGGATGAGCTGGAGAAAACGGTTAAATCACTGGAGTGGCTTAGTTTGTTTGATGACAGCCAGCCGCGCACCGACCAGCGTTTTCACCAGAAAGAATTGAATTCCGGGTTTTTCCGTAGTTTCGAGCTGGGGCTGAAGGATAAAAAACTGAAAGCGCCCAGTGGTTTGGTAACCGGCCAGAAGCTGATGTTTGAGTTGCGGCGTTTGTTTGCGCCGGTCAATCATATCCAGAACTTTGACCAGTTGCCGATCCCTTTCCGGGCAGTGGCAACCGACATTGAAACCGGAAAGCCGGTGATACTGCAGCAGGGCAATCTGGCGCAGTCGGTACGTGCCAGTATGGCGATTCCCGGTATGTTTTCTCCGGTGAAAATTGATGGGCGTTTATTGGTGGATGGCTTTGTGTCTAATAATGTGCCGGTTGATGTGGCGCGGGAAATGGGCGCTGATATTCTGATTGTGGTCAATATCCCCACCTTTCTGGAAGAGCAGGAAAATCTGGACTCTGCGGTGGCGGTGGCATTGCAGGCGATGCAGTTAATGATGCTGAAAAGCACACAGCCACAACTGGATCAGATGCAGTCGCGGGATATTCTGATTGAGCCGGGCATTAAAGATATTGGTAATCTTGATTTTGACCGGGTCGAGGAAACCATTCCGCTGGGAGAAAAAGCGGCCAGTGAACAGCTGTTGCGTTTAAAGGTATTAGCTGTCGGCAGTGGTGAGCATCAGGTGGTTACACAGGAGCGTATAAAAGCCCGCATGACGGAAGAGGGGGTGAGGATTACGCGTATTGAGTTTAATCCTGATACCGGGTTTGAAGAGAGCCTACTGCGTAAATACCTGGGGGTAACCGAGGGTGAGCAGTTTGATGCTGCTGCATTGCAGCGTGGTTTGGAAAGTATTTATGGCCTGGGTGAGTTTGATCTGGTGGATCATTATCTGCTAAAGGATGAACAGGGCGGGTATGTACTGAAAGTCAATGCGGTGCCCAGTCCGACAGGCAAGCAGCGTTTGCGCTTCGGTATTGCGCTGAGTGATGATTTTGAGGGCGATACGGAATATCAGCTGGGCGTCCGGCACATATTCCGCGGCTTTAATCAGCAGGCGGCAGAATGGAGCAATAGTCTGATTATCGGGGATACGTTGCGCTTTGATTCTGAGTATTACCAGCCGATACCGGAGCAGGATGCCTTTATTGAGCCACATTTCTGGCATGAGCAGCGTGATTTCTATTTTTATGACGGAGATGACCGGGTGGCTGAAGTGCGCGGGCGTGCTGTGGGCGTGAGTTTTGATGTCGGCAAAGAGTTCGGGAACTGGGGGGAGGCGCGTGCCGGTGTATTTTACGATTATCTTAAACCGGACGTGACTACCGGACAAATTGAACTGGAGTTGCCCGACCGTATACATTCTGCCGGTGTGGCGCTGCAGTACCGTGTCGATACCATGGATGAGGATCGGATTCCCGGTACGGGTAAGCGGTTGCAGGTCGAATATACCCGCAATATTGAGGCACTGGGTAGTGACAATGATTCTGACCGGCTCAGCGTAAAAGCAGCCAGAGCATGGTCGCAGGACCAGCATCGTTTGATTCTGAGCGCCGAGGCGGGCAGCACTTTCACTGATGAAAATCTGCTGACTGAGCGGCTGTCATTAGGCGGCCTGGGGCGGATGTCGGGGTTGGCGGAGAATCAGCTGGCCGGGAATCATTTATTGAATGCCGGTGCGGCTTACCTGTATGAATTATCCGATGTGGGGGGAATCGCGCAGTTCTACGTCGGGGGGACGCTGGAAGCCGGTAATGTCTGGGGTAACGACGAGGATGTGGCCGTTAATGATTTATTGTTAACCGGGAGTGTTTTTATCGGTGCTAACACACCACTGGGGCCTGCATTTGTGGGCATTGCCCAGACTGAAGGCTATGATACGCGGCCCTTTTTGTATGTCGGGCAAGGGCTCTGATTGTGCATAAATTTTATTTATTCATGTTTTGTTCAAGGCTTCACCCATACTCTGAAAAGCGTAAATTGTGATCAGGCTACGCGCCCCCTGATAGTATATGCTAGAACTGTTCGGGCCAGCCCGGTGACAAGGGAGAAGTGCCGGTGAGGTGAATGATTAACAATAATTAATAAATCTTTTCAGCGTTTCTTAGTCTAATATTTAGGTGTGTCTATAACCGCCATGAGCTTTGTGGCAACGCCTTTCAGTACCTGCGTTTAATTGCTGTCAGGCATGACATGAGTTGTAATGTTCTTCACCCGGTTATAAAGCAAATAAATCTTCGTCCGTGGTATTCAGAAGGCAAGAGAGGTCAAAAAAATGAGTATATTCAACCATTTTCAGAACAGGTATCAGCAAGCGCAGGAAGAAGAGTATTCGCTGCAGGAGTACCTGGAATTATGCAAGGAAGATCCCATGGCTTACGCCACCGGTGCTGAGCGGCTGCTTTGGGCCATCGGTAAACCGGAGCTGGTTGATACATCGCATGATCCGCGCCTGAGCCGTATTTTTTCCAATAAAGTGATCCGGCGTTACCCCTCATTTTAT
The DNA here is from genome assembly GCA_041395485.1 of Thiolinea sp. Classification (GTDB taxonomy): domain Bacteria; phylum Pseudomonadota; class Gammaproteobacteria; order Thiotrichales; family Thiotrichaceae; genus Thiolinea. The sequence goes on from JAWLAK010000004.1 coordinate 147,927, forward strand.
GAGTTCTATGGTATGGAAGATGCGATTGAGCAAATCGTTTCATTCCTGCGCCATGCTGCTCAGGGCCTGGAAGAAAATAAGCAGGTATTGTATCTGTTAGGCCCGGTCGGTGGCGGTAAGTCCTCACTGGCTGAGCGCCTGAAAGCCTTAATGGAAAAAGCCCCGATTTATTGCATCAAAGGCTCACCGATTAATGAGTCTCCTTTGGGGTTGTTTTCCGTCGAGGAAGATGCGGCAATTCTGGAAGAGGATTACGGCATCCCGCAGCGTTATCTGAAAACCATTATGTCGCCGTGGGCGGTGAAGCGTCTGAAGGAGTTTGGCGGTGACATTACCAAATTCCGCGTGGTTAAACGCTATCCGTCGCGCCTGAATCAGATCGCGCTGTCCAAGACCGAGCCGGGTGATGAAAACAATCAGGATATTTCCTCGCTGGTCGGTAAAGTCGATATCCGCAAGCTGGAAGATTTTCCGCAGCACGACACCGATGCCTACAGCTACTCCGGTGGTCTGTGTATGGCCAATCAGGGCCTGATGGAATTTGTCGAGATGTTTAAAGCACCGATTAAAGTGCTGCATCCGCTGTTGACCGCGACGCAGGAAGGTAACTTCAATGGTACGGAAAGCATCGGTGCCATCCCGTTTTCCGGGGTAATTCTGGCGCACTCAAATGAGTCAGAGTGGCAGACATTTAAGAACAATAAAAACAACGAAGCCTTTATTGACCGGGTGTCGATTGTCAAAGTGCCTTACTGCCTGCGCGTGACTGAAGAAATTAAAATCTATGAAAAACTGCTGGCGAACAGTTCATTGCACGAGGCGCCCTGTGCTCCGGATACCATGAAAATGCTGGCTCAGTTTGTCGTTCTCTCGCGTTTGAAAGCACCGGAAAATTCTAATCTGTATTCCAAAATGCGTGTGTACGATGGTGAAAACCTGAAAGATACTGATCCGAAAGCAAAGACCATTCAGGAATATCAGGATGCTGCCGGTGTTGATGAAGGCATGGATGGTTTATCAACCCGTTTTGCGTTCAAGATTCTGTCCAAGGTGTTTAACTTTGATGCGGTGGAGATTGCCGCCGATCCGGTACATCTGATGTATGTACTGGAGCGTCAGGTAGAGAAAGAGCAATTTCAGCCTGAGTTACAGGATCGCTACATCAGTTTCATTAAGGAATATCTGGCACCGCGTTACGTCGACTTTATCGGCAAGGAAATTCAGACCGCGTATCTGGAGTCTTACTCTGAGTATGGACAGAACCTGTTTGACCGTTATGTCACTTATGCGGATTTCTGGATTCAGGATCAGGAGTATCGTGACCCTGAAACCGGCGATTTCCTGGATCGTGCTTCGTTGAATGCGGATCTGGAAAAGATTGAAAAAGCTGCCGGAATCAGTAACCCGAAAGATTTCCGTAATGAGATCGTCAATTTTGTATTGCGTGCGCGGGCCAATAATGGCGGTAAGAATCCGGACTGGACCAGTTATGAAAAACTGCGTCGGGTGATTGAGATGAAAATGTTCTCCAGCACCGAAGACCTGTTGCCGGTGATTTCCTATGCTGCGAAGTCTTCAGCAGAAGAGCAGCGTAAGCATGACAATTTCGTTGAGCGGATGATGAAACGTGGCTATACCGAGAAACAGGTGCGCTTGTTGTCAGAGTGGTATCTGAGGGTTCGTAAGTCACAATAAAAGGAGCGGACCATGGCTTACATTGTCGACCGCCGTTTAAATAGTAAAAACAAGAGCTTGGTGAACCGGCAGCGCTTCCTGAAGCGCTACCACAAGCAGATACGTGAAGCTGTGTCTGATGCCGTTCGCAACCGCAATATTACGGACATGGAAAAAGGGGATAGTATCACCATCCCCAAGCGTGACATCTCTGAGCCGGTATTTCGTCATGGCCAGGGTGGCAAGCGTGAGATTGTGCATCCTGGCAATAAGGAATTCGTGCAGGGTGACCGTATCCAGCGTCCGCCATCCGGCGGTGGCGGCGGCAGTGGTTCCGGTGATGCCTCGGATTCCGGTGAGGGCATGGACGATTTTGTTTTCCAGATCTCACAGAGTGAATTTCTTGAATATCTGTTTGAGGATCTGGCACTGCCTAATATGGTGAAGCGCCAGCTGAGTGGCAGTGACTCCTTTGACATCCGGCGGGCCGGTTACAGCGAAGTAGGTAATCCGAATCAGGTTAATATTGTGCGTACCATGCGCAGTGCCCAGGCCCGGCGTATGGCGCTCAGTGGTAAGGCGCGGCGGCGTAAGCGTGAAATTATTGCGCTGCTGGAAGAAATGCCGGAAGACGATGTCGGGCGCAATGAGTTGGAAGAAGAGCTGGTTCGTGTGAACCGCCGTTTGAGTGCGGTGCCGTTTCTGGATGACTTCGATCTCAAATATAATCTGCATGTCAAAGTACCCAAGCCGTCACCCAAGGCCGTTATGTTTTGTGTGATGGATGTGTCGGGGTCAATGACTCAGGAAATCAAGGAAACTGCCAAGCGCTTTTTCTTCCTGCTGTATCTGTTTTTACAGAAGAATTATGAAACGATTGACGTGGTGTTTATCCGTCACCATACCCAGGCGCAGGAAGTCGACGAGGAAACTTTTTTCTATTCCCGCGAAACCGGTGGCACGGTGGTGTCCAGTGCCCTGAATCTGATGGCTGATATTATTGCGGATCGCTATTCACCGAATGAGTGGAATATTTATGGTGCGCAGGCCTCGGATGGTGACAACTGGCAGGAAGATAATGAGCGCTGCCACAAGGCACTGGTGAAAGGTATTTTGCCGATGGTGCAGTATTACACCTACATCGAAATCGGTGATCGTGACCCACAGGGTTTATGGCGCTTGTATGAGCATCTGGTGGGTGATTATTCCGACCGGTTTGCGATTCAGCGGGTGCGGGATAACTCGGAAATTTATCCGGTGTTCCGTGAATTGTTCCGTAAAACCATGGAGGCTGAGGTGTGATGGGTAACAATAAGGAAAATAACTATATCTCTACCAGCTCGGAGTGGACATTCGAAACTATCGAGCGCTACAACACCGAAATCGCCCGCATCGCGCACGAAAAGTTCAAACTGGATACCTATCCGAACCAGATCGAGATGATTCGTTCGGATCAGATGATGGATGCCTATGCCTCAGTCGGTATGCCGGTGTTTTATAACCACTGGTCTTATGGCAAGCATTTCGTCAATGTTGAGCAGAATTATTCCCGTGGCCGTATGGGGCTGGCGTATGAGATTGTGATTAATTCCAATCCCTGTATCGCCTACCTGATGGAAGAAAATACCATGACCATGCAGGCGCTGGTGATTGCACATGCCTGTTATGGACATAACTCATTCTTTAAGGGGAACTACCTGTTCCGCAGCTGGACAGATGCCGAGGCAATTATTGATTATCTGGTGTTCGCGCGGAATTTTATCGCGCAATGTGAGGAGCGTCACGGTACCGAAGAAGTTGAAGCCTTGCTGGATTCCTGCCATGCGCTGATGAATTATGGCGTAGATCGCTATCACCGGCCTTCGCCGATTTCACCGGAAGAAGAAAGGCAGCGTCAGGATGAGCGGGAGGATTATATTCAGAAACACCTGAATGATTTGTGGCGTACCGTTCCAAAGAAAGCCGGTCTGAATGAGGATGTGGAGCTGAGAAAATTTCCGCCTGACCCTCAGGAGAATATTCTTTACTTTATTGAGAAAAATTCGCCTTCACTGGATAGCTGGCAGCGGGAAATTGTGCGTATTGTGCGTAAGATTGCCCAGTATTTCTATCCGCAGCGTCAGACACAGGTGATGAATGAGGGCTGGGCCACGTTCTGGCACTACACCATTCTGAATGAAATGTACGATGAAGGGTTGGTCAGCGATGGTTTTATGATGGAGTTTTTAACTTCTCACTCCAACGTTGTCATGCAGCCCGGTTTTGACAGTCCTTATTATTCCGGTATTAATCCGTACGCACTGGGTTTTGCGATGATGCGTGATATTCGCCGCATTTGTGAAAATCCGGACGAGGAAGACAAACGTTGGTTTCCGGATATTGCCGGTTCCGACTGGCTGAAAACGCTGGATTATGTGATGCGAAACTTCCGTGATGAGAGTTTCGTCCTGCAGTTCATGTCACCGAAAATCATGCGCGATTTCCATTTCTTTGCTTTACAGGATGATGACCGCAATAGCGCGATTGATGTGACCGCGATTCATAATGACGAGGGGTACCGCCAGCTGCGCGAAACACTGTCCCAGCAATATAATCTGAGTAACAATGAACCGGATATTCAGGTGGAAAGTGTCAATTTGCGCGGGGATCGTTCAATAACCCTTTATCATCATATGCATGACCGTAAGCCGCTGAATAATGACTGCTATGAAATGCTGCGCCATATCCATCGTTTGTGGGGTTATGATGTGCACCTTCATTCGGTGGAGCCGGATGGGCGGCGGGTGCGTAGTTATCATTTGCAGGGTAGCAGCATCGAGGGCTAGTCTCTGAGGTTCAGGTTTTTCACAGCTTTTCAGTGAATATTCGCAATTACTAATACTCCTCTCTATAATTCGCTTACGCTGAAATTGGAGAGGAAGATTATGCGCATTCGCCTGAAAACCAAGTGGAACAAACAGGAACGTGAGGTCTCGCTGGAAGACACGGTCAGTGTACTGGCTTTTAATGCCTGGAAAATTGGTATGCAAACCCTGCTGGAGATCGAAAATGAAAACTTCCAGACCGACACCCAGATGCAGCGGGTGGCGGTGATGGAGGAAATCATGGCGTTCAAGGTGCATATCCTGGATCGCATTGCCCACGATATTATGGATGATGAGGATCGTGCGCAGCTGATTACCACTTTTGCCATCAAGTTATCCGACCACATTCAGGATAATGCCCGCGACTTTGCCGGGCCGGGGGACTATCGTAATCCGTTTATCAACAAACTGAATGAGCGTATGGATGATTACGCACAAACCACCTGGGGTAAAGTCGGGCAGGAGCCGGGGTTCTCGATGAGTCTGGCGTTCGGGAATTTTATTGCTGACTCACTGGGGCCGCGTGACCGCAAGTGGGTGTTGGATTATATGCAGCGGGTACTGATGCCGGAGATGCTGGAAACCTATAAGAAAGTACTGGGGCGGCTGGGTTTTCTGGAGCCAGCGGGAAAATAGCTGCTGGTTGATCTGCCTGATTGCCGTTGGTGGGTCTCAGGCAGATGGTATGGATTGATTTTGCGGTTTAGTAGTTCGTTCCAGGTTTAAAGCCCAGCTTTTTCAGCAAAATTGCGGGTGGACAAAAGCCGGTGAATGAGGATTGCAGCAGGTTAAAGCCAACAAATCCGGTCAGCCACAACCAATTCATGTTGTGATAAACCGCCAGCAGCACGCTCAGTAACACAATGGTACCAGCCAGTGCAGTAATCATTCGATCAATAGTCATGTGAGTTCCTCAAAGGTTATCTTCTATCTGAATTTGATTATAAGAATATACTAATATATTGAGGCAGTAAAGATTGCTGTCCTTGAATTTTTGTGGGAAGTGAGGTCAGAAGTTGGCGGAACCGAAGTTCCGCCGGTGTCGCTGAGAGGAAGCGTTTAGGCCAGGCTGCATTCTTGCAATCTGGCCTGTTGTCTGTGTTACTGAAAACTCTGCTTAGGGCAGAATCTCCGTTCCTTTGGTGTTAATTGCGTTATTTATGCTTCGTAGGTTACAGTACAGCTTTCTTTTATTTTAACGATATAATTAGATAATTATATCTCAAATTTAGATTAAATGAAGCTATCTCAATTACGCCTGCTTAAAACCCTGCTGAATAACGGCATGAATGTCTCCCGCGCTGCCGACCAGCATTTTGTGGTGCAATCAGCCGTCAGTCGCCAGCTTAGTCTGCTTGAGGATGAGCTGGGTATGCCCTTGTTTGAGCGCAAGGGCAAGCGTCTGGTTGAGCCGACACCGGTATGCAAGGCACTGGCCAGTGAAATCGATAGTATCGAACAGTCACTGGAAAATATCCGCTCCATTGCCGATGATTTTCGCATGGAAACCAGCGGAGAAGTTCGGATTGCAACCACGCATACCCAGGCGAAATATTTTTTGCCGGAGGTAATGGTTGAGTTTCGCCAGCGTTATCCGGGCATTGCGATTCACTTGTTACAGGGTACTCCGGCACAGCTGGTCGATATGCTGCGTGAAGGGAAAGCCGATATCGCGGTGTGTACCGAAGAGATTGGCAAGGCATCCGGCCTGTCCAGCGAGAAGTGTTATGACTGGAATCATGGTCTGATTTTGCCGGAAGGTCATCCGCTGTGTGAGGGGGAGCTGACCTTAAAGCGTATTGCCGAACATCCGGTGCTGACTTATGTGTTCGGTTTTACCGGACGCTCCAAGCTGCATGAAACATTTTTGCAGCATGGCCTGGAAATGAATGTCTCATTTGCTGCCACGGATACCGATGTGATTATCAGTTATGTGCGGCTGGGGTTCGGGCCGGGGATTATTGCCAAGATGGCATATTCTTATATCCATGATAATGACCTTGAGTTGCGTGATCTGTCACACCTGTTTCCGAGTTCGACGACCCGGGTGGCCTGGGTCAAAAGCAAATACCTGCGCGAGTATCATACTGAGCTGGTGAATCTGTTGCTGGAATATGGTGAAAGTGAAGAGTGGTATGTTTGATGGGCTTATATGAATTATGTTGTGGCTTTGTGATTACGCATAGTGCAGGGCGGATGGCTGCGGTATGATGCGCGCCAATGTTTGTCTGAGATTTTGAGTATGAAACGTATTTTGCTATGGGCTGGCGGGTCGCTGGCGGTCATCGCCGCATTGTTTTTTCTGTTCGTTGGCGGCGCTGAGCAAAAACAGCCGGATAATCTGCCCTGGAAGATCAGTGCCGGTACGGAGGCGACTGAGGTGTTTCATGTCCGGGTCGGGCAAATAACATTGCGCGAGATGATTGAACAGTTCCGGCACTTTCCGGAAATTGCTCTGTTTACCGGTGATAATAAGGCACCGCGGCTGGAAGCTTATTTTGGGAAACAGCGTCTTGGTGTATTCGAGGCACGCCTGATTGCTGAAATGGAGGCCAGTGAACAGCAGTTACAGCAGTTTGTTGATACCAGCACTGATCGGGAGGCACAGGCTTCCGGTGCCTGGAAATACACCTTGTCTGAAGCTGCGGTCAGCCAGATTAATGAGCAGAAGGTACACTACCTGATTTATATGCCGGTGGCTGATTATGAGGCCGATATTGTTGCGCAGCGTTTCGGAGCGCCGGAGGAAAAATTCGCGGTAAGTGAAACGGCAGAGTACTGGTTTTATCCGCAAAAAGGACTGGTGATTTTGCTGAATAGCGAGGGGAGTGATGTGCTGTATTACAGTGCGCTCAGCTCATTTGCGGCATTGCGTGAACGATTAATTACCGAGTCTGCCGTCGGGGCAGGAAAATGATGAAGGATACGACAGAAATAACAGAGCAGCCCTGGTGGAAGCAGAAGTCACTGGCTGAAATGTCGCGTAGCGAGTGGGAAAGTTTGTGTGATAATTGTGCCAAATGTTGCCTGAATAAGCTGGAAGATGATAGCGATGGTACGGTTTATTACACCGATATTGCCTGTGATCTGCTGGATGCAGATACCTGTCAGTGTGGTGATTATGCGAACCGTGAAACCCTGGTGCCGGATTGTTTGCGCCTGACCATGGATAATCTGGACGGATTATACTGGATGCCGCCAAGCTGTGCTTATCGTTTGCTGCATGAGGGTAAAGATTTACCGGAGTGGCATCATTTGGTGACCGGTGACCGCGACAGTATTCATCAGGCCGGTGAATCAATCGCCGGGCGTTTTGTCTATAATAAAACGGTTAATGAAGACGATTGGGAGGAGCATATTGTCGAATGGCCTCTGGAAATGAGACGCTCACCAGCGTAAGGCTGGACAAATGGTTGTGGGCAGCCCGCTTTTTTAAGCAGCGTCAGTTAGCAGTGGATGCGATTACCGGCGGGCATGTGCATGTCAATGGTGACCGGGTGAAGCCAGCCAGACCGGTGCGCCCCGGTGATGAATTGCGTATCCGCAAAGGTGCCGAAACCTGGGTGGTGACGGTGTTAGGCGTGAATGACAAGCGTCGCCCGGCCAAAGAAGCGGTACTGCTTTATCAGGAAGATGAGCATCATAAGGAGCAGCGCGAAGAACAGATTGAAATGCGCCGCCTGCACGGGGTTAATATCCCGACCCGCAAGCCGGACAAGCGCCAGCGGCGCAAACTCGGTGAATTTAAGCAGTCCTGGGAATAGCTTGTATCGCTTTTGCGCTAACGGGGCATGCTTAAATCGATAATGTGTTCAATTTCCGCCTGCATGCGGATGACACTTTGCCGGCCTTCTTCAATCGCCTCTTCCGCGCGATAAAATTCGAGTAAGCCAATATCACTTAGCCGTGGATTCAACAGCAGTTCGGGAGGGTCTCCGACCATGCGGCTGCGGGTGATTTTGTCCTGCATAATGTAAATCGAGCCGGCCAGTGTCTCAATAACCCCGGGCATTTGGTTATTGTCTTTTTTGTCCGGAAACAGGTTGCTGGAGTATTCACGCAGTGATGAGGCAACACTGTTGACCAGCTGGCTGCTGATAATGCCTGAGGGTGATGTTGAAGAGGGTTGCTGCTCTTCCTGTTTCTGCGTGGGCTCAGGAGCTGGTGCAGGAGATTTTTTGCGGTTTTTGGTTCTCAATAAATTATGATTGAGGTTGACAGCAATAACCGTATCCGCCCCCATCGCCCGGCACAGTGACACCGGCACCGGGTTGACCAGTCCGCCATCAATCAGCCATTGTTCCTCATAAGAAACCGGCTGGAACAGACCCGGCAAGGCAATTGATGCCCAGACCGCATCAATCACCGGCCCTTCGGTAAACCAGACTTCCCGGCCGTTATGCAAGTTGGTGGCAACGCTGGCGAATGACTTTTTCAGCCCCTCAATACTTTGATTACGGGCACAAACCTGATCATGAAACAGTTGGCGGAGTCTTTCCTGACGGACAAAGCCATTAAAAGTGGTGTTGAACTCGAAATAACGCATCATCTCGATTTTGGTCAGTGATAATGTCCACTTTTGCAGTTGGTTTAGATTATCTGCGACATAAGCCGCCCCGACCAGTGAGCCGATTGAGCAGCCGCTGACGATTTCGGGGTGGATTCCCATATCGGCCAGTTGCTGCAGGATACCGATATGGGCCCAGCCTCTGGCCGCTCCGCCGCCCAGCGCAATTCCGATGCGTGATTTGTGTTTCTGAGTCATAAAACAATGTTAGTCAGTTATTTTCAGGTAAAGACACTATAGCGATTCAGTCTGGTAATTCACAAGGTTTTGTCCGTAGCCGGAGAGGCTGGTTATTGGTTCGCGGTCAACGTGGTTAAAAAGGCAATCAGATCCAGTTTGTCCTGAGCGTTCAGTTTGATAACCGACAGATGGGTGTCTTCTGTTTTGGCATTTGTGTAGTGATCAAGCACTTCGCTCAGTGCCTTATAACGCCCGTCGTGAAAATAGGGTGCGGTGTTACTGACATTGCGCAGGGAGGGTGTTTTGAAGCTGCCCCATGTCTGGTGACGTTCTGTTTGCATAAATTTCAGCTCCTGACACTGGTTCGGTGGTGCATCACTGTATTCGCCCAGACAGTTAAACCGGTCCAGTTTGACTCTGCTGATCGCCGCAGCGCGACCGGAGTCATTCTTGCCGCCACTGCCGATATTATGGAATGATTGATTGGTGAGCAACGGGCCGGAATGGCAGTTGATGCATGCTGCCTTATCGCTGATAAACAGGCGTAACCCGCGCAACTCCTGCTCATTTAATAAACTCTGGTTGTTGCTCTTCTCACTGTTCAGGGCTTCAATATAATCGTCAAAGCGGGTTTGTAGCGGCTTAAGTGTCGTCACATAAGCCGCCAGTGCTTTGCCGGTGTTGGCAAATAGCCGGTCAACTTGTTTCCGCTGCTGCTCCGGTAATGCTTTCCATGCCTGAATCTGGGCAATACTTCCGGAAGGTTGAGCGTCAGCCGCTAATGTTTGCTGGTCCGGGATTTCTACTGACCCGAATATTTCAGTATAAGCCTGATAATAATGCGGGTCACCGGTGATCAGCCGGGCGACTGCGGTGCGGCTGAAGTCATGTTCTGCCGGATTTTCCAGCGGTGCCAGGGCTTGTGACCAAAGGCTGTCTTTGCGCCCGTCCCAGAAAAACCAGTCATTATATGCGATGCCATGCAGTGATGGTGTATTGCGTCTGCCAATATCCTGCCCCATAGCTATCGTCTGCCCGTCACTGAAATAGTTATCAGGCTGGTGGCAGCTGGCGCAGGAGACTTGTCCGTTCCGGCTAAGGCGTTTATCAAAAAATAGCTGGGTGCCTAAAGCTATAGCCTTTTCATTGTGTGCGTAGCGGTTGCTTTTATCCTCTGCAGGGGGGAGGTTTGTCAGCGATAAGGAACGGATTGTTCTGAGTTCCTGCGGTGTCCAGGCTGCAGTACCCGGACTCTGTAATAAGAACAATCCGATACCAAAAACAGTGACTGAGAGCAGTACCAAAATAGCTGTAATGCCGGTTTTGTAAGCTGTCATGTCAGGTTTGTTTTACTTCAGATCACAAAGTCAAAAATGATTTTATCATCATTTTGACTGGTGCTGACTTTAAAGCCCAGCAGCCATGCCCCCGGCATATTATATTTCAGTCCGTCAATACGATAAGTGCCTGTTTGTTCCAGTGTGGTTAATACCGGTGAGGTGGGTAGCCCATGGCCGTGCAAAGGCATGCCGCCATCAATGAGTATGGTCTCCGGGGTAATGTTTACTCCCTGTAAGTCGGTAAAGCTGACTGTGCAGTTCTGAAACGGCCCGGTTTCAGGCTGGGTTTCGCAATCAAGATGGGCCTGATAAATGTTATTGGTACCGGTCTGGCTTATTTGCCAGGGAGCCGGGGCTGATTCAGCCACACAGCCGCTCAGCAGGATAAGGCTGGTGATCAGGATAGTACTGGTCTTTGTAAACATGTCCGGACTCCTTTTGTTATCACTTTAAGTTTAGTTGCATTTACTGATACCGGGTTTAGCTGCACTTTTTCCTCAACACTAAAAGCAGGCCGGAAGCGATTAATAAGCCGATGGGGAGTGAGCCACCACCACCAGTTCTCCGTATATTCGCGATACTACGGATAGGTGTAGCGCTATTGATATTGTTTACAGTGTCAGTGCTGTCATCAATGTTACTTACGGTGTCAGTATTGCCGTCAATAGTGTCTATCGCGTCAGTGCTGTCGTCGACGTTCCTTACAGAGTCAGTGCTGTCGCCGACGTTGCTTACAGAGTCAGTGCTGTCGTCGACGTTCCTTACAGAGTCAGTGCTGTCGTCGACGTTGCTTACAGAGTCAGTGCTATCATCGATGCTGCTTACAGCGTCAGCATTGTCGTCGATGCTGCTGACCGGGCTGGTATTCACAGCGTCTTCACTGCTGCTTAATGGATTTCTGTCATGCCAGTCGCGGGGGGTAATGCTGATAGAGGACCAGTGGGCATCCATACGTGGGGAGTCCTCGGCCCGTGGCATATGATAGAAAGTGGTGCTCGGCCAGACAATAATATCTTCCCCGGTCAGACTCTCGCCATTAACAAAATCCGCCAGATTGTCAGCACAGCCCCCGGTTGACGGGTTATGCGATGCAAACAACTCACAACGATTATAGCGGGTAACATATAAGTCGTGTTTTGTGAACGGCTCAGTATCAGGCCCGGTATCGCGGTGGTTAGCCTGATGCAGGCGGATTTCGTAGGAAATTGGCTGGCCTTTGCTATTGCTGATATTACCGTCTGCTATCCGCCACATGCGCAGAGTATCCGGATCGACATCACTGGCTGTTTCCTGATTGTAACGGGTCATCTCACGTATTTTTTGTCCGTTACTCTGGATGAAATTGATTTCTTCAACATAGTCATCTCTGCCGGAGCCTGCCAGATCAAAGTCCAGTTTCCAGAAAAAATTATGCAGGTGGGCAATACCGACTTTATTGGCACTGATCAGCCAGCCGTGATCCTGTTTGCTGCTGTCGCCATAGCGCTGCAGGGCACCGGTTGCGCCCATCATCAGGTCAATTCCGCCATCATCCAGAAAGCGCCAGGTCGGAATGTAGTTATAAGCGCCGATTTTGGAAACACTGAACAGGCTTAGTGCATCACCCTGCAAACGATTGTCGCCATAGCTGTAGGCATCATCGCGGCTTTCAATTTGCTGGCAAACGACGGGTTTAGTGCCGAATGTCAGCAGTGTGCCGCCGACGCACTCATCTGTACTCAGGCTGGACATATAACGGTTACCCAGACCATAGTCAGAAACATCATGGTAACGCACGCCGTTATCATCATAAGGCACATGAATCTGAGCGATTGCAGCCTCATTAAATACCATGCGGCGTGTGCCGTTTTGCGGCGTGTAGTGAACCTTATGCAGCACAATACCTTCACGGCTGCGGTGCTCCCAGCACATATCCCAGCGCGCCTGATTCGGCAGGGTGACATCAATATAATACTGATCTGAGCAAAATTCGGCTGCCAGAGTATTGGTTGGCCACAACATTATTATGCTTACAATTAATGACAGTGCTGTGCAGCCTGATAGCGTTTTATAAGTATTCATCATCACTGATTCCGGGGCAGGTTAGTGTTAATAAGGGTTGCTGACATTCCAGTCTCTGGGGAATAGCTGGAAACTGCTCCAGCGGGTTGCAATACGGTTGCTGTCTTCACTGCGTGGCAGGTAGTGATTGCTGAGCTTGTACCAGGCAACGACATCAGCCTGATCAATAGGTTGTTGGTCAGCTACAAAGTCAGTCACATTTTCTCCGCAGCTGTCTGCAAGGTTGTCGACTGCATATCGCTCACAATCCTTATAGCGGGTGAAGTAAAGATCATTTTCCAGCCAGGACTGATTCAGGCTGTTGGCTCGGCTCTGGTCGTAGTGTGACGGAACTATTTCATAGGAAATTGCACCGATTTCCGGTTGTGAAATGGCTGTATCAATAATGCGCCAAAATGTCTTGTGGTCAGGGTTGAGCTGCTTACCTGTTTCCAGCTGTAGTGTGTCTATGGTCTTTTGTTTTTTGAGCCGGTTTGTGGTCGGAATGCTGCTGATTTCCTGTACAGCATCATTTCCGGAGTCTGAGCCAAGATCAAAATCAAGCCGCCAGAGATAATGGTCAGTAAATCCGGTGCCAATTTCTCCGTCCTGAGTAACCGGCCAGCCGTGTTCGGTATTACTTTGTCCGACTGCAGGCAGAATACCGCTGAGGGCAATTGCCGGTTCGATGGCGCCGTTTTCATAAAATGTCCAGCGTAACTGATAGTTGCGTGGCCCGATCTGGCTGTAACTGCTGAGCTCGAAAGCTTCTGTCTGGCGCTGGGAGTTGTATTTATACAGGTAACCTTTCGGCAGGGTGCGGGCGCAAAGTACGTTGCGTCCGTTTTCTGCATGCAGTTTACCATTCCGGCAAGCCTGCTGATCCAGTGCTTGTGCGTTGTCTCCACCGAGTCCGATGTCTGTGTTGATGAATACCGGATCGATAGCGCCATCATCAAATACCGCCTGTATTTGAGATAGGGATGCTGCTCCTAAAACACGGCGATAGGTAGCTCCCGGAGCTTGAAAGTATACCTGTGACACAGTAAGTCCTTCGTTATCGTCAATAGTCCAGCAGATGTCCCACAATGCACCTGAACTGAATGTTTTGCTGATGAGGCTTCCCCTGCAGGCAGAGTCCGGTGCTGCCGGTAATGAGTGATGCCATGCCAGCAGCAGAGCAGAAGTCAGGAATGCCAGTGTTAATTTCATGGTGCACTTATCCTTTTAGTAGCCAATATTCTGGGTGACGATACCGGCGGAAAGATTCACGATCGGGCTGATTTCAAAGACGATCGAGTCATGCGTATACAGCAGCACCTGAGCACAGCGGTGCAAGCCACATTGTTGTGATGCCGGATTCAGCTGCTCCGGTAAGGTGTCAGCTGTAAAGGCGAAGGCTTTGATGTTCAGTTGTTCCGGAGAGCTTAGGTAGTTGCCGGTGATTCTCTGGTATTCATCCCGGATCAGTGCCGCCTCTTCCTGATCGGAAAAAATAATAGCGGTGCTGCGTTGTAATTCGTTTTCGGTAAGGGGTAACTGCAGATACTGAAGTCGCTCTGTAGCGATAAGTTGTTGGGTATCCAGGTTCACAATGTCATGAATGGTTTCATTCGTGCTGTAATCATAGGAGTAAACGTCTGCCAGCCGTTGTGAGTCAGCTGCTTTGTCAACCGGGCGACGCTCAATAAGCAATAACTCCGGCTCAGAAGGCGCTGTGTAACTGTTGTTTCTGCTTTTTTGTAAGCCCCGGACAGAGATGGTTTTCGTGTTGGAAATAACCAGGGCGCTTTCCAGCTCTGAAGGGCTAAGCGGGTCAGTTACATCTGCCGGAGAGGGGGATGATAAAAATGCACTGAAAAGTATGGATGATACTATTTTGGTAAATTTAATAGTCTTCATTATTGGCTCTGTTTAATTTTTACATTGGCTTTTAGCAAATATGATTTTTCCTTTTAGCAGTTAATTTAGAGGCATTAGCGGCGGGACAGTATTGAAAAAACTTTGAATGGCTGTTTTTAGAAGATGAGTAATAAAATTCAATAATTTGGGGTATAAAATTAGTGATGAGCGGTGATTATGAAGTGCTGAGGGAGTATTGATTTACTCCCTCAGTTTGTCTGGTGGGAATCAGAAGTGATTGAAGGTGAAACCGACGTTTGCCCCGGTTTCGTCCCAGTCAGAGTTGTCCTGCCGGGACTTGATATAATGCGCATTGGCACTTACTGTGCTGTTGGGGGACAGCTTCATATCCGCACCAACAGAAGCGTAGTAGCCGGTGCCGCTGTCATCACTGTCATCATCTTTGTTGCGGTTGATGCTGAGACTGCTGTTCATGTTGATGCTGTCATTAACAGGAAAGCTGGCAGATAACGTGCCAGCGACTGAGCGGTGATTATTGGGCGTCCAGTAGCCTTCATCCTGATATTTAAAGTCCAGGTTGCTGTATTCAACACCTGCCCAGATCCATGGCCAGCTGGGGGAAATGCCATAATAGGCACCAATCTGGTACTCACGTGAGCTGTTACCATCACTGATGCTTTGATGGCCGGCTGCGGCTTCGATACGTATTCTTTCTGCGGGCCGGTACTTTACATCGGCACGAGTTGTCTTTGCATTGAGGATTTTGCCGGCCTGATTGGTCAGAATCTGTTCGCGGTAGGCAAAATCTTTTTCATGACTAATACCTGCACTCAGTTGGTCACTGAGCTTTGCCCTGGCTCCCGCCTGATAAGTAACCAGGTCTTCGGAGCGGTTATCATGTTGCGAATCAATATTAGCGGCGCCAATACCACCTTCTACAAAAAAAGTATCGTTTAACTGGTGTCCGGCGCGCAGTTTGACTTCATTGGCACGGAATGAGGCGTCTTTGTCATCAATACGATGGTGTGCAGCGCTGCCGCCGAAACCGGCCTCACCCTGTTTGCTGCCATAGTTGAAATTGATGGTGTTACGGTCAAAGTCGGATGATGTGCTGACCGTTTCAGCTTCAATGCCATACAGGTGGCCTTGTGCTTCGGCTGAAGAGGTTCCGCATGTGAGGGTGGCTATTGCGGCGCTGATAATGAGTGTGGTCTGTTTTGGGGTCATGGTCATTCCTTAGTTTTAATCAAATACGCATCCCGGGATGTTTTGATGATTTTTTGTTGAAGTTTGCCGTTTTCATCGACAGTGAGTAAAACGGGGTGAAACTGATTGAGCCGCTGTGCAAGTTGCGTTTCGTCAGTGTGTTTGTTGTGCTTTAGCTGGGTACGGAAACGCCACCAGTCAGCAATTTCACTGGTGGTGGCAAAGAAGGCATCATTGGCAGCGATATAGTCTGCCAGTGATTTAACCGTTTGCAGGTGCTGGTAATCGTTCATGTACTGGGTATGAAAACTGAACATGAACAGGCCGCCAATCCCTTTTATCCAGTCCACTTCCTGTTTTAGTTGCTCCGTACTGGCCTTGTCCGTCAGTTCCAGTTCATTCCAGAGCAGATAGTCATCAGAATTCATTCGCGGAATGGAGATCAGTGCCAGATCGTCATGCTCATTGCTGTAGGCGATCGGAGTGAAACGGTCGCCGGAGACTTCAGCGATGAAGTGGCGGATCCCATTGCCGGTCATGGCATCGAAAGTATCGCCGTTGTGTTCCTCTCTGGGAGGGCGGAAGGCGAGCACTGTACGACCGGTAATTTCCTGCATGACCTTACGGCAGCGGGCGATGCGCTGGTACTGCGTCTGCAGATTCTGCCGCGGAAAATCCATATGAGTATCGCCGTGGCAGGCAATTTCTCCGGTCGCTGCCAGCAGGCGGGTCAGTTCGCGATGTTCCTGTGCTTCATTGGATAGGGCATACCAGGTGATGGGGTAATTATTTTCCTGAAAATAGCTGGCAACCTTGTAAGCATTGTCGTATCCATCTTCGGTATCCTCTTCCATCAATGCGGCGAAGTGCTTGCCTTCCGGCCAGTTTGCCAGCGCTGAATAAGGCTGGCCGTCCAGGTAGCGGAAAATAGCGGCCAGCACCGAGTGCAGGTAATAGGGGACAATATCATCGTGATCTTCGTCATTTGGAGGGAAGTCCATCCATACGAAGCGCCCCTGTTGCCCGCTGGCTTCAGCATACAGGCGGGTGCTGCTGTTGCCACCGGCGAGGCGGGCTGTGTTAATGGATTTGCCCTGAGGCCGCGCCGAGTCAGCGCGGTAGTGCCGGAAGGCCGGGTCTGCCGCAATAATCATTCCGGCATCAAATCCCAGTGTCAGCTCACGGTCTCCCACCAAAGATAACCTGAAGTCGCTGGTGGTCAATTTGTGCCTGAAGCTGAGGTCTCCCAGTTTAAAAGTGCGGGTTTTATCCTGATAGATTTGCAGGGGAGGGCCATAGGCAATCAGTCTGGTGTCTGGCATCAGCTGGTGGATACCACTTGCATCCCATAAACCGGGTAACAGAATATGAATCCAGTCCTCTTTGCTTTCCCGGCATTGCTGCAATTGTTCCCAGTCACATGCTTCTGTCTCCAGTTTGTGCTGTGCTGCAAAACGCAACCACTCATCGGTGGCTTGCCGGGCAGGCTGGATTTCATGTCTGGGCCAGGTTTCCGGTGAAGGCGTATTGATCAGGATCAACCCCAGATTTTTGGCTTTCAGCCGGTCGATATACACGGCCAGTTCAGGCAGAATCTGTGAGTCAGTTTGTGCCCATTGAAACTGTTTAATCTGCAGGTTTTGCAGATCCTGTTCGCTCAGATCGATCGTGGCAGCCAGTTTGTCGCGGTTGTAGTAGGTGGCTGCACCAAGCAGGCCCAGAATGCCCAGGATGACAAAAGTGCTTAGCGTATATTGCGTAAGCTTACGCCAGTTGATGCGGGTGGTTTTTACCGCTTGGGGCTCAAGCGCCGGTGTTTGCGGTGGTGTGTAGCGGGTGAAGTAATAACCCTCCTGGCTGTTTGCCGGGTTGGCGGTGTTGGTGGCGCGGTTAGCCCAGTGGCGGATAAAAAAAACTGTGGTGGCGGCAATGACAATAATGATCAACAGGACAAGCAGCAACATGCCGATGAGCGGCCAGTTCATGTCAGAACCTCCTGCAGTGCGCCGGTTCTTTCGATTTTGTCCCAGGTCATCGCACTGGAGCGCCATTCATCCAGCAGGGCGAGTACCCCCCAGGTTTGCAGGGCGAAGGTATAGGTCAGCTTCTGTAATATCAGCAGCGGCAGGTATTTAAGAAACTGGCCGGGACGGACGACAAACATCAGGGTCAGCATGTCCAGCATAAACAGCAGAGCCAGCCAGCCCAGCAGTAATTTGATTTCACCCAGCAGGATAATATTACTGAGCATAAACAGTGTGACACCAAAGCCCAGCACTTCAAACAAAAAGCCTTCCAGTACCAGTACCGTGGCGATGAGCGGGCGGCGTGAGTCCGGTGCGGTGATCAGGGAGAAAAAGTTATTGTGCAGCACCTGATAGATACCGCGTTTCCAGCGATAGCGCTGGCGTAGTAAGCCGTTGATGGTTGCCGGTGCCTCGGTGACCGCCTGCATGCCTTCATCACTGGTGATATGCCATCCCTGAGCGAGTAATCTCACGGTGACATCGGCATCTTCCGCAAACAGCTGTTTGTTTTCATCGTAGCCATGCACCCCGCACAGGGCAGACTTCCTGAATAAGCCCACCGGGCCGGGAATCACCGTGACCATGCCAAACAGGGATAGGCCACGGCGAATAAAGTTCTGGCTGATCATATATTCCAGTTGTTGAAAGCCGGTCAGCAGGCCACGCTCATTAGCGACTACAATATTCCCTGCGACGGCGGCTATGCGGGGGTTTCTGAAGTGGCGCAGCCCTTTGTGCAGGCTGTCACGGGCAATGCGTGAGTCCGAATCAACACAGAGGACAAACTCACCTGACGCATGGATCAGGCCGGTGTTCAGGGCATTAGCCTTACCACCGTTACTTTGGGCAATAATCCGTACCGGAATCTGCCGCGGGTTATGGTGGCGGATAATATGTCTGACCAGCGGAACGGTATTATCAGTGCTGCCATCATCGACCATAATAATTTCATAGTTATCGTACTCAACGGCCAACAGGCTGAGCATCGCGGCCTCAATTACTTCTTCCTCGTTATAAGCCGGGATAATAATACTGACCATCGGCGGCCAGTCGTCCTTGCGTGGCCACATCGCCGGAGGCAGGGAGGTTTCCACCCAGGCAGACAGCAGCAGGAAGACATGCCGGATTACCAGAATGCTGGCCAGCAGGATAAAAATATGCACCAGAACTGACTGCAGTGCGTAAGACAGCTCTAATCCGCCGGCCAGGCAGAGTGCCAGATACAGCAAGCTGCCCAGCATAAGGCTGATACGGATGGTGGGGCCGGGATTGTGCGGTTTCTTCATATCCCGGCTCCTAATGATAGGTTTTCACTTCGAGAGACATTTTATTGTCTTCTTTGCGGCTGATGACCAGATAGCAATCGAGCAGTGAGGCACTGATATTGCGCAGTCGGCGGTGCGGGATGTCATCGACGGTGGTGAACTGTGCGAGGATAGTCCCGGCAATGTTCTGGGCGGCATGATGGATTTTGCTCACCGAAATGGTGGTCAGGTTGTAGCTTTCCAGATTGAATAACAGGTCGGCATTCAGGAAGGCCAGGCGGGTGGATTTGCTGTCGCTGAAGTTATCAATCTCAGCAAACAGCGCCTGATAGTCCGTGGATATATTTAACGAGCGGGTGAATGTTGGTTTGTATGACAGAATCAGCAGGCGCTCGCTGTCAATAGCATCGGAGAAGTCGAAGCCCAGGTTAGCAAACTTTTGCAGGACATTTTCCGGGCTGTCAAAAGCAATCAGCGTAACCGTTTCACCCTGCTCCAGACCTGTTTTTATAAAGCAGGCAATACCGAGCAGTCCGGAAAAGCGGTCAACGGTTTCCAGCAGGTTAAACGAGTTGGCCGGCAGGCCCCGGTAATTGTTGTCAAACAGAGGCACACCCCACCGGCTGCGGGTTGTTGATAGTTTCATGGGCATATTCTTTTGTTTGGTTTCGTCTGTTTCATTTCGGGTGTCCTGCCGGTTTGCTGTTAACCAGGGTGTGGAAGTAATGAATCCGGCTGTGTCCTGTGCCATGGTCTATCTCATTGCCCAGCTCAACAGAGGTCAGATACTCCGTCTCAATAATCATTCTCTTTTCCAGCAGGTAATCCACGAATGCTTTCAGGTTTATTTCTCCCCTCAGCACGGGCCGCCCGGTGTTGACGAAACTCAGATAGGACCAGGTATGGTCATCGCCGGGAACCTTCATTTTGTGATTGATGTAAACATCGTAGGTATGCCGGTCAATGGTGACTGAGTCGTAATAATCGCCACCCTGGCCGGGCCACTGGTGTTGCATCAGGTGAATAGCTATTTCACTGGTGCGGTCATAAGGTTTGGGGTCTGGTGAGTCCGTCAGCCATGCTTCCAGCAGCAGGTTAACCGCGCCTTCATATTCCATTTCGGCGGCAAAATTCACCGTCAGGCTATCCAGCTCCGTCAGCTGCAAGGGTAAGGTTTGGGTGGTCGAGTGCCTGTTCCAGGGCTTGTAGCCATACATCAGGCTGGGATAAGCTTTGACACCATTCCACAGCTTCGGCCAGCGCCAGCTCCAGCCTGCCTGCATGGGGTTAGCAGTGTTTTGATAAATACATTGTTCGTAATCCTTTATATCCTGTTTACCCCAGGTGTTATTGCTCAACTCATATTTCAGGGCTTTGAACGTGGCCCAGTCCTGACACGATTTTTTCCATGTTGCGTGTGGCGCCAGGCTTTGTGTCAGTAAAACCGGGAGACTGGCTAATACTATTGTTCTGACCAGCAACCCATGTTTTGACAGATGCATATTTTGGTTGTGTCCTCTGAAGGAGGTTGTTTTCATCAGCAGGCAACGGGGTTTCTACTGTCCCCACACATGAAGCGTAGGTCAGGAGGCGGGGGAGTGGCAGGGTATCTTCTGATAGCTGGTAGCAGATAGCCGTCTGACGGAAACCGGCATGGAAATAATATAAATGAATGGCTTATTAATTTATTTTACTTATACATGGCAATAAAATTTGTTGTTGAATCATGGGAAGATATGCAGCAATATAACATGCTGAGTCAGTTTATTACTGTATTATAATATTCCGAGGTACAGATGAGCGCATTACCCGAGTTCGAGAAGCGCAGCCAGCAGGAAGTCAAGGCAACAACCTGTTATATGTGCGCCTGCCGTTGCGGCATCAAGGTTACGGTTGAAAATAACCAGGTTCGTTATATACAGGGTAACCGTGATCACCCTATTAATAAAGGTGTGCTGTGTGCCAAGGGTAATGCAGGCATCATGAAGCAGAATTCGCCCGCCAAGCTGCAGACACCATTGCTGCGTAAGCCGGGTACTGAGCGCGGAGCCGGTGAGTTTGAAGCTATTACCATGGATCAGGCGCTGGATATTCTGGAAGCGCGTCTGCGTAAAATCCGTGAGACTGATCCGCTCAAGCTGGCCTATTTCACCGGCCGTGATCAGATGCAGGCACTGACCGGGTTCTGGGCCAGTCAATTCGGTACCCTGAACTGGGCGGCGCACGGTGGCTTCTGCTCCGTGAACATGGCTGCCGGTGGCTTGTACACCATGGGTCATGCATTCTGGGAGTTC
Source organism: Thiolinea sp. (assembly GCA_041395485.1). Lineage (GTDB taxonomy): Bacteria > Pseudomonadota > Gammaproteobacteria > Thiotrichales > Thiotrichaceae > Thiolinea. The sequence continues at coordinate 169,247 of JAWLAK010000004.1, forward strand.
GGTGATCCGGACTGGGATCGCACCAAATATTTCATGATGTGGGGTGTGGCAGATGACCACGCATCGAATCCGATCAAAATTGGTCTGGAAAAACTCAAGCGTAACGGCGGCAAATTCGTTTCGGTAAATCCGGCGCGTACCGGTTATCAGGCGATTTCGGATGAGTGGGTCGGCATTAAACCGGGTACAGATGCCATGCTGGCGTTGTCCATGCTGCATGTACTGCTTAAAAATGACCAGTTCGACTGGGAATTCCTGATCCGTTATACCAATGCACCTTATCTGGTGGTTCATACTCCCGGCGAGAAAGGCCACGGCCTGATAGCCCGCAACAGTGACGGCAAGCCACTGGTGTGGGATATGGAAAAAGAAGCACTGGTGGATGGTACGCAAGCTGAGATTAGTCCGGCGCTGTTCCACGAAGGCGAAGTGGATGGCAAGCCGGTGAAGTCGGTGATGGTTTTGCTGGCTGAAGAATATCTGGATGAGCAGTATGCCCCGGAAAATGCCGCTAAAATCTGTGGCGTAAAGGCAGAGCAGATTGAACGTATGGCGCTGGAAATGGCGCATGTAGCGTTTAAAGAGTCGATTGAAATTGATGTGCCGGAAGGCTGGACGGACTGGGCCGGACGCAAGCATTATAAATTTGTCGGTCGTCCGGTTTCCATGCATGCGATGCGCGGTATTTCTGCACACTCCAACGGCTTCCAGACCTGTCGTGCGATTCACTTCCTGCAGATTATGCTGGGCTCGATTGATGTGCCGGGCGGACATCTGGCCAAGCCACCTTATCCGAAGCATATCCCACCGGCCTTAAAACCGGCCAAGGATTGTGCGCCGAATACGCCGCTGAAAGGGCCGCCACTTGGTTTCCCGACCGGGCCGGAGGATCTGGTGCTGGATGAAAATGGCAAACCGAAGCGGATTGATAAGGCTTATTCCTGGGATGCACCGATGTCAAACCACGGTTTGATGCACATGGTGATCACCAATGCAGTGAAGGGCGACCCTTACGAAATTGATACGCTGATGATGTTCATGGCCAATATGGCCTGGAACTCGACCATGAATACCGCCGATGTGCAGAAGATGTTGTGCGCTAAAAAGGATGATTCACCGGCGGATGATCCGCAGTACAAGATTCCGTTCATTGTAATCTCTGATGCCTATCATTCCGAGATGGTGAATTTTGCCGACCTGATTATTCCGGATACCACTTATCTGGAGCGCTTCGATACGATTTCGATGCTGGATCGTCCGATTTCCGAGCCGCATGTGGCCGCTGACTCGATTCGTCAGCAGGTGATTGATCCGGGCCGTGATGTGATGCCGTGGCAGGAAGTGCAGCTGGAAATGGGCATGCGTCTCGGATTCCCGGCACTGACCAATGCTGATGGTTCACGTAAGTATAAAGGCTATAAAGACTTTATCATCAACTGGGAAAAAGAGCCGGGCATCGGTTTTCTGGCCGGTTGGCGTCTGGATGAGGACGGTAATGAAACGCATCTGCGCGGCAAGCCGAATCCGCAGCAGTGGGAGCGTTATGCGGAGAATGGTGCATTTTTCGAGATTCATCTGCCGGAGCATATCCGTTATTACCGTCATGCGAACAAAGATTATCTGGAGTTTGCCAAACAGGCAGGTTGGGTCGGTTCAACCGAGCAGATTGTGATTGAGCTGTATTCTGAAACTCAGCAGCGTTTCAAGCTGGCGGGGCAGGGTTTGTACGACGGGCCGATGCCGACTGAAGAGCATCATAAGCAGCGCCTGAGCACTTACTTCAACCCGCTGCCGTTCTACTATAAGCCGGTTGAACAGTGTCGTGTGGACGAGGACGAGTATCCGTTCTATGCGGTGAATCAGCGTCCGATGTTTATGTATCACTCCTGGGACTCGCAGAATGCCTGGTTGCGGCAGATTTGTGCACAGAACTTCCTGTATATGAACCGTGCCCGTGGTGAAGAGCTGGGCATTGAGGATAAGTCGTGGTGCTGGGTGGAGTCGCATAACGGCAAAATCCGTGTGCAGGTTAAGCTGATGGAAGGTTGTCAGCCGGATACCGTCTGGACCTGGAATGCGATTGGTAAGCAGAAGGGTGCATGGGGTCTGAGTGAGGATGCCAATGAGTCGAATGACGGCTTCCTGATGAATCACCTGATCTCTGAGCTGTTGCCGCAGAAAGGTGATGCGGAAGATGCGGTGACCAACTCTGATCCGGTCACCGGACAGGCCGCCTGGTATGACCTGAAGGTTAAGATCTATCCTGCTGAAGAGTCGGGTACCTGGCCGGTATTCCCGGTGATCAGGCCGTTGCCGAACGCCAAACCATCACCGGAAGTGCTGCGTTATAACACGCATACGGCAGTGAATGTGGTGCGGCCAATGGATGATGTGCTGTCGCGCGGCAGTGTTCATGACAAGAATCGGGGAGTTTAGTCATGCGGTTAGGTTTGGTAATTGATTTAGACGTCTGCGTCGGTTGTCATGCTTGCGCAGTCTCCTGTAAACAATGGAATACGTCCGGTACCACCGGGCCGCTGACGGATTATCGCCCGTATGGCGAAGATCCGAGCGGGGTATGGTTTAACCGTATCCGCCATTATGAAGTCGGTGATTATCCGAATAACAAGACCATCAACTTCCCGATGTCCTGTAACCACTGTGAGCAGGCGGATTGTGTGGATGTCTGTCCTACCGGTGCGAGTTATAAGCGTGCTGAAGATGGTATTGTGCTGGTGGATCAGGACAAGTGCATGGGCTGTAATTACTGTTCATGGGCCTGTCCCTACGGTGCGCGGGAGCTGGATCGTGAGTCCGGCACCATGAAGAAATGTACGCTGTGCGTTGACCGGATTTATGACGAGCGGCTGGATGAGGTGGATCGTCAGCCATCCTGTGTCATCACCTGTCCGGCACATGCCCGTCATTTCGGTGATTTTGATGATCCTGATTCCAATGTCAGCCAGCTGGTGCGTGAGCGCAATGGCTACGGGCTGATGCCTGAACTGGGTTATAACCCGACTAACCAATATCTGCCACCGCGTCTGACACGTCCGATTCCGACGGATGATGTGAAGAAAACGTCACTGATCGATTCGGTGAAAGCGTGGGCAAACAAAGCGATTGCGCGTTAAGGAGAACCCAATATGCATCCGGCATTTTCTGTTATTTTCTTTACAGTGTCCTCCGGCGCAGGTTATGGCTTGTTTATCCTGCTGGCGGTGGCACAAATTTTTGGTCTGGCGGATATTGATGTCCCGACCATGCTGACCGGCGGTATTATTTCCCTGCTGTTGATTACTGCAGGCCTGTTGTCATCGGTGGGTCATTTGGCAAACCCTAAAAACGCCTGGCGGGCTTTCTTCCGCTTTAAAACCTCATGGTTGTCGCGTGAGGGTGTATTTGCGGTTGCCTTTTATCCGGTGGCGGTGTTGTATCTGATCGGCATCTGGATTAATGATGCCGGGCCGAATGGGCTGGTGACGCTGTTCGGGCTGGTCAGTATTGTGATCGCACTGGCCACGGTGTTCAGTACCGGGATGATTTACGGCTGCCTGAAGACTATCCGCCAGTGGAATACGGCGTTGACACCCGCGAATTATATCCTGCTGGGGTTGGCGACAGGCAGTGTGCTGCTGGTGATGGCGCTGGCCTTTAATGGCAAGGATCTGAGCGTTATGGCCGGTCTGGCAGCGGTTCTGCTGGTGCTGGCGGCGGTGACCAAGGCTATTTACTACTTCTGGATGCAGACTGTCACCGGGCCAACCATTAAGACCGCTACCGGCTTTACGCGGGCGCAGGTGCGCTTGTTAGACACCGGACATACGGCGGGAACCTTCCTGACCGATGAATTCGGCTATCAGGCTAATATCGGCCTGCTGGCAATTCTGAAAGTGGTGGTCTTTGGCTGTGGTTTTGTTGTGCCGCTGTTAATCATGCTGGCCATTGCCTCTGGTTTTGGCGGGACGTTTCTGGCGATTGTGGCGGTGCTGCTGAGCCTGCTGGGGATCGGTGCTGAGCGCTGGTTATTCTTCGCTGAGGCGCGTCATGTGGTGAATCTTTACCACGGTGCGCAGCATACCTGAGCAGCTGTTTAAATATTACGTGCAGAACAGGGGAAAAAAGCTGAGAAAAGACTTGAAACCAGAAAATCCTTGTGTAGAATAGCACGCCTCTAACGGGTCGTTAGCTCAGTCGGTAGAGCATCTGACTTTTAATCAGGTGGTCATAGGTTCGAATCCTATACGACCCACCATATTGAAAAGCCCTGTAAGTTTTCTGCTTACAGGGCTTTTTTGTTTTTAGCAGTGATGTTGGGTGGCTAAGGTAAAAAAGATAAGCCCAAATCAGGAGGGGTGAGGTATGGCCACTGTTTTCATCAGTTATTCGAGCTACTTTCAAAACTCGAGAAAGCCACTCACCGTATAACCAACTAACCGCTACTTTTCGGCAGGCTGTTGGTTGGCAAGGGCGATCTGTTTAAAAAATGGCCTATTCCGGCATTTTCCCCCTTGCCCAGGCAAAAATTGCCCGTTGGCTATCCGGTATCCATCGTTTCTCCCTGTTTTTTGATGTTGTTGCGGCCTGATTTCATAGTAGCAGGCGCATCAGTTGGTCAGCCGCCAGCACCATGAGGCCGAACATAAGGTGTGACAGAACCTTGGCATGGCCTTTGACCCAGACGTTGTTACCGCCAAACTCATCCTTGAGGCGGGCGTTGGTGCGTTCCGCCGCGCTGCGTTCGCGGTAACGGATAGCTTCGGCGGGGTCGAATTCGATTTTGTCACCCCGGCGCGGGTTATGGTCAATCAGCGGGACATGGTTGAATTCGCGGCTGTATTCGCGCAGGTCGGCACTGCAATAGCCCGCGTCCATCAGGTCGTACAGGTTCGTCACCCGCCGGGCGGTGATTTGGGTCAGGGGAATGGCGGCCAGGCTGTCGTGCATGGAGGCGCTACTGAGGATGGCTGCGACCGGGATGCCGCCGTCAGCCGTGTCGATATGCAGTTTGTAGCCGTTCCAACTGACCTTGTAGCCCTGTGCGTTGCATTTGGTTCCCCGGTCACACGCTTTGGGCATCTCTTCCAGCAGTTGTGCCAGGGGTTTCTTGCGCTGCCGGGCAATGGGGCTTTCTTTGGCGGGGCGTTGCTCCCCTTTACGCGGCCTGCCGCGTTTGCGTGGGGCGGCGGCGGGTTCATCGGCTGCCGGGGCCGGTTTGGGCGCTGCTTCAGGCTGCTCGCGGGCTTCAATCGCAGTGGCATCGCGGCTGATATGGCCGACCAGTTCATCCCCCAGGTGGCTGCGGATCAGGGATTCATGTACCCGTTCGGCCAGCCGCGACTGGGCAAATTCATCGAATGCCCGTGAGAAGGTGGCCTCACTGGGCAGCGGTTTCCAGCGGGGAAAACCACAAATATGCCGCAGGCTGCGATCAACCTGCAACCGTTCACGCAAGGCGGCTGTGGTGGGCAGGTTCAGCACCACTTTCGCCACGAAGGCGATGGCCAGTGCCTGCCGGTCGTGCGGCGGGCGGCCATCAACCCCATACCGGCTGGGGAAGAAGGCTGCCATGTCCAGCCAGTCCAGCACATGCACCAGCTTTTCCAGCTTCGGGGTCAGGATGTCCAGTCCCTCGCCCAGTTGCGGCAACAGTTCATGTTGCACGCTCAATAGTTGTTGCATCAGTGCAGTGCGTTTTGTACAGTCCATGGCGGTGTCCGATGTTCAGTTGTGGTAAACCGACATCTTGCCGCTTGCGGGGACACCATTTCATCTTTTTTTGGCTGCCTTGGCCTGAAATTCCCTGTTCGACCTGAGTTTTGCAATTACCTCATTCGAGAAAAAATCAGGCAGTAGCCAATGATATTGCCAATCAGCTGCGTTTATTGAAGCATGATGTGTGGATCGACACTTCATCCATCGTTGCCGGGCAGCAGTGGGATGAAAGTATTGCGGAAGGTATCAAGGCTCAAGCCGCTTTTATTACGTTGCTTTCCCCAGATTCAGTTAAGTCAACTGAAGTCAAAAATGAGTTGAATATGGCGCTTAGCGAGCGAAAAACCATAATTCCGGTTTTTGTGGCAAAAGTAATCCTTGATAATGAATGGCAATATAAGCTCTCCCGCCTTCAGTTGCTCAACTATGAAGTGGATCCGGAAAAATGCATCGCTGATATTCATCATGCTCTGACTCTTCTGGATGAAGTGCTGTTTTTACCTGGTGATGAAGTTACGGATACGCTGATGAATGAGCAGATCAGGATCTTCACTTTCTGGATCAGGCGGCTGATTCACTCCGGAGGGAACAGTGAGCATTGGGTGAGGTTTACCGGAACTGTTAGTAATAACAAGCCGCAAATTATTCTGCAGCGCAATCAAGGTGGTTCTTTAACTTTCAGAACCAGCTCAGGTCTGACGCGAGATAGTGGAATGTCTGCCGCGCAAAAGCAGCAGCTGGCTATGTTGCAGTGGCAACCAGATGCGGATGGTTATGTCCAGGTTATCGATATTGATGATGAAGCGAGCCTCAATAAAGCAGCAAACCTTATTCTGATAACCTTTATCTTGGCATATGGTGTCGATCCTGATGAGTCTATACAGGTGAGCCACGCATTGTAGAGAGCCGTACCGGCAAAAGCTCCATCCAGTTCGCTCAGGTGATGGTGGTGAACCTTTACAGCTTTAAAGCGCTTCACCCCCACCGCGCCACAAACAAAGTCCCGCCACTCCGCTGCTCCATCAGCGTCGTGCGCGCACTATAACGTGAATCGACGATATAAGCCGGTTCAGAAGCGTAAGTTACCTCTGATGCTGTAATACGCCCATTGCCGTCCAGCGTCACCGTCACCTCTTCCGAATAAGTATTCACAATCGACAGCCCGACGCCCTCCACGCTGGTGGCCGCCGAATTATCACGCACATCATCATAAGAGCCGACCGCCAGTACCAGTTTGCGGGTACGGCCCGACTGATCTTTTTCGACTTTGATGACGGTTACGGTGTGGTCATAGCGCTGGTCGCCGGTGTGATCGATGAAAATCAGGTTGCCGGGTTGCAGCTCGTTGACCGGAACCTCCGGCCTGCTGCTGTCGCCACGGTTGCTGTAGGCGGGATTCCAGTCAAACAGGCGGGTGGTGGAGCGGGCCACCTGATTGGCGCTCAGGCGCGGGTAATGCACATTCACGCCATAGAGCATGGAGTGTTGCGGGTCAAGCTGCTGCACTTTCAGCATCGCATCATAGCCGGGGCGCTGAACACGGATATTCTCGCGCCGTAGCAGGTTGTCTGCACGGGTAAACAGGCCACGGGCTTTATCGGTGGTGGCGATAATCCACTGGCGTCCACCTTCATTCGTGCCTAACACCGGGTGCGGCAGGTCTATAAAGCGGTCTTCCTTGAGCTGCTTGCGGAACTGATCCATAAGAAACAGGGCAATATTTTTGCAGTCACCCTCAACGCGATTTTGCTTCATCACCTCCCAGTAGTGGCCGACAAACTCACCGTAGGCCAGGCGGATTTCCGGGCTGGCCCATGAGAAAACTTCAGCGGTGCTGCGGATACGGATTTCCGGCAGTTGTAAGCGGCGAAAGCCGGACAGGTATACCAGCGGGTCGGCGGCTTTTTGTGCCGGTGTGCGCAAATCGAGCGCCGATACGGCCTTGTCCAACGCACTGAGCAGGGCAGGGCTGACCATGCCGTTGGCGGGCAGGGCGCGGCTGCTCTGAAATGCCTTCAAAGCTTGTTCGGTCAGCCCGCCGAATTTACCATCGCACAGGTCATGCAAATGGCCGAGGCGGCCCAGGGCATATTGCACGGCCACCACTTCCTGCCCGCGGTCACCGCGTTTGATTTCGCCGCGTAAGCCGTTAGGGAAAGCGCTGCGCAGGGCATTATCCTGTAAGCCATTACTGGGGTTGGAGGAGCCGGTAGCCAGTTCGCGTAAGGCAAGAATAAATCTGCCAACCTGAGTCGGGTTGGAAGGTGTGCCGAGGTCGACTGAGCTGCGGGTGCCGTTACTGTCAAAGTCATCCAGCAGGCTGAACAGCTGCGCCATTTCACTTTGGCCGCTGATAAAGCCGCTCCGGTCACCATCCAGGCTGCTCAGGTTGAGTCCGGTCAGCCGTGCATCACGTTCAGCAATGGCGATATTAATCCTTTTGTTATTCATTTCCTGCAGGAATGCAGTACGGGTCAGGGTGGTCATCCGCTGTCCTTATTCTGGTCAATAGGTTTGTATAGAGTATATGCTGATTCGGGGTGATGCGCAGCGTGCCATTTGTCCGGGTGATGCCGGAATGCCGGAAAGTGCAGTTGTGTTTACGCAGATCAACGGTTGGGTGTGGATTAGGCGTATAATGACACTGAAGAGTAAAGGCATTGTCAGAGAGGTTGCCATGAAAGAGTCATTAAAAAAGTCAGTTGAGGCATTGAGAGCCGAGCGTGATGAACTGAACCTGCAGATGCACCTGGCCGGTATGGAAGCCAAAGAAGAGCTGGATAAGGCCGAAGGTTACTGGGAGCAGCTGGAGCAGAAACTTTATCATCTGGGTTATGAGCTGGATGAGTTGAAAGATGATGCCTCCGAAAGTCTGTGGAAGCTGCATGTCAAAACCAAAGAGGAAGCCCATGATTTGGGTGAACAGCTGACCGCCCTGCAGCAGTCAGCCAAAGAGCAGCTGCTGAAGCTGCGGGTGCAGGCCGAGGAGGAAACCCATGACATGGGCGAGATGCTGGATGCGCTGCAGAAAAAGGCGGCTTATACCCTTGAGGATCTCAAGCTGGAAATTGAGGAAGAGCTGCATGAAATGAGCGACGAAATCAGTCAGATCTACCAGCGTGCCCGGAAATATTTCCGGGACTGAGTCAGTGCTGAGCTGCTGAAATCAGCGATACTTCACCGCTAACGGGCGGTATAGTCTTTTAGTCGGGTTTCGATAATGTCGCCTTTTTCATTGTGGCGGATTTGTACCGGAACATAATTCAGTTCCGGTGCCAGCCAGATCGTGGTGGTGCGCTCACCATCGTCGCGCACCATCTGAATTTTCTCGCACTCATATTGCCCGGCAGGCAGCGCGAGTTTTTCCCTGCCCTGGCGTTGAAAACGGTAGTCCTTCAGCTCACCCTTTTCTGTGACCCGGTAATTAAGCGGACGGTTGGCCCTGAGGTCATCCATGATCTTCAGTTCCAGCAGGGCAGGGTCAATCGTGCCGTTGGGGACAGTGAGCTCGTAATTTTTATCTTTGTACTGGCCCTTAACCTGCGTTGGTGCCACAAAGCTGAACTGATCGCGGCGGTCTTTGCGCCTGTTTTTGTGGTGATGCAGGTACTGTTGGCTGGCCAGCTGCTGTCCCTGTTTTGTACCGTTGCTGCGTTCGGTGAGGGTGTCGCCGCTGATAAATGCTGCGATGCCGTTCGCCTGGGTTTGTTTCAGATAAGTGTAGCTATTTGCCGAATAAACCAGGTTGGCCTTCATTTCACCCAGCTCTATGCCTGACTTGACCACTGAATACCGGGCCTGAAACGCCGGGGGCGCGGCCAGCAGGCTGGTGCTGAAAAACAGCAATAGCAACGGGTATATCCATGGCTTTAGTTTTAGTTTGATTCTCATGATCCGTTTCTCCGTTACTTTCCGGTTCTGGGGTGCTTTATTTTATACTGTGTCTGACTGAGGGTGCGTCAGTATGGTTCCGTTTGCGATGAGTATGACTAAAAAATGCGCCGGACGTCTTGATTTTGTTGGTACTGGACGCATACTGTCTGTTGCGCTATAAAAGAACCATACGTTTTAGTGCTTATTCTTGAACCGTTGTGGAGATAATCCGTGAGCAAAAACATTTTGTCCCTGTCAGATGGCGAATTTGAGCAGGATGTATTGAAGTCAGATATACCTGTTTTAGTCGATTATTGGGCAGAGTGGTGTGGGCCATGCAAAATGATTGCACCCTTACTTGATGAAATTGCCGATGAGTATGACGGGCGCATTAAGGTTGCCAAATTAAATATTGATGATAATCAGGCCACACCCGGCAAGTATGGTGTGCGTGGTATTCCGACCCTGATGCTGTTCAAGGGCGGTGAGGTGGAAGCGACTAAGGTGGGTGCGTTGTCCAAATCCCAGCTGACTGCTTTTATTGATTCTAACATTTGACTTTGTGTCTGCATTGGCGGTGGTTCGTCTTCTCTTAACCACCGCCCGGTACTATTTTTACAGGGTTATAATAATTTTCTGGACTCTTTTAAGAGTCCGTGCTAGCTTTGATTAGTCAGCCCTTTCGGGCTCAGTATCCCTGAAACCTCGATTCCTTTTTCCGAGTATCAGCTTTTGAAAAATAACCATGCAGCCTGTTCGGTTTGTGGGGTTTGTCGGGACTTTTCCATACATCAATTACCTGGGGTGCCACAGGCACTTTTAATCTTTATCTTACCTGTCTATTTATGAATTTATCCGAATTAAAGCAAAAACCAACCGCTGAGTTGTTTGAGATTGCCCAGTCTATGGGCGTAGAGAGTATCTCCCGTGCCCGCAAGCAGGACATTATCTTCGCTATGCTGAAAACGCATGCCAAGAGTGGTGAGGATATTTATGGTGATGGAGTGCTGGAAATCCTGCAGGATGGTTTTGGCTTCCTTCGTTCACAGAACTCCAACTACGTTGCCGGTGCTGATGATATTTATGTTTCTCCCAGCCAGATCCGGCGTTTTGGCCTGCGTACCGGCGATAGTATCAGCGGTAAAATTCGTCCGCCCAAAGACAATGAACGTTACTTTGCCCTGTTAAAAGTCGATACCATTAATTTTGAGTCACCTGAGCAGGCCAAAAACAAGATTCTGTTTGAAAACCTGACCCCTCTGCATCCTGATCAGCGCATGCGCATGGAGCGTGGTAATGGTAGCCGTGAGGACATTACCGCACGGGTTATTGATATTGTGGCACCTTTCGGTAAAGGGCAGCGTGGACTGATTATCGCGCCACCCAAAGCCGGTAAAACGCTGATGCTGCAGAACATTGCCCAAAGCGTGGCCTCAAACTATCCGGATTCGCACCTGATCGTATTGCTGATCGACGAGCGTCCGGAAGAGGTGACTGAAATGTCGCGCATGGTGCAGGGTGAGGTGGTTTCTTCCACTTTTGATGAGCCTGCAACCCGCCATGTACAGGTCGCCGAGATGGTGATCGAAAAAGCCAAGCGTCTGGTCGAGCACAAAAAGGATGTCATTATCCTGCTTGATTCAATTACCCGTCTGGCCCGTGCCTACAATACGGTGGTGCCATCTTCCGGTAAGGTACTGACCGGTGGTGTGGATGCCAACGCGCTGCAGCGCCCGAAGCGTTTCTTTGGTGCCGCGCGTAATATCGAAGAGGGCGGCAGTCTGACGATTATTGCGACGGCACTGATTGATACCGGTTCACGTATGGATGACGTGATCTATGAGGAATTCAAAGGCACCGGTAACAGTGAAATCCATCTGGATCGCCGCATTGCTGAAAAGCGCGTCTTCCCGGCGATTGACATTAATCGTTCCGGTACACGTCGTGAAGAATTGCTGACTGATCAGGATGAGCTGCAGTCGCTGTGGATTCTGCGTAAGTTCTTCCATAGCATGGACGAGCTGGAGGCTATGGAGCTGCTGTTTGATAAGTTATCGAAGACCAAAACGAATAATGAATTCTTTGATGTCATGAAGCGCGGCTAAACGCAGTCAGCTACTGTCAGGAAAAACATTAAGCCCCCTCATTACAGGGGGCTTTCTTTTGCTATTAACTAAAACATAAGATTTTCTTATATTTTTGTGGTTTATAACTGAGTTTTAATTATATAAGTAATCACTATAATACTAATCCATAGCGATACGGGCGACGCAGCAGAGTATTTAAAAGCAGCTTGTTTCCCGTTTCATTTGTTTTATAAACCTCTATGGAGGCTGTTTTATGGCTGAGAAGAACTATAGTGCGGGTGTTAAGGAATACCGCGAAACATACTGGATGCCGGATTACACACCGAAAGATACCGACATCCTGGCTTGCTTCAAGGTAACACCACAGGATGGCGTTCCGCGTGAAGAAGTGGCAGCAGCGGTTGCGGCCGAGTCTTCCACCGGTACCTGGACTACGGTATGGACCGATCTGCTGACCGACCTGGATTATTACAAAGGCCGGGCTTATGCGATCGAAGATGTACCCGGTGATGACACCTGTTTCTATGCCTTCGTTGCCTATCCGATTGACCTGTTTGAAGAAGGTTCTGTGGTCAACGTGATGACCTCGCTGGTCGGTAACGTATTCGGCTTTAAGGCGTTGCGTGCACTGCGTCTGGAAGACATCCGCTTTCCGGTTGCTTACGTGATGACCTGTAACGGGCCGCCACAGGGTATCCAGGTTGAGCGCGACATGCTGAACAAGTATGGTCGTCCGCTGCTCGGTTGTACCATCAAGCCTAAATTGGGTCTGTCTGCCAAGAACTATGGCCGTGCCTGTTATGAAGGTTTACGCGGTGGTCTGGACTTTACCAAAGACGATGAAAACGTTAACTCACAGCCGTTCATGCGTTGGAGACACCGTTTTGATTTCGTCATGGAAGCGATCCAGAAGGCTGAAGCCGAAACCGGCGAGCGCAAAGGTCACTACCTGAACGTTACGGCTCCTACCGCTGATGAAATGATGCGCCGCGCTGAATACGCCAAGGAAATCGGCGCGCCGATTATCATGCACGACTACATCACCGGCGGTTGGGCAGCTAACACCCAATTGGCGCAGTGGTGCCAGAACAACGGCATGTTGCTGCACATCCACCGTGCGATGCATGCGGTACTCGACCGTAACCCGCACCATGGTATTCACTTCCGCGTACTGACCAAGATCCTGCGCCTGTCCGGTGGTGACCATCTGCACTCCGGTACCGTTGTTGGTAAGCTGGAAGGTGACCGTGATGCAACACTTGGCTGGATCGACATTATGCGTGACAGCTACATCAAGGAAGACCGTTCACGCGGTATCTTCTTCGATCAGGACTGGGGCGCGATGCCGGGCGTACTGCCGGTAGCTTCCGGTGGTATCCACGTCTGGCACATGCCGGCACTGGTCAGTATCTTCGGTGATGACTCCGTGCTGCAGTTCGGTGGCGGTACGCTGGGGCACCCATGGGGTAATGCGGCGGGTGCTGCGGCGAACCGGGTGGCGGTTGAAGCTTGTGTTGAAGCCCGTAACATGGGCCGCGAGCTGGAAAAAGAAGGTAAGGATATTCTCACCAATGCGGCGAAGCACAGCCCAGAGCTGGCGGCGGCCATGGATACCTGGAAAGAGATCAAGTTTGAGTTTGATACGGTCGACAAGCTGGACGTTTCCCACAAATAATTAACGTACTTTAATTACCCTCACCCCCTAACCCCCTCTCCCGGAGGGCGAGGAGGAACAGAAGGTGTTGTACTTAGCCCCTCTCCCCCTGGGAGAGGGGTTGGGGTGAGGGTGTAAAACCTATTTTTTGGAGCTTACCAATGAGCACAATGCAAGATTACAAATCAAGCCTCAGTGATACGGCCAGCCGCAAGTTTGAAACCTTTTCCTACCTGCCGCCGATGACTGATCAGCAGATCCGTACCCAGATTGAATACATCGTCAGCAAAGGCTGGAATCCGGGGATTGAGCACACTGAGCCGGAAAATGCCCGTAGCAATTACTGGTATATGTGGAAGCTGCCGATGTTCGGTGAGACGAATGTCGATACCATTCTGGCCGAAGTGGAAAACTGCCGCGAAGCGCATCCGAATAATCATATCCGTCTGCTGGGTTTCGATAACTATGCCCAGTCTGCCGGAGCCTGCATGGTTATTCATCGCGGCAAGAGCGTATAAGCGCTTATGCATTACATTTAAAGTTTAAATACCTTTTTATGTGATAAGCCCTGTGCCGGAGGCAAAGAAATTTTATAATCCGGCACAGCTTTAATCACTCAGGATTATTCTCATGGCAACAAAACCAGACCGTTATGTAGGTATTCACAATGACCTGAATGGCGGTATGACCACCATCGGTAAAATCATTCGTGATGCCTGGATGTTTGAATTGATCCCGGAAACAGAAACCTGTGAAAACTGGAATCTGGCCGGTATAGACAGTCTGCTGCAGAAGGTCAATGCCGAGTGGGACAAGTATGGGTGTCTGGTGAGTCACCTGCCGCCTGAGCTGGCAGAGCGTCACAAGCGAATTTATGATGAGGCCGTTGCCAAAGCGCGCGCAGCGGGTTGGTCGGGTGAATACGAAACCGATGACGAAGACTGAACCCGCATTACATTACACTGCAACACTTAAACTGAACAAAATACACAGCATCAAGAGGTTTCCTCATGTCTGACATTACGGTAGATCCAAGTCAATACATCATTAAAAGTGAGCCCTATTACGAAGCCGTCGGTGATGAAGTTGCCCTTTATGAGGCGGCTTACAGCGCGCGGATGCCAATGATGCTGAAAGGGCCGACCGGTTGCGGTAAATCGCGTTTTGTTGAGCATATGGCCTGGCGGCTGGGACGCCCGCTGATTACGGTGGCCTGTAATGAAGACATGACGGCCTCGGATTTGGTCGGGCGTTTCCTGCTCGATAAAGACGGTACTAAATGGCAGGACGGCCCGCTGGCCACGGCAGCCCGTATCGGGGCGATCTGTTATCTGGATGAGGTGGTGGAGGCTCGGCAGGATACCACGGTGGTTATTCACCCGCTGACCGATCACCGGCGTACTTTGCCGCTGGATAAAAAGGGCGAGCTGATTGAGGCACATCCCGATTTTCAGCTGGTGATTTCCTATAATCCGGGTTATCAGAGCCTGATGAAAGATTTAAAACAATCTACCAAACAGCGTTTCGGGGCGATGGATTTTGACTATCCGACTGAAGCGCTGGAAGTGTCGATTGTGTCCAAAGAGTCCGGCGTGGACAAAGAGACGGCGGGTAAACTGGTGCAGATTGCACATCGTGCCCGCAACCTGAAAGGACACGGTCTGGATGAGGGGATTTCCACCCGTCTGCTGGTTTATGCGGGGCAACTGATTGGCAAAGGCATTGAGCCGAATGCTGCATGCACCATGACCATGGTCACACCGCTGACCGATGATCCGGATATGCGCGATACGCTGAGTGCGGCGGTACAGACGTTCTTTGGGTAGGGGTATCACCCTCACCCCCCGGCCCCCTCTCCCTGAGGGCGAGGGGGAGCTTCAGGGTAAGGGTGATAAAGGCGGCACATAAGTTTTACAGGCAGACAAGCTATGGCAATCCATCTTGAAGAATACCAGGAATTTCTCGAAGCAATGGCGCCTGCGGTACGTGATGTGCTTGAGGGCAGTTATCAGGAAGCTACCCGTGTCATGTCTCCTGCCGGGCTGGAGGCTTATCTGGATGGTGCAAAAAGCCTGTGCAAGCTGAATAAGGGTAATGATCTGGTTATTACCTATCTGCAGGAAATTCCTCTGGTGGTGAAAGAGTGCGGCGAGGATATTATCGGTGACACAGTAACCGCCGCCATGAAACTGGCTTCGATGACTTCCGGAGAAGTCATTACGCTATTATTGTCCAGCCTGCCTTCCGCTTCCCGTCACCTGGGTGATGCTGAGCTGGTGCGCGGTTATCTGACCTTTATTCATCAGCTGGCCTCCACCGCTGCCCGTGGTTTACGGCCGATGCTCAGTCATATGGATGAACTGCTGTCCAAGTTGACGCTGAGTGGTTTGCGGCGCTGGGCTAATTTTGGTGCACAGGCTTATCGCCGTGATTTCAAGAACCTCACTGCCTATTTCAATCTCGAGTCTGCTGACAGTAAAGCTACCTTGCAGAAAGAGCGGCGCGGGGTCTTGTTTGTCAGGACGCAGCGCAAACTGAATTTTTACCTGCGCGCGCTGTGGGGGCGGGACTTTTTCCTGCGTCCGACCGGTGCTGACTATACCGATTTCCGGCCTTATATTGAGCACCGTATTTTTCATATGCCGGATGCGGTGGATGATGTCGGGCCGCCGGAGCAGCGGATTCCGGGGCTGGAATTATACCGTGCTACTGCCGCGCACATGGCTGCTCATCTGATGTATACCAGTCGGGCAATATCTGCGGAGCAGCTCAGTCCGGCACAGATGTGGTTTATCGGCCTGGCGGAAGATGCCCGGGTTGAGTACAAGGCGACACAGGCATTTCCCGGTCTGAAGCGTTTGTGGAAAAGCCTGATGACGGTGGCGTATGAGGGCGCTGTTGAGCATCCGGCGATGCTGCGCCTGGAAGAATTTGCCCACATGCTGCTGGATAGCAGTGTGCGTTCGGATGATGAGGCGCTGAATCAGCTGGCAGCCCGTTTCCATGAGGACATTGCGGCAAAGCAGGATGATCAGCAGTTTTCATGGCGGCTGGGTATGCAATTATTTAATTTGTTTTCAGAGCGCCGCGAAGTGCCCAGCCTGCGGATTCTGGAGCGTATCCGTATTCCTTACCGGGACGATAACCGTTTCGTCTGGGAGTTTGAGGAAATGAACTGGGATACCGGCTTTGAGTATATCCCGGCCAGTCAGCGTCAGGTGCGCAGGAATGTCAGCGTGATTGAGATGGCCAATGAGGTGGACTGTGAGCTGGCCGGTGATGATGCGCAGGAAATCTGGACGTGTTCGACTAATATGCGCCCGTATGAGGATGACCTGACGGATGAGCAGATCAGCTTTAATGATATGTGGGGCAGGGAGCCGGTGTCTGACCCGTTCCATTATCAGGAGTGGGATTACCAGATTCAGCTGCATCGCCCGGACTGGGCTACGGTGTATGAGCGCCGCCAACCTAAAGGTAATCCTGACGATATTCGCAGCATTATTGATGAGCACAAGCCGGTTGCCCACCGTATCAAACAGATTATCGATTTGCTGACTCCGGAGGGCGTGCAGCGTCAGCGCGGTCTGGAGGATGGTGATGAGCTGGATATTAATTCAGCCGTTGATGCGATGATTGCGATTCGTATGGGTGAGCAGCCCAATCCGCGGATTACGATGCGTAATGTGCTGAAAAGCCGTGATCTGGCGGTGGTGGTGTTGCTGGATTTGTCGGAATCCACCAATGAGAAAATGAATGGCTCGGACAAAACGGTGCTGCAACTGACCCGTGAGGCATCGACGCTGGTGGCTACGGCGATTGAGGGTATTGGTGATCCGTTTGCGATTCATGGCTTCGCCTCGGATGGGCGGCATGATGTGCAGTATTACCGCCTGAAAGATTTTAACCAGCATTTTGATGATGAGGCTAAATCGCGGCTGGCGGGGATGAAAGGCGGGTTGTCGACGCGGATGGGGGCGGCATTGCGCCATGCCGGGCATCATTTGTTCCGGCAGCCGGAGCGGCGTAAGCTGATTCTGCTGGTGACGGATGGTGAGCCGGCGGATATTGATGAGCGTGATCCGCAGCATCTGCGCTTTGATACCAAGAAGGCGGTAGAAGAGTTGTATTCACATGGGGTGCTGACTTATTGTCTGACCCTTGATCCGAATGCGGATGATTATGTGAAGCGGATTTTCGGGTCGGGTAATTATACGGTGGTGGATCATGTGGATCGGCTGCCGGAGCAGCTGCCGGCTTTGTTTGTTAGTTTGACGAAGTAGTTGGGGGTTGAAAGGGAAATCTAACATGAATCCACAAACCCTGCAGCAGACTATCCACGACACCATTCCGATCAGCAAACACATGGGCTTCACCATCAGTTCATTATCCGGGCAGCAAATAAAAGTTACTGCACCGCTGCCAAATAATATCAACATACACGGCACTGCTTTTGCAGGCAGCATCTACACCATTGCAACACTCACCGCCTGGGGACTTGCTTACTCAATCCTGCAGGATAACAATATCGAAGCTGATCTTGTGCTGGGAGAGGCCCACATCAAATATCGGACACCGATTAAAAATGACCTTCTTTGTATGGCAAATATAAACGATGAAAATCATAAAGCCTTTATAAATAAACTTAATCAAAAAGCCCGTGGACGCCTGCAAATAATTGTTAATATTAATGATGCAGCTCAATGGGAAGGGAAATTAATCGCTATACCGCATTGATTTTTCTACATTGATTTCCTATCCTAAATCTGCAAATCCCAATTTAAGGATAGTTTTTCCACAAACCTGTCCAAATGTCATGCGTAATGGCGCGTGTGTCTCACCGTTAGTACGTATACATTAAACAAGTTAATAAACTTGTTCTGGCTTGCTAATGCTTCCTCAGTATTGACTAAGGAACTTACCCCAATTGGTTTCTTAAAGCACAACAACTGGAAAAATCATGACACAAACACAAGACGACGATGTCACCCCACTGGAATACCTGGTTTCAGGACTGGTTGTTCTCTCCTTCGGCTTATTATATTACCTGATTAATCACGGTAGCGGCTTTCTGTCAGCAGACCAGTCGGGCAATACTTTCTCAGGTGGTTCAGGCTACTCAGCCGCAGGGCCGGATCAGAAACGGAGTCTGGCAGATTATCAGGATAACGAAACATCCGCTCAGACTGGCAGCAACAATGCCGAAACGCAGGCAGATAAAGCTGAGCAGCAAACCGAAGCCGGTGAGCAAGGTGAGCAAAATGCTGCGGCAACTGCTGAGCAAAAAGCAGCAGAAGACGATCAGACTGCTGCAAAACAGGCTGCAGCTGAGCAACAGCTAAAGAATACTCTGGCGCAACAGCAGCAACAGGCACAGCAGCAACAGGCCGCACTGAATAATGAACTGGCGCAGCTCAAGGCACAGGTAGGCCAGCACAAGGCAGAAATTGCCCGACTGAAACAGCTGGAAGCTGAAAGAGCACAGCAGGCCGCAGCACAGGTTCAGAACCCGGCACAGAATAAGCAGGCTGGCTTTGAAAGTGACCTGCAAAACCTGATGCAGAATCAGGAAAAAAATAAAGCGATCACCTTTGATAAAATCTACTTCGACCCCGGGTCAGCAGTACTGAAACCGGAGTCACAACCTCAGATCGCTGCGCTGGCTGAGCAGCTGAATAACTACAAAGACACCAAAATCCTGATTCGCGGCCATACTGACAACACCGGCTCAGCAGGCAGAAACTCGCTGGTATCACTCAGCCGCAGCGGTAGTATGAAAGAAGCGCTGGTCAAGCTGGGCGTAGCTGCGGAACGGATCAAGATCGAAGGTGTTGGTGCACTTGAACCCATTGCTTCCAATGACACTGAAGAGGGACGTGAAAAAAACAGGAGGATAGAACTACAAGTGATCGAGTAAAAAAACTGACCCAACGTACCCTCACATTATTCTGTTAAATTTAAGGAGCAAATTTATGGAAACCTTATTAGCCCCCGTAACCGACTTTCTCGGCCCGATGGCCACAGGCAAACTGGGACATGCCCTGATCGGCCTGTTAATTCTCATTGTCGGCCTGATTATCGTTAAATTCATTGCCGGTATTTTTAAACGCCTGCTGGGCAAAGTAGGCTTTTTAGAGCGTACCAATCTGGCAGGGCCGATTGCCTCACTGATTAAAGCCGTACTGACCGTATTTGTACTAATGGCAGTACTGCAGCATTTTGGGCTGACCAATGTATTGGAGCCTCTGAAAACCATGCTCAATAAGTTTCTTGCTGCCGTACCGAATATTATTGGTGCCGGAGTGATTGCCTATGCGGGCTGGGTCATTGCCAAAATTGTTTCAGAACTGGCCGGGATTGGCCTGCGCAAAGTTGACCGTCAAATTGCCCTGAAAAGCAATAATGATGATATTCAGCTCTCTAAATTCGGCAGCTCCTTTATCTTTGCCATTATTCTGCTGCCCATTATTGTCGCCGCTCTGGGCGTACTCAATATTCCGGCAATCACCGTACCGGCCTCAGATATGATCAATAAACTGATGGCTGCTATTCCGAATATCATCGGTGCCGGTATTATTCTTGCAGTTGCTTATTTCGTCGCAAAATTTGTCACCAGCATCCTCAGCAGCCTGCTCGAAGGCATGGGCATTAACAACCTGCCGCAACGCATGGGCATACAAGGCCTGTTCAATAACCGTTTCACGCCAATCCGTCTGATCAACAATGTGGTCATGTTCTTTATCATGCTGACAGCAACCACCGCAGCAGTGAATACACTGGGCATTGATGTAATCTCAAACATCTTTGCCAAAGTGCTGGAGTTTGGCGGCGGCATTCTGCTCGGCGGTGTGATCCTGATTATAGGTTATACACTCAGCAGCATTGCCCATGACAAGCTCTCAGCCGTCACCAGTCCGGCCATTGCCAATATCGCCCGCATTGCCATTCTGGGGCTGGTACTGGCCATGGGCTTACGTGCCATGGGGCTGGCAGATAATATCGTCAATATGGCCTTCGGCTTTACCATCGGAGCAGTCGCTATTGCACTGGCAATTGCCTTTGGCCTTGGTGGTCGTGACGCCGCAAAAGTGATCGCCAATAACTGGGCACGCAAAATGCTGCAAAATAGCAAACACTGATAAGCCCGGCCTGTCTGACCGGATCGGATCTGCTCCGGTTCAGGCAGGTAGTAAACTAAAGCCCGGTATGCTTTTAACAGCACACCGGGCTTTTTGTTTGCCAACGCATAAATCCGGATGTCAATACAAACTTGATCTTTATCAGTACAGAAAAATACTTTTGCACGTATGCTTCGAGACTGGCACCAAGCTAAGCATATATCACATGAAAGTACAGTTCGACATCGAAAAAATTACCCGCTACGATGAAGCAGGCCCGCGTTATACTTCCTACCCGACTGCCGTCGCGTTCAGTGGTACCTTTACCGAAGCTAACTACTTTGAACAGGTTGAACTGAGTAATGCCTGCCCAATTCCGGCACCTTTATCACTCTATTTTCATATCCCGTTTTGTGACACGGTATGCTTTTATTGTGCCTGCAACAAAATCGTCACCAAAGATCACAGCAAAGCAGATACTTATCTCGAATACCTGTATCGCGAAATTGATATGCAAAGCGCATTGTTTGACCAAGACCGTGTTGTTGAACAACTGCACTGGGGAGGTGGCACCCCCACTTTTCTGAGTCATGAGCAAATGCGTGCATTGATGGACTATACCCGCAGCCGCTTTACACTGCTGGACGATGATGAGGGTGATTACTCCATTGAGATTGACCCGCGCAGCGTCACCACGGAAACCATTGCTTTGTTGCGGGAGATTGGCTTCAACCGCTTCAGTCTGGGCGTACAGGATGTGGATGATCGCGTGCAGGCCGCTGTAAACCGTATCCAGCCCATCGAAGATACGATCGCAATTATTGATGCCTGCCGTGCCAATGGAGCCAAATCAATCAGCATTGACCTGATTTACGGCCTGCCACTGCAAACCAGGGAAAGCTTCAGTAAAACGCTGGAAACCATTATCGATATTTCGCCTGACCGGATTTCACTGTTTAATTACGCACACCTGCCACACCTGTTCAAGCCGCAGCGCCGGATTAACGTCGAAGAATTACCTCCTGCACGCAATAAACTGGACATACTGCAATACAGCATTGAGACACTGACCAAGGCCGGTTACGTCTATATCGGCATGGATCATTTTGCCAAACCGACTGATGAGCTCAGCAAGGCCCAGCAGCAGGGCCGGTTGCACCGAAACTTTCAGGGTTATACCACTCATGCCGGTTGTGACCTGATCGCGATGGGGGTCAGTGCCATCAGCAGCGTGCACGACAGTTACAGCCAGAATGAAAAAACACTGGACGATTATTATCAGGCACTGGATGAAAAACGCCTGCCGATTGTCAGGGGCGTGAGTCTGACCGAGGAAGATGTCCTGCGCCGGGATATTATTCAGCAACTAAGCTGCCAGTTTATGCTGGACATGCGCACCATAGAACAGGATTACCGCATCGACTTCCGCGATTACTTTTCACTGGAAATGGCCGAACTGGAAACACTGGCTGATGACGACCTGCTGACCATTGAAGACAACTATCTGCGCGTTACACCCGCCGGACGCCTGCTGGTACGACGCATTTGCATGGTGTTTGATACCTACCTGCGTGAGCAGCGCATGGAACAGCGCTATTCAAAAGTCATTTGACTCCGAATTAACGGCGCTATTCACATCGCCAATAATTACACCGCCATCATAACAGCAACTCAATGCAACGATGATGGCTCCTCGCCATTCCCGCCGCCCAGCAGCCCTCGCCTGTCTGACAAGTTTTCCCCGAGAGAATCCATCAGCACATTCTGTGCTGACAACTTAAGCTCACCTTTTCCGGCTTTAACCCGCTGATAGCTGCCATCTTCCTGTAACACCCAGGCCTGAGTATTATCCTGCAGGTAGACTTCAAATGCTTCATCACGCACCCGCTGCCGCAGCTCACTGTCCAGTACCGGAAAAGCGACTTCAACCCGGCGGAAAAAGTTGCGCGGCATCCAGTCAGCGCTGGAGCAGTACATTTCTTCATTTCCGTCATTCAGAAAATAATAAACCCGGGGATGCTCCAGAAAGCGCCCCATCACCGAACGCACATAAATATTCTCTGACACATCCTCAATGCCGGGACGCAGGCAACAAATTCCACGCACCACCAGCTCGATTTTCACTCCGGCACAGGAGGCATGGTAAAGCGCTTTAATAATTTGCGGCTCAATCAGCGAATTCATGCGCGCCATAATATGCGCCGGTTTTCCGGCTTTGGCATGCCCGGCTTCCCGTTCAATTTTTTCCAGCATGGAAGTATGCAAACGGAACGGCGCCTCCAGCAAATGATGCAGTCCGCGCATTCTGCCCAAACCGGTCAGCATATGAAAAACACTGTGCACATCTTCAGTTATATCCGGCTCGCAGGTAAACAAACCAAAATCCGTATAAGCTTTGGCCGTACCGGCATGATAGTTACCGGTAGCCAGATTTGCATAGCGCACCAGCCTGCCGTTCTCACGCCGTACCACCAGACACAGCTTGGCATGCGTTTTATAACCGACCACACCATACACCACATGCACATTCTCCTGCTGCAGGCGGTTACTCAGCTCAATATTCGCCTCTTCATCAAAGCGTGCACGCAACTCCACAACTGCAGTGACTTCCTTGCCTTTACGCGCTGCCCTGATAAGACTATCCACCAGTGCTGATTTTTCACCGGTGCGATACAAAGTCAGCTTAATCGCCAGCACACTCTCATCCTGTGCCGCCTGATCCACAAAGCGCAGCATGGTATCGAAGCTCTGATACGGATAATGCGAAAGAATATCCTGATGACGAATTGCCGCAAACATATCCCCTTCGGCCTTTTTCAACCCCGGGTTCACACCGGAAATAAATGGCCTGAAACGCAACTCCGGCTTATCGATCAGGTCAATCACCGTCATCAGCCGGTTCAGATTGACCGGCCCGTCGACCTGATAAACATCCTGCTCATCCAGCCCAAAATGCTCCTGCAAAAAGCGGTAACTCGATTCAGGGCAAAAATCCGCAACTTCCAGGCGTACTGCAGCGCCGTAATGCCGGTGCGGCAATTCACCTTTCATCGCCTTCAGCAGGTCATCAATTTCTTCTTCATCCACATACATATCACTGTTGCGGGTAACCCGGAACTGGTAGCAACCTTCTACCGTCATTCCCGGAAACAAGCGGCCAATAAATGCATGCAAAATCGAAGACAGGAAAACAAAACTGTTGACACTGGGCGCAATTTCCTCCGGCAGGCGGATAATGCGCGGCAAAGTACGCGGAGCCTGTACAATTGCCGCATCAATTTCTCTGCCGAATGCATCGGTACCGGTCAACTCAGCAATAAAATTAAGGCTTTTATTAATCACATTCGGAAAAGGGTGTGACGGATCCAATCCGAGCGGACTCAGCAACGGCATTAATTCGCGGTCAAAATAATCAGAAACCCATGCACGCTGTATATCATTCCAGTGAGTACGGCGCACAAAGTGAATACCTTCCCGCTTCAGTTCAGGAATCAGCACATCATTCAGTAAGGCATACTGACGCTCCACCAGCTGATGCGAGGTCTCGGCAATACGCCGTAACGCCCCGTCCGGAAATAGACCGTCTGCACCGCAGGACTGCAGGCCCAATAGTTGCTGCTGCTTTAAACTCCCCACCCGGACTTCAAAAAACTCATCCAGATTAGAGCTGGAAATACACAAAAAACGCAGACGCTCCAACAGCGGCAGGCGCTCATCCTGTGCCAGCTCCAGCACCCGGCCGTTAAAAGCCAGCAGCCCCAGTTCCCGGTTAAGATAATAGTCAGGGTTTTCAAAATTATTCATGCAGATAGCCTATAGAACCGACACAGAGCGGATGCAAACCAACGTAAGGTACAAGCGACATATTTCACTATGATGACAAACGCCATATTATCGGGGAATGCTCCTGATCACCTATCAGGAGAACCCTTTGTCTGAGAAAGACTTCTCCAGCCGCTCCAGCGAATCCCCGAGACGGTCGAACTCATCATTGTAGTTATTTTGTTCGACGTAATTATTCACACTGTCACGCATATTTTCAAAATACTGCCCGACCAGAGGTGTACTGACAAACAGGCTCAACGTCCAGACCAATAACGCAATCACCACAGAGGCACCCACTACTGCCCCCAGCCCACGAAATACACCGGCAACAAAATTAGTCCACATCACCCGCCAGGGATTGGAAACATAATTTACAAAATCTTCCAGCGTATCAGCGCCCCGCTGAACTTCCTTATCAGTCAAGTCCCGGTAATTATTTGTAACGTTGTCTTTCGAGGCCATATTTTTTCATCTTGTCTGATAAGGTTTTGCGCGGAATATTCAGTGACTCCATCACCTGCTTAATATTTCCCTTGCGCCGGTTCAGTGCCTGCTCAATCAGTGACTTTTCAAAGCAGGCCACCTGATCTGATAACGACAGCCCTTCCGGCTGCTCATCCGCATTCATCAAGGCACCAATATCAAAATTAAAACTTTCGCCCAGCAATACATAACGCTCGGCAATATTACGCAACTCACGAATATTACCCGGCCAGTCATGCCCCATCAGCACATGCAGCGCCTTGCTGTTCAAAGGCGGCACTTCGGTTTCACAACGTGCAGCCGCAACCAGCACAAAATGCTGGAACAGCGGCGAAATATCCTCACGCCGGGCACGTAACGGCGGAATTTCCAGCGTTACCACATTCAAACGATAGTACAGATCCTGACGGAATTCCTTACGCTCTGACGCCTCCTTTAAATCCACCTTGGTCGCCGCCACCACCCGGAAGTCCAGCGGTAACAGCTTGTTTGAGCCCAAACGCTCAATAGAACGTTCCTGCAACACACGCAATAAGGGGGCCTGTGTGCTCAGCGACATACTCTCGATTTCATCCAGAAACAAGGTACCGTGATTGGCATGCTCAAACTTACCAATCCGCAAGCCCTTGGCACCGGTGAATGCGCCCGCCTCATGGCCGAATAACTCGCTGTCCAGCAGATTTTCCGGAATAGCACCACAATTAATCGCCACAAAATTATAATCACGGCGCTGACTCTGCTCATGCAGCGAACGGGCTACCAGCTCCTTACCGGTACCGGTTTCCCCCCACACCAGTACATCGGCAGACACATTCGCCATCCGCGCAATCATCTGACGCAGGTTCACAATCGCCGGTGCCTGACCAATAATCCGCGGGCCGGGCCGGGTCTGACTATCCAATGCTGCTTTCAAATCACGGTTTTCCAGCGTCAGACGCCGTTTTTCCAGCGCCCGCTTCACCGTATCCACCAGCTCAGCACTGGCAAAGGGTTTCTCCAGCAAATCATAGGCCCCGTCCCGGATCGCATTCACGGCTATTGATATATCAGCATGACCACTGATCAGAATCACCGGCAAATCATGATCCAGCTTCAGCAGTTGTTCCATCAGCTCCAGCCCGTCCATACCCGGCATACGGATGTCCGTCACTACCACACCATCGAAACTACTGTCGACCTGAGCCAGTGCTGTCCCGGCTTCCTCAAACACCTCAACCGCATAACCGGCCAGCATCAGCGCCTGTGATGCCGAATCACGGATAACTTTTTCATCATCAACCAGAATTACTTTACTCATCTGTACCGCTCAGCTTCCTGCAACACATCAACATGGAGTCCGTCTGTTACCGCCACCAGTTTCAGGGTAAACACTGCCCCACCCTGCGCACCGTTGGCCACCGTCAGTTCGCCGCCCATATCCTGCGCCAGGCGATAAGAAATAGACAACCCTAAACCCAGTCCCTTGCCAATACTTTTTGTGGTGAAAAACTCCTCAAAAATATGATTAATATTTTCACCACTAATCCCGCCGCCATTATCGGCGATATGCACATAAACCGCCTCACCCACGACCTCAGTCGACAGCCAGATCCGGCCTTGATCCTGCTCCGCAACCGCATCAATCGCATTACTGTACAAATTCACCAGAATCTGTTCCAGCCAGACCAGATCGGCCAGCACCCATTGTGCTGCCGGTTCAATCTGTTGGTATAGCAACACATCATGCTGGCTTAATTTAGACTGCACAATCAGCAGCGCCGAATCCAGCGCCTTTTGCAGATCACAACGCTCAACCTGCCCCTGACTTTTGCGGGAAAAAGTTTTCAGCTGACGGGTGATGGCGGCCATACGCTCGGTTAAGCCGGTAATTTCCTGCAAATTGGACTCTGCCATATCACTGCGCCCGATCTGCAGAAACTGATGTGCATTATCAGCATAGGTACGAATAGCGCTCAGCGGATTATTAATCTCATGGGTGATGGCAGCGGAAAGCTGGCCCAGTGCAGCCATTTTCGCGGCCTGCACCAGCTCTTCCTGGGTACGGCGCAGCTCATGGGTGCGCTCCTCAACTTTGCTCTCCAGTCCTTCCAGCACCTGTTGTTCATAGCGCCGCCGCTGCTGCTGGTTTTTCCAGAGCAGAAAAATCAGCAGACCGGTCAATGACAGCAGTAAAACCGCCAACCCCATTGCCAGCTTGACAGAACGGCTGACATACTGCCAGTTCGCCAGCACATAAACATCCCACCCATAATCCTGCACTGTCTGTAACAAAAGATAAGGCTGCCCATTGACATTTGCCCTGCTGTAACCATCACTCAGTGGCTGCACAGCAAATTCCCGCAAAGCTTCCGGAGTCCGGGTCGCATAACGGCGCCCGGCCTGAACCTTGCGCCGCTGATCCTGTGTCAGAGGGTAAAGTGAACGGATGGTGGTACCGGGGGGATTGTTTTCTGAGATACGCCAGTCCGCACGGCTGGCCATGAAAATAATGCCGTACTCATCCGTCACCATGAAATCAACCGACTCATTCTGCCATTCGGCTTCCAGCTGACCGACGCCCACTTTGACAACAATTACGCCCAGCGGCTGGTCATCGTTACCCCTCACCAATGTACTGAAATAATAGCCCCGCTCACCGGAGTTCGTGCCCAGCGCAAAATAGCGCCCGTTTCCGCTTTGTAGCGCCTGCTGATAATAAGGCCGGAATGCAAAATTCTGCCCCACGAAGCTGTAGGACTTATCCCAGTTGCTGCTCGCCAGCGTCACCCCATCCATATTCATCACATAAATATCCAGGGTACGGGCAAGCTGACTCATGGTTTTCAGGCGCTGGCTGATTTGTTCGGCTGACAACCCGCCCCAGCCGCTGAGGAAGTCCTGCAACTGCTCATTCTGTGCCAGCAGACCCGGCAGATACTCATGCTTGCCCAGTGCCGCATCAATCGCACCGTTCAGGCGCACCATGTAGTACCCGGCCACACTACGCAGCTGGTCAACAGCGCTGCGCTGTGCGGTGTAATACACGCTCAGTAATACCAGCGCCGCCAGTGAGACAAACAACCAGGCTACAGTCACCCGCCTGCTCAGGATACTACGCTGATACGGCATCCGGACTGAGCTTTGCTGCCCCTGAACCAAACGGCTACTCATTACTCATGGCCCGGCCCCGCTGCAAAAGCAGCAGTTAACCCTTCCGGCTATCCATTTCACGCAACTCCCTGCGCAGTATTTTGCCCACATTACTTTTCGGCAGTTCATCCACAAATACATATTGTTTGGGTCGCTTATACCCGGTCAGCTCTTCATGGCACCAGGCCCGCAGCGCTTCTTCGTCCAGACTATCATCTTTTTTAACCACATAGGCTTTTACCGCCTCACCCGAGTCCTCATCCGGCACCCCGATCACCCCGGCCTCCAGCACCTTATCATGAGCTGCCAGCACATCCTCAATCTCGTTCGGATACACATTAAACCCGGATACCAGCACCATATCCTTGATGCGGTCGACCAGCTTGACATAGCCCTGCTCATTAATCACCGCCACATCGCCGGTACGGAACCAGCCGTCTTCATCCAGCACTTTGGCTGTTTCATCCGGACGCTGCCAATAACCCTGCATCACCTGTGGCCCGCGGATACATAACTCACCAGGCTCACCAACACCCAGCTCATTGCCTTCCACATCCCGCACACAGACTTCGGTGGATGGAATCGGCAGGCCAATCATGCCGTTATAATTTTCCAGGCTGACCGGATTTATGGTCGCCGCAGGGGAAGTTTCGGTCAGGCCATAAGCCTCCAGCAGCGTCACACCCGTCAGCTTTTTCCATCGCTCAGCCACCGCTTTCTGCACCGCCATGCCACCACCCAGGGCAATTTTGAGCCGCGAGAAATCCACCTTTTCGATTCCCGGCGTATTCAGCATGGCGTTATACAACGTATTCACCCCGGTAATAAAAGAAAACGGCTCTTTACCCAGCTCCTTAATGAAAGCCGGTAAGTCACGCGGATTGGTAATCAGAATATTTTTCGCACCGATTTTCACTGAAAACAGCGCATTGGCCGTCAGGGCAAACACATGGTAAAGCGGCAAGGCGGTGATGAAAACCTCCTGCCCGCCTTTGAGGTCCATCGCTGTCCATGCCTCAGCCTGGAGCAGGTTGGCCAACATATTCCGGTGCAGCAATGCCGCCCCCTTAGCCACCCCGGTGGTGCCTCCGGTATATTGCAGGACAGCAATATCATCATGCTCCAGCGGTGCATCCTGAAACGCAGCACTTTGTGCCGCTCCTTTGGCCATCGCCTGCTTAAACGGCACTGCAGCAGGCAGCGAAAATGGCGGTACCATTTTTTTCACATACTGCACCACAAAATTCACCAGCATCCCTTTCAGGCCACCCACCAGATCGGCCAGCTTCGTGGTAATCACCACCTCAACACCCGTTTCATCAATCACATCGGCCAGGGTATGGGCAAAGTTTTCCAGAATGACAATGGCTTTGGCACCGGAGTCCGTCAGCTGATGACGCAGCTCCCGATCCGTGTACAAGGGGTTGGTATTGACGACAATCAGGCCGGCCCGGAAGGCAGCAAACATCACCACCGGATACTGCAATAAATTGGGCATCATGATCGCAATGCGATCACCCGGCTTCAGCCCGGCCTCAAGGGTCAGATAAGCGGCAAAGTGCCGGGTCAGCTGCTCCATTTCCGCAAAACTATACGTCTTGCCGAGATTGGAAAAGGCAGGTAAATCGTGAAACTCTTTCGCTGAACGCAGGAACAAGTCCTGCAGGGAACGATAGGCATTCACATCAATAGTTTCAGGAACACCTTCGGGATACTGCTCTAACCAGATTTTATCCATTTTTTCCTCCTGCACTGACTTGTGGTTGTTATTTCAGTCAGATTAAACCTATTCTAGTTTTTATGGCTCTGCAAAGCAATTAGCCGCAGGTTGATCAGGATAGTCAGAACGCAAAAGTCTATAATTGACGTACATCAGCCAGGCCATGACCGGACAACACAATTTCACCATCCGGATACACACTTAAACGGCTGAAGCGGGCATAATCGACTTCAAAGCGCAGGGTTTTCTGATACAACAAATCCAATGCCTTACCCAGCAGCACCCGAATCACGCCGGTATGGGTCAGGATCAGCACCCGTTTTCCGGCACATGAAGCCAGCATCTCATCCCAACCCCGGTGCACCCGATCCATGAACAATTCCATGGATTCACCGCCCGGTGCATGAAAACGGCGCGGCTGGAAATAATACTGCTGTAATAACTCCGGATCACGGGCAAGAATTTCCTGCTGGCTCAGGCCGATCCACTCTCCGAAATTCAACTCGCAGAACTGCTCATCCACCCGGAACTCACAACCCAGACGCCGGGCCAGCAAGCGGGCAAAGTCATGACAGCGGCGAATCGGCGGTGCAATAACCACATCCCATTCCGTATCCTGAGTCGCCAGCGTCAGCTGCTTCCAGCCTTCCATTCCCAGCGGCTCCTCAAACGGGGCTGAAAACATCGAAGGGGTTGCCACCTTGCCGTGTCGCAGCAAGTCGATAGTCAGCGGCAACTGACTGTGCACTGAGGTGTTTTGATTCCGAGGCTGCGCCTGAGTCTCCTCAGCTGCATCACTAACAACATCATCCGGGCCGGATTCAGAACTCACGACAGCCTCACCCGGAGAACCCAGAGGATCTTTTTCAGCCGCGGTAACCTCAGCAACAGGCTCATCTACCGGCGTTTCCGCTGTTGCAGCATCCGGCTTTACATCAATACTTTGCTGAGGGTTGCTAAGCGGCTGATCAGTTTCACTGGGTTTATCTGGCACAATAAATTTCCTTAATCAGTGGGAGAGGCAAAATCCATATTCACCCCGAACAGCAAAAAATACTAATATAATCCCGATCAAAAGCAACAGCAGAATGATAAATAAAACCACAAACCTTAAACCGGCTCAGCAATAGAGCGGCTTAACCATACAGATAATCAAAACGCTCCTGCAACTTGATTTGCCAGGCCGGGTTCAGCCCCTTACAATCCACCAGCCTTTTCAAATCGTGCTTTGCGGGCCGCTGCTCCCCATAAATACGCAAAAAGTTATACACCGACATATCATTCGGCCGCTCCAGTAACTCAATACGGTCAGCAGCCTGCAGCTCGCCGCCCTCCAGCACCCGGTAATACCAGCCGTTAATATGCGTTTTACTAATAAACTTAACGAGTTTAGAGTCATCGAATTTGCTATTAATTTTCCAACAAGGCTGGCGTGGCTGAGAAACCTGTACCTTCACTCCACCAATGCGGTAAATATCCCCGACATGCACATTATGCTCATGCATACCCTGCGCTGAAATATTCTCCCCCATGCTACCGGCCACAAACTTCCCGGCCAGCTTCGGAAATGCCTGACGCATCAGCAGATAACTGGCCACGGCATACTGGTGCAGGGCTTTTTCCGGCCCGCCATGCACGTGCTTATCCGCCTGAATATCACCAACGATACCATTTTCATCCACACTGGCGGTATCCAAAAAGGGCAGCTTAAAAATGCCGCTTTGCTCACCCTTATCCCCCAGCTCTCTGGTCGTCCGTGCTGTATATACCTGATCAATAGCCCAATTTTTCATCTTTAACGTTGTCCCGTATCCAGACTCTTCAAATAGTGGCCGAATATGATACCCGCTTATCGCCCTTTAAACACCGCTTTTCGTTTCTCCACAAACGCTGACATGCCCTCTTTCTGGTCTTCAGTGGCGAAACACATACCAAACACCTGCTCCTCCAGCACACAGGCGGTTTCCAGCTCCATATTTTCACCGCGGTGAATCACCTGCTTACACATCTCCACCGCAAAAGGTGCCTGCCGGGTAATGGTATGCGCCATTTTCAGGGCAGCAGCCATCAACTCTTCTGCCGGATAAACCCGGTTCACCAGCCCCCAGTCACTGGCGGTCTGCGCATCCAGCCGTACACCGGTCACCGCCATTTCCATCGCCCGGCCACGTCCGACCAGACGCGGCAAGCGCTGCGTACCGCCAAACCCCGGAGTAACCCCGAGCGCCACTTCCGGCTGGCCAAATTGCGCACTATCCGCCGCCAGAATCCAGTCGCAGCTCATCGCCAGCTCACAGCCACCACCCAGCGCATAACCGTTCACCACCGCAATCACCGGAAACGGCAGGGTCTCCAGCCGACGGAAAACCCGCTGCCCCTTGCGCCCGAACTGCTGACCTTCAACCATATTCTTATCCGCCATCCCGGAAATATCCGCTCCGGCTGCAAATGCCTTGTCCCCGGCACCGGTCACCAGCAACACACGTGCCTGTGGCGTTGTCTCCAGCTCAGCCACTACCGCATTAATTTCATCCAGCATGGTGGCATTCAGTGCATTCAGCTGCTGCGGGCGATTAAGGGTCAGCTGAAAAATACCCGCCTCAATTTCTTCAAAGATGACTGTTTCAAAACTCATTTTTTATTCCACCCTCCAACAGAAACCATCAACTTAGCACAGCCTTCCGGCTAATTCATGCTTCAATCCGGTCCTTTTTTGAGTCAGCACGGGTGTGCTATCAAAGCACTCCGCAATATTACAATTATCGCTCCCGGCTTGCGTCCGGTGGATCAGCTGAGTTATAAGTGTTCCGGGCAGGATTGCACGCCGGTTTTTTGGGAAAAACGGTGGTGCATCGAATAATCAAAAAGGATTTTGTACCTATGCCAGTTGCTGAAAGCGGGCGGACAGAGCGACCACGCACAAAAATTAAACTAACCCTGATACTGGTCATTCTGTTATCAGTGATCTCTTTCGTGACCAGCTACAAAGGCCTGGTGATTCTCAATGCCGAGAATGATAACGACCTGAGCCAGTGGCAAACCCTTTTCATTGCCTTCATGGTCTTCACCATCCAGGCCACACTGGTTGTCACCCTGCTGTTCATGATTCACGGCTACCGGCCCATCACCCGCTTTCTGGCGCTCCTGGTGTATATCGTGGCCATGCTGTTCAGTGTCTTCTTCAGCTATGGCTGGTGGTATGAGGTGTTCCGTGCCGATAGCTATGCGCAGGAAGTCTATAAGGACGGTGTGGAAAGCATCCGCGCCAGTGCCAAAACCTACGAGCAATCCTTCGCCAATGTCCGTGAAGTGGCGAACGAACTTTCCAAATACTCGGCCAAACGTGCCCGCGATGAAAACCTGTATGGCGGTACCTGTGATGAGAAAAGCCTGCCCGGCAAGGGAGCGCTGAATTATCTGCGTAATGATGAAGCCGAACGATTTGGTGCCATTGCTGAAGATGTTGGCGGACTGGAGGAAAAAGTCGGCGGGCATATCAGTGCGCTGAACCGGCTGCTGGATGATCTGGATCTCAGCGAGGAAGGCATCGTCGCCCAGCGCGAGCGTGAGCTGAATGACATTGTGGCGCTGATCGGCAGCTATCGTACCGGCTCCGACACCAACCGTATCCGCGAACAGCTGGAAGCACGACGCGGGGATAAGCGTAAATTTCTGGAGTCACGCGACCCGAAAGAAGACGGTGAGCGTACCGTGGTTTCCTGCATGGATACGGAAATCACCCGCAAGATTGACGCGTTGCTGGCAGCACTGGATGCCCTGCCCGAACCGCGCAAGGTCACCCTGTTCGACCAGAGCAATAACCGCACGGTATTACAACGCTCCTGGGAAGTGTTCGCCTCACTGATGGATCTGGACACGGTCACCAATACTCAGGAAAAGCTGGCCGAACTCAAACTTACCAGCACAGACTATGTGCCACTGGTCGCCGGTTTGCTGATTGACCTGTTTATCCTGATTATCGGCCTGATCGACGGCCTGGAGTATGGCCGCGCCTATACCGGCCGCCGCTACAACACAGATGAGGCCCGCGAGCTGGAAAGCTTTCACCTCAGCAATGATACTGCCAATGACCAGCTCAGCCTGCTGCAGGCTTATTTGTATCACGGCTGGTTCAGTAACTATCTGATTATCCCCACCGCGCAGGCTGTGAGCACTGAGCAGGAGCAGAATGTGCGCCGGATTATTGCCTGGCTGGAAGCAAATAATAAAATTGACCGCTTCGCCCATGGCGTCGATCTGGAAAAACTGCCGCGCATCATGCAGGAATTTTTCACCATGGATATTCCGGACAACCAGAGCCGCCAGCTGTGGCGCTTCGATGTCTACCGGATGAAAAAAGAGGTATGGCGTGAGCTGGTGATTGCGCACGCCATGAAGCATAAAGAAGACAAACAGGCTCTGCACGCTATGGTCAGCGGAGATCAGCCGTGAAACTGTGGCTAAGTAGCTGGGGTGGCCGCTGGCGGCATCTGTTATGGCGACTGGAGCTAATGCTGCCTATGCTGCTCACCCGGTATAGTGATGAAGAAGAGGTTTATGAGGAACGGGAGCTGAGCACCTGGAAATTACTGACGCTCTCGGTGGTAGTGCTGGGCTTGTCGGGCTGGTCGTTTTTTTTGTGAGCCAGCCTCACAGAGCGGGCCTGTATCCACGATTAAATAACCAGCTGATGTATGCTTAGCCCAATGACTGTCATTCAGAAACTTACAGTCGATCCCATTCTGGCAAAGGCTGTTTCCCCGGCACTTTATCCAGAATACTGCTTACTCTCTTTTTCAGCTCGTTAATATCACTTTTATGCAAACGTGTTTCGATAGCTGACAGGGTTTCCAACTGGCTAACCTGTGTTGTCAGCAAATAATTTGCCAGATTATTCACAGAGACACCTTGCAGCTTTGCCTGTTGATCAAGCCGGGACTTTAACTCCAAAGGTATCCGCAAAGTGACCACCTTTGTTTTATTAGCAGATAACTCACTCATAACTCAGCCTCCATTGCTGACAAAACTCAGCAGGGGTTAAGGCCTCAAACCCTGCTCCCTGCCACTCAGCATATTTAAAATCTTTAGTATTCGATGTAACCAAATAGTCACTGTTACTGGTAAAAGCACACTCAAAAACCAATATTCGTGCAAAAAATCAGACTGCTCCATACTTAAAGCTTCAGTCTGCTTCACCTCAATAAGGCCGCTGCCCAACCCAGTTCCCGGGCGGATTATAGCTACATACCCAGATCTGCCCCTGATCCGGGCACAAACTCATGGCACAACCCACCTGCGTGGTATCGCGCCAGATCATCTGTGTATAGTGCCCGCACTGTTCACCGGGGCGGCAACGGTTGGCAGCATAGCTGTAGTCCTTTGCCTCGCTCGCCCAATCTCTGGCCACTTCGGCGGCAGTTATCTGCTGAGGCTCTGAACGCCCGTCTGACCAACTTACCGGGCTGGCCCAGAACAGGTTTTCACCGAAATTGCGATGGTTCTTTCCGGCATGACTCCGATGGCGCATGCGACAACTATTTCCTCCTGCCAGATAATTTGCCCAGTCCTGTGAATAAGCAGTTAACTCTCCCGACCAGCTTAGCGGCGGCAAGCCCAGGCGCCCGCGCACCTGATTATGGGTGACCAGCATTCCCTGCATACCGCTATAACCCGGTATCACCGGCCCGGAAGCAATGGAGCAGGCAGAAACAAACAGCCCTGCCAGCAGTGGCAAAGTAAAATGACGCCAGTAACGCATAATTGTAGCCCTCTGTTGTACCGACAAGGACTTACCCCCAAGCAAGCTACCCAAACCGGATTTATTCTTAATTGACAAACGGATTAGTACGGCGCTCCCTGCCAATCGTGGTATTCGGCCCGTGTCCCGGCACCACCACCACCTCATCTCCCAGCGTCCATAACTGCGTTTTAATAGAGTTCATCAGCTGCTGATGGTTCCCGCCGGGAAAGTCCGTCCGTCCGATGGATCCGGCAAACAGTACATCACCGACGAACACCACGCCCGCCTGCTTATTAAACAACACCACATGCCCCGGTGTATGTCCCGGCGTGAATAACACGTCGAACTGTTCTTTGCCCAGCGTCAGCGTATCACCGGCCTGTAACCATTGCGTGGGCCGAAATGCATCATGATGCGGAAAACCAAACTGCTGTGACTGCACCGGCAGACCATCCAGCCAGTAGGCATCTCCCTCATGCGGGCCGATCACCGGCAGATCTGCATAAGCTTCCGCCAGCGGCATTGTGCCACCGACATGATCCAGGTGACCGTGGGTCAGCCAGATAGCCACCGGCTTCAACCCTTCACGCTCCACCACCGCCTGCAGTTTTTCAATATCACCGCCCGGATCCACAAACGCACACTCCAGCGTTTCTTCGCACCAGATAATGCTGCAGTTTTGCTGGAAAGGGGTGACCGGGATACTGACATATTTCATGGATTTACCGCTGTGGAAAATAAAGCGGTTATTTTATGCGCCTTAGCACGGAGTGCAAGCGCATCCTTTATTTGACAGCCTCCCCCCTCTGCGCCTACCATAACTTTTGCGCCGATTTGAACATCAGCTTGCGGGCGCTTTAAAAATACTGCTAAAGCGGCCAGCCTGCTTTAGCCTTTTGCTTAGCGGGTTTTTTTGTACCCGCCTTTGGTATCGAGGCCACATCATGAATAACGAACCCTGGGATTTCAACACGCTGGCGGTACGTGCCGGACACACCCGCACTCATGAAATGGAGCACGCGGAAGCTATTTTCCCGACCTCCAGTTTTGTCTTCAGCAGTGCTGCCGAAGCGGCGGCCCGGTTTGCCGGTGATGCACCGGGCAATGTTTACTCACGCATGACTAATCCCACGGTGCGCTATTTTCAGGAGCGTCTGGCAGCACTGGAAGGTGGCGACAGCTGCGTGGCGACTTCATCCGGCATGGCGGCAATTTTATCGGTGATTCTGGCGCTGCTGAAAAGCGGTGATCATCTGATTTGCTCCGCCTCCGTCTTCGGCACCACCACGGTGTTATTTCAGAAATACGTGCAGAAATTCGGGGTTGAGGTCAGCTTCGTCAAGCTCAGCGACCTGAACAGCTGGGAACAGGCGATACAGCCGAACACCAAACT
Organism: Thiolinea sp.; assembly: GCA_041395485.1. Lineage (GTDB taxonomy): Bacteria > Pseudomonadota > Gammaproteobacteria > Thiotrichales > Thiotrichaceae > Thiolinea. The sequence continues at coordinate 205,984 of JAWLAK010000004.1, forward strand.
GTTTTTTGCCGAAACCCCGTCAAACCCGCTCACTGAACTGGTCGATATCCGGGAGCTGGCCGCATTGGCACACCGGCATAACAGCCTGCTGGTGATTGATAACTGTTTCTGTACTCCGGCATTACAACGCCCGCTGGAACTGGGGGCAGACCTGGTCACCCATTCAGCCACCAAATATCTGGACGGACAGGGCCGCGCGCTGGGTGGTGCTGTGGTGGGCGATAAGCAGTTGGTCGGCGAAGAAGTGTATGGCGTGCTGCGCTCCGGCGGTATGACCATGAGCCCGTTTAATGCCTGGATTTTCCTCAAGGGACTGGAAACCCTGAGTATCCGCATGAAGGCACACTGTGAGAATGCACTGACGCTGGCCCGCTGGCTGGACGTGCACCCGAATGTGGAAAAAGTTTATCATCCCGGACTGGAATCCCACCCGCAGCATGAACTGGCCAAACAGCAGCAAAGTGACTTTGGCGGCATTGTCTCGTTTGTGGTGAAAGGTGGGCGGGATGCCGCATGGAAGGTTATCGACAACACGCAGATGCTGTCCATCACCGCCAATCTGGGTGATACCAAGAGCACCATTACCCATCCGGCCAGTACCACGCATTGCCGCCTGACGGATGAGCAGCGTGCGGAGTCCGGTATAGATGAAGGTTTGATCCGGGTGTCTGTCGGGCTGGAAAGTCTCGGCGATATTCAGGCTGATCTGGCGCGGGGGCTGGGCTGAACCACGTCCGGGCTGGAAACGAAAAGCTACCGCTACCCGTTCAGGTAGCGGTAGAACACATAGCAGCGAGGGTGGATAGCTGCCTATGCGGGGTTCTGTTCTGCGGCGGATGACAATATGCCCCCGCTTCCGGCCCGGTCTGGTTTACCGGTCTTTTCGGATTTTTCGATATGGGTCAGGGCATACCAGTCCAGATTGCGGGTCGCCAACATCAGCACCGCCAACACAACGAAGATCAACACACTGCCCATCAGTAAGGCCTTATCCTCAGCCTGCAGAATGATGTAGAGGATGAAATACAGCCCCAGCAAGCCGGAGCCCAGTAACACCCCCAGTTTGCGGCTGTGCAGAATCGCCCCGAAGTAAAAGGTCAGCAGGCCGGTGCTGGCCAGTGCAGCGACCACATAGGCTTTCAGGAAGCTGATGTGTTCCGACAGCGAAATCAGCAGCAGATAAAATACGGTCAGCGCCAGTCCCACCAGCGTGTATTGAATGGGGTGTACCCGTAACTTTTTCAGCAGCTCAAACAGTATCAGCACCACAAAGGTCAGGATAATAAACAGGGCAGCATATTTTACACTGCGCTCGGACTGCTGATAGACATCAACCGGCTGCAGCAGCTCAAAGCCAACCGCACGCTGCAACAGACTGAAGCATTGCCCCTTGCGACACTCCTCCAGCGCTCCGCTGACATTGTAGGAAAATGAAGAAGCCTGCCACTGTGCGGTAAAACCCTGCTCATTCACCTCACGCTGTTCAGGCAGCAGCTCACCGGTAAACTTCGGGTGCGGCCAGTCTGCGATCAGTTTGACATCGGTATTTTCTGATAACAGTGCGTAATCCATACGCTGCATACCGCGCAATTCAAGATCAAAGGCAAACGGAATCTGCTGCACCCGGTCTGTACTCAGCTCAGGTAATTTCACATGCATACCGGAAGGCGCATTATCGAGCTGGCTGCCCGGTTTAAAAGCCAGCCTGCGGTTATCCCATTTAATTTCCGGCGGCCGGGCAATACCGCGCTGATCACGTACCAGTACCGATAACTGTGGCGCATCAAAGCTGATTTTTTTATCTTTATGCGCCTGCACCAGATCCAGCAAAGGTTGGGTATTGAAGGCACCGATGACCTGCAGATGATTGCTGTAAACCGGCACCTCATAAATCCCCCGGTAACGCATGCTGCTGCCCAGCTTGCTCTGAATATCCAGCTGGCGCGGGATCACATACAGCGTGTCTTTGAGCTGCGCGGTTTTAATCACCTCACGCTCCGTGCCGTCCGCATCCTTCACCTTCTCTTTGATGTCATAGGTGATCCGGTACGGCACACTGAGCAACGGCCCTGCCAGTGTCTGTGCACCCGGCCAGCTCTGTTGAATACTCTGATAAGCCTCACTGCGCCAGCCAACCCGCTCACCAATCAGGCCCATCAAAAAGCCCTGCGGAATCAGCAACATCAGAATGAGGAAGAAAATAACGACAAATTTCAGTGAATAACGTTGTGTTTGCATAATAGCCTCCGTAATCAGATTACGGATAACTTTACGCAGCGGCTGTGCAGAGAGTGGTTATGGCTTGTGGAGAATATGCGGAGTTTTTTGCAGATTTGGTGCATGTGCCTGTCAGCAACAGACGCTTGAATCTGTCCGCCTTAACCCTCATGCTTAGGTCATATTGATACAAAACAGGATATTAAAACTCATGTCAGCCACTGCCCCCGTTATTCCGACCTTTGAAACACCCAAAACCGCGCATATCGAATCCCTGCGCCCGCACTATACACCGGCACAAAAGGCTGAAATCAAAGAAAAAATCAAGCAGAAACTGAAAGAGCAGGATGCGGTACTGGTTGCCCATTATTATGTTGATGCCGAGTTACAGGAACTGGCCGAGGAAACCGGTGGCTATGTTTCCGACTCGCTGGATATGGCCAAATTCGGTAATGAACACCCCGCCAAAACCCTGATCGTGGCCGGTGTCCGCTTCATGGGTGAAACCGCCAAAATCCTCAATCCGGAAAAACGGGTATTAATGCCGACACTGGAAGCGGAATGCTCGCTGGATCTGAGCTGCCCGATTGATGAGTTCAGTAAATTCTGCGATGAACATCCCGACCATACCGTGGTGGTTTACGCCAATACCAGTGCGGCGGTGAAGGCACGTGCCGACTACGTGGTCACCTCCAGCATTGCCCTGCCGCTGGTCAGCTGGCTGGGTGAACAGGGCAAAAAAGTGTTATGGGCACCGGATCGCCATCTGGGCAGCTATATCGAGCGGGTTTCAGGCGTGGAAATGGTACGCTGGCAGGGAGCCTGCATTGTGCATGATGAATTCAAGTTCCGGGCGCTGGGCGAGCTGGTGGAGCAACACCCCGATGCCGCCATTCTGGTGCACCCCGAATCACCGGAAGAAGTGGTGAAAATGGCTGATGTGGTAGGCTCAACCACGCAGATTATTAAAGCGGTACAGGAACTGCCGAACAAAAAATTTATCGTCGCTACTGACCACGGTATTTTCTACAAAATGAGCCAGCTGGCTCCGGAGAAAGAGCTGATTGAAGCGCCGACTCAGGGCGAAGGCGCGACCTGTAAGAGCTGTGCACACTGCCCGTGGATGGCCATGAACGGACTGGATAATCTGCTCAAAGTACTGGAAACCGGTGAGAATGAAATTCATGTTGATGAAGCCATTCGCATTGAAGCACTGCACTCCACACAACGCATGCTGGATTTTGCCAAGGAATTTCTGGGCTGATCAGACCACCGCAAACATAGCGTCCTCACAAATGACATAAGCAGTTCGTCGAATCCCGCCCCACAAAGACGGGATTCGCGGTATCATGGCAAAACTTTGGTTATGAATAACAATAATTTACGCCATGAAATCCAGCCACATCCTGCTCGTTATCTTGCTCTTCGTCACAGGTATTCAGCCTGTCTTTGCCGATGTATCCCTTGGTGTCAAAGTGTGGTTACAGGGTGCATACGACACCACAACCGGCCTGATGCGGGATGATCTGCGCCGCAAAAACCTGATACCGGAAGCACAACCCTACAATTTTCCTCCCTTTGACTATAGCGGAGCAGAAATACTGTCCACCGGCCTGTTGGCAACAGAAGATGAAACTGCCATCGTCGACTGGGTATTACTGGAGTTACGCTCTGCCAATGGTGATGCCACGTCACTAGCCAATAAGGCAGTGTTATTGCAACGTAACGGTTTGCTGGCTGATCCGCAAAGCGGCGAAAATATCCTGATATTCACCGGTATCGAACCGGGACAATACCGAGTGGCAGTCCGCCACCGTAATCATCTGGCGGCAGTTTCTCAGCCAGTGACCTTACAACAGGCCAGCACTAAAGTGGATTTTACCTCCCGGCATCCAGTGGATACCAGCCGTTACCAAAGCGAAGACAAAGCCATGTTGTGGGCCGGAGATGCAGATGCCAATGCCCGTCTGATCAGCAGCGGCCCCGGTACGGATAAAAACCAGGTGATTACTTACATCCTGACGGCTCCGGCGAATAGTGATCAACAGGCTAACTACATCCTGAGCGGCTATTTCAATACCGACCTGAATCTGGATGGCGTCAGTGTTTTTACCGGACCGGGCAATGATATAAACCTGCTCAGCTTCAATACGCTGCTGCACCCGCTTAATGGGACAAGCAGTCTGAATTATGTCATTGAAGCAGGAAGTGAGAGTGTTGCAACCATCACACCTCCCGTGGTTGACCCGGCCACTCTCAATATTGCCAGCCTGTTCGGGGTTGCCACGCAAGGCGCGGATTATGGTAGTTGGGTCGCCTCGCTGGCGATTGACGACGACCCGGAGAGTTTCAACCACACGCAATGCAACGCCACCGACAACTGGTGGCAGTTGCGCCTGCCTGATCCCACCAGCGTTGCCCGCATCGTGGTAACGGGGCGCAGCGGTTGGGGCTCCCGCATCAAAGATGCCGGTGTTTATCTCACGACAACGTCTTATGGCGGAACGCTCAATGAAAGTGACCACATTTTCACACTGGCGGGCACAGATACCGCGCAGGAAATCGTGTTGCCCAGCCCTGTCAGCGGCAGGTACCTGATCATCAAAGCGGCGGATGGCAACTGTCTGCATATGCGTGATGTGGAAGTGTACGGTGAAACGCCCCAGCCCCCTTACATTGAGCCTCATGAAGCCGCTTACCTGATTCCGCACGCCAGCCCGCCGGGTACGCCGATCGTCAGCCTGAAAGCGTATGACTGGCAACTGGATAACCTGAGTTTCAGCCTCGCCGGTCAGGTTCCCTTTGCGGTTGATGCGCAGGGTAAGGTGACGGTCAATGGCACGCTGCAAGCCGATGCTTCCTATGTATTTGATGTACTGGTCAGCGACGGCAGTCATTCCACCAGCACCACCCTCACGGTCAATGTCACTGCTATTGATGCGGTGGAGGCTGCGCTGGGCAGCGGCTCCATCTCCAAAGTGACTGACGTTGAATTGCTGGATGCGACGCTGGCGACGATTACCGATAACCAGAACCTGCTGCTGGATGCGAAGGTGAAACTGTTTAACCTGAATGACGACGGCACAGCCAGGGCTGACGGTTCCAGCCTGACCGCAATCGACTGGGAACCGACCCACGATGCCTCGCTGTTGTTGTCCACTTACGGCATGAACACGCCGGTGCTCACCACCAACAACGCCGCTGACGGTTACACTGTGTATGAGAAGGAAATCGGCATTATCGGCGCGCAAGGTTCCCGCTACATGTTACTGGGCGGCAACCCGATGCGCAATTACCGCTCGAACAGCGCGCTGCTCAATGAACAGATGCATCAGTTCATGGAAAACAGCCTGTCCTGGCTGAGCGGGCGGGGCGATCTGAAATCCGCCCCGTTCAACGTGGTGATTGCCCACCTGGATGATGGCTACTGGTTTCCGGATGAACGTGCCGTGCGCGAATGGCTGGATCAGCGTTACCCCGGTCAGGTCAGCTACAATGCGGCGAATACCTGTGACGATGCCGCACTGCCAGTCTGTCTGGAAGCGGGGACTGACCTGCTGATCATTTCCCAGCATATGAACGCCACGACCGACCCGGCAAGCGTTACCGAAGCGGTCAGGTCAGCCATGGCGCAGGGGATTCCGGTGCTATATCTGCACCTGGATGGTGGTATTACCGAACTGGGGCAGGCGTTGTTCCCACAGTTTAATGTTGCTTACCAGTGGGATAACTACTGGAAAAAACTGAAGCTGTCGGCCTTCGATATTACCGCGTACCTGCAGAAAACTCCTGCTGACGTTAGCTCCATCAAAACCATGCTGAATCACTTCAGGGCACGGGATTACGCCTTCGACTGGAGTGCCTGCGATGGTGAGAATTGTTCAGGCGTAGCCGGGCTTGACAGTGAGTTTCATCAAGGCGCATCCGCAGTTCGTTCAATCATGACCGGCCTGGATTCTGCCAAGATTAACCTGTTCACGCAGGAAGGTTTCCGTCTGCAAAAGCTGCTGGCTCTGTTGGGGGATAGCTATCGGCAAACGGTGCGCTTCCCGATGGATAAGGTCAATACGGATGACAACGATTTCATGCGGGCGTATTTTGCTGACCATGCCGTTTACAACTACCGGCTGGTCAACCCGGCGCAGCCGGACATGGGCAATTTCAGCCGCAGCGATTTCAGCCATATCACACCGGTCACCAAAACGGTTGATCTGCAAAGCAAGGTCTATTTCCGTTCCGCTGGTGTGTATGCATTGCCGGGGCAGACCGTGCACGTCACCCGGCTGGATGACAGCGATTTGGCGGTGAAGGTTTTTGTTAATAGCCTGCGTTCCGGTTCCACCCATCAGTGGGCGGCAAACAGCTACAACCGCCCCAAATACCTGCAAAGTGCGCTGATGGAAGTGAAAAGCGGTGAAACCATCGCTTTCACCTCGCCCTACGGCGGGCCGGTGCAGGTGGCTTTCAGCACCAATGATTTGCCGGTGCAGTTGCGTTTCGAGAATGTGGGCGAACACCCGTACTGGCGCAGTAGTGACGACGATGCCAGCTTCACAGCGAAACTGGCGGCAGGCGATTACGACTGGGCGGAACTGGTGACACCCGGTTTCGAGGTGCATTCCACCCTGAGCAAGATGCGCGAATCCGTCGCCCAATGGGGTGATGCGGCCAATCTGGCAGCCAGAACCATGCGTCATTTGTACAACTTCCCGCACGTGCTGGCCGGTTTCCAGGGGCCGGGAATTGATGTGGTGCCGGAAATCCACGATTTCGCCACTGCCAAAGGGCTGACCATCGAGACGCTGGATATGGTCAAGCACATGAATGCGGATCAGGCGACTTGTGGTTATGGCTGCTCCGGCAATCCGTATGATGCTTACTGGGCGTTCAGCCCCACCGGGCATGGTGACATCCACGAACTGGGTCATGGTCTGGAAAAAGGCCGTTTCCGTTTCACGGGTTGGGAGGGGCATTCCACCACCAATCCGTATTCCTATTACAGCAAGACACAGTACTACAAGGAAACCGGCAACGATCCGGTCTGTCAGAGACTGCCATTTGAGAGTGTGTTCAATACCTTGCAGTCCGGTGCCGGACAGGCTGACCCGATGGCATACCTGCAAACCAACCTGTGGGCGACTTCCGGCTGGTCGCAGCAGGTCAGTATGACCATCCAGATGATGATGGAGGCGCAGAAGCAGGGTGTCTTGCAGGATGGCTGGCATCTGCTGGCGCGTCTGCACATACTGGAACGGGAGTTCAACAGGGCTAAATCTAATGAAACCACTTGGGCAGAGAAAAAAGATAGTCTGGGTTTCTCCAGTTACACATTGGCTGAAGTACAATCCATCAGCAACAACGACTGGATGGTAGTGAGTGCTTCCTGGGCCAGCGGGCTGGATTACCGCGCCTTCATCCGCATGTGGGGGCAGGATTTCAGCGCCAAGGCAGATGCGCAGGTGGCAGGTTTTGCTTATCCGGCAGCGCAACGCAGGTTCTTTATCAGCAGCCCGGCGGGTTACTGCAAGGGTGAGGGTTTTGATGGCAACAGTCTGCCAGTGGATGGAGTACAGACCTGGCCGTTGAACTGACCTGATGAGCAATAATCAAATCCCGCCCGGCAAAGACGGGATTTGACGTATACAGGCTATCCCTCTACCGCCTCCACCACAAAAATAATCCCGTCCACTGCCGTTACCCGCACCCGCGTTCCCACCGGTAGATCAGGGCCGCTGACCCGCCAGTTACTGTCTCCGGCCCGCACTGAACCGCGGCCATTGCGGATGGCTTCGGTCAGCGTGTATTCCTTGCCAACGTGGCTTTGTAAACGGTTATTCAGGCCGGGCTCATCAGAAGGTGTGGCTTCCTCACGAAAAAACCGTGAACGCCGCCAGGCCAGTACACTGACCCCTGAAACCGCAGCAAAAATCAGCACCTGCCAGGCAAAAGCCAGATCCGGCAGCAGCCATAACAACAGCCCCACCACAACTGCACCGAAGCCAAACCACATCAGAATCGCCCCGGGCGCAAACACCTCCAGCGCAAAGAATGCCACGCCCAGAATCAGCCAGTACCAGAACTCAATCTGCTCTTCGATCATCTTTTCACCCCGCTAATATAATGATTTCAGTTCTTTTTGGTCTCATTCCAAAGCTCACTGATACTGCCGATAGAACCGATAATACTACTGCTGTCCAGCGGCATAAAAATGGTCTTCTGCTGGTCAGATTCAGCAAATTTGCCTAATGCTTCCACATACTTTTGTGCAATGAAGTAATTCAGCGCCTGGACGTTACCATTACCAATCGCCTCTGAAACCATTCTGGTCGACTTGGCTTCAGCCAGCGCCTCACGCTCACGTGCCTCAGCGCGCAGAAATGCCGCCGACTTCTCCCCTTCCGCCTCCAGAATTTGCGACTCCTTCAAACCCTGAGCCTCGGTGATCTGGGCACGCTTGCGGCGCTCGGCAGTCATCTGCAGATTCATCGCATTAATCAGATCGGTGGGCGGATCAATGTCCTTAATCTCCACCCGCAGCACTTTGACCCCCCAGGCATTCGTTGCCTCATCCACAATCATCAGCAAGCGCGCACCGATTTCATCGCGCTTACTGAGCAGGTCATCAAGCTGGAATGAACCACACACTGAGCGCAGATTAGTCATAGTCAGATTCAGGATGGCATGCTCCAGATGGTTAACTTCATACGAGGCTTTAGCCGGATCAAAAATCTGATAAAACACCACACCATCGACCGTGACATTGGCATTATCCGCGGTGATGACCTGTTGCGGGAGAATATCCAGCACCTGCTCCTTCATGTTCACCTTATGCCCGACCCGGTAAATAATCGGCACCAGCAGCCCCAAACCGGGCTGCAACGTTCGCACATAACGCCCGAAGCGCTCAACGGTATACGCGTAGCCCTGCGGCACCATTTTGACGCCCATGAACACCAGAACGCCGATAAAAACCAGTATTGCGATTGCAAATTCAGCAAACATGAGGAACCTCCGTTGTTTATGATTATTGTGATCAGTAAAGCATAGTTTACCGTAAAATCAGCGATTCCCCCGTAAGTGTTTGTGCAAATTGCCGGATCACACACAGATTAACGAACGGGCAATAATTTTTGCCTGAAACTATCACAGCGGACGAATGCCACTGACAAAACTTTGTATTCCCTTCCCTACGCTCTAAAATACCCTGATTTAACTGTACGCAAAAATCCGACACTTTGACCGATCCGACACCAACGACTATCAACAAACTGAATATCCATACCCTGCGCAAAAAAATAAACAGCTGCATGGGTGCGGATCGTTTCCGCCTGCGCCGCGAACTGCAACGGCTGGAACGCAAGCCGGATGAGCAACGCCTGTTACAGTTGCTGCAGAAAGTTGAAGCATCCGCGCAGCGCCGTGAGCAACGCCTTCTGAACGCCATCAAACCTGAGTATCCGGAAGACCTGCCGGTTGCGCAGCGTCGCGATGAGATTATTAAGGCCATTAAAGAAAATCAGGTCGTTGTAATCTGTGGTGAAACCGGCTCCGGTAAAACTACCCAACTGCCAAAAATGTGTCTGGATGCCGGTCTGGGGATTGACGGGTTTATCGGCCATACCCAACCGCGCCGCCTTGCCGCACGCACTGTCGCTGCACGCATCGCTGAAGAGTTAAACAGCCCGCTGGGGCAACAGGTCGGTTACAAGGTACGTTTCACTGATAAAACCCAGAAAAACAGTTATATCAAGCTGATGACCGACGGCATTCTGCTGGCCGAGATTCAGCAGGATCGTTTTCTGAATGACTATGACACACTGATTATCGATGAGGCACACGAGCGCAGCCTCAATATTGACTTTCTGCTCGGCTACCTGAAATGGCTGCTGCCGAAACGCCGCGACCTGAAGCTGATTATCACCTCAGCCACCATTGACCCGGAACGTTTTGCAGAACACTTCAACGGCGCACCGATTATTGAGGTTTCGGGGCGCACCTATCCGGTAGAAATGCGCTACCGGCCACTGGTGGATGTGGATGGTGAGGATGAACGCGACCAGACCGAGGCGATTCTGGAGGCCGTCGATGAGCTGAGTCTGGAAGGCAGCGGTGATATTCTGGTCTTCCTGCCCGGTGAGCGTGAGATTCGCGAGACTGCCGAAGCCTTACGCAAGCACCACCCACCCTCCACCGAAATCCTGCCCTTATTCGCGCGGCTGTCCGCCGAGGAGCAGCACCGTGTCTTTGAGCCACATGGGCGGCGCAGAGTGGTATTGGCTACCAATGTCGCGGAAACCTCACTCACCGTTCCGGGCATAAAATATGTGGTCGATGGCGGTCATGCGCGTATTTCCCGCTACTCATGGCGCGCCGGTGTACAGCGCCTGCCGATTGAGAAAATCTCGCAGGCCTCCGCCAACCAGCGCTCCGGACGCTGTGGGCGGGTCTCCTCCGGTATTGCCATCCGCCTGTATTCCGAAGAGGATTATCTGGCCCGGCCTGAGTTCACCGAACCGGAAATACTGCGCACCAATCTGGCTTCCGTCATCCTGCAGATGGAAATGATGCAGCTGGGTGACATCGAAAAATTCCCGTTTGTTGAGGCACCGGACACCCGCCTGATCCGCGATGGCTATAAGCTGCTTTTTGAAGTCGGCGCGGTGGACAAGGATTATCGCCTCACCCCGACCGGACGCATGCTGGCCAAACTGCCGGTTGACCCGCGTCTGGGCAAGATGCTGGTGACCGCGGAAAAAGAAGGTGCGCTGGCTGATGTGCTGGTGATTGTATCGGCACTGGCGATACAGGATCCGCGTGAGCGGCCAATGGAAAAGCAGCAGGCCGCTGATGAAAAACATGCCCGCTTTAAAACCGAAGATTCAGATTTTCTCAGCCTGCTAAAGCTCTGGGACTATGCCCACCAGCAGCGTAAGGCACTGTCCAAAAGCCAGTACCGCAAACTGTGTAAGCGTGAGTTTCTGTCCTGGGTACGGCTGCAGGAGTGGTTTGATATTCATCATCAGGTACGTACTACGTTATTGGAGGCGGAGTTTGGGGTGGCGCAGTTGAAAAAAACTTCCACGAACAAGCCGTTAGCCCCCCCATCCCCAACCCCTTCCCCCGCAAGGGGGGAAGGGACTAAGGCACAACTAACCAATACACAGTCAAATATTAATAATGGCACGACTAAGCTCCCTGCCCCCCTTGCGGGGGAAGGGCCGGGGATGGGGGGTAATGCCGAAGAACGCACTTTCAACTACGACGGCATCCACCGCAGCCTGCTGTCCGGCCTGCTGGGCAATATCGGCCTCAAGGACGAAGACCGTGAATACCTCGGCGCCAATGGCCGTAAGTTCATGATTTTCCCCGGCTCCGCGCTGAAAAAGAAATCGCCGCAGTGGGTCATGGCCGCAGAGCTGGTGGAAACCTCCAAACTATTTGCACGTACAGTCGCCAAAGTCCAGCCACAATGGATTGAGGAATTCGGCAAACACCTGATCAAACATCACTACACCGAGCCGCATTGGGAACAGAAACCGGCTAATGTTGCCGCGTTTGAGCGCACTTCATTGTATGGCATCACCATCACCCCGCGACGCAAGGTCAGTTTTGGCCGTATTGACCCGCAAACCAGCCGCGAGATTTTCATCCGCCATGCACTAGTCTATGGCGAATACCGCACCAATGCCCCCTTCTTTCAGCACAATGCTGAACTGATTTCAGACATCGAAACCCTGGAAGCCAAAGGCCGCCGCCGCGACATACTGGCTGATGAGCAGCTGCTGTATGACTTTTTTGAGCCACTGATTCCAGCGGATGTGTTCAATAAACACTCCTTTGAACGCTGGCGCAAAAAGGCTGAGGCCAAAAATCCGCAGCTATTATTTCTGAGCCGCGATTACCTGATGCAGCGTGATGCCGGGCATGAGCGCAGTAATCAGTATCCCGATACGCTAACGGTACAGGGCATGATTCTGCCACTGCGTTATCATTTCGAGCCGAATGCCGAGGACGATGGCGTCACGGTTAAAGTACCGTTGCTGGCGCTGAACCAGCTGTCCCCGATCCGCTTTGAATATCTGGTTCCCGGTATGCTGGAGGAAAAAGTCACCGCCATGATTCGCGGCCTGCCGAAACAGGTGCGCAAGCAGTTTGTTCCGGCACCGGACTATGCCCGCGCGGTACTGGAAGTGGTTAAACCCAATGAGGGACTGCCTCTGCAGCAAGCGATTGGCCAGCAATTATTACGCATGAGCGGTACCCGGATTGAGGATGAGATCTGGGAGCAGGTTGAGCTGGAAGATCATTTTCTGATGCGCTTTGAGGTGGTGGACGATGCCGGAGTGGTGGTGAAAACCGGGCGCAACTGGCATGCCCTGCGTGGCAAGGTGCAGCAACAGGCACAGCAAGAGCTGAAACAACAGCCGGTGCACACCATTGAAAAGCAGGGAGTAACGAGCTGGGATTTTGGTGACCTGCCGGAAACCCATCAGCTGGATCTGAACGGCATGAAGCTGCATGCCTGGCCTGCGCTGGTGGATGCCACTCAAAATAACCAGCAAGGTGGCAGCGTTAATATCAAGCTATTTGATAATGAAGAAGAATCGCAGCGCGAACATCGCCTCGGTGTGCTGCGTCTGTTTATGCTTGCCCTGCCTGCGGATGAAAAAGCGATTCCGAAACAAATTCCGGCGATGCAGAAACTCTGCCTGCAATATGCCGCCACCGGTAAGTGTGAGGAACTGAAAGCCGGTATCAGCCGCTATGCCTTCCGCCAGGCTTATGCGGATTACCTGAATATTCGTAAACAGGGCAGTTTTGAGGTGGCACTAGCTGAGGGACGCAAGCAATTATTCAGTGAAGCACAGGAACTGGGGCGCCAACTCACCCCGGCACTTGAGATCTATCATAATATCCGCAAACAGCTCAAAGGCCGCATGCAACCTGCCTGGCTGGAAGCACTGAATGACATTAATGATCAGCTGGCACATCTGGTTTATCCCGGCTTTCTGGAGGATATTGAGCCGGATGCCCTGCGTCACCTGAGCCGTTATCTGAAAGGTATCCAGCGCCGGCTGGAGAAGCTGGCTGACGCCCCCACCAAAGACCGGGCGTTGCGGGTGCAGGTGCAGCCTTACTGGGATAAGTATAAGGAGCAGCGAAAGAAGGTGCAGCATGAAAGCCCGGAACTGCGTGAATACCGCTGGATGATTGAGGAGTTCCGGGTGTCGTTATTTGCGCAGGAGTTGGGCACGGCTAAGCCGGTTTCGGCGAAACGGCTGGATAAGGTTTGGAGTGAGCTGTAGGTAGTGTTCAGAATTCTGAACACTACTCATGTTATGGCTCCAACCGGATGACACAACGGTACAGATCTTGTCCCGTCTGGTGATACTTCGTTTCAAACAGTGTCCGGCAGGTTTCCGGTACAAAGGGCTGCACAGAGGCGTCCGGATAACCATTCAGGCGCAAAGCCAGCGCAAACTCTTCAGCATAAGTTTGCCAGTTGGTGCATAACTCCAGTTGTCCGCCCAGTTTCAACAGTTGCGGAAAAACAGGGTGGGCATGCCAGCGCCGTTTCAGGTGGATAGCTTTGGGGTAGGGATTTGGGTATAAAATAAAATGATGCTGAAGTCGCCAGCCCGCCTGCGCTGCCAGATTCCAGAAGTCGACCAGATCAGCCCGCAAAGTCAGCGCATTTTCCGGCAAGGCCTCTTCATATTGCTTACCCAGACGGAATTCAGAGCGATCTACGCCGATCACCAGGGAGTCCGGGTATTGCTGTGCGATATGGCGGGTGCTGAGGGCGGTGCCACAGCCGGAGTCAAGGATGATTGGCTGCTGACGCTCTGCAATGCGCTGCTGAACGGCTGTGAAGGCCCGCAGGGTATGTTCAGCGGCTGGTTTGCGGAAGGTGTTTTCCTGATTACGTCGCACAACCTGTTCCAGATTGTCATGAATACCACTTTGATTACTGGTAACAATATTAGCCGTGAACATCAGTCGCTATTTAGTTGTATGCTTTGAACCCCTCGCCCTGTGAGGGAGAGGGGCAGGGGTGAGGGTGTTTCGGATGAGGTGAATCGGCCTTCAATCCAGATCGGCTTCTTCAATCCAGGCCATCTGAATAGCCTCAAGAATTTTTTCACTGGAACGATCCGGGGCATCATTGAAACCCTCCAGCGCCATTACCCAGCTATGCAGATCGGTAAAGCGGATATAGCGCGGGTCAACATCGCTATGTTTTTCATACAGTTCAATGGCAATATCCAGTGTGTCCGTCCATTTCAGTTCAGTCATGACACGTCCTCCTTAATGATGTTCTGACACCATATTGATAGTATATTTAGGAATTTCTATCACTAAATCCTCATCGGCGACAATGGCCTGACAACTCAGCCGTGAATCCGGATCGACACCCCAGGCTTTATCCAGATAATCTTCTTCCTGATCGGTCGCTTCCTCCAGTGAGTCAAAGCCCTCACGCACATAAACATGACAGGTGGTACAGGCGCAGGATTTCTCACAGGCATGCTCAATTTCCAGTCCATTCCGCAGCGCGGCATCGCAGATGCTGGTACCCGGTTCAACATCAATCAGTGCACCTTCCGGACATAATTCTTCATGAGGCAAAAAAATCAGTTTTGGCATCGTTAGTTATCCTGAAAACTCATCAACACTGTGTCCGGCCATCGCGGCGCGTACACTCTCATTCATCCGGCGTGCCACATAAAATTCGGCAGCACTTTCCATGGCTTTAATCGCGGCTTCGACCGTTTTATGGTCGCCCCGGTGACGGGCCGCATACAACTCTGCCCGCTTATCCAGCAGCAGACCGCGTTCTTTCTCATTCAGCAGCTGATCACCATCAGCCTGCATGGCCGAATCCAGTGCTTCCAGCACCCGGTCGGCTTCGACCTGCTGCTCACGTAAACGCCGGGCTTCCATGTCCTCACGCGCATTTTCCATTGAAGCACGTAACATGGTTTCAATTTCGGTATCACTCAGCCCGTAAGACGGCTTCACTTCCACCCCGGCATGCACACCGGTGGATTCTTCAGTGGCCGTCACATTCAGCAGGCCATCAGCATCGACCTGAAACGTGACCCTGATCCGCGCTGCACCGGCCACCATGGGCGGAATGCCGCGCAGGGCGAACTTAGCCAGTGAGCGGCTCTGTTCAACCGTTTCTCGCTCGCCCTGTAATACATGGATAGACATGGCGGTCTGGCCGTCTTTGAAAGTGGTGAACTCCTGGGCGCGGGTAATCGGGATGGTGGTATTACGCTGGATGACTTTTTCCACCAGCCCGCCCATGGTTTCCAGGCCCAGCGACAGCGGAATCACATCCAGCAGCAGCATCTCCGCATCCGGCTTATTACCGGCCAGAATATCGGCCTGTATTGCCGCACCAATCGCCACCACACGGTCGGGGTCAAGCTCAGTCAATGGTGGCTGACCAAAAAACTCACCAATCTGCTCACGAACCGCCGGAACACGGGTAGAGCCGCCGACCATGACCACATCCTGTACGTCTTCTTTTTGCAGCCCGGCATCACGCAATGCCCGCCGACAGGCTTGCTGGGTTTTCTTGATCAGCGGGGCAATCAGTTCATTCATCTGAGTACGGGTGAGTTTGCCGTGCCATGAGCCGAGCGCAAGGCTGGCCGACTGATTGTCAGTTAATACTTCCTTGGCTTCACGCGCGGTTTCTTTTGCGGCGCGCAATACGTTCGGGCTTTGGCTATCACTCAGTCCGGCCTGTTCCAGCAGCCATTCAGCAATCACCAGATCAAAATCATCACCGCCCAGCGCAGAGTCGCCGCCGGTAGCCAGCACTTCAAACACCCCTTTGTTCAGGCGCAGAATAGAAATATCAAAGGTGCCGCCGCCCAGATCATATACCGCGATTATGCGCTCATCCTGATGTTCCTGCTCGGCCTGCTTATCCAGACCATAGGCTATCGCGGCAGCAGTAGGCTCATTCAATAAACGGTATACATTCAGTCCGGCCAGTGTTGCCGCATCGCGGGTGGCCTGGCGCTGGGCATCATCAAAATAGGCGGGCACAGTAATCACCACACCGGCTAAATCACCACCCAGTGTCTGCTCCGCCCGCTTTTTTAATGCCCGCAGAATTTCTGCCGAGACTTCAACGGCAGTGACATTGCCTGCGGCTGTTTTTATACGCGGTACGGAAGAGTCTGCATCACTCTCTGTAGCCGCAAACTCATAAGCTAACTGGCCGGCCAGCGTCGAAAGATCGCTGATGCCACGCCCCATCAGACGCTTTACCGAAGCCAGGGTATTCATCGGGTCATCGGTGGCATGCACCCGTGCGGCACTGCCGACCACTGCATCCTGTCCCTGCCGGTAGTAAACGACAGACGGCAGCAGGTGAGCACCCTGTGCATCGCTCAGGGTGTCTGCCTGTCCGCTGCGCACGGTGGCAACCAGTGAATTGGTGGTGCCAAGGTCGATGCCTGCAGCCAGACGGTGCTGGTGCGGGGCGGTGGACATGCCGGGTTCGGAGATTTGCAATAAAGCCATGAAAAACCTGTCGGAGCCTGTTAATTGGGTAGTCGATGTTTGCTGGTGGGCAGAGGCAGAGTAACTGTGTTACAGCATATCTTCAAGGCGCTCTTCCCGTGCTGAGACATCTTCCAGCAAACGTTCATAAAAGCGCATTTTCAGCATAATGTCTTTAGCCGTGCTGTGGTCGTCACCTTGCCATGCTGCAGCGAAGTCATTCTCCAGTCCCCGCATATCTGCCCGGATCTGTGTACCCGCTTTTTCCAGAGCGTCCAGCGGATCATCCGCAGATTCCGCATCCTCAATCGCTTCCCGCATTTCAATCTGCTGCATCAGAAACAGAGGGTCAGATGAAGTTTCACGGTCATCATTAAAGCTCACACCGGCCTGCTCCAGCAGATAGCGGGCACGCAGGCGCGGGTGACGTAAACCGTTATAGGCTTCATTGAGCAGTGAGGTCACCTGAACCGCCCTGCGCTTTTCCTGGTCGGAGCCATGCGCAAAGCGGTCAGGATGATAAACGGACTGCAGCTCACGGAAACGCCGGGTCAGCTGGTTTGAGTCCACTTCAAACTGCCGGGGCAGATCAAATAAATCAAACCAGTTGTTCGGTAAGTCCTGCAACATACGTGTTCCCTGAGTCTGAAGCGTGGTTAGACAGTGAAGCTTTCGCCGCAACCACAGCGGGCTGATTCATTGGGGTTGGTAAATTTGAAGCCCTCATTCAGGCCTTCCTTACCATAGTCGAGCTCGGTACCGTCAAGATAGACCAGGCTTTTCGGATCAATGATGATTTTCAGGTCATGATCCTCAAACACGGTATCGCTATCTTCAATCTGGTCAGCAAACTCCATGGTATAAGCCATGCCGGAGCAACCGGTGGTTTTTACACCCAGGCGCAAGCCAACTCCCTTGCCGCGGTTGGCAAGGAATGTGGCAACGCGATCAGCCGCTGCATCAGTGAGAGTGATTGCCATGCTTTTAACCCTGCTTGCCCTGATAGTCATCAATTGCGGCACGGATGGCATCTTCCGCCAATACCGAACAGTGGATTTTTACCGGTGGTAACTCCAGCTCGGCGGCGATGTCAGTATTTTTGATACTGCGTGCTTCATCCAGGGTTTTGCCCTTGACCCACTCAGTCAGCAGGCTGGAAGAGGCAATCGCAGAGCCGCAACCATAGGTTTTGAACCTGGCATCTTCAATGACACCGTTTGTGCCGACCTTAATTTGCAGCTTCATGACGTCACCACAGGCGGGGGCGCCCACCATGCCGGTACCGACCTGACCATCACTTTTGTCGAAACTACCCACGTTACGCGGATTCTCATAATGGTCGATTACTTTGTTACTGTATGCCATGTTTAACACCTCTCAATACATGGAATAAAAATCAATGTGTGGCGACAGTGGCTATTATAAGCCGCTGTATAACGCCGTTATATATCGCTTTAGTGAGCCGCCCACTCAATCTTGCTCAGGTCAATACCGTCGCAGTGCATTTCCCACAGCGGAGACAGATTGCGCAGATGATCAACCGCCTTGTGCAGGCTGGCTAATGCCCGGTCCACATCTTCGGTGGTGGTAAAGCGACCAAACGAAAAACGCAGTGAACTGTGCGACAGTTCGTCATTACGTCCCAGTGCACGTAAGACATAACTGGGCTCAAGGCTGGCACTGGTACAGGCCGAGCCGGATGAAATCGCCAGATCCTTCAGTGACATCATCAGGCTTTCACCTTCAACAAAGTTGAAGCTGACATTCAGGTTTCCTGCCACACGCTGCTCCAGATCACCGTTCAGATAGACTTCATCAATATCCTGCAGGCCTTGCCACATCCGGTCACGCAGCATGCGGGTGCGCTCGTTATCAGCAGCCATTTCTTCTTTGGCAATGCGGAAGGCTTCACCCATGCCGACGATCTGATGAGTGGGCAGGGTGCCGGAACGCATACCGCGTTCATGGCCGCCACCGTGCATCTGAGCCTCAATCCGTGCGCGTGGTTTGCGGCGTACATACAACGCACCAATGCCTTTCGGGCCATATATTTTGTGTGCAGAAAAGCTCATCAGGTCAACTTTCATAGCTTCCATGTCGATGGGAACCTTGCCTGCACTTTGGGCAGCATCAACGTGGAACATGATTTTTCGTGCCCGGCACATCTCACCGATGGCGGTAATGTCCTGAATCACACCGATCTCATTGTTGACGTGCATCACTGAAACCACGGTTGTGTCATCGCGCATTGCGGCTTCCAGCTTAGCCAGATCCAGCAGGCCGTTTGGCTCGGGGTCAAGATAGGTTACTTCATAACCTTCGCGCTCCAGCTGACGGCAGGTATCCAGTACCGCTTTGTGTTCGGTTTTAACGGTAATAATGTGCTTGCCGCGACGCTCATTAAAATGTGCCGCGCCCTTAATAGCCAGGTTATTCGACTCGGTGGCTCCGCTGGTCCAGACGATTTCCTTAGGATCAGCATTAATCAGTGCGGCAACTTGCCCGCGTGCTTCTTCCACCGCTTCTTCCGCCTGCCAGCCGAAGGCGTGACTGCGGGAAGCCGGATTACCGAACACACCATCAGGTGTCAGAAATTTAATCATCTTTTCAGCAACCCGCGGATCAACCGGCGTGGTGGCTGAGTAATCAAGATAAATAAGGGACTGTGTTTCACTCATTATTACGCTACTCTGCCTGGTTAAATATTCAATGTGTAGTTGAGTTGCCGATGAACTCAACTTTCTGATTTTGCTGTTTGGCGGCCTTGTTCATATCCACCCGCTGTGTCATGTCAGCCAGGGTAATGTCAGATAAAAACGAACGTATCTGATCACTCAGATCCGACCAAAGGTCATGGGTCAGGCAACGTTTGTTGTCCTGACAGCCACCCATGCCGCCACAGCGTGTGGCATCAACATTTTCATCAACGGCGGAAATAATGTCAGATACAACAATGCCATTCGGATCACCGCTCAGCTGGTAACCTCCGCCCGGCCCGCGCATACTCACAACCAGCCCGGCCTTACGCAGCTTGGAAAATAATTGCTCCAGATAAGACAGTGATATATCCTGCCTTTCCGATATTTCGGCCAGAGATACCGGCTGACCGCCATTATGTAATGCTAAATCCAGCATTGCGGTTACCGCGTACCGACCTTTCGTTGTCAACTTCATGCTCACTCTCCGTTAAAGCTGAGGTAATCCTAACAATACTTGATTAAAACAGTCAAGTATTGGGGGATTTTATCTGTTTCCCGGTGATGGCATCTTCATCATCATCGCTGCATATAATCCGTTCGGCATCCAGTTTGGGCAGGGGTGAGACGATGAATTCACTATCCAGGCGGCTAACCTCTTTGCATAATTTATCCATGCGGTCTTCCATCAGGTGGATATGATCCAGCATCAGATTCAGCGCATTCGCCATCGGGTCAGGCATATCCTGCGTGGCGCCGTAAGCATCAAAACCAATTTTCTCAGCCATCGCTTCACGGCGCACTTCCTGAAATTTCTTTGATTTCACCTGTCTGCCCGGCACACCGACAATGGTGGTGTTTTCCGGCACATCTTTGACCACTACCGCGTTAGAGCCGACGCGGGCACCGTCATGCAGGGTGATCGGCCCCAGTACTTTGGCGCCGGCACCGACAACAATATTATTGTGCAGGGTAGGGTGACGCTTGCCCGGTTTCCAGCTGGTGCCGCCGAGGGTAACGCCGTGATACAGTGAGCAGTCATCACCGATTTCAGCCGTTTCACCAATTACAATGCCCATGCCGTGGTCAATGAAAAAGCGTCTGCCGATGGTGGCGCCGGGGTGGATTTCGATCCCGGTATACCAGCGCGGTATATTGGACAGCATGCGGGCCAGCCATTTAAAGCCCTTGCCCCATAACCAGTGGTTCATGCGATGGAACAGAATGGCGTGAATACCCGGATAAGTGGTTAGAATTTCAAAGACATTGCGGGCCGCCGGGTCGCGGTCAAAAATGCAGTAGACGTCTTCGCGGATACGCTCAAACATGTTATCACCTTGTATGCCGTAAATAGTTGGCGCTGACTGAAAAAATAAGTATGTTGGGCAAAATAGCTGAGAAACAATGGACTTTGTTGCTTATCTGCTGATGCGGCGACAAACTCTAAAACAAAACAGAAACCAAGGGAATTAAGATATGCTACAGGTTTTGCGGATTCAGGGGTTTGTTGCCTTCATTACCGTGGTCTTCCTGAATGCATTCGTTGACCTCGGCCACAAAATCATTATTCAGAACACCATCTTCAAGACCTATGACGGGCGCGAACAGATTATTCTGACTGCGATTGTCAATGCGCTGATTCTGTTGCCGTTTATCATGATGTTTACCCCTGCCGGTTTTTTGTCTGATAAATACCCTAAAAATCGTATCATGCGCCTCAGCGCCTGGGGAGCGACCTTACTTACCTTGTTGATTACCCTGAGTTATTACCAGGGTTGGTTCTGGTTCGGCTTTGGTATGACCTTTCTGCTGGCGATGCAGAGTGCGTTTTATGGCCCGGCCAAATTGGGTTATATCCGTGAGCTGGTCGGTGAAACACATCTGTCACAGGGTAATGCACTGGCGCAATCCGCATCGATGGTCGCTATTTTATTCAGTACCTTTTTCTTTTCGGTGCTGTTTGAAGGTTTTCTCCGCGATTTTGTGATTACTGATAAAAATAATGTCCTGCAGCAGGTGGCACCGCTGGGATGGTTGCTGGTGGGTTTTACGTTGCTGGAGTTATGGAATGCCTACCGGATTCCGGATACCCGTCCGGTTAATCAGCAGCTTAAGTTTGAGTGGGCTGATTATCTCAAAGGCACGACTGCACGGGAAAATCTGAGCCGGGTTTGGGGCAATAAAATTATCTGGCTGACCATTATCGGCGTGTCGGTATTCTGGGCGATTTCTCAGGTGGTGTTGGCGGCTTATCCGGCCTTCTCCAAAGAGCATCTGGGTATTTCCAGCACGGCCCAGTTGCAGGGCATTATGGCGTTTGCCGGTATCGGGATTATGAGCGGCTCACTGCTGGCCGGGCAGATTTCGCGCAATCATATCGAAACCGGGTTGATTCCGGTTGGGGCAATCGGAGTGACGCTGTGTATTGCGCTGATTACCTGGTTTGAAAGTCCGCTGCTGCAGGCGGTGAATTTTTTGGTGCTGGGGATAATGGGCGGGCTGTTTCTGGTGCCGCTGAACGCGATGATGCAATACCACGCGCCGAAGGATGAGCTGGGGCGGGTGCTGGCTTCGTACAATATGATCAATAATGTATTGATGCTGAGTTTCCTCGGCCTGACCATTCTGATGGCACTGGCAGGGTTTGGCAGTATCTACCTGTTTGCTTTGCTGACCATTATTGCTTTGCTGGGTACCTTATATACTGTTTGGCAACTGCCGCAGTCGTTATTGCGCTTTGTGATCAGCCGTATGTTTCATGCCCGTTATCGCCTGAAGGTACAGGGCTTTGAAAATCTGCCGGTTGAAGGTGGTGTACTGCTGCTCGGTAATCACATCAGTTATATCGACTGGGCATTAGTGCAGATGGCCTGTCCGCGTCAGCTGAAGTTTGTGGTAGAAAAGGGATACTACGAACGCTGGTACCTGAACGGGGTGCTCAGGCTGCTGGGTGTGCTGCAGATTCGCCCGGATGATCCGCAGCGCGCCATGCAGCAGGTCAGGGATATGCTGCAGGCCGGTGAGGCGGTATGCCTGTTTCCGGAAGGCGCGGTCAGCCGTACCGGGCAGTTGTCCGCCTTCAGCAGTGATTATGAAGCGGCGGTACAGGGCACGGATGCCGTTATTGTACCGTTCTATCTGCATGGCTTGTGGGGTAGCCGTTTTTCCCGCTCCAGCGGCTTTTTGCGCCAGAGCAGACAGTCCGGCTTCAAGCGTGACGTGGTGGTGTCCTTCGGAAATGTATTAGCGGCGGATACTCCGGCGCACCGGCTGAAGCAGCAGGTATTTGACCTGTCCTTCAGCTCCTGGCAGGTCTATAGTCATACGCTTGATCCGTTGCCGGTGAACTGGATCCGGGCGGCACGGCGTAAGGGTTTTCGGCTGGCGGCGGCGGATGTGCAGGGTGAGCCACTGAGTAATAATCGTTTTATTACCGCAGTGATTCGCTTTGCGACGCTGATTAAAAAGTACAGTCCGGAGCAGAATGTGGGTCTGCTCCTGCCTACCAGTGTCGGCAGTAATATTGCCAATATGGCGGTTTTGTCGCTGGGCAAAACCGTGGTGAATCTGAACTACACAGCGAGTCCGGAGGCTTTACAGAGTGCGGTTAAGCAGGCTGAGATACAGCATATTTACACCTCACGCCTGTTTCTGAAGCGGTTGAAAGAGCGCGGTATCGATGTGCAGGCGATTTTTCCGGATACCCCGCTGATTTATCTGGAAAACCTGAAAAGTGAAATCAGTAAGGCACAGCTGATCGCCACCTTGCTGATGGTGGTCATGCTGCCTGCACGGATATTACAGTTTTTATTTATCAGCCATATTGATATGAACAGTACCGCCGCTATTCTGTTTTCCAGTGGCAGCGAAGGGGCTCCTAAAGGCGTGAAGCTGTCACACCGCAATCTGGCCGCTAATTCACGGCAGGTGGCGGATACCCTGAACACGCTGGAAAATGATGTGCTGATGGGTACGCTACCGGCGTTTCATGCCTTTGGCTTATTGGCGGGAGTGTTGTTGCCATTGTCTGAGGGGATTCCGGTGGTCAGTCATCCTGACCCGACCGATGCGGTGGTGATTGCCAAAGGGGTGGCACGTTATGAGGCTACGGTGTTGTTCGGGACGGCGACGTTTCTGCGTCTGTATGCCCGCAATAAACGGGTTCATCCGCTGATGTTCCGGTCATTACGTTACGTGGTGGCTGGTGCAGAGAAGTTGCCACCTGATGTGCGCCAGCTGTTTCTGGAGCGTTTCGGTAAAACCATTATGGAAGGCTATGGTACGACCGAAACATCGCCGGTTGCTGCGGTGAATGTGCCGGATCAGCTGGAGCCGGATAAGTGGCAGATTCAGTCGGGTACGCGTACTGGTACGGTGGGTTTGCCGGTGCCCGGTACCAGCTTTCATATTGTTGACCCGAATACGCTGGAGAGCTTACCGGCTGGTGAGGATGGTCTGATTCTGATCGGCGGCCCACAGGTCATGCAGGGCTACCTGAATGCACCGGAAAAGACGGCAGAGGTGATCGTCGAACTGGATGGTTGCCGCTGGTATAAATCGGGTGATAAAGGCCATATTGATAAAGACGGCTTCCTGACTATTGTGGATCGTTATTCGCGCTTTGCGAAACTGGGCGGCGAAATGGTTAGCCTGAGCGCGGTGGAGCAACAAATCCGGGAGATTATGCAGGAGCCGGAACTGGAGCTGGTGGCGGTAAATCTGCCGGATGATAAGAAAGGTGAGAAGGTGGTGATTCTTTTGGCCGGTGAACATGATGTGAAACAGGTGCGGCGTCAATTGATTGACGGGGGGATGAATCCGCTGATGATTCCGGCGGCCATTTATCCGGTGGAGGAAGTGCCTAAGCTGGGCAGCGGGAAGACGGATTTTGCCGGTGCGCGGAAGGTGGCTGAGCAGGGTGGTTAGTTATGGAATGGCCCGGCCTGACAGGCGCCCCAAACCGGGGGCGGGGACTGTCAGTTCAGGTTTTGGCGGTTATCTTTATCTGTAAGTCAGGGCTAAGGCGACCATAACGGCCTCAAAGCTTGCGTTATTGACCGGTGGCACAGCTGCAGCCAGCTGTATTTCACGCTGAATCTGATTATTCATATGCTGATTGAGCGCTGCAATACTTGAGTCAAGTGTTGTGCCATCACCAATCTGATTACCGAAACTGCTGTCAGCCAGCTGGTTGTCAATCAGGTCAGGTGTTTGCCGGATTGCTGGTGCGTCAGCACTGGCTTCGGCAACGGTAACAAAATCAGTCGGTTGTCTGGGTTCTGTTAATGCTGCAAGCATATCGTCCTGAGCATATTTTTTCTGTAATGATGCGTTTAATCCGGCCATTGCTGTGTCAAATGTTTTGCCGGAACTGGCTTCAGAGCCTACCCACCAGTCATTTACCGGCTCCGCATTAACAATATCAATGGTAATTAAAAGTGCTGTCGATACGACCAGTGCGGCCTTAATTATTTTGTGAAAGAAAATATCCATAATACCGTGCCCCTTATTCTGCATTCTGCGTTGAGTAGAAAATAATGGCAGAGTTACTGTCTGTCATAAATGATTCTAGTTAATAAGTTGATTTAAATCAAATACTTGTGCTTTTTTATTGGACTGTCTTAAATAAGGTAAAATGATTTAAGTTTTGTAATTTATCCGTATTCAATAGCTTACAGGTTTCAGGCTAAGGCCAATAAATCTGGCTTTTTTTATATGGCCGGTCGGTCATTGCTACTGATGCTCCTTGTGCAAAACGGGTAGGTTGGCATTTTACTGTGGGTTACTGCGGGATGATGATCTGCCTGTTAGGGGGCTCTGAGCAGGAGTGGGGAAACGGATCTTGGCGGGTGGCGGGTAGGTGGTGACAGCTCCAGATCAGCAGAAAAGTTTGCTGATTGTCGGCAAAAACCGCTTGTTTTATTAGAAAAACACGCGGTTTTATGTATAATTGTCGACAATTATGCTAAAAGTCATCTGCCCTTCTGGACTTTTTAAGTATTTTCAATAAATATGTCGTCAATATCAGAATTACAACGAACAAACAGCACCCGGTAGTCACCCGTTTTTATTAGTGAGGAGATAGCACTATGTCTGAAGTACACACTTATCCTGTTCCCGCAGAGTTTGCCGCACAGGCCAATATCAATGCTGAGCAATACGCTGAGATGTATCAGCGCTCGATTGATGATCCTGAAGGCTTCTGGGCGGAGCAGGCCGAACAATATCTTACCTGGAACAAAAAGTGGGATAATGTTCTGGACTGGAGTTTTGAAGGTGATGTCCATATTAAATGGTTTGAAGGCGGTCAGCTGAATGTGTCTGAAAACTGCCTGGATCGTCATCTGGAAACCCGGGGTGATCAGGTGGCTATTATCTGGGAAGGTGATAGTCCGGACGAAGACCGTAAAATTACTTATAAAGAGCTGCACGAAGAAGTCTGTAAATTTGCCAATGTACTGAAGAGTAAAGGCGTCGGTAAAGGTGACCGTGTTTCTATCTATCTGCCGATGATTCCTGAAGCCGCTGTTGCCATGCTGGCCTGTGCGCGTATCGGTGCTATCCACTCCATCGTTTTCGGTGGGTTCTCGCCGGATGCGCTGCGTGACCGGATTCAGGATGCTGAGTGCGGTGTGGTGATTACTTCTGACCAGTCGATGCGCGGCGGCAAGCGTGTACCGCTGAAAACCAATGCGGATAAAGCAATTGCACAGTGCCCGACCGTCACCAGCTGCATCGTGGTCAAGCGTGGTGGTGATCCGGTTGACTGGCATGATCACGATGTCTGGTATCACGAAGCTATGGCGGATGCATCTGCTGACTGTCCTGCTGAGGTGATGGAGGCGGATGACCCGTTGTTTATTCTGTATACCTCCGGTTCGACCGGCAAGCCAAAGGGTGTGCTGCATACTACCGGCGGTTATCTGCTGCAGGCAGCGATGACGCACAAAACCGTTTTTGATTATAAAGACGGCGAGGTTTACTGGTGTACAGCGGATGTGGGTTGGGTAACCGGTCACTCTTATATCGTTTATGGCCCGCTCACTAACGGCGCGACCACGCTGATGTTTGAAGGTATTCCGACTTATCCGACCGCCAGCCGTTTCTGGGATGTGTGTGACAAGCATGACGTTGCTACTTTCTACACGGCACCGACTGCGATTCGTATGCTGATGGGGGCGGGTGACAAGTTTGTTGAAGAAGCCAGGCTGGATAAGCTGCGTCTGTTGGGTACGGTGGGTGAGCCGATCAATCCTGAGGCCTGGGAATGGTATCACCGTGTGGTCGGTAAAGAGCGCTGCCCGATTGTGGACACCTGGTGGCAGACTGAAACCGGTGCACACATGCTGACTCCGCTGCCGGGTGCGACTCCGCTGAAACCGGGTGCGGCACAGACGCCGTTCTTTGGTGTGCAGCCGGTGCTGCTGGATGATCAGGGCCAGGAAATTGAGGGTAATCCGGCGGAAGGTAACCTGTGTATCAAGCATCCGTGGCCATCAATGATGCGTTCGCTGTATAAGAACCACGAGCGTTTTGTGGAAGCTTATTTCGCGATGTTCCCCGGCTATTACTTCACCGGTGACGGTGCGCGTCGTGATGAGGATGGTCATTACTGGATTACCGGTCGTGTTGACGATGTACTGAATATCTCCGGTCACCGTCTGGGCACCGCTGAAATCGAATCGGCACTGGTTCTGCATGATAAAGTCGCAGAGGCTGCAGTCGTTGGTTATCCGCATGAGCTGACCGGGCAGGGTATCTATGCTTATGTCACGCTGATGGCGGGTGAGGAAGGTTCCGATGATCTGGCGAAAGAGCTGGTAGCGCTGGTGCGTAAGGAAATCGGCCCGATTGCCAAGATCAACATTATTCAGTGGGCACCGGGCCTGCCGAAAACCCGTTCCGGTAAAATTATGCGCCGTATTCTGCGTAAGATTGCCGCGAATGAGCTGGATGGTCTGGGTGATACCTCAACACTGGCTGATCCGGGTGTGGTGGATGAGCTGATTGGTAATCGTCAGAATAGTTAACGTCACCCCCCTCACCCCAAACCCCTCTCCCCCTAATGGGGCGAGGGGCTTAAATAGTGGTTGTTTATGGAAGCCTCGTGGCCTTTTGGCTACGGGGCTTTTTTTGTGGCTGAATATACGATAAATTATAAGTGTAATTATAATTGTTGGAGTTGGTGATGGGGCAAATTACGATTTATCTGGATGATGAGCTTATCGGTAAAGTACAGGAGCACGCATCCAGCCTGAATGTCTCCAAGAGTCAGTGGATTGCCCGCCTGATTAAAGAGCGTACCCGGACAGAGTGGCCGGAGAGTATTAAGGCGCTGGCGGGTAGCTGGAGTGATTTTCCTGAAGCAGAGCAGCTGCGAGCGGGGCTGGGCAATGATATTGAGCGCGAACCGTTATGAAGTACATGTTGGATACCAACACCCTGATTTATTATTTCAAGGGCATGGGGGATGTCAAACAGAATATGCTGAGTCATTCGCCACAGGATATTTTGTTGCCTGCGGTGGTGTTGTATGAGATTGAGACGGGGCTGGCTAAGTCGGATAACCCTGATAAGCGTCGCGGGCAGTTGGCTGAGTTATTAGCGGTGATTCAGTTGGTTGAGTTTGGTGAGGCTGAGGCCCGGGCTGCTGCGCAGGTGCGTGCACAGCTGGAGCTGGCCGGAGAGTCGATCGGGCCGATGGATAATCTGATTGCGGGGTCGGCGTTGGCGGCGGGTGCGGTGTTGGTGACGCGAAATGTCGGGGAGTTTGAGCGGGTGGCTGGTTTGCAGGTTGAGAATTGGTTTTGAGGATTGCTGCTGCTCAGCCTGCTCCACTTGTTCAAAAATCGTAGTTGCGTCTCCGCATTAAGGCTCCTTTACCTCAATCGTAGTCCCCTCAGCCTCATCAATCTGTATCTGTTTGAGTACCTGCCCCAGCATAAACGCCCGCCCCTGTCGCCGTTCGTATCCCGCCACGCTGAAATCAAAACCATAGATGCGCTGGAAGGTGAGTCTCCCCAGCTTATTTCTGGCCGGCTTAATGCTTTGCAGGGAAACCGTCTGGTCTAACAGTTGTGCGCCTATTTCTTTACAGGCTTTGGCAGCGGCCTGAACGGCGCGTTCACGGGTGCGTAATGAGTCCTGCCAGAACCAGGCAATCAGGCCGAAAGCGAACAGGATTAGAAGGTTGATCATAAGATTATGCTGATTTTTTATCGAGCCTGCAGTGTCCGTGAAACAGGCCGTTTTAGCAAGAAGCCCTGATGTCAGGCCGCATCAATAATATGCACATGCCCGGTTTTGCACCAGTCATGTGCATAAGTTTTGTCGTGTCTGCGAATAGCTGCTTTACCAGGGAATGGTGGAGCCATCAATATCAATAAAGCGCCCGCTGTCAGCGGGGGTGAAGTTAGCCAGTGTATTGCGCAGTGCCGCAGCGGATTCCTGTACGGATAACTCGCCGTTCGGCCCGCCCATGTCAGTGCGTACCCAGCCCGGATGCAGAATCGCCACCTGTATGTCTTCCGCCGCTAAATCCTTTGCCGCACTCACGCATACCGCATTCAGCGCGGCTTTACAGGAACGGTATACATAGCTGCCGCCTGAGCCGTTATCGGTCATGCTGCCCATCTTGCTGCTCATATTAGCCATGAGTTTCAGCTCACTCATCGCTACCTGTGGTTTGAAGGTTTCCATCATCTGCATCGGTGCGATCACATCGGTTTCAAATACCTTCTGCCAGACGTAGGCAAAGCTGCTGCCAAACTGCTGGTGTTGGCCATCGCCATAAATACCGGCGTTGTTGAACAGAATATCAATCGGCGTATCTGCGAGCTGCTTTGCCAGTTTGTTGCGCTGATTAGCATCGGTCACATCCAGCGCGTGCACCGTAATATTATCCGGATATTGGCTTTGCAGGTGGTTGAGTTCATCCGCTGTGCCCGGATTGCGGCAGCAGGCCTGTACCATCCAGCCGTCTTCAGCGTATTGGCGGGTTAATTCCAGTCCGAGACCCCGGTTGGTGCCGGTGAGCAGAATTGTTGGCATATGTGTTCTCCTGTGTAGTTTCTTTCATGGCTGTCAGCAGGCTGACATTGTCTACTGTCATCGCGGGGGATGACAATAAACGCTGAGTTGGTTGGTGATTACAGGAAGCAAATTGTGTTCCAGCCTGAACAGGCAGTTGTGATCCGGCAAACGGTTCCGGACAGGCAGCGACTGAAAGCCCCGGAAATATCGCGGGCTTTCAGGATAAACCGTATCTTGCACTATATATAGTGAGAACTCCTCTCCCGTACAGCAAAGCAAGGACTCACTTATGAAGCTGACCATTAACGACACTGAACACGATCTGGATATTCCCCCCGACATGCCCCTGCTATGGGCCATCCGCGACCATGCCAAGCTGACCGGAACCAAGTTCGGCTGCGGCATTGCGCAGTGCGGCGCCTGCACAGTGCATGTTGACGGGCAGGCCGTGCGCTCCTGCATCACCCCGGTTTCCAGCGTACAGGGCAAGCGCATCACCACCATCGAAGGCGCGACCCAAAGCTCCAAAGTCACTCAGGTGCTGCAACAGGCCTGGGAGCAGATTAACGTGCCGCAATGCGGTTACTGTCAGTCGGGGCAGCTGATGTCTGCCAGTGCCCTGTTGGGATCAAACCCCAAACCGAAGGATGCGGACATCGACAATTTTATGGCCGGTAATGTCTGCCGCTGCGCGACTTATCAACGTATTAAGGCGGCCATCAAAAAAGCTGCCGGTCAGCTGGCGTAGGAGGTGAACCATGACTGATAAAATCAATCTGCCGCGCCGCCGTTTTATGAAAACCTCGCTGGGTGCGATGGGCGGCCTGATGCTGGGGGTATCTTTCACCGATGCAGCCGCCGAAACCACCAGCATGGCGGGGCCGGGAGTCGCCGGTGAAGCCGGGGTCAAAGACGGTTTGTTTGAGCCCAACGCGTTTGTGCGCATTGCTCCCGACAATACCGTGACCGTGATCATCAAGCATCTGGAAATGGGGCAGGGTACCCACACCGGTCTGGCCTCGCTGGTGGCTGAAGAGCTGGATGCGGACTGGAGCCAGATCCGCACCGAAAGTGCCCCCGCTGACCCGTCCAAATATAATAACCTGTCGTTCGGGCCGATGATGGGTACCGGCGGCAGTACCTCAATGGCCAATTCCTTCCAGCAAATGCGCAAGGCCGGAGCCGCGGCACGTGCCATGCTGGTGAATGCGGCTGCCGAACAGTGGGGTGTGCCTGCTGCTGAAATCACCATTAAAGCCGGTGTGCTCAGCCATGCTTCCGGCCAGCAGGCCAGCTTCGGCGAACTGGCGGAAGCGGCAGCCAAACAGGCCGTGCCCGAGGAAGTCACGCTGAAAAAGCCGGAAGACTTCATTTATATCGGCAAAAACAGGCTGAAACGGATTGATAGTGCGTCCAAGTCCAACGGCACCGCGCAATACACTCAGGATGTGCAGCTACCCGGTATGCTGACCGCGCTGGTGGCACATCCGCCCCTGTTCGGCGCAACGGTGAAATCCTTCGATGCGTCTGCCGCCAAAGGCATCAAGGGCGTGGTCGATGTGGTGCAAATCCCCACCGGTGTGGCCGTTCTTGCGCAGGATTTCTGGAGTGCCAAACAGGGCCGTGATTCCCTGCAAATCGAGTGGGATGACAGTGAGGCCTACAAAGGCAGCAGTGATCAGCAAATGGCGCAATACCGTGAAACCGCCAAACAACCCGGCATGGAGGCGGAAAAAACCGGCGACGCTGACGCTGCCCTGAAAGAGGCCGCCAAAGTGGTGAGCGCATCATTCGAGTTTCCCTATCTGGCTCATGCGGCGATGGAGCCGCTTAACTGCGTGGTGCAACTGAGCGATGACGGCTGTGAAATCTGGAACGGTGAGCAATTCCAGTCCATCGACCTGCCTGCTGTGGCTGAAGTGCTGGGTATCGAAGCTGATCAGATTAAAATCAATGCGCTGTACGCAGGCGGTTCCTTCGGGCGGCGCGCCAATCCTCATGCCGATTACGTGAAGGAAGCGGTCAATATTGCCAAGGCCGCCAAACAGAAACAGCCGGTCAAAATGGTGTGGACGCGCGAAGATGATACCCGAGCCGGTCACTACCGTCCTGCTTATTACCATGAAATTCAGGCCGGGCTGGATGCCGACGGTAATCTGATCGCATGGAAACACCGGCTGGTCGGGCAGTCCATTATGCAGGGTACGCCCATGCAGATCATGATCGAAAATGGTATTGATCCGACTTCGGTGGAGGGGGCGGGTAAGCCGTACAGTATTCCCAATCTGCTGGTCGAACTGCATACCGTGGAGGATGTTGGTGTGCCGGTACAATGGTGGCGTTCGGTCGGGCATACCCACACCGGTTTCGCTACCGAGTGCTTCATGGATGAACTGGCGCATGCGGCGGGCAA
The DNA here is from genome assembly GCA_041395485.1 of Thiolinea sp. Lineage (GTDB taxonomy): Bacteria > Pseudomonadota > Gammaproteobacteria > Thiotrichales > Thiotrichaceae > Thiolinea. The sequence goes on from JAWLAK010000004.1 coordinate 237,868, forward strand.
AGACCCGGTGGAATTCCGCCAGGCGTTGCTGAAAGATCATCCCCGTCATCTGCAGGTGCTCAATCTGGCCGCTGAGAAAGCAGGTTGGGGCGAGAAGCTGCCGGAAGGGCGCGGGCGGGGAATTGCGGTGGTCGAGTCCTTCAATTCGTATGTAGCCGAAGTGGCCGAGGTCACCGTCAACGAAAACGGTTCCTTCTCGGTCGACAAGGTGGTGCTGGCGGTCGATTGCGGTATAGCGGTCAACCCGGATGTGATTTATGCGCAGATGGGGGGCGGGGTCGGCTTCGGTTTGTCGGCGGTGCTGGGCGAGAAAATCACCCTTAAGGATGGCAAGGTCGAGCAGGGTAATTTCGATGCCTATCCGGTGCTGCGCATGCCGGAAATGCCGGAGGTGACGGTGCATATCGTGCAGTCCACAGAAGATCCGACCGGTGTCGGTGAGCCGGGTGTGCCGCCAATCGGCCCGGCAGTCGCTAATGCACTGTTCGCTGCCACCGGCAAGCGCATTTATCAGCTGCCCATCGGCAGGTCGGTATGATGCCATCCGCTGATCTCGACATCCTTGGTCAGGCACTGAAATGGCTGGCGCAGGGCAGGTCGCCATTGCTGGTAACGGTAGTGGCGACCTGGGGTTCTTCGCCGCGTCCGCCGGGGTCGATGCTGGCGATGTGTGCGGACGGCCTGCATGCTGGTTCGGTGTCCGGCGGTTGCGTGGAAGAGGACTTATTGCAACGCGCACAGGCCGGTGAATGGCAGGATTTGTCGGAGCCTGCCATGCTCAGCTACGGTATCAACAAGGAGGAAGCCAATCGTTTCGGTTTGCCCTGTGGCGGGCAGCTGGATCTGCTGATCGAGCCGCTGCTGGCCGAATCACACTGGCTGGCATTATATGAGCATGCCTTGCAGGGCCAGCCCGTCCAACGCACGCTGGAGGTGAGCAGCGGTGATGCCGATATTCAGTTGCGTGATGATCCGTCTGTACCTGCCTTCCGTTTTGAAAACGGTGTGGTGCAGAAAGTGTTCGGCCCGCAGTGGCGTATGTTGCTGATCGGCGCCAACCATCTGGCGCGTTACGTGGCGCAGTTCGCGCAGGCGCTGGATTATCAGGTGCTGGTTTGCGACCCGCGCGAAGAGTATCTGGAGCAATGGGATGTGGAGGGCGTGATACGTATCCGCCAGATGCCCGACGATGCGGTGCGCGCGCTGGAACATTTCCGGCGCAGTATCATTCTGACCCTGACCCACGATCCCAAACTGGATGATATGGCGCTGATGGAGGCGCTGGAGGTGGATGCCTTCTATGTCGGCGCACTCGGCTCACACCGTTCCAGTGCCCAGCGGCGTGAGCGCATGCAGATACTCGGTATTGCAGCGGACAAGATTGAGCGTCTGCACGCGCCGGTCGGCATGGCAATCGGCAGTCGCACCCCGGCAGAAATCGCCATTGCCATCATGGCCGAGATTACTGCGCTGCGGAATCAGGCGGCATGAGTGAGGCTGAGCTGATCGGGCCGGAATACTGCGCGATCCTGTTGGCTGCCGGATACAGCAGGCGCTTCGGTTCCGATAAGCTGATGCATCCGCTGGAAGACGGGACGCAGATGGGGGTGAAGTCGGCGCAGGCCTTACAGGCTGTATTCCGGCATGTGGTGGCAGTGGTGAATCCGCAGGCAGCAACCTTGTCCCGTCTGTATAAGGACATGGGGCTGGATGTTATCACCAATCCGTTTGCCCGCCAGGGAATGGGACTTAGTCTGGCGAGCGGGGTGGCACATACGCCGGGGCGTAAAGGTTGGGTGATTGCACTGGCTGATATGCCTTTCATCCGGCCTGAGAGTATCCGGCAGGTGGCGGATGCATTACTGGAAGGTGCATTGCTGGCGGCCCCGATATACGAGGGGAAGCGCGGGCATCCGGTGGGCTTTGCCGGGCGGTTTGAGGCGGAATTACTGGCTCTGCATGAGGACAAGGGCGCGGGTGGTATTGTGCAGCGTTATCAGAGGCACCTGAGTTTGCCTGAGGTGGATGATCCCGGTGTTTTGCGGGATATAGATACACCCTTTTAAAATTTCCCGTGCGGGTATCATTCCGCTTGGAAAAGCTTTTCAACCGCCCGACTGGCTATCATTTCGTTTTGCTTTTTATAAGTGCATGATCTGCATATAAATCTATATAAAGCAGGTGCATGGAGATTTGCACTTAAGGAGTAAGCGATGGATGTTCAAAACAACACAAGGAGTGCTGTGTTTCCGCGTCAGTCCCGTGGCGATCAAAGCCGGGCGGTCACTGATGCCAGTCAGCAGATGAATAAAGCTTTTGGCAATACAGAGCCGGGGCGGGGTAAACCAGATTTCGTTACTGCGCTGCGCAATCTGATTATGCAGTTAATCAAGAGTCTGGGGCGTGGTGGTCAGCGACCTCCGGATGACCCGATCGTGCAGCCGGTATACGGTACGCCTGTTGTTACTCCACCGCCCAAAGAGCCGCCAGGTGCCCAGCCGGTATACGGTGCGCCTATTGGCACTCCTGAACCACCCAAAGATGAGCCAATTTTTCAGCCGGTTTACGGCACGCCTATTGCCGATCCGTTGCCAAAAGATGAACCGATTTTCCAGCCGGTTTATGGCGCGCCGGTTGCTGATAAAAACTCAACCCCGGCTCAGGATAAATAAAGTAAATAATCCCGGATCAGGGTCACCGGTATCTGTTATCAGCCGGTGGCTCTGTGTCAGGCATTTAGTGACATCTGAATTAATAAAATAGCTATAACAACCTATCCCCGGAGTCATACCATGGCCGCTGCCAAACACCGACATCGTAAATCCTATGCTGTGTGGGAAATTACCCTGAAGTGCAATCTTGCCTGTAACCATTGCGGTTCCCGCGCAGGAGAGGCACGGAGTAATGAGCTATCCACGGCTGAGGCGCTGGATCTGGTGCATCAAATGGCCGATGCCGGAATTGATGAGGTGACGCTGATTGGTGGTGAAGCCTACCTGCGTAAGGATTGGTTGCAGATTGCCGGGGAAATTGTACGTTGCGGCATGATCTGTACCCTGACTACGGGTGGCTACGGTATCAGCGCGGAGCTGGCACGGCGCATGAAAGAGGCGGGTCTCACTTCTGTCTCGGTGTCAGTGGATGGCATGCAGGCGACGCATGATTTGCAGCGTGGTAAGCCGGACTCCTGGAAATATGCTTTTGAAAGTCTGCACCACCTGCATGATGCCGGACTGGTCATTACCGCCAATAGTCAGGTGAATCGCTTGTCTGCTGCCGAGTTTCCCCTGCTGTATCAGAAGTTGCTGGAAACCGGTGCGGTTGCCTGGCAGATCGCCATGACGGTACCGATGGGAAATGCGGCTGATAATTCCGGTCTGTTGTTGCAGCCATCGGAGCTGCTGGTTTTCCATCCGGTGCTGGCTTATCTGGCGAAACGTGGCCATGCCGAGGGGCTGAATATCCAGCCGGGCAATAATTTTGGCTATTACGGCCCTTATGAAAAGCTGCTGCGTGGTCATGGCAGCGATAATGAATGGGCTTTCTGGCGTGGTTGTGGGGCGGGGCTGGCTTCGATTGGTATAGAGGCCGACGGCACCATCAAAGGCTGTCCGTCACTGCCGACCACGGCTTATCGTGGCGGAAATATTCGCGAACGCAGTCTGGTGGATATAGCCGTTAATACCGAGGAGCTGACTTTCAACCTGTCTGCGGGCACTGAGGAGGGTACTGCTCACCTGTGGGGGTTCTGTAAGCAATGTGAGTATGCTGAGCTATGCCGTGGCGGCTGTAACTGGACGGCGCATGTGTTTTTCGACAAGCGCGGTAATAATCCCTATTGCCATCACCGCGCTTTAGTGCAGGCGGCTAATGGTCAGCGTGAGGATGTGCGTATTAAGCGTAATGCTTTTGGCCTGCCGTTTGATAATGGCGAGTTTGAGATATTGGAGCGTGATTTTGGCGCGGCATGGCCGTTTGATGAAAGCCAGCGTTTGACAGCGGACAAGATCCGCTGGCCACAGGCATGGCTGGAGCAGGAGCCGGAGCTGGCCTCCTACGTTGAGGCAGAGGTGGAGCGCAATATTGCCAATATGCAGCGCTATCTGGCAGCGGTAAAAGCAGAGGCTGTTGCTATCGATTAGTTATACTCTGGTGTTTTACAGTTCCTTTAAGTTTCCGGGCAGACATACCTTTTTAAAAAATGCTAACATCCTCCACCGGAGTGACCCCGTCCGGGGTTAAATAAGGAGGACAACTATGCGTAAAATGCTTTCATCACTGGCGCTCGGCCTGACTATCAGTCTCAGTACCGCTAACAGTTTCGCGGAAACCACCACACTGACTTTTTCGGCATGGGTACCGCCCGCGCATCCGATTGTGGCTAATATGATTACCCCGTGGATCGAGGATGTTAAACAGGCAACCGAAGGCCGGGTTGAAATCAAATTACTGGCCAAAGCACTCGGTGCACCACCGGCACATTATGATCTGGCGCGTGATGGTACGGCTGATATGACCTTTGGTGTGCATGGTTACACACCGGGACGTTTTGCGTTGACCAAGATCGTTGAGTTTCCATTTACCGGTGACAGTGCCGAAGCCATTTCGGTGGCGTACTGGAAGGTGCACGAGAAATATCTGGCGAAAGCCGATGAGCATAGCGGTGTGAAGCTGCTGGGGGTTTTCTCGCACGGGCCGGGTGAAATCCATAACAGCAAACGGGATGTTAAGTCAGTGGCCGATCTGGCTGATATGAAAATCCGTGTTGGCGGCGGGGTGGTGAATGATGTGGCGGATGCGCTGGGGGTGACTGCCCTGCTGCAGCCGGCCTCAAAGAACTATGAGCTGCTGTCGAATGGGGTGGCTGACGGTACTTTCCTGCCGATGGAGTCGATTCCGTCTTTTAAACTGGCTGAGCTGGTGAAACACACCACCATGATTCCCGGTGGTTTGTATAACACCAGTTTCTTCCTGGTGGCGAACAAAGAACGCTTTGAAGCGCTGAGCGCAGAAGATCAGGCGGCGATTGAAAAAGTATCCGGTGAGGCATTTGCCAAACTGGCCGGTAAAGCCTGGGATGAGGCGGATGCCGGTGGTCTGAAAGCTGTGCAGGATGCCGGTAATACGCTGACCACGGCTGATGAGGCGTTTATTAAAGAGCTGCAGGAAAAAACTGCGCATATTGAAGGCGAGTGGCTGAAAGTCGCGGAAGAAAAAGGTGTTGATGGTGCAGCGGCACTGGCCGAGCTGCGTCAGCTGGTGAAAGACTACAAAAGCGAGTAAGTCATGAGCGAGCTTCCGGAAAGTAGTGATAATACACAAGCCGGTAGTCTGATACAGAAGGTGTCGGAGCAAGGGCTCCGGCACTTGCTGGGGGGGGCGGCGGCGATTGTTATGTTCTGTATGATGCTGCTGACCTTTATTGATGTCGGCGGGCGCTATCTGTTTTCCATGCCGGTCAGGGGCGGGTTTGAAATTACCGAATGCCTGCTGGTGGCGCTGATTTTTCTGGGTTTGCCGCTGGTGACCGGGGAGCGCGGGCATGTGGATGTCGATCTGCTGGATTCGGTGACGCCGCAATGGCTGAAACGGATTCAGGACAAAATGGTGAGTCTGGTCAACCTGCTGGCTTTCGGGGTGCTGAGCTGGTTGCTGTGGGATTTTACCCTGCGCACTTATGAATATCAGGATACAACGTCTGTGTTGCTGATCCCGCATTTTATCCTTACTGCGCTGATGGCGGTGTGTTGCACGCTGTCGACGCTGATTCTGCTGGTTATGTTGCTGAGCGGGCGGCAACGTATGTTTGCCCCTGATAACGAATATTCTGCCTAGGATGCCTGATGGAATATAGTCTGATTGGTTTTGCCTGCCTGTTAGGTATGGTATTTATGCGCATCCCGTTAGGGGTGGCCATGGGCGTAGTGGGTGTGGTGGGTTTTGCCATGACCCAGATTCATATTTTCGGTAATCCGCGCGGCTGGGATGCGGCACTGAAAATGATTCCGCAGGTAGCATTTGAAACCGGCATGTCGTACAGCCTGTCGGTGGTGCCGCTGTTCATTCTGATGGGTAATTTTATTACCGAGTCCGGCTTGTCTGCCAAACTTTACCGGGCCTCGAATGCCTTTCTCGGGCACTTGCTTGGCGGGCTGGCGATGGCGACGGTAGTGGCCTGCGGGCTGTTTTCGGCAGTGTGCGGCAGTTCCATGGCGACTTCTGCCACCATGTCCAAGGTCGCGATGCCCTCAATGCGTAAATACAATTATGCCGATAGTCTGGCCGCAGGTTCGATTGCTGCCGGTGGTACGCTGGGGATTCTGATTCCGCCCAGTGTGATTCTGGTGATCTACGGCATTATGACTGAAAGTGATATTGGCAAGTTGTTTATGGCCGGTATTTTGCCGGGCGTGCTGGGTATTCTGCTGTATATGGCAGCAGTGTGGGCAACGGTGCGGATGAATCCTGCCAGTGGCCCTGCCGGTGAGCGCAGCAGCGGCAAAGAACGCTGGCAGGCATTCAAAGGTGTGTGGGGTGTGGCCGTGCTGTTTGTGGTGGTGATGGGCGGTATTTATACCGGTGTGTTTACCCCGACCGAGGCGGCGGGTATCGGTGCTTCCGGTGCTTTTCTTATCGCGCTGTTTTTGCGCACGCTGAGCTGGAAAAGTTTCTACAAAATTCTGGTAAATACCGCCAAAACCACGGCCATGCTGTTCTTCCTGGTGACCGGTGCGATGATGTTTTCCAACTTTATCAGTCTGGCCGGGTTGCCGGATGAGTTGCGCGACTGGGTGACCGGGATGAATATGAGCCCGGCGCTGGTGGTGCTGGCGATTATTGCGATTTACCTGATTCTGGGTACGGTGCTGGAAAGCCTGTCGATGATTCTGCTCACCGTGCCGGTGTTTTATCCGCTGATGCAGGCGATGGGTTTTGACCTGATCTGGTTCGGCATTCTGGTGGTGGTGGTGACTGAAATCAGCCTGATTACGCCGCCGGTGGGGCTGAATGTATTCGTGCTCAAAGCCATGCTGCCGGATGTGCGGTTGGGTACGATTTTTAAAGGGGTGACGCCGTTCTGGATTGCCGACATTGTGCGTTTGATCCTGATTGCATCCATTCCTTCCATTGCGCTGTTATTGCCGAATTTGATCTGACAGGAGGGTTACATGCTATCTGAACAACTGGATGGCCGCTGGATTGATGCGTTTCAGCAGGTGTTTGAGCTTTGTCTGGTCAATAGTAAAGAGCAGGCGATTATCCTCTCGGAAACCCATAGCCGTCAGGTCAATGTACAGCTGGCTGAGCTGGCGCTGCAGCGTCTGGGTATAGCGTTTTTTCATCTGCAGCTACCAAGTGCACCTGCTTATGTGACAGGCAAGGCCGGGGTGCCGCTGAGCAGTCCGCCGATTCTGCGCTCAACCGGTGCAGCACGTGTTTTGAACGGGCAGTCTGTCGCAGTGAAGGCATTGAGCAATGCGCAGTTTATTGTTGACCTGACCGTTGAGGGACTGATGCATGCGGAGGAGACCGCTGCCATTCTGAAAGCAGGCGCGCGGATTATGAATATTTCCAATGAGCATCCGGAAATTCTCACCCGCCTGCTGCCACAGTTCGATATGAAGGAGCAGGTCGGGGCCGCCGTAAAACGCTGTCGTGCGGCGAAGACCATGACTGTGACTTCAGCAGCCGGAACCCGTCTGGAAGTCGCCATGCAGGGTTGTCCCAGTGTCGGTGTCTGGGGCTGGACAGATCGTCCGGGCACACTGGCGCACTGGCCGGGCGGTATGGTAGTCAGTTTCCCGAAGCAAAACAGTGTCAACGGGCGGCTGGTGTTTCAGCCCGGTGATATGAACCTGACCTTTAAAAAATATTTCAGCAGTGAAGTGGTGTTCACGCTGGAAAATGATTATGTCGTGCACATCGGTGGTGATGGTGAGGATGCCAGGCTGATGCGTCAATACCTGAAAGCCTTCGAGGATAAACAGGCCTGGTCAACCAGTCATGTTGGCTGGGGCATGAATCCGGCAGCGCGTTATGAGGCGTTGACCATGTACGACAAGAATGATATTAACGGCACCGAACTGCGTGCTGTGGCCGGGAATTTCCTCTATTCAACGGGGGCGAATGAGTTTGCCGGACGTTATACCGAAGGCCACTTTGATCTGCCGATGATGGGCTGCACGATTGCACTGGATGGTGTACCGGTGGTGCAGGAGGGCCGGGTACTGTGATCCGCGCTGTGCCTACCGCAATGGCTGCCGGGATTGAATATGCTGAAGCGGGTCAGTGTGCACAGGGCGAAATTCCGGTTATTTGCCTGCATGGTATTGGCGGCAGCTATGCCAGCTTTATGCCGCAACTGGAGCAACTCAGCAGCATAAAACGGGTAATTGCCTGGAATATGCCGGGCTATGGCCGCTCTCCTTTATTGGCCGAAACCAGCTTTACCGGTCTGGCAGAATCACTACTGCAGTTTATGGATGCGCTGTCGATTGATCAGGCTCATTTACTGGGTCATTCGATCGGTGGTATGTTGGCGCAGGAATTAGCATTCCGGCATCCGGAACGGGTGGCTTCGCTGGCCTTGCTGGGCACTACGGCGGCTTTTGGTGGCCGTGATGACCGTTTTAAACAACAGTTTTTGCGTGCCCGCTTACAGCCGCTGGATGAAGGGCTGACAATGCCTGAACTGGCCGCACAGTTTGTGCCGCAAATTACCGGCAGTCACGCTGATAAAGCAGTGCTTGAGGGAGCCACTGCGACGATGAGCGAAATGCCGGAGGCAAGTTACCGCGCTATTTTGGCGTGTCTGGTGACCTTTAACCGTTATCAGGATACTCCCCGGCTGACGATGCCCGCCTGCCTGATTGCCGGTGCTGAAGATAATAATGCACCGGTGGCTACCATGCAGAAGATGGCAGCAAAGATGTCTCAGGCTGAGTTCCATGTACTGGACGGCGTGGGGCATTTGATTAATCTGGAAGCACCGCTGGAGTGCGGGCGAATTTTACAGACTTTTTATTCGGCTCAGAGCTGATGAGCCGACTCACCGGGATGGGACATTCATGTTCCGGCGTCCTGGTAAACAGGAGACAGTTAATGAACATCGATGCCCCCATGTTTAACCCGTCCGCCTGGCGCTTGACAGAGCAACAGGCACAGCTTTGTGCTGAGGCGCGTGAGCTGGGTCAGAGCCGTTTTGCTGAGCGTGCTTTTCAGTACGACCGTACGGCCACCTTTCCTACCGAAAATTACCGTGACCTGCATGATGCCGGTTTGCTGGGGGTTTGTATTCCGGAAGATCAGGGTGGACGGGGTGCCGATCTGAAAACCTATATGCTGATGGCGGCAGAAATTGGCCGCTACTGCGGGGCGACGGCGCTGACCTTTAATATGCATGTCAGCTCCTGTTTGTGGACCAGCCAGCTCAGTGATTCACTGGAAATGGATGCGGAAACCCGTGCTGAGCATGAGCGCATGCGGGCCATTCATTATGCACGGATTATCAATGACGGTAAGGTCTATGCCCAGCCATTCTCTGAGGGGGGCGATGCGGCGGCGGGCAAGGCTGCATTCTCCACCACTGCACAGATTACTGATGGCGGCTGGCTGATTAAAGGCAAGAAGATTTTTGCCTCGCTGGCCGGACATGCTGATTATTACGGTGCCTTGTGCACAGAAATCAGCGGCCCGGAGGACACACCTTCGCGGCGTAATACCATGTATATCGCTGTGCCCGCCGATGCCGAAGGGGTGTCAGTCGAGGGCGAATGGGATCCGCTGGGTATGCGCGGCACAGTGTCACGCACGCTGATTTTCGATAATGTGTTTGTGCCGCATGAGGCGCAGTTAATGCCGCGCGGAATCTATTTTAATGCCGCTAAAAACTGGCCGCATATGTTTATGACCCTGACCCCGACTTATATGGGCATTGCTCAGGCAGCGTATGACTTTACTGTCAAATACCTGCGCGGTGAGGTGCCCGGCACACCACCGGTCAAGCGCCGTATGTATCCGACCAAACAGCTGGCGGTGGCGCAGATGCGTATTATGCTGGAGCAGACCAAAGCGCTGTGGTTCCAGACCATTTCCGAGGCCGGGCCGGGGCCGGATAAGGACAGCCTGTTACGGGCCTGGGCGGCACAGTATACGGTGATGGAAAATGCCAATGAGCTGGCACAGCTGGCCATCCGTACCTGTGGCGGTCAGTCGATGCTGCGCTCGTTGCCGCTGGAGCGCCTGTACCGTGACAGCCGCTGTGGTGCGCTGATGCTGCCGTGGACGTCCGAATTGTGTCTGGACATGCTGGGCAAGGGCACTTTGTACGAAGCGGATGAGAGTGATGATGTATGAACGCGGCGCATATCGGCCAGATGACTGTTGGCCAGTGGATTCATCATTACGCGGCGCTGACGCCGGATAAAATCGCGCTGCATTTTCAGGAGCAGGCTATCAGTTACGCTGAACTGGAACGACAGATCATGCAAATGAGCACCCTGTTTATGGATGAGCATGAGCTGCAGCGTGGCGATCGGATTGTCTGGTATGGCATGAATCACCCGCTGATGGTGGTGCTGCTGTTTGCGGCGGCGCGTTGCGGGCTGATTCTGGTGCCGCTGAACTGGCGGCTGGCTGTGCCGGAGCTGGTCACTATTGTCCTGGATTGTGAGCCGAAGGTGCTGTTTTATGATCATCACTTTGCAGACAATCTGGAGGTGTTTGAAAATGTATTGCCTGATTGTGTGTCAGTGAGCAGTGAGCAGGTGGGTCGTCTGACGGATGGGCTTTTCCTGCAGGAGGCGGATTGTCATTCTGCAGATGATGATCCACTGGCAATTATTTATACTTCCGGTACCACCGGCCAGCCCAAAGGCTCGGTGCTCAGCCAGGCGAGTTTTGCCTGTAATGCGCGTATGAGTCAGCACATGCACGCCATGAGCTCGGATGATCATGTGCTGAGTTTTCTGCCGATGTTTCATGTCGGGGGTTTTAATATTCAGTTGCTGCCCGCTTTATCGCTGGGGGCGACGGTGACCCTGCTGGAAAAATTTGATGCCACTCAGGTCATGCAGAGGCTGGATCGCAAGAGAATTACGCTGGCGGTGGTGGTGCCGACTATCCTGCAGGCATTGCTGAGTCATTCTGACTGGGAGCAGGTGGACTTAAGTTCGTTGCGGGCACTGGCTATCGGTTCCACGGATGTGCCGGTGCCATTAATCAAACAGGTGCACGAGCTCGGTATCCCGGTGTTACAGGTGTATGGCTGCACTGAAACCAGTCCGCTGGCGATTTATCAGCAGCCGGACAATGCCTTCTCCAGTGTCGGCTCTATTGGTCGCTGTGGCTCGGAGTGTGAGGTTCGTCTGGTGGGGAGTGACGGCAAGGAGGTTCGCACGGGGGAAAACGGTGAAATACAGGTCAGGGGGCAAAATGTTCTCAGTCACTACTGGCAAAATCCGCAGGCAACGGAAGCCGCGTTCATTGATGGCTGGTTCCGTACCGGCGATGTGGCGCGTTGTGATGAGCAGGGTTTCTACTGGTTTGCTGATCGCCTCAAGCATGTGATTATTTCCGGCGGTGAGAATATTTATGCCGCTGAGCTGGAGCGGGTGCTGCGTGATTTTCCGGGGCTGGCCGAGCTGGCAGTGGTCGGGCAGCCCGATGACAAATGGGGTGAGGTTGCCGTGGTGGTGGCGGTGCGTGCAGAGGGAGTGACCACAACTGATGACGAGTTACAGGCAGCTATTCTGGGTAGCTTCGACGGGAAAATTGCCCGTTTCAAGCATCCGCGCCGGGTGGTGTTTGTGGATGCCCTGCCACGGACTGCGCTGGGCAAAGTGCAGGTGGATGCAGTGAGGTCATTGCTGCAGCAGTAATGATTTGAACGGACGGTCAGAAATACTGTTCCGTCACAATATTACCCGGCTTGTGGCGCAGGTGTTTGCCCATATCCCGCTCTTTCAGCAGCGCCTTCATGTCATCAATCATATTGTGATTTCCGCATAGCATGACGGCGCTGTCATCGGCAGTGATGCTCAGACCGGCTTTAGCTTCCAGCTGCCCGCTGCTCAGTGCCTGTGTCACCCGGCCTTCTATACCCTCCGGGTTGGCCTCCTGCGTCACGCAGCTAAGGTATTTAAAACGTTCGGGATAAGTCATCAGCACGGTGTTAATCACATCCCGGTAAGCCAGTTCCTTGCGCACGGCGACGCCATGTACCAGAATGATATTGTCAAAGCGTTCCCAAACCGCTTCATCACGCAGGATGGACAGGTAGGGGCCAAGGCCGGTACCGGTGGCGATCATCCATAAATCAAATTTGACCGGCGTTTCTTCCAGAGTAAAAAAGCCGTTAGCCGGTTGTGAAACTTCCAGCTCATCACCTTCATGCAGTGCGGCCAGGGCATTGGACAGTTTGCCGCCGGGCACGGTGTTATAAAAGACCTCGGCTACCGGATCGGCGGGGGCGTTGACCAGTGAATAGGATTTGGCGATCTTTTCCCCGTCTACCGGCAACTGTAAACGTACAAACTGTCCGGCTTGGAAGGGTTGCAGCTCCATATCAATGCGTAGTGCATACAAACGTTCGCTCAGCTGTATATTGCTGATAACGGTTCCGGTGGTATAGGCAGAGCGGGTGATCGGTGCTGTCATGTTTATACCTTAGTGGTTTACTTGGTTATTGAGTGTAGCAGAGCATCCGCACAGTTCGAGAAACATGAATTTTTCGGGGTAAATTACGCAGCACATTACGCGATAAATTTATCTGCTATCAGTGACGTTTGCCCGGCGCAATCGGCCAGTCCGCCGCATCCACTGAGTCAATGTTCTGGTTCCGGCCGTCAGTTTCGCCACGCCATGCGCGGATAAACTCACCCTCCGGATCATAAGTTTGCGTCTGTTTGTCCAGATTAAAGCGTCGTGAGCCGCGCGGATCAGCACCCACCCCGGCCAGATACTGCCAGTTGCCCCAGTTTGAGGCGACATCATAATCAATCAGCTGCTGCTCAAAATAAGCCGCGCCGTAACGCCAGTCGAGTTGCAGCTCATGGATGAAACAGCTGGCCACCAGCTGACGGCCACGGTTCGACATATATCCCGTCGCATTGAGTTGCTTCATGCAAGCGTTGACAATCGGGTAGGGCGTATTGCCATGACACCAGCGCTGAAAGCGTTCGGGATAAAAGCTGGTCAGCGGCTTGTGATTATTTATCCCGTTAATCCCGCGAAACTGGAACAGTTTGCTGCCGTGCACGTGGGCATACCATTGAAAATACTCGCGCCACAGCAGTTCAAAAAAGATCCAGTAGGTGGAGTCATTCGCACCATATCTGGTTTCATGCTGCTGTAAGGCACTCATGACCTGACGGGGTGAAATGCAGCCCGCCGCCAGCCAGGCCGAAAACTTGGTTGAATGCGCCCAGTTATCCAGCGCGTTACGGGTTTCCTTGTAGGTCTGCGCATGCGGCTGTGTGAAGTAATCGTTGAGGTGTTTTTGTCCGGCTGTCTCGCCGCCGTTAAAACGCGGATCGGAACCGCTTTCCGGCTCACGCAGGACTTTCAGCCAGTTAAACGGTTTATACAGCGCTGGCGGGAGTTGCCCCGGTGCCTTACCGGCAGGCAGCAGCGGGCGCTGATCCTTTTCGATCAGCCTGCGGAATTTGGAAAACGTTTCCGGCAGGTCTGTCAGCATAAACGGCAGATCAGCAGGCTCAAACAGGGTGTGGCTGTGTACTGCGGTGACGCTGGTATCAGTCGTGGCTGCAATGTGGCTGAAAAACTGCTGTTCGTTATAACCGGCATTCACACTGTGATAAATCCGCCGTACCTGATGTTTTTCGTACAATTCGGTGAAGACCTGCCGGGGATTCTGGTAGTAAACACTCAGGTGTTGACCGTGATGTTTCAGTTGTTTATCCAGATCGGTCAGCGCTTCTATAATAAAGCGGTGCCGGTGCTTGCCGAGACCGGTGCAATTAAAGTGATTCGGGCGCAGCAAAGCCGGATCGAGGCAGTAAACAAAACTCAGCCTGTCTTCACTGTGCACAGCGCGCTGCAGAGCCGGGTTGTCTGCGAGGCGTAAATCATTGCTGAACCAATAGACCGCGTTTGTCACTGAGCTCACCTGCCTGGTTTGTGGGATCTGGTCTGTTTTCACTGCTTTCAGGCAACATAGCACAACCGGTGACTTAACGCCGGTTGTGCAGGAAGTGCGTAAGGATATTATACTTAGCCGACATGGAGGTGCTGAAAACTAATGTCAGACAATACACAGAAAAAACCGGATGCCAGAGCACGCAATGTGTTTGGCGAACCGCTGGTAGCCTGCTGCTTTGATCCGATGACCGGCTATTTCCGGGACGGCTCATGTCGCACTGATGCACAGGACTTTGGTTCTCATGTGGTGTGTGCTGAAGTTACGGAAGAGTTCCTGCGTTTTTCCGCGCGGATGGGCAATGATCTGGTCACGCCGCGTCCGGAGCTGAACTTCCCCGGACTGAGGCCGGGCGATTGCTGGTGCCTGTGTGCACTGCGCTGGCTGGAGGCACAGCGCGAGGGCTATGCACCACCGATTAAGCTGGAGTCGACGCATATCCGGGCACTGGATTATATTCCGCTGGATGTGCTGGAGCGTTATGCGCTGGAGTATTATTAAAGGTATTGTGTGAGCAGTCTTGTTTTACCGGCGGCGATTTTATTACACATCGTTAATGTTATTTTCCCCGGTTAAGTGCTAATTTAGCGGCCTGTGACTATAACTTGAGTACTGATTGTAAGAATAACAACATCATGAAGCGACAGGTACACAGCTTATTATTGATCTTTCTGCTGATTGTTCACTTCGGTGAAGCAATGGCGATGGCTACCCAAATGCAGGTGGCCGGTCTGGTAGTAAGTGTGTCAGAGACTTCGGATCAGACTCAGCTGCATCAGTCACATCAGATGATGAAAGACGGCAGCAGCGTCCATTGTCCGCATGCCGCACAAAGCTCCCCCTTGCCTATACCTGATACCGGAGAATCTGATTCTTCCTGCGATAATTGCACGGACTGTTTTTGTATCAGTGCCATTGGTTCGGTTTTAATGACACCCATTCAGAGTCATGTTCGTTTTGAGCCGACCCGGCATAACCGGCTTTTTTTGCCTTCCTCCTTTCAGGACTCGCCACCCGGTTCCATCCTGCGCCCCCCCATAGCCTGACCGAACAAGCATAACGCTTTGTAAGATAACTGTGCCCGCATCGCTGTGAATAGCTGTGGGTCTGGTGCTTTGCTTCAACAGGATTAAGACAACATGCAAAAAAAATATCCGGCGTCTGCTCTGCAGATAGCTGCTTTATGGGTGCTGTTCACAGCAAATAGTGCCCGTGCGGAAGGTGAGGAGAACTTCCTGCCACCATCATTACCTGCCAACAGTGTTCCGGCTGCCATTATCAGTCTGCAGGACGCATGGGTGAGTGCGGAAATTGCCGCCAATATTGAGTCCATTCAGGCCGATGTGGGAGACAGGGTTAAGAAAGGTGAGCCAATAGCACGGCTGGATTGCCGGGAGTTTTCCATCCGCCGCGAACAGGCGGAGGCCGACCTGAACAGCCTGAAGGCGAAACTGCCGGGTATTAAAGCCCGTATTGCAGCTGCGCAGAGTGATATGTCCGCCAGTGAGAGCAGTGTCAGTCTGCTGGATACCCAGGCCAAAGCCGCGCAGGCCAGTGTCACGGCGGCCAAAGCCGATGCCGGACGCATCCGGGCGCAGAGTCAAGCGGATCAGGCACAATGCCAGCTGGCGAACCTGGATCTGCAGCGTGCCCGTAATCTGCGCCAGCGGCAGGTGATTTCCCAGCAGGAGCTGGATAAGGCTGAGACCACGTTCCGGGCGGCACAGGCGGCATGCAACGCGGTGCAGCCGGAGCTGAGCAGTGCCAATGCCAGAACCGAATCCTTACAGGCTAATGCCAGCGCGGCTCAGGTGGCGATTAAAGTGCAGCAGGCGAAAGCGCGGATGGCTTATAGCAATATCAAAGTGATAGAGGCCGAGATTCCGGCCCTGAATGCGCAGATTGCCGCGGCAGCGGCCCGGCTGAAAACGGAAGACTTAATGGTTTCGCGTTGCACGCTGACAGCCCCTTTTGACGGCGAAGTCGTGGAGCGTAAAGTCCAGCTGGGGCAGCGAATTGGCATTGGTGAAGAAGCACTCCGCATCCTTTCCAGTGCTGAGCAGGAGGTCAGTGCCTCAGTGTCCGGCACTGAGCTGGCAGCTATTGAAAAGGCGACCAGGCTGACCTTCAATACTCCTGATGCAACATTGCCGGTTCGCTTCCGGGCTGCGGTGGGGGTGGCTGATGGTGAGGCCCGTACCCGTGAGGTACGTTTTGTGTTTGAAGAGCAAAGTGCTTTTCCGGTGGGCACCAGTGGCCGCGTGGTCTGGGAGGCTGAAGATGTGCAGTAATAAAGTAAGCAGAATCATCCGGATCAGCGGTTTTGCGCTGTTGCCGCTGTTGCCCGGTTCGTTGTTGCTGCCATCTGCGGTGGCTGAAGAAAGTCCCGGCAATCCCGCAGCGGCGAATGAACTGCTGAAGCCGGGTGAGTCAACATCAACCCGCCTGCAGCAGGCACTGACCGGCTCAGAGTCGGTCAGTGAGGCGCAGCAGGACTCGCCTGAGGCTCATGCCGCCAAACATGCTGATCCAAACTATATCTGCCCCATGCATCCGCAGATTCAGCAGGGTGAGCCCGGCAGCTGTCCGATTTGCGGCATGGATCTGGTGCTGAAAGACCTGAGTGCTCAGAGTGGTGATGGTCTGCCGGTGGTCAGTGTCTCAGCCAGCACGGCGCAGAGTATGGGGGTGCGCACCGGTAAGGTACAAAAGCGTAATATGGCGCGCTCCATTAATACCGTGGCTTATGTCCGTTATGACGATGATAAGGTGGCGCATATTCATGCCCGTGCCGCCGGCTGGATTAAACAGTCCATGATCAGGACGCTGGGTGAAACAGTGGAGCAGGGAGAGGTGCTGGCTCAGTACTATTCACCCGACATCCATACCGCACAGGAAAATTATCTGACCGCGTTACGGGCTTCCGGCGACCGTCAGCGCCAGATTGATACCCTGACCCGGCTGCGGGTGCTGGAAGTGCCGCAAAACATTATCAGCACCCTGGAGCAGGAGGCGAAAGTGACGCCGTATACACCGGTCACTGCGCCTATCTCCGGGGTGGTGACCGCCATCGGCGCACAGGAGGGCAATTACGTGACCCCCGGCAATGTGGTGTATTCCATCGCTGATTTATCCGGCGTCTGGGTGATTGTCGATGTCTTCCCCGAGCAGGCGGACTGGATTGACAATAAAGCCCGCGCCACCATGACCATTGATGCCTTACCGGGTGAGGAATGGAGCGGGCGGGTCGACTATGTTTATCCGGAGTTGCATCCGCAAACCCGTACCCTGCAGGTGCGGTTGAAATTTGCCAATGAAGACGGGCGGCTGAAGCCTAATATGTTCGCCAATGTGAAAATCACCAGCCGTCCGGCCACCGGTATTCTGGCGGTACCGCGTGAGGCGCTGATCCCCGGCGGGGACGGCTACCGGGTGGTTAAGGTCACGGAGGAAAATCATTATCAGCCGGTTAAAGTGAAAACCGGTTTGAAAACGGCGTCTTCGGTGGAGATCCTGGAAGGATTGGAAGCGGGTGATGAAGTGGTGTTGTCCGGCCAGTTTCTGATTGATTCGGAAAGCAATCTGCAGGCCAGCTTTATGCGCATGGCGCAGTAACCGGCAAAGGGGCGAACCTAATGTTAAAGGCCATTATTGCCTTCTCCATCCGGCAGCGTTATCTGGTGCTGATGATGGCGCTGCTATTGACCGTTTGGGGTTTGATTGCGCTGAAGCAGACACCGCTGGATGCCATTCCGGATTTGTCGGATGTGCAGGTCATCATCAAAACCAGCTTTCCCGGACAGGCGCCGCAGGTGGTGGAGGATCAGGTGACTTACCCGCTGACCACCACCATGTTGTCAGTGCCGCGCTCCACCGCCGTGCGCGGTTATTCCTTTTTCGGGGATTCCTATGTGTATGTCATTTTTGAGGATGGCACTGACATTTACTGGGCAAGGGCAAGGGTGCTGGAGTACCTGAGTCAGGCGGCCAGCCAGTTACCGGAGGGTGTGCAGCCTTTGCTGGGGCCGGATGCGACCGGGGTGGGTTGGGTTTATCAGTATGCCCTGGTGGACAAAACCGGCCAGCATGACCTGTCGCAACTGCGCAGTTTGCAGGATTGGTTCCTGAAGTTTGAACTGCAAACCGTGCCGGGAGTTTCCGAGGTGGCGACTGTTGGCGGCATGGTCAAGCAATACCAGATTACCGTCGATCCGCAGCGGCTGCGGGCCTATAACCTGACGCTACCGGCTATCAAGTCGGCTATCCAGCGTGCCAATCAGGAAACCAGCGGCTCGGTGATGGAGCTGGCGGAAGCGGAGTATATGGTGCGCGCCAAAGGCTATCTGAATACCCCGGATGACATCGGCCAGATTCCGGTCAGTATGGGCTCAGTGGGTACCGCCAATGGTACACCAGTGCTGCTGCGTGATATTGCTGACATCAGTGTCGGGCCGCAGATGCGCCGGGGGATTGCCGAGCTGGACGGTGAGGGGGAAGTGGTCGGCGGTATTATTGTGATGCGCTTCGGTGAAAATGCCATGGAAGTGATTCAGCGGGTTAAACAGCGCATTGAAGAACTGAAAGCCGGTTTGCCCGAAGGGGTGGAGATTATCCCGACTTATGACCGCTCTGAGCTGATTAGCCGGGCAGTGAATAACCTGACCGTGAAGCTGGGGGAAGAGTTTATCGCTGTGGCGGTGATCTGTCTGGTGTTTCTGTTTCATCTGCGCTCGGCTTTTGTCGCGATTGTCAGCCTGCCGTTAGGGGTGCTGATCGCCTTTATCGTGATGCAGCAGCAGGGCATTAACGCCAATATTATGTCGCTGGGCGGTATTGCGATTGCCATCGGGGCGATGGTGGATGCGGCGATTGTGATGATTGAAAATGCGCACAAACATCTGGAGCGCTGGCAACAGGAAGGCCGGGTAAAAGATCGCTGGACAGTGATTCAGGAGGCCTCCACCGAAGTCGGGCCTGCCTTGTTTTTCTCGCTGCTGATTATCACCATGAGCTTTGTGCCCGTGTTTATGCTGGAGGCGCAGGAAGGACGACTGTTTGCGCCGCTGGCCTATACCAAAACCTATGCGATGGCGGCTGCAGCCGGACTGGCGGTGACGCTGATTCCGGTGCTGATGGGCTATTTTATCCGTGGACATATTCCGGATGAGAATAAAAACCCCTTGTCGCGGCTGCTGATTTTTCTGTACCGGCCATTGTTGCGCTTTTGTCTGCGCAGACCTTATTTGACCCTGCTGGCGGCGCTGGTGATTATGCTGTCTGCCTGGTGGCCGTATCAGCAGTTGGGGTCGGAGTTTATGCCGGAGCTGGAGGAGGGCGATTTACTGTATATGCCGACCACGCTGCCCGGCGTGTCCATCGGCAAGGCGCAGGAGATGCTGATCCAGACTGACCGGCTGATCAAGACTATCCCCGAGGTGAAGCGGGTGTTCGGCAAGATTGGCCGTGCGGAAACAGCGACCGATCCTGCACCGCTGACTATGATTGAAACGACTATTCTGCTCAAGGACAAAAGCGAATGGCGTGAGGGGATGACGCTGAAAAAGCTGATTACCGAGCTGGAGCATACCGTACAGTTTCCCGGTCTGACCAATGCCTGGGTGCAGCCGATCAAAACCCGTATTGACATGCTGGCCACCGGGATTAAAACGCCGGTCGGTATCAAGGTGGCGGGACAGGATTTGAAAACTATCGAGGAGATTGGTAAGTCCATTGAAACGGAGCTGGGAGATCTGCCGGGTACGGCTTCGGTGTTTTCCGAACGGGTATCCGGCGGGCGTTATCTGGAGGTGGTGCCTGACCGGGTGGCAGCGGCCCGTTACGGGCTGAACATTGCTGATATTCAAAGCGTGGTCGGCTCTGCGGTGGGCGGGGCGAATATCACCCAAACTGTGGAAGGGCTGGAGCGCTATCCGGTGAACCTGCGCTATCCGCGTGACAGCCGAGATAATGTCGACAAGCTGCTGGCCCTGCCGGTGGTGACGCCGACGGGTGAGCATATTCCTCTATCGCGTGTGGTTGAAATCCGTTTTACCGAAGGCCCGCCTATGATTAAGACCGAGAATGCGCGGCTGAATGGCTGGACGTTTGTGGACATCCGCGATGTGGATCTGGGCGGTTATCTGCAGGCGGCTCAGCAGCGGGTGGCCGAACAGGTCAAGCTGCCGCCGGGTTATTCAATCAGCTGGGCGGGGCAGTATGAATATATGTTACGGGTACAGGAAAAACTACGGATTCTGGTGCCGCTGATGCTGCTGATTATTTTTATCCTGCTGTATCTGACCTTCAGCAATATGGTTTCAGCTGCGGTGGTGATGCTCTCTCTGCCCTTCGCGCTGGCCGGTGGGGTTTGGTACCTGTGGCTGCTGGATTTCAATCTGTCGGTGGCGGTGACGGTGGGCTTTATTGCCCTGGCCGGGGTGGCGGCGGAGTTCGGGGTGATTATGCTGATCTATCTGGATAATGCCCTGAAAGCGCATCCGGGCGGGGTGCATAACCGTAATGATTTAATAGCTGCCATTATGGAGGGCGCTGTGATGCGGGTGCGTCCGAAGGCGATGACGGTGGCGGTGATTATTGCCGGACTGGTGCCCATTATGCTGGGTAGCGGCACCGGCTCTGATGTGATGCAGCGCATTGCTGCGCCGATGATTGGCGGTATGGTGACGGCACCTTTATTGTCGTTGCTGGTCATACCGGCTATTTACCTGCTCTGGAAACGCAGAGCAATTTCTACCAAGCAAGACCTTAAATGAGGAAAAGTTATCATGAAAATGGATCAGGATGCATTGATTAAAGCGGCGCTGGCCGGTGTGCTGGCGGTTAGTCTGGGAGCCGGTGTGGTTATGGCGGCGGATGATGAAGAGGCTGCTGAAACTGAACGCTGCGCCGGTATTGTTAAAACCGGTATGAATGACTGTGCCACCAGCCAGCATGGGTGTGCGGGGATGGCGAAGGAAGATTATGACCCGGAAGAGTGGATCACGCTGCCTAAGGGTACCTGCGATAAAATTGCCGGGGGTACGGTTGTGGAAGGCGACGGGATGAAGATGTAAGCCGGTTGAACCTTGCCCTCTTTCTCCTGCAGAAAGAGGGTGCTTTAATCAGGGAGAAACAGAGGAGAAAACAAATGCGGAGTTTCTCTGAACTTCTTGTTTTCTGATACAGCGGCAAGCTTGCGGCTATGGCTATTCCGGCTGGCTGGTTTACACTGTGCGGATGATTTCTTTACATTTACCCGTTGCGCATTATCGTTTTTCCCTGCAGGCGGATTCGCCGGTGCAGTTGCCTGCCTATGCCGGTTCAGCCTGGCGCGGGCTGTTTGGCAATGCGCTGAAGCGTAGTGTCTGTGTGACCCATGAGCCGGATTGCCGGAAGTGTCTGTTGTGGCGGCAGTGTGTCTATAGTTATGTGTTTGAAACGCCGCCGCCGGACAGGCCGGATACCATTCTGCGCCATTCTTCTGCGGTGCCGCATCCGTTTGTGATCCGGCCACTGGCTACTTCGGGGGCAAAGTTTGCAACCGGCGATCTGATGACGGTTGAGCTGGTATTGGTCGGGCGGGGTAATCAGCATCTGCCTTATATTGTGCATGCGTTTAATGTAATGGGGCAGACCGGGATCGGTAAGCCGGACGGGTATTTTCATATTGCGCAACTGAGCCGGGCTGATGCGGAAGGTGGCTGGCAGCCGGTTTATAACGGGCAGGGCAGTCTGACGGCACAGGCGCCGGAATTACTGCGTTTTGCGGAGCCGGAGCTGTGTGAGCGGGTGCGGCTGCGTTTTGTGACGCCGTATCGCAGTTTGCAGCAGGGGCGTTTGGTACAGGGCGGTGATTTTTCGGCGCGGCAGTTTCTGGGGACTTTATTGCGGCGGGTGTCGATGTTGCAGGCTTTTCATACGGAGCAGCCGCTGGAGGCGGATTTTAAGGCGCTGAGCGGGTTGATGGAAACGGTGCAGGTGGCGGAGAATGGTTTGCGCTGGCATGACTGGGCGCGGTATTCGAGTCGCCAGAAGACGCTGATTAAGATGGGCGGTTTGCTGGGTGAGGTTGAGTTGCGCGGTGAGGCGCTGGCGGTGTTTCTGCCGTTGTTGCAGGCGGGGGAGCAGGTGCATGTCGGGAAAGCGGCAGTGATGGGGCTGGGTGAATACCGGCTGGATGTGATATAGTTTTATGCGGTGTCGGTGGGACGCCGGGTTGTTTAACAATGTGGTTAAAAATTAGTAAAGTATTGGTCAGACCAATTTTTCACTAAGGGTCTCTGTAGGTTGTTGATTTTAAAAGTTTATTTCAAGCGAGCCGTTTGAAACTTGCCCTGTTTTAGAAGGGATTAAGACTCAGCATTTAACGCCGGTATGGAGTTTCTTGAAGAGTTTGAAACTTGCCCTGTTTTAGAAGGGATTAAGACAATGCCAGCGACACCCCATTCCAGAAACTTAGCACGTTTGAAACTTGCCCTGTTTTAGAAGGGATTAAGACTTTTGACGAATCCGGGATTACGTGTTTTACAAAGTTTGAAACTTGCCCTGTTTTAGAAGGGATTAAGACAAGGTTCCAAAAGTCAAAACCAATGAAAGATACGTTTGAAACTTGCCCTGTTTTAGAAGGGATTAAGACGTGTATCTTCAATCATAATAACTATACTTCATAGTTTGAAACTTGCCCTGTTTTAGAAGGGATTAAGACCGATTGGTGGCGGTAGAATTAAAGGCGGCAGATGGTTTGAAACTTGCCCTGTTTTAGAAGGGATTAAGACCTGTTCATGCTATGGCTTGCTCCTGTTGTTTGGTTTGAAACTTGCCCTGTTTTAGAAGGGATTAAGACCCGTCATTTTTCTCAAAGCATGACTCGGTTACGCAGTTTGAAACTTGCCCTGTTTTAGAAGGGATTAAGACGTTTTACTTCCTCTGGTGTCATTACATCCAGTCCCGTTTGAAACTTGCCCTGTTTTAGAAGGGATTAAGACCGAGAAGCGAGAAAAAACCCGGTTTAATATCAGTTTGAAACTTGCCCTGTTTTAGAAGGGATTAAGACTCCTGCTCTGTTACGGTTCTTTTGAACCAGTTAGTTTGAAACTTGCCCTGTTTTAGAAGGGATTAAGACTTACAATACGTTGCAAACCAGATTACTTCTTGTTTGAAACTTGCCCTGTTTTAGAAGGGATTAAGACTGTTCGGGTCTGTTATCATCAGGGTAGAATGCAAGTTTGAAACTTGCCCTGTTTTAGAAGGGATTAAGACGTACCAGTCGTATGCTAGGTAGCCTTCACTGTTGTTTGAAACTTGCCCTGTTTTAGAAGGGATTAAGACTATCTTGTCGATGGCATTGTCGTGAATAAAACGGTAGTTTGAAACTTGCCCTGTTTTAGAAGGGATTAAGACTACCAAAACAGGGGTAATTGTCAAATTAACGCATAGTTTGAAACTTGCCCTGTTTTAGAAGGGATTAAGACCAGATGGTTTCATTGTCTGCCTCAAAAATAAAGTTTGAAACTTGCCCTGTTTTAGAAGGGATTAAGACCGTAGTAGATTTCCCATGCTTTATTTTCGGTAAGTTTGAAACTTGCCCTGTTTTAGAAGGGATTAAGACCAAAATGTGGAGACTCCACATAAACAACCCCATGTTTGAAACTTGCCCTGTTTTAGAAGGGATTAAGACTTAACCCTATCAGGGCAATTAATGATAAAGTCTTGTTTGAAACTTGCCCTGTTTTAGAAGGGATTAAGACTATGTAAACAAATCATAATCAGGTTTCTCCCCTGTTTGAAACTTGCCCTGTTTTAGAAGGGATTAAGACTCCTAGATTGCACTTTTTTTCAAGTGCCGGAGTTTGAAACTTGCCCTGTTTTAGAAGGGATTAAGACTTGTAAAGCAATTTTTGTTTTCAGGTATAAAAAGTTTGAAACTTGCCCTGTTTTAGAAGGGATTAAGACTGGATACCTTTCAGAATACCCCCTTTTTTTGTCGTGTTTGAAACTTGCCCTGTTTTAGAAGGGATTAAGACTCAGTTGATAGTGATGGTTGTATAAATTGTAGCAAGTTTGAAACTTGCCCTGTTTTAGAAGGGATTAAGACCTTAATGAATAATTGGTTTATTCAAAAAATAAGTTTGAAACTTGCCCTGTTTTAGAAGGGATTAAGACTAAATTTTCAAATTCATCCTGTCCCACTGACACTGTTTGAAACTTGCCCTGTTTTAGAAGGGATTAAGACTCTTCGGCTAGATTTATAAAATAATCATCTGCGTTTGAAACTTGCCCTGTTTTAGAAGGGATTAAGACGCCTGATCTGTGTTGCTGCACATTTCGGGCTTGGTTTGAAACTTGCCCTGTTTTAGAAGGGATTAAGACTAACGGGAAAAACCGTCTTCCCGTGCCATATCGTTTGAAACTTGCCCTGTTTTAGAAGGGATTAAGACACAGAATCGCCGGATAGGTCTGACCTATGAAAGTTTGAAACTTGCCCTGTTTTAGAAGGGATTAAGACGAGACCCCATGGGGCCGCATCTTTCCATTACATGTTTGAAACTTGCCCTGTTTTAGAAGGGATTAAGACTCGGGCGGCTTCTTCGAATGCCTCCAAGGGCCACGTTTGAAACTTGCCCTGTTTTAGAAGGGATTAAGACCGAGTAACGCCTTTGGCATCGGCGTCTTCAGCGGTTTGAAACTTGCCCTGTTTTAGAAGGGATTAAGACCGATCAAACGCAGCGATTGTTGCTATTGGGGCATGTTTGAAACTTGCCCTGTTTTAGAAGGGATTAAGACTTGTCCTTGCTCATGGGAATCTCCGTTGGATCCCCGTTTGAAACTTGCCCTGTTTTAGAAGGGATTAAGACAAAGAGCTTCGGCTTTTTTTGGAATCCGGTGACGTTTGAAACTTGCCCTGTTTTAGAAGGGATTAAGACCTGGTAAAGATATTTGCTGATCATGCTTAGCTTCTGTTTGAAACTTGCCCTGTTTTAGAAGGGATTAAGACGGAGACTGGCATCAGTGGTTTTAACAATAGCCACGTTTGAAACTTGCCCTGTTTTAGAAGGGATTAAGACATGCCTCACACACCGTGCACCTCCAGCCCGTAGCGTTTGAAACTTGCCCTGTTTTAGAAGGGATTAAGACACCTCCAGCCCGTAGCAACGGGCGTATTTTGTCGTTTGAAACTTGCCCTGTTTTAGAAGGGATTAAGACGTCTTCCTTTTTTACCTTTCTTAAACCGTTGTGTTTGAAACTTGCCCTGTTTTAGAAGGGATTAAGACAGCCAGCCTGTAGCTTTATTATCCACCAGCTTAGTTTGAAACTTGCCCTGTTTTAGAAGGGATTAAGACGTAGTTGGTTAGAGAATGATAAATTTAATAAGTTTGAAACTTGCCCTGTTTTAGAAGGGATTAAGACTCTAGCGTGTACCGCTATCCAGTTCATCCGCACGTTTGAAACTTGCCCTGTTTTAGAAGGGATTAAGACCTTTCACCTCCAGCCCGTAGCAACGGGCATATTTGGTTTGAAACTTGCCCTGTTTTAGAAGGGATTAAGACGGTGGACATACACACATACTCAAGGGGGACATTAGTTTGAAACTTGCCCTGTTTTAGAAGGGATTAAGACACTAAAAATACAGAATAGTTACATAATATCTAAAGTTTGAAACTTGCCCTGTTTTAGAAGGGATTAAGACTTACCGAGGTACTGTATTACGGGAGACTGTACCGTTTGAAACTTGCCCTGTTTTAGAAGGGATTAAGACGTGTTTCCATGTTTCTCATTCTATCATTTTGAATCTGTTTGAAACTTGCCCTGTTTTAGAAGGGATTAAGACTTGTAATTTTGTTCAGCTTCCCAAAAACTATCAAGTTTGAAACTTGCCCTGTTTTAGAAGGGATTAAGACAAGAATACCATTCTCCATTGGCTCCCCTATTTCGTTTGAAACTTGCCCTGTTTTAGAAGGGATTAAGACGGAGCTACCACCACAATGACTTAGATAGCCGCGAGTTTGAAACTTGCCCTGTTTTAGAAGGGATTAAGACACCGTATCTAATAATAATACAAGTAGGCGCTCAGTTTGAAACTTGCCCTGTTTTAGAAGGG
Organism: Thiolinea sp.; assembly: GCA_041395485.1. Taxonomy (GTDB): domain Bacteria; phylum Pseudomonadota; class Gammaproteobacteria; order Thiotrichales; family Thiotrichaceae; genus Thiolinea. The sequence goes on from JAWLAK010000004.1 coordinate 264,123, forward strand.
ATTAAGACCAAGCTGAATGAACGGTACCTTGTGCTTCCAGACAGTTTGAAACTTGCCCTGTTTTAGAAGGGATTAAGACAAAGCAGGCTCAACAGCATCCAGTACCAAGCGGTTTGAAACTTGCCCTGTTTTAGAAGGGATTAAGACTTTGGCTGCGTGCTGACCTCAGCGTGTTAATCATGTTTGAAACTTGCCCTGTTTTAGAAGGGATTAAGACGCCATATTCCCTGCTGATGAGCGTCCAAGCGCTCGTTTGAAACTTGCCCTGTTTTAGAAGGGATTAAGACGTTTTATTTGTCGACTGACTCTGACTGTTCGCTATGTTTGAAACTTGCCCTGTTTTAGAAGGGATTAAGACTAGTTTCTCGCCCGCAGAGGCTGTGCCAGATTAGGTTTGAAACTTGCCCTGTTTTAGAAGGGATTAAGACAGATCGACTAAATCTTTCATGCTAGTGTTGGCCTCGTTTGAAACTTGCCCTGTTTTAGAAGGGATTAAGACGCCAGAAGCTGTGAGTCTCTGCGGCATAACGGTGTTTGAAACTTGCCCTGTTTTAGAAGGGATTAAGACTTGCCCATTAAGGCAATGCTTCCGGTGGTAGCGATGTTTGAAACTTGCCCTGTTTTAGAAGGGATTAAGACACGGCACGGTCACCATACCGGCTGAAAAGCGTAAGTTTGAAACTTGCCCTGTTTTAGAAGGGATTAAGACAGGTGATGACACCGTTTTGGTCAGGTAGCATCTGTTTGAAACTTGCCCTGTTTTAGAAGGGATTAAGACTTTCTCCCTAAGAAACTAATTAAAAAGTAAGTTGTTTGAAACTTGCCCTGTTTTAGAAGGGATTAAGACCCTTTCCAGTGAGGGAATACCTGTTTAATGATGGGTTTGAAACTTGCCCTGTTTTAGAAGGGATTAAGACTATTGACCTCATCAAACCACTCAACAGGACAATCGTTTGAAACTTGCCCTGTTTTAGAAGGGATTAAGACCGTTATTAGTAATGTGAATGATCTTGTCTTTGGGTTTGAAACTTGCCCTGTTTTAGAAGGGATTAAGACTGTGTAGCCGTTTGCACGATGGTAAAATCGTGCCATGTTTGAAACTTGCCCTGTTTTAGAAGGGATTAAGACGTGTCTGTATAGTAAATAAACCCGCTGAAGCCAGTTTGAAACTTGCCCTGTTTTAGAAGGGATTAAGACTTCTTTTTCTATACCGTCATCAAAGATAAGAAGTTTGAAACTTGCCCTGTTTTAGAAGGGATTAAGACACAGGACATTTAGGAAAGGAAGGAGAGGAACTGTTTGAAACTTGCCCTGTTTTAGAAGGGATTAAGACTTCACTGGCGGTTGCCGATGCTGCCGACTTTGTGGGTTTGAAACTTGCCCTGTTTTAGAAGGGATTAAGACGCCATTCCGTGCGGCAATCTCAGGAGCGTTACCGGGTTTGAAACTTGCCCTGTTTTAGAAGGGATTAAGACGTGTGTCACCACCGGCCTCTCTCGTTTCAGCGGTTTGAAACTTGCCCTGTTTAGAAGGGATTAACGTAGAGGACTCAAGGGAAATTAACCTGCTATCCGCTCCCGATCAGTCTATAATTTCGGCAAGTCCTCAGCCCGAATTTAAGAATGCCGAATATGACCCGCCCCGAACCACACCAATACCCGCGCCGTATCCTGCTCGCGGTGGCCGCCAACTCACCGCAGATCGTCACCGAAACTATTTATGCCCTGGCCCGCCAGTCTGAGCCCGCCTGCATCCCCACTGAAGTGCACATCATCACCACCGGCAGGGGTGAACCTTATGTGTGTCAGCTGCTCGATGCTGAACAACCCGGCTGGCTGAACCGCCTGTGCAGTGATTACCGGCTGCCGGTTCCGCAGTGTGACAGCAGCCATATCCACCTCATCACCGACGCAGAACAGCGCATACTCCCCGACATCCGCACCCGCAGCGACAACACCCACGCCGCTGACTTCATCACCCGCACCGTGCGCGAACTGACCGCCGACCCGGACAGCAGCCTGATCGTCTCCCTCTCCGGTGGCCGCCGCACCATGACCTTCTACGCCGGACACGCCCTGTCCCTGTTCGGCAGGGTTCAGGATCGGCTGACCCATGTACTGGTCGACGATGAGTATTTCTTCAATGCCGAATTTTTCTACCCGCCGCCGCAACCGGTCTGGGTGATGCGCGATGATAACAGTGGTTTCGATGCCAGCCGGGTCGAAGTCACCCTCGCCGACATACCCTTTGTCCGCCTGCGCGACAGCCTGCCACCCGAATTGATGGAAAACCAGACCCGCTACAGCGAAGTCGTCGCCGCCGCTCAGGCCGGACTCGGCCCGCCACAGGTGCAGCTCAATATCGGTAAGGCAGAATTACACTGCGGAACGGTAAGCATCTCCATGAAACCGGTGGAACTGGCCTTTTATTACTGGTTTTTAAAACGCAGAATGCTTGGATTAACACCGATACGCTGGTGTGATAATGAACGCCGCTTAGCCGGTGAATTCCTGCAAAGCTATGCGGATTTATTTGGTAATACCTGCGCTGAATACGAACGGATCGCAGCGGCATTGAGCGCCGGGATGACCAAAGAATATTTTGAATCACGTAAATCCCGCACCAATACCGCCTTGAAAAAAGGGCTGAATAAAAATGTCGCATCAAACTATGTGATTGAATCGTTTGGGAAAAGGCCGGAGACGAGGTTTGGAGTTAGCCTGGATAGTCAGTCGATTTTGCTCAAAAATTGATTGACAAAATTTCAACAGTGTGCTTTGATCTTACAGTGTATGCCATGTAGAAGGGATTAAAACCTTAAGTGATTGATAATCGTCAACACTATCTGTGCAGAAATGCACCATTGCCCTGTTTGGTATGCATAAATTTTTCACATGGAGATTTGAATATGAGTACTTAAATATAGATACACCCTCATTAGAGTTATGAGGGCAGATAGTAAGAGCATTTATAAATTAATTACATTTTTACTCGCAATAGAGGTTAAATCAAATGAAAAAGTTTCGTTTCCCCTTTGGCATGTCTGCCAAAACTTATCGTTTTTTGATGTTCGTCAGCTATTCACTCTACCTTGTTGTTAGAGTGGTTCTTGAAATGCCGCTCGACAGTGACTACCCCCTGCTTCTCTTGGTGTGACCTTCGCAACAAGCTTGTCAGTACTGACAAATTGTTTTTTTAATTGCACACTACAAATATACTTTGAAGAAGGGCTAGTTGATGTCAAATTCACAAATATTAGATGCCTCCTGTCGTATTGCTCTGGCTGCTTTCCTGCATGACCTGGGGAAATTCGCCGAGCGTGCACGTATCGATGAGGCGGGCATCAAGGATGCCGACGGCAACCAATGGGCTGACCTGAACAAACAGTTGTACTGCCCACAATACAATTGCCGCCATACTCACGTTCACGCCGCTTACACTGCTATCAGCATGGATTTGCTGGAACGTCATCTACCCGACCTGACCGGGGAGGACATGACGCCGTTCAAGCCGTGGAAGGATAAAGGCGCGGATGATTCGCTGATTAATGCGGCGGCGATGCACCACAAGCCGGAAACCTTTCTGCAATGGGTCATTGCCACGGCAGACCGGGTGGCATCCGGTTTTGAGCGCGTAACCTTTGCTGATTATAATGCTGCAGAGGACGAGTTATCGGGCAAGACTGGAAAAAAGCTTAACCACTACACAGCCCGTCAGCTGACACTGGTGGAACAAATTACGCTGGATGAAGCAAAACGCATAACCCGCTCTGACCAGTTTGATTATTGCTATGCACTGGAGCCATTAAGTCCTTCCGCTTTATTTCCGCAACGACGGGATGATATAGAAAAAACCGGGAATGCAGAAGCGCAGAACCAATACCGCAAACTGTGGGATGGTTTTACCCAGGCACTGGAGGCCATTCCGTCTACTCATCGCCATGATTTGTCGCTATGGCTGGATCACTTTGAAACGCTATGGGGGACTTATACTTATGCTATTCCCTCGGCTACAGCCGGTAATACAATGCCGGATGTTTCGCTGTACGATCATTCCCGTACCACGGCTGCGCTGGCGGTCGCCTTGTGGCGTTACCATGCCGACCAACAGCATGATGAAAATGAAGTACGTGAACAATTGCGGGCGCAGTGGGATGTCAAACGCGACCAACAAGACACACATCGAGATGCCTGGAGCGAAAACAAATTCCTGTTGATTCAGGGTGACTTTTTCGGCATACAGAATTTCATTTTCTTGGCAGGCAGCGAAACCCAGAAGCGCGCTGCCAAGTTGTTGCGCGGGCGTTCGTTTTACATTTCCCTGCTGACCGAATGCGCCGCACTAAAGGTGCTGGATGCGCTGGATTTACCGTCCACCAGTCAGGTCATCAACGCAGCAGGGAAATTCCTGATCGTCGCCCCGAATACGCCTGAAGTGATTGCCAGACTGAGGCAGGTTCAGACCGAATTGGAACAATGGTTTCTGGATTACAGCTATGGGCAGTCCGGTGTCGGGTTGGCATGGTTGCCAGCCAGCTGCAACGATTTTCGCAAGGGAAAAGCAGGTACGGAAGCCCCCTTCCAGAAGCTGGTCAAACGCCTGTTTGAAACACTGGAACTACGCAAATATCAGCGGATGCACTTAATCGCAGATGCAGCGACTGATACAGCCATGGTATTCGATGGTTTTCTGGATGCATTCAACAATGAACAAGGCGTGTGCGCCATCGATGGGCGTTCACCGGGAACCGAAAAACTGAAGGATACCGACCGTTACATCAGCAAGCTGGCAAAAGACCAGATGGAGATTGGCGGTTACCTGACCAAATACCATCGGTTGCTGATCACCCGTGATACAGAAACATTGCGTACAACGCCCCAGGTCAAAACATTGGGAGTGAAAGTCTTCGGCTACCGGATTGCCTTTACCGATCACGAGCAGCGTACCGGACGTTTTAAGCCGTTAGTGGATGAGAATGCGCTGTTACGCGCATTCGATTTCTCATTACCGGAATCGTCTACGGATGCCTTGTGGAATGGTTATGCCCGTCGCTACATCAACGCCTATGTGCCCAAGGTTACCGATAACGACCTGCTTGAAGAGGGCAATGGCAAATATGCGAAAGTCAGTGACTTGCTGGAAAAAGACGAACTGAAAACCCTGAACCATATTGCCTGTGATGATCGCAAACAGATTGGGGATGAACGTTGGCAAGGCCAGACAGCCCTGATGACCCTGAAAGGCGATGTCGACAACCTCGGCATGATTTTCCAGCAAGGGCTGGGCGCACCCACCTTCGCCAAAATGGCAGCACTCTCCCGGCAGATGAACGCTTTCTTTGCCATTTACCTGCCGTGGCTGTGCAGCCAACAGTTCCCGAATGTTTACACCGTATTTGCCGGTGGTGACGACTTCTTCCTGATCGGTCCGTGGCATTCCACCATGAAACTGGCCTCGCAAATGCAGCAGGATTTCCAGCGCTACGTTGCCAACAATGGAGAAGTACATTTTTCCTCCGGCCTGAGCATGACCAAACCGAAACTGCCTATCCGTTATCTGGCGGATACGGGGGAAGAAGCTCTGGAAGATGCCAAATCCTACACCGACAAAAAAACCAGCGACACCAAGAATGCCGTCAGTTGTTTCTCGCAGGTTATGTCATGGCATGATTTCAAAGACCTGATGGAGCGTGGTGAAAAGCTTGGACAACAACGCGAGCAGCAGTCACTCAGCACTGGTTACCTTTATGGCTTGCTCAATCTGGTCGATATGCGTGAGGAGCTGGAGCAGGGCAAGCCGGAAAAAGCCCTGTGGCGTTCCTACTTTTCCTATCGTACCTACCGGATGCTGGAGCGCAAACGTGACCTGAGCGAACAGAAACGAAAGACACTTCACGCCGAAATGGCCAAAGACATCGCCGAAGACGGTATCGAAACACACAAAGGCAACTATCGGGTTGCCCTGTTTACCCATTTGTATCAACAGCGGGATTAACCACAATGAATCAGCAACGCAACCACCGTGGCGGACACAACCGCCCCCGTCAGGAACTTCCTGAACTGGATACCACCGCCATCCGCTTTGATGAAGTGGATGCTGACTTGTTTAGCGAAGTTGCGGAAAACACGGCAAGAGTCATTGCCGCCAATCGCAGCAGTAATAAAGCGACGCAACTACGCCGTTTCTATGACGAGATCGTGATGTGGGACAACAAGGTAATGATGTACCAGAGTCGCTTTAACGAATACCTCCCCTTCATACGCATGTTGAACGCCAAAGTCGCCTACGCCAAAGGCCGCAAGCTGGTGGATGACAACTTCACCAAACTGCTGAGCCACTGCCTCGGGCAGGTGAACACCCCCGAACAAATGCAAACCTTCAAACTGTTCATGGAAGCCTTCATGGGCTTTTATAAAGTCGAACGGCCACGCGATTAAACCCTGAGGAGCAAGACAATGAAACTGACCAGCATGAAAAAAATCTCCGGCGGCATCGAGCTGCTGACGGGTCTGCATATCGGCAGTGGCAATACCGAAATGCACATCGGTGGCACCGACAACCCGGTTATCAAAAACCCGCTGACCCAACAGCCGTACATTCCCGGCTCCAGCATCAAGGGCAAAATGCGCAGCCTGCTGGAATGGGAGTTGGGTGTGGTGGGAACCACCGATGGAGAACCGCTGAAGTTTGAACACCTGGACAAACTGGGCGGAGAGCAACTGGAAGGAGCCAAACATATCCTGCGCCTGTTTGGCGGTGCGCCGAAACCCAACCTCCCGGATACCCTGCTACGCGACATCGGCCCCACCCGACTGGCGTTCTGGGACTGCAACCTGGATGAGAGCTGGGTCAAGGAAATGGAAAGCCGCAACCTGCTGCTGACCGAAATCAAGATGGAAAACAGCATCGACCGGATTCGCGGCACGGCGGAAAACCCGCGCAATACCGAACGGGTTCCGGCGGGCGCACGCTTTGGCTTCAATGTTTCCATGCGCGTCCATGATGGCGAAGACCTGACCGACACCCTGCTGCGCGGCCTCAAACTGCTGGAACTGACCGGGCTGGGCGGCTCCGGCTCACGCGGCTACGGCAAGATCAAAATCACGCTGGATGATGCTGATTTACAGGTACGTCTGGACAACTTCGAGCTGGACATGGCGGCCTGATATGACGATGCAAGCCTACACGTTTACGCTCAAACCCTTGTCCGCGTTCGCCACGGAGCTGAAAGGCGATACGCTGTTCGGGCAACTGTGCTGGGCGATCCGTAACCGCTTCGGCGAGGCACGGCTGATCGAGCTACTGCAAGGCTATACCGACGGGCTGCCTTTCGCGGTGGTATCCGACGCCTTTCCTCGGGGTCATGTGCCCAAGCCGACCGTACCCAACTGGTTTTTTGCCGATGCTGACCCGGAACAGCGCAAGCTGCTGAAAAAGAAAATCTGGATGCCGCTGGAGCAGATTGGCAAGCCGTTACCGCAATGGCAACAGGCATGCAAAGCACCCGGCGAACTTTTTCCCGAACCGGTGCTTGAAGGCAAACCGGCAAAGAAATGGCAGATGGAAGACATTCAGCCGCACAACACGATTAATCGTATGACCGGTACTACCGGAACGGGTGAATTTGCGCCTTACAGCATGACGCAGCATTGGTTTAAGCAGGATGTTTTGCTGGATTGCCATATTGTGCTGGATACGGAAAAACTGCCACTGGATGAACTCAATGAATGTTTGCAGGACATCGGGCATTTCGGTTTCGGCAAAGATGCGACCATCGGCGCAGGTAAATTTGAGCTGGCAGGCGAACCGCAGCCTATGATCCGCCCTGTTGTCCATGATGTTGATGTTTGCCTGACGTTGGCTCCCTGTGCCCCGCAAGGTCTGGGCTTTGACACCGGTCGCAGTTTTTACCAGCCGTTTACCCGTTTCGGGCGGCATGGCGATATTGCCGTACACAAGGAAGGCAAGCCGTTCAAAAATCCGGTATTGCTGGCGCAAACCGGTGCCATCATGGGTGCGTCACCGGACTCACTCTTCATTGGCCAGGGTCTGGGCGGAACCCGGCAAAAACTTTCCAACGCTATCGATGCGACGGTACATCAGGGCTATGCTCCCGTGCTGCCCGTTTGCCTGTCTGCTGCTATCACTGCCAAACTGGATGAACTGGAGCAAGCCGCATGAATTTCCTCAGTAGCCATCGTCTGCACATTACGCCGCTGTCACCTGTACATATCGGTTGTAATGAAACCTATGAGCCGACCAATTACGTGATTGACGGTGACGCCCTGTATGAGTTCAACGCAGACAACGCCATCGCCAGCCTGCCCAAAGCTGCACAGGAACAATTGCTGAAAATCGTTTCCGGCAAACCCAACGAGGAAATGCTCAAGCAGGTGCAGGCTTTTTTCCACCAGCATCGTGAGGTGCTGATGGCGCAGGCGGAACACTATTTTCCGGTCGGTGAAGGTGTTGCGGAACTGTACGACAAACGTATCGGTAAAACCGCCCAGCACGAAAGCCGGGGCAAACAGGTCATCAACAAGCTGGAAATCGAACGCTCCAGCTACAACCTGATGGATCGCAAACCCATGTTTCCCGGCAGCAGCATCAAAGGGGCAATCCGCACTGCCTTGCTGGACGAAGTGAATGACGGCAACCCGTTATCGCAGGAAATCCGTGGTAAAAAACCATTCCAGCAAAATCAGGCTCTGCAGGAATCCCTGTTTGAGGGAAGGTTTGCTACTGACCCCATGCGGCTGGTATCCGTCGGCGATGCCCGCTGGTCAGCCGAAGACGCAGCGCCCGGTAACGAAATCCGCTTTGCCGTTAATCGCCAGCGCAAGCCCAAAGAAGGCCAGCGCCTGCAACAATCGATGGCGGAAGAAAAAGGGCTTTATCAGATCCTGGAGTGCGTCAGTTCGTTGCAACCTCGTTGCCTGACCACTACCCTCAACCTCCATAAGCCGCAAGTATTATCCAACCGGCAAACAGACAAACTTCCCAAAAGCGAATTGCAATGGTCGGCCAGGGACATTGCGGCAGCCTGCAACCGCTTCTACCAAAAACTGCTGATGCGGGAAGTTGAGGCCATGCGTAAGCAGAACTACCTCGACGGTGACTGGCTAACCGTTATGGGGCAATTGCTTTCTGCCGAAATGCTGCAAAAGCTGGAAAGGAATGAAGCTTTCCTGTTGCGTGTGGGGCGGCATAGTGGCGCGGAAGCTGTCACCCTGGAGGGTGTCAGAAATGGGCAAATCAGGATAAAAAGTAGCAAAAAAGGCGGTGATAAGTTCATGGATGCCCCACAAACCTGGTGGCTGGCAGCCAGTGATACCGACAGCAAGGGCAGCATGATGCCGTTCGGCTGGGTGCTGATTGAGATTGATGCCGACACTTCACAGCCACTGCCCGCACAAGCCGATCTGGAAAGTTTCAATACGCACCGCAAACAATGGTTCGATAAACAGCAACAGTACAAACAGCAATTGCAAACCCGGCTTGCCGAGCAACAAAGAGTGGAACAAGAACGCCTGCAATCCGAACAAAAAGCACGTCAGCAACAAGAAGAGCAGGCGCGCCTTCAGGCTGAGCAGGAAGCTGCCGAGGCAGCGGCGCGCGAAGCCGCACTGGCTCAAATGAACCCCATCGAACGCGAAATCGCTGAATTCGCTACGGTGCTGGACGCCCTGACTGCACTTGAGTCGGGTCAGTGGGAAGGAGATCAACAACAGGCGGCGCAATTCCTGAAGCAGCGCATGCAGGCAGAAAACACCTGGAAAGAATCCACCACCGCCAAAAAGCCTGAAAAAGACAAAGCTTATCAGCGTACCCTGACCGTAATGAAACACCTATGATGCATCATTCACCCTATATGGCTTTACAAACCCTATATTCATAAAGCATTATGCCTGAAACGAAAGCAAAGCAACTTCACAAATTCCGCCAAACCTATGGCGAGGGCATTATCGAAGGCGTGGTATGGGAGGTTCCGATACCCGTACCTCCCTCCGAACATCCCTACAAGTACCGGTTGGTTTATATCGTGGCGGGGCAACGTGTTGTCGGCTACGACAATGAGCGTGGCAAAGGTGATCACAAGCATCTCGGTACGCAGGAAGTTGCTTATACCTTCAAGGATGTGCCAACCCTGTTGGCGGACTTCAAACATGATTTGGAAGGGGTAACAGAATGAGCAATGTATTACATGTCGAGATCCGCCCTGCCGACACGGCGCTGGATGCTTTCGGTGCAACCTTGCAAGAACTGGAAGCCGGGCAACCGGTGGAGCCACATTTCAGCATCGGCTTTGAAACCGTGCCCCAGTTCGCCAGGGTCTTCACGGCCAAGCGCTGGGAGCTGATCAGCGAACTCAAAAAGCTGGGCGCGGTTTCCATTTATGAGCTGGCGAAACGACTGGATCGGCATTACCGGAATGTGCATCAGGATGTCGCCCTGCTGATGGAATGGCTGGTGATTGAAAAGAACGGTCAGGGAAAAATCTTTGTTCCCTGGGATGAAATTGACGTGCGGCTGCCGTTGCAGGCAGCTGCCTGACTAATAACAACATAGGAAATAGAATGCGCCTGATCACCTTCCCCGGTACCGGCAACGATGAGTTGATACGGCTGAACCTGCCTGCCCCCGCGATCCGGCGCATCCCTTCCTGTGGTGAAACCGGAGAGTTGTGTGAACAGTTCGACCATCCGTGCCGCTGTTACGGCAGGCTGCCCGGACATTTATGTTAGTCTTGGTAAGATCAGACACAGGAGGAATAATGCGATGCCAGCGGTGCAGTCAGATAGTCTTTTTATCCCTGAAGCTGAGTATCTGGCAGGGGAGCTCAGCAGTGATGTCCGCCATGAATATGTGGCTGGGCAGGTTTTTGCCATGGCTGGTGCCAGCCTGCGGCACAATGACATTGCTCTGAATCTGGCATTTGCCCTGCGTGGCGGCGCTCAGGGTACACCGTGCCGGGTGAATGTATCTGATGTAAAGGTGCATGTTCGGCAATCCAAAGCCTATTACTACCCTGATGTCGTGGTCAGTTGCGGGGCAGAGGATGCGGAGGCGCACAGTCTGCAGAATCCCTGCCTGATTGCGGAAGTGACATCCGGGTCAACCGAGTGGCGGGATTTTACTGAAAAAGCATTGGCTTATCAGAAGCTTGAATCCCTGCAGGCTTATCTGATTATTGCGCAGGATACGATGCAGGTAACACTGTATTTCCGTGATGGTGACGGCGGCTGGCAGGTCTCCCGGTTTGATGAGCCAGAGCAATCATTAGCGCTGGTGTGCCCGGAGATGGTGCTTGATTTGCAGGCTATTTATGCGGGTATTACATTTTGAAAAAATTAGCCCGGAATAGGGAGAGGTAATATGGCAAAGATATTTATCAGTTTTCTGGGAGTTGGCTTTGGTGGTGATTTTACTAAAGCCGGATACGATCAGGCCAGTTATCGTTTTGAAGACGGCAGTGTTTCCCGGCCAACCTGTTTTGCTCAGCGGGCTATTATTGAAAGGGAAGGGGCAACATCTTTCGATGCTATCTATTTACTCATGACACCTGAGTCAAAAGAACGGCATAGAAAGATACTGGTTGATGAGCTGGTTAGTATCGGTTGCAATCCGGATAACCAGATTCGTGAGGATGACTCAATTACCAGCAATCAGGATACCGGACAACAATGGGCCTGGTTTCATGCGTTACAGGAAAAAATCAGTGATGGTGATCAGGTCATTTTTGATTTTACGCACGGTTTTCGTTCTGTCCCTATTATCTTTTCGACAGCAATCAGTTTTTTACAGAAGGTAAAACGTTTTGAGCTGATGCATGCTTATTATGGTTATGTCGTAAAAGAGGATGGCAAAATCATCAATAGTGAAATTATTGATATGGCTAAGTTTTACCGTATTAATGACTGGGCTGATGGTGTTGCCCGTTTAGTTGATATGGCAGATGCGTCCAAACTGGCTGAGCTGGCGGAAGAAGGCAGGGCTGATGGTTTTGCTGCCCTCAATGACCCTGCACTTACACAGGCACTGCGTGAACTGACCGGTCTGATTAAGAATATAGATGTAAATAATGTCGGTAAAAAAGCCGATGAGGCACTCTGTCTGATCGCGCAAAAGCAGCAGCAATGCTCCGGTGCTGATGCACAGCTGCTAAAAATGGTGGTCGAAAAATTCAGTAATCTTGCGATGAAAGCTTCAGATCGTTATGACCGGAACTATTTCCAGCTCCAGCTCATACTGACCGGAATGCTGTTAAAGCATGGCCTGAACATGCAGGCATTTACTGTAATGCGGGAGTGTGTTGCTTCTATCGGGATGCTCGGGTTGTCTCTGTCAGAAGGGTATACCGGTAAGAATCTCTTCAATAGTGAGGGGCGAAGCAAGTTGCGTCCACGGTTTGGTGATGTTTTCGTTAATCTTTGCCAGTTTGAGAAAAGCAAGTGGCACTACGAGACGGAAGAGGGCAGGGAGTCGCTATCACATGATCCTTATAAGCTGAACGATTATGACCATGTTCTGAAGCCTTTTTATGAAAGACTGGAGGCTTGTGGTATCGCAGGGCAATTACAAAGCTTTACCCGGTCAATGAATGATTATCGTAATGGCTTTGATCACGCATGGACTGCTAAAGCACAGGCTTTACCTGACATTTCAGCAAAAGGTGGTGAATTTCTCTCCCAGCTCACGGAAACAATTGATCTGCTCAATGAGCATAAATTTTTTAAATAAACCATGAACCTCCACATCTGTCTCGTTTCTGACCAGCTTCTGGCCAACTATATCCCCGTCATCATGGACAGGCCGGATCAGGTGCACCTGGTTAGTTCCGCCTATATGGTCAACAAGGGCATGACAGCACGTTTCAGGAAAATGCTGGAGCAGCAGGGTTTCAGTGTATTCCAGCACGATAATATGCCGGATCATGATATTGGCGGGATTCGGCGGTTTGCTGAGCAGCTTTGGGAGGCAGTTGATAAACAGGTGCCTGATGATCCCGCTATCACCCTGAATCTGACCGGCGGTAACAAGCTGATGACGCTGGCGATGTGGGATGTTTTCAAAGGTATCGTGGAGAGGATTGTTTATACCGATACCTTCAATAATTGTATTGAGTATCTGCATGATCAAACCCGCGAGCCGTTGCGTTCAGTACTGGATATTCCACAGTATCTGCAGGCTTACGGCGTAAAGTTTTTACAGGCGTTATCGGATGATGAAGAGTGGCTGGCTGCGGTTAACCAGCGTAAGCCGGTGAGTAAGTATCTGGCTGAAAATGCTGAACGTCTCGGGGATTTTATTGGTGTGCTGAACAAGCTGGCTAATGATACGCTGGAGGAAGAAAATCATCGCCTACTCCTCCGGTATCCCACGCAGTATTTTCGGAATCCGCCCCGTGGAATTTGGAGGGATGCACTGCGTCAATTACAGCAGTCCGGTTTGCTTAAATGGGATGGTGACCGGGAAGTGACCTTTACTAATCCGGAGACTGTCCGCTATCTCGGTGGTATCTGGCTGGAAGAGTATGTTTATTTGATTGCCCGTGATGCAAACCCGGAACATGTCGCCTGCAGTGTTAAAATTAACTGGGACAGCAGCCGTAATGCCACCAATGAGCTGGATGTGATTCTGGTGCATCATAACCGGATGCTGGTGATTGAATGCAAGACGTTACGCTTCGGGAATGATCAGCAGAAAGACAGTGATATGGTTTATAAAATCAGTGATCTGGGCGATGATTTACGGGGTTTGTTCGGGAAAACCTGGCTGGTCAGTGCGCGGGAACCGACACCGCGTTTGCTGGATCGGGCTAAAAGCCGTCGGCTGGCAGTTATTTCCGCTGCGGGTTTAAAAGATTTGCGCCGGTCAATCCTTGACTGGATGGACGGCGGTTAATAGACCGGTGTTTCCGGCACTGCTGAATGTGGTGTACACTGGATAAGGCTTTGTGGGGCAGTGGTCTCACGTTAACCGGGTGGATTTGCCATGCGGTGATGTTTAACAAGGTGGTTAAAAATTAGTAAACTTTTGGTCAGACCAATTTCTCACTAAGGGTCTCTGTAGGTTGTTGATTTTAAAAGTCTATTTCGAGCGAGCTGTTTGAATGTTGCCCTGTTTTAGAAGGGATTAAGACCGTACTCTTCCTGAGTAACGCCATATTTATCAAAGTTTGAATGTTGCCCTGTTTTAGAAGGGATTAAGACATCAGGATCAATTTTATGTAAAATTTCCTGGTTTGAATGTTGCCCTGTTTTAGAAGGGATTAAGACCCCCATTAGGGGAAAATTGTTTGAGAAAATCAGGTTTGAATGTTGCCCTGTTTTAGAAGGGATTAAGACCTCGCCCTTTAGGGCTGTTGTGTTTGTGTGTGGTTTGAATGTTGCCCTGTTTTAGAAGGGATTAAGACCACTGCCGGTTAGAGTAACGAAGAATTTTTTCTGTTTGAATGTTGCCCTGTTTTAGAAGGGATTAAGACAAGGGCTTGCCATCCGGTATCTCCAACGTCTTCAGTTTGAATGTTGCCCTGTTTTAGAAGGGATTAAGACGGTGAGTGCTTCCGCAGTCATCAACATGGTGGCGTTTGAATGTTGCCCTGTTTTAGAAGGGATTAAGACTGCAGACCAGATTCTCTTGCTATGTCAGCAAGCGTTTGAATGTTGCCCTGTTTTAGAAGGGATTAAGACTCGCCAAAATTAGGTACGTTTGGATATTTTTCAGGTTTGAATGTTGCCCTGTTTTAGAAGGGATTAAGACATGTTCCAGTGTTCTCTCTGGCTGGCAGCCGTGTCGTTTGAATGTTGCCCTGTTTTAGAAGGGATTAAGACAGCTTCAAGTTCTGACTCAAATGCTAAATAGGTTTGAATGTTGCCCTGTTTTAGAAGGGATTAAGACCAAACTAGCGACTGGATGCGGCCTTCAGCGTGTTTGAATGTTGCCCTGTTTTAGAAGGGATTAAGACCCGCTTTGGCGATGCAGGGTTCATACTCGTATCCGTTTGAATGTTGCCCTGTTTTAGAAGGGATTAAGACTATAACGTGAGAATGCCCGCTAAAAGTAGCGGGCAGTTTGAATGTTGCCCTGTTTTAGAAGGGATTAAGACGCACATCATTGATGTTTCCGCTGTATTCGACGGGTTTGAATGTTGCCCTGTTTTAGAAGGGATTAAGACGAACACCGTCATATACTGACCAGTGTGCATTGTGTTTGAATGTTGCCCTGTTTTAGAAGGGATTAAGACGGTAGGCACCGCGCAGGTAGGCATCGCGCAGGTTTGAATGTTGCCCTGTTTTAGAAGGGATTAAGACGCACCCGCCACTCAATATCGCTTTCTGAGAATGGTTTGAATGTTGCCCTGTTTTAGAAGGGATTAAGACGGCTTACAGGGGACTCTTCAGCCTCGGAAAGGTTTGAATGTTGCCCTGTTTTAGAAGGGATTAAGACATTAATCCAATTGTTTAAACCATCAGCATTATCAGTTTGAATGTTGCCCTGTTTTAGAAGGGATTAAGACCAATGTCCAAGATTGATGCCAAAAAATCAGCGGTTTGAATGTTGCCCTGTTTTAGAAGGGATTAAGACAACCTGAAAAACTGATGTCTTTGATAGTCAGGGTTTGAATGTTGCCCTGTTTTAGAAGGGATTAAGACATCAGGTAAAAACCGTCATCCACTCGATAGACGTTTGAATGTTGCCCTGTTTTAGAAGGGATTAAGACGAATTCTTCATCAGAATCGCCAGTTTCAACAGTTTGAATGTTGCCCTGTTTTAGAAGGGATTAAGACCTCAGAGTTCATGCTTCTTCCGTTCTCTCTGGCGGTTTGAATGTTGCCCTGTTTTAGAAGGGATTAAGACCATTGCTTTTCAGCAATGCGGGTTTCCCAATCAAGTTTGAATGTTGCCCTGTTTTAGAAGGGATTAAGACTTTTTATAGGTTCCGGTATCAGGATTTTTAAAATGTTTGAATGTTGCCCTGTTTTAGAAGGGATTAAGACTTTTACCTTTAAAAACTTTCATTTTTTAGCTCCGTTTGAATGTTGCCCTGTTTTAGAAGGGATTAAGACGTTTTAAAACCGCCAACTTTGATAAGCGATGGTTGTTTGAATGTTGCCCTGTTTTAGAAGGGATTAAGACATTGTTTGTTATCTGGATTAACTAAACATCTTGCGTTTGAATGTTGCCCTGTTTTAGAAGGGATTAAGACTTACAGCATTCAGTTTTTTCTCCATTGCCCCAGTGTTTGAATGTTGCCCTGTTTTAGAAGGGATTAAGACATAACAACCCCCTAACCTTACGTGTCGTGCTTTGGTTTGAATGTTGCCCTGTTTTAGAAGGGATTAAGACAAAGCTGCTTAGCGGATAAAGGCTTCATAATGTTTGAATGTTGCCCTGTTTTAGAAGGGATTAAGACCCGTGCTTCTTTACGTGTTGTAGTTGCTTTAAACGTTTGAATGTTGCCCTGTTTTAGAAGGGATTAAGACTTCAGCATTGTTAAAGTTCATTGTCCTTTCTCCTGTTTGAATGTTGCCCTGTTTTAGAAGGGATTAAGACTTTGCTATGTGAGAAATATACTGAGGATTGACGGTTTGAATGTTGCCCTGTTTTAGAAGGGATTAAGACGCCTCCTGTGCATCGCAACCGCCTTCGATGAACTGTTTGAATGTTGCCCTGTTTTAGAAGGGATTAAGACCCGCTCATAGTTTTCCATCGACTTGCAAATAATGCGTTTGAATGTTGCCCTGTTTTAGAAGGGATTAAGACTCGGATGTTTGCCGATGATTCTTCAAATTCATTTTGTTTGAATGTTGCCCTGTTTTAGAAGGGATTAAGACGCTAATGCTGACATTTGCTTGCTCTCCGTTAGTGTTTGAATGTTGCCCTGTTTTAGAAGGGATTAAGACCAGAGTCACAGCGCAAATGGTTAGGGCCAGCCCGAGTTTGAATGTTGCCCTGTTTTAGAAGGGATTAAGACGGCGCGTCTTGCACCTCAGCAATCGCGTCTTCCAGGTTTGAATGTGGCCCTGTTTTAGAAGGGATTAAGACCTTTGATCCTGTTTCCTTCTTCGATCCGAGCCGTTTGAATGTTGCCCTGTTTTAGAAGGGATTAAGACTTATTCATAAAAGCCACCTGATCTTCAGGGAACGGTTTGAATGTTGCCCTGTTTTAGAAGGGATTAAGACCGGGCACTGCCCGCCTTTGCCAACACCGTGGTTTGAATGTTGCCCTGTTTTAGAAGGGATTAAGACTTACCCAGTTTTCACTGTATTCTTTTTCCTGTGCGGTTTGAATGTTGCCCTGTTTTAGAAGGGATTAAGACTACTCGTCGTTGGCGGAGTTTGAAACTTGCCCTGTGTTTGAATGTTGCCCTGTTTTAGAAGGGATTAAGACTTAGATTAACGTCCGCATTCCCTTGTGGGTCGAACGTTTGAATGTTGCCCTGTTTTAGAAGGGATTAAGACGCCTGTCATCAAGGCGTAAGTTGAATTTTTGCTTCGTTTGAATGTTGCCCTGTTTTAGAAGGGATTAAGACTGCCCGCCAGCTTGTCCTTGCTCATGGGAATCGTTTGAATGTTGCCCTGTTTTAGAAGGGATTAAGACCATATAGATAGCTCCTTATGTAAATGGTTACGTTAGTTTGAATGTTGCCCTGTTTTAGAAGGGATTAAGACGACTGCCCGTTAATCGAATCCGTTCATGTTACCAAGTTTGAATGTTGCCCTGTTTTAGAAGGGATTAAGACCGTCCAGACCAGGTGGTATTTGCAATCCCAAACCGTTTGAATGTTGCCCTGTTTTAGAAGGGATTAAGACTTTCAGGAAGCGCACCTATAGCAGCGGCTATGCGTTTGAATGTTGCCCTGTTTTAGAAGGGATTAAGACCTTGGCCTTACTTTTTATCTTTGGTAAAGCCTCTTCGTTTGAATGTTGCCCTGTTTTAGAAGGGATTAAGACTTCCCTGGCTATGTCGATACTCCGTTTCATTTCCGTTTGAATGTTGCCCTGTTTTAGAAGGGATTAAGACCTGCCTCTGCCGCCTCTTTTTGTATGGTAGCGGCGTTTGAATGTTGCCCTGTTTTAGAAGGGATTAAGACACTACCGTAAGCGAAGTACATAAGGGTAGGGCGACCGTTTGAATGTTGCCCTGTTTTAGAAGGGATTAAGACCAAAATCCTGGCCCGTAAAGCCCGAATACCGGCGTTTGAATGTTGCCCTGTTTTAGAAGGGATTAAGACGGCTTACTGATGGGATTGGGGGCTATGGGGAGTTTGAATGTTGCCCTGTTTTAGAAGGGATTAAGACCTTCAGACCATCCAATTACCTCATACTCTTTTGTTTGAATGTTGCCCTGTTTTAGAAGGGATTAAGACTCAGCGATAAAGACGACATGCCAGAATGCGCAACAGTTTGAATGTTGCCCTGTTTTAGAAGGGATTAAGACTCCCCACGTTCTACGCTTTCATCTGCCACCTATGGTTTGAATGTTGCCCTGTTTTAGAAGGGATTAAGACTATTAACTCAGGATGATTTGCTACCAGATAGTTGTTTGAATGTTGCCCTGTTTTAGAAGGGATTAAGACTGCAAAGCGCCGCCAGACTTTGCATCAGGACGAGTTTGAATGTTGCCCTGTTTTAGAAGGGATTAAGACATTGAAAAGGTCACGTGGGCATACTCTTTCAGATGTTTGAATGTTGCCCTGTTTTAGAAGGGATTAAGACCTTTTGTCTGTCTCTTTGTAGTTAAGTGAGTGTTTGAATGCTGCCCTGTTTTAGAAGGGATTAAGACGACACCTTAGGAGCAGGGATATTGGCATCTGCCGTTTGAATGCTGCCCTGTTTTAGAAGGGATTAAGACAAAATTGCCACTCCTACCAGCAAATCGCCTAAGTTTGAATGCTGCCCTGTTTTAGAAGGGATTAAGACCCTGCCCTGTTTTTAATAAGCGGAATCTGTCGGTTTGAATGTTGCCCTGTTTTAGAAGGGATTAAGACTCCTTGCCTGTGCCGTACCCGATAAATGTAACTGTTTGAATGTTGCCCTGTTTTAGAAGGGATTAGTGGCAAGCTTGCCGGACACATAAGCATCACGGTTTAAAGATAAAATCGGCATAACGATTTAGGGGGGCAGGTGAACAGGTGGATGTCCGGCCTATACAAGCCATGCCGGGAAAACATCTGGCGCTACCCTTCCTGATTGAAACAGTGGACAGGGAAGGGCGGGCCGCATACCAGCCGGACCTGAGCCGTGATGCGGTACGGATTGAGGGATAAACCTGTAAAGCCCCCGTGCATATCTTCTCCGGGTTTGAGAGAATCATTACAATAACGTAGTCTACATAATGTGATTACAGCTTGAGGTGCCAATCATGTACGCAACTAATGTCAGAGAGTTAAAAAAGAATCCTTCCCTTGCCCTGCGGCAGGCGCAGGACTCGCCTGTTTTGATTCTGAAGGGGAATCAGCCGGATGCACTGCTGGTGCATCTTGAGTCATCGATGGACGAGACGCTGGCACATATCCTTCCGGCGATAGCGGCGGGCTTGTATCGTGATGCACTGGTCTCTCTGGGCAAAGCAGCGAAAATCAGCGGCCTGAGTATGTCTGAATTTATTCAGCATCTGGGTGATCTGGGGATCGACATTGTACGTCATGATGAAACCGTGGATGCGGAAGTGAAGGATGTGACTCAGTGGCTCTCGTCATAGCGGATGCCGGGCCGGTTATTGCGCTGACCAAAACCGGGCAGCTGGCGTTGTTGCAGAGCCTGTTCGGTGAAGTGACTCTGCCGGAAGCAGTCTGGCAGGAAACGCAGGCTAAGGATGCCCCGGACAGCAGGATGATTCAGCAGGCCAGACAGGCCGGATGGTTGCGGGTTGAACCGGTTGTTGTTTCACGACGTTTCCCGCTGAGTCTGCATGATGGAGAATGTCAGGCTTTACAGCTGGCATACGATAAAGAAAATGCCTTGTTGATTCTGGATGATCAGTTCGCCCGCCGGGAGGCTATACGCATGAAGCTGAATTTTATCGGTACAGTGAAAGTGCTGGCAGTCGCAGAGCAACAGGGGTTGATTGATAGTGCTGAAGCCGCTGTGCTGGCTTTGCAAACTGCCGGATACCGTGTCTCTGTAAAATTTCTGGACGATTTATTATGACCACCTACTTCATCTCCCGCCATTCCGGTGCTGTCGACTGGGCCGAGTCGGAGGGCTTTCATGTCGATCAGCGGCTGGCGCATTTTGATGTCAGTATCGTGCAGCCCGGCGACCGGGTGTTAGGCACTTTGCCGGTTAATCTGGTCGCGGATGTTAACGAGCGCGGCGGCAGTTATTTTCATCTGACCTTGTCGTTACCGGCAGAGATGCGCGGTAAGGAGCTGAGTGCGGAGGATATGCGGGCGTTCGGGGCGCGGCTGGAGCCGTATGCAGCACAGCGTATTTAAGCTGCTATACTGCGGCAATGACTAACCCGGTAGAACCTGCCATGAAACGACATTTTAACACCACCGGCCCCGTTATCCCCGTACAGCATTATTGCATTGATCCGATGACAAGGCTGGATTGGGAAGATATTCAGTTCCTGATTGAGGCAGGCAAGTTTTTTGTGTTGCACGCACCGCGCCAGACTGGTAAGACCAGTACGCTGCTGGCGATGATGGATGCGCTTAACCAGTCCGCTGAGTACCGTTGCCTGTATATCAATGTCGAATCGGCCCAGTCGGCGCGGGGTGATGTGGAGGCCGGGATGCGGACTATCCTCAATAGTCTGGTGGAAGGGGCGGCGGTTCGCCTGCAAGATACGCGGCTGCGTGAGTGGCGCGAAGCTATCTGGCATGATGGTGGTGCCCATGGTGCTTTTAATGCACTACTCAGTCGCTGGGCGCAGGAGTCTGACAAGCCGATTGTGCTGATGATTGATGAGGTGGATGCGCTGGTGGGGGATACCCTGATCTCGCTGCTGCGGCAGTTACGTGAAGGTTATATCGGCCGTCCTGGTGTGCCTTTCGTGCACAGTGTGATTCTTTGCGGGGTGCGGGATGTGCGTGATTACCGTATTCATACGGCGCATCAGGAGATTATTACCGGTGGCAGTGCTTTTAACGTCAAGGCCAAGTCTTTGGTGATGGGAAGCCTTAAACAGGATGAAGTGGCGTCGCTGTATGCACAGCATACCCTGGAGACCGGGCAGGTTTTCGACCCCGCCATTTTTCCTGAGTTATGGGAAGATACCCGTGGGCAGCCTTGGCTGGTGAATGCGATCGGGCATGAAATGACATGGGAAGACAAGGCGGCACGTGACCGCAGTACGCCGATTACGCCGGAGCGTTACTATGCAGCGCGTGAGCGCCTGATTTACTCGCGCAGTACCCATCTTTCCCAGCTGGCTGATAAGTTGCGGGAGCCACGGGTACACCGCATTGTTGCCGCGTTGCTGGCCGGTGATGAGAACCTGAGCGGTATCCCGGTGGATGATCTGGAGTATGTGGCGGATCTGGGGTTGATTGAAATCCGCCCGCAACTGCGCATTGCCAACCGTATTTATCAGGAAATTATCCCGCGTGAGCTGATCTGGGTGGAGCAGGTCAGTATTGCCCATCAGCAGGCATGGTATCTGACCCCTGAGCGGCGGCTGGACATGCCGAAGCTGCTCAATGCCTTTCAGCAGTTTTTCCGTGAGAATGCCGAAGCGTGGATTGAGCGTTTTGACTACAAGGAGGCGGGGCCACAATTGCTGATGCAGGCTTTTCTGCAGCGTATTATCAATGGTGGCGGGCGTATCAGCCGTGAGTATGGGCTGGGCAGGAAGCGTACTGACCTGTTTATTGAGTGGCCGGTGGATGAGGCGCAGGGATTTTATGGTGAGGTTCAGCGTGTGGTGCTGGAGCTGAAGATTCTCCACAAGTCACTGGAGCTGACCCTGGCGCAAGGTGTGGAGCAAACGGCGGGTTATGCGGATCAGTGTGGGGCAGATGAGGCTTACCTGATTATTTTTGATCGTCGTCCGGCGGTGGCATGGGATGAGAAAATCTGGCAGCGGCAGATGCAGAGGGCGGAACGCAGTATTGGTGTGTGGGGAATGTGATCGTATGCCTGCTGAATGTATTTCCCGGCTTTCCGACAGAAAAGGCCGCGCGTGACAGAAACTGAAAAGTCCCTGGAAAACCTGTTCGGATTCTCTGAGCAAACCTGGCAGTATCTGGATCAGGTCGGGATTTTGCTGGGCGTGCTGACCGGGGTCATCAGTCTGGGTGGCCTGCTGTACGCTTTTCTGAATCGTCACCGTATCCGCAGCTGGCTGCGGCGTAATCATTTCCCGAAGGTGGATCACCGTCTGGCACCGGATGCTTATTGGGACGGGCTTGTGTTTACGGTCAGTAAGCCGGATATTCCGCTGTGGCTGGTGGATGAGTATAAGCCGCAGGCCATCGCCTTACTGGCGACGCGGCAGTCTTATGATAATGCACGGGTGATTGCCGATTATGCGGAAGAACAGGGGATTAAGGTGCTGGAGCCGCAGCTGGTGGATGATC
The DNA here is from genome assembly GCA_041395485.1 of Thiolinea sp. GTDB lineage: Bacteria > Pseudomonadota > Gammaproteobacteria > Thiotrichales > Thiotrichaceae > Thiolinea. Next base: position 286,655 of record JAWLAK010000004.1, read on the forward strand.
CTGATGATGTGAATAATTGTCATCAGGTGGCGGCGCGGCTGATCAGTGAGCTGCGCCTGTCGGGGGCGGAGAGTATCGCGCTGGATCTGACCGGCGGTAAGACGACGATGAGCCTCGGGGCGTTTAAGGCGGCGGAAGAGGCGCAGATTGAATCGCTGTATGTCACCGTGGAGTATGGCAGGAAGCTCAGCCAGCCGGATATGAGTACGGCGCGGGTGATTGCGATTTCGCGGCCTGTTTAGGGTGTAGTTTTATTATTCCTAATGACTCCCGTACTTCGCTGTTGGGGTAGTCCAGTGTGTACAAACCAAATTCCTGTGCGGTTTTTATTGTCAGGTAACCGGTTTGAAACAGGATGGGAATGGCTTGCAGGTATTCAATGTCATAACTTGAGAAACTGCGTTCGGGAACAGTCAGGTTATCCAGCTTATATAGGTTCTGTTCGCGCAACAGTTCCAGTAAAAAGGTGGGTGTGCCGGTTTCAAACCAGTAGTTACGAAATTGCCCGTCACTGAAAAAGTTAAGGATTGAAAAGGGGTTATAAACGCGGTTCTGCGCATCCCAGCTATAGCCGTTATACCATTTACGCATTTTTTCGAGTAGTTCAGGGCGGCTCAGCCCCTGATACGCCTCGATTTCCGGCATATAAGGTGTGAAGTAGTGTTCGAGTTCGGCCTGGGTATAGCCGGTTAATGTGCTGGCATGGCGGTCAAAGGTCAGATCTTTCAAATGGTTCAGGTCAGAGAAGATGGAGACTTTGCTGAATTTGGAAACTCCGGTAATCAGCAGAAACTCCAGATAAGGGTCACAGTCCTTAATCACGGAATAAAAAGTCTTCATTATCTGTTGATTCGCCTTAGCCCGCGGGATGTCGTCCAGATAATCAATCAGCGGTTTGTCATATTCATCAATCAATAGCACAACTTTTCCGGCCTGTTGGGACAGTGTCCGGATCAGTTCTTCAAACCGCCGGTCAATCCGGGGCTCATGCAGGGTAATTCCCAGACGCGTGCTGATAGCCTGTAACTCAGCATCAATAGCTTCTTCCAGCCCCAGTGTGCGGTAGCCGATACTGCTGAATGACAGGTGTATGACGGGGTTTGTCTGTTCCCAGTTCCATTGTTTTTCAATCCATAAGCCGCTGAATAATGCCTGTTGTCCTTCGTAGATGGCACGGATAGTGGAAAGGGTCAGTGATTTACCGAAACGGCGCGGGCGTGACAGAAAATAGTATTTGCCTGTACTGACCAGACGGTGAATATGTCGGGTTTTGTCCACATACAGCATATTACGGGTGCGCAGTTCGCTGAAGCTCTGGATGCCGATGGGTAAATTGGGCGGTTTTTTCATGTGTTTGTATCAGTCTGAACAATGCGTTCAGTATAGCATGACCAGAGGGCTGACCGTGCGTTCCTGATCAGTAACTATGGCCACTAAAAGTGCCACTTTAATACAGATTTTGCATTATAATGTCACACTTTAATGCAATGAGTGTCGTATCATGTTTGAACGCCGGGCTGTCACTGACATTATTCACTGGTATCAACAGAAGCAGCGCAAGCCGCTGGTGATACGCGGTGCGCGTCAGGTTGGTAAAACCACTGCTGTGCGCATGGCGGCACAGCAGATGGATGTTCCGCTGGTTGAGGTTAATCTTGAGCGCCATCCCGAACTGGACAAACTATTCCGTGCTTACCGGCTGGATGAATTACTGTTTAATTTCTCACTGATTACCGGTCAGGCTGTCAATAAAGACAGCTCTTTACTGCTATTCCTTGATGAAACCCAGGCGACTCCGGCTGCTTATTCCTGCCTGCGTTACTTTTATGAGGATATGCCGGGTCTGGCTGTGATTCTGACCGGGTCGTTACTGGATCAGGTTCTGAATAATTACCAGTTACCCAGCCCGGTGGGGCGGGTTGAGCCTTATTTTATGGGGGCGATGACTTTTGAGGAGTTTCTCACCGCCAGCGGGCAATCCCGTCTGATTCATGCGCTGGGTATGCTGACACCGGAGAATATGCACCAGATTCCGGACAGCGTGCATGAGGATTTACTGGCACAGGTGAGGCTTTATACCTTAACCGGGGGAATGCCGCATTGTATTCAGCAGGGGATGGACAGCGGGTTTGATCATCGCGCAATTCTGAAGTATCAAACCACACTGATTCAGTCTTACAAAGATGATTTTGTCAAATATCAGGGAACGCAGGATGCACTAACCTTAAATGCGTTTTTCAATGGCATTATTGGTCAGGCCGGGCAACAGTTTTCGCATAAGCTGGCCAATGAAATTGCGTTACAGACCAGCGGAAATAATCGCCAGCTGAATGCCGCCATTGAGCATTTTATTGCGGCCCGTTTATTTTATCGTGTCTTGCACAGTAATGCGGATACCGTGCCGCTGGGTGCTGAGACTAAAATCCGCATCAGTAAATTCCTGTTTATCGATATTGGCTTGTTATTAGCAGCGCAGGGTATTCCGGCACAGAGTTTGATGCACTCGCCTTTAGAGCTGGCAAATCGCGGTTTGCTGGCTGAGCAGTTTGTCGGGCAGCAGTTGTTATATGCAAAGCCCGCTTATGTTAATCCTGAACTGTATTACTGGCAGCCGCCACGCTCGGAAACACAGGCTGAGGTGGATTATCTTTATTTGCATCAGAATGAAATTATTCCGGTAGAAGTGAAGTCAGGCAGTACAGGTTCGCTTAAGTCACTGCAGTCGTTTGTGCTGCGTAAACAGGCGCGGCGGGCGGTGCGGGTGAGTTCAGCCAGGCCGCTGCGGGAGCACTTGACGGCGCGGATGAAGGGGCAAAGCGGTGATTTTGAGCTGCTGAATATTCCGTTTTATCTGCTGAATCGCCTGGAGCAGTTGCTGGGGCAGGCGGGCTGACCGTTCTGATTTGCCGGAGGTATACTGCCACCGCCTATGATTGATAAGGCTACGCTTCCCCTCACCCCAACCCCTCTCCCTGAGGGCATAGGCATCTACACATCTTTTTTTAGGAGTTATACTGAGCAGATGGTAAAAAAACACTCGATGACATTGATAAACGTCTGGCTGCCCGTTTCGATCAGCTAGTCAGTGAACACATGAACGTTAGTCAATCCCAGGCCGCCGGTTTGCGCTCCCTGCCGAATAAAGTGAGTAGCTTTGCCAGTACGCAGGCGGCGTGGCGGTTTTATGATAATGAGCGGGTGACGCTGCCAGCTCTGGCAGCACCGCTGCTGGAGCGTGCGCATCTTCAGGTTGAGCGCTACTGCACGGATTATGCCTTGTGTGTTCATGACTGGTCACGGCTCAATTATCGTCGTCATTCGAACAAATCAGACCGTTATCCGATGACCCATGAAACCGACGTGGGCTATGAGCTGCAAAGTAGCCTGCTGGTGAGTGATACTCAGGGGGCTCCTTTGGTGCCGGTTGCCCATAATCTGGTCACCGCAGAGCACATCTGGTCAAGCTACCATGAGGCAGAAGAGGCTTTGCCCCGGACACATCTGGATGAGTTGAGCAAGCGCATCCGTTGGCTGGAGCAACAGTCCTTCAGTCAACCGCTGGTGCATATTATTGATCGGGAAGGTGATTCAGTGAGCCATTTCCGGGAGTGGCAGGACGCGCTCTGGCTGGTTCGGGCAAGGAAGACTCCCCGGATTGAGTATCAGGGGAGCAGTCAGGGCTGTGGTCAGGTGAGTTCACAGCTCAATTACCGCTATAGCCGGGAAATAGCGTTTAAAGGCAAGCCTGCTCAGCAGTGGGTGGGTGAAGCCCGGGTGCGTCTGACCCGCCCGGCAAAACCCAGCCAGAAGAAACGAAAGCGTCCCCCGGTACCGGGTGAGGCACTGGAGGTCAGGCTGGTGGTGAGTCAGGTTCGGAATCAGGCCGGTGATGTGTTAGCCGAATGGTTACTGCTGACCAACCTTAAGGCAGATGCCGTGCCGGCAGAACAGGTCGCACTCTGGTATTACTGGCGTTGGCGCATCGAATCCTTTTTCAAACTATTGAAGTCGGCAGGTCAACAGATCGAATCGTGGCAACAGACGCATGGCGAAGCGATTGCCAAACGGTTGCTGGTGGTAAGTATGGCCTGCGTACTGATTTGGGAAATAGCCGCTAACCAGAGCCAGTCGGCAAAAGAATTTCGTCAGCTACTGATCAAACTCAGTGGACGGCAAATGAAATGGGGCAAGGAATTTACTCACCCCGCCTTGTTGGCGGGGCTATGGGTCTATCTTTCCATGCTCGAATTAATAGAAACCTATCCTCCCGAACAGCTACGGCAGTTTAAAAACCTCTCGGAGGGGATTTTAGATGTGTAGATACCTATGCCCTGAGGGCGAGGGGCTAAAAGCATCATTTGTGAACGGTTGCAGTATATTCATTGCGGCAAGCTTGCCGCCCGCCTGTTCCGCTGATTTCTCAGGCATGATAAGGGTTTTCATTCCCGGTTCTGCTCATGTCTGCCATCTCTCATTCCATAACGATTTACCCTGATACGCCGGAGATGTTGCCCGGCCTGCTGCTTAGCGGGCCGGTGAAACTATTGTGGCGGGGTTTCCCGTGAGTGCGGGTAATCGTTTGTTATATCTGGCCTGTTATGACGTGGCGGATGAGCGGCGTCTGAAGGTGGCTTTGCAGGTGGTGCGCAGGTTTGCCACCGGCGGGCAGAAGTCAGTGCATGAGGTGTGGCTGAGTGCGGCGGAGAAGGGGGATTTGTTGCTGGATATGGGGCAGTTGCTGGAGCCGGGGGAGGATAGTTTTTTGCTGATCCGCCTTGATCCCAGGCAGAAGGTGCATACGCTGGGTACCGGTGTGCCGCCGGGTAATCCGGACTGGTTTTATCTGGGGTGATAGATGACTACTTTGTATATTGACCGGCGTCATGCGTCGCTGGAGCTGGAGGGTAAGGCGCTGGTGGTGCGCTTTAACGGTGAGCGGCAGCGTCCGGTGCCGCTGGCGTTGCTGGAGCGGGTGGTATTGCTGGTGAATGTGGAGCTGAACAGCGGGGTGCTGCTGGGGTTGGCGGATGCCGGGGTGATGGTGCAGCTGGCGGGTTCGCGTAAGCCGCAGCGGCGGGCACTGGTGCTGGGGCGCGGCCATAATAATGCGGCGTTACGTTTGTTGCAGTACCGGCTGACGCTGGATGAGGGCTGGCGTCTGGCTGCTTCGCGCGGGCTGGTGGCGTCGAAGTTACGCGGGCAGTTGCGGCTGTTGGGGCGGATGCTGGCGGAGCGGCCGGATCAGCGTAAGAGATTGTCTGATGCGCAGGCGCAGGTGAGTGCGGCTTTATTGCTGGTGGACGGGGCGGAGTCGCGGGATACCTTGCTCGGGCTGGAAGGCAGTGCCGGACGGGCGTTTTTTGTGGCACTGGCGGCGGTGTTGCCGGAGAGTGCGGGGTTTTCGGGACGTAAACGGCGACCGCCGCCGGATGCGGTGAATGCGGCCTTGTCGCTGGCTTATACGCTGTTGCACGGGCGGGCGGTGCAGATGCTGCATGTGGCGGGGCTTGATCCGTTGCTGGGGTTTTATCATGAGCTGGCCTGGGGGCGGGAGTCGCTGGCGTCGGATCTGATTGAGCCGTGGCGGCCGCATGTGGATGAGTGGGTGTGGGATCAGTTCCGTAAGCAGGCGTTGCGGGCGTCTGATTTTAAGGTGCAGGATGGTGCCTGTTTGCTGGGTAAGAGCGGGCGCGGGGTGTTTTTCGGCGGGTTGGAGTCAGTCTTGCGTCCGGTGAGCCGGGGGATGCGCTGGCAGGTGCGGGGGTTGATCCGGGAAATGGAGGGGTGGGATGCGCAGTCCGTTGTTTCTTGATGTGAGTGTGGCGAATTCGGTGGCGCTGGACGGGGTGGCGCTGCGGGTGGTGACGCATGAGCGGGTGGATGTGTGGTATCCGTTGCGGCGGCTGGCGCGGGTGGTGGTGACCGGGCGCGTGGAGTGGGAAACGCGGGCATTGCTGGCTTGTCTGGAAGCTGGGGTGCCGGTGGCGTTCCGGCGGCGGGACGGGACGCTGATCGGGCATTGTCTGAGTGATGTGTCAAGCCGGGTGAGTCTGGAAGCGTTGCTGGTGAGTGCGGTGCAGTTGCCGGAGGGTGAGCAGATTTATCAGCGCTGGCTGGTGGAGTGCTGGCAGGATTGGCTGGCGCGGGCCGCACTGGTGCTGGGGGATGAGGACGGGAAGCTTGCGGCGCGGGATGCGGAGGCGCGGATTGTGCTGGCTTTGCCGGGGTTGTTGCCCTGTGAGGTGAGTTTGTTCCGGCGCCAGATGCAGGCGTTGTCGGCCTCGCAATTGACGGGGGTGCTGCTGGGCTTCGGGTTCAGTGATAATGTGCATGTGCCGCTGACCCCGCTGGTGCATCCGCTGCGTGATCTGGGGCGGTTGCTGGAGTGGGATTTGCTGCTTCGGGTAGTGAGCGGGGCTCGGGTGCGGCTGGATGCGGAGCGGGGGTTGCGGTTCTCACTGGTGCGGTTTTTTCAGCAGTGTGATCCGGCGCAGGAAAAGCAGGTGCGGGCGTATCTGAACCGGTTGTGGCGGTTGTTGAAGGAAGATGAGGTGGATTGATGGCACGGCGTAAGTTACCGCATATTGTGTGTTATGACATCCGTTGTCCGAAGCGGTTGGGGCGGGTGCACCGCTATCTGAAGAAACGGGCGATTCCGTTGCAGTATTCGGTGTTTCTGGCGCAGCTGGATGAGAAAAAGCGTGATAAGGTGTTGCGTGATTTGCGGGTAATTATTAATCTGCAGCAGGATGATGTGCGGATTTATCCGTTACCTGAAAAGCCGGAATGGTGTACACTGGGTAAGGCTTTGTGGGGCAGTGGCCTCACGTTAACCGGGGTGGAATTGCCACGCGGTGATGTTTAACAAGGTGGTTAAAAATTAGTAAACTTTTGACTATGCGAATTTTCTGCTAAGGGTCTCTGTAGGTTGTTGATTTTCAAAGTCTATTTCAAGCGAGCCGTTTGAAACTTGCCCTGTTTTAGAAGGGATTAAGACACCTTTTTAGAAGGGATTAAGACTTTCAAAAGGATTGGTGTATGCGCCGGTTTGAAACTTGCCCTGTTTTAGAAGGGATTAAGACGATGGTAACGCCCGCACTATCGTTATTTGAGGTGTTTGAAACTTGCCCTGTTTTAGAAGGGATTAAGACCCCCGTCTGTGAGTAAAAGCAAACATCCGGTCAGTTTGAAACTTGCCCTGTTTTAGAAGGGATTAAGACCTTTTCCTCACAGGGGTAGTGATCACCCTTTCAATGTTTGAAACTTGCCCTGTTTTAGAAGGGATTAAGACGAAACAATTTGTTGTTTCCATGTTTCACATTCGTTTGAAACTTGCCCTGTTTTAGAAGGGATTAAGACTTCCATTGTCTGTATGATATGCGGTGCCCGATGCGTTTGAAACTTGCCCTGTTTTAGAAGGGATTAAGACTCTTTAATTTCATGCTCTGCCTGAGCTTCCTGGGTTTGAAACTTGCCCTGTTTTAGAAGGGATTAAGACGCGGGGCGGTTTTCTTTGTGCCATTTGTAGTGGGGTTTGAAACTTGCCCTGTTTTAGAAGGGATTAAGACCCACAAAAAAGGAATAGTGTGATTAAATTCATCTGGTTTGAAACTTGCCCTGTTTTAGAAGGGATTAAGACTTTGCTAAGCGTAAAGCATTACGCGCCTTGATTGGTTTGAAACTTGCCCTGTTTTAGAAGGGATTAAGACGTTCATCGCCCCGCCATGTCAACATAACGAAGTTTGAAACTTGCCCTGTTTTAGAAGGGATTAAGACTTCAGGTTTGGCCGCATGATCCAGAATGAACCAAAGTTTGAAACTTGCCCTGTTTTAGAAGGGATTAAGACGTGTCCTGTTTTGGCCTTCCTCTGATTTTTTTATCTGGTTTGAAACTTGCCCTGTTTTAGAAGGGATTAAGACCATTCAGTTTTTTCTCCATTGCCCCAGTTAGGACGTTTGAAACTTGCCCTGTTTTAGAAGGGATTAAGACTTTCCTAGATTGCACTTTTTTTCAAGTGCCGGGGTTTGAAACTTGCCCTGTTTTAGAAGGGATTAAGACACCCACCGACTTTATGCAGATCGTGCCCGTATTTGTTTGAAACTTGCCCTGTTTTAGAAGGGATTAAGACTTCCATTTCGACAATATTAGCTTTAATGCCGGTGTTTGAAACTTGCCCTGTTTTAGAAGGGATTAAGACGGAATTCTTCATCAGAATCGCCAGTTTCAAGTTTGAAACTTGCCCTGTTTTAGAAGGGATTAAGACGTCGCCAGCGGTGGCGTAGTAGATTTCCCATGGTTTGAAACTTGCCCTGTTTTAGAAGGGATTAAGACCCAGCAATAAATCTGAACAGAAAAAACTCCGTCGTTTGAAACTTGCCCTGTTTTAGAAGGGATTAAGACGGCATCTTCTTGCATATACCCCTTCTGTTTCGCGTTTGAAACTTGCCCTGTTTTAGAAGGGATTAAGACGTTGAAAAACAGGGTAATTCGTAACTATCCCACCGTTTGAAACTTGCCCTGTTTTAGAAGGGATTAAGACAGTAGTATCATTAGGGATTGCTCCCCACAATAAGGTTTGAAACTTGCCCTGTTTTAGAAGGGATTAAGACATTTTCTCCGCAGTCATCAACAAAACTGCGAAGTTTGAAACTTGCCCTGTTTTAGAAGGGATTAAGACATAAATAAATCATCATTATTCTGACAATGAATAGTTTGAAACTTGCCCTGTTTTAGAAGGGATTAAGACTGTATGACTTTTTTTATTGTATTATATATTAACGTTTGAAACTTGCCCTGTTTTAGAAGGGATTAAGACTATAATCGCTGGCAATGTTGCTCATAACAACCCCCGTTTGAAACTTGCCCTGTTTTAGAAGGGATTAAGACTATAGCGGGTTTTGTTTTTGCGTAATACTAAATGTTTGAAACTTGCCCTGTTTTAGAAGGGATTAAGACAGTTTTTGTGTGTTAAAAGTTTTCATTTTTTAGCTCGTTTGAAACTTGCCCTGTTTTAGAAGGGATTAAGACTTAATAGCGTCTTGTCTATTATCAAAATCTAAGTTTGAAACTTGCCCTGTTTTAGAAGGGATTAAGACAACAATATACCCATTATTAACTGGAATTTTTGAAAAGTTTGAAACTTGCCCTGTTTTAGAAGGGATTAAGACTGAAACGTACTGGCTGAACTCATGCTCAGCCTCCTGTTTGAAACTTGCCCTGTTTTAGAAGGGATTAAGACTCCGTTTTCGGCCCGGTGCGAGGTCTGATAAGTTTGAAACTTGCCCTGTTTTAGAAGGGATTAAGACGGCTATCTGGTGGCCTATGAAATGCCTGTGAAGTTTGAAACTTGCCCTGTTTTAGAAGGGATTAAGACAGAAGTATTTTCAGCTGCTTTCGTAACTATCCCGTTTGAAACTTGCCCTGTTTTAGAAGGGATTAAGACACCACCAATGTTTCGGTATGTGTGAAAAGTGTTAGGTTTGAAACTTGCCCTGTTTTAGAAGGGATTAAGACCCTGCTAATGCTGACATTTGCTTGCTCTCCGTTAGGTTTGAAACTTGCCCTGTTTTAGAAGGGATTAAGACTATGCGCCGGAGATAAACCTATGGATAAACTTCGTTTGAAACTTGCCCTGTTTTAGAAGGGATTAAGACCCGCCCTGTTCGGGCGGCTTCTTCGAATGCCTCGTTTGAAACTTGCCCTGTTTTAGAAGGGATTAAGACGCTGTCAAACACAGCAAAGGCCGCGGGGGATTTGTTTGAAACTTGCCCTGTTTTAGAAGGGATTAAGACTGTCCTTGATTGGCTGCCCTCCCGGCTGCCTTTGTGTTTGAAACTTGCCCTGTTTTAGAAGGGATTAAGACCAATCTGGTTCCTGTTGCCTCGTAAATTTTTCGGGGTTTGAAACTTGCCCTGTTTTAGAAGGGATTAAGACGAGGAGTTGCCGGAAAGGCAGCCAACTAAAGGTTTGAAACTTGCCCTGTTTTAGAAGGGATTAAGACACTTGCACGCGGCCTTTACCTCATCTGGGTTTGTTTGAAACTTGCCCTGTTTTAGAAGGGATTAAGACTTTTGGTCAGTGCGGCATTGCCGCACACAATCCGTTTGAAACTTGCCCTGTTTTAGAAGGGATTAAGACACCAGCCCGCCGGTTCTTCGGTCGGATAAATACAGGTTTGAAACTTGCCCTGTTTTAGAAGGGATTAAGACATCCGTCTTCAGGGAATACGGCTACTTCACCGCCGTTTGAAACTTGCCCTGTTTTAGAAGGGATTAAGACGTACCCTTTACGCGGTACCACCTTTTGTCAACGTGTTTGAAACTTGCCCTGTTTTAGAAGGGATTAAGACCACCCCTCAAGGTCGTCTGAATACCCGTCATCAACATGTTTGAAACTTGCCCTGTTTTAGAAGGGATTAAGACGGTTAGAAAAAAAGAAAAATTCAAAAACTCAATGGGTTTGAAACTTGCCCTGTTTTAGAAGGGATTAAGACTCACTGCAAATCCAGCGTTTAGAAATCTCAGTGTTTGAAACTTGCCCTGTTTTAGAAGGGATTAAGACTCATCATGAACTTCAGGTAAATTAGCGTCGATCCGTTTGAAACTTGCCCTGTTTTAGAAGGGATTAAGACTTCGTGCTTTTGCCGTAACCCGGCTTGCGGGTGGTTTGAAACTTGCCCTGTTTTAGAAGGGATTAAGACCACCGGCGTGTTGCGTTTGTTGATTTCTGCGCGGAGTTTGAAACTTGCCCTGTTTTAGAAGGGATTAAGACATGTACAAAGTGCCGTCTTGCACATCTGGAAGGGTTTGAAACGTGCCCTGTTTTAGAAGGGATTAAGACTAATCAATGTTCCATTGTTATTGTAATAAAAGTTTGTTTGAAACTTGCCCTGTTTTAGAAGGGATTAAGACCTTGCTTGGATTACCAGAACGGGAATCACGCAACGTTTGAAACTTGCCCTGTTTTAGAAGGGATTAAGACTAGGCCTTGAAAGAATATTTAGAATTTCTGGTGTTTGAAACTTGCCCTGTTTTAGAAGGGATTAAGACATGGCGGCTTGAACTTCAGCAATTGCGCGTTGTTTGAAACTTGCCCTGTTTTAGAAGGGATTAAGACCGCTGCGTGTTTTCCTGTTGCAGATCGGTGGCTTGTTTGAAACTTGCCCTGTTTTAGAAGGGATTAAGACGGTCAATATCCCGCTCAACACATGAAATGGGCGGTTTGAAACTTGCCCTGTTTTAGAAGGGATTAAGACTTAAAATGCTTCTTAATCGACGGGGTGTGATTGTTTGAAACTTGCCCTGTTTTAGAAGGGATTAAGACGCTTCTGACTTGTCAATCAGCTCGATAATGGCTTGTTTGAAACTTGCCCTGTTTTAGAAGGGATTAAGACGAAAGCGATGTATTTGTTTCTCGATAATCCGCTGTTTGAAACTTGCCCTGTTTTAGAAGGGATTAAGACTTCAATTTTCATGGAATTTTTCACCCCTTATATAATGTTTGAAACTTGCCCTGTTTTAGAAGGGATTAAGACATCTCTTCAACAGTGCTTATGTATCCACCGTGTTTGAAACTTGCCCTGTTTTAGAAGGGATTAAGACTTGCCAGCTAATACCATTATTTTGCTCCATAATATGTTTGAAACTTGCCCTGTTTTAGAAGGGATTAAGACATTACCGCACGCATCAGGTATCTCTCAGGATCAAGTTTGAAACTTGCCCTGTTTTAGAAGGGATTAAGACTGACACTAATCCGATTAACCCCATCACGCGAAGTTTGAAACTTGCCCTGTTTTAGAAGGGATTAAGACTCGGATTGGCTGCTAGGCTTTCTTTGTTTGCCGTTTGAAACTTGCCCTGTTTTAGAAGGGATTAAGACTCGGATTGGCTGCTAGGCTTTCTTTGTTTGCCGTTTGAAACTTGCCCTGTTTTAGAAGGGATTAAGACTTCAGGGATGTTGCCTTCCTCATCGAACAATGTCTGTTTGAAACTTGCCCTGTTTTAGAAGGGATTAAGACCGATGGTGCCTGTGTCGAATCCAGTCTTGCGGGGTTTGAAACTTGCCCTGTTTTAGAAGGGATTAAGACCGCCATCATGTGACTGATACGCTTTCCGTTGACCGGTTTGAAACTTGCCCTGTTTTAGAAGGGATTAAGACGTACAGAAGCGGACTTGATACCGCCCGTTGCTAAGTTCGTCCTTTGAAATTGCCTGGCAAGAATTCAGTGAATTGTAGAAGGGACATCAAATCTAGTGATTATTTTTTGCGAACATCTTTGAGAATTAGCCGTAAGGACAGTGTGTTCTCAATTTCTGTGCTGAGCATTACACGGTTTACTCCAGCCCAAGCTGTGTAGGGTGGTGGGGGAGTGTTCAGAAAGAATCATCTTCCGGGAAACTTCGGCAATACCTCAACATTAGAATTCTCCGCCGCCTGAGCCAGTTTCCTGTCCAGCGTCGCCAACGGCAAACCCTGCCTGATCGCCAGCTCCAGATAAGCCGCATCATAACTGGTCAAGCCTTCCACTCTTGCCAAAGTAACTACGCTATTAAAAACCTCAGCCTGCGTCGAATGCTCAACCGATACAGGCAATATACGTAGCAGCTCAAGACGGGTAGTCACATCACCAGCAGCAATTCGCCCCCTGCGCTCCGCCTGCAACAGGATATTGGTAATTTCCAGTAACCAGAGGGACGGGACGACCGCGCCATAATCCCTGACCCGCTCCAGCAAGTCGTCCGTCGCTTCTGAAGCTTCGTCTTCAAAACACCATGCCGCCGCAATAGAGCAATCCAATATAAATTTGCTCATTTCCTGCCTTCGTCCCGCAGCTCCTTCCAGGACAAACCGTCCAGCCTGACCCCTTTCCTGATGGCCTTAAGCTGTGTAATGGCCTCATCAATCTTTGCCCGGTTGGCCGTCGTTTCAGGGATCAGGCGGGCAACGGGTTTGCCATGCCTGGTGATCAATACTTCTTCCCCGGCGATGACCTGTTCCAGTAAATGGGACAGGTGGGTTTTTGCCTCAAATGCGCCTACTGTTATCATGTGTATCCGGTTTAATGTTACAATTCATCCGTATAAACTAGTCTGTAAAACTGGTTTATACAAGCGTTTTGGACACAATTTTTCGAGGGCATAATGAAAAAAACAGCAATGCTGACAATAGGGCTTGCCACAGCCCTGACCATCGTCACCGCGCCACAACTAATGGCCCACGGCGAAAAACCGCAATTCGGCGAGTTAGCAGGCAGTTGTAAAGCCTGCCATGACGATTACAGGAGTAAATGATGAGTATAAAAGTAGCTGCTGCCGGGGTCGCTTTGGCGCTGTTGGCAGGTGGAGTTGTCTTTGTTTCCGGGCAGCAGGAAAGTAGTAGTAAGCAGGTCGCTGCAGTGGTTGCACCTGATCCGGCGCTGCCGGTGGTGACGGTTTACAAAAACGCTACCTGTGGCTGTTGTAAGGATTGGGTCAGCCATCTGGAGCGCAGTGGTTTCCGGGTGGAAGCGCATGATGTCGGCAATATGCTGGAATATAAGCAACAGGCTAAACTGGGAGCCGGTATGGGTTCCTGCCACACGGCCTTTGTGGATGGCTATGCGGTGGAGGGGCATGTACCCGCTAAAGACATTAAGCGTATGCTGCTGGAAAAACCGGACATTTCCGGCCTGACCGTACCCCGGATGCCGGTCGGCTCACCGGGGATGGAAGTGGAGGGGCAGCCTGCGGATGCGTTTCAGGTGCTCAGTTATAAGGACGGTGAGGACGTCGGGGTGTTTACAGATTATCCGGCGGGCTCTGTGTTTGACTGATGCAATACTGTGGCATCGGCCTGCGTTTTGAACACATCGATCAGCAATTTATCCAGGTACTGGTCACGCCGGATCGATAAAGAACACCGTCTGGTTTACCTGCCGGAAGGTCAGTGCATCTATGTCATTCAGTGCCGGCTTTATTGGCAAGCTGCATCAGGCGGCAAGCCGAAGCCAGGCCCGCAGGCCCGGCCCCGACAATCACCACGTCAAACTCCATGGAATCCCGTTCGCTCATGCTCCCTCCCTCAGAACTGGTCTTCCGGCAACAACATGGTGCTATCTGAGCCGGCCTTGATTACCGCAAGACAGCCATGCACACGCGGCAGCAGGTGTTCGCAATAAAAACGTGCTGTGATCTGCTTGGCACGCAGGAAATCTGTATCACCATCATCCACTGCCAATAGTTTTTCGGCTTCCAGCGCACTGCGCACCAACAACCAGCCACCACACAGATAACCGAACAGCATCAGGAAATTGACGCTGACCGCACCCGCCATGTCGGGGTCCTGTGCTGCTACCTCCAACACCTGATTGCGTGCCTCCCAGCCCGCTTGCAATGCCTGCTGGTAGTAAGTACGGAGACTGACCGGCAAATCGGATTGCTCCAACTGGCCGAGTGTGGCATCCATGTCAGCCAGTAGTTCATCCAGCGCGGCCCCTTTGTCAAACAACGTCTTGCGGCCAATGAAATCCAGTGCCTGAATACCCGTAGTGCCTTCATAAATCGGCAGTATGCGCGCATCGCGGTAATGCTGCGCCGCCCCGGACTCTTCGACAAAACCCATGCCGCCCCACACCTGGATATTCAGCGAGGTCAACTCCTGCGCCAGTTCAGTCATCCAGCCTTTGACAATCGGCGTGTACAGCTCTGCACGTGCCTGCTGGCTGGCTTTTTCTGCATCATTCGCATGCCGTGCCCGATCCACCGCTGCTGCTGCCGTCAGTGCCAGCGCACGCATGGCTTCGGAACCGGCGCGCATCAGCATCAGCATACGCCGTACATCAGGATGGCGGATAATGGGGATGCGGCTGCCATCGCGTTGCGTACCCTGCAGGCGTTCACGGGCATAGCCGCAGGCCTGCTTGTAGGCGCGTTCGCTGATGGACAAGCCCTGCAGGCCGACTGCCTGGCGCGCATGGTTCATCATGGTAAACATGCAGGCCAGCCCCTTGTTGGGTTCGCCGATCATGTAACCAATAGCGTCCTTAAACTCCATCACACAGGTCGGACTGCCGTGGATACCCAGCTTGTGTTCGATGGACAGGCACTCCACCGTGTTGCGTGCACCGGGATTCCCGGTTTCATCGAGCAGGAATTTGGGGGCCAGGAACAGGGAAATACCTTTCACGCCCGGCGGTGCATCGGGCAGCCTTGCCAATACCAGATGTACAATATTATCGGTCATCTGATGGTCGCCCCAGGTGATGAAAATTTTCTGCCCGGAAATGCGGTAATGATCCCCTTCCGGTACGGCACGCGCTTTAACCGCCGCCAGGTCAGAGCCTGCATCCGGCTCGGTCAGGTTCATGGTGCCGGTCCATTCACCACTGGCCATGCGTGGCAGGTAAGTTTCGCGCAGTTCAGCACTGGCATGATGACCGATACTTTCCATCGCCCCCTGACTCAGCATCGGACACAAGGCAAAGGCCATATTGGCGGAATGCCAGACTTCATTCACCGCCGTGCTCAGTACATTGGGCAGGTTCTGCCCGCCAAAATCCTCGGCTACCGGCAGTGACAACCAGCCGCCTTCGGCAAACTGCTGATAAGCTTCCTTGAAACCGGGGGTTTCCTGCACGCCGGTTTCAGTCAGGCGTGCACCGTTCAGATCGCCGTCACGGTTAAGGGGAGCCAATACTTCACTGCCGATTTTGCCTGCTTCTTCCAGTACGGCAACGGCCAGCTCCAGATTAACTTCCTCCAGCCCATTATCAGCGCAGAGCTGCTCAAAATTAACCAGATGTTGCAGGACAAACGTCGCGTCCTGATGCGGATGGATATAACTCATGCGATGTTCCTCTTCCTGCTTACAGTTTTGTGGTCAGTTCGGGTACGGCTTCAAACAGGTCAGCGACCAGGCCGTAATCCGCTACCTGAAAAATCGGTGCGTCAGCGTCCTTGTTGATGGCGACAATCACCTTGGAATCCTTCATGCCGGCCAGATGCTGGATGGCGCCAGAGATACCAACCGCTATATAGACTTCCGGTGCCACTACCTTGCCGGTCTGGCCGACCTGGAGATCATTGGGCACATAACCGGCATCCACGGCGGCACGGCTTGCGCCCACAGCGGCCTGCAAGCGGTCAGCCAGTTCATAAATCAGCCTGAAGTTATCTGCTGAACCCACACCCCGCCCGCCGGAGACCACAACCCGCGCCGCTGTCAGTTCCGGGCGTTCAGACTGCGCCAGTTCCTCGCCGATAAAACGCACGCCCTGCGCCGGGAATACACTGGCAACCTGGGTAATGGTGGCATTCCCGCCGCTGACTGCTACCGGTTCGAAGGCGGTACTGCGCACCGTCAGTAACCTGATGGGATCGCTGCTTTGCACGGTGGCGATGGCATTCCCGGCATAGATGGGACGCTGGAAAGTATCTGCACTCAGGATGGCCAGCACATCACTGAGCATATTCACACCCAGCAGGGCAGCGGCACGCGGCAGCATGTCCTTGCCGAAGGTGGTGGCCGGAGCCAGCACATGGGTATAATCCTGTGCCAGTTCCGCGACCAGTTGCGCCATATTTCCAGCCAGTTGATGTTCCCATGCCGCGTTATCGGCTACCTGCACGGTGCGCACACCGGGTATTGCGGCCACGGCTTCAGCTACGGCGCTGCACCGGAACCCGGCCACCAGCACATCGGTGGCCTGCCCAAGCACTGCCGCCGCAGCCAGCGTGTTCAGGGTGGCGGCCTTGAGCTGCCGGTTGTCATGTTCTGCTATCACTAATGTTGTCATGTTTAATCCTCCCGTGCTCAGATGACTTTGGCCTGGTTTTTCAAGGCTTCGACCAGTGCATCCACGCTGTCGACCCGGATACCGGCACTGCGCTCTGGCGGCGGCTCAACCTTAAGCAGGGTCAGGCTGTTGGTGGTGTCCACGTCCAGTGTTTCCGGCGTGCTGGTTTGCAAAGGTTTTTTCTTGGCTTTCATAATGTCCGGCAGCTTGACGTAGCGCGGTTCATTGAGGCGCAGGTCAGCACTGACCACGGCGGGCAAATCCAGCTCCAGGGTTTGCAGGCCACCGTCGATTTCGCGGGTGACCTGTGCCTTGCCATCGTTCACGACTATTTTTGAAGCAAACGTCGCCTGCGGCCAGCCGCACAGCGCGGCCAGCATCTGGCTGGTCTGGTTATTGTCCGAGTCGATGGCCTGTTTGCCGAGTAATACCAGACCGGGCTGCTCTTCCTGCACCACCTTGTGCAACAGGCGGGCAATGGTCAGCGCGCTAAGTGCGGTGTCCCCGGCATCTATCCAGATACCCCGGTCGGCACCCATCGCCAGCGCAGTGCGGATCTGGTCTTGTGCCTGTTTCGGGCCGATGGAAACCACCACGATTTCGGTAGCTGCGCCTGCTTCACGCAGGCGCAAGGCTTCCTCAACCGCAATTTCACAAAAGGGGTTTAATGACATTTTGACGTTGTTCAGATCCACATTGCTGTGGTCGGTCTTTACGCGCACCTTGACGCTGTAATCAACAACGCGCTTGACCGCGACGATAATTTTCATGGTTTATATTCCTTCAGAAGATGCTGGCTGGCCGTAACGGCGTCACCCACCGCGGGTAACGCCGTCAGAGGACAGGCTGATCAGGTTTGCTTCATCAGCCGGAGGTTTCAAGGTTGCAAGGTTTTATTGGGCTTCGTCAGCCCACTGGCGCAGTACGAATTTCTGCACTTTGCCGGTTGAAGTACGAGGCAGCTCGACAAAGATCACTTTCTTGGGGGTCTTGAAGTGTGCCATGTGCTCCCGGCAGTAATCCCGGACTTCCTGTTCAGTCATTTCTTCGCCTTCCTTGAGCGTCATGAAGGCACAGGGCACTTCACCCCATTTTTCATCCTTGCGCGCCACTACCGCGACATCACGCACTTTCGGGTGCTGGTAGATCGCGTCTTCGACTTCGATGCTGGAAATATTTTCCCCACCCGAAATGATAATGTCCTTGGAGCGATCCTTGATCTCGATATAACCATCCGGGTGCCAGACCGCCAGGTCGCCGGAATGGAACCAGCCGCCCTCAAAGGACTCTTCCGTGGTTGGTGCATTTTTCAGGTAGCCTTTCATCACAATATTGCCGCGCATGAAAATTTCACCGATGGTCAGGGCATCCTGTGGCACCGGTTCCAGGGTCTCCGGATCGGCCACCATCAGGCCATCCTGCATCGGTGCACGCACGCCCTGGCGAGCCTTCAGCTTCGCCTTTTCCGCCACACTACGTCCATCCCATTCGTCATTCCACTCGCAGACCACACAGGGGCCATAAGTTTCAGTCAGACCATAAACATGCGTAACCACGAAACCCATTTCTTCCATGCTCTGGATCACCGCAGCCGGTGGTGGTGCACCAGCGGTCATAACTTTCACGGTATGGCTGATACCCGCCTTCTGTTCATCCGGGGCACCGGCAATCATGCTCAGCACAATCGGGGCTCCACAGAAATGGTCAACCTTTTCCGTGCGGATCAGCTCCAGAATCTGCTGGGGGCGCACATGACGCAGGCAGACATTCACCCCGGCCACGGCTGCCAGCGTCCAGGGAAAACACCAGCCATTGCAGTGGAACATGGGCAGCGTCCAGAGATAGGCCGCTTGATTGGGCATGCCCCAGGACAGCACATTGCTGACCGCGTTCAGGTAGGCACCGCGGTGGTGATAGACCACGCCCTTGGGGTTGCCGGTGGTGCCGGAGGTATAGTTGAGGGTGATGGCATCCCACTCATTTTCAGGCATCTGCCAGGCAAATTCCGGGTCGCCCCGGGCAATAAAAGCTTCATAATCCAGCTCGCCCAGCAATTCGCCGCCCTCAAAAGACGGGTCGTCAATGTCGATGACCAATGGCTTGTTTTCCAGTAAGGCCAGTGCATCTTTGATGATCGGTGACATTTCCCGGTCTGTCAGTAATACCTTAGCTTCAGCATGCGTCAGAATGAAGGCAACAGCCGCTGCATCCAGACGCGTGTTAATGGAGTTCAGTACCGCGCCCGACATCGGTACGCCGAAATGGGCTTCAAAATGTTCAGGCAGGTTGGGGCACATAATCGCAACCGTATCACCGGTACCGATGCCCTGTTGTTGCAGGGCACTGGCCAGTTGACGGCAACGCCGGTAGGTATCTGCCCAGTTACGGCGTACCTGTCCGTGCACCACGGCCATTTTGCGCGGGTAAACACTGGCAGCACGCTCCAGAAAGCTCAGCGGGCTTAAAGCCTGAAAATTGGCGTTATTGGGATCCAGCCCCTGATTGTAGATATGGGTATCTGACATGTATGAATTCCTCCTGATCTGGCGGCGATCATGAATACAACGGGATTGTAGGTATAAGCTTAGGATCAGGAGGATAAATCCTGAATTTTTCAGTAATATTGCGCAAATGTAACGAATTGTAGTGAGGGAGGAGTGTTCGTGTCCGTATCCGACCGGGTCAGGCCGCGCCTGTCACGCCAGTTCTTCCTGATTGTGCTCGGGATTCTGGCGATGGTATTTACCGTTATCTACTGGTATTCCGTGCCCCTTATCAAACAGCAGGTCTATGAAATTGAACGCAATGCCAGTCGTCTGGTGCTGGATAATGTGTTCGAAATCGCCAGCCGCATGTATGCCAATGTCGAGGACTTCCGGAGCCAGTCGTTACAGGCGCGCAAGCAGCAGTTACAGGTGGCGGTGGAGCTGGCGGAATCCTACCTGCGTATCCATCTGCACCAGGCACAGCAGCAAGGTATCCCGGCGCAACAGGCCATGACCCAGGCGCTGGAAACCCTGCGCGGGTTCCGTTATGACAGCGGGGAAAGCAACTATATCTGGGTTGCGGATTACCGGAACCGCCTGTTGTCCCATCCCGATGCGCGCTATCACCGGCAGGCGGTGCCGGAGCACCCGGATCGTCCCGGCTACCCTGAGACTCTGCCGGATATCCTGCAACAGGCCAGGCGTGATGGTTCAGGTTTCTATACGTATCCCTGGGTACGTCAGGGTAAAACTGCCAGTACTGAGAAGCTGTCCTACATAAAAAGCTTTCCGGAGTGGGGGATCGTCATCGGTTCCGGGGTTTATCTGGATGACCTGGAACGTGAAATCAGCCAGCGCAAACTGCAGGCACTGGAGGAGCTGCGTAGTGCTTTGCAGGATATCCGGATTGCCAGGACCGGCTACCTGTTTATTTTCGACAAGAAAAACCAGATGCTGATTCACCCCAACAGCAATATCGATGGCACCAATATCCGTGAGCTGCGCAATCCACTCAGCCACAACCTGATTGCCGATGATCTGGTACGCGTCGCCGATACCGGGCAGGAACTGCACTACCTCTGGGACAAACCCCAGGACCCCGGCCATTATGTGTATGAAAAGCTGTCGCTGGTGCGCTATCTGCAAGGCTTTGACTGGTATATCTGTTCATCGGTCTATCTGGAGGAGCTGACGCGCAGCTCGACAACCCTAAGCAACCGTCTGCTGATTTTAGCGGGGCTAACCCTGATGGTCAGCCTGTTATTAGCCTGGTTTTTCATCCAGCGCGTCACCCGTCCGCTGGAGCGCCTGTCAGACACCGCCCGCCGGGTCAGCCAGGGCGACCTGTCCGCACAAAGCGGTATCCGGAGCCAGGATGAATTTGGCGTACTGGCACAAAGCTTCGATGGCATGGTGCAACGCCTGAAAAGCAATATCGACAGTCTGGACAGTAAGGTTCGGCAACGCACGGATGAATTGCTGGAAACCAATGCCCGTGCCCAGCGTATGCATGCGGTGGGGCAACTGGCCGGTGGCTTGGCACATGATTTCAATAACCTGCTGTCCATTATTCTGGGCAACCTGCTGCTGGCTAAAGACCGTTATCCCGCTGCTAACGGGCTGGAGCAGTTGCTGGACCCGGCGGTACGTGCCACACGGCGTGGTGCGGAAATTACCCAGCGCCTGCTGGCCTTTTCGCGCCGCCAGCCGCTGGAGCCGGAAGCGGTCAACTTGTCCGGTGTGTTGCCGGAAGTGATTAAACTGCTGCGTGGTTCCCTGCCGGAAAATATCACCCTGGAATATCAGGTCGAAACAGACAGCCTGTATGTGCACGCCGATTGGGTGCACCTGGAAAATGCCCTGATCAATCTGGCGCTGAACGCCCGGGATGCCATGCCACAGGGAGGAAAACTGCAGTTTTTGGCCGGGAAAAATCAGGCGCCGGGTGGTTTTGATGAAAAGGTTGCTGAGGGTGACTATGTGCATATACAGGTCTGTGACACCGGCACCGGCTTTAGTCAGGAAGCACGTGCACACGCCTTTGAGCCGTTTTTCACCACCAAAAATAATGGCCTGAATTCGGGTCTGGGTCTAAGTATGGTCTACGGCTTTGTCAAACAGTCACAGGGTTATATTGCAGTCAATAACCGTGAGCCACCGGAGAGTGGTGCCTGTATCACACTGCTGTTACCCGCCACAACCGCCAAACAGGCCAGCGATGAAAAGTTGCCTGCCGTCAATGAAAGCATGGATGGGCTAAACGGCAAGCTATTGTTGCTGGTTGAGGATAATGATGATTTACGGGCACTGGTACGTGAACAGTTGCTACAATTTGGTCTATATGTGGTGGAGGCCAGCCAGGGGGGTGAAGCGGAAGAACTGATCAACTCCCTGGACAAACTTGATGGTATGATAAGCGATGTCATGCTGCCCGGTAAAAATGGCTGGCAACTGGCGCAACAATTGCACCGGAAAAACCCCCACAGCATCATTGTCCTGATGAGTGGTTATGCGGAAGAAAACAGTACGCAGGCGGTTGAGGAGAACCGTTTCCCCCTGTTGCGCAAGCCGTTTGACCCACACCAACTGCACCGGGCATTGTGGCGGGCAATGCAGCCTGAGGAGGAGCCTGCATGAATACAGGTAAATTGATCTATGTGATTGAAGATGAAGCGGATATTTCCCGGCTGGTCTGTGATGAGCTGGAACGCTATGGCCACCATACCCGTGCATTCCGCACCGGAACCCAGGCACGCCATATGCTGAAGCAGCAATTGCCGGATGTCTGCATTGTTGATCTGGGGCTGCCGGATATGGACGGGCTGACGCTGGTACGGGAGCTGATGCAGGATTGCAGCACCGGGGTGATCATCCTGTCCGGGCGTGACAGTAGTACCGACAAGGTGCTGGGACTGGAGTTTGGCGCGGATGACTACATTACCAAGCCGTTTGATCCGCGTGAACTGGTGGCACGTACCAACAGCTTCTTGCGGCGCATGGAGAAAGTGGCCGCACACACTGCTCCGCCTTCCCTGAAACAAGCCTGCTTTGACCACTGGACTTTTGATTCCTCAACGCTGAGCATCAGCCACGAAAACGGTAAACATGAAACCCTGAGCGCGGCAGAAGCACGTTTATTAACCAGCCTGTTGCAGTCACCGCGCCAGATCCTTTCACGTGAACAACTGATGAGTGAGCGTGAAGAGGGCTTTGACCGCTGCATTGATGTGCGCATGTCGCGCATCCGCCGCAAGCTGGAACAGAACCCGAAACAGCCTAAGCTGATCAAGACGGTGTATGGGGTGGGGTATATGCTGAATGCGGAGGTGCGCTGGCAGACAGCCTGACCTTAACGGCCAGACCATCTGAAGTAAAAGGGGTTTTGCTGTTCAGCTTTCTGAAGCTTTCGAAGTTTCCGGATCCGCAAAAATCACTTCATCTTCCGGTTGATGCCGCCCCATCAGTTTCGGGCGCTCAATCAGGAAATACAGCATCAACCCTATTCCCACCGCATATACAGTGGATTTCGGATCGGGCATGGCCAGCGTCACCGCCACAATCCCGGCCACACCACGTTCCACCGAGTTTTTCAGTTGTTCCATGCCGACCATAATGCAGATATAAGCGGTCAGGATCAGCGTCAGCGACAGGGCAATCGGCAGCACCGGCTTGAACAGGGTCACCAGCGGCAGAATGAACAGTGCAATCAGGCCAGTGAGCCAGAAAGTACCGCCGCCACTGTAAATCGAATCCATCGCCTTGCGCCCCATCGCATAACGCTCGGCAACGGTGGCATGCGCTGCTGTCCACAACGGCCCGGCCAGTCCCGGCCAGGGTGCGAAAAAGGCATGGATGGCGTTGCGGATCGCAGTCACCAGATGCACGCGGTCAACGTTGTCTTCGATTTTCTCATCGCTGCGTAAGTGGTCGACACGCTTGACCAGGGTGAAACCGACGATAATGTCACCAAAGGCAATGACATAGGCAATTATTGCTGTCGGAATCGCCAACAGGAAGGTGTCCCAGCCGGGAAAGCCGGTACTGAAGACCAGATAATCCCACATCAGCCCGACATCCGGCTTGGTAATGCCCCACTGCACATCCGGCCACGGGTATTCACCCGCCATCCAGCCGACCAGCATGGCCAGGATCATACCGGGCACCATACCGAAATTAGCGATTTTTTTTGCCAGCCAATGGGTTTCGGCAATGTTCTTGAACGACAGCGAAAACAGGATATAAGCAGACACCAACGCCCCGATAATCAGTGAAACCGGGGTCGCTTCAATGCGTCCGCCCACTTTCAGCTCGCCCATTAACGCGGCAATACCGGCTCCGATGATGATGCCGGATTTCAATGAATTAGGGATGACATCAATCAGCCGCGAACCCAGGCGTGTCACACCAAGGAACAGGAAAATCAGCGTCACTTCGATTTGCAGGGCGAACATGGCCTTGACTGCTTCCGGCCCCGGTTCAAAGCCTTGCAGGTAAAGAATGACCACCGGGATCGCCGGGGTAATCCAGCCCGGTACCAGCGGCACCCCCAGCAAGGCAGGCAGGATATAACCCAGTCCGGCGATAAAGGTAAAGGCCAGAGCCGCCTCATACGGCATCCCCAGATACTTTTCCAGCAAGGGAATCATCGCCAGCCCTACCACAAACATGATGAGACCCTGGATCATTTCCGGCAATTCCCAGCGGTAATGAATAAAGGGTAAACGGATTTTAAATGGTCCGGCAGGCCAGTACGGCTGCTCCTGTCCGGGCTCTCGCGGAATCAACTGCATGGATTAACTTCCTCCTGGTGGTATTGTGGTTCGATAGACAAATCAGCAGGAGTTAACAACAGGAGTTTTGCCAGAATATTGCCGAAAACTAACGAAATGTAACAGCCGGGTCTGGTATAGCCCGAACCGGAGCAGGGTGTCCGGTCATGCTGTTGCAAAGGCAATAACAGTCTTGTGAACATTGTGCTTAAATTGGTACAATGTTCACAGGATGAGAAAGTATGGAACTAAACATGAACGTAATGACTTATAGCGAGGCCCGCGCCAGTTTCAAGCAAGCGATGGACGATGTATGTAAGCACCATGACCCGATGGTCATTACCCGCCAGAGAGGTGGGCATGTGGTCATGATGTCGCTGGAAGACTACAACAGCATGGAGGAAACCATGTACCTGTTGGGTAATCCGGTGAATGCAGAGCGTCTGATGCGGGGTGTGGAACAGGTGAAGGCTGGCAAAACCAAGATTAGGGAACTGGTTAACAGTGGCAAACCAGAAAGCCAAAAATAAAGAAGCGGCAAAAACGATTAAATTCGCCTGGACGGATGATGCCTGGGACGATTATCTGTATTGGCAGGAACACGATGAAAAGAAGGTGGCAGAGATTAATGCCTTACTGGAAGAGTGCAGCCGTGATCCCTTCAAAGGTACCGGAAAACCGGAACCTCTCAGAGGCAATTTAACCGGGTACTGGTCACGCCGGATCGACAAAGAACACCGTCTGGTTTACCTGCCGGAAGACCAGTGCATCTATGTCATTCAGTGCCGGTTTCACTACGAAAGATGAGGACGTAGGCGTGTTTACAGATTATCCGGCAGGATCGGTGTTTCAGTAATGCAATACTGTGGCATCGGCCTGCGTTTTGAACACATCGATCAGGTGCTGAATGAACGTCCGGCTATCCCCTGGCTGGAAGTGATCAGTGATAATTTCATGCAGCCGGGCACCGTACAACAGGATTATTTGCTGGAGGTGGCCGCTCATTATCCGCTTAGCCTGCATGGTGTCGGGTTGTCGCTGGGTTCAATGGAGCCGCTGAATCAGGCCTATCTGACGCAGCTGAAACAGCTTGCGGATACCATCAATCCTTTGCGGATTTCTGATCACTTATGCTGGACTAACAGTCATGGCGTACATTCTCACGACTTATTACCGCTGCCTTATACGGATACAACGGTACAACATGTCGCTGACCGTATTAAACAGGTGCAGGATTATCTGGGGCGGGAGCTGGTGGTGGAGAATGTGTCCAGCTATCTGCAATACACTCACTCAGCTATGCCGGAATGGGTGTTTGTGAATCAGGTGCTGGAGGCAGCGGACTGTGGCTTATTGCTGGATGTGAATAATATCTATGTCAGCGCATTTAACCACGGCTTTGCTGCTCAGGATTATCTGGCCGTGATGCCGGTTGAGCGGGTGCGCGAAGTGCATCTGGCCGGTTACAGCGACCGGGGCACGCACCTGCTGGATACCCATAGTCAGCCGGTCAGTGACCCGGTGTGGGCGCTTTATCAGCAGTTTTTACAGACCACTGCAACCCCCGTCCCCACCCTGATTGAGTGGGATATTGATATACCGCCGCTGGAAATCCTGTTGCAGGAGGCTGCCAAAGCCGACGCTCTGTTGCTGGCCACCCACCCGCAACCTGTTCCGGACAAGTCTCATGGCTGACTCCCCTGAATCATTAGCCGCGCTGCAGCAACAGTTTATCAGCGCCTTATTCAATCCGCCCGGCACCGTGACCTGCCCGGAAATTGCCGGTGAGGGCGGGCTGGATGCTGAGCAAAGACTGGGTATTTACCGCAACAGCGCACAGGCGATACACCGTGAACACCTGAAGGTGGTTTATCCGGTCTGTGGGCAATTACTGGGTGAAGCTTTTTTCAGTCAGCTGGCCACGTATTACAGCAGGCATTTTCCACCGGCCTCCGCGTTTCTGAGTGACTACGGCGGGCAGCTGGCAGAGGTGATTGTAGAGCATGAAAAACTGCAGCCGTGGCGCTGGGTGGCCGATATAGCACAGCTGGAGTGGGCGCGACACTATGCCTGGCACCGCCCGAACCAACCTGCGTCTGACTGGGGCAGGCTGGCCGGTATGGATGCTCAGCAACAGGCCGGTTTACGTTTTGCCCTGCCTGCCTCCGCAACGCTGATCCGTTCCCGTTATGCTATCCATCAGGTCTGGTCGGCCCATCAGCAAGGCAGTGAGCAGGCGTTCGCAGACATTGTGCTGGAGCAGGGCGAATGTGTACTGGTGTGGCGGGAAGGGCGACAGGTATTTCAACAGCCGCTGGATGAAAAGGTTTGTAGCTTTCTGCACTACGCGGAACAGGGGAAAACCCTGGCAGAGATTGTTGCCTTGCAGGGTGCTGATGTCTCCGGCGTACTGGCCCGCTGTGTGGCGCAGTCGTGGCTGGTGTTGAAGGATGACTGAGATGTCTGGCCATGCTGTTGCAGAGACAATAACTGCTAACCGCTAAACACTGCGTTATAATCAGCAGGACTTTCATGCCAACCCCGGAAGCAAACCCGCTATGCTGATTTTTAACTGCACCCAAGCCGCCCAGGACTTCTTCACTGTCACCCGCAAAGGTGAAAAACAAAGTATTGTCGAAGCGCCTCCCTGCGAGGATATGGCCGAAGACAGCCAGCACCTGACCTACGCTGACGGCACTCCGGCGGAACCCTCTCAATGGCTGCTGCATGTGGTCAGTATCAAGCGTAAAAATTGTCTGGTCGCCATGCACATCGAAACCCGTTTCAGCGTGGTTATCATGAATTTGAAAAAATCTGAGTTAGCATCATTTACAGATTTTTTCAAAGCTTATCTGGTTTCACAGGTGTTGGGTTACGGACAAGCGCACGGCATCTGGCAGGAGTCAGATGCTGGTGTTATCGTAAAACAGGCGCTGGATGATACGGAAGAAGCCCGCTGGTTCCGCCGTTCAGACCGCAGTGCTCAGGCACAGATTAATGATGTGGTGCGTGAGCTGCGTTTTCTGGCCGAAGAGTATCCTGATTTACTGGAAAATGATGAAAGAACACTCTGGTTTAATCAACGGATTAACGGGTTTTTGCGTAAGAACTCTTATAAGGAATACATTATTCCCGTTGAGGAAATGCTGATTGAGTGGCAGCGTCGCTATCAGCAAGCCGGGCCGGAACAACTGGCGCAAACCAGGCAGGTACTGTCAGATCACCGTCGCCAGCGCCATAACCCTCCCCCCGCTGCAGAACAAAGCCGGCGGGACGATCACTCTGGCTTTGGCAGTGAGCCATCGCCTTTTCCGGAGGATAATGCCGGTATGATCATGCCCGGTAACGGCCCCTTAACTGCAGAGGAAATGGATTTTCTGCATGAGACATTGTTTAAGTATGCGACCGGTGTGTCCCTGCAAACCATTTCTGAGCTGCATGGCTTCCTGACCGCTATTGTTTCCGGGCCGAATATGCTGCCGCCGAGCACCTGGATACATGAAATCTGGGGTGATGAAGACGAGCAGCCTGCCTGGGAGAGTATGGCAGAGGCGGAGGGTTTTATCGGTGCTGTGTTCAAAATGATGAATCAGATTGCCCGTGAGTTGATGGAATCACCGGATACCTTCACGGCTATTTTTATGGAAGATGGTGGCATAACGACGACCAGCGACTGGTGTAATGGTTATATGAACGGCGTTGAGCTGGATCTGGAGGCGTGGGAAGACATGCCGGATCGTCTGACGGAGAAGCTGGATTTTCTTGATGAGTCCGCCATGATGCTGTCGATGGGTGGGAAAGCGCCTTCTGCTAAACAGATACAGCAGCAGGGTGATGCGGTGGTTGATGCTGCATTGCAGTTACATGCCTATTGGCTGAAACAACGTAGCGGGTCTGCCCGATCCGGTGTTGGAGGGTTTGGGGCAGGGATGACGAAGCCGCAACCTGCTGTGTCGCAGAAGGTCGGGCGCAATGATCCTTGTCCCTGTGGCAGTGGTAAGAAATATAAGAAGTGTTGTTTGCATTGAGCTGAGCCGGTCTGTTCACTCCTGCATAATCCGTACCACCCGTTACTTCGGCCTAAAAACCGTTTTGCCGCAAATCCTTGATCCGTACCACCATCGAACGATTCGGATCAAATGGCGTGTCTTCAAATCCCCGGTTCCGGTAAAACGCACGGACATTATCATCCAGCGGATGTGCAATCATACAAGCGCAGCCAATCTGCTCACTGATCTGCACGGCTGTCCTGAAAGCAAAGAACAGCAGTGAATTTGCCAGCCCCTGCCCCTGATACTCCAGATCAACAGCGAGCTGCCCAAGCAGGATAGCAGGAACGGCTTCAGGACGGTTACGTTGCTGGGCCTTGGGCAGGAACTCACGACGGATTTCTGCTGCCGTCAGTGAAACAAAGCCAGCAACTTTATCTGAATCGGTATCGAAAATGACGTTGGTGCGCGAGATGCCAAACTGCTGGTTTTTCCACGCATGACGCTGAAACCATGTGTTTAGCGAAGGTTTGCCACAATCGAAATCGTTGCGATCATCATCTTCCGCCAACGGACGGGGTTTGCTTATTTTTCCCATACCGGTGTGCTGGCAGCCAGACGTTTCAGGGCAGGTATTTCTCTGGCGGGCTCGTCCAGCCAGCTTTCAAATTGCTCCCACCGGTCGATGGGAATTTCGACAATGCGCTGTTCCATGACTTCCAGTTCAGCGGACTCTACAGCTTTGCGGCGCACGAACTCGCTCAGAGTGGTATGTGCTTGTTTTGCAGCTGTTTCCAGCAGGCTGCGTTCGGTCTCATTGACACGGACGCTGAGTACGGATGTGGACATAGCGAACACCTCTGGTATATTTTGTCATACAATAGCATACACCAAAACTAATAGCATCCGCCTGATAATCGCAAACGTTACTACTTCTTCTCCAACTCCACCGCAATCGCCCCGCACGGATATTCCTCCACCGCATCTTGATTTGCTGTTCATTGACATCGTCCAGAGGTACAACAATCAGCTGGAAATCAGTCTCGTTGAGCCATATATTCTGCATCCTCAAATAAATACCGGATTATTAATATGTCTGAGGATCCAATCACTGCAGAGCTTCACCGAATCAGGAAAGAGTATGCAGCTCACCCCAACACCGAAAAACTACTCTCCGCATTCACCACCCGGTTACGCGAATAAAACCCGATGCTTACCTCCCGCCCGAGATGCTCCATGCGGTATTTCACCGGATCAGCATCATGGTTATGTCCGGCTTCACAGGTGCTGATCAGGTGCGCCATCATGCGGCCTGCTACCGGTGCATTCTTGAACTGATTGCCGCTGGTGCCGATTGCCACATAAAACCCCGGCAGATCCGTTTTGTCATACACCGGAATCCAGTCATCACTGACATCGTACAAAGCGACCACCCCCCTGAGCTGGTTAGGAATAGCCAGCATCGGGTTGCGCTGGGCAATACGCATAATCTGGGTGAGCGCCTGCTCAGTCAGGTTCTGGTCAAAATCATCCGGGTCAACCCACTCCATCGGGTCACAGGGCGGCTCTTCCGTACCGACCACCAGCATATTGTTGTCCGGACGGGTGTAAGCGGCCACATCACTGTCCGCCGTCACGCAACCCATGTTCGGGTAGTCATAATGCGCAGGCCCCGGCACATAAGCCACCTCCTGGCGCATGGCACGGGTTTTGATATTCATACCGGCATACACCCCCGCCAGCTGATTAATCTTGTGCGAATGCGGCCCGGCTACATTGACCACCACCGGGCTGGCGATAAATTCACCGTTATCCAGTTCCACGCCAGATACCCGCCCGTCCGTAGTACGGATGTCAGCAACATTGGCTTTGAAACGGAAGCTGGCTCCGGCTGCCTCAGCCGCACATTGCAGGTTATGGGTAGCCAGTTGCGGATCAATCACATAGCCGCCCTTTGGCCAGAACACTGCACCCTGAATTTCACCGCCGGTCGGCTCGGCAAAGCCGGGATCATCCATGCGTTTGGCCGGATAAAACAGGCTCAGATCGCAGCCTGGAATGCGCTCCTGTATCTGTGCCGGAGTCAGCTCCTGATAGGGAATGCCCAGCTCATCCGAAAAACGCAGGGCTTTTTGCAGGTAGCCATTGTGCTCCACCTTCATCACCAGACAGCCACACTCACGGAAGCGTGCCATGCCGGCACGGTCTTCAATACCGACATACTGCGCCCAGTCCTTCCAGTAATGGTAGCCCTCATAAGCCATTGCGGTGCCATCCAGCGTGGAGTAATAGGTGCGGATAATGGCGCTGGAATTTGAGGTGGAACCGTAACCGGCTGCAGGCAGGCGATCAACATTCAGGGTACGCCAACCCTTGCGGGCCAGCTCCAGGCTGATGGCGGTACCGATGACTCCGGCGCCGATAATGATGGCATCATATTCCCTGTGCATGATTTTCTCTCCGGTTTTGGCTCAAGACTAGTGCTTTTGCAGACCCGCTGCAATAGTATGGGGCAGGCAGGTTTGTGCCGTCATTTTTGAGGAGGAGACCCCATGAGTGAGGATAACAGCCCGGTACGTCGCGGGCGTCGTGCCCGCAGCCGCCATACCGAATCAGTCAGTCCCGGTCTGGCGCAATTGCCGTGGCAGCAGTTACGCAACCCCTACAAGCCGGTGGAAATTCTGCATGAGGAACAGGTCGAGCAAATCCATCTCACCTCTCTGCGCATTCTCGAAGACGTGGGCATGGATATTCTGGATGAGGAGGCGCGGGGCATTATGGCGCGGGCCGGTGCCGATGTCAGCCCCGGCAGCCAGCGGGTACGTTTCGGGCGTGAGCTGATCATGGCCTGCCTGCAAACCGTGCCGGAAAGTTTCACCCTGCATGCCCGCAATCCGGCACATAATATTCAGGTGGGGGCGCAATACCTGAATTTCGGCCTGGTGGCGAGTGCGCCTAATGCCAGCAGCCTGGACGGTGGCCGTCGCCCAGGCAATCAGCAGGATTACCGTGACTTTCTGCGCCTGGCGCAAAGCCTGAATATTATCCATTTTATCGGTGGCTATCCGGTGGAACCGGTCGATATCCATGCCTCCGTGCGCCATCTGGATTGTCTGGCTGACTGCGTGACCCTGACTGACAAGGTGTTTCATGCCTACTCCCTCGGGCGGCAACGCAACCTTGATGCGCTGGAGATAGCCCGCATCGGGCGTGGCATCAGCCATGAGCAAATGGAACAGGAACCCAGTCTGTTCACCATCATTAACAGTAACTCCCCGCTCACACTGGATCAGCCAATGCTGCAGGGCATCATGGAGATGTCCGCGCGCAATCAGGTGATTGTCCTCACGCCATTTACCCTCGCCGGAGCCATGGCGCCGGTCACCCTGGCTGGTGCACTGGCGCAACAGAATGCTGAGGCGCTGGCCGGTATTGCCTTCTCCCAGATGGTTCGCCCCGGCGCTCCGGCGGTGTATGGCGGCTTCACTTCCAATGTGGACATGCGTTCGGGCTCACCGGCTTTCGGGACACCGGAATACGTACAGGCCGCCCATATCAGCGGACAGCTGGCCCGGCGCTATCGCATCCCGTTCCGCTCTTCCGGTGTCTGCGCCGCGAACAGTGTGGATGCACAGTCTGCCTATGAAACGTCCATGGCCTTGTGGGGAGCGGTGATGGGGGGCAGCCATTTTGTCATGCACGCCGCCGGCTGGCTGGAGGGAGGCTTGTGTGCTTCTTTTGAAAAGCTGATGCTGGATGCCGATTTACTGCAGATGATGGCGGTTTATCTGCGGGGTGTGCAGGTGGATGAGGCATCGCTGGCGATGGAAGCTATACAGGATGTCGGGCCGGGCGGGCATTATTTCGGTACGGCTCACACCATGGCGCGCTACAAGGATGCCTTTTATGCACCACTGATTTCCGACTGGCGCAACTTTGAGTCCTGGCAGGAAGCAGGCAGCCCGTCAGCAGCGGATCATGCACATCGTTTATACAAACAGGTTTTGCAGGAGTATCAGGAGCCGGTACCGGATGCTGCTATCCGCGAGGAGCTGACAGCTTTTGTCAGTAAACGCAAACAGGAAGGTGGCGTTTCCACCGATTTTTAGGAGGAGAAAAGAATGAAATCACATGTACGGGTAGCCGTGATCGGCGGGGGCGTGGTAGGAGCCAGTGTCCTGTATCATCTGACTAAACTGGGCTGGCAGGATGTGGTGCTGCTGGAACGCTCCGAACTGACTTCCGGTTCAACCTGGCACGCAGCGGGGGGCTTTCACACCCTGAATGCCGATACCAACATGGCGGCTCTGCAGGGTTATACCATTGGCCTTTACCGGGAACTGGAGCAGATCAGCGGCCAGTCCTGCGGCCTGCATCATGTCGGTGGCGTTACCCTTGGTACCACCCCGGAGCGGATGGATTATCTGAAGGCTGAGCATGCCAAACATCAGTATATGGGTCTGCATACCGAACTGATCGGCCCGGATGAAATTCGCAAGCTATCCCCGATTACCAATACTGCCGGTGTTCTGGGTGGGCTGTATGACCCGCTGGACGGGCACCTTGATCCGTCCGGCACCACGCATGCCTATGCTGTTGCTGCCAAAAAGCAGGGCGCGGATATTTATCTGCACACTCATGTCAGCGCCCTGAATCCGCGCGCGGACGGCAGCTGGGAAGTGGTGACTGATCAGGGCAGTTTAATTGCCGAACATGTGGTGAATGCAGCAGGGCTGTGGGCACGGGAAGTCGGACGCATGGCCGGGGTTGAACTACCGCTGCATCCGATGGAGCATCAGTATCTGGTCACGGATGATTTACCCGAAGTGTATGAGCATGGCAGCGAGCTGCCGCATGTGATGGACCCGGAAGGGGAAAGTTATCTGCGTCAGGAAGGGCGCGGTCTGGTGATTGGCTTCTATGAGCAGCGTTGTGATCCCTGGGGTGTGGGCAGTACCCGCTGGGATTTCGGCCATGAACTGCTGGAAGATCAGCTGGATCGCATCAGTGACTCACTGGAATTTGCCTGTCAGCGTTATCCGGTGTTAGGCCGGGCGGGCATCAAAACCGTCATTAACGGCCCGTTTACCTTTGCTCCGGATGGCAATCCGCTGGTCGGCCCGGTGGGTGGTTTACGTAACTTCTGGTCAGCCTGTGCGGTGATGGCCGGTTTCAGCCAGGGCGGTGGCGTGGGCCTAACGCTGGCCGAATGGATGGTGGAAGGTGAGCCGCAGCGTGATGTGTTTGCCATGGATGTGGCCCGCTTTGGCAATTTTGCCACCCGCTCCTATACCCGTAACAAGGTCAGGGAAAACTACCAGAAGCGCTTCTCAATTTCCTTTCCGAATGAAGAGCTTCCGGCGGGACGGCCATTGCACACCACGCCCATGTACCCGTTGTGGGAGCAGCAGGGCGCTGTGTTTGGTGCCGGGTACGGGCTGGAGCATGTCAACTATTTTGCCCTGCCCGGTGAGCCGCGTTATGAAACCCCCACCTTCCTGCGCTCCAATGCCTTTGCAGCCGTTGGTGAGGAGTGCAGGGCTGTGCGTACCGCGGTGGGTATCAATGAAGTCCATAATTTCAGTAAGTTCACTGTCAGAGGGCCGGATGCACGGGCCTGGCTGGATTACCTGATGGCAGGACGCATTCCCGCACCGGGCCGTCTGGCACTGTCGCCGCTGCTTAGTCCCAAAGGTAAAATCATTGGCGATTTCACCATCAGCTGCCTGGCGGAGAATGATTTTCAACTGACCGCCTCCTATGGTGCACAGGCATATCACCAGCGCTGGTTTGAACAGCACCTGCCGGATGCCGGTGTGGAGTTGCGTAATATCTCCTTACAGCGGGTCGGTTTCCAGATTGCCGGGCCGAAAGCGCGTGAACTGCTGGCGGGGATTACGAATATTGATCTGGATACTGAGGCCTTCCCGTTCATGGCTGTGCGCCGGGGTGAAGTGGGGCTGTGCGATGCTATTGTGCAGCGGGTCAGCTATACCGGTGACCAGGGCTATGAAATCTATGTCGACAGCAGCCAGCAGCTGGCTTTGTATCAGGCATTGACGGAAGCGGGCAAGGCATTCGGCCTGCGCCCGTTTGGCATGCGGGCGATGATGAGCATGCGGCTGGACAAGGGTTTTGGCTCCTGGCTGCGCGAGTACAAGCCGGACTATACCCCGCTGGAAACCGGATTGAACCGTTTTGTTGCCTACGATAAAGCCGCTGATTTTATCGGCAAACCAGCGGCTCTGGCAGAGCGTGCCAACGGAGTTAAGCGCCAGCTCACCAGTTTTGTTCTGGAAACGGATGATGCGGATGTGCATGGTGATGAGTCCATCTGGCATGAGGGTAAACTGGTCGGCTTTGTGACTTCCGGTGGTTATGCGCACTGGTCGCAACAGTCTGTGGCGCTCGGTTTCCTGCCCCCGGAGCTGATCAGTGATGGCAGGCAGGTGGAAATTGAGCTGTTGGGGCGCAAGCGTCCGGCCAGGGTGATAACACAGGCTTTGTTTGATCCGGATTTGTCCTATATGCGCGGCTAAGGTGGGAATAGTGCAGGCGCACTGCTCCGGATGCGCTGGACTATCCGGAGGTTGCTAAAGCCAACCGTGACTTTCTGCGCGGTTTTTACGGTACGATTAAAGACTATGATGCGCATATCCGCTTTAGCTTTTGGATCTGTATCAACCGCCATAAACCGCCCGATCACCGGATCATAGTAACGTGCACCGAAGTAGTACAGGCCGGTCAGGTAATCATAGGACTTACCGCCGAAGGACTGATTGCGGGTGGCGTTGGTGGCTGGGTTGTTGGGGAGTTCGTGTCAGGTGCCGGTTACCTGCCGATATGCCACTGTGCTAAACTGAAACCCACACCCGAACAGGCCTTTGTATGAACAGCAGTATCCGTAAATCGTTACCGATCGGCATTCAGACCTTCAGCGAAATTCGCCGGAATAATCACTACTACGTCGATAAAACGCAGCTGGCACTTCAGCTGGTGCTAGAAGGAAAACACTATTTTCTCTCCCGTCCGCGCCGCTTTGGTAAAAGCCTGTTTCTCGACACCCTGAAAGAGTTGTTTGAAGGTAATGAAGCGCTGTTTAGCGGACTGGCAGCGGAAACACGCTGGGACTGGTCGGTGCGATATCCGGTATTGCGCTTCAGCTTTGGCAGCGGGAACTTTACGGATGCGGATTACCTTGCAAAAAATCTTGTAGCGCAGCTGGATAATCTGGAAGCGCGGTTTGGTTTTAATTCAAAATACAGCACTTGTCCGGAGCGGTTTCAGGCATTGATTCAACATGCCCATAAAACTACCGGCCAGCCGGTGGTTGTCCTGATCGATGAATACGACAAACCCATTCTGGATGCACTGGATTATCCGGAGGTGGCCAGGGCCAACCGCGACTTTCTGCGCGGTTTTTACGGCACAATCAAAGACTATGATGCCCACATCCGCTTCAGCTTTCTCACCGGGGTCAGCAAGTTTTCCAAGGTCAGCTTATTCTCCGGGCTGAATAACCTGAATGACATTACCCTGGATAAACGTTACTCCACCCTGTGCGGCTACACGGACAATGATATTGACACCGTATTTGCGCCCGAACTGGCGGGTCTGGATCGTGAGGAAATCCGTGACTGGTATAACGGCTACCACTGGCTGGGGGAGGGGGTTTATAACCCGTTTGATATTCTGCAGCTGTTTGATAAACGCGAGTTTAAGAATTACTGGTTTGAGACCGGGACACCGGCCTTTCTGGTGGAGACCCTGACAAAGTATCATGTGGCTACGCCATCGCTGACGCAACTGACCAGCGATGATGAGCTACTGTCCGGTTTTGATGTGGATACGATGGCTGTTGAAGCACTCTTGTTCCAGACCGGTTATCTGACGATTAAAAACCGGGAGTTGCTGGATGGTAATTATTTTTACACCTTAGGTTATCCCAACCGTGAGGTTTATCAGAGCCTGAATAATAGTTTGTTAAGGCACCTGGTGCAGGATGGCAGTGCGCAGGTTCGGCAACGCCTGCAATTGCGTCAGCTGTTACTCGCTAATGACTTCGCTGGCCTGAAGGATTTGTTTCGCAGCTTCTTCGCCAGCATTCCGCATCACTGGTACACCAATAACACCATTCAGCAGTTTGAAGGCTTTTACGCCAGTGTGTTTTATTCGTATTTTGCCGCATTGGGGCTGGAGGTGGTTGTAGAGGATTGCACCAATCACGGGCGGCTGGATATGACGCTGAAGTTTAACCGGCAGGTGTACCTGTTTGAGTTCAAGGTGGTGGAGATGGTGCCACAGGGGAATGCGCTGCAGCAGCTGAAGGATAAGGGTTATGCGGAGAAGTACCGGCATCTGGGCTGGCCGGTGCATCTGGTGGGGGTGGAGTTTAGCCGGGATGAGCGGAATGTGGTGGGGTTTGAGGTGGAGAGCTGACAGCTGCCATAAGCTCCCCTTGCATACGTTAAGCTTCTTTCGATAGCACTCGATTTT
Organism: Thiolinea sp.; assembly: GCA_041395485.1. Taxonomy (GTDB): domain Bacteria; phylum Pseudomonadota; class Gammaproteobacteria; order Thiotrichales; family Thiotrichaceae; genus Thiolinea. The sequence continues at coordinate 323,167 of JAWLAK010000004.1, forward strand.
TTATAAGAAAATCTAAATCCTTGAATATGTTGAAATCACCTTCCAAAAGATCTGCACAACAGTTCTCTAGTAAGTAAGGAATGGATTCGGAGTTAAATGACGCTCCGTTTTTTATATTTTTTTCCAGTTCAGGAATGTATTTTATGCGTAATATGGCAATATCACGTAAATTAAAAAATTCAATTTTTGTGTCTTTTTTGATAAATATAGGGTGTTCAGGGAAATTGCCATCTTTTAAACGACCTATCTCAACAATCCATCCTTTACCTTCTCTTGGAGAAAATAAGCATTTTACACCAGTTGTTTGATTTTTTAGTGTGATATTTATACCAAAGCTATCTATTTTTTCATTGGTGAAATCCAGTTTGAATTTTTTCGCTATATGTTTTAATGCTCTTTTTAATGAATTAGCTTTTTTTTGAAAGTCATTTTTCATTTCTGTTGGTCCAGTTATTTGTCATCAAAACCGAATATCTTATTTTCTGCTTCTAAGGCCTCAGGGATTTCAGAACGACTAGGGTCATTCCCTATATTTAAGGCAGCTCGCTCACCTCGATCAACTTGTTTCTTCATTTCCTTCGCCCATCTTCTATTTTTTGGCAAGCTCCATTCTCCTCGTGGTTTATAATAAGTTCCGCCTATCATTTCTGCCTGTGGTTTTACACGCTCCTCCATATTGCCACCAAGAACTACTGTTTTCTTCGTAAATAATGATTTGGCTTCTTTACCAAAGCCTGTCACTAAATCAATAGTAGCAAATATGTCATCAGTTGTTGCTTGTCCGTCAAAAAGAGTGACTAGGTTATCCATAACATTGGATATTTCATCAGCCACACCTTTTTTAACATCACCTCCATTTTTGTAAGTCTTCTTACCAACATTGAAGACAATCTTAGCTAGTTTTGCAACCCGCCCATTCGGATCCACATACTTATACGGATTATTATTCGCATAAGCATACCGGTTCAGCGTATGCACACTCCGCTCCGGATCAGGCTCCACCGGATCGACCGCCATAAACCGCCCGGTCACCGGATCATAGTAACGTGCACCGAAGTATGACAGGCCGGTCAGATAATCATAGGACTTACCGCCAAAGGACTGATTGCGGGTGGCGTTGGTGGATGTGTTGTTGGGGGGATGTCTGTGCAGTTGTATCTTAATGAGCTATTTCCGGCAGGAGGCGCATATAATACGCCGGATTCGCTCATCTCTTTTTCAGGTATCCCATGCTGCGCTTCTCTCCCTCACACTTCCTTTTATTATTCGTCGCTGCTATCTGGGGCGGTGGTTTTGTGGCGCAAAAGTCCGGTCTCGACAGCCTTGAGCCTTTCAGTTTCAATACCGCGCGCTTTATTCTGGCAACGCTTTCCCTGCTGCCGGTATGGCTGTATATGCGGCGCAGGTATTCTGCTGCGGCGCTGCAGTCTGACCCCTGGTATTTCTGGCTGGGCGGGATACTCGCCGGGACAATGCTGACCGGTGGGCTGAGCATGCAGCAGGTGGGGCTGCAGTACACAACGGCGGGTAATGCCGGGTTTATTACCGGTATGTATATTGTCATCGTGCCCTTACTCGGCTTGCTGCTGGGGCAGACGACGCGCTGGCTGACCTGGGCGGGGATAGCGCTGGCAGTGGCGGGGCTTTATCAGTTGTCTGTTGAAGTGGGCAGCAGTGGCCTGTCGATGAACTATGGTGACGGTTTGCAGCTGATCGGTGCGTTATTTTGGGCGGTGCATGTGGTGATGCTGGGATGGCTGGCGCGGCGGGTGAAAGATCTGGTGGGGTTGTCTGCGGTGCAGTTTGCGGCTTCTGCAGTTTTTTCCGGTGTGCTGATGTTGTGGCTGGAGACACCGCAGTGGGCGGACTTTCAGGCCGGGACGGTGCCGTTATTGTACTCCGGTATTGTTGCCAGCGGCGTGGCTTTTACGCTGCAGATCATCGGTCAGCGTGGTGTGGCTTCGGAAGTGGCGGCTTTATTGCTGTCGTTTGAAGCGGTGTTTGCTCTGTTGACCGGCATCCTGTTTCTGGGTGAGGGTTTCGGGATGCAGGAGATGCTGGGTTGCGGGCTGATGATGGCGGGGATTATTCTGACCCTGTGGCCGGAAAACAGAGCGCAGGCCGGGTCATGAGCATTCTGGTTTGAGTTAAGCTAAGGTAGAATAAGGCAGGCATTTCGACATTAATAAGGATAGTCAGAACTTTATGGCACAAGCACAGTTACCCAGAAAAAATATTACAGTGGCTTTTATCGGCGCAGGCAATATGGCTCGCAGCCTGATTGCCGGATTGGTGGAGGATAACAGTCCGCTGAAAATCCGCGTGTCAGACCCGGATCAGGCGCAGCTGGATGTGATTCGCCGCCACTGGCCGCAGGTTGAGGTGAGCACTGATAATCTGGCAGTGAGTGATGGCGCTGATATGGTGGTGCTGGCGGTGAAGCCGCAGCTGATGGCTGAGGTGGTGGCACCATTGCGCGAACAGGCACAGCGTCAGCGTCCGGTGTTTGTCTCGATTGCTGCCGGTATCCGCGAGTCTTCGCTGAACAACTGGCTGGGCGGTGGCTTGCCGGTGGTCAGGTGCATGCCGAATACGCCCGCATTAGTGCAGGCCGGAGCGACGGGTTTGTATGCCAATGCACAGGTTTCAGCAGAGCAGCGCAGTCAGGCGGAGAGTATTTTGCGTTCGGTGGGTATTGCGCTGTGGTTTACCGAGGAAGACAAGCTGGACGCAGTGACCGCCGTTTCCGGCAGCGGGCCTGCTTATTTCTTTCTGGTGATGGAGGCGATGCAACAGGCGGCAGAGTCGCTCGGCCTGAAGCCGGAAGATGCTAATCTGCTGGTGGTGCAAACTGCACTGGGGGCAGCAAAGCTGGCACTGGAAAGTGATGATATGCCGGCTGAGCTGCGCCGCAAGGTGACTTCTAAGGGGGGAACCACGGAGGCAGCCATTAATAAGCTGAACGAAGGCGGGCTGATTGATCTGTTTGATTCAGCATTAAAAGCGGCAGCACAGCGGTCTCAGGAACTGGCAAAGCTGAACTGATTTCTGCTATCGTCTGTGCGACTTTTTTAGGAGAGTGTCGGGTTTATGGTTCTGCAAAATATCGCTGTTTTTTTGATTTCAACGTTGTTTTCCCTGTATATCGGGGCGGTGCTGGTGCGTTTCCTGCTGGCTTATGCGCGGGCTGATTTCCACAACCCGCTGTCGCAGTTTCTGGTGAAAGTGACTAACCCTTTGCTGGTGCCGCTGCGGCGTTTTGTGCCCGCTATCGGTAAGGTGGATACGGCATCGCTGGTGCTGGCTTTTGTGTTAAAGCTGATTGCGGTATACCTGTTGTCTGCGGTGATGGGTAAAGGTTTTAATCCGGCGTTTCTGATCCCGGCGGCAGTGGTTGATCTGCTGCGTACGCTGATCTGGATTTATATCATTGCGATGATCGTGCAGGCCGTTATGAGCTGGATGGGGAATGCGCATGGTAATCCGGTGGCTTCGTTGCTATATAGCCTGACTGCGCCGATATTACAGCCGTTGCGTAAGATTGTCCCGACCATTGGCATGGTCGATCTGTCGCCGCTGGTGGCTATTTTGTTGTTGCATGTGTGCCTGATCGCGCTGGCGCCCTTGCCGGGTGTGTTTTAATAATGACCGCGCTGGTTTTTTATTATCATGAAAAATCACCTAATCCGGCCTTTGATGTTTTGTACGATGCCATACAGTTGAGTGAGCGGCATAAGCTGACCGAATATTATGATGAGTTTCTGGTCGATGCCTATGTGCTGGCTGATGATAAGTCCTCCCGCACCATCGCGATTGACTTCGATAATACGATTACCGCTGATGTCGATTTTTACCTCAACCTGATCGACGCTTACCGGGCTGCGGACTGGAATCCGGTGATTTGTACCTTGCGGGATAAGACCGAAAGTAATATTGAAGAAATGAAAACCCTGCTTTACGATGTTCCGATAGACATTTATACCTGTGGCGGAAATCCCAAACGGGAGCATTTGCTGGCACAGGGTATGCGGATCAATCTGTGGATTGATGACTTCTTTCCGGGGATTTGTCCGCATGACTGTCAGTTTTTGTCCAGTAATGGTATAGGGCTATGAATCCCGGTGACGTATTATTAAAACTGTTTATTGACGGGCATTTTCCTCAGATTAGTTGCCCGCAGTGTGAAAATACCTTCCTGACTAACGTATATTCCGTGGACTGTGCGACAGGTGACCGTGTGCTGAGCCTGAAGTGTGAGCGTTGCAGAGATATTCTGCTGCCGGATGCGCCGGGCAATACCAATTACGTGCTGCTTGAAAAGCGTTCGCTGGGGCTGGAGTATTTCTGTGATGCGATGCAGAAACTAAACCTGACCCAGATTCCGTATACCCGTCGTGTTGGTGTGCTCTCTGAGGATGATGAGGTACTGCCGTTTTCCACGGTGAAATTGTTTTCAGATGAAGAACCTGACTTCCGGATGATCTATATTATGGAGCGGCTGGAGCATCTCGGGGAGGAGGACGGACAGTTTTTCAGTGAACATATCTATGGTTTCGACTGGCAGGATGAGGCAGTTCGTCAAAAACTTCTGGGGTTGATTGCAGAAAAATACACCAGTGCATTGGCAGAGGATATCCGTCTGCTGTGCCGTTATTTCCGTGAGAATGAGCGCTTTTTAAGCTGGGATTTGCACGGTGATAATCTGATGCGGCGTCCCGGAACGGGTGAGGTGGTAGTGTTGGATCCCTTTGTAGTTAAGGGTTGATCGACTGTCGCTTAGTGCCAACACTACTTTTCATGGAGGCTTAACGATTGGGGTATCAGGATATACGCCGGTTTTAGTGTAGCAGCCTGTTTTGTGTGTGCCGGTATGTCGGTGGGCAGGGCGCTATGGGCCTTGTTGTGCCATTTGGTGTGTTGAGGGGATTCTCTATTGTTGCAAAATAGCTTAATATGCCGGTTTTGTTAATTTGGTTCGGTGTAAGCAGGAAGCGGCAAATATTTGTAGTGATTTGTCATCATTTTTATATTTGATCGTTCTGAATATGTTGCTTTTTGCCAACAATCGTAATAGTCTTCAATCTGGAGACTGTTCCTAGTAGCTGAGTTCCGGATAAGTGGCTTGGCGGATTTTAACTTAAAGATAGTAAGGCGGAATTATGAAACTACAAGTTTTAGCAGTTGCGGTAGCTGCTTCATTTGCTTTCCCTTTGGCGGCTCAGGCCGAATTGAATATCTCTGGTGACGTTACAGTTGCTTATGATAGCGCACTTAATGGCGGCGATGGTGCCATTAGTGAAAACGGTTCTGAAATCAACTTTGATGGCTCTTCAGAAGTTGGTGGTGTTACTTATATGGGACACGCTGAGCTGGACTTCCAAGGCTCACGCACATCACCTAAATTTGAAGAAGTACGTGTTGGTGCGAAAGGTGGTTTTGGTGAAGTATGGTTAGGTGACGTAGACAATGCGGTCGATCAGTTTGATCCTGACTCAAATGACATCTGGCTGGGTGGGCACTCTGATGCATTCGGTGGCCATGATAATGACAATATTCTGTATAAGAATACAGTGGGCGCTGCTGAGTTCGCGCTTTCTCATAACCCTGGCTACGAAGAGACTGCCATTGGTGCGCGCTTCGGCATGGGGCCTGTGAAAGTAAACTTAGGTTATGAAGATGGTGTTACCACTTCTGCTGGTCCTGATGAGTCTCTGCTTTCTTACGGTGTTGAGGGTAGTTTTGGTGATGTTACCCTGAGCGCCGAAGGTAATGATGATGACAAGTGGGGTTTAAACGCTTCCTATAGTGCTGGCAATAATACCATCTGGGCTGATTATGGTGATGATGGTAGTAATGATGTTTTTGGTCTTGGTTACAGAATGTCACACGGTCAAATGGACTACATCGTCGAATATGCTGATGATGGTACTGATGACCGTACTATGGCAGGTATGCGTTACAGATTCTAATCGGACCTATATCTGAATTAGTCAAAAAGGCAGCTTCGGCTGCCTTTTTGTTGTCTGCTAATTGACGTTAGCGTTAAGTGGTTGTAGTATGTGTTAAGAGGAGGTGCTATGAACCAACTGCTAACTATTTCTGAATTAAGCGATGAACTGGGTGTAACCGCCCGCACCATCCGCTTTTACGAAGACAAACAATTACTGAAACCACAGCGGGTTGGTGCAAATCGCGTCTATAGTTATAAGGACAAGGCACGGATAAAACTCATTCTGCGCGGTAAGCGCCTTGGTTTCTCCCTTGATGAAATCCGTGAGTATATGGATTTGTACGATGCCGACCTTGATCCGATGCAGGTTGACCAGATCAGGTTTTTACTAAGCCGGGTGCAGCTGAGGGCAGAAGCCCTGCGCAAACAGCAGCAGGATATTCAGGAAATGCTGGGTGAGTTAGCGGGTATAGAAAGTGAGTGCCTGAGCATCGTTGATGATAAATAAAGTAAACCATCACAGCCTTTAGGAGGAGCATGATGAAAAATGTAGTTATCGCCGGTTACAGCCGGACACCGTTTACACTGGCCAATAAAGGCGGGCTGATCAAAGTGCGTCCGGATGAGCTGGCGGCAACGGCGGTCAGAAGTGTAATGGTGCAGACCGGGGTTGATGGCAGTGAGATTGAGGATCTGATTCTGGGCTGCGCATTCCCTGAGGGTGAGCAGGGCTTGAATGCCGGGCGTTTGGTCGCCTTGCTGGCTGGCTTGCCGCAGACCGTCGCAGGTGTGACTGTCAACCGTTTTTGCGGCTCTTCCATGCAGTCCATCCATCAGGCAGCCGGGGCGATTCAGATGAATGCCGGAGAAGTATTTTTATGTGTCGGCGTCGAATCAATGACCCGCATTCCGATGGGCGGGTTTAATCCGTCACCTAATCCGTCTTTGTATGAAAACTTGCCAGCTGCTTATATGAGCATGGGGATTACTGCTGAGAATCTGGCTAAGCAATATAAAATCAGCCGTGAGGAACAGGAAGCCTTCGCGGTGGATAGCCATCGCAAAGCAGCGGCGGCACAAGAGGCCGGCAAACTGGCTGATGAAATCATCGCAGTGGGTGATGTGGTGCAGGATGGCTGTATCCGCCCGGATACCACACCGGAGACACTGGCCGGTCTGCGGCTTGCCTTCGATGAGCATGGCTCAGTAACGGCCGGTACTTCATCGCCACTGACTGACGGGGCAGCCGCAACACTGGTTTGCAGCGAAGATTTTGCCAAAGCGCACGGGCTGAACATTCTGGCAAAAATCCGCAGTGTGGCAGTGGCCGGTTGTGCACCGGAAATTATGGGTATCGGGCCGGTACATTCGACCCGCAAGGCACTGGAGCGGGCGGGTCTGCAGGTCAGTGATATTGATATTATCGAGCTGAATGAAGCCTTTGCGGCGCAGTCTATCCCTTGCGTGCGCGATCTTGAGTTGGATATGGCGAAGGTTAATCTGGATGGCGGGGCGATTGCACTGGGACATCCCCTGGGAGCGACCGGAGCACGAATTACCGGTAAGGCCGCAGCTCTGTTAAAACGTGAGGGTAAGCAGTTTGCGCTGGCCACACAGTGTATCGGCGGCGGACAGGGGATAGCGACGATTCTGGAGGCCGTGTGATGAGTGCCATGACGATTCAGAAAGTGGCAGTGATCGGTGCAGGCGTAATGGGGGCGGGGATTGCTGCCCATATCGCGAATGCCGGTACGCCGGTCGTACTGCTGGATATTGTGCCGGAGGGTGCTGAAAACCGCAGTGTGATTGCCGAATCTGCGGTAGCGAAAATGCTCAAAGCTGATCCCGCACCTTTTATGCACAAGCGTAATGCCAAACTGATCACCACCGGCAATCTGGAAGATGACCTGGATTTGCTGAGTGACTGTGACTGGATTATTGAGGCGGTGATTGAAAACCTGCAGATCAAGCAGAATCTTTACCGTAAGCTGGAAGCGGTGCGTAAACTGGGTTCGATGCTGTCGTCCAACACCTCAACCATTCCGATGCAGGATTTAATGGATGGTATGAGTGATGAATCACGTCGCTATTTCATGATCACCCATTTCTTTAATCCGCCGCGCTATATGCGCCTGCTGGAAGTGGCGTTTAATGGGCAAACTGATAAGGATGCGTTACAGGCGGTGCGTGACTTCTGCGATGTGCAACTGGGCAAAGGTGTGGTGGTATGTAAAGACACCCCCGGCTTTATTGCCAACCGGATCGGTATTTTCTGGATTCAGACCGCAGTGCTGGAGGCCTTTGCCATGGGGCTGACGGTGGAAGAGGCGGATGCGGTGATTGGTAAGCCGGTCGGGATTCCGAAGACGGGGGTGTTTGCCCTGTCGGATCTGGTCGGGCTGGATTTATTGCCGCACCTGATGGACAGCATGGAGCGTACCCTGCCGGAGTCGGATGCACTGCGTCAGCGTACACAGATTCCTGAGTTGATTACGAAAATGATTGCTGATGGTTATACCGGGCGTAAGGGTAAGGGTGGCTTTTATCGTCTGAACCGCGACGGTGGGCGGAAGGTTAAAGAGTCAATTAATCTGCAGACCGGTGAATATGCTCCGTCAAAAGCAGCGCGGCTGGCGAGTGTAGACACGGCCCGTAAAGGCGGGCTGCAGGCACTGGTCTCGCATGAGGATAAAGGTGGGCAGTATGCGTGGCGGGTGCTGTCACAGGTACTGAGTTATGCCGCCTCGCTGGTGCCGGAAATAGCCGATGATGTGCATGCTGTCGATACCGCTATGAAGCTCGGTTACAACTGGAAATTCGGGCCCTTTGAGTTGATTGATCAGCTGGGAGCTGCAGCGTTTGCTGAGCGGTTGCGTGCTGAAAATATGCCGGTTCCGGACATGCTGGAGAAAGCCTGCGACAGTGGTTTTTATCAGCAGCAGGATGGTCAGGTGCATTATCTTGATCATGCCGGTGAGGCGCGGTTGCTGGAGCGTGGTGACGGCGTGTTGCTGCTGAGTGACATTAAGTTGCGCACTGAGCCTGTAGCAAAGAATGGCTCTGCCAGTCTGTGGGATATTGGTGATGGGGTGGTTTGTCTTGAGTTTACCAGCAAGATGAATGCGCTGGATCCGCAGATCCTGGAAATGATTAACCGCGCTGTCGGGCTGGTGCAGTCGAAGTACAAAGCACTGGTGATTTATAACGAAGGCAGTAATTTTTCTGTGGGCGCCAATCTCGGCTTGCTGTTGTTTTCCGCCAATATCGCTGCCTGGTCACAAATCGAAGAGATGGTGGCTGCAGGCCAGAATACCTACAAGAAACTCAAATATGCCCCGTTTCCGGTGGTGGGGGCGCCTTCCGGTATGGCGCTGGGTGGCGGCTGCGAAATTCTGCTGCATTGTGATGCAATACAGGCGCATGCTGAGACTTACACCGGTCTGGTCGAGGTCGGGGTAGGACTGATTCCTGGCTGGGGTGGTTGTAAGGAAATGCTGCAGCGTTGGGTGACAAACCCGAAACGTGGCGGCGGGCCGATACCGCCGGTGGTGAAGTGTTTTGAAATGATCAGTACGGCACAGGTCGCCAAGTCTGCGCAGGAAGCGCAAAGTATGCTGATTTTACGGCCCGGTGACGGGATTACTATGAATCGTGACCGTTTGCTGGCAGATGCGAAGGCGCGGGCGCTGGCCATGGTGGATGAGTATTCGCCGCCGGAAGAGCAGGAGATTAGCTTGCCGGGTGCAACGGCACGTACCGCAATGGAAATGGCAGTGAAGGATTTTCGCACTATGGGCCGTGCCACGCCGCATGATGAGGTGGTGTCACTGACGCTGGCGGATGTGCTGAGCGGCGGCGATACGGATATGACCGAAACGCTGGATGAGGAAACGCTACTGGAGCTGGAGCGCGAGGCTTTCATGAGCCTGGTTTCCAATAATGATTCGTTGGCCCGCATGGAACACATGCTGACCACCGGCAAGCCACTGAGGAACTGATGATGCCTGTTTATAATGCACCGATACGTGATTTGCGTTTTGTTTATAACGAGTTATTTGATAGCGCCGATTTGCAGCAACTGGAAGGTTTTGAGGAGGCGGCACCTGATCTGGTTGAAGCCGTATTAGAAGAGGCCGGGCGCTTTTGTGAGAATGAACTGTTGCCCCTGAATCAGATCGGGGATCAGCAGGGTTGTACTTTTGAAGATGGTGAAGTCCGTGTGCCGGACGGCTTTAAGCAGGCTTATGATGCGTATTATGAGAACGGTTATGGCTCAATTACTGCTCCTGTAGAGTATGGTGGGCAGGGTTTGCCGAAAACACTGGGCTTCATGCTGGAAGAGATCATGTGTTCGGCCAATATGTCGTTTGGCATGTATCCGGGACTGACGGAGGGTGCCTGTCGCGCGCTGGAAAAGTTCGGCTCTGAGGCGCTGAAACAGACTTATCTGGAAAAGATGATTGCCGGGCAGTGGAGTGGCGTGATGTGCCTGACGGAGGCGCATTGTGGCACGGATCTGGGCCTGTTGCGTACCAAGGCTGAACCTATTGATGACGGTGCTTATCAGCTGAGCGGCAGCAAGATTTTTATCAGCGCCGGTGAGCATGATATGACCGAAAATATCATTTATCTGGTGCTGGCCAGAACGCCGGATGCGCCGGAAGGGATTCGTGGTATCAGCCTGTTTCTGGTGCCTAAATTTAATGTAAGCGATGGTGAAATTGCTGAGCGAAACGGGGTCAGCTGTGGATCAATTGAGCACAAGATGGGGATTCACGGCAATTCCACCTGCGTGATAAATTTCGATAATGCGCAGGGTTATCTGGTCGGTGAGCTGCATAAAGGTATGACAGCGATGTTCGTGATGATGAACACGGCGCGGCTGGGTGTGGGCATGCAGGGGCTGGGGATCAGCGAGATTGCCTATCAGAATGCCGTAGATTATGCGCGGAATCGCCTGCAGGGGCGCTCCCTGAAAGGTGCTGTGCAGCCGGACAAGCCTGCTGATCCGCTGACGGTGCATCCGGATGTGCGGCGTATGCTGCTGACTATGCGGGCTTATACCGAAGGCAACCGGGCGCTGAATATCTGGGTGGCACGGGCGCTGGATATTGCCGCTAAATCCACCGACCCGCAGCAAAAAGAAGACGCTGAAGCCTTTGTGGCGCTGATGACACCGATAGTGAAAGCATTCATGACCGATTGTGGGTCGGAGATTGCTAATCTGGGCGTGCAGGTGTTCGGCGGTCACGGATACATTGCCGAGTGGGGCATGGAGCAGTATGTGCGCGATGCGCGGATTGCGCAGATTTATGAGGGCACCAATGGTATTCAGGCGCTGGATCTGGTCGGGCGCAAGATGCCGGAGAAAATGGGGCGGAATCTGCGCCCGTTTTTCCATGAGGTCAGCACTTATCTGGAAGAGAAAGCGCATGATGACCGCGATGAAATGCAACCACTGATTATGGCGCTGGCCAAGTCATTTGGTCGTTTACAGATTGTGACTGGCTGGATTGCGCAAAAGGGATTGTCAAATCCGGAAGAGGGGGCTGCGGCGGCGACCGACTATCTGCGCATGTTTGCGCTGGTGGCGCTGGGCTATATGTGGCTTCGTATGGCGGATATTGCGCTGGAAAAACGTGAGGGTGATGAGCCGGTGTTTTATCAGGCCAAGCTGGATACGGCCCGTTTTTATTGCGCGCGTTTATTGCCGCAAACCGGTGCGCTGATGTCGGCGATTATGTCCGGTAGTGCGAGTATGATGGATTTTGACGAGGCAGCATTTTGATGTTTTTAAGCCCCTTCCTCCCCTTGCGGGGGAAGGGGTTTGGGGATGGGGGGATGGTGAGGAAGAAATATGAGTGATGTGGTTGAATTGTCGGTTGAGGAACGGGTTGCTACGCTGACCCTGAATCGTCCTGAAGTGCTGAACACCCTGAATGATGAAATGGCTGAGGCCCTGAAAACACTGACTGCACAGGTGGCAGCGGATGACTCGGTGCGTTGTCTGGTGATACAGGGTGCGGGTGGTCATTTTATGGCGGGAGGCGACATTGGTTATTTTGCCGGGTGTATTCAAATCCCGCCCGCGGAACGTCATGCGGAAATCAGCCGGGTAATTGAAATCATTCATGCTGCCATTGTCAGTCTCCGGGAAATGCCAAAGCCGGTAGTGGCTTCGGTATCCGGTGCGGTGGCGGGGTTCGGGATGAGTTTGCTGGCGGCCTGTGATCTGGCAGTGGCGGCGGAAAATACTAAATTTGCCTCGGCTTATTGTCAGCTCGGTGTGTCGCCTGATGGTGGCGGGACTTTCTTTCTGCCGCGTTTGGTGGGTGACAAACGGGCACGGGAGATCATGTTTCTGGGTGAGCGGCTGAGTGTACAGGAAGCACTGGCGCTGGGGCTGGTTAATAAGGTGGTGGCGGTGGGTGAGTTGGCGGCTGCTACTGATGCGCTGGTGCAGCGTTTGGTGAACGGCCCGCAGCAGGCGCTGGCCGGAAGTAAACGTTTGTTGAATCAGTCACTGAATAATACTCTGGAGCAGCAGCTGTTAATGGAGCAACAAAGCTTTGCTGACTGTGCGGCGGCGACTGATTTTGAGGAGGGGGTGCGGGCGTTTATGGAAAAGCGAACGCCTGATTTCTGTTGATTTTCAGATAGCTATTCGCCTGATTCAGTCCATTAGTCTGATGCTGTTGGCTGATAAAACCTGTCGGGCCTACAATGAAGTCATTCTATTTTGATGGCTGGTAATGATGTTGCGTGTCCTTGTCCTCCCCATTTTGTTGCTGTTTTCATCCATGCTGAGCGCTGAGGTTTACCGCTGGACGGATGCCAACGGTCGCACAGTGTTTGGTGATGACCCTCCGGCGCAAATCAAAGCAAAGCCGGTTGAGTTGCAACCGCTGACTATTGCTGACAGCTATGATTCCGGTGAAAAGCAAAACAATTCTGCATCAGCGGTTACTGATGAGGAAGAGGCTGACAAGACTGCGGAAACTGTTGATTACAAAAATTTTAAGGTTACATCTCCCGCTAAAGGTGAGGCTATCCGGGCCAATAACGGTAATGTACTGGTGCGTCTGGAGCTGGAGCCTGCTTTGCAGGACGGTCATGGTATCGTGGTTTATCTGGACGGCAAGCAGGCTGCAAGTGGCGATGCGACGACGTTTTCACTGGAAAATATTGATCGTGGCAGCCATAGTCTGTTTGCGGTAGTGCATGACGCGAATGATGAGGTATTGAAAAATACCGAGTCTGTCAGTTTTGATCTGCTGCGTGCTTCGGTGTTGCATTAGAGCTCTGGAAAATATACTCTCAATTGAGATGCAATGTATCTCATAGTTAATACGGAGTTATTAAATTGGCTGGCACAACCATGATCCATGTACGGGTGGATGAGCAACTGAAAGAAAACGCATCACAGGCTCTTGCCGCAATGGGGCTGTCTGTGTCCGATGCAGTGCGTGTTTTCCTGACTCGGGTGGCTGCTGATCAGGCATTTCCTTTTAGTCTGGAGGTACCTAATGCAGCAACCCGCGAAGCTATGCTGGAAGCGCGTGAGCTGACTCAGGCTCGTTTCAATAATGCGGACGAATTATTTGATGCCCTCGAGCGCGAATAAAAAACGGGCTGGTATGCCCCGCATCACGGACTATACCAAAGCTTTTCAAAAAGACTGGCAGCGCCTTAGTCATTCAGGGCGCTATAACATGAAGCTGCTCAAAGAGCTTATGTTACTGCTGATTGCCAATGATGATCCATTGGGTGAGGAGTGGCTTGATCATGCGCTGACAGGTAACTGGGATGACCACCGGGAATGTCATGTTGGTGGTGACTTTTTGCTGATCTACCGGCTGGAAAAGAAAGGTAAACAGGAAATGATTGTGTTTGTTCGGGCGGGCACTCATTCAGAGTTGTTTGGTTAAGGCTTTAATCTGTTAGAATCTTGTGCGCAATCATAATCACGGGAGCGAAACATGAGTGCCATTAATACCCTGACGATTACACAGCCTGATGACTGGCATGTACACCTGCGCAGTGGTGAGGTGCTGGAAAAAGTACTTCCCTTTACGGCAAGGCATTTTGGCCGGGCGATTGTGATGCCGAACTTGCAGCCGCCTGTGGTGCGCACTGCGGATGCTTTGGCTTACCGTGAGCAGATTTTTGCTGCTCTACCGGAAGGAAGCCGGTTTGAGCCGTTAATGACCTTGTATATGACTGAGCAGACTGATCCGCAGGATGTGAAAGCGGGTTATTTGTCGGGTGAGGTTGCTGCAGTGAAATTATATCCTGCCGGGGCTACCACCAATTCTGATGCCGGAGTGAAGGATCTGACAAAGATTTATCCGGTGCTGGCGGTAATGGAAGAGATCGGCATGCCGTTTCTGGTGCATGGCGAGGTGGTGGATGCAGAGGTGGATATTTTTGACCGTGAAGCCGTGTTTATTGAAAAAAAGCTGATCCCGATCCGTGAGCAATTCCCGAAGCTGAAAATTGTCTTTGAGCATCTGACCACCAAAGACGGTGTGGATTATGTGCAATCCTGTGCTGAAAATACCGCAGCTACCGTGACCCCGCATCATTTGGTGATTAACCGTAATGCGTTGTTAGTCGGCGGTATTAAGCCGCATTATTATTGCCTGCCGGTGGCTAAGCGTGAGTCACATCGTCTGGCCTTGCGTGCCGCTGTGACGAGTGGTGACAGGCGTTTCTTTCTGGGGACTGACTCCGCGCCTCATGTGGATGGCGCCAAGGAAAGCGCCTGTGGTTGTGCCGGGATTTTTAATGTAGCGAATACGGTGTCGGTGATTGCTGAAGTGTTTGAGCAGGAAGGTGCACTGGATAAGCTGGAGGGTTTTTTGTCACTTAACGGCGCAGCTTTTTATGGCTTGCCCGCAAATACCGCAAAACTAAGGCTGGAGCGGCAGGAAACAGGGCTTGCAGCGCCGGAAAAGCTGGTATTGTCAGGCGGTAAAATTACGCATTTCGATCCGATGATGGAGCTGCATTGGGTAGTGAGTGAGGCCATTTAGCAGGTCTGATAAGTTTCAATAAGCCTCTGATAGACACATGCGCAGCTGCTCCAGACCACGGCGAATCCAGGCTTTGACCGTGCCCAGAGGCGTTTTCATTTTCTGCGCAAGCTCATCGTGTGTATGGCCATAGTAGAAAGCAGACAGGATGCTCTCGCGCTGTTCAGGCTTCAGCTGCTCCATGCATTGCAGTAATTTTTGAGTATCATCGCTGAGTTCTTTCAGGCTGTCAGGGCTCAGATCCCCGGAAGCAAACTCCAGTGTCTCATATTCACCCTCATCCGCCAGCACCGGGCGGCTTTTGGCCATGCGCAACTTGTCCAGTGCCTGATTACGGATAATCGTGCTCATCCAGGTCATGGCACTGCCTTTGCCGCTGGCGAAAGACGGCGCATTATTCCAGATCTTGACAAAGCCCTCCTGTAAAACATCCTCGGCCAGTGTGTCATCATGCAGCATACGTTTGCACAGGGCATACAGGCGCGGGGAGGCGTTTTGATAGAGCTGCCGGAAAGCAGCTGTATCCCTGTGCTGTCCGCAGCGGATCAATAGTTCGTTGAATGCATCCATATTTATTCAGCCCGGGCGTAATACTTTATTGGTCATGGCATCGCGGATTTCACTGGGGCGCGCGCGTCCCCCCAATGGTTTATCCAGTATCAGATCAATCTGATAGCCCAGTTGCGCCTGTACCTGCTGCGGTGTTCTGGCTTCGACCTGTCCGGTTATATTAGCACTGGTTGAGATCAGCGGGTGCCCCAGTCGCTGGCATAATTGCATGCACACCGGGTGGTCGCTGATGCGTACCGCAATTTTCCGGAAATTACCGCGAATGAGCGGTGAGACTTTTTCATCGACGGGCAACAGCCAGGTCACCGGGCCGGGCCAGTAGGGTGTGATCCGTTCTATGATTTCTTCGGGCAGGGGCGGGATGAACTCATTGAGCTGATTAAGGTTTGCTGCCAGTAAAATCAGTCCTTTATCTGCCGGGCGTTGTTTAACTCCCAGCAGTCTTTGCACTGCACTCAGATTACGCGGGTCGCAACCCAGCCCGAAAACAGCTTCAGTAGGGTAAGCCAACAGGCCACCCTTCCTGATGATTTCTACCGCTTCATTGACTGATTGACTGATTTTCATCGGACTTACGAATCAGTTGATGATTTGCTGTTAGTTTTCCTGGCAGGCTTCGCCTTGCCAGCTGTGGTTTTTTTAGTGGCTGGTTTCTTTGCCGGAGTAGTTGTTTTGGGCTTTGGTTTTGCCCGTGCTTTAGGTGCCGGTGCATTGGCGATAATATCCAGCGCCTGCTCCCGGGTAACCGTCATCGGGTCGAGATCTTTGTCTATTTTCGCCAGCCGGACTTTCTTTGTGCCATCAGTGACTTCCGGCCCCCAGCGACCATTGATAATTTTTACACCATCGCCCAGGTCATTAATCAGTTTAGCCAACTCGGCTGCTTTCTTTTCTGCTGCCTTTTTCGCGCGTATAGCCGCCTTGCCTTTGGGGGGAGGGGCGTTGGCAATCATTTCCAGTGCTTCTTCTTTGGTAACAGTGAGCGGATCACGGTCTTTCGGCAGCCGGGTTTTAACAATACCGTCAGTAATAAACGGCCCCCAGCGACCTTTCAGGATCTGTAACTCATCACCAAAGTCCTGAATAATTTTTTCCAGATCGGCCTGTTTCTTTTCTTCAATCAGCTCCAGCGCGCGCTCCAGAGTGACGGTATACGGGTCGTCACCTTCTTTCAGGGAAACAAACTTATTGCTGTAGCGGATATAAGGCCCGAACCGGCCAATGCTGGCGCTGATGGTTTGTCCTTCAGGCGTTTCTCCCAGCGTGCGTGGCAGCTTGAACAACTCCAGAGCATCTTCCAGCGTGACATCGTCCATCTTCATACCGGCACGCAGGCTGGCAAAAGTGGGTTTTTCCTCGTCGTCACGGGTACCGATTTGCACAAACGGCCCGTAGCGTCCCATTCGTACTGAAACAGGCTTGCCGGTCTTCGGATCTGTGCCCAGTTCCCTTGGCTGCAGCACATCACTGCGCTGCACGCTCTCCATCTTGTCATCCACCAGCTCATGGAACGGGTGCCAGAACTGATCCAATACCGGCACCCATTCGGTTTCCCCGCGTGAGATCGAATCCAGCTGATCTTCCAGATTAGCCGTGAAGTCGTAGTCGACATAGCGGGTAAAGTGCTCGGTCAGGAATTTATTGACGATCCTGCCAATATCGGTGGGGATGAAGCGGCGTTGCTCCAGTTCGACATATTCCCGCGCCTGCAGTGTGGAGATAATGCTGGCATAGGTAGACGGACGGCCAATGCCGTACTCTTCCAGCGTCTTAACCAGTGAGGCTTCCGAGAATCTTGGTGGTGGCTCCGTGAAGTGCTGGTTGGCTTCAATATCATGCAGCTTCAGGGTTTCGCCTTCCGTGAGCGGCGGCAGTATTTTGTCGCTGTCGTTACTCTGATCTGCTTTCTGGTCATCCAGTCCCTCTTCGTAAACCGCCAGAAAGCCGGGGTCCCGAATGGTGGAGCCGGAGGCGCGGAAGAAACTACCGGGTTCGGCTTCCAGATTCACCGATACGGTGTCAATAGTGGCATGAATCATCTGACAGGCAACGGTGCGTTTCCAGATCAGCTGATACAGTTTGTACTGGTCATCGGTCAGGAAGCTGCGGATTTCTTCCGGAATATTCATGCAGGAAGTCGGGCGCACCGCCTCGTGTGCTTCCTGGGCATTTTTGGATTTGTTTTTATACTGCCGGGGTGATTCAGGCACTTTGTCGGCGCCGTAACGCTGTTCAATCAGCTCACGCAGCTCCGTCACTGCTTCTGCTGCCAGTGTCACCGAGTCAGTACGCATATAGGTGATCAGACCGACCGGCCCGGCACCCAGATCAATACCTTCGTATAACTGTTGTGCGGTGCGCATGGCGCGCTGTGAGGAGAAGCGTAGTTTTCTGACCGCTTCCTGTTGCAGGGTTGAAGTGGTGAAAGGGGCTGCAGGGTTACGTTTGCGCTGTTTCTTTTCTACCTTGCTGACCAGCAGCTTGCCGTCAGCAGCTTTGAGCAGCCGGTCGCGAACCGAGTGAGCGCCCTCATCATTATTAATGTCGAACTGGTCAAGACGCTTGCCATCCAGTGTATGCAGTTTGGCACTGACCGGAGAGCTGCCTTTTTCTGTCTGAGCGATCAGGCTCCAGTATTCCTGCGGGACAAAATTCTCAATTTCGATTTCGCGCTCGACAATCATGCGCAGTGCCGGGCTTTGTACACGGCCAGCGGACAGGCCGCGCTTTATTTTTCGCCATAGCAGCGGTGACAGGTTGAAACCGACCAGATAATCCAGTGCCCGCCGTGCCTGTTGTGCATCCACCAGCTCGTTTGCCAGGCCGCGTGGCTCCTGAATAGCTGCCTGAACAGCCCGCTTGGTAATTTCATGAAAGACAACACGGTGGACTTCTTTGCCTTCCAGAGCGCCACGATCTTTGAGTAATTCGTATAAATGCCAGGAAATCGCCTCGCCTTCGCGATCCGGGTCAGTGGCCAGATAAAGGGTGTCAGCTTTCTTTAAAGCTTTGGCAATGGCGTCGACATGGCGCTGGTTACGGTCGATAATATCGTATTTCATGGCGTACCCGTTTTCCGGGTCGACCGCACCTTCCTTTGGAATCAGGTCACGGACATGGCCATAGGAGGCCAGTACCTGATAGTCCTTACCAAGGTATTTTTCTATAGTTTTGCCCTTTGCAGGTGATTCGACAATGACCAGATTTTCGCTCATGAATCCACTTTTCAAGTTAAGTTAAGATTAAAATAGCTGAATCCCCCTGTCGGGGAAGGTCTGCATTGTAAACCCGAAAATACCGGTAAAGTAAAGGGATGATTTATTATTTATGGTTTCTCAGTGGTAAACAGGCTGGGTTCCGTCGAGGGTTAAACCATCTGTCCAGAAGAAGCTGTTATCCTCTTCCGGGCGGTTGATCAGCACCATCAGAATGACCCATTTCAGCTTGTCCAGATTGAACTCATCGTCTTCCAGTTCAAGAACACGGTCAATAACCTGTTCTCTTGATTCAGTATTCAATACCCCGGCCTGCTCCAGAAACAGCAGATAACTCTGGCATTCGGTATCCAGCCAGTTCTGTTCATCGGCGGAGAAAATCCGGAAGGTGGTTGACCTGGAAGGTGTCTGAACCGCTTCTGCTTCATCTCCGAGGCTTTCCAGCCAGTTGAAGGCACGCTGGATTTCGCCCGGTAAAAAACCGGCGCCCCGCAGGTACTGTCCTAACGACTCACGATCATCGGAGGACTCTTCATCAATTTCGGGATAATTATCAAAAAGGTAAAAGAGTACATCCAGTGTGTTTTCTTTCATCAGGTCATTCTCTCGAGGTCAACCGCATGTAGTGACCGCCACCGCATGCTGTAATATAGCCCTGTAGCTCCATCATTAGCAGCATGGATGAAACTTCTTCAATGGTCAACCCTGTTTTCAGGACAATCTGGTCGACCGGTACCGGATCATGGCCTAATACGTCAAGAATTAAGCGTTCATCACTGTCGGGGCTGTATTCTGCTTCCGGCTGCCGGGTAGCGGGTGGTTGTGAAGATGACTGTTTTGGTTGTTTTATTGGCGGGGGTGTGGCTATGGAAATATCGGGGGTAGTATCCGCCAGCAAAAAATCCTGCAGCTGGGCGCTGACCTCTTCCAGAATATCGGTCGCGGTTTCCACCAGTTTGGCGCCCTGGCGGATGAGCTGATGGCAGCCGCGGGCCATCGGGTTATGAATAGAGCCGGGGATGGCGAATACCTCACGGCCCTGCTCCATCGCATGGCGGGCGGTGACCAGTGAGCCACTGCGCAGAGCTGCCTCGACAACCAGTGTGCCCACCGACATGCCGCTGATAATCCGGTTGCGGCGCGGGAAGTTTTTGGCCTGTGGTCTGACCCCGATGGGAAACTCGGAGACAATCAGGCCTTCGGCAGCAATACGCTCAGCCAGCTTACGGTTAGCCGATGGGTAGATAATGTCCAGTCCGGTCGCCACCACGGCAATTGTTGAGCCGCCGTTTTCCAGTGCGCCTTCATGGCTGGCTGCATCAATACCCAGTGCCAGCCCGCTGGTAATGCACAGCCCGTTCTGTGCCAGGTGGCTGGCAAAGGCATACGCATTATCTCTGCCGCCGCTGCTGGGGTTGCGGCTGCCGACGATGGCAATTTGCGGGTCATTTAACAGGCTGGTATTGCCTACCGCAAATAACAGCGGAGGAGCTGAGCGTGTGTTGCTCAGCAGGTTGGGATAGTCAGGGTAATCCGGTAGCAGAATATGACGGCTTTTACCGCCCTCTAGCCAGTCCAGGTCAATGTGTGCATCTTCGGGTTTGGTGCTGCGCAGCAGGTTGATTTTCGTTGCATTCAGTCCTGCCTTGCCTAATTCCTGATCGCTACTGTCCAGTGCCGTGTGTACAGAGCCAAAATGACTGAGCAGGCGCTGGATGCTGGCTCCGCCAAAGCCGGGCGCCCGCCATAGCTGTAAGCGGGCGCGTAATTCAATTTCATGGTCTGTCACAGAGAGAGTTTACCTTGGTTGCCGGTTACGGATTACCAATTTTATCGCCGTTTTTAACTTCGCGCTCAGTATTTACAATCAGGCCATAACTGAGTTTGTCGCTGACGCTGTAAATAATCGCTTCCGCGACCTTCTCCGGCGGCAGCTGAACCCGCTGTTTTTGTTTCAGGTAGGTTTTATCCTGCCGGAGACGGTTAATATCTTCGACGACTTCACCATCATGATATATCCCCAGCGTATATCCGGGTTTTATGTTGTCCTGTTTGCCTTTATTGATCACGATGATCATACAGTCAGCACCCAGGTACTCAGCATGATACAGGGAAATGATTTCTCCGCGTATTTTGTGCTGTGGTATCTGGATCGGGGCTCGCAGCGTTTGTGTATGACTTTCCGGTGACAGTAGACGGTCGCCTCTGCGCACCGCATCACTGACATCCAGAATAGTCGCAGATGACAACTGATCAGCCCGGTCAATTTTGGCATAACCGACATAATCGACCTGATGCCCGAGTAAGGCTTTGGTGTTCGGGTCGTAGAGTGGTTTTTGCGGATGGTAAATAGCATAGCGTTCGCCGGTTAGCGGTTTTTTCAGGTTGCGGATATAAACTCTGTCACCTTTGGTCATCAGTGTGTGATCATCCCGCGAAGCCAGCAGATAAGGCGCATTTTTAATGGTGTTATCATCCAGTACACGGGGCCAGGCTAAAAAGGCTGCCAGTGTTGAGAGTGGCTGACCATGGCCTTTGCGTTCAACCCTGATGCGCGGCACCAGTTTTTCCGCACCGCCTCCGCCCCGGGCCGCTTCTTTCACATAACCAAAATGCAGAATATCACCCGGATAGATCAGGTGGGGATTACGAATCCGCTGGTTTTTATCCCAAATTTCCGGCCAATAGGCAGGGGTATGCAGGTATTTTTGGGCAATCCCCCACATAGTGTCGCCTTTTTTAACCACGTAAGTTTTGGGGGCCGACGGGTTGACTATCATGCCCGCCTGTTGTCCGGAGACTGCATGGTTTTGTGCGCGGGAATGAGCTTTATGTGCTGCGGACTGCGGTGGGAGTCCGTAATACTGGTCATAATACTGTCCGGCAGCTGCCCGGTTTGCTTCGTCGTTGTCTGGTGCGGAATGGGTGGCGCAACCGGCCATGATACCGATACCTGACAGACAGATTGCCCGTAGTAAGTGAAGATGGGGCGACATGTTATTCAATCCTTAGTGATTATAATTGCTGTTTATTATGTCGTTGGATGACTTCAGGTATAATAAATGAATAGGCTTAACGGCCGCATCACTTTCAGATTTTCGGTAAAAATGAGTTATGGCACTATTAGAAATTTTACATCATCCTGACCCGCGTTTACGCAAGAAAGCCGCTCCGGTTCAGGCTGTCGATGAACAGATTCAGCAGCTGGTTGAAGATATGCTGGAAACCATGTACTACGCTCATGGTATTGGTCTGGCGGCAACACAGGTCAATGTGCACCAGCGTGTGGTGGTCATTGACCTGTCCGAAGACAAAAATGAGCCGATGTGTTTCATTAACGCTGAAATCCTCAGTAAAGAGGGCTCTGTCGAACACGAGGAAGGCTGTCTTTCGGTGCCTGAGTATTATGAAAAGGTCACCCGTGCCGAGCGTATCCGGGTCAGGGCGCTGGATCGTAAAGGTGAGGCTTTTGAAATGGATGCGGATGGCTTGCTGGCAATTTGTATTCAGCATGAGCTGGATCACCTGGAAGGAAAGCTTTTCGTCGATTATCTGTCTTCTTTTAAGCAGCAGCGGGTGCGTAAAAAGCTGGAAAAAATGAAGCGTCAGCAGGCTGATGTCACTGCAAAGGCTGCTGTCGGGTGAGTCAGACTGATAATCAGGCAGGCAGCCTTGTCCCGCTGCGCATTGTCTTCGCAGGAACGCCGGAGTTTGCCGTGCCTTCATTGCAGGCATTGCTGGACTCAGAGCATCAGGTGGTTGCTGTCTTTACGCAGCCTGACCGGCCAGCCGGGCGCGGGCGTCAGGTGCAGTTCAGCCCGGTGAAGCAGGTAGCGGTGGAGGCCGGGATTCCGGTAGAGCAGCCCTTGTCACTGAAAAGTGAAGAGGCTCAGTCGGTATTGGCGTCTTATCAGCCGGATGTGATGATTGTGGTGGCTTATGGTTTGCTGTTGCCGCAGTCTGTGTTGGATATGCCAAAGTATGGCTGTCTGAATGTGCATGGCTCTCTATTGCCGCGCTGGCGCGGAGCAGCACCGATCCAGCGGGCAATTGAGGCAGGTGATGCGGAAACCGGGGTCACTATTATGCAGATGGCCGCAGGTCTGGATACCGGCGATATGCTGTACAAAACAATCTGTCCGGTTACTGCGCAGGATGGCGGGCAAAGCATTCATGATTGTCTGGCGGCTCAGGGCGCTGAGGCACTGTTGAAAACACTGGCGTTAATGCAGGCGGGTGAGCTAAAGCCGGAAGTGCAGGATGATGCGCTGGCAACCTATGCACATAAACTGACTAAGGCAGAAGCTGAACTTGACTGGTCACAGCCTGCTGCACATATTGAACGCAAAATCCGGGCGTTTGATGCCTGGCCCACTGCGTTCAGTTTATACCAGGGCAAGCCGATCCGCTTTTTTGCCGCCTCCCTGCCGGAGGTTGTGCCCGAGTCAGCTGCACCCGTCAGTACTGCTCCTTTCGGTACGGTGGTGGGTGAAAGCCGCGAGGGGATTGATATTGTGGCCGGTGATGGCCGCCTGGTGCGTATCCATCGTCTGCAGATGCCGGGGGGCAAGCGGATGGATGTGGCCGATTTTGTGAATGCGCGAACACTGATGGATGTGCGTTTTGCCGGGGTGAAACAACAGGACGCGGACTCTTGAACAGTCGTGTGGTGGCAGCCAAGGCTTTATTGCGGGTGGTTTATCAGGGCGAGTCACTGACTGATGTGCTGCAACACCCTGCAGTACATGGCTTATCGCCGCGCGATCAGGCCTGGGTGCGCAATGTCTGTTTCGGCAGTATCCGCTGGCATGGGCGTTTAGGCGCCGTGTTGCGTCAGCTGCTGGCAAAGCCGCTGAAAAAAGCCGATAAGGACATTGAGTGCCTGTTACGTATCGGCTTGTATCAGCTGATTTATCAGCGCACTCCGGATCATGCGGCTGTGAACGAGACGGTGACGGCGGCACGTAAGTTAAAAAAAGCCTGGGCCAGTCGTCTGATTAATGGTGTTTTGCGTGGTTTCCTGCGTGAAAAAGAATCCGTGCTGCAGGAAATCGATCAGCTGGAAACCGCACGTTATTCATTCCCGCCCTGGTTGTCAGAGCGGCTCCGCAATGCCTGGCCGGATGATTGGCAGGCTATTATGCTGGCCAGTAATGAACAGGCACCGATGACCCTGCGGGTTAATCAAAGACAGTTTTCACGTGATGGCTATCTGGAAATTTTAGCCAAAGCCGGTTTTGCTGCAGCTGTGGCTGAGTATACGGATGCAGGTATTGTGCTGGAGCAGGCGGTGCCGGTTTATGAGTTACCGGGTTTTGCGGAAGGGGCTGTATCCGTTCAGGATGGTGCGGCACAACGTGCGGCTCAGTTACTGCCCTGTGAGCCGGGGCAGCGGGTATTGGATGCTTGTGCCGCACCCGGTGGTAAAACCTGTCATTTGCTGGAGCGCTATGAAGGTATTGAACTGACCGCACTGGACAACAGTGAAAAACGCCTGCATCAGGTCAGGGAGAACCTTCAGCGCCTGCAGCTGTCAGCTGTTGTTATGACTGCTGATGCCGCTGATCCGGCGTCCTGGTGGGACGGGCGGCCGTTTGACCGTATTTTGCTGGATGCGCCCTGTTCAGCTACCGGGGTTATCCGCCGTCATCCGGATATTAAGCTGTTGCGTAAGGATCGTGATATTGTGGTTTTACAGCAGCTGCAGCAGGAAATTCTGGCTGCAACCTGGAAAGTCCTGAAGCCGGGCGGGTTGTTGCTGTATGCTACCTGTTCGGTTCTGCCGGAAGAAAACGAGCAGCAGATAGATGCATTTTTGCGGAATACTGAGTCAGCTGAGTTGCAGGCAATCACGCAGCAGATTGCCCGGAATTTTGCAGAAACCGGACAACAGATGTTGCCGGGAGATGCGGGTATGGATGGTTTCTATTATGCGTTGTTGAGAAAGACAGCGCAGGAATAAGTTGAAAATGATAATAAATAGATTATTCAAAAAGTTATTTCAGGGGCTGTTGCTTTGTCTGGTCTGTTTTGTTGCGGCGATGCCTGCAACGGCAGCAAATGAGCAGATTACGGTGCATGACTTTGTGCTGTACCAGGGCGATACCGCTGATAAGTTGGTAGCTGATCTCCGCTTTGATTATCAGCTGGGTGAGCATCTGCGTAAAAGTTTGCTGAATGGTATTACCCTGCGTAATGAAATCAGCTTTGAGCTGATTTTTCACAGGGACTGGTGGTGGAACAAAAGAGAGCCGCTTGAAAGTATTGTGAGTGAGCTGAAATACAATGCACTGACCGGCCAGTATCAGCTGGTGAACAGGAGTACCGATAAAAACTGGAACTTCTCAAATCTGGCTGCTGCTCTGCAGCATATGGGGAACGTGGATAATTATCCCTTACCGGCGCTTCCGGCAAAGGCATTGGCAGAAGGTGCGGATGCCGCTATTTACGTCGAGGCGACGCTGGAGCCCCGCGCATCAAAAACATTGGGGGTACCGGCAAGGATCTCAGCCTTATTTTCCGGAGATGAATCTAAATTAACCAGTCAGGGAGTGATGTGGCCGCTGACACCCTGAAAAAAGCCATTTTCAGATGGCTGCCAGTTGCATTTATCGGTGTTTTGCTACTCATCTCACTGAGCTTTCTGCATTTGGTGATGAATAATCCGGGCTATTCCAGCCGCTATGCGGATGCGCTTTTATATCTGAACGGATTTATCCTGCTACTGCTGAGTATTGCCATTCTGGTTAATCTGGTCAGGATTATTTATCAGTGGCAGATGCGTCAGGCAGGATCGCGCTTCACCCTGCGACTGATGACAGGCTTCCTGGGGCTGACCCTGCTGCCGGTCGTGATCGTGTCTTTTTTTTCAATGAACTTTATTGGTAAAAACATTGATCAGCAATTGGATAAAAGGGTGGAAAGTGCACTGGAGGATGCGCTTCAGCTGGCCGGAAATGCCTTGTCGGCACGCAGCCGTTCTCACTTGCAGCAGCTGTTTTTATTAGGGGACCGTCTGGCGGGGAAAAATAAGCTGGAAACGGCGGCTCTGATGGATAGCTGGCGTTCGCGCAGCGGGGCTTATGAGGCTATTTTGCTGAGCAATAATCTGGATTATGTAATAAACAGTAATGACAGTCTGGACCGGCTGGTACCCTTATTCGCGGGTGAAGACCTGTTTCAGCAACTGGCAAACAGCCGGGCGCTGACTAAGATAGAAACGACTGAGCGGGAAGGTGTGTTTTCCCGTGTTGCAATTCGGGTAACTTACGGTATTGATAATGAGCCGGGTGTTTTGACTGCACTGTTTCCTTTCTCCGAGAATGAAACGAGATTATCAAAAAACGTTTCCAGCGTGCGTGATGAATATAAAGAGATTGTGTTCGGGCGTGGCGTTCTGCGGCAAGCCTTCCGTATTGCCTTGTCGGTAATTATTGTACTGACCGTTTTGTTTGCATTATGGGCGGCATTCGTTTTTTCACGGCGTTTAACCCAGCCGGTTCGTGACCTGGTGGAAGGAACGCTGGCGGTAGCGTCAGGGGATTTGCAGAAGAAGCTGCCGGTATCGGATCGCGATGACTTTAGCCTGCTGGCACGGTCTTTTAATACGATGACTAAACGTTTGTCTAACGTTCAGGAGGAGCGTGAGCAGGCCCGCAAACAGCTGCAGCAGGAACATGATTATCTGGATGTGGTACTGGAGCATTTATCATCCGGTGTTGTGACCCTGGATGAGCAAATGGTTATCCGGCGGGTCAATCCGGCTGCCGGCAGGATACTGCAAGAGCCGTTGCAGAAAGAGGTCGGCAGGTCATTTGTCGAAGTTTGCCGGCAGATGCCGGCTATACAGCCTTTTTTGCAGGCTTTACAGCCATGGTTAGATCAGCCGGATCAGGAATGGCAGGCTGAAGTGGATTTAAGCCGGGATGGTCATCGTAAGATCCTGATGTGCAGGGGCGCCGGGTTGCCCGGTAATGCTGAGCATGATTTGCAGCAGCAGGGTTATGTGTTGGTGTTCGAAGATGTCAGTGATCTTGTTCAGGCTGAGCATGATGCTGCCTGGGGTGAGGTCGCCCGTCGTCTTGCCCATGAGATAAAAAATCCGCTGACTCCGATTCAGCTGTCAGCCGAGCGACTGTCACGCAAATTGGGCAGGGTGCTTGACGATGAATCATCTTCTTTTTTGAACCGGATGACTGGTACAATTATTAGTCAGGTCGATGCCCTGAAAGAAATGGTTAATGCGTTCAGCAATTATGCCAAAGCACCGGCGCTGGTGATGCAGCCTGTTGATCTGAATAAGCTGATTGCTGATGTGACGGTGCTCTATCAGGAGAATCCGCAACAGGTTGAACTGACTCTTGAGCTGGATAAAAAGTTGCCGCTGTTGCAGCTGGATCCGCACCGGATGAGGCAGTTATTGGTTAATCTGGTGAAGAATGCGCTGGAGGCGATTGCTTCAGATCAGGCTGATCATGCGGAGCCGGGTGGCGATGAAAAGGGCTGCATCCGGATTATAACCCGCTCAGTCTGTCCGGAGGATGAGTCCGGCAAGTGTAGTGTTATGCTCTCGTTGCATGACAATGGCCCCGGGATACCTGAAGACATGTTGCCGCAGTTGTTTGAGCCTTATGTCACCAGCAAGCGTAAAGGTACCGGTCTGGGGCTGGCAATTGTGAAAAAAATTGTTGAGGAGCACGGTGGTTCGCTGAGCGCGGGGAATCTTGAGCCGAAAGGCGCTATGATTAATATCAGGTTGCCCGTGCCACAACAGATGTCAGGCAGCAATGGGCCAAAATAAATAATCAAAGGAGTGGTAATATGACAACACAGTTCATCATGGTGGTGGATGACGAACCGGATATTCGTCAGTTAGTCAGTGAAATTCTGGAGGATGAAGGTTATCGCGTGGTTGTTGCGGAGGACGCTGCCCGGGCGCGGGAATTATACCATCAGCGTCAGCCGGATCTGGTGCTGCTGGACATCTGGATGCCGGGGCAGGATGGTATCTCTCTGCTCAAAGAGTGGCGGGATGATGATGTGCTCAACTGTCCGGTGATTATGATGTCGGGGCACGGCACGATCGAAACCGCGGTGGAGGCGACCAAGCTGGGCGCCTATGATTTCATAGAAAAACCGCTGTCGATGGCCAAAATGCTGCTGACCATTGAAAATGGTTTGCGTACCCAGCAGCTGGAGCAGGAAAATCAGGGGCTGCGACGGCAAATTTTTAATGATCAGGAGTTGGTCGGCAACAGTCAGTTAATCCAGCAATTGCGTGATCAGGCCAAACGTGTGGCTCTGCATGAGTCCTGTGTGCTGCTGTACGGTGAGCCGGGTGTCGGCAAAGAGGCGATGGCACGCTATATCCATGAGCATAGTGCGCGCAGGGAGCGTCCGTTCAGCAAGCTGGTTTTATCACGGCAGAATATGCCGGAGATGGCTAAGCAGCTGTTTGGCAGTGTGAACAATGGCAAGGTTGTGCATGGTCTGTTCGATGAGTGTGCCGGTGGCTTTCTGTATCTGGCAGAAATTTTTGAGATGGATGATGACAGTCAGGCGCGTCTGCTGGGTGCGCTCAAGGATGGCTATTTTTTCCGGGTTGGCGGGCAGGAGCAGGTTGATTTTGATGTTCAGTTAGTGGTGTCAGCGACCCATGATTTACAGGATGATGTGCTGGATGAGCGCTTCAGTGAGGAATTATATTTTTTGCTGAATGTCCTGCCTATTCAGATTCCCGGTCTGCGCGAGCACCCCGAGGATGTGCCGGAGCTGCTGAATTATTATGTCAGCAAGCTGACTGCTATTGATGGTTTGCCCTACCGGCATTTTTCGCTGGCCGCACAGAACTTTCTGCGTAACCACCGCTGGCCCGGTAATATTCTGGAGTTGCGCAATCTGGTGCAGCGCCTGTTGATTCTCGGTACCGATGTGGAGATTGATCTGGAAGAGGCTGAGGAGGCGGTGGGTGCAATTATTCCTGTCTTCGCCAGCGAGATCGGGTACGCGCCGGATAGTTTATATGACTTGCCGCTGCGCCAGGCCAGAGAGCAGTTCGAGCATGATTACCTGGTTTATCAGCTGAAGCAGGTGGAGGGAAATGTCAGCAAGCTGGCTGATAAGGTAAAGATGGAGCGCACCCACTTATACCGGAAAATGCGCTCTTTAAAGGTTGATCCGAAAAAATATGGCCGCTGACCGCGATTTAAGCTCTATAATCCGCGGTTATGAAAGTATTAATTTTGGGCGCAGGCCAGGTAGGCTGTTCGGTCGCTGAAGTGTTGGCAAACGAAGACAATGACGTCACCATTGTCGATACCGATGCTACTGTATTGCGTGAGTTGCGCGAAAAGCTTGATGTGCGTACTGAGGTGGGGCAGGCATCTTACCCGCGGGTGCTGGAGCGGGCCGGTATTGAAGATGTCGATATGCTGATTGCTGTCACCAATAGTGATGAAGTTAATATGGTTGCCTGTCAGGTTGCTTTCACGCTGTACCGGACGCCCACCAAAATTGCCCGTATCCGTTCTTCTCATTATCTTCAGCATCCGCGCCTGTTTTTACAGGAAGCACTGCCTATTGATGTGCTTATTAGTCCTGAGCAGTTGGTAACCGACCATGTGTTTCGTCTGGTTTCTCATCCGGGAGCTTTGCAGGTACTGAATTTTGCTGAAGGCAAGGTTCAGCTGGTGGGTGTGAAAGCTTTATCCGGCGGAGCATTGATCGGGCATAAATTGCTGGATATGTATGAACACATGCCCGGCATCAAGGCCAGTGTGGCTGCTATATTCCGTAAAGGCAGGCCTCTGAAAATTAAGCCGGATACGGTTGTGGAGGTGGATGATGAAGTGTTTTTTGTCGCCAGTCCAAAACATATCCGCGCCATCATCAGCGAAATGCGCCGTCTGGACAAGCCATATAAACGTATCATTATTGCCGGTGGCGGTAATATAGGCAATCGCCTGGCCCGCTTACTCGAAGATGCGCGTTATCAGGTAAAAATTATTGAGAATAACCCAAAACGGGCTGCCAAGCTGGCTGAGCGTCTGGAAAAAACCATTGTGCTGGAAGGCGATGCTTCGGATGAGGCTTTGCTGATTGAAGAAAATATTGAAAATACAGATGTCTACATTGCCGTAACCAATGATGATGAGGCGAATATTCTGTCTTCGATGCTGGCCAAGCGTTTGGGTGCGCGCCGGGTGATGAGTCTGATTAACCGCATGAGTTATGCGGATCTGGTTGAGCGTAATATTGATCTGGCCATATCTCCCCAGCAAATCACCATCGGTGCTTTGCTGACCCACATCCGGCGCGGGGACATTGTCGCGGTGCACTCACTGCGTCGTGGGGCTGCTGAGGCGATTGAGGTGGTGGCGCATGGCGACAAGAAAACCTCCCGTGTTGTCGGACGGCGGATTAGTGAGGTCAAATTACCGCCTTCTACTATTATTGGGGCACTGGTGCGCGAAGACCAGGTGATGATGCTGGATGATGACCCGCAAATTGAGGCCAATGATCACCTCATTATGTTCCTTACCGATAAACGCTATATACCTGCAGTCGAGAAATTGTTCCAGGTCGGCGTGCACTTCTTTTAAACATGAAGTTTTCTGTTATCCAGCGCATTCTGGGCTTGCTGCTGATGGTGTTCAGCTTAACCATGTTGCCGCCTATCGGTATTGGCTGGATGATGGGTGACCCTGATCTGACACCTTTTTGGGAAGGCTTTGCACTTATTTTCATCAGCGGGGTTGTGATGTGGTTCCCGGTGCACCGGGTGCGGGGAGATCTGCGCTTGCGGGAAGGTTTTCTGATTGTGGTCCTGTTCTGGGTGGTGCTGGGCATATCCGGGGCGGTGCCGTTCGTGCTGACCGATAATTTTGATATTTCCTTTACGGATGCGGTTTTTGAGTCAATATCCGGTCTGACCACCACCGGGGCAACAGTCATTGTCGGGCTGGACACCCTGCCACGCTCATTAGCCTTTTATCGTCAGGAGCTGCAATGGCTGGGAGGCATGGGCATTATCGTGCTGGCGGTTGCTATATTGCCGATTTTAGGCGTAGGGGGAATGCAGTTGTATCGCGCTGAAACCCCCGGGCCGATGAAGGACTCGAAGCTTACCCCGCGGATTACCGAAACGGCAAAGCTGCTCTGGTATATTTATATGGCACTAACCATTCTCTGTGCACTGGCTTTCTGGCTGGCTGGCATGAATTGGTTTGATGCGATCGGGCATAGTTTTTCTACGGTCGCAATTGGCGGTTTTTCAACCCATGACAGCAGTATGGCGTTTTTTAATAATCCGATGATTGAAGCCGTAGCTATTGTTTTTATGTTGCTGGCCGGCGTGAATTTTAGTCTGCATTTCATCGCCTGGCGCGGCAGAAGCTTACGGGGGTATTGGCAGGATTCAGAGTTCCGGATGTATATACTGGTAATTTTTATACTATCTGTAGTGACCATCAGTTATCTGGGCGGACAGCGTACTGCGGAGCTGAGCTGGGTTGAAGTGGTTCGTCACAGCTTGTTCCAGGTGGTTTCAATCAGTACCACGACCGGCTTTACTACCACGCATTACAGTAACTGGCCCGGATTCTTACCCGTCCTGCTGTTATTTGCCAGTTTTGTTGGCGGCTGTGCCGGTTCAACGGCCGGTGGCATGAAAGTGATCCGTTTTCTGTTGCTGTTGAGGCAGGGAATGCGGGAAGTGACACGCCTGATGCATCCCAGTGCCAGAATTACCATTAAGATAAACCGGCAGCCGTTACCGGAAAATGTGGTAGAGGCAGTGTGGGGTTTTTTTTCTGTTTATATCGCGGTGTTTGTTGTGTTTATGCTGGTTCTGCTGGCATTGGGACATGACCAGGTGACTGCATTTTCTGCTGTTGCCGCAACCCTGAACAATCTCGGGCCGGGGTTGGGGGAAGTGGCCTCAAACTTTAAAAGCATGGATGATTTTTCCAAGTGGTGGCTTTGTCTGGCCATGCTGATGGGGCGGCTGGAGCTGTTTACCATGCTGGTGATTCTGACACCTGCGTTCTGGCGTCGTTAAGAGAAGCGGGTGGGTTACCAGATTTGCTTTGATAACCCACCGGTTTTTTTATCGGAATGTTGTTGGTTTATGGACTGATCGAGTTGTCGTTATCGTTCTTGTCATCATCCAACAGTATTGCCAGACCTAAGCCCGCACCAAATACATAAGGCAAATAGTTCGTGCCGGCCAGCAGGGAGCCGGCTGCTGTGTTCGTTGCAGCAGAGGGAAGCGGTACAACAGGTCTGGGGGCAGGAACTGTAATTGTCCTTACAACACAACAGCCCTCATTTCCGGCGGTACCGAATTTAGCGTATTTGCCGGCATTAATCACCGGAACGCCTGCGGCACACTGTGCATCGCTGCGCACATTAACCACTGTATTTTTTTTGTAACTGACTTCACAGTTCGATTTTAAATATCTGCCGGTGGCTGCTCCACTCTCCAGTACCATGACTTTCGACGTATGCGGAACCAGCATACCTTTGTATGCAGGAGCCTGACGTCCATTTGGCAGTTCAACAAGAACTCCGCCACTGGTCTGGAGTATTTCCAGTACAGCCGGTTGAGTATCTTTTACCTGAGCCGCAACCTGGGCAACAGATGGGTTTGATAATAAGCATCCGCTAAGCATTGTTGATGAAATTACCATCTTTTTGCTCATAAATATAATTTTTATCCTTTAAAAACGCTGAGGGGGAGCTACTTTGTTTTTTAACGTAACCTGTACAAACTGGATTGTAGTTGTTATGTCTGTTGTTTTTTGTGTTAAATTTATTCAAAAACAGTGGGTTATGATTGCATTTCCAGATAATTGGTCGTTGCTCTGTGATTAAAGGTTTAAATATAAAAAGTATGTTATGAATGTGTTTTTTTACCCTAAAAAACGCCGGTAAGCCGGATTGTCCGTCTCATCCCAATAGGTATATCCCAGATCATCCAGAAAGGCACAGAACTGTGCCCGCTCATCTGGCGGTACCTGTATGCCAGCCAGCACCCGGCCAAAGTCTGAGCCATGATTACGGTAATGAAACAGGCTGATATTCCAGCCGCCGCTCATGCAGGTCAGGAAGCGCAGCAGGGCGCCGGGTCTTTCCGGGAACATAAAGCGGTAAAGCAGCTCGTTTTCAACGCCCTGGCCGTGACTGGAATTGTTTGCCTTGCTAGTGATTCAGAGCCCGCAGCTTGTTGGTATACAGAATTGTAGTAGCAGGTATAAATCCGGTGTTACTGTTCAAGTTTACTCTGCTGATAATCACAGCAGCTGATTCCTAAAACCAGAACATCCCATAATTAAAGAGATTCGTATCCCAAAAAATCTTACCTTCTGTACTCAATCTGTAATCTATCTGTAAGTTGATAGCCAGTACTATAAATGAGACAAAATTGGAGGAAAGGTATGTATAGCAAAGCCTTGTTGGTATCTGCGGTTTTTTTGATGTGTCCTTTTGAAGCTTCTGCACATGTTTGCGAAAAAAACTCTCCTGACTATAACTTTAAACAGTGCCAAGAGTATCAAAAGAAAGTGATACCAACCCCTCCGGCCAATCGAATACCGAAACTTCCATCAGCTATTGATCAGTTTAATGAGTTCATAAGCAGAGCTGATTTAATAGTTCAGCATGAAAGAAGTGATTTATTATCAACAGATGATATTTTGTATGACTGCTATGGACATAATGGCACTTTGTCTATTCAGAATATTGGGAAAACAAAAGCTCCTGCTTCTAAAACAAAAATAGATTTTTACTACGGACACCCTGTAAAAATCCGTAGCAGTGTTTTTTTGATACCGGCACTCTCACCGGGTGAGAAGTATACAAGAAATATAAGCTTGCATTGTTCATTTACACCAAATTGTGTTTTTGATATATATGTTGACTATAAAAATCAAGTTTTTGAAAAAAATAAGAAGAATAATAAAAGGAGAGGGTTTTGTTTGGGGTGAGGCTATAAATTTTTTTAGAAGTTTAAAAGGAGATTGGTATGAGTTATTTGAGAAGTGCAATGATATTTTTATTTGTAGTTGTGCTAGGGTCTTTCAGTAATATTGTTGCAGCAGACACAAGGAATTGCTCGGGAATTTGGAATAATTATTTCAACTCAATTGTGGATAATAATAGTGGTCGCTATGTTGCTAATGTTTATGTGACGACTAATTCCTTGTGGCCTAATGGAAATGCTTTT
This sequence comes from Thiolinea sp., assembly GCA_041395485.1. Classification (GTDB taxonomy): domain Bacteria; phylum Pseudomonadota; class Gammaproteobacteria; order Thiotrichales; family Thiotrichaceae; genus Thiolinea. The sequence goes on from JAWLAK010000004.1 coordinate 357,160, forward strand.
TCTTCATTCAGTCGTTTCACAGCATACCCGGAGTCTGGAAATGTTCTTGTCGGAACAGGTGGTTTTCAGTTCAGTGATCGTAATAATTTTAATGGGAAGAAAGATAATCAGACTTTTTATCTATATAAAAATGGTAGTATGAAAGTCACACTAGATAGCTGGGGTGGACGGGCACTGGGTATGGCATTAACGCACTGCGAAAGAATGTCATCTGATGCCATATTGCTACAAGCCCGAGGAGCTGGTGGTCGTGGAAATAATATCTACAACCTTACATTGACGAAAGGTCATTATCTTCACTGAGATTGGTAGCTTATGAAGGTTGAAATATGAATCACTATACTTCAAAGAAAACACTAATCGTTTTTTGTCTTTTATTATTGCCTTGTTTAGTAGTGGCAAGCCCTGGCCCAATCTATATGATGACTTGTAATCCTGGCGGGAACATGTCCATAGATTATGGAGCGTGGACAGGTCATGCTGGTACGAGCTGGCCTCCAACGATGAGTCTTACCATTAAAAATATTAAACCGGCAATGGATAAGCCAGCTAATCAATTAGCTCCCGGAGAGTGTAGCTGGGAGAGCAAGCTGCAGAATATACCATTCACTACAATGTTGCATCCAGGTTTGACGGATATGCGTACTGTGGTTAGTTACCGTAATGGGAGTCTTATCTATCATCCCTTGTTAGTTGCACAAAGCCCAAGGAATGGACAGGATAAAAGGCAGTTTAACTATTTGGAAAGATTTTTGCGAGGAACTAAATTTACGGTAAAAGTTAAGTTTGACGGAGTTTCTACGCATCAATTTCACCATTTTGTCAGTGAATAAATTTTAAGAATGTGGTTTTTTATTAAGAGGCAGTAATGATGATTAAAGCGAAAAGTGTTTTATTCTTAACGCTTATGATGTTGTTTTGTGAATCCCAGGCAGACTGTCAGTATGTCTATAGCCAGTTATATGATTGGGTGAAAAACAACAAAAATACAGACGATGAGTTTCCTCCCGGAATCTCTGTTGTTTATTCATTTAATAAATTACGACCAGGGAATACCGCGCATGGTGGCATCCATACCGGATGGATAGATGATTTTAAACCCGATGGAACATTAGAATCCACGACATTAGGTTATACTATCAACTATGACTCTCCTCAAATACAAAAAGTTGCGCCCGGTATTTTTTCATTTCATCGTAACGGACGAATGGAATTGACATTGCCCAGATGGAATAATGTGGTTTTGCCTGTGCACTATGCTCAGTGTTATCAAGATCGTTTTGGTTATTATGTATCGGGTATGAGGCGTGAAGGTAATGGAACCTCAATGGTTGGAATAACATTCAGAAAGATTGACCCTTAGCTTGTGTTTGTTAGTACAGAGAATTTCGTCGATATTAAAAATGTATTGTAATTGAATGCCTCAGAAACTAACAGTTGGATATTTAGTCTGAGAGTCTCCAACTTGTCAGTCCTCCACGGACTGTGAAAATATCTGTCCAGCCCTGAAGCCATTCCATTTGAATACTTTTTTCTAAATTTAGTTAAAAATATAATAAGGAAATTACTTATTTTTAGTTAAAGGAGAGAAAGTGTGATTTTTTTGAAGAAGTTATTTATTTTGATTTTTTTTCTTTATGGAATGGGAATATCTGCTTCAGAGGCGGATATAGTTGAAATTTCAATCAAAGGGCAATCGCCTCAAGAGCGGGCAATTAATTTTTTGAAAAAAAATGGCAAAGATCTTGGAGTGAACTTGGCTGACAGTAATTATAGAGTGGAGATTGATTATTCAGAATATATTGATGTTACTGATCGTTATCAGACATACCTGTTAATTTTTTATAAGAATATACCTTTCGATAATCGTATTGTTATAGGTGAAGATTCTAGTGGAATAATTTCATATTTTTTTGGATATATACCACCTGTTGAAGATAAATACACTAGACCGACTGTCGATATGAAGAGAGCTATCCTTAATGCAAGGAGTTATATTCATAAAAAAAGTAGTGCCTATCATACAATAAATGTTAAAAGTAGCAAGTTAGTTCTGAGAAACGACATGGCGTATAGTAATAATAAATTAACTTCGAAAACAAAGGCTGAGTGGCGTATTCAATATAATGATAATGGGATTATTTATGTCGATGCTATCACCGGTCAGGTTACTATATGGGATTCAGGAAGAAGAATATAGGTGACGCTGTAGTTACAGTAATATGCTCTCGGGGAGAATCATTTTGTTGAAAATACTTACAAAATTATGTATTTTTTTCTTGTTAATGCTAATAGGTTTATTGCCTGCAGCACAAGCAGAAGTGCTTAGATGCACGGAACTCCCTAATATTATTGAGATGGTGGGAAGCCGTTTAGAAGAAAAACATAGAGTTGAACTGGAGCGTTATTTTATTCGTGAAGATAATATAGGAGGCAGAGACTGCTGGGTTCATAAACGCCAGGGGCAAGGGGATGTTATTATAACCCCGAACTCATGGGGTAATCCTCCAAAACCAGGAAAAAAGAAAGTCATTGATGAGGCATTTGAGAGTATAAGAAAAAGTCGGGAGGTCTATCGTGAACTTGGGCAGTTTAATTGTCAAAATTAGGTTTAATAGTTGATATGAATAATCTGTTTTCTAATATATTTAAGGTGTTTCTTACTTTTTCACTAATAGTATGGGGTATGTTTTCATCACAGGTTCTTGCATCTCCTAATTTATCTTTAAAGGTTATCAACGAAGCCATAGAAAATAACTTAGAAGATACAGAACTTCTTAAAAATCATGAGCTTAATGTAAAGATATATAACAAGCGTTTTTCTTCATGTCAAGATGTTACTGAATACTTTAAATCAACGTATAAATTCGAAGCAAAGTTTGGTTGTGAAATCGCCCCCAGTTTGCGTAATAACGATCATTTTCTTGATTTTGGTAAAATAACCCGCTTTATACCCAACAAAACTAAACAAGAGACATTTGTTGAAATTTCACTTAAAGCATTTCCTGTTATGCCATCAACATTGCACTTTTCTGATTACTCATGGCCTTGTATGTCGGATGAAGATAAACAAAGCATAGAGGATTTTGCTTTTGATTTATTTATCCATGAGCTAGGGCATTATAAAGTATGCCAAGTACTTGCTAATGAACAAGCTGGTAAAATTGTTCAATATCTTTTTAAGACAACTGATGAATCAAAAATCAGACAACTTTTATACCAAAAATTAAAAGATGATTTCATAAAACAGGTGGATGTAAAGAACAAAGAGTATGACCAGATAACGGATCATGGTACGAACCAATCAAACATCATGGGAGATGAACTTACTAAATATTTTACTATAGGGGCCGATGTGGAGCTAAATTGTGCCAAGCATAAAAAAGTAAAGCTTGACGCTTGTTTAGTCGGTAAATGGCAACTAGATAATCAAAGTCGCTTTAAGAACGTAGAAACAATGCTTCAAAATGGTTTAGAGGGAAATTTAACGACTTATGACAATAAGACAGTTCACGCGAAAGGCACTGAATACTCAGCTACTGGAATATATGCATTTTCAGAAATTATGCAGATCAATAATGATGGACTATTTACAATAGAAACTCATGGTAATTTAGAGGGGCAAGGTATACACAGGGGAAAACATTCAACCACCATCATGGAACAAGGGGCTGCTAATGCTGAAATTATTGACCAAGGACATATTTGTGGAAGTGAAAATAATACGTTGTTAATGTCTATATCAGACTCATCCTATGAAACAAAAAACTATGCTGTATTGGTTAATAGCAAACGTGGGTTATCAGTGGTTAACGAGGTTAATATATCTCCTGACCGTGATAGTGATAACAAGATCAAAAAGCTAGATAAGGATATTAAAGACCTAACAGAGAAAAAAGAAAAAATAAAACAGAAAATCAATAATATTAGTCAACAAATAGAAGAAAGAATCAAGGTAGGAATACCTATTGAAAAAAAGTTCACTGAAGAACTAAAAAATCTTGGTCAAGAAGGTCTAGATATTAGTGAAAAGCTAATTTCCGCTCAAGAAGGACTACGTTCAGCTTTAGCTGATTACGAATTAACTGCTGATATCTACGATGCTGATAGAGATAAACCAGACAGTCAAGATAATCTTGTAGGGCAATACTTGTGTAATAAAACTCAGTTAAATATTAATGCAAACGGATTTAGTGATCACTATTATCGAATAGAATAAGTGTTTGGTAATTTATAATAAATAACATGTTGAATAAACAGGGGCCATATTGCCATACAATCTCAAATTACAGGTGAAGGTTCCTCAATGGGTGAGAATGGTTATATAGAGACCTTAAGGTATCTGAAAAAGCTAAATATGCAACCTATGAAAAAGGTAATAAGAATTACTTATGTGGGCAAAGTTTGGAATTTGTTCAAAGTGGAGTGGCGTCAGCTATGGGTATAACGTTTCCAATAAATAGTTCAGATGGGGCTAGTGATGAGATCATTGATGGAATTGATTATCAATGTGATGATACAACTTTGACGCTAAGGAAAGGAAAGCATTATAATGGGTTTCAATTTTCTGAGGATGAGGTTCGCTATCAGCGGATAGGTCTGGATGATGGTGAGGAATAATAGAAGTATGGTTGTTTTTTTAAAAAGTCATTTGGGCTTTCTGTCTAAGATATTCTTTGTTATCTTGTTTTTTTTCTTTCTAAGTCCAGTCAATGCAGTATTTACCATGGACGAAGAGTTGAAACCGTTCATTTTAGAGTTTGTAGAATACGATGACAAGCTTATTAGTGTATTGAAGTCAGAAATAAAAAAGGATGAAGTTCAATACTTTGAGGGTGGAAGCAATATTTTTGAGTCAGTATTTGTCTTTATAATTCCTGGTAAAAATATAGATAGTTTAGATGCTACAATGCATATTTATAACTGGGATAAGAAAGATGGTTTTTTTGAAAAGGTTAATGAAGGGTGGGGTTATAAATTTTTTACTGAGGGCCGTTTTGGAATTAAAGTTAAGAGCAATAGCGACAATAATTTTAGAATGGTCTTGATAAAAACTAAAATTGACGAGCCTTTACCATCAATTTTTGAATAAGGAGCTTGATTTGAAGTATTTGCTATTTTTTGTATTATTTTTACTTCCTCTGATTTCCTTATCGAATCCAATCGAGTCTTTAAATGATAATTATAAAAATATGAAGGAAGATATATCTATACCTAAGGTAGATATGGTTGATGACGCTGTTAATCTACGTGGTACAGTTATTAGTGCAATTGAAGCCTACGATACAATGGATGGAGCATCCGATAATTTAGGCAATTGTCAAACTGACTTTTCAACACCAACCTCAAGCAGAGTCCCATCTTTTTGTTCAGATGAAGAATGTGAACAATGTTTTTCCGATGCTAATTCAGAACTAGCCAAAATTCGTCGGACTTTGGAAAGGTTGAGATGTATCTATGTTAATACCAAAGACTATACCGATGCAGCTATCAGCTTGGGTGATAATTTATCTGGAATAGGCCCGGGTGGAGTGAGTGGATTAGCTTGGCAAGCGAGTAGAAATGGGATAATTAAGAGCGTGGTTGGATTAGAAAAAGCATACGATGCTAAGTATGCTTCTTTAATTGGTAGTTTAGAGTGTGACCTTAAAGAACTTGGTATGTGTGAAAGCGTTCATGGGTTAGAATCATGGTATGATAGATCAGGTTTTATCTATTATGAATTTATGAAAGAAAAATATAAACGGGATGGTTCGACAGTAAAACCTGTGTCAAATTGCAATATAGCAGAAATAACAAGGCCGATAGAGCCGCCGCCAGGGCCAACAGAAATAATAGAAACGACAGAAACGACAGAAACGACAGAAACGACAGAAACGACAGAAACGACAGAAACGACAGAAACGACAGAAACGACAGAAACGACAGAAACGACAGAATCAGCAGAATCAGCAGAATCAGCAGAATCAGCAGAATCAGCAGAAGATTCTCAATCATCTTCAGCATTACCTTTTTTCCGTTGTAATAATGGAGATTATATGGTGGTTGAATACCCCCGGGCAGTCTGTATTACAGGTGAGAAGCCAGAGGATTTGCCATTTGTAGGAGTCTTCATTTGTAAAGTTGGTGATCAATTGAATGTGAAATACCCTCAGGCTGAGTGTGTTGATATGGATAATTAATGTTATTTCAAAACTTTACAAGTGCTATATAGTAATTAATATTTCTATGTGGACGTTATTGTCATTTCAACTAATGATGCCTTTATTGTGGGAAATAGATTTTTTATGATGAGACTTTTTCATGTTTTTGTCGTATTTGTTACGCTTTTATCTCCCTTGGCCTTAAGTGCAGAGGAATCAGAGAATGCGGTTATTGTTTTTGATGCGTCAGGAAGCATGTGGGGACGAGTTGAAGGTGATAAGCCAAAAATTCAAGTTGCCAGAGAGGTGATGGGTAATGTTCTTGATGGCTGGGTTGAGAATATTAATTTGGGTATTATTGCCTATGGGCATAGAGAAAAAGGTAATTGTAATGATATAGAAGTCATAGCGCCTATTGATTCTTTTGACAAGGATTCTCTACTTAAAAAAATTAATGCCTTAAATCCAAAAGGCAAAACACCAATCAGTGCCTCATTGCAAAAAGCTGCGGATGAATTGAGATATAAGGAAGAAGTTGCAACCATCATTTTGATTAGTGATGGCGAAGAAACTTGTTCTGCCGACCCCTGTGTTGTGGCGAAACAGTTGGAAGAAGAGGGAATAAATTTTACAACCCATGTCATAGGCTTTGATATTGAAAATAACGATCAAGCTGCCTCTCAGTTAAAATGTATAGCGGAAAATACCGGTGGACAGTTTCACCGGGCTGAGGATGCAGGAGAGTTGAAGGTCGCTATCGAGGAAGCCGCAAAGAAACTGGAAGAGGAAGCAAATAACCGAAAAGAAGAAGCCAAGCGCAAAGCTGAGGAAGAAGCCAAGCGCAAGGCTGAGGAAGAAGCCAAGCGCAAAGCTGAGGAAGAGGCCAAGCGCAAAGCTGAGGAAGAGGCCAAGCGCAAAGCTGAGGAAGAGGCCAAACGCAAAGCTGAGGAAGAGGCCAAACGCAAAGCTGAGGAAGAGGCCAAACGCAAAGCTGAGGAAGAAGCTAAAAAAGAGGCATGTAGAAGAGACCTGAAAACAGATGAAAAAGAATATAGCGACGGAAGAGGAGGAGCTGTTTACTTTCCACATGGTGATCAATCATTCGTTGATGAAGTAGTCAGCTTTTCCAAGGGCGAGCCGGGAGCAGAAGAAAAAGAAAGTGATCCTGAAGCTGTGCTGGGTGCTCCGGATCACGCTGGCAAAACGGGTTATCTAACTTTGGGTTGTGAAGGAACTGTGACTTTTGCTTTCAAAGATAATGCCTTGATTGATATAGAGGGGTACGATCTGCATGTATTTGAAGTTGGCCCGGATGTTGAGCCAACAAGGCTTGAAATTTCAAAGAATGGTGAGGAGTGGGTTGATATTGGTAAAATTTCTGGTGGTAAGGCAGAGATAGATATTAATGAATATGTTGAGCCAGATGATGTGTTTAAGTTTGTTCGGCTGACTGATCTTAAATCCAGATGTGGTGGTCGAACTCCAGGGGCAGATATTGATGCTATAGGAGCAATAGGAAGTTGCTTAATTGGTGGCAAAAGTGTTGAAAAAGATAATGCAGTCGTGATAAGAGAAGACTCTGAATCAGAAAAACCTGATCGCTGTAATGAATTTTCCTCTGATTGCAATCAATGTAATAAACAAGAAGGCTGTGGTTATTGTTTTGAAACGCAAACATGCATGAATGCTGAATCTGCAAACCAATGCACGGGGCTTTTCAGTGATGATAGATTAACATGTAAGGAATGTATTGTTGATACTTGCCGTGATTGTGTGCGTCTTGCTCATTGTGGCTGGAATGAAAATGAAAAGAAATGTTTGAATCACTTCCTTTATGAAAAGGCTGGGTTGCTGACTGGCATTGGATCAGTAAAGAAGTGTAAGTGATCAATAAGTGAGTTATTTTAATCAACGATGGAGGAGCGAATCCAATCTGGATCTCTCCGCCAGCACCCACGCTTCCTCGTCACCCGTCATAAATGGATACTCTGAGAGCTGCTTCTGATAGTGCTTCCGCTTTTCCTGTTCAGCGGTAGTTGTCACTGAGTGCATCAAAGTGTTGAAATGCCAGAGATCGACAAAGAAGTAAAAAGGGTTCAATGTGACCTTTCCATCACTGAGTAATACGGCTTCTTTATAGCCCAGCATTTTTCTGAGGCGAAACAGGGTGGTATTAAAGTTTTTATGGGCGGCATCACCATCAGCATCGGGCCACAGCGCATCGCTGATCTGGTGTTGCGGGATGTTTTTACCACCGTGGATAACTAAAAATTTTAGTAAGTTCATGACCTGTTTTTGTGGTTTGCGCTGGAATATCAAGGGCTTTCCATCGATGCTAATCTGGAAGTTGCCAAATGTCTGGATGCTGATTCGCCAGGGCCAGTCGGTGATATGGGTGGGTGGTTTATCCGGGAGTAGGCCTTGTTTGATAATTATTTCACGAACAAACTCGGTTTCGATTTTTTCCTCTAATGCAAAAGTGCATAGCTCGACCATCTCATCATAATCGTTACCGGTATAGCTGATAATTTTCCCTTGTTTAGCATTAGTCAGTGCGATAGATAAATAATGTTTTGCAGTTTTAGTGTCATTTTTTTTCAGAGTCAATAAAGCTTTGGTGTAATTCACTGCTGATAATGTCATAAAGCATGGGTGAGTATGCATCATATCAAGAGTTTTTTGTAGATGATTTTCAGCTTCTATATACATAGAACGATAGAAATAAATAATGCTAGTGTAGCATCTTACTAAAATGTACGGGAGAGTAGCAGTAGTCTTGTAAGATCTTTTTTCTGCATCTAATATGTGATTAAGAGCATTTTCATAATCACCATTGTTTTTGTATAACATTGCCTTTCCAACAGAAATATATCCTGGATCAGTCAATGCAGTTTTTAGTAGAGAGTTTTCTGCATAATCTATATATTTCTTTGCCAATTCAATTTTTTTTGTTGAAAAGCAGGCAAATGTAGCATGTGAAAAAATTTCGTATAAAAACAAAAAGGGGAGTATGTTGTTTTTTTGTCCTATTTGTTTTTCAGCGAAGGCTAGAGTCTTCTCTGTTGATCCAGTATAGCAATGATATACTGCTTCGGTTAGCTCACATAAAAGATTGTCCTCCTTGCTGAGCGGATATTTATTTTTAATTTCTATAGCTAAGTTTAAAAAAATCTCTGTTTTATTGTGGTCACCCAACCAAGTAGTAGCGACAAAAGCAGCACTAATTGTTTTCAGATACAGATGCTTTTTTTCAGATGAAATTATGCAGGCCTGTGCATAGTCTATCTGTTGTGAGACAATATCCTGTGTGGGGTAGGCTAAGTAAGTACAAAGAATGAGTGACGCTAGAAAAACACTCCTGATTTCATCAGGTAAAGCTTCGAGTGTTTCCATATTTGCTAAATGCTTAATCTTTTCATGCTCATGAGGCATCTGACCCCACGAGTGATACTGCCAGACTGTGGATTCAACAACACCTGACCAGGACAATAGCATACCGGGAACATCATTATTTTGTTTGAACTGCTCAAAACACTCCTTAAAGATCTTGTTCGCTGCCGGTAAATCCATTGTGGCGAGTGCTGCACCCTGCCAGAACTGTAACCATGGTTGAATGGTGATAATATTGTCCGGTAAAGCGTCAAGCCAGCGCTTTAATAGCTTTCCCTGCCCCTTTATAAGCAATGCTTGTGCATGGGTTATTATATGTCCGGACAGTGCTTCCCATTGCATCGTAGTGATGTAAAGCTCAGCAGCTCCTTCCAAATTTTGATGTTTGCCAAGTGTTTCAGCAATCCTGTGCAGCAGTTCAGCATGAGTTTCAGGGTTAACGAGTAATTTAACCTTTTCCTGCAGGAATTTATGAAACAAAGGATGAAACTGATAGGTTTCCGTTTCCAGGCCGGTCAGATAAACAAAATAGTTATTCTCATGTAATTTCCGGAAAGGAGATTCTGTGGCAGAGATACCAAAAATGTAAGCGATGTCTTCATCTGATGCCTGATCGAGAAAAGAGCTGAACAGTAGAATATTTTTCTCAGTTTCCGGTATTTTGTTGAAAACGTAGTAATCGAAATAGTCATGGAGGAAGCTAGCAGCATCTTTATGAAAGAATTGGCCATTACCTTCATTTCCTTGTTTAAATATTTGCACGGCTCCGGCAATCCAGCCGTCAGTTACTTCATAACATGATTTAACAGCCTGTTGGTCATGAACATTGTAATGTCGGGCTAAGTCAATCATTTCCTTTTCAGTAAGAATCAGTTCGTCATTACTGATTATGCTAATAGACTGATTAATTATATGTTGGCCTAAGTGACCTCCGGGTGGGGTATGACTAATACATAAAAGCTTATTATATATTCCCAGCTCACTGATCAAGGCGTTTAAGACTACGTATAATGGCGAATCCTCACCAACTTCTTGAAGATTGTCTAAAACAAGAACTAACTTGTTATTATTCAGTTGGAATAAATTTTCAAAAAAATAGTGACTGAATGCTTTCAGATCCTGGCCTGCTGCGTATGTATATTTGAGCAGAGTGTTTGTGCTATCAATGGAGAATGTTCTGCTGAATGCACGTTGCATATAATTGAAAAACAGACTGGCGTCATTATCTCTGTTATCAATTTGATACCAGATACAATGATAAGGACTGTCTTTGATAAACTGGCCTGCTAATGTGGTCTTCCCCGATCCGGGTGGCCCTTGAATCCATAATGCGGGGTGGTTTGATTGCTCTTCAATTTTCTGAAACAGTCTTTCTCTATGGAACACATCATACAGCTGTGGTTGGCTGATTTTTGCGGGTGTTGGCATGATACTGAGAGCCTCAGGTAGAATTGGCTTTGAGCCAGATTAGTACGGGAAGCGGGTTATTATTAATATAGGTGTTTATTCTAACTCTGTCCAGCAGGAACGCTGTGATAACACCAGTGCCAATTCTGGTTAGAGTTTTTGACAAATTGGTTTATAGGCTGCTTCTTTGAAGGCTTATGCAAAAAACAAACCTGTCATCCGGTATAATTTGCTGCCAATGGGGTAAGTCTGTACGACTATTTAAACAGCGAGAATTGAATCTCAACCCAAAAAACGCCGGTAAGCCGGGTTGTCCGTCTCATCCCAATAGGTATATCCCAGATCATCCAGAAAGGCACAGAACTGTGCCCGCTCATCCGGTGGTACCTGTATGCCAGCCAGCACCCGGCCAAAGTCAGAGCCATGGTTACGGTAATGAAACAGGCTGATATTCCAGCCGCCACTCATGCAGGTCAGGAAGTGCAGCAGGGCACCGGGTCTTTCCGGGAACATAAAGCGGTAAAGCAGCTCGTTTTCAACGCCCTGGCCGTGGCCACCAACCATATAGCGCAGGTGGATTTTTGCCACTTCATTATCACTCATGTCGATGAATGAATAGTCCCTGGCTTTTAGCTCGTTGAGCAGCTCTTCCCTGTGATGTTTGCCTTCTGCAATTTTTACGCCGGCAAAAACCTGGGCTTTACTGGCATCGGAGTAGCGATAGTTAAATTCTGTTATCGGGCGGTTACCGATGGTTTCGCAGAATTGCCGGAAACTCCCCGGTTTTTCCGGGATAGTGACGGCCAATAACACTTCACGGCCTTCCCCCAGTTCGGCGCGCTCTGCGACATGACGCAGGCGGTCGAAATTAATATTGGCGCCGCTGCTGATAGCAATAATATTTTTGTTTTTCCAGCCATGTTGCGCGACGTATTTTTTGAGTCCTGCGGTGCTCAGGGCCCCAGCGGGTTCCAGCAGGGTTCGGGTATCCTCAAAGACATCCTTGATCGCGGCACAGGTTTCATCGGTACTGACCAGAATGACTTCATCAACCACCTTACGGGCAATGTCGAAGGTCAGTTTGCCGACCTGTTTTACCGCAGCACCATCGGCAAAGCTGCCCACTTTTGACAGCACCACCCGTTTGTTCTTTTCCAGCGAGGTGTGCATGCTGGGCGCTTCTTCGTGTTCAACGCCAATGATTTTGGTTTGCGGGTAAAGGTACTTGATATAACTGCCCACCCCGGAAATCAGCCCGCCGCCGCCGACGCAGATAAAGACAGCGTCCGGTGGCTCAGGGTGCTGGCGGAGTATTTCCATGCCGATAGTGCCTTGTCCGGCAATGACATCCACATCATCAAAGGGGTGCGCGAAGGTCATGCCCTGTTTTTCTTCCAGCTCGCGTGCGTACAGGTAGGCATCATCAAAAGAGTCACCATGAATAATCGCTTTGCCGCCAAAAGCTTCCACGGCCTTGATCTTAATGTCCGGCGTCACTCTGGGCATTACAATCGTGGTTTCGATGCCCAGTGCGGTACCGGCCATCGCGATGCCCTGAGCGTGATTTCCGGCAGAGGCTGCGACCACACCCCGGCTGCGTTCTTCCTGACTGAGCCGGAACAGGCGGTTGAAGGCACCGCGCAGCTTGAATGAGAAAACGGGCTGCAGATCTTCGCGTTTGAGATAGATATTATTGTCCAGACGCTGGCTGAGGTTACGCGCATGATCCAGCGGTGTTTCAATGGCTACATCATAAACCCGTGCGGTGAGTATGCGTTCGATCAGTGATTTTTTGGCTAAAGGCATGGCTGGTCTTTCTGAAGGCAAGTAAATAGTGGGAAAAGTGGTGCTGACTTAGCAAACTTAACAGTGCTATACGCTGAGGATCTATATCCATAGCGGGGCAGGTGAGTTGAATATATCCGGCATGCTGCTTAGTATATGGCAAACTTTTTTAGATGACATCACAGGATCAGGCATGAATCAGGATCAAATGAAAAAAGCGGCGGCAGAAGCAGCGCTGGCCTATGTTGAGGGCGGTATTATCGGCATCGGAACCGGTTCCACTGCCAATCATTTTATCGATCTGCTGGCCGGTATCAAAGACCGCATTGATGGTACGGTGGCCAGTTCGGTAGCCAGTGCCGAACGTCTGCAGGGGCATGGTATCCGTGTGCTGGATCTGAATGAGGCAGGTGAGCTGGCCTTATATGTGGATGGTGCGGATGAGTCGAATCATGCCCTGCACCTGATTAAGGGCGGGGGCGGTGCGCTGACCCGGGAAAAAATTGTCGCCGGGGCCAGTGAGAAATTTGTCTGTATTGCTGACGAGAGCAAGCTGGTTGACGTGCTGGGGCAGTTTCCGCTGCCGGTGGAGGTGATTCCTATGGCGCGTGAGCTGGTAGCGCGTGAGCTGATCCGGCTGGGAGGTAGGCCGGTATTACGCGAAGGTTTCACCACTGATAACGGCAATATCATTCTGGATGTGCACGGGCTGGAAATTACCGATGCTGTGGCGCTGGAAAGCAGCCTGAATCATGTGCCCGGTGTGGTCACGAATGGTTTATTTGCCCTGCGCCCGGCAGATGTACTGATTTTAGGTACGGCTGCCGGGGCAAAAACGGTTCTGGCTGATTAAGTCCGGTTGAGTCCCCGGAGCTTCAGCAGCCCGGTGCCTTTATTGACAAACGTTAATCATGACCTTATTCCAGCTTGCTGAATAAGTGGTTGCAGCCTGCAGATAGCGCAGATGGTGGTTGCCGATTACGGCATCGGTGACGCCATCCAGACAGCGGGTCTCACAATTTTGTGAGGCCTGCTGATAAGTCGTTTCATCCAACCCCGGCACGGTGCGGCTGCGGCCAATATTGCACAGGAAGTATTTTTCTCCGCGGGCGATACTGCTTTGGGCATCAGTCACCGGGTTTTTGCTGTTCAGCTTTGCCAGTTTTTTGATGAATGAGGCATCGGAATTGTCGGTAACGGGTGTTGTGTTATTACCGTTGCCGGCGTGTGAATTGGCCGCTTCATTGGCCGCGCAGCCACTCAGCATGATCAGCAGGCTCAGACTGAATGCGGTGATTGATATTTTCATGAAACACTCCATGTTGTCGGGATAGATTTTCTTCGCAACAGTGCGAGCAGACTGATAATCGCCAAAAGTCCTGTTGGCAGGGAACCGCCACCTCCGCTGTCATTGTCACTTCCGTTGTTGCTTCCACCATTATCACTATTGCTGGTCTGGCTGCTGTCACCATTATAAGTGGCAATATGTGGCGCAGTTCCGGACAGGGCAAAGAAGATATTGTTACGGCATTTAACCCGGATGTGCTGTGCCGTTTTATCGAGCTGCACGGTGGCCGAACCATCATTAGCCGTGTTGGCCAGCAGGTCGGTGAAGGTTTTGCCCTGGTCATTGGTATAGGCAATATCCACCTGTGAGCAGTTGATCGGGGTCTGGTCGGTACCGGCGACATTCCAGGTAATCTGCTGTGATCCGGCTGATATATTGCTGCCGGGAGAGATAATTTCAAAGCGTTCACCGGTATCGACGATGGTTAACCGTTTATCGTCATAACTCGCCGCACCTTTACCATCACGTACCGTGAGGCGGAAATTGAGCTTGCGATTGGAGCGTGGCAGGCTTTCGCCGTGGCTGGAGGCCTGGCTGAGGCTGAGTAACCGGTTTATATCCGGTACATTGCGCACCGGGCTTACGGCCAGAGCACTGCTTTTAATCAGGGCGTTATTTCCGGTATCGACGCCCAACGATGAAGCGTCACCGGCATCAATCTGATCCCAGCTGTAAAGCAGGGTATCGCCGTTACTGTCCGAGGCTGAGCCATCCAGGATAAACGGGGTGCGGGCCGGAATCGTGTAGTCAGCACCTGCGTTAACAGTCGGTAGTTTGTTGTTCAGGCTGGTAGTGGTCGCACAGCTGGCCGCAATACCGTCATGGGTATGGGCGCGGATCTGCAGGATGGAGGTTGGGTGGAATTGCGGGTCAACATGATTCTGAAAGTCATTGCTGCCGCAAATACCGGCGTAGCTCATAATGGTGCTGCCACTGCCGGGTTCATGAGCTGTGTATGCTGTCCGGTTGCTGGTCGAGCAGCTGCCGCTGTTATTGCTGTTGAAGGTATGTGTGGCACCGAGCTGATGGCCCAGTTCATGAGCTACAAAGTCAATAATGAAGGCATCGCTGAGTAACATTGATGAGGCGCTGGTTGTGCCGTAGGCTTTGGTATTGTTATCACAAACAATGTTGGTGGCTGCGAGTCCGTAACCCCCGCCCACTGAGCCCAATACATGACCAATATCATAATTTTGGGGGCCGACCAGTTTATCGAGAGTATCTTGATTTTTTTCCAGCATCTGCCCGGTATCGTTGTCCGGGTATGGATCTGTGTTCGGGTTGGTGAAAATAATGTCTGTATTGTCAACTAAACAAAATTTCAGGGACAGTTCACGCTCAAAAATTTCGTTGACCCGATTGATAGTTGTAAAAATAGCGCTTTGCGCCTTTTCTTTTGCATCTGCTTGGGTGCCACCAATCTGTCGGGTGTATTCACCGGTAGCAGCTACGGCCAGCCGATAAGTTAGCATGTTCTCACCGGCCCGTTGTGCGATAGCTTTGGAATACAAGGAGTTCAGTGAGTTTGGTTGCCATTGAAAGTTAGCTCCCTGTGTAACTCCACAACTAAGGCGTTGCTGTGTTCCATCCAGCTCCGCATTGTCCTGTCGGCGATGACTATGGTAGTTTCTGTTTTGAATGATAGTCGTACGTTGCTCCGGCTCAATAAATATTTGTTCATTATTGCGTGTACGCAACATGACGTGAAAGCCCAGAGGGGTAACTTCCGCACGTCCTGAGATAATTTCTCTGCTACTCTCAATGTGCCAAGCACTCATGGTTCGGGATCCCTGTTCTACCCCCGGGCATTTCAGATTGTCCGGTATCATTTTTGCCGCAACAAAAGTGCCATCTGGCAGTGGCAAAGAGAGGGAGACGGCTGATGTTGAATCTCCTTGCTGAGTTTCTTCAATCAGTACATTGAGCTGATCTTCATCCAGCAGCAGGCGGCGATGCTTAAAGTCAGCCGCTACTTCAGTAGATTTCAGGGCAGAGGGTATGTCCTGCCACAATGAGGTTGTTTCAGCATAACTGGCCTGCGTGACCAGCATCAATAATGGTAACAGCAGCCCTGAGTAACGGTTTATGTTCATATGCTTTAATGTTTCGTGATCTGAGTTATTTTTATTGGTTAAGGGGAAGCATTTTATTGTGCTTTTGTGATTTGCTTAGCCCCGAAAAAACCACCTGTGTATAAAAGAATACTGAAAAACAGCATGAGGTAGCCATAAATTTCTTCCTGCGGAGTCAGAATAAACCAGATCCCCAGAATCGTGTAAATCAGTGCAACCATGGTGGCATGCACATGCGTCAGTGCTTTACCATACAGCAGGCCGCGCATCAGTAATGCCAGTGGCAGAATAAATATCACCAGCTCCAGCCACAGCGGTACCTGTTGTATCGGTGTCAGCCAGCCGTTCCATAGGGTAATCAGCCCGATCAGCCCGAACAGACCCAGCAGGGTAATGCCTCGCCAGAATAAGAGTGCAGTATTCATGATGATAATTTCTGAGCCAGTGTTGCCAGTCTCTTACCCAGGGCAAAACACAGGCGTTTTTCTTCTTCAGTCAGTGGTTTTTTACTGTCACTGCCGGAGACGTGGCTGGGGCCATAAGGTGTGCCGCCGCTTTGTGTGCTCATCAGGTCGGCATCGGAATAGGGCAGGCCACTGATCAGCATGCCGTGATGCAGTAACGGTGTCATCATCGATATCAGGGTGGTTTCCTGCCCGCCATGCAGGCTGGAAGTGGAGGTGAATACACCGGCCGGTTTACCGCTCATCGTACCGGACAGCCACAGGCTGCTGGTTTTCTCCAGAAAATATTTTAACGGCGCGGCCATATTGCCAAAACGGCCGGGACTGCCCAGAGCCAGAGCAGCGCAGTTTTTCAGATCATCCAAATTAGCATAGGGAGCACCCTGATCCGGAATGCTGTCTGCAACAGTTTCACAGATTTCTGACACCGGCGGGACAGTACGCAATACGGCCTCACTGCCGGGCACACTTTCCACGCCACGGGCAATCTGTTGAGCCATGGCTGCAGTGGAGCCGTGACGGCTGTAATACAGGATCAGAACCCGGCTCATAGTATATCCAGCACCTGTTCAGGCGGGCGTCCCAGTGCGGCTTTGTTACCCTTGATCACAATCGGCCGCTCAATCAGGCGCGGATTTTCCACCATCGCCTGAATCAGCTGCTCCTGTGATAGTTCAGGGTTGTCCAGTGCCAATTCCTTATATTCTGCTTCACCTTTACGCATTAACTCACGGGGCTCCAGTCCCAGCATGTTCAGTATCGATTTCAGGGTCGCCGCATCCGGTGGCGTGTCCAGGTATTTGACTACTGTCGGATTGATATTCTGTTGTTCCAGCAGCTCCATAGTTTGCCGGGATTTTGAACAGCGAGGATTGTGATAAATCGTGACTGTGTCGGCCATCTTTATGACTCCTGTGAAATCGGATTCTGCAATCTAACGGTATGCTGGCGGGGGCGCAAGTTCTGATTTTATAACTTTCTGTATGAACGGTAAGAGCCGGATCGCTTTCCCGTGATAGACTAACAGTTATAACTTGAGTTCATTAATTAATAAAAATAACAGGTGCTCTGTGATTGTTCATCAAATAAACAGCTTGTGTGTATTGCTGCAGCGGATCAGGTGCATACCTGTGTTGCTGATTGGTTTGATGAGTCTCGCAATGTCCCTGCCTGTCCGGAGTGATGAGCTTAAAAGTTTGCCGTTAACCGGCGTGAATATCAGTGCAAGGGTCTTATTGCAGGGGCCCTTTGACCCCGATACCGGTTTGATGTCTGATCAGCTCCGCATAAAGGGTGTCCTGCCTGTGAGCCAGCCTTATGCATCGGCACCTTTTGATTATTCCGGAGCTGAACAGTTGTCAGCGGCGGTCTCTGCCGCGGACGGGCAGGATGCCATCGTCGATTGGGTGCTGCTGGAGCTGCGTGATGCGGTAAATCCGGCTATCGTGGTTGCGCAGCAGGCGGTTGCCCTGCAACGGGACGGTGATCTGGTGGAGCCACAAACCGGGGGTGTTGTGATGAATTTCGCGTCCACCCCGGCAGGTAATTACCGGGTCAGTGTGCGGCACAGAAACCATCTCGGCATATTCACAGCAGCTGCATTACCACTCAGCACCTCGGTGACCGTAGTCGATTTTTCTTCCCCCTCATTAGCAATTAATGCTGAAAATGCCCGTTATTATTCGGCAGGCTTTGCGCTACTGTGGTCGGGAGACAGTAATCAGGATCAGCGTCTGATTGCGGTCGGGGTGGGTAATGATAGTAATCCGTTACTGGAGGGCATTCTGCTGGATGAGGGCAACAGCGGATTTAATGTCAGTTACCAGCTGACCGGATATCTGGCTACTGACTTCAATCTGGACGGGAGGGTTATCTACTCGGGGCCGGGCAATGATAATAATTTGTTACTGGTCAATGTCTTATCTCACCCTGAAAATGCAGGTTTTTCCAGTAATTTTATTGTCAGTTCCGGGGTGAACTGATCAGCTGCTTATTATTTATGTTTGATAGATTTATTTTATCCATATAAAATGAAAATAATCAAAAAACTATAAAACCATTAGTTTGCTGCTAAACAATATAAAAATACAGAGTATAAGCACCATGGTTGTCAATAAGAACAATAACTTAGGAAGGGGACTCTCTTCCATCACCTCTTTTCTGTACTGTCTGCCGGTTACGATGGCCTGTGCGTTATTTGTCGCGCCATCGACGGCTACCGCAGCTCAGTTTGACTATGAGGTGCTTCCGGGTAGTGCCATTTCTGACTTTGTCTGTACCGAAGTTAACATTCCGGTGCCTGATAGCTTTACCTTGTCAGATCTTAACGTAGGGCTGAATCTGAACCATACTTACCGGGGTGATCTGACGGTGACCCTGGCAGCCCCTGATGGTACGACGGTAACTTTGTATAACAAACACGGCTCCTCCGGCGACAATCTTGATGTTCATCTGGATGATGCTCATGCCAGTGGTATTTCCGGTGTCGGTGTTGGTGCTCACAATACGCTGACTCCCTTTTATGAATATGAATATCGTCCCTATTCTCCGCTGAGCGGCTTCAACAACAAAGCCGCCAACGGTACCTGGACGCTGGAAGTGTGTGATGGTGCCGGTGGTGATCAGGGCACGATTAAACGGGTGGCACTGAACTTTGCGGATGGTGGTTCAGGTGGTTCCGGTGGCGTTGTCGGAAACGGTCCGCGCGCTTTCCAGGAGCGGCAAACCAGTGAGTTCAGAGGTAATTTTGAGTATGTCGGCAACACCTTGCTGCAATGTACCTCAGGTTGTGTAACGAATAACCATAACCACTCACCGATGAGTTATGTGGATATTGATGGCAATGGTGCAACCTTTAACTCCAGCAGCGCACAGGTCAGCCTGCCTGTGGATGCTGAAGTCACCTGGGCCGGTTTGTACTGGGGAGGTGTTGCCGGTGTTAATACCTCAATCTGGCCGGGACTGAATACGGCTCCTGATTTAACCAAAAAGAGTAAGGTCGACTTTAAAGTTCCCGGCGGGAATTATGCGGCGGTCAATGCGGATCTTATTGATACCATTAGTGATGATCCGACCTCTGGCTGGAGTGCCTACCAGGCTTTTGCCGATGTCACCGACGTTGTGCAGAGTGCGGGTGCTGGTGCCTATACGGTTGCCAATGTGCAGCTGGATAGTGGCGGCGGGAATGACACAACTGCCTTTACCGGCCCGAATGGCGGCTGGAATCTGGTGGTGTTCTATCGTTCACCATCAGAAAAATACCGTCGTATCACACTTTGGGACGGTTATGATTTTGTTTATTTTTCTGATGCTAACCATTCTTTTACCATCGATAGTATTCTGACGCCGCCAATGGCCGGCTTTGAGACAGAGGTTGCTTTCACCTGTTACGACGGTGAAGTGCTGGATGGTTTGGGAGGCGGTGACGGCGATTTCGTCGCACTGAATGCTGAGTCCAGTAAGCTATCGAATGCTCTGAATCCATCAACGAACGTTTGTAACGGAACAATTTCAAAGAATGGCAGTAATGTAACCAGCCGTACGCCTGCGTTGACCCAAAACTGGGCATTTGATGTGGATCGTTTTTCCACCACGTCTCTGCCCGCCAATGCCAATAACGTCACGGCCATTTTCGGCAGTGATAATGAAGGAATCTGGTTCGGTAATATTATTCTGTCTTCTGAGATCTTCGCTCCCCCTGTTGCAGAGAAGTCTTTCCAGAGTGCGGTAATGCCTGCCAATGTGGAGCAGGAGATGACCATTACCCTGCAGAATACGAATGCCAGTGGTAGTTTAGCGGCGATTTCCTTTGCTGACAGTTATCCGGCTGGCCTGACTAACGCTGCCAGCAATGTGGTTAAGGCAAATACCTGTGGCGGCACGCTGACCGCAAATGTCAATGCAAATAGTCTCAGCTTCAGCGGTGGCACGCTGAATGCCGGAGGCAGCTGCTCCATAACGGTCAATGTAGTGGCTGCTGCATCAGCAGTCGGTGGCACGCTGGAAAACTGTACCGGCCCCATATCCACGACTTCGACGCCCAGCCAAGGCGAAAGCACCTGTGCCTCCGCCTCAGTCACCAGTGGCAGCTATGACTATGGAGATGCCCCCGACTCGTATGGCGACGCAGCGCATTTGATTGACCCGGATCTGTTTCTGGGAGCCACCGTTCCGGATGCCGAACCTGACAGCCAGCATAGCTACAACGCCTATGGCGACGGGGATGTGATTAATGACGGTTCCGGTACCTGGTACATGTCCGGTGATGAAGACGGCGCTCCCAGCCAGCCGGTATCTGACTATATTCCGCTGTTTCCTGTGTTGAAAATGACCGCGACTACCTATACCGCAGGATTTACAGTAAACAATGCCAAGTCGGTGGCAGCGACCCTGTATGGCTGGATCGACTTTGATCAGGACGGTGTGTTCAGTGCAGATGAGGCAGCTTCTGCGAATGTGCCAGCCAGTTCATTTAATTCGACGATTAATCTGAACTGGAATGTGCCGGTTGATATTGACCTGGGTACCACCTTTATCCGCCTGCGCCTGACCACTGACGGTAGTGTGGACACCGGTACGCCGACCGGCGTGGCTGCCGATGGTGAAGTCGAGGATTTCACGCTGGCAGTGGCGATGGATATTCCGCCGGAAAGCAACGCGATTTCTATCACCACCGGCCTGCCGCAGGCCTGCCAGTCTGTTATCTTTTCTGATGATTTTAATGATCTGCCGATGGGCAGCTTTATTGGGCCGAACCGCGGCAGTGCGACGAGCACGATCCGTAACTGGACGGTCAGCGGTGGCGGCGGCGATACCTACGCCCGCACCGAAGATAGTACCGGTATCAGCCTGGGTACCTCAATCTACTTCGGTAACGGCGCTGTTCGTCGGGTAAGTCCCGCGCTGGGCTCCGGTGGTTTCGCGTTTGATGCCAATGGCCGGATGACGACAACGCTGGATGCGGTTGAGCTGCGTGATAATGCTGATGACTCAACCCCCGGAACCACGTTGGCCAGTTATGGCAGTGCCTCTGACTGGGGCCCTCAGGCCGTCACAATGTCCCGTACCTTCACGACCGAAGCGGGCAAGTCATATCGCCTGTATTTCAAAGCCATTCCTGAAGATGTGGGTGGAAGCTTTGTTGCCGGTACCATGCGTTTGGATCTGCCGGGTGGCTCCATTCATTTTAAAATCCCCGGTAGTAATGAAGGCGAGATTGACTACTCCGTTGAGTTTACCGCGCTGGCTTCCACCTCAACCATTACCTTCGTTAACTACGGCCATGTGAACAGCGGCAACAGCGGCTGGTGTGACCCGGCCTCTGAATACAACAACAATCCGTGGTGTACCGCAGGTGGTGGCAGTGGCAATGGTAATGAGCTGATTATTGACAATGTCAAAGTGACGGAAGCAGCTTGTGTGGGCGGCAATATTACCGGTGCGGTCTATACCGATAATAACAGTAACGACAGTTTTGATGCCGGTGACGCGGGACTGGGATCTATCACGGTCAACCTGCTGAATGCTGCCGATGGTTCCGGCATTGCCACTACCAGCACTGTGGCGGATGGTACTTACAGCTTTGCCAATCTTGACCCGGCGCTGACTTACAAAATTGAGGTTGATACTTCAGACAGTGATCTGCCCGCTGGCTACACCATTGGCACTACCAACCCGCTAACCGGCGTGAGTGTGACAGCGGGTAATATCACGGCTAATCAGAACTTCGGTTTTGATTCAGGCCCTGTTACAGAGCTGGTTTGCGCCGATGGCAGTGCCCCGTTCATTCTGGACTGGTCTGCGGTGAGCTGGACAGATGGCGATACCGCCAATACTTACAATAATTTCGGTGGCAGCGGACATAACCTCACCATCAACTGGCGTACCCTGAATGCGAATTTCCGTTCCGGCAGACCGCGTATCGCTAATGACCCGGCTGAATGTCCAACCGTTACAGGGGATTACTGTGCGGCTTCTACAGCCAATGTCAGTTCCCTGACTGCCGAACATGCCGTTGAGGTCACATTCAGTCCGGCGGTTAAAGGCATGGATGTCACTATCGGAGACTTACAGGATAAACGTGATGGCGGAGCCAGCGCCAATGAAATCATCGAAGGTGTCGCGCTGACCAAAGGCTCAGCCACCGGATTGACTGTGATTCCGGGAGCCAACATCACAACAGGCTCCGTGCGCACTGACTATGCACCAACCACCAGTGGTGACGGTGATGACAACAGTATCCGCTATATCTGGAATAACACCACTGATGTCAGCAATGTCGAATTCACCCTGCGTAATGACAATGCGGGGCCGGGTATTTATGGCAATGCCCTGTCATTTAATCTGAGCGGTATCGCATTTTGTCCGGCAACGCCTGTCAGTGGCTGTTCAACCGTCGTTACCACAACGAATGACAGCAATAGTGCCGATGATGACTCCGGCTCGTTGCGCGATGCGATCGAATGCGCCAACAGCAACCCCGGCCCGGACACCATTACCTTTAACATGCCAACGACTGAAGCGGGCTATAATGCAGGAACCGGCGTCTGGACTCTTACCCCCGCCACGCTGCTGCCGAGCCTGACGGATACCGGTACCACGGTGGATGCAACAACCCAGCCCGGCAGTGTCTGCGGTGATCTGTGGGCCGCTGCGCCGGGCCGCAGCCTGAAGGTACAACTGGATGGCGCGAATCTGCCTGCCCTGCATACCGGTCTCCAGATTGACGGCAGTGACTTTGCCCTGCGTGGCCTGGCTGTCACTAACTTCACGACCTATGGGGTACGCACCACCAGCACCGCGACCAACGCACGCTTGACCTGTAACCATCTCGGCGTGGCGGCCGACGGCCTGACCCGTGGCAGTAACAGCACCGGCCTCTCCCTGGCAGGTACCGGCAACCGTGTCGGTGGTATCACGGCGGGTGATGGCAATATTATCTCCGGCAACAGTGCCGGAGGGGGCATGGTACTGTCCGGCGCACATGACACGACTGTGCAGGGGAACTTCATCGGTCTTGCCATTGATGGCAGCACGCCGGTGAATAACGGCATTGGAATCTGGAATATTCGCTCCCGGAATGCCCTGGTGGGTGGTACCACCGCGGCCGAGCGGAACCTGATTTCCGGCAACTCAAATGCCGGTCTTACCTTTATCGGCCCCGATAATACCGGGAATCTGGTGCAGGGTAACTACATCGGCACCACCAAAACCGGCCTGGCGGCTGCCGGGAACCGAACCGGTATTAATTTCGGTGACTTCTCGAATGGCATTACAGTGAGTGGTAACGTGATCTCCGGCAATGATAACTCAGGTATCGGCACCGGTGCTGATGTGGGTGAGGACTCACACAGTAACACGATCAGCAACAACCTGGTCGGCCTGGATAAGGATGGCGTCAACCCGTTGCCGAATCAGGACGGTATCACGCTGTATGAAGTCGACAACTTCCTGATTCAGGAGAATACGATTGCCAACAACACCCGTTGGGGCATCATGCTGCAAGATGGCGCGGATGCGGTCACGATCAGCCGCAACCGTCTCTATAACAACACCTCGCTGGGGATTGAACTGCAAAGCCATGACGGCTCGTTCGCGACCAGCGTGGGCGTCACCGTGAACGATGCCAGTGATACAGACAGCGGGCCGAATAGCCTGCTGAACTTCCCGGTACTGTCACGGGTGGTACTGAGCGGCAGTGACCTGATCATCAGCGGCTGCGCCCCGGCGGGTGCTGTGGTCGAATTCTTCGAAGCTGATGTCAGCCCCGGTGGCGCCGCTTCACCGGGCGATAACCGCTTCGGACTCACCAGAGACTACGGCGAAGGACAAACCTATTTATTCAGCCTGGTGGAAGACGGCCTCGCCGACAGCGATCCGGGCAGCTGCTCTGTTCCCGGTGAAGACGGCAATGACCATACCGGCATGAACGGCTTCTACTTCTCCGTACCGGCCCCTGTGGGTATTACGGTCGGTGATATACTGACCACAACGGCGACGCTGGGCGGAACAGAAACCTCCGAGTTCGGCCCGGTCACTGAAATCAGCGATGCCCCGCCGGTGATCGGCGGCGGCAGCTGTCCTGCGGCCGGCGGCACCGACATCCTGTTCATCGTCGATAACTCCGGCTCGATTACCCCGGCAGAATATGCCGAGTTCAGCCAGACCATTCAGGACGTCGGCACCCAGTTCCTGGCAGAAAATGCAACCAACCGTATTGCCGTTGCACATTTTGGCGGCCCGAGCGATTCGCTGGTCAATGGCGGACAATACGTTTACATTGAGCGCGACTTCTCCAGTGCTGCGATGACTGCACCAGTGCGACAGTTTGGCCATAGTGGTGCCTATAACAGTTTCTGGATGGCCGACCATCTGGCGGGTGCGATTGAGCACATGCGTTATGCCCTGGATGGCGATGTATCGACCAGCTCAAATATGATTCTCAGCCCGCTGAAAGAGACCTCACGGGACAAATCCATCCCGTTGCAAATCGTGTTAATGACCGATGCAGCGCGCTATCTGGATAATACGCCGACTGATATTTCAATGCTGATTGACCCGGCCGGATCGGGCGCAGAGCCGAATGACGGTTCAGACTACACGGTCTACAACCAGCTGAAAGACGAAGGAGTCTCCTTCTCTGTGGTCAGCTTCAACCCGTATGCGGCTGATATTGCGGCATCGGCGGCAATTGCTTCGGTGGGCGGAAATTATACCGGTGCGGTTGATGTGAATACAGCTGACCCTGAGGGTTCACAGGCTACACCACGGCGTTATATTTCAGTAACCAGCGGTTTTAGCCTGACTACTGATCAGATTATTGAACTGACGGAAACCACCGCGATTTGTGGCAGCAGTATTTCCGGCAGGGTGTTTGAGGATCTGCTGTATGGTGGCGGCAATGGCCGATCTGCCAGTACCGCAGGCACTACCGGCTTAGCGGGCGTGGCGATTGAAGTTTATGACAATAGTGGTACTTATATAGGATCAGTTCTCAGTAATGCCACGGGTGCTTATCGTCTGCCTAGCTTGCCGGATGGTGACTACTACGTTCGTGCTGTGAATGAAACCGTGCGCTCCAGCCGCACAGGCTCTGACGGCAGCGAACGGGCAGTCATGACCTACCGCAGCAACGGTGTTACCGCAGTGACAAATGAGGTCGGCGGCCGTTATCCGGGCGCTACTGACGGCGGTACCAATGCCGGTACCGCCACCCTGGACACCAGCAGCTTTACCTTCAGCGGCGGCAGCCTGGACGGTGAAGTAGCCCAATCCGTACAGCCGGTTTCCCTGAACGGTAACAGCGTGCAGAATGCTGACTTCGGCTTTAACTTCAACACCATTGTTAACGCCAATGCAGCAGGTCAGGGCTCATTACAGCAGTTCATTTATAACAGTAATTTGCTGGACAGCACGGGTATTGCGCAGAGCCTGCCCGCTGCAGTATCCGGTGATTATACTGCCGGTGATACAGTGGCTGTGTTTATGATCCCTGCCGGTTTGCTAACCAGTGGTGAAGCAATCATCAATCCTGTCGCTGAACTTAGTATTGATCAGGCACGTACCGTGATTGACGGGCGTGTTCAGATCGAAAATATTGGCAGCGGTAACATTATTATTCGCGGCGATGGTAGTACCCTGAACTCAGGTGTGCGCTTTACCGAACTGGCCGGTGGTTCTGTACTGCGTGATGTCACGGTGGACAACTTCGGCGGATCCGGCATTACTATCTATGGCAGCGGCTCTGCCGGTACAGGTGTGACCGTAAAATCTGTCGTGATCAGCGATAACAATCAGTACGGTATTCTGCTGGAGAATGCGGCGGCCAATAATAAAATTATTGCCAATACTATTCAGGGCAACACCTGGGCGGGTATCGCGAATGACGCATCCGGTAACAATACCTTCAGCCGTAACAGTATTACCGACAACGGTGGTTTGGGTATTGACCTGGGTTCTGATGGCGTGACTGCCAATACCGATGCCGATGTCTGGTTAAATTATCCTGAAGTGGGCAGCGGTTCCTCAATCAGCTCAAATGGCACGATGATTGTGTCTTATGACTTTGAGCTTGATGTGCCTGCCAATGCTGAGGGTTACCGCGTTGAATTCTTCAGTAATACCGCTGCCGATCCGAGTGGTCATGGTGAGGGTGAGGTTTATCTTGGTTTCGTCGATATTACCCATGCCGGCGGTGGTTCACAGAACTTTAAAGGCAGCTTTAATGCTAATCAGGCGGTGGCTGAGGATGCGAATATTTCGCTGACGCTGACTGAGAAAACCGGTGCTGATACTTTGGGAGCTACCTCTGAGTTCTCCGGTATTAACAACGGCGGACTCTCGGTCTGTACTGATTTGCTGGCTGATCCGTCAGCACCTCTGCCTAATGTTGTATTGAATGAAAACTCGACCACAGTGACTTATCTGGAAGCTCTGGATGCAGATGGTAATCCGGTCACTTACGTCATTAGCGGCGGTGCTGACAGTAAACATTTTGTGATTCGTCCGGCGGCTCCGGGAGCCTTGTTTGATTGCGTTACTATTGAGTTTGTCAGGGATGATAACGTGGTGATTACCAGGAGCCAGCCGCTGACTACTCAGGCAACGACGCGGGCAGTGATTCCACAGCTTCCTCCGCCGGGAGATTATGAGGCACCTATGGATAGTGGCCGGGATAATACCTATGACCTGGAAATCACCGTGACCGACAGCGACGGCAATGAAGTGACCAAGACCGTTTCCGTGGTGGTGCGTGATGTCAACGAACGGCCCTACATCAGCGCTGCGGCTCAGATAGACTTCGAAGAACAACAGGATGTCAGCAACATTGTGATTGATCTGGAGTCGTATGATCCTGATGCCGATGATGCTGAAGGTAGTGGTTTGACTTACAGCATCAGTGGTGGTGTCGATGCTACTCATTTCATTGTGGACAGGTTAACCGGTGAACTGCGCTTTAAGGCATCGCCCAATTATGATCTGCCCGCTGACAGTAATCACGATAATGACTACGTGCTGGATGTGCGGGTGACGGATGACCAGGGGCTCTCCGGCAGCAAAACGCTGACAGTCACGGTGACTGATAATCCTGATCTAGGCGGCGATGTTCGGATCAGTGTGAAGGCGCTGTTGCAGGGTGCTTATAAAACAACCGATGGCCTGATGACGGACAACCTGCGGGCATCGGGAGTCCTGCCGGTTAGTCAGCCCTACACTGCGGCACCGTTTAACTATCCGGGCAACGAAACGATCAATCTGGATAAAATCACCGTGACCGGCAGTGAAGCTGTCGTTGACTGGGTGCTGATTGAACTGCGCAGCAGTGACGACCCGACCGTGATCGTTGCTGCTCAGTCTGCTCTGATCTTACGCAATGGAAACGTCGCGGATGCGCAGCTGACCGGCAAAGAACTGAGCTTCACCGGTGTGGCGCCCGGATCGTATTACGTGAGTCTGCGGCACCGTAACCATCTGGGGGTAATGACCGCATCACCTGTTGCATTAAGCAACAGGACGGAGCTGGTCGATTTTACTGACCCTGAGACAGAGGTATATGGCACACACAGCCGTATCATTAACGGTGCAGTTGCGTTGTTGTGGACCGGTGATATAAATCAGGATGATCAGCTGATTCTGAGTGGTCAGGGCAGCGACATGAACCTGATTTTGTCTGCGGTACTGACCGCACCCGGTAATGCGGCTTATAACAGCAGTTATCAGGTGCCCGGTTATTATGCAGCTGATCTGAATATGGATGGCAAGATCATATTTACCGGACCTGCTAATGATGCAAATGTTTTGTTAGGAAACATTCTGTTACATCCCGGTAACAGTGGTTTTGCCAGTAACTTCATTGCTCAGGGGGGGATGCCTTAGCAGACTGGTAAGTTGCCTGAACTACTCTGAGTTTAAAATGTTAGTGCGTTGAACTCACGATGAAAAGTTTGGCGTTGAGTAAAAGCATAAAATATACTCAGCGCCAAATTTATTTGAGTAGCAGGTATTATTTTGATACAATTTTTTTATGCATCATAAATTTATAGTTTATGAGTGGTTCGGGTTGCGTTTGTCTGACCCGCTGGTGAGGTAGCGTGTATGCCAGAAATATCGGGGTAATGGGCTGAGCGCTAAACATAAAATAATAAAAATTATAGAGAGTTGTTGACATGCAAATCATGAATCTACGTAAGTATCTGGGGTTGGGGGCTTCAACTCTGTTATTGGTATCAAATGGCGCATGGGCCGGACAGGTACTTGATTACTCTATTCGCTGGAGTACGGCGGATGAGCGGTATCACGTTTTTATGAAGCCGACACAAACCCCTTCTCCTGACCGAAGTATGACTTCCCAGGTTACGATTGTTGTACCTCATGCAGAAGGTAGTAACAGCTTTGAGGTTAATAGCCTGACCAGCCGTATTACCGGCATTACCTGGAGTCAGAACTCCCGTGCAAACAGTCCTTCCGAAAATACTCAGGCAGACTACTTATCATTTACGCTGACAGCGAGTAATGCGGCAGCATTCCAGTGGCAAAGCGAAAAAGAAATTGAGGTTTTCAGTTTTTCGAATAATGGTGCCTGTATCGGTCCCGTTGCTCTGATAGATAACCAGACCGATCCGTTTATCATTCCGGTTAATAATGGTGGCTCCAACAGTGCCAGAACCAACCCCGGTAATCAGTTTAGTAATCTGGGCTGGACTGAAACTTTTGGTGAGAGTAATTATCGTACAAACTACGGTGATCCGGCAGATTGCCGGGATAGTTTTGATGATGACCTGGATGGTCTGAAAAATGGCGAGGAAAAAGCACTGGGTTCTGATCTGTATAATCCGGATACGGATGGGGACGGAATCATTGATGGCATGGAAGTGCCTGATCCTGCCAACCCTCTGAATACAGATGGCGATGCTTTGCTGAATGTGCTGGATAATGATGATGATAATGATGGTGTGCTGACGATTGATGAGGATTATGATTTTCCCAAAGATGGTCCGCTGAATGATGACACCGATTCAGACGGTATACCTGATTATCTGGATGCCGATGATGATGGCGATGGTGTTCCGACTAAGAATGAGAACTACAACGGCGGCACACCGAAAGATGATAATACTGATGGTGATAGTAAGCCTGATTATCTGGATGCGGATGATGACGGTGATGGCGTTCTGACCAAAAATGAAAATTATAATGGTGGCACGCCGGAAGATGATAATACTGACGGTGATAGTAAGCCTGATTATCTCGATGCGGATGATGATGGTGATGGCAAACCCTCTAAAAATGAGGGCAATGATCCGAATGGTGACGGTAAGCCTGCTGATGCTCAGGATACGGATGGTGACGGTAAACCTGATTATCTCGATGTGAATGACAGTGATGGCCCTAAAGGGGATCCGGATGGTGATGGTGTCCCTAATGACGAGGAAGAAAAGTGGGGGAGTGACCCGAATAACCCGGATGATGATGGTGATGGCATACCGACCAGGGAAGAAAATTATAACGGGGGGTCACCGACGGATGATGATACAGATCAGGACGGTATTCCTGACTTTATGGACACCGATGATGACGGTGATGGTATCCTGACCAGAAATGAGAATTACAATGGTGGCACACCTCAGGACGATAATACCGATGGTGACAGCAAGCCGGACTACCTTGATACCGATGATGATGGCGATGGTGTTCTGACCAAGTATGAAAATTACAATGGCGGTACCCCCGGGGACGATAATACTGACGGAGATAGTAAGCCTGATTATCTGGATGCGGATGATGATGGTGACGGCAAACTTTCAAAAGATGAAAGTAATGATCCGAATGGTGATGGTAAGCCGGATGATGCTCTGGATTCAGACGGTGACGGCAAGCCTAATTATCTGGATACCAGTGATGATATAGCGGGTTTGCAGGTTCGGGTGATGCTTCAGGGGAGTTATGATGGCGTAACCGGAA
This sequence comes from Thiolinea sp., assembly GCA_041395485.1. GTDB lineage: Bacteria > Pseudomonadota > Gammaproteobacteria > Thiotrichales > Thiotrichaceae > Thiolinea. The sequence continues at coordinate 387,728 of JAWLAK010000004.1, forward strand.
TGATGTCTGATGATCTGAGAGTCGCTTCTATGATCCCTGCAGCTCAACCGTATAAGAGTGCCCCGTTCTCCTACAATGGTTCTGAACAGGCAGCCGGTAATTTGCTGCTGGTTTCCGGTCAGGATGCGATTGTTGATTGGGTTCTGGTCGAGTTAAGGGATAAGCTCAACAGCAAAAACATTGTGGCTCGTCAGGCTGCTTTGGTGCAGCGTGACGGTGACGTTGTTGATGCTTTAACCGGGGAAAAGACGTTGAATTTTACTGAGGTGGTTCCCGGTGAATATATGGTTAGTATCCGGCATCGTAATCACCTGGGAGCGATGGCTTCTGAGCCGGTAAGGGTTCAGGCTAACCCACCATTGGTCGATTTTACATCTGTTCAGACACTGGTTTATGGTAGTAATGCACGTACAGTATATAAAACTACAGCACTGCTTTGGGCCGGAAATGCTGACTCGAACAGCAACCTGATTGCCAATGGGCCGGGACAGGACACAGCTATCCTGATCGGAAGTGTCCTGATTGATCCGGGTAATAGTTCGTTCAGTACTAACTATGTTTTGGATGGTTATAATAATAACGACCTTAATATGGATGGGAAGACCATTGTCGCCGGGCCTGGCAATGATCTGAATTTGTTAATGGGTAATATTTTATTACATCCGGTTAATTATTCGTTTAGTGCAAACTTCATCATCCCTGAAAGATTGCCCTGAGCGAATTCGGAAGGCACCTGGCTCTTCCGCTTGAGAACTACAATAATTAAAATTTGGTATGAAAAATGAAAAAAACAATTGCTTATGCAGTATCAAACGGGCTAATGCTAATTGCACTTTCACAAACTGCGGCAGCGGAAGGTGTTGAGTACAGAATTGGCTGGGACAGTGCTAATGGGTTGTATCGTGTTTATATGCGCCCCGATGTCACGCCATCTCCGGACCGAACGTTGTCAGCTCAGGTTACGCTGAGAATTCCGACCGGGACACTGCCGCAGAATTTTAGCGATGCCAGTATTGGGCTGACCAGTGTGCATGCGCCGGGTGCAGTTTGGAGTGCAAGCTCCAAGGTCTTCGCGCCTACTGAGGATAACAGTGTTGACTACATTTCTTTTACTCCGACATTGACAGACCAGACAGCATTTAGTCTGCAAGGGGGACAGGAGCAGGAGATATTCAGTTTTCATACGAATGACATCTGTTTGGGCGTGGTTGAGATCATGGATAATGATACCGATCCGTTTAATAATCCGCCCTCCGGTCAGTTGAACTCTGAGCAAACCAATCCGGGGAATGAGTTCAGTAGTCTGGTATGGTCCGGAGCGAATGATTATCTCGGCATAGCAGGTACTGCAGCAGATTGTAAGGCCGGTACCGGAAATACTGATCCGGTGGCGAATAATGATTCAGCAACTGTTGTTGAGGGTGGCACGATAAACATCGATGTGCTGGGCAATGATACAGATGCGGATAATGATAATCTGACTATTACAGCCAAGACTAACGGAGCTAACGGCGGGACAGTAACGCTGGTTAATGACTCTTCAGTTACTTATACACCGGCAGCCGGTTTTGTCGGTACAGACTCTTTTACTTACACGATTACTGATGGTGAAGGTGGTAGTTCAACAGCAACGGTAACTGTTACGGTAACCGCTAAGCAACCTGCTAATAATGCACCGGTGGCGGTAGCGGATACCGCAACTGTCCAGGCGGGAGGCTCGGTTGCAATCGATGTGCTTGCCAATGATACTGACGCTGATGGTGATACGCTTTCACTGGATTCGGTCGCTGATCCTGCTAACGGAACGGTGACTCTTCAGAACGGTAACGTATTGTATGTGCCTGATACCGGCTTTAGCGGTACCGATACTTTCAGTTATACCGTAAGCGATGGTAAAGATCCGGTTAGCGGTAGTGTTACCGTGACTGTCACCAGTCCTAATGATAATGACGGTGATGGAATCAGTAATGCGGATGAAGCTATTCTGGGAACTGATCCTGATAACCCCGACACTGATGGTGACGGTATTGGTGATGGTATTGAAGTAGGAGATGTTTCTGCTCCGGTTGATACTGACAGAGACGGGACTATCGATGCTTTGGATGAAGATGATGACAACGATACCATCCTGACCGTTTATGAGAATTACAATGGTGGCTCACCCCGTGATGATGATACCGACCGGGATGGAACGCCGGATTATCTGGATCCTGATGATGATAATGATGGTTTGATGACGGCTCAGGAGTCACCGGATGGCAATCCTCCGGATGGCAACCCTGTTGATGCACTGGATACTGATGGTAATGGTGTGCCTGACTATTTACAGCGGCCCGGTAATGTTGCGCCGACTACAAAAGCGGCGATTCCGACACTGAGCCAGTGGGCGCAGATTTTACTGTCAATGTTGCTTGGAGTTATCGCTTTAAGAACTTACTTTAGTAAAAATCGACTATAACTGTTCCATGTATTATGTGCAGAAGTTAAGTCCCGGTTAGTCTGACTTTCTGATTGTGATTTAACTTTGAGTTGTGCTTCTGATTAAGCTCAGTTGAAAAGCCGCCTGATATTATTTAATATCAGGCGGCTTTTTGATATTGATCATATCTACGTAATTTGTTGTATAAATACAACTTGCCTCAATTAGTATATAGTAATACTCTACCCTCACGTTGTGTACGAGGTGTGTCTTTTGCGGTAAATACGTCTATTTAAGGCTGGCATTAGTTCAATTAATAACAAAGAAATGTCAGTTATCAGCCAGTGTAAATTATTTCGTGTTGGCTTTGCCTGAAAATAGTCATTTCTGTACTGAGATACGGTATTTCTGTCCAAAGGAGTTCTAGAGGGTAACTATGAAACTGTTTCGTTTCCTGGCACTTGCTTTTTTTGTATTTTTTTCTTCGCTGGCTTCCGCTCAGCAGGTCTCGGATTTTTCATTCAAAGATATTAACGGTAAACAGCACCGGTTTTCTGACTATAAAGGTCAATGGGTGATTGTAAATTACTGGTCTACTTACTGTGGGCCCTGTGTTGCTGAACTGCCTGCGCTTAAGCGTATTGCTGCCCAGTATCGTGGCAAGGTTACTGTGTTGGGGATGGATGCCGGTGAGACACCTGACCATCAGATGCGTCAATTCATTCAGCAGCGTGGCATCAATTATACCGTTGTACCTACTCAGGATAGCTCAATGTTCGCTCTTGGACTGATTTACGGTGTGCCGACCACCTTTATTGTTTCTCCGCAGGGACAGATTGTCGATACGCATATGGGAGCCATCACTGTGCAGCAGCTGCAGCGTTATGTTGGCCAGCCGGCACATAATAATAATCAAAATTACCGTGCCGGTGCTGCATGTGACAGCAGAACCCGTGCTTGTTAATTGTTTTGTAAATTGGCTTGTAAAATGATTTCCGGGTAGTTAGCTATCTGGCTCTGATAAGATAAAAAAAGCCGGTTCATATTGAGCCGGCTTTTTTTATTTTGGGTTAAAATTACGTTAACGTTTTAGCGTAATCTTAAACGCTGCCCCGGGTTAATTTGATAGTTAGGAGCCTGTAGATTATTCATCCGGATAATATCCTTCCAGTATACACCTGTGTTACGCATAACCTGAAATACAGTATCTCCGCGTTTTACCACATAGACATTGCTGCCGGAATAGCTTTGTGGGGCAAAAGAGCCGGTATTGGTCGTTGGTTTAGGTTCAGGTTGATAAGTCGAATAGTTATCGGAACCTTTCGGGCGCGCAGTATCGTAATAGGAGCTGTTACTGCCCTGGTCGCTGTAATCATAATAGCTGTTATTGCTATTGTTGGCAGGCGGGGTGTAAGTAGTACCGGTACCACTGTAGTTGTCATAGTAGCTGGCGCCATTATTCTGTGGCTGAGCTGCGCCTGCACTGTGAGTATGGTTAGTGCCGCTGGCCGGTAAACGGTGGCTATGTGTTCTGCCATTGTGGGAGTGTGTTACCGCGCCGTTGGTATTGGCGGGTACATTATATCCGGGGTTTTGGACAGGTGGTGTGTAGGTGTTTTGCTGCGGAGCCGGATTACACTCCCCTCTGGCGTTCTGTCCATGCCAGCAACGGCGCTGGTTTTGGTTGTTAGTGGCAACAGGCGGTGTGTAGTTTGCCTGCGGAACCTGTCCACCGGCAGCAGCTCCTACCCGGTGAGTATGGTTCAAACCACTGGCCGGAAGTTTATGGCTGTGTGTTCTGCCACTGTGTGAGTGTGTGACACCACCGTTGTAATTTCCGGTATAATTTCCGGCAGGTTGCTGCTGGGTTGCGACTGGTACTGTATTGTTGCCGCCCATTGTGTGAGTGTGACGGATGCCGGTGGCCGGTAACGGGTGCGAATGCACTTTGCCGCTGTGAGAGTGTGTTACAGCGGCGGTTGTGCTACCGGTATAAGCCTGTGCCTGTTGTGTATGAGGGGCATAGGTTCCGCCATTGGGTGCGCATGCGACGGTTGTCAACGCGGCAACAGAGCATGCTGCCAGTAGTCTGATTTTTCTATCCATGAGTTACACCTGTGTGAGTAAAATAATAAAAACAAGAATTCCGACAAAAATCCAGCCCAGCCATTCTATATACCGGATAATCACCGGCTCCATTTTGGGGCCTGACCAGGCCAGCAATGCCGCAACCATAAAAAAACGCGCTCCCCGTCCAATCATTGATGCCAGAATAAACGGAATCAAAGCCATGGATAACGCGCCTGCAGTAATTGTGAAGATTTTATATGGTATGGGAGAAAAGCCTGCAGCGAATACAACCCAAACACCCCATTCGGAAAACCAGCTTTCTGCAAGAGCCAGCTTATCCCCATAGCCCCATTGTATAATTAGTGGCTCTAATGTTTCAAAGGCAAAAAAACCAATTAAATAACCTGCGATACCTCCCAATACGGATGTCAGTGTGGTTAGAAAGGCAAACCAACGCCATTTTGCCGGTTCTGCGAGAACCATCGGAATCAGCATGACATCAGGAGGAATGGGGAAGAAAGAGGATTCCGCAAAACTCAGTGTGCCCAGATACCAGGGGGCATTCGGATGTCTTGCCCAGCTAAGAACTTTGTTATAAAGAGAAGAAAAAAGTTTCATTTTTACCACAATAATTATTAATTTATTGATCGGAATCACGAATCAGGGGGACAAATTGCACAGATTCACGGCTTTCAGTCTGAAAATTCTGCTCACCGGTACGGGTGATAATCTGCAATGTCTGCACCGAATTTTGCGGGCCGATGGGAATAATCAGCCGGGCACCCATCGCCAGTTGTTGTAGCAGGGCATCCGGTACCGTTTCCGGTGCCGCCGTGACAATAATGCCGTCGAAGGGCGCCTGTTGCTTTAACCCCCAGCTGCCGTCACTCAGTTTGGCGGTGATATTGCGGTAACCAAGATCCTGCAGCAGGTCACGGGTATTTTTATACAATGCCTCAATGCGCTCGACGGTATAAAGCTGCTGCACAAATGCGCCGAGAATCGCTGCCTGGTAACCTGAGCCTGTACCGACTTCAAGTACCTTATGAAGCGGTCGTTTACCCGCCAGTAGCAACTCAGTCATTCTGGCGACAATATAAGGCTGGGAAATAGTCTGGCCGTGACCGATCGGCAGCGCGGTATCTTCATAGGAGCGGCTGGCCAGTGCCTCATCCATGAACAGATGACGCGGTACCTTGCTCATCACATCCAGTACCACTTCGTTCACAATGCCCTTTTCCCGCAGACGCTGCATCAGGCGGTTGCGGGTGCGTTGTGAGGTCATACCGATGCCTTGTATGGCTTTGTCATCAATTCTGGGTCTGATCACTGTTTTCCGGCTCCTGATTGATCCCTTGTAGCCATTGCCCGGTAGCTTGCAAAGCCTGATAGTGGGTGAGGTCACTATGCAGCGGTGTTACGGATATATAGCCCTGTTCGATGGCATGAAAATCGGTTCCTTCTCCGGCATCTGCCGCACTGCCGACCGGCCCGACCCAGAAAATCTCCCGCCCGCGCGGGTCATGGCTGCGGATCACCGGCTCGGCTTTATGGCGCTGGCCAAGGCGGGTGATTTTATAACCACGAATGGCCTGCCAGGGAAGATCCGGCACATTAACGTTCAGAATCATATTACCTTGTGCCGGAAATTGATCGAGTTTTTCCAGCAGATTTTTTACAGCATTTACAGCAGCCGGTATATTGTCAGTTTGTTTTGAGTTCAGTGAAACAGCAATGGCGGTATAACCCAGAAAGCGCCCCTCCATGGCTGCTGCCACTGTTCCGGAATACAGCACGTCATCACCTAGGTTAGGGCCGTTATTGATGCCGGAAATGACAATATCAGGCGTGATGTCCAGTCCGGTCAGCCCAAGGTGCACGCAGTCGGTCGGGGTACCGTTCAGGCTGTATAATTGTTCGCCCTGATCACTAAGGCGCAAAGGGGTATCCAGGGTAAGTGAGTTACTCGCGCCACTGCGGTCGCGGTCGGGAGCCACTGTGATAACATGGTGTTGTGTGTTTAATGCAAGGCGTAATGCCTGCAGGCCGGGGGCCTGATAACCATCATCGTTGCTGAGCAGTATGTTCATGCGTTGTGTTTTATAGTTCGTAGGTAGGAGAGGCATCGTGAAAAAAGAAGAAGATCTTTCCTCTGACAACGATGAGTCCGGTATTTTTCATGAGTTTATGCGGGATGTTTCGCCGCTGCAGTCCGTTAATCAGGTTGTGCATGATACCCCAAAACCCAGGGCGATACCGCTGAAAACTATGGAGGATGAGCAGCGGGTGCTGGAAGATATGTTTTCCGATGAATATGTGCCGATGGATATTCAGCCCGGTGATATTCTCAGCTACAAACGGGAGGGGGTTCAGTACCGCGTTTTTAATAAGTTACGGCGCGGGGAATATCGGGTGGCTGCTGAACTGGATTTGCATGGCCTGAATGCAAAACAGGCACGGGTTTATCTGGCAGAATTTCTGGTGACGATTTATCCGTTACAGGGTGAGTGTGTAAGGATTATTCATGGCAAGGGCAATCGTTCTGACCACCGTGGCCCGGTACTAAAGATTAAAGTGAATCACTGGCTGCGTCAGCATGACCGGGTACAGGCGTTTCATTCGGCCCGGCCGGTGGATGGCGGAACCGGGGCGGTTTATGTGTTGCTGAAGCGTTGATTGGCGGAGTTACCATGAATATCCTACACTCGCTGAAATCGACCGATTGTTGGTGTTATTCAGGTCGCTTGAAACGCTGAGCCCCATGTAAAATCTGGGGTCACCAATATTGGCTCTTTGACTGATTGAATAGCTGAGCCCTACATTCTGGTCGGTTGTATTGTCGGCGTTGTTACTGCCATCTGACTGGGAGTCGCGCACAAAAGCTCTGAGGTTCTGGCTGTAGGCTCTTTGCTTTTTGATAGTGTAGTGAACTCTCTTCAATAGTTTCCGGTTGTCATTGTAAAGTGAGATATAGCCTGTAATCAGGCCGGTGGCATTAAATGAAATTGACTGATATTCACCTGCTCTTCTGAACTTTAGGGTTTTTCCAATGCGTGAATAAAGCTGGTTAGGGTTGTCCCATTCCATAATAATTTTGGACTTCTGAGGCGACAGTACTGAAAACGTCAGAATGCCGACCTGTTTGTTGAAAGGGATATAGCCGGTAATTTCATCCGGTGCAATAACGTGGTCGGCAATCAGATAAGTTTCCCCACCGGCTGACTTATCTGCAGTACCGGCATAGGCAATTTCTGTCTGTGTGCCGGTGACCTGAGTCAGTTCAAAGCCCCATGAGGCAGGTGATAACAATAATATAAAAATCAGGGTTGATATTTTCTTTAACATGACCGGACTCCTTAGTTTGGCTTACTTGGGGATGGATACTGTGGCGTTAAGCGTGAAAGGTACATAGTAGGTGAATGGGGTCGCCATATTGACCGGGGTTTGTGTTGTCATGGTCAAAGTCAGACTGATATGGCCGGTATTATTGAAGATGGACGTTTCAGTAAAATCGCCATCAATAACCAGGCTGTCAAAAGATACTTCGCTGGTGGTTGGCAGGTCAGTTGAGTCCAGAGTAATAGATGCTTTTGCACCTAAACAGCTGGTATCTGTGACCCCAAAATCATAATTGAAGTTAACTACATGAGTGATAGTGGTATTCGGTGCCAGAACCCCGTGTGCTTTGACGAGATCTGCATTGGTGATAGTGATAACGCTGTTTGCAAAGTTACCCTCGGTTACTATGCAGCCGTAACCCAGTATATCCTTGGTTATTGGCGCCGCTGTTGTGGCAGGTAGGGGGTTTAAGGATAAAATTATTATGGGTAATACGATGTGGTGTGTCGTGTTTCTTTTCATAATGACGGCTCTCGTATGTGCTGATGTTATCGATTTTGGGGGTAACAGGCTCACTGGTCAGCGAGTGAGCCTGTCTGCTGCCAATAAATCAGATTGAAACGTCAGCGTTAATAGTGAACGGAACGCTGTAAGTGAATGGAGTGGCCATATCAACCTGCTCCTGAGTAGTCATGGTCAGGGTCAGAGCCAGAGTGCCGCTGTTATCAACAATGGAGACATTTGAAATGGCGCCATCAAGCACCAGGCTATCAAAGCTGACAGCCGTTGAGGCCGGGAAGGTTGGGGTATCCAGTGAAATGGTGGCAGTCGCACCGGCACAGCTTTGATCGGTGACACCAAAGTCATAAGCAAAGTTGACCACATGGGTGATGGTGGTGCCGGGAGCCATTACTCCGTGCGCTTTAACAAGGTCTGCATTAGTGATAGTTATTACGTCGTCAGCATAATTGCCGGTATTTACAATACAGCCGCCACCATCCATGTTGTCAGCCAGTGGTGTTGCTGAGGCTATGTTTGTGAGTGTAGTTAATGCCAGAGCAGCTGAAAGAGTGGTTGCAGATAATAATTTGTTAATAAACATGATCAGATATTCCTATGTGATAAATAAGTGAAAGTTAAGGTTCGGGATGTTGCGGACTGTGAATTTCTGTCGCTGATCACCGATGCCTTGGATGCACAGTTTAGGTTTTGAGGGAAAAAACAGAATTGGGTAAATGTCTGCTTTGTCGGGGTTTTGGTTGGTTGTTATATGAACCTGAGCTTTCTGTCAGATGGTTTTAAGACAAGTGTCTTAAGAATTTTTGCTCATGTTGTATTGGTTTAATGTGCACTGAGGCTTTAGTCTCATGCCCCTGCTATATTAGTGCGCAGAGACATATTAGGCGGATATTTTTAGGTTGCTTAATAACATGACAAATTCGGGGCGGGTAATTAACAACGCCCCTCTTCAACACCATGGCAGGCGACTTGAGCCCCCCCCGTCGTGGTGTGCAATAACGGAATTTCTGTCCTGCAACGCTCATTAGCATGCGGACAGCGGCCATGAAATACGCAGCCTGAAGGTAAGTTTACCGGCGTCGGTACTTCGCCACTGAGCCTGATATGTTGCGGGCGGTCAGCAGTGAGTCGCGGGATGGCCGAGAGCAGGGCGCGGGTATAGGGATGGCGCGGGTTGGCAAACAGGTTGCGGGTAGGGGACAGTTCACACACCGTACCCAGGTACATCACCGCGACCCGTGTGCCGAAATGTTCAACCACCGATAAGTCATGGGTAATAAACAGGTAGGTCAGGTTGCGCTGCTCCTGAGCTTCAGTCATCAGGTTCAGCACCTGCGCCTGAATCGAGACATCCAGTGCGGAAATCGGCTCGTCGGCGACAATAAACTCCGGGCCAACTGCTAAGGCACGGGCAATACTGATACGCTGGCGCTGACCGCCGGAAAACTCATGCGGAAAACGCACGCCCCAGGACGGATCAATGCCTACAGACTGCATCACCTCACTGATTTTGTCACTGATTTCAGACTTGCTCCAGCCTGGCCGGTGAAATTCAACCGGTTCCTGCAGGGTTTGCTTAATGGTCATGCGTGGATTCAGGGAGGCATACGGGTTCTGGAAAATCATCTGCATTTTGCGCCGGTAGGGCAGCAGTTCACGGCCGGACAGTGCATCAATCCGTTTGCCCTGATAGTGAACCTCGCCGGAAGTCGGCTTCAATAAACCCATAACGGTACGGGCGACCGTTGATTTACCACAGCCGGATTCACCGACAATACATAAAGCTTCACCACGCTGTACATCGAGAGTCACACCATTAATTGCGTGAACAAATTCCTGAACCCGTGTGATCCGGCCTTCTTTGAATTTAATCTGATCCAGCAAATCACCGGAAATTGAGAAGCGTTTATGCAGCTGCCGGATACTGAGTAATGCGCTTTGGGTCATGACTGCTGCTCCTTATCTTTTTTATTCAATAAGTGGCAGGCTACTTTACAGTCACCGGCCTGATATAAATCCGGTATCTGCTGTTCGCAAACCGGCATGGCGAAGTCACAGCGCGGGCGGAAAGCACAGCCGGATGGTACGTCCTGCAGGGAGGGCATGGAGCCGCGAATCTGATTCAGGCGCTGACCCGGCGTGGTCATTTGCGGCAGGGCATTAATCAGACCTTGTGTATACGGATGCTGCGCATGATTAATAATCTTCCGGGTCGGGCCACTCTCGACAATGCGTCCTGCGTACATCACCATGGTGCGCTGCGTCACTTCCGACACCACGCCCAGATCGTGAGTAATCAGCATCAGGGCAACATTATTGGTTTCGCACAACTCCAGCATCAGGCTCATAATTTCAGCCTGAATCGTAACGTCCAGCGCTGTGGTGGGTTCGTCAGCGATAATCAAATCAGGGTCAAGCAGCAGGGCTATCGCAATGACAATGCGCTGGCGCATGCCGCCGGATAGTTCATGCGGATACTGATCCAGACGATGTTCAGGGGAGGGGATTTGTACCTGTTTCAGACGCTGCAGTGCAATGTTACGGGCTTCCTCTTTGCTGATCTTCCGGTGTGCCAGCAGGCACTCCGTCATCTGTTCGCCAATACTCAGCACCGGATTCAGGGTCATCATCGGATCCTGAAAAATCATCGCAATACGATTGCCGCGCACAGAGCGCATGGCTTCTGCGGACAGTGTGGCCAGATTCCGGCCCTCGAAAGCCACTTCGCCCTGTGCAATATAGCCCGGGCGTGAAATCAGGTTAATAATAGAAAAGCCCAGTACCGATTTGCCCGCCCCCGACTCGCCAACCACGCCCAGCCGTTCACCGCGCTGCAGGCTGAAATTAATATCACGTAATGCAATCACATCGCCCTGACGCAATGCAAAGCGGACTTCCAGATTATTCACCGTCAGTAAACTCATGGTCTGATCAGCCTTTGTACAGTTTGGGGTTTAATACATCGCGCAGCCAGTCGCCGAGCAGGTTCATCACCAGTACAATCACAATCAGCACCACACCCGGAATTACGGTGATCCACCATGAGCCGGACAGAATGACCTCAAAGCCGCTGGAAATCAGTGAGCCAAGTGACGGCTGCGACACCGGCATGCCCAGACCGAGAAAAGACAGTGACGCCTCTGAAATAATGGCATTGGCGATTTGTACCGTGGAGATAACCAGGATCGGCGACAGTGTGTTCGGCAGGATATGGCGGAACATAATCCGCGGCGTCGGCAGGCCAATGACTCTGGCGGCGTCTACGTATTCCTTTTCTTTTTCCGCCAGCACTGAGGCGCGGATGGTGCGGGCATACTGCGGCCATTCGGCAATGCCGATCACCAGAATCAGCATCAGCATGGCCAGTTCCTGATACAGCTCCGAACCAAAGCTGGCCTGAAATACGGCCAGCACAATAATCGCCACCATCAGCGTGGAAAAAGACAGCTGGATATCCGCCATGCGCATCAGGAAGCTGTCGATACGCCCACCCAGATAACCGGCAGTCAGGCCAATCACTATGCCGAGGAAAGCCTGCAGCAGTACGGCGCACACGCCAATCGTCAGCGAAATACGGGTGCCATACAGAATAGTCGACCACATATCCCGGCCCTGAATATCGGTACCCAGCCAGAAGCGCTCATCACCCGAGCTTTCCCAGCTGGGCGGGATTTCTGAGTCCATAATATCTATTTGGGCGAGATCGTAAGGGTTATAAGGTGCGATCAGCGGTGCGAGCAAAGCCAGCACAACGGCGATGATTAATACACCAAAACTGACCTGCGCCACCTTGTCCTGCTTAAAGCTGTGCCAGAAGTGAGAAGACTTAAACTGCTGTAAGCGACCAGGAGCTTTTTGTGTTTTGACGGCTGTGTTCATGATTTGCCTCCCACCAGTTTGACGGTGGGGTTGACCATGCCGTAAATCAGGTCAACGATGGTGTTGGTAATCACGAAGATAGCACCGACCACAATCAGATAAGCCACAATCAGCGGTGTGTCCACGCGGTTAACCGCCTCCAGAAACAGAAAGCCCATACCCGGCCACTGGAAAACGGTTTCGGTGAGTATGGTATAGGCGACCATGGTGCCGATTTGTACGCCCCCGACGGTAATCACCGGCAGCATGGTATTTTTCAGTGCATGTAAAAAATAAACCCGTCGGGGGGATATGCCTTTAGCCCAGGCGAATTTAACGTATTCGGATTGCAGCACTTCCATCATTTCAGAGCGGATCAGACGGATAAACAGCGGCAGCATGATCGATGCCAGCGCAACCGATGGCAGAATGAGATGATGCAGGCCATCCGCAGTCAGCAGGGCGGTGTCCCAGTTTTCAGTAATCTTAAATGTTTCGCCGCGCCCGTAGGAGGGCATCCAGCCCAGATGGATGGAAAACAGGTAAATCAGCCCGATTGCGGTCAGAAATACCGGTACGGATATACCGACGGTGCTGATGCCCATAATGATTTTTGAGGCAATGTGCTGAGGCTTGATAGCCGCGAAAACCCCAAGCGGAACCGACAGGCTGACGATAATCAATGTGGCGCCGAATACCAGCTCCAGTGTCGCGGGTAATTTGCGCAGGATAACCTGTAAGGCCGGTTCCTTGAAGAAGTAGGAGGTGCCTAAATCCCCCTGTAATGCTTTCCCCGCAAAGCGTATGTACTGAACCAGAAAAGGGTCGTTGAGCCCCATTTTGTCCCGCAGTTGCTGACGCTCCTCTTCGGATACCGACTGCCCCACCAGCTCACGCAGCGGGTCGCCTAAATTATCCTGAATGGAAAAGCTGATGATGCTGATCACAAACATCACGATCAGTGCCTGAAAGACGCGTTTAATCAGGAAGGCGAGCATGGGGTTATCCTGTTGAAAGACTTAAAACTCAAACTGTGCCATATTTTAAATCCCCCTTGTTCCCCCTTTTACAAAGGGGGATACCTTTCGATTCATACTGTTGTTTGTCGGAAGGCACTCCCCTTTGATTCAAACGTTTTGCTTTGTAAACGTTGCTCAGGGGAGACGGAGGGGATTTTTTTTTACAACATCCTCTGTGAAAAAGAGAGGCGGGGTTGTTTATTACTCCTCAACCACCAAATCCCCCAGGTAAGGGAAATCCATCACATTCAGGATCGGCTCTGCCTTCACTTTTTTGTTCGCCGCCCAGGCCAGGTCCTGCCAGTGCAGCGGGATGTAAGCGGCATCCTCATACAGCATCTTTTCAATGTTCTGCATAATCTCTGCACGCTTTTCCTGATCGGTAATGGCATTGGCTTCCTGCATCATCTTGTCGGCTTCGGGGTTGCAGTAGTTGCCGCTGTTGTACTGGCCGAGTCCTGCCTCTTTGTCCGGACAGGCAGTCAGGAATTCAAAGAAGTTATTGGAGTCTTCGGTGTCTGAGTGCCAGCCGATCATCATAATATCTGCTGCTCGCTCATCAAAAGCAGGCCAGTATTGCGCCTTGGGCAGAGTTTTCAGGTCAACCTTGATATTGATCTTGGCAAGCATAGACGCTACGGCCTGGGCAATTTTCTCATCATTAACGTAGCGGTTATTGGGTGCCATCATGGTGACGCTGAATCCGTCTTCCAGACCGGCTTCTTTCATCAGGGCTTTGGCCTTGTCCAGATCGAAACGGGGCGTTAAGGATTCGTTATAGCCCAGGTAACCTTTCGGGCTGAATTGTGCTGCCGGTGTGGCAAAACCCTTCATGATTTTGTCAGCAATACCTTCCTGATTGACCGCATAGACAATCGCCTGGCGGACTTTCGGGTTTTTGAAATGCTCAACACGCTCCTGATTCATCTGGAAGGTGATGATGCGGGTGCCTGACATGGTGATCAGGTCAACCTTGTCATCTGCTCTGATCCGCTCAAGATCAGTCGGCGGCACCGGGGCAATAAAATCCACATCGCCGGATAATAAGGCGGCCACCCGGGTCGGGTCTTCCTTGATCGGTGTCAGGGTGATTTTATCGACGTTGCCGGGAGACTTTTCATCCCAGTAACCATCATTACGGGCAAACTCAACTTTGACACCCTGTTCACGTGAGGTCACGGTGTAAGGGCCGGTGCCTGAGGCATGGGTTGAGGCGTAGGCATCACCATGTTTGACCAGCGCGTCTTTGGGCTTGCCGTTTTCATCTTCGCCGCTGTAGAACTTGCTGTCCATCGGGAAGATATAGGTGGCGTTGTGTAATACCAGCGGGAAGGGCTTTTCGGTAATCAGGTCGACGGTGAAATCATCGACTGCTTTGGCTTCTTTGAAAGCAGAAAATACTGCTTTGAAGTCCGGAGATTCTTTCAGGCGGTTAAAGGTGAAAATAACATCCGCTGCCGTGAAATCATTACCGGAGTGGAATTTGACGCCCTTACGCAGATAAAAACGCATGGTGGTGTCATCAATCTGTTCCCATTTCTCGGCCAGCCGTGGTTCAAAACTCAGATCCTTGCTCCAGCGCAGCAGCGGATCAAAAATCATGTGCGACATCTGCAGGGTGCCGCCGGATAGCTGTTCATGCGGGTCGAGGCTGACCGGATCTGCGTCATAAGCCATTTTCAGGGTGGCGGCATTGAGCGGGCTTATCAGGCCCATGCTCAGTACCGCGGCGGCCAGAATCGATAGGGGCTTTCTCATAAGTATCTCTCCTTCTTATCAGATGATTGAATTAATTTACGTAAGCCAGAGGGGCAGGTTACGTATGAAATAATTATAGTTAATCTACTGCTGACAATTTCTTATATCACAACTTTGTATAAGCAGATAACTGTGCAAGGCACATTTGTTAATTTTTGGTAATGTGAGTCAGGGTGTTGTTAATCCACGGTTCCCGTGATTTTGTGCTATCTTTTTCCAACTTTATAGTGATTATTTGTAACCGGAAGATATACATGAAAATAACCGTTGGAAAATTGCAATTGAAGGGTATCGCGCTGGGAGTGGCTCTTGCATTGCTGAGTAGCGCACAGCTGACCGTTGCGGCGGAGAAGGAAACGTTGTTTCAGCTGGATGAAAAAGCATATACAGCAACCGACCTGCCACTGTCTGTGCAGCAGGCGTTGTATGAGGCGCAGTTACAGTATTATCAGACTCGCTCCGCGCTGGTCGATGAAGCGCTGGTGACGATGGAGCTGGAAAAACGGGCTAAAGATTCGGGAAAGTCGGTTGATGAGGTTGCGGGCGAGCTGTTTAAGGCTGAAGAAGTCAGCGATGAGGAAATCAATAAGTTTTACGAAGAAAACAAGGAACGTATTCAGCAACCGCTGGAAGCGATAAAAGCGCAGGTTAAGCAGTTTCTGGAGCAGAACTCGCAGGCAGAAAAACAGAACGCCTTTCTTGCTGAGTTAAAAGAAGGGAGCGTTTTTCAGCTGGGTTTTGAACAGCCACAAGCGCCGTTTGCAGACATCGATATCAGCGGTTTCCCGTTCAAAGGGGCTGCGGATGCTAAGGCGGTACTGGTTGAGTTCGCTGATTTTCAGTGTCCGCACTGTAAGCGCGCTGATGACGTGCTGAAAAAGGTGCTGGAGCAATTTAAGGATGACCTGAAAATTGTTTATCTGGACTTCCCGATTAACCGTTCCGGTGTTTCACGCAAGATTGCCGAGGGTGCGGCCTGTGCCGGTAAGCAGGACAAGTACTGGGAATATCATGATCTGGCTTTTTCTGATCAGCGCGCGCTGAATGATGCGGCGATGGTCGGGCTGGCTGAAAAGCTGGAATTGGATATGGATGAGTTCAATAAATGTATTGAGTCTGACTATCCGGAAGAGCAGGTTAACCGGGGGCAGAAAGAGGGGCAGCGTCTGGGCGTGGATAGTACGCCGACTTTGTTCCTGAATGGTCGTCGCCTGCACCTGCAGGATCTGGAGAAGGATCTGCCTGAAGAGATTAAAAAGGTGCTGGAAGCAGCAAAGTAACTTCGTCCGGTATGGATGCGTTATCTGAACCTCAGGGGTAGAGTGAGTCTGCTGCTGAGGTTCTTTGCTAATGGGTAATAATATTTGTGGTTCAATCCCCGGCTAGTTCACGTGCCACCTCAAGGGCCTTATCCAGAATCGGGTCACGTCCCTCACTATAAGGAAGTTGATAGTCAACTGAAATATCCGGACTTACCCCAACGCCTTCCAGTTCTACACCACCGTATTCAACTCCTGAGACACTGACGTATACCACTGCTCCGTTTGGCAATGGAAACAAACGTCCGCCGGTCACAGCGCCGGCAGTGGTTTCCCCCACCAGCGTCCCTACCTTTTTTGTCTTCACCAGATGGGCAAACATCTCTGCGGCAGAGCGGGTATGGTGGTCAACCATCAATACAAACCGTCCCTTAAGACCGGGGGCGGGAATCCTGCCTTCCCCCTGGCGCGAAATATACCGTGAGGGCAATCCCAATGGTGCAATCACATCTAAAGGCAGAAAGCCACCGCCAACCTGTACTCTGATATCAGCAATCACCGCATCAACATCCGCAAACATCCCGTCCTCATAACGGTCGAATGCCTGCCTGAAAAGCGCTGTCGGTTCTTCACCTGCCAGCGACCAGAAACGTATATAGCCGATACGTTTACCATCTATATTTTCCACCCGCATACTGTGCTCAGAAGCTTTTGCAAACAGCTCATGAGGTGCCCCTTTATCCACTAACAGGCGGACTGTCTGAACATCTCCCTCCTTTGTACGCCGATACGTCATTTCTACCGCTGTCCCGGCTTTTCCCCTGAATGAACGTACCGGATGAAAAGGCCTGCCATCCACACTGATCAGTTGGTCGCCCGTTTTTAAACCAGCCTGCGCTGCTGCCCCGCCTGCCAACAACTGGTCAATATAAGACTCACCCTCAATGCGTTTTGTAAACAGGCCGACACCCTCCAGATAAGGACGATCGCTATAATGCTTTTTAATAATTTCAGACAAGTCAGGGTTGCCCCGGTACACATCCAATAAAATCGCAAAGTTCGGATCATCGGGTGTAAAGTAGCCGGTATGGGAGGTTTTAAGCCGGGCCAATAGTTGTTTCAACTCCGGCTTCAGTGAATCAGGTAATTTAGCAACTTTTTCCTTAGCCGTTTCGCATAGCCCCTCCCAGTCAAGACCATTCATATCTTGCCGGTAGAAATGGTTTTTTACATACCCGCAGGCTGCTTCCAGCGTCTCAACTTCAGGCGTTTGTGCAATGACCATGCTACTACTTGTGGTTATGCCTGCAATCAAAACAGGCAGCATTATATTTTTAAACATAAATGGGTTTGTCTGTAAAAGGTAATAGTATGAATAAATATTAGCACTGATAGCTGAGGGGCGCTGACTATGTCACTCATCCCGCTTACCGCTTACGCAAATAATGCCGGTCATGAAAGCTTCTCACCCAGTCCGGTGTATAAATCACAAATACTGTCATCAGCATGCCATTCATCAAAGCCTCCGGAAACATCAGCAGCGGGATAAATGGCAGGTAGTTCGCCTGCAGATACGACCAGTCATAAGCGCCACTGACTAACATCAGTAGGGTGCCGCAGCTGATTACCGCCAGGATGCTCAGTGCACCGGTCAGAAAGGCATTGATGAAAATATAGATGAAAAAATTGGCCGGTAGTTTTTTCTCTGTCCAGACCAGCATGTAGTGGGTGAGCAGGATGGGTATGCCCGCCATAAACAAGGTGTTGAGGGGAATGGCGGACAGTGAGTGGATTATATCCGTCTCCCTGTTCACTGCGGTTATTGGCGTCATTACGCCGGGAAATAATTCCAGTGTCTGGCTGACAAAACTGATACTGACGATAATCGTAGCCGCGATTAATGCCAGCCGCCAGCCGAACATCAGAGTCAGCATGACCATCCCCAGCAGGTGAAGGTTCAGTCCGTCGCCGATACCTGCGCGCAGAACCCAAATGAAGCCGGTCAGTACAATAGCTCCGAAATAGACATGCGAATGTCTGCGCACGAAGTGCCAGGGGGCGGTATAGGCTGCGAACGCTAACATGGCGAGCAAAAATGCAGCGCTTAACGTTCTTAATTCAATGCTGATCAGGTGAGCCGGAATATCCATCGAAGTACTCTTGAGTCATGGCATGATGCCGCTTGTGGCAGACGCTTTGGCAATACCTTTATGCCATAAACCGGCTGCTGTGTTTAGTTATAGCATGAGTGCGCAAATCCCCTGATTATCTGGTACAATTCGCGGATTCTTTTATCTGCGGAAAAGCGAAAAAATATGGCCGACTTCGCCAAGGAAATTCTCTCTGTAAACCTCGAAGATGAAATGCGCCAGTCCTATCTGGACTATGCGATGAGTGTTATTGTCGGACGTGCCCTGCCGGATGTACGTGATGGCCTGAAACCGGTCCACCGGCGTGCCCTGTATGCGATGGGCGAACTCAATAATGACTGGAATAAGCCCTATAAAAAGTCGGCACGTATTGTCGGTGACGTGATCGGTAAATATCACCCGCACGGTGACACAGCGGTGTATGACACCGTGGTGCGTATGGCTCAGCCATTCTCATTGCGTTATATGCTGGTTGATGGCCAGGGTAACTTTGGCTCGGTGGACGGTGATGCACCGGCGGCGATGCGTTATACCGAAATCCGCATGTCGAAGATCGCCCATGAATTAATGGCGGATCTGGATAAGGAAACGGTTGATTTCGTTCCTAACTATGATGGTTCCGAGAGTGAGCCTTCGGTATTTCCGACCCGTGTTCCGAATCTGCTGGTGAATGGCTCTTCCGGTATCGCGGTGGGTATGGCAACCAATATACCGCCACATAACCTGGGCGAAGTGGTGGATGCCTGTCTGGCGATGATTGACAAGCCGGATATTGAAATTGAAGAGCTGATGGAAATTCTGCCCGGGCCGGATTTCCCGACTGCAGGGATTATCAATGGTGCGCGGGGCATCCGTGAGGCCTACCGCACAGGTAAAGGGCGTATTTATGTGCGTGCCCGTGCCCGCATTGATGTGCATGAAAAAACCGGGCGGGAAACGATTATTGTCACCGAGCTGCCTTATCAGGTGAATAAGGCGCGCCTGCTGGAAAAGATTGCTGAGCTGGTTAAGGACAAAAAGCTGGAAGGGATTTCCGAGCTGCGTGATGAGTCGGACAAAGACGGTATGCGCATGGTTATTGAGCTGAAGCGCGGCGAATCCGGTGAGGTGGTGCTGAACAATCTGTATAAGCAAACCCAGATGCAGAGTGTGTTCGGTATCAATATGGTGGCGCTGATGGATGGGCAGCCACGGTTGCTGAACCTGTATCAGGTGTTGAATGCTTTCCTGCGTCATCGTCGTGAGGTGGTGACCCGCCGTACTATTTTTAATCTGCGCAAGGCACGTGAACGGGCGCATATTCTGGAAGGACTGGCGGTTGCGCTATCCAATATCGATGAAATTATCCAGCTGATTAAAAATGCTGAAAGTCCGGCAGAGGCCAAAGAAGGGCTGATTGCACGCGGCTGGAATCCGGGCATCGTCAGTGAGATGCTGACCCGTGCCGGGGCGGATGCCTGCCGTCCGGATGGTCTTGGCGAAATGTTCGGCCTGCGTGATGGCGAGTACTGGCTGTCGGAAGCTCAGGCCCAGGCGATTCTTGAGTTACGTCTGCACCGTCTGACCGGTCTGGAAAAAGACAAAATTCTTACCGAGTACCGCGAACTGCTGGAGCGGATTGAAGATCTGCTGGATATTCTGGCTAATCCGGAACGCCTGATGCAGGTGATCCGCGACGAACTGACTGAGTTGCGTGACGGCTTTAACGATGAGCGCCGTACCGAGATTGATCCGATTGGCGAAGACCTGAATCTGGAAGATCTGATTGCCGATGAGGAAGTGGTGGTGACGCTGTCGCATGCCGGTTATGCCAAGGCGCAGCAGTTGGATACCTACCGTGCCCAGCGTCGTGGCGGGCGGGGCAAGGCGGCCACCACGATGAAGGAAGAGGATTTCATCGAGAAGCTGTTTGTGGCCAGCACCCATGACACCATTCTCTGTTTCTCCAGTCGCGGGCGCATGTATTGGCTGAAGGTTTATCAGTTGCCGATGGCCAGCCGTAACTCGCGCGGGCGTCCGATGGTGAACCTGTTGCCGCTGGAAGAGGGCGAGCGGATTAACGCCATCCTGCCGATTCGTGAGTATTCCGAGGGTTGGTATGTGTTCATGGCGACCTCGAACGGTACGGTGAAGAAAACGCCGCTGCGTGATTTCTCGCGTCCGCGTTCAGCGGGCATTATCGCCATTGACCTGCGTGATGATAATTATCTGGTCGATGTGGCGCTGACCAATGGGAATAACGATGTCATGCTGTTTGCTTCATCGGGTAAGGCGATCCGTTTTGATGAAAAAGATGTGCGACCCATGGGACGTACCGCAGCCGGTGTGCGCGGTATTAAAATGGACGACGGGCATTCCGTGAATGCGCTGATCATTCTGAATGATGAAGGCCATATTCTGACCGCGACCGAGAATGGTTACGGTAAGCGCACCAGTATGGATGAGTTTTCGCAGCAGGGCCGTGGCGGTATGGGCGTGATTGCCATTCAGACCTCGGAGCGCAATGGTGCTGCGGTGGGTGCAGTGCAGGTCTGCGAAAATGATGAAATGATGCTGATCACTGATGGCGGTACGCTGGTACGTACTGCAGTGAATCAGATTTCAGTGGTAGGCCGGAATACACAGGGTGTGACCCTGATCCGCCTGACTTCGGGAGAGCGTCTGGTACAGATTGCACCGATCCCGAATGCGGGTGATGACAGTGATGAAGAGGTGGATGCTGTTGATGCGGACGCTGAGTCCGATGCCAGTGTTTCGGCTGACCCGGCAGCAGATGATAATGCCGGTGATGTGCAGGAAGATTAATCATGAGCCGCGTTTATAATTTTAGTGCCGGGCCTGCAGTATTACCGGAGTCCGTGCTGGAGCAGGCGCGACAGGAATTAACCGACTGGCAGGGCAGCGGCATGTCGGTGATGGAAATGAGTCACCGTGGCAAGGCGTTTATGTCGATTGCTGAGCAGGCCGAAGCTGATCTGCGTGAGTTGCTGGCAATTCCTGATAATTACAAAGTGTTGTTTTTGCAGGGCGGGGCCAGCAGTCAATTTTCGATGATTCCGCTGAATTTGCTGCGTGGCAAGCGCAAAGCCGACTACGTCAATACCGGTGACTGGTCGTGTAAGGCGATTGCAGAGGCAAAGCGATACGCAGATGTCAATGTGGTTGCCAGTAGTGAGGCCGGTAACTTTACTGATATACCAGACTTTGCCGGTTGGCAATGTGATCCGGAGGCTGCTTACCTGCATTACACGCCGAATGAAACCATTCGTGGCGTGGAGTTCGGCTGGATTCCGGATAGTGGTGATGTGCCGCTGGTGGCTGATATGTCATCGACCTTGCTGTCACGACCGTTTGATGTCAGCCGGTTCGGGCTGATTTATGCCGGGGCGCAGAAAAACATCGGCCCTGCCGGACTGACGCTGGTGATTGTGCGTGATGATCTGCCCGGACAGACGGTTGCCGGTACGCCGACCATGTTTGATTATGCGGTGCATGCTAACGCGGATTCGATGTATGACACGCCGCCGACTTATGCCTGGTACATGGCCGGGCTGGTGTTTCAGTGGCTGAAAAAGCTGGGCGGTTTGCCTGCCATCGCGGAGATTAACCGGCGTAAGGCGGAAAAGCTGTATCAGGCAATTGACCAGTCAGATTTCTATCACAATCCGGTACGTGAGGACTGCCGTTCATGGATGAATGTGCCTTTTATGCTGGCGGATACGTCACTGGATCAGCAATTTTTAGCCGAGGCAGAGGCTGCAGGCTTGTCCACCCTGAAAGGCCATCGTGATCTGGGCGGGATGCGTGCCAGTATTTATAACGCGATGCCGGAAGCGGGTGTCGATGCCCTGATTGAGTTTATGCAGCAATTTGAACAACGTTTATAAGTGTACTATCAGGTGGGCGACAGCCTGACATAGCTTATCTTTCAGGCTGCGTAAACTCGCTGCGCTCAGACATACTTGCCTTGCAGATAAGCTATGACAGTCTGTCTTGTGCCGTTAGATTTTAGTGGGTGATTCCGGTTGGAGTTTAGATGAAGAGGTTTCAATGAATAAAGATCTGCTGGCTTTGCGTGAGCGTATTGATGCGCTGGATACTCAGATTCTTGGCTTGCTGAATGAGCGGGCGCAGTGTGCGGAAGAGGTGGCACACACCAAGCTGGCGGAAGATCCGCATGCAAAGTTCTATCGTCCGGAGCGTGAGGCACAGATTCTGACCCGGATGCAGGAACTGAATCAGGGGCCGCTGCGCAATGAGCAGATTACCCACCTGTACCGTGAAATTATCTCTGCCTGTCTGGCGCTGGAAGAGTCGATGTGTGTTGCCTATCTGGGGCCGGAAGGAACCTTTACCGAAGAGGCCACCCTGAAGCATTTTGGACAGGCGATGGCCACCAAACCGGTGGATGCGATTGATCAGGTGTTCCGCGAGGTGGAGTCCGGTCGGGTGCGCTATGGTGTGGTGCCGATTGAGAACTCAACCGAAGGAGTGATTACTCATACGCTGGATATGTTTATGCAGTCTGAGCTGCGTATTTGTGGCGAGATCAGCCTGCGTATCCGTCAGAACTTAATGGGTAACAGCAGCGATCTTTCCGGTGTTAAACGGGTATATTCTCATCAGCAGTCACTGGCGCAATGCCGTGAGTGGCTGAACCGCAATCTGCCGCAGGTGGAGCGTATTCCGGTGAGCAGTAATAGTGAGGCCTCGCGTTTATGCGCTGAAGATCCGCAGTCGCTGGCCATCGGTCCGAAACAGGCTGCACAGATTTATGGCCTGCAGCTGATTCACGCCGGTATCGAAGATAACTCCAGCAATACCACCCGCTTTCTGGTGATTGGTGATCAGGTGGTGGGCGCGAGTGGCAAGGATAAAACCTCTCTGCTAATTTCAACGCCGAACCGGCCGGGTTCATTGTTCCAGATTCTGAAGCCACTGGCTGAGCATGGCGTGGACATGACCCGGATTGAATCACGGCCGGGGCGTAATACTAACTGGGATTATATGTTTTTCCTGGATGTACTGGGCCATGAGCAGGATGAGTCGCTGCAGAATGCACTGGAGCGGCTGCGTAAGGATGTTGATCTGGTGCGGGTGCTGGGATCATATCCCGTGGCAATTATGTGATGAGTTTCTGGTACCGCAGGGTTGTACGGTAGTGTCCTGACTCAAAATATATTTATTTTGCAGTTGATCGTAAAAGTCCTAAGCTTACGTTTCTAATTATTTTTCTCCATGAGAAGATAACCCCATTAATTATCAAAAATAATGGATCAATGCTGTGAATAATGAAGTCAGGCGATTGTGGATTACACTTGCCGGAACAGTGGCATTTCTGGCTGTAAATGCGCTATTGACAGTCTTTGGCTGGTCGCCTTTTGCAAAGATGTTTAATGAGCAAATCAAAGCCAGAACGCAGGTTGCGGAAGCTATCTCAACTGAAAGAAGACACAAAGCCCGCGAAGCAGAGCAGGTGACGGTTGATCCACAGCAGGCCAATAATCATGCCCGGCAACCCAAACCCACCTTTCGGGGGCAGCAAAAAGAGCCCGTTTTGGCTGATGCTCCGGCACCCGTACCCGCAGCTGATGTGCAGGAGCAGGTGGTTATTTCTGTGCCGGTAGCTCCTCAGCGGCCGGTAGCTCCGCAGATGTCTGCGCGTCCGCTGGCACCGCAACCTCCGAGTTATATTCTGTATTATCCGGATGGTAGTGTGCAGTATGTTTCCCCGCCGGCTTATCCTGTCATTGCTCCTGTATATCCGGGGCAGGGTTATTGATAAGGATTATTCGCTGCTGCGTTGTTCAAGGATTGCCTGAGCCTTGTTCATTTGTTTCAGATTAAATTCTTCGATAAGGCGTCCGGCAAGCCACAGGTGTTTAGTCGCCTGACGTTTGTTTTTTAGCTTGAGTGCATTGCGGGTTTTTACATGACAGGCAGCAACTACTTCCCTTGCCAGGCGGTGGATTTGTGGATGTTGCGGAGCGATTCGTTTTAACAGGCGGATATAATAAATACTGCCGGAACCCGGTTGTTCACTCAGTCTCCCTGCTTCTATGGCTGCGTAAGCTTTACTGATAAGCTGTTTGCTGGTCATGCCATTAGCTGTCAGTTTGTCCTTATTAATGACGGGCGCTTCATCAGCTTTGGGCTTAGTGCTGTCAGTTAATTCATTTTCTTCAGTTTTGTCCCTGGCCTCTGCCTCTGGGTCATCGTTATCAGCAGGCACATCTTCCCCGACGGTTAAGCTGTCTGTCTCAGCCGGTTCGTTAATAGCACCGGTTACTGTTGCCTCAGTTTCTTCCGGGACAGCTTCAATAATTTGCGATGTGGCATCTTCTGCCAGATCAGGTTCAACAATCTGAGAGGCCAGCTTTTCTTCCGGAGCTGGCTCAATAATTTGTGACACCGCTACTGTTTCCGGGGAAGCAACAGTCGGTGAGTCAGTTTCATTTGACTGTTGTGTTACCGGAGCTAATACGGTGTTATTTTCTGGTTCTGGTTCTGGTTCTGGTTCTGGTTCTGGTTCTGGTTCTGGTTCTGGTTCTGGTTCTGGTTCTGGTTCTGGTTCTGGTTCTGGTTCTGGTTCTGGTTCTGGTTCTGGTTCTGGTTCTGGTTCTGCCGTTTCCTGAGCAGAAATATCATTAAGTTCTGTATTTTCAGGAAGGGTTGTATCCTGCTGGCTGATTTTCGTTTCAGCAAGAGTCAGTGGTGTTGCTTCAGGTACTTCTGTAGCCGTAATTACAGCAGCGGGCTGAGTAATGGCCACCGGCTCAGCGTTTTGCGCTTCTGTGTCTGCTGCCGGAGTATTTGAAAGTGTAATCTGCTCAGTTTGATTGCTATAGAAATAACTGCCACCTGCTGCCGCAAGTCCGGCCAGCAAACCAAAGCCCAGTAGTGTGGAAGTCATGCTAATGTTGTGTGAATCCTTGATTGCAGGCAATAAATACCTTTGCGGCTGGATATTCTGAAACTGTTCGGTTAAGGCGGTGCCGAGCAATTTAACGCCGCCGGGTATTACCAGAAAAGCCTGGGTAACCAGCGGCTGGCTGATGTGTTTACTTTTCTGCAGCTCACTGCTGATTTGCATGGCCTTTTGATGGAGGTTACCGGGTTTGTTGTTAAGTTCCGGCAGCACATTGATTGTCCATGAGTCCGGTGTGGCCATTACAAAGTAAGCTTCAGTACCCTGCCAGCCATAATCGATTACCGGTAGTACCGGGTACTTCAGGTTTTTAATAATGGTTTTGAGCCGTCTGAAGGTCGCTGGTACCGTGTGGTAACTGATGGCCTCTGCGGGGAACAGGTGTATCAGCACGCTGGTGCTGCGGGAAGTTCTGTTGCCAAGGCTGGTATCACGGGCATGATACAAGCGTCCGAGTTCATTATTAAACAGGCACTCGTTTAAGCGGTATCGTCCGTTTAACAGGTTTGGTTTTGCCGTTTCCTTTGGCATTATTCTATCCATAAAAATATACTGTCAGCCCCGATAAAGCGGATACCGGAAAAACCTGATCATGAAGCATGACCGAATTTTTGATGGTTTGGCACAACGTTTTCAACGCAAAATTTACAGTAATAATGATCCGCGCGGAGCAATCAGGCTGGATATTGTTCAGCGCGATTTACTCCGGCACGATTTTATGTCCCGCCCACTGGTCACGCTGGATGCCGGTGGCGGTGTGGGGCAAATGACCCGCTGGATGGCTGAGCGAGGACATTCCGTAACGCTGGTTGAGCCTTCGCGGGAAATGCTGGAAGCGGCGCGTCAGCAACTTGAGCCTGACACAACACTCGGTCTTGCCAATATTAGTCTACAACAATGCACAATTCAGGAGTTTGTCGGGGAGCATGCTGCTGAATTTGATTTCATTGTCTGCCATGCCGTACTGGAATGGCTGGCGACTCCACGGGAGACTCTAGCACAATTATTAACCACTTTAAAACCGAGTGGCTATCTGTCACTGATGTTTTTCAATCAAAATTCCAAAGTGATGCGTCATTTACTGGGCGGTGATTTGAAAACCGTACTGGAAAACCGCATTGCCAGCGACGGGCATAATGGTCTGGCGCCTATTTCACCCCTGTTGCCAGCTGAAGTCGAAGGCTGGTTACCGGAGCTTGGGCTGGAGTTGCTCAGTTGGTCGGGGGTGCGTTGTTTTTATGATTACTCGCATCCGGAAGTGCGCAAAAAAATGGCTCTGGAGGATGTGCTGGAGCTGGAGCGCCGGTATTCCACGCAGGAACCCTGGCGCTCGCTTGCCCGCTATCAGCACATGATCTGTCGGTGCTTATAGCTTCATAATTTCTGTAAAGCCGTTGCTACTGCCGACAGCACATCGGCTTTCTGTGCTGCAATGGCTGATTCAGCAGGAGCACTTTTATTCAGGTTTTTGGCATGACTTTTCAGAAACAGGGACAGGTATTCCAGTTGTTTTATGACTGAATCAAACTCGCGGCTGGAGTAATGGATGCCTTTAACAGCGTTCTCGTAACAGTCAATCAGGAAGTCCTTGACGGGTTGTTCTCCTGCCTGCTCTTTAATACGTGTCTCATCCAGCAGATAGATTGCGATGGTGGCATCTGCACTCATCACTCCATCAAAGAACGATAAGGATTGCTCAAAGCTCTGCCGCGCGGCTGCCTGTGCTTTTTCTGCAAGAATAATCTGGTTGTCATGCGTAATTTGCAGAATGCCTTCCAGCTGCAGACGGTTAATGGTGGTGTAGGGGTTAAAGTTGAGGTCAAAAGAAACACCTTCGCCTTTTCTGTAGAACTCAATGCTTTTTTGCAGCTCTTTGGTCCAGGCCTTATCTTTACTCTGGCGTAATAAAATAATGGCTTTGCGCTTGTAAGCACCTCCCAGTAAGGCAAAACGTTCCACATTAACCCTGACCTGATCAGATGAACCGGGAGCCTGTAGCTGATACATTTCAAGTGTTATGTTCAGCAGCCCGGTAAGGCGGGTAATGGCTGAGGAGGACAGTTGCTCCGCTTTTTGCAGCAGTTGCTGTTGTTCTTCAAGCAGTTGGGCTTTTGCGTCCTTATCCAAATCAGCCTTGTTCGCGGCGATACGCTTTTCTTCCGCCTCTTCAGACAGGGTTTCCGCCTGACGTGACTCCAGGTTACCCAACAGCTCCAGTGCCCGGATCGGAACATGGCAGTCGGTGTCTTCTTCGATAATGGCCTGTTGATAAGCCTTGGCGGCCTGCTCAAAACCTTCCGGTAACATAGAGCCGTATAAGTCGGCCAGAATGTACTGGATACCCGGTTTTTTCACCCATGCATTCGGTACCCGGTTCAGCATGCGCTGAATTTTTCCGGAGAATTTCCGGTAGTTGTAAGTGTGTTCCGATGTGCTGTTATAGCTCTGTTTCAGGTCAATGCGCAGCGCTTTCAGCCGGTCTTCCAGTTCCTGCGGGGCTACCGGTTGCCAGCTGTCGTCGTCGTCATCGTCTTCCTTGTCGGTATGCAGCAGATAATTCGGATCACCATAGGCCTGGTAAGCGCCCCAGGTATTCAGCCCGGGGTGCATTTCATAGGTTTTGCGGCGTGCCTTGAAGATTGCTTTGCCAAAGGTGTCACCTGAGGTAAAGGCCTCGAAGAACGTTCCGGAGAAAGTCAGTGCGGCATCGTCATTAACCGCCCAGCCGGCTGCAACCACACAGCGCACACCCATTTCAATCAGTTCCCGCGACAGGCTGTAGGCGAGCCGGTTGTAGCTGCGTGGGGTATTATCCGCTTTGGCCAGATGGCAGCAGTTCAGGAACACCAGATCCGGTACCACTTCCATTTGGCCAATCTCTGCTGCAGTCAGCATAATGCCGTCAGAAAGCACAACACCGGTACGCTCGCGGTTATCCCGCTTTGCCCTGATCCGGGTCTCACCATGGGCGGCAATCATCAGAATACGATACGGTTTTTTAAACAGAATATTAAAAACATCCAGTGCCGTATCTGAAGGTTTATTATCCGGATGCGCAGGGTACAGGTGTTCGACTTCATAACCGCTACTGCGCAGGGTTTCGGTTACTTTCTGCGCTTCTTTGGTTGCACCGCTCAGTGAGGGCAGGTCATGGTCATCTTCAGGGTCAAGATTGAGCCCCAGATCGAAATGATGGTGGAAATCCGCAGTGGAAGGGTTGCCGATGACGCAGGCATCTTTGGATAAGCTATTGGTGACTGACTGGCGGTAACGGGTGGATACCAGCTGGCGTACCATGGAAATGCGCATTGCGAATGGCTCTTCGTCCGCCTGCAGCATTTCCCAGGGCAGGTTGGCGGTATAGCCATCCAGTACCAGCAGTATCTGATCGGTTTGCCTTGCTGCTGACTTAAAGTCTACCGGCACCATGAGCTGGAACAGCGTGCGGCAGATATTACTGTCATAGCGGCTGTCCTGTATGGACTTCCTGATCAATGCTTCAATCAGGCCGGGCTGGCGCTGTTGTACCAGTGCTTCGGCACGGGCCCGCTCTGACATAAACACATATTTGATGCGCTCAGCAATTTCCTGTGCCGGAT
The DNA here is from genome assembly GCA_041395485.1 of Thiolinea sp. Classification (GTDB taxonomy): domain Bacteria; phylum Pseudomonadota; class Gammaproteobacteria; order Thiotrichales; family Thiotrichaceae; genus Thiolinea. The sequence continues at coordinate 416,646 of JAWLAK010000004.1, forward strand.
ATTTTTCTTTTTCCGGGGTATTTGCCTGACCAAGTTGTTGCCTGACTGCATCCAGCACCTTTTGCGGAATATTGGGCGACAGCCAGTCGTCATAGCACTCATCAGGGCACTTGTTATCGTCCTGATCGGCATTGGTGACCATCATTCTTGCCCAGTAACCGCTCTTGGCATTCAGGTCACTCAGGCGCTCACGGGCACCGTCCCCGCGCTTGAACTGCAGCTCCTGTGCCGGAACAATGCGCGCATTCAGGCGCTGCAGGTCTTTTTCCATCCGGCGTGGCAGATCCCGGATGGCGTAAGCCGCACTGATGGCGGTGTCCATATAGCATTCGATAAACTCCAGTCGCCGGATAGCGCGTTTCGGCTGGTTTTTACCTTTATTGTAAAAGTACTGCTGATTCGCTTTGCAGATTCCGAGCACAATAGCTTCAATGGAAGAGGCGATGGTGATGTGCTTGGTTGAGTTGCAGCAGATCAGCAGGCTGTTCAGGTTCAGCTCTTCATCTTCTGTCCGGGATTTTTCTGCATCACCGACAAATTCAGTCGAGTGCAGCAGGTACTCCAGCACTGCATCATAGGTTGCGGCTACCAGCTTTTGTGTGGTGATCTGATCCCACTCGCCCAATCCGAGAATAATCGCACCCTGGGTGCTGCCGCGTCTGCGTTGTTCAGCGCTGCGCGGATTCATGACGATGGTATTGGTGCCGATTTCCCCGGCATAAATGCCCAGCCGTTCACGCTGGCTGAGGGCACCGTTGACCAGATGCTGATCGATGGCATACTCCGCACCGGCAATGGAGTCACTCAGATAATGGCCGCACATCACCGGCCATTGTGCGAAGCGCAGATCCATAGCGCGGACGCTGACATCCAATACCAGCGTTGATTCTGTGCCCACATCCCTGACCGGGCGGCCGCCAAAGAAGGACAGCACCAGGTCTTCCGCACCGGGCTGCAGTACCGGGCCGGCTTCATAGCGGTAAACGGTATCAGCCGCGCTACGGGTACGGGGTTTCTTTTGTGATAGCTGCTGAGTTTTGCCATAGCGGATCAGGTCAACAATGGCCGGATAATACTCCGGGCTGTTAGTCAGGCTGGCATGCGGAACCGGCATATACCAGTAGCGCTCTTTATCGAGTCCGCCCAGTTGTCCGGATTGCCAGCTAACCGAGCCGTCACCCTGTACCGTGCCATGTAAATTCAGCAGGTTAGTCTTTTCGGTTAGTGTCAGGCCACAGGGTGTGTGTGCTGCCAGTCCGTAGACATAGGCAACTTTATTGGCGTGTTTGAGGCCACCCTGCTGGTTGTGCCGGTTCAGCTTTTCCCAGAAGCTTTCAGTGCGTTTGAGTTTATTGACATAAGGTTTGGCACCCAAGCCGGTCTTGAAGCCAAACCAGTCATCCCGGTTTTCCTTGCGGATCAGATCCCAGGTTTGTGGCTGGTGGTATTTCAGAGCTTTATGTCCGCCTTTTTTTTGTGCTGCTTCAACACCACTGTCAGTAAACTGGTCATGTGGCAGTAATTGCAGCACGCCATCATAATCATCAATAATTTCGATGATTTCCTGTAAATCATGCTGAAAATCAATCAGAGCCAGCTGGCGGATGGCATTACTTTTACCCAGCAGTGTTTCCACCATCTGGTGTGAGCCATTGTTGGGGGTGCCGAGCATGACAAAGTGACCGCCGGTTCCGACAATTCTGTCCCATAATTTGCCGTCATTATTTTCCGCATCATCAGCCAGCATCGCCCGGACAACCAGTCCGCCCATACTATGAGCCAGAATACTGAGCTGACGTTGTGGCTGCTCTTCGATTTCAATTAGCTTTTTCTCTATTTCTTTGCTGAGCAGTTCAGCGGTGGCTTCGATGGATTTGCGCCAGTCATAGGCAAAAGTGATGACCTCATGATTCTGACGCAGATAGGCTTCCAGTTCGCCGTAATAGCGGTAGAACAGTCCTTCCGGCAGCACATTCTTTTTGTCGATACTGAGCTGCTCAATGCCACCGGCAGCCAGATGAAACGGGTCAAACCATACCCGGTCACCCTCTGAGGCACCCTGATTTTCCTTACGGATTTCCAGATGTGAACCCATGATGCCGGGCAGGTAGAATACAACCGGTGCATTGTTATTGAGCTGTGCATTCCGCTGACCTTCAACAACAACAGGTGCATCAAATTTAATGTCGCAGTCGGTGGGGATAGGGTTGAATATCGGCAGCTTCTGCGGCTCCGGGTCGTTCATCCATTTACAGATCGCCCGACGGGTATCGATACGTTCGAAGTAATGCACATGGCTGACCTGATGTCCATGGGCATAGTATTCACGGGTGCTGTTGCGTCTGGCCAGGCCAGCGCGCATCGACTGGGTATCGACTACAAAGTCATTGTCAAAATGATCAAAGATAATCCAGTCGGTGAGCATAATGGCAATGCGCTTCAGGAAGCCGCCGCTATCCCCGTCAGCATCACCGGAAAGAACTGCCATGTCTATATTTTCCCGGCGTGGTGCCTGGGCAAGCAGAATGGTCAGTGGTGAGTTGGGCAGCATGGCCTCAATGCCGGGAATCAGACGCGGATCAATACGTTTTTCGGCAATCTCAAGCACAATACGGCGGAAGGCCGATAACGCGGTACTGCCGACGGTGCCCACTGCCGGAATCAGATTAACGGAGAAATTAAACAGCGACAGCAGGCTGGATAAAAACAGATCCAGGTTATCTGATAATAAAGTGGTGCCGCTGGCCGGACAGGCGACCCGCATATAGCGTTCGATTTTGAACTGTTTTTCTTTCAGCAGAACCCGCAGCGTGCGCAGCTGCTCTTTTTCTTCTGCGACGATGGCTTCGCGCAGTTTCTTGTTTTCCGGGCGTTCCTGGTCTTTAAACTCACCTTCCTTTTCCAAAACCGGATTACGCTGATAACGGGAGATGAGCTCTTCTTCAAAGTCATCCGCCAGACAAAGCAGATCACCGATTAAACCGCCCTGAGAATGAGTGATCAGTGAAATTCTGGAGTGTTTGGGCAGCGTGCGGGCAAGTATCAGCGCATTTTCCAGCGGACTGTTTGAGAATGAGCGGTACTCATAGCCATAGACCCGACCGGCAAATTTGCGGGTGAGGTTGGCCCAGTTGCCCTCATCATCGCCACTGTGCAGGTCGCCGAAACTGCCCGTGGTACTGGAGGCTGTGCCGTGAATAAAGACCAGAATGCCTTCGTCATTGTCAGCGGCTTGTTGCAGCCTCTGATTTTCAGCATCCACCAGATCAGCGGGCCGGATTTGCCTGTCATGCCAGTGATATAGCCCCGGCTCCCCGACAAGTCGCGACTCAATTGCCCACATCAGTGCCTTTGCGCCCGCCCATGAGGCTCCGGCATAGACCATTTCCTCATAGGCCTCGCCCAGCTTTTCTTTCAGCAGCTCCAGGGCTTTGTCTTTAGCGGTTTCAACCAGGCCGTCCGGACTCAGGCCCAGTACGGACAGTTTTGACCAGATCCAGCTTCCCAGGCCGCGGGCAGCCGCTTCCTGATCAGTCAGAGCGCGCAGACTGACCTGACCATCCTGGCCGGTGGCTTCGTCCGGATATAACCGCTGCAGATCCTGCTTCAGTTTGTCGGCCCGCACAATCAGAGTGGTGCCGTCTGTTGCTTCCAGTACCAGAATCCGGTTTTGTTGGATAGCTTCACTTTTTAGCTGAGCATTACCGTCTCTGCCGGCACCGGACAGGTCGTAGACAGACTCAACACTTACTGCCCGTTCGTTAATGAAGCTGTCGTGTGCGGAGTCCGTTGAACGGGAGTGGCCACCCAGGATGCGGGGCAGGGCATGCAATGTCGGTTGCTGACCGCTTCCGCGGCTGGTAATGCTTTTGGGTAATAGAAACTTTATGGTTGTTGCTGGTTGTTCAGTGTTTGTCATTCGCAGCTCCCCCTCGTTTTCGGGCTGGTCAGAAGGTTTTCCGGATCTGTCTGTTCCGTACAGTATAGCCGTAAATTTATCCTTAAATACTAATGGGATGTGGTGTTTTTTTGTTATATCACATTATTAGCCTGTAAGTTTTGATCAGGTATTGATTCCGATAATGATTTTATCGGAGATAATCTTGCACTTATCCCTGTCAGCCTCCGCTTGCAAATCAGTTTGTAACAATATGTTCATTAAGCTTCAGCATTGAAGCGGGATTATCAGGGCAACAGGGACAAGTTAGTGTTTATTCATCCTCCAAGTATTCAGGATATTGTCAAAAAGGCAGGTTTAGCCGGTATATCACGCAAGCAGGAAATTGCTGAGCGTGGACAGCGCCGTTATCAATATCTGTTTCAGTCTTCACCTATGCACAGTAATAAATCACTGTACCGGCATATGGTTGCAGTAGTTAACCAGTTCATCAATCAGATTATCGGGCGTGAGGGGACGCCTGGCAAAAAGGCCATTGCTGACAATGGTCATCAGGTAGGTGTACGCCAGGTACGGGGTATTGCTGATCGTATGCCGAGACTGGTTGATCCGGCTAACCCCAAACCGGAGCATGACTCTGTGTTTCTTGGTGAGGCCAGGGATTATCCTGCTCCGGTATTGGCTATTGAATATAATAATATGACCAAGCCGGTTTTTTATGAAGGTAATCAGGTAGTGGCCCGGCATCTATATCTGGACTGCCAGGACAAGGTTATTCAGGGGCAGCTGGTGCTTAATGACGGAACACGAATGCCGATCGAGATATTGGTCTTTACGGCTGTTTAAGATTTATACCACTCCCTTAATTAAAACAAACCACAAGGTGAGTGGAATAATAAGCAGGCTGGCCAGGTTACCCAGTAATACAACCGATGCGACACGTTCCGGTTCCTGGTTGTATTTTTCCGAGAGCAAAACATTGAGTACGGCAGGCGGTAATACTGAAAAGACAATCAATACCGCACTCTGTGTTTTATCCAGGGGTATAAAATACAGAATGCACAGGGCACTGATCAGCCCGGCTGCCGGGCCGAGAAATGCACCTAACGTACCCAGTTTCCAGTCACGGAAATTAACATCCAGCAGCCTTACACCCAGGGCAAACAGTAGCAGGGGAATTGCAATCTGACCAAGCAGCTTCAGTGTTTCCATCACCGGTGCCGGGAGTGTCAGGCTGACAGCACTACCTGCCAGTCCGAGAATAGTGGCGATAATCATTGGCATGCGTAACAGCCCCATCGGATGTGTACGATGATCCAGCATATAAATACCAATGGTGAAGTGCAGCAGCATCTCGACAATAAACAGTATCACGGCGGCCTGTAACATATCTTCACCAAAGGCAAACAGGATGAGCGGAATACCCATATTGCCGGAGTTATTAAACATCATCGGTGGCAAAAATGTTTTCAGGTTGGTTTTCAAAGCCATCGCCAGTGGCAGCAGTATAAGGCCCGAACCCAGAATGACCACGGTGCCTGCGATGGCCAGTCCGGTGTAAGACGCAAAGTCAAACGGTTTGACCAGCAATGCCCAGAAGATCAGGATCGGGACAAATACATCCATATTCAGCTTATTGACCACACTCATATCGAGACGGTGAAAACGTCCGTAGAGAAGGCCGGCTCCGGCACAGGCAAATACCGGGAAAATGATCCCGAAAACTTTTAAGGCGGCATCAAGCATTGTATTTCCTTTGCTCAGGGGTGGGGGGGACAGATTAATTTGAACAGAGAATGACGGCAAGCGAAAGTCGGCGCATTAGCCTGAGTCGTTGTGTGCTGGCGGTATTGTGGATGACTTTATTGGTGTTATTAACGCTCGATAATGTAGCGTACCTGCTCTGAGTCTTCAGCAACGAAGAAGTGTTCAGTGGTGTCAATGATGCGTCCGCCATTCATATATACTGACTGGATAACCCGTTGATCCTCCATATTGCGAACCAGATCATCGCTATAGCTTGCAAATGACTGGGAAATATTATGTTGGGCCAGTAGTTGCTGCAACTGCAGGATGCTGTCGATAATCATGCTGTATTTATTCTCAGACTCTTTCTGTTCCTCTTCCTCAGTAAGCGGGGGAGGTAAGGGACTTAGCTGTTCAGTCTGCTCCGTATGCGGCGGGCATGAAGGCATGCCAACTTGTGAGGAGGTGCTGCCTGTTTGATTTTGTGTCTGATCTTCTGTTTGTCCTGGCTGACCGAGAATATCCCGGAGCTGTTGCTGGACTAATATCAGTAACAGTGTCTGAATGCCGGTTTGATAAAAGTTGCTGAAGTAGCTGTTGGGCACGCCCAAAAAGCCTTGTCGGGAGATATAGTCATTATCGCGGTTATAAGAGCGCGGCCCATAATTAGAACTGATAGCTGATATTAACCGGTACATCATTTCACCTGTTCTGTTTGTCGTTGGTTTTGTGCGTTTAAGCCAGACTTGTTTGACAAACTTAGTATGTTTCTATAACGACAATAGTCATCACAGTCTCTTATTAGACAGAGTGAGCTTGAATTCCGATAAGTGGTTGGGAGCGCTGAACCCGTCAACCGGTATTACGCATCCCGGCAGCAATCGCGTTAATGGTACGCAGCAGGGCATCCAGCCAGGGTGATGCGGCCTGATCACCGTTTTGGCTGATAAATTCTCTGTGCCGTTCCAGCAGCTTGATCTGAATATGGTTGAGCGGATCAATATACGGATCCCGCCAGCTTAGTGAGTAGCGCAGCAGCGGGGCGTTCTCCAGCAGATAATCCTGACCGCTGGCCAGTAGTACTTCCTTGCGGGTCAATTCATATTCGGTACGGATGATTTGGTAGATGTGTTGCGCCGTTTCCTGATTTTCAGCCAGTTCAGCGTATTCGGCGGCGGTATCCATATCTCCCTTAAATAAGGCCATCTGGGTATTACTCAGCAGTGAACGGAAGGCTGGCCATTCTTTATGCATTTGCTGCAGGCGGGCTTCGCCATCTTCATGTTGCTCACGGAAAGCTGACAGGGCTGTGCCGATACCATACCAGGCTGGCAGTGTATGCCGGGCCTGCGCCCAGCCGAATACCCAGGGAATGGCGCGGATGGAGGATTTGTCACGTACAGTTTGTTTGCGGTGTGACGGGCGTGAGCCGATATTCAGCTGACCGATGGCCTGTACCGGTGTGGCTTCATAAAAATAATCCATAAAGCCAGGTGTGCGGTCAGTGAGTTCACGATAGCTTTCCTCGCCTTTATCAGCGATTTCCTGCATGGCTTCACGGAAGGGCAGGCTGAAAGCTTCCTGTTTCTGCACCAGGCCCCGGCTGGCTTTCAGAAGACCGCTGCAGCCCATCGATAATTCATAAACGGCGGTTTCCACATTACTGTACTTGGCGGCCAATACTTCTCCCTGTTCGGTAAAGCGGATTTGTCCGCGTACAGTATTGGGTGGCTGAGCCAGAATCGCATCGTGAGTCGGGCCGCCACCGCGTCCGACAGTACCACCACGACCATGAAACAGTCGGCATTCCACGCCATAATGATTGGTTAGCTCAATCACCTCACGCTGTGCATTGTACAGATTCCAGTTGGAGGCCAGGATGCCACCATCTTTACAGGAGTCTGAGTAGCCGAGCATGATTTCCTGCAGGTTACCGGAAGCTTTTAGCAGGGTGCGGTAAGTCTTGTTTTCCAGCAGCTGTTTCAGTACGGAGTTGGTGTGACGCAGGTCTTCGATAGTCTCAAACAGCGGCGATACGCTGAGATGGCAGAAGAGCTCTCCCTGGCTGTTATAGCCGGTCAGCCCGGCCAGTTTGCCCAGTAACAATACTTCCATAACGTGGCTGGCATGGTGGGTCATGGAAATAACATAATTACCGAAGATGTCACTGCCTGCCTCAATGCGCATTTCCAGCATGGTATCGAAGACTTCCAGTGTGTCCCGCGACTGCCGGCTCATATCAGGACGATGCGGCATAGGCAGGCGTCTGCGTAACAACAGTTCACCCAGCAGTTCCAGCTTATCTTCTTCGCCGAGTGTGGCATATCCGGAGCATAAGCCGCTGAGAATGAGAATCTCTGCGACGGTTTCGCTGTGAATGGTTGATTCCTGACGAATATCCAGCTGGTACAGGCCGAAGCCGCAGGTTTCGGTGAGACGTATCAGATCCTTCAGCTCGCCCCCGGCGATAACCTTGTCGTTATGACTGCGCAGTGATGTGTCGATAAGCTTCAGTTCATGTAAAAACTGCCCGGCATCACGGTAGGTAGTATCCGGCGGGACAGCCCGCTTTTGTGCCAGTCGCTGACGTACTGTATTCAGGGTGTGGCGCAGCTTGTAGCGCATGATGGTCAGCAGGCGGCGGTAAGGTTCATCGGTGAGCTGGTCGCTGCGTTTGGCCAGTAAGCGGTTACCGGCACGCTGGTTTTCTGCCTCCAGATAGGCGCTGAATTCCGGGGTGGGGGTGATGAATTCGGTGGAGTGAGAGAGCAGATTGCGCAACTCATCGACACGCCTGATGTATTCGTACAGGGCTTCCTGCATGCCCATCCGGATGGCTTTGCGGGTGACTTCCGCAGTGACGAAAGGATTGCCATCGCGGTCGCCGCCAATCCATGAGCCGACCCGTAAAAAGCTGGGGATGTGTACCTGACCGGAGCCATAAGCGTAACGCATGGCACGTTCAAAATAGCGGTAAAGCTCGGGGATCGCTTCAAACAGGCTTTCGCGGAAATAATACAGTCCGTAAGCCACCTCATCTTCCACAGTCGGTTTGCGGGTGCGTACCTCATTAGTACGCCAGAGCAGCTGAATCTGTGCTTTTAGCAGACGCTCCTGGGCAAACCGCTGATCCTCGCTCAGATCAGGTTTTTCCATCGCGTCAATCAGCAGGAATATGCGGCGCAGGCTGTTCATCAGCGTGCGGCGGCGTGCTTCTGTCGGGTGGGCAGTAAAGACAGGGCTGTAACGCAGCCGGTTCACTAATTGCTGCATTTGCTCTGCACTGACGCCGGATTCTTTAAGTTCCACGACCGTGCGCCGGACAGAGCCTTTCCACAGCAGGCTGTCGGCCTGATCAAATTCTTTGCGGCGGCTGGTGTGATGGAAATCTTCTTCAATGATGTTGGAAATCAGGTAGAAGGTATTGAAGGAGCGAATCACCTTCTCCAGCGTTTCCGCATCCATTTCATGAATAAACAGCATCAGTTCATGGCGCAGTTGCTTGTTTTCCTGTTTGCGCAGTTTGATATAACCGCTGCGTAATTGTTCTACTGCGAGGAATACAGTATCGCCCTCCTGCTCCCGGATGATTTCACCCAATATTTCGCCGAAATGCCGGGTTTTTTCCTGTAATACTTCAATGCCGGGGAGCTGATTATTTGCTGCTGGAGTAGGGCTCATTCGTTTGGTTCCTTAACGGACTGAGAGTAAATCTTATCATGCCGCTGCGCGCTGTTTTGCACAATAAATGCGTTTGACAGCAGGGGAAATATGACAGGCAGATGAAGATTTTAAATTTTTTTGTGCGCCGCATCAAAAGTGGTTGACAAGGTCGTCTATATTCGATATTGTGCAATGCAACAAATGGTGCAACGCATCAATTTAAATACCTTTTATACCGACCCAACTTCTGAGGACTGTAACATGCAAAACGCAATGATGGATCTGATCAAAACTTTCAACGACAACGCAATGAACTCTGCAAAGCGTGTTGGCGAGCTGAATATGAAAACTTTCGAAACTCTGACTGCCAAGCAAACTGAACTGCTGAACACTTGTTTCGAAACCGGCAGCAAAAATGTTGAAGCACTGAGCAAAGCAAAAGACCCACAGGAAGCTATGGCTCTGCAGCAGGAAGCTCTGAAAGCTTGTAGCGAAAAGTGGGTTGTTAATGTTCGCGAAGCTGCTGACCTGTTGACTGCTACCCGTGATGAGCTGGTTGCTATTGCTGAAGAAGCTGCTAAGCAGGTTGCTGAAAGCACTGAAAAAGCAACTGAACTGAACAAGCAGGCTATGACTGAAAACATGGAAAAAGCTACTGCAGCAGTTGAAAAAGCGATGGCTAAAGCCACTGAAATGACTGACGAAGCTGTTGCTGCTGCTAAAGAAGCGACTGATAAAGCTGCTGAAGCGGGTAAAGAAATGGCTGCTAAAGCTGTTGAAGCCAGCAAAAAAGCTGCTGACGAAGTTAAAGCTGCTGCTTAATTTCAAAATGCTACAAATCAGTTGCCGGTTCTCCTCCTCTCCTCTGGCCGGTAGCTGACTTCCTCCATTGCCCGCTTCATGCGGGCAATTTTCTTTCAGGGAGTTTATTAGTCCTTATCATTTTGAGCCGGCAGAATGCCTTTAAACATATCCTTCTGCATCTTTTGCCAGGTCTGCATATTCTTTTCGTTAAGCTTAATCCAGTTATCAAGGGGCGTATTTGTTAATGCTTTTTGCATCTGTTCGCGCAAAGCTTCCTGCTGGGTGCCGAAAATATTCATGCTTTGCTCCAGAAATGATGTGAAACCCTGCTGAGTCGTAACGCCATAGTTGCGGATAAACTGGGCGAGGATGTCGGTACTGAATAAAGGTTCTCCACCGGTTTCCTGTTCCATGATGATTTGCAGCAAAATACTGCGGGTAATGTCTTCGCCGGTCTGGCGGTCAATGACCTGAAAGGGCGTTTCGTCCATTACCAGCTCACGTACATTAGACAGTGTGATATAGCGGCTTTGATGGGTATCGTACAGCCTGCGATTAGGGTATTTTTTTATAATGCGTGTATCTGACATATTGAATTTTATCCGGTTTTTGACGTTTGCTGAAAAAAGCAAAACCAGTGTTAAATTGTATCCCCATTTTTGTGCATTGCACACTCCTCAGAAGATATAAGTGGTTAATTCTGTGTGTAAGAGGAGGCTTAATGGAGGAAAGTGCTCAAAATTTATAGATTTCATGTAAAAAAGGCATAGTGTTATGCACACTATGCCTTTATATCTTGCATCAGATGCAGATAGCGCTTAGTGCATGTGCTGTCCGCCATTAGCAGCAAAGTTTGCACCGGTGATGAACGCAGCATCATCAGAGCAAAGGAAAGCAACCACTGCAGCAATTTCTTCCGGCTTGCCCAGACGTTTCATCGGGATACCATCAATAATCATGTTACGGATATCTTCACGGATCGCCATTACCATTTCAGTGCCGATATAACCGGGCGATACGGTGTTGACAGTAACGCCTTTGCGTACCACTTCCTGTGCCAGCGCCATGGTGAAGCCATGAGCACCTGCTTTGGCAGCACTGTAGTTAGTCTGACCGGCCTGACCTTTCTGACCGTTGATAGAGGCAATGTTTACGATACGGCCAAAGCCGTTTTCAGTCATGCCCTCAACAAACTGGTGACAAACGTTAAACAGGCTGTCCAGGTTAGTGGCGATAACTGCTTTCCACTTGTCCGGCGTCAGGCGGGTGAATTTTGCATCACGGGTAATGCCTGCATTGTTAACGATGACGTCAACGCGGCCATGGTCAGCAATAATTTGCTCTTTCATTGCAGCGCATGAGTCATAGTCAGCAACGTTACACTCATACAGATCAACGTCGAAGTCCTGGGCTTCCGCCCATGCTTTGGCCTGTTCTTCCGGCTCGAAATAAGTGCTGATAACTTTGAAACCATCATCAGCCAGACGCTTACAAATGGCCGTACCGATACCACCGGTTCCGCCGGTTACTAGTGCTACTTTACTCATTGTCTTATTCCTTCATTTGCGGGGGGTTAAACTTTCTCAACAGCCAGAGCAACGCCCTGACCACCACCAATACATAACGTCGCCAGGCCTTTTTCGGCACCGGTACGCTCCATGCCGTGCAACAGGGTAACCAATACGCGTGCACCGGATGCGCCAATCGGATGACCCAGTGCAATAGCGCCGCCGCTGACGTTGACTTTGCTCAGGTCAAAGCCTAAGTCTTTGTTTACAGACATCGCCTGTGCTGCGAAAGCCTCGTTGGCTTCGATCAGATCCAGGTCAGCAGCTGTCCAGCCTGCTTTTTCCAGGCACTTTGTGGTCGCCGGAATAGGGCCTGTACCCATGATGGCCGGATCAACGCCTGCGCTGGCGAATGCTTTAATGCGTGCCATTGGTTTTAACCCGAGCTCTTCAGCCTTAGAGGCTGTCATCACCATAACCGCAGCAGCACCGTCATTGATGCCGGATGCGTTACCGGCAGTGACCGAGCCGTCTTTGCTGAAAGCAGGGCGGAGCTTGCCCAATGATTCAGCGGTTGTACCGTGGCGCGGGAACTCATCCACTGCGAATACAACCGGGTCGCCTTTGCGCTGAGGAATGCTGACGGGGGTGATTTCATTATCGAAGTGACCGGCTTTTTGTGCTGCTTCTGCTTTTTGTTGTGATGCAGCTGCAAACTCATCCTGTTGTTCGCGCGTAAATCCGTATTTGTCGGCAATGTTCTGGGCGGTTGTGCCCATGTGATAGTCATTGAAAGCGCACCACAGGCCATCCTTAATCATGGTGTCGACCATTTTCCAGTCGCCCATCTTTTGACCATTGCGTGAGTTCGGAACCACGTGTGCAGAGGCACTCATGTTTTCCTGACCACCGGCGATAACGACTTCAGCATCACCACAGGCAACCGCCTGGAATGCAAGGTGCACAGCTTTCAGGCCGCTGCCGCAGACTTTGTTGATGGTCATGGCCGGTGTTTTCTCAGAAAGCCCGGCAGAAATAACGCTTTGGCGGGCCGGATTCTGGCCGCTGCCTGCGGTCAGCACCTGTCCCATAATTACTTCGTCCACCTGGTCATTAGACAGGCCGGTTTTTTCCATCAGGCTTTTGATAACAGTAGCACCCATTTCCTGCGCGCTGACACCAGCCAGGGTCCCTCCAAATGACCCCAGTGCTGTACGGGTGGCTGCTACGATAACGATATCTTCACGCATCTCTGAATCTCCTTGCGATAAAAATTGCTTTATGTTGCGGCGCACAAAATAGCATGATATGGTTGTTTCATACAACCTTTTTTATTGTTTTCACGGAGTTGTTCACCAATGAATATACCAGGCTGGTCTGAAGAAATGATGAAAAGCTGGACTGATGCCCAGCAAAAATACTGGAGTAATCTGATGGAGATGGGCAGTGCGGCTACTGCCGGTAATGCTACTGTGCCCAACTGGGCCGAGGGCATGGAAAAATGGTGGTCAATGGCTACGCCACAAATGCCGGTGCAGGCTAATGAGCTGATGAGTCGTGTCTTTGAGATGGGTAAGGTTTATACGCGTCTGGCTGAAAATGCGCTGGCTACAGCATCCGGGGCTGAAAGCAACAATGTGCTGGAAGGTTGGATGGATGCGATGGAAAAGGGCTTTAAAGACTGGTCTGAAAAGGGTGGTACTGATTTTTCTGCGTTCGGTAATGGTAGTCAGGTGATAGAAGGCTGGCAGCAGGTGATGGATAGTCTGGGCATGGGTGCATTCAAAAACCTGTCTGAAATCGAAAGCTCTTTACCGGGTTCTGCTATGTGGCAGGAGCAGTTGAAAAAAATGTTGGGTATGTCCGGTCTGTCTGAGCATATTCCGGCACATAATCAGAAAATGCTCGAAGAGCTGAGTGCGGCTTATCAGCAGGCGATGAAAAATTATATGGAAGCCTTTTCCGGTCAGGGGCTTGAGTCTGTGCAGGCTCTGCGTGACCGTATCGCACAGTTGAGCAGTGAAGGTGCGAGTATTTCATCTCTGCGTGAGCTGTATGACCTGTGGGTCGATGTGAGTGAAGAGGTTTATCAGAAGTTCGCCTTCAGTGATGAGTACCAGAAGGTTTATGGCGAAATGGTAAATTCTTTTGTGGCATTGAAGGGTGCGCTGGACTCAGTGCGTGATGCACAATTGCAGGCTTTACGTATTCTGACCGCCAGTGACCTGGATGAAGTGCTGAAGAGGCAGCATGAAGCTGAGCGTGAGAATGCCGGTCTGCAAAATGAGGTTGATGAGCTCAAGGCGCAGGTTGCTGAAATGAAGGCGGAGGCGGCTCCGGCTGCAACACCTGCGCCTGCTGTGGAAGAAGCTGCAGCAGAGCAACCGGTTAAAGCAGCGGCTAAGCCTGAGCCAAAAGCAAAAGCACCGGTGAAAAAGCCTGCTAAGGCTGCACCTTCAGCAGAACCGGCGGCAAAGCCGGAGCCTGCGGCCGCGAAAAAACCAGCTAAGTCAGCGCCCGCTTCCAAGACAAAAGCTAATGTCCCGCAGCCCGCAGCTGCCGCGAAAAAGACTGCCAAGCCTGCACCATCAGCAAAGCCGGAGCCTGCTGCCGAGAAAAAGCCGGTTAAGTCTGCACCTGCCGCCAAGGCAAAAGACAAAGCCCCTCAGCCTGAAAAAGCACCGGCAAAAAAGCCTGATGATTTAACCCGCATCAAAGGCTTGGGGCCAAAGATGCAGGAGAAGCTGATTGATGCCGGTATTCAGACATTTGACCAATTGGCTGCTTTATCGGATGATCAGGCGCAGGAGCTGGACAGCAAGCTTGATGCCCGCGGACGCCTGATTCGTGATAAGTGGGTCGCCCAGGCTGGTGAGTTGTCCGGTAAGTTGGCGTAATATTGATGTGGTAATGCGTTGCTATACCATGATCCCGGTGTAGCAGCGTTATCCTCCCGCATCATATAGCGGGAGGTGTCATTAGTGGATCCGTTCCAAATCAGTCCTGAAACCATTACCGAAGAAATAAAAACTTTCCAGGCCAAGCTGTCTGCGGGAATGGCAAATTTAATGAATATGGATGAGCTGCCCTCGGGAGTGACGCCACATGAGGTGGTCTTCGAGCGGGGCAAGCTGCGCCTGTTGCATTATCCGGGGAATCCTGCCGCTGACAAAAATCCGGTGCCGTTAATGATTGTCTATGCGCTGGTCAATCGTCCGTATATGACCGATTTGCAGGAAAACCGCTCCACGGTTCAGGGTTTGCTGGATGCGGGGCAGGATGTTTATCTGGTCGACTGGGGCTACCCTGAGCGTTCTGACCGTTATATGACGATTGATGACTATCTGAACCGCTCCCTGCATTCATGCGTGAATGAAGTGTGTCGCCGTCATAATATTAAACAGGTTAATCTGCTGGGTATCTGTCAGGGTGGTGTGTTCAGTCTCTGTTACAGTGCCATGCACCCGGAAAAAGTTAAGAATCTTGTTACCATGGTGACCCCGGTGGATTTTCATACGAAAGATAATATGCTGAGTCATTGGGCGAAGCCGGTGGATGCTGATCAGCTGGTAGATACACTGGGGAATGTGCCGGGTGAGCTGCTTAACTGGATGTTCCTGAATCTGAAGCCTCATCGGCTGATGGGGCAGAAATATCTGGGGTTGGTGGATAGCATGGATGATGAACGGGCGCTGGATAGCTTTCTGCGCATGGAAAAGTGGATTTTTGACAGCCCGGATCAGGCAGGGGAAACTTTCCGTCAGTTTCTGAAAGATTTTATTCAGCAGAATAAGCTGATCAAGGGTGAGGTGGAAATTGGCTCTTACCGGGTGAGTCTGGCAGATGTTAAAATGCCGGTATTGAACGTGTACGCTGAGCAGGATCATCTGGTTCCGCCATCTGCATCAAAAGCGTTGGCGGATTATATCGGAACCAATGATTATTCAGAGATGTCTTTTAATGGCGGGCATATCGGAATTTATGTTAGTGGTAAGGCCCGGAAGACGATACCGCCTGCGATTGGTGCGTGGCTGAATGAGCGTATCTGACGGGTGCAGGTGTCGTTTTTTTTGCTTCTGCCCGGGGGGTGTTTCGGGTACTTTGAAACGGTTGGGATACCTGATGAGAAAATTGGTATCTGAGTCTTGACGCTTCTGAAATAGCGGCGTATAGTTCGCGGACTTGAAACGAAGTGCCATGAATGTTGTGGTCAGTCGGGGTATAGCGCAGTCTGGTAGCGCGCCTGCTTTGGGTGCAGGATGTCGGGAGTTCGAATCTCTCTACCCCGACCAATTTCAAGATACGATCTTTATAAGTTTCAGTCTGCGCCCGTAGCTCAGCTGGATAGAGCAACGGCCTTCTAAGCCGTGGGTCGCAGGTTCGAGTCCTGCCGGGCGCGCCATCGTTACCCGCAGGCAAAGCTTACAGTGGTGGCTGTAGCTCAGTTGGTAGAGTCCAGGATTGTGATTCCTGTTGTCGCGGGTTCGAGCCCCGTCAGCCACCCCACTTATAAATCCAATTGTTTGCACTCATTTTGATTATACAAGTCGCATCATGCTATGTATAATCGCCTCCTTTTATGCGAAAGTGGCGGAATTGGTAGACGCGCTGGATTTAGGTTCCAGTGCCGTAAGGCGTGAGAGTTCGAGTCTCTCCTTTCGCACCATTTAATAACATCTCAACTATTATTGATAGTCCCTGTCATCTCAGGAAGTGATGAGGGCTTTAAGAGGTATGGCATGCAAGTTT
This sequence comes from Thiolinea sp., assembly GCA_041395485.1. Taxonomy (GTDB): domain Bacteria; phylum Pseudomonadota; class Gammaproteobacteria; order Thiotrichales; family Thiotrichaceae; genus Thiolinea. Next base: position 433,014 of record JAWLAK010000004.1, read on the forward strand.
CTGTAGAAAGCACTGGTAATATCGAACGTAAGATGACAGTGACATTACCCGCTGAGCGTGTTGGTCAAGAGGTTGATAAACGCCTCAAGTCAATGCGTGGTCGTGTGCGCATTGACGGTTTTCGTCCGGGGAAGGTTCCTCTTAATGTTGTTAAGCAGCGCTATGGTGCTTCAGTTCATCAGGAAGTAGTCGGTGATGTTCTGCAGGAAAGTTTTGGTGAGGCCGCCGCACAGGAAAAACTGCGGGTTGCGGGTTTGCCGTCCATCGATATGAATAGCATGGCGATGGGAGAGCCGCTGGAGTATGTCGCAACATTTCAGGTTTATCCTGAGTTTGAAGTGGCTGACGTTTCCGGTCTGGAGCTGACTCGTCCTGTTGCTGAAATCAATGAAGAAGATATCGACAAAATGGTCGAAATCATTCGTGAACAGCAAAAAGTATGGAATGATGTTGAGCGTGCCGCTGCTGATGGTGATCAGGTCATTATTGACTTTGAAGGCTCGTTAGATGGTGAGCTGTTTGATGGCGGGGCAGCAGAGGATTTCACTGTGCAGCTGGGTGCCGGTCGCATGTTGAAGGACTTTGAAACTGCGCTGGTGGGTATGAGTGCCGGCGATGAAAAAGTGGCCGATGTGGCTTTTCCTGATGATTACCAGGCTGAAAACCTGAAAGGTAAAACTGCTCAGTTTAAGCTGACAGTGAAAGCGGTTAAAGAGTCTGCTTTGCCTGAGTTGAACGATGAGTTTATTCAGCAGTTTGGTGTTGAAGACGGTTCAGTTGAAACTTTCCGCTCTGAAGTTAAAAACAATATGCAGCGTGAGTTGTCTAATGCTTTGAAAAACCGTATGAAGCAGCAGGTGATGGACGGTCTGGCTAAACTGCATGAAATTGATCTGCCTGATGCGCTGGTCAAGGACGAGATTAAGCACGTCCGTGATGAGTTTGCGCAAAATATGGCTGGACAGGGCGTAAGTGGTGCTAATGCAGCTAATCTTCCGGATGAGCTGTTCAAGCCCCAGGCTGAGCGACGTGTGAAGTTGGGGTTGATTGTGGGTGAAGTGATTCGCCAGAAAGAAATGCAGCGTGATCAGGCGCGTGTTGATAATATGTTGCAGACACTGGCCGCTTCTTACGAAGATCCTGATGCATTAATTGAATATTATCGCAATAACCCTCAGGCAATGCAGACAGTTGAAGCTGCTGTCATGGAAGAAATGATTGTTGACTGGGTAGTGGAAAATGCCAAAGTAACGGATGAGCCAAGTGACTTTGACAGCGTTATGAATCCAAAGCCTGCAAAAGCTGCTGAAACTGCAACGGAAGCCGATACAGACGAAGCAGTTGCCTAAGCCGGCTGTTACATAAAGTGGAGTTGTTCTATGTCTTATAATAATGGTGGTGCAATGGATGCCAGAGCTTTGAATCTGGTGCCTATGGTCGTTGAACAGTCTTCGCGCGGTGAGCGTGCGTATGATATTTACTCACGCTTGCTGAAAGAGCGGGTTGTTTTCTGTGTTGGTCCGATTGAGGACTATATGGCGAATGTCATTGTTGCTCAGTTGCTGTTTCTGGAGTCAGAAAATCCTGAAAAAGACATTTATCTGTACATCAACTCACCGGGTGGGGTGGTGACTGCCGGGATGTCAATTTACGATACTATGCAGTTCATCAAGCCTAATGTCAGTACACTTTGTACCGGACAGGCTGCCAGTATGGGAGCAGTATTGCTGGCAGGTGGTGCGGCAGGCAAACGCTTTGCATTGCCTCATTCGCGGGTGATGATTCATCAGCCGTTAGGCGGTTTTCAGGGCCAGGCTTCTGATATTGAAATTCATGCCAAAGAAATTCTGAAAATCCGTGAAGAGCTGAATAAGGTTCTGGCGCATCATACCGGCAGGCCGCTGGATGAGATTGCCAAGGACACTGATCGTGATAATTTCATGACCGCAGCTACCGCTAAGGATTACGGAATAATTGATGAGATTCTGAAGGAGCGCGGTGGTGAGTAGGGTCTTTTGAGGGTTAATTCTCAAATTTCTTCCGGAGCAGCCTGTTTTTACAGGCTGTTTTCATTTTATTTACAGGTAATTCGCAGTATTCTTATTAGTGTGCGGTGATTATCCCCTGTAATTGGGTTGAAATTGTTGAAACCAGCTGCACATAGTAAAGTTAGTACAAAATTCATAACGGTCGGGGATTCCGTCCGGTAAACAGAGGTTCTGATGAGTCGAGATAAGAAGGGTAGCCAGGATAACGGGAAACTGTTGTATTGTTCATTTTGTGGGAAAAGTCAGCATGAAGTCCGTAAGCTGATTGCGGGGCCTTCTGTATTCATTTGTGATGAGTGTGTTGATCTTTGCAATGACATCATTCAGGAAGAGATGCATGCCAGCCATGACGAGAGTGATGAAAATGTGGCGCTCCCGACTCCCCGTGAAATTAATCAGAGTCTTGATGATTATGTCATTGGTCAGGCCTTGGCGAAGAAAGTGCTGTCGGTGGCGGTTTATAACCATTACAAGCGTCTGCAGCGGCAGGGTAAGGATGATGTCGAGCTGGCGAAAAGTAATATTCTGCTGATCGGCCCCACCGGTAGCGGTAAGACGTTGCTGGCTGAAACGCTGGCGCGGTTGTTAAATGTGCCGTTTACCATTGCTGATGCCACCACGCTGACTGAGGCAGGTTATGTGGGTGAGGACGTTGAGAACATCATCCAGAAGCTGCTGCAGAAATGTGATTATGATGTTGAAAAAGCCCAGAACGGCATCGTTTATATTGACGAGATTGATAAGATTTCACGCAAATCGGATAACCCTTCCATTACCCGCGACGTGTCCGGTGAAGGTGTTCAGCAGGCGTTGCTGAAGCTGATTGAAGGGACTATTGCTTCAGTGCCACCGCAGGGTGGGCGTAAGCATCCGCAGCAGGAGTTTCTGCAGGTTGATACCAGGAATATTCTGTTTATTGTCGGTGGTGCTTTTGCCGGTATGGATAAGGTTATCCGTGACCGTACTGAAAAAGGCAGTATCGGTTTTGGTGCGGCGGTTAAGGCGCCGGATGATGCACGCAGTTTTGGTGAGGTTATCCGTGATATTGAAGCCGAAGATCTGGTGCGTTACGGTCTGATTCCTGAGTTCGTCGGTCGCCTGCCGGTTGTTGCTACCCTGCAGGAGCTGGATGAGGATGCACTGGTACGTATTCTGACTGAGCCTAAAAATGCCCTGACCAAGCAGTACGCCCGTTTGTTTGAGATGGAAGGCGCCGAGCTGGTTTTCCGGCATGATGCTTTGCATGCGATTGCCCGCAAGGCCATGGAACGTAAGACCGGTGCCCGCGGGCTGCGTACAATCATGGAGAAAATTCTGCTGGATACCATGTACGATCTGCCATCAGATGACATGGTTTCCAAGGTGGTTGTGGATGAGTCGGTGGTGGCTGGTGATTCGGTGCCATACCTTATTTACGAGAATGCAGAGCAGCCAAAGGCTGTTGCTGCGGAATAGTCTTATAGTTAATTATCTGATACTGCCGCTTTCTGCGGCAGTGTTTTTGCCGTGATGACGTACATGAACAGCCTGTCGGGAACAATGCTTTAGTGCATGGTGTATCGCTGTTGGTGTGACTGAAAGAGGTAATATTATGTCTGATTCTGATAGTTTTCCTGAAAGTTCTGAGGAGCTGGTAGTTCCTGTGCTGCCATTGCGTGATGTGGTGGTTTACCCGCATATGGTGATTCCGCTGTTCGTCGGGCGGCATAAGTCGATTCAGGCACTGGATGCAGCGATGGATGCTGACAAGCAGGTGTTGCTGGTTGCCCAGCGCAGTGCGGATGTTGATGATCCGGAGCTGGATGATGTACATACTGTCGGAACATTGGCGACTATTTTGCAGTTGCTGAAGTTGCCGGATGGTACGTTGAAAGTGCTGGTCGAAGGACTGGATCGGGCTGAAATGATGGCTATTGATGAGGATAGCCCTTATTTTGCAGCGCGTGTGGAAATCAGGCCTTCGCAGCTGAATCTGGATGAGCGCAAGTCTGAGGTCATGGGGCGCTCACTGATTAACCTGTTTGAACAGTACGTTAAGTTAAACAAGAAGGTTCCACCGGAAATCTTATCTTCGCTCAGCAGCATTGATGATCCGGTGCGTTTGGGGGATACCATCGCGGCCCATCTTGGTCTGAAAATCGCTGAAAAACAAAGTATTCTGGAAATGCTGGATGTCAATGAGCGTATTCAGCATTTGATGGAGCTGATTGAGAATGAGCTGGATTTGCTGCAGGTGGAGAAAAAGATCCGTGGCCGCGTTAAGCAACAGATGGAACGCAGTCAGCGCGAGTATTACCTGAATGAGCAGATCAAGGCGATTCAGAAAGAGCTGGGTGATATGGATGAAAGTCCCAGTGAAGTCGATGAGCTGGCGCGGAAAATAGAAAAAGCCGGTATGCCTAAAGAGGCTAAGGAAAAAGCCGGGACTGAGTTGAATAAGCTGAAAATGATGTCGCCGATGTCAGCTGAAGCAACCGTGGTGCGCAACTATATCGACTGGATGGTTGGCTTGCCGTGGAAGAAAAAGTCGAAAGTATTATCTGATCTGAGCGCAGCAGAAAAAATTCTGAATGAAGATCACTATGGCCTGGATGAGGTTAAGGAGCGTATTCTTGAGTTTCTTGCGGTGCAGCAGCGGGTGAAGAAGCTGAAGGGGCCGATTCTTTGTCTGGTTGGGCCTCCGGGGGTGGGTAAAACTTCTCTGGGTCAGTCTATTGCCAGAGCTACGGGACGCAAATTCTCACGAATGGCACTGGGTGGTGTGCGTGATGAAGCTGAGATCCGCGGCCATCGCCGCACTTATATCGGCTCATTGCCGGGCAAAATTATCCAGAATCTGACGCGGGTGGGGACGCGTAATCCGCTGTTCCTGCTGGATGAAATTGACAAAATGGCCACTGACTTCAGGGGGGATCCTGCATCAGCATTGTTGGAAGTGCTTGATCCGGAGCAGAACCATACCTTTGCGGATCACTACCTTGAGGTGGATTTTGATTTGTCAGATGTGATGTTTGTGGCGACATCCAACAGTATGCGCATTCCGGGGCCGTTACTGGACCGGATGGAAGTGATTCGTATTCCGGGGTATACCGAAGATGAAAAGCTGAATATTGCCAAAAACTACCTGATTCCTAAACAGCTGAAGGCTAATGGTCTGGAGCTGGATGAGCTGACCATCAGTGAGTCAGCAGTAATGGAGATTATCCGTCATTACACACGCGAAGCGGGTGTGCGTAATCTGGATCGTGAGTTGTCTAAGTTGTGCCGTAAAGTTGTTAAGCAGCACCTGTTGAAGAACAAGAAGCGTTCAATGGTAACGCCGCGTAATCTGGAAAGGTATTTGGGAGTGCGCCGTTTTGATTTCGGACGTGCTGATAAAGCTAATCAGATCGGGCAGGTTACCGGGCTGGCCTGGACATCAGTGGGGGGGGACTTGCTGACCATTGAAAGTGCCTTGCTGCCGGGAAGTGGTGCGATGAAAAGTACCGGACGTTTGGGTGAGGTTATGAAAGAGTCCATCCATGCGGCGGAAACAGTGGTGAAAAGCCGTTCGCGTACCTTGGGGCTGTCCAGAAGTTTTCTGCGTAAGCATAATGTGCATATTCACGTGCCGGAGGGGGCTACCCCTAAAGACGGGCCCAGTGCGGGTATTGGTATGGTGACTGCGATTGTGTCTGCAATGACTTCAATTCCGGTTCGTGCGGATGTGGCGATGACCGGGGAAATTACCCTGCGCGGTGAGGTTCTGCCTATTGGTGGTCTTAAAGAGAAGTTACTGGCTGCACATCGCGGAGGCGTGAAGCTGGTATTAATTCCGAAAGATAATGAAAAAGATCTGGTTGAAGTGCCTGATACAGTTAAGCGTGGTATCGAAATTAAAACTGTGAAGTGGATTGATGAGGTGCTTGAGCTGGCACTAGAGAGTATGCCTGAACCACTTTCCGGCGAAGAGGATGATCTGGATGAGAGCAATGATCCTGCCTCTAATATTGCTGGTTCTTTAGACGAAAATGAACAGGAAAGCACCCGAACTCACTAATTTTCACTAAACAGATCATGAATCTTTTCATTTAGTTGACACCTTTAAAAGGTCGCTGGTATAACAGTTGTGCATATTCACATCGTGGCTTTTTTGCCACAGCGTAGTAAAAGTGGAGTGTTCCGGTTTCCCTGGTTAATAACGAATTCATAAGGAATGTTTCTATGAACAAAACAGAACTGATTGATGCGGTATCTGCCAAGTCTGGTTTGACAAAAGCAGATTCCGATCGGGCTTACAAAGCAATGGTTGAGGTGGTGTCTGAACAGCTGGCTAAAGGTGAGCAAATTTCATTAATTGGCTTCGGTACTTTCCTGGTTCGCGAGCGTCAGGCGCGTTCAGGACGTAACCCGCGTACAGGTGATACGATCGAAATTGCAGCAGCAAAAATTCCTGCATTTAAGGCTGGTAAAGCACTAAAAGATGCAGTAAACTAGCCGCCTTTCCAATGACGGGTGATTAGCTCAGTTGGTAGAGCGTCGCCCTTACAAGGCGAATGTCGGGGGTTCAAGTCCCTCATCACCCACCATCGTCGTTGGATAAAAAGTTTGTTGGAGCGGTAGTTCAGTTGGTTAGAATACCGGCCTGTCACGCCGGGGGTCGCGGGTTCGAGTCCCGTCCGCTCCGCCAATTATTTTTAAGGGTGCTTAATATAAGCATCCTTTTTAATGTGACAAAGTAAGAGCAGTGGAGCGGTAGTTCAGTTGGTTAGAATACCGGCCTGTCACGCCGGGGGTCGCGGGTTCGAGTCCCGTCCGCTCCGCCATTTCTTAAACATTCTGTTCCGGAATGTGAACAAATTCTAAGTGTATTCCAATGATGGGTGATTAGCTCAGTTGGTAGAGCGTCGCCCTTACAAGGCGAATGTCGGGGGTTCAAGTCCCTCATCACCCACCATCATTGTTGTATTTCCGCATATTGATAGTAACCCGCAAATAATCCGCAAAAAGTGAGACTTTTTCCACTTTTAGCTTGTATTTCTCAGTATTTCTTTCCCTCCTTGGCCGCTTTTTGTATGATGCGCTCTGATGATTTTTTATAAATAATATGCAGAACAAATATGTTACAAGCAATTCATGATAAGGCTAAGGGCTGGATTGCCTATGCCATCGTTGGTTTCATCAGTATTCCATTTGCCTTGTGGGGCATAAATTCTTATTTTGAGGGGGGAAGTTCACGTCCGGCTGCTACGGTTAATGGTGAGGAGATTCCGGCGCGTGAAGTGCAGAATCAATTACTACAAATGCGCCAGCAGTTTGGACAGATGGCTGCCAGTTTAGGGGATGACCAGCTGAAGCAAATGGCCCTGGATAGTGTCATTAATCAGACGCTTTTGCGTCAGAAGGCAGAGGAAGAAGGTTATCGGGCGAGCGCGGCTGAAGTTGCCGGCAATATTGCACGTTCCTTTCAGACCGACGGCCAGTTTGATGCTGAACAGTATCAGCGTTTTTTGCAGTCACAGCGGCGTAATCAGGGCGAGTTTGAAAATCAGGTGCGTGAAAGTCTGACGTTACAGCAGTTTCGTCAGGCAGTGACCGCCACAGCTTTCGTACCTAAGGCACAGGCAGAGCATTATCAGTCCTTACGCAAGCAAAAGCGGGATGTTGCGTATTTCACACTTAAAGCAGCGGGTTTTGAAGAGCAGGCTGCGGTTAGTGATGAGCAGATTGCCGAATATTATGAGCAGAACAAAGCGCGCTTCATGACCGAGCAGAGAGTAAAGCTGGCTTATATCGATATCAATCAGTCTGAGCTTGCGGCCTCTGTGGAGGTGAATGATGAGCTTTTGCAGCAGTATTACGATGAGCATGCAGACCGTTACCTGACTCCGGAATCACGTAATGTCAGCCATATTTTGATAAGTATGGATGCGCGTTCTGAAGAGGATGCTCAGAAACGTGCACAGGAGTTGTACGATGCCATTCAGTCCGGACAACGGACGTTTGAGGACGTCGCCGAGAAGGATTCGGATGATAAAGTCGCGGCGGAAAATCAGGGTGTATTGGCTGATGTGGTCGCCGGAGACTGGGGGCCGCTGTTTGAGAAAGCCGTCTTTGCGCTTGATCTGAATCAGGTGTCTGAGCCGGTTAAAACTGAATCCGGTTATCAGATTATCCGCGTCAACAGTATTAAGGAAGCGGTGCAAAAATCTTTTGCAGAGGCAAAGTCTGGCTTGGAAGAGGATTACCGTCAGGCCAAGGCTGCTGATCTGTATCTGGACAAAACGGATCAGGTGCAGACGATTGCTTATGAGCAAAGCGGTGATCTGGCTCCGGCAGCACAAGCTGCAGACCTTGAGGTGCAAACCACCGACTGGGTGACGCGTAATGGCGGAGATGGTGTTGCTGCTAACCCGAAAGTGCGTGAAGCCGCATTTTCTGAAGATGTGCTGGGTGGCAAGAACTCTGAGCCATTAGAGTTATCTCCGGCACAGGCTGTTGTGGTACGGGTGACTGAACAGGAAGCCGCACAGCAGAAGCCGCTGGAAGAAGTAAAAGCTGAAATTCAAACCATTTTACGTGAGCAGGAAGCACGCAAGTTGGCAGCTGATAAGGGAGAAGAAGTTTTGGCTGCCTTAGAGTCTGCGGGCGATTGGTCAGTTCTGGAAACTGCGGGTGTTGGTGCTGCTGCTGATGTTGAAAAGGCCGGTAAAATTGAACGTGTCGGAAGTAAACTGGCCCCTGCGCTGGTGAGTGAGGCATTTGCGGTAACTCGTCCCGGGGAAGGTGAAACCAGTTGGGGCAGTACGGTGCTGTCTAATGGCGATTATGTGTTGATTGCTGTCAGGTCTGTGGAAGATGGCGCAACGGAACTGGATGCTGCCGCTCAGCAACTGGTGAATAGCTCGGTCAGTAACCGTGAGTTGAATGCATTGCTTGAATCATTGCGCGAGCGGGCTGAAATTGAACTGGCACCGGAAAATATCTGATGGGCCTGATGGTTTGTTTGTATTATTAAAATGAAGGTACATTTAAAAGCACTGGGTTGTCGTCTGAATGAGGCGGAGCTGGAGCAATGGTCACAGAAGTTTCGGGGGGGCGGGCACCAGATTGTTCAGTCCGGATCTGACGCTGATGTGGTGGTGCTGAATACCTGTGCAGTCACCAATGAGGCAGCGGGTAAGTCACGGCGGTTGATGAACCGGCTGTACCGTGATAATCCCGCGGCCAAATTAGTCGTTTCAGGCTGTTATGCAACGCTGCAGGCTAAGGAGGTCGCTGATAATCTGGGCGTCGATCTGGTGGTGCCTAATGACCTGAAAGATCAGCTGCCGGAGCAGGTCATGCAGGCGTTTGAGTTGCCGGTTATGCCTGAAATTGTGACTGAGCCCGGTGAGTCGGGTTTGTTTATCCGTGGTCGGCAGCGTGCTTTCATAAAGATTCAGGATGGTTGCCGTTATCGCTGCACCTTCTGTATTGTCACCGTGGCGCGCGGTGATGAGCGCAGCCGTACTGAAGCCGAAATCATTAATGAAATAAATCACTTGTCAGAACAGGGCATCCGGGAAGTCGTTCTCACCGGTGTGCATGTCGGTGGTTATGGCAGTGACCTGCAGGATGCTTCGCTATATTCGTTGGTCAGGCGTATTCTGGCGGAAACGGATATACCGAGAATCCGGTTTGCGTCTGTTGAGCCATGGGACTTGCCGGATAACTTTTTTGCCTTGTTCAGTAATCCGCGTCTGATGCCGCACATGCACCTGCCTATTCAAAGCGGTGCGGACTCTGTGTTGCGCAGAATGGCCAGGCGTTGTAAAACTGCTGAGTTCAGCTCATTGGTGGCGCAGGCCAGACAGGAAGTGCCGGGGTTTAATGTGACCACCGATATTATTGTCGGTTTTCCGGGCGAGACGGAGCAGGAGTGGGCTGAGACGCTGGAATTTGTTGAGCAGACAGGCTTTGGCCATATTCATATTTTTACTTATTCTGTCCGTGAAGGAACCAAGGCAGCCCGTCTGCCGGATCCGGTTCCGGAACCTGTGCGTAAACAACGCAGTCAAATGTTGCATGAACTGGCTGAAAAGCTAAAGCATGACTGGCTTAACCGGCAGCTGGGTCAGACAGCGGGTGTGTTGCTGGAGCGATGCAGGGAAGAGAATGGTCGTCTTGTTTATAGCGGTTATACTCCTAATTATTGCAAAGTTTTGCTTGAAACAGGCTCTTCAGCCCGGCTGGAAAATGAAATAGTTGCTGTGCATCTGACCGGGTTGGATGGGCAGGATGCTGTGCTGCGCGGAGTGTTGTTGTGAGTCTGAAAGCGGATAAAAACCTGTCAGGCTGGATAGTGAGTTTGTTGTTCAGTTTGTTTTTGCTGGGGGGGTGTGTGTCCTCTGATCAGCAACAGGTGCGCGATACTGCTAATGATTTTTGGCAGGCCGTCCTGAATAAGGATATGGAGGCTGCCAAGCAGTTGGTCACCTGGGATAGTGTTGAATATTTAAAGTTTTTGAATAACGGCAAGTTGTCAGCACAACGCTTTGAGACCGGAGAGCTGCAAATCACTGATGGTGTGGCTGAGGTTGCTACGGTGTTATATGGTGGTGATAAGGCCGATATGCAGATGCCGCTGCGCACCGTGTTGATTCGTCATGAGGATGGTTGGCTAATTGACGTGCAGAAAACACTGAGCTCCATGGTTAGCGGCGCCATGGGTACAATTGTTGACCAGTTGAATAGTTTTATGCAGGATGGACTAAAAGGTCTGGATGACTCACTGAGTGATAGTATTGATCAGTTGGGTAAGTCGTTGGAGCAGGGCTTAGATAATCTGAAGAAGGATCTGTCCAAGCCCCTGCCCAGGAGTGAGCCTGATAATAAAGAGCAGGCTATTTAGTCCGGAAAATTCCACAAGGGCTATGTTTTTGGCTTTCCAGGTTATTAATTTTAAGTTCAGTTTGCCTGTTTGGGAACTATCTTTGCTAGAATGGTTCAGATTAACGGTGTGTTAAGTTTTTCAGAACAGTGGTTTGTTGGTGCGTGATGTGCAACCGGGGCTTTGGTTAACTTGGCATATTCATCTGTCAGGAGTATTTTTGAGGGTTTTGCAATTGCTGTGGCACTGACCTTCCCCCCTTAGCAGGTAAGTTTTTCCACATAAAACGAAAAATCACCTGTTGGTCAGTTACCTGCTACTGTTTGCATTAGTTCACTGATACCTTGTTTGTGTTTTGGATGGGAGCGAATACACCTGATTTCCGGTGTGCTCTGAGTTCTTATCATAATGGTCGAGTGTCATGCCAAAGTTAATAATCAAGCAGGATGTAAATGAAGCGGAGCGCCGGGCCAGGCGCAGTAAGTGGTTATCGCTCAGTGGTCTGTTTCTGTTATTAGTCACTGTGGCTGTAGCTGCATTTTTTTTATCGCGCCCGGTTATTACTTCTCCGGCTCAGGAGCCTCTTAGTCTGGATAGCGCCGCTGATAGCGGTGCAAAAGCCGCTTATATTTCCATGCATAATGTTTTCAATGAGCTAAGTGCTGAATATGAGAAGCTTTCAACGCAAGGCCCGGATGACTATGAAAAAAATCTTAAATTATTGGGCAAGTCAGATAGCATTTTGAGACATCTTGATAAAATGCAGGATGCAGTGGTCAGCCTGGGCCTGAGTAATCAAGAGCACAGGCAGTTGCTGAACCGTCAGCAGTTTTATAAAGATTACTGGCAGTCTAAATCGCATTTCAGGCAATTACGTGTCAGTCGTTTTGAAGGAGTGGATACTGCCGGAGTTAGTAGCAGTACGAAAACTGTTGATCAGCTTAATACTTTGTCAGAAAGTGTGCCTGTAACAACTGAAACTCTTCCTGCCGCAGAGCAGCCTAAAAAATTCAAGTTCGCCAAGCCCCCGCCGGGTATGGAGTTACCGGAAGGTTTCTGTGATCTGAGTAATCCTGGAAGCTGCAAGCCGGGTAATGACAATTCTGCTGCCCTGCCCACTGTTGATAATGTGCCTTTGGCGGAGGATATTGCAGAGCCGATTTTACCTCCTGACGATCAGCCGAAGAAATTTAAGTTTGCCAAGCCGCCACCCGGCATGGAGCTGCCGGAAGGTTTTTGTGACTTAAGCAATCCGGGTAGTTGTAAGCCGGAAACAGCTGAAGTAGAAATGGCTGTTGAGCAGAGCAATCAAACTAACTAAACCCGCTTAAGCTGTGATCGATTTTTCTCCGGCCTGACTATTCTGTGGTTTCCTGTAACTCTGGTGGCATCTGGTCAGGGTCAGGAAATACCAGGCCGCTTTTATCTTTTGAGCTGCTAACCGGTTCATTCTGTTTACCATCATTCTGTGTATTTTGTGTAATGCTTGGTTCTGGCGTTGCTTTGGTTTGGGGCTGAGGCAGCGGAGTGGCTGTTTCCGGGATGATGGTGCTGGTGTTTTGCCTGAACTGTGGAGTGGGTGTGTTGGCTGGCATTACAGGAATGGTTGATAATGTATCTGATATTTGCGGAAGAGGGGCAACCGGAGGGATTGCTGACGGAGCAGGCATAACTCTGACCGGTATAACGGGTTGGTAAATCATTGCCGGTACCCGGTTATTTGCATAGCCACCGTTAACTTGTGGATAGCTCTGGAGAGGAGTGCCCTGGTTGTACCAGTTAATGTTCGGCATGGTGAAGGTTGGCCAGCTGTTATTGCCAAAGTTAAATGGTGACCAAAATTGTGTGTTATTCCAGTTGGTATTTTGAGCTGGATTCCAGCCCGGAGTACCACCCCAGTTCATCATCGGCATTCCCCAGGGACTACTGTTCCAGTTATTAACCGGGCCGTTATTCCAGGCCGGAGAGTTGCCCCAGTTCATCATCGGTACTCCCCAGTTTGACCGGGGGGTAAAATCAAAAGCATAAATAGGAGAGGCGGAGCTAACTCCGAGTATGAGAATTCCGGTGAGGATACGTTTCATCGCAGCAGTTCTCCCAGTAGATTTGGCAATAAAAAACGGGCCGGTAAAAACCGACCCGTTTAGTATAAACCATTATCCGGTAAAGCGTTTACTGCTGAGCAGGCTCTGCTTTATTGGCAGCTGGTCCCGGTGCTGTTGGAACAACCGGAGCTGCAGGCATCGGAGGTGGCGCCATCATCGGAGCCGGCATCATAGGAGCTGCACCATAAGGCATCGGAGCCGGCATCATAGGAGCTGCACCGTAAGGCATCATGGGAGCATTGCCATAGTACGGATTCATATTTCCTGAAAAGGGCATATTAAAACCATTGCCGGTGTTAAATGGCATCCGGAAACCGTTGCCGCCAGTGAATGGCATATTGAAGTTATTGCCGTTGCTGAATGGCATGCCACCAAAATTGCCATACTCATCATCATCGTCAAAACTGTCCATCATTTCCTCCATCCAGTACATAGGAGTCCACTCAGGCCAGTCATTTTCTTCATAGTAAGGCCCGTATGGACCCATTTTCCATTCACCATCGTTGTTGTCAAAAAAGTCAAAACCAGCACTGGCTGAGGCTGATAATGCCAATAAGCTTAAACCAACTAAAATCTTTTTCATCACTCTGTCTCCTGAATGCGGATTAAATATTTTGGGCTTGGGAGCCAATCTATGTAACTAACTATATCAGTATATTCTAATATAGTCTAGTGTTAATTGAATTTCTGTAGCTGGAGATTGGTAACCACAGCATCCAGCGATACATCCCAGGGCTGGCGGGGCAGTGTTTCTACCTGTTGAAACTGGTAAGCGATTCCGAGCAGGACAGGTTTGGCACGTCGTCCCGTTGAGTTCTTAAAAGCAAAACTTCTGTCGTAAAAGCCGCCTCCCATACCCAGACGGCTTCCGTTCAGATCAAAGGCTAACAGAGGCATTACCACCAGATCCATCTGGCGGGATGATTTCAGTTTTTTGTGTTTCACTAAAGGTTCCGGAATTCGGAAGCGGTTGTTACGGAAGCGGGTGTCTTTATCCCATCTGATAAATGTCAGGCCATGAGGTTTATACAATGACAATACCGGAAGATAGAATTTCTGGCCACTGCGGCCATAACGGGGGAGTTCGGACGGGTCGATTTCACCTCTGACAGGCAGGTAGATAGCAATGTTACGTGCGGAACGGAATAGCTTTGAGCGTTGTAAATGTTGTATGGCCTGGGCAGAGAGGTGTTTCTGCTCAGCCGGTGTCAAGCCGGAGCGCTGGCGTTTGAGCCGGGTTCTGAGTTCGCGCAGGGAAGTCTTCATGTAGTAGGCTGGCTGTCTGTAAAAACAACAAGCCTAAATACCCTGAACCGGGTTGGCAAGGGCATTTGTAGTCTGATCCGTTCTGTGAATTATCTATAAGGAGTGGAACATTAATTCGATATCGCCGATATTAAAGCTGTCGCTGTCTTCCAGTTTGACGACCTCATCAAGCTCGCCCTCTCCCGTGCCACGAAGCAGGTATTCATCTTTTGCATTGCGCTCAACAATAATAGTGCCTGTATCAGGCTCACCCAGCGTGACCTGATCCCGGTCAAGCAGAATGACATTGCCCTGTTTGCTGCCGCTGCAAATCTCCAGCCAGGGCGTTTCCGGCTGGCCTATCAGGCGCGGATGGATGCTAAGCTGACGCAGCTGAGTTGCTAAGCCAATCTGGCTGCGGAATGTCAGTTGGTATTTGCCAATGTGAATAACATCATTGTCGATCAGCAGGCACTGTTTAACAGGGCGGTGATTGACAAAAATACCGTTGGTGCTGTTGGTATCTTCCAGAAAACAGTCTTCGCCGCTATTGACCAGTTTGGCATGATGGCTGCTGATAGTACGCTCAGGTAGCACAATGTCACACTTCCGGTCTCTGCCAATGGTATAAACCGGTTTGGTCAGTTTAACCCGTTTGGTGATTTGCTTGTTAATACTGATGATGATCTGGGACATAGCTGCTCAGGTTGTGTTGTTGTTATCGGCGGTTTCCCGGAAAACAGGCGGGCCGTATTTCAGGCTCGCCTGTTAGGGTTCTATGTCTTCAGCACCGGTTTTGCAACTCTTGGTGATAAACGGACTTGTGGATTAAGCAGGGGGAACGTTGCGCAAGACCTGGATCAGACGTTCAATATTTCTGCGAGGTAGCGTAATGCGGTTAGACAGACCCGGTTGGGTCACGCCCTTGCGGAAGTTCGGGTTAAGTTGTACCAGCAGATTGGATGGCAACCCTGCATGATTAGCCACCTGACGCAGATTGACCGGCTTATTCAGCTCTACCTGAACCAGCTTGGCAGCATTCGGTGTAGCCGGCAGGCTGATGCCATATTGGTTTGATTTGCTGAGCAGTTCCTTGAAGGCCAGTAAGCGTGGTACATAGTTCATGGTTTCGCGCGGCAGGGAAAGGTTCCAGTAGCTCGGATTTTTGCCTGCAGCACGGGCTTTGTAAACGGCACGGTGTACACAGTTTTCGCCGCAGTTATAGGCTGCCAGCGCTTTCAGCCAGTCACCGCCAAACTCTCTGTTAAGCTTCTGCAGGTAGTTTAATGCAGCATTGGTGGCAGCAAACGGATCCATGCGCGCATCAAATCCCTTGGTTTGTCTGAGGCCATAAGTGCGCCCGGTTGACGGGATGAACTGCCATAAACCGGCAGCTCCTGCATGAGAAAATACATCCAGGCGGAACCCACTTTCCACAAAGGGTAGCAGGGCGATTTCCGCAGGCATGCCACGGCGGTTTACTTCCTCGATAATCATGTGCATGAACGGATCTGCGCGGTTGAGCAGTACGTTCATTTGTCCGGGGTTGCTGCCATAAGAGCGGATAAATTTTTTCACCCGGTAGTTGTTGGAGTAGTCGGGCAGACTGAAGGTTCTGAAAACACGGTTCCATACACTGCCACCGGTCGGTATTGCCGCTGAAACTGATGGTTGGGCAGGTGCAGGCTGCCGGTATGACGCACGCTGAAACTGAACCTGATTGTTATAATTCGGTTGAGGTGCACGTTGCTGTGCCCACTGCTGTTGTTGCCGGTATTGTGGCGGTGCCTGATGGTAAGTGTTCTGATATTGCTGATGGTGAACTTGTCCGACGGGCAGTGCGTGTGGAATGTTCGGATCGAAAATGCCGCCTTGTGCATGAAGTTGTCCGGTACCGGTAAAAAGTGCGCACGTTGCTGCCGCCCTGACCGCAAAGCGGAGGTGATTTTGTTGCCCCATTGTTATTTTTGCCCCGTTATCTGTTGTTTTTAGCTTTTATGACGCCGGTCTGAAATATTTTTGTATAAAAGGATATATTCCGGCGTAAATGTTACATTGTTGAGAATTCTACCGTCTTGATTGTTGCCTGCCCCTGAATGTATTTGTTGTTTTTTATTAACTGATCTTTATATGTATAACATTATTCTATCAAAATGAACAATAGGAATTCTGAATCGACCACTATGAGCACTAACAGTACGTATGCAGTTGTCAGCGAATGTGTGCCTGCAGTGCGGCAATGGTACGAGTCAGTTGCCGGACGGAATACCGCAGCAGCAGTGCAGGCGGCGGTCGCTGAAATGAGTAATGATGTGTTCGGTTACTATGCCGCACAGGTCGGCGAGTTGGCCGGGGAGTACAGTTTGCTGCAGGATTCCAGAATCAGGTATTGTTTTGCGGTCGCCTTTGAAAATGGTACCGAAGGCGTTGATCTGGTGGCTGATCCGGCGGCGTTGCCACTGGCATTCGATAATCTGGATCTGATAGTTGCCAGCCATGTGTTGGATTGCACCACATTGCCGCATCAGGTTCTGCGGGAAATTGAGCGGGTACTGGTACCGGAGGGGCACTGTATTCTGATTGCTTTTAATCCTTTCAGCGCACGTGGTCTGAAGCTGGTCTGGCAAAAATTGCGCAATCAAAAGAATACCCAATCTTTGTATACGGCATTCCGCTTGCGTGACTGGTTTGAGGTGCTGGGTTTTGATGTGCTGGAGGTGCGTTCAGTCGGACAGTATGACCGGTTTGAGAAGCTACCGGTGATCAGGAAGTTTGGTTGGTTGCAACGCCTGTTGACCCGCTATTACCGGTTTTTCGGGCAGGTGCAGCTGATTCACGTGCAGAAGAAAGTCTCAAAACTGACCCCCTGGCAACCCAAACCTGCCAAGCGGCCGATACTGAAGCCGGGTATGGCGGTGAATAGTAATGGTGTCGGTAAAACTGCAAATCACACAAATGAACTGTACAAAGAAAGTACCACGAAGGGGCATGAGTGAAGACTGTTGAGATTTATACTGACGGTGCCTGTCGGGGTAATCCCGGTAAAGGCGGCTGGGGGGCTTTGTTGCGCTATGGTGACAAAGAGCGCGAGCTGTATGGTTATCAGGCGGAGACTACGAATAATCAGATGGAGCTGATGGCGGCAATACAGGGGCTGGAGGCGCTGAAACAGCCGTGCAGGGTGGTGCTGACCACGGATTCCAAATATGTCATGCAGGGGATTACTGAATGGATTCATGGCTGGAAGAAAAAAGGCTGGAGGAATGCTGCCGGTAAAGCGGTAAAAAACAAGGAGCTTTGGCAGCGGCTGGATGCTGCGCGGCAGGGGCATGAGATTGAATGGAAATGGGTGAAAGGGCACAGTGGCCATGCGGAAAATGAGCGGGTGGATGCGCTGGCCAACCAGGCGATAGATGAGCAGAAAGAAGGGTAGAGCGGGAGCGACAGGATTATGACACGACAGATTATTCTGGATACGGAAACGACGGGGCTGGAAACCCGCGACGGGCACCGGATTATTGAGGTGGGCTGTGTCGAGTTAATTGACCGGCAGTTTACCGGTAATAATTTCCACCAGTATCTGCAGCCGGATCGGGAGATTGATGCGGAGGCGATTGAGGTACACGGTATTACCAATGAGTTTCTGGCCGATAAACCACGGTTTGAGGATATTGCCGCGGATCTGGTGGCTTATCTGGACGGCGCCGAGCTGATTATTCATAACGCACCGTTTGACATCGGTTTTCTGAATTATGAGCTGGAAATGACCGGTGGTGGCTATAAGTCGATGACTGAATACTGCACGGTCACGGATACGCTGGTGATGGCGCGGGATATGTTTCCGGGGCAGCGCAATACCCTGGATGCGCTGTGCAAGCGTTACGAGATTAATAACTCTCAGCGGGTTCTGCACGGCGCTTTGCTCGACTCGGAGATCCTCGGTGATGTTTATCTGGCGATGACCGGCGGCCAGGTCAGCCTTTTACTGGGCAGTAAGGAGGATAATAAGGCCGGAGCCGGACAAGCGGCGGGTGGTATCAGGCGTATCAGCCGGGATATTTCTGCCTTGCCGGTGATTCGTGCGGATGCGGATGAGCTGTCCGCGCATGCTGAAAGGCTGGCTGCGATTGAGGGTGCAGCAGGCAGGTGTTTGTGGGCTGATTAGTATTTGGATAATTGATCTAAAAAACGGGATGTTTCGATTGAAACGTTCTGCTTTATTTATTTAATGAAATGCTTATACTTCAAACCATCTTTTACACATACTTAGGAAGCAACAGAGATGTTTGAAAATAAAGAAGGTCAGCGCGTACCAGCCGTTACATTCCATACCCGTGAAGGTTCTGAGTGGGTTGATGTGACTACGGATGACATTTTTGCCGGTAAAACAGTGGTTGTTTTTTCACTGCCCGGTGCATTTACCCCGACCTGTTCATCCAGCCATGTGCCGCGCTATAACCAGCTGTTTGATGCATTCAAAGCGCAGGGTGTTGACGAAATCGTTTGTATGTCGGTGAATGACACCTTCGTGATGAATGAATGGAAAGTGGATCAGCACGCGGACAACATCCGTTTCATTCCTGATGGTAATGGTGAGTTCACTGAGGGCATGGGACTGCTGGTTGATAAAAACGATCTGGGCTTTGGTAAGCGTTCATGGCGTTACTCCATGCTGGTTAAAGACGGTGTGGTTGAAAAGCAGTTTATCGAGCCTGACCTGCCGGGCGACCCGTTTGAAGTCTCCGATGCGGATACCATGTTCCAATACATTGCGCCGAATGCTGAAAAGCCACGTGATATTACCGTATTTTCCCGTCCGGGCTGTCCGTTCTGTGCTAAAGCCAAAGCAGCACTGACTGATGCCGGACTTAGCTACGAAGAGTTGGTACTGAACCGTGATTACACCAGCCGTACTCTGCTGGCAGTAGCGGGCAAGGATGCGGTGCCACAGATCTTCATCAATGGTGAGCATATTGGTGGTGCTGATGAGCTGGACGCTTTGCTGAACGGGTAAGCATCTGTTTTAATAGTTTCCCCGTATCCACATCAGCCTGTTTTAACAGGCTGATGTCATTTTGGCGAAACACACCAAGCTATTAAATTTTATAAGAGGTAAGCATGAGTAAGCATTTTGATCTGATTGCGATTGGCGCCGGTAGCGGTGGCCTGTCTGTAGCCGAACGTGCCGCCAGTTATGGTGCTAAATGTGCTGTGATTGAGTCCGGCGAGCTGGGCGGTACCTGTGTTAACCGGGGTTGTGTGCCAAAAAAGGTGATGTGGTATGGCGCAAATCTGGCTCATGCTTTACATCATGCGGCGGATTACGGTTTTGATGTGCAGGCCGGAAAACTGAACTGGGAGAAACTGGTCGCCAAGCGTGAGAATATGATTGGCGGGATCAATGACTGGTATTACGATTTCCTGAATGAAGCCGGTGTTGAGCTGATTGAAGGTGCGGCAAAATTTGTTGATGCCAAAACCCTGGAAGTAGATGGAGAAACCTATACGGCTGATCATATTGTGATTTCCACTGGCGGTAGGCCTGCTCCGGTTCCAAAGGATCTGGTAGGAGGTGAGCATGCAATCAGCTCTGACGGTTTTTTTGAGATTGATGAAGCGCAGCCGCAGAAAGTAGCCGTTATCGGCGGTGGTTATATCGCGCTTGAGCTGGCAGGTGTTTTGCTCGCACTGGGTACCGAAACCCACCTGTTGCACCAGGGTTTCCC
This sequence comes from Thiolinea sp., assembly GCA_041395485.1. Classification (GTDB taxonomy): domain Bacteria; phylum Pseudomonadota; class Gammaproteobacteria; order Thiotrichales; family Thiotrichaceae; genus Thiolinea. Next base: position 452,989 of record JAWLAK010000004.1, read on the forward strand.
GGTTTTAATCGGCTTTGATGAGACTATTCAGCAGGCACTGCGTCAGCAGATGGATCAGGATGGCATGCTGATTAATGACAATGACAAAATTGCCAGTATTGAGAAGCAGGCTGACGATAAGCTGACCATTATCTTTGAAAACGGTGAAACACTGACGGATCTGGATAAGGTTTTGTGGGCGGTTGGTCGTATCCCGAATACTGATGATATTGCGATTGAAAAAGCCGGTATTGAGCTGGCGCGTGGCGGCTTTATTGATGTGGATGAGTGGCAGGAAACCGCAACCAAAGGCGTGTTTGCCATTGGTGACATTATCAATAAGCGGGGTGTGCAGTTGACGCCGGTCGCGATTGCAGCAGGACGTCGGCTGGCCGACCGTTTATATGGCGGCATGAAAGACCGCAAACTGGATTACAACCTGATTCCGACCGTGATGTTTACCCATCCGCCGATTGGTACTATCGGCCTGAATGAGGCTGATGCGCGTGAACAGTATGGTGATGATGCGGTGAAAGTCTACTCTACCAGCTTTAATCCGATGTATTACTCATTCACTAAGCAGAAGGTGAAAACGGTGATGAAGCTGATTGTGGCGGGGGACGAGGAAAAGATTGTCGGCTGTCACCTGCTGGGCAAAGATGTTGATGAGATGCTACAGGGGTTTGCGGTGGCAATTAAGATGGGCGCGACCAAGAAGGACTTCGATGACACCATCGCGATTCATCCGGTCAGTGCTGAAGAGCTGGTAACAATGCGCTGATAATGCGCTGATATTAGTAGTTGGACTAAGCTTGATGCTGAAAGCCACATCTGAGCGCCTGCGGGCAACAGATGTGGCTTTTTTGTGTGGAGCTGATTAAAACTGACATGACTTAAGCTGCCAGTTTTGGTTGCTGTCCATTAATATGAAACGTCGTTTGGCTGGTCGCAGTTGCGGGTTTGAAGCTTAAAACCGCTGCTGTTTGTGGCGCTGTGGCCTCAGTAGTGGCTGTATGCCATGGATAAGCCTTAACACCTCGTTGCAATTCAGCACGTGAGATACCAATATCTTCCAGCTGGCGGTCACTCATTTGCTGTAAAACGCGCAGTACCTGAGCTTTCTGGTGAGTTTCAATGCCGCGGTAAATCGCTTTGCCTAATGTTTTGAATATATTCATTTTTCTATTCCCTTTCGCACCGTTTGGGTGCTGTTGTTAATCATGACGCTAATGGTAGAGAGCCGCCGGAGCAGCGACAAGCGACTTAAAATCACAGTCGGGGTTAGAAAAAATAACCAATATTGATCAGAGGCTATAGCAGGTTCCCGGTGAGGAAATCATGGGCGCGGGAACGGTACTCACGCCGGAACAATACCAGTACCACCCAGATAGTGGTCAGCATAAACACCCAGGCATGGATGTACCAGCTGAGTGCAGCCAGTGCGAAGTAATAACCGCGGATACCATCCTGATAATGTGCTGCCCCCAGGCTGCTGAGTCTTGCCATCCTTAATGCATTGGTACGTACTTCGTCGTTATCACATTTTTCCGGCTCCGGTATTGAGGCCATCACTACCGCGCTGATGGTGTGTTGCTTGATTGACCAGCCGAATTTGAAGAAAGCGTAGATAAAAATGGAAATCAGCGTGCCTGCTTTCAGCACCCAGGTCGCGGGTGTCATTTCGTTCAGCAGCGGTAAGTCATGAAAAATGGTAATGCCCTGATCAACGGCACCGAGCATGGCAAACAGACCGGCCAGAATCAGAATAGTGGTGGAGGCAAAAAAGGTAACATTGCTGATCAGTGCATTGATAGCCTGAATATCAACCATACGGTTTTCACGTTTCAGCATGGCCATTGCCCAGTGCTCGCGCCACTTCTCCACATCTTTGGTTAAGCCCGGTTTTTGATGCTCCAGCCGTGCGTAGGCAAACCAGCAGCAGAGGAACCAGAGCAGGGCGATAATATCCAGTAGTTCGATATTGAGAGGCGGCATGAGAGGCATCAGGTTGGTGAAGTTAGGTGAATTGTAACATTTGCCGGGAATATTCGTGGTGATGTGAATGGGGAGATGGTATCTGGTTTACTGGGGTGGTTTATTGGATATTGTATCGGTGGGGTGTTTGCGATACGCTGTTTGTATGACTTGTCATACGGAGTATAAAGTGATGAGAATTAATGCCCGTCTGGATGACAGCTTTGAAGAGAAGTTTCAGTATATCCAGCAAACAGAAAATAAAAACCGCTCTGAAGTGGTGAAAGAGGCTCTGGAGCGTTATTTTGCAGTGAAGCTGCAACAAAAAAAGCAGACTGCGCTGGAAAAAAATCAGGAGATTCGTCAACGTTTGAGCGGTAAGTTATCAGGCAGTAAAACCGGGTCTGTCCACTATAAGCAGGAAATTAAGGAATATCTTGATGATAAATTCCCTGCTGGTTGATACCGGCTTTTGGTATGCATTGCTGAATGATCAGGATCAGTTTCACCATCGGGCTGATCAGTATCTCGCTGATTGTACGCAACAGTTGATCACCACATGGCCGGTAATAACAGAGACCTGCTATTTGCTGTTGACCCGTAAAAGCGTTGGATTGGCGACGACTTTTCTTGAGATGGCAGCACAGGACTACTTTGTTACCTTTCATTTGCAGAAGGAGCATTTTTCCAGAGCGGCAGTATTAATGAAAAAATACGCCGACCTGCCCATGGATCTGGCGGATGCATCACTGGTGATTCTGGCTGAGCAATTGGGGCATGGACGGATTTTATCCACTGACCAGCGTGACTTTGAGGCTTATCGCTGGAAGAATCATGAGCCGTTTGAAAATCTGCTGTTGCCGGATAGCGGAATAACAATGAAGGATTGACATGAGTTTGCCTGATTTAGCGACTATTACTGCAGCGATACGCATTATTGCCGCTGAAGAAATCATGCCCCGTTTTGAAAAAGTGGGTTTTTCCGTCAAGCAGGACGGTAGTTTGCTGACTGAGGCTGATCTGGCCACCAACCGGCGAATCCAGAGCTACCTGAATGAGCACTGGCCGCATATTGCCTTTCTGAGTGAGGAGATGGAAGCTGTGCAACAGGAGGCCTTGCTGCATGATGCCGACTTATTGTGGTGCCTTGATCCGCTGGATGGTACCAGTAATTTTGCCGCAGGCGTTCCGTTATTTACCGTTTCACTGGCCTTATTCAGCAAGGGTGAAGTGGTCTTAGCGCTGACTTATGATCCGGTACGGGATGAGGCTTTTACGGCTCAAAAGGGGCAGGGGGCGTGGCTGAACGAGCAGCGGATTGCCTGCCAGCCCAGTGAGTTTAAGCTCAGTAATTCGGTGGCGATTGTTGATTTTAAACGTCTGAATCCGGAATTGCGTCAGCGGGTGGCCAGTCAGGCACCGTTCGGTTCACAGCGTAATTTGGGCACCTGTGCGTTAGAGTGGGCGTGGATGGCAGCTAATCGTGGGCAGTTATACTTGCACGGCGGTATGAAGTTATGGGATCTGGCAGCGGGTACCTTGCTGTTGTCTGAGGCGGGCGGTTATGCCTGTACGCTGGAGGGGGAAACGGTATTCCGTGCTGCGATGGACAAGCGTTCGGTGGTGATTTCACCGGATCAGCGTTTGTTCCGGGAGTGGCGGGAATTCCTGGGAGTCCCCGCCGGAGAAGTTAAGATTTAGGCAACCGCAAACGCCTGCTCCAGATCGGCAATAATATCGTCGATATGTTCGATACCTACGCTGATGCGGATGGTTTCCGGACGTACACCGGCTTTTAGCTGTTCGGCTTCCGTCAGCTGGCGGTGGGTTGTGGAAGCGGGGTGGCAGGCCAGTGATTTGGTGTCGCCGATATTTACCAGACGCTTGATCATACCCAGCTGGTCATAGAATTTAACCCCGGCCTCAAAACCGCCTTTAATCCCGAAGGTCATCAGTGCTGCCGGTTTGCCGTCAAAATATTTCTTTGCCAGTTCATGGAACGGATCGCTCTCCAGTCCGGCAAAACTGACCCATTCCACCTTGTCATGCCCCTGCAGGTAATTGGCCACTGCCAGTGCATTTTCACAATGGCGCTCCATACGCAGGCTCAATGTCTCCATGCCCTGTGCAATCAGAAAGGCGTTGAACGGCGACAGTGCTGAGCCGGTATTACGCAGCGGCACAGTGCGTGCCCGTCCGATAAAGGCTGCCGGGCCGAAGGCTTCGGTATATACCACGCCGTGATAGGCGGGCTCGGGGGCGTTGAGTGTGGTATAGCGTTCTTTGTTTTCTGCCCACGGGAATTTGCCGGAGTCGACGATCATGCCGCCGATGGAGTTACCGTGACCGGCGATATATTTGGTCAGTGCATGTACCACAATGTCTGCACCGTATTCGATAGGGCGACATAAAGCCGGAGTGGCGACTGTGTTATCGACAATCACCGCCACGCCATGTCTGTGCGCTGCTTCAGCTACTGCTTCAATATCAATAATATTCCCTGCCGGATTGCCGATGGTTTCGCAGTAAACCGCCTTGGTTTTGTCATCAATCAGCTTTTCAATATCAGCGGCCTGATCCGACTCAGCAAACCGGACTTCGATACCCAGATTAGGCAGCATGTGTGCCAGCAGGGTGTAAGTGCCGCCGTATAGTTGAGGGGTAGTGACGATATTATCACCAGCTTCGGCGATGGTCAGAATGGCGTAGTTAATCGCCGCCATACCTGAACTGACTGCCAGTGCGGCAACGCCGCCTTCCAGTGCCGCTACCCGCTGTTCCAGCACATCGTTGGTCGGGTTCATGATGCGGGTGTAGATATTACCGGGTACGGCCAGATCGAATAAGTCCGCACCGTGTTGGGCGTTATCAAATTCGTAGGCAACGGTTTGATAGATGGGCATTGCCACCGCTTTGGTGGTCGGATCGGTTTGGTAACCGGCGTGAATGGCGATGGTTTCTTTTTTCATGGATGAGCCTCCTTAGTTGATGGGGCAAGGGTATAACATATCGGTTTCCTATTGCAGACCTATTGTAGAAAAATCCGCAGTGCCAGCAAAATCAGTATCACGCCCAGCACCCGCTCCACCCAGACCTGATGCTGTTTTAGCCATGCCAGTACCTTGCCCTGTGATAAAACCGTTGCCACCAGCACATACCAGCCGCCGTCAATCACGGTAATGGTGCTGACAAAAACCGCTTTGGCGGCCAGTCCCATGCCGGGCTGGATAAACTGGCTGAACAGGGCGAGAAAAAACAGGCCGATTTTTGGGTTGAGCAGGGCAATCATTAGCCCGTCACGCGCAGCGCCGCCGAGCGATACAGCTTGCTGATTCGGTGTTGCGTGACCACTGCCGCCGGGCTTGGCTGTAATACTCTGATAGCCGATCCAGAGCAGGTAAAGTGCCCCGGCATAGCTGATGGCGGTGAACAGTTGCGGGGATTGTTTCAGTACCAGCATCAGGCCTAACACGGACAGCAGCGCATAAAACCCTACCGTCAGGCCGTGCACCACTGCTGCGACGACGCCGTGCAAACGGGAGTTGTTCACGGTGTGGCGCAGTACCACCGCAAGGCTGGCGCCGGGAAATGTCGCGCCCATGATGCTGACGGCAACCAGAGACAACCAGTCACTCAATGGCATAAAAATCACCCGTTCAGAAACAAAAGGCGATTATACGCGATGATTCATTTGAGCGGGTAATGGTTAAATAATGTTGGTATCGCATAACCTGAAATTAGCTATTGCAGAGCTTTCCAGGCCTCAACAATAATGGCCATAGATGCCTGATCCGGATGGCAGTTATGCACTGAGCCGGTATCCTGGGCGATTTTTATCGGATAATACTCACTGATATCAACAGCGCATGCCGCCTCCCTCAGCTCATCATTATCCTGTAATAGCCCAAAATCATTTCGGATACCGGCACCAAGTGTGCGGTGAAATTTGACGAGGTCGGTTTTGTCTGCTGATCGTAGTAATTCCTTATCGTTTTCAGACAGTTCAGACAGCATGATTTTAACTGCCTGTTCAACAGTTTCAGGCGTTTGGGTTGGTAACGTGACCTGCTGCTTTTCACAAGCGGTGAGGGTAGTGCTGATCAGGAGAGCCGTGAGTAAATGTTTCATTTTATAAACGATGATTCGCCCAGTCAGGCAAGGCGGCAGCCGCATTTTTCATCTCCTGGTGCACCCGCTGATAATCCGGCATGTGTTTTTCCACCAGTGCCCAGAAGCGTTTGGAGTGGTTCATCTCCTGCGTATGGCACAGTTCGTGGATCATCGTATAGCGCAGCCATTCCGGCGGCATTAACAGCAGCTTGTAGTTGAGGTTGATATTGCCTTTTGATGAGCAGCTGCCCCAGCGGGTTTTCTGCGCCTTCACGGTGTAGTTGTTGTAGGTGAAGCCGGTTTCCTGAGCGATTTGCTGCAGCAGAATACCAAGGTGGTATTTGGCATAGCTTTGTGTCCACTTTTGCAGGACATGAATGCAAAACGCCTGATTGTCCACGGGGCCGCCCAGTATCAGCGAGTGCGCGGCTTCATGGTCATAATAGTCAGTGCTGATTTGCCTGCCGGGGTGTTGGTAATAGCTGACGTGTACTGTTTCATTCAGTGCCGGAAAAGTGATGGTGTCCGGAAGTGGCGGCAGTGAGGCTTTGACAGGCTGATGCTCTGCACTTTCCAGTGCTTTACTGATCCAGTCGTGTTTGCTGTTAATCCAGTCTGCCAGTACGTGTTCGCAAACTCCGGCAGGCTGGGTAACGATCAGGCCTTTGTCAGGTGAGTACTGCATACGCATGTATTTGGCACGTCCTGAGCGGCGGATGTGGTAGGCCAGTGTGCGGCCATCGGGCAGGGTAAGGGTGGCTGATTTCATTGCTGCAGTGTACATCAGCGGCTGTTCTGTCGTGAAGTACCGGCCATATTTCATCCGGCACTGAATCGGTACTTAATATAGCGCCGCATTCCGGCTACAATGCGCCTCTTTGTTTGAAAAGCTGAACTGGTCTGCCATGAATATCCGTGAATCCCTTGATACCCGTATTACCGCCGCGTTACATGCTGTGGGTGCGCCCGATACTGTCAGCGCGATTGTTAAACCCTCAGCACGTCCTGAATTCGGTGAGTATCAGGCCAATGGGGTCATGGCGGCAGCCAAGCAGCTGAAAATGAATCCGCGGGAGCTGGCGGGCAAGGTGCTGGAGCAACTGGATTTATCCGATCTGGCGGAAAAGGTGGAGATTGCCGGGCCGGGTTTCCTGAATATTCATCTGAAAAATGACTGGCTGGCAGCGCGTTGTCAGCAGGCTGCGGCAGATGAACGGCTGGGTGTTGAAGTGAGCGAGCCGTCACAAACGGTGGTGGTCGACTATTCCGCCCCCAATCTGGCCAAGGAAATGCACGTCGGTCATCTGCGCTCCACCATTATCGGTGATGCGGTGGTGCGGGTGCTGGAGTTTCAGGGGCATAAGGTGATCCGCCAGAACCATGTCGGTGACTGGGGAACGCAGTTTGGTATGTTGCTGGCACACATGGCTGATCTGAAAGCACAGGGTGGTGAGCTGTCAATGCAGCTGGCGGATCTGGAATCTTTTTACCGTGAGGCCAAGCAGCGTTTTGATGCCGAACCTGAGTTTGCCGACAGGGCGCGTGAGTATGTGGTGCGCCTGCAGTCCGGTGATGCGGAGTGTAATGCGCTGTGGCAGCAGTTTATTGAAATTTCCCTGCACCACTGTGAGGTGGCCTACGACAAGCTGGGTGTGTCGCTGACCCGCGCTGATGTGATGCCGGAAAGTGCCTATAACGATGATCTGGCGAGTGTGGTCAGTGATTTGCAGGCGCAGGGCTTGCTGGAAGAAAGCGACGGTGCGCAGTGCGCGTTCATGGACGAATTTAAAAACAAGGACGGCAGCATTACTCCGCTGATTATTCAGAAGACCGGCGGTGGGTATTTGTATGCCACCACCGATCTGGCCGCTTTACGCCACCGGAATCATGTGTTGAAAGCGGATCGGGCGCTGTATTTTGTTGATGTGCGCCAGAGCCTGCATTTCCGTCAGGTATTCACCCTGGGGCGCAAGGCCGGTTTTATCAGTCCGGATGCGTCTTATGAACACATGGCGTTCGGCACCATGCTGGGTGAGGATGGTAAACCGTTTAAAACCCGCACCGGTGGCACGGTGAAGCTGGCTGACTTGCTGGAAGAAGCGGTGGAGCGGGCATTTACGCTGGTGAGTGAGAAGAATCCGGATCTGGAAGAGGCTGAGCGGCGCGAGATTGCGCAAAAGGTCGGGATCGGTGCAATTAAGTATGCTGACCTCTCCAAAAATCGTACCTCGGATTATATTTTCAGCTGGGATAGCATGCTGAGTTTTGAGGGTAATACCGCGCCTTATCTGCAATATGCCTATGCGCGGATTCAGAGTATTTTCCGCAAGGCAGGTGAGGGTGATTTTGCTGCTGCGGATATTCAGCTTGAGCAGGCTGCTGAGCGGGTACTGGCGGTGAAATTACTGCAGTTTGCCGAAGTGATCGACAGCACAGCGCGTGAAGGGATGCCGAATCAGCTGTGTAATTACCTGTATGAACTGTCCGGTAACTTTATGAGTTTCTATGAAGCCTGCCCGATTCTGAAGGATGATGTGGCGGAGGATGTGCGTAACAGCCGTCTGCGGCTGGCTGACCTGACCGCGCATACCCTGAAAACCGGTTTGGGTTTGCTGGGTATTGAGGTGCTGGAGCGGATGTAAGTCCGCTGTGGTGCCGCTGTTGTAACCTCTCGCCCTGTGTGGGCGAGAGGTTAGGTTTGGGATATAAGGGTGTTTGAGCCTTACTGCCCCAGTAACTGTTTCTTCAGGCTGTCCTGTACCGGTTGCCGGCCCAGCCAGATTGCATACAGTGCCTGCTTAAAATCAGCACCGCTAATGGTTCCGGCAGCTTGCCCGTTCTTAATAATCAATGTCTGTTGCGGACGATAGACGAAGTCGTAGATGTCGCCTTCATTGATTTTTGCAGAGAAAATCTTAATCAGCTGATCAATCCGTCCCTGTAATGCCGGCAGGTTGTTGCCTGCGGATAACTTAAATCCATCCTGTACAGCGCTGCTCATGGTTTCGCTGGTAATCATCGCAGAGGTAATTTCCAGACGCAGTGCCATCGGCTGCTCCGCCATGATAATGGCGTTAGCATCCTTGTTCGCCTGCTGCAAATACAGCCCGGCGGTATAAAGGTTGAAAAATAATTTGGTACGGATGCCTTTACCGTTCAGGGTCAGGTTCTGCCCGGCAAAAGCCTGTTGTGCGGGGAATTTGTCGGCAGCAGCCAATCCGGGCAGCAGCATCAGTAAAAGTAACGGAGCCAGCAGATAAGGGGTGAAGCGTTGACGGGACAAGTTCATCATAATCCTCCTGATGATGAATTATTAAATTTTCTCCTACTTTACTCTGTAATCTGCTGTGCGCAAACAGTCAGCCCCTGATCTGTTTATGCTGGTGTGTTTCTAACAGCAGGGCTTTCAGCTCCCGGATTTCCTGTTGCAGGGTGGCCAGATCCGGCTCGTTCGGGTGCTCCTCAACATACAGTTTGCTGCGCTCTTCTTCCATCACATTAACCACAATGCCAATCACCATATTCAGGAAGGCAAAGGTGGTAAAGAAAATAAAGGTCAGGTAATAAATCCAGGACAATGGTGAGCCATCGGGGTGTTCCATGGTTTCGTACATCACATCCGTCCAGTCCTCAAAGGTCATGACCCGGAACAGCGTTAGCATGGCAATGCTGATGTTGCCCCATAAACCCGGATTGATTTTTTCAAACAGGGTGCTGCCGATAGCGGCGTAAATATAGAAAATAATAAACATCAGCAGCATGACATAACCCAGCTGTGGCAGGGCTTTCAGCAGTGAGTTCAGCAGCATGCGCAGCTCAGGGATAATAGACACCATCCGCAGTACCCGGAAAATACGGATCAGCCGGGCCAGAATCACCATATTCGCCTGTTCCAGCGGAATCAGGCTGACGGTTACCACCAAAGTGTCGAAGATATTCCAGCCGCTTTTGAAAAAGTCTTTTTTATTTTTTTCTGCCAGAAAGCGGATCAGGATTTCCGCCAGGAAAAATAGCGTTACACCAAAGTCCAGCACTTCCAGAACGCCCATCATTTCAGCAGAAATGAAGCTGCTCTCACCTTCATAAGTGTGGGCGCCGATCAGCAGTGCCGAAAAAATAATGATGGCGATAACAAACAGTTCAAACAGCTTGTTGGCTTTTAGCTTTTCCAGTTTTTCCTGCCAGACTTCCAGCATAATGTCTTTTTCCTTAGCGACACATATCGAAAACGGCGCTATGGTGGCAGATTTACAGCTATTAGTCGACTATCCCTGATTAGTCATATTCAGTGTCTTTCCAGATGCGCATGGCGGCAAAAACCTCGGCATTGGTCTTTAGCTCACGCCCGGCAACTTCTTCAATCTTTTTAATCACTTCCGGGATATGAGTACGCAGAAACGGGTTGCTTTTAAACTCGGTTTCCAGTGTAAAAGGCACTGTAGCCCGCCCCGAATCCAGTAATTCCCAGCACTCTTCCAGGCGTTTATCGGTATCAGCATTATCCGGCTCCACCCATTTGGCAAAGCCGATGTTTTCCACAGTGTACTCGTGTGCACAATAAACCAGCGTTTCCGGGGGCAACTGCGCAATGCGATGCAGGGAGGCATGCAGATCGGTCATCGTACCGTCAAATACGCGCCCGCAGCCGCTGCCGAATAAGGTGTCGCCACAAAACAGGCTGCCGTCGCCGTAATAGGCTATATGTCCGGCGGTATGGCCCGGAATCTCCATGACCGCAAAGCTTTGCCCGATCGTTTCAAGCGTGACTGTCTGTCCTTCACTGAGCGGGTGTGTGATGTGCGGGATGGCTGCACCACTGGCCGGGCCATAAACGGTCAGGCCGGGATAGGCCTCCAGCAATCCGGCGATACCACCAACATGGTCAGGGTGATGATGGGTAATCAAAATTGCGGCGGGGGTCATGTCGCGTTGCTGCAGCTCTTTAATCACCGGTTGGGCATCGCCGGGATCTACAATGGCCGCCGTCTTGCGGGCCTCATTGGTGATCAGCCAGATATAATTGTCTGAAAAGGCGGATACGCCGATTACCTGGATCATTTTGCTACCTCACTGCTGTGTTATTGCGTCCTGCAATTATTATCTATATCTTCTCTGCCTATCTTCGCACAAATACAATTCTTCCCGCTATTTGGATTTATACATTTCGGTGAAACTACGGCGACAGTATCATTTTTTCAAAAAACAGGGAGCATAAGGAACAGGGATGAAACAGGGTCAGCTATATATCGTATCTGCACCTTCGGGAGCCGGAAAAACGTCGTTACTGAATGCTCTGCGCGGGCGTCTGCAATATGTCACGGTATCACTTTCGCATACCACGCGGGCACCCCGGCCCGGTGAAAAAGATGGCTGGCATTACCGTTTTGTCAGCGTTGATGAGTTCCGCAGTGAAATTGATAAAGGTAATTTTCTGGAATACGCCGAGGTGTTCGGAAATTATTACGGTACATCCAGGGTGACGGTGCAGGAGTTGCTGGATGCCGGTAAGGATGTGATTCTGGAGATTGACTGGCAGGGGGCGCGGCAGGTTCGTGAGCAAACCGATGATGTAATCAGTATTTTTATTCTGCCGCCGAGTCTGGAAGAGCTGGAAAACCGTTTACGCAGCCGCAATCAGGATGATGATGCAACCATCCGCAGACGTATGGAACAGGCGCGTAGTGAAATGTCACATTACGGTGAATATGATTACGTTGTGTTCAATGATGAGTTTGAGGACGCGCTGGAAAAACTCTGGGTGTTATTCCGTGCCGGGCGTCTGCGCACACACTTACAGATTCAGCATCACGGTGAGTTGCTGGAAAATCTGGTCGCCGGGTAGTGCTGTATTGTCTACCCGGTGTGCACCATTTCGCTGGTTATCGCTTGTTTCTGCTATCCGGCCGATTGTTTCGTGATAACTTTTTGCTGGCATTGGCATAAGGATCGGGCTTGCGGCTTTTTCCGGCAGTGCCTGACTTCGGTTTGCCGCGTAGTTTGTCAGCCCTGCCCTGGTTTTTCTCAGGGTCGTAGGACAGTGAACCGTCATCAAACACCATATCGACTGACTCATATAATTTACGCATCGCCTTAACGTCCAGCTCTTCACTGTGACCAGCGCGCAGGTAACGCGGCAGGTTAATATTGCCATAGCGTATCCGGATCAGACGGCTGACTTTGACGCCCTGAGACTCCCACAGGCGCCGCACTTCACGGTTGCGTCCTTCAGCCAGCACCACGTGATACCAGTGATTGGCGCCTTCGCCACCGGCATCCTTGATGCGCAGAAATTTCGCTGAGCCATCTTCCAGCTCCACGCCTGCCTTCAGCTGTTTCAGCATCTCTGCATCGACCTCACCCAGTACGCGCGTGGCGTATTCCCGCTCAATTTGCCGTGAAGGATGCATCAGCCGGTTAGCCAGTTCGCCGTCAGTGGTAAACAGCAGCAATCCATCGGTATTAATGTCCAGGCGGCCAATCATAATCCAGCGGCCCTGATGAATTTTGGGCAGGCTTTCAAACACAGTCGGGCGGCCTTCCGGGTCGGACAGCGTGCAGATTTCCCCGGCTTTTTTGTGGTAAGCCAATACTTTAGGGGTGGCCTGGAAGCGGGCTGCCAGATTCAGTGGCTGGCCACGCAGAATAACATGATCCTGCACACTGATTTGCTGGCCCAGCTCAGCGGGTTTGCCATTGATCATTATCTCGCCTGCCGTGATCCAGCGTTCGATTTCTCTGCGGGAGCCGTAGCCTGCCCGTGCCAGTAGTTTCTGAATCCGTTCTTTCATGACCCGACATTCCCCAAAATCATTAGCTGAATAAACCGCGCATTATGACATAAATCAGTTAACATAGGCGCGTTCAATCCTATGAGCTGCATTTATGTTTCATGCAAGAACAGAGCGGGCACATGGTGACCGCCGTGATTTGCACAACCTGCGTTCAATGTTACCTTTTTTGCTGGATTTTCGCGGCAGGGTTTTGTTTGCGCTGACTTGTCTGGTGCTGGCAAAGGTGGCCAATGTCGGTATTCCGGTGCTGCTGAAAGCCATTGTCGACGGACTGGAGAATAAACCGGAGCAGGTGCTGGTGCTGCCGGTGGCTTTACTGCTGGGTTATGGTGCACTGCGCCTGCTGAGTTCCTTATTCAATGAACTGCGCGATGCCGTTTTTGCCAAGGTGCGCTATCGTGCCATGCGCCGCCTGTCCTCCAAAGTGCTGGAGCATCTGCATAATATGTCGCTGCGCTTCCATCTGGATCGTAAAACCGGCGGTATCAGCCGGGATCTGGAGCGTGGTACCCGCTCGGTCAGTTCCATTATGAATGTGCTGACTTTCAGTATTATTCCGACGGCGGTGGAGTTTCTCCTGATCGCGGTGATTATGCTGAGTAATTACAATGTGTTGTTTAGTGTGGTTACGTTTGCGACGATAGCCTTGTACGTGTTTTTTACCCTCAAAGTCACCGAGTGGCGGATGGATTATCGTCATGAAATGAACCGGCTGGATTCACAGGCCAATACACGTGCAATTGACAGCCTGATGAATTATGAGACGGTGAAGTATTTTAATAATGAGGCCATGGAGTGGCAGCGCTATGACGAAACCTTGTCCGAATGGGAGGTCAATGCGGTAAAAAGCCAGACTTCCATGTCGATGCTGAATTTCGGCCAGCAGTCAATTATTGCGCTGGGTGTGATGCTGATTATGTTTCTGGCCGCGCAAGGCGTGGTGCAGGGCAATATGACCATTGGTGATCTGGTGATGGTGAATGCCTTTATGCTGCAGTTGTTTATCCCGCTGGGTGTGCTGGGTATGGTATACCGGCAGATTAAATATACACTGGCAGATATGGATATGGTTTTCCGCCTGCTGGAACAAAAACCGGAAATAGCCGATAAGCCTGGCGCGACGGAGCTGGATATTAAACAGGGTGATATTTGTTTCGATAATGTGGAGTTCGCTTATCAGCCGGAGCGACCGATTCTGAAACAGGTGTCATTTGTCGTACCAGCGGGGGCGACGGTCGCCGTAGTCGGGCATAGCGGCGCGGGAAAGTCTACGCTGTCACGGCTGTTATACCGCTTTTATGACATTAATAATGGCAGTATTCGTCTGGGCGGGTATGACATTCGTGAGGTGACTCAAAGCAGCCTGCGCCGGGCGATTGGTATTGTGCCACAGGATACGGTGCTGTTTAACGAAAGTATCCGCTATAATCTGCAATACGGAAATCTGGCAGCGACTCAGGCAGAGCTGGAACGTGCGGCTGATATGGCGCATATCAGGCAGTTTATTGAAGGTTTGCCGGATGGCTGGGAAACGGTGGTCGGTGAGCGTGGCCTGAAGTTGTCGGGTGGTGAGAAGCAGCGGGTGGCGATTGCCCGGGCAATATTAAAGAAACCGCCGTTCCTGATTTTTGATGAGGCGACTTCGTCACTGGACAGTTCTACTGAACAGTCGATTCAGCAGACGCTGAATGAAGTAGCCGGTCAGCATACTACGTTGATGATTGCCCACCGCTTATCAACGATTGTAAAGGCTGACCAGATTTTAGTGATGGATGACGGCAAAATAATAGAGCGCGGCACGCACACCGAATTATTACAGTTAGCCGGTGTCTATGCCGGAATGTGGGAGCTGCAGCAGAAAGATGAAGAATGAGGCAACTTTGGGTATTTATGGGCGTATGTTTGCGCTGTTGTGCAGTTCACTGTATCTTCCGCTGTGCTGATACTGTTGCGGTGCAAAGAGATAATGATAAGTTATGTTTAACTATTTGAATATTTTTCTGCTATGCCTGATGCTGCCGGTAGTATCAGGCTGCACCAGTCTGATCACTTATCTGGAGTCGTTGCAGAAACAGAGTGTGGATGAGTTTGAGCAGCGTTCGGTAACATTCCGCCCGCAGTACCGCTTCAAAGCGCCTGAGCGTGGTGAGCTGAGCGTTGCGGAAAAGCGTTTGCTGGGAGCGCCGCCGCCTCAGCAGGGTAAAGTCATCCTGGATGGTGCGACCCGCTATTACTCAGCCAATGGTCATGTTTGTCAGTACCTGAATGTTGCTCACCGTCAGCCGGGGGCAGGGCGGAAGTCGGCCTGTTTTGTCGGCGGACGCTGGGTATTGGCGGCTCCGGTGCTGAATACTCAACCGGTAAAGTAATCGATGTTCTGGCAGGCACTTAAGGTTCAGGGCCGGGTGATCCGGGCTTCCATATTGCGTGAAACCCGCACCCGCTTTGGGCGTAGTAAGCTTGGCTACTTATGGGCCTTATTTGAGCCTATGGCTTATATATTGTCGCTCCTGGCGATTTTCTCGGCGATGGATCGGGGGGCACCCATTGCCGGTGTTGATCTGGCGATGTTTTTCTTTTCAGCAATCATTCCCTGGCTGATGTTTGCCCGTATCTCCGGGGCCGTGAGCCGTGCAATCAAGTCCAGCAAGGCATTGTTGACTTATCCACAGGTGAAGGGCATTGATATTATGTTGGCCCTGCTGGTTCTGGAGTTTGTAACCCTGTTTCTGGTTGCGGTGATCTATCTGGCCGGAGCTTCTTATCTTGAAATATTTGTCAGTATTGAACGGCCACTGGAGGTAATTCTGGCTCTGTTTCTGGCCAGTTTGCTGGGTTTCGGGTTTGGTATGCTGAGCAGTACCGCCCGATTATACTGGTCAGCTTATAACAATTTTCAGTCGGCATTTATGCGGGTGTTGTTCTTTACCTCCGGTAAGTTTTTTATCGTCGGTATGTTGCCGCCAACGTTGCAGGAGTGGCTGTGGTATAACCCCTTGCTGCACGTTGTGGAGTGGATGCGGAGCGCTTTTTTCGGTGGTTTTGAAAGTCAGTTCTATGACCTGCGCTATCCGGTAATGGTGGCGTTAGTGATGTTGTTTCTCGGTTTGGCTACTGAGCGTATGTCACGTTACCGCCTGAGTGAGGCCTGAGGACTGGTGATTGACTGATGATTGAATTTGTCGAAGTCAGTAAGTTTTACCCGGTTAAAGGCGGGCGTAAAACGATTCTTGATCATGTCTCGTTCCGGTTTCCGGATAATCAGAATGTTGGTGTACTGGGGCGGAATGGTGCCGGTAAATCAACCCTGTTGCGGCTGATTGCCGGTTCAGAGTTGGCGGATGATGGTCAGATCCTGCGTCGGGGTAAGTTTTCCTGGCCGTTAGGTTTCAGCGGTGGCTTTAATCCTGAGTTGTCCGGAGAAGAAAATTTGCGTTTTGTCTCACGGATTTATGATGCTGACCTGCGGGAAGTCACTGAGTTCGTAAAAGACTTCTCTGAGCTGGGCAAGTCATTAAAAGAGCCGGTACGCACCTACTCCAGCGGTATGCGGGCAAAATTGGCGTTCGGTCTGAGTCTGGCAATTGATTTTGATGTTTATCTGATTGATGAGGTCATGGCGGTCGGTGATGCCCAGTTTAAAAAGAAAAGCCGGGCAGCCTTTGAAGAAAGGCGACAGACCTCCAGTCTGATCCTCGTTTCACATGACATGAAAACAATCCGTAATTATTCTGATGTGATTATTATTCTGGATCAGCAGCAATTGAAAATTTATGAGGATATTGATCTTGCGATTGAAACCTATAAGGCAATATCCGGAGGAAAAGTGAATGGCAAGGCGTAGAAAAAAACGGCTGCCCTGGTTGTTTTTGTTACTGGTGGTATTTCCTACGGTATTTGGCGGTATTTACTATTATAAGTTTGCCAGTGATCAGTTCGTGTCCGAGGCCCACTTTATTATTCAGGGTAATGATGTGCCGCAGGTTGATATGCTGGGTGCCTTGGCTGGTATTCCCGCTATCAGCGGGGGGGCATCTGATGCGATGGTGATTCAGGACTATCTGCGTTCGCTGGATTTTGTTAACGATATTCTGGAAGCAGAAGACGGGGTCGATATTCGCAAACACTATTCCAGCCAGTTGATTGATGGTCATGCCCGTTTGCCCGCTCTGGCGACGGATGAAGAACTGCTTGAGTATTGGCAGGAAATGGCCGAGGTGGAGTTTGATGGTACTTCCGGAATTTCCAAGCTGAGGATGACAGCATTTGATGCGCAAACCAGTAAACAATTGGTGCAGCTGGCTTTACGGCGCAGTGAATTATTGATTAACCGGCTTTCTGCGCCGCTACGTTCGGACTCGCTGGAGTTCGCACAACGTGAGGCGGAAAAGGCTGAAAAGGAGCTGGCTGAGATCAGGGCTAAAACCACCGCTTTTCGTGAGCAGCGCGATATTCTCGACCCGGTGCAGGAAGTCACGGCAGAGCGTTCTGCTGAGCTGACGGCTGAAATGAATGCCCGTATGAGTCAGTTGTCACAGCTGGAGGGTATTGTCTCGCAGCTGTCCGGAGATCTGGCACGGGCTGAGGCCGAGTTTGCGGATGTCAGTTCTTATATGCGGCCTGATGCGTTACGGGTGAAAGCGGCACAACGTAAGGTACAGGCACTGCGGCAGCAAGTGAATAAGGCGAAAGCGCAGGCAGACCAGCAACGGCAGGTAGTAAAATCAAGGGCGCAGGTTCAGCCGCGCCAGCAGCCAGCCAAAGGCGGGCGCAGTACTGCCAAAGAGGTGGCTGAGTACGCAGAGTTACAGTCGAGGCAGGCTTTTGCCGAGCAGCTTTATCAGGCTAAGTTGGCTACACTGGAACAGGCGCAGATGGAATATAACCGCAAACAGCGTTATCTGACGGTGACGGTGAAGCCGAATTTGCCGGATGAGGCGATTAAGCCCGACCGCTTGATGGGGGTTCTGACTATTTTACTGCTGAGTTTTCTGACCTGGGGAGTGGGGTCGCTGTCTCTTGCAGCGGTTCGTGACCATATTGGTTGGGTATGATGATTATGTATAAGAATTTATCGTTTGTTATGCGAGCCTGTTTGGGCTTGGTGCTGTACTTTTTATTGGCTCATCTGACATGGGCTGCTGTACCGTCGTCTGAGGTGCAGGCCTTCGACGAAGGTGTGCCGGTTGCCCAGCAAAGCGGGGGGGGCTTGAAGCCTTATGGTGCCAATCTGTTCAGTGGTGACTATGTGGCGAGGCGTCAGGATGAGCTGGATCCGGATTATCAGGTGGAGCCGGGTGATCGCATTGCAATGCGTATCTGGGGAGCGACCACCATCAATGAGACGCTGACGGTTGACAGTAACGGTAATATTTTTGTGCCGGATGTGGGTGAAGTGCGGATGGTCGGTGTTAAATCATCACAGGTGTCCGCGACTATCAAGCGTGAAGTCAGCAAGGTGTATAAAGACGGCGTTGACGTTTATGCCGCTTTATTGAGCTCTACCCGCAAGGAGGCGCGGGTGTTTGTTACCGGCAATGTGTTACGCCCCGGGCAGTATGTGGGGGCTCCGGATGACAGTGTGCTGGCATTTTTGCAACAGGCCGGTGGTGTGGACCCGCAGCGCGGCAGTTACCGTTATGTCATGGTGCAGCGTGGTAAGCAACGGCTGGCAGTGATTGATTTATATAACTTCATCAATAATGGTGAGCTGCCGCAGCTGATGTTCCGTGATGGTGACACCATTGTGGTCAGGCCACAGGGTAATATGATCAATGTTTACGGTGAGGCGAAAAACAGTTTCCGCTTTGAGTTCCTCGGCAGTGCGCTGAACGGGGCGCAACTGATACGTTTTGCCCGTCCGGAAAGCAGTGTGACAAATGTGGCTTTATCCGGTACCCGTAACGGGCTGCCACATTCGTCTTATCTGAGTTATGAGCAGTTCCTGCGTACCCGTTTGCTGGATGGTGATACGGTCAGGTTTGTCAGTGACTCACCTTCGCCGGTGATTGATATTAGTGTTGAGGGCAGTCATCTGGGGAATTCCTATTTTGCGGTGAAGCGCGGCAGTCGTCTCAAAGAAGTCATGGATTATATTTCTGTGAATCCGAATGATGCCGACATTGGTAATGTGTACATTAAGCGCAAGCGGGTGGCGGAAGAGCAGAAAAAGAATATTGATGAGGCCTTGCGGCGTCTGGAGCGCAGCGTGCTGACGGCTCCGGCTAAGTCGGATGGTGAGGCAACTATACGCGCCAAGGAAGCCGAGCTAATTCTGAAGTTCGTTGAGCGGGCAAGTACCGTGAAACCGGAAGGCCGTGTGGTAGTCTCTGACCGGGGTAATGTCGCTAATATTCGCCTTGAAGATGGTGATGTTATTGTAATTCCGGCGAAGAGTGATGTGGTAACCATTAGCGGTGAAGTGCAGGTGCCGCAGGCCGTGGTTTATGCCGGTAATGCCGGGATTCTGGATTATATTGCGCAGGCTGGCGGGTATACTGAGCGTGCTAATCGTGAGCGCCTGATTGTGGTAAAGCCGAATGGCAAGGTGATGATGGGTGCTAATCTGCGGGTTGAGGCTGGGGATAATATTACCGTTTATCCTGAGATTGATACTAAGAATGTGCAGGCCACTAAAGATATTGTGCAGATTATTTATCAGATTGCGGTGGCTGCGCGGGCGGTTGGGTTGTGATTCTTTGCCAGATTTTACACTTTTATGGCTCTCTAATAAGTGCCTAAGCAAAATTTTTTCAAGGTCAAGTCTTTGAGAAATAAAGGCTTGGGGCTAGAAAGTTCCGTGTGACCTTCACATTGTTGTTTATTTTTTTTCTTAGGGTATGTAATAAGATTATTTGCTTTCGATAGCTCTATGTGTCTAGTGTAAAATATGTTGTGGTTTTCTCACGGAGAAATGAAATCTACATCATGTGCCTCTTTTGCAAGTGCTTCAGTAAACTATTGAAATGTTGTCGATGGTCAAGATGATTGTAAAATATTGATATTGATATTGATATTGATATCGAATTGTTTTTTTTTAAATTATTAACTTATTTTTTTCTGGGTAGCGCAATGAAGTTAGGTTTTTTGA
>JAWLAK010000005.1:0-426145 GCA_041395485.1 Thiolinea sp.
CGGGTCAATAAAATAAACCAGCGTATTACTCTCAGCAGCATAGCAGGAGTGTTCAATTGACTGATTTATAATTAAACCACAGCTATTGTGCGCTACCCCCTGGATAGTACTGGTAAACGGTTCAGTCAGACTGAGCAATACCTGAAAGCAATGGTGCTTGTGTATTTCGACACAAACACGGTGTGCCACAAAGGCTATGATATTATCTTGTTCGTAAGGTACAACCATGATGTTCACAAAAGATGTTGCGTCCCGTTGGGTCAAATGTCTTCAATGAGCTACCCGTTTCTCCAGGCAGGATGCAACAATCTCATCGAGCCTTTCCACCAGATACACCGGCAGGGATAACAGACGGTAATTCACCTCTTTGGTGGCATCGCCCTTGCGGATAGTGGTATTGACCTCAAAATCATCCGGCAAACCAGCGTCAAAACGAATTGCCAGTGATTGCCCCTTTTCCCCCATGAACTGGTGCAGGGATTTCATACTGCCGGTAGCGCCCGCCTTGATTTCTACCGGCAGCATCTGCCCCTGCAGGGCAATCACAAAGTCCACTTCCGCATTGCTCGCGCGGCCTTCCCGCAGCCAGTAGGTCAGCTCCCGGTTCGGGGTATCAGCCAGAATGCCTTGCAGGTGCTGGCCGATAAACTGTTCGGCAATAGCCCCTTCATTGATCAGTTTCATTTCATCCCGCTGGGAAAGCACCCGCCAGTTCAGGCCGCTGATAGCGTTCATCAAACCCACATCCAGGAACAGCAATTTGAAAACTTTTTCTTCAATATCTGCCTGTAATGGCAGACCAGAGCAATGACTGTGCACAACCTTGCTGATCACCCGTGCCATTGCCAGTAATTCCAGGTCTTTTTTCAGGGTTGCACTCTGATCCTGCGCCGAGATATTGGCGTATTTAACCTTCACCCCCACATTTCTGGCGGCGAAATTAAAGACGTTCAACATGCGCACAAGATTCCGCGAACCTGCATATTTAGGGAAGTCTTCCCGATAGGTATCAATGATGGAATTATGCACATCGCTGACCTCACGATAGCTCCTGGTATCGGCAAATACCGCGACTGCCTCAGGCATGCCACCGACAAAATAGTAACTGCGTAGCAACTCCAGAAGACGTTTGTGGGCAATGTGAGCAACTCTGTCGCCGTATTGATAATTCAGGATGAATTCGGCCAGTTTGGCTTCTCCAATGGCCAACAGAAATTCACTAAAACGCATTGGCCCCATGTGCAGGTACTGAACACGCCCGACCGGCATGGAAAACTGATGCTCACTCAGGGCAAATTCCAGCAATGACCCCGCACTGACGACGGGGAGCTCAGGCATATCCTCATAAAAATAGCGTAAGGCCGGAATGGCCTGTGGCACTGCCTGAATCTCATCCAGAAACAGCAAGGGCTTTTCATTGACCAGGGGCATACCGGGTAGATACTCGATCTGCGCCATGATCTGCTCAGGGTTTTTGCCCGCGAATACGTCAGCAAGTTCCGGGAAGCGCTCAAGATTGACGCTATGCAAGTTACTTCCAGCCTGTCTGGCAAACAGTTCAACCAGGGTTGATTTTCCAACCTGACGGGCACCCCTGATAATCAGCGGTTTTCTGTTTTTTTTCTGTAGCCAGTTCTCAAGGAAGCGAAGCTGATGACGTTGCATGATTGAGCCCGATTGCTGTTGATCTTACAGGAAGATAACATAAATTATTATTTTATGGGTATCTTTCAATATATCAGTTATGATTATATGGGTATGTTTTACTATGGAAACCTTAATGATCGACATTAGTGCGGTACAAATAAAAAAACTTATCGTCCACCAGATCGGCAATCAAAGCCGTGATGAGGGCTATGTATTATCGAAACATGAAGCGAATCGTTCAGCAGCACTGGATGAATTACTGATCAGAAATTACCTGATGCCGCTCATCCGGCAGGGGCATCCTTATGATTTTCATCATGAGTCTGATTTATCGCTGAATACCATTTATCATTTTTCCGGCCTGATATTTGACAACCCGGATACCTTCAATGTGCACAGCCAGAGCATTGCCAAACACCTGTACAGTGCTTCGACTCATCCGAATATCGGCGGGGGCGAGTTTATTGTGATCCTGTTCGATAACCTGCTCACTGAAACCGGGCCGGAGCAGGCGCTGGGCTTTTTCCGTATTGAGGGTAAAAGTGATTATCTGGATGTGCAGGAGATTGATGAGTCATTTTCAGTGGTTGAGCGTATCGGTATTTCACTGGAAAAAATCCAGAAAGGGGCGATTACCCTGTCCGGTGGTAAGCGGGTGTATGTGGTTGATTCATTGGGTCAAAAAACCAAGTACTGGATGAACAGTTTCTTGAAGGCGGCGTTGAGTGAAACACCGAAAAACTGCGCCAAAGCAGCCGGTAATTTTCTCAAGGCGGTATCCGATAAGGTTGAATCCACTGATCAGGCGCTGGCTTTCAGTCAGGGACTGGATGAAAGGCTGGCAGGTGGTGATGAAATATCAATGGGTGAGATTCGCCATCTGTCTGAGCGTTATCTGAGTGAGGAACAGGTCAGTGAGTTGCTGGATGATGTGCGGGAAAAGGCCGGTTTGGGTATAAATGATGACCTGTCCATCGATAGCCGGGAGCTGGATCGCTATACCCGCAATGTCCGCACCCGGGCGAGACTGGCCGATGGGGTGAATGTGGTGGTTTCACAGGGTAAGGCGCATATTGCCGCGGTGGATGTGGAACAGACTGAGGATGGTCTCAGAGCGGTTATTGATATAAAACTGCTGAATCGTGAGGCGGATTAGTCCATTTATTCAAGACCCGGCAGGTTGATGCTGCCGGGCTTTGGCTTATTACTGTTATGGCAAATCAGTTAATCAAAAACGGTTCAGAACTGATGACTCTGATTCCGGCATTGTAGAAAATCACCACATACTGTTGACCGGCAACCGGGTTCTTAACCGTGATTCCCATTTTGCCACTGGCACTGCCACTGGTTGTTGCGCCGGGCATACCTTCCTGCCATTCGCCCGAGTTGGCCGACACCACACCAATAAAGTCGTGAGTTGACAAATCTTTCCAGGCGATTCTGACCCGGTTACCTTCCATATAAGTAGTCACGGTGCCGGTGCTGCCGGTATCTGTGCCAGTGTCAGTACCGCCATCCGTTCCGGTATCCGTGCCGCTGCCTGTGCCACCATCTGTCCCTGTATCTGTGCCGTCACCCGTTCCAGTGTCAGTACCTGTGCCGGTTCCGGCAACAATAACAAATGGCTGTGAAGTCAGAACTCTGGTAGTACCGTTGTAAAAAATGACTACATATTGTTGGCCGGGAACTGCGTCAGATACGGTAATGCCCAGCTTGCCACTGGCACTGCCACTGGTTGTTGCACCGGGCATACCTTCCTGCCATTCACCCGAGTTAGCCGGTACCACGCCAATAAAGTCGTGGGCTGATAAGCCTTCCCAGGCGATTCTGACCCGACTGCCTTCCATATAAGTAGTCACAGTGCCGGTTCCGGTGTCTGTACCTCCCCCCGTCCCGGTATCTGTGCCGCCGCCTGTTCCGGTATCTGTGCCGCCGCCTGTACCAGTATCGGTTCCCGAGCCGCCGCCGGTTCCGGTATCTGTGCCACCTCCCGTGCCAGTGCCAGTGCCGCCAGTACCCGTAATTGTAAAGGGCAATGATGTCTCAACTTTAGCGGAGCCCAGATAGAAAATGGCCACATACTGCTGATCATTAGCCAGTGCCGGAATTGTGATACCCATTTTTCCGCTGGCGCTGCCATTCGTCGTGGCCGCAGGCATGTCACTGGTCCACTCGCTCTGCCCAACCGGAACAATGCCAATCAGGTCATGTACTGCCATATTTTCCCAGCGGATATTGGCACGTGTGCCCTCAACAGCAACACTGATATTACTTTCCGGTGGAGGGGGCGCCTGATTACCCACCTGATAAGCCTCAGCAAAGGTATAGAACTTCAGTCCCATTTGTTGGGCAGCGGCAATCACCTGATTCAGCTTACTGATACGGATACCATAGGGGTAATCCTGATCCGCAGCACCATCCTGTAACAGACGATGTGCATACAGTGTGATAACTTCATTATTGGTTTTTGCCCGCATGAATGCAGCTTCGATCTCAGCAATCGGGTTATCGTAACCATTATCAATCCCGTCACCGGCCAGTACGCCATAAATACTGCCTTCATTATGGTAAATACCATCCAGCTGGAATAGCTGCAGCGTTTCATCGGCAAGTGTTGTTCTCAGGTACGGGAAATAAGGCCGGATCGCCGCATCGTAAGTTTCATCGCGCTCACCGGAGGGATAAGAGAAACTGACCGGGTCAAAACCATCCGCCCGCATATTGGCCAGTACCGGAATAATCTGTTCGTTCAGGTACTCATCAATCCGGTTGGGATCAAAATTATAATCACCGGCCACCCCCTGATGATCATAACTGTGGCTGCCGATTTCATGCCCGGCTGTTTCCAGGTCACGCACTTTCTGTATCTGTGCCGGTGTCAGTGTATGCCAGTGACTGATAAAAAATGTTGCTTTAACATCGCTGCTGACACTGCCATTAATAAAATAATCATGCCACTGGTCAACATAAGTATCATCAAAGGTCAGCACAACCCCTGATTTATCTTCAGCAGCGTAAAGACTCTGGCTAAGCAAACATGCCAGTAAAAAAGCACCGGCACTCCTGAACAGTCCTTTCATAATCCCTCCAACAGGCAAAATCCCTAAATAAAAACTGCTCTGGTGCCAATAAATAAAATCAAAGCAGCATTAAAGGATTTTTAGCTTATAGAGGGAAAAATACCTGTATAGGAAGGACAGGTGGTAACACTTAACGGATGAATGAAGGCATGTTTAATATTGGCATCATAATGGCTAATACAATCAGTGTAACCACACCACCCATTACCAGAATCAGCAACGGTTCCAACAGGCTAACCATTTTGGTAACCCGTGACTGGGTTTCGCGCTCCTGCTGAATAGCTGCGCGTTCCAGCATGTGATCCAGCTGACCACTGCCTTCACCACTGGCAATCAGGTAAATCACCATCGGCGGGAAATAGCCGGACTGTTGCAGCGCCCGGTTAATCGCCATACCCTCGCGAACCTTGATGGTTGCGTCATCCACTGCCTTGCGCATCGGGATATTGCTGATTACACCACCGGCAATATTCATCGCATCCAGAATCGGTACACCACTGGAAGCCAGAATGCTCAATGTACGGGCAAAATGTTCGGTATTAATACCCCGAACCAGTCGGCCAATCACCGGCAGGCGCAATAATAAACGGTGAAAACGCTCTTTCCATACCGGTACTTTCAGTAAATACCGAATAAAAACAGCGAGTAAGATAATAGCGATTAATAGTTTTAAACCATGCAGTTCCAGAAAATCACTGCTGGCAATCAAGATTTTAGTTAGTGTCGGTAATTCGCCGTCAAACGATTCAAATACGCTGATCACATTGGGTACTACAAATTTCAGCAGCGCAATAACAATCCCCACCGCAACCAGCGACAATAATGCCGGATAAGCAAAAGCCGTGGACACCTTCTGCTGATTCATCTGCCGGTTTTCAGTGTAATCAGCCAGCCGCTCCAGCACCTCAGCCAGATGGCCGGACTGCTCACCGGCACCAACGGTGGCCCGGTATAAAGCAGGAAAAGCGGACGGAAACTGATCCAGTGACGAAACCAGGGTATGCCCTTCCATCACCCGTGCCCGCAACGCAGAAAATATGCGCCGCGAAGAGCCGCGTTCAGTCTGGCGTACCACCGTACCGAGCGCCTCTTCCAGCGGGGAACCTGCCCCAACCAGTGTTGCCAGCTGGCGGGTCATTAAGGCCAGATCCGCTGCATTCAGGCTGCCGCCGAATAAACTCTTGCCCTCAGCCCGCTTTTGTTTCTGCGCGACTTCATTCACTTCCAGCGGTGTCATGCCGCCATTGCGCAGCAGTTGCCGCACCTGACGCGCTGTATCAGCCTCCAGAATACCTTTTTCTTCTTTACCGGCCGGATTAAGCGCCAGATATTCGAAGGCCGGCATTAATGCTCATCCTCACGCGTTACCCTGAGCACCTCATCCAGCGAGGTTTTACCCTCCAGCACCAGCCGGATACCGTCATCACGCATGCCGGGCATGGTTTTGCGCACCTGCTTTTCCATTTCCATTTCGCTGGCACCATCATGGATCATCTGCCGTATTTCATTATTCAGCTCAACCAGCTCATAAATACCGGTACGGCCGACAAAACCATTGTGATTACACTGCGAACAACCTTGCGGGTGATAAATAACCGGTGGTTGCTGGAAATCAAGTTGGGTGGAATTGGCGCGTATTAACTCAAACTCACCGGCAGTAGCCTCTACCGGACGACGGCATTCCGGACAAAGCGTTCGTACCAGCCGCTGCGCAACCACGCCCAACAGACTGGAAGCCAGCAGATAAGGCTCGACGCCCATATCCTGCATTCGGGTCACCGCGCCAATTGCGGTATTGGTATGCAGGGTTGAAAATACCAGATGACCGGTCAAACTGGCCTGTACTGCAATCTCAGCGGTTTCCAGGTCACGGATTTCCCCGACCATCACCACATCCGGATCCTGACGGAGAATGGCGCGCAGACCGCGGGCAAAGGTCATATCGACCTTATTGTTCACCTGCGTCTGACCAATACCGTCGATATAATATTCAATCGGATCTTCAACGGTCAGAATATTACGCCGTGCATCATTCAGGTTACTCAGCGCTGCATATAAAGTGGTTGTTTTACCGGAACCGGTCGGCCCGGTGACCAGAATAATCCCGTGTGGTTTCTGGATCAGCTTCTGCAGGCGGTCATGAACGCGCTCTTCCATACCCAGATGGCTCAAATTCAGCCGCCCTGCCTGCTTGTCCAGCAAACGTAATACAATCCGCTCACTGTGTCCGGAAGGCAGTGTCGATACCCGCACATCCACCGGACGTCCTGCCAGCCGCAATGAAATACGTCCGTCCTGCGGGATACGCTTCTCGGCAATATCCAGCTTGGACATAACCTTGATCCGCGAAATAATCAGCGGTGCCAGCTTTCTCGGCGGCTCCAGCACTTCGCGCAAGACACCGTCCACCCGCATTCTGACCTGCATCCGGGTTTCAAAGGCCTCGATATGAATATCCGATGCATTCTGTTTGACCGCCTGGGTCAGCAGCGCATTAATCAGACGGATAATCGGCGCATCATCCTCCGATTCCAGCAAATCTTCCGGCTCCGGCAATGACTCAGCAATATCATTCAGATCTGCCTCATCACCCAGATCCTGCATCATCGCCGCACCGGTCTGGCTGCGGTCATAACGCATGGCCAGCATACGCTCAAACGCATTATGGTCGATTTGCTCAATCTGCAGTTCACCGGGCAACATGCGCTGCACTTCAACCAGCACTTGCGGACGTAAACCCTCGCGGCAAAACAGCTGTACAGGATTATCTTCCGCCTGCAAAATACCGTGGCGTTTGGCAAAAGCATACGGTAGCTCACGCCGGATCAGCTCATCATTTGCCGCTTCGTCATCCGGTACAACGGGACTTTGCATCAGCTCAGTCATTGCAAAATCCTATTGAGCTGCTTTGGAAAAGTCAAAGGCATCCGGAGCAACCGGCTGGGATGGCTGATATGGCTGACGCAGGGCACCGGTAATAGAGCGTTGCGGTGCGGCGACGGCATTAAAATGCAGGTCGTCGGCACTGCCTCTGGCGCAATAACCATCGATACACTCAATATTCGGGAAAACCGCTGCATTGCCGGTCAGACTGCCGCGCTGCAGGATTTTACTTTGCTGCTGCTGTTTTTGCAGATTGTGGTATTTGGCGCGGGTATAAGCATCAGCCGCCTGCCGGTCAGCCATAATCACCGGGTGGATAAAGGCCATCAGATTCTGCTTCTTTTTGGTGGTTGTGTTGCCACGGAATACCTGACCAATAATCGGAATATCAGACAAGACCGGCACTTTGGTTTCAGAGTCATTAAAGTCATCCTGAATCAGGCCGCCCAATACCAGCACCTGACCGTCTTCGACCATGACATTGGTATTAATCGCCCGCTTATTGGTAATCACATCCGAAGCGGAACTGCTGGTCGACAAGCTGGATACCTCCTGCTCAATCTTCATGGTAATGGTTTTATCACGGTTGATCTGCGGCGTTACCTTCAGCGTCAGACCCACATCCTGGCGGGTAATGGTCTGGAAGGGATTATCAGCACTGGCACCATTGGTTGAGGAGTATGAGCCGGTGACAAACGGCACGTTTTGCCCCACCACAATGCTGGCTTCTTCATTATCCAGCGTTACCAGTGTCGGTGTGGACAGAATATTCGTGGCACCATCGCCTTTCAGTGCCTCCATAACCAAACCAAACTTATTACTTCCCACGCCCAGCAGAAAACCACCGGGGATAGCCGTCGCACCCTGAGCAATGTTCAGCGCGGTACTCAGGCCACCAAAGTTACTGTAACCGACAATACCGGTATCACCACCGCTGGCACCATCAGCTGCAATACCAAAACCAAATTTGTTGGACAGATCGGTTGATACCTCGGCGATAATGGCTTCCACCATCACCTGTGGACGACGCTGATCCAGTTGGGAAATCACCCGCTGCAGGCTGACCTGCAGGTGTTCCGGTGCGGTGATAATAATGGAGTTAGTCGTTTTATCTGCCTGAATGCTGACCTC
Organism: Thiolinea sp.; assembly: GCA_041395485.1. Classification (GTDB taxonomy): domain Bacteria; phylum Pseudomonadota; class Gammaproteobacteria; order Thiotrichales; family Thiotrichaceae; genus Thiolinea. The sequence goes on from JAWLAK010000005.1 coordinate 8,742, forward strand.
TGAATTACCGGCCACACCGGTTGCTGCTGTCGCTCCGCCAGCTGCTGCAGCCGCAGTACCTTCTGTTTGTTTCTGCACACTCTGTGCTGTTTCTTTCAATACGGCTACCAGCTCTTCAGCCTGCGCATAACGCAGACGAATCACCCGTGTACCGCCCGCCCTCGATTTCGGCGTATCCAGCTGGCGGATGGCGGCAATAATCGGCGCGCGATCAGCCAGTTGTCCGGAAATCAATACGCTGTTAGTTCTTTCATCTGCGGCCAGGCGAACCTGCTGGGCGGCATTACCTTCTGCGGGCGCAACCTGCAGTTGTTTCAGGGTCTGGATAATCTGGCTGGCGACGGCGTAACGTACCGGCACCACCTGCGTATCAGCTGGCTGAGTGCGGGGCACATCCAGACGGGCAATCGCAGCCATAATCGGCTCCCGGTCTTCACGTTCACCGGAAATAATAATGCTGTTAGTGCTCTCATCGACGGCCATCCGTGCCTGCTTGACTGCCGCACCACCTTCTGCAGTAGGTGCAATCTGCAGTTGTTTCAGTGTTTCCAGCAGCTTGGATGCATTGGCGTGCTTTAATTTAACCACCTGTGTCGCCGGTGGCTGGGTACGCGGAATATCCAGTTTGGCAATTACCTGCCGCATACGTTCGCGGTCAGCCTTATCACCGGCGACCACAATACTGTTGGTACGTTCATCCACCGAGATATAAACCCGCTGCGGAATCGCGCCGCCATCTGCCCCCTTGCCACTGGCCATCAGCCCGCGCAGGGTATTAGCCAGCTGGTTAGCCACTGAGTAGCGCAGAGCTACTAATTCAAAACCATCATTATTCGGCTTATCAATACTGCGGATCACCGCGCCCAGACGGTCAACATTCTGCTTACGCCCGGTAACAATAACCGCGTTACTGGCCTGATTGAACTGAATCCGGGTTTCACCCTGTCCGGCCAGCGGCTGCAGGGTCTGAATCGCGGTATTCACCGGAATATACTGCAGTGTAAACACCTGCGTAACCGTCAGATCGGCTTCGATTTTAGGTTGCGGCTGCGGTGCTTGTCCCGGGGCAGCTGCTGCCGGCTCATCGGTAATAATCGGCGCTACCTGAGAGCGGCCTTTATTCAGGGGGACAATTTTAATGACATTGCCGACCTCAATCGCTTCCAGCCCGTGTACCTGCAGAATCGACAGAAAAGTCTCATACAGCTCATCTTCGCTCAGACCGGCGCCGGATACAAAGGTGATATTGCCACGTACCGCCGGGTCAATAATGAAGTTCTTCCCGGTCAGTTTGGATACGGTTTCGACCAGGGTGCGAATCTCGGTATTCTGCAGGTTAATCGGCCCGGCAGCATACATGGATTGCGTGGTCGCACCCCACAGTACGGCAGCCACGGCAACTGACAGCCAGGGTTTAATTCGCTTCAGTTTCAAATCGGAATCGTTATTTTTCATCATTGTTATCCTGTGCGGATTGTATTTTTTCCAGTGCCGGTACAGCAAGACCGGCCTGCTCAGCCATTTTCAAAGCGCGTTCCAGTCTGGCCGGTGCGCTACGTCCCATGCATTTGTGTTCCGGATCACCTTCAAATGCAATCACCATTGCGGCGATCAGCGCATCGTGATCCAGAGTCTGACCGGTCAGGTGTTCCTGCAGGCTATGCACATCTGCGGCTACTGAGCGGGCCAGCGCATTATGCTCATTCCACAAAGTGCTGACTGTGCCGCCGCAAACCAGCCCGGCAATATTACTGACCAGAATGTAATAGTTTTTACGTACCAGCTCAAAGGTCATTTTATCGGCATCAGCTATCTGCGTGGCCGGAATCTCCAGTGCATCCAGTGCCTGAATCAGCATACCGGCATGCGGGCCAAAGACAGTGGATGGAACAACCACTTTGACATCCTGACCCTTTTTCTTCTCGAACCAGACCGACACTACAGTCGGGTTATCAATACCGTGCTTCAGCCAGTCCGGCGGCAGCAGTTCATTCTGAATCAGCACCAGCTGTTTGCGCCAGGGAGCCGGCATATCCTGCAATACATCGTCAAGCGCCGTTTCACCAACCGCCACTACCACCAGTGCTGGCTCAGGAATAGTATTCATCTGCGCTGACAGATTCATGTTACTGGTTACCGGATACACCGGATGGCCACTGCGTAAAAAGCCGCGTGCCAGTACAGAACCGATTTCGCCAATACCGATGATAACGACCGGATCTTTCACACCCGTACCCTACCGTTTGCTCACTAAGGGATGCAGACGCTGCACCATCTCGCGGAAAATTTTCGGGTTGGCTGCCAGCATGTCACCGGTTTGTAAATGTGTGTTGCCACCGCTCAGGTCACCAATCAGACCACCGGCTTCCTGTACAATCAGTGCACCGGCTGCAATATCCCACTCTTTCAGGCCAAACTCCCAGAAACCGTCAAAACGTCCGGCAGCCACATAAGCCAGATCCAGTGCCGCAGAGCCGGGACGGCGCACGCCTGCAGTACCGGGCAGCAACACTTTCATACTCTCCAGTGACAGGTTGAGATCTTGATCCTTGCGGAATGCAATACCGGTGCCGAGCAAGGCATTGTGCAGTGAGACTTTGTCCGAGACACGGATTTTACGGTTGTTGAGTGTTGCGCCATCGCCACGGGCCGCCGCAAACAGTTCGTCCTTCATCGGGTCATAAACAACCCCCAGCAATAAACGGCCGCGTTGTTTCAGACCAATGGATACCGCAAAATGCGGAATGCCATAGAGAAAGTTGGTAGTACCGTCCAGAGGGTCAATCACCCATTGATATTCCGCCTGATTATCACCGTGGCTGCCGCTTTCCTCACCCAGAATAGCGTGGTCAGGATAGGCCTTACGCAAGGCAGTGATAATGGTTTGCTCAGCCTGGCGGTCAACTTCGGTCACAAAGTCGTTTTCTTCTTTGTGGTGGATGCGCAGGTTTTCAACTTTGTCGCTATAACGCCGGATAATATCTCCCGCCTGACGGGCAGTGCGGGTCGCAACATTCAACATTGGGTGCATGCAATAAACTCAGTTCAGCCATTTTGGGGCGCTAGCATACCACAACAATCGCCGGAACATTATGGCGATTATGTGGAGATTGGTATTAAAACAACAGCAGGGCTTATCCGGGGAAAACACCGGTGGAAATATAACGGTCGCCGCGGTCACAAATAATCGCTACGATGGTGGCATTTTCCAGCTGCTGAGATAGGCGCAAAGCGGCAGCAACGGCACCTCCGGAGGAGACACCGGCAAAAATGCCTTCCTGAATGGCCAGCTGGCGCATGGTTTCCTCTGCCTCGGCCTGGGTAACATCAATTTCCAGATCGACACTGGCCTCAGCATAAACTTCCGGCAGATATTCAGGCGTCCAGCGCCGGATACCGGGAATCTGGTCTTCCTGCGTCGCAGGACGTACCCCGACAATCTGCACATCCGGGTTTTGTGATTTCAGGTAATTGCCGGTACCGGTAATCGTACCGGTGGTGCCCATGGCGCTGACAAAATGCGTCACCTGCCCCTGGGTATCACGCCAGATTTCCGGGCCGGTGCCGGTAAAATGAGCTGCCGGATTATCCGGGTTGGCAAACTGGTTCAGCACTTTGCCCTTGCCGTCTTTTTCCATCTGCAGGGCAATATCCCGCGCACCCTCCATACCGCCCTGTTCCTTACTGACCAGAATCAGCTCGGCACCATAAGCCTTCATCGAGGCACGGCGCTCCATGCTCAAGTTCTCCGGCATCAGCAGAATCATCCGGTAACCCTTGATTGCCGCCGCCATTGCCAGTGCAATGCCGGTATTGCCACTGGTGGCTTCAATCAGCGTGTCGCCGGGCTTGATTTCGCCCCGTGCTTCAGCCTGTTGAATCATATTGACCGCCGGACGGTCTTTTACCGAACCCGCCGGATTGTTGCCCTCCAGCTTGACCAGAATGGTATTGGTGGTGTCCCCCGGCAGTCGCTGCAGGCGTACCAGCGGAGTGTTACCGATAAAATCTTCAATGGTTGGATAGCTCATCAGTTTATTCCTCTCATTCACCTTATTTGCCGGTCAGCACCACAAAAGCCACCGCATGAGTACGTTCATCCGCCAGCGACAATGACAGCTCCGTCACGCCCAGCCGCTCAGCAGTAGCGAGCGTTGTGCCATGCAAAATCAAGCGTGGTTTGCCCAGCTCATCGTGACAGGTTTCAATCTCAGTCAGCTGGGCATGTTCACCAATTCCGGTGCCCAATGCCTTGGAGCAGGCTTCCTTGGTCGCGAAACGTTTCGCCAGCCATGCCGCAGACTGCGTTTTATTAATCTGCAGGAAGCGCTCATATTCAGCAGGATGGAGGATACGGCGCAGAAAACGCTCATTACCGCCCTGCATCAGCCGGTCGATACGGGCGATTTCCACGATGTCGGTACCGATACCGATAATTCTCATGGCAGAACACCCTCACCCCAACCCCGCATTAAACCCGTGCTGCCTTCATCAGCTCCAGCATTTCAACTGTCGCCTGCTTGATACCAACAAACACTGCCCGTGCCACCATGGCATGGCCGATATTCAGCTCGCGCATCTGCGGAATTGCGGCGACCGCCGTGGTATTGATGTAATCCAGCCCGTGCCCGGCATTGACCTGAATGCCCTGCTGATGGGCAAACTCAGCCGCCTGCTGAATCCGTTCCAGCTCACGCTGCTGGGCATCACCCTGTGCATTGGCATAGGTACCGGTATGCAGCTCAATGACCGGTGCGCCGATGTCCGGCACGCGGCGGATATGCTCAATATCCGGCTCAATAAACAGTGAAACCCGTATCCCTGCCTGAGTCAGCTGGCGGGTGACTTTCTGTATGCGCTCAAACTGGCCGACAATATCCAGCCCGCCTTCAGTAGTCAGCTCTTCACGTTTTTCCGGTACCACGCACACGTCTTCCGGTTGTACATCGAGTGCAATAGCCACCATTTCCTGTTCAGCAGCCATCTCAAAGTTCATCCGCGTTTTCATGTGCTTACGCACGGCATAAACATCTGCATCCTGGATATGGCGGCGGTCTTCGCGCAGGTGCAGGGTAATGGCGTGCGCACCGGCTTCCTCCACCAGTGTGACCGCCGCTAACAAGTCCGGGTAGGGGGTAAACCGCGCCTGCCGGATATTCGCGATGTGATCAATATTAACGCCGAGTTGCAGTGAATCATTCATGGTTTCATCCGTTACAAAGTGAGTAATTGACGCGCATATAAAGTTTTGCCGTTCAGCTGTAAGGATAACATCCGATCCAGTACCGTGCGCAATGTCATGAGCTGCGAATCAGACAGGGTTTGTGGATTTCTTAACCCAATCAACAGTTCACCACTGATCAGCACACCACTGCGCGCACTTTGTGGCGGACTTAACGGCAGTTCAGTCTGCTCAGCAGCTTGCTGCAGGGGAAACAAGCCGCGCTCCGGCTGAAAGTGATAATTCAGCTCCGGCTGGATGGCCCGGCCATGCTCGTCATCCTGCCACAGGCTGAGCTCGTGTCCACAGGCCGCCAGCACTTCCAGCTCAAATTGCATGATTGCTGCCATATCAGCACCCTGCTGTAAATCATGCAGTAACCGGCGGTAATGGGTGAATAGCTCAGGCAATGGCTGCAAGGGCTGGAAAACCCGCAGCAGCACTTCATTCAGGTAAGTGGCCTGTATCAGGGCCGCACCTTTCAATGCATAGCGGCGTTTTTCCTCGGCATTTGTCAGGGTAAAAACCTCGCCACGTCCTGTCCACAGTGCATCCAGCAGGCGGAAGGGCTCAAGCATACCTTTAACACGATTGCTTTGGCGCTTGGAAAAGCGGGCGACAAGCGTTATACGGCCTTCGGACTCGGAGAAACAGTCGAGCAGCAGGCTGTTGTCACGATAGGCGTTACGGCGCAGGATGTAGGTGAGGGATTGGCTGATCACCCGAAACCCCTGCTCAGGATGTAATCCCCAAACTCTGCAAATGCCGCGGACTATTCTCCCAATTCTCCTCTACCCGCACCCATAACTTCAGCATCACCTTACTGTCCAGAAACTCCTCCAGCGCCAGCCGTGCCGAACTGCCGATCCGTTTCAGCATCTCACCTTTCTTGCCGATAATAATGCCTTTCTGGCTATCACGGCTAACCCATATCACGCCATGAATTTCGATAAGCTTCGGGCTTTCCTCAAACTTCTCCACCTCAACGGCAGTGGAGTAAGGCAGTTCCTGATGCAGGTAAGTCATCAGCTGCTCACGAATCAGCTCGGCGCAGATAAAGCGGGTAGATTGATCAGTCACCTCGTCCTCATCATGGCCCCACTCGCCTTCCGGCATAGCCTCAACCAGAGCCGATTTCAATTCTTCTGTGTTGACACCTTTGGTCGCCGACAGAGGGAAAATCGCCGCAAACTCGCGTTTGGCAGTAATCTCCTGTAACCAGGCCAGCATCTCTCCACGCTGTTTGATCCGGTCTACCTTGTTGGCGATCAGAAACACCGGACAGCTCACATGCTGCAGGCGTTTAAGCACCAGATCATCTTCTTCCGTCCAGCGCATCGCCTCCACCATCATGACCACCGCATCCACATTTTCCAGTGCAGCTACGGCTTCCAGATTAATGGTTTTATTCAGCAGGCTCTTCGCGGCTTTGTGAATACCGGGGGTGTCGCGGAATACAATCTGGTAGTCCTGCTCAGTGAGGATGCCGCGGATATTATGGCGGGTGGTTTGCGGTTTATTGGCCGTCGCCGACACCTTAAAGCCGACCAGGTGGTTCATCAGCGTTGATTTACCGACATTGGGGCGACCGGCAATCGCAACATTTCCGAATTTAGGCATGATAGTTAATGACCTGTCTGAAAGCTTTGGCGGCGGCTTCCTGCTCTGCCTTGCGGCGGCTGGAGGCGATACCTTTAGTGATAATGTTCATGACCGGAATTCTGCATTCTGCAGTAAAGGTCTGGCGATGAGCTTCACCCTCCACACCCAGCAACTCATAGTCAGGCAGCTCATGCCCGCGTGACTGCAGAAATTCCTGCAAACGGCTTTTGGGATCTTTCAGGTCATCCTCAGAAGGCAGGTCAGCTAACTTTTCTTTGAAGATGTCCAGTACAAAAGTCTGGGCTGCTTCCAGCCCCTGCTCCAGATAAATGCAGCCGATCAGGGCCTCCAGCGCATCAGCCAGAATCGACTTGCGCCGGAAACCACCGCTTTTCAGCTCACCCGGCCCGAGACGCAGAAAGTCGCCCAGCTTCAGATCAGCTGAAAGCTGCGCCAGGGTAGTTTCATTAACCAGCGAGGCACGCAGGCGGCTGAGATAGCCTTCACTTGCCCTGGGCATCTGGCGGTAAAGCTCCGTGGTGATAATGAGCCCGAGCACACTATCACCAAGGAACTCCATCCGTTCATTGTTCTTGCCGTTGGCGCTGCGATGAGTGATGGCTCTGACAAAGGTGTCAGTCGCCATCAATTGGGGTGTCAGTAATGATGTCAGTCTATTCACATTAGTTTTGCTTGCTCAGTTTCGCTGCGTGCTCAAAATTCATTGTAAAATCAATATTAGCCAGCCAGTGTTTACGGACTTCATATTTAACCTGCAAAGCCTTGGCATTTTTTTCTTCCGGCAGGGTAACAATAGAGAAGTACTCCGGCAAAACAGTGTAAAGGCCATTGACGTTCATATAATCGTCCAGCTTCCTGCGTAACTGACGATTTCCTGTTTGTGGCGACAGTGTTGCCTCAGTGGCAATCTGATCCACCATCGACTTGACGGTTGCAAACTCCATATAAACCGGTGCGATTTTCGCAATCGTCACCAGTACAAAAACCACTGAAGCCGCCAGAACCATCCAGCTGACAAAACTGGCTCCGCGTTGTTTCTGCTTATTCATTATAGCACCTCATTGTTTTTATTAATTGGTATCAGGTTTTTTCAGGGGAAAGCCGGCGGACTCAGGCTTAGGGGCTGATGTCAGTCAATCAGCCCGATACGGGAGAAATTCACGCCGTCGCCGTTCCAGTTGAAATGCAGCCAGACCAGCAATGCCTTACCGACCAGGTTTTCTTCCGGCACCAGTCCCCACATACGGCCATCATTACTCATGTCACGGTTATCGCCCATCACAAAGTAATGGCCTTCAGGAACCACAATCTCACCGGAACGGCCCCCTGTACCCGGCACTACCAGCATATCATGCTCAACTTCACCCAGCTTTTCCTTTAGACGGAAGGTGGGGCGAATCACATTGTGCTGATCACGCGCCTCATACTCACCAACGGCCTCGCGCTCTACGGACTTGCCATTAATATAAAGCTCTTTATTATCCCACCTGACCGTATCGCCGGGCACACCAATCAGGCGCTTGATGTAGTCTACTTTCGGATTCTGCGGATAACGGAACACCACCACATCACCGGTTTCAGGCTTATCAACCTCAACAATCTTCTGGTGGGTAATCGGCAGGCGTACACCATAGGCAAATTTATTTACCAGAATAAAATCACCGATTTCCAGCGTTGGCAACATAGAACCGGAAGGAATACGGAATGGTTCCGCAACGAATGAGCGTAATATTAAAACGATCAGTAATACCGGAAAGAATGACCGCGCATATTCCACCGGCCAGGGCTCGTCTTTTTGCTCCTTACGACCGCGGGTAAAAATCCAGTATAGAAACCATATTACCCCGGTTACAGCTGTGGCAATAACCAGCCAAAACTCCAAATCGAAATCCATTGAATTATCCTTGATTACACTTATTTATCACTGACTTTCAGTACTGCCAGAAATGCTTCCTGAGGAATATCGACACTACCTACACTTTTCATTCGTTTCTTACCGGCTTTTTGCTTTTCCAGCAGTTTACGCTTGCGGCTCACGTCACCACCGTAACATTTGGCCAATACGTTTTTACGCATCGCTTTTACCGTGGTTCTGGCAATAATATGTGCCCCAATAGCCGCCTGAATAGCCACTTCAAACATCTGGCGCGGAATCAGTTCTTTCATTTTCTCTGCCAGCGCACGGCCACGCTGCTGGGCAAAGTCACGGTGCACCATCAATGCCAGTGCATCCACCCGCTCACCATTAATCAGAATATCAACCCGTACCATCGGCGCGGCTTCAAAACGATCCAGCTCATAATCAAATGAAGCATAACCGCGGCTGACTGACTTCAGGCGATCAAAGAAGTCCAGCACCACTTCACTGAGTGGCAGATCATAAGTCAGCGTGACCTGATTACCCAGATACTGCATTTCCCGCTGTACGCCACGTTTTTCAATACACAGGGTGATCACGTTACCCACGTAATCCTGCGGTACCAGTACAGTGCCGCGGATAATCGGCTCACGTATTTCTTTAATCTTGTTAACCGGTGGTAATTCTGACGGGTTATGAATCCGTTGCGTTTCACCATCGGTGGTTTCCACCTCATACACCACTGTCGGTGCGGTGGTAATCAGATCAAGGTCATATTCCCGCTCCAGCCGCTCCTGGATGATCTCCATGTGCAGCATACCCAGAAAGCCGCAGCGGAAGCCGAAGCCCAGTGCCTGCGACACTTCAGGCTCGTAATACAGCGAAGCATCATTCAGGTTCAGTTTTTGCAGCGCATCGCGTAAATCTTCATACTGATCTGCCTCTACCGGAAAAATACCGGCGAACACCCGTGGCTGAACCTCTTTAAATCCGGGTAATGCCTTAGGGGCGGGATTATTGGTATTGGTGAAAGTATCACCGACTTTTGCTGCGTCAATTTCCTTAATACCGGCAATCAGAAAACCTACTTCACCGGCTTTCAGCACATCTTTATCAACCGGCTTAGGCGTATAAATACCCACCCGTTCAACCTGAAAATCACGCTGATTAGACATGGCGCGGATCTTCTGCTTTTTGCGCAACTCACCGTCCACCACCCGCACCAGTGACACCACACCGACATAATTATCGAACCACGAGTCGATAATCAGCGCTTTCAGTGGTGCCTCCGGATCACCCTTGGGAGGCGGGATACGCTCAACCAGCTGTTCCAGCAGATCTTCCACGCCAATCCCTGACTTGGCACTCACCTCTACTGCATCAGTGGCATCCAGGCCAATAATTTCCTCAATTTCGTGCTTGACCCGGTCAGGATCAGCCGCAGGCAGGTCAATCTTGTTCAGTACCGGCACCACCTCCAGATCGAGGTCAATAGCGGTATAACAGTTCGCCACACTTTGCGCCTCGACACCTTGTGAGGCATCAACCACCAGCAATGCACCCTCACAGGCTGACAGAGAGCGGGATACCTCATAGGAAAAGTCGACATGACCGGGTGTGTCGATAAAATTCAGCTGATAGACCTGACCATTTTTCGCCGTGTAATCCAGAGAAACACTCTGCGCCTTGATGGTGATACCGCGCTCGCGCTCCAGATCCATTGAATCCAGTACCTGTTCGTCCATTTCACGCTCGGACAGGCCGCCACAGACCTGGATAAAACGGTCTGATAAAGTGGATTTACCATGATCAATGTGCGCAATAATGGAAAAATTGCGTATATTCGGATTTACTTCAGCCATTCTCTATCGCTTGTCTTACCATGTCTTCTTCAAAAAAGTGGAAACAAATCACTTCATTATTCATAACCACCACCGGCACATCGACATCGTAGCGCTCACGTAATTGCGCATCATGATCGATGTCCACCAGCTCAAATTCGAAGTCCAGTTCACTTTGCAACAAATGCAAAGAGGCCGTCATCTGCTCACACAAATGACAGCCCACGCGATGATACACGGTTAGTAAAATTTTTGCCTGCTTATTCAACTTTCAAAGCCATAAAACGTGCATTCCCGTCGCGATGCACCAATACAGCCACAGTTTCACCTTTGGGCAGGTCAGAAGCCAGCTTGGCAAATTGCTCAGCGGAGTCAATCTGGCGATTATCGATCAGGCTGATGACATCACCGGCTTCAATACCGGCACGTTTGGCTGCACCACCGCTTACTTTTTCGACCAGAATACCGCGGGTCAGATTGGTTTCGTTTTTAGTCTGCTCATCCAGATCTTTGAAGGTCATACCCAGCGCAGACGCACCTGCTTCAGCTTCTGTCTGATCTTCGTCACTTTTAGCGCCCAAATCAGCCAGCTCATCCTCCGTCGGCAATTCACCAATGGTCAGCTCGATTTTGACACGTTTTTTCTCACGCATGACTACCAAGGGTACTTTCTGCCCGGCATTGGTCATACCCACCATGGTTGGCAGCGAAGAAGCATTGCGTACCGGCATGCCGTTAAACTCAATAATCACGTCACCGGCCTGCAGGGTACCTTCTGACGGCCCGCCTGCCATTACCTGGGCAACCAGTGCGCCGGACGGGGTCAGCATGCCGAATGAACGGGCCAGATCACGATCCACTTCCTGAATATAAACACCGATCCAGCCACGCTTAACCTTTTTACCGGCTTTCAGCTGCTCGATAACATCCATCGCCATATTGATCGGAATGGCAAAAGACAGCCCCATAAAACCACCGGAGCGGCTGTAGATCTGCGAGTTAATACCGATGACCTCACCATCCAGATTGAACAGCGGACCACCGGAGTTACCCGGATTAATCGCGACATCGGTCTGGATAAACGGTACGTAGGAATCACGCGGCAGATTACGCCCGGTAGCACTGATAATGCCGGAGGTGGCACTGGATTCGAAACCGAAGGGTGAACCAATCGCCAGTACCCACTCACCGACAGCAATTTTGTCCGAATTACCCATTTTCACTACCGGCAGATCTTCGGCTTCAATCTTAAGCAATGCCAGATCACTGCGCTTGTCGCTGCCAACCAGCTCGGCCTCGAACTCGCGCTGGTCATTCAGTTTGACAATGACTTCATCCGCTCCGTTGACCACATGATGATTGGTCACCACATAACCGTCTTCCGACATAATAAAGCCGGAGCCGCGTGCATTGGAGTCAAAATCAAACGGTGCTTCGCCGTCACCTCCGCCCTCGCCATCACCGAAAAAACGCTTCATCAGCTCATCGAACAACTCTTCGTTTTCCGGAGAGCGGAAACGCTCGGGAATCATTTCCTGGGCATTCATTTTTTTGGTAGTCGTAATATTAACCACCGCAGGGCCGTTTTCTTCCACCAGTCTGGCAAATTCGGGTAACTCCCGGGCTGCAGCCTGTTGGCTGAACAGCATAAATATCGCCAGAAAAGCGTAGAAAAGCGGAATTCTCGAAATTTGTCTCAACATGGGTATGAAACCTCCTGCAGGCGGAATAATTTTCCCTAATAGTGGCTGCTGTTGAAACACAATTCAAGTAAGGATTCTGAAAGGGATGATTTTAAGCGCTGCTCTTTACCTGCAGGGTGATAACCGCTATGTTTCAGCGCATACTGGCAAAACAGAAGAGACAAATGGCAAATAATACCTATGATGCTGCTGCTATTGAGGTTCTGACGGGACTGGATCCGGTGCGGAAACGGCCCGGCATGTATACCGATACCACCCGCCCGAATCATCTGGCGCAGGAAGTCATTGACAACAGTGTGGATGAGGCACTGGCCGGTTTTGCGGATCGTATCGAAGTTACCTTATATAAGGATCAGTCGCTGTCAGTGACTGATAACGGCCGCGGCATGCCGGTTGATATTCACCCCGGACAGGGGTTGCCCGGCGTGGAAGTGCTTCTCGGCACACTGCATGCCGGGGGCAAGTTTTCTGACCAGAATTACCAGTTTTCCGGCGGCCTTCACGGTGTCGGGGTTTCGGTGGTTAATGCATTGTCCAAACGGCTGGAGGTTTCTATCCGCCGGGATGGCCAAATCTGGAGCATGAGCTTTGCGGATGGCCATAAGGCCAGCGATCTGGTCGCCACCGGCAAAGTTGCCAAAAAAGATACCGGCACCCGCCTGCATTTCTGGCCGGATAGCAGCTATTTTGACAGTGCCCGTTTCTCGGTGACACGCCTGAAACATACCCTGCGCGCTAAAGCCGTACTCTGTCCCGGACTGCATATCAGTTTTACCGAAGAAAGCAGCGGTGAGGTCAGCGAATGGTATTATGAGGCCGGTTTGCGGGATTATCTGCTGGAAGCCGTGGAGGGCTTTACACTGTTGCCGGAAGAGTCCTTCACCGGCAGTATCAGCTCCTCACGTGAGGCGGTTGAGTGGGCATTGCTGTGGCTGCCGGAAGGTGGCGAAACTGTGCAGGAAAGCTATGTCAACCTGATACCGACCGCTCAGGGCGGCACGCACGTCAACGGCCTGCGCACCGGAACCACCGATGCCCTGCGTGAGTTCTGTGAGTTCAGAAACCTGTTGCCGCGTGGCCTGAAGCTGACCCCGGATGATGTCTGGGAAAATATCTGTTTTGTGCTGTCTTTTAAAATGCAGGAGCCGCAGTTTGCCGGGCAGACCAAGGAGCGCCTGTCTTCGCGTGAGGCAGCCAGCTTTGTCTCCGGCACCATTAAAGATGCCTTTAGCCTGTACCTGAATCAGAATCATGAAACCGGTGAGTTACTGGCACAAATGGCGATCAGCAATGCCGGACGACGGATGCGCGCCAGCAAAAAAGTCGTGCGTAAAAAAGTCACCAGCGGCCCTGCTCTGCCCGGCAAGCTGGCGGATTGCACTTCGCAAGACCCGGCGCGCACCGAATTATTTCTGGTTGAGGGGGATTCTGCCGGTGGCTCAGCCAAACAGGCGCGGGATCGTGAGTTTCAGGCCATTATGCCGCTGCGCGGTAAAATCCTGAACACCTGGGAGGTGGATCCGGAGCAGGTACTGGGCTCGCAGGAAGTGCATGATATTTCCGTGGCCATCGGCGTCGAGCCGGGGGCGTCTGATCTGGAGCAGCTGCGTTACGGCAAGGTCTGCATTCTGGCAGATGCGGATTCGGATGGCGCGCACATTGCCACCCTGCTCTGCGCACTGTTTGTTAAGCATTTCCGGCCGTTGGTGGAAGCCGGACATATCTATATTGCTATGCCGCCTTTGTACCGGATTGACGTGGGCAAGGAAGTTTATTACGCACTGGATGAATCCGAGAAACAAGCGCGGCTGGATATTATTGAGGCCGAGAAAAAGCGTGGTCAGATCAGTGTGACCCGCTTTAAGGGGCTGGGCGAAATGAATCCGATGCAGCTGCGTGAAACTACGATCGCACCGGATACACGGCGCCTGGTACGGCTGACCATTGAAGATCAGACAGAAACCGACCAGTTAATGGATATGCTGCTGGCCAAAAAACGCGCTTCCGACCGCAAAGCCTGGCTGGAAGACAAGGGAAATCTGGCCAGTGTCTGATGTGGCTGCCGATTTCAACCTGCAACGGCGTTTTGGCGGCGTGGCACGCACTTACGGTGAGGCTGCACTGGAACGCTTTATGCAGGCCCATGTCTGCATTATCGGCACCGGTGGTGTCGGCTCATGGGCGGTGGAAGCACTGGCGCGCAGCGGTATCGGCCAGCTCACCCTGATTGATCTGGATAATGTGGCTGAATCGAATATCAACCGCCAGCTTCCGGCGCTGACCAGCACCATTGGCATGCCGAAAATCGAAGTGCTCAGGCAGCGGGTGGCAGATATTCACCCGGCTTGTCAGGTCAATCTGGTCGAGGATTTTGTGGATACCGAAAATCTGGCTGAACTAATCCACCCTGATTTTGATTTTGTCATCGACTGTATTGATAACTTCCGCATCAAGGCTGCATTGATTGCCCATTGCCGGCGCAATAAAATCCGCATTATTACCCTGGGTGGTGCCGGTGGGCAGTGCGACCCGACAAAAATCCGCCTTACTGATCTGGCCCGCAGCCAGCATGACCCGCTGTTATCACGGGTGCGCAAGCAACTCAGACAGGAATATGGCTTCAGCCGTAACCCGAAGCGGCGTTTTGAGGTGGCCTGTGTATGGTCGGAGGAACAGATGGTATTTCCGGATAATCAGGGTGGTGTTACTGCCAACAAACCGGAAGCTGCGCCTGCTGAGGGGTTAAGCTGTGCCGGGGGGATTGGTTCGCTGATGACAGTCACAGCAGTTTTCGCGTTATTTGCAGTTAGTCATGTGCTGGGGAAGTTGTAGGAATCACCCTCACCCCCGGCCCCTCTTCCACGGTCGTTTTGAAAAAACGATGTTGAGGGCGAGGGGAGTCTTATCGTGCCATTTTCGGGTGTTTTGCTTTTATGGTGTCTGCTGTGGATGTCGGGGAACATCATCTTTATGTGGCGAAGGTGCAGCATAAATTGTCAGTAGTAATTCAGCATCATCAATCAAACGATACACCGGCCTTTTGCCTGATAAGGCCTCGCTTTCAGTCAGAATAATCGGTACACCCTCACCACGCTTATCCATAATAAAATTACGCTGGCTGCCATGCGCATCCACATTCATCGGGCAACGAGCCAGCAATGAACTCAGCAGCTCATTCCGGGCTGACTGCCGCTCAGATAAGCTATCCACTGTCATGGTATTGGGAATCGCTCCCGGCGAATATAATTCAATACGGTCAGCGAATACATGCAGACGGATTTTAGAGCCATATACCGAATAATCGCGGTGCGCCACGGCATTCACCACCGCCTCAAAAATAGCATTCATCGAAAACTGCGGTGTTTCAATCCGGTTCGGATTTTTAATTGCGTAGACACGGGAGTTACGCCGCACAAATTTACAGGCATCACGGATTTGCTCATCCAGAGTCCCGGTAATATCTATCGCATCCAGCTGGTCATTGGCATCACGCCGCACTCCCCGGTAGGCAACCGCCTGAATAAATGCATTACTGATAAATTGCTCAGGGCGCTCACTGGCCATTAAGACACCACTGACCGTTGCTCTGAGCTGGTCGTCCTGGTCAACAGCCAGCAGCTTCATTTTTTGCAAAAACTCAAGGTCATTAACCGGGGACAATGGCGTGCGGAAACGTTGCCAGAGTTTTGGCGCCAAATCTTCCGGGGTAGTGTTGGGAACCACCTGCTCATCAAAGCGGATCAGGCGCGCCTGACTGCGTTGCTGAAAAAGCCGCGCCAGTACATCCGGTTTCATTTGCCGTTTGGAACTGCCGATACGGTGAAAGTAACCTCCCGGACTTTGGTGAACGAACAGGCTGCGGGGAACATCGATGCGCATAATGACTTTCTCACTGCCATCGTCAGCATTGACCGGCACTTTCCGGATAATACAGTCCAGCGGGGGTTCAATCAGGTCATTACAGATACCGCGCAACCAGGTTTCCACAATATCGAGCTTCTCCGCCGGGATACCTTCGACAGTTCTGGTCGCGTCGTCGATACCCAGTGCAACCACACCGGTATGGGTATTCGCCATAGCAGCGAGTTCATCCGCCATACTGTTACGGTGTGGGGCGCGGACTTTGTTTTCCTGAAACTCAAGGTGCTTGAGCTCAATGACGGAGTCTTCGCCGAGTTTGATCTGTTTTAACAAGGTTTCGGTTGATTCAAACATGTTGTTTGCCTGCTGTTATTGGTGGGTAACAGGATAAGTAGTTTTCATTATTTGTTCCTGTACAAGTTTTACCCTTCAACTAAACTATAAACACAAAAAAATCTATTGCAACCGGGAAATATCCCAGATCATCGCCATAACCATCGCCTGCCTCTGGTTTTCAGCCACCTGCGTACTTGCTACACTAACCACTCACAACAACAATCATTCAGGACGAGTTATATGCAATACACGTTTCAGGCCACCCTTAACGCTGCCGCTGCTGATACAGACTGTGTCGTGGTTGGTGTTTATAAAGACGGGGTTTTATCCGGTGCCGCTAAACAGCTGGATGACAGCAGTCAGGGCAAAATAAAGGATTTCATTGCGCTGGGTGATTTCAGCGGTGAAAAAGACACCAGTCAGCTGCAATACGACCTGCCGGGGGTTAAAGCCAGACGTGTTTTGCTGGTTGGCCTGGGCGATAAGGCAACCATGACTCAGGAGATACTGGCCCAGGCAACATTGAATGCCGCCCAGCAGCTGAAGACCCGAAAAGTTGATCATGTCACCTCGTTCCTGACTGATGAGTGCAGCGCAGAATATCGTGCTGCGGCAGTGCGCCAGGCGGTGCAGGCAGTTGCACAGGCGTTGTATGATTTCTCTGCTTATAAAAGTAAAAAGGATGAGAATCCGCCCACTCTGCAAAGCTGGATGGTTGCACATACCGATGCCGGTGATCTCAGTAAAGAAGTTGCACAGGGTGTTGCCATTAGTGCCGGAATGTCTTTATGCAAGGATCTCGGCAATACGCCGGGCAATGTCTGTACGCCGTCTTACCTGGCTGAAACGGCGCAACAGCTGGCCGACATTTCAGATAAAGTCACCCTGGAAGTGCTGGAAGAAAGTGATATGGAAGCACTGGGCATGGGTGCTTTTATGTCAGTCAGTAAAGGCAGTACCCAGCCCGGTAAAATGCTGATTGTGCAATATAACGGCGGTAACAAAGGCGACGCACCGGTTGCGCTGGTAGGTAAAGGAATTACTTTCGATACCGGCGGTATTTCATTGAAACCCGGCGCAAAAATGGATGAGATGAAATACGATATGTGTGGTGCAGCCAGCGTGCTTGGCAGCCTGAAAGCGGCCATTGAGATGGATCTGCCGCTGAATCTGGTGGCGATTGTTGCGGCGGCGGAAAATATGCCTGCCGGGAATGCCAGTAAGCCGGGTGATATTGTGACCACCATGTCCGGGCTGACCGTGGAAATTCTTAATACGGATGCTGAAGGCCGTCTGGTGCTGTGTGATGCGCTGACTTATGCTGAAAAATTCAAGCCGGCAGCGGTAATTGATGTTGCTACGCTGACCGGGGCGGCGATTGTGGCATTGGGTCATCATACCTCGGCCCTGCTGAGTAATGATGATTATCTGGCTCAGGAAGTCCTCGCAGCAGGAAGCGTGGCCAATGATGAAGCCTGGCAACTGCCGCTGGGTGAGAAATACAAAGAACAACTGAAAAGCAACTTTGCCGATATGGCCAATATCGGCGGGCCTCCGGCGGGTACGGTAACTGCGGCCTGCTTCCTGTCTTACTTTACGGAAAACATGAAGTGGGCACATCTGGATATTGCCGGTACTGCCTGGGATGGTGGTGCGAAAAAAGGCGCAACCGGACGGCCGGTGCCGCTGTTGACCCAGTTTCTGCTCAACCGGGCCTATCCGGCCTGATAAGCCTGAAATATGACACGCATTTCTTTCTATGTTGGTCAATCCGCTGCTTTACAGGCCCGTTTAAGACTGGCCTGTAAAGTACTGGAAAAAGCGCAGATGCAGGCGTTAAATACCTATATTCATGTGGATTCTCCCGCCACCTGTCAGCAACTGGATGAGCTGATCTGGACTTATAATGATCTGAGCTTTATTCCGCACACCATCGCACCACAAAAGGAAGACGGGGTGCGCGTACAGCTGGGCTATGACCATGAACCAATGGAAGATTGCGATTTTCTGATCAACCTGTCGAATGAAACACCGGAGTTTTTCCCGCGTTTTGCCCGTATGGCGGAAATTCTTGATCAGGAAACAGACATATTACGCGCTGGTCGCCAACGTTACCTGTTTTATCGCGACAGAGGCTATAATCTGGACTACCATCAGCTTTGAAATAAAACTTTGCTAACGGTCTAATTTGTTACATGATGTTGGCTGGTTAGTTGATATAGCTCCGCACCATACAGAAAATAGCTTATAAATATGAATAGACAACAGGATTTTGACACTACCATCCGGATCCCGGTGATAACTGATCTGGTCAGGCCGGGAGATCCTGACATTATCAGGCGCGCCAAGTCGGGTCAAAGCAAAGAAAACCAGCAGAATTTTGAAAAGCGCCTGAAAGAGCGTATTGCTGAACTACAGTCTGCAGCCGGTCAGGATGAATACTCCGGCCTGGCAAGAGCCCACGCTATCCGTTCAGAGCAGCTGGAATCTGAAAAAGGTTTAGATCCGGAGGCTCAGGTTTATCCGTTGACCAAGGCTTATGAACAACAAATCGACAAGCGTCGTCACGAGCTGATCCGCGAGCTATCCACCATGCTTAAATAATCCGGCCACCCGGAAACAGCACAAAATGTTACAGAAAAACGGTTGCCGGACACAACTGGCATAAACAGTTAGCAAAAATTCGCGTTATAATGCCCCGCTCTTTCACGGATTCAATGATGCGAACACATGGATAAAACCTACCAACCACAAGATCTTGAGCAACGCTGGTACCAGTTCTGGGAAGATCAGCAGCTTTTTACGCCCAAAGGTGAAGGCAAACCTTACAGCATTATGCTGCCGCCGCCGAATGTAACCGGTACCCTGCATGTCGGCCATGCCTTCCAGCATACGATCATGGATATTCTCACCCGCTATCACAGCATGAAAGGTGACAATACGTTGTGGCAGCCGGGTACTGATCACGCGGGTATTGCGACACAGATGGTGGTGGAACGTCAGCTGAATGCCGAGGGCAAAAACCGTCATGATCTTGGCCGGGAAAAGTTTCTGGAGCGGGTCTGGGACTGGAAAGCACAGTCCGGCAATACCATTACCCGCCAGATGCGTCGTATTGGTACGGCCTGTGACTGGTCACGCGAGCGCTTTACCATGGACGACGGCCTGTCTGCTGCGGTGCTGGACGTTTTCGTCAGGCTGTATGACGAAGGCCTGATCTATCGCGGCAAGCGTCTGGTGAACTGGGATCCGGTGTTTCATACCGCGTTATCCGACCTGGAAGTATTGTCCGAAGAAGAAAACGGCTATATGTGGCATCTCAAATACCCGGTCGCTGATGAGCGGGGTAATGCCACCGAAGAATATCTGATTGTTGCCACCACCCGCCCGGAAACCATGCTCGGAGATACCGGTGTGGCAGTACACCCAGGGGATGGGCGTTATCAGCATCTGATCGGTAAAAACGTTTTGCTGCCGCTGGTTAACCGGCTGATTCCGATTGTGGCCGATGAGCATGCTGATCCGGAAAAAGGTACGGGCTGTGTGAAAATCACCCCTGCACACGATTTCAATGACTATCAGGTCGGCAAGCGCCATGACCTGCCAATGATTAATATCTTCACCATCGATGCCAGCCTCAATGACGAGGCACCGGAAAAATACCGTGGCATGGATCGCTATGATGCGCGTAAACAGATTGTTGCGGATCTGGATATGCTCGGCCTGGTCGATGAAATTAAGGATCATAAATTAATGGTGCCGCGCGGTGACCGCTCCGGTGCGGTGATTGAGCCGTATCTGACTGACCAGTGGTATGTGGATCTGACCCGCGATGTACAGCCGGATGGCCGCCCCGGTGGTAAGGCTGAAATTACTGACCCGTCAATTAAAGCGGTGGAGTCCGGTGCGATTAAATTTGTACCCGGCAACTGGGACAAGACCTATTATCAGTGGATGTATAACCTGGAAGACTGGTGTATTTCACGCCAGCTGTGGTGGGGACACCGCATTCCGGCCTGGTACGACGATGAGGGTAATGTGTATGTCGGGCATGATGAAGCCAGTGTGCGTGAGAAGTACTCGCTGAGTGCCGATCTGGCCTTGCAACAGGATGAGGATGTGCTCGACACCTGGTTCTCATCCGCACTGTGGCCGTTCTCAACGCTGGGCTGGCCGGAGCAGACTGAGGCGCTGAAAACCTGGTATCCAACCAGTGTACTGGTGACCGGCTTTGACATTATCTTCTTCTGGGTGGCGCGGATGATAATGTTCGGCGTTAAATTCGGTGAGGATATTCCGTTTAATGAGGTCTACATCACCGGACTGGTACGCGACGCCGAAGGCCAGAAAATGTCCAAATCCAAGGGCAACACGCTGGATCCGCTGGATATTATTGACGGCATCGATCTGGAATCACTGGTACAAAAACGTACCGGCGGCATGATGCAACCGCATCTGGCACAGAAAATCGAAAAGGCGACCCGCAAACAGTTTCCTGATGGCATTCCGGCTTATGGTACGGATGCGGTGCGGTTCACCTTTGCTGCACTGGCCTCCACCGGCCGCGATGTGCGCCTGGATTTGAACCGGGTTGAGGGCTACCGCAACTTCTGCAACAAACTGTGGAATGCAGCGCGCTATGTGCAGATGCAATGCGCAGATCAGGATACCGGACTGGATGAATCCGCTGAAATCCGCCTGTCGGTAGCCGACCGCTGGATTCGCTCGGAGCTGCAGAAAGTGGAAACAGAAGTGGCTGATCATATTGACCATTACCGCTTTGATCTGGCGGCAAAGGCGTTGTATGAGTTCATCTGGCATGAGTATTGCGACTGGTATCTGGAGCTGTCCAAGCCGGTATTGAGCAAAACCAATGATGATGACGTCGCCAAGCGCGGTACCCGCCGCACACTGGTACGGGTGCTGGAAACTGCCCTGCGTCTGGCACATCCGTTTATGCCTTATATCACCGAAGAAATCTGGCAAAGCATTAAAGGACTGGCCGGTAAAGACGGCGCCTCTATTATGCTGGAAGCCTGGCCGGTGGCGGATGATAACCGGGTTGATAGTGAGGCCTGCACTCAGATCAGCTGGGTGAAAGATTTCATTATGGGCATTCGCCGCATCCGCTCTGAAATGGACATCAAACCCGGCCAGACACTGGCTATTCTGTTGCAGAACTGGACAACTGCTGACAAAACGTTATATGCCGAAACCGAAGCTTTCACCCGTACACTGGCGAAAGTAGAGAGTGTCAGCTGGCTGGAGGCTGGAGCAGAAGCACCGGAGTCTGCTACAGCGTTAGTCGGCGAGATGAATATCCTGATTCCGCTGGCCGGACTGATCGATAAGGATGCGGAAATGGCCCGTCTGGAAAAGGAAATTGCCAAGCTTGAAAAAGGCCTGGAAGGATTGGAAGGACGCCTGAATAATCCCGGCTTTACTGAGCGCGCCAAACCGGAAGTGGTGGCAAAAGCCAGAGCACAGGCGGAGGAGCAGCGCTCAGCCATGGAACAGCTACAGGTACAGCTGGAGAAAATCCGGGCGTTATAATTTGCCCGGGCCTGAGGCTGTGATGTTTCCAATGCAAACCCGCTATTGCATAACGGGGGTTGTAAAACTCCCGTTAACTATTTACCTCTGAATTTTCGCTGCCGGAATTAGCGGCCTGCTCTGTACCGGCAGGCTTTTTACTCCGGCTCCTTCTGCGCCGGCGTTTTTTCGGTGCGGCAGCGGATGGTTGATCAGAATCTGGCTGAGTAGTGGTATTCTCTGCTGCAGGTTTTCCGGGCTGCAGTTTATTATCACTTTGACTTTGCTGAGCACCCTGCCCTTTGTCGCGCCGTCCCTGCCCGGAACGCGGTTTACCGCCACGGGCCGACCGGTTATTCCGCTCTCTGCCACCGCCACGCTGATTATTGCGTTGTATACGCTGCGGCTTTTCCAGCTCCGGCAATAATTCCGCATCAATACTGCTGACCGGTATCGACTTGCCGGTATATTCCTCAATATCCGGTAAAAAGAACGCCGTATCCTCACAGGCAAAGCTATGCGCTTCACCCGAAGCCCCGGCACGCGCAGTACGGCCGATACGGTGCACATAATCCTCGGCAATCTGCGGCAGATCAAAGTTAAACACGTGACTGACATCGTCAATATGCAATCCGCGCGCGGCCACATCGGTCGCTATCAATACCTGATGCTGTCCGCCAGAAAACTCTTTCAACAGCCGTTCGCGCTTGTTCTGCCGCACATCTCCGGAGATCAGCGCGCTTTTAATGCCGTTAGCCAGCAAATAAGCATCAATTTTCTCGGCATTATGCTTGGTATTCACAAACACAATCGCCCGGAACGGATTCAGTTTACGGATCAGCCCGACCAGCAGCGGAATTTTTTCCTGATTCGCCGGAAAGTACACATGCTCAACAATATTGTCCGCGCTGACTGATTCGGTCTCAATTTTGACCTGCACCGGATTATTCATGTGCTCATAGGCCAGCTCCAGCACTTTCTGTGACAGAGTGGCCGAGAACAGCATATTCAGACGCTGCTCAGGCGGCGGCAGTTTGCGCAACAGGTAGCGCACATCCTGAATAAAGCCCATGTCAAACATGCGGTCGGCTTCATCCAGCACCATGACCTGTGCCTGTTTCAGACTGAAGACTTTCTGCTTCCAGTAATCAATCACCCGCCCCGGCGTACCGATCAACAGGTCAACCGGCTGCTCAAACTGACGCCGCTGCTTTTCGTAAGCGGCACCGCCGTAGACCAGGATACTGCGCAGGCCGGTGTGCTTGCCCAGCGCCTCTGCATCACGGGCAATCTGAATCGCCAGCTCACGGGTTGGCGCCAGAATCAGGCAGCCCACATAACCCGGCGGAGGCTCCTGCGGTGGGTTTGATAACAGGCGCTGAAATGCAGCGACCAGAAATGCACCGGTTTTACCGGTACCGGTTTGTGCCTGACCGGTGACATCTTCGCCATTCAGGGCATGTGGCAGGGTTTCGGCCTGGATACGTGAACACTGTTCAAAGCCCGCTTCCTGTAAAGAAGCCAATATGCGCTCATCCAGTGCAAATGAGTCAAAGCGTGTTTTACTAAGATACTGATTTTCCATGCGCGCAGCATAACACAGCCTGTTGCAATACGGGTAAAACTGAAACAACAGATTGCAGATCGCTGAAAAATCAGATGAAAAGTGCCGGCGTCTGTCCCTCAGAACCTTTCATTGTCGACAGAAACTGCTACAATCCGCAGGATTCTTTAATCAATCAGATACATTGTCGACACTATGACCACATCAACTTTATCTATATACCTCGAAACCAGCCTCGGCCTCAAAAATCTCAAACAAATCCACCGCAACCAGTCAACACCTGCCCTTTATGAAGCGGCCATGCGCAGACATGAAGCTGAAATAGGTGCTGGCGGTACATTGGTCGCTATGACCGGGAAATTTACCGGACGTGCGCCTAACGACAAATTTATTGTTGATGATGCTGAAAGCCACGACAAAATCTGGTGGGGCGAGGTTAATAAGAGTATTAGTGAAGAAAATTTCGACAAGATACTGGCTGATGCACTGGCGTTTCTGGAAGGTAAAGAAGTATTTGTACAGGACTTGCTGGCCGGTGCGGATGAGCAGACTGAGTTGCCGGTACGGGTAATTACCCAGAATGCCTGGCATGCCATGTTTGCACGCAATATGTTTATCCGTCCCGATGAACTGAACCGCGAAATCGGGGTTGAAGAGCCGCGCTTCACTGTGCTGCATGTACCGGAAATGCAGGCAGAGGCAGCACGGCATGGCACTAACGACGGCGCGTTTGTATTACTTAACTTCTCGCGCAAACTAATTCTGATTGGTGGCACCCAGTATGCGGGCGAGATCAAAAAATCCATTTTCTCGGTGATGAACTATCTGTTACCACAGCAGGGCGTGATGTCGATGCATGCTTCTGCCAACGTCGGTAAAGCCGGTGATGTGGCGATTCTGTTCGGCCTGTCCGGCACCGGAAAAACCACTCTGTCAGCTGACCCGGAACGCCAGCTGATTGGTGATGATGAGCACGGCTGGAGCGATCAGGGCGTATTTAATATTGAAGGCGGTTGTTATGCCAAGGTGATCAACCTGTCTGCTGAAGCCGAGCCGCTGATTCATGCCACGACGCGACAGTTCGGCACCGTGCTGGAAAATGTGGTGATGGATGAGCAGACCCGTGAACTGGATCTGGATGACGGCAGCATCACGGAAAATACCCGTGCCAGCTACCCGATTACCATGATTCCGGATGCGCTGTATCCGGGCAAGGCGGGCCACCCAAAACACATTATTATGCTGACCTGTGATGCCTTCGGTGTACTGCCACCTATTTCGAAACTGACCACCGAACAGGCGATGTACCACTTTATTTCCGGTTATACCGCTAAGGTTGCCGGTACTGAAGCCGGTATTACCGAGCCTACCACTACTTTCAGTACCTGTTTCGGTGCGCCGTTTATGGCGCTGCATCCGTCGGTTTACGCCGGGTTGCTGGGACAGAAGATCAATGAGCACGGCGTGTCATGCTGGTTGTTAAATACCGGCTGGAACGGCGGCCCTTATGGTGTCGGTCAGCGTATGAAAATCCGTTACACCCGCAGTATGCTGAATGCGGCGCTGCGTGGTGAGCTGGATGATGTGGAAACCAAGGTTGATCCTGTGTTTGGTCTGAATATTCCGGTGAGTTGTCCTGATGTTCCGGCTGAGGTGCTCGACCCTGCTTCTACCTGGGCAGATAAAGACGCTTACAACGATACTGCCGTCAATCTGGCAAAATCTTTCCATACAAACTTTGCCAAGTTTGCGGAGGGTGTCAGCGAAGAAATACTGAATGCCGGGCCGTTGGCCGGACGAAGTTAAGAGTTAATACATAATGACTTCCCTTCCCATCGATCTGAAGATGGGAAGGGATTAAAACAGATCACGCCCCGTTATTTAACTGCATTTTCTCCACTGCATACGGAATTGCACCTTGTTCTTCAGGTCAACCGTATCCACCGCAATATAACTGCCGGAACCACCGCTGAGAATATTACTGTTGATGCGCAGGTTGACACTGCGTCCGCACTCTGACCAGGTGGTGGTGCTATGAACCAGTGTGTCGCGCTTCAGATAGTCAGTCCCGCTGCGGCTGTTGAAATAATCGGTTAACCATGGCGCATCAGGCTGTCCGGCAAAGAAATACTTGCGTTTCAACTGGGCACTGCCCTGCGCAAAACCCTGCCAGTCGGCAGTCAGTGTGGAAACCTGATAGCCCTGTGGTACCTGAATCGGCACTGCGAAGCTGCAGGAGGCACGCCGTCCCTGGCCACTGGCAGCGTCAGACCCTGCATCATAGGAATCAAATAATACACTCAGGGTATCTGTATTTTCTCCGGTCACCGAAATGGAACCGGCCGGACATCCGGTGCCCGCAAACCCGATCGGGCTTTTGAAAAAAACCGGTGAGGCGCTGGCAGGAGCAGCCATTGATAAGCCCAGTAATGCAACACTGAAAAGGGAAGCTGTGAGTTTCATTTTGATCATTCCTACAAAAATGTTTGGTATTTTTTTGGAGCTCAAGACCGGAAATTTCCGGCCCGCTCTGAGCGGAATAATCTGCTTACTCAGCAAAAGGATATATCCCCTGTTCAGGGGCTTTTTATAGACAGACTGCTCCCCTGAACGAGGGAGCTGAAAATGATTTACATCTCCGGAAGTCAGTAAATTCTGATTTCCAGATTCTTCCCAAGAGAACTGGCGAAGCGTTCGAGGGTTGACAGCTTCACATCATCGGCATGGTTTTCTATTCTGGATATGGCGGATTTTTGTGTTTGCAGACGTTTTGCCAGCTCTTCCTGTGTCACTCCGGCCGCTTCGCGGGCTTCACGGAGTAGTGCGCCGATCTTAAAAGCCTGATAGCCCTGTTCAAAATCAGCAGCAAATTCAGGATCACGCTTTTTCCGTTCAGCAATATATTTTTTTAAGTCACTCATTGGCTTTTCTCTCCAGATAATCCTGTTTCCGCTGTTCGGATAGTTCAATTTCTGACTTTGGTGTTTTCTGGGTTTTCTTTTGAAAACCGTTGGTTAGCACGATGAAATTACCTTCATCAAAGAAGCCGAGCAGACGGAAAATGTTATTACTATGCTGGGCGCGGATTTCCCAAATATCGTCTGTATTCACCAGTTTTTTGAGATAGGTTACCGGAACCTGCTCCATCTATTCTACCAGCTGCATCACCCAGGCGACTTTTTGAGCTTGTTTACCGGTTAAGCTATCCAGAAAGTCCTCAACAGGAGTTTCGCCAGATTCAGTTTGGTAGAAAATAATTTCTCTCATGGAGTAATGTTAACTTGGGAGTGAACTTGTGACAATATTTTTAATTCTTAGGGATATGTCTCACAGCCTAAGCGGCTAAACCCCTCTGCGACGATGTGTACCTTTGTATTCTGCTGAAACAGTACCTTGCGCAAAATCGGCGAGAAAACCGGTCAACACTCCGCACAAAAAGAAAGGGGGCCGAAGCCCCCTTCCCCCCGCGCGATCCCGGTCAGGGGATCCGGATTCTTTTAAAGTCTGAATTTAAGATATTTTCGGATCCAGCTCACCCGCTGCATAACGGGCAAACATGGTTTCCAGAGACACCGGCTTGATTTTAGCGGCCTGTCCCGCACAACCAAAGGCTTCATAACGCGCCTTACAAATATCCTTCATAGCCGCCGTAGAGGCCTTAAGGAATTTGCGCGGATCGAAGTTAGCCTTGTTCTCATGCATAAACTTGCGGATAGCACCGGTGGACGCCATGCGCAGATCCGTATCAATATTCACCTTGCGCACCCCGTTTCTGATCCCCTCAACAATCTCATCAACCGGCACACCATAAGTCTGGCCCATATCACCACCGTAGTTGTTGATGATTTCCAGCCAATCCTGTGGCACAGAAGAAGAGCCGTGCATAACCAAATGGGTATCCGGAATACGGGCGTGAATTTCCTTGATACGGTCAATACGCAGAATGTCACCATCCGGTTCTTTAGTGAATTTGTAAGCACCGTGAGAAGTACCGATCGCAATCGCCAGCGCATCAACACCGGTTTTCTTAACAAAATCAGCGGCTTCATCCGGGTCAGTCAGCAGCTGATCCATATCCAGCTTACCTTCCGCGCCGTGGCCGTCTTCCTCGCCCATCTCACCGGTTTCCAGCGAACCCAGACAACCCAGCTCACCCTCAACGGAAACACCACCGGCATGCGCCATTTCCACCACGCGGCGGGTCACATCGACATTGTACTCATAGCTGGAAGGCGTCTTCATATCCGCCATCAGTGAGCCGTCCATCATCACCGAGGTAAAACCGGACTGGATAGAGCGCAGACAAACCGCAGGCTCAGAACCGTGATCCTGGTGCATCACCACCGGGATATGCGGGTACATTTCCGTGGCAGCGGTAATCAGGTGACGCAGGAAAGGCTCGCCCGCATAGGAACGCGCACCTGCTGAACCCTGCATAATCACCGGAGAGTTGGTTTCATCAGCTGCCTGCATAATGGCATGCACCTGTTCCATATTATTCACATTAAATGCCGGCATACCGTAGCCGTTCTCAGCTGCGTGATCCAGCAGCTGGCGCATAGAAATCAGTGCCATAAATACTTTCCTCTTAAAATAAAAAATACAATAAATACCGATGCTATCGCTATCAAAAAACTTTCTACGGATACCTAACCGTTCTGATGTTCTCCCACGCGCAGAATTTTCATCTGGTTAGTACCGCCTTTAATTCCCATCAGGTCACCTTTGGTAATAATCACCAGATCACCCTCATCCACCACTTTTTCACGAATCAGCATCTCGACCGCCGCGCGGTTAGCGGTTTTCGGATCAGTCAGCGGCTCCTGCTGCTGCACCGGATAAACACCCCGGTACAGGCTGACACGGCGGCTGGCTTCCTCACTGGAGGTCAGCGCATAAATCGGAATACCCGAGCTGATCCGCGACATCCAGCGGGTGGTCGAACCTGACTCTGTCAGGGCAGCAATCGCCCGTACACCCATGTGGTTGGCAGTGTACATCGTTGCCATCGCCACACCTTCATCCATGCGCTTAAAGTTCTTATCGATACGATGATCTGACTCACGCACCTCAATCGCCTGCTCTGCCTCCGCACACAACCCGGCCATAATCTCAACCACCCGTGCCGGATGTTTACCCACCGCTGTCTCACCGGACAACATCACCGCATCCGTACCATCAATCACCGCATTGGCAACATCAAACACCTCTGCACGGGTCGGAATCGGGTTGGTGATCATGGTTTCCATCATCTGCGTGGCGGTAATCACCACACGATTCAGTTCACGGCTACGTTTGATCAATGCTTTCTGAGTGAGAGGTAATTTAGCATCACCAATCTCAACCCCAAGATCCCCCCGCGCCACCATAATCACATCAGAGGCCCGGATAATCTCATCCATTACCGGCTGCTGTACCGCTTCTGCGCGCTCCACCTTGGCCACCATCGCGGCATGACCGCCAGCCTCTTCCATCAGCTGCCGGGCCAGGTTCATATCCTCTGCACTGCGCGGAAAAGAAACAGCCAGAAAATCCACACCAATCTCAGCGGCAATCTGAATATCTTCCTTATCCTTTTCCGTCAGTGCCGGAGCCGATAAACCGCCCCCACGCCGGTTCAACCCCTTATTATCCGACAATACACCGCCATTCACCGCCTGAGTGTGGATGGCGTTGCCTTCAACCGCAGTGACTGCCAGCACAATCCGCCCGTCATCCAGCCACAGTTCATCACCGGCCACCACATCATTAACCAGCTCTTTATAGCCCAGACCGACACGACTCTGGTCACCCTGAGTCTCGTCCATATCTGCATCAAGGGTAAAAACATCGCCGGGATTAAGGGTAATTTTGCCGGCTTTAAAACGGGCGATACGCAGCTTCGGGCCCTGTAAGTCACCCAGGATACCGACCGTGCGCCCCACTTTACGGGCAGCTGCACGCACCAGCTCAGCACGGGCAGCATGTTCTTCCAGCGTACCGTGTGAAAAGTTCAGGCGAACCACGTCAACGCCGGCCCGAACCAATGCTTCGACTGACTCCGGCGTATTAGTCGCCGGGCCCATAGTGGCTACAATCTTGGTACGTCTCACTGCGCAGCCCGCTCTTCCAGCATGGCCACAGCGGGTAATTGCTTGCCTTCCAGAAACTCCAGAAATGCGCCGCCACCGGTGGAAATATAGGAAACCTTATCGGCAATTTCATATTTATCAACCGCAGCCAGGGTATCGCCGCCACCGGCTACTGAAAACGCAGATGATTCAGCAATAGCCATCGAGATTGCTTTAGTTCCCTCACCGAATTGGTCGAATTCAAATACGCCAACAGGGCCATTCCAGACGATCGTGCCTGCATTTCTGATCACCTCAGCCAGAGCAGACGCACTATCCGGGCCAATATCAAAAATCATGTCATCATCTGCAACATCCGCCACATTCTTGGTCTCAGCGGCCGCTTCCGGCGAAAATTCCTTACCACAGACCACGTCAGTCGGCACCGGAATATCACCACCACGCGCTTTGGCATTAGCTGTCAGGGTCTTGCAGGTATCGATCAGATCCGCTTCATACAGAGACTTACCGACATTATGACCTTCCGCAGCAATAAAGGTGTTGGCAATACCACCACCGACGATCAGCTGATCAACCACTTTTGATAAAGACTCCAGCACGGTCAGCTTGGTGGAAACCTTGGAGCCACCCACCAGTGCCACCAGCGGCCGGGCCGGATTGTCCAGTGCCTTACCCAGTGCTTCCAGCTCACCGGCCAGCAATGGCCCGGCACAGGCAACCGGTGCAAACTGACCGGCACCATGGGTGGAAGCCTGCGCCCGGTGTGCCGTACCGAAAGCATCCATCACATAAACGTCGCACAAGGCAGCATATTGCTTTGACAGCGCTTCATCATTCTTCTTTTCACCGGCATTAAAACGTACATTCTCCAGCAGTACGACATCGCCATCCGCCATATCCGGTGCTTTATCCAGATAGTCTGTCACCAGCGCGACATCCTTACCCAGCAGGCCGGACAGGTGATTAGCCACCGGCGCCAGTGAAAACTCATCCGCAGGCTCACCCTCGGCCGGACGCCCCAGATGCGACATCAGCATGACTTTTGCGCCCGCCTCCATGGCATGCTTAATGGTTGGTAATGAAGCACGAATCCGCGCATCTGAAGTTACCTTGCCATCTTTTACCGGAACATTCAGGTCTTCACGGATAAGAACACGTTTACCTGCAAGATCCAGATCAGTCATCTTGATAACAGACATCGCTAAAGCTCCTTGAGAATTTCAAATCAATTAGCTGAAGACAAAACGTTTTAAAAGCAAGGATTTGTGTTTAGCTAATGGATTTGGTGTAAACCCCTCACCCCAACCCCTCTCCCTAATGGAGAGGGGCTATACAAATTATACTTTGAACTCCCCCTCGCCCTCAGGGAGAGGGGGTCGGGGGGTGAGGGTTGTTTATTACTTTTATTAACCCATCACATGTCTGGCAAAACGCAGCATGTTGCAGGTATAACCATATTCATTGTCATACCAGGCAACCACTTTCACGAAAGTGCCATCCAGTGCGATACCGGCTTCTGAGTCAAAGATAGAAGAATGACTGTTGCCACGGAAATCAGTAGCCACTACTTTCTCATCCGTATAAGCCAGCGTCTCTCCAATACCTGTTTTGGTTTCAGCTGCCGCTTTCATTGCTGCACAGATTTCGTCATAAGACGCATCTTTTTCCAGCTCAACCGTCAGGTCAACCACTGACACATCAGACGTCGGCACACGGAACGCCATACCGGTCAGCTTGCCGTTCAGCTCAGGCAGCACCACACCCACAGCCTTAGCTGCACCGGTAGAGGAAGGAATAATGTTTTCCAGAATACCACGGCCACCGCGCCAGTCTTTCATGGACGGGCCGTCAACCGTTTTCTGGGTAGCCGTTGCCGCGTGAACCGTGGTCATCAGGCCACGCTTGATGCCCCAGTTGTCATGCAGAACCTTGGCCACCGGTGCCAGACAGTTGGTGGTACAGGAGGCAGCAGAAATAATCGCCTGACCGGCATAGCTTTCATGGTTTACACCATAGACAAACATCGGCGTGCCATCTTTGGAAGGTGCAGACATCACCACTTTCTTTGCACCTGCTTCGATGTGCTTCTGGCAGCCTTCTTCAGTCAGGAAGAAACCGGTACATTCCAGCACCAGATCCGCACCGACTTCAGACCAGTTCAGGTTCGCCGGATCGCGTTCAGCGGTCAGACGAATTTTCTTGCCATTAACGATCATGGTATCGCCGTCAACACTGATATCACCGGGGAAGTTGCCGTGAACTGAGTCATATTTCAGCATATAAGCGAGGTAATCATTATCCAGCAGGTCATTAATACCCACCACTTCCAGATCATCAGCAAAATCTTTGGCAATTGCGCGAAATACCATACGGCCAATGCGGCCAAAACCGTTAATACCGACTTTAATTGTCATATTGAACTCCAGAAAATACTTACAAAAAATGTTGTAACCTAATCTTTACTAAAACTTTTCAGTGAGTCTCCTGTCACCTGCTAAGCACACATGACAGGAGGACAAGGACTTTTTTACAGAACGTCGTTTACCGCTGCAACCACATTTTCTATGGTGAAACCAAAGTATTTGAACAGTTCATCAGCAGGTGCTGATTCACCAAAGGTATCAATACCGACCACTTTACCATTCAGACCAACGTATTTATACCAGCCGCCGGTCACACCCGCTTCCACGGCTACACGTGAGGTTACGGCAGCCGGCAGTACGGATTCACGGTAAGCCTGATCCTGTGCTTCAAAGCTTTCAACACAAGGCATGGATACCACGCGAATCTTCTTGTCAGCCATTTGCTCGGCTGCACCCACCGCCAGCGCCACTTCAGAGCCGGTGGCAATAATAATCGCATCGGGTGTGCCGTCGCAGTCTTTCAGTACATAACCACCTTTGGCGATGTCAGCCTGCTGTTGTGCACTGCGCTGCTGGAACGGCAGTCCCTGACGGGTCAGCACCAGACAGCTCGGGCCATCCTGCTTTTCAATCGCCGCACGCCAGGCCACCGCAGTTTCCACGCCATCACAGGGACGCCATACTGACATGCGCGGAATCATGCGCAAGGTCGCAGTTTGTTCCACACCCTGGTGGGTCGGGCCGTCTTCACCCAGGCCGATGGAATCATGTGTGTAAACAAAGATGCTGCGGATCTTCATCAGTGCCGCCATCCGCAAGGCATTCCGCGCGTACTCGGAGAACATCAGGAAGGTTGCACCGTAAGGGATAAAGCCACCATGCAGCGCAATACCATTCATAATCGCACTCATACCGAACTCGCGCACACCGTAGGACAGGTAGTTACCGCTGAAGTCCTGCTCAGGGCCGTGCATGGAGTTAATACCCTTGCTTTGCGAGTTAAAGGTATTGTTGGATGGGGTCAGATCCGCAGAACCGCCGAGGAATTCAGGCAGTAACGGTGCAAAGCCGTTCAGGGCGTTTTTGGATGCCACACGGGTAGCCGGTGATTCAGCTTTTGCAACAATGGCTGCAATCGCTGCATCAGCTTTTTCCGACCAGTCAGCAGGCAGCTCACCCGCCATACGGCGTTCAAACTCAGCGGCTTCAGCCGGATAAGCCGCTTTATAAGCAGCCATTTTTTCATTCCAGGCATTTTCAGCGGTGGCACCTTTGTCAGTCGCATCCCAACCGGCATAGATTTCATCAGGGATAACAAAGGCCTCATGCTTCCAGCCCATCGCTTCACGGGCCGCAGCAATCTCTTCCGCACCCAGTGGCGCACCATGCACGTCATGACCACCGGCTTTATTCGGCGCACCTTTACCAATCACTGTCTTACAGCAGATCAGCGTTGGCTTGTCCGTTTCCATACGTGCAGTTTCTGTTGCCACCCGCACCGCATCGGCATCATGGCCATCCACATCAGCAATCACCTGCCAGCCATAGGCCTCAAACCGCTTCGGCGTGTCATCCGCAAACCAGCCCACCACATCGCCATCAATGGAAATGCCATTATCATCGTAGAAACAGATCAGCTTGCCCAGCCCCAGCGTACCCGCCAGTGAGCAGGCTTCATGGGAAATACCTTCCATCAGACAGCCGTCACCCAGGAAAACATAGGTGTAGTGATCAACGATTTCATGACCGTCTTTATTGAACTGTGCGGCCAGCACTTTCTCAGCCAGCGCCATACCCACCGCATTGGTAATCCCCTGTCCCAGCGGGCCGGTGGTGGTTTCAATACCCGGTGCATAACCGTATTCAGGGTGTCCCGGTGTTTTGGAGTGCAGCTGACGGAAGTTTTTGATCTCCTCCATCGGCAGATCATAACCGGTGAGGTGCAGAACAGAGTAAGGCAGCATCGAGCCATGACCATTCGACATGACAAAACGGTCGCGGTTAGCCCAGCCGGGATTCTTCGGGTTATGTGACATAAAGTCGTTGTAAAGCACTTCAGCGATATCGGCCATCCCCATGGGTGCACCGGGGTGACCGGAATTGGCCTGCTGTACAGCATCCATGGCAAGGACGCGGATCGCATTAGCCAGTTCTTGGCGTGTAGTCATGAATAATCTCCTGTAATGCTAAAAATTTGCCTGATGATACCGGCTTAACCATCCGGTTTATACCATTCCGTAAAATGAAAGATTCCAATACTGCCGAAGCTGGACATATAGTACAGCAGCATTGGAATCATCCATTCAGGATAGTGCCCCTCCAGCTAAATTCGATTGACTTATCCGGGCTAAAACAAACGACCGGCAACCCGGCTAATCACCCGGATTTTGACAGGTAGGCAACATTGTGGCGAACTTCCGTACCGTGAACAACTCCCCATCTTGGATAGGGTCATTGCGAAAGTTGCCATTTCGGAATAAGGCGTGAATACTTGACAGATGAAAGCATTATTACAAAATCCGCTGTTAAAAGGCCCGTTGTGGGCTATTGAGCTGTTTACCGGCGCAAAGTCTTTTCAGGACAACCCTGTTATTGGCAGCAAACGGCTGAACAAAATGGGTCTGCATATTATACGTATCCTGCTGTCGCATGCGGTGATGAACCTGCGCATGTGGATGCTGAGCGCTGGTATCAGTAAAGCTGACCGTAACAATTACCGGCAATATGGCTACATTATGAAAGAGAACTTCCTGCCGGAGGCCGACTTTCTGGCCATCGAACAGGAAATCCGTGCCTGGCAGGATCAGGGTAAGACCCGGACGTTTCAACAGGGTGATACAGAAACCCGGCGTACCCTGCTTGATCCGGATTCATTACTAAGCCTGCCGCATACAGCAAAGCTATTTGCTGACCGTCGTTTTCAGCGTTTACTGAAATACACCAACGGTCATCAGCGTCTGCCATTTTTTAATATCGAACGTATCAATAACGGTGTGCAAACCGGGCAGAACAGTGATCCGCAGAAAAACCTGCACTCCGATACTTTCCACCCCACTATGAAATTCTGGCTTTATCTGGATGATGTGGATGAACATAACGGCCCGTTTAATTTTATTCCCGGCTCACATAAACTGACCTGGAACCGGCTGAAGTGGGAGTATCAAACCAGCCAGACAGCCCATAAAAATCCGGACAGACTGGCGGCACGCGGATCATTCCGTTTTTCAGCCCGGGACAGAGAAGAGATTGGCCTTCCAGCACCACATGCTTTTAAGGTAAAGAGGAATACACTACTGGTTGCCAATACCTTCGGGGTGCATAGCCGTGGTCAGGCTGATGCGGGTAGTACCCGGCTGGCACTGTGGGGGATGGGACGCACCAATCCGTTTATTCCGTTTCCGGGAACCGGATTGGGGTTTTTCAATCAATACCAATACAGGGTGCTTGATTGGCTAAAGAGATAGGCTTCCTCCGGCAAAATTATGATTTGTGATACTCCTGCCATAAGTCGTTTTTTGAAAACCGGTAATTAAAGTATAATTGGTATTTTTACAACAAATGTCATTAAGAGCTTCAGGACTTCACATATGCTATCCGTTATTACGAAAAAAATATTGTTGGTTGCTGTACTAATTTTTTCAGTACAGAGTACGGCCTGCGCGGGTGCTTTACCTAAAAATGTTGACGGGCAGCCACTTCCTTCTCTGTCACCAATGCTGGAGCGGGTCACACCGGCAGTGGTCAATATAACGACTGAAGGACGGCAAAAGCTCGATGACTCACTGGCCAATGATCCGTTTTTCAAACGTTTCTTTGACAACCTGCAGGGGGAGCGACAGATTGACGGTACCGGCTCGGGGGTCATCATTCACGCCCAGAACGGACATATCCTGACCAATTATCATGTTCTTGAAGGTGCTGACAGAATCAATGTCACCCTGAACGATGGCCGTAAATATGTTGCACAGATTATAGGCGCAGACCCGAAAGCCGACCTGGCAGTGATCAGAATTCAGGCAGACCGTTTGTCAGCAATCCGCTTCGGCAACTCAGACCATTTGAAAGTCGGTGATTTTGTGGTGGCAATCGGCAACCCGTATGGCATCGGGCAGTCCGTTACCTCGGGTATTATCAGCGCCCTGCACCGTAACCCCGGCATTGGTGAATATGAGGACTTCATCCAGACTGATGCCTCAATTAACCTTGGCAACTCCGGTGGCGCGCTGATTAATCTGCGTGGCGAGCTGATCGGTATTAATACCGCGATTCTGGGTGGACAAAGCGGCGGAAATATTGGTATCGGCTTTGCCATTCCGATTAATACCACGGCGGGCATCATTGATCAGATTGTACGCTATGGCCAGGTGGAGCGCGGCATTCTGGGTATTGAAGTCAGTAATGTAGACCCGCAGATTGCCCGTGAATCCGGTTTGCCTGCCAATGCCGGTGCGTTGATTGAGCGGGTTTTTCCGGCATCATCCGCAGATCTGGCCGGATTACAGGCCGGCGATATTATTATCCGCTTAAATAACTCTGAAGTGAATGGTGCCAGTGATGTCAAAAGTCTGATTGGTTCCATGCGTGCCGGATCAAGGCTGGGTATAGTTTACCTGCGCTCAGGCCGTACCCGCACCGCACATACCAGTATTGGTGAATCCATCCCGATTCCTGAACCTGTCCAGGAGGCCAAACCTTTTTGGGAAAATAATTAGTAAATACTCTGCGAAATTATATTTTTTCTTTGAAAATCGGAAAAAAGTAATATACAGTGTGACACATACAGCTGGTGTTCAGTTAAAGGCCGGCAGTAACCTGCTTAATAGGCAGATACAAATTTCCGTGAGCTAAAGATGCTCAACAATAAATGACGCTAAAGCCCGGCGTCGTTGAGTTTTCTTTCACGGATACAGGTTTGGTGTCCCCAATCCAGACCTGTTTATTAAGCCCCGGCTTTTAGACCCCCTGTTTGGCCGGGGTTCCTTTTTTTAAGGAACAATCCATAATCCATATTTATTAACCACTTACCTCTTCTCTTTCCAGCCATTTCTCCAGCAGAGTCCATGCTTCATCCAACCCCTGACCATTTTGTGCAGAAAACAGCTGCACCGTTACCTCCACAGCAGACAGTTTCAGGGCTTTACGTACTTCCAGCAACGTTTTTGCCGCTTGTCCGCGTTTCAGCTTATCCGCCTTATTCAGCAGAACATGCACCGGCAGCTCACGCTGTTTAGCCCAATACAACAGGTTTTGATCAAAATCTGTTAACGGATGGCGGACATCCATGACCAGAATCAATCCCTTAAGACTTGAACGTTTGCTAAGATACGCCTCGATAAACGCCTGCCACTGCAGTTTTACCTGTTCCGGAACCCGGGCATAACCATAACCCGGCAGATCAACCAGGCTGCAGCCATCAGGCAACGCAAAAAAGTTAATCAACTGGGTTCGTCCGGGCGTTTTACTGGTGCGGGCCAGAGACTTTTGAGCACAGATACGATTAATTGTGCTGGACTTGCCAGAGTTGGAGCGACCGGCAAAAGCGACCTCAGGTGCACTATCAGGTGGCAGTGTAGAAGGTTTGGTAGCACTTTGAGTAAATTTTGCCTGCTGAAAATATGCATTCATAATGTTAGCAATCTCTAATATTTTTTTGCGGTATAACGACAGAATGTGATATACAGTTCTGCATTTTTGAGAGCATAGCGGGCGGAGATTCGCTCTGGCAATTAGATTTGCAGCTTTATTTGATGTTTTAGGAGCATTTTTAGATGAAAAAAACACTCATCATGGTATTGGCAGGTCTTGCTGTCAGTGCTTCAACCACCGTACTGGCTAACAGTGAACTGAAAGGTGATCCGGCTGCGGGTAAAACAAAATCAGCCACTTGTGCAGCCTGTCACGGTGCTGACGGCAACAGCACGAATCCTGAATGGCCTAAGCTGGCCGGACAGAATGAGTCTTACCTGTTCAAGCAATTGCAAAACTTCAAAGCCGGACAGGACGCTCCGGATGGCCGTTACAATGCATCAATGGCTCCGATGGTGGCTCCGCTTTCAGAGCAGGATATGGCTGATTTGGCCGCCTACTTTGCATCTCAAACGGTTAAGCCGGGTGAAGCCGATCAGACTCAGGTTGAACTGGGCAGACAGGTTTACAAGGGTGGCAACAATGCTTCCGGTGTACCGGCCTGTGCAGCCTGCCACGGCCCGAATGGCAATGGTAACCCTGCTGCTAAATTCCCGGCTCTGGCAGGGCAGCACGCGACCTACACTGCGCTGCAGCTGGAAGCTTTCAGCAAAGCCCAGCGCGCTAATGATGCCGGTCAGATGATGCGTAATATTGCCAGCAAAATGACTGATGCAGAAATGGCCGCAGTATCTGAATATATTGCAGGCCTGCAAAATCAGTAATCCATTAACTGGGGTTATTTTGTATTTATGATAAAGGGTGGCAATGTCCACCCTTTATCGTTTCCGTAAGCATGCATCTGACTGACTAAATGAAATCATCCAGAACTACCGGTACAAAACTTACAGACTTTCTCGGCTCGATGAATCTGGCCATTACCCTGTTGGTTGTGCTGGCGATTGCCTCAATAATCGGCACTGTTTTACAACAGAATCAACCCTATACCTCCTATGAGATCAAATTCGGCAAGTTCTGGTTTGAAACCTTCAGGATACTGGGCTTGTTTGATGTTTATTCTGCCGTCTGGTTTTTGCTGATTCTGGCTTTCCTGGTCATTTCCACCACAACCTGTGTGGTGAGAAACACCCCGGGCATGCTGCGTGAAATCACCCGCTTCCGGGAACAGGCTCAGAGAAAGTCACTGCTACGCATCAAAAACTCACAAACCCTGTACAGTAACGAATCTGTCAGCGACATCCGCGCCTTGACCGCTAAATTATTCAAAGCAGAAAACTTCCGTTTCCGGGAGCATGAAGCCGAAAACCACCGTGTCATGGCCGCCATGAAAGGTGGTGCCAACAAGTGGGGTTACTGGCTGACTCATCTCGGCATTATTGTGATCTGCCTCGGGGGGCTGCTGGACAGTCGTTTGCCGCTGATGATTGCTGAGTGGCAGGGCACAATAACACCGGAGACCCGTAATATTCCGGCCTCTGAAGTAGCGGATGAAAGTACGCTGCCAACCTCCAATTTTTCTTACCGCGGCTCAGTTGATGTGCCGGAAGGCCGCCGCGCCAATATTATTTTCCTGCCCGTCCGTGACGGCTACCTTGTGCAGCGCCTGCCTTTCGAAATAGAGGTTAAGGAATTCCGGGTTGAGCATTACTCGACCGGCATGCCCAAATCATTTGAAAGTGACCTGGTCATCCATGACAAAGATCTCGAGCAACCGCTGGAACACACCATATCGGTTAATCATCCGCTGATTTACAAAGGCAATGCCATTTATCAGGCTAACTTTGGTGACGGCGGCTCTGAAATTCAGATGACGCTGCATCCGTTCGTAAACAAATATGCCACGCAAACCATGACCGGCAACGTCTTTAAGCAATATGACCTGACCAGCAATGACCGTAAATTCCGTCTTGAGCTGGATGACTTCCGGTTATTCAATATCAACCCGGTCAAGAATGAAAACGGTGAGGATGACCAGAAAAATCTCGGGCCAAGTTTTATTTTCCGCCTGCGCAATGCCGCAGGTGAGGCGATCGAGTACACCAACTACATGGTACCGGTTGAGCTGGAAGGTCGCCGATATCTGCTCAGTGGTGTTAAAACCAGTCCGGCTGACCCGCAGCGTTTTCTGCATATCCCTGCAGATGACAAGGGCACGATCGGTCTGTTCATGCAGTACCTGAAAAATCTGCAGGATGATGAGCTGGTGCGCCGGATAGCAACGGAAACCACACAAAGCTCGATGCAGGGCGTGAAACTGGATGATATGACGGTGCAGACACAGGTGATTGAGTCGATGATCCGCCTGACTGAGCTGTTTGTCACCACCGGTTTTGACGGCATTGCTGAGGACATCGCCAACCGTTTCCCGGAAGCTCAGCGGGACGCGGTGTCAGAAGCATTTCTGAAAGTGCTGCAAGCCTCACTGAAAGCCATTTATGTCGAAACGCTCAAACAAAACGGCAAAGCAGAGCCGGATGAGCAGGACTGGCTGTTTTACGATGACAGTATGAATGCCATCGCCAACCTGCCCTTCTATGGCTCTCCCTGGTACATCCAGATGACCGGCTTTAAGCAGATAGAGGCTTCGGGGCTGCAGATCACCCGCTCACCCGGCAAAAACGTGGTTTATTTCGGGAGCGTCATGCTAATTATTGGGGTCTTTCTGCTATTCTATGTTGCCCATCGTAGAATCTGGGTCTATCTGAGACCCCTGGATGACGGGCAGACAGAAGTCATCCTGGCTGGCAGTAGCAACAGGAATCAGGACGAATTCAGCAAATATTTCCAGCGCCTGCAGCATGCATTCGGGCAAGCGCTATCAACGAGAGGTAAGTAATTATGTCTATTCAGCAAAGTGCTTTGGATGAGTTTATTGACAGCCCCGGCCTGCTCAAAAAACTGGGCGTATTCGACTGGGCCTGGGCAGCACTGGCAGTTATAGGTGCTGCGTTTGTTTTTATCCAATACAGCAGTTACATGGATGTTTATGAGCAGGGCATTTTGCTGTTATCAGCCCCGGCATTGATCGCTTTTGGCTGGTACTGGAAAGCCATGCAGCCGGTTACGGCGGCTATCACCCTGCTCAGCCTGCTGGGTATCTGGCTGTATGGTGGTAATTATGCGAATGCCGAAGAAGTGTTCGGGCTGAGATTTCTGGTCTCCAGCCAGTCAGCCATTATGTGGATGAGCGCGCTGTTTGTTCTGGCTACGGTCTTCTATTTTGGCGGACTGATTGCCAATAGCGCGTTCGTTGAAAAAACCGCATCATCCATCACCTGGACAGCAATCGTCATGGGCTTTACCGGCCTGATGGTGCGCTGGTATGAATCTTATCTGGTTGATCCTGAATTCGGCCACATTCCGGTCAGTAATCTCTACGAAGTATTTATTCTGTTCTGCCTGATCACAGGCCTGCTTTATATGTATTATGAAGGCCGTTATAAAAACCGCTCAATGGGTGGCTTCGTATTGCTGGTCATCAGTGCTGCAGTTGCCTTCCTGCTCTGGTACGGCTACTCGCGCGGTGCCCATGAAATTCGTCCGCTGGTTCCTGCGCTGAAAAGCTACTGGATGAAAATTCATGTTCCGGCCAACTTTGTCGGCTATGGTGCCTTTGCAATCTCCGCGATGGTCAGTGTGGCTTACCTGATCAAGGATCGTGCCATAAAACATAACCCTGACGGATTGCTTGCCCGCCGCCTGCCATCACTGGATATGCTGGATGACGTCAGCTATAAATCCATCGCGCTGGGCTTTGCCTTCTTTACCATTGCCACCATTCTCGGTGCTATGTGGGCTGCTGAGGCCTGGGGTGGGTACTGGTCATGGGATCCGAAAGAAACCTGGGCACTGATTGTCTGGCTGAACTATGCGGCCTGGCTGCACTTCCGCTTTTCCAAAGGCTGGCGCGGTACACAGATGGCCTGGTGGGCAATTGCCGGATTATTTATCACCTTGTTCGCATTCATTGGTGTGAATATGTTTTTATCAGGTTTACACTCCTACGGTGAACTTTAAGTAGCTCCTGTCAGTCTGAGTGGAAGTAGAAAACGGAAAGGCTGTAATAAAACAGCCTCCTGAAAAAATTATTATCGAAGGAGACAATGAATGAGAGTGTTTAGTTATACATTACCGGCCCTGCTGCTGGCACTGGCTGTCGGGCTGAGCGGATGTATTCCTGACTCGCAGGCGCGCAGTTTTACTGAAAATGTTGATTACGCTGTTATCACACCGCCCGTATCTACTCAGGCGGAGGAAGGTAAGGTCGAAGTGGCGGAGGTTTTCTGGTATGGCTGCCCGCACTGCTACAATCTGGAGCCGACCATTAATGAGTATATTAAAACCAAGCCTGATTATGTGACTTTCACCCGGATTCCGGCCATGCTGGATCCGACCTGGGTATTCCACGGCAAAGTGTTCTATGTCGGCAGAATGCTGGATCCTAATGGCAGCAAAGACGTGCATGCAAAGATTTTCGAAGCACTGCAAAAACAACGCCGTCGTATCGGTAATGATGACCAGCTCAGACGTTTTTATCAGAGCCTCGGCTTTAAACTGGACGAGATTAATAACATTCTCAAGTCGATGGAGCTGAAAACCAAGCTGGATTATGCCCGCGATATTACCGTGAAATCACACCTCGATTCGGTACCGACCATTATTGTTAACGGAAAATACCTGACCAGTCCGAGCATGGTATCCGGCAATAAAAACCTGATTGAAGTGATTAACTATCTCAGCAGTCTGGAAAAGCAATAAACACGGAGCAGATTGATGCGTACCCTGAACCTGCTGGACAAACTGTTAGTTGAAATCGATCAGTCACTGAGAACTTCTCATGCTGCTCCGCCAACCACGGAGCGCGAATATCCGGCACGGGATGTTCAGGAAACAGCGCCGCTGACTGATGAAGAAAAAAAGCTGTCCGGTCGTCTGATGCGCATTAATCATGCCGGTGAAATATCAGCACAGGGTCTCTATCGCGGACAGGCCCTGACTGCCAAACTTCCGGAAGTACGTGAAAAAATGGAACGTGCGGCCATGGAAGAAAATGATCACCTCGACTGGTGTGAAAGACGATTACAGGCACTCGACACCAACAAAAGTATCTTTAACCCGCTATGGTACTGGGGTTCTTTTTCTATCGGTGCCGTAGCCGGTTTAGTCGGCGACAAATGGAGCTTAGGCTTTGTCAAAGAAACCGAAGATCAGGTAGAACGCCACCTGAACGACCACATGACCCGTCTGCCAGCGAATGACCTGCCCAGCATGGTTGTGCTGCAGAAAATGAAAGAAGACGAAATCCGCCACGGTGAAACAGCACAACAGGCCGGAGGCCGTAAACTCCCCTTCCCTATTCGTAAGCTGGTAATGCCGATGATTTCACGGGTAATGACCGCTGCGGCTTACCGGATTTGATTCACTCTGCACCGTTATTTTGACCCGGGCTAACGCTGCGCTCAGGCCGAGACACCAGCCAGATTGCCACAACCACCATCAACAAAACCGCCAGAAAAACCGCCCAGCCGGGTACTGCTGAAAAAAAGATCAGAAATACGCTACTCAGCATCATCACCGTTACCGCACCGACTTTTGCCCGGCGCGGGATAATACCATGCTGATGCCAGTTGCGGATGGCGGGCCCGAAACGCGGATGTTGCCACAGATAATTATGCAAACGCTCAGAGCTGCGCGCAAAGGCCCATAACGCCAATAACATGAAAACGGTGGTTGGCAGAAGCGGCACGAATACGCCAATAAAACCGATACTGAAGAACAGACAGCCCAGTGCTATGAAAAAATAGCGTTTTGCATGATGCTGCCACAGCGGATGGCTATCCGGCTTCGCCATATATCTGATACCTGTATCACCTGAGTAAGCACTACTCTAACAGCTATATCGGAAAATTATGATAATTTCTGAGCTTGCGGTCAGCGGAAACCGCGTTGAAAAGCATCAGACTTTTAAACAGCTTGGTAATTGAGGTTCTTCATGTTTTTCATTGTCCAACCCCGGCTTGCGGCAATGGATAATCAGCGCATAGCGTCCGGGTGTATGACGGATATTTACGGTAGCGCCGGTTTGCTGCTCCAGCCCCCGGATAAAAACCGGCAGTTCAGGATTGGGCCGGACATGAAACCAATCCAGCCATTTCAGCAATAAATGACGAAACCATCCCGGCATAGCCACCTGATCCGAGAAATCAACGATGTGCAGGCAACCGCCCGGCTTGAGCTGTTGCAGGGCATTCCCGACCGCCAGCTCCCAGTCAGGAATCATCGACAGGGTATAAGACATCAGAATATGATCAAAACCATTTGCCACATTAAAC
This sequence comes from Thiolinea sp., assembly GCA_041395485.1. Taxonomy (GTDB): domain Bacteria; phylum Pseudomonadota; class Gammaproteobacteria; order Thiotrichales; family Thiotrichaceae; genus Thiolinea. The sequence goes on from JAWLAK010000005.1 coordinate 52,693, forward strand.
TGTTGCGCGGTGAACTGCTGGGCTAATCCCTGTTGAAAATGGATATTCTGAAAGCGTTTGTAACGTGTATTAGCCCTGGCGCTTTCCAGCATCAGGGCTGAGGCATCCAGACCATAGAATTTACTCAGCGGAAAATGGTAGGCCAGCTTATACAGATTGCTCCCGGTACCACATCCGACCTCCAGCAGATTCTGCCTGCTGGTTAATTTAATTTCGCGCAGGATCTGCTCCCGACCTAATAAATAATACTTACGTGACCAGTCGTAGACATAGCGCTGATAACGGTATTGCTGATCCATTCTGGAAGCTGCATCTGCGCTCATTTCTGCTATTCCGCCTTGCAGTACAGATGGAAGCCGCCATAAATCGCCGAACGATCCTGCCGGAACCATTGCATGGACTGCTCCGGGTGATAACTGAATCTTGCCCGTATATCCGCTGACAGTGCATGCTCCAGGGGTGACTCAGAAGCAGCTGTGCGGAAAATAATCCGGCTTCCGGGTTTGGCTACCCTGGCCACCTGCTGCCAGAGTGCCTGCAATGTTTCATCACTCATCCAGTCCTGTGCATCCAGAAATACGAAGCGATCCAGTGACTCTGCCGGTTGTGCTGACAAATACTCAATCAGGTTATTCTCGTATACTCGACCCGTGAGTAACTGTTGAATAATGTGAAGCCTTCAAGCAAAGTCCGGATGTTGTTGACAACCGGTGATACTTTGCATGATCCAGATAGAGTTTGGCGAATCCGAGCGGAACGCCTTGAATAAGGGACGGTACCATCACCCCCACCCGCGAGTCCGCCAACGGATGGAGGTGTTATGGCTCAAAAGCCAGGGAGTCGCACATGGGGAGATAGAACGGTTGGCGGGGGTCAGTTCAACGACCGTCACCCGTTATCTGAAACGCTACCAACAAGGTGGGCTTGCGGCTTTGGAACAAGTGGACTTCTATCGTCCGGTCAGTCAGCTGGAGCCTTTCCGTGACGTGTTGAAAAGTCATTTTGAACACCATCCAACCACCCGGATCACTCAGGCGATGGCTGACATCCAGCGGCTAACCGGCCTTGAACTCCAGCGGGAAGCCGTGCGGATGTTCCTCCACAGCCTGGGGTTGTCGGTCAGGAAGGTGGGGATGATCCCGGCGAAAGCGGATCCCGAGGTTCAGGAGGCTTTTAAAAAAAGCATTGGAGCCGCGTCTTGAGGAAGCCAGGGCCGGGAAGCGGGCGGTTTTCTTTGTCGACGCGGCCCACTTTGTACTGGCCCCGTTCCTGGGGTTTGTGTGGTGTTTTACCCGCTTGTTCATCCGTGCCCCGGCCGGACGCCAGCGTTACAATGTACTGGGCGCGCTGAATGCGGTTACCCATGAACTGGTTACCGTGACCAATGACAGTTACATCAACTCCCACAGTGTTTGCCAGTTGCTTCAGCGAATCAAGGCATTGGCCCTGGACGTGCCAGTGACCCTGGTGATGGACAATGCCCGCTACCAACGTTGTCGGCTGGTCATGGATTTGGCGGAAACACTGGGGATCGAATTGTTGTTCCTGCCCGCCTATTCTCCCAACCTGAACCTGATTGAACGCTTGTGGAAGTTTGTGAAGAAAGAATGTCTCTACTCACAGTACCATGAAAACTTTACCGCGTTTGTGCAAGCCATTGATTCGTGTCTGGCGCAAACCCACACCACTCACAAGAAAGCCCTGGACTCCTTACTGGCGCTTAATTTTCAGACTTTCAATAAATCAACAATTATGGTCGGTTGAAGTATACAACTCAATCTTCGACAGCTGGGTACGGATCAGCTCGTAATTTTCTTCCCGCAGATAGGCGGGTATCGCCTGACGGTGCTGATGATCATAGCTATGGCTGAAACCCTGCCAGGCAAAATAATTGTCGCGGACAGGAAAGTCACAGGCCAGCCGTTCCACCCGCTCACAAAACTGCTGAACCAGATTACCCTGCTGTTTCATGGCCTGATACTGTTGGGGCGGAATACCCAGGCTGAACACCGACACCGGCAGTTTGCTCAGCCATTTCACCAGTGTGGTGTCGAAAAACGGCCGGATATGTTTTTCAAAAACTTCCCGCTGTTCTTCCGGGGTTTGTGCCGCCAGCAGACGTTGTGGCTCACAGCCATTGCGGGCAGCCAGCCAGTGTAAAAAACGCATGAAATAACCAAACCGCGTCCGCCGGTATAAGCCATCACTGAACATGCTGATGCGGCGTCTGCCATTCAGGCTTCTGCCTGACCAGAAGGCTTTTTCGCTGTCACTCAGATGCAGGCGGATATACTGCTCATAACGCTCAATATTCTCCGGCTTATCCGCGTGGCCGAAAAAGTCATAAAACGCCTGATGATCCGGCAGCCAGCGCAGGGCATTTATTTTCAGCCCGGTCAGTGACAGATGGTAGGGATTGAGATCCAGCGCTACAATCCGGGCCGGTGATCCGGTCAGATAATTGAGAATATTGCATCCACCGGAAGCAATAGTGAGCACCTGGCTATCAGGCTGTAACTGTAAAGCCTGCAGATCCACGGCCGGATCTTCCCATATCTGGTTATAGATAAAGCTGTTAAACCAGATACGAAACATTTTTTGTTGGATTCCCTGTAGGGAGGCCGCCGAATCCTGCTGTACAGCAAACTTCAACGCTTCAGATACGCCTGACATAATAATTAATATTCCTGATAACCAGATGCCTGCGGCAAGTCTAAGTAACGCAGATAAGGAGTTTGTAACAGCCGGATGACAATCAGATGACAATTTTGGCAGTCCGGCTGTAAGCATTTTTTATTTGCCGGCACTTGATACATAATAACCGGCCAATCATTAGCAGCTAAAACCCTCCGGGAAACGAATATGGCCAAAAAACAGATTCTGCTTGTTGAAGATGAAGCAGCCATTCGTCAAATGATCCGTCTGGCGTTAGAGCGTGATAACTATCAAATCACCGAAGCTGCAGATGTTGCAGAAGCGCGTGAAGCTATCGCAGAACGTATACCGGATCTGATTCTGCTGGACTGGATGTTGCCTGATCAGCCCGGCCCTGAACTGATACGGCGCCTGCGTGCTGATGCCGCGACCCGGAAAATACCGGTTATCATGCTAACCGCCCGTGCTGAAGAGAAGTACATGATTCAGGGGCTGGACGCCGGGGCGGATGACTATATCTATAAACCCCTTTCACTGAAAAACCTGCATGCCCGGATCAAGGCCTTGCTGAGGCGCTCTGAGGCCTTTACCGGGGCCCGGAAAACCGTATTAAAGTCCGGCAATATAGAGCTGGATATTGATGCGCTGCAATTAATCATTGACGGCAAACCGGTGCATCTTGGCATTACCGAATACCGCCTGCTGGAGTTTTTAATGAAACATGCCGGTCGGGTACACTCCCGCACTCAGCTGCTGGACGCCATTTGGGGGCAGAACAGCTTTATTGAGGAGCGGACTGTCGATGTACATATCCTGCGCCTGCGCAAGGCACTCAAAGAGCATGAGGCTGCAGAGGCGGTAAAAACCATCCGCGGTGCCGGTTACCTTTTTGCGGAGGATGTCAGTCGTGATGGATGAATACTGGAATACAGAGACCCGCCGCCTCCTGTATATGATAGTCGGCGGGCTGCTGATCGGTTATTTCACCGGCTACTGGATTATCGGTCAGTGGCTTGCCAGTCTGGCACTAATCGGCTGGATGCTGTTTAAAATGCACGGCCTGCTGTGCTGGCTGGAAAAAGGCTTGCCTGCTGACAGTATGCCGGACAATGACGGTGCCTGGGAGCAAATTACCTATACCGTCCACCGTACCCGGCAAAAATATGAGGCCCACAAGAAAAAGCAGCAGGAACTGCTTGCCCGCTTCAATAACATTATGGCGGCCTTACCGGACGCCAAAATCCTGCTGAATGATGAGCATGTTATTCAGTGGTCAAACAGTGCCGCACTGGAGTTATTGGGCATAGACAACCGGCAGGATGAAGGACAGCGTATCGACAACCTGATCAGAACCCGTAAATTTTCCAAACTGATCAGCGGTGAAACGGAAATGGGTAAAGAGATCCGGATCAGCTCGCCGCTTGATGAACATATTCACCTGAGTGCCTGTGTACTGCCGGTACAGCGTGGTCTGTATCTGCTCAGCGTCCGCAATATCAGCCAGCGCGTACAGCTGAATAATATGCGCCGCGCTTTTATTGCCAATGCCTCACATGAGCTGCGCACACCGCTGACGGTATTATCCGGTTACCTTGAGTTGTTTGATGATGATCCGGATTTACCGGAACACCTCAAACCGGCGATCCAGCAGGCCCGCGAACAGGGTCACCGTATGCAGAGCATTATCAGCGACATGCTGAAACTCTCCCAGCTGGAAAACAGTGAAAGCAACCCTGCCACTGAAAGCCTGATTGATATACCTGAGCTGATAACCAGCACCGCTGCTGACTTGCAAAAGACCATTGCCACAGACTCACATACTCTGTCATTACAGATCGATAAAGCTGTGAAAATGAATGGTGTTGAAAAAAATATCAGCAGTATCGTTACCAACCTGCTGGAGAATGCCATCAAGCATACCCCCGCCGGATCAAAAATCAGCGTAAGCTGGGGCACGGATCAGTCGGGACAGGCCTGTTTGACAGTGGAAGATAACGGCCCGGGCATCCCGCAGCAGCATATTGAACACCTGACCGAACGCTTTTACCGGGTGGATAAAGGTCGCTCCCGTGATAAAGGCGGCACCGGACTGGGGCTGGCAATTGTTAAACATGCCGTGCTGAATCACGGTGGCGTGCTGGATATCAGCAGCGAGCCGGGAAAAACGGTGTTTACTGCGAGATTTCCGGCGGAGAAAGTTATAAAAAACCGGGGGTAACCATTAAGCCCCCCCCGGCCCATTACGCATCCATGCCTGCTGCGTTTTACTGCAGCACACCGTCCTGATTAGTAAATTTTTGCGTGCTGTATTCCGCCAGCGGCAGTTTCACAATGGCACGCCCTGCAGCCGTTTCACGCTTTACATAGTCAACAAACGACTGGGCATAATCCAGGAAAGTATCCACCCGTTTATCATCAGCAATTTCACCAAATGTCAGATAACCATCCTGACCGCCACCGGTGAAACTATTAGTGACCACTTTATAGGTTGCAGCCGTATCAATAGCCTGCCAGCTTCCGGCAACACGCGGATTAATCTGTACATTAGAGAAACGCTGTCCGGCTGGTTTTGATAAATCCAGATCCCAGCGCAAACCGGCAGCATAAGGGTAAGCGCCGGTCGAACCGTCAGGATCAAGTGCGTAAACAATCGCTTCTTCCAGTACATCAATAATCTGCTGTCCGGTCATATCCAGCTCCAGCAGGGTATTACCGAACGGTAACAGGGTGTAAGCAGTACCAATGCTGATATCACCAGCCGGTACATCAACCCGCACACCGCCACCATTCTGAATACAGATGTCCGAAGTATTACTCATTTCCAGAAAAGCCTTGGCAACAATATTGGAAATATCAGAACCATTTGATGCAGTTTCTTCCGGATCACAAATGGTGCTTCTGCTCTCTCCCGGTATACGTACCAGACATAAATCATCGGCTGCTGTACCAATCTTTGCAGCAGACAGCTGATCGACCTGATCCGTATAACCCGCCAACAGACTTTCTGTAGCGGCATCCGGCGTTACAACCGATAACTCAGCAGTAGCCTCCACATCAGCAATAACCGCTGCACGTTCAGTTCCTTCCAGTTCAACCCGGTCGCCATCAACATTTCTGCGCTGGAAACTATCAGCCAGTAACAGGTGAGGTGTGCCGGAGCAGGACTCAACCTTACCGTCTGCATCAAAAGAAACATTCAGCTCACCGACCACGCTGGAATATTGCCAGGCCTGAACAATACAAACCTGATCACCATCCAGGTTGGCCTGTTTGGTGGGATAAGAACCCGCCGCTGACAGTCCCAGATCATTGAACTTGTCACCCAGCAAAGTGTGCGAGTCACCACCCACAATCACATCCACGCCACTCAGATTCTGCGCCAGCACCCGATCATTTTCATACTGATAGTGGGTCATCAGAATAATCTTATTCACACCCTGCATCTGCAGCTCATCGATGTATTTCTGCGCAGTAGTGGTTTCATCCAGAAACTGTGTGCTTACATCCGGGTTGGAGGAGTTTTTAGTTTTATTGGCAATATCAATCCCGATAATACCGTACTGCTGACCATCAAACTCTTTGATGACATAAGGCCGGATGTAATCAGTGGCACTGTTCATGGCCAGCGGTGAAACTCCGACCTCCGGCACCACATTCGCCGCCAGCACAGATGTACCGCAGCTGCCGTCGCCTTTCAGGTAATCCAGGAATTTTTTCAGCTCGGCATCACCGTCATCGAACTCATGATTTCCCAGCGCAAAGGCATCAAAACAAACCTGATTCATCATCACCGCATCAGCCTCACCCTTGAACAGGGTGTAATACAGATCACCGGTAATCGCATCGCCCGCATGCAGCTTCAGCACACCGTTAGCCGCATTGGCTTCCAGCTCATTCATCTTGCTGACAATCCGGGCAAAACCACCGGTCTGGACACGGGTTTCCGCACCGGCCAGCATCAGATCAGCACTTTCTTCAGTCAGGTGAGAATGGTGGTCATTAATGTGCAGAATACTCAGCTTTGCCGGGATTCCGTCATCATCATTACAGCCGCCCAGTAAACTGCCGGCCAGCGCTAAACTTAATACAGATAATTTCAGTTTCATTACAATGCTCCGTTACAGAATATCGCCCAAATTAATCAACTGTGTTTCACCGCTGTTATCATCAACGCCATCATTATCATTGACGATCAATACATCACCGTTTTCCATCACCGCCAGGCCTTCAATCTTTTCAGGAACCAGACCACCCGCAACTTTCAGGTCATCCATCAGATCACGCACCAGTGTTTTGGTGATGGTTGTACCCGCAGCAACATTGCTCAGATTAACTTTATAAAGGCGTTTGATTGCGGCGTCCGGGCCACCCTGATTATCCCGCTCAACAATCAGGAAATTGCCGTCACCCAGTGAACTGATGTCAGACAAACCGACCCAGCCACCGGCTTGTGAAGCCGCCGTATCCAGTGGGTAGAAAACAAACTGCCAGCTTTGAGTCGCGGTGTTGTAAATACCGATACGGGGGTTATCATCGCCGTTCCAGGCACGCTGGAAGGCCACATAGACTTTGCCGTTATACTCAGCAACACCTTCAAATCCGAAGCGCAGTTGTTTGGCATTAACTGCATCAGGCAACAGAATGACCTCTTCAATAACCGCACCGGCATCTGTTTTGATCAGCAAATTGGCGCTGTTCACCGGACGCCCCGCATCACCCACGGTACCGGCCCCCTCAGATACCAGCCAGAAGCCGCCATCTGCAGCCACAGCAATCCCTTCCGGATCAAGATTGACGGTTTTATCAGCGTTAATCATGGCACTCAGATCATCTGCATCAAACGTATCAGTACCGGCTGTTTCCGGCAGGGTCAAAGCGGCCAGAACGTTGTTGCTGTCCAGAATACGCAGCTGCTGGGTCAGCTTTGCCGGAGTGGCAGAAACATCCAGCTTGAAAATACGGTTACGTGCATAAAAACTGTCTTCCACCGCGTATACCGTATTATCCGTACCTGCTGCCAGCCCTGACATGGCTCCCCAGGGAATTGGTGTGCCATTCGCCGTGTTCTCAGAAATGATGGTTGGATAAGCGGACGCCTGTTCAGCATACTGATAAATATTCACCACAGAGCGGATTTTGTCATCGCGGCTGTCCACTTCACTGGCCGCCACCAGCAAATTACGGCCCGGTATAGCCAACACACCCTCAGGGCCGCTGCCCGCCGGTAAAGTCTGCTTTAACAGCGGTTTCTCCGGATCAGCTGCATCATAAACAAAGACCACACTGGAACGTTCAGAGGCGACAAACAGATAATCAGAGTTATCATACTGGCCGAAGTCCGCATTTTCCGGCTCATTGCCTTTGTTTTCAGAGCGAGCGTCCGGGTAATGGCCCATGCGGATCGTCTGATGCTCCAGCTCATTTCCGGAGTCAAAAATGACTTCTCCTGCTTTATTAAAAACCGAAAAGCCCCGGCTGCCACCATCCATATCCCCTTCATTAGCGGTAGCAAACAATTCATTGTTCAGCCAGGTCACACCATCCGGTTCACGTACCACTGCACTTAAGCTGTCCTGCGGCAGAATTTGCGCAGGGTCTTCTTCGATAGTGTCAACCTGGCTCAGATCAACCGTACCGGCAGAAAAATGATTAACCACAGTGCCGTCGGCCAGATTGACCAGCACGATATGGTTATTTTCCTGTAAGGTCACCACAGCAATATTATCGCTGTTAATATCCACATATTCCGGCTCCGGATCACCGGCAAACAGCGCAGGCAGGCCGGTCATACTGACCGTGCGGGTTGTCCAGTCAGCTACATTTCCCGCCATATCAACAATAACCAGATACCCGGCAGGCAATTGTGGCGGGATACCTTCCCCCAGATCCTCATCCCGTTGATTTTCGATAACCACAGCGGCATATTGTCCGTCCGGGCTGATAGCCACAGAATCCGGCTGACCACCGAGATCAATGGAACGGATGATATTTTTACCGGCAACATCCATAACCAGCAGCTCGCCCCCGGTATTGATGTAATCCGCAGAGGTATTTACCGCTACCAGCGCATAGTCCCCTTTCACCGCTACGGAAGTAGGCTCACCATCCAGCTTAACGACACCGCCTGCCACCGGTGCCGCAGGATCGGTAATGTCAACAAAACCCACCGCGTCATTAGGACTGTCGGTATAGATCAGTTGCATGCCATCAGCACTGGCAGCCACAATCTCAGCTGCGGTTTCCGTATCGTCGTTACAGGTAGCATCCAGCTGCATACAAACCGGGAAAGAAGCGATACGTTTAAAATTCCACTGCTCCGCGCTTGCGTTGTTATCGTCGTCATTACAGCCGGTCACACTGAAAGCGACTGCCAGTGCCAAAGCACCCAGCCTGAATTTAGCGGGTAAAGTCATAAAACACTCCGATTTAATTATTTGAATCAAAGCTGATGATTTTCAGGCTGGGATATGACGCTCAAATGACTTCAATATGACATTTTTGTTACCGGCCAGAGTTATAGTTCACTGAAAAATTTAATAAAAACGTCATAAGCCCGTCATCTGAACACAATGAAAAGTGTCCAGCATTGTGTGTTATGAATATGACTCAAAACAAAATTCCCCCAGCAACAGCCAGCAGCTCAGTAACCCGGCTGGCCGTGGTCACGGAAACCTGGCCGCCTGAAGTCAATGGCGTGGCCAATACCATTTTTCAGCTGGTCTCCGGCTTACTGCAAAGAGAAGATTATCAGATACAGCTGATCAGGCCGCAGCAGCAATCAAAGCAGTCTGTTTTGAGTCATGAGCGGCTGGAGGAAACTCTGACCGGTAGTTTGACGCTACCATTCTATAAAGAAGTCAAACTGGGGCTGCCGCAATATTTTTATCTTAAAAAACACTGGACAGAACAGCGCCCGGATATTGTGCAGATCGTCACCGAAGGGCCGCTGGGTTATGCTGCGCTCAGGGCTGCCAAAGCACTGAATATTCCGGTATTCAGTGACTTTCACACCCACTTCGATCAATACAGCCGCTATTACCGTTTAGGTGCACTGTTGCCACTGGTGAAAGGCTATTTGCGCCATCTGCATAACCAGAGTGCAGTGACGCTGGTGCCGACCCATGCCCTGAAACAGGAATTACAACAGGCAGGCTATCAGAAGCTCGGCATTATGGAGCGTGGTGTGGATACACAGCTGTTCAACCCGCAGCGGCGCAGCGAAGCCTTACGCCAAAGCCTTGGTGTCACCGAAAATCAACTATTGGTCATCCTGGTAACACGGCTGGCACGCGAGAAAAATATTGATCTGGCCTTTCACGCTTTCCGGGATATTCAGCAACAGGTGCCGGACGCCCGCTTCGTGCTGGTTGGTGACGGGCCGGAACGTATACGGCTGAGCGCGGCTTACCCGGATTGTCTGTTTGCCGGAATGCAACACGGCGCAGAACTGGCCACTTATTACGCCAGTGCGGATCTTTTCTTATACCCCAGCAGCAGCGAAACCTTCGGCAATGTGATCACCGAAGCCATGGCCAGCGGTCTGCCGGTAGTGGCTTATGACTACGCAGCCACCGCCCGGCATATCCGTCATCAGCAAAACGGCATGGCAATCCCTCTGGAAGATGAGGCGGCGTTCCGGGCTGCAGCAGTCAGGCTGGCTACCGATACCCCGTTAAGAAAATCACTGGCAGTTCAGGCCCGGCATACCGGCAAACAACTGAACTGGAGCCGCGTTGTCCTGCAACTGGATCAAATCATCAGAAAACTGTTAAGCGAGGTGCGTAATGAAAATGTTACACCGTCTGAATGCTCAGGAAATCCCGGTCTGTCTGATCTTTAACCGGATTAATCATCTTAAACCGGTCAGCCTGTTTTTTGCCGCCATCAGCCGCCTGGGTAACGGCGTGTTCTGGTATGTATTAATCCTGATGCTGCCGCTGATACACGGCACTGCGGCACTGGCCGTTTCTGCTCACATGGCGCTGACCGGTATGGTCTGCCTGCTGATTTACAAACTGCTGAAAACATCCACCGAACGTCAGCGCCCCTATTCGTTTGATGACAGCGTGTACCAGAATGTTGCGGCGCTGGATCAATTCAGCTTCCCTTCCGGCCACACCTTGCATGCGGTGAATTTCACCCTGGTTTTACTGGCTTACTACCCGCAGTGGATGATGCTGGTGGTACCCTTCACCATCCTGGTCGCTCTGTCGCGGGTAGTACTGGGTCTGCACTACCCGTCGGACGTATTGGCCGGAGCATTGCTCGGTCTGCTGGTCAGTCAGACAAGTTTCGCGCTTATCTGAACCCTGAACCGGAAAATCAGCTACGCTGCTTAGCCCTGGCAAACGCATCCGCAAAGGCATTATTAACCGGCGCATCCTGCTTAGCGGCTGGCTTCACCGGACGTGGCTTGTGGGTATTATTACCATTATGACGCCCGTTTTTAGCCTGAGGTTGCTGAGCCGGTTTATTGCGGGCATCACGCTGAGCAGCCTTTTCATTCAGGGCGCCCGCTTTTTCATCCAGCTTCATAGTCAATGCAATCCGCTGTCGCTTCTCATCCACTTCCAGCACCTTAACCCGCACCACATCACCGGCTTTCACCACCTCATGCGGGTCTTTGACAAACCGGTTCGCCAGCATGGAAATATGCACCAGCCCATCCTGATGCACGCCAATATCGACAAAAGCACCAAAGTTGGTCACATTGGTCACCACCCCTTCCAGTTCCATATCAGGCCTCAGGTCCGAAACCTTCTCCACGCCCTCTTTAAAGGTCGCGGTTTTAAAGCTCGGACGCGGATCACGCCCCGGCTTCTGCAGCTCGGCAATAATATCGGTGACCGTGGGCAGGCCGAATTGCTCATCCACAAACTCACGCGGATTCAGTGCTTTCAGGCGCTCATCATTACCAATCAGCCCCTTCACATCCAGACCGGTACTGGTGGCAATACGCTCCACCACGGCATAACTTTCCGGATGTACGGAGGAGGCATCCAGCGGATTATCGCCATCCTGCAGGCGTAAAAATCCGGCGGCCTGCTCGAAACCCTTGGCACCCAGACGCGGTACTTTCAGCAGTTGTTTACGGTTCTTAAAACGACCATTTTCATTACGGAACTGGACAATATTATCGGCAATAGTCTGGTTCAGACCGGCCACCCGGCGCAACAAAGCAGCGGAAGCAGTATTCACTTCCACACCCACCGAGTTCACGCAATCCTCCACCACCGCATCCAGATTCTTCGCCAGTTGTGTCTGACTCACATCATGCTGGTACTGCCCGACACCGATGGACTTGGGGTCAATTTTCACCAGCTCGGCCAGCGGATCCTGCAGACGCCGCGCAATCGATACCGCACCGCGGATGGTTACATCCAGATCCGGAAACTCTTTCGCCGCTGTTTCCGAAGCCGAATACACCGAAGCACCTGCCTCACTGACCATGACTTTCTGCAGCTTCAGCTCCGGATGGCGCTTAATCAGGTCACCACACAACTTATCCGTTTCCCGTGACGCGGTACCATTACCAATCGCCAGTAACGCCACATGATGTTTTTGTGCCAGTTTCGCCAGCGTGTCAATGGACTGATCCCACTGGTTACGCGGCGCATGCGGAAAAATCGCGGTATGATCCACCAGCTGCCCGGTGCCATCCACCACGGCAATTTTTACCCCGGTACGCAAACCCGGATCAAGACCAATGGTTGCTTTCTGACCCGATGGCGCTGCCAGCAGCAGATCTTTCAGGTTACTGCCGAATACTTTGATGGCCTCATCTTCCGCCTGCTGGCGCAGATCACTGAGCAGCTCGGTTTCCAGTTTGGCATGCAGCTTAACCTTCCATGTCCAGCGCACCACATCCGCCAGCCAGCCATCAGCCGCCCGGCCACGGTTTTCAATCCCGAACCGGCGGGCGATGCTGTGCTCACAGGGATGGCTATCCTCATGCTCAACATCCACTTTCAGCTGTAATACGCCCTCATTACGCCCCCGGAACATGGCTAATGCACGGTGTGACGGAACCTTGCCGACCCCTTCGGTGTGTGCAAAATAATCGCGGAATTTGGCGCCCTCTTCCTCTTTACCTTTGGCGACCGTGGCCATTAACTGCCCTTCCGCCCCGAGGTATTCACGCAGGGTTCCCAACAGCTCAGCATCCTCCGCGAAACGCTCCATCAGGATGAACTTTGCCCCGTCGAGCACACCATTTACATCGTTAAAAGCTTCTTTAAATTCATCGGAGGTATTGATAAATGCCTGCGCTTCCGTTTCCGGGTCTTTGTCCGGATGAGAAAACAGCAAATCAGCCAACGGCTCAATCCCGGCTTCAATCGCAATCTGCCCTTTGGTACGGCGCTTCTGTTTATACGGCAGATACAAATCTTCCAGACCGTTTTTGGTCTCTGCAGCATGAATCGCCTGCTCCAGCTGCGGGGTCAACTTGCCCTGCTCGTCAATCGCCTTCAGGATTGCGGCACGCCGGTCTTCCAACTCACGCAGATAATCCAGCCGCTCATTCAGGGTACGCAACTGCCCGTCATCCAGCCCGCCGGTAGCCTCCTTCCGGTAACGGGAAATAAACGGCACCGTGGAGCCTTCATCCAGCAACTGAATGGCCGAAGCCACCTGTTTCGGGGAAACCGCCAGCTCACTGGCAATACGTTCTGAGATATTGATCATTTGTACTTACTTTTTAATCAGAGAAATTTAGAGTAGCTCTTACCCCCCCATCCCCGACCCTTACCCCCGCAAGGGGGGAAGGGAGTTTAGCCTTAGTTCTAAATATAACTACGGTTAAATTCTACAAGGTGTAACTACTCCTTCCCCCCTTGCGGGGGAAGGCCGGGATGGGGGGCTAAACCTTCAATCAAACACCATATTGAGCCCGGTAAGCCTCAATCGCCGCCAATAACTGGTCATCCTGCTGCGAAGCTTTCATATAACTGATCACCTCAGACAGACCGGCGATACTCAGCACCGGCACCCCGAAATCAGCTTCCACTTCCTGCACTGCCGACTGTTCACCCTTACCGCGTTCCTGGCGATCCATACAGATACAGACACCACCGACTTCAGCGCCCTGCTGGCGGACAATATCCGCCGCCTCACGAATCGCGGTTCCGGCGGTAATCAGATCATCCAGAATGAGCACTTTACCCTGCAGTGGCGCACCAACAATCGTGCCGCCCTCGCCATGATCCTTAGCCTCCTTGCGGTTAAAGGCATACGGATAATCACGGCCATGCTGTTCATACAAAGCCAGCGCCGTCACCGATACCAGCGGAATACCCTTATAAGCCGGGCCGAACAACATATCGAACTCAACGCCGGAATCCACGATAGCCTGCGCATAAAAATGCCCCAGCTGACTCAGTGCCGAGCCGGTCTGAAACAGGCCGAAGTTGAAAAAATAAGGGCTGACCCGCCCGGATTTGAGAGTGAACTCGCCGAAACTCAGTACGTTCTGCGCGATGGCGAAATCAAAAAAGGCTTTCTGATAATCTTTCATAAGGACTCGTGGATTAGAATTAGCGAGAGGGAGTATACGGGCTATCAATGCAGAATAAAAAGCCCGGTTTTCAGCTATCCGCAGCTGCTGCTGGCCTCCAGTCCTGCAACAAACAGATATTGCCGATCTTTTCAGCTTTTCTGAAAAATTTCCGGTCGTCAGTGACCAGCATAGCTTTCTGCTCCAATGCCAACCCGAGGTAAAGCGTATCAAACAGATGATGCTCCAGCAGAGATGAGATATTTATCGCCCGCCTGTAGATATCCGGGTGATTTATCACTTTAAATTCAAAACCTTCCAGCAGCATCAACGGTTCCTCCATGTACTCCGGCTTAAATTTCCGGGTCAGAACAGCCAGTACTTCAGCCTGCCAGTGCAGGGGCTGGATAACTTCAACATGACCATCGCGAATATGCTGATAAAGTAGCAAGGCTTCATCAAGAAACTCTTCCTGATCAGCCACAAACCACTTAATAATCACACTGGCATCCAGTACGACCTTCACGCACGCCCCTCGTTCCGGGCTTCTTCCCGCGCTTCCCTGTCCATTGCCGGGAAATCAGCACGCAATTTCAACAGGCTGTCCATAGCTGCTGCACGCCGTTGCTGGCTTTTATGCTCTTCAATCGCCCGCTGCATCAGGCGCGTCAGCATCGCGCTTTTGTTTTCATTTGCGAAGATCCGGTTAAACTCCTGTTTGACTTCATCAGGAACACTGAAATTTACCGTAGCCACTGTGCCGCCTCATATAATATTGAAATATTCAACAATAATAGCATCAATATTTTTTGCAGACCATACCTGAACACATTACAAACGATCAACAAACGACACCAAAGCCAGCTGCTCAGGCAACAGCTCCCCTTCCATCTCATCCATCATCGCATACAGATCCGACTGCGTATCAACATCCGTTCTGGCTCCCAGGTAATGCAGTGAATACGCATTCAGCTTCGCTAAAAACTGCTTCAGCGTATCCTCACGACTGTATTGCACAGCGGTCCAGTATTCCAACGGCACCGGTGTATTACCGCCAAACAGATAGAAGCCACCGTCAACTGCGGGACCAATCACGCAGGAGTCCGGTTGCTGCAAAAACTGTGCTGCCTCCAGCAAATTTTCAGCTGAATTCTGCGGGCAGTCCACACCGGCCAGCAACACAAAATCATGCGTTTTCAGCAGGGTTGAATAGATATGATGCATACGTTCACCCAGCCCGCCCGGGCCGGTATACAGACGCTGCATACCTTTCCCCTGCCACAGCGGATTACCCAAGCCTTTTTCCTCTCCCACTGCCCAGTAACCGGCCAGCTCAATCCCCTGCTCAGCGAACAACGGGATGGCTTGCTGCACGACAGCCTCGGTTGCCTGTTTGGCCAGACGGAAAAAATACTCAGCCAGCTGATGCCCGATGGTGGCCGACAGCCGCGTTTTGACCGGCGATAATCCCGGCGTTTTAACAAAAACCGCTATCGCACCTTTCATGCACCACGCCACCGTTGTTTCAGTAAAACTTTAAATTCCGGCCATGCCTGTTTCGCCCACAGGTAAACATGCAGGCCAGTGGTTTTCAGCCAGCCATTCTGCTCATATTTGCGCGCACTGGTCAGCAATGCGGTACCGGTACATTTCAGCTTCATCCCCTGCTGCAGGGCATGCCAGACCAGTGCATGATCCTCGCCCATACGCACCTCTTCCGGATACATACCGATACGCAGAAAATCCTGCTTCGCCAGGCACAGCGCCTGATCACCAAACGGTGTCGCCAGCCAGTGCGAACGCAGCCAGACACCCAGCGAATTCAGCCACATCAGCGGATGGCCATAAAAACGCAGGTTGAAATAATGCAAAGCAGCGGGGAAACGGCTGACAGAATCACGTAATGAGTGCACATGGAATGGCTCAAGGCGTGAATCCGCATGCACAAACCACAGATACTCACCCTCAGCCAATGCCGCACCGGCATTCATCACCGTTGCCCGGCTGTGTCCCGCGCACTCTGTTCTGACCTGCTGGCGGAAAGCAGCGGGGTAATCAGACAGGCTATCTTTTATCGCTACCAGCCCGGTCTGATCTGCGCCAACAAACAGCACTTCTGTATCCGCCAGTTCACCCTGTGCAGATAAAGCTGCCAGATCACACAGCAGTACCCGCCAGCTATCATCGTGCGGGGCAATTGGGACGACTATTGACAGATTCATTTTTATGCTTTTCATCTCAGCTTTCACAGTGGTGCTTCGTAAACTTCCCCCCATCCCCAACCCTTACCCCCGCAAGGGGGGAAGGGAGTTTAGCCTCAGTTTTAAGTGTAAGCACGGTTGCCTTTTGCGAAGTGCATTTGCTCCTTCCCCCCTTGCGGGGGAAGGCTGGGATGGGGGGGAAGTAAGCACCTTAAACCAGCGACCCGCCACAGGAACTGCCCGCACCCGCCGTACAGCCAAAGCAATGATTCGCCACCACAATCTGATCGGTAATTTCACTGAAATGGCCAATGTCCATCACATTCCGCGCCTGCCCGGTTACCGGCATGTCCAGCATCTGATTAAAATCGCAGTCATAAATCTGTCCATCAAAACCCACTGACACCAGATTGGTGCACATCACCTCCCGTGCCGCGCCGACATTGAAGTTATCCAGCAACAGCTGCATATAACTGTCCAGCTCACCGTCGCGCTCCAGCACATGCAGATAACGCTTGATCGGCATATTGGTAATGGTGAACAGCTGGTTGAATTCAATGCCGAAATCGTCCCGCAGGCGCTGCTTATAATCCTGCTCCAGTCCGGCCTGATCCGGGGGCAGAAAATTACCGCCGGGGTTATACACCAGACTCAGCGACAGCCCGCTGTCCGGCTTGCCATAACCCAGACTATTCAGCAGACGCAACCCCTGAATACTCTTATCGAACACAAAGCGGCCGCGCTGTGCCTCAACATTTTCTTTGGTATAACAGGGCAGTGAAGCCACCACCTCCACGCCCTGCTCTGCCAGAAACTCCGCGGTATCTTCCTGTCCCTGCTCGTATAGAACGGTCAGGTTACAGCGATCAATCACTGAACGCCCCATCTTGCGGATTTCACTGACAAAATAGCGGAAGTGCGGATTCAGCTCCGGTGCACCGCCGGTAATATCCACGGTATGCACCTCCGGCGCGTCACGCAATAAATCCAGCAGGCGTTCGATGGTGCGCAGCTCCATATTATCGGGATGTTTCGGCCCGGCCTCAACATGGCAGTGATGGCAGGCCTGATTGCAACGCTTACCGATCTTCACCTGCAACGTGGTAATTTGGGGACGTTTCAGCTGCAGATTTTCTGCTGCCAGGCGTTGTGCAAAAGTATCCGGTTTCATTATTTTCTTCTCCATGTATGAAATTTTTCCAGCCAGTTCAGCACTTGTTCCGGTGCATGTGCCCGTTTCCAGTCTCCCGCCGCATATTTGTTAGCCTCACTCATGGTCGGGTAGATATGGATCGTACCCAGTATCTTGTTCAGGCCGAGATTATGCTTCATTGCCAGTACAAATTCAGGGATTAAATCGCCCGCACCTTTGCCCATAATGGTGACGCCGAGAATCTTGTCCTTACCCGGTACCGTCAGCACTTTCACCATACCGTAATCCGCACTGTCGGCAATCGCCCGATCCAGATCATCAATACCATAGGCGGTAACTTCATAGGCAATCTCTTTTTCCCTGGCTTCCTTCTCATTCAGCCCCACCCGCGCCACTTCCGGATCAGTAAACGTCGCCCAGGGAATCACCCGGTAATCGACTTTAAAACGCTTAAACATACCAAACAGGGCATTGACACTGGCAAACCAGGCCTGATGGGATGCAACGTGAGTGAATTGATACGGCCCGGTGACATCGCCGACTACATGAATATTCGGAAAATTGGTGGCCAGAAACTCATCCGCAGCAATCGTACCGCGTCCGGTCAATTCCACACCGAGTTCTTCCAGGCCAAAACCGCTGACATTGGCCTGCCGCCCCAGCGCCAGTAATACCTTGTCAAAAGCAATGCGTTTGGTTTCGCCCTCCGACTCACAGACAATAACCTGCTCATCCTGCTCGTGTACAAATTCCAGAGCCTTGTGGCTGGTCAGCACTTCAATACCATCTGCCTCAAACTGTTGCCGAACCTGTGCTGACACCTCGTCGTCCTCACGGATCAGAATCTGCGGTGCCATTTCAATCAGGGTGACCCTGCTGCCCAGTCGGGCAAAGGCCTGGGCCAGCTCACAGCCAATCGGCCCGCCACCCAGCACCACCAGACGCTGCGGCTGCTCCTGCAGCGCCCAGATGGTATCGCTGGTAAGGTAATCAACGCTGTCCAGCCCCTTAATTGGCGGCACCAATGGACGTGCACCGGTAGCCACAATGATATTGCGCGAGGTAATGGTTTCGCCGTTTACCTCAACCCGGTAAGGATCAATAATCCGTGCCTCACCTTCAATCACGTTCACCCCGAGGCTGGTATAACGCTCAACAGAATCATGCGGCTCGATTTTGGTAATTACCTGCTGTACCCGGTTCATGACATCTTTAAAATCAAATTCGGCCTGCATACGTTTAATCCCGTATTTCTCCGCATGCTTTGCTTCACTTAATGCCTTGGCAGTACGAATTAAAGCCTTACTGGGAACACAGCCGGTGTTTAAACAATCCCCGCCCATTTTATGTTTTTCAATTAAAGTTACCTTTGCTTTAACCGCTGCGGCAATATAAGCGGATACCAGACCGCCGGAACCGGCACCAATCACCAAAAGGTTATTATCAAAAGATTCCGGCTTATTAAAGGGTGCCAGAATTTTATTGGCACGAATCCGGTTCATTACTTTTTTAGCCAGCATCGGGAAAATACCCAGCAACACAAAGGCAAAAATCAGTCCGGGCGACAAAATACCTGACAATGAATCCAGCTGAGCCAGCTGTGTGCCGGCATACACATAAACAATGGTTCCGGCCAGCATACCCAGCTGACTGACCCAGTAAAAAGTGGAAGTGCGGAAACTGGTAATCCCCATCAGCAGATTGATCAGGAAAAACGGAAACAGCGGCACCAGACGCAGCGCGAACAGATACAGCGCACCCTCTTTTTCAATACCGGCGTTGATGGCTTTCAGCTTGTCCGGATAGCGCGCACTGATGGTGTCACGCAACAGATAACGGGAGACCAGAAAAGCCAGTGTGGCACCGATGGTGCTGGCAAATGAGATCACCACCACCCCGGTCAGCAGACCGAATAAGGCACCGCCTAACAGCGTCATAATGGCTGCACCGGGCAGGGATAATGCCGTCACTGCAACGTAAATAATGAAAAATATCAATAAAGTGCTGAATGTGTTTTCCGCATAATAAGCCGCGAAAGCACCTTGCTGCGCTTTGATGTAGTCCAGCGACAGATACTGCTGCAGGTCAAAAATAAAGAACGCGGCAAAAGCGGCGATGAGTACCGCAATGATCGGAATTTTCTTGTTCATGATTATCTGGTCTTGATTGAAAATGGTTGTCAGTTAGTGTTGGGGTATTGTACGGATGGTGCTTATCTTCGGATGCGTTTTTTTATGATTAATCTAAAATTGCTTGTACTGACCTGAATAAAATATTTTCAATATGTCCCGATAACAGGTCGGGCTGGATACCACACTGCGGAAACCATAAGGGAAAATAAGGAGAAAACGATGCGGACTGTGCACTTTACTGAAATGAAACACGGCACTAAGGCCGAATATGACCTTCTGGAAGAGCTGGAAAAGCCGTTTATGGCGGCTACGGCACAACGGATATTACGCACTCTGGCTATGCAGGCGGAGGAGACGCTGAGCGGTTACCGGGTTAACCGGCTGGAACATGGCCTGCAATCAGCGACCCGTGCCTGGCGTGATGGTGCGGATACTGACTGGATTGTCGCCGCATTGTTGCATGACATCGGGGATGGGCTGGCACCCCGCAATCATGACCGGATGGCTGCGGAAATTATCCGTCCCTTTGTGCGTGAGGATGTCACCTGGGTGATTGAACATCACGGTATTTTTCAGATGATTTATTACGCGCATCATTATGAAGGCCGGGGATCCGCATGCGCGTGATAAATATGCGGATCATCCTTATTATCAGAGCGCGGTGGAGTTTTGTGAGCGCTGGGATCAGAGTAGTTTTGATCCGGATTATCCGACTCAGCCGCTGGAGTTTTTTGCGCCAATGGTCGAGGAAGTGTTTGCGCGTCCGGCTTATGATGAGGCGGTGTTGCAGCCCGGGGTTGTGAGTAGGCTGGTTGGGTGATGGTTATACCTTCTGCAAATGCACATAACTATCCACAAACCGCCGGTATTTATGCTCACCACAGGTATAAGCCGCATACCTGGCCGGATTTTCCGGACTGACACAAGTCGGCACCGGCTCAACCAGCGCATCAAAATCCATATCCAGAAAAAACGGCAGTGAATAACGCTCATTCCCCGATGTATTAATCACCCGGTGCATGGTCGAAATATAACGGTCATTGGTCAGCGTCTGCACCAGATCACCAATATTCACCACGAAAGTACCGGGAATCGGCGGCGCATTCACCCAGTCGCCGTCCCGGTTCTGCACCTGTAAACCCCCGTTATTATCCTGCGCCAGAATAGTCAGAAAACCATAATCCGTATGCGCACCAATGCCTATTTCCGCCAGAGATACCTCGCCCTGTTGTGGCGGATAATGAAGCAGGCGCTGGATAGTAATCGGCTTTTGCTGGCGTCCGGCAAAGTAATCAGCAGGTAAATCAAGACTCAGGGCAATGGCACTGGCCAGCTTCGTCGCCAGCTGCAGCATGGCCTGATGATAAGCCTCAAAGGTTGCCGTAAAACCTGCCAGCTGCTGCGGCATAGGATTCGGCCCGAAGAAAGGCGAAACCACATCATCATGCTGGCCGAAATCAAGGCATTCCTTGAAGTCCCGGCTATACTCCGGGTCAACATTTTCACCATAAATCGGGATATAACCGCGCAGTGTCGGACCGGAATGAACAATGTTCAGCTGTTCTTTTTCTTCCTGCGGCAAGGCAAAAAAAGCAGCGGCCTGCTGATAGGCTTCAGCCATTAACTGCTCACTAACCCCATGATTTTTAATATAGAGGAAACCGATATTCTCGCACACCTGGCCGATTTCGCGGGCTACTGCCAGCGGGTTACTGCCATCCATTAGCGGCCCGATATCGACAACCGGAATTTCGTGAAATGACAGGGAATGACTGTTAAGGTCGCGGTTAGTAAGTGCACGATGATTCATGGTAATGGCGCCTGAAGAAAAGTTCTCACCATTGTCTGACTATCGCTAATAAGTCACTATAACAAATACGAAAATAGTTATGACCCATGCGATGAAATAACAATGAGTGACGATAAAGTAAACATTGCTTTCCTGATGATTCCGGGTTTTGCCCTGACTTCATTTGCATTGGCCGTGGAGGCGTTCAGCGTTGCCAACCGGCTGGCGGCGACACCGGCTTATGCACCGGCCTTTTACCATGATGGCCGGGATGACGGACAACAAACCGTCACCAGCTCAAATCAGGTACCGGTACTGACCAGCCATTCATTCGTCCGCGATGAGGTCGACTGCTCTGTTGTGTTTATTTGTGCCTATCAGGGTGCGGCACTGTATCAGTACAAACCGGTGCTGCAGAAACTGAACCGGCTACAGCGGCGCGGCTGCCGGATTGCCGCCTTAACCAGTGGCAGTTTTATACTCGCCAAAGCCGGACTGATGAAACATTCCAGCTGTACCGTGGTGCCCGAACAGCAGGCAGTATTCCATGAGCTATATCCGGAGACCGGATTGCAGGAAAACCTGTTTACGGTAAACGGCAATATACTGACCTGTGCGGGAGGCATGTCGGCACTGGATATGGCGCTGTACCTGATTGCCCTTGATCACGGCAGCAACTTTGCCGCCTGCGTGTCGGAGCAGTTTTTACAGGAACGGATGCGCAGCGAAAAAGAGACCCAGCGCACCAGCCGTTATATCCGGTTGCGGATGAAGTCCGCAGCACTGGGGGCAGCGGTTGAGGTGATGGAAAACAATATTGAACACCCCTGCTCCATCGCTGAACTGGCCGTAAAAATCGGCACCACACCGCGCACGCTGGAAAATGCCTTCCGCCGTCACGAGCACACCACCCCAAATGCCTACTACCTGAAACTGAGGCTGGGCCACGCATACCGCATGATTCAGGAGACACAGCTGCCGTTGAAAGTAATTGCTGCTGCGACCGGATTCGGCTCACAGAGTTATTTTACCAAGCGTTTCCGGGAGGTTTACGGCGTGCAGCCGGGGCAACTGAGAACTCAAGTAATATAACAACTGACAGACCTCATCCCGACTACACTTCATTACAGACCTTTAACATGAAGAACCAACAGCAGGAGCAACGGGGAATGCAGAATCACAGAATACAGGTGTTACTGGCATTACTACTGATAACCGGCATGACTCACTCCGGGCCATTATTAGCCACAACCCGTGCAGAACAATGTGCAGCCTACGCCCGGACAGCGGTTGATCAGAACCAGACCAATAAAAGGGTAAAATGCAACTACACCGGCCCGCGCTGGAGTGATGATTTTGCAGCGCAGCAGCGGTGGTGCATGACCGTGCGCCCGGCTATCAGCGCAGCAGAAAACCAGGCCAGAGACCGGCTGCTCAATGCCTGTTATGCCAATAAAGCAGATGTAAAAAACCGCCAATACCCGCTGATTGTGCCCGGTGCCTGCCGCTATAATCCGCAAGGCTATCAGCCGGTGCGCTATTACTTCACCAGGTCTGCTTATAATGCTGATCCGGAAGTATTAACAGCTGTCCCCGGTGGTTTGATTACCACTGACTTTAATAAAGACCACAAAAACGACTACATTTTTCTGGAGCGCAGTCCGGCGCACAAATTCCGCATCATCCTCTGCATGAGCCAAAACAATAGCTGGAAACGGCTGCCATTGTTTGATGTGACAGAAGATACCTCTGATTATTATGCTATCAGTGGCAAGTATGTCAGTCTCAATGACGATGGCAAACTGCAGATTGACGATGGCTACAATGAACATAACCTGGGTTCGAGATCCCTTATTTCTGAGTATTCTTACTCACCGCAGGCTGAAGAGTTTTTGCTGGATACCTATACAGAGTCATTCTCCACAGGCGATGGTACACAGGCGAATTACAGCACAGTGAAAGATTACGTCAAAGGCGAAATTCGCGAAACCGTAGACTGCAGCAGTCTGATGGAAGATTTCCGACAGGGCTGTGTACAGAAGGATAATGTTATTACCCCGATGAAACCCCCGGAATATAGCATCGACAAACGACGCTTCCGGTAAACCAAATCACCGGAAAACCGGATGCGATTGTCGCCATAATGTAACAAAATCCATATATACTCCAGTCGGTTCAGATAGCGGAGTAAAATTTCATGGCAACAAAAGTAGGCATCAACGGCTTCGGACGCATGGGACGCCTGACATTCCGGGCAGCATTCGACTGGCCGGATCTCGAATTTGTGCAGATCAATGACCCGGCCGGTGACGCCGCCACGCATGCCCACCTGGTTAATTTCGACTCTGTACATGGCCGCTGGCAGCATGAAGCTCATCATGACGGTGAAACCCTAATCGTTAATGACCAGCGCATCGCCTGCACCCGCAATCAGGCGATTGGTGATACCGACTGGTCAGGCTGCGACATCGTGATTGAAGCCTCCGGAGTGATGAAGACCAAAGCCCTGCTGCAGACCTATCTGAATCAGGGTGTAAAACACGTGGTCGTCACCGCTCCGGTCAAAGAGGAAGGTGTGCTGAATATAGTGATGGGTGTGAATGATCATCTGTATGACCCGTCACAACAGATTGTCACCGCCGCCTCCTGTACCACCAATTGTCTCGCTCCGGTAGTCAAGGTTATCCATGAAAATCTGGGTATTGAGCACGGATCGATGACCACTATCCACGACATCACCAACACCCAGACCATTATCGATTCGGCTCATAAAGACCTGCGCCGGGCACGCGCCTGTGGCATGAGCCTGATCCCGACCACCACCGGCTCGGCCACCGCGATTACGCATATTTTTCCGGAATTAAAAGGGCGTCTGAACGGGCATGCCATCCGCGTGCCACTGACCAACGCCTCAATTACCGACTGTGTTTTCGAAGTAAAGCGCAAGACCACTGCAGAGGAAGTCAATCAACTGCTGAAACAGGCTGCCGAAAATGAACTGAAAGGTATACTCGGCTATGAAGAACGCCCGCTGGTGTCGATTGATTACCGTACTGATCCGCGCTCAGGTATTGTCGATGCATTATCGACAATGGTGGTACACGACACCCAGGTGAAAATTTACATCTGGTATGACAATGAATGGGGTTACGCCAACCGTACTGCTGAGCTGGTGCGTAAGGTTGCCCGACTGGATACACACTGATAAAAAATCATGCCAGCCAGACTCTCCCCCGATATTCGCCAGTACCTGATTATCACCGGTAACTACTGGGCGTTCACGCTCACCGATGGTGCGCTGCGTATGCTGGTGGTATTGCATTTTCACCAGCTTGGTTACAGCCCGCTGCAGATAGCCATGCTGTTTCTGTTTTATGAAATTTTCGGGGTAATCACTAATCTGACCGGCGGCTGGCTGGGGGCGCGGCTCGGGTTAAACCGTACCATGAATATTGGCCTGGGCTTACAGATCGTGGCCCTGGCCATGCTGCTGGTACCTGCATCCATGCTCAGTATTGCCTGGGTGATGAGTGCGCAGGCTTTATCCGGGATTGCCAAAGACCTGAATAAAATGAGCGCCAAAAGTGCGGTGAAATTACTGGTGCCGAAAGAGGCACAGGGCACGCTATACAAATGGGTCGCCATCCTCACCGGCTCCAAAAACACCCTGAAAGGCGTCGGCTTCTTTCTCGGCGGGGCATTACTGACCCTGCTCGGCTTTCAGGGCGCAGTGCTGGCAATGGCTGCTGCCTTATTACTAGTGTTTCTGTTTAGCATACTGAGCCTGAAACAGGACTTGGGCAAAGCCAAAAACAAACCCAAATTCACCCAATTATTTTCCAAAAGCCCGGCGATTAACTACCTGTCAGCGGCACGGCTGTTTTTGTTTGCTGCCCGTGATGTCTGGTTTGTGGTCGCCCTGCCCGTCTATCTGGCAGCCAGCTTTGGCTGGAATCACTGGTGGGTCGGTGGTTTTATGGCCAGCTGGATTATTGGCTATGGCATAGTGCAGTCCTTCGCACCCATGCTGACCGGCAAGCGCAGCGGACAGGTTCCGGATGGCAAAACTGCTGCACTATGGGCAACGGGCTTGCTGTTTATTCCGACGGGAATTGCCCTGGCGCTGAGTTATGAACTGTTTCCGGCACAGAGTTTGATTATTGGTTTATTACTGTTCGGGCTGGTGTTTGCGGTCAACTCCTCACTGCACAGCTACCTGATTGTCAGTTATGCCAGCCATGACGGTGTGTCGCTGGATGTCGGGTTTTACTACATGGCCAATGCCATGGGACGCCTGCTGGGCACTGTGCTGTCCGGCTACGTGTTTCAGGTTGCCGGACTGGAGATGTGCCTTTGGATCTCGGGATTATTTATTGCTGCTTCGGCGCTGCTGGCGCTGGGATTGCCGCGCACCGCTGTGACCCAAATCACGTAAGCATGTAAGGCCACGCGCTACCGGACAACAGATCACGGCTTTCCCAACGCACGCAGCATCCCTTACCCGGTCAGCGGCCTATCCGCTGCCGCAGCACATACTGCAAAATACCGCCGTTTGCGTAGTATTCAAACTCAATATCGGTATCAATGCGGATCAGCATCTCAATCTGTTTGGTCGCACCGGCACTCTCAGCCACGGTCACCTCAACCCGTCGGTCACCGGCTTTAATAACCGGCACAGAGAATAATTCATCGCCGCTCAGGTCATGGCTGTCTGCGTTTTCACCCGCTTTAAACTGCAGCGGCAAAATCCCCATGCCAATCAGATTGGAGCGGTGAATACGCTCATAAGACTCGGCCAGCACCGCTTTGACCCCCAACAGATCGGGGCCTTTGGCCGCCCAGTCACGGCTGGAACCGGTGCCGTATTCTTTCCCGGCTAATATAACCACCGGGGTCTGGTCTTCGCGATATTTCATCGCCGCATCAAAGATGGACATACGCTCACCAGTCGGGAAATACGTCGTCCAGCTGCCCTCCGTACCCGGTGCCAGCTGGTTACGCAGCCGCACATTGGCAAAGGTGCCGCGCATCATCACTTCATGATTACCGCGTCTGGAACCATAAGAGTTGAAGTTTGCCGGACTGATGCCCAGCGACTTCAGATACTGACCCGCGGGACTATCCTCGGCAATCGCGCCAGCCGGTGAAATATGATCAGTGGTAACACTGTCACCCACCTTGACCAGACAGCGTGCCGCAGTAACGGCTTCAGCCTCAGGCACGTCTTTCCGCATGCCCTCGAAAAACGGTGGATGTTTAATGTAGGACGATTCCGGCCAGTCATAAACCACATCAGCAGCCGCTGACAGTGCCTGCCAGTCCTCATCCCCTTCAAACACATCAGCATACTTTTCCCGGAACAGGTTTTGGGCAACAAAGGTTTCTGCCAAACGGCGGATTTCCGCATCATCCGGCCAGATGTCCCGCAGATAAACCGGCTGACCATCGCTGCCGGTTCCCAGCGCATCACGGGTCAGATCCACGTTTATATTCCCGGCAATAGCATAAGCCACCACCAATGGCGGGGAAGCCAGATAGTTTGCCGCCACCTCGGCATGAATCCGGCCTTCAAAGTTGCGGTTTCCGGACAGCACCGAGCACACCGCCAGTTTGTCGCGCCGTACCGCTTCAGAAACCGGCTCCGGCAGCGGCCCGGAATTACCGATACAGGTGGTGCAGCCATAGCCCACCAGATGAAAACCCAGTGCATCCAGATCATCCATCAGCCCGGCATTTTGCAGATAGGCCGAAACCACCTGCGACCCCGGTGCGAACGAGGTTTTCACCCAGGGCTGGCAGCTCAGCCCCTTTTCCCGGGCTTTCTTCGCCACCAGCCCGGCAGCAATCATCACCGACGGATTGGAGGTATTGGTACAGCTGGTAATAGCCGCAATCACCACCGCGCCCTGCTGCAGGGTAAATTTCGCATCGCGGTATTCCACCTCTGTGGCGGCAGACGTTTCCTGATCCCGCTGAGCGGCTTTTTGTGTGTTCATCCATTGTTTGAACTGCCCGGCAACATCCTCCAGCAACAGGCGATCCTGCGGTCTTTTCGGCCCGGCCACAGACGGTCGTACTGATGCCAGATCAAATTCAATATGTTCATGGTAGCTGGCAGGCGGGTGATCAGCATCATGCCAGATGCCCAGAGTGCGGGCGTACTGTTCCACCAGGTCAATATGCTCTGCATCGCGGCCGGTCAGCTCCAGATAGCGCAGGCTCTCAGCATCCAGCGGGAAAATACCACAGGTCGCACCGTATTCCGGTGCCATATTGGCAATCGTTGCCCGGTCAGCAGTGCTTAGATGCTGCAGGCCGCTGCCATAAAACTCAACAAACTTGCCAACCACACCATGCTCACGCAGACGCTCGGTAATGGTCAGCACCAGATCGGTGGCGGTAACACCAGGCTGCAGCTGTCCATCCAGCCGGAAACCAACCACTTTGGGAATCAGCATGGTCACCGGCTGCCCCAACATGGCCGCTTCTGCCTCAATACCACCGACGCCCCAACCCAGAATCCCCAGACCATTAATCATTGTAGTATGCGAATCGGTGCCGACCAGCGTATCCGGATAGGCCCAGCGCTCACCATCGATTTCAGTATCAAACACACAACGCGCCAGATATTCAAGATTGACCTGATGCACAATACCGCGTCCCGGTGGCACCACGTGCAGGTTCTGAAACGCCTGTTGCCCCCACTTTAAAAACTGATAACGCTCGCGATTACGTTGCACCTCAATTCGGGTATTTTTCTGTAAAGCCCCGGCAATGGCAAAATAATCAACCATGACCGAGTGATCAATCACCAGCTCACAGGGACTCAGCGGATTAATCTGCTCAGGTGAGCCGCCCAGTTTGGCGATAGCATCACGCATGGCGGCCAGATCGACAATCGCCGGTACGCCGGTAAAATCCTGCAAAATCACCCGCGCCGGAACAAAGGCAATTTCCTGTGTCGGCGCTTCATCAACATTCCATTCAGCGATACGGATAATATCCTCTTCACTGACAAAGTTCTGATCTGCATGGCGTAATAAGTTTTCCAGCAGAATTTTTGCGGCATAAGGCAGCCTGCTCAGGTCATATTGCTCAGCTACTTTTTTGAAACTAACCATTTTTACGGCTTGGGAACCTGTTAAAATTTCGCAGGTATCCTTGAGTGATGTCGTCATGGAGAATGCCTCCTGTATGCGTGTGGGGAATATCGGCCTGCTTTTACTGTACGCCGAAGTCACAGCAGCCTTACATTTCAATTACATTTACTGACGGAATTGGTGAACCGGCTTGAAACAATCATCCCGCAGCGGAAAATACCTGTTTACTGCACTGATTATTGCAGGGGTCTGCCTGATCCTGTTTTTCGGCTTTAAAAGTGTGCGTTCATTTCTGCTCATTTCTTTCACCGGTCTGGAACAGGGCGTGGCCGATGTCAGTGAAATCCGTGGCTGGATGACAATTCCCTATATTGCTGCAGCTTACCGGGTGCCGGAAGATAAAATTTATCAGGCCGCAGGTATTCCACCAGCGACTAACAGCCACCATAGCCTGCGTAAACTGGGGCATAATTATTACGCAGATAATCCACGCCTGATACTGGACAAAGTGCAACAGGCCATTCGTGACTATCAGGCAGCCCACCCCGAGACACACTCCGATACCACCGGCACGGCAGCAGATGGACAGTAGCAGCCTGACCGAATTATTGCTGACCGGTGTTGCCGGTTACGGGGTCACGGTGCTGGCCGCCGGATTATTTGCCGGCGGGCTTGGCATACCGATACCAACCACACTGCTGGTTCTGATGGCAGGTGCCTTTATCCGTCAGGGGGTGCTGGATGCCCCGACGGCGATTATATTTGGCCTGGTTGCAGTCGTGCTGGGTGACAGCGGCAGCTATGCCATGGGTTACTTTGCCAAAGACAAGGTGCAGCACCACTTCGGTCACTCGCCTCTGTGGCTGAAAGCACAGGCAACCATCACCTGCCACGGTGGCCTGGCGATTTATCTGAGCCGCTTTCTGCTCACCCCGCTGGCTATTCCGGTCAATCTCATCGCGGGTAGCAGTGCCTACCCTTACCGCTCGTTTCTGCTGTTTGATATTGCCGGTGAGCTGACCTGGTTTGCCATCTTTGGCAGCCTGGGCTACCTGTTTGCCAGTCAGTGGGAAGTCATCAATCAATTTATCAGCGACTTTACCGGCATGCTGGTAGGTGTTGTTGCCTTGGTGGCCGGTGTTTATGGCTGGCACAAAAGAAAGCAGAAAAAGCTGCTGCAAACCGTTAATTAACCGCAGAAACTCAAATATCACCGGAAATAACGGCGAATCTGTACTTATCTTTTTAAGTGATAAATAATTTTATTTATATAATTTTAATTCCTATGCGCTTGCACAGATAATCGTACAGAAACAACCCCCGGGAGAAAGAACCATGTCTAACTGGTATGCAGATAACTCACTATCCATCGGTAACACACCGCTGGTACGACTCAACCGTGTCATTGGTGACAGCGACGCCATTGTGCTGGGCAAGATCGAAGGCCGTAATCCGGCTTACTCGGTAAAATGCCGCATTGGTGCCGCGATGATTGATGATGCTGAAAAAAGAGGAGCACTGGTGCCGGGCAAGGAGCTGGTTGAACCCACCAGTGGTAATACCGGCATTGCGCTGGCGTTTGTTGCTGCGGCACGCGGTATTCCCCTGACCCTGACTATGCCGGAGACCATGAGCATTGAGCGGCGTAAATTGCTGACCGCTTACGGAGCAAAAATCGTGCTCACTGAAGGGCCGAAAGGCATGAACGGCGCAGTCGCCAAAGCAGAGGAAATCGCCGCATCCGACCCGGACAAATATTTGCTGCTGCAGCAGTTTAAAAACCCGGCCAATCCGGCTATTCATGAAAAGACCACCGGGCCGGAAATCTGGAATGATACCGACGGTGAAATTGATATTCTGGTTGCCGGTGTTGGCACCGGAGGCACGATTACCGGTGTGTCACGCTACATCAAACAAAGCAAAGGCAAAGCAATTCATTCTGTTGCGGTGGAGCCGGTGGACAGTCCGGTTATCACCCAGCAGCTGAACGGTGAGGCGATTAAGCCCGGCCCGCATAAAATCCAGGGTATTGGCGCCGGCTTTATTCCGGAAGTACTGGATCTGGCGATGGTCGACAGTATTGAGCAGGTCAGTAACGAGGAAGCGCTGAACTTTGCCCGGCGGCTGATCCAGGAAGAAGGTATTCTGGCCGGTATATCCTGTGGTGCGGCTGCGGCAGTAGCCGCACGGATTGCACAACGCCCGGAAAATGCCGGAAAAACCATCGTAGTGATATTGCCTGACTCCGGGGAGCGTTACCTGAGTTCAGCCTTGTTCGAAAATATGTTTGATGAATCGGGTCTGGCCGCTGCTTAAAAAATCCCACCTTCCCGTTGATTGCATCAGACTCAATTTATTCTCACGAACTGACAAGCCGGTTTTCTGAAAACCGGCTTTCTCTTCTCTGCAGACGACGTTTATCCGGTTAGTCTGCACGACAGACATATCCACTAATAGATAGGGGTATACAGACGGGCATATCCCTGTTAGGATTCGCGCAGCAACTGCAAGTCTCCTATAAAAAATCGACATAGAAATCAAATACCACCATGAAACAAGGAAAATGTATTATTTCAGGCTACGTCAACGGCCGGAAATTTCGTCCGTCCAACTGGTCTGAAAGATTATGTGAGGCCGGAGCTGTTTTTGACCCCAGAGCCCGAATCATGCGCTACTCAGAACACCTGCGTCCCCGCCAGTGTAATGAATACGGCTGCAGCGTCTATGTCAATTTTGAGGCACTGGATGCCGAACTGGCACGCTATGTTGGCTGGTTTGTTGATACTAACCGCCTGGAAATCGTCGCTCTGCAGCCGGTTCTGATTCAGGATTCAGCACAGAATATTGCTGCCGGGACTGCAGCCACAGATCAGGCTGTTAAGCAGCAACCTGTCCGGCAGGCCAAAGCAGCCTGATACTGCTGAAAGTTGTTGACAGTTCGTCTCTCATTGGCTGTCAGCATTACTGATAAAAAATGAAAGCGGTTACCGCAAATAGCTTGCTAAAGCTGCGGTAACTGAGCGATATTAGCCCGCATAACTTATTAGCTGTTTGACCGGCTTTCCTTCAGACAAACAACTAATAAATCAGATAAATAATAGGCTTATGCGGAGTTAAGCATGTCAACCCAGGAAAACTACACACTCACTGTTACCAGCCCTGCAACAACGGGTTTGGTAGCTGCTGTCACCGGCTTTCTCGCCGAAAACCACTGCTACATCACCGAAATGGCGCAGTTTGATGATGAGTCTACTAAAAAATTCTTTTGCCGCATCAGCTTTCGCCGCACAGAGCAGGCGAAGGAGTCAATTGATGAGATCCGTGAGAAATTCACCGGGGTAGCAGATCATTTTCAACTGCAGTGGAAGATAGTTGACAGTAACCGTCCGATGCGCGTCATTCTGATGGTGTCCAAAGCAGATCACTGCCTGACCGACCTGTTATACCGCAAAAACAAAGGCGACCTGAACATGGATGTGCTGGCGGTTATCGCCAACCATCAGGATATGCGCCCGATGGCTGAGCGCGAAGGTATCCGTTTTGTGCATCTGCCGGTGACCCCGGAAAATAAACCTGAGCAGGAAGCCCGCCTGCTTGAGCTGGTCGATGAGCTGGATGCTGAATTAGTGGTACTGGCACGCTACATGCAGGTTCTGTCTGACGATACCTGCCGCAAACTGAGAGGCAAGTGCATCAATATCCACCACAGCTTCCTGCCCGGCTTTAAAGGTGCCCGCCCTTATCATCAGGCCTTTGACCGCGGTGTAAAACTGATTGGTGCGACCGCTCACTATGTCACCTCTGATCTGGATGAAGGCCCGATTATTGAGCAGGCCGTAGAAAGGGTTGATCATACATACCTGCCGAATGATCTGGTGGCCATGGGACGCGACCTGGAGAATCAGGCACTGGCTAAAGCCGTGCGCCTGCATATCCAGCATCGGGTGTTTATGGATGGCAATAAGACGGTGGTGTTTAAGTAAGTTTTATTCCCCCTATCCCCCCACCCCCTTTGCCCCGCAAGGGGGGGCAAGGGGAGCTGTAAGCCCAACTGTTAGCCTGCTGCCTGCGCTTTTCTATCCTCACGAATCATCCGCGCACCCCGGGTCGCAATCATAATCGTCGGTGAGCTGGTATTCCCTGAAGTAATAGTCGGCATAATGGATGCATCCACCACCCGTAAGCCACTTAATCCCAGCACCCGTAAACGGCTGTCAGTCACCGCCAACGGATCATTGGCCTGCCCCATTTTGCAGGTGCCGACCGGATGGAAGATGGTGGTGCCGACATTACCGGCGGCTACTGCCAGTTCTTCGTCACTTTGATAGTTGGTACCCGGCACATATTCTTCCGGCTGATAAGGCGCTAATGCAGGTTGCTCTGCAATCCGTCGCGCCAGTCGCAATGCTTTGGCCGCCTTGGCACGGTCTGCTTCATGAGTCAGATAATTGGGGGCAATTTTCGGTGCCGCTGCCGGGTCAGTGTCCGCAATTTTGATGTGCCCACGCGACTGCGGACGCAGGTCACACACACTGGAGGTAATCGCCGGGAATTTATGTAGCGGATCACCAAATTTATCCAGTGACAAGGGCTGAATATGAAACTCAAGATCAGGGGTCGGCACACTCTCATCCGAACGCGCAAACAAACCCAGCTGGCTGGGCGCCATGGTCAGCGGGCCACGCCGGTACAGCGCATATTCCAGCCCCATCATTGCCTTGCCCCACAGGCTGTTGGCGGTCTGATTCAGGGTTTTAATGCCGGAAACCTTAAACACGGTGCGCAGTTGCAGGTGATCCTGCAGATTATTACCGACCCCAGGCAATTCATGCGCCACCGGGATACCCAATGCCTGCAGTGTTTCCGCCTCACCAATGCCGGAACGCTGCAGAATCGCCGGTGAGCCGATTGAACCGGCCGCCAGTACCGTTTCAATGCGCGAATAGGCCACACAACGTTCACCATTCTGAATGAACTCAATGCCCTTAACCTGCTTTCCTTCCAGCACCAGCTTGTCCGACAAGGCACCGGTAATAATCTTCAGGTTTGACCGGGAACGCACCGGATCAAGAAAACCGCGCACTGAACTCCAACGCGTACCCCGTTTCTGGTTGACCTCAAAATGACTGATGCCCAGATTATCACCACCGTTAAAGTCCTCACTGACCGGAATACCGGCCTGATTGGCGGCATCAATATAACGATCCAGAACCTCCCAGGACAGACGCTGCTGCTCAACCCGCCATTCACCACCGGCACTGTGATTTTCACTGCCGCCACTCCAGTGATCTTCGACCTCTTTAAATGCCGCGAAACAGGACTCCCACGACCAGCTACTGTCTCCGGTCAGCTCCGCCCATTCCGTGTAATCACGCTCCTGTCCGCGCAGATACAGCATGGCATTAATCAGCGTACTGCCGCCCAGTCCCTTGCCACGGGCATAGATAATCGAGCGCCCGTTCAGACCGGCTTCCGGCTCGGTTTTATAGCACCAGTCGGTACGCGGGTTATTGATGCAGTACAGATAACCGACCGGAATTCTGGTCCAGATCCATTTCTCATCATTCCCCGCCTCCAGCAGCAACACCGTCACATCGGGATCAGCAGACAGCCGGTTTGCCAGCACACAGCCTGCGGCACCGCCTCCGGCAATAATGTAATCAAAATCTCCGATGTTTTTCATAAGCCGTGCACTCCTAAATACTGGTCAGAAAACAAGGGCTATGTTACTCCAGCACGGCTTTCCATTCCTGCAAAAAGCGGTGTTTTTTCATCCGATCCTGATAAGTCAGCAATGCCGGGCCGAGTTTGATGGTTTTAAACGGCCCGCGTCCGGTTAACACCCGCTCCAGTCCCGAAAAACTCACCTCATGATTAATGGCCGGATGAATCGGGTACAAACGGGCTTCAGTGGCCAATAACTGCTGAGCACGCTCCGAGAGCAGATAATCCAGAAACAGATGCCCCAGCTTTTTATTGCGTGCCCTGCGTGACACAAAGGCCACCCGTGACATCACCAGCGTGTAGTCATTCAGCAGCTGTAATTTCAGTTCCGGATGACGCTCAGCATAGGCAAAGGCATACGAGCCCAGCACATTATAAGCCATCAGCAGCTCACCGTTACGCACCGCATCCAGCATGGTTCCGGTGTTTTCATACAGGCGCACATTCACCCGGCGCATACTTTCCACCAGCCGCCCCCAGGTACTGGCCTGCTCTGCTTCCTGACTGGCGAACAGATAACCCAGACCACTGCGGGCAATGTCATAGGTGCCGATCCGCCCGGTAAAAAACTCGCGCTGCTCATTCAACAAATCCAGCAGCTGAAAACGGTTTTCAGGTATCTGCTCTGCGGTCAGTAGCTTTTGGTTGTACACCAGCACCGCCGGTTCATAGGTAAAACCAAACGCCTCATTACGCCACTGCGCCCACTCCGGCAACCACGGATGAGTCTCTGTATCATGCCGGTCAGCATAGCCCTCGTTGACCAACGTAATCTGCAAATCCATGGCTGAGCTGATCACCACATCAGCGGTGATACCCGCCTGATAATCCTTGCGGAAACGGTTATATATACTCGACCCGTGAGTAACTGTTGAATAATGTGAAGCCTTCAAGCAAAGTCCGGATGTTGTTGACAACCGGTGATACTTTGCATGATCCAGATAGAGTTTGGCGAATCCGAGCGGAACGCCTTGAATAAGGGACGGTACCATCACCCCCACCCGCGAGTCCGCCAACGGATGGAGGTGTTATGGCTCAAAAGCCAGGGAGTCGCACATGGGGAGATAGAACGGTTGGCGGGGGTCAGTTCAACGACCGTCACCCGTTATCTGAAACGCTACCAACAAGGTGGGCTTGCGGCTTTGGAACAAGTGGACTTCTATCGTCCGGTCAGTCAGCTGGAGCCTTTCCGTGACGTGTTGAAAAGTCATTTTGAACACCATCCAACCACCCGGATCACTCAGGCGATGGCTGACATCCAGCGGCTAACCGGCCTTGAACTCCAGCGGGAAGCCGTGCGGATGTTCCTCCACAGCCTGGGGTTGTCGGTCAGGAAGGTGGGGATGATCCCGGCGAAAGCGGATCCCGAGGTTCAGGAGGCTTTTAAAAAAAGCATTGGAGCCGCGTCTTGAGGAAGCCAGGGCCGGGAAGCGGGCGGTTTTCTTTGTCGACGCGGCCCACTTTGTACTGGCCCCGTTCCTGGGGTTTGTGTGGTGTTTTACCCGCTTGTTCATCCGTGCCCCGGCCGGACGCCAGCGTTACAATGTACTGGGCGCGCTGAATGCGGTTACCCATGAACTGGTTACCGTGACCAATGACAGTTACATCAACTCCCACAGTGTTTGCCAGTTGCTTCAGCGAATCAAGGCATTGGCCCTGGACGTGCCAGTGACCCTGGTGATGGACAATGCCCGCTACCAACGTTGTCGGCTGGTCATGGATTTGGCGGAAACACTGGGGATCGAATTGTTGTTCCTGCCCGCCTATTCTCCCAACCTGAACCTGATTGAACGCTTGTGGAAGTTTGTGAAGAAAGAATGTCTCTACTCACAGTACCATGAAAACTTTACCGCGTTTGTGCAAGCCATTGATTCGTGTCTGGCGCAAACCCACACCACTCACAAGAAAGCCCTGGACTCCTTACTGGCGCTTAATTTTCAGACTTTCAATAAATCAACAATTATGGTCGGTTGAAGTATAGCGGCACTGAATCCAGGTCGGTGTACTGAATGCTGACCTCAGGGTGCAGCTGCTGGAAATCAGTCAGGATAGCCTGCATGGCCTGTTCATTGGTGTTGGACAAAATTTCCAGACGCTGTTGCTCCTGCTCAGGTGCCGGATAATTTGCCGCGACAGACAAACCGGATTTGCAAAACAGGGCGGAGAACAACCAAATAGCGCCCGTTAAAGTACGCCATCTCATGTTATCACCCGGAATAATAATCGCGCTTTCAGGCCACCCTGCACACCATTTTCCAGCTCCAGCCGTCCGCCCAGTCCGTACATAATCTGCTCCACAATCGCCAGCCCCAACCCGCTGCCACTATGCTGGCGGAACTCGCCACGCCCGAAACGCCGGGTCACCTGCTGCAATAACTCTTCCGGCAGCCCCGGCCCGAAATCTCGAACCTGTAACACCACCCAGCCTTCTTCCGCCTTTTCCAGACTGACGCTGACCTGTTTTTTACTGCCTTCCTGCTGACCATATTTCATGGCGTTATCCACCAGATTGCGCAATATTTCCCGCACTGCCTCAGGATCGACCACCACTTCCTGCTGTCCCAGCCGGTTATCAAAATCCAGTTCAACCCCCTGCCGCATCGCCAGCGGCACCAGATCAGCCAGCGCAGACACGATCACTTGCTCCATGATCACCGGCTCCGGGGTCAACACATCCGTACGGTGCGCCAGTGTTGCATAACTTAGCAATTGTGAAATACGGCTGTTGGTCTCCCGGGCATTACGGTTAATCCGCTCTGCCCGCTGGCGAAAGTCAGCCGGGTCGGTGCTATCCATTGCCAGCTCGGTTTGTGCCTGCAGACTGGCCAGCGGCGTGCGCAGCTGATGAGCAGCCTCGGCAATAAAGGCGTGGTTTCTGTCCTGCGTGCGCTGCAGGCGGCCCATAAAGCGGTTAATCGCCCGAACCAGATGGCTGATTTCGGTCGGTACCTGCGTCCCCAGTGGCTGCAAATCAGTCGGCTGGCGCTGCAATAAGCCCTGTTCCACTTTCCACAACGGTTTCAGCGACCAGCCTACCGCCCACCAGACAAACAGCCCGACCACCAGCATCAGACTGGCAATCCCGATCAGGGCGCGCAACACCAGATCCCTGGATAATTCCTCACGTGCCAGTCGGCTCTGGCCCATCTGTAACCAGACTTTGCGCCCCTGCACCCCTGAATCTGTCAAAACCCGCTCCAGTACCACAAAACGAAAATCCTCACCACTGTGGAGGTCGGTAAAAAAATGCGGCTGTTTCAGCCGGTGATCCTGGGCCATTTTCTCCGGATTGGGTTCCGGCAGATTAGTATGACCGGTTAATACTTCATCAGCATCCGTTTTCAGACTATAAACCACCCGGTCATCACGCGATTGCGCCAGGGTATCCAGTGATGAATAAGGCAGATCCATATAAATCTGTTGGTCAATCACCGTCAGATTATCCATCGCTGCCAGTGCCGCGCTGGCCAGCAGCTTGTCATAAGCCTCATCCGCCGCACTGCGGGCAAAATTCCCCGCCGCCAGCAGCAGAAAAGTACCGCTGGCCAGCAATACCACCACCAGTAATAAAACCAGCCGCGCCCGTAGTGAACCGCTATGATTCAACATGCAGCAGGTATCCTATACCGCGCAGGGTTTTAATCTGCACATCGCTATCCGCCAGCTTTTTGCGCAAACGGGCAATATAAAGTTCAATAGCATTATCACTGGGCATTTCCGTGGTATCGTCGAACGAGCAAATCTGATCCGCAATCTGACTTTTGCTGAGGGTGCGATCCTTGTGGCTGAGCAATAAATCCAGAATGCAGAGTTCACGCCGGGGCAAGGTGATTTCCTGCCCGTTGACGAATAATCGCGCCGCTGCCCGGTCAAAACTTAATTTGCCATAACTGATCACGCTGGAAACCTCACCACTACTGCGCCTGATCAGTGCGCGGCAACGTGCCGACAGTTCACGCAAATCAACCGGCTTGACCAGATAATCATCCGCCCCAAGATCCAGGGCCGCAACACGGTCATCAATCCCGGAACGGGCAGTCAGCACTAATACCGGGGTTTTGTTTTTCGCTGCCCGCAGATGACGCAGCACACTCATGCCGTCCAGCTTCGGCAGGCCGAGATCAAGCAGAATGAGGCTGTAGTTCTGATACGCCAGCACATTAATCGCCTGCTGACCATTCTGCAGCCAGTCTATGGCATGGCCATCCTGAGTCAGACGCTCACAAATCGCCTCTGCTAAATCCGGTGTGTCTTCGACCAGCAGGATACGCATTTAACCTCCTCACAGTAAGGTAGCTGACGTGTTCAACATAGCATTAATAAGTAGCCTTGAAAAACTGCCTGCCAACCGATAACGTCACAATAACACCTTGTGCTCCGGTACGGGCAAACCGCTTAAAGTCCATAAAAATCAACTTCATTAAGACGCTTATGCCCCTACCCCAAACACCCGCCACAACACCAGCGGCGTCAGCACTGCGGTCAGCATCCCGTTCAGCGCCATGCCCACCGTGGCATAAACACCGGCAATCGGGTGGATGGTGAACGCATGCGCCGTGCCGATGCCATGACAATTCAGCCCCACCGCAAACCCCCTCGCCCGCCAGTCGCGGAAATGAAGCCGGTTTAACAACGGCGTGGCAATACTGGCACCGATAATCCCGGTAATCACCGCACTCACTGCAGCCAGGCTGGCAATACCTCCCGTACTTTCCGCAATCCCCATCGCAATCGGTGCAGTAGCACTTTTCGGTGCTACCGACTTAACCAGCACTTCATCCAGCCCGAACAGATAAGCCAGACCCACCGCACAGATAATCGCAATCGCCGATCCGGCCAGCAAGGAGAACAGCAACGGCCATAAAGCCCGCCGCACACTTTTCCAGTGCAGCACCAGCGGCAGCGCCAGCGCCACCACCGTTGGCCCGAGCAGGAAATGGATAAACTGGGCGCCGCTGAAATACTGCTTATAACTGACCCCGGAAATAAGAATCACCCCGCCAACCATAAAGGTGGAGAGCGCGACCGGATTGGCCCACGCAGCACGACCACTGATCCGCTGCAGCCATAATGCCAGCTGATAACACAACAGCGTCAGCCATAACCACAATAAAGGCGTGTCCGCCAGATAAACAAAGGTTTCCCGCAAACCGTTCATGATGCCCGTTCCTCCGTTCCGGGAGGTGCCCAGCGCGCCGCCAGCTTACAAAATATCCAGGCCGTGCTGACAATACCAATCAATGTACTGAGAATCAGCACCAGCAATAACAACAGGCCGTCACTGCTGAGCAACGAACCGAAGGTAATAATCCCGGTAGCCGCCGGAACAAATAACACCGGCAAATACTGAATCAGCACATCACTGGTAGGTTTCAACTGGCCGGTCAGTGGTTTGTGCATAAACAACACCAGCATCAGCAGAGCCATCCCCAGTACCGGCCCGGGTACCGGCAATAACAGATAACGCTCTGCCAGCGTGCCCAGCAACTGAAAGCCGAACAGAATAATAAGTGCATTAATCACCGGTTCCCCCTTTTTATTGACTGACATGTGCAAAAAGTGCGCTAAGACCACTAGCTTTGTTGACAAAAGAACTCAAAACTTCCATTTATCTGAAAAAATGCTATGATGTGCAGCTTGATTGTCAACAATCAGGAGCAATCAAGTGTCAACACAGCTAGCAGAAGAAAAAACACTGTCCGACAGAGCATCAATGCGCCTCACCGAAGCAATCATAACCGGTGAACTGCAACAGGGACAGAAACTGAGTGAAGCCGATCTGGCGACACGTTATGGTATCAGCCGTGGCCCGTTGCGCGAAGCCATTCGCCAGCTGGAGGGCATGCGGCTGGTGAAGCGGGTTCCCCATGCGGGAGCCAGAGTCATCCGGCTGGATAACACCGCGATGGCAGATTTATACCGGGTGCGTGAAGCCCTGGAAGGAATGGCCTGCCGCATGGCAGCGGAACAGATGACCACGGAGGAAGTCGATGCCCTGTTCGGGCTTCTTGATACACACGAAAAACAGATAGACCAGGCAGACGGTGAAAACTATTTCCAGAGTGAGGGGGATTTTGATTTCCATTTCCACATCGCGCTGGGCAGCCGTAACCAGATGCTGATTGATTTGCTGATCGGTGAGCTGTATCAGCTATTGCGCATGTGCCGCTACCAAACCAGCCACCTGCGCGACCGCACTCACCTGGCACTTCGCCAACACCGGCAGATTACCGAAGCCATCGCAGATGGTGACGGTGATTTAGCAGAGTTACTCATGCGACGCCATATCAGTGGCGCGTGGAAAAGTATTAGTAAGATGATGGATGGAAACCAATGACAATGACCCCCGGACAAAAGCTGCGTCAGGCAGTTGAAGAAAATAACCCGTTACAGGTAGTCGGCGCTGTGACCGCAAACTGCGGCATTATGGCGGAAAAAGTCGGCCACAAGGCACTGTATCTTTCAGGCGGCGGCGTGGCAGCCTCCTCACTGGGGATTCCTGATCTGGGGATCACCACCCTGCATGACGTACTGGAAGATGCCAAGCGTATTACTGCTGTCACTTCGGCTCCCCTGCTGGTGGACATCGATACCGGCTGGGGCGGCACCTTCAATATTGCCCGCGCCACCCGCGAAATGATTATGGCCGGGGTGGCCGGTTTCCATATCGAAGATCAGGTAATGCAGAAACGTTGCGGCCACCGTCCGAACAAGGCCATTGTTTCCCAGCAGGAAATGGTCGACCGCGTTAAATCAGCGGTCGATGCACGCACCGATGATAGTTTCGTAATTATGGCGCGAACTGACGCACTGGCGGTTGAGGGCATGCAATCGGCGATTGACCGGGCGATGGCCTGTGTGGAAGCCGGTGCCGACATGATTTTCCCGGAAGCCATGAATGAACTGGAGCAGTATGCCGAATTCACCAAAGCGGTGAATGTACCGGTGCTGGCGAATATCACTGAATTCGGGGCCACGCCGCTGTATACCACGGAAGAGCTGGCCAGCGTCGGCGTTAAGCTGGCACTGTATCCGCTGAGCGCCTTCCGCGCCATGAGCCGGGCCGCTGAAAATGTTTACCGTGCACTGTTGACCGAGGGCACCCAGAAGAATGTGGTCGACACCATGCAAACCCGTATGGAACTGTATGACACGATTGGTTATCACGAATTTGAGCAGAAGCTGGATCAATTATTCGCCGAAAAAGGCGCTGAATAAAGGGGAGGAAGTATGACTGAACAAACTTTACCTAAGGCTAAAAAATCGGTAGCACTGTCGGGCACAGCTGCCGGGAATACAGCGGTCTGTACGGTGGGGCGCACCGGTAATGACCTGCATTATCGGGGTTATAACATTCTTGATATTGCCGAAACCTGTGAGTTTGAAGAGATTGCCTATCTGATCGTCTACGGACGTTTACCGGGTGCCTCGGAACTGACGGCTTACAAGCAGCGGCTGAAAAGCTACCGGGGTCTGCCACAGGCAGTCAAAAGCACACTGGAAGCCATTCCGCCATCTGCTCATCCGATGGATGTGATGCGCACGGGTTGCTCAAAACTCGGCACCTGTCTCCCGGAAAAAGATGATCACTCCGATGCTGATGCACGCACGATTATTGACCGCCTGATTGCTTCATTCGGCTCCATGCTGCTCTACTGGTATCACTTCACGGTGAATGGCAAACGCATTGATGTGGAAACAGATGATGAAACCGTTGGCGGACATTTTCTGCACCTGCTGCACGGCAAAGCTCCCGATGAGGAATGGGTGCGTGCCATGCATACCTCGCTGATCCTGTATGCGGAGCATGAATTTAATGCATCGACCTTTACCGCGCGGGTCATCGCCGGTACCAACTCGGATATTTATTCCTGTATTACCGGTGCGATTGGTGCCCTGCGCGGGCCAAAGCATGGCGGCGCCAATGAAGAGGCCTACCGTATCCAGTCCCGTTACGCCACTCCGGATCAGGCTGAAGCTGATATTCGTGAGCGGGTAGCCAGAAAAGAAATTGTTATCGGTTTTGGTCATCCGGTCTACACCATCAGCGACCCGCGCAACGAAGTAATCAAGCGCGTTGCCAGACAGTTGTCGGAAAATAACGGTGACCTGCGGATGTACAATATTGCCGAGCGTCTCGAAACGGTGATGTGGGATCAGAAAAAAATGTTCCCGAACCTGGACTGGTTCTCTGCCGTCTCGTATGGCGCGATGAATATACCCGTCGATATGTTTACCCCGATTTTCGTGATTGCCCGGGTAACCGGCTGGGGTGCACACGTCATTGAGCAGCGCGAAGACGGTAAAATTATCCGTCCGTCAGCCAACTATATCGGGCCTGAAAATCTGGAATTCATTCCGATTTCAGATCGTGGTTGAGGGATAAAGTAATGAATACTGAATACCGTAAGCAACTACCCGGTACTGATCTGGATTACTTCGACACCCGTGCGGCGATTGAGGCCATTGAGCCGGGTGCCTATGCCAGACTGCCCTACACCTCCCGTGTGCTGGC
Organism: Thiolinea sp.; assembly: GCA_041395485.1. Lineage (GTDB taxonomy): Bacteria > Pseudomonadota > Gammaproteobacteria > Thiotrichales > Thiotrichaceae > Thiolinea. The sequence goes on from JAWLAK010000005.1 coordinate 95,456, forward strand.
CGAACAGCTGGTGCGCCGTTGTGCGCCGGAAGATCTGACCGCCTCCCTGCAGCAGATTATCGGCCGCAAGCGTGACCTGGACTTCCCCTGGTACCCTGCACGCGTGGTCTGCCATGACATTCTGGGTCAGACCGCACTGGTCGATCTGGCCGGTCTGCGTGATGCTATTGCTGATCAGGGTGGTGATCCGGCCAAAGTCAATCCGGTAGTGCCCACCCAGCTGATTGTTGACCATTCGCTGGCGGTGGAAGCACCGGGTTTTGACCCCGATGCCTTTGAGAAAAACCGCGCCATTGAAGACCGCCGTAATGAAGACCGTTTCCACTTTATTGAGTGGACAAAAACCGCCTTCAAAAACGTCGACGTGATTCCGGCCGGTAACGGCATTATGCACCAGATTAATCTGGAGAAAATGTCACCGGTGATTCAGGCCCGTGACGGTGTGGCTTTCCCGGACACCTGTGTCGGTACCGACAGCCACACCCCGCATGTTGATGCGCTGGGCGTCATTGCCATCGGTGTCGGTGGTCTGGAAGCCGAAACCGTGATGCTGGGCCGCCCGTCGATGATGCGCCTGCCGGATATTATCGGTGTGGAGCTGGTCGGCAAGCGTCAGTCGGGCATTACCGCCACCGACATCGTGCTGGCGATTACCGAGTTCCTGCGTGAGCAAAAAGTGGTGTCTTCCTATCTCGAATTCTTCGGTGAAGGCGCACGCAGCCTGACCATCGGTGACCGGGCCACGATTTCCAATATGACCCCGGAATACGGTGCCTCGGCGGGTATGTTCTATATTGATGAGCAGACCATTGACTACCTGAAGCTGACCGGACGTGAACCTGAACAGGTGGCATTGGTTGAACAGTACGCGAAGGAAACCGGATTGTGGGCCGATGATCTGGCCAATGCCGAATATGAGCGTGTGCTGACTTTTGATCTGTCTACCGTTGAGCGTAATATGGCCGGGCCATCCAACCCGCATCGCCGCCTGCCGACTGCGGCGCTGAATGAGCGCGGTATTGCGGTGGGTCTGGACAAGGCGAAGGCAGAAGAAGCAGAAGGACTGATGCCGGATGGTGCGGTGATTATCGCTGCGATTACCTCCTGTACCAATACCTCAAATCCGCGCAATGTGGTAGCTGCCGGTCTGGTGGCGAAGAAAGCCAATGAACTGGGACTGGTGCGTAAACCGTGGGTGAAAACCTCGTTTGCACCGGGCTCCAAAGTTGCCAAACTGTATCTGGAAGCAGCCGGTTTGCTGCCGGAACTGGAGAAACTGGGCTTTGGTATCGTGGCTTATGCCTGTACTACCTGTAACGGCATGTCCGGCGCGCTGGATCCGAAAATCCAACAGGAAGTAATTGACCGCGACCTGTACGCCACCGCAGTCCTGTCCGGCAACCGTAACTTCGATGGTCGTATTCATCCTTATGCCAAGCAAGCCTTCCTGGCTTCTCCACCGCTGGTGGTCGCTTATGCTATTGCCGGTACTATGCGTTTTGATATTGAGCAGGATGCACTGGGCACCGACAAAGACGGCAACCCGATTACGCTGAAAGACATCTGGCCATCGGATGAAGAAATCGACGCCATCGTTAACTCCAGCGTCAAGCCGGAAATGTTCCGCGAGATCTACCAGCCGATGTTCGATCTGGGGGTGATTGAGGAGGCCAAGAGTCCGCTGTATGACTGGCGTCCGCAGAGCACCTACATCCGCCGTCCGCCTTACTGGGAAGGTGCACTGGCTGGTGAGCGCACCATGAAAGGCATGCGTCCGCTGGCGGTGTTGGGTGACAATATCACCACTGACCACCTCTCCCCTTCCAATGCGATTATGCTCAACAGTGCGGCGGGTGCTTACCTGCACAAAATGGGTTTGCCGGAAGAGGACTTTAACTCTTATGCCACCCACCGTGGTGATCATCTGACTGCACAACGGGCCACCTTCGCTAATCCGAAGCTGCTGAATGAAATGTGCCGGGATGAAAACGGTGAGGTCATTCAGGGCTCACTGGCCCGCGTTGAGCCGGAAGGCGAACAAATGCGTATGTGGGAGGCGATTGAAACCTATATGGATCGTGGCCAGCCGCTGTGCATTATTGCCGGTGCTGATTATGGTCAGGGTTCATCGCGTGACTGGGCAGCCAAAGGCGTGCGTCTGGCCGGTGTGGAGGCGATTGTTGCCGAAGGCTTTGAGCGCATTCACCGCACCAATCTGGTCGGGATGGGTGTATTGCCGCTGGAATTCACCAACGGTGAAACCCGTGAGACTTATGCGATTGACGGCACGGAGACCTTTGATGTGAGCGGTGAAATCGCACCGGGTGCAGCACTGACCGTGGTCATGCATCGCGCCAATGGTGAGAGCGTCAATATTCCGGTGAAATGCCGCCTGGATACCGCTGAGGAAGTGCATGTTTATGCTGCCGGTGGTGTGTTGCAGCGTTTTGCGCAGGACTTTCTGGAAGGTAACGCCTGATGAGCGCTGTTCCGCAAATCAAAATCCCCGCCACCTATCTGCGTGGCGGCACCAGCAAGGGTGTGTTTTTCAAACTGACCGATCTGCCGGAATCGGCACAGGTAGCTGGCGAAGCGCGTGACAATTTACTGCTGCGCGTGATCGGCAGCCCTGACCCGTATGGCAAGCAGACCGACGGTATGGGTGGTGCGACATCCAGCACCAGCAAGACCGTGATTCTGGCCAAAAGCGAGCAGTCCGGTCACGATGTTGACTATCTGTTCGGTCAGGTGTCTATCGACAAGCCGTTCGTCGACTGGAGCGGGAACTGCGGCAATCTGACCGCTGCGGTGGGCTCCTGCGCCATTCAGATGGGGCTGGTGGATGCGGCCAATATTCCTGACAACGGCATCTGCACGGTACGCATCTGGCAGAAAAACATTCAGAAAACCATCGTCGCCCATGTGCCGATCACCAATGGTGAAGTGCAGGAAACCGGTGACTTTGAGCTGGACGGGGTGACTTTCCCGGCGGCTGAAGTACAGGTGGATTTCATGAGCCCGGTGGACGCGGCGGATGCCATGTTCCCGACCGGCAATCTGGTCGATGATCTGGAAGTACCGGGTATCGGTACCTTCAAAGCGACGATGATTAATGCCGGTATTCCGACCGTATTCCTGAATGCGGATGAGATTGGCTACACCGGTACTGAACTGCAGGACGCGATTAACGGCGATCCGGCTGCGCTGGAACGTTTCGAGACCATCCGTGCTTATGGTGCGATAAAAATGGGGCTAATCAGTGAGGTGGCCGAAGCCGCCGCCCGCCAACACACCCCGAAAGTGGCCTTTGTCTCTCCGGCGGCTGGTTATACCGCTTCCAGCGGCAAGGAAATCAGTGCCGATGCCATTGACCTTAATGTACGCGCCCTGTCCATGGGCAAGCTGCACCATGCGATGATGGGCACGGCTGCGGTTGCGATTGGTACGGCAGCGACCATTCCGGGTACGCTGGTGAATCTGGCGGCTGGTGGCGGTGAGCGTGCGGCAGTGACTTTCGGACACCCGTCCGGAACGCTGAAGGTCGGCGCGGAAGCGGTGCAGACAGGCGGTGAGTGGAAAGTCAACAAGGTAACGATGAGCCGCAGTGCCCGTATTCTGATGGAAGGCTGGGTGCGGGTGCCGGGGGATTGTTTTTAGAGATAAATCCCCCTTGTTCCCCCTTTTACAAAGGGGGAGACCCTCCGGCAAATTTCTAATTTAACTGGAGGGCACTCCCCTTTAAAAAAGGGGAGACGGAGGGGATTTACCAAACAAATTAAACACATATTGGAGGAATCAAGATGAGTTACAAAGCCGAATATCAACGATCCATGGACGATCCGGAAGGCTTCTGGAAAGAAAAGGCACAGGCCTTGTCATGGTTTAAAGAGCCGGAAAATATCCTGTCCAAAGATGAGCATGGCATTTACCGCTGGTTTGCCGACGGTGAAATGAACACCGCGTATATGGCGCTGGATTATCATGTTGAACAGGGGCGCGGTGATCAGACGGCGATTATCTATGACTCGCCGGTATCCGATACCAAGAAAACCTACACCTATGCTGAGCTGCGTGATGAGGTGGCGAAAGCGGCCGGTATGCTCAAAGGGCTGGGTGTGGAGAAAGGCGACCGGGTCATTATCTATATGCCGATGATTCCGGAAGCAGTGATTTCCATGCTGGCAGTGGCTCGTCTGGGTGCGATTCACTCCGTGGTATTCGGTGGTTTTGCGGCACCGGAACTGGCGGTGCGTATTGAAGATGCTCAACCGAAGGTGATGATTTCAGCGTCCTGTGGTATCGAAATCAGCCGGGTAATTGAGTATAAACCACTGCTGGACAGAGCGATTGAGCTGTCTTCACACAAACCGGACAGCACGGTGATATTCCAGCGTCCCCAGCGCCCTGAAGCCGCTGCTACGCTGATTGAAGGACGGGATCATGATTGGGATGCGCTGATGGCAACGGCTGAGCCAGCCGACTGTGTACCGGTCAAAGGCACTGATCCGCTGTATATTCTTTATACTTCCGGCACCACCGGCAAGCCTAAGGGAGTGGTGCGTGAAAACGGTGGTCATGCCGTGGCCATGAACTACAGCATGCAGGCGATTTATAATGTCGATGTCGGCGATGTGTTCTGGGCTGCGTCTGACGTGGGCTGGGTGGTTGGTCACTCGTATATTGTGTATGCGCCGCTGCTGCGGGGCTGTACCACGGTGGTGTTTGAAGGTAAGCCGATTATGACCCCGGATGCCGGTGCTTTCTGGCGGATTTGTGAAGAGTACGGGGTGAAGACGCTGTTTACCGCACCGACTGCCTTCCGTGCCATCAAGAAAGAAGATGATAACGGTGAATTCTTCAAGAAATATGATCTGAGCAAGCTGACTACGATTTTCTCTGCCGGTGAGCGCCTCGACCCGCCGACGCAGGAATGGCTGATGGAGAAATCCGGCAAGCCGGTGATTGACCACTGGTGGCAGACCGAAACCGGCTGGGGGATTACTGCCAACCTGCGCGGAATTGAGTCGATGCCAATCAAGCTGGGTTCATCCACAGTGCCAACGCCCGGATTCAATGTGAAAATTCTCAATGATGCCGGTGAAGAGCTGGGGCCGAATGAGCAGGGTTATATCGGTCTGAAACTGCCGATGCCACCGGGCTGTCTGGCCACGGTCTGGGGAGATGTTGAGAAATTTAAATCCAGCTACCTGTCCAGCTTTGACGGTTATTACGCCAGCGGTGACGGCGGCTATATTGATGAAGACGGCTATGTTTTCGTCATGGGTCGGGTGGATGATGTGATCAACGTCGCCGGTCACCGTCTGTCTACCGGTGAAATGGAGGAAGTCATCGGTGGTCATGAAGCGGTGGCTGAGTGTGCGGTTATCGCTAAGGATGATGATCTGAAAGGCCAGATTCCGATGGGACTGGTAGTGCTGAAGTCTGGCGTTGAGGTCGATGAGGCTGAACTGGGCAAGGAACTGGTACAGTTAATCCGCAGCTCGATTGGCGCGATTGCCTGTTATAAGGATACGTATATCGTACAGCGCCTGCCGAAGACCCGCTCCGGTAAGATTCTGCGTAAGAATATGCGCCAGATGGTGAATGGTCAGGATCACATTGTACCTTCGACGATTGATGATCCGGCGATCATGCCGGAGATTGAGGCGTTGTTGAAGGAACGGGGTGTGATTGCCAGCTGATTTCGAGCTGAGTTTTCCAGGCTGTTCTGGCAGCGGGCTTTCTGTTTAAACGGAGTCAGCCCGCTGTCAGCCTTCGTCATTTACTAAGCATTTTTCACGGATTGATGGATTGTTATACGAAAACCGGGTGAAGTAAGGAAAATCAGCTACTCTTCATCAATAACTGTATCTGGTTCATAAATCACCATTTTATTTCTATCGATCTCATTGAGCTTCACAATTTCCGGATGGATTAGCTCACCGGTTGTTATGTTGAAGGTATGAAGCATCCCGTCAATTGTCTTAATTTCAAACTCATCATAGTAATTAATACGTGGCAAACCACCTTCCCATAGAACAAAATTTCCAGGGTTAGATAAAAAGAATCCGGGTGCCTCCCCGGTTGGATTGGGCAATGGTCTGCTCTTAACTAACTCTTTGATCGAATAACGATTGATTTCCAGTCCATTATCATAAAATGCCACTCCAAGATCCTGATCATACGGAGTATAAGCTGTAGCAAAATGGCCTATCCGAACCAAAAACTGTCCATCTCTTGAAAGATACAAATCGTGCTTATACGCATACCAACCAGACGTTTCCCACAAAAGTTCAGGATCTCCCTCAGAGCTCAATCTGTACGCTTTTCCAAAAGCCGGGGTTTCCTTTACAAGTCTGCCATCCAGATATTCGTATTGCTTAGGTAACATTACAAAATATACGTCACCCCGACTGGATACAATAATATTGGGATATGGCATCGGAAAGCTTAAAGCGTGTACCAAGCCCGTATTTAATAAAAAAAGTTGGATACAGAGTAACGCTCTGGATGCCCTTGCTGACAGCCGGTTTCGGTATTGACTGATCACGACCGGCCTTCCAACCACTCCCGCACATCCCCGTTATTAACCTTATGATAAATCGCCTCAACCGTCAGCTCAGCCTGCACCGAATCCAGGGCAATGGACTGCCCGAGATAATAACTCTCCAACCGCCAGCCATTCCGCCGCCGTAACACCTGAATCTCAACAAAATCCTGCTCAATCAGCACATATTCCTGCAATGACGGCAAAGCCAGATACTCAGTCAGCTTACTGCCCTTGTCATTCTGACGGGTACTGCGTGAAAGTACCTCAACCAATAAAACCGGATTATCCAGATAATGCTCATCCCCCGAAAACTCATCACAAAACACAGCCACATCCGGATAATGAAAACGGGTCTGTGTCGTCCGCAACAGCATATCACCCGTAAAAGGCGTGCAGCTCTGATCAAGCAAATGATTAGCCAGCAAACGATAAACATTGCCACCAATCAGATTATGATTAACACTGCCTCCGGCCATTGCATACGCCACACCATCAACATACTCATGGCGGATATCGCTGTGTTGCTCACCGGCAAGGTAGTCTTCAACACTCAGAATATCGGGTTGCCTGGAAAGTGACACAGCAGATAAGACCTATACGAAAAAAACGAAGGTTTAGGATAAACCAGCAGGTGCTGAAACAGCAAATCCTGCGCCCTGAACTTCAGGAAGTAAGAAAAGATAACGGGAGAAAACTACCAGAGGTTCGAACCGGGCGGCTCCATGGCTTCCACCGCAAAGCAGTGAAAGCCACATAAAATCAGAGTTGGAAAGCCGGGCTTAACCCACCTCGCCCTGATAGTCAGCAATACCGGGATTTTCTAATACGCCAACCAGCTTAGGATCATTGATTTTTTCCAACTTCAGCACGTCATCCTCACCCTTATTTTTCAGGATATAATCACGCACCACATCCCACATCATACGGCCTTCCGGTGTACGGTTAACCACCGCCCAGCCCGCCACTTTGTAGGTTTTTTCCGGATCAATCGGGTCACCGTTATCCAGCCGTGCCTCGGTAATCCGCTCATACAGCTTTTTGGACGGCTCAATGGTGTAATCCATACCGCCAACCCGTACCATGTCCCCACCGGACTGCAGATACGGATCAGGATCAAACAGGTTATCGGCCACCTGCTCCAGCACATCCAGCAGCTGTTTGCCGGTCATTTCATTGGCATAAGTCTCACCATAGGTCATCGAACACTGGGTCATCACGTCTTCCATGGTAATCCAGTCGCCTTCCAGCGTGGTGGTACCCCAGCGCACACCGGCAGACATGGCGATATCCGCATCATATTCCTCACGCAGCGCATTACACAGCACCTGATCCCAGGTTCCCATGAAATTACCCCGGCGATACAGGGTACGATCGGCAATCGCCAGTTTCTCACTCAGAATTTCATCATACGTTTTGCCCAGACGATCCTTATTGAAGAAACGGTCTTCGGCACGGCTTTCGCGGATTTTTTCATCATATTTGGTGCTGCGCATCTGGGTCAGATAAGCTTCCATCTCCTTATCTGCAGGCAGCATTTTTTCAAATACCGGCAGCATTTTGTAATTGATGTCCTGAATCTTGCCGTCATCAATGGCAAAATCCATCACACCCACATACTTACCGTTGGAACCGGCATTGGTCACCAGACAAGTACCACCTTCGCTATCCTTCACTTTAACCGGCTGCGGAATCCCGTCATGGGTATGGCCACCGAAGACCGCATCCAGCCCCGGTACCTGTTCCGCCATCTTGATATCCACATCCATCCCATTGTGTGAAACCAGAATCACCGCATCCGGCTTGTCCTCAGCACGGATTTTCTTTACCAGATCACGCATATCATCTTCACGCAGACCGAATGACCAGTCCGGAAAAAATTCCGGCGGATTGGCATTAGCGGTACGCGGGAAGGCCTGACCGATTACAGCAACCCGCTTGCCGCCGACTTCCTTGATCACATAAGGCTGGAAGGCATGACCGGTATCTTCGTCATACAAACCGTTTCCATCGTATTTTTCCACCATGGTGGTGTACTCATCACCGAACAGCGCATCTTCCTTCACGCGCACGTTCTGGCCGATAAAGTCACCCTTAAACAGTGCCACATTACTCAGCAGCTCTTCTTCCGGATAGGTGAACTCCCAGTGGCCGACCATCACGTCGACACCCAGGATATTGGAGGCTTCCACCATATCCACACCACGTGTCCATAATGAAGTACCGGAGCCCTGCCAAAGGTCACCGCCATCCACGGTCAGTGTATTTTCACGGCCACCGGCCTGCTCCCGCAGCTGATCCAGCAGAGTCTTGATATGCGAGAAGCCACCCATACGGCCGTATTCTTTGGCATACTGATCAAAATTCAGATAGGTATAGGCATAAGCCTCAATCCCTTCTTCCGGCAGCCCCATTTCTTTCAGCAGCCCCTTTCCGACAATATGCGGCGGGCGTCCAAATGCATCGCCAACCCCGAGATTGACATTCGGCTCACGGAAATAAACCGGCTTCAGCTGCCCGTGCACATCAGTGGTATGCAAAATACGGACATTACCTTTCATCGGTAATTTATAAAAATCTTCCGCATTATTTTCAGCATAAGCATTTCTCATCAGCCAGGGCATCGTGGCTGCAGCACCGGCACCGAAAGCACCCATACTCAGTAATCTCAGGAATGTACGGCGATCCATTTGTGACATGTTTTCCTCCCAGACAAAAAAGATCTATAAATTCAGCAGCTATCCTACCTGACATCCGGCGCTGCTGACAGCCGGATGCCGGTAGAAATCAAAAACAGATAAGAAATAGTTATAACAACACTACTCAGGGTTTGATATAGGCATAGCCCTGTAACTGCAGGTGAGCCAGCTCAGCCACGCCGCTGGGAACAATATCGGCCTCCTCAACATCATAAAGATGGTCTTCGACATTCACCTTGCGGCCTGTTACGGTATTGGCACAGACATTAAATACTACACCCTGATTTTTCAGGCCATCTATTTTGGCCGCCATTTCATCCGTGGCATTACCGTATTTGAATGCGGGCAGATCCTCCAGCGCATCCGGCAACACCAGTAAGGCCAGACCGTTACCGTGCATCACCACCTTCAGCTCAAGATTTTCTTTGCCTACGGCATTAATGTGGTTTTGAATATTATTCAGAGCAGCATTTTGTTGCTTCGGATCATCGTAGTTGATGTGGTATACCACTTTCTGTTTACCATAACGCTCATCCGCTGCCAGATTGCCGGCAAACAGTAATGAAACGCCCAGCATCAGGCTGAGCAATACCTTCGTAATACTTCTCATTTTCTCCTCCCAGGGTTTATATGGTCGCTACAGTATCCCCGCAAAACAGGCACTTTGTCCATACACAATACTGCCAGTACAACACCAGGGTTTTCCCCAGGTATATTAATCCACCAAACCTGCCAGCACCGCCATTCTCACCAGATCTGTGGAAGACTGCGCCTCAGTTTTAGCAATCAGGTTGGAGCGATGTAACTCAACGGTTTTCGGGCTGATCCCCAGCAGGTTTGCAATCCCTTTATTAGACTCGCCATGCGCCACCAGCTTTAAAATTTCCAGCTCCCGCGGCGTGGCTCCGGCAAAGCGCTGCTGTAAACCCTCATTAATAAAGACAGTCTGTGCGACTGCTTCTTCAGCCTCTTCCCGCTCCCTGATCCGGGCCAGCTCCCGTTCCTGCTCCTGTATTTTCTGCTCAAAACGTGACATCAGCGCAATCTCATTTTGTAACTCTTCATTACTGCGCTGTAAGACTTCTGTCCGGCTGGCAAGAATCTGATCCAGTTCATTACGCTGATTGGCAAGCATTTTTTCTATATTCTGGCGCTGATTCATTTCCTTAATCAGCCGGGCCCGTGATTGTTTCAACTCACGGTTCGTCCGGCTGATCAGCACAATAGCCAGCAGGCTTAGCAACAGAGAGATACCACCCAACACCACCCAATGCCAGTAATCTGACCAGAACGACGGCGGCTTTGGTTTACTTTGGTAGGGAGGTACGTTCAATGTACGCATCACCTCATGCACAGCACTGTAATCGACCGGAATCGTCCAGCCCGCTCCGCCTGCACGTTGAGCCGGTGATGAATTCGCAGACATCTGCAGCAAAGCGATTGCCACCTGCTCAGACAGTGTTGCATCGGTATGCGGCATCCGGGCAAAAGGCCACTCCGGATACAGGGCGGTACTATGCAGCAAGGGAAAGTCCGGATCTTCTTTTTGCCCGAGAATGCGCACAGCCTTTAAATCAAGAATATCAGCCGCTGCCATGCGCTCCAGCACACCACTGCGCACCGTACCGGCATCCACATTACCCGACAGAACCTGGCGCACAATATCGCTTTGCGGAAAACCCAGCCATTTCAGCTTCAGGTCTTTCTGTTCGATGCCGTGCTCCAGTAATTCCCGCCGCGCCAACAAATAACCACCAAAAGCATTGGCATTGACCGCGGCAAAAGTACGCTGCCCCAGATCACTCAGCTGATTAATACCACTGTCTGCACGGGTAAAAATAACCGCTCCGAACCGGGCCAGCGCCTGATCGCCGAAGGCTGTTTTGAACATAGCAATCCGTGTTGCGCCAAGTTGCTTTTCAAATTGCACGTAATAACCGGGATTGGTCAGAATAAAATCCAGCTCCCCCTTATTCAGGGCATGCTGCATTTCTTCGTGGGTAAGTGGCTGTAAACTGAAAGTACGGTCAGGAATCAGGCGGGATAAATAATCGGCGGTAGGTTGCCAGCGTTGTAAGGACTGTTGCCTGCCTTCATAAGCCAGCACACCGATCTTCACCGAGGCTTTGGTGGTTTCGGGCGGAGTTTGTACCGGCTGCTGTGCAGCAGAAATAGCCGGTACTATCAGAAACAGATACAACAAACACAACGACCAAAACCAGACATGGCGCATTGAGATTCAGCTCCTCAACTTTTTTACGCATTTTTACGCAATGTAACATTTCTTTATGATTGCGTCTTGCCGCCATTTATAACTTACCGGGCAGATTATCCTCCAAGCCATTGCCTGAGTTTTTCATCCAGGCTACTGGTATTCATGGCGTTACAGTCACCACGCTGGAATCCGAACACTTTGGGATCGGCACAAGCCTTGCAGTCATTGGCATAAGTTATTTTTTCCGTCGACGGGCAGGGTGTGGTCACACAACGCACACCGGTATCCCTGACCGCGCACACCGGCTGGTAGAGCTCATAGCAAATTTCCGGGCGCGGTGTGGTACAGCGTACAAGACTGTCACTGACCCGCTCTGCACTGTCTGCAGGCGGCTGTTCTCCGGCATCCAATTGTACACAGGCTGAAGTCACCGCTAACAGCAGTAAACCACCTGCCCCGTACATAAAACCTTTTAACGCTTTCATTTAATCACCTCACAAGTCATTCTGACCTGACAATCTTTCGTTATATCTCTCTTGTTTCTTGCAGCTATTTTGTCTAACACGTAATCTAGCCTCAAACTGTCTGTTACTTCCTGTTACTTCGAGAGGATACCATGAGTCCGGAACATGCCCGTTTTAATATGGTCGAACAACAAATCCGCCCGTGGAACGTACTTAATGAGACCGTGTTAGATACCTTCAGGTTTCTTCCCAGAGAAAAATTTGTTCTGCCCGAATGGCGTAACCTGGCTTTTGCCGATGTGGAAATTCCCATCGGCAATCATGAGTTCATGATGCATCCGCGTGTTGAGGCACGCATGTTACAGGAACTGGCGATTAAACCCACAGACCATTGCCTGGAAATAGGTACCGGCAGCGGCTTTGTCACCGCCTGTATGGCCCACCTCGGTCTGCACGTTGACAGTGTGGACATTTACAGTGACTTTTCCCGGCAGGCTGAACAACGTCTGGAAAGCATAGAAATCACCAATTTCAATTTATACAATGATGATGCCAGTCAGGGCTGGCAAGGTAATTCAGACAAACAGTATGATGTCATTGCAGTTACCGGCTCCCTGCCCGAATACATCACGGCATTTGAGGAAAGGCTGAACATTGGTGGCCGCCTGTTTATAGTGACTGGTACGGCACCTGCTATGCATGCCCTGCTGATCACCCGGGATGATGAAAATGAGTACTCCCGCACTGCTAGTTTCGAAACCTCGCTGAAAGCCCTGAGCGGTAGTGAGTTACCACAGGCCTTTGAATTCTGATGCAGACCTGGACACCTGCAGAAGTGGCTGCTTTCCTCCGGGATTCTGAACCACACAGCCTGCAACTGGCTGACGTGAGAGAACCCTGGGAGTATGACATTGTCTATTTAGAAGGGTCGTTGCTGATACCGCTGGCCCACTTACCGGAGCAAATGGATCAACTGGATAAAAATATTCCGGTGGCGGTTATTTGTCATCACGGTATCCGCAGTGCACATGCCTGTTACTTTCTTGAACGGGCCGGATTTAAAACGATAAACATCAGCGGCGGAATCGATTTATGGGCAAGAACACTGGATCCGGAAATGGCACTTTACTGAGTATTAAATTAAGGTATGCTGTGCCAGTAACTCATACAATAAATGATCAAGGTGCTGTTAAACAGGGACACACTTCACAGAATGGATACAATAAGGATGAAAAGAAGAATATCACTTACATTACTGACGGCATTAATCTTAACTGCCCCGGACTTATACGCGGTTAATCTGTTTCAGGCTTATCAGGATGCCAAAGCCAATGATGCCCAGCTGAAGGCACAGGAAACCGGCTTTCTGGCCATACTGGAAAATAAAACCCAGGCCTTATCCCAGAAAAAGCCACAGGTTAATCTGAGCGGTAATGCCGGTTTAAGCAAAACCTTTGATATTGATGATGCCAGCGACAGCCTTTCGCTGAACGGCAGTTACACCCTGAATTTAAGCAAGTCCCTGTATAACAAAAACCTGGATGCCCAGATCGATCAGGTCGATGCATCCATTTTGCAGGCCAAATTACAGCTGGAAGAACAGCGTCAGGCCTTAATCCTGCGGGTGGCTCAGCCCTATTTTGCTTACCTGAATGCGATTGAAAACCTGCGTTTTGCCACCACCGAGAAAAAGGCGGTACAGCGTCAGCTGGAACAGGTGAAAGTCTTTTTCGATGTCGGGCAGTCACCAATTACCGACTTAAAAGAAGCGGAATCACGCTACAACCTGACCATCGCCAATGAAGTCGCTGCGCAACAGGGCATTATTGATGCCCGCGAAAATCTGCGCGTCGTGACCAACAAGGCCTATCCAAGCCTCAATGGCCCGCAGGCCAACCTGCCGTTAACTATCCCGGCACCCGGTAATATCAACAGCTGGGTGGAAATCGCCAAACAAAACAGCAAACCGCTGCAAACCGCAAAACAGGCCATAGAAGTTGCCCGGCAAAACATTGAAGTACAGCGCTCCTCCCGCAAACCGGTGGTAAATATGTACGCACGTCATACCAGCAACCTGAATGCCAACGACAGCCCGATTGACCCGATTTCAACCGGTGCCAGTGTCGGCCTGGAAGCGAGCATGCCGATTTACCGGGGCGGAGCAATTGACTCCCAGGTTCGGCAGGCTCAGCATCAGTTCCGTCAGGCCCAGCAGAATTATGACTATCAGGAACGTCTGGTCGAATCACAGGTACGCAATGCCTATCTGAGCATTCAGTCAGGTATCAGCCAGATTCAGGCCCAGCAACGGGCACTGGTCGCTGCCCAGACTGCGGCTGAGGCCACACAAACCGGGTTTGAGGTTGGCACCCGTACTGCAGTTGATGTACTGACCAGCCTGCGTGATGTATTTGCTGCCCGCCGCAACCTGACCTCAGCGCGGCATAATTACCTGCTGAGCACCCTGTCTCTGCGGCAGGCGGCAGGCACCCTGTCCGAACAGGATCTGCAAAGCATGAGCACCCTGCTGACTCAGCCACTGGGACAGGGTACTGCGACTGCTGCCGCTAACACCAGTCCGCAGAACCGCCAGCAACAACTGCAGGCGCAGCAAAGACAACGCCAGCAACAACTACAGGCACAGCAACAAAGGCAACGCCAACAGCAGGCAGAACGTCAGGCTCAGTTACAGGCACAACAACGACGTCAGGCCCAGCAAAGACAACAACAGGCCCAACGCACAGCAGTAGCTGCCCGGCCACAAACCCCGGCAACACAAAACGCAGCTTCTGATATTTTCCGCCTGAATACCGAAGAAAAGTTTATCTTCAGTCAGCAGTAGTCGCAGTAACTACGTCTGCAGTACTGACATAAGCATAACGCCACACACTGCCGGTCGCAGCTTCAAGCCCGGCCAGCAGTGCCGATTCGGGAACAGCCTCGGATTCGTAGATATTACCGATAATAACTGCGGTGCGCGCAGACAATACCGACTTTCGCCGCACCTTAAACGCATTCCCGGTACTGAGTACCGAAAGCGGCTGACCGGACTCCGGAACCTGCACATAGCAGAAAACCTGATCAGACTGTGGCTCCAGCTCTATGGCCGGCGAGCATCCCAGAAAGCAGATATGTGACAAAAACTGCTTACCCGTCGCAAAATAAGCACCGCTGTTATCCAGCAAATCACCTGCCAGACCAATCTCTGTCAGCAGTCCAATCAGCTGATCCTGTACAACAACCAGATCAGGCACTACGGGATAAAGAACCAGCCACTTACCCGAGAATTTCAGCGCCATTTATGACCACCTTCCGCGCAACCACAACAAGCCGGCTAACGCGGCCAATACAGATAACGGTAAACTCCCGCCACCACCCTTACCCGGCACAGTAATGACCACTTCATCACTATTCTGCAAACCAACATCATCGGTTACCGTCAGCCGAAACACCAGTTGCGTGTCATTCTTAGCCGCAGCCGGGGCAGTGAAATTCGCCTTGGCCGCAGTAGCATTGTTAAGGGCCACATCCGGCCCGGAAACCTGTTGCCACTGATAATGCCTGATCTTACCGCCATAAGAATCATCCGCACTGCGGCTGCCATCCAGGGTGAAATCAGCAGTAGCCGCAACCATCTGATCACTACCCGCTACCGCCTGTGGTGGAGTTGATACGGCTTTGACGGCCTGAAAAGCATCCAGTAAACCGGCTCCGCAATTATCCGTGGTACAGACACAGGCAACTTCCTGATTAATATTGCATCCATCCGGATCAGCAGAACCGCTGATGTCCGTGGGGAAAGAACGTGCAGAGCGCTTCAGCTTATCCTCCAGCAAGTCAGGCAGCACTGTCTGACTGATCACGGTCTTATCCAGTAATTTTTTATTCGCCGCCAGCATTAAGGCCAGCGTACCGGCAACCTGAGGTGCTGCCTGACTGGTACCGGATACCGCTTTGAAAATATGCTGCTGTGGCTGATGCAGCCCGCTGTTGGAAGTCGAATAAATTTGCTCAGCGGGCGCGGCAATATCGTTCAGCTCACCATAGTTTGTGTAGGGTGTACGGGCACCATCCGGCATCACCCCGGCCACCGCAATCACACCATTACAGTTCGCCGGAGGGCTGCCGGCAACGCTTTTCCCGGCATTACCTGCTGCCACCACAATAACCACACCCATCTTGCGCAGAATATTCACGGCATTCTGCTCGGTACGGGAACAATCCTGAAAATCCTGACCACCCGCGCTCAGGTTCAGAATCCGCGCCGGATGCGTATTATCCGGCACACCGGGCACTGCCTCCCCCGCGGCCCACAACATCCCGTCCACCTGATCGGACAAGTAACCGCCCTGCTCCGACAAAATCCGCACCAGCAACAGTTTACTTTGCCAGGCGACACCGGCACCGAATTTATTATTATCCGGCCTCGCTGCCAGAATCCCGCTGATATGTGTGCCATGCCACAAACTGGTAACAGCAGAAGACTCATCAGTTCCGGGGTTGGAGGGATCAGAGTCACGGCCGTCACCATCACCGGAAATATCCTCCCGGTCAACCATGTCATAACCGGACTTTGCCACGCTGCCGCCGACCAGGTTCGGCAGTAAATCCGGATGATCCAATCCGCCGGAATCAAGTACTGCGACCACAATATCCGTGCTGCCTTTGCTCAAATCCCAGGCGTTCACCACATTCGACGCCCCGGCATACTCAGCAGGCGACATCAAATGCCACTGCTGATTAAAATTCGTATCGTTGGGAATAGTGCTCTGCGGATAACGCCGGTAATCCGGCTCAGCATAATCGATATCCGGCTGCTGCTGTACCAGTTGGCGGGCGTACCTTTCCGCCTCATCCACACTCATCGCATACGGCAGACGCAATACATGCGCTGCGATTTTAGCCGACATCGCCCGTTTGTAGCTGACTTGCAGGCCGGTGGCGGCTGTCACAGTCTGTTCTGTTAACCGTGCCATAAACTCAGGATCAGATGAACGGGCCAGTCTGGTTTGCGCATCGGGCTGGTAATGAATAATCAACTGGTCAATCAGGTTATCTGTGCGGGCAGCGGCCGGATAGGATGCAGCATTTGCCCCGGCAAGACAGTTGGCTGCCAAAGCCGCCACAAACAAACTGTTGGTAAACCAATATCTGATACAGGCGCGTCTTTCCATGACAGGTGTTCCTTGTTTGCTAACGAATCATTTTCGGCGTCCGAGCGGAAAGTCCGGCTCAGCATATTCCACCTCTTCCAGCTCAGTAAGCCGGTCGGTCAGTGAAACAGCTGCCTCTTTGTCCAGTGCGGGTTCCAGCAATAACAAATGCACACCGGCACTCATACGCCGCCCGTAAGTCAGGTTCAATGCAGCATTATCTTCATACCCTGAATCAGCTGAACTTACCGCATTCTGCAGGTACCCGATATACTCAGCTGTTAACTCATCCTGCGCATTAAGCTCCACACCGGCAGCCGGTTTAAGCAGAATCTGCTCTATCAGCTGCACTCCTGCAGCATTGCCATCAGACATCGTACACCCCTGAACTGTCACAGGTAAAAACAATAAACCACACATAGCACACAGCAAACGTTTCCGACAGCAAAAACTTTTCAGCAGCACCCGCATTGTAATCACCCATAAAAAAGGCCACCCTGTAAAAACAGCTGGCGGCCTTTATTGTCTTCTGTCCGTCAGGACGAAAGCATATCTTTTACCCGGCTTATTAAGATCGGCTATCGGCTAAGGGCTGAAGGAAGAACCACAACCACAGGTGGTCGTTGCATTCGGATTGCGAATCACGAACTGCGCCCCTTCCAGCCCTTCGGTGTAATCAATCTCAGCACCAACCATGTATTGAAAGCTCATCGGGTCAATGAGTAATTTAACACCACCGTTCTCAACTGTTGTATCACCGTCACCTTCATTCTCATCAAAGGTAAAGCCATACTGAAAACCGGAGCAACCGCCACCGGTAACGAAAACGCGCAACATCAGCGCATCATTATTCTCTTCCTCAATCAGGCTTTTTACCTTGGATGCTGCAGCATCGGTAAAAACCAGTGGTGAAGCTGTTTCCACTGTCATAACAAATTCTCCTGCACGATCGACAATGCATCAGGAAGCTACACTTCCTTTAAATCCGGGTCAATTATCAGTGTTTCCGCTACTGATAAAAGCACCTCAACTTTTGTCAGATTTATTCTCTTCCGGCTTTGCCGCTGCGGCTTTTGGTACGGCAGCTGCCGGCTCAGAAGGTTTCTGCCTTACCAGTTTACCATTAACCTCAGCACCGACCGCCATTTCCAGCAGATTGTAGTAAACATCACCACAAACCCTTGACTTTTCAAACAGTTCCACCTTGCCACTGGCAAATACATCCCCATCAATAGAACCATTTAATACCATACTCGGCACGCGGACTTCACCCTGAATACGGCCATGCTCATGCAGAATCAGCGTGGCCTGATCATTTTCGGCAGTAATATTGCCCTTAATGGTTCCTTCAATCAGCAATCCACCGGAAAACTGCAAATCACCGTCAATCGTGGTGCCTTTGCCGATCTGTGTATTGACATTAACCGTTCCGTTGCGGGGTTTTTGTTGTTCCTGATTATTAGTACCTGCTTTTGGCGCAGCTGCCGGTTGTTGACTGGTTCCGGACGGCGGATTTGATTTGGCACCTTTTCCAAACATTTATAATTACTCCTCACCTGTGATAGATTGGTTAGACAGTTTAAAGCTATTCCACTCAAATTGCCTTGTTACTTTTTTACCAGCTTCAGCAGCCGGTAACAGCTCGACAATAACTTGCTCCGGGACAAAATCTTCAGGCAATTCGATATTACCTTCCAGTCCCTGATAATACTTCAAAGAAAATCGATTAAACGGCTGATCCGGTTCTTCCCGGCTGTTGTTAACCATAATGTCCTGCAGCTTCAGGCTTACCTGCTTTTTATTCTGTTCACCGTTCAGCTTCAGGTTAAATGTTCCCTCAATCAGGGAATCATCACTCCCCCCCCTGATATTGGTCAGAATCAGATAATACTGATAGTAGCGGTCATGTGGCAATTTTTTTCCGGTATCATCAATCAACAGCTGCTTAATCCCCAAATGCAGTACATTCAATCCCTTGTCCGGTGACTGGGGCTGCAGAATTGCTTCATACAACAACAGGCGCTCACGGGATTCAGCCAGCGCAGTTTCCGCCACACCCAACTGTTTACGCAGGGACTCATTGGCAGCCTGCTGAATTTTTTCCGAACGCTGTGCGCTGATTACCTGTGATTCCAGGCGGGTTATGTCATCGGCTTGTTTATTAAGCAAGCGCTCCTGCTCATCCATCTTACCCCGTAGTGACAAAGCCTGAACACTGCCTTCCGAGTCAGTCGGGGTCAGATAACCACTGAAATACAACCAGGCAGCCACACCCAGTTGTAACAGGATGAAAATCAGAAAATATAACCAACAGTAACTGCGGCTTTGTCCGTTTTGTAACTCAACGTTACCCCGGTGATCAAAACGATACTCAAGAGCCATACTGAACAGTCGGATAAGTTACGGCAGCATTCCGGGAGAACTCAGCCCGGCGCGCTCAGGTAAACCAAACATCAGGTTCATATTCTGAACGGCCTGTCCCGCAGCACCCTTAACCAGATTATCAATCACCGACAATACCACCACACGCTTACCCTGCTGTGGATGATGCACCGCCATGCGGCAGATATTAGCCCCGCGCACTGAGCGGGTTTCAGGATGTGTGCCGGATGGCATCACATCAACAAACGGCTCATTCCGGTAGCGCTGCTCATACAGACCCTGCAAGTCAACACCTTCCGGCAGTTTACCGGCAGACAGGTCTGCATATAAAGTCGCATGAATACCCCGGATCATCGGCAACAGGTGCGGCACAAACGTCAGGTTCGTAGCCTGCCCGGCAATCTGAGACAGATTCTGTGCTATTTCAGGCAGATGACGGTGACCCGGCACCCCGTAAGCCTTAAAGCTATCGCCCGCCTCACATAATAAAGTACCGACATTGGCCCCGCGCCCCGCACCACTGGCACCGGATTTGGCATCAGCAATAATACTTTCCGCATCAATCAGCCCGCTCTCCAGCAGCGGCAATAAGCCCAGCGTCACCGCCGTCGGATAACAGCCCGGATTCGCCACCAGCTGCGCACCTTTAATCTGCTCCCGGTTCAGTTCCGGCAAGCCGTAAACTGCCTCAGCCACCCGCTCAGGACAGGCATGCTCCATACCGTACCATTTACTCCAGGTGGCAACATCCTTAATCCGGAAATCAGCTGCCAGATCAATGACTTTAGTCCCGGCATCCAATAACTGTGCCGCACTTTGCATTGCCACACCATTGGGCGTGGCAAAGAAAACCAGATCAGCCTCAGCCAGCTGTTCAGCTTCCGGCTCGGAAAACTCCAGATCCAGAAAACCACGCAGATTAGGGAACATGGCATCCACCCGGGAGCCAACATTCGCACGTGAGGTCACATACGTTATCTCAACATTTGGGTGATTAACCAACAGACGTAACAGCTCTACTCCGGTGTATCCCGTCGCACCGACGACAGCAACCTTTTTCACAGTACTTCTATTTCCCTAATTCATACCAAAGCAATGTATAATACGCGCTATTAATGGATTCACAAAATTTTGCTCATGAAACTGGATATAAAAGCTTTATTAGGACTGGCGGTGGTTGCCGGTGCCCTGACATTTTTCTTTCTGTCGCCCAATGATGGCCTGCAGGCCGCACCCACGCCGGTAATGACCACTATTGACGGACAGCAGATTGACCCGGAAAAGCTGGAAGGTAAACCTTATATGGTGGTGTTCTGGGCCACCGATTGCCCCGGCTGCGTTAAAGAGATTCCGCACCTGAACGAGCTGTATACCGATCTGGGTAAAGACGGCTTTGAAGTCATTGCCATTGCCATGCCGCATGACCAGATTCCGCACATTAAAACCATGCGCGAAACCAAAGGCATGAATTACAAAATTGTCTTTGATGAAACCGGCGAACTGGCCAAAACCTATGGCGGCGTCAAACTCACCCCGACCAACCTGCTGATTTCACCGGACGGCAAAATCGCACTGCGCAAAGTCGGCACCTTTGACCCCGAAAATATCCGCCAGCTGGTCAGCAACATGCTGAAAGGCTGATAACATAATGTATCTCTGGATGAAAGCACTGCACGTTATCTTCATGGTAACGTGGTTTGCCGGGCTGTTTTATCTGCCGCGTTTATATGTTTATCACGCCATGCCGGAGAACAGGCCCAGCTTTGAGTTGTTCAAAATCATGGAGCGCCGCCTGTTTGTGATGATGACCATCGGCATGGTACTCACCCTGTTGTTCGGCATTATTATGCTCATCCTGGGTGGCGGTATTTTATTCCAGGTCGGCTGGTTTCATGCCAAGTTGCTGCTGCTGGTACTGCTGTTTTTCTACCACTACTACTGCTACAAAATCATGCTGCAGTTTCGCAACGAGACCAACACCCATGATCACAAATGGTATCGCTGGTTTAATGAAGCGCCCAGCCTGTTGTTAATTCTGATTGTATTGCTGGCGATTGTTAAACCATTCTGATTTCTGCAACTTATGCCATAATAGGTAAAGATTAAGTGTTATCAGGAAACAAGGACTCAGCTTGAAGAGACAATTTTCAGTCGCGCTTTCCCGGCAGCGCGGCATTACTTTCTGGCATGTATTATTACTGGTGGTGGTTGCGGTCAGTCTGGCGGTGTGCGCAAAAAACCAGAGTATTCCTTATCTGCAAAAACCCATCGGTGACATACAACTGCCGAAAATACCCAGGTTCAACTTTCAGGGCAGTCCCAACAACTCATCCGGCAGTTCAGGCAACTCAAGCGTAGTCACCTCCTATATACCGGATGAAGGCAGCAGAGATGAAAATGTCGAGTGGCTACTGGCCAGCAATAAAACCGTACAGGTACAAAGTCCTCCGCCTGACTCCGCTTATGAAATCGAATACCCGAGAAACCTGAGCAGCGGTTTTTATACGGTGCAGGTATTTTCCGGCTATAACTCAAAAAGTGCCTACGATTTAAAAAAGGCGCTGCAACGTGATGGCTACCGCGCCTATATTCATCAGGAAACCACGAATCAGGGTATTCTATTTAAAGTCAGGGTAGGCAAATATTCAAACCGCTCTGATGCCTTTGCCATGAATACCAAGCTGAAACTCAGTTATCCTAAGACATTATCCAACAGTTTTGTTTTGTTAAGGCGCTGACTGGTACATACAAAAACTTTCTATAAACCGGGAGACGGGCATAAATATCCGTGAGACCTGTGTTATCTACCCCCACAGTAAGACTGTATTTCCGTGGTTGATTCGTTACAGTAACCTTCATTTCAGATCACGTGTTTCCGGAGGAACATGCCATGGCAAGACAGACAGATTTTATCGCTCCTTCTATCCTTTCCGCTGATTTCGCCAGACTGGGCGAGGAAGTGGACAATGTATTGGCGTCCGGGGCAGACATTGTGCATTTTGATGTCATGGATAATCACTATGTACCCAATCTGACCATCGGCCCGCTGGTCTGTGAAGCACTGCGTAAACACGGTGTCACGGCGCCGATTGATGTGCACCTGATGGTAAAACCGGTTGACCGGATTATTCCTGATTTCGCAGCGGCAGGCGCCTCTTATATCACCTTCCACCCCGAAGCTTCCGAGCATGTTGACCGCACCCTGCAGCTGATCCGTAATGAAGGTTGCAAGGCAGGGCTGGTCTTTAATCCGGCTACGCCATTGTCAGTACTGGAATATGTGATGGATAAAGTGGATATGATTCTGCTGATGTCGGTGAACCCCGGTTTCGGCGGTCAGAGCTTTATCCCGGCCACCATGGAAAAGCTGCGTCAGGCCCGCAAAATGATTGATGATTCCGGACTGGATATTCGTCTGGAAATTGACGGTGGTGTGAAAGCGGACAATATCCGTGAAATCAAGGAAGCGGGGGCGGATACCTTTGTCGCCGGCTCCGGCATTTTCGGTAAACCCGGTAACAATGATGCCAACCGCTACAACACCATCTGTAATGCCTTCCGTGCAGAACTGGAAGCAGCCAATGTCTGAGGCAAAGACATTTTCACCGCGCATGGTGCTGATTGATGTGGATGGTACGCTGGTTGACAGCGTACCTGACCTTGCCTGGTGCGTGGATGAGACGATGAAACAGTGTGGCCTGCCGGTACGCGGTGAAGCAGCTGTCCGAGAGTGGGTCGGTAACGGCGTGCAGCGGCTGGTTGAGCGTGCCCTGACCAATGACCTGGATGGTTTCCCGGAGGCTGAACAGTTTGAGCAGGCTATGCCGGTGTTTATGGAATTGTATGCTGAAAACACTTCTAAACGCAGTTGCCTGTATGACGGCGTATTGGAAGGGCTGGATTATCTGGCCTCCTGCAAGGGGTTAAAAATTGGCTGTGTCACCAACAAAGCTGAGCAATTCACTCATCCGCTGCTGAAAAATCTGGGTATTTTCGACCGCTTTGAAATCGTCATCAGCGGTGATACGCTGGCGGAGAAAAAACCGCATCCACTGCCCCTGCTGCATGCCGCAGAGCAACTGGGCGTAAAGCCCGAACAATCACTGATGCTGGGCGACTCAAAATCAGATGTAAAAGCCGCGCGGGCAGCAGGTTTTCAGATTATCTGCATGAGTTACGGTTATAATCACGGCGAAGATATTCGCAATTACCACCCGGATGCAGTTATTGATTCAATGACTGAGCTGACCCAACTGATAAGGACATAAACCAGCATGCTTACCCGATCGCTCCTGACCGTCATCGCCACACTACTGATACTGTCAGGATGCGGTGAGGCGCAACAATCTGCCAAAATGCTGAACCTTCCCGCTCAGGACGGATACACCGGAATCCCTGTTATTGCCGTGGCTGAGGCTGCTACACCGGCAACTCCCGACAATATTCATCCACAGCAAAGCATTCCGTTTCTGATGGGACAGTCCGCTCAGGAAAAACAGTTCGTTACCATTGATGAACGTTATGCGTCACGCAAAGACATGACCCTTCAGGCTGAGGTTTACGATGCCTTCAAAAAAATGCATAAGGCTGCTGAAAAAGACGGTATTCAGCTGGTCATCAAATCTGCAACCCGTAATTTTGACTACCAGAAACAAATCTGGGATGGCAAATGGACGGGCGCGCGCAAAGTTGAAGGTAAAGATTTATCCAAAACCATCAGTAATCCGGTACAGCGTGCGCTGAAAATTCTTGAAAACAGCTCCATGCCCGGCAGCTCACGTCATCACTGGGGAACCGATATCGACCTGAATGCCTTTACCAACGATTATTTCAGCAGCGGTAAGGGCAAACAGGAGTACGCATGGTTACAGGCCAATGCCGCACGCTTTGGCTTTTGCCAGCCTTATACCCGCAAAGGTGACGGGCGTGACAGCGGTTACAATGAAGAACGCTGGCACTGGACTTATATGCCACTGAGTAAACCCTATACTGTAGATGCGATACAACTGCTGAAAAATAATATGTTCCGTGATTTCAAAGGCGCGGAAACCGCTGCATCAGTAGGCATTGTCGAAAACTATGTAGCCGGTATTAATAAACAGTGTCTTCAATAATTAATGCTGTGATACACTCTGCACAGATCTGAAACTATTACTGATGACGTGAAGACAAAATGATACTTTTTCCTGCTGAAAACTCATGGCGATGGCGTAGCTGGTGAAGTAATAACTCACCCCGCAACACTTACCGTTAATTTTTTCAAAAGGATAACATCATGGATCAGAATCGTTTTCATCGCTTTATTGCCGAGGGCTACAACCGCGTTCCGGTTTACCGCCAGATTCTCGCCGATCTCGACACCCCGCTCAGTGCCTACCTGAAACTGGCCGATGCGCCCTATTCCTATCTGTTTGAATCCGTTCAGGGTGGTGAAAAATGGGGGCGCTATTCCATTCTTGGCCTGCCTGCCCGCACTATTATCAAAGTGTATGGCAAGCGGATAGAGATTCACCGCAATCATCAGATAACTGAACAGTTTGAAGTCGCTGATCCGCTACAATGGATTGCTGACTTCCAGCAGGCTTACAAAGTACCGGATATTGATGAGCTGCCGCGTTTTAACGGCGGGCTGGTCGGCTATTTCGGCTATGAAACCATCCGATATATTGAACCGAAATTAGCGGGTGTGGAAAAAACCGACCCGATTGGCACACCGGATATTTTGCTGATGGTGTCGGATGAAGTGGTGGTGTTTGATAATCTGCGTGGTGAGTTACAGCTGATTGTACTGGCCGGGCAAGATGGCTATGAACAGGCTGTCAGGCGCCTGGATATGCTGGAAGAGCAGTTACAACAGGCCAGAGCCGGATACCGCAGTGCAGGTAAAACAGCTGACATTGATGAAAGTGACTTTATCTCCGGCTTCACTCAGGACGGCTATAAACAGGCCGTCAGTAAAATCCGCGACTATATTACCGCCGGTGATGCTATGCAGGTGGTTATTTCCCAGCGCATGAGTATTCCGTTTGTCGCCGAACCTCTGGACTTATACCGCTCGCTGCGCCGTCTGAACCCGTCACCTTATATGTATTACCTGAACCTGGACGATTTTCATATTGTCGGCTCATCACCGGAAATTCTGGTACGGCTGGAGGATGGCGTGGTTACGGTTCGCCCGATTGCCGGTACCCGTAAACGGGGTGAAACGGAAGCACAGGATCTGGCGCTGGAAGCAGACCTGCTCAATGATCCAAAGGAAATTGCCGAACACCTGATGCTGATTGACCTGGGGCGCAATGATGCCGGGCGGGTCAGCCAGACCGGAACTGTGGAGCTGACCGAAAAGATGGTGGTGGAGCGTTACTCCCACGTCATGCATATCGTCTCCAATGTCAACGGCAAGTTGCTGCCGGGCATGCATGCCATGGATGTTTTACGCGCCACCTTCCCCGCCGGTACGGTTAGCGGGGCACCCAAAATCCGCGCCATGGAAATCATTGATGAGCTCGAACCGGTTAAGCGGGGTGTGTATTCCGGTGCTGTCGGTTATATTGCCTGGAACGGTAATATGGATACTGCCATCGCTATCCGCACCGCAGTCATCAAGGATCAGACCCTGCATATTCAGGCCGGGGCCGGTGTGGTGTATGACTCCATCCCTGAAATGGAATGGCAGGAAACCATGAACAAGGGGCGCGCTGTATTCCGCGCGGCCAGCGCGGCACTGGCAGGTCTGACCGGTAAGCACAGGTAAGGAGGCAGGCAGATGAAAGTATTAATGATTGATAATTATGACTCCTTCACCTACAACCTGGTGCAATATCTGGGTGAGCTGGATGCGGAAGTTATTGTGAAGCGTAATGATGAAATTCAGGTCTCGGATATTGAGGCCATGCAGCCGGACAAAATCATGCTGTCACCCGGCCCCTGCACCCCGAACGAAGCCGGTATTTCCTTACAGGTCGTGGACACCTTTGCCGGAAAAATTCCGATACTGGGCGTATGCCTTGGCCATCAGTCCATCGGTCAGGCATTCGGCGGTAATATTGTACGTGCCAGAGAAATCATGCACGGCAAAATTTCCCTGATTCACCATTCCGGCCAAGGCGTTTTCAAAGGCCTACCCGGCCCGTTCCCGGCCACCCGCTATCATTCACTGGTGATCGACAAAAACACCTTGCCGGATTGTCTGGAAATGACCGCATGGACAGAAACAGCGGACGGCGGGCTGGATGAGATTATGGGTGTGCGCCATAAAACCCTGGCGGTGGAAGGTGTGCAGTATCATCCTGAGTCTATCCTCAGTGAACATGGACATGCACAATTGCGTAACTTTCTGGAAGAGCAGCGATGAGTACAGGTAGCGCAGAACCGGCCAGCTTCCTGCGCCGCCTCGGAGCCATTTTCTACGATAGCATGCTGTTTGGGGTAACGGTACTGTTTATCGGCGGCATTATAGCCACCATCGTCAGCCGTTTACTGGGGATGGAAAGTATTCCACCGGGCAGCATGCTGGCCAATTTGTTGTTTGTCATTAATATTTTGCTGTTCTTTCTGCTGTTTGGCTGGTTCTGGACACATGGCGGCCAGACGCTGGGCATGCGTGCCTGGAAAATCCGCGTCGTGACTGCCGATAACCGGCCACTGGACTGGCAGCAGGCTTTTTTCCGTTTTTCTGCTGCACTGTTTTCGTGGGCAGTGTTCGGGGTCGGATTCCTGATTGCCATTTTCGACCCGGAGAAGCTGGGCTGGCATGACCGCTTTTCCAAAACCCGCTTAATACGGGTTCAATAAGCTTTCGTATTATGGATTTATTATCCATCAGCCTGACCATCATCGCGGTACTGATTGTCGGTATCTCCAAAGGCGGCTTAGGTGGGGGGCTGGGTGTGCTCGGCGTACCCATCATGGCACTGGTGATGTCGCCGGTACAGGCAGCAGCGATTATGTTGCCGATTCTGTGTGTCATGGATCTGATGGCGCTGAAAGCCTACTGGAAGGGTTGGTCAAAGCTGCATTTAATTCGCCTGTTACCCGCAGCCATTGCCGGCATTGCACTTGGCACACTCAGTTTTAAATACCTGAATGATGATTTTATCCGCCTGCTGACCGGTTTAATTGCCATTGGGTTTGCCCTGAATCACTGGCTGAAACCGGCCCGTTTAATTCATCAAAAACCGGGGGTAAAAGCAGGATTATTCTGGGGAACAACGGCCGGATTTACCAGCTTTGTTGCCCATGCCGGTGGCCCTCCGGTAAGTATTTATTTATTGCCACAAAAACTGGATAAATCGCTGTATCAGGCCACCACTGTGTTTTTCTTTCTGGTGGTCAATTACGTTAAACTGATCCCCTATGCGTTTCTGAATCAGTTTAATACTGAAAATATTAATATTTCCCTGTTAATGCTGCCGGTCGCTGCCATCGGCATCTGGCTGGGGGTACATATCCATCATAAATTGCCGGATCAGTGGTTTTTCCGCATTGCTTATGTGCTGCTGTTTATGACTGGTTGCAAACTGGTTTTTGATGCCCTGAAAGGCCTTATTTAATATAAAAATCAATCAGCAACCGGTGTACCCAAAACCAGTTTGATACACCTCATGCGTGGTCAACTTTCACTTCATAGCCACCAAACTTGCGCAGATTAATCACCCCGTTATCAAAAATCAGGTACTGGCCTTTAATGCCTTGTAAAAGACCCTGCACCACCGGGTCTTTGTCAAAATTAAGCGACTTTACTTTCGTCGGGTAATTAAGCACCGGATATTCAATCTCCACCACTTCGGCATCCGGCAACAACTCCAGGGCATCGTCACCAAAGCGTTCACGCAATATGTCCACTGACGGTTGTACCTGCTCCAGCAACTCGTCGCGCCGTGCCAGCAGATCCACCGGCTCAGCCACCCCTTTGAGCATTTTCTGCCAGCTGGTTTTATCAGCGACGTAGTCTTTGAAAGCTACCTCCATCAGCCCGGAAATCTGCCGGGATGTCACACGCATCACCGGTACTGCAGCCACCGCTCCCTGATCAATCCAGCGGGTCGGAACCTGATTATGGCGGGTGATGCCGACTTTCAGCCCGGAAGAATTGGCCAAATAAACATAATGTGGCTGGAAACAGTTCGCCTCGCCCCATTCCGGCTCGCGGCAGGTACCCTGATCATAATGGCACTTTTCCGGTTTGACGATACAGGAGTCACACTGCGCCAGCCGGGTAAAACAGGGGTAACAGTAGCCCTGATTAAAACTCTTTTTGGTGTTGCGGCCACAATGGATGCAATTGATCGTGCCGGTAAAAGTGAGTTGCAACTCCCGTCCGATAACCGGATTCAAAGGCACGGTATCCTCATTCAACACCAGCGAGTAGTTGACCGGCTTTGCCAGTTCGGTACGCATTTTGCGTAAATTGCCTGTTTTAGTCATAGCACTGATAATAGCAAAACTGTTAATCTGCAGAAATAACTATTACTGCACCATCCCGATCCCTTCCACCGCCAGGCAAGGGTTAAAAACCTTGTTGTTTGGGATGCAAGCGCTTTGATGATAGCTGCGGTTATTTAGGAGGATTTATGACCCGGCATTACAGTAGTACACGCA
Organism: Thiolinea sp.; assembly: GCA_041395485.1. Taxonomy (GTDB): domain Bacteria; phylum Pseudomonadota; class Gammaproteobacteria; order Thiotrichales; family Thiotrichaceae; genus Thiolinea. The sequence continues at coordinate 124,516 of JAWLAK010000005.1, forward strand.
AAATTGACCCTGCCCGTGGTGCATTATTAGGTGACCAGACTCCCAATGATAATGACCGGATTGAGATCGGCCCGACTCAGCTTGCCTTTCGTGAATGGGAAACCGCCGGGCTAACGCTGCCCAACCTGCCACAGATGCGCGAATACCGCTGGCGACGCCTGACCCGGCATATTGTTGATCGGGACTATGCCGGCCTGCTGATGTTCGATCCGCTGAATATCCGTTATGCCACCGACAGCACCAATATGCAGCTATGGAACACCCATAATCCGTTCCGGGCAGTGTTGCTGTGTGCCGATGGCTATATGGTGATTTGGGATTATAAAAACTCACCGTTCCTGTCTGAATTTAATCCTCTGGTACGTGAGCAGCGCAGTGGCGCAGATCTGTTTTATTTTGATCGCGGCGATAAGGTCGATATAGCAGCTGATGTATTTGCCAATGAGGTGCGCTCACTGCTGGCAACCCATAGTGGTAATAATAAACGTCTGGCGGTGGATAAAATCATGCTGCATGGTTTGCGGGCACTGGAAGCACAGGGTCTGACGATCATGGGCGGTGAAGAAGTCACGGAAAAATCCCGCTCAATCAAAGGCCCGGATGAAATACTTGCCATGCGTTGCGCTGCGCATGCCTGTGAAGCGGCGATGAGGCAAATGGAAAGCACCTGTCAGCCCGGCATGTCGGAAAATGATGTCTGGGCAGTATTACATGCTGAAAATATCCGCCGCGGTGGTGAATGGATCGAAACCCGGCTGCTGGCTTCAGGGCCGCGTACCAATCCCTGGTTTCAGGAGTGCGGCCCGAGGATTATTCAGGATAATGAAATCATTGCCTATGACACCGATCTGATCGGTAGTTACGGCATCTGTGTCGATGTCTCGCGTACCTTCTGGCTGGGTGATGCGGCACCACGCCCGGATATGGTTTATGCCATGCAACATGCCCATGAACATATCATGACCAATATGCAGATGCTGAAACCGGGGGTATCCATGCGTGAGCTGAGCCTGAATTGTCACCGGCTGGATGACCAGTATCAGAAAGGCAAATACGGTTGTCTGATGCATGGTGTGGGGCTGTGTGATGAATGGCCGTTGATTGCCTACCCGGACATGATGGTTGAGGGTGCTTTTGACTATGAGTTACAACCCGGCATGGTGTTGTGTGTTGAAGCACTGGTCAGCCCGGAAGGTGGGAATTTTTCGATTAAGCTGGAGGATCAGGTGCTGATTACTGAGGATGGCTTTGAGAATCTGACGAAGTATCCGTTTGATGCCCGTTTGATGGGGAATTAGCCGCCACTCAACAAATCATCCTCAAACGGAAACTGCGACATCAGCTCTGTTCCCTGCTCCGTAATTAGTACCTGCTGCTCCAGTTTCACGCCTTCTTTGCCACCCTCAGCGCCGATATAACTTTCTACGCTGATAATCATCCCCGGCTCGATGGTGCCGTCATATCCGGCATCCGGGAAATCGCCGTGATGATACAGGTACGGATACTCACCGGTCATACCGGTGCCATGCGCTGACAGATAATAACGGTTTGCGTAATACTCATCCGGAATATCCCAGGCGGCATCAGCATAGTCGCGAAAGCTCATGCCCGGCCTGAGGATACTCATATTATGCTGCACCTGTCCCAGCGCCGTTTGATACAGCGTCTTTTGTACCGCAGTCGGTTTATCCGGGCCGGCGTGGAAAGTACGTGAAAAATCGGTGTAATAACCGTGACAACCCACCACATCAGTATCCAGCGCAATCAACTCGTTCCTGCCGATGACATAGTGTGATGATTCCTGAAACCACGGATTGGTGCGCGTCCCGGCATTAAGCAGACGGGTTTCGCAATAATCGCCGTTCTGCTTAATCACTGACTGGTGCAACACCGACCACAATGCATTTTCCGTAATCCCCGGCCGGATAGCCTCGCGTAATTCAGCCACCGCCCGCTCAGTCGCCCGCAGCGAGGCATAAGCACATTTCACTTCTTCCGCTGACTTAATGGTTCGGGCCATTTCCACCGGCTGTTGCGCATCAACAATGCGTAAACCCTGTTGCTGCAAGGCAACTGCGGCACCGGCATTCATCCGCTCCAACCCAACGGTCACATCCCGGCCACCAGCCAGTTCCGCAATCAGAGCCGCCATTTCAGTGGCCCAGCGCTGCTCCCGAACCGCTATATCCGGCACGGCAGCAACAAAACTGGCGGTGAGCGCCGGTCGCACCTCATCAATGGTCTCAAAGCCATCAGCCAGATGCCCACAACCGGTAAACTCAAACAGAATCGAACACTCAGCAGTCAGCAGCAGATAACGCGACGGTGCATTACGGGCAGTGAAAATCTGCATATTGCGCGTACCGGTAGCATAGCGGATATTCACCGGATCAGAGAGGATCAGTGCCTGAATATCGTAGTTTTGCATCTGTTCACGCACCCGTGCCAACCGGTATTGGCGTACTGCTTTCAGATCGATGTCTTTACTTTCCGGAGCCAAATCCAGCCAGGCTGCGGTGGATAGGTGTGGGTTGTGTTCTGCGTGCCAGTCGAGGTTTGCCATGTCTGAATTAATCCTGTTGGTGGTTCAGATGACTGTAATGTGGCTGGGTGGCTTTTTTGTAAGCACAGCGTTCTTCTTACTCATCTTCATCGCCGGCATCGTCAAGTGCATCAGAATAAGCCTGAGCATCCATCAACGCAGCCAGCATATCAATATCTTCCACTTCCATCACAAACAGCCAGCCATCCCCGTAAGGGTCTGAATTGACCAGCTCCGGTGCATCCAGCACCGCCTCATTCACCTCAACCACCCGGCCAGCCATAGGCGCATAAATATCAGAAGCTGCCTTCACTGATTCAGCTACTGCAATACCATCTTCCATGCCAAACTCAGCATCAATATCAGGCAGCTCTATGTGCACCAAATCACCCAGCAATGCCTGGGCATGATCCGTGATACCGACCGTAATTGTACCATCATCATTATCGCGCACCCATTCATGAGATGCGGCATACCTTAACTCGTCAGGAATATTGCTCATAAAAAAACTCCGTTAAATCTGTTTACAATCCGCCATAACGGAATGCTAAGCAGGGACACAAAAGTTATCAAGAATTATTGAACATGATTTAACACTCCACCCGTAAATAAACAATATTTCCGGAAACAGAGTGCTACAATCTGCCCGACTTTAAACGGGCAAACGACAGAAGACTATGGATGTACTCAACTTATCACTGCCACTATTCGGATTGGTGCTGCTGGGCTGGCTGGCCGCCAAATGGAAAAAAATCCCGGAGTCCGGATTGGCATGGATGCAGTTCTACATTATCTACGTCGCACTCCCGGCATTATTCTTCCAGATTCTGCGCGCCACACCTATTGAGCAACTGACTAACTTCACCTACATTGCAGGCACCACCGGCACCACACTGGGTATTTTCGCGCTGGCTTTCATCATCGGTCGTGTGCTGCAGAAAAATAAAACCACCGTCGCCACCATGCAGGCCGTCGCAGGCTCTTATTCCAATATCGGCTACATGGGGCCAGCACTGACCCTGCCCGCCCTGGGTGAAGCGGCAGTTGTACCCACTGCATTAATTCTGTGTTTTGATAATGCGATGCTGTTTACCCTGGTTCCCATCCTGATGGCAATGGGCATGGATGATAATCAGGAAGGCATCCTGAAAGTCCTGTACAAGCGTGTCCTGCTGCATCCGTTTATCCTGGCCACCATTGCCGGTATCAGTGCGGCCTATATCCAGCTGGAAATCCCGCAGGCACTCGATCAGATCCTGACCAACCTGAAAAACTCAGCGGCACCCGGTGCCCTGTTTACCATGGGCGTGGTCATTGCTCACCAGAAAGCCAGCCTGAAGAGCATGGACATCGGGATATTGCTGCTGATCAAGATGATCGTTCACCCGCTGCTCGTCTATTTTGTGCTGCAGTGGATAGGTATTACTGACCCTGTCTGGATACAGACGGCGGTACTGATGGCTGCCCTGCCCCCGGCACTGAATGTATTTGTGCTCGCCCAACATTATGGCGTATACGTACAGCGCTCATCATCCATTGTTTTGCTGGGCACACTGATTGCAGCCATTACCGTCACCGCCCTGCTCTATATCCTGAAATCCGGTTGGATATAAAACAGCCCTCAGCCGGATAGCAACTTGCAGAAGAGATAGCAGGGCAGGTATTTTCTTCCGGGCTGCGTAAACTCGTTTCACTCAGACATACTTGCCCTGCAGAAAACACCTGCCCTGCTATCTCCCCCTCCACATGGTCACAAACCATGCCCGCCAGCGTAAGCACTCCGGGACGGAGAACTCCAACCCGCCAGAACCCCGTCAAGTGGCTTGTAAACCTCCACCAACAACGGATAACAAGGCGTCGAATCATCCGAATGACTACTGCCACAATCCCCGCCCGGACAAGCTGACAAGGCCCCCAGCAAATCAATCTCAGCAAAAAACTCAATAAAATCCCCCGGACGCACCGGACTGGCTTTCATAAAATACTGATGAGTATCCCGCGTAAACCCCGTACACATAAACACATTCAGCACATCATGCACATGTGGCTCCGCCTCAGCCAAAGAAATATTCAAATGCTGAGCCAATGCCCGGGTCAGATTGGAATGGCAGCAATAATGATAATCCACCCCCTTCAGCAAATGATTGGTATACGGATCACAGCGCGTACCGATTACATCATGCACCCCCGCTCCGTCAGCATCCCAACCATACCATTCCAGCGTGTCATAAGTGATGGTTGCCATCGGCCGTAAGCCCGGCAGACTGCTCCACAACCGGTCACCGGTACTGACATGACTGGCCTGTAACTGCCGGGTTTTACCACTGAAAAAGCGCTCACTCAGGTTATCAGCATGCCACAGATTAAGATCACCCACCTGAGGCCCCTCCACACTGACAATCCTGAACAAATGCCCGGCAGGCACTGTAAACGCAGCGGCATCACGTGGCTCCACCCGCACCTCACCGACCTTCTGCATACCGTCACGCACAGCCGCATAAAAGTCAGTATCAAAAGCCGGTAACTGATCCACCTGATAACAAATAACCGGAGCGGCTGCCCGGCGTTGCTCAGCATCAGCAGGCTGAACAACGTTTCCGGCATTCCTGTTTCTGCCTGTGCTCATCTACTTATCCAGCTCTTTCACCCGCTCACGCAGGGCAAATTTCTGAATCTTACCGGTAGAAGTTTTCGGCAATTCCTCGAACACAATCCGCTTCGGCACCTTAAAACCGGCCAGACTTTCCTTACACCAGCTGATCAGCTCCGCCTCAGTCACCTCACTACCGGCCTTCAATTCCACAAACGCACAGGGCGTTTCCCCCCAACGCTCATGCGCCATTGCCACTACCGCAGCCGAACTCACCGCCGGGTGCTTAAACAGCGCATTCTCCACCTCAATCGAAGAAATATTCTCCCCGCCGGAAATAATAATATCCTTGGAACGATCCTTGAGCTGGATATAACCATCGGCATGCATTACCCCCAGATCCCCGGAATGGAACCAGCCTCCGGCAAACGCTTCAGCCGTGGCTTCAGGATTCTTCAGATAACCCTTCATTACCACATTACCCTGGAACATCACCTCGCCAATGGATTCACCATCATCCGGCACCGGCTGCATGGTTTCCGGATCACGTACTGACAAACCTTCCAGCGGCAGATAACGCACCCCCTGACGGGCCTTACGGGCTGCCTGCTGATCACCCGGCAACGCACTCCATTCCGCCTTCCACTCATTCACCACAGCCGGGCCATAAGTCTCGGTCAGACCATACAAATGCGTGACATTAAAACCGGCCTCCTTCATGGCCGCCAGCACCGACTCAGGCGGAGGTGCCGCAGCGGTCATAAACTCAACCTGATGACCGAACTCACGCTTCTCCTCCGGAGCTGTTGACAGCAATGTGGACATCACAATGGGCGCACCACACAAATGCGTGACCTGCTGATCGGCAATCGCATCCCACATCGGCTTCTGCCGTACCCAGCGCAGACAAACATGCGTTCCGGCCAGCGCCGATAATGTCCACGGGAAACACCAGCCATTGCAGTGAAACATCGGCAATGTCCACAAGTAAACCGCATGGCGCGGCATCGAGGCGGTCAGTGCATTACCCTGGGCCAGCAGATAAGCCCCGCGATGATGATAAACCACGCCCTTAGGGTTACCGGTGGTGCCCGAGGTATAATTCAGCGAGATGGCATCCCACTCATCGTCCGGCATCTGCCATTTAAACCCAGCATCGCCCGTAGCAACAAAATCCTCATAATCCAGCTCACCCAGCCGCTCACCCGATTGCGGAAACTCCGGATCATCATAATCAATCACCAGTGGTTTGGACTGACATAACGCTAACGCCTCTTTTACCGTGGGCGCAAACTCGCGGTCGGTAATCAGTACTTTGCTTTCCGCATGATCCAGCTGAAAGGCAATAATCGCCGCATCCAGCCGCGTGTTCATCGAATGCAACACGGCACCGCACATCGGCACCCCGTAATGTGCCTCCAGCATTGGTGGTGTATTTGACAACATCACCGACACCGTATCGTTTTTACCAATACCCCGCGCCTGCAAGGCAGAAGCCAGCTGTCGCGAGCGCCGGTAGAAATCGGCATAGTTCACCCGCTGCTCACCATGCACAATGGCAATCTGCCCCGGGAAAACACTGGCAGCACGCTCCAGAAAAGTCAGCGGTGTCAGCGGCTGGTAGTTGGCCGGATTTTTATCCAGACCAGTACGGTAAATGTCAGACATGTGTTTTCCTCCTGTATGGGTATCCATTTATTTTCATATCGCCAATACAAACCGGATATGCAGAGTTTGTCAAAGAAAATAACAATGCCGACAAAAAATTCTCACCATGGACTAAAATACACAGGCACATTGATATTGCAGTGCAATATCAATGTGCTATTGTTCGGCCACGATAATTTTGCAACCTTTCTGCTGCCATCAATACAGGCTACAGAACCAATAAAATGGATTAAACGGAAAACACGATGTCCCATCAACCGATACCTGAACTTTATGTTTCCTATGACAGCGCCCAAAAATTAAAAATGGAGGCAGCAGAGCTGCCGTCATGGGATCTGACACCGCGTCAGATCTGCGACCTCGAACTGCTCATGAACGGCGGCTTTAACCCGTTGAAAGGGTTTCTGACAGAGGCTGACTATAACAGCGTTGTTGATAATATGCGTCTCAGCGACGGCTCCCTGTGGCCAATGCCCATCACACTGGATGTCTCTGAAAAGTTTGCCGACAGCATCGACATTAATCAGGATATTGCCCTGCGCGATCAGGAAGGTGTGATTCTGGCCATTCTATCGGTCACTGACCGCTGGACACCGGATAAATCACATGAAGCCAAACAGGTTTTCGGAGCTGATGACATCGCTCACCCTGCAGTAAATTATCTGCATAATGTCGCCGGATCAGTGTATCTGGGCGGTGCAATTACCGGTATCCAGCAGCCGGTTCATTACGACTTCCGTGGCCGCCGTGACACCCCGAATGAACTGCGTGCCTATTTCCGCAAACTGGGCTGGCGACGGGTGGTGGCTTTCCAGACCCGTAACCCGCTGCACCGTGCCCACCAGGAACTGACCTTCCGTGCCGCCAAAGAGGCACAGGCCAATCTGTTGATTCACCCGGTAGTGGGCATGACCAAACCCGGTGATATCGACCACTTCACCCGGGTACGCTGTTATGAAGCCGTGCTGGATCAATACCCTTCCAGTACCACCAGCATGAGCCTGCTCAATCTGGCCATGCGCATGGCCGGGCCACGTGAGGCCGTGTGGCACGGATTGATCCGCAAGAACCATGGCTGTACTCATTTCATTGTTGGCCGTGATCATGCCGGTCCCGGCAAAAACAGTCAGGGTGAAGATTTCTATGGCCCTTATGATGCACAAACCCTGTTCCGTGAATATCAGGAAGAAATGGGCATCGAAATGGTTGACTTCAAACAGATGGTTTATGTGCAGGAGCGCGCTCAATATGAGCCGGCTGATGAAGTGGAAGACGGCGCCACGGTACTGAATATTTCCGGTACAGAGTTGCGTCGTCGCCTGAATGAAGGCCTGGAAATTCCGGAATGGTTTTCTTTCCCGTCAGTAGTGGAAGAGCTGCGCCGTTCCAAGCCGCCACGCTCCAAGCAGGGCTTTACTGTTTTCTTTACCGGCTTTTCCGGTTCCGGTAAATCCACCATTGCCAATGCCTTAATGGTCAAGCTGATGGAAATGGGTGGCCGTCCGGTGACGCTGCTGGATGGTGATCTGGTGAGAAAGAACCTGTCTTCCGAACTGGGTTTCTCCAAAGAGCACCGCGACCTGAATATCCGCCGGATTGGCTATGTGGCCTCGGAAATCACCAAGAATGGTGGTATTGCGATTTGTGCACCGATTGCGCCTTATGCTGTCACCCGCCGTGCAGTACGTGAGGAGATCGAGCAGTTCGGTGCTTTCCTGGAAATCCATGTCGCGACTTCTATTGAAGAATGCGAACGCCGCGACCGTAAAGGCCTGTATAAACTGGCCCGTGAAGGCAAAATCAAGGAATTCACCGGAATTTCAGACCCGTATGATGTACCTGAAAATCCTGAGCTGAGTATTGATACAGAAAATGTTGAAGTGGATAACTGTGCGCATCAGGTGATTCTGAAGCTGGAAAGCATGGGATTGATCAGTTAACAGGTAGCTTCTCCCCCCATCCCCGACCCTTCCCCCCAAGGGGGGAAGGGTGTTATAAGCGATCGTCTGATGAATCTGTTAGCAGACCTTACTGTCCGGCAACGGTCATCTTACCGACCAGCACCGAGCCGCTTTGTATCCGGCCACGACGATCAATATCACTACCCACCGCCTGAATATCCCGGTACATATCCTTCAGATTCCCGGCAATAGTAATTTCTTCAACCGGATACAGAATCTCGCCATTTTCCACCCAGAAACCCGCCGCACCGCGTGAGTAATCACCGGTAATCCCATTAATACCGTGTCCGATCAGCTCGGTCACCATTAATCCGGTGCCCATCTGTGCCAATATTTCCTCGGCACTGACCCCGGTATCGGTCAGCAACAGGTTACCGGAACCACCGGCACTACCGGTGGTTTGCCGCCCCAGTTTGCGTGCTGAATAGCTGCCCAGGAAATAATCCTGAATTTTGCCATCGCGCACAATATCCCGATCCCGTGTTGCCACCCCTTCCGAGTCATAAGCACGGCTGCCCAGTGCCCGCTGCAGGTGAGGCCGTTCCTGTAGCTGAACAAACTCCGGGAACACCTGTTTACCGATGGAATCCAGCAGGAAACTGGCTTTACGGTACTGGGCACTGCCACCCAGCGCGCTGACCAGATGACCAATCAGCCCACGCGCCAGCTCAGGCACAAACAATACCGGTACTTCACGGGTATTCAATGAGCGACCATTAAGTCGGCGCACAGTACGCTCAGCAGCCCGTAAACCAATTGCCTCAGCCTGCTCCAGCTGATCCGGCACACAGGTGGTGCTATACCAGTAATCCCGCTGCATGGAATCACCGTCCTGCGCTACCAGCGAGCAACTCAGCGAATGACGGGTACTGCTGGTTACCCCGCTGAAACCATGTGAGTTGGCATACAGGCCCAGACCGGCATAGCTGTCCACACCGGCACCGTCACTGTTGACGATGCGCTTGTCCTGCTCACGGGCAATATTCTCAGCCGCCAGTGCCAGCTCAATACCCTGATCCGCATTCAGATCCCAGGGATGATAAAGATCCAGGTCAGGAATATCCGTCGCCATCAGCTCAGCATCAGCCAGACCGTTAAACTCATCTTCGGCGGTATAGCGGGCAATCCGGCAGGCCGCATCCAGCGTATTTTCCAACGCCTCAGGTGATAAATCACCGCTGGAGGCAAAACCTTTTTTATTGCCAAAATAAACCGTCAGACTGGCACCCTGATCACGGTGATACTGCAGCTTTTCCACCTCACCCATGCGCACTTCAACAGACAAACCGGTTCCTTTGTCAATGCCAACTTCTGCGGCGGTCGCGCCTTTGGCCCTGGCTGATTTCAGAATATTTTCGGCCAGCGCCTGAAACTCTGCCGTTAATGCGGCTCTGTTTTCCAGTTCAATCATCTCGTCGTCCTCAGGCTGTCGCGGTTCCGCCGACGGTCAGGCCGTCAACACGTAAAGTAGGCTGCCCCACACCGACCGGCACCGACTGTCCGTTCTTGCCGCAGACCCCGATCCCGGCATCCAGCTCCAGATCATTACCCACCATACTGACCCGGGTCAGCACATCCGGGCCGTTACCAATCAGCGTGGCATTTTTCAGCGGCTGCTTCACCTTGCCGTTTTCAATCAGATAAGCCTCTGAGGCAGAAAACACGAACTTGCCGGAGGTGATATCCACCTGCCCGCCGGAGAAGTTCACCGCGTAAATCCCCTTGTCCACCGAAGCAATAATTTCTTCAGGATCGTACTCACCGGAACGCATATAGGTATTGGTCATGCGCGGCATCGGCAGATGAGAATAAGATTGCCTGCGCCCGTTACCGGTGGATGCCGTATTCATCAGCGCGGCATTCTGGCGATCCATCATATAGCCTTTCAGGATACCGTCCTCAATCAGCGTGGTGCATTGCGTCTCAGTACCTTCATCATCCACACTCAATGAGCCGCGCCGCTTTTCCAGCGTACCATCATCGACTACGGTAATGCCCTTACTGGCCACCTGTTTGCCAATCCGTCCGGCGAAAGCTGACGTACCCTTACGGTTAAAGTCGCCTTCCAGACCATGACCAATCGCCTCATGCAGCAACACACCGGGCCAGCCATTACCCAGCACCACGGTCATATTCCCCGCCGGTGCCGCCTGTGCATCCAGATTAACCAGCGCCATACGTACCGCCTCATCCGCATAATGATCAGCACGGTCATCATTCAGGAAATAATCCAGATCAAAACGCCCGCCACCACCGGACATCGCACTTTCCGTCTGGCCGTCACGCTCCACAATCACCGAGACATTGGTGCGTACCATAGGCCGGACATCTGCCGTCATCCGTCCCTGTTCATCGACAATCAGGATAATCTCATGCACTGCCACCATATTGGCCATCACCTGCTTCACATGCGGGCTGGCAGCGCGGGCACGGGCATCAATGCGGTGCAGCAAATCGATCTTGTCCTGCTCAGACAATGAAACCAGCGGATCATCGACGCCATATAAAGTGCGGGACGGCGCATTGGCTGTGCGGGCCATGACCTTGCCGGACTGACCGGCGCGACTGATAGCCCGCGCAGCTTTAGCCGAGTCCAGCAGTGCCGACAGGGAAATCTCGTCACTGTAGGCAAAACCGGTTTGCTCACCGCAAACAGAACGCACCCCGACACCCTGTTCAATACTGTAACTACCGCTTTTAACGATACCCTCTTCCAGCCCCCAGGCCTCGTATTTTGCAGACTGAAAATACAGATCCGCCAGCGTGGTATCACGGGTCAGTAACTGCCCGAATACACTGTCCAGATCCTGCTCAGTCAACCCGCCGGGTGCAAAAAATGCACTGCGGGCATAATCCATTGCATGTTGCATATAGTTTAAATCCTTTATCAATCCTTTCTGTCAGCAGATAGTGTTCCGGCCGGACAACGATGTTCCAGCACCGGAAAATTTTTGCGCGTGGCACGCAATTCATCAAGGTCGATATTCATCAGCGTAATCCCCGCGCCTTTATTTAGTTGACCACGAATCCGCCCCCAATAGTCAATAACCATACTGTGTCCCCAGGTTGTACGTCCATTGACATGGTAACCGCCCTGCGCCGGTGCAATGACATAGCTGAGATTTTCAATCGCCCGTGCACGCAATAATGGCTCCCAGTGCGCAATACCGGTTACTTCGGTAAAGGCGGAAGGGATGGTAATGATTTCAGCACCCTGCTGCACCAAATGACGGTATAACTCCGGGAAGCGCAGATCGTAACATACCGACATGCCCAGACGGCCAAACGGTGTATCCACCACCACGGCCTGACGACCGGGTGACACGGCATTACTTTCTGTATAAACCTTGCCCTCTTCCTCCACTTTAACATCGAACAAATGGATCTTGTCATAGCGGGCAACCCGCTCACCCTGATCGTTGTATAACAGTGATGCAGCGGCATATTTCTGTGGATTATCCGTACGCAACGGGATGGTGCCCGCGACAATCCACACCCCGCAGGACCTGGCAGTACGGCTGATAAAGTTTTGCATCTGGCCGTGGCCGTCATCCTCGGCAGCATTCACTGCATCCTGATCACTTTGCCCCATAATGCCGAACATTTCCGGCAATGTGACCAGTTTCGCCCCCTCCTCTGAGGCCTGACGGATCAGGCGGCCTGCCTCCATCAAATTCGCTGCCACATTCGGGCCGGATGCCATTTGTATCGCTGCAACTACACTCATTTGCTATGATCCTCTCCAACAATGCTTCTGATTGTTGAACGTATTGCAGTAAACATCAATTTTTTATTGATCAGACGGCTTTACCGGAGTCGGGCGGAAAAACCAGAGCAATAGTTGTGCAAGAAGCAATCCACACAACACACCACCGGCATTGGCTGCCATATCCAGCCACTCGCCATAACGGTTCACAAACGGTTGTATCAGTTCAATCAGCCCGCTGTATAAAACCAACGCAAGAGCCAACCACTGCCAGTATCGTGGTTGGCGCAAAGCTACAGGAAACATCAGCGCAGCATAAGCGATAAAATGATGGGTTTTATCGGTACCCGGCACATCGGGCAGGGTTTCCAGCGGCCAAAGTGACAGAGCTGTAATACTTGCCATAATAACCAGTGTCAGCCCCAGCCAATACTGCTGAATAAAAGTGAACGGATTTTTCATTTTTAACTGCGCAATAAACGATAACTATTCAAACGGGCGAAAAATCATAAGGTGCTCCGGACTATCTGCAGTTTCTCATCACCAAACTCAATCACATCACCCGCCACAATTTTCTTGCGACGTTGCATTTCCACCCGGCCATTCAACCGCACCAGACCATTATCAATCACGGTTTTAGCCTCACCGCCGCTAGCGACAATGCCCTCAAACTTGAGGATTTTATACAGTTCAACCGGTTCACGGGTGATTTCAACGTCTCTCATTCTTCACCATTTCTTTAAACTCCCAGCTGCCCCGGGAGCCACAACACAATCGACGGAAACGCAATCAACACCGCAATCGTAAGCGCATCCGCGATAAAAAACGGGCTGGCACCCCTGAACACATCCTGCACCGAAATATCCGGACGCACTCCGGCCACCACAAAACAGTTCAGGCCAATCGGCGGCGTAATCAGGCACAACTCAGCCATTTTCACCACAATAATCCCGAACCAGATCGCACAACCCACACCCGACATCCCAAAGGCACTGTCCGCCACAGCTACATCCATGCCACCATTCAGCGCCATCACCGCCGGAAAAACCACCGGCAGGGTCAGCAGCAACATACCAATCGCATCCATAAACATGCCCAGCACCGCATACGCCAGCAGGATATAAATCAGAGTCAGCATCGGGCTTTGCTCCAGTCCGGTAATCCATTCGGAAAAGGTACCAGGCAAATCCGCAAAGCCCAGAAAACGCACATAAATCAGCACGCCCCAGATAATGGTAAAAATCATCACCGAAAGCTTGGCGGTCTCAATCAGCGCACTTTTCAGCTGCTCCCAGCGCATGCCCTTGTATACCGCGATACAGAACACCACAAAGGCACCCAGCGCCCCGCCCTCGGTCGGCGTCCCCCAGGCATCACCGCCAAACGGATTGTAGATAAAGAAAATAATAATGGCGACCACTATAAAAATCGGCAAGGCAGGCGGTAGCGATTTAAAACGCTGCGCCCAGCTGAAACCACCGACTGCCGGGCCAAAATTCTTAAAGCTCAGTGCCAGCAATACTACCAGACCCGCATAAATGACGGCGGACACCGCTCCCGGAATAAACCCGGCCAGCAATAGCTTACCGACATCCTGCTCAACAATAATCGCATAAATCACCAGAATCGCTGACGGCGGAATCAGCGAGGCCAGCGTCCCACCAGCCGCCACCACTCCCGCAGCAAAGCGCCGGTCATAACCGGCCTCCAGCATCTCCGGAATTGCAATCCGGGCGAAAACCGCCGAAGTTGCCACTGAGGCACCGGAAACGGCTGCGAACCCCGCCGTTGCAAACACTGACGATACCGCCAGCCCACCCGGCAGCCAGCCTACCCAGCGTTTTGCCGCCTCAAATAAAGCCTTGGTCAGCCCGGCATAATAAGCCAGATAACCGATCAGTATAAAGGTTGGGATAAGCGACAATGCCTGTGAGGAAATCTTCGAATGCGGTACCTGTCCGGCGGTTTTGGCGGCAATATTAAAGGCCCAGAAAAACTGGGCGGGGTCATAGCCTTTTTTGGCCCAGAATATCCAGATCAGCCCGACCACCCCGGCCATAGCTGCTGCAAAAGCCACGCGCATGCCCAACACAACCATGGCCAGCATGCCCAGTGAAACGATGATGCCAATCTCAACAGAACTCACGATGATGACCTGCCCTGATCCGTACCGGCATCATGCCCGTCATCTGATACAGCATCAGACACACTTTCCGCCTCATGCGCCGCCTGAGTCGCAGCATCCTCAATCAGCGGCACCGCCACCGGCCGCTCCGCATTATCACGGAAAGCACACCAGTAGCCCCACACCTGCAGTATCAGCCGTAGCGCCAGCACACTCAACGCCAGCGGCACCAGCAGTTTGGCAGGCCATAACGGCAGGGCAATATCCATACTGGAGTCGCGGCTCCATAACGGCGCACTCAGATCAAAGGAGCGGTCAAAGTGGAAATATGAGCCATACAGCAGAATCAGCACCAGCAGCAACATCAACGATACAGACAACAACTCAGCCAGCCACAGGAAGCGCCCGCCCAGCTTGCCAATCAGCATGTCCATACGGATATGCCCGCCGGTACGCTGGGTATAGGCAATGCCCAGAAACGCAATCAACGGCATAATCTGCTCAATCCAGTCCACATAACCGGACAAGGGCCGACCGGCAAAATTACGCCCGCCTACACTCCAGACCGCCAGCAACATCAATGAAAAAACCGCCAGCCCGCCGATTAAAATCAGCAGGCTTTCCAGTTTGAACAATTGACGATCCAGACGACTGAGCAGGGAATGATCTTCCAGAACTGATGAGTGTCCGGACATAACACTTATTTCGTCAGGCTGCTGACAAGATCATACAGCTCCTGAGCGGGCAGGGTTCCGGCGTGATCTTCAACCCATTTTTTAGCGGTAGGCACGGCTACCTTCTCTTTGAATGCGGCCAGCTCTTCATCGCTGAAGGTAATGCTTTCGATGCCTTTTTCTTTCAGCAGCACATCCCACTTTTTCATAGTTTCTTCTTCGTAATACTTCACATAATGATCCAGTGCCTCATCCACCGAACCCAGTAAAGCCTCACGATGCGCATCAGACAATCCTTCAAGCGCTTCTGTATTCACCACTACCGGACAGTTTACCGTGCCGGGATTCAGGTTGGTGGTCCACCATTTGGCGCTATCCATCACCCCGAATGACATGTGGGCATGGGGCGCAAACGAAACTGCCTTGACCACACCGGAATCCAGCGACTGGCGAACCTCTGTAGCAGACATCGACGTCGGCACTGCACCCACCGCCGTCATGGCATCACCGATACCACCGGTGGCACGCACACTCAGCCCTTCAAAATCAGCCAGTGTTTTCGGTGCATCACCAACCCCGGCAATATTATATTGCGGCATCGGCGACGGCATCAGCAGCGTGGCATTCCAGCGCGCCATATCTTTTTTGACAGCGGGATGCTCATACACCGCCTTGGACAGCTCAATTTCCTTTGCAAAGGAATCCACACCCAGGAACGGCAGCTCCAGCACCGTAATAGTCGGGTTTTTATCGGCATGATAACCGGCGCAGAATTGCGCCATCTGGAAAGCACCGATGGAAATCCCGTCCAGATTTTCCTTATTGTTGGATAAACCGCCATAAGAAATATTCAGCTTGAACTCACCATTGGTTTTTTGCTCAACCAGCTCGGCCAGTTTTTCAACATGTTCGGTAAATGCGCGGCGCTTACCCCATACCGACACATCCCAGGTTTCTGCAAAAGTCTCTGTGGAAAAAGCCAGGGTAATCGCTGCGGCCACTGTCAGTTGAATGGTCTTGAACTGCATACTCCATCTCCTCTGATGAACTAACTATTTGCTAAAAAAACACCTCATTACCTAAGGCTACCAAAAGTCGCGCACCATTAGTATTTTATATCCGATTATTTTACACGGGATTACGCACTGACAGCCCGGTCAGGCCAGCATGGAGACCTCATCCACCGCCTGCTGCCAGTACTCCTGCTCCAATAACGCAGAGCGGTTCATGAAAGCCTTGCCACGCATACGCTCCAGCCGTTGTGATGACGCTGCAGATACTTCCGGTTTGGCATTATCCAGTATGTCAATCACCCCGGCGCGGTTATTACAGGCCAGCACCATGTCACAGCCTGCCGCCAACGCCGCTTCAGCACGTTCCGCATAACCTCCGGCAACGCTGGCGCCCTCCATGCTCAGATCATCACTGAAGATTACGCCATCGAACTGCAGCTGACCGCGTAAAATATCCTGCAGCCATACTCTGGAAAATCCGGCAGGCTGGCTGTCCACCTGCTCATAAATCACGTGAGCAGGCATCACCGCATCCAGACCTGCTTTAAATAAAGCGGCAAACGGCTGCATATCCTCAGCCATAATCTGTTCGGCGCTGCGTTCATCGCGCGGAATCGCCAGATGTGAATCCGCCTTCACCCAGCCATGTCCGGGGAAGTGCTTGCCGGTGGCAGCCATACCGGCCTCGCGCATGCCTTCGATATAAGCCTGCGCCAGTTCGGAGACAATATGGGTATCACGGTGAAAAGCCCGGTCACCAATCACCCCGCTGGTGCCGTAATCCAGATCCAACACCGGCGCAAAACTGAAATCAATGCCCACGGCACGCACCTCAGCCGCCATCAGCCAGCCTGCTTTATGCGCCCGCTGTCTGGCCTGCAGCGGATCAGCATCATAATTACGCCCGAGACTGGCAATCGGCGGCAAGCGGGTAAACTGCTCACGGAAACGCTGCACCCTGCCGCCTTCATGATCCACTGCTAACAGGATTGGCCTGCCAGCTGCTTCACGTATTGCTGAACTTAACGCAGTAATTTGCTCCGCTGACTCAAAGTTGCGGGAAAAGTAAATTAATCCGCCGACAGCCGGGTGTTGCAGTAACTCACGATCCTCTGCAGTCAGCTCTGTTCCTGCCAGATCCAGCATGACGTAGCCAATAGTCATCCATATCTCCTTGTTAATTGTGGCGATGAAACGCTTGGGTTAAGTTATGCCATGATCACATAAGGAGGCAACAAATTATCCCTGCAGTAACAAATTTCAAAGAATTGGCTTGCAATTCACATCAATGAATATTAATATTCACTTATATTCACTTTTACTAATTTACTAATTTAGTTTAACCGCCCCCGCTAGAGGTAGTACGACATGAAACACACAAAAATTGCTTTGGCTATTGCACTGTTTGCATCTTCAGGTATCGCAGCTGCTGCAGATTTCTTCGATGGTTTTGACAACGGTACAGGTGCAGGACAAGGCACCGGTAACGCCCAGGGTTACACATCAGGTCAGGGACAGGGCTACGGCACTGGTCAGGGTAATGTTGACGGCTGGGGCCGTGGTAAAGGCGACGCAGACGGCGAAGTTGACTTCCAGATTACCTTCAAAGGCAAGGGCAAAACCGACATGGCGTCTGATGTGGCTGGCCGTGGCGACGGGAACACTTCCGGTAACATCGTAGGCCAGGGCTCAGGCTACGGACAGGGTTACAACAACCTGTACGGCTACACCAACTCAGCTACCAACGGCTATGGCTACAACCCTTACATGATGGGCTATAACCCCTATATGCAACAGATGCAGATGCCACAGGCTCCTGCCGCTCAGGGCCAACAGCCGCAAATGATGCCGATGCAACAGCCCATGATGCCTTACTATGGCATGCAGCCGATGCAAATGCCGATGATGCAGGCTCCGGTTATGCCACAGATGCAGCCTATGCAAATGCCGATGATGCAGGCGCCTGACTATGCTCAAATGCAGCAGCAGATGCAACAGCGCATGGCCGCTCAGCGCGCACAGGCTGAAGCTTATATGAAGCAGATGGAAGCACAGCGTCAGGCAGCGATGGCTGCACAACAGCAGGCTGCTGAAGCTGCTCATCCTCAGGCTGAAGCCCCTGCAGCAGAAGCCACCGCTGCTGAAGAAGCACCACAAGCTGCTCAGTAAATATCAGCAGTAATTGCCAAACTAGCTAAATAAAAACCGGCCTCAGTGCCGGTTTTTATTGCGTAGCGAACAAGAATAATAACGAATGGCAACTCAACTATCTGAAGTTGCCTTTATACAGTCTTTAATCAGACCGGGGCCGGCGTAAATAAAGCCGCTGTAAAGTTGCACCAATTTTGCCCCCGCTTCCATTTTAGCTTTGGCATCCTCACCGCTCATAATTCCGCCCACACCAATCACCGGAACATCATCCCCCAGCTGTTGGCAGAAAGCACGGATCACCTCAGTCGATTTCTGTGTCAGTGGCTGGCCACTCAAGCCGCCCTGCTCCGCCCCGTAACGCAAATCCCGCACCGCCGTTTTATCCAGCAGCGTGTTGGTGGCAATGAGTGCATCTATTTTATTGTCGAGAAATACTCCGGCCATGGAATGAATTTCATCCGGGGTCAGATCCGGTGCCACTTTCACCGCCAGTGGCACGTATTTCTCATACTGCTCAGCCAGCTTGTGCTGCTCAGCTTTCAGGGTCGCCAGCAACTGCTGTAACTCATCGCCATATTGCAGAGTGCGTAAACCGGGGGTGTTGGGTGAAGAAATATTAACGGTAATATAGTCAGCATGCGCATACACCCGCTGCAGGGCGATCAGGTAATCATCTACCGCTCGCTCCACCGCCGTATCGGCATTTTTACCGATATTGATACCCAGCACACCCTGATACTTTGCCTTTTCCACCTGCCCCAACAGATAATCCAGGCCATGATTATTAAAGCCCATGCGGTTAATAATCGCTTTGGCCTCCGGCAGACGGAACATACGCGGCAGCGGATTACCCGGTTGCGGACGCGGGGTCACCGTGCCTATTTCAATAAAACCGAAACCCAGTGCTGCCATCGCATCGATGTACTCCCCGTTCTTATCCAGCCCCGCCGCCAAACCTACCGGGTTGGGGAAATCAATACCCATGACATTGACCGGCTTTCCGGGGAGTGGATTTCCTTTACCGAGCAAGGTGGTTTTTTCAGCGATCTTCAGGCTATTCAAGGCCAGATGGTGGGATGTTTCGGCAGGAAAAAGGAATAACAGCTTACGCAACAGGCTATACACAAAAAAATCCCCGGTTCAGATGAAACGGGGATTATGCAAAAAGCGGCGGCGGTCAACAAGGGGCAATAATTATTCGCTAACCATTGCCCTGTAATTTAATGTCGTCTTAATGTCGTCAAACCGCGAATATCAGTACTTCTGCACTTCCAGGGCGGCAATACGCTCTTCCAGCGGCGGATGGGTCATAAACAGACGCTTCAGACCACCGGGAATGCCGAAACCACCGGAAATACCGAAGGCAGCCATTTCTGCCGGCAGATCAGGCTGACCATGCGCCTGCTGCAGACGACGTAAAGCGGCAATCATCTTCTGCCTTCCGGCCAGATTGGCTCCGGCTTTGTCAGCATGAAACTCCCGGTAGCGGGAAAACCACATCACAATCGCACTGGCCAGGAAGCCCAGCAACACCTGTGCAATCGTCGAGCCGAGATAATAACCCATACCATAACCATGGCTCTGACCACGGCTGAGGAAGTTATCAATCGCCATGCCGATAATCCGCGCAAAGACAAACACAAAGGTATTCACCACACCCTGCAACAGCGTCTGAGTCACCATATCACCATTGGCAACGTGGCCGATCTCATGACCGAGCACCGCCTCCACTTCATCCGCCGTCATATGCTGGAGCAGACCGCTACTCACTGCCACCAATGCATTATTACGGTTGGCACCGGTAGCAAAAGCATTCGGATCCGGTGAATGGAAGATACCGACCTCAGGCATGCCAATACCGGACTTTTCAGCCTGACGCCGCACGGTTTCCACCAGCCAGCGCTCCTGCGCATTAGTGGGCACTTCAATAATCTGCACCCCCATGCTGCGCTTGGCCATGCCCTTGGACATCCACAAGCTGATCAATGCGCCGCCAAAACCAAATAACAGCGAGGTAATCGCAATGCCGGTAAAACTGCCGCCACCAATCGTTACCCCGAAAATCGCCTGAGTCAGGTTGAAGGTAATAAACAGAACCGCCATCACCCCAAAGTTGGTTGCCACTAACAGAAATATTCGTTTCATCGTTTACCCGTTCCGTAAAAGTTATTCATTAAATATTGGGAGAAACCAACCCGTTTCAAGTTCCGCCACTTTCTATTAACAATCGTTAATGACGGTCAGTCATCCGATAACTACCTACTCGTCAGGTTACATTGAAGCCAGTCGGAGTTCATCTGGAAAGCCAAGTATGTTTGAGTGCAACGAGTTTACGCAGGCTTGGAAGATGAGCTCCGACGGGCGTCTCCCATTTAAAAGCTATTAATCAACCTTCTGCAATTTCCAGTCCACTAACATTCTGGTAACCACGCGGCAGCATTTTACCGCGCTTGCCACGCTCACCCTGATACTCATCCAGCTCCACCGGCTTCATCGCCTTATAACGCTTCCCGGCATGTACCAGCAAAGTCGCACCTTCCGGCACCACGACAGCGTAAGCCAGCTGCTCAGTACTGTCTTTCAGCAACACCGGCGGAATACCGATCAGCTTATTGCCCTTACCCTTACTCAACACCGGCAGCTCAGACAGCGGCAGCATCAGCAAATAACCCGCCGACGACACCAGCGCCAGCCGGTCAGTATTCAGGTCATGCACCTTGCAGGGCGGCATCACATCCGCCTTACCGGTATTCAGCACCACCTTACCCGCCTTGACCTTGCTGTACATCTCGGACAAGGTACAGACAAATCCGTAACCATGCGATGAATACATCACAAAATAGTCATCATCGCGGCCCATCATCACGGAGTGAAAAGCAGCCTGCGCAGGCGGTGACAAACGTCCGGTTAGCGGCTCACCCTGCCCGCGTGCCGACGGCAGACCATGAGCCAGAAATGAATAGGTGCGCCCGGTATTATCCAGCACCACCACCTGCTGATTGGAACGCCCGCGAGCCGAGGCCTGATAAGCATCACCCTGCTTATAACTCAGCGTTACCGGGTCAATATCATGCCCCTTGGCAGCACGAATCCAGCCCATCTGCGACAACACCACGGTCACCGGCTCAGAAGGCGTCATCGCCGCCTCATCCAGCGCATGGGCAGCCTGACGCTCCTGCAGCGGCGAACGACGCGGATTGCCGTAACGCTCCTTGTCTTCCAGCAGCTCAGTGCGGATCAGCTTGGTCAGCTTGCGATCCGACCCCAGCAGCCCCTGCAGATAGTCCCGCTCTTTTTCCAGCTCATCCTGCTCAGCCCGGATTTTCATCTCTTCCAGCCGCGCCAGCTGGCGCAGCTTGGTATCCAGAATGTAATCGGCCTGAATTTCAGTCAGGTCAAAACGCTCCATTAATACCGGTTTAGGTTCATCTTCGCTACGGATAATGCGGATAACTTCATCGATATTCAGGAAGGCGACCAGCAAACCTTCCAACAGGTGCAGACGTTTTTCCACCTTATCCAGCCGCCATTGCAATCGGCGCATCACGGTCTGACGGCGGAAATGCAGCCATTCCGTCAACAGGGTGCGTAACGGCTTGACCTGTGGCCGCCCGTTCAGGCCGACCATATTCATATTCACCCGGTAACTGCGCTCCAGGTCAGTGGTGGCGAACAGATGCGACATCAGCATATCCACATCCACCCGGTTGGAACGCGGCGAAATCACCAGCCGGATCGGCTGTTCATGATCTGACTCATCGCGCAGATCATCCACCAGCGGCAGCTTTTTGGCCTGCATCTGCTGGGCAATCTGTTCCAGCACCTTACCGCCGGACACCTGATACGGCAGTGCAGAAATCACAATATCGCCGTCTTCCAGCTCCCAGCGCGCACGCATTTTCAGCGAACCGATGCCTTTTTCGTACATGGCCAACAGCTCATCTGCCGGGGTGATAATTTCAGCCGCCGTGGGATAATCCGGCCCTTTAACATGCTCACATAATTCAGCCAGCTCCGCCTGCGGATGATCCAGCAGGTGCACACAGGCATCAACCACCTCACCGAGATTATGCGGCGGAATATCAGTCGACATGCCCACCGCAATGCCCATACTGCCGTTAAGCAGTACATTCGGCAGCCGCGCCGGTAACAACCCCGGCTCCTGCAGCGAGCCATCAAAGTTCGGTACCCAGTCCACCGTGCCCTGGCCCAGCTCCTGCAGCAACACTTTGGCATAGGCGGTCAGGCGTGACTCGGTATAGCGCATGGCGGCGAAAGATTTCGGATCATCCTGCGAACCCCAGTTGCCCTGGCCGTCCACCAGTGGATAGCGGTAGGAAAACGGCTGCGCCATCAGCACCATGGCCTCATAACAGGCGGAATCACCGTGCGGGTGGAATTTACCCAACACATCGCCCACAGTACGGGCCGATTTCTTGTGCTTGGAAGTGGCCGACAGACCCAGCTCGGACATCGCGTAGATTATTCGGCGCTGCACCGGTTTCAGACCGTCGCCGACATGAGGCAGGGCACGGTCAAGAATGACGTACATGGAATAATCCAGATAAGCCTTCTCGGTATAAGTCTGCAGCGGCAGTGTTTCGACACCTTCGTAATTCATTCAGTCATCCTAAGGGCTCGCAATTGGGAGCCGGTATTTTGCTTTTTATCCTGAGCTGTGCAACATAGCATGGAATAAAGTTTGGTTCATCGCCCTGACAAGGCATAATAGGCAACTTTATTAATCAGGATAATCATAAATATGCAATTCAAACATACACTCACCGCAACCCTGCTTTTCAGCAGTCTGTCACTGGTTGCCTGCGCTGACAATTCAGCTCCTCCTGCGGAAAAAACGGAGGTCACCACTCAACCAGCAGCGGCAAGCACTGATCAAATCTCTGAGCTGGTGATTGAAGAAGTCAAAGCAGGTGATGGTGACGAAGCACAGGCCGGACAAGTGGTATCCGTTCATTATACCGGCTGGTTGTATGAGCCGGGCGCTGCAGACCGGCATGGAACTAAATTCGACAGTTCACGCGACCGCGGGCAGCCGTTCGGGTTTCCGCTGGGTGCGGGACGGGTGATCAAGGGTTGGGATGAAGGTGTGGCTGGCATGCAGGTTGGCGGGCAACGCACGTTGATTATTCCGCCACACATGGCTTATGGCGACCGTGGTGCGGGTGGTGTGATTCCGCCGGATGCGACGCTGATTTTTGATGTGGAGTTGCTTGGGGTGGAGTGAGTTTTGCTGAATTATTCAGTATTTTTTGTTTACTCAGCTGGTTCGCCTACCGGACGTTTGCGGTAGGCTTTGCGGTCTTCCAGCCAGCGTACCAGTTGATCCATTTTGGTTTCGTCTGGGCGGGGGGCTTCGAGTAGGGGGATGAATTTTCTGGTGTGGTCGTTCCAGGTGATGTAGTGGCCGCCTTCTTGAGGGAATAAGGCTGGGGTTGGGTAGTTTTCTACGAATTCCAGGCCGTCTAGTTTTAGGTTCCAGAGGAATTCGAGAGCGTCGGCGACTTCGATGGGGTCGAATTCGTAGAGCAGGCGGGAGAGGGGGTAGGGTTTTTCTGCATCCCAGATTCTGATGGTGTTGTCAACCGAGCCGGAGGCGATGGTGCTACCATCCGGGCTGTAGGCCACAGACCTTATCGAACCGGAATGGCCCTGCAGGATCCTGATGGTTTGTCCGGTTTTTGTATCCCAAATTCTGATCTTGCTGTCTTCCGCACCATAGGCAATGGTGCTGCCATCCGGGCTGTAGGCCACAGACCAAATAGTACCGGAATGGCCTTGTAGGGTTTTAATGGCTTGTCCGGTTTGGATATCCCAAATTCTGACCATGCTGTCATCCGCACCGGAGGCGATGGTGCTGCCATCCGGGCTGTAGGCCACAGACAAAACCCTTGCTGTATGTCCTCGCAGGGTCTTAATGGCTTTTCCAGTGTTCGTATCCCAAATTCTGACCATGCTGTCATCCTCGCCGGATGCGAGGGTGCTACCATCCGGGCTGTAGGCCACAGAATGTACCCCACCGGAATACCCTTGCAGGGTTCTGATGGCTTTTCCGGTTTTGGTATCCCAAATTCTGACCGTGCTGTCATTCTCGCCGAAGGCGATGGTGCTACCATCTGGGCTGTAGGCCACAGGTGTAGGCCCAAAAGGATTCCCTTCTAAGGTCTTGATGGCTTGCCCAGTTTTTGTATCCCAAATTCTGACCGTGCTACCAGGCGTGCTGGAGGCGATGGTGCTGCCATCTGGGCTGTAGACCACAGAATCTATATTATAGTAATGTCCTTCTAGGATCTTGATGGTTTGTCCGGTTTTTGTATCCCAAATTCTGACCGTGCTGTCATTCTCGCCGGAGGCGATGGTGCTACCATCCGGGCTGTAGGCCACAGACAAAACATTTGATGTATGCCCTTGCAGGGCTTTGATGTTTTGTCTGGTTTTTGTATCCCAAATTCTGACCGTACCGTCATACGCGCCGGATGCGATGTTGCTGCCATCCGGGCTGTAGGTCACAGACCGAGTTCTTTCTCTATGGCCTTGCAGGGTTCTAACAGTTTTTCCGGTTTTGGTATCCCACATTCTGACCGTACCGTCATATGCGCCAGCGGCAATGGTACTGCCATCCGGGCTGTAGGCCACAGACCAAATATCACCGGAATGCCCTTGCAGGGTCTTGATGACTTGCCCGGTTTTGGTATCCCACATTCTGACATTGTGGTCCTCTACACCGGGGTAGGCTTCGAGGTGTCTATTCGTGCCGGAGGCGGCGATGGTGTTGCCATCCGGGCTGTAGGCCACAGACCTTATCGAAGCTGTATGCCCTTGCAATGTCTTGATGTTTTTTCCAGTTTCTGTATCCCACATTCTGACCTTACCGTCACCCGCGCCGGATGCGATGGTGCTGCCATCCGGGCTGTAGGCCACAGACCAAATTGCACCAGAATGTCCTTGCAGCGTCCTGATGGTTTCGCCGGTTTGGGTATCCCAGATTCTGACGGTGTTGTCATCCGCGCCGGAGGCGATGGTGCTGCCATCCGGGCTGTAGGCCACTGCACTTATTCTGTTGAGTGTCGGAGTTTGTAAACGCTCTGGCGATAACCAACGCGCATCCAGTTGTGAAAGGCGATGAATTGTTGCAAGATCAATGTCAATCCTGCCAGCTGGAACCTCTTGACGTTGTGCTTCAAACGTATAAAGCAGTGCGCGGCGTAGATGATGAGTATATTCCGGTGCTCCTGCTCCAGCCTCTAACCGTATACCTTTATCGAAAAATGCATTTGCCCTTTCCTCAAAAGTTTTAGCCAGATTAAAATTAGCTTTTTTTATCTGATCTTCAAGCTGTTCGTTCGTGGCATTCGTTTTTTCAACTTGTTGTGCCAGTTTCAGATTAGCTACTTCTGTAGCTTCTATCTGTTCCCCAAGCTGTTCATTCGCCCTCTCCGTTTTCGCCTGTTCGTTCCCAATCAACAATATCCCAACAATCAACGCAATAAACACCAACCCCACTACAGCAAAACTAACCAGTTTATTCTGCCTCTGCCGCCGACTACTAGCCCGGACAAAAGCCGCCTCCTGCTGATTAGGCCGTTCAGCATTCTTCCCCAACCACTCCTCAGCCACCCCCAACCGAGTCCCCGTCAACAACCAATCCTTCCCCCACCCATGCTCCTCCCAAGCCTTAGCCCCATCACTAACCTGATGCTGAACCCGCATCTCATCCCGATTAGCCGCAATCCACTCCCGCAACAACCCCCAATGCCGAATCAAAGCCTCATGCGACACCTCCGCATAAGCCACTTCCCCCGATTCCTCCCCCTGCGTAGTAATCAACCGCGCATTCGCCAGCTTCTGAATAACTTCCCTTTCCGCCGCACTACTAAACTCATGCAACCCAGCCCGCCGTCGCGTATCCTCCGTACCTTCCCCCGGCTGCACCAAACGCAGAAAAATCCCCTGACAAATAGTCTGCTGTTTCGCCGTCAACTCCTGATAAAGACTATCCGCCCGCTGCTCCAGCGCCTTTTCCAGACCACCAAATGCCTGATAATCCTCCAGCCGGATCAGCCGATCCTGACGTTTTTCCCGCTCCTCCCACAACAAACTCAACGCATACTGCAATAACGGCAGGCTACCGGCCTGTTTCTCCACCGCATTCAACAGGTTTTCCGTCAGGCTCGGTTCCAACTCAACCTGTTGCCGCTGTGCCGGACGTTCAATTGCCGTGCGCAGTTCCGCTTCCGACATCGGCGACAATAACTCATGCGGATTTTTATTAATCTCCCGTGCAAACTGCGGATGCGTCAGCGCCGTCGCCAGAAAATCCGCCCGCATAATCAATACCAGCGTACAGGCCGTATCCGATTGAATCAGTGTTAGTAACTGCTGTAAATAAGTTGACACCACATCATCACGGCCCTGACTATCCTGCTTATCCCGCGCATGGGTGAACAATTCCTCAAACTGGTCGATAAACAGAAACGCATGGCGATAATCAGTCTCGCCCGCCGCCAATACTTTCTGTAACAGATCCGGCAACACAGGATTCCCGGTGGCTAACAACGTAGTCAGCGCCTTCTTTTCGGTGGTCTGCTGCGAAACACTATCGGGATAAAGCCGCGTGCTGATCAAATCTGCCAGCACAGAAAAGGTTTCAGAGGGTCGGGTGTATAGGATTAAATGATGCCCCCCGGATTCACGCAAACGCGGAATCACCCCGGCATTCATCAGCGAGGATTTACCGCTGCCACTGGCTCCCAACAGGGTAAAGAAGCGGGTCGGTTGTTCTTTCGGGATGAGAATCTCAGTGAGTTCACGGCTTAAATTTTCCCGTCCGAAAAACCAGGACTGATCCTGTTCCTGAAATGCCTCCAGGCCTTTGTAGGGATTATAAAGCCTGCCATCAGCATCCAGCACCGGACGGGCCGTGGTGATTAAATCATGGAAAGTCCAGTTTTTCTGCGCTTCCTCCTGCTCGAAAATATCCCAATCCCAACCTCCTTTTTCGTCATCGTCATCTTCGCCAAAATCTGCCGAACGTGCTGAGCGGTTCTCACCCAGCAGGGTGTTACTGCTCGATTGCGCAAAAGCGGCCTGAATGCTGGTGTTTTTGGGATGGGTCAGCAGAGCATCATAGAAATTACGGGCAAAATCAGCGGCCAGCCCATCATTAACCGCCTTATAGGTCGCGATAACGACTGAGACACCAGCGTCATGAAAAACTTTAACCTGTCCGGCATTGTGGCAACCGTTCAGGACAATCAGTGCCGGAGGTATACGCCAGCTGCTTTTAATATGCCCGGCAATATGGCGGCTATACACCAGCTCATCATCACTCAGCAAACCTTCCGCATCACTATGTCCGGCAAAATGCAGAATAGCGACCCGGTTAGCAAAACGGTTTAACTGTGTCCGGAGCTGTTCCTGATCGAAATAGGGATAATATTTAACTTCGAAGGGTGTATTGAGGTGGGTGTCGTGCTGAAACTGGCTGAAGCGACTCTCCAGCCGACTTAATTCACGCGGAATCGCTTGCAGCGGCCGGACGCTGCTTTTTGCGCCCAGTAACAGGATGATGGGTATGTTAGCTGCTCCTGACTCCAAAACATCTGCCTGAATTCATTGGGATGTATGAATTATAGCCGAAATTAAATTGAAGCAACAGCTTACGCTATCCACTCGCGTTTAAAGCGAAAGGATGAGATTTACCGGAGCCGCGGCATCCACCCGGCAATATCCGCAATCACTTTCTTTCCCTGCAGATCACGCATCAGCATATGCCAGCCGTTTTTATAACGGATTTGTCTGCTGTTGCCCTGCTTCGGCAGCCGCTCCCAAAGCTGATTTACCGGTTTTTCCGGCACCAGCTCATCATTATCACCGTATAACAGCAGCACCGGTATACTCGACCCGTGAGTAACTGTTGAATAATGTGAAGCCTTCAAGCAAAGTCCGGATGTTGTTGACAACCGGTGATACTTTGCATGATCCAGATAGAGTTTGGCGAATCCGAGCGGAACGCCTTGAATAAGGGACGGTACCATCACCCCCACCCGCGAGTCCGCCAACGGATGGAGGTGTTATGGCTCAAAAGCCAGGGAGTCGCACATGGGGAGATAGAACGGTTGGCGGGGGTCAGTTCAACGACCGTCACCCGTTATCTGAAACGCTACCAACAAGGTGGGCTTGCGGCTTTGGAACAAGTGGACTTCTATCGTCCGGTCAGTCAGCTGGAGCCTTTCCGTGACGTGTTGAAAAGTCATTTTGAACACCATCCAACCACCCGGATCACTCAGGCGATGGCTGACATCCAGCGGCTAACCGGCCTTGAACTCCAGCGGGAAGCCGTGCGGATGTTCCTCCACAGCCTGGGGTTGTCGGTCAGGAAGGTGGGGATGATCCCGGCGAAAGCGGATCCCGAGGTTCAGGAGGCTTTTAAAAAAAGCATTGGAGCCGCGTCTTGAGGAAGCCAGGGCCGGGAAGCGGGCGGTTTTCTTTGTCGACGCGGCCCACTTTGTACTGGCCCCGTTCCTGGGGTTTGTGTGGTGTTTTACCCGCTTGTTCATCCGTGCCCCGGCCGGACGCCAGCGTTACAATGTACTGGGCGCGCTGAATGCGGTTACCCATGAACTGGTTACCGTGACCAATGACAGTTACATCAACTCCCACAGTGTTTGCCAGTTGCTTCAGCGAATCAAGGCATTGGCCCTGGACGTGCCAGTGACCCTGGTGATGGACAATGCCCGCTACCAACGTTGTCGGCTGGTCATGGATTTGGCGGAAACACTGGGGATCGAATTGTTGTTCCTGCCCGCCTATTCTCCCAACCTGAACCTGATTGAACGCTTGTGGAAGTTTGTGAAGAAAGAATGTCTCTACTCACAGTACCATGAAAACTTTACCGCGTTTGTGCAAGCCATTGATTCGTGTCTGGCGCAAACCCACACCACTCACAAGAAAGCCCTGGACTCCTTACTGGCGCTTAATTTTCAGACTTTCAATAAATCAACAATTATGGTCGGTTGAAGTATACTTTCATCTCCGGTGCTGCCCCATACCCCTTATCCATCAGCTCAACCAGCCCTGCCACGGTATCCATCCGCGACTGACGGATCATCCACGGACTGTTCCAGATCCGCCGCAGCATAGCGATATTATCCGAGGGGCGGATTTTCAGGCTTTCACCTGTGGGCGACCAGCCCGGCGCAATGGTTTTGGCAATATCCAGTGCCCAGCGCTGATAAAACGGCTGGGTATCCCGCGTCCAGACCGCAGGCGCCACCAGCACCGTTGCATCCGCCACACTCCCATCAGCAGAGGCCAGTAAGGCAACGGCCCCGCCCATCGACATCCCGAGCAAAGTCAGCGGCACATCCGACTCCGTCTTGCGGATAAGCGCAGCCATCTCCCGCGCATCCTCCGCCATACGTTCTGCACCGGCCCATAAACCGCGATAAGACGAGCGCCCGAAGCCGCGCTGGTCATAGGCCCAGACGCTGATTCCCTGACGCGCAAACTCCGCACCTACCTCATCAAAGGCGCCGGCATATTCATTAAACCCGTGCAGCAGCAACAGATTACCCCGGCTCTGTCCTGACGGCTTCCAGCGATAAACCGCCAGCTCCGCACCATCGCCCGCAGTAAAAAATGGCCGTTGACTTAACTGCGGAGTAGTTGACTCATTTCCATCGGGAAATTTTGCAGAACTACAGCCCGACAGACAAATACCAAACAGGCATACCCCTGCCAGTAAAAAGAGTTGCCACAGCCTTGCAAACATTTATAGCCTCACTTTGCTTTGATCCGGCTAAGACCCTAGCAGGCGCTGAATGTTTCCGCTACCATGCTGTTAACCGGAACACAAAAAGAAGGACAGTACATGAATCCGCAAGCCAAAGATCCACATTCAGTTGTTTCCACTCTGCGTAGTAACAAAGGCTATATCTGCGACATTAATACGCGGACACATGAATTGGTTGCTGATGAGCCGGTACCACTGGGCGGGGAAGACCAGGGCCCGACACCCTACGAATACCTCAAAGCCGCTCTGGGTTCCTGCACAGCCATTACCCTGCGCATGTACGCGGAACGCAAAAAGTGGCCGCTGGATGGTGTTTCAGTCATCGTGCGCCACAGCCGTGACAGCAACAAGGAAAGCGTGTTTGAGCGCGATATCAAACTGGAAGGCGCGCTCGATAAAGATCAGCGCTTACGCCTGATGGCAATTGCTGACCGATGTCCCGTTCATAAAACCCTGAGCCATGGCGCCACTATTCTCAGCAAACTGGTAGACTGATTCCCAATCAATCTCTATAAAGCCCGAGAGTATTTTAATTAAAAATACTCATTTGCATCAGTTTATTTTTAAAAATATCTAACGAACGACTTTAATATGCTTCATATCTACAATAGCTTGCACAACCGCAAGGAAATATTTACTCCGATTGAGCCCGGTAAAATACGCATGTATGTATGCGGCATGACAGTATACGACTATTGTCATCTGGGCCACGCCCGGGTGATGGTTGTGTTTGATATGGTTTACCGTTATTTGCAGGCGGCCGGTTACGACGTGACCTATGTGCGCAATATTACGGATATTGACGATAAAATTATTAATCGTGCCAATGAAAATAATGAGTCCTTTATCGAATTAACTGAGCGCTTTATTCAGGCTATGCATGAAGATGAAGCGGCTTTAGGTATTCTGTCACCCACATTTGAACCGCGTGCTACCGGCAATATTCCGGAAATGCTCGGAATGATCAGCACGCTGATTGGTAAAGGCTATGCCTATGTCGGCAGTAATAATGACGTGTATTACTCGGTATCTAAATTTGAGGGCTACGGCAAACTGTCCGGACGCAGGATTGAAGATTTACGGGCCGGTGAGCGTATTACGGTTGATGAAGTAAAACGTGATCCGCTGGATTTTGTGCTGTGGAAAGCGGCCAAACCCGGTGAGCCATCCTGGGATTCGCCCTGGGGTAAGGGCCGCCCCGGCTGGCACATCGAATGTTCCGCCATGTCACAGAAAATACTCGGTGACCGTTTTGATATTCACGGCGGCGGCCATGACCTGCAGTTTCCGCATCATGAAAATGAGATTGCCCAGAGTGAGGCCTGCATTGGTCATCAGTCGGTCAATTACTGGATGCACAACGGCTTTATCCGCATTAATGACGAGAAGATGTCGAAGTCACTCAACAACTTCTCAACCATTCGCGAGGTGCTGGAGCAGTATCGTGCCGAGGAAATCCGTTACTTTATCCTCAACAGCCATTACCGCAGCCCGCTGAATTACAGTGCCGAGCCACTGGATGCCGCACGGGCAGCGCTGACCCGGCTTTATACCGCACTGCGCGGATTAGCGGATGCAGAAGTGCCTGCAGAGACGGAGCAGGAGCAACGCTTCCGGGCAGCGATGGATGATGATTTCAATACCGCCGGTGCGATTGCTGTGCTGTTTGAACTGGCCCGCGATATTAACCGGATGCGAAAGGAAGGTAATGACAGTGCTGCGGCTACACACGGTGCACTGCTGAAAAAGCTGGCCGGGATTCTCGGTTTGCTGGAAGGCGATGCTGAAGACTGGTTCAGGGGCCGGGCTGATGCAGATGGCCTGAGTGACGCTGATATTGAAGCGATGATTAAACGACGCGCAGAAGCACGGGCTAATAAAGACTGGGCAGCCTGCGACGGTATACGGGATACCCTGAAGGAGCAGGGCATAGTGCTTGAGGACGGGCCAGGGGGCACCAGCTGGCGAAGAGAGTAAATTTACGCAGATTATTACAATCATTAGTAATTTTCTGCCTGCTGGCTGCCGTAGCGCTGTGGTTATATACCATCCAGCAACAACTTGAACAACCCGCATCAGGAGCCCGACAGGGAAGGCTTGACCTTGCGCACTGGGATTTCAGCCAAAAGCCACCGGTTGCGCTGGAAGGGGAATGGGCGTTTTACTGGAATCACTTACTCACTCCGGAAGATTTCAGCCAATTCCCGCCCCCGCCGGACAGTAAAACATTTATAACCGTCCCATCAGGCTGGAACAACTATCAGGTCAAGGAGGAAACCTTAGGCGGAGACGGCTATGCAACCTACCGCCTGCAGTTAACACTCCGCGAACTTCCTGACCCGGAGCAGCTTTATGCCCTGAAACTGCTGAATATGGGCACAGCTTATAAGTTATGGATTAATGACAAACATGTCACATCTGTCGGCACTGTGGGTACGCAGGCGGAGACTACCGTACCTGCCTCCAGGCCCGAAGTGGTCGCTTTCAGCTACTCGCCACAGGTCACATTAACCCTGCAGATAGCCAACTTCCACCACCGTAAAGGAGGTATGTGGAACAGCATAGTACTGGGCACTGAAGAACAGATCAGAAAGGAACAACGCCTGCGTGATCATTTCGACCTGTTCCTGCTTGGCTCACTGCTGATGATGGCCTTTTACCATTTAGGGCTTTATTCACTACGCAGCGCGGATCGCTCGACCCTGTACTTTGGCCTGTTCTGCCTGATTATTGGTACACGCTCACTGTTTTACCGTGAAATGCCCATTCTCACCTTCCTGCCGGATATCAGCTGGGAAACGATTAATTTCATGCGTTATGTGACCACTTACACGGCCATGCCAGTGTTCATGATGTTTGTAAGCAGCCTGTACCCAACAGAGTTCAGTAAACCGGTGCTGCGGCTCGCCCAACTGATTTCCGCTTTATTTATCGGTATTGTACTGTTCAGCAGCGTCAAAATTTATTCTTTTACCATGCTGCCGTATCAGATAATTACCCTGCTGGCCTGCGGCTATGTCGCCTACGTGCTTTACCTCGGCGTAAAGAACAGGCATCGTGATGTCTGGTGGTTTATCGCTGGTTACAGTACCTTATTTGCCACTGTCATCAACGATGTGCTGGTGGATAACTACCTGATTGATTCGGTGCTGCTGATCCCGTTCGGCCTGTTTTTGTTTATCTTTTCCCAGGCGATTATTATCTCGCTGCGTTTTTCACGAGCCTTTTTATATATTGAAAAGCTGACAGATGCCTCCCAGCGTTTTGTTCCCGCAGAATTCCTGTCCAAACTGGAAAAAGAAGACATTATCAATATAAAACTGGGTGATCACACCCGGCACAATATGAGTATTATGTTTGCCGACATCCGCTCATTTAGCAGTATGTCCGAAAATATGACCTCACAGGAAACCTTCAAATTTTTGAACTCCTATTTCGGTCGTATGGAACCGGTCATTAACCGCCATCATGGTTTTATCGACAAATATGTCGGCGATGGAATTATGGCCCTTTTTGGTGAGCAGGCTGATAATGCCGTGGATGCAGCTATCGCCATGCTGCATACCCTGCGGGAATATAACGGTTTCCGCCAGAATTCCGGTTATGTGCCGGTACATATCGGCATCGGCATTAACAGCGGCGAACTGATGCTCGGCACAATTGGCGCACGCAACCGCATGGAAGGTACCGTAATCAGCGATACCGTAAACCTGGCCTCCCGGGTCGAGCAACTGACCAAAAAATATCAGGCGGCGCTGATTATTTCAGAGCATACCCTGCGGGCCTTAGACACTCCGGATAAATACTACATCCGCATGCTGGACCGGGTACAGGTAAAGGGTAAAACAGAGTTTGTGGCTATTTACGAGGTTTTTAATGCTGATCCGCAGAAACTGCGCCTGGCTAAAGCTTCGACCCGACAGCGTTTTGAAGAGGCCGTAACGCATTACCGGCAGGGAAACTACGCAACTGCCCTGTCATTATTCAAACGCTGCCTGACACAAGCACCGGATGACACCACCACCCAAATGTTTATCAAACGCATACAGCGCAAGCTGACAAAAGCCTCAGTCGACCAGCAAATCCACCATTAACTGCAATGTCCGCTCGCCGCGAAACTCATTCACCCCCAGCCTGTAAACCAAATACACCCGCCCGCCAACCTCAGGCCAGCGTTCAAACTGAGCAAAAAAATGAATCGCCGGAACCACCAGCGGTGCCGGTGTGCCATCCTCCCGCAATGGCCGTAACTCCAGTTTAAGGTGAGCATCTTTCAACACCCGCAACTGCACTATTTCAAACACCCCCTCAAACTGCGGCTCCGGAAAATGCTGCCCCCACGGCGCTATATCACGCAACTCACCGGCACAGTGCAGATTAAAATCCTCATCCTGCAACACACCATCGGTCAGTACCACCTCCCGGAAGGTATCCTCCTTAGCCTGACGCAGCACCGCATCAGTAATTTCCGCCACAAAATGATCCAGTTTATCCTGCGGCAATGTCAGCCCCGCTGCCATCGCATGACCACCGAAGCGTGCAATCATGCCGGGATTACGGGTCGCCACCTCATCAATCAGGTCACGCATGTGTAAGCCCTCAATCGAGCGCGCCGAACCCTTGACCAGACCATTCTCAGCACCGGCAAATACAATCACCGGCCGGTAATAACGCTCCTTAATCCGTGAGGCCAGAATACCGATCACCCCTTCATGCCAGTCATCCTGATGCAAACACATAATCGGCGGTAACTCTGTCTGCCGCTCAAACACCACCGACTGAATAATCGCCTCCGCCTCTTCCTTCATTCCGGCTTCAATCTGACGGCGCTGCATATTCAGCTTGTTCAGCTCAAAGGCCAGCCGCCGCGCTTCCAGCGGATTGTCGGTCAGCAAACAGCGTATCCCCAGTGACATATCACTCAGCCGCCCGGCCGCATTCAGCCGCGGCCCGCAGACAAAGCCGAAATCACTGCTCACCACCCGAAGCGGATCACGCCCGCCCAGCTCCAGCAAAGCCACAATGCCCGGCTGACCATAGCCCGCGCGCAGACGACGTAAGCCCTGTTCCACCATAATCCGGTTATTATCATCCAGCGGCACCACATCCACCACCGTGCCCAAAGCCACCAGATCCAGCAGGCTGGTAAGGTTCGGTTCCTGCAAACCGGAGTCGCGGAAATAACCGGATTCCGACAGCGTTTTCTTCAGCGCCAGCATGACATAAAACACCACCCCCACCCCGGCCAGCGCACCGGAGGGAAAGCTGTCATCACGCAGATTAGGGTTCACCATCACATCGCAATCCGGCAGCACAGTACCGGGCAAATGGTGATCGGTGATCAGGGTTTTATAGCCGGCCTGTTTAGCCGCCTCCACGCCCTCGATACTGGATACGCCATTATCCACAGTCATCAGCAGCCAGGGCTGATGGGCATGCGCCAACTCCACAATTTCCGGGGTCAGGCCATAGCCGTATTTAAAACGATCCGGCACCAGGTAACTGACCTGCTGATGCCCCATCAGATGTAAGGCCCTCACCGTCAGCGCCGTCGCCGTGGCACCATCAGCATCATAATCACCGACAATCAGAATCTGCTTCCCGCCCCGCACCGCCTGCGCCAGCAGATTGGCAGCCTCATCAATATGGCCCAGCAGGGAAACCGGATGCAGCTGCTTCAGGGAATACTGCAACACTTGCGGGTTATCGACACCACGCGCCGCCAGCACACGCCGGGTCAGCGGCAGGCAGGAAACATTTTCAGACGTGAGAATAGCGCCGGTACAGGCTCTGGTTTGTATTTTCATTTGCCCACCGGCTCCCGAATTTCTTTCATAAATTCTTTCATAATCTGCGCTGAAAAACCATGACGTTTCTGCAGTGCATCATTATAATCGCGCCGCCCACCTAAAAAGTGATATTGACACCTCTACAGGAACCAACATGAATACGCTGCTACTGATACTGATTGCCCTGGGTTTTATCAGTATTGTGATCGAAGACATTACCCACGTTAACAAAGCCAAGACCACCCTGTTTTTCGGTAGTCTGGTCTGGCTGCTCTATTTTGTACAGCATGCGCCGGACAATGCGGAAACACAGTTTGCACTGAATGAAAACCTGCTGGAAATTGCCTCTTTATGGCTGTTTCTGGTCTCGGCCATGACTTTTGTGGCTTACCTCAACCAGCGCGGTCTGATCTCAGGACTGATTATGCGTCTGCTGCCCCGGCAACTCAGCAAACGGACATTGCTGTTTATGACTGCCAATTTTGCATTTGTATTTTCATCGCTGGCTGATAACGTCACCTCAACCCTGGTCTGCATGAGTCTGCTACTGCCGCTGAATCTGTCCAAAGCCGACTTCCTGCGTTTTGCTGCAGTGACTGTCTTTGGCGTCAACTCAGGTGGTGTTGCCCTGATCACCGGTGATGTCACCACCCTGATGGTGTTTCTGGCCGGAAAAGTCAGCATCCCTAACCTGCTGGTCCTGGCCATACCCGCTTACCTGGGACTGATGGTGCTGACAGCCATGCTCGGGCGCAGCCTGCAGGGTGAGGTAAATATAATCAGTGAGCAACACACTATCCCGAGAGTTGACCTGCTGGCCGGTGCACAGTTTTTGCTGACCATTCTCAGCATTCTGGCGTTGAATGTGCTGTTTGGCGTACCGCCGCTGCTGACCTTTCTGGTCTCGCTGTCCATTCTGTTCATGACCATGCAATTCCTCAACGGTGATGAAGACATGATGCGTAATATCCGCATGATTGAGTTTGATGCCCTGCTGTTCTTCCTCGGTGTGCTGTTGATGGTCGGTATGCTCAAACAACTGGGCACACTGGATCAGCTGTCCAACATCTACACCCTGCTCCCGGTTCCGCTGGCCAATTACACGCTGGGTCTGTTCTCGGCGCTGGTGGATAACGTGCCACTGACCGCTGCCGTACTGCACTCTGGTGTGGGTATGAGTACCGGCGAATGGGTGACCCTGGTGTATGCGGTCGGTGTGGGCGGCTCGCTGCTGATTATCGGCTCCGCCGCCGGGGTTATCGCCATGAGCAAGGCAGGCCATGAACTGCTGTCATTTATGGGCTATGCCCGTTTTGCCGGACATCTGGCGATTGGATACAGCACCGGCTTTGTTGTTACCTGGCTGGTAGGGCAGCTGATGTAGGTTTTATCGTTCACTCAGGCTCACCTGATGATCACCCGATAACTATAGGTCGCAGAAGGATGCGCTGGCGGATAAGCCGCAAAAGCCCCTTGCGGTTTAAGTTTGATATGAGTTACTGCACTATCAGCCCCCTGCCCGTCGGGCACCGGTGCATAGCTGTAATCTGATCCATCGCTGGAAAAATCGATGCTGTCAGCGAGGGCAGATAGTCCGCCAAAGTTCCACTGCGTACGGCTGCTGGTAGTGCCATCGGTAAACCGTACCGGGCCGCCACTGCCGCCGGGAATATCGCTGACCAATAGTGACGTATAGGCCGGTAATACATCAGTGATCTCAAACTGATTGCTGTCGGAATAATCATGACCGGTGTTGGTGACGATGAGGCTATACTCAATTACTGCCCCCGGAATTGCCTTCGGGTTATTGCTGCCATTCACCGGGTCAGAAATCACCATCGAGGTTTTCTCCACAGTAAAACCGGGCAGAAACTCCGCCACAAAATTGCGTGAGAACGTGAGAATACCTGCAGCTTCGGCCTGTGTGGGGTTGATACTGCGCTCGTTATCATGATCATCATCCTCATCAACCCGCAGATTTATCCGGCTGGCAGTCGTAGCACCATTACGGCGCAGCCAGCCACCATCCGGATTATTGCGGGTATTTTTCGTGACCAGGCTAAGCGGAGCAGAGGCAAAAGGAACTCCATAGTAGTGCTGGTAATCATTATTATCCCAGCCCCGGATAGAGGCCGGAGTCGTTTCAGACAGATACTGAATATTACGGTTTTGTGTATCGATAAAAGCACCATTGGCACCATTCAGCATGGCGATATACCCGATACGCTCATTCTGCGTAACATTGCCGTGATTTGACTGTGAGCGTTCCAGCGCAACATTAAACTGAGTTGAACTGATGTTATCAATCGCGACCGTAAGCCAGGGAATGGATGAGACATAGGGCGGCAAACTACCACCCTCACCCTGTTCATTATTCATGGTCTGGATAGCAGCAATTACCGTAGGCTGCGCACTAAATGTATAGCCAAAGTTCACTGTTTCCCAGCCGGTGGCACCGGAAACGCCGTTGCCATGCTGTACCCGGCTGGTGTCAATAAACCCGGCGACAATCACATTGCCATCCGGCAGCACATGAATCCCCGGCTCCACAGCGATATAAGCACTATCCATTGCAACATGCGGACCATCACGGTCGCGCGTCTCGACCGGTGAGTTTTCAAAACCGCTGGTAGTTACATTGCGAATACGGATGGTGGCGGAATCTGCCCCCTGAGTAGTAGGAATAGTAACGACAACCGGGGCAGTATTATAAGTCTGCTGAAAACCAATACTCTGCCAGTTTTTATTGCTGAACGTATCATGGGTGGTAAAAGCCGCAGCTTCACCCTTCCACGCAAATACAGCACACGGCAATAGCAACAGACATAACCCCATTAACCAACGCCGAATCGCCTGTAACATCATTGCCGCTCCTGCAAAGACTCCATCAACTGCTGATCCAGCCTATAGTTCAGGTCAATATACGGTCCCTGATGAGTATAATTCCCGCTATCAAAGTCCTCATCATAAAATCCGGAGAAGTTATAGCCCGCCTCAATACGGATATTGTCAGCGGGACTGAAACCGGCGGCAATACCGGAAAAAAACGACCGGGTGTCCGTCTCACGGCTATGCAGATAGCCGCCCTGCACGCCCAGATCCCAGTCTTCGTTAATATCGTAACGTACAGCGGCCTGCATGGTATCCAGTAAACTGCGGTAACGGTTTTTCTCCTTATCGGTCAGATTCAGCTTAATACCATGATGCAGACTGAGCTCAGTCTGCTCATTCAGGCGGCGGTTGTAGTGGATATTGTTAATCACCTTGCGCGTCTGCTCAGTTTCACCGTCCCGTACTTCGGTTTCATCGGATAATTCCAGCCGGTTAAACCAGTTACCTTTCTCATCCGGACGCGCCGCCAGATGCAGGCCCAGTTTACTCTTGCGCAACTGATCACCATTGGCATAGTCAGTTTCGGTAATACGCCCCTGCACTGACACCGTGCGCTGTTCATCCACTTCACGAGCCATCCCCAGCAATACGGTACGTTTATCCTCACGCTCACCATCACGGACTTCCACCCGGCCACTGGCAGTCCAGTTGTCCTCTTTCCAACTGGCGCCCAATGAAATGGCGGAATAATCATCACCACTAATGACGGAGTCCACAGAGTCCGCATCTTTATCCGCTGAGTCATCGCTGTCAGCATATTCTTTCAACGTCTGCATGCGGTCATAGGAGGCATCCACCGTCAGCTTGTCATTCACCTGCCACTGCTGACTGATTCCGGCGCTGGCATAATCGCGGTAATCACCGGCATCAAAGCCCGCTTTGCGTTCCCGCACATAACCACTGTGCAGACGTCCGCCCTGCCACGGCGTTGCTTTCAGGCCGATGCGGGTGTTGTCCAGTTTTTCATCGGTGCTTACCACCCGCTCCTGTTCAACAAACGCGGTGGTTTTATCGCTGAGCTTATAATCCAGACCAATACGCGCCCGATCCGGTAACGGCTCCTCACCCTCTGAGTCCAGCCCTTTCTCCAGCCGTGCCGATAATACTGCCTTGCCCCCCGGCAGTTCAGTACTGCCACCCAGCGTCACCTGCCGGGTTTGCTGCTCACCACTGTCAGTGGTTTCATCGGTATGCCGGTAGCCAATATCAAACTGACTGTGTTCAAACTGCTTCTGCCATTGCAGCCGGGTTTGCGTGCGCTCATTGTCACCCTCAGTTTCGCTCTGATAACTGCTGTCCAATGCCACGCTACTGTCTTCGGATAAGGCATAGCTGCTTTCCACGCCCAGTTTACGTTGTCCCTGTCCGCTGCTGCTCTGCTGCCCCAGACCGAAGCCGCTTTCCTCTTCACGCACATAAGCCCGCAGTGTCAGTTTATCGCGCTGATACTCCGCTTCCGCCAGCCAGGCATCTGCTGCAGTATCACCATCAGAGTGTGCCACCTCGGCTTTCAGCTGCAGATGTTCACTAGCCTGATAACGGCCATCCAGCACTATCTGTTTGCCGTCACTGCCCTGCTGCAAATAAGTCAGGCCGGTTTCCAGTGTGTCATCGCTGCTGGTATAGGCCACCCTGCCACCAGCAGTAATTTCCCGTTTGCCACCGTCATCCGCTGATTCATACTCCACCACAATCAGCTGCGGGTTGAACTCATCATCAGTGCCGGAAACCGGAAACTTAAAGAACAGGCTTTGTTCGCTGTAGTCAATTTCATAATCCACATAACGGGTCAGGCTGCGTGAACTCAGTACCACTTCCGGATGATCACGATCCCGCACTTCCAGCATAATCTGCTCACTGTTTGCCAGCGGCTCCCGGCTCAGGCGATATAATCCCGAGGTGCCATGCCCGCGGATTTCATCGCGCTGAAAGGTGTTGCTGCTCTGACTGGCAAAGGCGTTATAACTGAAGTTTTCGCCCTTGTACTCTGCTTTCAAACCATGCAGTACACGTCGATAACTGCCCAGTTCCGTAACGTCGAGATCAGTATGATAATCACCGAACAGCAGTGAGAACTGTTCCTTTTCCAGCTTCAGATACAACTTGCTGCTACCCGGTGCCTCGTATTGTTCGGTCTGATCATCGCCATACAGGGTGTACCAGGCATCCGGATCCACCACACCTTCCAGTTGTTCACCAACCTCACCTTTACGCTTTTTACTGTCATAGGCGATGGTCAGCAGGTAATCACCCCTGATCCTCCCTTTAGCAAAAAAGCTGACCTGCCCGTGTTTATAAAAACCTTCCTGCTCACCGAGATCGTCCAGTGTCTGCATGTTACCGGACAAGGTGTTATAGCCGATGCCGCCTTTAACAAAGCCGACCATAATCCAGTCACGCAACGCCGGTTTCAGCCATGCCCGCACCGGCACACTGTCACCATTACTCAGCTGCATATTAACCACTACCTGCCCGGAGCGGTTGGTCGGCTCCAGCTCAATCCTTACCAGTCCGTCATTACTCACCGTGTACTCATAACG
Organism: Thiolinea sp.; assembly: GCA_041395485.1. GTDB lineage: Bacteria > Pseudomonadota > Gammaproteobacteria > Thiotrichales > Thiotrichaceae > Thiolinea. Next base: position 165,979 of record JAWLAK010000005.1, read on the forward strand.
GCCATTGCTGAAACCACTGTCCAGTGTCACACCACTGACTTCAGGCTGGATGGGTTTCCAGTGCGGATGGTCCAGGGTGAAATAGCCGTGTGAACGCGGTCGCGGTGTGAAACCATCCTCATCTTCAAGACGGATTGCAATCACCGGCCGCTGCTTACCGTCGGCAATCAGTGTTGATACTGACGCCTCCAGCTCAGCGCTGACACTGCGTTCGGTAAAGTGCACGTGGCGTTCAATCCGTTTTATTTCACGACCGGAGCGGTCACTGATTATTGCTGTCAGCGTATTGTTCTTGCCCTGAATATCCACCCCTGTCCAGCGCGAGATCGCCACGGTTTTGGCCTTATTAGCGGTGCTGCCCTGGAAATTCAGCGGATTGACTGGCTTTCCATTGAGCAGGACTTCCAGCTTATGCTGCGGCTCATACTGCACGGCAATTTTGATCGAGGAAATACCCGGCACATAACGCTCCGGCGGCCACAAAAATGCCAGTCCCGGTGTTGCCTGCTCGGCATAAGTTTTATCAAACTGTTGCAGCGGATCTTCCGGTTTAACCGTAGAAGCCGCAACATTATCCGGCTGCGACTGTGCTGTCGTGCCCGTTATTTTTTGCACGCGAAAATCCACCTGCCACAGATTACCGCCGCGCATTTCCACAAACTGTGCATAATGACTGCCGGCATGGCGGGCGGTCATCAGACAGGGTTCGGCAATCACATAGCCTGTCAGTGATTCGGTATCCAGCTGCACCACATGCGTACCGCTACGTACCCCGGCCATATGCCAGCGTCCGCGCTTGTCGGTCAGTACACTGCGGCCATTTTCCAGATACAAACGGGCATTTTCCACCGGCTGCTGCTGTGCCGGATCATCACAGCTGCCGCTGAATACCCGCCCGCTGAGCAAACCTTCCTGCGTCATTAACTCATCCGGCATGCGCACGGAAGCCTGAGCAATATTCGAACTGGCATCATCACTGAAGCCCTGAATTTTATTCACCGCTTCCTGCTGCGGCGCGCCGGCACCGATCCGCACCTGATAGCTCAGAGTCTGCGTACTACCGGCCTCCAGAGTACCGAGACGGAAGCTCAGCAGGCGACCATCAACACTGAGATTTTCTGCCGGGAATATTTCACCCGAATCAAACTGCGCTGAACCGTCGATATAACGAAATCCCGGCGGCAATATATCTTCCAGAAACACATTGTTCAGTGGGTAACGGGCGTCATGATTCTGTGCGCTCACGGTGTATTCCAGTACATCACCGGGAGCCGCGACCTTCTGATCCACGGTTTTACTGACACTGAAGCGGCCACTGAACGGATCTAACGGCACATGAATATCAATCGCCTCCAGCTCCTTTTCCAGCACAAAACGCTCACCGCGGGAGCCGGTTTTAACCTTGATCGCCACCTCGCCCAGCGCCTGTAGCTGAATATCACTTTGTTGTGACGGATAGCTGTAGCCGGGCGGCGGAATTACTTCCAGCCGGTATTCTCCGGCAGGAACCCGCGGGAAACGAAACTGACCATTGCCGGTGGGCTGGCCTTTGGCAGCACCCGTACCATTGACGACCTCACCCGACATAACCTCACTCGGCCAGTCCGTACCATCGTTATCGTACACTCTGGCTTTCTGACCACTCTTATCGTGAATCAGAATGACTCTGGCATTATTAACCGGGCTGCCATCGGTACTGTCAAATACCAGCGACACCGGATCAATCGCTGCTGCGGTTGCGGCAATATCTGCACTGTCCTGCGCATCGGTGTACGTGGCACTGACCTGTGTGGCGCTGCCCACCAGCAGGATGCCATCATGCACGCCTGTCGTGGCACTTGCCGAGGTTAATACCGCCCCCATGAATACACCGCTGTCGGGTGCCGTTTCCAGCAGGCGCAGGGTTTCCGTATCGCCATCATCAGTATTCAAGGTGATGATTATCGTCTCGCGCAGCGCCGGGTCTTTATTCTGGTCAAAATCCTCCACCCGGATCAACAAGGTCTCGCCGGGGGCAAAAGCGGAGGTCTGGCTGACTGCTACATTATCCGGTAAATCAATGTCCAGACTTAACCAGTCGCCGGTCGCTGCAGGGTTCGTGTTGTATTGTGTAGACGGCACCGTCATCGGGGTGCCGTTTGTAAATTCGGTATAGAAACTGATCTGTGCCGGTGTGCGGTCAGTGGTGGTGATGGTGACAGTGGCCTGTTTGTTGACCACGGCACCGGCACCCACGCTGTAGCTGACGTTCACGATATTGGTCAGATCAGTATTGGGTGGCGTGGCGGCTGATAATATTGCCGCCCAGCCACTGAGGAGGATTAACAGAAATAACTTATGCAACCAATGGCCGATGCCTCCTGAACATCGGCATCGGCTGGTTGGAGACAAGCCATTCTGCGCTGTTGTTTTTATTATTTTGCGCATTATGGGTTTCCGACCTATTTGCATAGGCGTTATTTACTACTGATTATTTAACTTTCACATCAAAGGTAATCGTTGTTGAACTATTTGCAGGTACGTCTACTGTCGCGGTTACAGTACCACCCGAATGAGATACTTCACCAGCGGGTGTCTCGTTCCCAACATACTCAAGATCACTTTGCAAAATATCAGTGATAGTTACATCAGTTGCCGGGTCATCAGAATCATTAGTTACAGTTATTGTATATTTAATAATTGCACCAGGAATCCGCTTTGGAGTGTTACTACCACAACTTGAATTATCCGCTTCGGTAGTACAGTTGAACGGATCGGTGATAACTGCTGAGGACTTGGCCGCACTCAAATCAGGTGCCTGAATTTCATAAGTTTGTACTGCTGCATATTTAGCATTGCGTGCACCATCAGAACCAGGCCCACCAGTAGTATCAGCAGTATTAGGTGAATCTGCGTCAGCAATTACTGTATCCACCACACTATCTGTTTCAGAAGCAGATTCTGCCATCGGAGTTCCAGCAGCGGAAACTGCCGTTGCCATAACTTCTAGTGAGGACAATTTGCCGTCTTCGATAACCGGAGCACCCCCCAAATCAGGCATGTCACAATTCACTCTGATTTCAGCAGTACCATCGGGAGCAAGGGTAATCAGTGAAGAGGTTGTCCCCAGAACAACAGGCCCTAAAGTTTCCAATGCCGGAGGCGGAGCGGGCGTCAACTCATTGACATAAAACTCACAATTATCTGCATCAAAGTCGTCTGCAGTGGCGAGTTTTGACGCATGACTTAAATCGATTTCAAAAGCCTGATCATCATTGCCCTCATTGGTTAAAGTATAGGTCAAGACATTTAGCGGAGCAGTATCACTGCCGACCGATTTAGGCGTTACCAACAGGGGTTGTTGAGCTGTTGTTCCGGTAACATTCAAATCAACTTTACGGTCAACCTTAAATTCAACTGTATTACTATCGATAGCCGTTTGAGGAACACTATTGACACTGTAAGTCAGTGTCGCTGTGTTTTCGACATCAGTTCCGGCTAAAGTTCCCGCAGCCCAGCTCCCCTGCGCCACAAACAACGCAGCCAGACCCACACTCAACCTCATGGGATTAAGTAATTTCATTTTCATCACCTTATTATTTTTATTATTGGATATTTAAACGTCAGAGCATCACTTCAGCTGCGCCTGATAACTGATCTGCTGCACCTCAGCAGGCTGCAACGCCGCCCGGTACTGCCAGCGGATATGCGTATACTCTTCCGGCTTAGCCTGCCGGATCTGCCCGTCAGCCTGCCGTACCTGCAACTGCTCCGGCTGTCCCCAGCTCTGACCACCATCCACCGAATAGACAATGGTAAAATTCTCACCCTGCGCCGTACCGCCCAAATAACTGACATGCTCAGGAATCGGATTAGTCACCACAATATTTTCGGAAGCCTGTACCCCGTTATTAGCAATATGCGTGGTATACAACACCCGGTCACCCGGCACAATCCGCTCAGGACTCACCGCCGCCAGCTGCATCTGCCCGTTGGCATCCACCTGCTGCACCAGCTCATTAACCTGCGAAGTAATACTCACCAGCGTTCTATCCACCGCAGCCATGGAAAAATCTGCCAATACCGCCAGACCTGCCACCGCCATCGGCACCCACCACATTTTCTTATAGTTATTCATTGCAACCCCTTATTTTTATTAGTTTTTTAATCAACAACATACGTCAAAGTGTACTGATACGTCGCCGGTGCACTAATATCCCCAGGCTTAAACCAGACCGTATCTGACGCCTGATCAAAATACGCCCGGTCGTCATCCTGCTGATCACTGAGTGCGGATCCATTGAGTGCCAGCGAATTTTTCTTGTAAGACATCGAAGCCGGAGCCGGATCATTCAGCTGCAGGTCTTTGGCAACCCCCTGTCCTGTCGCCGCCACAGTAATCTGATAAGTCACCTCACTGCCCGGCATCACCCGCTCGCCATGATATGGATCACGCACCGCCAGCACTTCTTTCTTCACATCCAGCTTAATGCCGGAAACCACATATACACCACTGTCCTGATCACTGGCGTTTGCCTGCGCAATTACCGCCTCAACACCATTATTTGCTGCGGCAGGCAAAGCCTCACCCACTTCCAGCAGATCCGCACCGGGTGTTGCTGAGGTGGCGGTCAACAGAATATTACCCTGCGCCTCATGCTCCTGGTCAGCGGGAATATTCCCCACTACATAAACAGTCACAATTTCGTCAGCCTGTAGCGCAACACCGGTGCCGTCCTGGTAACGCGTATCACTGTCCTGCCAACCCGGCACACCATTGCTCTCCAGCCAAAGCGCAGTAATCTCAGCTGCGAAATCACCCTGTAAGGTATCGGTATCCAGTAAAAAAGTCTCTTCCCCGTTACCGGTGTTAGTGAGTTGGAAAGTAAGAATCACATCCTGTGCCGGAGCCGGGGCAGCTACGCCATCCGGATTCATATTCGTAACATTGCCGCGAATCAGCTCGGACACTTTAAACACATCTGAAGCGGTTTCGGTATGAATGGTGCCGGTGCTGTCACCGACCTGAAAGGATACTTCAACGGTATTCCGGATCAGGGTTCCGGCTGCTGTGCCCAGGGCATAAACCTGCCCGGGCAAGCACAGCAACCCCGCAAAAATACAGCCGAGAAAAACCCGGAAACCTGTAGCCCCAATCCCAATCATCACAATATCTTAATTATTATTAATAACCCTATGGTGACATTGTGATGATTAATTGTTAATTAATTCAGCCGGACATTGGCGTGGCAACCGATAAACGGCAAATTGCATTGGTGTCTATCCACCTACTCCCACTCAATCGTCGCAGGTGGCTTACCCGACACATCATAAACCACCCGTGAAATGCCCTTCACTTCATTAATAATCCGCCGCGAAACCAGATCCAGAAAGTCATAAGGCAGATGCGCCCAGCGTGCGGTCATAAAATCAATAGTTTCCACTGCCCGCAAGGCAATCACATAATCATAACGCCGCCCGTCGCCCATCACCCCGACCGACTTGACCGGCAGGAACACGGCAAACGCTTGTGAGGTTTTATCGTACAAATCATGCTTATACAGCTCTTCGATAAAGATATGATCCGCCAGCCGCAGCAGGTCAGCATATTCCTTTTTCACCTCGCCCAAAATCCGCACACCCAAGCCCGGCCCCGGAAACGGGTGACGGTAAACCATCTCATGCGGCAGCCCCAGCTCAACACCCATCACCCGCACTTCATCCTTGAACAACTCACGCAACGGCTCCACCAGTCCCAGCTTCATATCCTCCGGCAGACCACCAACATTATGGTGTGACTTGATGACATGCGCCTTGCCGGTTTTACTGCCCGCTGATTCAATCACATCCGGATAAATCGTGCCTTGTGCCAGCCATTTGGCATTTTTCAGCTTTGCCGACTCTTCATCGAAAATTTCCACAAACAGACGACCGATAATTTTACGCTTGGCCTCCGGATCATTCTCACCGGCCAGAGCCTCCAGATACCGCGCCTCGGCATTTACGCGGATCACCTTCACCCCCATGTGTTCAGCAAAAGTGGCCATCACCTGATCACCTTCATGATGGCGCAGCAAACCGGTATCAACAAACACACAGGTCAGCTGATCACCTATCGCCCGGTGTAATAAGGCCGCCACTACCGAAGAATCCACCCCGCCTGATAATCCCAGCACCACCTCATCATCACCCACCTGCTCACGCACATGACTGATGCTGTCTTCAATAATATTAGCCGTCGTCCACAGCGCCTCACAGCCGCAAATATCCTTCACAAAGCGTTCCAGCATCCGCTTGCCCTGCTTGGTATGCGTTACCTCCGGGTGGAACTGCACGCCATAAAAATCACGGCTTTCATCCGCCATCCCGGCAATCGGTGCACTGTCGGTACTAGCCATCAGCTTAAAACCGTCCGGCATTCCGGTGACTTTATCACCATGCGACATCCACACATCCAGCAAACCAAAACCTTCAGCGGTGACATGATCCTCAATATCTTTCAGCAAACGGGTATGCCCGCGGGCACGTACCTGTGCATAACCGAACTCACGCTGATCAGAAGCCTCCACCTTGCCGCCTAACTGCGCAGCCATGGTCTGCATGCCGTAACAAATCCCCAGTACCGGCACACCCAGTGTAAATACATTATGTGGTGCAAACGGAGAATCAGCCTCAGTTACCGACTCCGGCCCGCCAGCCAGAATAATACCTTTCGCCCCAAAATCAGCAACGTCCTGTTCGCTTACATCCCAGGGATAAATTTCACAGTAAACACCAATCTCACGCACGCGGCGGGCAATCAGCTGAGTATATTGGGAGCCGAAATCCAGAATCAGAATACGGTCGGAATGAATATCGTGGGACATGTTAATTACTCGAATTGAAAATTGATTTTAAATGGAGTTGCCTCCCCTTACAGAGTGTTACAAAGCCTTAAATCCCCCTTGTTCCCCCTTTTACAAAGGGGGATACCCTACGATTACCTCCTGTTTTGACCGGAAGGCACTCCCCTTTGAAAAAGGGGAGACGGAGGGGATTTTGCTTTTACAACACTCTTATAAGGAGGGCTGGGGAGGGGTTTATTTGCCCCACTAAATCCGGTAGTTAGGCGCTTCCTTGGTAATCGTCACATCATGCACATGCGATTCTTTCATACCCGCTCCGGTAATCCGCACAAACAACGGTTTGGTGCGCATTTCTTCCAGATTATGACAACCGACATAGCCCATACTGGCACGCACTCCACCCATCAGCTGATGGATAATCGGTGACAACGGGCCCTTGAACGGCACCCGCCCTTCGATACCTTCGGGTACCAGTTTGTCAGCTGCATTCTCGGATTCCTGGAAGTAACGGTCGCTGGAACCCTGCGCCATTGCGCCCAATGAACCCATGCCCCGGTAAGACTTATATGAGCGCCCCTGGAACAATTCAACTTCACCCGGCGCCTCTTCCGTACCGGCAAACAACCCGCCGAGCATCACCAGATTTGCACCTGCGGCCAGCGCCTTGGCAATATCGCCGGAGAAACGGATTCCGCCATCGGCAATCACCGGTACACCGGTCCCCTTGAGCGCCTCAGCCACATTCATAATCGCCGACACCTGTGGCACACCGACCCCGGCCACCAGGCGTGTAGTACAGATCGAGCCAGGGCCGATGCCCACTTTCACCGCATCAGCACCCGCCTGCACCAGCGCCAGCGCCGCCTCCGGTGTGGCGATATTACCGCCGATCACCTGCACATCAGGAAACTGTTTTTTCACCCAGCTGACCCGGTCCAGCACGCCCTGTGAATGTCCGTGGGCGGTATCGACCACCAGCACATCAACACCGGCTTCAACCAGTGCCGCAGCACGCTGTTCAGTACCGTGACCGACGCCAATCGCCGCACCGACCCGCAGACGTTCCTGATCATCCTTACTGGCATTGGGGAAATCGGTAGACTTCTGAATATCCTTCACTGTGATCAGGCCGCGCAGCTGGAAGTCATCATTCACCACCAGCACTTTCTCGATACGATGGCGGTGTAATAACTGCTGAATTTCAGCCTTACTCGCCCCCTCGCTGACCGTCACCAGGCGCTCTTTTGGTGTCATGACACTGCTGACCGGCTCATCAAAACGGGTTTCAAACCGCAGGTCACGTCCGGTGACAATACCCATCAGCTCACTGCCATCCACCACCGGCAGTCCAGAAATATTATTGGCACGGGTAATCTCCAGCACCTCACGGATGGTGGTGTCAGTGCCTACCGTAATCGGGTCTTTAATAATACCGCTTTCATACTTCTTCACCTGACGCACCTGATCGGCCTGCTGATCAATGGTCATGTTTTTGTGGATAATACCCATACCACCTTCCTGCGCCAGTGCAATCGCCAGCCGGGCCTCGGTAACGGTATCCATCGCGGAAGAAATCAGCGGCAGATTGAGCCGGATTTCACGGGTAAGTTGGGTTTGTAAATCAGCTGCTGCGGGCATCACGGTAGAGTGAGCGGGTACCAGCAGAACATCATCAAAAGTGAGTGCTTCCTCAAGAATGCGCATACATTTTGTCCGGTTCTAGATAGGAGGCAACTAATTATAAGGTTTGACCTGTGAACGGTAAACTGCTATCACTATACACCGGAAATATATTTGTACTTTTTTATCGAAGTCTGGGAGGAGAACAGATGAAGTTGAAGCTATTTTTAGCAGGCGTGGCCCTGTGTTTCTCAACAACTGCATTCGCAGCTGAATTAAACAGTGATGTCAGCGAAGACGTAAAAAATGCGATTGTCGCCGCAGCTGAAGCTAATGGAAAAGCCAAGGAAGCCGGTGTTGAATGGATATGGGCGTTTGCGCAGGAAGGTATCTGGGAGCAGACTAAAGAACTGATGAGCAGCACTGATGTTCTTGCTCAGGCCATTGACATGGCTAATGAAGGCAAAAATGAAGCCGCGATCAAAGCTGCCAATTATATTAAAGACGTTGCAGCGTTAGGTATGAAACAAGCTGAAATCGCTCCGAAAGCCGGCCCTGCTGACTATGGTCTTTAGTATCAGACACTGACGGCTGAAATAATCTGCTGCAACAAACTAAAAACCGGAATATACCTGAGCGATATATTCCGGTTTTTTTATGGCACCAACCACCTCATCCGGAAAGCCCATGCCCCCCGAACGCATCATCCTCAGTGTTTCGCAGCTGAATAATGAAGTCAGCCAATTACTCTCACAGGGTTTCCCGGCACTGTGGGTGGAGGGCGAAATATCCAACCTGTCCCGCCCGCGTTCCGGACACCTGTACTTCACCCTGAAAGATGAGCAGGCTCAGTTACGCTGCGCCATGTTCCGCAACAGTGTCATAAAAAGCAATCTGAATATCGAAAACGGCATGAATATTATCGCCCGCGGTCAGGTCGGGTTGTATGAACCACGCGGCGACTATCAGTTTATCGTCAGCCGTATGGAAGAAGCCGGTGAAGGTGCGCTGCAACAACAGTTCGAAGCCTTAAAGCAAAAACTGGCAGAACAGGGTTTATTTGATGCTGAAGACAAACAGCCCCTGCCCGAGTTTCCGCGCCATATAGGTATTATTACCTCACCCAGCGGCGCTGCCGTGCGCGACATTCTGAATGTGCTGAAACGCCGTTGTCCGCACATCCCGGTCACGATTTATCCGGTGGCGGTGCAGGGAGAAAAGGCTAAGGCTGAAATTGTGGCCGCCTTGCGCCGAGCCAATAATGACCGCCGTGCCCTGCCCTGTGATGTGCTGATTCTGGCCCGTGGCGGCGGTTCAATAGAAGACCTGTGGGCTTTTAACGAAGAGGTCGTGGCGCTGGCGATTCATGACAGCAGGTTGCCAATCATTAGTGGTATCGGTCATGAAATTGACTTCACCATCGCCGATTTTGTCGCCGATCAGCGTGCCCCTACCCCCTCAGCAGCCGCTGAGTTAATCAGTCAGGATAGCGGCATTATCGCGCAACAACTGCAACGCAGCCTGCAACAGCTCAGCAACCAGTTGCAGCGCAATCTGCGTGCTCATCAAACCCACCTGCAACATTTATCCGCCCGCCTGAAAGCCCAGCAACCGCAGAGCAAACTACAGCAGCAGAGTCAGCGCCTGGATGAGCTGGATTACCGCCTGCAACAGGGCTTTGTGCGTAATCTGACCCGTCGGCAGGATAAACTGAACCACCTCAACAGCGTCCTGAAACAGCACTCACCCCGGCGACAGATTCAACAGGCACGACATGACCTGAAGCAGATACAGCATCAGCTGGAATTACAGATCGCACAAAAACTGGATAAACAACAGGACCGGTTGCAGATACAGGCGGCACGGCTGGATGCTTACAGCCCCTTATCTACCCTGAAACGCGGCTACTCGCTGGCTTATGATAAAAAACGCAGGCTGATCAAAAGTGTCAGCCGGATCAAGCCGGGACAGACACTGACCACACAGCTGGCAGATGGCACGATTGAAAGTACGGTGGAACAGGTTCAGCGCGACTCGTTCTGACTACCACCCTGAGCCTGGAAAGCCTCGGCCAGTTCCTGCTCACGCAGCCGCCGCGCCCGGAGTTTTTCATCATTCTGCTTCATCAGCTGGAAGGTCAGATACAGCTTGGCCGGTACTGACAGAAAAAGACCACCGGCAATCAGGCCGGCAATGATGGCCACACCGGATGCTCCAGACGTTGCAGTATTGGTGAAAATAATCAGGCTAACCCCGATCAGACTGATCACAACCCCGGCAAACATCAGGATATGCATGATATTTGCAATTTTTTTCTCAGTCATAGCCGCGCCGTATTTAACCAAACAGACACGTATTATTACAGCAAGGGAGTCATTGCGACTTGATGGTTCTCAAAAAACCATCCGGTGGCGATCAGATATCGCCACCATCCGGCCCCGCCAAACACGATGAAGGAGTCAGCTAACGTGGTGCCCGGCGAGTATTACGCTTAACAGCGGTTTATTTATAGCGGCGGATTTCACCACTCTTTAAACGCGCATTATAAGACTGCATTTCTGCTTTCACGATCGGCATCAGGAAGTACAGACCGACAATATTCACCAGTGCCATGGCGAAAATAGCGGCATCCGAGAAGTCGATCACAATACCCAGATTCATGGCCGCACCGATAATGACAAAGATACAGAATAATATTTTGAAAATCAGCTCTTTAATATGACCCTCACCGAACAGATAAGTCCAGGCTTTCAGTCCATAGTAAGACCATGAAATCATGGTGGAGAAAGCAAACAGCAATACTGCCAGCGCCAGCACATAGGGGAACCAGCTGAACGAGGTGGCAAATGCTGCAGAAGTCAGCTCAACTCCGCTTAAACCGCCTTCAGTGGCAATCCGACCTGCCGCAGCATCCCAGGCATACAAACCGGTGGCAGGATCAGCCGTCAATACACCGGTAATCACAATCACCAGCGCGGTCATGGTGCAGATCACCACGGTATCAATGAACGGCTCCAGCAAGGATACATAACCCTCGGTGATCGGCTCTTTGGTACGTACTGCCGAGTGCGCAATCGCCGCAGAACCCACGCCGGCCTCATTGGAGAATGCCGCACGTTTAAAGCCCTGAATCAATGCACCAACCAAACCACCGGCAATCCCCAGACCGGTAAAGGCACCCGCAAAAATCTGTCCGAATGCCCAGCCGATTTTATCAGCATTCATGACCAGAATAACCACCGCAGCAGTCACATAAATCACTGCCATAAACGGCACCACTTTCTCGGTCACCCGGGCAATGGATTTCAGACCACCCACGATTACTGCGAACACAATCGCCGCCAGAATCACGCCGGTAATCCAGCCATTACCATTCAGGAAACTGTCTGCACCACCGGTAATATTGACTAACTGGGAGTGTGCCTGATTGGCCTGAAACATATTGCCACCGCCCCAGGAGCCCAAAATACAGAAGATGGCAAACATCACCGCCAGCACTTTACCCAAAGCGGCTTTGGCGCCGGAACCACTTTCAGACATACCTTTGGACAGATAATACATCGGCCCGCCGGATACCGTACCGTCTTCATATTCATTCCGGTATTTAACACCCAGCGTACACTCCGTGAATTTGGAAGCCATGCCCAGCAAACCGGCCAGAATCATCCAGAAGGTGGCACCGGGGCCGCCAATTGATACCGCTACCGCCACACCGGCGATATTCCCCAGCCCCACTGTACCGGACAGTGCGGTGGCCAGCGCCTGAAAGTGGCTAACCTCACCGGCATCATTCGGATCCGAATACTTGCCGCTGACCAGTGCCAGCGAGTGTCCGAAAGCACGGAACTGAATGAAGCCGAAATAAAGAGTAAAAATAGTCGCAGCGACCACCAGCCAGCCAACGATTAGCGGAAAGGCAATCCCCAGCCCGGGAATAGTCACCGAATAAAAAATAGTTGCTACAAACGGCTCCATAAACGGCCCGACGGTATCGGTAATCATCTTGTCCAGCCCGGCTTCCTCAGCAAATGCAGAACTGCTGAACACCGTTAAAAACAGCCCGACCCAAATCAGGAAATGACGTGAAAGTTTGTAATTCATGTTTAAATTCTCCTGAAGAGGGTTACGGAATAATGGTACAGGGCACCGGAGACGACAGGGCTACCACTCCGGCCACAGAACCAAAGAAGCGGGCCACCAGTCCGTCGTCACCGATCCGGCCAACGATTAACTGCTGCGCATTCTTTTCGGTGGCAATCTCGCATAGGGTGTCGGCAATTTTTCCATAGCGGATCACCGACTCTACCTGAATTCCGTCATTCGCCAGGCTCTCCACCACCGGTTTAACCAACGCGTCTTCAGCGCGTGACAACTCCTCTTTACGGCGCTTATGGCGCTCTTCCAGCTCAGTGGGGGTTAAAAAAGAATAGGGAGACCAGTCCAGGACATGAGCAATCACCAGCGAGGCGCCGGAATCTTTGGCCTCTGATCTGGCAAACTCAACAGCACGCTGGCTTGACGGGCTGTCGTCATAGCCAACCACAATAACATTCGACATAAATTTTCCTCCGAAATTTAGCTAAACTGAAAAAATTGTGCTTAAAAATAGCCCTTTCTGCTTACAAACTTATTTATTGTATTTTCTTGTTTTTAGCCGGCGGACAGCGCTTTATCAGCCGGGAACCAGTCATAACCAAGATCCCGCGCCACCGGTTTACAGGTGACCTTCCCGTTCCAGACATTCAGGCCATTACGTAAGTGTAGGTCATCCTGCAGCGCTTGTTGCCAGCCTTTGTCTGCGATTTGCAAGGCATGGGGCAAGGTTGCATTATTCAGCGCATAGGTCGAAGTACGCGCCACGCCGCCCGGCATATTCGCGACACAGTAGTGAATAATGCCATCAACCACATAAGTCGGGTTCTCATGAGTGGTCGCTTTCGAGGTTTCAAAACAGCCGCCCTGATCAATCGCCACATCAACCAGCACTGCGCCGGGCTTCATTTCACTGAGCATGGCCCGGCTGACCAGTTTAGGTGCCGCAGCCCCCGGAATCAGCACCGCTCCGACCACCATATCCGCCGCCAGTACCGCCGATTCCAGTGCCGCCGATGAGGAATACACCACTTTGGCCGCTGCACCGAAATGGTTGGACAAACGCTCCAGCACGTCAGGGTTACGATCCAGAATGGTGACATCCGCCTGCATACCGACTGCCATCTGCGCGGCATTAAAGCCGACCACACCGCCACCGATGATCACCACTTTGGCCGGTGCCACTCCGGGCACGCCACCCAGCAGTACACCACGCCCGCCTTTGGATTTTTCCAGCGCGGTGGCACCGGCCTGAACCGACATCCGGCCTGCCACCTGACTCATGGGTTTTAATAAGGGCAGACCGCCATGCGCATCGGTAACGGTTTCATAAGCAATACAGGTCGCCCCGGAATTCACCAGATCACGGGTTTGCTCAGGGTCAGGGGCAAGGTGCAGGTAGGTGTAAAGAATCTGCCCGCGGCTGAGCATGGCGCGCTCGACCGCCTGTGGCTCCTTGACCTTGATAATCATTTCTGAGCGCTCAAAAATTTCCGCCGCCGTCGCCACAATCTCAGCTCCGGCCTGACGATAAACATCATCACCGGCACCAATACCGTCACCGGCAGCAGTCTCCAGCATTACCTGATGCCCGTGTTTAACCAGCTCATGCACACTTTCCGGCGTCAGGCCGACCCGGTATTCGTGGTTTTTGATCTCTTTGGGAACGCCAATCAACATAATCGTCTCCTCCTTGTATGATTTATAAATATTGTATTCCAGATAAAGCGATAAAATTTCTCTCAATTTCCTGTTATTGTATTTAAAATGGGATTTTTTTCCTTTAATAACAAATTCACTGAGACAAATAACCATGAATATCAGCCATCAGGATCAGCAGATACTACAACGCCTGCAACATAACTGCCGCCAGCCTATTGCTGAAATCGGCGAACAAATCGGCATGTCGACCTCAGCCTGTCACCGCCGCATCAAACAACTGGAAAAAACCGGAGTAATTGCCGGCTATACCGCGCAAATCGATGCCCATAAACTGGGTTATAACATTGATATTCTGGTAGAAATTTCCCTGTCCTCACAGTCGGAGCATTCGCTGCAGGATTTTGAAAAAGCGATAGAACAGAAACCGGAAATACTGGAATGTCATTTAATGGCCGGTGAGGCGGACTATATTCTGCGCATGACTGCGAAAGACCTGCAGCATTACGCACAGCTGCATCGTGATGTGATTTTATGCCTGCCGGGTGTGGCGCGGGTAAAGTCTAATATTGTTTTGCGTTCGGTGAAACGCTCGCGGGGGTTTACAGTTTGAGAAGGTGCAGCTAACCCGTATACCCCCAAACCAAAACGGGACAATCCCGTTAAATCAGGAATGCCCCGCCAGCCAACACAAGGAGAAAAATCAGTGCCCGTCATCCACCGCACGGTGATCACGGAATGAGCGCCAGCCGCTGATCATCGAGCTGACAATGGTCTGCCGTGACATAATGTCTTCGCGGATGGCAACATAGATATGCGTCATGGCGAATACCACCAGCCACCACATGCCAAAATGATGCCAGGTATGCACATCCATGCTCTGCCCGAACAGCGGGATCAGCCATACGGTAAACAGGCTGTGCGCCCATGACCCCGGCCCGGTGCCTTCACCATACAGGGCAAACCCGGTAAAGATCATAAACAGGGTTCCCCAGACAAACATCAGGTGCATGGTCAGCACCGCCAGTGGGTTATGCCCGGTGTATTTACGCGGTTCTTTGGCCAGAAACAGGTACCAGCGCAATTCATGCCAGACACCGCTCCAGAACCCGAGCCGCCAGACGGGCGGGATAAAAATTTCCCGCGTGTGGCTGTTGCCGACAAACATCCAGTAGATACGGCCCAGAAAGCCAACCAGCAGGATGTATCCGGCAGCAAAGTGCGCAAAACGGATATAGCCCATCAGGAAATGATCACTGGCCTCCCCTGACATTGTCGGCAGAGGGCTGCCGATAAAGTAACCGGTCAGCCCCAGCACCAGAATGGCAAAGGCGTTCACCCAGTGCCACAGCCGCACCGGAGCCTCATAGACATAAACCGCCGGCTCACTATGAGGTGCAAAAATATTACTCATAGCCTACCTCCGTGCTTTAGCCTTTAACAAAAGACTGACCGAGAAGAATAGTCCAACACCTATCACAGCGACGACACCCGCCAGATGAAACGGCTCAGATAACCAGTGCATAATTAAAGCCTGTTCAGTGAGCATGCTGTGCGAACCGGCATGGGCCAGCAGCTGCCCCGAAAACAGGCCCGGAACCAGCAGCAGAAAGGTGTTTGCAATCAGTTTTAACATAGCGCTCTCCTTAACGTACTTTGACATTAGCCAGTTCCCGGCCATCTTCACTCATGACATGGGTTGAACAGGCCAGACACGGATCAAAACTATGCAGACTGCGCAGAATTTCCACCGGCTCTTCAGGACGCTCAACCGGGGTATTTATCAGACAGGCCTCAAAGGCACCGATATTACCCGCAGGATCCCGCGGAGAACCATTCCAGGTGGTTGGCACCACGCACTGATAGTTCTCAATTTTGCCATCCCTGATTTTGATCCAGTGTCCCAGACCACCACGCGGTGCCGCCACGGTTCCCACGCCTTTGGCCTCCTTCGGCCAGGTGGACGGATCCCACTTTTCCATATTGGCAGTGGCGGTATCGCCGTTTTTGATATTGGTGATTAACTCATTCCAGTCATCCACCATCATATCCCCGCAATACTCCGACTCCAGCGCCCGCGCCAGCGTGCGGCCAATAGTCGAATTCAGTGCAGATTTGGCATCCAGATTCGTACCGGCCAGCTGATTAAACGCCCCCAGACTACGGTTCACCTGCTCCTGCACATACTCCACCCCCTGCGCATAAGCCAGGGTATAACGTGACAGCGGGCCGACCTCAACCGCATGCCCCTTCCAGCGCGGTGCCTTGATCCAGGAATACTTGGCACTTTCATCAATCTGGCGGATGTTGGTGCTGGTACCTTTGGCATTCGGGCCAAGCTTATAATCCGGCTCGGTAATACCATCCCACGGATGCAGGCCTTTCGTCTCATCCGGATAGCTGTACCAGGAATGGGCAACGAATTCCTGTACCTGCTCAGGATCACGCGGATCAATCGGAAATACCTCATTCCAGTTACCATTGAGGATAACCCCGCCCGGCAGCTGATCGGTGGACTTGTCATAATTGACCTTGGGGTAAGCGCCATAATCCATGACATTCACCGCGCCATGACCACCGCCCCAGAGCTGGTTTTTATAGAAACTGGCAATCGCAATCACATCCGGGATATAAACGTTTTTGTTAAAGGCCACCATTTCATCAATGCGCGCTTTAACAAAATTCAGCCGCTCCATATTCAGCGGCGCCCCCGCCGACATATCACCGTCCATATTAATGGCACAGGGCACACCTCCGACCAGGTAATTAGGATGCGGATTTTTACCGCCGAATACGGTATGCACCTTGACGAAATCTTTCTGTAAATCCAGTGCTTCCAGATAATGAGCCACCGCCATCAGATCGGCTTCCGGCGGCAGTTTATAGGCCGGATTATCCCAGTAGCCGTTTTTGAACGGGCCTAACTGCCCGGATTCAATAAACTTGCGGATACGGGTCTGAATATCGCGGAAATAACCGGGGCTGGATAAGGGATGAGCCGGTGAGACCATTTGTTGCAGCTTGGAAGTTTCCTTCGGATCAGCTTTCAGAGCATTGACCGGATTCACCCAGTCCAGCGCATGCAAATGATAAAAGTGCACCACATGGTCATGCACCTGCAGCGTCTTGGCCATCATCTCGCGGATCAGATGCGCATTGGGCGGAATCTGAATCCCCAGCGCGTCTTCCACTGCCCGCACTGAAGTCAGCGCATGACAGCCGGTACACACACCACAGATACGCTCAACAAAGGCCCAGGCATCACGCGGATCACGCCCTTTCAGGATCACTTCCAGACCGCGCCACATAGTACCGGTCGAGACGGCATTACGGATGATGTTATTCTCATCAATGTTCACCTCACAGCGCATGTGACCTTCAATCCGCGTCACCGGATCAATCACCACACGCTGGCCGGAGTCATCCAGGTTATAACCATTCGGTGTCTGAATTACGCCCATCTCACACTTCCTCCTGTTGGCCGGCCTTGTCCCTGCCCTTACTACTGTCCTCATTTTTGCTCTGTGCACGTTTTACGGCAGAAACAGCCGCATGTGCAGCAATCGCCGTACCCACCACTGCAGCCGCCGTTCCGCCCACCTTGTCGGCATTGCCTTCCACGCCAAAAGCATTCACATCGGTAAGGCGTGCATACCACGAACCCTTGTCCCAGAAACCATCTTCCGAGCAGCCGATACAGCCATGACCGGCCTGAATCGGGAAGGAAGTGCCTTCATTCCAGCGGATAGTGGAACAGGCGTTATAAGTGGTCGGACCTTTGCAGCCGACTTTATACAGACAGTAGCCTTTGCGGGCGCCCTCATCATCAAAGCTTTCCACAAACTGTCCGGCATCAAAATGCGGACGGCGGTAGCATTTATCGTGAATGCGCTGGCTGTAGAACATCTTTGGCCGCCCCTGACGATCCAGCTCCGGAAAACGCTCGAAGGTGAGGATGTAGGTCACCACCGCCGTCATGACTTCCGCGATGGGCGGGCAGCCCGGTACTTTAATAATCGGCTTGTCAGTAATGAATTTATGTACCGGCGTGGCCTTGGTCGGATTCGGCCTGGCTGCCTGCACACAGCCATAGGACGCACAGGAACCCCAGGAAATAATCGCCTTGCAGTGATTCGCCACATGACGCAGCTGCTCATGGAACGGCTTTCCGGCAATAATGCAGGACATGCCTTCCTGATTAAATGGCGGATTGCCCTCTACCGCCAGAATGAAGTTGCCGTCGTATTTCTCGATGGTTTCCTCAATAATCGCCTCAGCCTGGGTACCCGCTGCGGCCATAATGGTGTCGTCATAATCCAGTGACACCATCGACAGCACCACATCCTTGGCTAACGGATGGGCGGAACGGATAAAGGATTCGGAACAACAGGTACATTCCAGGCCGTGCAACCATAAAATCGGGATACGTGGTTTGGTTTCCATGGCATGGGCAATCTTGCCCGCAAACTCCGGCCCCAGTCCCAAAGCTGCTGCAGTCAGGCTGCAGTACTTCAGAAAACTACGCCGTGAAATGCCCTGCCTGCGCATGACATCATAAAAGGTTTCAATCACCTAAGCCTCCTCGTCTGCTGATAATTACAGTCAAACCAAATCAATACAACAATCATGCCAAAACCAATAAACTTAAAATTTTCAAAACCTTATAAGCAGACCTGTTCATTAGTGCAAAAACCATCGGAAAGATAGCTTACAGTTCACCTGAAAATTGAAAACAAATATTTCACTTATGTCACAAAATGGAATATGGTATGACACATAGCCGTTAAGTGAGATTTACGCGAGATTCATAGTGAGATTCATTTATGTCAGACCAACCCTCCGTCCTGCTGCTTGGTATCGGTAATATTCTCTGGGCCGACGAAGGCTTTGGGGTGCGCTGTATTGAAGCACTGAACGCACAATACCGTTTCCCGGATAATGTTACCCTGATGGATGGCGGCACCCAGGGCATCTATCTGGTGCAGCATGTGCAGGCTGCCTACATACTGGTGGTATTCGATGCGATTGATTACGGTCTGCCGCCCGGCACCCTGAAACTGATAAAAGATCAGGATGTGCCCAATTTCATGGGGGCAAAGAAAATGAGCCTGCACCAGACCGGGTTTCAGGAAGTACTGGCAACTGCGGAGTTACTGGGCGATTACCCGCAGCATTTATTGCTGATCGGTGTGCAGCCGCAGGAACTGGAAGACTATGGCGGCAGCCTGCGTGAACCGGTTCGGGCGCAAATACAACCTGCCATTGATGCCGCACTGGATTATCTGGCGGAACTGGGCATCAGCGCTGCCAAACGGCAAACCCCGTTACCTGAAGCCGAGCGCCTTTCGCCCTCCGAACTGGCGCTGCAACAGTATGAAGCAGGACGCCCCAGTGAAGCACAGGCTTACCGCAAAGGCGACATCCGGGTACTGGCTGACAGCACCGTGCATTATGACCCCAAGCCCTCACCGATCGACCAGCCGCTCAGCGTGGATGTCGATCACCGGGGGAAATACTGATGTGCATGGGCATCCCGATGCAGGTGGTGGAAATGCGCGGTAGTCATGCCCTGTGCGAAGCCAACGGCGAACAACAGCTGGTGGATATGCTGCTGGTGGGCGAACAGCCCGCAGGCACATGGCTGCTGAATTTTCTCGGCGCGGCACGTGAAGTCTTGCATCCCGAACAAGCCTTACACATGCAGCAGGCTTTGCAGGCGGTGGCCGCATCCATGAGCGACACCCCGGATATTGCCGGTATTGACCATCTGTTCGCAGATCTGCTCAACCGGGAACCGGAATTACCTGAGCATTTGCGCCCGCTGGTCGGGCAGGCACCGATAAAACCAACGGATAACGTATGACCTCACCTTTAATTGAGCGCCTGATAAGCGATCATCAGTACCCGCAGCTAAGCACAGTAAACCTGCAGGATTTTCTGCAAACCCATGAATACAGCGTGCTGTTTTTCAGCGAAGACCCGAAGCGCTTCCCGGAAAGCAATGATGTGGCGGTGGTTTTACCCGAACTGATCAAAGCCTTCCCGCAGCTGCAGGCTGGGGTTATTGACCGGCAGGATGAAAAAAAACTACAGAGTCAGTTTGGTTTTATGTCCTGGCCGGCACTGGTGTTTATGCACAAAGAGCAGTATCTCGGCACCCTCACCGGCATTAAGGACTGGAGCGATTACCTGACAGACATTCCCCGGATACTGGCATCCGAACCGACCCGCCCGCCCTCAGTGGGGATTCCGGTGGTAAGTAACTAATCAGCGAGGCACAGCAGCAATGACAGAACTGTATAAACCCATTGGCATACCCATCGTCGGCACGGGCTCACAACCCGGCGAACAGGGCGATGAAAACTTCAGCTTTATGGGCTCACCCGGAGCCATGCCTACCTATAACCCGCCGCCACTGCCGGAACCGGAAGAGATGGCCGGTTTAACGGCGGGGCTTGCCTTACTGAATGACATACTGGCAGCCATTCGCCGCTATCAGGCCGGAGCACCGGCGATACGCATCGATCTCAGCACGCTGGACCAGCCCAACCGCGAACTGATTGATCAGATCCTCAATGAAGGTGAGGTCAGCGTGGTCTGTGAACAGGATCGGGCGGTACAGATTCAGGAATCGGTACTCACCGGCATCTGGCGGGTGCGGGAATATAATGAGGCGCGACAGTTGCTGAGCGATGTGGTGGAAGTGGCTGATATTCCCTCAGTAGTACGGGAACAGACCTTCAGCCGGGCAGACGCTCTGGACACCGGCACAGAACATCTGCCGCCTGGTGTGCTCAATGCCCCCTCACTGCTGACCGAGCTGGATGAACAAATCCGCCAGTGGCAGCCCGGTAATAAAGCCCATGTGATCAACCTGAGTCTGCTGCCGTTATCACAGGAAGACCTGAATTTTCTCGGCGAGCGGCTCGGCGTCGGCCCGATCACCATTCTGTCGCGAGGTTATGGTAACTGCCGTATCGGCAGTACCGGCAAGGCCAATGTCTGGTGGGTAAAATTCTATAACTCTGAAGACCTGCTGATTCTGAACACCATTGAAGTTATCGATGTGCCGGAAGTGGCCAAAGCGGCTCCGGAAGACCTGCAGGAATCTGCTGAGCGCCTGCAGGAAATACTGGCTATTTACGATAGTGAGGTTACAAAGTAATTATGGCCCACAGTCCGTTTGAAAGTCAGTTTGAAAACTCCTACTGCGGTGATAACAGCCGCATCCGCGATGAAGACAGGATGGAATGCAAAATCTGCTGGCAGGTTTATGATCCGGATCTGGGTGATGAATACTGGCAGATTCCCGCCGGGACGCCCTTCTCGCAATTACCCGATCATTGGCGCTGCCCGGAATGTGATGCCGGAAAAGAGCAGTTCATGGTGTTCAACGGGCAGGATTAAAGGTAAGGCTATGCACCCCGGTCAAACCGACGTTTCAGCAATACACAGCCTGTCACAAAGACTGGAAAACGCTTTTCAGCGGATTTTGCAACAGCGTATGGCGGGTATGCCGTTTATCAATCCCCGTCTTGAAGTCAGGGCGCTTGGCTTCCGGGACTGGCAACAGGGTTATCTGGGGATTATGCTGACACCGTGGTTTATGAATCTGATGTATATTCCTGCAGATAGTCAATCAGGCCTTGCTGCCCGCAAGCCAACCGGCAGCAAGTATCAGCATGCCCTGCCCTCCGGCAACTATGAGTTCATCGCCGGCTATGAAGAGGAGACCGGGGCTTACCAAAGCTGCTCACTGTTCTCACCGGTTTTTGAATTCGACTCACAACAGGCTGCAGAGCTGACCGCACTGGCTGCACTGGATGCCTTGTTTGAGAGTGAAAACTGCGACCCGACCAGCCATTATCCGGCAGCAGAAATACAACGGCGCTGGCGGGGTGATGAAATCCTCATCACAGACAACACAGATGAAAGAGAAGCCGGTACAAATGATGACGGCGAGACACAGCAGGAAATAAGCGCCAAAGTGAATCTCAGCGATACACTGGAAAAACCTTTATCCCGCCGGGAATTTTTACGGGGCAAGCATTTTGGCGAGCTGAAAGCAACGCTCACTGATACTGCTGACACTTCATTCAATACCACAGGGCAGGACAGATAGTGGGTATTGAAGGCAAGCTGGACATTAGTTTATACCGGGGTGAGCCGCTGAAAGCGACCATCCGCTCCTCACGCCCGCACCATGTCAGCCAGCTGTTTACCGGCAAGCCGGTCACGTATTTATTACAGACCATCCCGCTGTTATTTAATGTCTGTGGTGCCGCCCAGTCTGCGGCAGCGATCAGTGCTGTCGAACAAGCCTTGCAGCAACCAGCGACATCAGCAATACAGCAGCAGCGCCACATCGTGGTACAGCTGGAAAGCCTGCGCGAACAAAGCTGGCAATGGCTGTTACAGGTCGCCGCATTCTCAGAGCAGCCCGGTGAAAAGCAGGCACTGGCAAAAATTAATACCGGCCTGCGTCAGTTAGGCCGGAGCCTTAACCCGCACAATAAGTTATTCGCCCTGCACAGCGAAACCAGCATTGAGCCCACGCAGCTTGCCGCACAATGGCACACCGTACAGACATTATTACAGCAGCAACTGCTCGGCGAACGTAACGCGAAAGACTGGCTGGCTCAGTCCGCTACAGACAACCTGCTAAGCAGCTCAGACAACAACAGCGGACATTTTCTGCACTGGCTGGCGGCACAGCCCTGGGCTGATGCCGGACAAACCACTATCTGCTCATTGCCGGATACAGCGGAACGGGATGCAACAATAACGGCACGCCTGCAGACGGAGGGTAGCCGTTTTAGTGCGGCACCGGACTGGCGGGGTCAACCCTGTGAGGCAAGTTTCTTTACCTTCATACAAAACCATCCGCAGATACAGGAGCTGATTCAGCTGCGCGGCAATGGCTTGCTGAGCCGTTGCTATGGGCGGCTGCTGGGCATGTTACTGCTGATGGAGGAGCTGGAGGCGTGGTTTTGCGGTGATTATTCCCCCCATCCCCGGCCCTTCCCCCCGCAGATACAAAACACAAATCCCACCCTCTCCCACATCCGCGCAGCCCGCGGCCATCTGAGCCATTATCTGCAACTGGCCAATGACCGGCAAACCGTTGAACAATTCCACATTATCGCCCCCACCGAATGGAATTTTCATCCTGAGGGCGTGGTGGCCGGGAGTCTGCGTCATCTGGATCAGCGTTATCCGGAAACGCTGGAAAGGCAGGCCGGATTATTGATTCAGGCACTTGACCCCTGTGTGGGATATGAGCTTACTATTTTAGCGGAGGCGGATTACCATGCATGAAATGTCGCTGTGCGAAGGTATCCTGCAGATTATTGAGGCTGAAGCAGAAAAGCAGGACTTCAGCGTTGTAAAGCGGGTGGTGCTGGATGTCGGAAGTTTATCCGGTGTGGAAATCCCGGCGCTGGAATTTGCTTTTGATGTGGTGATGAAGGGTAGTGTGGCTGAGCAGGCCAGCCTGGAAATCAATCAATTGGCGGCACAGGCATGGTGCATGGCCTGCGCCAAAAGCGTTACCATTGAAAACCGCTATGATGCCTGCCCGGATTGCGGCAGTTATCAGCTGCAGGTCAGCAGCGGCGA
This sequence comes from Thiolinea sp., assembly GCA_041395485.1. Classification (GTDB taxonomy): domain Bacteria; phylum Pseudomonadota; class Gammaproteobacteria; order Thiotrichales; family Thiotrichaceae; genus Thiolinea. The sequence goes on from JAWLAK010000005.1 coordinate 189,792, forward strand.
TGAAATGCGAATTAAAGAACTGGAGGTTGAGTAAATGTGTACTGTTTGCGGCTGCGGCCAGGGTGAAACCCGCATTGAAGGACAGCATACCCATTCCCACGGCGATGATCACGATCACGGGCATGAGCATCACCATCATGATCATTCTCACGGACACGAACATGAACATCACCATCATGATCATTCTCACGCACATGACCATGATCATGGACATCATGACCACTCCCACGGACATACTCACGGGCATAGCCAAGCTCATGAACACACCCATCACGATCACGCGCATCATGACCACCATCACTACGGACAAGGCCCGGCCCGTGCCCACGCGCCCGGTTTAAGCCAGAGCCGCATGATAGAGATCGAGCAAAACATTCTCAGCAAGAATGATGCTTATGCTGCAGAAAACCGGCGCTATTTCAGTCAAAACGGCATTCTGACCCTGAATCTGGTGTCCGGGCCCGGCTCCGGCAAAACCACCTTACTGACCCGCACCCTGCAGGATCTGCAGCATGAGTTAACGCTGGCAGTGATTGAAGGCGATCAGGAAACCGCACAGGATGCTGAGCGTATCCGTGCCACCGGCGTACCGGCATTACAAATCAATACCGGCAAAGGCTGCCATCTGGATGCGCATATGGTCGGTCATGCCCTGCAAAGCCTGCAACCGGCAGCAGGCGGGGTGTTATTTATTGAAAATGTCGGCAATCTGGTTTGTCCGGCGGCTTTTGATCTGGGTGAGGCACACAAGGTTGCCATCCTCTCGGTGACCGAGGGCGAGGACAAACCGATCAAATATCCGGATATGTTTCATGCCGCTGACATTATGCTGTTAAACAAAATCGACTTATTACCGTACCTGAATTTTGATGTGGAAAAGTGCATTGAGTTTGCCCGCCGCGTTAATCCGAAGATTCAGGTATTACAGGTCTCAGCCACCACCGGTCAGGGAATGGACAGCTGGTATAAATGGCTGCGCATGAGCCGTGAACTGCGTCTGCTGGGTACCGGTTTTGCTGCCGGACAAGCGACCGATCAGGAACAGGAACTCCGGACCGTTAAATGATCAGCAGTAACAGCACTTCCCTGCCCGGCATCCTGGTGGTTGATGATGAACCCCGGGCGCTGGAAACCCTGCGCCGCATTCTGGATGAGGAGTTTGAGGTGCACACTGCACTGAACGCGGCTGAAGCCAGAAAAGTTATGGAGCAGGAATGGATCAAGGTGGTGCTGTGTGACCAGCGGATGCCGGAAATGACCGGTATTGAGCTGTGTGCAGAAATTCGTGAGCGCTGGCCGGAAACCATCCGGATGATTATTTCCGGCTATACCGATCCGGACGACCTGATTGCCGCGATTAACGACGGTGGCATTTATCAGTTTATCAGCAAGCCCTGGCGACCGGATGAGGTGATCAGCAAGCTGAAAAATGCGGTTGAGCTGTTCGAGCTGCACCGCAAGACCGAACGCCTGTCGCTTGAGCTCAAATTACGCCCGAAAACCCTGCACGAGGCCGTCGCCGGACAGCGCCGTATCCTGCAGTCCCGCTACAGCTTTGATGACGGCATTGTACGCAGCCCGGACAGTTGCATGCAGCCGGTCTGTGAAACCATCCGCCAGCTGGCCCCCTATGATGTCAGTGTGCTGATTACCGGCGAATCCGGTACCGGAAAAGAGTTGTGTGCCCGTGCCCTGCACTACAACAGCCTGCGCCAGAATGAGCCCTTTGTGGCGGAAAACTGTGGCGCATTACCGGATGAACTGCTGGAAAGTGAGCTGTTCGGTCATAAACGCGGCGCATTTACCGGTGCCACCCAGGATCGGGCCGGTCTGTTTCAAAGTGCGGATGGCGGCACCTTGTTTCTGGATGAGATCGGCGATACCTCGGCGGCCTTCCAGCTCAAACTGCTGCGGGTATTACAGGAAGGTGAAGTACGGCCGCTGGGCAGCAATACCCGGATTCCGGTCAATGTGCGGGTCATTTCCGCCACTAACCGCAATCTGGAAGAGGCGGTGCGTGAGGGACGCTTCCGCCAGGATCTGTATTACCGGCTGAGTGGTTTTGAGATCAGTGTACCGCCGCTGCGGGAGCGGCTGGAGGATGTGCCTTATCTGGCGGTACACCTGCTGGAGCAGTTTATGCAGGAGCTGGGTAAAAAAGTCAGCGGTTTCAGCCGTGAGGCGATTAATTGCCTGCAGGCTTACCACTGGCCGGGTAACGTGCGCGAATTACAGAATGAAATCAAACGCATGCTGGTACTGGCGCAGCAGGACACGCTGGGCGCAGAACTGATGTCCGCCAAAGTGCTGCGTGCCACCCCGGAAGAACAGCATCAGGATATGCGTATTATCACCGCACCGGCGCAGGGCACGCTGAAAGACCGGGTGGAATCGCTGGAATCACGGATAGTGCATGCGACACTGGTACGCAACCGCTGGAACAAGTCGCGAACCGCGGATGAGCTGGGTTTATCACGGGTCGGATTACGCAGTAAAATGGAACGCTACGGGCTGGAACAACCGGAAGATACCGGCAGCACAATAGCCGATATCAGCATGGCCGCACTGGCTCCGGCTAACGGAGGCGGTTAAGGTATGCCCGCTGAAATACTGACCCGCAAAGTTATTCAGGATCAAGCCTTGCCCGGCCAGATGGCTGAAGAAGCCTGGGTCGAGGTGATTCAGCGCATGGATGAGTACTACGCGGATCTGGTCAACCAGCAGGTGCTGATCGAGGAAAAAAATACCGCGCTGGAAGAAGCCCAGCAGTTCATTGAGAACGTACTGTCCTCCATGCATGACGTGCTGATTGTCACTGATATTCACGGCAATATTCAGCGCATCAACCGCTCGCTGGAAAAGCTGACTGCCAAAACTGCTGAGCAGCTGCAGGGTAAAGCACTGCATACCCTGTTCAGTCCGGCACACCTCAGCGAGGTTAATCAGTTTCCGGCCAGAATCCGTTCAGGAAACATGATTGACTGCGAGATGGACATCCTTAATGCTGAGCAGCGCGCCGTACCAATGGCGATTACCTGCACCCCCCGTTATCACCACGACGGCCATCTGCTCGGCTCAGTACTGACCGGCAAGCCGCTGGATGAAATACGCCGTGCTTACCGTGAGCTGCAACAGGCCCACCAGCGTCTGCAATCCACCCAGCAACAATTGCTGCAGTCTGAAAAAATGGCCTCACTGGGCCGTCTGGTGGCCGGTGTCGCTCATGAACTGAATAATCCGATCAGTTTTGTTTACGGCAATATGCACGTACTCAAAAAGTACAAAAGCCGCTTTCAGTCCTATATTGATGCCATCCATCGCGGAATTAACGAAACAGACCGGGAAAATCTGCGCCGCGAACTGCGCATAGACAATATGTTCGGAGATATTGACTCGCTGGTGGACGGCTCCATGGAAGGTGCTGAGCGGGTGAGCAGCATCGTACAGGAGCTGAAGCGCTTTTCCACCCCGGGCAACCATGCAACCGAACCCTTCGACCTGATACAACTGATTAAAAACAGCGTGTTGTGGGTCATGAAATCCGCCCGTCATCAGCAGGAGGTCAGCTATGACCTGCCCGCAGATGAACTGCTCATCCAGGCCAACAAAGGCTATATCCAGCAAATCCTGCTGAACCTGATCCAGAATGCACTGGATGTGCTGCGCGAACGTGAAAACGGCTTGCTGGCAATCAGCCTGGAGCAGCAGGCAGACAAGGTTATTATCACCATCCGCGATAATGGCGAGGGTATCAGCAAGGAAAATCTGCTGAAAATATTTGACCCCTTTTTTACCACCAAACCGGTGGGAGAAGGCACCGGACTCGGTTTATATATCAGCTACGGACTGGCCACGGAGCAATGCAATGGCCAACTGAGTGCCGCCAACCACCCGCAGGGTGGTGCGGTATTTACACTGGAACTGCCGTTAACAGGTGAACAACATGTTTAACCTGCTCTGGCTGCAATCCGGCGGTTGTGGTGGCTGCAGCATGTCACTGCTCAATGCTGAAAACCCTGATTTATATACCAGTCTGCAGGCTGCCGGTATTAATCTGCTCTGGCATCCGTCACTGAGTGAAGCCTCGCTGGATGAGTTTCATGCCTTACTGGCGGATATACTCGCTGACAACATCCGGCTGGATGGCCTGTGTCTGGAGGGCTCAGTGATGATGGGGCCAAACGGCAGCGGCCGCTTCCACATGCTTTCCGGAACCGGCAAACCGATGAAAGACTGGCTGGCGGCTCTGGCTGCAAAAGCCCGCTATACCCTGGCGATGGGCTCCTGTGCTGCTTTCGGAGGGATTACCGCGGCAGGCGACAACACACCTGAGGCAACAGGACTGCAATATGACGGTAACCACCACGGTGCCCTGCTGGCAGCAGACTGGCAATCAGCCGCCGGACTGCCGGTGATTAATATTTCCGGCTGTCCGGTGCATCCCAACTGGGTGACCGAAACCCTGATGCAACTGGCTGCCGGAGAGCTGACAGCGGGGCAGCTGGATGAGTACCAGCGCCCGCGCAGCTATACCGATCATCTGGTGCATCATGGCTGCCCGCGCAATGAGTATTATGAGTACAAGGCCAGTGCGGAAACCCCTTCCGATATTGGCTGCATGATGGAACACATGGGCTGTCTCGGTACCCAGGCACGGGCAGATTGCAATACCCGGCTGTGGAATGGTGATGGCTCCTGTCTGCGCGGCGGCTATGCCTGTATTAACTGCACCGCCCCGGCTTTTGAGCAGAAAAAAGCGCCTTTTACCGAAACCCCGAAACTGGCCGGGATACCGGTGGGACTGCCGACCGATATGCCCAAGGCCTGGTTTGTGGCGCTGGCCTCCTTATCCAAGGCTGCCACCCCCGAACGCCTGAAACGTAATGCGGTGGCTGACCATATTATCCACCCGCCCGGCAAGCCGAAGGCACGTGAGGTCAAGCCATGAGCAAACCAGCCACACGCAAACTGTTCGGGCCGTTTAACCGTGTTGAGGGCGATCTGGAAGTCAGCGTCGACATTATCGATGGCAAGGTGGCATCGGCAAGGGTCAACTCCCCGCTGTATCGCGGTTTTGAGCAGATTCTACAGGGCAAAGATCCGCGTGATGCCCTGGTTTATACACCGCGTATCTGTGGTATCTGCTCTGTGGCCCAGTCGGTAGCGGCAGCCCGGGCACTGGCTGATGCACAGGGGCTGGAAGCGGCCCGTAACGGGCAACTGGCCAATAATCTGATTCTGGCGGCGGAGAATGCCGCTGACCACCTCACGCATTTCTACTTATTCTTTATGCCGGATTTTGCCCGTGACGCATACCGGCAGCATCACTGGCACCACAGCATTCAGCAGCGTTTTGCCGCACAAAAAGGCAGCAGTGCCGCCACGATGCTGAAAGCCCGTGCTGAATTGCTGCATCTGACCGGCATACTGGCGGGCAAATGGCCCCACTCACTGAGCATCCAGCCCGGTGGCAGCAGCCGCTCAGTCAGCAGCTCAGAAAAGATGCGCCTCGGACTGATTATCGCCGGCTTCCGCCAGTTTCTGGAAACCCACTGCTTTGCCGATAAACTGGAACGGGTACTGGCGCTGGATAGCCCCGACCAGCTCCGGGAGTGGGCGGCAGCACATGCTGATGCCGATTTCTCACGCTTTTTACAGCTCAGTGACTCGCTGCAGCTGGCACAAAGCGGCAGACTCGCTACCCGCCTGATGAGTTATGGTGCCTATGAGCAGGACGGCAGGCATCTGTTTCCGGCGGGCGTATGGACAGGACAGGCGGAAGCACTCAATGCGCAACAGATTCGTGAAGACATCAGCCATAGCTGGATGCGTTATCAGAACGAGCCGCAGCACCCCTTTCAGGGCACCACCGAACCGGATATTGAGCAGGCCGATGGCTACAGCTGGTGCAAGGCACCACGGCTGGACGGCAGGGTGATGGAAGTCGGGGCACTGGCGCGTCAGGCGGTCGCCGGACAAGCATTAGTCAGGCAACTGCTGGCAGAATCGGGCAGCAATGTACAAAACCGGGTAATTGCGCGGCTGCTGGAACTGGCGGCCTTAATTCCGGCCATGGAAGACGGCTATAAGCAATTGCAACCCGGCCAGCCGTTCTGTGCGCATGCACCGCTGCCTCAGGAAGCCGAGGGCCAGGGCATGATTGAAGCGGCACGCGGCAGTCTCGGGCACTGGCTGCGTATTTATAAGGGTCGTATTCTCAGCTACCAGATTATTGCCCCCACCACCTGGAACTTCTCGCCACGGGACAGCGCCGGGCAGCCCGGTGCGCTGGAGCAGGCACTGCAGGGCACGGAAGTGGGTGATGCCGGGGAAAACTCAGTGATGATTCAGCATATTGTGCGCTCATTTGACCCCTGTATGGTGTGTACGGTGCATTAATGATGAGCATGCTATCAGCCACCACGGGCACAGAAAACATCGCAAGCGCCGCAGCCGGAGTTACCGAAATCGCCGAAACCATCCGGGTTTACGGTATTGTGCAGGGAGTCGGATTCCGGCCCATGGTCTGGACGCTGGCCCATACCCATGGTCTGAAGGGCTGGGTCAGTAATACCGGGCAAGGCGTGTGTATTCATGCGCAGGGGGATGAAGCAGCCATTAATGGCCTGATCGCCGGTTTGAGGGAGAGCGCCCCGCCGCTGGCACGGATTGAGCGGATAACACGTCAACGCACGGAGCCGCTGCAGTTGGATGATTTTGTGATCCAGTCCAGTATCGCCGGCCACAGCATCCAAACCCATATTCCGCCGGATGCAGCCACCTGTCAGGCTTGTCTGGATGACATCCATAATCCGTCCGGCCCGCGTTATCACTATCCGTTCACCAATTGTACGCATTGCGGCCCGCGGCTGAGCATTATTCAGAACATTCCTTATGACCGCCCCGCTACCACCATGGCCGGTTTTACGCTGTGTGCGGATTGCCAGGCTGAGTATGACAATCCGGCTGACCGGCGCTTTCATGCCCAGCCGAATGCCTGTCCGGTGTGCGGCCCGCAGTTGTGGCTGGAAAGCACAACGCACGAAAGCGCTTCAGGCCATGAAGCCGGTGATATGCCTGACACAGACCCCATTCATGCCGCCGCACAGCTGCTGAAACAGGGGAAGATTGTCGCGATTAAAGGCATCGGCGGCTTTCATCTGGCGGTGGATGCCGGTAATGAGGCGGCGATTATCAGGCTACGCAAGCGTAAACAGCGTCCGGATAAGCCATTCGCGCTGATGGCACGAGACCTTGCGCAGATTGAACAGTATTGTCAGGTGACGGGCGGGGATATTGAGTGTTTATCAGGTGCCGAAGCGCCGATTGTGCTCCTGCAGCGCAGGCATGATTGCCGCCTCAGCAGTGAGTTAGCACCCCGGCAGCGCACACTGGGCTTCATGCTGCCCTATTCCCCGCTGCATCATTTACTAATGCAGCAACTGGACAATCCGCTGGTGCTGACCTCCGGTAACCTGTCTTCTGAGCCGCAATGCATTGATAATGATCAGGCGCGCAGGCAACTCGGGCAGATTGCGGATGCCTTTCTGATGCATAACCGCCCGATTGCCAACCGCATTGATGATTCGGTGGTGCGGCTGATGGCAGGCCAACAGCGCGTGCTGCGCCGCGCCCGGGGGTATGCACCGACCCCGCTTTCAATGCCGGAAAGCTTTAAACATGCTCCGGCGATTCTGGCCATGGGCAGTGAATTAAAAAACACCTTCTGTTTGTCCAACGGCTCACAGGCCATTCTTTCCCAGCACATGGGTGACCTGGAAAATTATGGTACCTATGAGGATTACCGCCACAATCTGGCGCTCTACCAGACACTATACCGGCATAAACCGGAAGTGATTGTGGTGGATAAACATCCCGAATATTTATCCTCCAAACTGGGCCGGCAATGGGCTGAACAACAGCAGATTCCGTTACTGGAAGCCGCTCATCATCATGCCCATATCGCAGCCTGCATGGCCGAAAACCACCTGCCATTGCACAGCAGGCCAGTGCTGGGTATTGCGCTGGACGGGCTGGGTTACGGTGATGACGGCACATTGTGGGGCGGTGAGTTTTTACTGGCTGACTATGTCCAGTGCCAGCGTCTGGCGCACTTCACTCCCATTCCCCTGCCCGGTGCAACACAGGCCATGCGTGAGCCCTGGCGCAATACTTATGCCAATCTGCATCACTATGGCTTGTGGGAAACTTTCAGGCAAACCCGGCCGGAGAATGAGGTGCTGAATTTCATTGCCGGACAGCCGTTAGCCACCCTGAATGCCATGCTGGAAGGAAAACTGAACAGCCCCGCTGCCAGTTCCTGCGGACGCCTGTTTGATGCGGTGGCGGCCTGCCTCGGTATCTGTCAGCCACAGCTCAGCTACGAGGGTCAGGCAGCGATTGAGCTGGAAGCCCTGCTGCCGGAGCAGCGGATTCCGGATAATACAGAGCCTTACCCATTCGCATGGGAGATGGTGAATGGCCGCTCACAGATTTGTTTACAAATTAGCAGCAAACCGATGTGGCAGGCGTTGTTCCACGATCTTGACAATGCACTGCCAACAGCGGTCATAGCCGCCCGCTTCCATCTCGGGCTGGCTAATGTAATTATTGATCTGGCACGCCAGCTGCTGGAGCAATATCAGCTGACGCAGGTTGCCCTGTCCGGTGGCGTGTTTCAGAATCGTGTACTGTTTGAATTAGTGGTAAATGGGCTGCAGCCTTATAGTGAAGTACTGACCCATCAGCGGGTGCCTGCCAATGATGGCGGTCTGGCGCTGGGGCAGTGGGCGATTGCAGCCGCCACCTGTTTGCAAGGAGAGAAATAATGTGTCTGGGTATCCCCGGCCAGATTACGGCCATTACCAATGCGGAAACACTGATGGCGAACGTCAATGTTTCCGGCGTGGTACGCGAAGTGAATATCGCCTGTATCGTGGATGACGAACATGCGCCGGAACAGTGTGTCGGCGACTGGGTACTGGTACACGTTGGTTTTGCCATGAGCCGGATTGATGAGGATGAGGCACAACGCACCCTGCAAATTCTGCAGGAACTCGGTGAAGTGGAAGAAGAACTGAATGCCATGAGGGCGTCAGCATGAAATTCGTCGATGAATTCCGCGATACGGAGAAAGCCAGAACCCTGCAGTCGGCTATCCATCGTCTTGCGCAACAAATAGAACCCCGGCTGCAGCGCCCCCTGCAAATCATGGAATTCTGCGGCGGCCATACCCACACCATTTTCCGCTATGGCATTGAACAAATGCTGCCGGATTGTATTGAGATGGTGCATGGCCCCGGCTGTCCGGTGTGCGTGCTGCCGATGGGGCGGGTGGATGATTGTGTCGCCTTAGCGGAACGCCCGGAAGTCATCTTCACCACCTGCGGCGATGCCATGCGTGTGCCCGGCTCAAAGAAAAGTCTGCTGCAGGCCAAGGCAGAGGGTGCTGATGTGCGCATGGTTTATTCGCCGCTGGATGCGCTGAATATTGCCCGGCGTAATCCACAGCGCGAAGTGATCTTTTTCGGCCTCGGTTTTGAAACCACCATGCCCAGTACCGCGCTGACCGTGCTGCAGGCCGAACGGGAAGGCATCAGTAATTTTTCACTGTTTTGCAATCACCTGGTCACACCGCCGACCATTAAAGCGGTGCTGGATGATCCGGATATGAAGCTGGATGGCTTTCTGGCGCCCGGTCATGTGGCGATGGTGATTGGTGAGCGCGCCTTTGATTTTATTGCGCAGGATTACGGCAAGGCGCTGGTCATTACCGGTTTTGAACCGCTGGATATTCTGAATGCATTGTGGATGCTGTTGCAACAGCTGGCTGAAGGACGGCATCAGGTGGAAAATCAATACACCCGCGTCGTCAATGCGGATGGCAATCAACAGGCACTGGCCGCCATCCACAGGGTTTTTGCGGTACGGCCACTATTTGAACTGCGTGGTCTGGGCACGATTGATGAGATCGGTGTCTGCATGACTGACGACTATGCTGCGTTTGATGCCGAACGTAAATTCGGCGTGCCCAATGTCACCACGGTTGATCCGGAAGCCTGCCAGTGCGGCCAGGTGGTCAAAGGTTTGATCAAACCCTGGGACTGTGGGATTTTTGGTACGCAATGCAACCCGGAAAATCCGATGGGCGCCTTGATGGTATCCTCAGAAGGTGCCTGTGCAGCCTATTTCAATCATGGTTACGGAGGCAGGCCATGACCTCAGCAATAACTCCGGCAATAAGCCCGGAACCGGAACTACCTGCCAAATATCAGCATAAAACCGTCACCCTGGCCCATGGCGCAGGCGGCAAAGCCATGCATGACCTGATCCATGAACTGTTTGTGCGGGTCTTCGCCAGCCCGGAGCTGGAGCAATTGGAAGATCAGGCCCGCTTTGATCTGGAACAGTTAAGCCGGTGGGGTAATCGTCTGGCCATGACCACTGACTCCTATGTGGTTGATCCGCTGTTTTTCCCCGGTGGTGACATCGGCATGCTGGCCGTAACCGGCACAGTGAATGACCTGGCTGTGGGCGGCGCCAAACCGCTGTACCTGACCTGCGGGCTGATTATTGAAGAAGGCCTGCCATTTGCCGACCTGTTCCGGGTGATTCAATCGATGAAAGCCACTGCCGATGCAGCCGGTGTGCGCATTGTTACCGGTGACACCAAAGTCGTGCATCGGGGTGCGGCAGACAAACTGTTCATCAATACCGCCGGAGTCGGCGTCATTCCGGAGGGTATTGATATTCGTGCTGACCGGGCTGAAGCCGGTGATGCCGTCATTATCAATGGCTTTATCGGTGATCATGGTGCGGCAATTGTTGATGCCCGCGGTGAGCTGGCGCTGGAAAATAATATCGAAACCGACTGCCAGCCGCTTAACTCACTGGTCGAAGCAATGCTGAAGGTTTGCCCGGATATTCACTGCATGCGTGATGCCACCCGTGGTGGTGTGGCTACCGTGCTGAATGAGTTCGCACAGGCCAGCCGCACGACGGTCAGGATTGACCAGAAAGCAATTCCGGTGCGCACAGAAGTGCGTGGCATGTGTGAAATTCTGGGACTTGATCCGCTGTATCTGGCTAATGAAGGCAAACTGGTGGCGATTGTTCCGTCCGCTCAGGCAAAACAGCTGTTGCATGTCATGCGAGAGCATCCAGCCGGGAAATATGCCTGTCAGATTGGTGTCGTTGAAAACGGGCGGCCCGGTCAGGTGATTATGGCGACCGGCTTTGGCGGCGACCGGCTGATTGATGTGCTGGTGGGGGAACAGCTGCCGAGGATTTGTTAAGCCTCAAACAATAGCCGCCGCCTTAACCTGCGCAAAAACCGGCATTCCGGTTGCTAATCCCAGCCGTGCCACCGAACGGCAACTCACATGCGCCAGCAATAAACTCCCGCCGATTTTCAGCTGGGTAATCATCAGCCCCGGCTCCCCGGCAGTCATCCCTGCAATCCGCGCCGGTAAAATATTGCTGATACTGCTTTGCTCCGGGGCCAGTAAAGCCAGACTCACATCCCGCGCATAAATCCGCAGCCGCATTTTTGTGCCGGGTGGCTGCTGCTCCCGGTAAGGCAGGCTCAGACGACCACCGGCAAACTCCACCTGCATCATCTGATAGTCCGGCTCATAACCGACCACCACTGTTTTCAGCACCGTGGAAGCCTGCTTGCTGTCCGCCAGCGGTGAATCCAGACGGGTCAGCACCGTTTCCAGCGCACCGGCTGCCGCCACTGTCCCGTCATTCAGCAGCACAATATGATCCGCCAGCCGGGTCACTTCCTGCGGCGAATGGGTGACATACAGCACCGGAATATCCAGCTCGTTATGCAGCCGGGTCAGAAATGGCAGAATTTCCTGTTTGCGCTGCAGATCCAAGGCGGCCAGCGGCTCATCCATCAGCAATAACTGCGGGCATACCGCCAGCGCCCGGGCAATCGCCACCCGCTGCCGTTCACCGCCCGACAGACGCTCCGGCATACGCTGCAGCAAATGCGCGATACCCAGCAGCTCAATAGTCTGCTGCAGGTTTTCCGGATCGCGGATCAGGCGGCTGCGTTTGCGGCCAAACTCAAGATTCTGCTGCACCGTCAGGTGCGGGAACAGACTGGCCTCCTGAAACACATAGCCAATCGGGCGCTGCCAGACCGGGCGGAACAGGCCTTGTGATGAATCGTCCCACACCTCACCCTTGACGCACAAAAAGGATGAATCTGCCCGCTCCAGTCCGGCAATACAGCGCAGCAGGGTACTTTTACCACAGCCGGAAGGGCCGAATAAAACCGTCACTCCCTGCCCCGGTAATTGCTGCTCTGCATTGAGCCGGAAACCGCTGTAACTGAGCTGAAAACGGAAACTGATTGTGCCGCTGTCGCTATGCTTCACGTTATGATCTGCAGTCATGAGCGCTCCCGCCGCAGATCATGCAACTGCAACGGCGTTTTCAGTACGCTGTACATCACGATCAGAATCAGGAACGAAAACCCGAGCAGAATGCCCGACAGCCAGTGCGCCTGTGTGTAATTCAGGGCTTCAACATGATTGTAAATCTGTACCGACACCACGCGGGTTTTGTCCGGAATATTGCCGCCGATCATCAGCACCACGCCGAACTCACCCACGGTATGCGCAAAGCCGAGAATGGACGCTGACAGAAAGCCCGGTTTGGCCAGCGGGATAACCACATGGAAAAAGGTATCCAGCGGACTGGCGCGCAGCGTGGCCGCCACCTCCAGCGGACGCTGACCAATAGCGGTAAAGGCATTATGCAGCGGCTGCACCACAAACGGCAGCGAGTAAAAACAGGAAGCCACCACCAGCCCCCAGAAAGTAAACGGCAGCACCCCCAGCCCCAGCGACATAGTCAGCTGACCAACCGGCCCGGATGGCCCCATCATCACCAGCAGATAAAAACCGATCACCGTCGGCGGCAGCACCAGTGGCAGGGCAATCAGCGCATGCAAGACCGGCTTAAAGCGCCAGCGGCTAATATGCAGCCACCATGCCAGCGGTGTACCGATCAGCAGCAATAACAGCGTGGTGGTCAGTGATACTTTCAGTGTCAGCCACAACGCACTGAGATCCGCTTCGCTCAGCACATCAATCCTTCTTATCAGATGCAGATGAAGCGACAGTATCGTCAGCTATTTTATAGCCGTAGGTCAGCAGGACTCCCTGTGCTGATTTACCACGCAAAAATTCCAGCAGGGCAATGGCAGCAGGATTATCCTTACCTGTAGTAAGCAATACCGCATCCTGCTTAATCGGCTGATACAGATCTTCCGGTACCAGCCAGACCGAACCATCCTGCAGCTTACCCTGCTGCATGATCTGTGAGACCGCTACAAAACCCAGCTCGGCATTACCGCTTTGCACAAACTGATAGGTCTGGGAAATATTTTCGCCCATCACTATGCGCGCCTGCAGCACCTCAGTCAGCCCCAGCTTTTCAATAACCTGCCGCGCTGCCTCACCATAGGGCGCCAGTTTCGGACTGGCAATGGCAATATACCTGAAGTCCCCGTCTTCCAGCACTTTGCCCTGCCCGTCCACATAACCGGCCCGGGCTGACCACAAAGCCAGCTGTCCCTGTGCATAGGTAAAAGCTGAGTTTTCCTGAGCCAAACCCTGCTCAATCAGCAAGGCAGGTTTGTCCGTATCGGCAGACAGAAACACTTCAAACGGCGCACCGTGGCTGATCTGGGCAGTGAATTTACCGGAGGCACCGAAAGAGAGTTTGGCCTCATGAGCGGTTTCAGCTGCAAACAATTCAGCGATCTCAGTCATCGGCTTACTGAAATTAGAGGCCACCGCAACCTGCACCTCACCTGCCCGGGCTGCTGCGGCAGACAGATAAAAACCTAAAGCCGGTAACACAAACCAGCGGCATTTCATAATGCATCCTTTGCTCAAATCAGGAATCTGCATTATGGCAAACCCGGCTTCAGGTTCACATATTTCCTTTTGCCAACCAGGCAGCTCTGTTACATGCTTAAGCGCGGCTCTCAATCCCCACCCGTGAAAAACGCGGATCAAATGACGAAGCCGCCCCGACCAGCGCGGGCTGGCCGCCTTCCTGAATCACAAATACCGGAATAGCCTGTAAAAACTCGCGGAAGCGTCCCTTGTCTTCAAACCCGCGGCGGAAACCGGACTGCAGAAAATAATTACCCAGCTTAGGCACGATACCGCCGCCGATATAAACCCCGCCGGTCGCACCCATGGTCAGCGCCAGATTGGAAGAAACAATCCCCAGCCATTCGCAGAATAAAGTCATCACCTCCGCACAACTGGGACAACTGTTGTCCACTGCGCGGGAGGAAATCTCCTCCGCCGATAAAGCGCTGTCATCCAGGCCATCCAGCTTACGGATCACCTGATAAAACTCAGTCATGCCGGTACCGGACAGCAAACGTTCTCCGGACATGTGGCCGTACTTATTACGGAACGCCGTGAAAATCTCCAGTTCACGCGCTGTTCTGGCGCCCAGGGAGACATGCCCGCCCTCACCGGACAAAGGATAAAAACCGGCTGCGGTACGCACCAGTCCTGAAACACCAAGACCGGTACCCGGTCCCAGCAGCGCAATCGCGCCATGGGTTTCCGCCGCACCGCCGCCCAGCTGCACTAACTCTTCAGCTTTAAGATGCGGCAGAGACAAGGCCAGCGCGGTGAAATCATTAATCACCTTCAAACGTTGCAGGGCAAAAGCCTGACGAATATCCGAGGCCGAAAAACGCCAGCCATGATTGGTCAGCTGTAAAACATCACCGTCCACCGGCCCGGCCAGTGCAACGGAGGCCTCCTTTAGCTGGTGTTGCGGGGCCTGTTTTAAATAAGCCGCAATCACCTCATGCAGGCCGGAAAAATCCCTGACCTTATAGCTGACAATGTGCCGGGGCGACAAATCACCTTCCGGCAATAGCCCCAAACGTATATTCGTCCCGCCAATATCGATAACCAGTTGTTTTAAAATGTCTGACATGGGCTGCTTAACCTTATGTGTGATGCAGTATTGATGAGGGGAAAAAACATTGTGCCAATAACCTCAGGGTAGCGCAACGCCTGCCCTGCTCACCAAACCCGGCGGCTGTTTAACGCTAATCATTGCATCCGCACAAACCCCGCTTACGTATCTGTTTCATCACTCAGAAACAAGGAAATCATTATGCTGTATAAAAACACCCTGAACGTTATTTTACCCATGCTGCTGCTCTGGCTGACCTTTACCAGCGGCCTCAGCCACGCCAATACCTACACCGTCGATGACATACTGGCTCTGGAAGAAGCACCGGCCGGTGTTGTCTTTGAAGTCGTATCAGCCGATGAAAATTATCTGCAAACGGCATTGCAGGACTTTGAGAATCATCGTAAAAAACTGGTTGAGCAGTTCCCGGAGATTAAGCTGGTCATCGTGGCACATGGCAGCGAACAATTCGCTCTGACTACCGCCAATCAACAGTCACAAAGTGCAGCGCATAGTCTGGTGCAACGCCTGACCGGTGATGAAGAGGTGCCGGTGCATGTGTGTGGTGGTCATGCCAGCTGGCGCGGCCTCAGTGCGGAAGACTTCCCGGACTATGTCACGGTGTCCAAAAGCGGGCCGGGTGCTATCCGTGATTTTCAGGATCAGGGGTATCTGCTGGTGATGCTTTGAGGGTACTCAAATGCTACCAAATCACCGGTGAAGCACGTAGACTCTGATGCGCAGAGGGACGGAACCGTATCAGCAACGGGACAAACCCATGCTAAAATCCCATAATAGCCGCAAAAACAGGTACCCAGGATGAGAAAAAAGCTCCCCATCGGCATCCAGACCTTCTCCCGCATCCGGCGCGAAGATTACTATTACGTGGATAAAACCCAGCTAATGGTAAACCTCGCCAGGTCAGGCGTGCATTACTTCCTCTCCCGCCCGCGCCGCTTCGGTAAAAGCCTGTTTCTGGATACCCTGAAAGAAATGTTCGAGGCCAACAAACCGCTGTTTAAGGGTCTGGCGGCACATGACCAATGGGACTGGTCAGTCAAATACCCTGTGCTGCGCTTCAGTTTCGGCGGCGAAAACTACAACCGCGAATCCAGCCTCGCCGATACGCTGGATGCACAACTGCAACTCCTGGAACAACAGCATCAACTCCCCCCCACCACCGACAGCATCAGTGGCCGCTTTTCCCATCTGCTGGTCAGGCTACACCAACAGACAGGTCAGCCGGTGGTGGTACTCATCGACGAATACGACAAACCCATTCTGGACGCACTCAACAACCCCGAACTGGCGCGTGCCAACCGCGACTTTCTGCGCGGTTTCTACGGTAATATCAAGGACTACGACACACATATCCGGTTTAGCTTCCTGACCGGTGTCAGCCGCTTTTCCAAAGTCAGTATTTTTTCCGGTTTGAATAACCTGATTGATATAAGCCTCGACCCGGATTATGCCACGCTGTGTGGTTATACCGACCATGACATCGACAGCGTATTTGCCGCTGAACTGGAAGGTTTAGACCGGGATGAAATCCGTGACTGGTATAACGGCTATAACTGGCTGGGCGAAGGCGTCTATAACCCCTTTGATATTCTGCAACTGTTCAGAAACCGTGAATTTAAAAGCTACTGGTTTGAAACCGGCACCCCCACGTTTCTGATTGAGTTACTGGCTGAACGTCATGTGCCCAGCTTAAAACTGGGGGAAATGATCAGCAGCGATAGCATCCTGTCCGGCTTTGATGTCGATGATATAACTACCGAAGCCCTGATGTTTCAGACCGGCTACCTCACTATTAAAAAACAGGAAAAACTGGCAGAGCAGTATTTTTATACCCTCGGCTACCCGAACCGTGAGGTCTATAAAAGCCTAAATGAGTCATTATTATCTTGGCTGGTTAAGGATAAATCACGCCAGTCACAGAATAGTTTCCGGCTTTACCAACTCTTGTCAGCCAATGACTTTCCCGGCCTGAAAGCGCTGTTTCACGCTTTCTTTGCCGGTATTCCGCACCAGTGGTATACCAAAAGCACCATACAAAATTACGAAGGCTATTATGCCTCGGTATTTTACTCCTACTTTGCCTCACTGGGGCTGGATATTATTCTGGAAGATGCGACCAATCTGGGGCGTATTGATATGACCCTGAAATTTAACGGGCAGATTTATATCTTTGAATTTAAGGTGGTGGAAATGAATCCTGACGGTTCCGCCATGCAGCAGATTAAAGATAAGGCGTATATGGATAAATACCGGGGACTGCAACAGCCGATTCATTTAATTGGTGTGGAATTCAGCAAAACATCGCGTAATATTACCGGGTTTGGATGGGAAACGGTCTGATAATTTATCTGATTTTCATGTTGGAAGTGCTACCCTGACGAGGAAATCGACAGAGATTACAACCAGCGGATATACCAGTATGTGCACAGCCATTATCCGGGTGGCGGTGTCAGCAGCTATGGTATGTTTTAACTCCTGTCTGCTGAACCCTACCGGTTATTAACCGGGATCCCAAGCCAGCCCTATCCCCCTACTACAGTTACTGCACAGTAAATATTTCAGGGATGGGGATATAAATGAAAAATTGGCAACACGACTGGCAGGGAGCTGTCATCGTCATGATGCTGGCCGCCGGGCTTTGCTATTTGCAGTCATTTGCCCTGCCGTTCAGCTTTTTGTTTGAAACCGACTATCTGGCTCAGCCTTATGACCAAAAGGGGTTGCTCAAGGGTGGCCTGTATCTGATCAGCTACCTGCTGGCTATTTTTGCTGTACTGTCAGTCATTTTTCTGCGCCGGAGCTGGCTGGCGGTATTAGCCATCATTTTCATTGCACTGATCTATGCGGCAGACAGTTTTGTGCAATTATTGGGCAGCAGCGATAACGGACTGACCGTTGAAATGCTATCCATTGCCATCAATGAAGCCGGACGTGCTGATATGATGCTGGCCTACCGGCACCTGCTGATTTACGCTGCGCTGATTTTCCTCGGGCTTTGCCTGCTGTTCTGGCTGATACGCCGCCAGCTCAGTTATCTGAGCTTTTCCGGTCGTTGGATCATAACGGGCTTGCTGTTTGCCGCGTTACTGGCCGGAGGGCTGGTATTTAAAATTCCATCGATTACCAGCCACTCTTACCCTGCCCCGGTCAAGTTACCGGTCATGCTGACCGAGTATGTCAAAAAGTATGCGCATACACGTCCGCGTGTACTGGATGCCGCTATTCGTCCTCAACAGCCACGGGCTTACCAAACCATTGTTTGGATCGTGGATGAGTCAATATCCGGCGATTACCTGTCGCTCAATGGCTACAGTAAACCCACGACACCGTATCTGGAGAGCGTGCAGGATGCTGCTTACCTGAAAAACTTCGGGGTGGTGAACGCGGTTTCCAACTGCTCCAATACTTCCAACCTGTTTCTGCGCATTGGCCTGACCACTGACCTGGAGGCGGATTTTGATCAGGCCAGACAAACCCTGCCGACTATTTTTCAATATGCCAAACGCGCCGGATATGAGGTACATCTGCTGGATGCGCAGGTATCATCCGGGGAATTACAGAACCATCTGA
This sequence comes from Thiolinea sp., assembly GCA_041395485.1. Taxonomy (GTDB): domain Bacteria; phylum Pseudomonadota; class Gammaproteobacteria; order Thiotrichales; family Thiotrichaceae; genus Thiolinea. The sequence continues at coordinate 208,353 of JAWLAK010000005.1, forward strand.
CTGCACATGATCTGAAGCAGATTGATCAGCACATTACCTTCAGCCGCCAGCACCTTCCCGCACAACGGGATCAGTTAATTGCTGATTATTTACGTGATCAGCTGGCAAGCGATGATAATACACCGCGCTTTATTGTCGCTGTGAAATGGGGAGCACACTGGCCCTATCCGCTGGCTTTTCCGGCTGAAAAAACTGTATTTAAGCCCTCAGCCACCGAATCATTTACCAGCATGACACAGGAAAACCGGGAAATTCTGCTGAATGCCTATGCCAATGTGTTGCGCCATAGTGTCGATGACTTCACGCACAGCTGGCAGCCACAGCAACTGACGGATGAGCAGATCGTCTTTTATACCTCAGACCATGGCCAGAGCCTGTTTGAACACGATGACACCCTGACCCACTGTCATTATGCGGCTGACCCGCAGCAGCTGCCACAGGGTGAATTCAGGGTTCCCCTGCTGGTCTTTACGCCACAAGCGAAACAAAAATTTTCGAGTAATCAACATCATCTATACAGCCAGCAACAACTGTTTTCCACCACCCTGCGCCTGTTTGGCTATCCGGAAAGTGTTTACCGTAAACACGGCCCTACACTGTTTGAGGGTAACCCGGAACTGGTCGCGGAGTCTTTTGTGCTGGATTCGGGGTTGAAAATCAGGCTGACACCGGCAATGTTAAGGGGAAACGGGCAGCAGCCCTGAGCATAAAAATCAGGGTTGCACCCATGCCATAAAAACCGGCTCACCACTCCACCTCAACCGGCGGATTCACAACCCGGTAACGTTCATCCAGAATGCAGGCATTGATGAAAGTCGTGCCTCCCGCTTCCAGCACCCCATAGGCTTCATGGATATGGCCAAAGGCATGAATGTCGGGTTTGATTCGCTGGATCACTTCCAGCAAGTCGTCACAACCGGCGGGAAAGCCATTTTCGCACCTGTCCAGAATATGTCGTGGCGGGCCATGCGTGATCAGGACATTGGTATCGACCGGGATTTTCTCCCAGTGACGGCGAATGTCCGCGCCACGCTGGCGGTTGAATGACCAGTTGAAAAACTCAGGCTGCACCGGTGAACCCCAGAATTTCACACCAGCAATCTCCACCCCGGAATCATTGAGGTAGATGATGCCATTGTCACGTAAACAGGCTTCCGCTTCGTCTTTGCGCTGGTCTTCAAAACAAGTGTCATGATTTCCGGCGATGACGATTTTGTGGGTGAAGTCCTGTGCTGCGATGAATTCAGCGAAGTGCTGTGTGTCTTCCAGCGTCCCGCGTCCGGTGAAATCGCCGCAATGCATCAGGACATCACCTGAGGCAAGCGGTGGCATACGGTCATGGAGTGAGTGGGTGTCGGAGATGAAGGTTAGTTTCATATCAGAGTCTCATCGTCCAGAGGCTTCAGAGTACAGAGTAATGGGGACAACACAACACCGAAATCCAACGTAGCCGCTACGGTAGCCTAGCCCGCCGCCGCCGCGGACAGCACACCGGACGAGCCTCAGATTGCTGCCGAACGCCCCGCCGCGCAACACGCAAACGGCTCGGTCGCCGTTTGAATGAGTCCGTTGTTTCCATTCATCAGTACCGACATCAGGATATGAATATTTACCGCTCTCACTACGTGTCCATTCCCATACGTTGCCCACCATGTCTTCACAACCATACGGGCTTGAACCTTGAGGATAGATACCCGGTGTCGTTACTTGCCCAATAGTCATGTTGTAATTCAGGTGTTCGTCAGTTATTTCATTACCCCACGGGTAACGTCGTTGTGGTTCAGGATTATCATCCAGACTACCACGCGCTGCTTTTCCCCACTCAGCTTCATCCGGCAAGGTGATACACAGATCAACAGCCAGTTTTCCCTCCTTGTGCAGGTAATCCGTCAGCCAACGGCAAAACTGCATGGCCTCCTGTTGGGAAACGTAAACAACAGGCGAATTGGCAACGCCATGCAAGGCATTTTCATTACCCAGCTTAAACCCTGCGGCCTTCGTTTCAGGTGCATCAACAAACTGTTGGAACTGAGCCACCGTAACCGGGTATTTTGCCATCTGGTAAGCGTAGTTTAAGTCATACCAACCTGCTGGTTTTTCTGACAGCAAAAACTCTTCATCATCTTCGTCATGCTCACCTTTGCCCATCCAGAACTTGCCTGCGGGGATTGGCATAAACTGCATCGCTTCGACTGTCATGACTTCGGGGCGTGGGTCGCCGATAACAGCGAGATAGCGGCCAATAGCGGCGCGTTCCACTGCGGGTAAATGTGGGGTACGTAATGCTTGCGGTAGTGTGTTGCGGATACGCTCCAGCACATCCTGTTGCCAATCCGGCATTTCTTCGGGGTGCAGATTCAGGCTTTCCACCATAATTTCTGCAGCCAGACGCAAGCCCCAGGCCGTTTGCGCATCAAAACCGTTGTCGCGTTCCGGGCAAAGCGTATCCAGTAACTCCCAGGAATCGCTGGCTCCTGTGGTTTGGGCATCAATGCCCCCTGTCAAAACCACCACTTCGCGCCAGCGGTCAGGATCTGTTTTGCCCAGTCGGGCGGCAACGTCATACCATTTGCGGCAGTTGGGATGTTCCCTAAACAAGCCTTTTTCCCCACGCCGGAAATAAGCTGCGGCAAGATACTCCTGAAAACTGCGGTGCGGAAAAGTGTAAACGGCACCGAAATCGTTCGCCCCGCCACGTTGGAAAAGGATTCCCACCCGATCCCGCAGGTAACCGCAGATTTCTTCCAGGTCGATCTTACGGCCGTTACGCCTGGCCTCCTCGTGCAACTCCCAGATCAGGTCTTTTTCAGCAATATCGGCGGTTTCACGCTGTTTGGCATCCTGCAAAGCATGGGCACGGAATGCGAGCCGTTCCAGCACCTTGCGGATGGTGCCATGCCCCACATGCAGGAATGCAGCAAGGCTGTACTGCTGCAAGTCCTCAGCCTTTTTGCTGTCATCAGCATCAAAGCGTTTCTTTTCCCAACGGTTGACCAGCAATTCCAGCAACTTTGCGTACAATTCGGCACGGCGTTCCGGCAAGTCATACTGGCAACCATCCAGATAAGCAATCAGACTCAGCAACAACGGGCGTTTTGCCATATCTTCCAGCGCTTCCTTCCCCAATATGACGGTTTGTAACCTGTCCCCGCGTGCGGAGTCCACTGAAGGCAGGCTGGCATACCATCGCTGGATAAAACGGATAATCTGCCCACGACTGAACGGCGCAAGGTGGGTAACCCCGAATCCCCGGATGTGCCACTGTGGATCACGGTAAGCATAGGGCCGACAAGTCACAAGTACACGGCAACCGCGGTAGCTTTTGGCGAAACCTTCAATGCACTCAACCAAACGCTTGCGCCTGTCCCCGGCCTGCGGCACTTCATCCAACCCATCGAACATCACCAATGCCTGACCTTGCAGCAGGCGTTGTTCCAGCATGGCGAAATGCTCACTGAACCCGGCCTTTTCCTGTAGGGTGCGCAGAAAATTCAGCAAATGGCAGGCATCACCCTTGTCACCCTCATCCGGGAAATGCTGTGAAGCTGAAAAGTCACGCAGGATAATCCGTATCGGTAGCAATGCACCATGCCCCCAGTTCTGCCACACTTCCCGCTGCTGCGGTCCATCCTGCCCTTCCACCTCAACCTCTTCGGTCTGCGGTTCTCCATCATCCTTGGGTAGTGGCGCGGTCAGGGTTTGCAGGTTGATGTGCTCATGCCCCAACTTTTCTCCAGCCATGCACAAAGCCAGATAGTTCACAAAGGCGCTTTTGCCACTGCCGGGGTCGCCGGTCAGCACCAGACGGTTTTCCCTGTCCAGCACCCCCAGTGCGGACAATGGTTTTTGCTGACGTTCATCCGGCTGTCTGTCGTGTGGGGCTTCCATCGTGGTAGTAAGCAAGGCTGTGTAAACCGCTTCCAATTCCAGATTGGCGCTGTAGCCTTCCTCACCGATAAGCGTCAACCAATCCAGTCCGCCACAATCGCCGATGACACGCCCAAGGTATGCTTTCTCGCGTTGAAGCATTTCATCATCGCTCACAGGTGCTGCATAACTGTTGAAGGTGTTATTCTGAGTGATAGAGCCACCACTAATGACCGCTGCACCAATAGCACCTCCCGCAACATGGATGCCACCCTGCACGTCCACTGCCGTTGGTGGTTGTTGCGGGTTTGATGACTCCCTTGCCGGAGTGTTTGTTGACTGATCGGCCTGGATAGATTCCAGTAACGGTGCATAATCCCGCGTCCGCAGATCAGCCAGTGACGTATTGAGCCTGCCCGCTGCGAAATTCATCAGCTCATTCGCATTCTGGCTGATGTCGCGGATGATATTGGCTTTCTCATACTCCTTGCCAATCAGGGATGGGTCAACGCCTGCCAGTGAAGCACTGACTTTTGCATATTCTGCTAGCCAAAATTTAACCACACTGATCCGGTAATCCCGATCCTGCAAGTTACAATCATCGGCGATGATGGGGTGGGTACGTTGCTGAAAATCACCTTTCTGCCATGTCCGCAACAGCTCGTACATGCACCACGGTGACTGAAAGTAAGGTTTACTAAAAATGGTAATAACGTGCTCACCACCGGTCAGCTTGTCCATAAACTCCCGGATCAGCTCGCCGTGTTTGATTTCGTTGTTATCCTGCAGCAAGTGGATATGACGAGATTGACAATGCTTTTCGAGTTCAGCAACGATACCTGTTTCACGTTCGACAGACCATGAGTAGGAGACAAATACATTCTGTGCCATGGCTGATCCTCAGTCCTCATTGTGTGTATTGGTAATCGAAATCGTGCCGCCATTAATGACCGCCGCCGCAACACTGCCGTTTTCAGCCTTAATATCGCCCTGCACCTGCACAGCCGTCTGTTGCTGAAAGGCCGGATGCCGTTCCAGTTCCTGCGTGAGCATGTCCCGCAACTGCTGCTGCAACTCCATATCCAGGGGCTGTGCCTGTACCTGAGTTGCCAATGCCTTCACCTCCGGTTTGCCGAGTAACTGATCTTTGAGTTCTGACAGTTTCAGTGTGGCATTGACCGCCATACCTTTAATAGCCTCAACAGCGGCTTCATTTCCGCCCATGGCAAAATAAGTAACCAACGTACCAACAACAGTGGGAATATCAATCAGATTGGGCATGGGGCGTTTCTCCTGTATATGTGATTGGTTTCAGCGGAAGGGAAGCACTAAACCCGCCCTCCCGGCTATAATAACAGCTCATATTCCCGACAAAAGCCCTGACATCAGGAGAAAATAAAATGATACGCCACGTACTACTGGTTAAATTCAAAGACTCAGCCGACCCGTCAGAAATCGAAAACATCAAAGCCCTATTCGCCGCCATCCCGGAAAAAGTAGAGGGCGTCACTGCCGTGGAGTGGGGCGTAAATGACAGCCCTGAAGGTAAAAATCAGGGCTACACCCATGCAGTATTGATGACCTTCGCGGATGAAGCGGGGCGCCAGAATTACCTGCCGCATCCTGAGCATGAGGTATTAAAAGCCGCGTTTGCGCCGCTGTTGGAAAGTATTATCGTGCTGGATTATCAGGTTTAGGCCTGCGCCATTGCAGAATGTCCTGCTGCCCCTGTTCTGAAAGCGCGTATACACCTCTGGATACCTTTTCAAACCAGCCGTATACATTACGGTACAGGATGGCGCGGGCTTTTGGCTCATCAATCGCAGCCGCAATCACTGCGGCTTTGCTGGCCCCGTGTTCGTGCAGATAAAAAGCAATATTCAGCGCCTGCTGCCGGTACGCAGTCATCAGCCCCTTGCGCATCGCCTGCCCGCCGCTGTTCGGATCACCGGCTCTGGCGGTAAATTCACCTAACAGCCGCTGCTGCAGCCGTTTGTTAATACGCGGCTTGTACTCGCCGGGATCAAGCAGAACATCCGCACTGTCCGCCTGCGGATCAATCACAATCAGCCCCAAGCCCAGCATGCGCAACATCCTCAGCACCGGTTTGCGCCGTTTACGCAATACCGTGGTGCCCAGCGGAATGCCGATATAGACCACGGAGGTCAGCGACAGCCGCTCAACCACCTGCAACAACACACTGAGATTTAACGCCAGCTTCAGCTCGACCACCAGCGGCGGCTCATCCCCGCGCACCGCGACCACATCACAGTGCCTGACCTCACCTTTGACGCTATAACCCTGCTGCTGCAGAAACTGCTTGAGCGGCGGGTACAGGTCAGACTCTTTATAGCTTGTTTTTAAAGACGCTTTCTTTGCTGCTTTAATGTCCCGCCTCCTGAGCATTCAATTCGCCATTCCGGCCAGCATCGCCACAAATATTTGCCAGCCAATCCGGATAAAACCCGTTATAATACGCCACCTGATTTAACCTCCCCAACAGGATATTGCATGGAACTCTCTGCACTCACTGCTCTTTCGCCCGTCGATGGCCGTTACGCCACCAAAACGGCTGACCTGCGCCCATGGTTTAGTGAATACGGTTTAATTTACCACCGGGTACTGGTTGAAGTACGCTGGTTACAAATGCTCGCCGAACAGCCTGAAATCAGCGAAGTACCGGCCCTGTCTGAAACGGCCAACCGTTTTTTACAGGACATTCTGGACAACTTCAGCGAAGCTGATGCAATGCGGGTCAAAACCATTGAGCGCACCACCAACCATGATGTGAAAGCGGTCGAATATTACCTGAAAGAAAAAATCGCCGATCAGGCCGAATTAAATGCGGTCAGCGAGTTCATCCACTTCGCCTGTACCTCGGAAGACATTAATAATCTGTCTTATGCGCTGATGCTGAAAGGCGGGGTTGAGCATGTCATTCTGCCGCAGATGAACGCAGTAACCGAAGCCATCCGTGACCTGGCACATGAGTATGCTGATATTCCCCTGCTGTCGCGCACGCATGGTCAGCCCGCCTCCCCGACCACCATGGGCAAGGAAATGGCTAATGTCGCCTACCGTATGCGCCGTCAGCTGGATCAGATGCACCGCTGTGAATACCTCGGCAAAATCAATGGCGCTGTCGGTAACTACAATGCACATTTAAGTGCTTATCCTGATGTTGACTGGCCGCAACTGGCAAAGCAGTTTATTGACAAACTGGGACTGGACTGGAACCCCTACACCACCCAGATTGAACCGCATGATTACATAGCTGAACTGTACGACGCCTCAGCGCGTTTCAATACCATCCTGATCGATTTTTGCCGCGACATCTGGAGCTATATATCGCTGGGGCATTTCAAGCAGAAAGTGGTGGCCGGTGAGGTTGGTTCTTCAACCATGCCGCATAAAGTCAACCCGATTGATTTTGAAAATGCCGAGGGCAACCTGGGCATTGCCAACGCGCTGATGGGCCATCTGGGTCAGAAGTTGCCGGTTTCCCGCTGGCAGCGGGATCTGACTGACTCCACGGTATTACGCACGCTGGGGGTGGGCTATGGGCACAGCCTGATCGCTTATCAGTCGGCACTGAAAGGTATTTCCAAACTGGAAGTAAATGCGGAAAACATGGCACAGGATCTGGATGCCAACTGGGAAGTACTGGCCGAACCGATTCAGACCGTGATGCGTCGTTACGGCATTGAAAAGCCGTATGAAAAACTCAAGGAACTGACCCGCGGGCAGCGCATTACCCCGGAGCGTCTGCGTGAGTTCATTGCCACGCTGGAGATACCGGAAGAAGCCAAAGCCGCACTCAGTGCAATGACCCCGGCCAGTTACATCGGTAACGCGGTGGAACAGGCCCAGGATATCTGATATGCCGCTATCTGCACTGTCTTTTGCAAACCTGCCGCGCTCTGAGCAGGGTTTTCTCACCCATCTCGGTGGCATGGCTATTGAGACCTTTCTGCGCGATTACTGGCAGCAAAAACCGCTGCTGATCCGTGATGCCTTTCCCGGCTTTAAATCGCCGGTCAGCCCGGATGAGCTGGCCGGGATGGCCTGTGAAACCGATGCGGCGCGGCTGGTGCTGGAAAAAGGCGGGCAGACACCGTGGGAGGTGCGCCACGGGCCGCTGGATGAGGGGGATTTTGCTGATCTGCCGGAGAGTCACTGGACACTGTTGGTGAATGATACGGAGCAACTGATGCCGGAGCTGAGTGCTCTGGTCTCGCTGTTCCGCTTCATCCCGGACTGGCGCATTGATGACCTGATGATCAGCTTTGCCGTATCCGGCGGCTCGGTTGGCCCGCATATCGATGCCTATGATGTATTCCTGCTGCAGGGCTACGGTCAGCGCCGCTGGCAAATCAGTGAGCAGCCCTGTGCTGAGGATAATTTCCTGCCTGATATTGAACTGCGGGTGATGCGCGAGTTTAAGGCGGAGCAGGACTGGACGCTGAATCCCGGTGACATGCTGTATCTACCGCCGAATGTCGCCCACTATGGTATGGCACTGAATGATTGCATGACTTATTCAGTGGGTTTTCGTGCGCCCAGTAAAGCGGACTTGCTGGAACGATTGCTGGGAGAACTGGTGGACTCCCCGGCACTGCAGGAACGGTTCAGCGACCCGCAACGGGTATTGCAAAATAACCCGGCAGAGATCAGTGAACAGGACTTGCAGCAGTTAGGGGATTTTTTGCTGGCGGCACTGCCGGATGAGCAGAGGGTTCGGGAGTGGCTGCGTAAAGTGTATCAGAATTAAACGTTCTGCCTGACCTTACTTGCCTGCTGAAGCATGAATGGCTACATTGATATAAAGCTTAAATGGAGCTGAAAAGTCTGAACACCCCGACACGTGAGGATATTGACCAGCTATTGGCAGCTGAGGCAGAAAAGCGCGTTCAGGAAATTGAGTCTAACGAGATTAGCGATATTTTGCTGCAGTAATGAACTCACCGAAGGTCTCACACCAGACAATGACACTATTGTAATCTGCAGGATTAATGCCCGGCGGCACAGATACCAGAAAACTGTCAAAGGTCTTGACATCGCCAACCAAAGCCATATCCGGTTTTAATCGGTTAAAGTCCGCTTCCGTTTCAACGAATTCCGGCGAAAGATAGAGTTTATAATCAGGGCCGGGAGCCAGTTTACCCATGTGTGAAATTGATTCCGGGCCGATAAATACCTCACCCTCTCCCCAGTGAAACGCATCGCTGTCCTTAAGATCACGCCGGAATTCGGCCGAGTATTGTGAACTGGCCGCAACGGCAGAAACGGCTTCAGTAGATGGGCTATCCGGGGCTATGAGTATGGGGAGCGCGTAGATTCCTGCAGCGAAACCGACTGCCAAAGCGATCCCATGAGTCGCCAACAGGGTTGTGATTTTACCAATGCTCATTTCTATATCTCCTTTTTGAATGCCAGCCAAACCGATACACCAGCAGCGCCAGAGACAGCCCTAACTAAACTGCAAATCCACCATCAGCTGCTCAGACAGCCCTTCCAGCGCATCGCGCACATCATTGGCTGACACCCCTTCCGGCAGCCCCATGGTGATATTGGCATAAAACAAAGTCTCAGCCGACATGGGTGCTGAACGCTGTTCACTGCTCAGTTCCTCCACATTCACATTCAGTGCCAGCAGTGCCTCAGAAATCCGGTTCACAATCCCCGGCATATCCTGTCCCAGCACTTCCAGAGTCAACACCTCCGCCGGATCAGCAGTCACCGTATCCGCCATCTGCTCAATCTGGATACTGATCCGCTCCTCCTGCAGGCTTTTCAATCCTGCAGTCAAAGCCGCCAGATTCTCCTCCGCCACTGATGCCTGTAACAAACCGGCAAACTTACCGCCCAGATGTATCATCCGGCTTTCTGTCCAGTTTGCAGCATGCTCAGTCAGCACCTCGGAAATACTCTGTACCAGACCGGGACGGTCATCACTCAAAACCGTCAGAACCAACGATACTTGCATAATTAATCTCCTCTCCTCAACCCCGATAATAGCGCTGCTCAATAAACGGCATTTTACTCACCCGCATCGGAATCTGCTTACCGCGTACCGACGCAAACACTTCGGTATCCAGTGCCGTATAGTCCGTACTAAGGTATGCCATCGCCACCGGCCCGCCAATGGTTGGCCCGAACGTGCCGCTGGTCACCATGCCGATGCTTTCGCCTGCGCCATTCAGCAATTCGGTACCTTCACGCACCGGCGCCTTGGTCAGTCCCAACAGACCGACTCTTTTACGACTATAGTTCTTTTCAGCGATATGCTCAAAAATCTTCTCAGCTCCCGGAAAACCACCGGCCCGCTCCCCGTCAGCACGGCGGTTTTTGCTGATCGCCCAGAGCAAACTGCCTTCAACCGGTGTTGTCGTGGTATCAATATCATGTCCATACAGACACAAACCGGATTCCAGTCGCAGTGAGTCACGCGCCCCGAGACCAATAAACTCCACTTCTTGCTGTGCCAGCAACAACCGCGCCAGCCGCTCAGCATCTGCCGCAGGCACTGAAATCTCATAGCCATCCTCCCCGGTATAACCGGAACGGCTCACCAGGCAATCAATGCCATCCACTGATAACTGCCGGGCATCCATGAACACCATCTCAGCAGCCTCAGGACAGAACCGGCTCAGCACGTCCGCTGCTTTTGGTCCCTGCAAGGCCAGCAGGGCACGGTCATCCAGCACGTCCAGCACCACATCATCACCCAAACCGGCACGCAGATGGGCAATATCCTGCTCCTTACAGGCCGCATTCACCACCACATACAAATGATCACCATAATTGGTCACCATCAGATCATCCAGAATCCCGCCCTCGTCATTGGTGAACAGCGCATAACGCTGCTTACCCGCCGGCAGGTCAATAATATCCACCGGCACCAGCTTTTCCAGCGCAGCTGCCGCCTGCTCACCACGCAGAATCACCTGTCCCATGTGCGATACATCAAACAGGCCGGCCTGCTCGCGGGTATGCAGATGCTCCTTCTTTACCCCCAACGGGTACTGCACCGGCATGGAGTAACCGGCGAAGGGAACCATACGCGCCCCCTGTTCCAGATGGAGGTCATAAAGCGGTGTTGTGTGTAACTCAGACATATCGACTCCGGCACTGATAAGTTTCCAATAAGAAACACGTTAGCTAAAAATCCCTGAAAACACAATATTAAATCCAAAAAACTTTCCTGTACCGGCTAAATACAATCCCTGTTTTTACAGATACTTCGACCTCAGGGGAACGTTTGTTTCCTAAAAGAAACTTTTCTATTGATAATCATAAAACCAGCCATTAAAATCATTTGTCATACCTTATCAGATACAGGAGCAACCCATGAGCATTCCTTCTAACTACCGTTTCGCAGAAAGCCACGAGTGGGTTCTGGACAATGGTGACGGCACCGTGACCCTCGGTATTTCTGACCACGCCCAGCAGCTACTGGGTGACATCGTATTCGTTGATTTACCGGAAGTCGGCACGGAAGTGACTGCCGGAAGTGAGTTCTCACTGGTCGAATCGGTTAAAGCCGCTTCGGATATTTATGCTGCAGTCAGTGGTGAAGTGATTGCCGTTAATGAAGTACTGGAAGACGAACCGGAAGCAGTCAATAATGAGCCTTATGCAGGTGGCTGGATTGCTAAAATCAGGCTGTCCGACCCGACAGAACTGGATAGCCTGCTGGATGCGGACACCTATAACGCCAATATCAGCGATGAAGGCTGAGGCATAAGGGCTTATTGACACAGGGAAACAGGTACTTGTTATGGCAGAAAATACTTACAGCACATACAGACTCGGTGATCTGGAGCAAACCGGCAATTTCACCCGCCGCAATATCGGCCCCGATGCGCAACAAACACAGACCATGCTGGCCGGGCTGGGTTTTGACTCACTGGATGAACTGATCAAAGCCACCGTGCCCGGCTCCATCCGGCTGGATGATGCACTGGATATGCAGGGCGGTATGAGCGAAGCGGCTGCGCTGGCGGAGCTGAAAAAGCTGGCACAACAGAATCAGGTCAATAAATCCTATATCGGCATGGGTTATCACGGCACCCTGACGCCGAATGTGATTCTGCGTAACATACTGGAAAATCCGGGCTGGTATACGGCTTACACCCCCTACCAGCCGGAAATTTCTCAGGGGCGTCTGGAAGCCCTGCTCAATTTCCAGCAGATGATTATGGATCTGACCGGAATGGATCTGGCCAATGCCTCGCTGCTGGATGAAGCAACAGCTGCGGCAGAAGCCATGACCCTGTGCAAGCGCAGTAACCGTAAAAAATCAGCGGCCTATTTTGTTGCCGACGATGTCCACCCGCAGGTGCTGGACGTGGTAAAAACCCGTGCGGAGTATTTCGGCTATGAAATCATTACCGGCAACCCGGCCATTGACCTTGAAAAGGCTGATGTGTTCGGCGTGCAGCTGCAATATCCGGGCACATATGGCGATGTGTATGACCTGACCGCCATTATTGAGCAGGCTAAAGCGCAAGGTGCCATGGTCACAGTCGCCGCTGATCCGCTGGCGCTGGTACTGCTCAAATCACCCGGCGCAATGGGCGCGGATGTAGTGTTCGGTTCCTCACAGCGTTTCGGGGTACCGATGGGCTTTGGCGGGCCGCATGCAGCCTTTTTTGCCACCAATGAAAAGCTGAAACGCTCAGTTCCGGGACGGATTATTGGTGTTTCTGTCGACAAGCGCGGCAAGCAGGCGTTACGGATGGCCATGCAAACCCGTGAGCAACATATCCGCCGTGAAAAAGCGACTTCCAATATCTGTACCGCGCAGGCACTGCTGGCCAATATGGCCTCTTTCTATGCGGTGTATCACGGCCCGGACGGCCTGAAAACCATTGCTGAGCGGGTACACCGGCTGACCGCCATATTGGCTAATGGCCTGAAATCCAAAGGCATCAGCCTGAATAACAGTTATTTTGATACCCTGACCCTGAATGTGGGCACTGAACAGACAGCTGTTTATCAGCGGGCACTGGACCGGGGTTGTAATCTGCGTCTGATCGGCGATGACCGTCTGGGTATTGCACTGGATGAAACCACTACCGCCGCTGATGTGGCGGAGCTGTTTGCCATTGTGCTGGGTGACAATCACGGACTGGATATCGCGACACTGGATGCGGCGATTGTTGACGGTGATGCCGATGACGGGCTGAGTGCCGGGCTGCGCCGTACTGACGAGATCCTCACTCACCCGACCTTCAACAGCTATCACAGCGAAACCGATATGCTGCGCTATATGAAGTGGCTGGAGAACAAGGATTACTCGCTGGCACACGGCATGATCCCGCTGGGCTCCTGCACCATGAAACTGAACGCAACGGCGGAAATGCTACCGGTGAGCTGGCCGGAGTTTTCCAATATGCACCCCTTTGCACCGCAGGCGCAGACCCGGGGTTATCTGCAGATGATTCAGGAGCTGGAAACACTGCTGGCGGAAATTACCGGTTACGATAATGTGTCGATGCAGCCCAACTCCGGGGCACAGGGCGAATATGCCGGTCTGCTGGCGATCCGCAAATATCAGCAGGCCAATGGCGAAGGCCATCGCGACATCTGCCTGATCCCCTCCTCCGCACACGGTACTAACCCGGCCTCAGCGGCGATGATGGGCATGCAGGTGGTGATCGTCGAATGTGATAAAAACGGCAATATTGATGTCAATGACCTGCGCAGTAAGGCGGAACAACACAAAGATAAGCTGTCCGCGCTGATGATTACCTACCCGTCAACGCATGGTGTGTATGAGGAAGCGGTGGTCGAAATCTGTGACATTATCCATCAGAACGGTGGTCAGGTTTATATGGACGGCGCAAATATGAATGCGCAGGTTGGTATCTGTAAACCGGGCCAGATGGGCTCAGACGTTTCCCATCTGAACCTGCACAAAACCTTCGCTATCCCGCATGGCGGCGGCGGGCCGGGAGTCGGGCCGATTGGGGTAAAAAGTCATCTGGCACCGTATTTACCGGGTCATGCAGTCAGTGCAACCGGCAATGTTTCCGCTGAAAATGGTGCGGTTTCCGCCGCACCCTTCGGCAGCAGCTCAATTCTGCCGATTACCTGGATGTACATTAAAATGCTGGGTAAGGCCGGTCTGAAACAGTCGACACAGGTGGCGATTCTGAATGCCAACTATATCGCTGAACAGCTGGCCGGACATTATCCGGTGTTGTACCGGGGACGGAATGACCGTGTGGCACATGAATGTATTATTGATATTCGCCCGCTGAAAGAAGCCTCCGGCATTACCGAAGAAGACATTGCCAAGCGGCTGATGGATTACGGCTTCCATGCCCCGACCATGTCATTTCCGGTGGCCGGGACGCTGATGATCGAGCCGACCGAATCCGAGTCCAAAACGGAAATCGACCGTTTTATTAATGCCATGATTCAGATCCGCCAGGAAATCAGGAAGGTTGAGTCCGGTGAATGGCCGCTGGATAATAACCCGCTGCGCAATGCGCCGCATACTCAGGCGGATATTACCGATGCGGAATGGAACCGGCCTTATACCCGTGAAGAAGCCGTTTTCCCGGTGGAAAGCAGTCGCAACAACAAGTTCTGGCCATCCGTTAATCGCGTCGATAATGTGTTCGGTGACCGGAATTTTGTCTGCTCCTGTCCGGGCGTTGATGCTTACCGCTGACAGAGCACTGACTTTGAAACTTCGTTTCCCTTCACCCCAACCCCTCTCCCCGAGGGCGAGGGGCTTGAACCTTGATTGAAGTATGGAGCCGGATAGTGCTTTCATTGCCTGGCTCTGATGGTTTATTCAGGCCGTCACCCAAAGCACCTCGGCATCCTCATCCGAGGTCGACACCAGTGCATGTCCCATCTGGCAGTCGTAGTAAACATTGTCACCAGCGAACAGCTCAACCGGCTCATAAAATTCCGAATAAAACAGAATGCTGCCGCTAAGCACGTAGAGGAATTCTTCCCCGTCATGCCGCACCCAATCTTTGAATTCCTCCATTGACCGCGCCCGGACAATGGTTTTGAACGGCACCATCTTTTTCTGCGTCAGCTGGCCGGCCAGCAGTTCATGCTCGTAAGTCGGGGTCAGACGTGGCTTACCGGCATTCTTACGGGTAACATCACGCCGCCCCATACCATTATTGCTTTTCTGTGGCTGGGCAAATAACTGCGGAATATCAATCCCCAGACCATTGACCAGTTTGCTGATGGCGGTGAAGGTTGGTGAAATCTGTTCGTTTTCAATTTTTGACAGGGTGGAGCGAGCCAGCCCGGTCAGCTTGCTGGCCTCATCCAGGGTCAGATTACGGCTGATCCTCAGCTCCCGTACCCGCTTGCCCAGCTCCAGTGAATCAACGACTTCGGCACTTGTGTTATTTTGCTTGGGCATAGGCAATGTCAGGATCCGGATACGCAGCTATAAAGCCCGGATTGTAGCATTCCCGGGATAGTACAAACTACCCGCTAATGACCCGGCAATAAACGGGGTGGCAACTGAGTCATATAACCGCTCAGCTCCGCCGCTCTTTCCTGTCTGCGCGCCTTGAGCATGCTTTCATACAGTAATGCGGCAATCACCATATCCACGAACAGGTCACCGGCCAGAATACCGGCATTATGAAAACTGGAGTTCATCAGCATGCCGGCAATAAACACCAGCCGGTACCAGAAACCATCTACCAGGCGGTACAGATAATAAACAAAGACGATAACCCCCAGAATACCGAAAGTGTGCATAATATTAAGCAGGGAATTATGCACCGGAACAATGAACTGCGCTTTTTCATCCGGCCCGTAGGAAAAGATATTCATGGCATTAATGAAATAATGCGGCGCATACTCCACCGTATCGAAGTTAAAGCCATAACCCCACCACTGCCGCAGGAACAACTCCAAACCATATTTGTACAGCGTCTTCCTGCCCTGAGCGGAAGCATCATCCAGACTGGCAATGCGTGAATCCAGACCGGCATCGTTCTGCAACAGATAAAACGCTACTCCCGCAATCAACAGCGTGGTTAGCAGCAAAATGGAAGCGGTGCGGAACTTATAGAAATAAACAGCCCCGAGAATAAATAATGCTGCACCCATTGCAGAGCGGGTCTCAGAGGCGACTATGCCCATCAGAATAATGGCGTTCACCAGCAACAGCAGAGTTTGTGCCCTTGCACCAGCTTCAGAACTCAGCACCAGATAACTGCTGAACACTACAGCACTCAGCAGCATATAAGTCTGCGGAATCGCATATAAAGCCAGACCGGGCGGACGTAACAATGCTTCATCAATCTGGCTCTGGATGTCATCACTGATTTCCTTGTTTTGCAATGCAGATACCCAGTCGTGCAACACCCAGGCTTTATTAACCTCCAGCCCCTGCAAGATCCCCACGATAGCTGACGGCACAACCACCAGCAGAAACATATAAGCCAGCGGTTTATAGCCAAAATTCCTGACCAGATAGTAGCCGCACAATACGACCAGATAAGACTGCAGCAGCTTCAGTTCACCATTAATAATTTTGCCCGGCTCTGCCAGATTCAGCAGCGAGGCCAGCAGACCATAGACCATCAGGATCAGATACAGCTTGTTCACCAGCTGAATTTCCGTAAAGACTTCTTTCTGGTGAAAAGCGACCAATACACCACAAAGCAGAATCAGCACAGAGCGGAATGGTAAACCGGCCACATAAAAATTATTAAAATAAGCCAGAAAAACCACATGAAAAACAAACAGAATAAAAACGACTTTTTGCATTAGGGGAATTGCCTGTCCGGCCGGTTCGGTAGTTCCCCCTGATTATCCTCCGCTCAGACTGCAGGTGTCGTATTGACCGGATAAACGCCGCACTCTGTTTGATTAGCAGAGTTAATCAAAAGTCAGGCATTCCTTTATCAGCGACCACCGGCAACATCGATAAATGTTCCGGTTGCATAGGACGCCGCATCAGACAGCAGCCAGACAATAGCCTCAGCCACCTCTTCCGGCTGACCACCCCGCCGTAACGGAATGGCCGGTTTAATGCGTTCAATTCTGTCCGGCTCGCCCCCGTCAGCATGCATTGTGGTGTGGATAAAACCGGGCCGCACGGCATTGACCCGAATTCCTTCCTGCGCAACTTCATTCGCCAGACCAATCGTCAGGGTATCGATCGCACCCTTGGTTGCTGCGTAATCAATATACTCACCGGCTGAACCGAGACGGGCAGCGGCAGAAGAGACATTGACAATCACACCACCCCGTCCGCCATGCGTGAAAGACATGCGTTTGATCGCTTCACGGCAGCAAAGAAAACAGCTGGTGACATTCGTTTGCAGCAGAGTATTGACCCGTTGAGCAGTAATATTCTCCAGCCGGGTTTGTGGCAACAGAATGGCTGCATTATTAACCAATGCAGTAACAGCACCCAGCTTGTCATCAATGGCCTGAAATAAACGCACCACCTCTGATTCATCACTGACGTCCGCCTGCATAGTTATCGCATTCACACCAGATTGCCGGACTTCCTTCAACACCGCTGTTGCACTGTCATGGTCACTGCGGTAATTGATACAGACAGCATAACCGTGCTCTGCCAGCTTTATGGCAGTGGCCCGGCCAATTCCGCGTCCGGCACCGGTGACTAATGCTACTTTTTTCATACCTTACCTCCGGGTTTCAACCTCACAATGCCGCACACCGAACATTCAGGGCAACTGCTGCGAAATCACAAAATTTTTATTGAGCTGCGGATTGTCAGGGTGGAGCAGAATATTACTTAAAATAAGATTGGTATCATTACCCTGCCCTGCAGCAATCATCCGGCTATCCAGATTGGTATCTCCCGCCTTGTAGCCCTGCGTAACAAAATTTGCAGAAAAACCATCATTACCGGCAGCAGTCAAGACATTCTGTACAGTCAGTCCGGTATCATTCCCTACACCAACCGCAATCACCTGCCCGTCATGATTAACGTCACCCCCCCATAACAGGCTGCGCCCCCCGACATCAACCCGCCCGTTTTGCCCCCAAACCGGTGTCGATGCAGAAGAAAAGTCCACACTGACAGCTGAGGCCGACAGGGCCACAGGCTGACGGGTCATCACCCCCAAATGGTTTCGGTGCCGCACAGCAAGGTGATATCTCCCGGACACTTTGTCTGCAAAAACCAGGGAATTACCGCCACTCAGCGGATCAACCAGATCACCATCCCGCTGCACCAATAAAGCCTTACTCTCCAGAATAAGAGAGGGGTCATCTGCATCCCTCAGCTCAACAAGCATCCAGTCAACAATCGCATTACTACCGCTAACGGACAACAGGCCATCATTCAATTGTTTCGTCCCGGACACATTGTATCCCAGTGAAGAATAAGGCTCCGTCAGAGGAACTGACCAGCCTGCCGGAGTAGCACGCATCATATTATCAGCAGCCTGATAAGCTCCCTGTAGCAGAACTTTTATTTTAACGGTGAGATCAACCGCCGGATCTGTTGATGCCTCAATATAGGGTTTCTGGTTAATATAATTACCCGGCGGATCATAATGACAAAAAATCATTACCCCGGATTGACCGCCAAACATAATATTACCGTTCCGGTCAGTCATTTCGCCACATTGCTGAATAACACAGCCAACCTTGCGGGTATTCGCCCAGATAATTTGCGTGTAATGCCCGCATTGCTGTCCCGTTGCACAAGAGCCGGTATTGTAGTCATAGTACCTGACTTCATTTGCCCAGCTGTTCACAGCGTGTTCTATTGTCCAGCCGGTGCCGGTTCCGGCAAAAAGATTCTGACCATAGGGGCTGGAATTAAGATGGGTAAAGGTACAACTTTGCACGTGTTGCGCGGCAGAATTTTGCAAAACAGAGCTATCCTGAAAATCCTCCAGAGCCTGCTCAGGTTCAGCCTGTTGTGAGAAGTCATAGCTCTCATTCAGGAAAAAACCCAGATTATGCAATGAAATCCGTCTGCTTAACGCATCACGGATAACATTATGTTCTGCAGCGCCGGGATAAGCCACCGCAGGCGCATTACGTAGCTGCCCCGAAACACCGGGATCATCAACCTCCTTAGCGGAAGCCGGCAAAACCGGCTGCAACAGAACAGCACATAGCACACAGACCGGAAAACAATAGCCGCTCCGCCAGCCGGAAATATATTTTCTGAACACTGCTTAAGTCCCGTTATTTTTTATTATTAACAATGAATTAAGAGTATATCAGAGACCTGCCTGCACCATGAACAAACAGGATAAAAAGTGAAACCGGGAACCTAAAAAATTAATTATTTAGCAGCAACCACCGGTTTCCCTTCACCCATCCAACCGGTAATGCCATTCGTCACATTGAAAACCCGCTGGTAGACACCTGCTTTGACCAGCATATCAGCAGCTGCACGGGTACGATTTCCGGTGCGGCAAATCAGTGCCACTTCCCCGCCTTCCGGTGCCATCGCAGTCGCCTGGTTGATGAACTTCGGATTCACCGAGCCATTGGCATTAAAGAATGTCAGCAATTGGCTGCCTTCAACCACACCCGTCTGCTGCCACTCTTCCGGCAGACGAATATCGATCAGGGTCACACCCTGTTTTTGCAGAGCTGCCAGCTCCGCATTGGAAATGTTCTGTACGCCGCCCTGTTTCATTGCGTTGCCTGTTGCTACAGTTGCTGCTGAGGCATTAGCTGTCTTAGCTACACTTTCATTACTGGCAGCTCCGCCACAAGCGCTCAGCGCAGACACCAGTCCAACGACAATGGCAATTTTTGTAAGATCCGTCATTTTTCTATTCTCAGTTCAGTTAAAATCACAGGCATGAATATTAGTATATTCTTATATATTATCAAACTACAATTTACACATATCCTGCTCTCCATCGAAAAGCAGATGCACCCCGAAAAAAATTCCTGTATCCTTGCAGGCCATTTTGATAGCTGCCCAAATAAACAGCTGATATAGACCCCATCTGAGGAGCGTTGCGACAGGAAGCCCTTTTCCTGCCAGGCTCAGAGCGGGTTCAAAATGAAAAAGGTAACGGCGCTCAGTCATTATTAACTCAATTAGTTTTAAGGAGAATGATTATGACTGAGGGATACTTGTTTACCTCCGAGTCTGTATCAGAAGGCCATCCGGATAAAATGTGCGATCAGATCTCTGACGCGGTACTGGATGCTATCCTCGCCAAAGACAAGCACGCCC
The DNA here is from genome assembly GCA_041395485.1 of Thiolinea sp. Classification (GTDB taxonomy): domain Bacteria; phylum Pseudomonadota; class Gammaproteobacteria; order Thiotrichales; family Thiotrichaceae; genus Thiolinea. Next base: position 228,406 of record JAWLAK010000005.1, read on the forward strand.
GCGTGGCCTGCGAAACCCTGACCAAAACCGGCATGGTAGTGCTGGCTGGTGAAATTACTACCACCGCTGAAATTGATTACGAAAAACTGGTGCGTGACGTGGTCAATGACATTGGCTACAACAACTCAGAAATCGGTTTTGACGGCCATACCTGCGCGGTAATCAATGCACTGGGCAAACAATCCCCTGACATCGCCATGGGTGTTGACCGTGAAAAAGACGAAGACCAGGGTGCCGGCGACCAGGGCCTGATGTTCGGCTATGCCAGCAATGAAACTGACGTACTGATGCCTGCGCCGATTACCTATGCACACCGTCTGGTACTGCGCCAAGCTGAACTGCGCAAAAACGGCACACTGCCATGGCTGCGTCCGGATGCAAAATCACAGGTTACTTTCCGCTATGATGCGGAAAACAAACCAACGGCTATTGATGCTGTAGTTCTGTCCACCCAGCATGACCCTTCCATTAGCCTCAATGATCTGCGCGAAGCGGTACTGGAAAATGTCATCAAGCCGGTACTGCCGGAAGAGTGGCTGAATGAAGATACCCTGTTCCACATCAACCCGACCGGCAACTTTGTAATCGGTGGCCCGGTGGGCGATGCCGGTCTGACCGGCCGTAAGATTATTGTTGATACCTACGGGGGCATGGCACGTCACGGCGGTGGTGCATTCTCCGGCAAAGACCCGTCCAAGGTTGACCGTTCTGCGGCTTATGCAGGCCGTTATGTCGCCAAGAATATCGTCGCCGCCGGTCTGGCTGACCGTTGTGAAATCCAGGTGTCTTATGCCATCGGTGTGGCTGAGCCTACTTCTATCAGCGTTGAAACTTTCGGCACAGAAAAAATCGACAAAGCCGCCATCACTAATCTGGTACGCGAGCACTTTGACCTGCGCCCTTACGGTATCACCAAAATGCTGAATCTGTTACAGCCCATTTATCGCGGTACAGCCAGTTACGGTCACTTCGGCCGTGATGACCTGAACCTGCCATGGGAACAGACCGATAAAGCTGATGCGCTGCGAAATGCAGCTGGCTTATAAATCAAGCACACGTAACAGAACAGATTAAAGGATTTAAACATGACTGAATTTACTGATTATGTCGTCGCCGACATGAATCTGGCCGGGTGGGGCCGTAAAGAATTACGCATCGCTGAATCAGAAATGCCCGGCCTGATGGCTATCCGTAAAAAATATGCGGAAGAACAGCCGCTGAAAGGTGCACGTATTGCAGGCTCCCTGCACATGACTATCCAGACCGCGATGCTGATCGAAACCCTGACTGCACTGGGCGCGGAAGTGCGCTGGGCATCCTGTAACGTATTCTCTACCCAGGATCATGCGGCGGCAGCGATTGCAGCAGCTAACATTCCTGTGTTCGCATTCAAGGGCGAATCACTGGCGGAATACTGGGACTTCACCCACAAAATCTTCGAATGGCATGACGGCGGCACACCGAACATGATTCTGGATGATGGTGGCGATGCAACCCTGCTGATCAATCTGGGCGCCAAAGCTGAGCAGGATATTTCTATTCTGGACAACCCGAAAGCGGAAGAAGAAATTCACCTGTTTGCCTCGATCAAAGCCAAGCTGGCAGAAAGTCCGCGCTGGTATTCCACGATCAAAGAGAACATCAAAGGCGTCACCGAAGAAACCACCACAGGTGTTGCCCGCCTGTATCAGATGCAGAAGCGTGGCGAGCTGCCCTTCCCGGCTATCAACGTCAACGACTCGGTTACCAAATCGAAGTTTGACAATCTGTACGGCTGCCGTGAGTCGCTGGTAGACAGTATCAAACGCGCCACCGATGCGATGATTGCCGGTAAAATGGCACTGGTTTGCGGTTACGGTGATGTGGGCAAAGGTTCTGCACAATCACTGCGTGGCCTGGGTGCCACCGTCTGGATCACTGAAATTGACCCGATTTGTGCGCTGCAGGCGGCAATGGAAGGCTATCGCGTGGTGCGTCTGGAAGATGTGGTTGAGCAGATGGATATTTTTGTTACTACTACCGGCAACTTCAATATTATCCGCGAAGAACACATGCTGAAGATGAAAAACGAAGCTATCGTTTGTAACATCGGCCACTTCGACAATGAAATTGATGTTGCCAGCCTGAAAAAATACGAGTGGGACAATATCAAGCCACAGGTGGATCAGGTTGTGTTCCCGGATGGCAAGCGTATTACCCTGCTGGCTGAAGGCCGTCTGGTTAATCTGGGCTGTGCTACCGGTCACCCGAGCTTTGTAATGTCCAACTCATTCACTAACCAGACCCTGGCACAGATTGAGTTGTGGGCAAATAACAAGGACGGCAAGTACAAGAATGAAGTGTACATTCTGCCTAAGCATCTGGATGAGGAAGTGGCCAGGCTGCACCTTGACCGGATTGGCGCTAAGCTGACGGTACTGACTCAGGAACAGGCTGATTACATCAATGTTCCGGTGGAAGGCCCGTATAAGGCCGAGCATTACCGCTACTAAGATCGTTCTGGTCCAAGCGTAATAGCATCAAAAAAGCCGCTGATTTCAGCGGCTTTTTTCTGTTAATACAGCAGGCACTCCCGCCGCTCCAACTGCCACTCCCGCTCATCCACTGCCGTCAACGCCAGTAAATCTCCGGGCTCAGCCTGCTGATCATCCACCCACTCACGCAACAACGGTGAACCATTAATCACATCAATCGGCAACTTACCCAACTCATATTCATACGGAAAATCACGCCAGATTTCATAATCCGGCTGCAGATGACGTAACGCCTTAAACACCAGTGCCTGTAAGTGCCAGGGACGGAAAATATCATGCTGATAATGGTCATGTTCGACATGAATCTGCAGGCCTGAGCACAACTGCCCGGCATGTTTATGGAAAGTCGGTTCAAACCAGCACTCACGCAGACGGCAGCCCTGTAACCAGTCCGGTGCCAGCTGTTGCATCTGTTTTAATAGCTCCCGCGCATCAACATCCGGTGCACCAAACAACTCCATCGGCCTTGTGGTTCCCCGCCCTTCTGACAGCGTGCTACCTTCCAGCATCACCGTACCGGAGTAGCAGCGTGCCATACCGATATTCGGCGCATTGGGACTCGGGTTCACCCAGCTACGCTGCTCCAGCGGCCAGCCAAAGCCCGGCGCCTGTTCAGGCTGCCAACCCTGCATGGTTATGACCCGATACTCAACATCCAGCCTCAGCGTCGTCACAAACCAGCCCGCCAGCTCACCCAGCGTCATGCCGTGACGCATCGGCATCACACCGGCGCCAACAAAGCTCTCCCAGCCCTCACGCAGGCTCAGCCCTTCCACCGGCCGTCCTGCAGGATTAGGCCGGTCCAGAATCCACACCTGCTTACCCAGCCTCGCTGCCGCCTCCAGCACATACCGCAGCGTAGTGATATAAGTATAAATCCGGCAGCCCAGATCCTGCAGATCAACCAGCAACACATCAAAGCTGTCCATCATCTGCTCCGTCGGCCTGCGCACCTCGCCATACAGACTGAACACCGGAATCCCATGCAGCGGATCAATATAATCCTCTGACTCAATCATATTGTCCTGCTTGTCACCACGCAGCCCGTGTTGTGGCCCGAAAGCAGCACTGAGCTGAATATCATCCAGCCCGGCCAGTGCATCCAGTGAATGCGTCAGGTCAGCGGTTACCGAAGCCGGATGTGCCAGTAATGCCACCCGTTTTCCTGCCAGAGATTTACGTAGTTCCGGCTCAGACAGCAGACGATCGATCCCGAATTTTATTGCTCTCAATCAAAAACCCTTTTCAATTTCTCAAACCAAATCAATCTCATACTGGTTTTATATTATGGAGTAAAGGCTGGTATAACACGACTGAATTGCAAAAGGGCCTGTAAAATCCGATTTAATCCGGCTGACACCAACCAGACACAAACAATGGCACATTTTTTATGCGTCATGACTGTACCTCAGTGGTGAGTGATCAGAGGTACATACATTAGTACAGTCTTTTGCGTGCGCTTCTATGACACAACCTGATACAACATGACACAAAAAAGCCCTTACAAACGTTGGTCTGCAAGGGCTTTTGGAATCTTGTGACACCTTATGAAATAAGGTTGTGGTGGCCAGAGAGGGAATCGAACCCCCGACACGAGGATTTTCAATCCTCTGCTCTACCGACTGAGCTATCTGGCCCCGAAGAGGTCGCTATTAAATCTTTTTAGCCTTTCACTGTCAAGGCATCATTACAGATTTTTGACAGATTTTTGAAAAGAAGTACCCCTGTCTGATAAATGCTACTGATTCACACTTCGGATAACACGACAATCAGGGGAGGCCACGCTACAATCCCCCTGTGTTCTGCTAACGGAGTAAAGGTTTGAGCTTTTTATCACCGCTCTTTTTCACCTATCTGCTGGTGATGCCGCTGGCCGTCATTGCTTTTGGTTTATGGCTGTGGCGCTATATGAACCGCATGGCCTACGCTCCTGAAAAAAGCATCCTGTTTACAGTGATTGCCATGATCTGCCTGACCTTTATTACCTTTACCCTGGGTACAAAGCTTAACAGGGCAAGAATCTCAGCTCATACACCCTCTGAAATTACTCCGGAGAACCCGCCTGAGCAGACCACAAAACAAGCTACAGACAGAACACTACCAACAACACCGGTTCAGACTCAGGAAAAAGTAGTACCGCCGGAAAACAGTCACTCGGATCAGGCCGAATACCCAAGCGGAGAAAACCAGCCAATAGTGGCCAATATGACTGAGGAGGACAGATTGCGGCTGTTTGAAACCCAGAACTTTCCGGGGCTTTATGAACAACGCCTTGCCCTTGGCCGGGAGATCAAAGATCTGGAAGACTTCTTCCGCAGCATTAATGAGCTGGTGAAGCACACACCCAAACAGCGCCCCCTGCTCAAGGATATCGCACTGATCCGCAAAAACGGCTATGACCAACTGGTACAGCGCAATATCAGCGTCAGCCAGCATCTGCGCGATTTCTGGGTACATTACAATACCGGCAACTCACATGACGCGATTAAAAAGTTTAACCCGATTGCCGATCAGCTCACCAAGAAAATCAAGGAAACACGCGGCCAGCTGCTTGAAAATAAACGAAGGGAAGCACAGGTTATCAGCAACTATATGAGCAAGGCAGGTGGTTCACTGAAGAACCACGCTATTCCGGCCACACAGGCAGGCAGGATAACCGCCTATACCCGCCAAAACCGTCAACTGATTACAGACTGGTTAAGCAGCAAAGGCTCCGTGAATATACCGGATGTACTGAATAACCTGGTACAACAGCGCACACTGATCAATAACCGAATCAAACAGATTCAGTCATTCAGACAACGGTACCCCGACCTTAACAGCCAGCTTTCCCGCACGGAAAAGCTATGGGTACAGGCCAAAGAGAGCAACTATTATGCAGAATATCGTCTGCTGTTTGCAGCCGAGACAAGATATGTTGTCGAATACATGAATCTGGCCGGCAATACAGCAGACAAGCGCCTGGACGCCGAACTGAATACCTACGCAGACGCTATTGCAAGTCACGCTGAGCAGGCGCTGGAAAAAGCTGAACAAGCTTATAAACCAGCCAGCGTTCAATGATAAATGCTGAACAACGGACTATCACTCAGCACCGGTTTTGGCTATAGCCCAGCTTAAAACCGATAACCCTGAGATAGCTGCGTTCTTCTTCAAGGTCGGCAAACAATAACGGGCGCCGCTCTTCCGAATGCGAAAACCTTAATGTCAGTTCACGCTTAGCTGCCTGAACCTTATCCAGAGCCAGCGCCTGATCACCGCGTGAGCGATGCAACAGCACGGCCACACGCAATAAGACACTGACATTGGGTGCAGACTTAAAGCGCTCAGACTCCAGGTCATCAAAAAACCTTCCCGGAATTTTGCGCCGGTGAGTACGCACCAGCACACTCAGCCAGGCCTGCTCTTCGCTGGAGAAACCGGCCAGATCCATATTTTCCAGTAAATACGCACCATGTTTATGATAACTGCTATGTGAAACTGACAGGCCCAGCTCATGCAGATCAGCAGCCCAGCCCAGCAACTCACGTAACTCCGGTACTAACTTCCATTCATCACGGCAGGCATCAAACAATTCCTCGGCAGTAGCGCGCACTCTGGCCGCGTGACCGACATCAATCTGGAAACGCTGCTGCAGTGCACTCACGGTTTTACTGCGCAGGTCACCAAACTGCAGCCGGTCGATACGATCATAAACCAGCCCTTCACGCAGGGCTCCGTCCGAAACCAGCATCTCCCCGATCTCCAGCGCCTCAAAGGTACTGATCAGAATCGCCAGCCCCCCGGCAATCACCGGCTTACGTTCATCGCTCAGACCGGGAATATTGAGCTGACTGATATGCCCGGCATCCATCATGCGTTTTCTGAGCTCCTTCATGTGATCCAGGGTAATGCTGTACGGTGACAACTCACACTGCTGAATCATCTTCATTACAGAGCGGATGGTTCCGGAGGCTCCGGTCGCAGAATCCCAGCCAACCTGACGATAACTGTACTGCACCGGCATTAACTGCAAACGGGCAAAAGTGGAGGCCTTTTTCCAACAAGCCTTATCGAGCTTGCCGTCCGGAAAAAACGTCTGACTGCCACTCACACAACCCATGTGCAGACTTTCCAGATGTTTAGCTTCAAAACCCTGCCCGATAATCAGCTCAGTACTGCCACCGCCGATATCCATCACAAAACGGCGGCTCGAATCATCTTCAGCCAGCGTATGTGAAACTCCGAGATAGATTAACCGAGCCTCTTCACGGCCGCTGATTACCGAAACCGGATGCCCCAGCGCCTGTTCAGCCTGATCAAGAAACCGCCGCGCCTTGCGGGTCTGGCGCAGGGTATTGGTACCGACAGCGGCGACATCAACAGAAGGAAAGTCGCGGATTCGCTCACCAAAACGGCGCAGGCAATCAAGCGCACGTTCCCGGACTTCTTCGGAAAGATTTTTGTTTTCATCCAGCCCCGCCCGCAGGCGCACCGACTCACGCAACTTGTCCAGTATGCGCATATGCCCGTGCTCATCAATAGCGGCCACAATCATGTGAAAGCTGTTTGAGCCCAAATCAATAGCAGCAACTGTGCGCTCACTTTGTGTGTCAGTCATTCGCTTTAATTCCTGTCAGAAAATTCGCCTGATTACTCAGGAACTGTCCATGAACTGAAATCCGCTTTTCCGGCTGCGGATCTAATCATCGTGAAAGTAATTGGCCCCGCCACCTTCAGGAGCTTCCTCCTTCAGCCTTTTTACCCTGATCACGGAAGGCACATGCTCAACCAACCGGATAATTTCATGCAGATGATCAAGATCACGCACGCGGATAATCCATTTTGTCTGTTTGATATTCTGATCACCACTGGTGTGAATATCTTCAATATTGACATCCATCCGCTCAAACAATTCGGCAATATGAAAGATAACGCCGGGGACATTATGAGCCTGTGTGTGAATACCCGCCATAAACTGCTGCTCACTCTCGGTAGCAGCCCAGGCTACCGATAAAATTGCCCCCGGCTCGACCGTAGCCTCGAGTACAGCACAATTATCACGGTGTACCTCCAGACCACTGTCCGGGTTCAAATGTGCCAGAATAGGATCATTTGGTAACGGGTAACAGCAACTGCAGAAATTAACCAGAAGACCATCTGTACCCTTGATCAGCAAAGGGGCCGCCTGCTGTTCCTCACTGCTGTCTGATTGCTGCTCTGATTGTGACTCAGCGCTCTTACTCAGATTCAGCAAACGCTGTGACAGTAAACGTGAGCAGTGCTCACCTTTGGCGATAGCAAGATACAGCTCACCCGCGTTCGCCATTTTGAATTTATCCAGAAAGAGCTGCAGCGTTTCTTCACTGACCTCATCCAGCGAGCTGCTGTGGCTGCGCAAAGCCTGATCCAGCAGCCTGCGCCCCAGCGTCAGGCGATCCGCTTCCTTCTGCTGCCGCAGCCAACTGCGAATATGGGAGCGGGCCTTGCCGGTCACCGCAAAGTTCAGCCAGGAAGGTTGCGGTGTCGCATGCTCATCGGTGATCACCTCAATTGTTGCCCCGTTGGGGATACGGGTACGCAACGGCACGTCCTCACCATCGACACGAACACCGACACAATGCTGACCGATCTCAGTATGAATAGCATAAGCATAATCGATCATGGTGGCACCACGCGGGAATTCCTTGACATCACCACGCGGTGTAAAGGCATAAATCTCGGTCAGAAACAGGTCAGCCTGGATGTCTGAGTAAAACTCAACCGCACTATCAGCCTTTAGGCCCAGATCCCTGACCTGCTCCAGCCAGCGGTTCAGTGCATCCTGAGTAATCTGTGCTTTTTCACTGGAATGCAGATCCGGATAACGCCACTGTGCGGTAATGCCGTATTGTGCGACATGGTACATTGAGCGGGTCTGAATCTGGATACGCACGGCCTGTTTGCTGGGCGTAAACACAACAGTACGCAAGGCCTGAAAACCATACGTTCTGGGCGATGAGATAAAGTCAATAAAGCCATCCAGCTTCGGATGGTATAAGCCGTGGATAATCCCCAGTGTGCGGTAACACTCATCAATCGTCCCGACCAGCACCCGGATATCCAGCATTTCCCGCTTTTCATCAAAACGCTTGCCATAACGCTTGATGCGCTCATAAATACTGAAAGGGTTTTTACGCCAGACAAAGGTCAGGCTGCCGGGTATATCATCCCTGACTGCTTCCAGTACTGAATTCAGGATTTCTTTATGAATATCACGGTTATAATCGAGATAACGATCCAGGGAATCCTGCAGTACCTTGCTGCGCCAGGGATATAAGTGCTGGAAGGCCAGCACCTGCATATTACGGCGCAGGGCGTTCATTCCCATCCGCCGTGCCAGAGGCACATAAATAGTCAGCGTTTCTTTCGCAATACGGCGCTGCGAAGCTGCTTTTTTAAAACCCAGTGTACGTAAATTATGTAAACGGTCTGCCAGCTTAATTAACACGACCCGGAAATCATCGGTCATCGCCGTCATCATTTTCTGAAAACTGGCGATGGTAGCCTCCTGCTTATTGGCAAAGCTGTCGCCTTCCAGCTTGGTGACTCCGTCCACCAGCTGTGCCACGACATCACCAAACCGGGCAGCAATATCCTCTTCCGTGTAATCAGTATCCTCAATCACATCGTGCAACAGAGCCGCACACAGCGTATCTGCATCCATGTGCATTTCTGCAAGAATACGGGCTACTTCAAGTGGGTGGGTGATATATGGCTCGCCGGATAAACGAACAACATGCTGGTGAGCATCTCCGGCAAGGATAAAAGCGTCATAAACCCGGCGGCTATCCGCCTCGGGCAAATAGCGCTCAACCATATTCATCAGGTCAGCAGCCCGAAAAAAATCGTCAGATGGCTGTTTGCTCGACATCCTGTTCTGGCCCTAAACCCGGTGCATTTATCTCATCATCGGAATATTAATTTCCAGCGCATCGTCGTCATCCGCCGGGTCGGCCGGAGGTGCATCCAACAGCCCGTCGGCAATTTCACGCAGAGCGATAACCGTCGGTTTATCACCCTCTTCTTCCACCAGCGGCTGCGCACCATTTGCAATAGCGCGGGCGCGCTTGGCTGCCTTCAATACCAGCTCAAAATTATTTTCAACATGTTCCAGGCAGTCTTCAATTGTTACGCGTGCCATAAGTCCCAAACCTTGTACAAAAACTCAATTAAACATTCGATTATAACCATGTGTTGGCAAAAAGGAACAGTTGAAAAGAGCTATGCAACAACTTAGCGAAAAAAGATGGTCATAAAAGCCCGGCAGACAGGTGAACCGGCCTTAGCCGACCGTTTATTTGCCATACAATTTCAGCGGATATATGAATCCTGCTTAATCCTGCTTGCACAGAAGGCTTGCAAAGCTTACCATTTCGGCCTTTTCATAAAAATATCAGAATCGGATTGAAAAATGCGCAGTCATTATTGTGGACAGGTGGATGAAAACCTGCTGGATCAGGAAGTTACCTTATGTGGATGGGTGAACCGTCGACGTGATCACGGGGGAGTTATATTTGTTGACCTGCGTGACCGTGAAGGGCTGGTTCAGGTGGTTTTCGATCCTGATCGTGAGGAAGTATTTGCCACTGCGGAACGGATTCGTAATGAATACGTACTACAGGTTAAGGGTCGGGTACGCAAACGCCCGGAAGGCACCACCAATGATGCACTACGCAGCGGGCAGGTCGAACTTCTCGGGCTGGAGCTGACGGTTCTGAATGCGGCGGAAACCCCGCCCTTCCAGCTGGATGAAGATAATGTCGGTGAAGAGCACCGTCTGACTTATCGCTATATTGACCTGCGCCGCCCGGAAATGCAGCGTAACCTGCAGCTGCGGGCCAAAGCCACCGGTTTTATGCGCCGTTATCTGGAAGAAGATGGTTTTCTGGACATTGAAACCCCGATGCTGACCAAAGCGACACCGGAAGGTGCCCGTGACTATCTGGTGCCCAGCCGCACCCATCCCGGCAATTTTTTCGCACTGCCACAGTCACCTCAGTTGTTTAAACAGCTGCTGATGATGTCCGGCATGGACAAGTATTACCAGTTTGCACGCTGCTTCCGCGATGAAGACCTGCGCGCTGACCGTCAGCCTGAGTTCACCCAGCTGGATATTGAAACCTCATTCATGGACGAAGATGGCATCATGAACACCATGGAAGACATGGTGCGCAAGATGTTCAAACAGCTGCTGGATGTGGACCTGGGCGATAAGTTTCAGCGCATGCCGTATGCCGAGGCCATGGATCGCTTTGGTTCTGACAAGCCGGATCTGCGTATCCCGCTGGAGTTGGTCGAAGTCAGTGATCTGATGCAGAATGTTGAATTCAAGGTGTTCGCCGCGCCTGCCAAAGATACAAACAGCCGGGTTGCAGCACTGCGCCTGCCACAGGGTGCTGAGCTGACACGCAAGGAAATTGACGATTACACCAAATTTGTTGGCCGCTACGGTGCACGCGGACTGGCTTATATCAAAATCACCGACCTTGCCGCCGGTCGCGACGGCATGCAGTCGCCGATCCTGAAATTCCTGCCGGATGAAACTATCAGCGGCATTATGGAGCGGGTCGGCGCTGAAAGCGGTGACCTGGTATTCTTTGGCGCAGACAAAACCCGTGTTGTGAATGATGCACTGGGCGCATTACGGGTACAGCTGGGACTGGATCGCAATCTGCTGACCAGTGACTGGGCTGCATTATGGGTGGTCGACTTCCCGATGTTTGAGTGGGACAACAACCGCTGGAATGCCCTGCACCACCCGTTTACTGCTCCATCCTGCTCAGCTGAAGAATTGAAAGCTGATCCGGGCAAGGCGCTGTCCCGTGCTTATGACATGGTATTAAATGGTACGGAAGTCGGTGGCGGCTCAGTGCGTATCCATCAGCCTGAAATGCAGAGCACCGTATTTGAGTTACTGGGCATCAGCAGCGAAGAGGCAGAAGAAAAATTCGGCTTCCTGCTTACTGCACTGAAATATGGCTGCCCTCCGCATGGTGGTCTGGCATTCGGCCTGGATCGCCTGGTGATGCTGATGACCGGCAGTCAGTCAATCCGCGATGTGATGGCTTTCCCGAAAACCCAGACTGCGGCTTGTTTGCTGACCGATGCACCGGCAGATGTTCCGGCCAGGCAGCTGCGTGAGCTGAATATCAGGATCAAACTACCTGAAATTGAGAGCTGATAAAAATATTACCAGCCCTCTTCTGTATGCTGCAACTCCAGCCATGAAATATACCGTTAGCAGCACAGCAGAAACTCTCTCCGGGCAATTTGGCAAATAGCCGCAGGTGGTAAACATCTGCGGCTATTTGCATAACCAGTACGGTCACTGCTAGCATGCCGCCTTTGATTAACTTCCTCGTTTTCTCACATGCAAAAATTCCGTGCTCTGCTGGCTAAAATTCCGCTCATGCCCCTGATCCTGATCTCCCTGATGCTGGGCCTGGCACCCTTTGTTCCGGAACCTCATCTATGGGAAAAACTGAAAATGCTGGCCAACGGCACACTGACCAAGCCGATTGATATTTTTGATCTGCTGATGCATGGTCTGCCGGTTACTATCCTGATTCTGAAACTTCTGTTTGAAAAAAAGGAACCTGCTGAAACTTAACTTGCTGTCTGCAGCCAGCCGCGTATAATCGCGCGCCTGACAACGGCCTGACGTGCCGGTTACGATTAACTGGGTTCCCTCACCCCCATTGACAAAAAGGTTTGTTATGACTGCAATTCATTCCACACAGAAGCAGCGCGCGCTGCTGATTCTGGTCAGCTTCCACCTGTTTATCATCGCCGCCAGTAACTATCTGGTACAGATTCCGGTTGATATTATCGGTTTCCATACCACCTGGGGTGCGATCACCTTCCCGTTTATTTTTCTGGCCACTGACCTGACAGTACGGATTTTTGGTGCACCGCTGGCACGGCGGATTATTTTTACCGCCATGCTCCCTGCCCTGCTCATCTCCTATGTATTCTCGGTGCTGTTTTACGAAGGACAGTTTCAGGGACTGGCAGGACTGAGTGAGTTTAATACCTTTGTTGCCCGCATTGCGGTCGCCAGCTTTGTGGCTTATGTGATCGGGCAGATTCTGGACGTACAGGTATTTAACCGCCTGCGCGAGAAAAAAGCCTGGTGGATTGCCCCGGCAGCCTCCAGCGTTATCGGTGGTTTACTGGATACCGTACTGTTCTTTGGCATTGCCTTTTATCAGAGCAGTGATGAATTCATGGCTGCCAACTGGCCGGAAATCGCCGCCGTTGACTATGCTTTCAAGTTGCTGATCAGTCTGGCTTTATTTGTCCCGGCTTACGGCATTTTCATGAAGACAATTGCACAGCGCATGGTACCTGCAGCACAATAGCGATTTGCACCACGGCAGACTGCCTATGACACCTCTGAATCTGAAAAGCTGGCAACGCCCGGAAATCCTGCTGTATCTGTTTGCAGCAGCAGTACCCATTTCATTCAGTGTCTGGCAGTCATTGCTGAATAACTTTGCCATTGAGCAGGCTGCCTTTACCGGCGTGGAAATGGGTATTTTGCAGAGCCTGCGAGAAATACCCGGCTTTCTGTCCTTTCTGGTGGTGTTTGTGCTGCTGATTATGAAAGAGCAGACGCTGGCTTTTATTTCCATGCTGGTTCTGGGCATTGGCACCGCCATTACCGGCCTGTTTCCCAGTGTCATCGGCCTGTACCTGACCACGGTACTGATGTCGATAGGTTTCCATTATTTTGAAACCGTCAAACAATCCCTGTCCCTGCAGTGGCTGGATAAAAAAACGGCGGCGCATGGTATGGGCAAGATTATTGCTGTCGGCTCCTTCGTCTCGCTGCTGTCTTACGGGCTGGTGTATGTCACCATCAAAGTGCTTCAGCTATCCATGCCCACAGTCTATCTGCTGGGTGGCGGGATTACCGTCATACTGGCGCTGTATTGCTGGTTTACCTTTCCCCTGTTTCCGCAACATGCCGAGCAGAAAAAAACGCTGGTGCTGCGCCGCCGCTACTGGCTGTACTACGCACTGGAATTCATGTCCGGTGCCAGACGACAAATTTTCGTGGTATTTGCCGGTTTTCTGATGGTAGAAAAATTCGGCTTTGATGCCTCGGCTATCGCTGCCATGTTCCTGATTAATGGTGCACTGAATATGTTTTTTGCGCCAAAAATCGGCAAGCTTATTCTGCATTGGGGTGAACGCAAAACGCTGACTATTGAATACATCGGCCTGATTATGGTGTTCCTCGCTTATGCGGTGGTTGAAAACCCGTGGGTTGCCGTAGGCCTATACATCGTGGATCACCTGTTTTTCTCCATGGCCATCGCCATGAAAACCTATTTCCAGAAAATTGCTGATCCGACTGAAATTGCCCCAACGGCGGGTGTTTCATTCACCATCAATCATATTGCAGCCGTAGTCTTACCGGCGCTTTACGGCCTGTTATGGCTGGTGTCTCCGGCACTGGTGTTTGTCAGTGGCGCAATACTGGCAGGTGGTTCGTTGCTGCTGTCACGACTGATCCCGACCACACCTGAAGAAGGTAATGAGGTGGAGTGGCCGGTATTTTTGCAGCGCAAACCGGCGTAGCAACCATCCATCAAACACTCTGTTCCTTACAGGCTCAGCTCTTGCAGCAATCTATCCATCATTTGATCGCAGGCGGCTAACTGATCCTTTGCCAGATACTCATCAGCCTTGTGCCCCTGCTCCATAGAGCCGGGGCCACAGACTACAGTCGGGATACCGGCTCCGGCAAAAAAACCGGCTTCTGTGCCAAAGGCGACTTTAGTGATGGTATTGAGCCCGGTGAGTTTCTGAACGAAACCAACAACCGGATCGGCCGGGCTGACATCAAGGCCGGGATAGGCAATATTTTGCGTTAACACGATGGCCTTTTGCCTGCCCGGCAGTACATATGATGCAGCAATATTTTCGGCGATTGCTGCTATGCGGCCCTGAATACCCTCCATGCTATCGAGTGCGGGATAGCGGCACTCAAAGCACAGTTCCGCTTTATCCGGCACGATATTGAGCGCTGTGCCGCCAGCCAGAGTACCAACGTGAACGGTGGAATACGGGATGTCGTAGTCTTCATCACGCCCCCCGCTTTGCATCATTTCTGTCTGCCAGTCTCTCAGGCTGCCCACCAAATCCGTAGCAACATGTAGCGCGTTAACATAATCGGGTGCAAAAGCCGAATGCCCGGCTTGTCCGTAACAATCCGCCTGATAGGCAACTTTGCCTTTATGCCCGATTGCCACCGCCATTTCGGTCGGCTCTCCAACAATACATGCCCGGGGCTGACCGACAAGGGGTAATAATTCAGACATCATTGCTTTCATGCCAAGGCAGCCCACCTCTTCATCATAGGAAATGACGATTTTCAAAGGCTCCTTTAAGTCCACCCTAGCGGCTTTTTCCGTCATAGCCAGCGCCGAGGCAATGAAACCTTTCATGTCCGCACTGCCTCTGCCATAGAGTTTGTTGTCTTTTTCAGTCAGTTGAAAAGGGTCGCTCGTCCATTTCTGCCCTGTAACGGGAACAACATCTGAGTGCCCTGACAATAGTACGCCGGCACCATCAGGGCCGGTTTGTGCATAAAGCCCTGCTTTTTGCGAGTCAGGGCTAAACAGACGTGTTGTGGTAAAACCGCTGTCCTTTAACAACCCCTCAATATAATCAATGACAGGAATATTAGAGTCCGCGCTGATTGACTGCAAAGCAATGAGGCGCTCCAGAATTTCAATACTACGCAGATTACTCATCACCCGGAACTCCATACGATGGTGCTTCCCGCGGATCGAGCGCACGTTTCACATAGTCATTGATCTGCGGCTGGTAAACTTCCCACGCTCTGGCAATTTGCTGAATCGGACACCCCTCGTCAACCCAGTCGCAACGCAACTCAGCAAGCGGCCAACTGTACTTATCGACCAGCAAGATACCGGCAGAGTGGATGGGGCCTGCCTCACCACCGGCAGCTAAGCCCTGTTGCATGGCTGCAATCAACCGGTTGCCTAAAGAGCCTTTTGCGCTGAGAAAGCCATCAACAATGGCCTGAGGAACCCTATCATTGGCGAGCAAATTACCACCAGAGGCCACATTACCGGCTTGTGCTTCGCTCCATATCCCCAGCGAACGATGTCCCGAATGGATGGCGGTATTGCCGTGCTGATCTACCGCTAAAACCTGACGGTATTCTGTGTACTCAGCGGCTTCAATGACCTGCTTAAGCGCCTCCGGTGCAGACAAGCCGCTGCGCATCGCCGCCAAAGTAAGCGGGCCGAGGCGGGGATCGGTAACATTTTGGGTACTCACAGCCCCGACACCGGCCTGCGCGTAGGAACAGCGTGCAGCAACAGCCGGAGATGATGAGGCAATGGCGGTACCAAACATGCCGGTGTCAGGGCATCGTGCAACCAGTGAGAAAGTCATAATTTAATCCGGTATTACAGCTGTTGCGTCAATTTCCACCAACCATTCGGGACGGGCCAAAGCCTGTACCACCAGCCCCGTGGAAACCGGAAATACACCTTTGATGTATTCACCCATGGTACGATAAACCGCTTCACGGTAACGAACATCAGTGATGTAAACCACCACCTTCACCAGATGCTCCATTTCTCCCCCGGCTTCTTCTATCAACTGCCTGATATTCTGCATAACTTTATGTGTTTGCTCGGCCGGGTCATGACTATCAATGTTCACCGCATCGTCCAGATTTTGTGGACATTGACCACGCAGATACACCGTCCTCCCGCCACGGGTAACGACGGCCTGACACAAATCGTTATCCAGATTCTGCTCTGGATAGGTATCTTTGGTATTAAATTTCCGGATTCTCTGGTGAGCCATATCAAATTCCCGTGTTGTTTATTCCGCGTCCAGCCTGGACAGCAAATAGTTGGCAAAATCGTAGTTCGGCCTTTCCAGGTGTGACAAGTGGCCGGGTTCGGCAAAATCTGAGCATAATCCCTGATAGACTTTTTCGGTACAGCCCCGGTCTTCTGTATTCACATCATCCAGCAAGGATTTTAATTGCTCCAGATCCTGCTGAGCCTCTGTATCATTCGCAAAATCATTGGACATGCCACCGCCGAAACGGATATGCACCTGTGAATGTCCTCTGGGATGCAGGCTCAGGTACCAGAAATAACCCGGCGTGAGCGTGATCAGCAGGCTGGGATAAATAACTAATAAATAAGTGGTTCTGCGCTCCTCACCCTGCAGACGGTCATTGTCCGGATGTGCCATCGCAATACGCAGCTTCCTGTCTTTTAAAATGGTGTGGTAGTTAAAGGCCTTATGTCCCGGAGGGCAAACCATTTCACTGAGTTTAGATAACTTTCCTATGGTTCCGGCATGACAAACCGGCAAGTGGTAGCTTTCCATAAAGTTTTCCGCCAGCACTTTCCAGTTGGTATCCCAGACATGCTCTTCAAAAAACGACTCCGTGTAATTGGTCATGTCATAACCTTTTATCATGTCCTCAAGCGCAGTCAAATGCTTGCCCACCGGCTCAGCCTGCGGGTTAAGTGTGACAAAGACCCATCCCAGCCACTCTTCGCAGGCTATTTTGGGCAAGGAATAATCGTCCTTACAAAAAGCATTGTTGCGCATCATGGCCGGCGCACCTGCCAATGATCCATCCAGGTTGTAAGTCCAGGCGTGATAGGGACAAACAATCTTTTTTGTTTTTCCGCGCCCCTGAAGCAGGGTCGACATACGGTGACGGCACACATTACTGAAGGCGCGCAACTGACCGTCAGTATCGCGCAACACCACAATAGGCTGACCTGCCAATACGCCGGTGACAAAATCGCCGGTCTCCCTGAGTGAGTCGGCGCGCCCCACACAATACCAATCCTTCTTAAAGATATGTTGTATTTCCTGTTCAAGAAATTCGTCGGTCTTATAAACCGAAGGTGGCATAGCACGGGCACGCTCAAAGGGCACAGCCATATTCTGTCGCAGCTCATTGACAGGGTCAGTGATTCGGGTGGCTTTATTCATAATCGCCCTTTAATCTGATGTCGATTGGCCGGGGATTCCGGCACCCGGACGATAAGATGCATAGGCCCGTTGAATGGCGATCTGATCGGCGATGAACTTTGCATCGTGCCAGACACCCCAGATGAACGTTGAGCCTCTTCTGGATTGCCAGGGCAACCCGAGAAAATAGATACCCTGAACCCTGGCAACACCCCGCTGATGGATGGGTTTACCGTGTTCATCAAAAGTATCCGCCTTAATCCAGCTGAAATCCTGCTTGTACCCGGTAGCCCAAATAATGGTTTTGATGTCTGCGTCCACCAAGTCCAGTGAAGTTTTTGGGTTTTTAAGACACTCAGGATCAGCAGGAAAGACGCGCGCTTCAGGCTCCTTAGGAAAATCCAGTCCATTACGCTCTATATATGCGTCCGCCTCATCAAGCATGCTTAAATAGTTAGCGTCACCATCGGCGATATTTTGTTTTAAATTATCCTTAAATTTAAGTACGCCCTCAGCATAAGCTTCTGCCACACCCAGCAAACAGACCCCGTCATGGCCCAGCCTTCTGAAGTCCATCGTCCTGCCCCCGTAGGCACCACTGACGGCTATGGTGACGTGTTCGGCTCCCGGCTTTGCTGCCGCTGCATCCCATAAACCCAGCACACCTAACCACCAAACGTTGTCACGTCCACGGTATGAACGCGGTGGCCTGTCGTGTGCCCCAACCGATAAGTAAACCTTACGCCCCGCACGATTCAGCTCTTCGGCTATTTGCGCTCCGGATGATCCCGCGCCAATCACCAGCACAGCACCCTCTTCCAGCTGCCCGGGATTTTTATAGGCATGGGAATGGATCTGTTTGACAGGGGCCGAACCGGGCACAAATGACGGTATCGACGGAACCTGAAAAGCACCGGTGGCAGCAATAATGCGGTTGGCCTGAAAACTTCCCTGGCTGGTCGTCACAGTAAATCCGGCGTTTTTCTCATTGGGTTGCGCGCTGTAAACTTCTGTTCCTGTCATAATGGGCGCATCAAAGGATTTGGCATAATCACAAAGATACTGTGCCACTTCGTCCTTGGGTACAAAGGCATCCTGATCAGAGGTTTGAAATAATCTGTTCGGGAAGCGATCATGCCAACAAGGCCCATTGGCCACTAATGAATCCCAGCGCGCTGTTCGCCAGGCCTCAGCAACCCGGTTTTTCTCCACAACCAGATGAGGTACTTTCAGGCGGGTCAAATGCTCGCTAACGGCAATGCCCGCCTGACCCGCTCCAACCACCAAAGTATCAATATCTTCTATAGCCATAAATGATCAGCCAGCCTTAATTAATGCATCCCAAACAAAGACCTTACAGAAAAATAAATTTCAGCCCCTTTATTCCTTACCCATCCGGTACCAATACTGATAAGCCCGCCGGAAGCCCAGCTGTTCATACAAGTTTATCGCTGAATAATTATGCCCGACCACTTGTAAATAAGCTGTCTGAGCACCCTGCCCGGCAGCCCAGCTAATAAGCGCCTGACATAACCGACGGGCTAACCCTCTGTGCCGGAACATTTCAGCTGTGGCAATATCAAACAGCCCCACATAATCATCAGAGATAACAGCAAGGCCACAACATGCCGCCTGTTTATTGACGCGGATTACTGCAAAGGCAGCAGGCGTCCGGATAGATTGCAACATCTGCAAATGTGTTGCCTGACCTCTGCCAATTTTTCCTGCAATCTGTTGAAATAATTGTAACCATTCCGTGGCCGATAAAAATTCAACTTCCGCATCGCATTGATCCTTATAGTCAGTCAAAACAGGGGCCGTCATTACCAGCGAAAGATCATTAAACTGGTAACCGCGCCGGATCAGCTTTTCATCAACCTGACTGGCCACAGCAAAGTCAGTTATTCTGAATATTGGCTGCTGCTGCCGGGAACGAAAAAAGGCTTCGATTTGCTCCAATATCTGATCATCCAGCAAATCAATCTGTTCAACGGCATTGGCTGAATTCGCACGCTTGGTATAGCCATTGGCATAACGCAACCGCCAACCAGCCAAATTTTGTTCCTCCAGCGCAGGCCAGGCAGAAAAAGCCGCACGCTCCAGCGCTATACCGTTGTCAAATAACACGTTTTAATCCAACCCGTCCAACAACTCAATCCCCCGGTATTTAATCAGCGCCCCGGGCTTAATCCGGTCATCATGTGCCGGTAACAGATTGAAATATTTCTCGCCGGGGTTACGGAAACCTTCCGGAATCGTATCCTTGTCCAGCAGCAGTTTCGCCAGCTCCACCCAGGTCTTCTCCTCACCCTGATATTGCAGGTTAAACTGTGTGCCACGGGTGTGGGTGGAGAAAATCGCTTTCTGTAACTCCGTAGCACCGGGATCAAGCACTTCCTGCGCCAGAATGCTGGGCGATGAAACCTCAACGATGGTATCGGCATCCACCACTTCAAAAATCATTTCATCCTGCCGCACTTTTTCAATAATGGTACGCACCGCCGGATTGACCCGCTCAATGACCGCGCAAATCGAACTGCTGTGATCATCAGACTCAATCGTCGCCGGATCATTGGCCAGAATCAGTACCGTATGCGCCGACTTCACGCCCGCCATCTCCAGCACCTTACTGTCGGACACCACGCCCTGCACAAACTCAACCTCCATTTCAGTCATCCAGCGCGGTTTACTCTCCAGCCGGTTATTCACACAAACAATTTTGGCATGCTCATAGCGGGAGTCATTGCGTAACTCGCTGACAATATTTTCTACTTTCTCACCGCCCGGATAACCGGCAATAATCAGATCAACCTCACCCTTCACTGTTAATAATCCTCTTTTTTTGCGCGAACTCAGATTCACCATTACATCGGTAATTTTCCCCAGAAACAATCCCAGCAATGCAATGCCGACTATCATGTAGGCGGTGGCCAGGAATTTCCCGAAATCAGTCTGTGGTGAGAAGTCACCGTAACCCACCGTTGTTGCCGTAGTGACCAGGAAATAATAGGAATCAACGACGCCAATGCCTTCCACCAGAATCATATAAGCAGCAAAGAACAGGGAAAACAGCGTGAAAATGACTAAAATGACACGATTTTCGTGGATTAAGTGATTTTTTCTGATTTTTTTGATTAAACGCTGGAGATGAAACATATTGATTGCAGGCAAATTCCGAAAGAAAAACGGAGCCTAGCATACAGCAAGCCCGCTGAGTGCAGGCTTGCCGGTTTTTCACAAATTAACTCAGGTATCAGAACAAGCCGTCGATCTGCCCCGCTTCATTGATGCCAATATTATTGGCAGCCGGTACCCGCGGCAGTCCGGGCATGGTCATAATATCCCCGCACACCACCACCACAAACTCCGCTCCCGCAGCCAGGCGGATCTCACGGATACCTACCACATGGCCGGTCGCCGCGCCGCGCAGATTCGGATCGGTTGAGAAGCTGTACTGCGTTTTGGCAATACAAACCGGCAAGTTTCCGAAGCCGTCCGCTTCAAATTTATCAAACTGAGCACGTACTTTTTTGTCGGCGATAATATCGTCAGCACCGTACAGTTGAGTAGCAATGGTGCGCACCTTCTGCCACAACGGCATATCCAGGTCATACAGCGGCGCAAACTGGGCAGCACCGCTCTCTACCAGTGCAACCACTTTACGCGCCAACTGTTCAGTACCGGCACTGCCGTCTGACCAGTGAGTACAGGTCACTGCTTCAACACCGTATTCACCAGCCGCTTTACTGACTTCGGCCAGCTCTTCATCAGTATCAGTGACGAAACGGTTGATGGCGACCACAACCGGCACACCAAAACTTTTCACGTTACGGATATGGCGCGCCAGATTGCTGCAACCTTTCGCTACGGCTTCAGGGTTCACCTGACCTACATCAGCAAAAGCCACACCACCGTTCATTTTCAGAGCGCGGATTGTCGCCACGATAACTACTGCGGATGGTGACAAACCGGCTTTACGGCACTTAATGTCAAAGAATTTCTCTGCACCCAGATCAGCACCGAAACCGGCTTCAGTAACCACATAGTCAGACAGCTTCAGCGCTGTGGTGGTCGCCATCACCGAGTTACAGCCATGCGCGATATTGGCAAACGGCCCGCCGTGAATAAAGGCCGGGTTGTTTTCCAGCGTCTGTACCAGATTAGGCTGCAACGCATCTTTCAACAGCGCAGTCATCGCACCATCGGCATTCAGGTCACGCGCATAAACCGGCTGGCGATCCGTATTTTCGCCAATGATGATATTGCCCAGACGCTTCTGCAGGTCTTCCAGATCCGTTGCCAGACACAGAATCGCCATAACTTCTGAGGCCACAGTAATATCAAAACCATCTTCACGCGGACAACCGTTGAACGGGCCACCCAACGAGTTGATGATGTTACGCAGTGCGCGGTCATTCATATCCAGCACGCGCTTCCAGGTCACCCGGCGTGAATCAATATTCAGCGCATTGCCCCAGTGGATATGATTGTCAATCAGCGCAGACAGCAGATTGTGTGCTGAAGTAATCGCATGGAAATCACCGGTAAAGTGCAGGTTGATGTCTTCCATCGGAATCACCTGTGCCTGACCACCGCCGGCAGCACCACCCTTCATACCAAAGCAGGGGCCAAGGCTGGGCTCACGCAGACAGATGGTGGTCTGCTTGCCAATCCGGTTCAGTCCGTCGCCCAGACCAACAGTAGTCGTGGTTTTACCTTCTCCGGCCGGAGTCGGGCTGATGGCAGTTACCAGCACCAGTTTACCGTCTTTACGGTCTTTCAGAGAGCTGATGTAATCCAGATCGATTTTGGCTTTGGTATGGCCAAACGGAATCATCGACTCCCAGGGAATATTCAGTTTATCTCCGATCTCACGGATGTTTTCCGGCGATGCGGCGCGGGCTATTTCGATGTCTGATTGGTACGCCATAGCTAAAACCTTATAGTGGTGTTGAAAGCGGTGAATATAACAGTGTTATTTTTCCGGGAATACATTGATTGACCAGTCAATCAGGTGATTTTTTTTTACCTGAAAGGTATGGAATAATTTCTTTCCGTAGCACCCGGATTTCACCGGACAAGGCATAACCTGACCTGCAGGCATTTATTAGCAGCGATAACCGGCATATAATGCCCGCTTTCGAAAGAACACAGGAAACTACCCGGATGACACAGTCAGTCAACAAAGTCGTACTCGCATATTCCGGCGGGCTGGACACTTCCATTATCGTTAAATGGCTACAGGAAAATTACCAGTGTGAAGTCGTCACCTTCACGGCTGACATCGGTCAGGGCGAGGAAGTTGAACCTGCGCGTGCCAAAGCCGAAGCGATGGGGATTAAGGAAATCTACATCGAAGACCTGAAGGAAGAATTTGTCCGCGACTTCGTATTCCCGATGTTCCGCGCCAACACTATTTATGAAGGTGAATACCTGCTCGGTACCTCTATTGCCCGGCCGCTGATTGCCAAACGCCTGATTGAAATCGCCAATGAAACCGGTGCTGATGCCATTTCACACGGCGCCACCGGCAAAGGTAATGATCAGGTGCGTTTTGAGTTGGGAGCCTATGCGCTGAAGCCGGGGGTTAAGGTAATTGCACCCTGGCGCGAATGGGATCTGAGCTCCCGTGAGTCACTGATGAATTACGCAGAACAGCACGGTATCCCGATTGACTACAAAAAGGCGAAAACCAAGTCACCCTACTCTATGGATGCCAACCTGCTGCACATTTCCTATGAAAGCGGCATTCTGGAAGATCCGTGGGCAGAAGCCGAGGAAGACATGTGGCGCTGGAGCGTGTCTCCGGAAGCCGCACCGGACAAAGCCACCTATATTGAGCTGACTTACCGCAACGGTGATCCGGTAGCACTGAATGGCGAAGAGCTGTCACCGGCCACTATGCTGGAAACCCTGAATAAACTCGGTGGCGACAATGGCATTGGACGTCTGGACATTGTTGAAAACCGCTATGTAGGCATGAAATCACGTGGCTGCTACGAAACGCCCGGCGGTACCATTATGATGAAAGCCCATCGTGGCATTGAGTCGATTACCCTAGATCGTGAAGTCGCCCACCTGAAAGACAGTCTGATGCCGAAGTATGCCGAGCTGATTTATAACGGCTATTGGTGGAGCCCTGAGCGTGAAATGATGCAACAAATGATTGATGCGTCACAAAAGCACGTGAATGGTACCGTGCGCCTGAAGCTCTATAAAGGCTCAGTCAGCGTGGTGGGTCGTAAGTCAGATGACAGCCTGTTTGATGAAATGATTGCCACCATGGAAGATGATGCCGGTTCTTACAACCAGGCGGATGCCGAAGGCTTCATCAAGCTGAATGCACTGCGGATGCGGATTGCAGCGGCTAAAGGCCGGTAACATTTAACTTATTCCCCCCATCCCGGCCTTCCCCCGCAAGGGGGGGGAAGGAGCTGAACGTACTTCGCAGGGTCTTCCTGCATTTTAAACTGAAATAAAACTCCCTTCCCCCCTTGCATCAAACGTTTTGAAAAAACGTTGCTTAGGGAAGGGTTGGGGAAGGGGGGGGGATCGGAGTATCTCTACAAGGTCATCAGCTATGGAAAACCGCATTGCAGAACTGGAAATCAGGTTCATGGAGCAGGAAGCCACACTGGAGGCACTCAGCCACCAGATGTACCTGCAGCAACAGGATATTGCCCAACTCACCCGTCAGCTGGAAGTGATGAAAGACCGGCTGAAATCGATGGCGCAGTCACCTGTCGCGCCAATGTCAGAAGAAACACCCCCGCCGCATTATTAACCGGATGTCCTCTCCCGCATCGACACGCTATCAACTGGTCAGGACGGCCGCACGGCTGGAATTACATGATACCGCTGACCCGAAAAGCGGCCCGGTATTTGTCGATTTTGCAGAGGGTAAAGCCCGTCACCGGCTGAAATTCGGCGGTGGAAAAGGGCAGGATATTGCCAAAGCCGTTGGCCTGAATAAGCTGAAAAACCCGCATGTAATTGATGCCACTGCCGGTCTCGGACGCGAATCATTTGTACTTGCCAGCCTTGGCTGCACAGTTACATTGCTGGAGCGTAATCCGCTGGTACATGCTTTGCTGGAAGATGGTTTACAGC
The DNA here is from genome assembly GCA_041395485.1 of Thiolinea sp. Taxonomy (GTDB): domain Bacteria; phylum Pseudomonadota; class Gammaproteobacteria; order Thiotrichales; family Thiotrichaceae; genus Thiolinea. Next base: position 253,062 of record JAWLAK010000005.1, read on the forward strand.
GTGCTGCTGACAGCCGGGATACTGAACTAAGCGATATTATTCAGCGCATGACCCTGATTCAGGCTGATGCCCGCTACTGGCTGCCACAGCAGACAGGTACTGAGCCGGCTGATGTGATTTATCTCGACCCGATGTTTCCGGAACGCAGGAAGTCGGCACTAGTGCAAAAGGAAATGCGTTTTTTTCACGAGGTAGTGGGTAATGATCAGGATGATAATGAGTTGCTGAACATTGCCCGCCAGCACTGCAGGCACCGTGTTGCGGTTAAACGGCCGCGTCATGCGCCATTATTAGCCGGTGAGCAACCGGCATTTGTCATCAGCGGCAAAGCTATCCGCTACGATGTTTACCTGCCGTTGAAACGTGAGGTGGTATCAGCTGAAACATCCGCGCAACCAGAGCAGACACAAAAAAAGTATACCTGACCAGGCCATGACTTTGAGGATGACCCGGTACAACTGACGTTTTTGATTACTATCCATAAAGGTTCCGGACAATGAATGAAAACCAGGGTACAAATGGTAAAAATCAGGAAAAAAATTATTTCCTGTTATCAGGTGCATTATTCGCCATGCTCGCGGTGATGCTTGGCGCATTCGGCGCCCACGGGCTGGAAAAAATATTACCGGAGCAGATGCTACAACGTTACCACACCGGAGTCGAATACCAGTTTTACCATGCCTTCGCCCTGCTCTGCGTGGGTTTGCTGCGCCAGCATTTACACAACAAACTACTCATCGCCTCCGGAATAAGCTTTATAGCCGGGATTCTGCTATTCAGCGGCAGCCTTTACCTCTATGCCCTGAGTGGAAATAAACTATTCGGCATGATTACTCCGCTGGGTGGATTGTCTTTTACTATTGGCTGGGTTTGCCTGATCAAAGCCGCATGGCAGCTTGCTCCGCGGAAACACTGAACAAAGTCAGCTCAATACGCCTGAACTTAACGCAACAATAACACTCTGAATAAGAAAGCAAAGCTTAACAGTTGCTTAATTTTTACAGTATCCGATCCTGATTTACAGTTTATACTGTACTCATCGTCGTTAATCTGTATTTCAGTCGATAAAGGATACTCCTGAATACATAATAGATTTTATTGAATCCCCCAAGATTCAATCTATTCGGGTTTATTTCATTCAGTGCGAGTTGTTGATGTCATACCAAGCATTCAAGTTTTTTAACTCCAACCAGAAAGGCCGTGATTTCGTAGTAGGCGATATTCACGGGTATTTTCTTACCCTGGAGAAATTGCTGTGGCAGGTCGGCTTCGATCCGCAAAAAGACCGCTTATTTTCTGTCGGTGATCTGATTGATCGTGGTCCTGAGTCAGAACGTGCCATTGAGTTTATTAATTATCGCTGGTTTCATGCTATTCGCGGTAACCATGAGCAAATGCTGATTGATTCCGCCAATGACCCTCAAATCAGCAGAAACTGGACAACATTTAACGGTGGTGACTGGTGGCAGAAAATACCGCCACATCTGCATCAGCGTATCCGTGGTGTCATCAACAGATTGCCAATGGCTATGGAAATCAATACTGCAAAAGGCCGTGTCGGTCTGGTGCATGCTGATATTCCCGGCGGGATGACCTGGAAAGATTTTGTGGCGCAGCTTGACTCAGACCAGGACACTATTGATCAGGCATTGTGGTCCAGAGCCCGTTTCAAACAGTTACAATTAATGGGCAGAACACAACCGGTGACCGGTATTGATATGATTGTTTTTGGACATACCCCGGTCAGCAAACCGGTTTATGAAAGCAATGTTGTATATATCGATACCGGTGCCGCCTATCCGAATGATAAAGCATTGGGCACTTTAACTATGCTGGAAATTCATCCAAAAGTAAAAGTGCATCAAATAAAAACTGATCCACAAAAAGAATATTTGGTACTGAGATCATTAAAAAGGCCGGTAGAGCCTGAAGCTATACCGGCCTGAACAGGCTGTTACAAATAAACAAGCTGAAAGTCCATTTAGCTCAGCTTGCTTATTATCCAGCCCCAACTCACCTACATATTCGCAACCATTTCGCGGGCAGCGGGCCTGGGTGGAAACATAGTGGCGATACGACTGGCAACAGTATCCTGTCTGCGTGATATCGCCCGTATTTCCGGACGATCGATAAAATTGGCCAACGTCAGGCCATCCAGAAACTCATAAAGACGCTCACTGAGATCTTCCCATAATTCATGGGTCAGACACTTTTCTCCGCCCTGGCAATCTTTATTACCCCGGCAACGGGTTGCATCAATATTTTCATCTACTGCCAAAATAATCTGTGCAATACTGATTTGACCGGCCGGTTTGCCTAAACGGTAACCGCCACCCGGCCCACGCACCCCTTCAACCAGGCGGTGTCTGCGCAACTTTGAAAATAACTGCTCCAGATAAGACAGCGAAATCCCCTGACAGCTTGAAATATCAGCTAATGTAACGGGGCCATCCTGATCATGGATTGCCAGATCCATCATTGCTGTTACAGCATATCTTCCCTTCGTGGAAAGTTTCATGACTTATCTCCTGCAATCTAAAAAAGTAAAATTCTTGACTAATATAGTAGGAATAGTAGTAAGTCCGAGTAGTTCAGTCAAGAATAAATCAACAAAATTAATAAATATTAATATTCACTTTCCGGCAGCCTGCTGACCCCATGTGATTCATGCTTGCGATTTTTTCTGTAGCGGGCATCATAGACGCCCTTCTTCAGATACAGAATCAGTTCTATGCATGTGCTCAACCCACAACAACAGGCTGCTGTTGCCCATCTCGGAACTCCCCTGCTGGTACTGGCCGGTGCAGGCAGTGGCAAAACCAGTGTGATTACGCAAAAGATCGCCTGGTTAATACGCAAAGCGGGCTATGAGGCGCGGCAGATTGCTGCCATTACCTTCACCAACAAAGCAGCCCGGGAAATGAAAGAGCGGGTAATGCAGCTGCTTGATAAAGAGGAAAGTAAAGGTCTGACTGTATCCACTTTCCACACTTTGGGCTTAAATATCCTCAAGACAGAGGCTGGGAAACTGGGCTATAAATCCGGTTTTTCGATTCTGGATGCTCAGGACAGCAGCACCATTCTCAAAGAACTGGCCCTCAAGGATGATATCGAAGAAATTGAAGAGGTGCGCTGGCAGGTTTCACGCTGGAAAAACGACTTTATTAATCCGGAGCAGGCCATGCAACAGGCTCAGAATGAGTTGGATATGCGTGCAGCCCGCCTTTATGAGAAATACCAGCGCCAGCTCAAAGCTTATAATGCAGTGGATTTTGATGACCTTATTGTGTTGCCGGTACAGCTGTTTGAGCGGTTTCCGGAAGTGCTGGAGAAATGGCAGAGCCGGCTGCGCTATCTGCTGATTGATGAATATCAGGACACCAACGCCTGCCAGTACAAACTGATCCGTCAGCTGGCCGGGGTGAATGGCGCGATTACGGCGGTGGGTGATGATGACCAGTCAATTTATGCCTGGCGCGGAGCCAGACCGGAAAATCTGGAACAGTTACGCAAAGACTACCCGATGCTGAAAGTGGTTAAACTGGAACAAAACTACCGCTCGACACAACGCATTCTGGAAAGTGCCAACCAGCTGATTGCCAATAATCCGCATTTGTTTGAGAAAAGCCTGTGGAGCACACTGGGTGAAGGTGATCCGATTCTGATCATGCCCTGCCGCACGGCACAACATGAGGCAGAAAAAGTCATCGGTGAAATCATGACACGCCAGTTTCGTGAGCGTGCCGAAGCGAAAGATTTCGCTATTCTGTACCGCAGCAATCACCAGAGCCGTCTGTTCGAGAAAGCACTGCGCGAAAACAATATCCCCTACAAACTTACCGGCGGTACTTCATTCTTTGAGCGGGCGGAGGTCAAAGACATTCTGGCCTATCTGCGCCTTATCAGTAACCAGAATGATGACACTGCCTTCCTGCGCATTGTTAACACACCACGGCGTGAAATCGGTGCCTCCACGCTGGAAAAACTGGGTGAGTATGCACAGGAGCGGGACACCAGTCTGTTTAATGCAGCACAGGAAATAGGCTTTGCTGAGCGTATTTCAGCCAAGTCCCGGCAACGGCTGGAGACCTTTCTGTACTGGCTGAATGAGATGATACGCCTGAATAATGAAAGTGAGCCGGATGCACTGGTCAGACGGATTATTTTTGATATTCACTATGAAGACTGGATGTTGCAAAACTCAAGCTCGCCGAAGATGGCCGAGCGGCGCATGAGTAATGTCTGGGAAATCGTCGACTGGGTAAAAACGCTCTATAACGATGGTCTGGGCAAAGAAACCCTGGCTGATATTGTCGCGCACATGAGTCTGGTCGATATGCTGGAGCGCAATAGTGAAGAGGAAGATCAGAATGCAGTGACACTGATGACGCTGCACGCCGCCAAAGGGCTGGAATTCCCGTATGTGTTTCTGGTCGGTGCCGAGGAAGATTTACTGCCGCACATGAACAGTCAGGATGAAGCCGGTATCCAGGAGGAGCGTCGCCTGACCTATGTCGGCATTACCCGTGCTAAAAAGCATCTGACCATCAGTTATGCAAAAACCCGTTCCCGCTATGGCGAAGCCGGTACCTGTGATCCCAGCCGCTTTCTGGATGAGCTGCCTGAAACCCATGTGGAATGGGCCGACCGGAAAATTGTTACTCCGGAACAACGTCAGGAAACCGCCAAAGCCTATGTATCCAGCCTGATGGATTTACTGGATTAAAGGTGCCGGAGCCTCTGTCTTATTTTTTTGGCGAAGCCGGGCAGAGGAGCTTTTTGAGGGGCTTTTTTTAGCCAGATTCAAGCCCTTTTTTTGTAACATGGCCGGAGTAATCACTGATGCACTCAGCTCTTGACGCCGACTTTTACTGTAACGGGCATAGTATTGCTCAGGAACCACGCCGTTACGGGCTTTGACAATTAAAAAGCCAATTACATTATGTTTTACCCGCTGCAGCTGTGCGAGCACATCTTTTAAATGATCACGGTCGATATTATTATCCTCGCTGCTCACCAGCAATGTTGCATCAACCAGTGAAGCCAGCAACAAAGAGTCGGCAAAACCGGTAAGCGGCGGCCCGTCAATCAGGGTAATATCAAAATACTGTTGTGACATACTGATTAATTTTTTCATCTGCTGACTGGACAAAGCTTCAACCGGGTCAAGATTCAGCATACCGGCAGTGATCACATAAGCATTATTGATTTCACCCAGATGTTGGGTCGCTCTGGATAACTCAACCTCACCCCGCAAATACTCAGTCAGACCGGCATGATTATTCAATCCCGCTTTTTGATGCAGCGTCGGGCGACGTAAATCAGCATCAATCAGCAAAACTTTATGTCCCAGCTGCGCCAGACTCACAGCCAGATTAACCGATGAAGTTGACTTCCCTTCTGCCGGATTAATACTGGTCATGGTCAGTGTCCGGGGCAAGCCGTCGTGCCCGGCAAATTTCAGATTAGCGGCTGCAATACGATAGGACTCCGCCACCGCCGAACCAACTTCCCACACGGCCGCCAGCGGCAAAACCCTGCGATGACTTTTAGCTACATACGGGATCGTGCCCAATACCGGCAAACCACTGATAGCCTGTAGTTCACTAGCCGATTCAACCGACCTGCGCCAGGACTCACGCAACAGTGCCAGTCCGCTGGCTAATATTACTCCCAACAGCGACCCCAGCAATAAGTTCAGAAGTTTATTAGGGCGGAATGCCCTTGCGGGAGGCGTTGCTTTATCAACAATACGCACATCACTGGAAACAGCCCCGGCAGCTACACCGACTTCACTCATTCGCTTCATCAGATCATCAAACAAGCGACGGTTGGTTTCCACTTCACGCTGCAAAGCTTTGTATTCGACGCTACGGTCACGCAGCTCAATCAACTCATTTTTATAGCTATCTAACTCACTTCTGATACGGCTCTCCAGCCCGGCAGATGCGGCATAATCTGCCTCAACTGAACGCTTCAAGCGTGCTGTTTCTGAGTTGATTTTACTTTGCAAAGAGCGGATCTCCCCCGCCAGCTGCTGCATATCCGGATAAGCCGGTTTAAATGTCTCCAGTTGCTTGCGGTAAGTCGCCTCAAGGCTTGCCAGCTGTTGTTTCAGTGCAGCCAGAGTCGGGTTACTTAAGATACTGCTGACATCACCATGACTACGCGCCTGAGCCAGCTGACTTTCTGCCTCCGTGCGCCGCTGCTCAGCCTGTACCAGTGCCTTGTTCAGCTCGGTTAGTTTTTGCTCCTGAGTGACCTGACTGTTATTAACTTCCAGTATTTCATTTTCCCGTGCATAACTGACCAGCTCTTCCTCACTATTTGTCAACCGTGTACGTGCTTTTTCCAGTTCACGCTCCAGAAAGGTTTGTGCATAGGAGTCGCCCTGACTGCTTCCTGATACAGAAGTACTGATAAACTCATCCACCAGCGTGTTAACCACCTCCGCTGAAAGCTCAGCATCCGGCGAGACAAAAAACACATTGACCAAATGAGCCTTTTCCACCGGCTCAACATACAGATTTTCCAGAAACTCCGTAACCCGGTCTGCTTTGGGTTTTTTATCTGCTGATGATAAACGCTGCGGCAACAGACTTTTCAACCATGATACAAACGGGCCAAACATGGTTTCAAAACGCTGATCAAATGCTTTGCGCAGGGGAGTACGAAAATCCTTGCTAAACAGTCGCTGTTCCAGCTCCAGTTTTTCGATAACCCCGGCAATCAGCTCACGGCTTTTAAGTTGCTCATAACGGGTACGGAAAAACGGATCCAGCTCACCAAGATCCGGTGTCGGCTTATTCAGCTCGCCAAAATTAACGATCTGGGCTCCCTGCTTTTCAATCTGGATCGTAGATACCGCCCGATAGGCAGGCGTCATCATCCAGGTCAATAATCCGGCCAGAAGTAAAGCCAGCAATATGACGATTGCAAACAACATCTTCTGCCGGATCAGACGCTGCCAGATAGTCTGCAGAGTCATGGGATAACCTGGTGAATCGGAAACAGCTATTTTTTTTTCATTCATCGCAAGCGCACCTTTTCACACCACCACCGGCCGGGGCTGGCAGCACAGAAATTTTAATTAATCATGCTCTGATAACTACTTTCTATATGCAAATACAGACCTGCGCATTGTTGCATTTTTGGTGATAAACGGCATAACGAACAGCCGTACAGACGACCATTTATCAAGACCCTGCACCCGCTGATCAATCCGACCCGGCACGCTTTTCACTCTGTTACCAAACTTACTGCAAACGATAAATGCAGGATGCATAAAACATGAAAGTAAGGATTACGCCTATCTCTGAAACAGAGTCCCACAGTATCCACAACCCGGACGACAGTCTGTTTCTGGAGCCGTCGTTCCGGCATGCACTGGCCAGAGAGTTTCGTCTGCAGGCTGTCGATTTGCAGCTTGAGGTACAGGAGCACGCCATTACCATTCCGGCTTACCGCAAATACAGTGGTCAGCGCCAGCGGATTATTATTGGTGCCGGTTTTGATAAAAGCGGAGACGTACAGCTCCCGGCAGGGATGAGCTTTGCTGATTGCATAGCTGCGCTGACTACGGCATTGAAGCAGCAGCACAGGAAAGTTACCCGCCTGGAAATCCGCAGCAAACACCGGCTTCCCGGCATGCATGATCACTCCGACAAAACTGAGCTGGTGATTCAGCCCGGCAAACCCTGCAGTGAATGGATTATGGACTTCTCCAAGTCCACCAGACGCAATATCCGCCTGCCGTTCAAACACGGTTTTTACTATGAAACCGGCACCGGATTGCAGCAGCTGGAAACCTTTTACCGGCTGTATCTGCAACACATGCATGAGCTGGGCAGCCTGTCACACTCCCGAACTTTTTTTCAGGAACTATGGGAAAATTGCCGGGATAATATCAGTTTATTTATCGGCTATATCGGTAAAACGCCGGTGGTGGCTTCCTTTCAGCTTCTCTCTACGGATGAGGTTTACAGCGCCTGGGTCGGTATGAATGCGGAGTATAAAAAATTCAATGTACTGCTTGGCCTGATCTGGTCACTCACCGAATACTGCCAACAGAGTGGCAGAAGCCGTTATAACCTTGGCCGGTCATCCGTCAACAGCGGCGCCTATCACCTGAAAAAACGGCTGGCGAATCAGGAGCGGCGCATTTACTACTATGACCTCAACCTGCACACCGGCAAGTCAGCCTTACCCGGAAAACTGCACAGTCCGGTTTACAAAGGTGCTTCCGGGCTGATTCGCAATTCGCCGCCACTGCTGATGCAATCCCTGTCCCGCCATCTGATGCACAGGTTTTACTGATGTTACGCATTCTGGAGGTTTGCACAGAGAGCGCACCGGCTTACGCGCTGGTGTTCAGACGGGCACAGCTGTTAAATGAAAGGTACCCGCATCTGCTGCAGGCAGATATTCTGTGCAGCGACGGCAAAGAAGTTCAGCAAATGCGCGCTCAGGGCATGACGGTCAGAGTCGCCGATCTGTATCGCAGCCTGAACCCGTTACGGTTAATCCGCTCCGCCCTGAATCTGCTGCGGGTTATTAACTGCCACTCCTATGATGTCATCCACCTGCATTTCGGCGTTCCCTGTCTGGTTGGCCGCGTACTGGCCTTGTTTATCCGCAAACCGGTCTGGATTTACCAGAGCCACGGCTACAGCATCAGCGCCAATACCGGCAGGCTGAGCATGCTTGTCTATCTGGCTGTGGAGCGCCTGCTCAAATATACGGTAACTTATGCCTTGTTTCAGTCGCGGGAAGATATAGAAATAGCCCGCAACTACAGCTTATTAACGGAAAACCAGATTTGTTACCTCGGCAATGGCATAGATACAAAACGCTTTGCACCTGCGACAAGCAGGAGAAAGCAAACAGACCATAACCCGCTGATATTTGGCATGGTGGCCCGTTTTGAGCCGATAAAAAATTATCAGTTACTGATGGACGCCATTAAGCACTTACGCCTGAGAACCACTGATTTCAAAGTGTACATGATCGGCCAGGGCGTGCAGAAAGACCAGATTGCCGCCCAGATTGCCGGGCATGAATTACAGGATCAGGTTGAAATTCAGCCTTACCGTCAGGACATGCCCGCTTTTTACCGGCAGATTGATGTCGGGGTACTGACTTCATTTGGCGAGGGGCTGCCGCGTGCACTGCTGGAACCGATGGCTTGCGGCAAGCCGGTATTATGCACCGATGTCAAAGGCAGCCGCGAAGCGGTCGTACACCGGAAAACCGGCTTTATTCTGCCGCTGGGTAAGCCGCAGCAACTGGCAGAGCAAATGCTCTGGTGTATTGAACATCGTGAGGAGCTGGCAGAGATGGGGACTGCAGCCCGCCAACATGTGCTGGATAATTATACTGAGCAGGCGGTACTTGAACGGCTGGCCGATATTTATTTCCGCTGCTACCGCAAGCATGATGTTAACCATAAACTGGAAACCCAGACATGATTTTCAGTGCCGATATAGAAGACTGGCAGCAGTCGGTTTTTGATTTTGAGCGCCCGGTATCGGCAAGAGTGGTGCACAATACACAACGCCTGCTGGAGATACTGGCCCGCCATAATGTACGCGGTACATTCTTCGTGCAGGGCATGGTTAGTGCAAAATTCCCGCAGCTGATCCGCACCATTGCCGCACAGGGCCATGAGCTGGCCAGCCATGCCTATAGTCACCGGCCACTATATACACTGACACCGCAGCAGTTTTCTACTGAATTACAGCGCTCGGTTGATACGTTACGACAACTTGGCGGACAGCCGGTTACCGGCTTTCGTGCGCCAACCTTTTCGGTGAGAAGCACAATGCTGGACTGGTATTGCGACAGCCTGCTGGAACAGGGTATCCGCTATGACTCGTCGGTGATGCCGGCACAGATACGCAAAATCTACAGCTTTGAAAATGATGACATCGTCGAACAAATCCGCCGCAGAGGGCTGGACTGTTATCCGCTCAGCACAGTCAGTATCAGGGGCAAGGCGCTACCGGTAATGGGCGGCGGCTATTTCCGTATTTACCCTTACTGGCTGACAAAGCTACTGGCCAGATCGCTGGATACAGAGCACGGTGTTTTCTACATGCACCCCTATGAGCTGGACACCGCGGAATACCACGAGGTGGCAAAACCGGCGGGAATCAGCAAAAAATATGCCCTGCACCAGTTCGCCGGACGACGCGGTATGGTGAGTAAGCTGGACAGGTTATTGCGTGATTACCCTTTCCGGAGTTTTCGTGATGCCTATTACCCGGCTTCAGCCAGCTGAGTGAGTATCGGCTACTTTCCGTGCACCAGACGCCCGGCTCTTCGCCTGCTCCTGCTGTATACGCATACTCAACACACTGTGCAAACGTACAACATCACGCTTCAGATGCCGCACCAGCAAAGTGCCCGGCATATTCGTTGATAAAGTCTGGCGCAACGGCTGGTGGAGCGGCAATGTACAACCATGTTGCTCGCCATTGCGTACCGCCACTGAAAACACCTTTACCGGCTCACCGAAGTGCGTGCGATACAACTCATCACTTAAATCCCCGCTCAGTACATTTTCTGCCGGAAAACGGGTCTCGAATAAACGCGGAAGCAGCAGGTTCTGCCAGCTGACATAATCACTGCCGGCGGCATGTATCCGGTCACTAACCCAGTCATAATAAGCGTGACACAGGATAATACCCTGTTCCAGCAGCATGGCAGCACACACATAATGAATACGGGTCAGCCCTTCCAGTTCCGCATAAGGCTGTTCAGCACACCAGATTTCCGCGCCGGGCCTGACCAGACTACCCAGATCAGTCAAACGCTCCGGTGACTGCCGGCACAAATCGGGAATCTGCAAAATTCCCGGACTTTCCAGTACAAATACCTGCATCTGACCGGTATGCAACTGATCTCTGACCGACCAGTCATCCAGAGCAGGTATAAAATCACTCAGACTACGGCGCAGAAAACCCTCCAGAGTACGGGTATAGTTCTCCTGCAACCGCAGAACATTTTCCAGTGCATTAATGTGGCTCACCTGTCCGCTAAGATGCTCTAATAACTCCGCCTGTTGCTGGCGTAACTTTTTGTTATTTTTTAATCGCTGACTGCTTTGCCTGACCTCCTTGTACACACGCAGCCAAACCAGAAAAAATAGTACGACGGGGATCAGCAACAGGAACAGCGAGTTACCGAACATCAATAAACTGGCAATAATCAGGCAAATCAGCAGCGTCGCCAGTAACGGTGCCGTTGTTTTGGCGTGCTCCTTATTAAGTACCCGCTTACGCTGCTCCAGCCGCTGCAGATTGCGGTGCTGCGGTAAGGCAGTGTTATCCGCCTGATAAAAAGAAAGCCAGCGCTTCAGAAAAGCCTTGCTCTGCCCTTTGGTTTCATGTCCACTTTGATGACCGCATCCGGGGTTGTAAAAAACAGCGTACTCCAGTAAGTCCTCATGCATGTGTTCAGCAGCGATTTGATCCGCGTCATCCTGCCCCGCATCAGATGTATTTCCGGCGTCCGTCCTTTGCTCCCGGGACTCTTTTAATAATTGTCTGGCCAGCATAGTGCTGTAATAATCAGCAAAATTTTGCATAAATATAGCCCTTTTATGCCCGTTACTTAAACATAACACAGATTTGCCCTGTAAGTCTGATAAGACAATGAATACGAAGAAAAAATTCAATTCACCTGAAAAAAAATCCGCAGCACCGGAATGTCAGCAGCAAGCATTAATTGACCGGTTTCTGGATAGTATCTGGGCTGAGCGCGGTCTGACGCAGAATACGCTGGAGTCGTATGGGCGGGATTTGCGCATGTTTTGCCAGTGGCTGAATCAGCGTCATCTTGCCCCGGAACAGGCGGTACGTGCCGATTTACTGGACTATCTCAGTGAGCGTTATCAGGCCGGAGCCAGTCTTTCCAGTAACACGCGTTTACTCTCCAGCCTGCGGCGCTTTTACCGTTATTTGCTTACGGAAGGTGTACTGGAAAATGATCCGTCTGCACAAATTGACTCGCCCGCCCGGGGACGCACCCTGCCCGGCACCCTGTCGGAACAGGATGTTGATGCATTATTGAGTAATCCGGATACCGGTTCAGTTCTCGGTCTGCGTGACCGTGCCATGCTTGAGCTGCTGTATGCGACGGGTTTGCGTGTTTCTGAACTAACCGCTATTACCGGCAGCCGTATTTCGCTGCAGCATGGTATCGTGCGGATTTTGGGTAAAGGCGGCAAAGAGCGTCTGGTGCCAATGGGCGAAGAAGCGCTGGACTGGCTAAACCAGTATCTGAGTATGGCGCGTCCGGAACTGATGCAGGGCAAAGGGGTGTGTGAACAGGTGTTTGTCACCAGCCGCGGAACCGGCATGACCCGGCAGGCATTCTGGTATCTGATCAAGCGCCATGCACAGGCAGCCGGGATTATTAAACCGGTTTCGCCACACACGCTGCGCCATGCTTTTGCGACACATCTGTTGAACCACGGTGCGGATTTGCGGGTGGTACAAATGCTGCTGGGGCATAGTGATTTATCGACAACGCAGATTTATACACACGTCGCCAAAGCCCGGCTCCAGGAGATACACCAGCAGCACCATCCGCGTGGTTAGACCTGACTCAGCGGCTGATGATTACAGGATTGTAACTCGAGTCCGGCTTAGGGTTATGTTATGTTCGTGGTGATAATTTCGCAGGTTTGGGTGATTAATTCCGTACCTGCTTACCGGCATTACTATATTCAAAAATTTTGGAAACTTTGGAAACTGTTGTTTTAAATATTATCTGGAAAATTCTTATGTATAAAAAATTAATTCTGAGTGTTTTACTGAGCAGCACTCTGGCGAGCGGGCTGGCATTAGCAGAAGACAGTGCCATTGACACAAAAGCACTGGGAGACAAACTCAAACCTCTGTTTGGTGACACACCGGATAATATTAAAGCAACACCGGTCGAAGGCATCTACGAAGCTGTTTTCGGTATGGAGCTGATTTATGTCAGTGCGGATGGGCGATACTTTTTCAGTGGTGACATGATTGATGCGCAAAACCGTACCAATATGTCAGAAGAGGCGCGCACCACAGCCCGTAAATCAGAAATGCACAGCAAGAGCGCAGAAGGTGCTATTTCGTTTAAGGCCAAAGGCGAAGAGAAGCACGTGTTAGCGGTATTCACGGATGTCACCTGCCCGTTCTGCACCAAATTACACAAAGAAGTTCCCAAGCTGAATGAAGCAGGCGTGACCGTCAATTACCTGGCTTACCCGCGTGCCGGTGTCGGCTCCGGCACTTATAAAGAAATGGTCAGCATCTGGTGTGCCGAAGACCAGCAGGACGCCATGACCAAGGCAAAAGAAGGCGAGGCACCGGATACCAAGAGTTGCGACAATCCTGTGGCCAATCACTTTGCCTTAGGTCAGAAAGTCGGCGTATCCGGAACACCGGCGCTGGTTACTGAGGATGGTGCGCTGATCCCCGGTTATCGTCCGGCTGATCAGCTGGTTAAAATGCTGGATTCGGCAAAAGCTAAAATTAACTGATTTTTTGCCGGAAAAGCGGTTAATTCCGCGAATCATAACGCTGGTCAGGCAGATGCTCCCAACGGCAAATAAATTAGCCGAATCTGCTTGACAGTCAATCGGGCTGCCATTAATATTCGCAGCCTGTTCAGCGGGAATAGCTCAGTTGGTAGAGCACAACCTTGCCAAGGTTGGGGTCGCGAGTTCGAATCTCGTTTCCCGCTCCAAATTCAGAAAAGCTCCTTATTAGACGGAGCTTTTTTTATCAAGCTTACAATGCGGGAATAGCTCAGTTGGTAGAGCACAACCTTGCCAAGGTTGGGGTCGCGAGTTCGAATCTCGTTTCCCGCTCCACGATTTATGATGGCTGGGTGGCAGAGTGGTCATGCAGCGGATTGCAAATCCGTCTACGCCGGTTCGATTCCGACCCTAGCCTCCATTTATTTATCAGTAAGACCACCCGCCCGGGTGGCGAAATTGGTAGACGCAAGGGACTTAAAATCCCTCGGTAGCAATACCGTGCCGGTTCGAGTCCGGCCCCGGGCACCAATAAAATCAATTATTTACAAAAGATTAGGGATTGCTAAACTACACGCAAACTATTCTTGTAACTATAGTGTAAGCCTTATTTGATACTTTAGCCACACTTAGCAACGCTGTGTCTGCAGCTGTAAGCGCGTGCAAGCTGTACCGCTACCCTACTATGGAAAGCACGGGGTTAACGCTGTGCGGTCAGCTGTAGCGCTGCTAAGCCGCTGTAATCGGGCTTAGTTTGGTCGCGTGTTGCTATTACAAGTGCTCGCTGTGCAGGTGCAGCTATGTCAGCCCACTGCTCCACTGTGGTTAAGGGGGGTACCATAAGCACGGGTATCGGCTTGCCATCCATGTTATAGCGGCTCTCCAGCGCTTTAATCCGCTTTAGTGTAGCTGCAGGTATTCGCCGCATTGCCTGCTACCCATAAACTGCTTAACGACATAATCAACAATGTGTGTTTGCACAATGGGGTTAGGGTGCCGTTCCCCTAAAAATATCAGTGCTGCCATACGGTTAAACCATGGGTTATAATTGCGCTTAACCACATGCTCAGGCACCCTGCACAAAATAACATCCGCTTTTACATTGGAGTCTAAATAGGCTTTTAATGCCAGCCGGTTTGTGTGCGGGTTGGCAAGTGTTAACCACACCTCACCACACTGGTTCTGGATAAACAGGTACGGCACCGTTTCAGTACCCCTGCCATAAGGCCAGTGCAGCTGCCCGAAATCTTCGTACAGTGTGGTTAAACGTAGCTTGTCTTTAAGCTCAGGGTTGTAGCGCAAGCAAATATTAAGGTCTTCCGCTTTTAAACGTTTCATACCTGCCGTAGGTATTAAGCAAGCAGGCGGTATAAGTGCTGCAGGTTGATCAAACATTTGCCAAAGCCCTCGCCCGTCGTTTTTTAACGGTTTGCATGTAAATGAAGTAATCCAGCCGTACATCCTCATCCGCTGCAACATATAAAGCAGCCGCTTTATTAATTAGCGTTTGCAGGTAAAGCGGGTCTGTCCCTTCCGGCGGGGGCAGCTTATGCGCTGGTGTAATACGGGGTGCTTTATACGGGTATATCATTCTTTGCCTCCAACGCTTTTAAACGCGCTTCATATTCATCCATTTGCCGAATAGTACCTAGCGAACCGATTAGTTCGATAAGCTGCTTACCGCCATCCGGTGCCACCTTACCTTCGCTAATAGCTTGCAATACTTGTTCAACCTGTTTTGATAAAGGCTGGGACGCATCGAATTGAAAGGTTACTTTCTGCGCTTCGCTTTTTAATGGGGGTATAATACGGCTGACAACGATGTTAGCGGCTTGCATATCACCCGCTAATGCTGCATTAACCACAGTTTGTACAACATCGTCCGCCTTGTCTTTTAGCATGTCTGCTAATCGGTTTTGTGTAGGACTTTGACCCTTCGGTCGCCCCTTTGGATTCGGGCTTTGCATTCCTTTTTTCCATGCAGGGTTTGGCATTGATCTCACCTTTGCTAAAACAATAAGTAAATTTGGTTTATTTATTCAAACTTGATAGCTGCTTCGGCAGCCGCAGCCCGTGCACGTAGCTGGCTAATTTCAGCAGCATTAGCACCTAAGGCTTTGTGCATCTCTGCAACTATAACCGGCTGTACCGCTTCCATTTTAGCTTTAACCTGCTTCATCAATTCCAAGCGCTCTGATTGCTCAGGGTTAGTTTGCTCATGGTATTGGCGGGTTAAATATTCGTGCTCTTCATCCGGTAAACCTGATAAATAAGCGGGTGCCCCCAGTACGCTTTTAAGCGTCCTTTCATCACCAGCAGCTAATGCCTTGTTAAAAGCTTTGCGCCTTTCGCTTGCATCCATTGCCTTAAAGTGTGAGCGTATTTCAGATGAGACAACACCCATACCCGCATACTCCCGCACCGGCTCAGTTAACGCCTTTTCAATGCTGCTAATATTGGTATTCAGCCTGCTCCAATTAACCTCAAACATTTTGTGCAGTTGGGTAAGGTGCTTTTCAGCTAAATCGGCGGCATGTAATACCTGCGCCTGTTTTGTACGGGTAGTGTCCAGCGATAGCTTATTACGGGCATCCCTTACTTTAACCACAGCATCATAAGCCTTTTCAAAGCTATTCGTTATATAGTTCAGATGGGGCTCGTGTGCGGCATAACCTTTTAATGAAGTTATATTCACGGGGTGCAGTGTCGGCGACACGTTATTATTGATTTCCATTTGTTTTAAACTCACCTATTAATTAAAAACAAGTACATTAGCGTTACTTAACAATACACCAAACAATAAAACATCACCAAATTTATTTTTATATCAATAGCTTATGTAATAATTAAAGACTTGATCACATTATATTCAAGCGCACAATGGGCAGTTTATTAGGTGCTTTTATTCAAGCGCACTACTAAAAACGGGGGTAGTGCTGCAACGCGTTTAAATGCGCTGTAAGCGCTTAAAAGGGTTTGGGGGTAGTTGGGTATAGGTAAACCGGTTACAGCAGCTTACACGCTCGCAGGGTGCAGGCAAGTGGGGTTTGCTATGGGGCTTTGCTGCTGGGTAGGTAGCAGGGGGTTAGCTTATTGCAGGGGCGGGTTTATGGGGCTATCGTTAATGAGCTTTTAACCACAGTGTAAGGGCAGACTGTGCAGGTGCCCGTTATATTCCTTTCTTTTGGTAAATAGGGTGTTTTTGCTATGTTTTTAAGCTGCAACCTTAACGTTACCTTAATTGTAGTAGGTGTGCAGTAAGGTGTAGTTAGCATAAGTTATTGTTTTTAAAGGGAATAGTATGTGTAGTGGGTGTAGTACAGGGGTATATAAATACCCCCCAAAACCCATAAAAATAAAATAGGGGTATACCTACTACACATACTACACTACTACACACATACACTATATTATTGTTTTTATTAGCTTTTTACCTGTAGCAGATGTGCTGCAAATTTTACTGCACACCCACTGCAATTAAGCTGTGGTTAAGGTTTTATTGGTCAATCCATTCGCTGGTTAGCATATAAAGTTCCCCTCCTGCAACCCCATACTTATCTATTCTGTCTGCATCACTAATTCTTGTAAGCTGCCCTTCTTTTATTAAATAACCGATGTGTAGCGATTCACGCATGCGCGGGTAACTAATGGCGGGCTATTGTTAATGAGCTTTTAACCACAGTATTGCTGTATAATATTTACCCGTACAACCCGTACACCCTAAAAACTTACTGTACGGGTGTACGGGTAAAAATTAAGCGTACACTCGTAAAAAATAATATTAATAAAAACAAATACTTATATAAAAATTTGCAGTAAAAACAAACCGTATTTTTGTTTAATTTCTCCCCGTACAGTGCCACCCGTACAGTGCGTGTGTATAGGGGTAGTGCTGTACGGGTGGCCGCACAATGTGGTTAAATATTAACCTCCCACGGCAGTCCCTCGGGATTGGGGTTTTTATAAACAGCTGCTTTGCCAGGGTCACAAGAAATAATAACCCCTTTCGTTTTTAATAACTCATCAATACTATTCCAGGCGGAACGATGTATTGTTCCCTTGTCCTCAAAATCTTTGCGTGTGTGTTCTTTTCCATCTTGCAATCTTTGGAGGATACGTAAAGCATCCTGTTCGTATTTACTTTGCTTGTTTTCTATTTTTGAGAGTTCTTCCTCGGTGCCGAATTCACGTCGTATATTTTTCTCACCGTAGGTACGTATTCCTAAAAACTCTGCTTTACATAGTACGTTTTTCTCTCCGTCGATATTGGGTTCCGAATACCATACGGGTATAGTCTTATATGCTTGCCCAAACTTTTTAATACGATTGCCTTTTATAACTTCGATATGTCCGTAAAATTCATTTTCTTTGTCACTCTCCAATAAATACGATACACGTGGCGAACTTGTCCAAGCTATTGAGCCCATAACTTTATGAGCTGAAACAGTATGATTTTTTGATTTATTACAATGGCCAATCATCAAAATACTAACACCGTTTTCAATAGCAATATTTTCAAGTTTTTCTATAAATTCTTTTACAGTTTTATTGTCATTTTCGTCTTTGCCTTTGGTAAAACTAGCCATTGTTACTACTGCATCTAATACGATAAAGCCTAACGGTTTGGACAATCCAATACGAGCTTCCTTAATTAGTTCGGGTAGCTCAGTGACAATACATTTAACTTTATTAACGACTGCGATAGTATCGTAAGGGGCTCCGATACCCATGTGTCTCCGCTGAATAAAATCCGGGGCTTCCTCACTGGTACACCACAGCGTGGAATATGTACATGCATTTTGGCCACAAACTGTGGCAACCAGTGAAGACTTGCCCGCTTCCCCGTTACCATAAAAGCCTATCACCGCGTTTTTAACTATGTAAGGATCGTCCAAGTATTCCACCTTTATATTCTTTGGCTCACCTATAATAACACGTTTTTCATTACCTGTGGTTAAACTCTTACTATTTTGGCCTTTTTCATAGTCCAATATTGTCCTCCATTCACTAATTGTAAAACGCCCATTTTTACCTTGCATTCCAACTTTCATAGTTTTAACTACTTCAGCGCCGTGGGCACTATATTCAGCGTCCTTTTGCTTATCTTTAGCTAATTGGGATCGCGCTTGCACCAAAGTCAGGTTCAAATACCTGTCATCTTTAGTTGCCTTTTCCCTTTTACCTAACTCAGTTTGCCTAAACATACGCTTGCACTGCTCGTTGCTAACAGTATAGAACGCAATCATTTGCATTAAAGCAGCATCAGCCTCACTTTGACTGGGGTATTTGTATTTTGCATATTCCCCATTGCACAGGTCATTAAACTTTTCAGCATTACCCGCTACCCTTGCACGCTCCCATATTGCATCGTCGGTTTCAGTATCGGGTAGCTCTTCCAGAGGTATGCTTTCAGCAGTGCTGCCTGTGCTCGCCTTAATATGGGTTAGCAAATTGTCAATAACGCTCTGCTGCTCTTCAATGGGCTTTATGTCGTTTTTAACCACATTAGCGCTTATTACCCCTGAGTCCGTATTGCAAGTATATTCAACCTCACTAACAGGGTTGCCTGTGCAAATAATAAAGCGTTCCTGCGAGTAAACCTCTATCCCTTTTCCGCGCTTCTTACTATCATTCGGAACTGTACCTTTAACCCATATATGGATGCCTTTGCCTCTTGTACTGAGCTCCGCATAACTGTTGGCAACCTGTGACGTGCTACTGAAAAAGGCCGCTTCGTCTCTTTTGGTAAGCTCCTCTTTACGGTAAGGGTTCCCCTCTTTATCCCTGCTTTCGCTATCTTTAACATCCAAGTCAATACAGGTAAACGGGTCGGCTTTACTAAGCACAAACCCAATCCCCAGCCCTTTAGCTTCAGCTGCTTTGCACACTGCATCAAAGCTGCTCCAAGTATTGGAGTCAGTAACGCTGGCACTGCTACCGTCAGGTTTTAAAGGCTGTTTGTTTTTACCTGCTAAGCACCATTGATTTAATTGGCGTAGCTCTTCCGGTATATTATTAAAGTTACTCACTTATTAATCCCACATGTGGTTAAAGTAAAGGTTGTTTGTGCGCAGCTAAACACGCTGTAAGCTGCGTTTCGGTGTTGGGTAGGGTAAGGGTACAGGTAAGCAGTAAAAACACTTACAGCGCCGCTTAAACACGGCTTGTGTGGGATTTTAAATAACTTGTAATAAGCTGGGATAATTGTTACCATATGGTTACCTTTTTGGTTTCAAACATTGTATGGGTTCCTCGTTAATCTCCACAGATTTGCAATACCCTCCTTAAAGCCCACTTTACCCAGTGGGCTTTTTTTTGATTAAGACTGCCTGCTTTTTAAATAGGTATCCAGCTGCTCTTTTGAATAACGTACTTCACGCCCCATCTGGTAATAGCGTGGGCCAACGTCATAGGAGCGCCATTGGTTTAGGGTGTTGGGGGAACGGTTAAGGTATTTAGCAGCTTCGTAAGTGTCTAAAAGGCCATTTGCAATAGGGGTTGCAAGAGTTCTCATATTAGTGCTCCAGTCTCGTTTATAATGCGCCTAGGTTTATTTTTATGCTCACTGTAGGCACGAGCTGAAACTTATGGGTATTGCACCCATAAGTTATTTATATAGTACAGCTGCAGCAAAGGGAAATGCAAGCTTATATAAAAGGATTAAATGGTAGTATTAGCGCGACAAACGGACATTAATTCATTTGACCACACTAATAAAGCGTCACGCTTTTCTTTCATATAATCGTAACGGTCATAAATACCACCAATACTATTATCGACATGATTTGCAATTTTATCCTGTACTAAGCGGTTAAACCCTAACCGGCTAATACCGGTGATGCAGGTGCGCCGCAAGTCGTGAGGTGTAGCGGGTGCTGTTTCCCATGGCATAGTCCGCATACATTTAGGCAGAATAGTTTTGTGCATGACAGCTCCCTTAGTGTTAGCGAATACCAGCCCATTGCAGCTATGTGGTAAAGCTTCCCCAATGATTTGCAGTGCTAACGGGGTTAATGGTACTTCATGGGGCAAGCCGTTTTTAGTTGTTTCCATGCGCCATACATCACCCTGTATTTGATCCGTGTGCATTTGCGCTACTTCTCCAGGCCGTTGCCCTGTCACCAGTATTAAACGCATAGCTAAACGATTAGCATTGCTAAAGGAACTGTCAACATCTGTTTGCTGCCAAAAGAACTGTATGTCGCTGTTACTTAATACCCGCTCCCTGCTGTACTCTTTAGTCCGCTTTATTTTAGTAACAGGGTTATGCTCTAAGTAACCACGCTCAATAGCATAATTAAAATACTTAGATAGCAAGCTTATTAACCTATTACGAACTGTTAATGACCCTATTGCTTGTTTCTTGTCAAGTACCGCGTTAATTTGCGGGCGGATTACTTTATCAATAGGCAAATCACCTATAAAAGGAATTATGTCTGCATCCAATAAACGCTTATCTTCCATCCAAGTTTTTTTATTGGGCTTTGCATACATTTCGATGTAGATTTCTGCAAATTTAGCCACAGTAGGTACCGATGCAATAATAGCCAACTGTAAATCTCTTTCCTGCTTAACATCCGTCCCCGCTTTAACCTTTGCACGTAAAGCAGCATGCTCCTTGCGTGCTTCAGCCAGTGTGGTTAAATCTGCATCTGCAATAGTGTACTCCCGCTGCTTACCTTTTAGCCTGTACCGGTACACGAACGCTTTTTCACCTGTACGGTACACACGCAGCATTAAGCCGACCGCATCTTGATCACTGTAGTCCATGTATGCTCGGTCTGTAGGTACTTTGATACGGGCGATCGCTTTTGCAGTTAGTTTTGTTTTCATAACTCAGCCTCAACTCAGCTTATTGAACGGATAAGTTACTATAAAGAGATGCGCCTAAACGGCTACGGCAAAGGGCTAAGATGTTGTATTTTGAAGGGTTATTGGTAGGATTTTAGAAGTGATTACTATTTGACCACCTTACTTGTAATCAGTAGGTCCCGAGTTCGACTCTTGGTTGCGGCACCAAAAACAACTTAAAAAGCAGCAGTTTACAGTAAAACGTGATTGCTGCTTTTTTCGTTTTTACGTGTATAAAACCCATGTTTACGTGTATTTCCCCTTAAATCCCCGGCTTAAACCGCTCTACAGAATGGTCGTATCGATTACGCATGGATTCTGATTTATGACCTGCAATCCGCTTGTCTTCGGCTTCAGTGATTGCCTTATGTTTGAGTTCGTGGACTGTCCAGTAGACATCCTGTAGCCCCCTGCTCTCCATTTTTTTCTTTAGTCGGTGCATCGCTGATTGCAGGCTACTGGGTAGTAGTTTGTCGCCTTTGCGTGTCAGGAGTAGCGGCGGGTCAATCGGTAATATCTTGTGGCTCTTGTGGCGTTCGAGTGCAGCCCGGTAGGCTTTATACAGTCGGCTCTGCTTTTTTGGGGTGTAAGGATCGGCTGTCCATTCGATTAATGTGTTTTTACTGCCCTTGAGTCGCCTGACTAATATTCCTTCTTCCGTGCAATCGCTTACCTTTATGTCCAGTGCTTCCGCTCCGCGTGCAGCGAGTCCCAGTGTCAGTTCAAAGATGATGCACAAGCCATTTTCGGGATTTTCAGCAGCAATATTGTATTGCAGCCAGTATTCTTCATCAGTGACATAACGATCCCGGCTTTTTTCTGCCAATTTGGCAAAGCCGATCAAGGGGTTGGTATCAATCCCCAGATCGGGGATGTAGTTGGTGGCCCAGCTAATCATGGACGATACATATGCGATTTCGCGATTTATTTTCGCGGTGCCTTTGTTGCCCTTCCCTATTTCCAGTTCCAGGCGACGTTCGACAGTGGCCTGGAACATGGGTTTGGATACATGGGCAATGTGCACGTCACCCACGGTTTTGACTTCGCCATTTATTTCTGCCGGGTGTTGCAGGATTTGGGCGGCGTACAGGGCTGATTTTTGGGATTTGGGAGCCATTTCTTTAAATTTGCGACTCTTTTGGTATTCATGGCTCACCCAGTTGAGGGTATTTCTTTCTCCAATGAGTTGCTGTTTTAAGGCGGCCGCTGCATGGTAATAATTGGCCGCAATCAGGCTATCCGGGTCGCCGACTTTGCCGAGTTTTACCGGGGGTTTTAGTTGTCCACGCTTGTCTACCTGGATTCCTTCATGGCGTTCATGGACGGGAATATAGGGGCGGTATACCACCCGTCCATTCTCTACCCTTACGCCCAACAGGCCATATTTATTGCGTGGCCGTGGCATCACATGACCTTAAATATGGGTGGTGGCGGTGTTTCATTCACTGGCTGCCCGGGTGTTATGCCCATTGCGGCGTTTATTGCTGCTTCCGTGGTCACGGGTTTGTTGCCCTTCCCTATCAGGTATTTCACTTTGTTCCGTTTCAGGTTTATAACGACTTCGGCGATAGTGCCGCCACCAAAGTGCTTTTTAAGTTCTTCGTAGCCCACGATCATTGGTGCGCCCTCCCCTGTTGGAACATCTCCATCTGTGCCGGTTCAATCCGGTAGTCAATCAAATCATACCCGCCGCGCGGTATGCTGTGCTGCTGGCGGCTGATGAGCTGGTCGATTAGCTGGCGGTCGTTGTCGCTGTCATTCGCCCACAGTTGGTCTGTGAGCTGGATCAGCTGCCGGGTGCGCTGGTGGCGCACCTCGACGGTCATATTGATAGGTTGAGCGTTCATAGGATTGACAGCCAGCCGCCTTTTCTGCTGCGGGGTTTTGGCGGGCGGTTGCTCCATCCGATGCGGCGGCCGGTGTGGTGTATGACCCAGCTTGGGCCACACCTGCGTGGTTTCCTGCGGCGTTTTGGTTTGCGGCAGGTGTCGGGCAGTCCCTTTTCAAGACGGCGGATGGCGTTCCAGTTGTATTGTTCCATCACTATTTTCCCAATTGGTTACGTGGTGGCACAAACCGCCCATGTGTATTGCGAAAGTCCAGCATTGCCGCGTAGTTAGCAACACTGATCCAGTCGTTATCGGCGACTGAGCATATAAGCAGTTCTTTCAGAAACTCATCGCTGCACTGTGCTTCGCTCCACCAGCCCCTTTTACCAAATCGCCGCGCAGCATCCATTTTTTTCTCTTGTTTGCTATTGCTTTCTGAGAGAAGAAACCCATCCAGCAGTCGTTCACGTTTTGGGTCGGGTATCGCTCTGACAAATAGCGCGACGGGGCCATAATCTTCCGTGTCGTAGATAGATGCTAATAGCCAGTTACCAACTTGCGGCGGCTTCGGGTTCCAGTCTCTTGCACCAATGTGCCCACCCCTGTCTTCTTCGCCTGGGTACTCTATGCTGTCATAGGTATGATCGTCGGGCATTTCTACTAACTTTGCTTCAAATCCCATCATTGCAAGTGCGGGCCGTATGTCGATTCCTTCGTCTCCTCCTGGGCAGTCAGGATGGCTAAAAAAGCCGAATTCATCACGTTCAATTTTATTTGGGTCGAATAGGTTCATTGTGTTTTTCCTGTGGTTTGAAGTGCTGGTGTATCTTTCATAGTTGATTTCGCAGTAATCACCGCTGCCACCAGTGCAGCTTTGGCGTCCAGCATTGCCCGCCATGCTTTGTTGCTGGCTTCGTCGTATTCAAGCAATGCCTGTGCCGGGATCAGCATCATCAGGCCGTCTACGGTGTGGGAGCCAATCAGTTGGCCATCGCGGAAGCTGGTGATGGTGGTGGTGATTTTGGGGGTGCCAGGCGTAGGGTGACAGGCTGTCAGGCATTGACTGTCATCATTGTTTTGTAGTTGGTCAAAGGCGCGGATTACGGCAAGGTGGAATTTTGGGCTGATCCACATGGCGTAAGCGTAGACCAGTTCTTTGCAGGCGAATGTGCCGCCTTTTACACCCTTGATTTTTTCTAAAACCCCAGATGTGGGGTTTTTATCATCTAAAATGCACGCATCTGTGCTTTTTATGATTTCTTCAGTTAATTCTTTTGTTTGGACTAGTCGTAAAAACTTATATGGCTCATGTTTCTTTTCGGAGCCAGCGGCTTTGTGTAGGTCGTTAAGATTGTAAAGTCCGTTTGATTCGCGGATTTCTTTTGATGAGATGGTAAGCATGACAGCCTCCGGTATTGCATTGATAAAACCGTCATTTGTGGTAACGGCTATGGCTTCAATCAATGCAATACCGGCTGGCTCGCGCCTGTCGAATTGTATCGGGTTCGTATTCGCGGTAATTAATCGCTTATTCCGAACCTCTACACCATAACCGCCACCATAAATGACGGTCTTACCGCCGGAGTGGTTGTTTTCGACAGGCATAAAAATACCCGCAGTCAAGCTATTAAGTTGTGCTTGGCGGGTTTTGCTTCCCGCCGATACTGCATTGATGCTTTTCATGCTATGCCTGTTCATAAAATTTGTCAATTAGTCAGTGTTGCCGGGGTGTTGCCCTTGGGCTATAAGGCTGGATCTATCATCATGACTGGGATGAGTGCTTCTTAGGCCCATGTGCCACAGGCATTTTTTGCAGTTCACCTCCTGATTTGCTGCTCCAAGTTCTTTTGTTCTACTTTTAGGGATTTTGGTATTACATAATGTGCGCCCTTCGTCATTAGTCATGTGCCAGATCGTATTCCAGCGTATAGGGCCTTTAAAAGCCGCTGGAGGGTCTGGCGGCATAGCGCAACTTTTGTCGCCCATCTGGCGTAGCATTTCGGCCATCACTAATGGGTAAACATCACTTAAATCCTGCTCTTTTTTCCGTGATCCGGTTTTTATAGCTTTGACAAGCTTCATCCATCGGGCGGATGATTTTTGGCTTTGCGAGCGGGTTAATTGCCTGGAGCCGTAACCGTCAATGTCGTCGTCGTAATAGGTCGCTGACAAGTGAAACCACTCCCTGACCGTTTTGCAGTCGGCTTCAAGGCATTCCGATGTGCTTCTGTTCTCAATTTCCTCAATCAGGCAGAGCAAATGATAAAGGCTATCGCATTCACGAGCGGGATCAATCTGCTTCGTGCCGTGAGAATGGAGTTTTGAGCCGCATACCCGGCAATGTCGATCAGACTGATAAGCTGGAGAAAAAGGCCGTTGTTCGGCCCATGCCTCCATAAGCTGAGCGCCGGTGTAGGCGCTCACTCTAAGTTTGTCTGACCAATCCATCAGGCTGCCTTGTTTGCGGTAAGCGACATCGGGATGATATCGCAGGCTAAAGTTTCTTTCTCTTCCGGTATCCTCGCCGCTATTCGCGCCGCCGCCAGATCAAGCATGGCGGTGTTGATGATGTTGGTTGCCAGCTTTGATACAGCCATTGCCTGTTGCGGAGTTGATTCACCCGCTCTGAGCGTCCTTATTTCGTCAAACAGCGTGCTGCGCAAATCGGTTGTTGTCATGGTTTGTTGTTTTGGCATTGTATTGTCCCGTTGGTTAAAAAAAATTTCAGTTAGTTAAATTCCGGTGCGTTTCCCGCAGCAGTTCGCCGCGTTTCTTCGCCCGTATGATCAGTTTCAAAATATCTTTGGTGGTCTTGTCTTCCTGCTTCGCCCATGTTTTCAGGGCTTTGCGGGCTTCCTCTTTTAAATACCGGTTCGGATTGGGCCGCAGATACGCCACCAGCATCATGTTGGTTGTCCATTCCTCGATGGTCATTAATCGTTGTGGTGGTCTGGGATTGAAACGGGCTGAGGTGGCTGCTCGCTCCGGGTATTCACGATTAATGGCACGGGCACTTCAGTATCCAGTCCTTTGGATTGCCTGAAGGCGTTGTGAGTTGGATCACCCTCGCAAGCAATTCTTAGCGCCACGCAGGCAAGCTGTATTGCCTCTTTCCGGACTTCTGCCATGGGCTTGTCCAGCAACGCTTGCGCCAGTTCGCCCGCCTCTTCTGTGATGGCGGTCATCATGTGCTGCGGGCTTGGGAACTTTGCGCGGGCCAGTTTCATTTCGTCAGCTACGTCATTCAGTGCGGCGGCGGTAGCTATAATTGTCATAGAGTCAGTCATTGTTGTGTTCTCCAATTTGTTGCCAGTTGATGCTTTCCAGTGCTGGCAGGTTTTCGTTAATCTGATGTATTGCTCCGGCAGCCATGCCGGTTACGATGATGATCAGGATAAAAATGGTGCCACCGGTAATAAACCGGCCTTTGGCGGTGTCGTTGCGTTGGCTCATGCGTTGATATGTCTCCGGTGGCGTTTATCAGTGTGCGTCGGGCTGCGGCGATGTTGGATAGCCTGCAGTGCGGCGCTGGCGTGCTTTCCGGTTTGTTCCTTCGGGTCGTTGCCCGTCTTGCCTTCGGCCAGGCTGATGGCGTTGGCGGCTTCTGCTCTGCCGCTGCTGAACCCTATTCCGGCCATGGCGATGGCGTAGGGTTTTGACCATTGCATTAGCTGGGCGCGGTTACGGTTCGGATTGGCTTGCTGCTCGTAATCAATGATGCTGAGCAGTGCGGCGGTCAGTTGTGCATTGCGGTTTTTCAGCATTGTGTTGGCGCGGCGCTGGGCGGCGAGTTCCGCGCTTACTTGTTGTTGCTGGCTGGCGTCCAGGATGCCGACGCTGTTCAGTAGTTTTTGCATGCTCATAATCGTTCCTTATTTCACCAGCTGCAGCTGGGCGCGGTTGTGGTATCCGGGGGTATTCCACTCCGGGTTGCTTGGCTGTTTCGCAGGTTGGGCTTTTGCTTCGATGACGGTTTCCTGCCCGCCCTGCCCGTCTGCTGTTGGGTATTCATAGACGGTGCTGTATTTGCCGCCGGTTTTATAATAGCGGGTGCGGTTCAGCTGGCCCTGCTCCCACATATCTTCGAGTATCAGCGGGATGTTTTTCTTCACGATGCTGTGGAAGTTGGTTTTTACATCGCGGATAGTCAGCGGGGCTATGCCGTTGCTGATCGCTTCGCGGAGTTCCCATTCCGCCTGATCCGGAGTCAGGTCGCGACGGCTTTGGCGGGCGATGACTTTCCGTAACAGGTGATCCGGGACTGTGCTGGTTTCCGGCAGCGGATCAGGGCTTGATACACCGTCGGAACACACCGGAACAGTCTGTGTTTCGCGTGTTCCGGCTTTCTGTTTTTTTGTGCCGGTCGCTTGTGCTACCCGTTTTTCGTGCACTATCAATGACATAGCGAGCAGAATTTTCCCAATCATCGCGGCGGTCAGGGCAGTGGCAAAATCAGGCAGAACACTCCAGATCAGGTTAGATTCCTGCTTATCCTGTTGCGTTTTGGCGATGATTTGCGCGGTCTGCTGGTGGTAATTGTGTACCGCCTGCTGTGCGGTGGCCTGTTTGGTTTCGGTAATTATCTGCTCCCGCTGCAGCTGGGCGCGGTCTTGTTTGAGTTTGTCCAGTGCGTCCTGATCCATCGCCTTACTTGATCCCAGGCGGCGTAATGTTTCCTGCTTCTGGTTGTGACAGCGGGTCGCGTATTTCTGGTCATTGCAGTTGGTCGCGGCTTCGCTGGCGGCTGCGTTGTTGAGCTGTTCGATGCCGGATAACAGGCTGCTAATCTGGTTGTCCAGGCTCTGCTTACGGGTGATTAATGCGTCACGTTCGGCCTGCTGGGTTTCGATGTTCGCCAGAAGCTGCCGGTATTCAGGGGCAATGCTGCGTTGCTGGTTCACTGCGGCGCTGATATTGCCCTGCTTGCCGGTGTTTATACTGAAAGCGGAGAGACCGGCAAAAGCAAAGCTGAGCAGGATCAGGCCGAATCCCAGCAGGCGGCCAAAGGCGTTTGAGGCGCTGGCCAGCGACACGATCAGCAGCGATAGAAAGCCACTGAGCAGCGCGGCTTTTAGTGCGTGCATGCCCTGTTCTACTTCCAGATAAACGCGGGTGCCTTCCCAGCTCAAGTAGCTGGCGACCAGAAACGCAGAGCCGAGTGTGAGCACGGTGAAACCATGGCCGATCAGTTTCAGGTTAAGTTCTGCCGGTGTGGTGGCGGTTACGTGCAGGACGTTCATAGCATCCCCCATAAGCCACGGCCTTCCTGCTTGGCTTTGGCCAGTGCTTTCAGGTATTTGGGGCTGGCAGTGGCGGCATCATCGACAATCAGCAGGCCTTTACCCAGCATCATCGCGGCCACGTCTTTGTGGTTGTGCAGGCCGTTTTTATCGGGCCAGATGCTACGCACGGTAATGTCGGCCTCGTGCCCTGCCGATTTATTGCCGGTGATCTGATTCACTTCGACAATGCCGGATTGCAGTATTTTTGCCAGCTCCTGCATGGCTTTTTCCTGCAGGACTGACCCGCCATCAGTGGTGGTGTGACGCATGCGCACGGTGAACGGGCTGCCGCCTGCGGTTTTGCGCACTGTAAGTGTGTTGGGGCTGGTGATGGCCAGCACATGGCAGTCGGTCACGTCCTGTGCTTTCGGTTTCTTGCTTAGAGCATGCATGGTGGCTGCCGCGCCCCATACCGCGCCAGCGGCGAATAGCTCCCATTGATTATGGTAGGCGCCAGCAAATGACAATATTCCGGCGGCGCTGATGTTTCCCAGCCAGATCAGCATTGCGCTGGTCTTCAGTGGGATTTCGCGTTGCTCAATCGCAATTGGGGCCAATACTTCCATGTTACCGCCCTCCTTTCAGCGCGCTGATAAACATGCCGATACCGCCGATCAGCAGGAAGCCGACGATAGCAAACCCGACGGGGTTAGCCTGGACAACGATAATCAGCTCTTTCAGCATACTGGCCGCCGCAGCGACTGCAGCCAGCACACAGCCCGCCATCAGCAGCCATAGGAACAGGTCGTTTCCGACGCTCTGCCGGATTTGTCCGTCATCGTAATCGCCGCAATAGTCAGCACTCACCGGCGCGTTTGCTGCCGGTCTACTGGTGATTGTGCGGGTGCGGGTTTCGGTCACAGTTATTGTCCCGCCCTGTTCCGCCACCCGTTCAAACGCGGATAAATCTGCTTGCGTGGTGATGTCCTGCATTATTTGACACCTCCCAGCACCGCCAGCCACTGCTGACGGGCTTTTTCATAAGCGGCTTCCCAGCTGGATTCGCCGTTTACTTTGAGCTGCGCTTTGGGCTGTTTGTCCGGCTGTTTTGCCTGGGCGTTTGCGCCATTGGTCAATAATGCCAGTGTTACTATGCTTGCCATGAGCATCCTGTTCATTGTATAAACTCCTTGCCTGCTGCCTTACCTGGTCAAAAAGGTATTAAGACAGCAGGCTTATGGGTAAAACCGGGGCCGGTTCTTTTGAATCGGCCTTTTCATTTTTTACTGCGGCAATTCGCCCCAGTTGGCGCACCCGCCGTGCGGCTGCGCGATGTCTTCATGTGGGTACCAGTGATAGAAAATACGCAAACAATCACCGTCCCATTTTAAGTAGCGATATTCCTCATCGCCGTTGCTGTATACCGTTCTGCACTCCGTTACGCTGTTGGCGTCTGGTGCTTTGCATTCGTCAGCGACAATCAGCGGCAATCAGCGGCACTTCTGCGGCTGTCTCTGCTCCCGGGCCGTATGATGGCATTGGCCTATCTATGTACAGGTCGCTGGCCTGCACGCTACCGGCGGTAATCGCCATTACTGCCGATCCGGCGGCAAATGCTGCGATTGTGTTTGCAATTTTGTATCCCTGTTTGTTTGTAAATTTCATTTTCATATTGCCTTTTTTATGGTTAGTTGGTGGCTTCGTGCCGGGATTAACAGTCCTTTAGAGATTCGCCTAACCTTTTGCCTCCGGATCAGGAGTCACTCTTACTCGGAAGCGCGTTGACTCTGGGATAGGCAAATCTCTAAAAAACTGGTAGTCCTTTTAAAAGCCGCCTCAGTTGTTTTTGCACATTCACCGCTCAGGAGGAGGAGTCGCGGTCTGAAGTGAGGCGGCTTGTAAAAGAACTCTGTTTGATTATGCAGCCCCTGTTATCAGAACTGTCATCACGTTAGCCACATGGGGCTGTCTGCATAATCGGTTTATGTGGTCTTCACAATCAGGAGTATCAGGGGTGTATTCGCGTTTTACCCTGCGTCGTCCCGAAATCTGGTACTTAGCTTCTTCAACAAGGCGCGACCCTTGTTATGTCAGTTGCGTTTTCCCTTCGAGCTGATAACTTACAGATTCTGCGCTTACTTGGCTTTAGTAGCGGCTGGCGGAAATCTTGGTAATAGTTAAGCCACCAGTAACTTCTTTCTTTCTCCCATTCCGTCAGCACTTCGCTGACTGTTCGCTTTTGGTGATGGGCATAATGCTTTGCTCTGTTTATCACCCAAGCAAAATGCTGGTGATAAACTTCTTTTTCGCGCATTGACCATCCGCGTTCTTTCTTGTGATTTGACGCTTCCATCACGTCTTTGATCATTGCTGCTTTTAGCGACTTATAGCCTTGTGATGCTGCTATTTCTTTCCAGTTTGGCTTCATGTCGCTTGTCTCCTGTTAAAAATACCGGCGACCCCATTGGAGTCAGAGCCGCCGGTTAAGTTTGCTGG
This sequence comes from Thiolinea sp., assembly GCA_041395485.1. GTDB lineage: Bacteria > Pseudomonadota > Gammaproteobacteria > Thiotrichales > Thiotrichaceae > Thiolinea. The sequence continues at coordinate 283,985 of JAWLAK010000005.1, forward strand.
CGTTGGGCAAGCCAGCGAGGGTGTCATTCTTCGCAATGGCTGTGCCGTTGCTTGATGTTTTTTATTATTAAGCAGATTGCTTATCTTAGTCAATAGCAAAATGCTTAATATTTTTATTTTTTTTACAGGGCGCTGCTGTCTAAGTGAATTGAATTGCTTGAAAGGCGCAATGCATTGCGGGTTGTGGGCGAATTTAATGGTTTGCACCCTCACCCCAACCCCTCTCCCTGAGGGCGAGTGGCTAAAACATTGAATTGGGTGAGTGAATTGGCGGGTGTTTTTGAATTGAATTGCCCGAAACCCGCAATGCATTGCGGGTTTTGGGTGAATTGGTTGTTAGTTGAATTGACTATGAACTATCTATCGTGCAATTTGTCGGGTTTAACTATCCATTAATCTGGGTTATAAAGCAGTTCATAAATAGAATCGCGGGCTGTAGAGAGGTGTTTTTTTGATGGATCAAAACAAAGGGGTTCCCAATGGCCATAACTTCAAAAAAAACCACAAATCAAAACAGGCAGCGGCAAGCGGATGATCTGGCTTGTCAGGTAGCTTTCTTAATGCTTAGTCCTGCTAATCGAAAAAAAGCCCTGGAGAAGTTCAGGGCTCTAGCTCGTCTTCCATCGCCTGGGTCTTGAGCAGGCTTCTTACGTACTCAATGCCGGTCTTTCTTCTCTCTCCTTTGAGCTGAGAGAAGAGGGCGGCCATTTCTTCGCTGTCCGGGTCTGCTTCCAAGTCCAGTTGAGTGTCCATGTAGCCATCCGGCAGCAGCATGCTTTTCTCGATCCGTCTGGCTGTTGCGTCGCCCATGCCACGATCGCCTTTGATCATCTGGCTAAGATGGACGGGGTTCAGGCTGCATTTGTCCGCCAGCGCCCGCTGGCTTTTGTTGCCTTCTGCTTTCCATTTTTCAATCAATAAGATGAGCCGTTCCCGGCGTATTTCTTTAACGGTTGCTGCCATCTGTGGGGTCCCTCGTTTCTAACCGTTGATTATAGCATTTTGCTTAATGGGAGAGGATTATCAAATATGCTATTGACTTTATTAAGCTATGCGCTTAATGTTCTGCGTATGGATATGCATTTTTTCATTCACAAGTTTGGTCGTAACGCAGTTAAGGCGCTGGCAGCCCGTGCGGGCACCAGTGTTCATTACCTTTATCAGTTTTCCGGGGATGGCAGAACACGACAACCCAGCATCCCGATGGCAATGAAGCTTATTGAGCAGTCTGAGCATGTGCTGACCTTCAGGGGTTTGCGTCCGGATGTTTATGAGCTGGTTAAGCCGGAAGTATTGGAAGAGCTTAAACAGGGGGAATCGAAAGAGGATTCCCAGGATGATACGGAAATCAGAACCACTGGAGCCGGTGACGCTCCTGAGGTTGCCGCACGGAATGGCGGACAAATTGCGCCGCAAGGCCAGAATGGAAGGGGTACCCATAGCGGTGTTGCTCCGGTTGCTCACCAATGAATATTTGGAGAGTAAACGACTTATCGGGCGGTCGGAGTTACCGCCGACAATTGGTTATGAGGATGATTTATAGCACCGGAGCAATGCTCCGGTAGTTTTACAGAGCAGAAAGCAGCCGGACTACGAGCGGGCCGGTCACCGGAGTTTCAGTTTAGTACGGTGGGAAAGGTAAAACTGATGTAGTCCATCCGGTAAGAACGCCCGGGTGGATAAGACTCTGAGTTCCTCTGCACCTGCCTGCGGTGCAAAACCATGCAGGCACCAGATTCACAGTAGCCCTGCGTATAGCGCGTGAGTGCGGTGGGAGAGGTTGCCAAGTATCGGCTTCCGCCACAAAGCAAAATGACTTGGTGCGTCGACAGGGCAATTTAGTAGAGGCGTGAAGCCTAGTGGTCGCGGGTCGGCAATAGGGTCGACCCGCATTTGAATAAGAATATTAAGGGGTAAGCGGTGTTTGGGTTGACTAAGGCATTTGAGGAAATGGGTAAGGCGGCGGCACGGGCAGTTAATGAACTGCGTGAGTTGCTCGACACTTATTACATTGTTTCAGGCCGCAGCGACCATGATCTACCCATCTTGTTTTCCAACACACTAAATCACCCCGCACCCAAATCACGCCCTTGGTTATCTGCACATAAGCGGATCGGCAAGGGGTTTCGGAGCCAGAAGGTAAGAAGTAATCGCCGGAAGGCCAAAAGAAAAAGCCAGCTCATTAAACGGCGGTGCAACGCCTGAGCTGGCTTCCAGAGAGTAAATAGTATGACACATATTCTTTCAGATAGCAGTATCGTTCCTTTAAACCATTCCCATATCTGCAATCAATGCACTAACCGGAATTTTTCTGCCCTGGAGGCGGTGGAAGCTTCAGAAACGGCACGGCATTTATGCGGTATTGAGCCGGGGGAGAAACGCCGGATGGTGCGTGATGATGCCGGTGCAGTGGTGCATTGTACGGAGTACAGTGGCAAGCGTACCCGCTGTCCGCATTTGCCGGGTGATTTGCCCCGTCCTATCCCTGGGCTGGATTGTGAGCTGGGTTATGGCTGTACGTGTGTGCAGATGGAGGCGGTGGCATGAGTGCAGCAGCAACAGACATCATCATCCCCAAGCCACGCGAAAACCAGCGGTGGCTATTGAAGGAATTGAACAACCACCCCGGCATTGCAACGGATGACCTGCAACATGAGATGCGCCGCTACAACATTAGCCCCAAGGTGTTTCAAAAGCTGCTGGGCGATACCCGGCAACACGGCTGGATTGAGGAAAGGGATAACGGTTGGTTTTTAACAGTCGGTGGTCGTCAGGTGTATCAGTCTACGCCGACAGCGCATAACCAGCAGTTAAACCAGCTCAAGCCGCCCGCCAGAAGCGAGGGAAACCATCCGCGTTTACAGGCGGTTGAATCATCCACCCCTGAAGTGCCCACCCGATCCACCGCCGATTTTGCGCCCGAGGTCGCCAGCGATACACAGTTCAAGTTGCTGGGTTGGCTATTAGGCAATCCGAACCATACCCGCACCCAATTTACCAAGTTGCTGGCTGATCAACATGGGAAAAGCCCGCAATGGTCGGGGTGCGCCCTGGCTAAGTCAATGAGTTTTGGTTGGGTCGTGGTGGATGATGGCGTGCTGGTGGTGACGGATAAAGGCCGTGTGGCTTATGAGCGCAAAGATGAGCAGGACAGGTATAACCCTGTTTCGTCGGAACCGGCGAGTAATGCTGAAATGGGGTTTAAGCTGGATCACTTATTGAAGGTTGGCCCCGAACGGGTAGCGGATGATTTGCGCGATGCAGTGGGGGTGCTGGAGCATGATCCGTCGAGCGGGGCGTTTGCTGAGTTGTTGCGGGCTGCGGAGAAGTATTGCCGGTATTGTGCGCGGTTGGGGGTGGCCTGATGAAAGAGCGCCCCATTTCATTCGGTGCCAGCATGGTGCAAGCCATTCTGGATGGTCAGAAAACCCATACCCGTCGCACCAAAAATATTCCGCAGGAAGCCCATTCAGTTCATTTTTCTCTGGATCGCCAGAAATGGTGTTTCAGACTGCCATCAGACAAGCTGGCATTCCGTCAATGCCCCTATGGTTCACCCGGTCACCGGCTATGGGTTAAGGAGGCGTGGGCAACCTGGGATGGTTTTGATGATGTGAAACCGTCGGAAGTTGATACTGGTGCACCTATCCGTTATATGGCCGACGGAGCGGTCATCGGGAAGATGCCTGATACGCTTGGGCGTGGCGCAGGCAAGTTGCGGGCGGCTATGTTTATGCCCCGTGCGTTTTCCCGAATCATGCTGGAAATTGTAACTGTCGATTGTGAGCGGTTACACACTATTAACCATGAACAGGCCATCTGCGAAGGGATCGGGCAGGTGGGCATGTTCGGCAGGCTCCCACGCTACCGTGATTATTTGGGCTATGACCCGGACGGTTATACCGACGGGGTGATGTCATTCCAGACGCTTTGGGATTCGATTAATGGCCGGCGCAAAGGGATGGCCTGGGCAGATAACCCTTGGGTTTGGGATATTGGCTTTAAGGTGCTGGAGGTGCGGTCATGAGTAACGAACGCATCCTGGAAAAAATCCAAAAGTGCATGGCACTGTCCGCGTCATCTAATGAGAATGAAGCCGCGTCCGCATTAAAACAGGCGCAAAAGCTCATGGAAAAACATGGCCTGACTTCCTCTGATGTACTGATGGCTCAGGTGAATGAATGCAGCACGAAACGAGTCACCCGGAATAGCGATAGATTGCCGGAATGGCAGGCCGATCTAGCTTTAATGATTGGTAAAGCTTTTGATTGCCGGGTAATAACCCTGTGGCGTCCGGGCGGAAAAGTTATTCAATACATTGGCTGTGGCACTGATCCTGAAATTGCCACTTATTCGCTGGAAGTGCTGAACCGCCAGTTGATAGCACGGCGTGCTGAATACATGCGTTCACTGCCGAACTGGATGACCCGTCGCCAGAAAACATTGTCTGCGAACTCGTATGCTGAGGGCTGGGTTTTGTCCGCTGCCGAGAAGGCGGGCAATGTGTTTGACCGTAAGTTGCCAGAGGAGAAGGCCAAAGCGATTGAGGCTTTTTTGCAGACTAATGGCGGTGATGACCTTCCGGAGCAGAAGACTACCAGCAGCGGTAATGATCGGAGTTCTGCTATGGCGGGGTTTCAGGCGGGTGCTGATGCCAATATCTGGCAGGGTGTGGGCGGTGCTGAGGAACAGCGGCGGTTGGGGGTGCAGCGATGAGCGATAAAACCATCATTCCTTTCCCCAGTCAGGAAGCCGACATTACCGATCTAGCTAATGTCCAGAAGCCGGATAAGCAATATTGCCGCCATGCCCGCGTGATATTGGTTGAATCAAGCCGCGTGATTGAGTGCAGAGACTGTGGCTCGTTGGTGGAGCCGTTCGATTGGGCGTTGCGGTGGTCAGATAAAAACAGCCGAGAAGTGCAACAGGTTAAGCAGATGCGCAAGGAGCGTAAATCGCTGCTGGAAAGTATCGAGAAGCTACGGCGTGAGGAACAGAATACCAAGGCTCGGTTAAAACGAGCGCGTACTTCACTGAAAGCCGTCAACTTTACTGAACAGGAAGTGATCCATTCCAGAGAGTGGCTTAAGCAGTTCCGGGAGGGTGAGGTATGAACACCTGCACCGTAGATGACGCGCTGGACGATTTTTTGTTGGTTGAGGCTTTGATTGGCGATAAGGAACGGCCTGAGGGCGGCTCCGTAGACTTGGCCTTAAACCGCCTGGAAGACTTCCTGATGGGGTTGAAACAACCCGAACCGGAACCGCTGATTCCTGCCTGTAGTGACTGCATTTTTATGTATGGCCGGGATCAGACCTGTGCTAATGCTGAGATTGATGATCAGGATAAGCCGAAGTCGGAACCGGCGGTTTGTGGGTTGCGTGTGCCGTTCAAGGCGGAACCGTCCGGGGGTGGGCTATGAGTGGTTTCACTTCTGTCCTGCCGGAAGAATTTCATGCCTTGATCGGTGTATCTGATAAGGCATTCCGCCTGTATCTGTACCTGCGGCAGTTCATGATCCGCAGCACCGGAACCGCCGCCGGGTCGGGTGTTACCTGGCCTGATATTGCGCGGAACGGCCTTTATATCGCGCCATCCCAAGGGGTGCAGGGTTCAGGAATGCCGGATAAACGCAAAATGATGCGCTTGCGTGATGAATTGATCCGGGGCGGGTTGATGCAGGATGTGGGCGACAAGCGTTCTCATCTGGCGTTTTATTTCCCCATTTTTATGCAAAACCGGGATAGGTATTTTTCCGCCCAAAATAAACCCGCACCTATCCCGCACCCTGAAACCGCACCTATCCCGCACCCTGAAACCGCAGATAATACGGGGGATACGAGCGGAACGGAACCGAAACCCGCACCCACAGAAAGCGGAAAACCCGCACCATATACAGAAGTACCAGATATTACTGCTACTACCGGGGCGGATTTTGAAAACTGGAAATCTGACCCATTGGCAGCAGTGATGCTGGAAGGTGGGATGAATGAGTTTCATGTGGTGACAGGGTTGCATATCACCAGCACTTGGCGTGAGTTGCCGGGTTACTCTGAAACCAGTGCCATTGCGTTGATCAGAACGCGCCTATCGCGGAATCCGAATGTAAATAGCGTGGCTTATTTCACGGGGGCTATTCAGCAAATGTGTCATTCAGCCAGCAATCCGAAGAAACCAGCGTCTGATGAGTACCGGGTTCCAAAGGATGATGGTCAGTTGGTGGCCTGGGCGGAAAAGCATGGTTACCTCAAGCCGGGTTCAATGAGTTATTACGAATACCGTAACGCCTTGTGGTCAGCAGTAAAAGACCGGCGTGAGGGTAAGCCAGCGCCCGTTAAGCCTGCGGTGGTGGATGATCAAGCTCGCTTGGCTGCTGAGCGGCAGCGTGATGATTTGGCTATGGAACAACTGGCAGAGCTTGCAGGCGTTCCGGTTGAAAGTTTGAGGAAGAAGGTATGAGTCAGTCGAATAGTGGGGGTGGTGCGTGTGGCGTGACCGCTAGTGGTGTCCGGCGACAAGGCGTGGATGTGGTGGTAGATATTGTCCGCAAGAATCCGGGGCTGGACAGTTTCTGCATTGCCTGGACGTATGCCGGTGGCCGGATTGAGAATGGTCAGTTAGTGGGTACGTGCAGGCCATTGCCGCCTAATGAGTTTGCCGTGGCGGTCAGTCTGCAAAAGCGGGTGCTGGATGCCAAAAAGCTGAACCGGATTGAGGTGTGTCAGTCCCGTGCAGTGGTGCGTAAGCGCGATGATGGCTCGGTGATCAGGGCTGAAGCTTATAAGTTACCTGGGCATATTCCGACGGGGGTGGGTATGTCGCGGCCTGATCGGTTGCCTCCGCCAAGTAAGCCTCGGGTTGAACCTGTTGTGCCGGTTGATCCTGATGTGGCTAAGGTGGCTGTGGGGGATTTTGAGTCTTTACAGGGGCTGCTGGATTAGGCTGTTGCGCTTGGTTCAAAACTATAACTAAACAAGGGGATATTTATGCAGATTGTTCTACCGCCACGGCTGGAATTATTGTCTTTGTTGTATCCGTCCAGTGTCAACATTGAGAATGTAGCGACTACCGTGCCTAGAGTTACCAATCCGGTTTTATCTGGCAATGTATCTTTAATGAGCAAAGACGAACTCAAAGCATACCGTGAGCGTCAGCATAATTTTAAGATGGCAATCAGGAATGGTGGGCATGTGTCTACATCCAGCCGGGGTGGTCGTCGCCCACCGGGTATTACCAGTCAGGATGTATTGGGTGCATTGGAAGGCATGGGGGATTTGCATGATTTTTTTGTGCTGGGCTTTATTGGGATGCTGCGACAACAGTCTATGCTCCAACTGGAAAAGATGGTGTTCGATGTGGGTAATGACCGTGACGGGATGTTTTCGCACGTTCCATTGGATGAGTTCAGGCCAGTGTTCCGGTGTGCGTGGTATGACTTTTTGAATCCTTGCTCCAGCAAGGGTGAGCCGCGTACTGACATCGGGACAGTTCGTGCTTTGGATAGGGTGTTGGGTTGTGGTCGCACCACCCGAGGAAAGCGGGTTCAGGGTGTGCATCACAGCATCATTAGCTTGCTGTTGGGGTTGGCAATTGATGTAGATGATCGTCTTCGTGTGGGTCTTCGTGATGCTGCCTGAAAAGGGGTGGCTTGTAAAAGTGCCAGAATTGGGGTATAAATTTCCATAATTCAGCGAAATAGCGCCCAGGCACTCATCAGATTGTCTGGGCGTTTTCGTTTCTAGCTGTTGAAAGTAGCTTCGAGCCTTGTCCTGAGGGGGTAGGGGTAGTAAATCCTTACAGCCTTTTTCGATGTAGACCGCGACCCTCTTCTTTATTTTGCGAATCACAAAAAAAGGGGGGGGTATGAGATTCATATCCTCCATGACCAGCCCGCCCAGCGCGGGTTTTTTTACGTCCACACAAAACCATGAAGAACCAGATCGCACTATTTACAGGAACCCGATCACTCACCGGTCTCGCTATCCAATTGGCAACAAACTGCGAGTACGTCCACGCCGCTGTCGGTATCAATGGCCGGTGGTATGAAGCCAGCGAATCGCGCAAGCACTTCGGCCCACTTGACCGGATGCGTTATGCCAACCGTCGCTGTGCGGTATATACCTTGCCACCCCGTTCCGGCTCTGACTGGGATAGCTGGTTACAAGCCATGCACCGCCGCGAGTATGACTGGGAAGGTGTATTCCTGTGGATGTTCAAACATCAGGGCAACCCGGAGAAGTTTTACTGCCACGAAGCAGCGAAGTCGGCGGCAGCGGTATGCGACATAACGGTACCGGAACACCCCGTCTCTGGTTGCCATATAGCCAATGCACTTGACTGCGCGGGCATCCGTCCGCGTGTTGGAAAATTCGGAATTATTGTATGAATCCACTAAAAATTATCGAAACCGGCGGCCACTACGGTGACCTGAAGCTGGAGGGTACCCGCCGTACCAGCCGCGATCAGGACATTGCACTGCTAATCCGCCTCAAGGCCGGAGAGGTAGCTGAATTCGGTGACATCATCACCCGCAACGTCCACCACCCGATCATCATCATGGGTCGCGGTCAGGTCATCATCCACAGCGTGGATAATCAACAATTCGGCGGTGACGGCATTCAGGCCCGCACCGGTCACATCCACATCAACTACACCAACGTTGAACACGTAACCCCGACCCGGCCCTATCAGGTCTGTGAGCGCCGGGGCAAAGAAACCATTGCCCAGTGCCTGGAGCGTTACGGTGAAACGGTTTATGACCCCGATCTGCTGGAATGGCAGCGGCATCCGAAGTATCCGGGGGAAATCATCGCCGCCAGCCATGTGGACGCCATCATCCAGCTCTACGCCACCCGACCCGATGGTTACACGTTAGACCCGGCGGGCATCATCACCGACATCCGCATGCCACATGTTCGCGCCCGCATTAAGCACCCGAAGGTGCAGGCGGTGATGGGTAGTGAGAATAACGATTACGACAACATCCACATCGGTACCGGGACGCTGGATCTGGAAATGCCGTACATCGGGCCGATTGTATTCAACACGCTGCGTAATTCAGCCATTGGCTGCAAAGACGCAAAAGTGCCGCCTGGTGCCTGCGTAAAAATCAAAGAAGTTAAGCCGCGCCCCAGCTTCATTCCGCAGGATGAAAAACGTACTTACAACAACAAAATTTTCGGCTTTCGCCCGGAATGCATTATTGAGCACTGTCAGGCTGGTCATACGGCACCTGAAAACACATCCGCACCCGCCGGAGGAAACATGATTACCAAAGAACTACTAATCCGGATGGGCGTAACGCCCGCAGCGGCTGAGCAATGGCAGGATCCGCTAAACGTAACCGCGCAAAATTACGGCCTGAACGTCCCCACAGTTGCTGAAGACTGGCTGGCGCAACTGGTGCACGAATCGCAGGGATTCACCCGCGTTCGGGAAAGCCTGTATTACACCACGCCTCAGCGGCTGGTTGATGTCTGGCCCCAGCGTTTCAGTCTGCGGCGTGGTAGTAAAAAGCTCTGCGCGGATGATTATGTACGCAATCCGAAAAAGCTGGCCAATGAGGTCTATGCCAACCGCATGGGCAATGGTGATCCGTCCACCGGTGACGGCTTCCGGTTTTCCGGCGGCGGCATCGGCATGCTGACCGGGCGTGACATGTGGCAGGCCTACGCAGATTACTCCGGTAATGACGTGGTGAATAATCCACAGCTGTTTGACGATAAATTTATTTCCGCAGACTCGGCAGGCTGGATGTTCGCCGTGGCCAAGGGGCTGATTGATGAGGCGCGGGCTGATCTGGTCAAAGAAATTACCAAACGGATTAACGGTGGCTATATCGGACTGCATGAACGGCAGCTGTTGACCAATGTGGCGCGGAATTATTTTGTGGAACAGGGTCTGCATCTGCAAAAGCCAGTATCAGTGCCCGAACCGGCGGCGGATGTTGTTAAACAAAAGCTGCCACCCGCGCCGCCTACCGTCTCACCACCAACGCCAGAGCCACCGGAAGACAAAAAGAAAGGCAAGGTGTTGGAGCCTATCCGCGAAAAGCTGTCCGGCAAAAAGACACATATCGGCATGTTGATTTCCGGAGTGCTGGGTATCGCCGCCATGTTCGGTATTTTGCCGGGAGTTACTGCCGACCAGGGTGCTGGGATGGTTCAGGCTGCTTTTGCCACCTCCGGATTCCGTTCCGCTATCCCGAAACTGATTATTTTAGCCATCGAAACATACTTAAAACTCAAGGAGTTCAGAAATCATGACAACAGAAATCTCCCCGCAGGAAGATAGAGAACTGTCACGGGTAGAAAAAGCCCGTGCCGAACTGGATGCGGCGCTGAAAGAGCAGGCTGACGCACAGCATTTTAAGGCAGCCGTTGATCAGGCGGCGCAATACAAGCTTACTACTGCTCATGCAACGCTGAAAAAGCTGGAGACAGAGCAGCACCAACAACGTATTAAGTTGCTGGATGAGCTGTTTGCCTCTGATGCGGTGAGATCCGGCGCGGATGAACCAGCTGAGAAATCAGCTGAAGAGCCATCCGAAGAAAGTAAGCCGGTGCCCGCTGCGTTTCGCGATCCTGAACCTGCTTCGGAGTAAGTGCCATGAAGGGTTATAAAAACTACAACAAAGCATTAACAGCCCGGTCACTCACCGGGCTTTTTTTTGGGGCTTTGCTGTTGTCCGGCTGTTCCGGTTTGCAGCCAATTGACACAGAAACCAAGCTGCTCGGTAGTGTGCTGGTCGCCGCTGGTGCGGCTGAGCTGTCCGGTTCACACAATATGGGATTGACGCACGGGTTAATCAGCTACGGTTTCTCCTCCGCTTGTGAAAAGTTCGCTGATGATGTGTTCAGTGCACCGCAACAGGAATTATCAGCTGATCTGCTGGCTTCCGGATGTGCATTAATCCCGGCAGCCTACTATCTAGATCGAGAGTCAGGTGAGTCACTGGATTCCAGTGCAGATGAAGTGCTGCCAGTGGGCAATTTTCTCTACATGGTTTACAAGCGCTTCATTCGCGACTGAGCATCAGGATTAACAATAATGAGCGAAACTGAAGATATAAAAATCAGATTGGTGCGCCTTGAAGAACGTAGCTCTGTATTGGAACGTGATCATGGTCGTATGTGGAAAAGTTTGGGGAAAATGGACGAGCATTTGCAGCAGATTCAGAAGACCCTGAATTCAATACGTTGGATTGCTACAGGCATGGGTTTGCTTTGGTTGTTCCAGACGTTTGGAGCTGAGGAAATTTTAAAAAAAATGATTCTTTAGGCATTAAGCCGAAGGTCATAAACCAAACATCTATGAAAGCCATCACCCTAAAACCCACTGGCATGAAACAACTCCGGGTTAATGACCGGAAAAGCGCCAATAGGCGCGGCTACAACTACCAGTGGCGCAAGGCTACCCAGCGTTTCAAGATGGAAAACCCCTTGTGCGTCGAATGCTTATCTGAAGGTCGGGTGACGGCGGTGCAGGTGGTTGATCATATTATTCCGCATAAGGGAGATATGGATTTGTTTTGGGATAGGGGTAACTGGCAATCTCTATGCAAAAAGCATCACAGTCAAAAAACTGCCAAGCTGGATGGTGGTTTTGGTAACCGGGTGAAAAAAACATGACGGATGAAAATAAAAATGTGCTCGATTTTGCGCAGGGACAAGCGGTAAGGCAGGCTAAACAGCAGGAAATAGTCTCTACTACTGAATTGCCGGAATGCCCTGAATGGCTGAGTGATGCGGCGGCTGAATTCTGGCCTGAGTTAGTTGATGAATTGGGGCGGCATAAAATTATTAATAAATTAGACCGTGATGTATTGGCGGTGTATTGCTCGACACTGGCGCGGTATGTTGCGGCGGATAGACAAGTGGAAGAAGATGGAATGACTCAGGCCACACCCAATGGTTACCAGCAGGTAACCGCAGCGTATGTAGCATGGCGGGATATGGCGGGACAGGTGCTGAAATATTCACGCCAATTAGGGCTGACCCCGCCCGCCCGTATTGCTATGAAGCTCACCGACCCCAATCAGACCGATCTATTTGAGTTATAAACTTTAATACCTAAACTTTGGTCATATTCATACCTTGTCAGGAGGAATGAATATGAATACCAAAGGTGAAATTCGCACTGAATTCGTTCGGAAGTTGCGTGAACAGGACAATAGCAATCATGATGGACTGCTGATCCTGCTGCGTGAGTCCGGTATGCAGTTGTTTTGTATTGCCTGGCGCAATGTCGGGGCGTTTATGGATGATGATGACTTGCCCGATGGGGAATTAACCCTGGGAGATTGTTGGGTACATTGTCAGTACGATCAAAAGTTGCTGTCCACCCTGTATGGAAAAACGCACAGTTATACGCAGGAAAAACTGGAGCGCTGTAAGGCGTTTGGGTTAATTTTCCCTGATGGCAGCCTGAGCAAACAGGCAGAAACGGTATTGAAAGGGGTGACAGCGAAGGAGTTAAAAGGATTCAAGCAATGACCGCAGTGACATTTGTTCCTGTATCTGAAATTGATGATTATCATAAAAACAGCAATACCCACCCGGAAAGCCAGTTGCATCAGATTGAAGCACTGATGCAGTCACTGGGCTGGACAATTCCAGCGCTATTACGCCGCAAAGGTGAGCGCTATGAAATGATCGCGGGTCATGGCCGTAAGCAAGTGGCGCGGGAACGTTTTTATGATCGTGGTAAAACCCTGCTCATGGCCAACGGTGATGCTATTCCGGTGGACACTATTCCGGCGGTGTTTGCGGATGGCTGGAATGAAGATCAGGTGCGAGCTTATGTCATTGCTGATAATCAAGTGCCCAGAAATTCTATTTTTGATGAAAAGTTGCTGGCTGAAGAACTGGCAGCACTCAAAGAAATGGATTTTGATTTAGGGCTGACCGGTTTTGAGAATGATGAGATAGACCGCCTGCTGGCCGACCTTGATGCTGATGTCGATGGCTCCGGGGTTTTTGGTGGTGACCCGGGTGGTGATGGTGAGCGCATCTCTCTGGCTGACCGGTTTATGATTCCACCCTTTACCGTGCTGAACGCCCGCGAAGGTTGGTGGACAAATCGCAAGGCGCAATGGATTAATACCGGAATAAAAAGTGAAATTGGCCGTGATGCTGATTTGCTATTTGCAACTGGCTGCCAACCGCCGGAAGTCTACGATAAAAAGCAGGCCTATGAAGCCGAAATTGGTCGTAAGCTGACCTGGGAGGAGTTTCATGCCGCCCGCCCGGATGATTTCCAGACCGGTGGTGTCAGTATCTTTGATCCAGTACTCTGCGAAATCGCTTACCGCTGGTTTTCGCCGGTAGGTGGGTTGGTGCTTGATCCTTTTGCCGGTGGTAGCGTCCGTGGCATTGTTGCCGCAAAACTGGGGCGGCAATACATTGGACATGAGCTGCGGGCTGAACAGGTTACCGCTAATCGTGAGCAGGCCAGCGAAATCTGTGGACAGGATGAAGTGCAGCCCGTCTGGGTGGAAGGCGATAGTCGCCTGATTGCCAAGACTTGTCAGGACGTGGAGGCGGATATGGTGTTTTCCTGTCCGCCTTATGCTGATCTGGAGGTCTACAGCGACAACCCGGATGACCTAAGTACACTGGAATATGCTGATTTTCGTCAGGCATATTTTGAGATCATTGCGAAAACCTGTGAGTTACTCAAGCCGGATTCATTTGCCTGTTTTGTGGTCGGTGATGTGCGCGACAAGAAAGGAAATTATTATAACTTTGTCGGTGATACCGTTGAAGCATTCCGAGCCGCCGGACTGGCATTCTATAATGAGGCAATCTTGGTTACCTCAGTCGGTAGTCTGCCTATTCGAGCCGGTAAAGCCTTCAGTACAAGCCGGAAGCTGGGCAAGACACATCAAAATATACTGGTTTTCATCAAAGGCGATGCAAAGAAAGCAGCAGCGCGGTGTGGTGAAGTCGATGTGTCTGATGCGCTGGAAAATGCTGAACTAAACAATGCCGAGGATACTGCCACTGAATTTGGTGAGGTACTGTAATGCTGCCCGTGCCGGTTATTCGTGAACATGCCGGGTTTTATGTAGTACGGGATGATTTGTTGCCCGGTGGTACGAAACGACGGGTGATTCAGCCATTGGTTCATGCCAGTCCGTATCAGGAGTTTGTCTATGCCAGTCCGGCCTATGGCTATGCACAATTGGCACTGGCTTACGCTTGCCGTGACTGTGGTAAGCAGGCCACGATTTTTACAGCCAAGCGTAAAATTCCCCATCCATTAACCCAGGCGGCGAAACAGGCTGGTGCAAAAGTAGTGATGGTGCCACATGGCTACCTAAGCAATGTACAAAGCAAAGCCCGCCAATATGCTGCGAAGGTGGGTGCAAACTATGTTCCCTTTGGTGTGGATACAGATGAAAGCCTGGACAGCATAGCCAGTGCCGCGTTGCAAATAGGCTTTGTGCCTGCGGAGGTCTGGACGGTTAGTGGTAGTGGTACTTTATCCCGTGGCCTGCAAAGGGCTTGGCCTGATGCCGAATTTCATACCGTCCTGATTGGTAAAAAGGATGCGAATGTTGGTAAGGCGATTACCTACGAAGCACCGGAAAAGTTTGAACAGGACGCGAAAAAGCCGCCAGTATGGCCCAGTTGCGCGAATTATGACGCAAAAATGTGGCAGTTTGTAATTAAGCACGCTAAACCGGGTGCACTGATCTGGAATGTTGGCAGCTAACACGATGTTTTTAATCGCCTTTTTTCTTTGTAGAGGGCTGGAGCTCTCCGTAATCTCTGGTTAGAGTCTGCTGCATGTAGCAATAACCGGAGTAATACAAATGACAGTAACCGTTTTGACCAGCAGATTTGAAGGTGTTCATGGCCGTAAGCCACGCGGAACAGGTGCATGGGCGTTTATGATTGCCAATGAGGAGCATTTTTTCAGGGGTAAATACAGTGAAGCAAAAAAAGCAGCGATTCGGCAGGCTAAGGCAATGTCGGTAGGCTTGATTGAGCTTTGTTCGTAACAGAATTTTAAAGTGGGTGCGGCTCTCTGACCTTCCGCACCCGTTTATCAATCCCACAACTTAAAGGAGAAATGGGAATGACTACATCTAATGATACACAAGAATGGATCGACGCGACATACAGCGCAGAAGATAACAAACTCCGGTTATATTGCGCTTACCGTCTCGATGAGGATTTATACAAAGAAGTACGCGATGCGGGTTTCCGCTGGGCACCTAAACAGGAGCTATTCGTAGCACCCCGCTGGACACCGGCTCGCGAAGATCTGTGCATCAAGCTGGCCGGTGAAATTGAGCCAGAAGGAACCACCCTGGCAGAACGCGCCCAGATGAAAGTCGACCGCTTAGATGGGTATGCCGCCAACCGCAGCCGTGATGCTAACGCTTTCCAGAATGCAGCCCGTGAAATCGGGCAGCGTTTTGAGTTCGGACAACCTATTCTAATCGGCCACCACAGCGAGCGTCGGGCGCGTAAAGACCGCGAACGCATGGACAGCAATATGGAGCGGGCAGTGAAAGCCTCCAAGCTGGCTGATTACTGGAACTACCGGGCGGAAAGCGTAGAGCGCCATGCTAACTACAAAAACCGCCCCGCTGTCCGTTCCAGACGTATCAAGACCCTGCTTAAAGAATTGCGCGAATGGCAGCGGGCGATTAGCGATGCTCACCACGCGCTCGGTTTATGGGAGAAAGTAGCCGCCCGCGAGCCGGGAGAAGAGCGGGACGAAGCGATAAAGCATCTGGCCGGTTTTGGTAATTACTCGCCTTATTTCGGATTATGGGACGAAATACGCAAAGGCGAAAGAACAACGGATGAAGCCGTTGAGATAGCGATACAGCGATTCACTAACGGCATTAACAGCGAATATCGTAAACGCTGGATTGAGCACACCTTGAACCGGCTGGGCTATGAAACCGCCATGCTTGGTGAAATAGCGCGTTATGACGATGAGCTAAGTGCTGCCATTCTTCAACGTTTTTGCAGAACACATGGCGCAGATAAGCCCAAAGCGTTAAAAACTGCAACCGGCTGGCAAGTGACTTCACCCGTGCCGTTACCCGCTCACATCAGCGATGGTACAACTATTGAACTAACGGAAGATGGCTGGCGCGACCTGATACAAGGCTGTGGTTATGATGTTATAGCCAATCAGCCCAGACAGTCTAAGCGTGCCACCTTGCCGCTGTTGAATATTGATACTGATGAGCACCTGACCCGCCACTACCGCAGCAATGATGGTGTTGATAAACACCCGGTGATCCACATGACCAAAGAGGATTATAAGCGGCACACCAAACGGGATAATGCCCGTACTTATCAATCGTTATGCAAGCAATACCGCTTCAGAGCGGTTTGGATTTCCAAGCCCGATTCATTTACCGGTGGATGGCAAGCCGTATTCCTTACCGACAGTAAAGCCCATCCCAAACCGGAAGCCCCGGCGGATCAGGAGGAAGCTTAAGCATGAAGGCCAGTATTTATACCCGGCCTGATAAACCTATGTTCATCCCGGTTACACGCCGGGATGAGCGCAGGCCACAAAACGAGATCAAGCTGCTAACAGTGCCTGAGCCAGCACCGGTGCTGCATGTTTCCAGCCAGTGTTTTGTCACCCCGCCGGAAGTGGCAGAACGTATGGTCGATTATGCCAATCTGGAGCCAGGGCAACTGGTTTACGATCCAGAGGCGGGCACAGGTAATCTGTTGCAAGCGGTACTCACGCACGGCCCGGTAGTCGCGCTTATGGGGAATGAGCTGCAACAGTCATTGGTGGAGTATATGCGTAAGCGATTTGCCGGACAGCATATAACACTGACCCGTGGTAATTTTCTGGAACAGACAGGTCTTTGTGTTGACCGGATTATTATGAATCCACCCTACTCGAAGCGACAGGCTTATCATCATGTGGCACATGCCCGGAAGTGCTTGGCTGATGATGGGGTGATTATTGCCTGCGTGCCAGTGACGTTTCAGATTGACGGGATGTATGAGATTGAGCGGTTGCCACCCGGGACGTTTGCAGGGACGGATGTTGTGACGAAGATTATTGAGTTGCCCGCTTAATTTTGATTAAACCACATGAAGTGAAAGCCCACTGCCGGGATTCCGGTAGCGGGCTTTTTATTGGTGTTACAAAAATAGTATGAACCTTGAGCAACAAAAAGTAGCTAAGTCCTACCTCGAAAAAGCCAGAAACTACGCTTATGACGTGCTGGCTGGTCATATCACGGTCTGTAAATGGGTGAAACTCGCTGTTGAACGTGATGAAAATGACCGCAAAGCTGCGCACGAGCGCGGTTTGTATTTTGATGAGTACGATGCAGCCCGTGTGCTGGTGTTCTTCTCCTATTTAAAGCATTACAAAGGCGAATGGCGCGGTCAGTTTATTCATTTGGAGCCTTGGCAATGCTGGATTATCAGTGTGGTATTCGGTTGGAAGCGCAAGAACGGAAAGCGCCGCTATCGTGAAGTTTACGAGGAAGTCGCCCGTAAAAACGGTAAAACCATCAAGCTGGCAGGCATAGGCGGTTATATGTTGCTACTGGATAAGGAAGGTGCTCCGGAAATCTATGCCGCAGCAACAACCCGCGATCAATCAAAACGACTATGGCGTGATGCAGCAAAAATGCTGGGGTATGCTACTTCCACACGGAATCGAATTCGTATCAAGAATTCCATCTCTGAAATTGAATCACCGAGAAATGACGGCTTTTTTATCCCGCTGAGCCGTGAAGCTGAAGCGATTGACGGCAGTAACCCGCATGCAGGACTGGTTGACGAACTTCATGCGCACCCTACCAGTGAAATTTACGATGTCATTATGTCGGGTATGGGAGCTAGGTCACAGCCGGTTTTGTGGTCAATTACAACTGCCGGAGCAGCCCGCCCTAAAGAAGAAAGTATTTGCTTGCAGAAACGGGAATATGCCTGTCATGTGCTGGATGGTACTTATCAGGATGATGAATTTTTCGGAATTATCTACACGCTAGATGATGGGGATGATTGGGCAAATGAAGAAAACTGGATTAAAGCCAATCCTAATCTGGAATACCTTGCGGGTTATGATGCTAATGGTGATCCGTTTTTCAGTGGCTCGGTAAAGCGCGACTACCTACAGGGCCAGGTTACTAAAGCAAAAAATAGCCCGGTGCTGCGTTATGGTGTGCTGACCAAAAATTTCAATCTGTGGCAATCCAATGCCATGTCCTGGGCGAATCTGGATTTGTGGGATAAGTGCGGGGTGGACGTTGCTGATAAAGACTGGCTGGAAAGCTTCCGTGATGCCACCGTGGTGTATGGCGGCCTTGATCTCGCCAGCGTCAGCGACTTAACCAGTCTGGCATTGCTGGCGATTATGCCGGATGGTGAAAAGCGGCTATGGGTGCGCAGTTGGCTACCAGAAGCGGCTATTCAACGGGCAGTGTCTGAGCGTGGTGTGCCTTATGACCAGTGGGTAGAACAAGGCTGGATTATCGTCACACCGGGGCTGACTACGGATTACAGTTGGATACATGCTGATTTAACTGGGTTTGGAACAGCTCACCTGAATCCGGCTGAACGCCCTGTACGAATGCCTGCTCCCGCTGGGGCTGAGGGCCTGTTAAAAGAATTGCCCATAGAAATCATTGGCGCGGATGACTGGGCAATGGCGCGGTTTTTCCAGAATCTGGCGGAAGAGGCTCGCACAAAATTCGGCAAAGTCGGACAGGGCTATCGTTCCATGAGTCCGGCGATGAAAGAGTTTGAAGCCCTGTACCAGTCCGGGCGATTGGTTCACAACAATAACCCGGTGCTGCGCTGGGCAATGGGGAATGTCGTGGCGGTGGTTGATCCGGCGGAGAATGTGAAGCCGGACAAGAAAAAATCCTCTGAGAAAATTGACCCGGTGGTCGCCAGCCTGAATGCGGTGTTTACCTCGCTGGCGGAGCATGAAGAGTCGCTGGAATCGGCCTATGAGGAAGGGGTTTATATTTAAAGCTGGAAAAGGTGGCTTGTAAAAGTGCCAGATTTGGGGTATAAATTCCCATAATTCGACGAAATTACGCCCAGACTAATTTTTTGGGCGTTTTTCGTTGTGAAACTTGAAATATTTAAAGCCCGGTCAGGCAAAACTTGATCGGGCTTTTTGTTTGGGTGAACGAAAAGGAAAACATGAATCCAATCCAGCTAGTCATTTTTCTAACCGGTGTTACGGGAGTAATCCTGATCGGCATTGGTCTATGGATGATCTACCCGCCGGTATCCCTGGTGACGGTCGGCGGCACAATGGCGGTTTGGTCGTGGTATGTATCCGTCGGCATCCATCTGCACCAGAAACCGGGAGGCAGCAACTAATGTTCTTCCCCGGCATGTACGCAGGCAATCACCAATCATCCGCACAGGAGCCTCAAGGCTGGTTTGCCAAAGCCCTGATGTCCGTCGGTGGGGCGAAAAGCAAGGCAGGTATTCATGTCACACCGGAAACAGCACTGGGATTTATCGCGGTCTATGCCTGTGTAAAGCTACTATCTGAATCCGTCGCTCAGCTCCCCTGTAATCTGTACCGCCGCAAGGACAACCAGGGTGGCCGGGAAAAAGCCACCGATCATGTCCTGTATGACAAGCTACGCCATTCCCCAAATAGCTGGCAGACCGCGTTTGATTACCATGAATACCAGCAGGGCGGACTTGGGCTGCGTGGTAATGCCTATGCCTTTGTTGAGCGAAACAGTCGCGGGCAAGTGACTGAAATTATCCCGATGAATCCGGGGCGGGTGAATGTCAAAGTCGGCACAGACCGCCGCCCGGTCTATGACCTGCTGGATGAATCCGAGGCAGACGTACCGTTTTCAAAAATGCACCACCTCGCGGCGTTTAAAACCAATGCTTACGTCGGTATGTCGCCGATACAGGCAGGCCGTGACGGATTGGGGTTGGCTTTGGTGACGGAGGAACATGCCAGTACTGTTTTCTCTCAGGGTACGCAGATAAAAGGCGCACTGGAACGGGACTGGAAAGATGGTGCAAAGCCATTAGGCCAGCCGCAGGTTGATGAGCTGAAAAAACAGTGGCATGAGCTATATGGCGGCGTTAGTAATGCCGGAAAAATAGCGGTATTGCAGGATGGTTTTAAGTACAAAGCTATCAGCATGAATAACGAGGATGCTCAACTGTTGGCCTCGCGGGTGCATGGTATTAATGAAGTAGCTCGGTTATATAACATCCCTCCGCACATGATTCAGCTACTGGATAAAGCGACTTTTTCCAATATTGAGCATCAGGGTTTGCAGTTTGTTATGTACTCACTGATGCCCTGGATCAGGCGGCACGAAGCCGCCATCATGCGTGACCTGCTCACCCAGAACGAGCGCAAGCAATATTATGTTGAATTTAATGTTTCCGGGCTGATGCGCGGCGATACTGCGACCCGCTTTGAAGCTTATGCTAAAGGCCGCCAATGGGGCTGGTTATCCGTTAATGACATCCGTCGTCTGGAGAATCTGCCGCCTGTACCCAATGGCGACAAGTATTTACAGCCACTGAACATGGTGGAAGCCGGGAAAGAAATCCCGTTACCAAAATCCGCCCAAAAAGAACTTACCGAAATCAAATCGGAATCCGAGGATCGAGATGGCCGCACAGATTAATTACCCACACCTTGCCAGCATGGTGTTCAACACCCCACTACTTTGTACCACTCAGCTACGTGATGCTGTGCATCAGGCTATTTTGCCGCGATTACTGGGCGGCGGGGTGAATGTAAACCTGCCTGATTTGGCGAAGGTTGATGCGCTGGCTCCGGGGGTGGATGAGTAC
Organism: Thiolinea sp.; assembly: GCA_041395485.1. Taxonomy (GTDB): domain Bacteria; phylum Pseudomonadota; class Gammaproteobacteria; order Thiotrichales; family Thiotrichaceae; genus Thiolinea. Next base: position 304,789 of record JAWLAK010000005.1, read on the forward strand.
GATGCAAAGCGTGTGGAGTATTCAACTTATCATGGCGTGGCGGTACTGCCGGTACATGGTATTCTGACGGTGCGCCGGGGCGGAATTGATGCGGAATGTCGTGAAATCAGCAGTTATGAAAAAACCAGTGCCTTACTGGATGCTGCTTTGAATGACTCAAGTGTTGAACATGTTGTTCTGGATATGAATACGCCGGGTGGTGCGGCGGTTGGATGCTTTGATTTCGCTGAAAAGGTTTATCAGGCTCGGCAACAGAAGCCGATTACCGCCATTGTGAACTATAACGCCTATTCCGCTGGCTACATGATCGCCAGTGCGGCCTCAGAAATTATTGTCTCCGCCACCTCCGGGGTGGGTTCCATCGGTGTGATTGCTTCGCATGTGGATATGAGTAAGGCACTGGATCAGGCGGGACTGAAAGTCACCACCTTTTATCGAGGCTACCGCAAAAATGACCTCAGCCCCTATGAGGAAGTCTCCGAAGAAGCCGCCGCCGTGCTGAATCAGGAATTGGACGAACTGTATGCGCTGTTTGTCGAATCTGTGGCGCGTAACCGTGGCTTGTCAACTCAGGCAGTGATTGACACACAGGCCGGGACGTACCGGGGGCAGCAGGCCGTCGACATAGGGCTGGCGGATAAACTGATGTACCCACAAGATGCTGTCAACAGCATTGCCCAGGCTATTGCTGACCGCAAGCTGGAAGAACGTTCCAGTAGAGGCAGTGGAAAACGAATTGGAGCGCAGGCTGCATTGATGAAGATGCAGGCACAGCTCTAAACATGGGAGTCTATGATTTCCACAAAACCGGCTCAGGCCGGTATTTTTTTGTCTAAACGAAATGGAGCAAAACAATGCCAGATATTAACGATCTGCGCCAAGCCCGTGCCGAACAATTGGAGAAGGTGCAGGCGCTGGCAGCGTTAGAGGCTGATGGCACGGAACTCAGTGCCGAACAGTTGGATGAGTTTGTCGCGGCACAAACTGAGTTTGATAGCCTAACGGCGAAAATTGAGCGAGCTGAGCAGGCTGAAAAAATGGCAGCTAAAGCAGCCCAGCCCGTGCCGGGTATAGGTGCGGGTTCGGGTGGTGTTTCTGTGCCTGCTGAGCCTAAGCAGCCGGAAATCAAAGGCGCAAAAATTGCCCGGATGGTGCAGGCTATTGGTGCGGTGGGTCGCCCTGGTCGTGAGGCGGCGAATTATGCTGAGACTGTCTTAGGTGATGGTGAAGTGGCTGCTGCCCTGAATACCGGGGAAGCCACAGCGGGTGGTGCATTGGTACCACAGGCGTTTATGGGCGATCTGGTTGAATTGTTGCAACCGGCCTCTGTAGTCCGTTCGTTGAACCCGATTATTCTGCCAATGCCGAATGGTAATATCACTATCCCCAAAATGGTCGGTGGCGCAACGTCCACTTATCTGAGCGAAGGTGATGATATTACTGCATCTGAACAGAGCTTCGGCGACTTGGAGTTACGCGCCAAAAATCTGGCTACATTGGTACCTGTGTCCAATGACTTGCTGCGTTATAACGGCCTGAATAGCAATTTGGAACAGGTATTGGTAGGTGATCTCACGACCAGCATGGGCTTACGGGAAGACTTGGCCTTTATTCGTGGTGATGGCTCCAGTAATACCCCGACGGGTCTGCGCAACCTGACCCCGGCAGCCAATGTACTGATCGCTGGATCAGAAACGACTGTTCAGGCAATTCAAAATGAGCTGGGTCGGATGGAATTGGCGCTGATGAATGCCAATGTCCGTATGATTCGCTCCGGCTGGATTATGAGTCCAACGACTTATGTATTTTTGCATAATCTGGTAGATGGTAATGGCAATAAAGTATTCCCGGAAGTCGCTAATGGTCAGTTGCGCGGCAAGCCGTTCCGCACTACCACACAGGTGCCCGCTAATCTAGGCGCGGGTGGTAATGAGACGGAATTATACCTGGCTGACTTTGCGGATGTTGTTATCGGAGAAGGTGCTGATGTTTCTATCGCTGTATCGACCGAAGCCAGCTACAAAGACCCATCTACCGGCGACATGATCAGCGCCTTTAGCCGTAACCAGACCTTAATCCGGGTGATGTCTGCCCATGATTTCGGCTTGCGCCATGATGAATCCACGGTAGTGATGACCGGTATCACCTGGACATCGTAAACGATTCACGCACTCTTTTGAAATAATCTAACTGCCTGCCTTGTGTGGGCAGTTTTACGTTTAAGGTAATTAAAATGGCCGATACAAAACCTGCTGATAAACCCGTTGCAACAGCTGCGAATGCAAAACCAGTGGCGGTTAAATTTGAAAAAAGCTGGGGCAGTTATAACAAAGGCGAAACCGCCGGATTCCAATCTGCAAAAGCGGACTGGCTGGTAGAAAAGAAAATCGCTGTCAAGGCGTGATTGAAGCCCGGTTATGCTCCGCCTCATCACTCCACCCACCGTCGAACCCGTCACCGTGACCGAACTAGCGACTAACCTGAATCGCTTTATTCCCACGGACGAACAGTCCGAATACGCCGATTATGACGTTGGATTCATGGCGGCTCTGATTTCGGCGGCGCGTGAGGATGCGGAGCATTACACCGGGCGTTATTGGGCGGTGCAAACGCTGGAAAAAACCTTTCGGGATTTCGACAAAACCCTATCCCTCACACCCACATTACGCAGTATTAGCAGCGTGAACTACTGGGATCAGGAGGATACAGAGCGGGCATTTCCAACCACCGACTATCTCCCTGCGTTTGGGAATTTTTGCGGCGGTATCGAATTCCGCGACCCCTACGCTTTCCCGTCGGTCGCCCAGCGTTCGGACGCGGTAAACATCCGCTTTGAGGTCGGGCCATACCATACCCCGGCGACGGTGAAGCAAGCTATTTTACTGATTGCCTCGCATTGGTACGAAAACCGCGAGGCCGCGAATATTACCGGCGGTGGGCTGGAAATCCGCGAAGTACCGTTTGCCTATCGCTGGCTGCTGGATAGCCACAGAATTCCGGTGGTGGGCTGATGCGGAGCGGGCGACTGAAACATGGCGTGTTTCTACAGGAAAACGTGGAAATACCCGACCCGCGTTCCGGGCAGAAGGTCAAGGAGTGGGAAACCCGGCACATTGTCTTTGCAGGTATCGAGCCATTGCGCGGGCGCGAGCTTTACGCCGCCCAGCAGTTTAACAGTGAGGTCACGGTGCGTATTGTGATGCGTTGGCATCCTGATATAGCCGCTGTGCTGGATCATAGTTGGTCGGTATTGCTGTCTGCTAACAGTCTGACCAAACAAGCGGCAGTACGCTATCAAATCCTGCATGACCCGATAAACCCGGATATGCGTAACCGCGAGTTGCACTTAATGTGCAAAGTGGTGAGCTGATGATTGAATTAGAAATCAGCACGCACGATTTTGAGCGGGTCAAGCAACAGATTGACGCACTCGAGGCGGGCATTAAGAAAAAGGCCAATCTGGCTGGTTTGCGTGAGATTGCTAAACCGCTCAAGGCAAGCCTGCAATCGACGTTACCCAGCTTGAGTGGGGCATTGCGCCGATCCGTGGGTTACAAAACACTGAGCAAGCGCCGCATGTCGCAAGTGGGTATCCAGGATGATGATGCGCTGGAAGTGGGAACTACGCGCAAAGCCAGTGACCGTAGCGGCAAAAGCCGTTACCAAACTTATAAAATGCGCTTTCTGGAGCATGGGACAGGCCCACATGAGATTAAAGCGCGTCCTGGTAAATTTCTGAAACTGCGCGGCGGACACTTTGCCAAAGAAGTGATGCATCCGGGTATTAATGGCCGGGGCTATCTGCGTAAGGTGTATGACCAGCATCAGGGACACATGCAAGGGCTGTTTGTGAAAGGTGCGCAGGCGGTATTGGCTAAGCATGGGGTGGTGCTGATATGACCATTGCCCAACTACTCACCGACGCAAACCAGCGCGTATTGGCGTTGGAACAAAGCCAGACCGTGTATCACTCCGGTATGACCGCGCAAACCCGGCTATTGGCGCAGTTAATCCCGCTATTCCCGGAAGGGAATGTCTACCCGGACACCGCGCACGAACAACGCAGTTTCCCGGATTGCGTCTACTCGGTGAATGATACCGGGTCGTTGCAATACCGGGGCGTAGATATGTCGCATTCCGCGCTGTTTGGTTTGTCGCTGCGTCATAGCGTCCAGGCCGATCTGGTGGAGAAATTCGACGCGCTGGCGGAAGTATTGCATCAGCAATCCGGGATCGAGGTGATCGGTTACGCCACCGGATTTGAAGAAAATACCGCTGACGGGGGTAATTACGTGATCGGTGTCGAGGTGCTGATCAGCCACCCGATTGGTTTTGATGCGCAAAGCCCACAGCCTTATGCGCTGCTGACACTGCCGGGACAGGAAAGCGGTGTCGAAGGACGGTACGACAACTGCGGTACACAAGCGATTTTGCGTGAGCATCATGTGATTTATCACTCCAATACCCAAGCTGACCTAAAAAGCCAACGCCACACGACTCAACAGGCATTGCATTTTAAGCGTCTGCCGGATGCATTCCGCCCGCTGGAATATGTAAAGGGTGAGCCACTAAAAGCTGAGGGTGGTTTGTTGGCTTGGGTGGATGTATGGCGCGATACCTACCGCATGCAGCCTACCCAACACCCGTAACTCAACAGGACTAACATATGACCATTTTTGTACGCGATGCTGACGGTAAGCTGGTGCTCGATACCATTACCGGTGGCTGTAATGGCTGCGGCGATAATGCCGCACCACCCTCCAAACCGGCAGCGGAGGCCGAACCTGAGCCTACTCCGCCGACTCCTGAAACGACTGATGATGAGGTAAACGACGATGGCACGCCGCACGATTGATAGCAAAGCCAAATTTATCGCCGGAGCGGTGGAAGCCACCGAAGGCACTAACCCCGGCACTCTTGCCCAATTGCGTACCCGTAATTTAGAGGTGACCTCTTATGACGGTGATTCCCGCCGCCGTGAGTACGACGGTGATGACGGGCGCAATAATCCCACTGTAAAACCTAATCGCCATACCAGCTTTAGCTTTGACGCGGATTTCGCCGGAAGTGGTGACCCAACAGTTATTTCGGCGTTGGATGAATATCTGCGCATGGCCGGACTGGCGCGAGCACCGAATGCGACAGCGGGGTTTGACTACCTAATCAGCGATCCGGCGGATGTGAGTTCCGGGACGTTGATGGTGCGGCGCAAATCGGGACGTGACGGTGCGAATTTTGGCTATGTGAATTACGAGTCTAACGGTGTGCGTGGATATGTCGGTATTGTCATGGCTAAAGGCGATGATCCGATGTTTCAATTTCGAGACATGAAGGGCAGTTATATTCGTCCAGCCTATACCGCTGAAAACGCTGAAATTGTGTTCGCACCGGATAATCAGGAGTACCCGGAAATTTTCGAGAACGGCAATGTACCAGAGTTTAAGTTCGGTATTCCTGATGGGGTGGGTGGTTTTGAGCTGCGTGATGTGTGTTTGCATGAGTGTAGTATCGGTAATTATTCCGGACTGAATGCAAGCTGGCGTAATGCGGTGAACTGTGCTGGGTCACGGGTGACGGCGACACCGATTGATTTCACCGCCAAGATTGGCTGGGATGATTCGTTTTTCGAGTTGGTGGAGTCGCACCAGGGTATTATCACGATTCCGTTCCAGATGATGCATGGTACGAGCGCGGGTAATCAGCTCAGTATCAAGTCGGCGAAAGTGCAGGTGCATGACCTGAAAGAAACCGATATTGATGGTGAGCTGGGTATGGATTTGTCTTGTACGTTTCTGGATCGTCCAGTGCTGACGATCGCTTAATTCACCCTCACCCCAACCCCTCTCCCAGAGGGCGAGGGGCTAAAGCGTTCCATCCCCTTGGAACGCTCGCCGCCGCCTATTCCTTTTTCTCCTCTGGGGGTGGTGGCGAGCAGCTTTAAGGGGGTTTCTAACAGGCCGCAATGCTTTTAGTGTTGCGGCTTTTTTGTGTGACATTGTTTAATCCAAGGGGATAGAAGATGTTTGAATTTATTGTTGTTGAAAATCCACAAATTACCCGTCGTGTTGATATTTCTGCTGGTGGAAAAGCCAAAAAGAAACTGGAATTGAAGTGGCATGGCTTGAGTATGGATGATGCCGCCGATATTTTGGATCATTACCAGAATATCAGCGCTTTCTGGGTGGATCAGGATGGGGGGGCTTTAACGCTGGATCAGGCTGCCCGTGACTTTATTTTCTTGAAGGATACAGATGGCAACGACCTTCCTGTGCCGCGCCTGTATGACGACGTGGTTGAGCGTAAATTAAAAGAGCGCTTGCGTTCTCAACAGGATTTCCTGCGCAGTATTGTGATGGGGCCGCTCTCTGATTTGGGTATTGAACTGTCTGAGGATAGCTTGCTGGAAGATTTGGAGGGTGGATTGCTCCAGGAGTGGAATCTAACGGTCAAGGGCGAGGTTCAAGACTTTACTGATCCTGATGTTTACAAGATGGTATTCGGTAGTAATGAGTTTTTCTTCCCTGTACTGACGGATTTTATGGAGCTATTGAATGAAGTGTCCGGCGGCAAGGATAAGGAAAAAAACTTGAAAAGTTCGGCGAAATCCTCGCCGCGTCGTCAAAACGGCAGAATGCGGGCGTAACCGATGACGATAGCTGGGGTGAGTCATTTATCGAAGATGACGACACCCCGGCAGTTGAGCCGGTGGTTCCTGTCTTTGAGATTGCCGCTGAGAATGCGTCTACCGTGAATTTCTACTTTAAACATCAAACTGGGATCTGGCGACCTGGGATGAATGGCCTGGAGTCGATGGATTATGGACAGGTGTTCCATGCGCTGGCGTTGTCGGGGATGGATGAGGAAGAGCAGCAGGCGGTGTTTGGGCGGTTGTTGCATGTGGAGCGGGGGTTTATGGGGGAAGTGAACCGGCAGCGGCGGCAATAGACTAAGGTAAAATAACAGGGGTTGTGTAATAATCAAGCTTTTCATAAATCCAATGGTAAACAAGTTATGAAAATATTGAGCGTTCGTGACTGTATGCTGCTTTTTCTGTTGATACCTTCCATCTCATTGTCTGATGATGACCTTTTAGGACGCATTGAAAGACTAGAAAATAAAATTTCCTTAATCGAATCCCGGTTATCTGCCAGTCCGGAGAAAAAATCTATTGGTGATTACAAGTTAAGTGATGAAGCTTTCGCTTACCGTGATAATATCGAAATCACTGATTTTACTCTGAAATCTTTAGAAGATGATAACGGTGAAAAATATGCTGGTGCTATCTTCAAGATGAAAAACAATGGCGACCGAGATATTAAGGTTTTGGCAGTCACTGCCTATTTTTTAGATAAAGACGGGAAAAGGATACAAGAATTTTTTATACCGGCGGTGACCCCAAAGAATAGAGCCAAGCCCTTATTTAAAGCGGGCTATGTTTGGGAGACCCACGAAGGGTTTTATTTTAAATTTCGAGACAAAATTCCGACTGGCTGGGATGAAGGGCAATCGGAGCATGAGATTACTTATATTGATTTCGTAGAGTGAGTCTGCTGGTCACGATTTAACGAGATAACTGAAACAGAGAAAGCCTGACCGGGCAACTGGTCGGGCTTTTTTTATGCCCGAAATACAGCCTTGAAATTAAAGGCGAATTGCAGAAGAAGGACGTGAAAATGGTTGCAAAAATATACGCATATGCATCGTTGATTGCTGCGGTTCTGTTCGGTTTAGCAGTTTTGGCTTGGGCTATTTGGTGGTGGTGACAATGGGCTATATCAACACTGCTTTGTTGATAGCTGCCTTGGGTTGGGCTATCTCGCAAATCATGATTGCCATTGCGTCCGGTGGGCTGGTCTAAATGGCAAACATGCGTGCATCCATCGAACTGGTAGCCAAGAAAAAAGGCTTCCTTGCGTTCGACGAATTAAAAGGCGGATTGACCAAGGTTAGCGCGGAATCCGCACGCACGCGCAAAGAGTTGCAGCAGCTCAACCAGCGCACCGCTGCTGTGCAGCAACAGATGCAGGCTGCCACCGCATCGGTGCGCAATTTCATGCTGGGCATGAGCGCAGGTTTCGGCGCGGTGGAATTGGCGCAAAATATACTACGGGTCGGACAGGCGGTTGACGGCTTGAAATCCAGCTTTACCGCGACATTCGGCCAGCAGCAGGTCGCGGCAGAAATGGATTATATCCGTCAGGTCGCCAATGACCTTGGCCTAGAGATGCTCAGTACGGCCAAGTCGTACTCACTATGGGCAGCTTCTGCCAAAGGTACAGTCCTGGAGGCGCAAGCCCAAAAAAAGATATTTGAAGCTGTTGCCCAAGCTTCCCGTGTTCTGAATTTGTCGGTAGATGATACAAACGGCACGCTCCGTGCCCTGTCTCAGATGATTAGCAAAGGCAAGGTGCAAGCGGAAGAATTGCGTGGGCAATTGGGTGAGCGCTTGCCGGGTGCATTCCAGATGGCTGCTAAGGCGATGGGTGTGACCACTGCCGAACTTGATAAAATGCTGAGGGATGGCAAAGTGCTGGCAGCGGATTTGCTGCCTAAGCTAGCTGTTGAGCTGGATAAGGCGTATGGTGGGAATGCTCGCATTGCTGCGGTGCAGTCATTGGCCGCAGAAACCAATCGTCTGAAAAACAGCATGACTGAACTTTCGCTGGCAATTTATGAGGCGATTGAACCGGCATTAGCACAGTGGGCGAGGGATGGGGCTGAGGCGGCTGATTGGCTGGCTGAGAATCTGGATCAGGTTGTCGTGGTCGGTGAAGTACTGGCGGCGTTACTGGCGGGTAAAGTTGCTGTGTCGCTGGCCACAACGACAGCAGCTTACATTAAATCTACTCAGGCCATTGCTGCGGAGGCTGCTGCGAGCGCTGCCGCTGCGGCAAAAAAAGCGGCTGAGGCTAATACGGTCGCGGCGGCTGAGGCCAAAAAAGCCCAAGCTCAATTACGCAGCATGCAGTTGAGCAAGTCCGCTGCTCAGGCTGAGCTAGCATCAGCCAAGGCTTCTTTGATCGCTGCTAACGGTACAGACAAATATGCGTCTGCATTAGCTCGGTTACAAGCCGCCCAAGCTGCAAGCCGTGCCGCCAGTGCGGGATTGTCAAAAGCCCGCGCTAACGAGGCAGTAGCTACCACCGCCGCAGGTCAAGCCGCAGCCATCGCGGGAGCCAAACAGACCGCCGCAGCCGCAGCGACTCGGCAAATGGGACTGATAGCAACTGCCTCTGGTACAGCCATGCGCGGACTATCTGCTGCAATGACGCTATTGGGTGGCCCCATCGGTATTATCTTATTGGGGGTCACTGCATTGGTGACTTTTCATAAGGAAATTTACGAAGCAGTCACGGCAACGGGGAAGCTTAATAAAGCGACTCGTGAGAATGATGAGGTATTGCGCCAAGCTGAGGAGGCTACTTATAAATATGCTGAGGCCACAGGGTCAGCTCGTGACCAGATAAAAGCCCGTACTCAGGAACAAATCAAACTGGCTCAATCTATCTTGCAAACCATGCAAGCTGATTTAGCAGCAGCACAATCCCGTGCTGCACGCGCTGCTGAATTGGATCAAATTGGCTCGGATGACCCGTTCCATGTCTCGCTGTCTGATACCCGTGAACGCGAGGTAAAAGCAGCCACAGCCGCACTAGCAGAGCAACAGCGAGTCATTGATGGCTTACAAAAGTCTCTGGATAACATGGGTAAGACCAAAACTGAACTGGATAAAGTTTATGTTAAAACCAAGTCCAATGTGGATAGTGTCGCCCACTCAATGCAGGTTGAACAGCAAATCATTCAGTCCGTTAGCGCCGCCCAAGGCAAGCAAAATGAAATCTCCAAAGAAGCCGCCAAACTCATTGAATCCCTGCGCACGCCACAGGAAGAATATAACGCCGCAATGGCTCAGGCAAAACGCTTGCTGGATGCCGGCGAAATTTCCCAAGAGCAGTACAACCGGGCATTGGCGAAAGAACAAGCTGAATTACAAAAGTCACTGAACCCGCGTGTTAAGCTGAACGACGCGCAAAAAGACGCGCAAAAAGTTGCTGAAGAACTTGCTCAAGCACATGAAAAAATCGGGGCGACCTCTGATGCATTGGATCAGCGTTACGATGTGCTGACGACAACATTGCGAGAAGGCGAGCTGGCAGGCCGCGCTCTGGAGCTGCGTTATGAGTCGATGCACAACGGCATGATGCTGATGACTGAGGCGCAGGCCGAAGAGTTGCAGCAAAAAGAATTCCTGATTAAAGCCACGGAAAACGAAATCACTGTCCGTCAGCAGCTCAGCGACTTAACCGATCAACTGGCTGATGCACAGTCAAACCTAAATGCTCTGCAAACCGGCGGGCTGGATGCACTGAAAGCCAACGAACAGGCACTGACGGCGCAGAATGAACTGAAAACCAAAGGTATCGACCTTGAGTCACGGCTTGCCCGCGAATACCTATCCTCAGCACAGGCGCTATCCGCAGCACAGCAGGCACTGGAGGGGCAAAAGAAAACAGCGGAAGCCTATGCGTCAGTGCAAAAAGACCTGATCGGACTGAATCAGCAGGCAGCGGATGAGGCTGCGAATCTCATCATTCTACAGACCAAGGGTGCAGACGCGCTGGAAGCGTACAAAGTCGCTCAACAGGCTACTAACACGCTGCGGGGAAAAGGCATTGATCTGGAATCGGATCTGGCGAAGCAATACATTACCTCCACTCGTAAAATTGCGGATCTGAAAAAGCAGCAGGATGACTACAACCAGTTGCTGTCTGATGCTGAATCGCTTTATGAGTCCACCCGCACTGATGCGGAAAAATATGCGGCTGAAATTGCCGATCTGGACAAGTTGCAGAAAGCCGGGGTTATTACTCAAGACACCTATAATCGTGCGCTGAAAGACGCGCAGGAATCTTATACCGTTGCCGGTAAAGCCGCCGCTGCTTACAAAAAAGAACAGGATGATTTAAACGATAAAATCAAGGTGCTTGAAGCCGGGTTGTATGGCGGTGCTGGCGCTGCCCGTGCGGCTGAATTGGGGCTAAAAAACTACAACGCCGAACAGGTAGTCAGCATCCAGACCTCCGAGGATCATATCTCCACGCTGGAGCGCCTGAAAAATACCGCTGATGGTATCGGTGATGCACTGGTTAGTGGTCTGATTTCCGGTGATTGGAAGACTGCCGGTGAGCAAGTGCTGGATAGTCTGCAGTCGTATCTGCTTGACCCGATTGCTGACAAGCTCAAAGAGTCTATTTCCAAAGGTGTGACCGGACTGCTTGAGGGTAAAGGCTTTGGCGGTGGCTCCGGTACCCTGTTCGGCAACACTGGCACTGGCGGCGGCATCATGGCCACACTTTCCGGTGGTGGCTGGCAAGGCGCACTCATGGGCGGGGGGCTAGGTATGATGGCCGGTCAGGCATTTGGTCAGACCGGCATTGGTTCAGGCATTGGTGGTGCGATTGGCTCAATCTGGGGGCCGATTGGCACAGCCGCAGGCAGCCTACTGGGTGGTTTTGTGGAGTCGTTGTTTGGTGGTAAGCAATCAATCCGTGCCAATTTCGGGCAATTCTCGGAACATGGCAATGAGGGACGTTGGTATCACACTAAACGTGATGGGGGACGGCATCTAAACCGTGAGTCTTCTTTCGGTGCATTTGGACTGGTGGATGGCTCGCGCTCAGTGGGGAGGGATGATCCTGAGCAAGTCGCCGCTATGCACGCCATGCTTGACCGGATGAAACAGGTCGATGACATGATTGCCTCTTTCCTGCCGCCATCTACCGTCGAGCGCATTAAACAAAATCTGGCGGGCTTTGAAGGGGATGCCCTGAAAGCGAGCCAACTGACTAAAGCGCGGCTGGTAGAAATCTTCAAGGGCATGGATGCACCGTTGCGGCAGGCATTTCAGGGGGGTGAGAATGTTTTAGCCGGAACGGCGGAAGAAATTGCTGCCCGTTTTCAGTACATCGCCGCTGTCAACCAAGCCCAATTCGTCCCGGCAATGGAGAAGATGGGTTGGAATCTCGGCAATACGGAGGCTCATGCTCTGGCAGCCGCCGTGGGGTTGGCGGATGCTGCCGGTGGGCTGGATCAACTTAAATCCGGTCTTGAACAGTATTATCAGACCGTCTTTACAGCAGACGAACGCCTTGAAATGGAGAAGGCCACCGCTCAGGCTGCGCTAGATGCGTTTAATGCTGCAAATAATACTCAAATAAACAGCCTGGAAGCGTTTAGACACTACGTCGAGGGGCTGGATAAGCAGACAGCCGCCGGACAGGCAGCAACGGCTGCTGCATTAGAACTGACATCTGCTATCGCGACGCTGTATGGAACAGCAGATGAGGCGGCGAATGCGACTAATCTGGCTGCACAGGCCAGTGAAGCGGCCAGTCCGGCCATCGCCGATCAGGCTGATGCGACTGACTCACTGACTGAAAGTGCAGAAGCGGCTGCCCGAACGGTATTTAATCTTGAATCTGCAATGGACAGCTATATGGCGGCGGTCTACACGACAGAAGAGCAAGCTGCGCGGGCGCGTACTGCCGCACAAGTCGCTTTGGATGAATACAATGCCGCAATGGGGCTGACCGGTGAGGCATATATCGACAATGTGTATGAGTTGCGGGCGTACTATGATGCCCTGATTGCCAGTGGCACCGCGACTGATGAACAAATCCGTGCCACCTTAGAGATTACCAGCGCGATTGTAACTCTCTCCGGCTCCGCTGATGACCTGGCCGCAGCGGCCAATGATGCGGCGTATGACGTGGCCGGTTTGCGGGACAGTATTAGTGGGTTGGTCTCCCAGCTATACAGCAACACCGGATCAGGCAGCACCGGCAACACTGAGCTGGACAATGCGCAGGCACAACTTGAATCGCTACGCAATCAATACAGCGCAGAGCAGCAGCGCATTCAGGGGCTAAACAGCGCAGCACAGGAGGCTTATAATGCTGAACTGAACCGAATCCGTGACCTGAATGCGGCCAATGATGCGGCGTACCGTGAGCAGATCGCACAATACGACTCCTTAAAAGGCGCGGCAGAGTCCCTGCGTGATTTTGTTGAAGGCTGGACGCGCTCAAATCCACTTCTAACGCCCTTTGAGCAACTACAGGAAATCCAGTCCCAGTACAACACTACACTCGCCGCAGCACGCGCTGGTGACGTGGAGGCCGCCCAAGAATTGCAAACGCTGGCCGGGGAATTGCGCAGTGCTTATCTGGATGTTTACGCCAGCAGTGGCACGTCCGAGAATGCCATTAATCAGATTACCAGTGACTTGTCCGGGCTGGCGGGTACGCTGGACACGCTGGCCGGTAGCCAGCCAACTGATCCCGGTACGATTGCCGAACCATCCAGACCCGGCGAAGTCACCTCTACGTTACTGGCCTCGCTGGAACAGCAGATCAGCTCTCAGCAACAACTGGTGAATAGCCTGCAATCCAGCCATGACAGCGCCAGCGCCGAAGCTGACCGGCAGGCACTGGCACTTGAACTGGCGACACAGATCGGGGAATTGGGGCTGGCGCTGGATGAGTCGGTGTTTGACCTGTTGCGCGAAAATGGCGTGGCCATCAGCGCACTGGCCGCCGATTTCGGGGTCAACATTGATGCACTGGATGGCTCCATGTTATCGGGGCTGGATGCCCTCGCGGATGCTCTGCGAGTGGACACCGTATCGCTGGCCGCTGAATTGGGGGCTGACTTTGATCTGCTGGGCAATCTGATTGCCGACAAACTGAGTGCGCTGCCGAATGTGCCGGATGACATCAGAGCCGGTTTGGCCCCGTATCTCGCCGCGATTGAGGCTGCCAATGATGACACCAGACTGCGGGCGGCGCTGGGAGCGGTTGAGTTTGCCGTGAATGGGGTGGCCCCGGATATCCGGTCGCAACTGTCCGGAAAATTGACCGATATTGTCAATAGCAATAACCCGGCAGCGACAGTGAATGCCGTGAATGCATTGCAATCCTACATCAACAGCCTGCCATCGGGCATCCGGTCACAGCTGAACTACCAGTTGAGCAGCATCCTGACCAATACCGGCAATACCAAAACAGCGACCGATGCCGTTAAATCCCAGGCGGCTCTGATTAACAGCAGTGTGGGAGGTCTGCCGCCGAACATTAAGTCCCAGTTGAATGGGCAGCTTAATAATATTGTGGGTTACACCTCGGGTACTCAGTCAAAACTGAATCAGATGTACAGCTATGACGTGAACACTATCGCCCCGGAAATCCGCAATGTTAAAAACAGCACCGGGGGGACGACCTCTGCGGTCAACAGCACCAACAGCACCATTGCCGCACAAAACTCGCTGCAACTACTCCAGCAGCTCTATGTTTCGTCAGAGTCACAGGCATACGCACATTACAATTCGTATGGAAAAATGCTGGAAGATATCAGGGCGAATTTGTGGGGTGGTGTATTAGCCCAAGTGAGAAACAACCTCCGCCAGCAAAATGCCAACTGGCACAAGCAGGCACATTTTGAAAAGCAAAGCAGTGGTTTTGCCCTGACCCAATATCGCGTGGGCACCGATGCCCTGCCATCTGACGGGCCGATTATGGCCCATAAATACGAAACGATTTTTAACCCCAGTCAGTCATTGTCCCTCCGCGACAAGGTGCTGGCTAACATGGATGTTATTCCTGCTACGCATGATTTGCTCGCGGACGCGGCAAACGAACCCCGCACAGTGCAACAGGAAATCCATGTTGCACCCAACGTGATTGATGCCCGTCCGGTGTTTGCGGATCGGCAGCCGGATAATCAGGAGCAATACATCCGGCGGCTGGAGAAGAAGTTCGATGAGCAGACCAAAGAACTCCAAGAGTTGCGTGAAATGGTACGGCACTACGGCAATGTCCAGGCCAAGCAGGGGGATGAGCGGATTGGTCAGGGTGAGGTGATGATTAAACAACAACAGCAGGCGCGGAAAGATGCGCGGCTGCAACAGCAACTGAAAGAGGCGAATGGTCATGGCTAAAAAAGACAAACCGAAAACGGCGAAGAAAAAACAACACAAGAAAAAAAGCCGGAAGGCGCTAAATGATAACGATCTGGCACAAGCACAGATTATGGGCATGGCGCTGGCCGGACTGAAGGCGGCTGAAGTCAATGCCCAGCTGATCGTAAAACAGGCTGCGGCTATTGAAGCCTTGCAGGCACAGATGCTGAGTCAGCAGAAAATACTGGCGCATTACACCGTGGCCGCCGATCAGGCGAAAACCAAACTGGAAGACTACCCGGAAGGCAGTCTGGAGCACGAAGCCATGTTACTGATGTCGCGGGAGCTGTATCAGGTTGCCGGTATGCTACAGGGCATGAATAATAAGAATGGGGAGTCTAATGAACCAGCTACCAACCCTTAAAATTAACAGCCGTGCTATCGCGGTGCATATCGTAATGGAAAGCGGGCAGTACCCGGTGATCCGTCACGATGGCTTTGAATTTACCGGTCAGGTCACTGATTCGGGCGTGTGTGTGAGTGGAAAGTGTGAGCGTGAGTGGGAGCGCAGCTATCAGGCTGCGACCGGTTCGTTGTCTGCATTCAACCGACTGTTAAAAAGTCTGGGCGATGGGCAACGGGCAATTCGTAATCATCTTAAATGAGGAATAACTCATGTCTAAATTTACCAACTTAATTGGTACCAAGCAGATTGCTGATAATGCAATCACTGAAGTGGAACTGGCGGTTGCGCTGCAAACCAAAGTGGCGCAAATCACCACGAACCAAACCGACATTGCCAACATCGTCGCCAGCAAAGGGGCGGCTAATGGTATTGCTACTCTGGGTGCGGATGGCAAATTGCCCGCCAGCCAGATTCCGGCGATTGCGGTCTCTGACTTCCTGGGCGAAGTCGCGGATGAAGCGTCCATGTTGGCATTGACCGGTCAACGGGGTGACTGGGCGGTCAGAACCGATGAAAGCAAAACCTACATGCTGGCCGGTGATGATGCCTCGGTACTGGCTAACTGGAAAGAGATTGTCTCACCCAGCGATGGTGTCACCGCACTGCGCAATACCTCTGGTTCGCAGACCGGCCTGAATGGCGTAGTCACGCTGGCCGATGTGGCGTTCTCTGGTGCAGCCAATGATGTCAGCTACACTGATGCGGATTATGCCGCCACTGATGTCGCGGGTGCGTTGACGGAGGTAATGGGCAAAGCCAAAACCAATGAAAGCAACCTCTCTAGCCTGACTACAACGGTCGACGGCAAGGTCGGCCTGACCGGTATCCACCCTTATGTTGAGCTGACGGGGGATATTAACGGTACAAACGCAGACTTCACCTCTCCGGTGGATCTGGCCGGGGCGAAGGTGAATGCTTACCTCGGTGGTCAATTGGTGCGTCCGGCTGACTTCTCCATTTCCGGCAATGTAGTGACCTTCACGGCGACACCGGATTATGAGTACCAGCGTCCGGCGCTGATGGTGATGAAAGCGGCCTAAGCCGTCTTAATCCGCTGATGGGGTGGCCATGCTGCCCCATCTTCAGTCCAGCATGAGGGATGTAAAACATGACGACCAACAAAATTGATTTGTTCACGCAGTCCGGTCAGGGTAATAAAGCGACCAAGACGCTGCGTTATGAAGGTGATCAGGTGATTGAGGATGATAACGACCTGATCACGAAAGGCTATGTGGCTCCGATGCAGTCGCAATTAGCCGAATTATTACCACCGGATGCCGAATCACTGCATAACAAAACACTGGCGCTGGCCGGTACAACCCAACGCACGGGGTATCTGTCTACTGATCCGGCAGCCACGTATGAAGCCGGAAAGCCCGCAGGGAGTCAGGTGAGTTACATTGTCAATGACCCGACATTCACACTCACCACTCCGAACGCCAGCACCGCAGTGAATCAGGGGGATAAAGGCCAGTTGGAGCTGCATATCAATGGCACGCTGACCGATAGTTTTGATCTGGATGGGCGGTTCGATGAAAACAACCGCGCCGGATCACAGGCAGGCCTGCCGGAGGCTTCGGCCAATGGACAGATTATTGTAACCAGTATTGAGAAATACGCGATTTCGCTGTGGCAGAAAATCAATGCTTACGTCAGCATTAAAGCCGCCGATTTGGTCACCGGTTATAACGAGATTGTGCTGAAGCATACCGGTACTGACGGGGGTGACCAGATTGCGCAGGTGGCACAGTTTTTCTATGACACCGGTGCTGCCACACCCACAATCACCGTGCTAACGCTGAGCATTCACGATAATTCGTCGCCTAAAAATCTGTCCGGGGTTCGCTTTCTGGGCGCGGGTGATCAGGTAAAGGTGTCAGCCACGGGTAACGCACTGTATGACAATACTTATGTACTTGATCCGATTCGCCTGAGCGGTTTACGCGGTGTGCCAACCACAACGGTAGCACCAACAGACGGCAGTGTGTCCGGTTTGTCGGCCCCACCCGTTGTCGGTGAAGTCATGCAGGTCACGGATAAAGTGTTGACCCTCTCCAGTGCCAACCAGTGTACTGCGGACGGACGCATTACCGGGCAGCCCAAAGATCCGCACGGCAGTTACAGCAGTGTACTGTCAGCGTCACAAAACCTGCTCATCTCGACCTTTGGCCAGCGTTCCAACAATACGACGGAGCATTTTGATGATGAGGCCTATCGTCTGCCGTTGACGTGGGACAGTGACGATACCGGCGCGGGCATCACCGGTCATTGGGATAGTACAGCATTGCTGGCTAACGGGGACGCACAGCAGTATGTGTTGAGTGATAACGAGCACGGGCTGATTTACCCAAACACCGATTTTACCGGTTTCCTGCCGACCAATACGGCTGATTACACTGCCCATTCCGGTGATCAGGTTTATCAGCGTGCGTTTATCACGCCGTCTCCCAAATCCAGTATTCAGTTTGTCCTGGGTGGCGTTGCGGGCGGAATTGGGCAGATCGGCAGTGGTGACATGACGGTAGAAGTAAAATTACCGGGGCAAACCGGCTGGCTGGACTGCGCGAAACCGTTTGACGGTTCTGCGGGTGTGGCGAATGACGGCGACGGCGCGATGGTGGGCAACATCAGTTACTCCGGCGGCAACGCTACGCTGAACGCCACTTTCGGCGGCAAGTCCAGTTACGACGCTAACAACCGTTGTCTGATCCGAATCACTCTGCGCAACGGTAACCGTACCGTTAAGCAAATCAGCACCAATTGGTAAGGAGGCTGAATCATGGCATTAACCAATGACCAAAAACTGGAAAAAGTCTGGGAATGGTACAACAACAACGCTGACACCAGTGTTGGCAAACAGTTCTATGAAGAAACCATTCCGCGTGCCTCCGAGGTACATGGTGCTGAGGTATTTGGGGAACTGATTCCACCGACACCGCCTGCCGCCAGTGCCGGGGTGGTGAAAAAGTTCTGGCCTGCGGTGGAAGGGGGTGACGGGTGGTTGCCACTGACGGTTGACCGCTCCGTACCGGGGAATAAAACCTGGGTGGCATTGCCGGAACACAGTGATAACTGGTCGTCCGGCTCTGCGGATACTTCGCAGGTACTGAGCGGATTTATCTCACCCAAATACGGCAAGCAGTATCTGGTTAAGGTATTCGATGGCAATGATAATGAAATCCCGCAGCTCGACAGTTCCGACTGGACGTTTGATTACAGTGCCGGGGTGCTGGTCTTCAATGGTGCGAACCGTTCGGAAACCGGCAACAGTGCCGCCGATTCCATCAAGATCAAAGTGTATCAGTATGTCGGTAATACCTTGCTGGATGTGATCAGTAGTGCGTCCGGGCGGCTGATCCTGAAGGGAAATCTGATCGGCACGAAAGACGGGGTTAATAAGCAGTTTAACCTGCCCGCTTCGGTGGACTCCGGGGTTTACTATGAAATCCGTTTGTCCGGTGTGCCACTGGTGGCGACTGACTACACCATTACCGGTGGAACGCAGGTGGAACTGATTGAAGCACCTGAGTCGTATCAGGGGCTGGATATTGTTTATTACCCCACCAGCTAGGGCGTTTGATGGCAATTAAGCAGTTCAATCTTGCGCTAACGCCCCAACAGGACGCAGGCGGCGTGTTTGCCACGCTGCCTGCTGTCCCGGTGTCGGGCTGGCCGTTTGTCGTGGTGGCGAATGGTTTGCGGCTGTGGGCAGGTTACAGTCTGGCGGATTCGCGCTTGTCACTCCCTGCTGATGCAGCTGGGTGGCATATTGAGGTCACCTACTGGGGGGAGTCCAGCGATGGGCTTGGTGCAGGTGGTTCCGGTGGCAGTATCCATTGCCAGTCGCTTGATGTGCAGTTACAGCGCATTGCCACTGCACTGGAAGAAAAACTGTGCGGCTGTCAGGAGGCAGGTGACACCAATGTCACCGTCAACGCTACGCAACAACAGCAGGCGGATGAACTGTCTGACATGGAAAAACGCTTGCAAGAGCTGAAAATCGCCAGCACCGGGCAGGCCATTCAGGCAGGGGCATTGTAATGGCCATCACCGCTGCGTACCGTGACTGGCTGATTGATCCTGTAAATAACGAACACCGGGTACTGTTGATTGAAGCTGATCATGCCACCGGCACAGTAAACATGGCCACACTGCCTTATTGTTCAGAAACCGGGGTACCTTACGATGCCTGGTTGCCGGATATGCCGGTACTGGACAGTACCCTGTTTGATCATGTTGCCGCTGGCAGTTTTACCGCGATTAATAACCTCAACCCGGACGTATGGCAATCATACAACTTCACCGGGCAGGAGTGCCGCTGGTTGCTGGGTGATTTGCGCTGGAACCGGGGGCAGTTTCAGCCGGTGACCACTGCGATTCTGGGCGATGTGTCACGGGATGAGTTCACTTTTGGTTTTGATCTGGTGGATAAGGGCTTTCTGCTGGAAAAAGAAATCCAGCTGAATACCTCCGGCACAGAGGATAAACAGGTCACCATTCCCATTACCCTGGGCAGCGTGTTCAATGTGCAACCGGTGCTGATTGATTATGGCCAGCAGATTTATCAGATTCATGACGGGCTGGTTGAGGCATTAACCGTCAGGGATAACGGCGTACCCGTTCAGTTCACCCCTATGCTGGCTATTGGGCAGTTTAAACTGAAAAACAGGCCGGTGGGTACGGTGACCTGTGATGTGCAACAGGCCAATGACAGCGTATTGTCGATGGCGCAGTTTATTGCCGACAAGGCGGGTATGGGGCAGGTGCAGCAGTACGGCCTGGCCGCGTGGCAGCGGATTGCAAAACTGGGTATTCAGATCCGGAACACGATAAGCTATGCCCGTATTCTGGATGAGTTGGCGGCTGCGGTGGGTGGCTGGTGGCGGCTGGATGGATTGGGACGGATTGAGTTTGTTTCTGATCAGCAGGCGGCACTGGATCTGACGCTGACCGAGGATGATATTATTGATTTAACACCCGGCAGCGAACAGCGGCCTTACAACCGGATTAAGCTGCACTATGCGCCGAATGCCACGGTGCTGGATGAGGCTGTGTTAGAGGGGCCGCTTGAGGCGGGTGTGATCAGCCGCACTATGCATCAGCGGCTGATTAATGAAGGCAGTACGCTGGAGCAACCCACACAGGCCATTACCGGGTTATTTGAGGCCACACTGGAACAGTCCACGCTCATCGCTGATGCGGATGATACCGCACAACTCATGGCCCTGTTGAAACAACGCTATGGCCGGTCACACCGGAGTTATACTTCAACCGACCATAATTGTTGATTTATTGAAAGTCTGAAAATTAAGCGCCAGTAAGGAGTCCAGGGCTTTCTTGTGAGTGGTGTGGGTTTGCGCCAGACACGAATCAATGGCTTGCACAAACGCGGTAAAGTTTTCATGGTACTGTGAGTAGAGACATTCTTTCTTCACAAACTTCCACAAGCGTTCAATCAGGTTCAGGTTGGGAGAATAGGCGGGCAGGAACAACAATTCGATCCCCAGTGTTTCCGCCAAATCCATGACCAGCCGACAACGTTGGTAGCGGGCATTGTCCATCACCAGGGTCACTGGCACGTCCAGGGCCAATGCCTTGATTCGCTGAAGCAACTGGCAAACACTGTGGGAGTTGATGTAACTGTCATTGGTCACGGTAACCAGTTCATGGGTAACCGCATTCAGCGCGCCCAGTACATTGTAACGCTGGCGTCCGGCCGGGGCACGGATGAACAAGCGGGTAAAACACCACACAAACCCCAGGAACGGGGCCAGTACAAAGTGGGCCGCGTCGACAAAGAAAACCGCCCGCTTCCCGGCCCTGGCTTCCTCAAGACGCGGCTCCAATGCTTTTTTTAAAAGCCTCCTGAACCTCGGGATCCGCTTTCGCCGGGATCATCCCCACCTTCCTGACCGACAACCCCAGGCTGTGGAGGAACATCCGCACGGCTTCCCGCTGGAGTTCAAGGCCGGTTAGCCGCTGGATGTCAGCCATCGCCTGAGTGATCCGGGTGGTTGGATGGTGTTCAAAATGACTTTTCAACACGTCACGGAAAGGCTCCAGCTGACTGACCGGACGATAGAAGTCCACT
This sequence comes from Thiolinea sp., assembly GCA_041395485.1. GTDB lineage: Bacteria > Pseudomonadota > Gammaproteobacteria > Thiotrichales > Thiotrichaceae > Thiolinea. The sequence goes on from JAWLAK010000005.1 coordinate 326,302, forward strand.
TGTTCCAAAGCCGCAAGCCCACCTTGTTGGTAGCGTTTCAGATAACGGGTGACGGTCGTTGAACTGACCCCCGCCAACCGTTCTATCTCCCCATGTGCGACTCCCTGGCTTTTGAGCCATAACACCTCCATCCGTTGGCGGACTCGCGGGTGGGGGTGATGGTACCGTCCCTTATTCAAGGCGTTCCGCTCGGATTCGCCAAACTCTATCTGGATCATGCAAAGTATCACCGGTTGTCAACAACATCCGGACTTTGCTTGAAGGCTTCACATTATTCAACAGTTACTCACGGGTCGAGTATATTCCGGCTCCATGCGGGCAGTGGCGTTCGGGTTGCGTGTGGGTGACCGGGTCACTGTGGATTATCCGGGGGTTCGGGGGGTTGCATTGGTCACCCGGCTAACCTGGGGCTATGACGGCGATCTGTCCGAAGTGGGGTTGCTGTTATGAGTATTGCCACCACCCATTGTGACCCGATCCGGTTTGTATTTGGCAATGCGGTACGCCGTGGCGTGTTATCGGTTAAAACGCCGCTGTTATCCGGACAGGCAGATTATCTGGCGAATGAGAACCGCTCACGCATCTGTCAGTTCCCGGTGAGTGAACCAACGGTGATTGAGTGCCAGCTGTTGAACCAGCGGCATATTGATGCAATCTCACTTTCCCTGCACAACCTGAGTATCCATGCCACTGTGCAGTTTGAATGTCTGGGTAACGACGGGTCTGTATTGGCTGACCGTCTGTTTGAGCCACCGCCGTCTACCGGACAGTTGCCAGTCGGTACGGTGTGGCGGGTGGGTATTGACCCTTTCGACCCGCCACCGCCTGATGCAAAGCCGTATCCTTCCACTTTTGCGGTCTGGCTCGATGAGCCGGTGACCGCTGACCGTTTACGGGTCACACTGTACGACCCTAAAGCCGTGGGTGGCTACTCCCGTCTCGGTATGCTGTTTGCCGGTCAGTCCGTGCGGTTGACCCGGGGTTTTGAATACGGTGCACCGCTGAAAGCACTCACCGATGGCGAAGTCACCCGTTCAGCGTCCGGGCATGCGATTCGTTCAAAGTTACGTCGTCATGCGAAAGCCTGGTCTGTATCGCTGGCTGATATGCCCGACCGTGACCGGCAGGCGATTTATGCGGCGGATGCGGCCTACCCTAATGAACCGGTGCTGGTATCCGGTTATCCGTCCGGGCCGGACTGGCAGCAGGAGCAGTACAACCTGCTGGCATTGGTGCAGCAGTCGCCGGAATATAAACACGATTACTATCAGGGGCACAGCACCGCCCTGAATCTACTGGAGGTCTGAGATGTCATCGCCGCTGGATTTCACGAATGAGCGCATTGTCTCCGGAGAGGTTGAAACCTTCCCGCCAAAGATGAACAGCGTCATGGATAAGCTGGAAAGCTATTCGGCTGAGCGTAATGAAAAGGATAGCGAAGTCGATCAAAAAGCACAGCAGGCCGCCAGTAGTGCACAGCAGGCCGAGACCGCTGCGCAGGAAGCCAAAACCGCGAAGCAAAATGCGCAAAACGCCGCTTTACAAGCCGGGGAGCATGCTACAACAGCGGCCAGCATTGAAGGCCGTCTTAATGAAGCAGATCAGTTAGTTACCCAAACCCAGCAATATGCACAGACCGCCCAGCAGGCTGCACAAAATGCGGTCAGTGCAAACCAGACTGCGATTCAAAATACCGAACTGGCGATCCAGGCCGCCAGTAATGCACAACAGGCGGGGCAGGATGTTCAGGCCAGTGTGGACAATGCCGCAGACACCGCAGCGCAACAGGCGGCATCTCAGGTCACCACCCAGATGCAGGCCTATTTAACGCAGGCACAACAGGCAGCCAGTAGTGCGGGAAAATCCGCGTATCAGATCTGGCTGGATAACGGCAATACCGGGACTGAAGCTGATTTCCTGTTAGCCATTAAAGGGGGTATTGGGACGCAAGGTGCCAAGGGTGATCAGGGTGATGATGGCCTGTCGGCCTATCAGGTCTGGTTGAATGCCGGGAATACCGGTACGGAAGCAGATTTTCTGAGCAGCCTGAAAGGCGCGGATGGTCAGGACGGTGCAGACGGACAAAATGGTGCTGATGGTTCCAACGGTAACGATGGTCTGTCGGCCTATCAGGTCTGGTTGAATGCCGGGAATACCGGTACAGAAGCCGATTTCCTGAACAGCCTGAAAGGTGCAGATGGTCAGGACGGTGCAGATGGCTCTAATGGTGCTAACGGTACGGACGGCAATGACGGTTTGTCGGCGTATCAGGTCTGGCTGAATGCCGGGAATAGTGGCACAGAGGCAGATTTCCTGAATAGCCTGAAAGGTGCAGATGGTCAGGACGGTGCAGATGGCTCTAATGGTGCTAACGGTACGGACGGCAACGATGGTCTGTCGGCCTATCAGGTCTGGTTGAATGCCGGGAATACCGGTACGGAGGCCGATTTCCTGAACAGCCTGAAAGGTGCAGATGGTCAGGACGGTGCAGATGGCTCTAATGGTGCTAACGGTACGGACGGTAACGATGGTCTGTCGGCGTATCAGGTCTGGTTGAATGCCGGGAATACCGGTACGGAGGCCGATTTTCTGAACAGCCTGAAAGGTGCAGATGGTCAGGACGGTGCAGACGGGCAGGATGGCACAGTCATCATGCAACAGGTAGCCAATGAGGCTGCCTGGAATTCGGGGCCAAAAACAGCCGGTGTTATCTACTACTGGGCGGCATGAGGATAACGTATGGGGTTTGCAGTAGGTGGTGTGAAAATTGATAACTCTCATGCAGTGGCTATCGGTGGTGTAAAAATAGCAGGCATGGCAGTGGGCAACCAGATTGTGTATCAGCGCCATACTACACCGCAGAGCTGGACATTTAGTGTCAATAGCTTTGCTTCCGGGTTTGATGCTCACCTGGGCACGCAGTCGATCAGTAGCGGACAACTTTCATCCACCGATACGACAAATGTCTACCAATCGAGTGGTTCAACCGCTTCCGAGTACATCACCGCTGATTTTGGATCAGTTGTTTTGCTGTCAAACGCCTACTTAAGGGATAGCGGATCACTTCAAAGTAAAGTCGCCCATGTTATTGAGGCATCAGTAGATGGCATAACCTGGTTTAATCAACAGGATGTCGCTGTTAATGCCGGACTACAGACATTTGCATTCAACACTGATGCGCGTTACGTGCGGGTTCGCAGTAGCGGCACGGTAGCCATACAGATTAGCCAGTTTTATTTTGACTAATGGACATTGATATGGATTGGACAAAAGACTACATCGGGAAAGCCTGGGAGCCAAAGAAAGATTGCTACTACTGGTTCGCTAAAATCCAAAACGAAGTATTTAACCGCCCGGTGATCTTTGTAGGCGACCGGCATAATAATACAGTCGACACGTTTCTGGACGAACGACAACGCTGGAAATCGCTAAAAACCGATGAGCTGCCGCAGGACGGAGACGCTATTACGCTATGTCAGGCAGATGATGATGACCTGCAATTACAACATATTGGCGTTTATGTTCAGGGTCATGTGATCCGGGCTGAGACTGAGGGCGTGGTGACGTTGAAGCCGCTCTCGAAATTGGAAGGCGAGTGGGTTGTGCATGAGGTTGCGCGGTATCGAGAAGGAGTTTGATCTACGTGTATGCGTCATAAGTTATTGTTTTAATTAGCACCAAAATCAGTTTTTTACGTGGATATTGTTTATATAAATATTTGAATATAAGGTACATTAATGCTAACTTGTAATCAGTAGGTCCCGAGTTCGACTCTTGGTTGCGGCACCAAAAACAACTTAAAAAGCAGCAGTTTACAGTAAAACGTGATTGCTGCTTTTTTCGTTTTACGTGTTTTTTTCTTGTCTTTCGCTCATTGTGCGTATGATAGTTGCCCTCGCGTTGATCGGGTGAACTTTTAAGTGATCTGGTTTGGCTGTACTATCTTGGCGGTGGTAACTATGATTTTGTGGCTAATTGAATATCCAAATTTGTACTAAACTATGAAGCTGCTGCTAGCTTTTTATGTAGAGGAGAACATATGAGCCGTCCTGATCACCTTCCGGACTATTCAAATCCGCCATTGAATGAGGTTGTCGTGGGCGTTCAGTTTGCTCCGGTGCCCGATTATACGTCAGTAGATGCTTGCAAAATTTGGGAGTTGTTCAAGGCGCAATACCCGAAGGTGAGAGAGCTTCCACAGCTTCCGAGAAATTTTGAGACATTTGGAGGTTCTAATAAGGCACCAAGTTTTCAAATGCAATTGGGAAGGCCTGCAGGGAGTAGGCTTTGGTTTATTTCTCCTGATGAGGGGCACTTAATTCAGTATCAGCCAGATAGATTTCTTCTGAATTGGAGAAAGCAGTCAGACTCCCAGTCGTACCCGCATTTTGAAGGTATTATTTCAGTATTTGAACAAAGCCTGAAAACCTTAAGCAATCATTTGAGTTCGGAGTTCTCCTACGAGATAAATATAAACCAAGCGGAAGTGGAGTACCTCAATATAATTCCTGTAGCTAGGTTTGCTGATGCAAAAAGTTGGTTCGCTTGTTGGGATAGTAAACTAGATATTGAATCGCTCAACATGGGGTTTAATGAGGTTATCTATCATGATGATAACACTCCTCATGCGCGTCTTAAATATGGGGTTGAATCAGTATTTGGAGCTGAAGGAAAGGAAAAGGCATTTAGAATGTCTTTATCTTTTGCGGGTAAGCCGATTCTCAATGATATCAACTCTGCAGTCGAGTTTTTGAGGAAGGGCCGAGAAGCAATAGTTACCCGTTTTGATCAGATCACGACGAGCGAAGCACATGACATCTGGAGGAAGAAATAATGTTTGAAGCAATGCAATTGGCTGCTTATCAAGATGAAAAACCTAATTTTTCCTCTAGGATTGATTCCATATCGTCACTTCTCTCCAATAGATATATCAGGGTGCCACAGAATACTTCTGATTGGGTGGTAAATCTTGGGGAAAGACTTAATAGTTTAACCTCACTTCCTCCAAATTGGGATGGTTATTCAGGAGTGCCTGTTTCGTTTGATTGTGCTCAGTTTGCTGCAAACCTTATAGAGCAACTGTACGTAGATGGAGTTCCAGCTCCCCAGTTGGTTCCTGGCTCCGATGGGACGTTGCAGATGGAGTGGCATGTTAATCAGTTTGATATAGAGATTGACATTCTTGCTCCATACGATGTTACAGCAATGCGCTACGATCTGATGTCTGACACTGAAGAAGAACTAAAGTTAAAGACGGACTTTTCCGTTTTGGCTAGAGCCTGTCGTCACGAAACAGGCTAATCCAAATATAAATTTCACTGATGGCTTGCTTCATGCAATTTTGGCCCACAGCATAAAACAACGTATCTGCACCGCAGCCTCAAACGATTTCACATTTTTCGCATAGCGAAAGGCAATCCCCCGCCACTGCTTCAAATGCAAAAAAGCATTTTCGACCAAATGGCGATGTTTATACAACACCTGATCGTGCTCCCTGGGTTCGCGACGATTCTTTTTTGAGGGAATCACCGGTTCCATACCCTGTTTCCGTGCCTGAGCCAGCAATTCATCCACATCGTAAGCTTTATCTGCCATCAGATAATCCGCTTCAAACCCCTCAATCAGATCGACAGCCTGTGTACAATCCGCACAGGTACCTTCTGTAACAATAAATCGGACTGGCATACCATGCGCATCCACGGCCAAATGTATCTTGGTGTTGACCCCCTTTTGTTTTACTCATCGCCTGATTGCCACCGGTTGCACCGGCGGCATGAGGGTGTACTTTGACGTGGGAAGCGTCAATCATCAGCCATTCAAAATCCGGGTCGTCAATCAGTCGTTCCAGCAATGACTCCCAGACACCGCTATCACGCCAGCGACTGAAACGGCGGTGGGTGTTCTTCCAGTCGCCATAGTCCGGTGGTAAATCCCGCCAGGGTGCACCCGTTCTCAGAATCCAGAAAACCGCATTGATAAATTGGCGATTATCTTTGGCTATTCCACCATGCTGACCTGCCTGCCCCGGAAGGTGAGGGGCGAGTAAATTCCAAATGCGGTCAGATACATCGTGGCGGCGGTGGGCGGGTGATTTCATGGCAAGGACTCAGAAGTTTCATTAAGTCAGATTATACCAGTATTTGCCCATTTCGTGACGACAGGCTCTAGGTGGATCAGCGAGCTTTTACAGGATCGTATTTATAAGTAGCAAAAAGGATTTTGGCTGTTGTCCATTCAACCTTACGATGAAGATCGGATAAAACCTGAAGACTTGATTATCCGCCGTGTAAACCCCAACTATCATATAGTTTGGGATGAAAACAGGCAGTGTAATCGGATTTCATCCAAGCTGATTTCGCCGTCATCAACAGGCAGCAAAGGCATGTCAGTTGATATTGAAGCGTTGATTGTAGCTGCTGATATAGATCCCAAGCATTTTGTGACGACTCCGGTATATACAGGTTCTGTCGCATTCCCTGCCAGGGTGGTGCGCGATTTGGGATTGATGGTTGGGTATGAGCCTATTCCTGGCAATCCTTATCATGGTGAGGTATGGAGTTCTCCATGTGGAAAGTTTTCCAGGAGACAAAAAAAAGGCCTTTGTTCTAGTTCGAAATGGTATGTTAAGTTAGCAGGGGTGGACTTGTTTTGAATTAAACCCCCGGCTTAAACCGCTCCACCAAATGATCGTATTTGTCCCGCATTGCCTACCCTACGTTCTATGTCCTGCTATCCGCTTGTCCTCAGCTTCAGTGACCGCTTTGTGCTTAAGTTCGTGCACTGTCCAGTATACTGCTCCAGTCCTCCCGAGTTCGACAGTTAGCGTTGTAAAGCATTGATTTGTATAGAGCCACTTCAAAAAATTGCCACTACACGAGCCTCACATAGTTCATTAGTCACAAAAGCATTGCATCAATCCCAAATTGGGACTAGCATCATACCAATGAGAGTTATCGCTTTGTCCACACTGAAAAAATTCTGGGAAGAACACCAAGAATATATGGATGCCAAAGATCCGGTATTGGCATGGCACAACCATACCTTAAAAGCTGACTGGGCTGATCCTGCCGCAATCAAGGCAGATTTTGGGAATGCCAGTATCCTCCGGGATGGCCGGGTAGTCTTCAATATTGCCGGAAATAAGTACCGACTGATTGTATGGATCAATTATCCCTACCGGGTCGTCTACATCCGCTTTATTGGCACTCACCGTCAGTATGACAACATTGATGCACAAACTATCTGAGGCTAATTATGAATATAAAACCTATCCGTACTGAAACAGACTACCAAGCAGCCTTAAAAGACATTGAAGGCCTGATGGCCGCGGAGCTGAATACACCGGAAGGTGACAAGCTGGATATTCTGGTCACACTGGTCGAGGCTTGGGAACGGGAACACTACCCGATGGATTTTCCTGACCCGATTGAAGCCATCCGCTTTGTGATGGAACAACGGGGGCTGGAGCCCAAAGACCTTGTCCCCATGATTGGTCAAACTAACCGGGTTTATGAAGTTTTAAACCGTAAACGCCCCTTGACCCTAAACATGATCAAAAGGCTGCATAAAGGCCTGGGCATCCCTGCTGAATCCTTAATTACTGCCTGATGCCCCATCGCCATTACTACAGAAACAGGATACCCACCGGGTTCTGCACTCCCCCAATCAGGGGACGCTCCCCTGCTCCAGCCTCCTGTCAACGCGGGATGCAAAAACCACAACAGGCGCCGTAAACTAAAAGCCAATATCAAAAACAAACCGGAACAGGAGAGCCGCCATGAAAGCACTAGCCGTCAACATCTTCACCCAGCACCCGCTGATTACTGTCGCGCTGGCCGGTCTGGTCACCGTATTGCTGATCCTCGCAACACGGCTTCCGTTCTGGGCATGGCTTTAACCTTTAATCATCAGTCGGGAAATTTCCCGGTGTCGCTGTAACGGCCCCGCCATCTCCATAGTCAGCAAATGCCCTTTTTCCACCACCACCCGGCCATGAATAATCGACAGATCGACATTAAACGGCTGACAGAACACCGCAGCAGCAACAGGGTCATGCCCGGCACCGGCATACTGAATCCGGTTCAGATCCACTGCAATTATATCGGCCGCCTTGCCCGCTTCCAGAGAACCAATATCATCACGACCCAGCACCGCCGCGCCGCCACGTGTCGCTAACCGCAATGCCTCCCGTGCCGACATTGCCGCCGGATCACCGGCAAAGCCTTCCCGTCCGCCCAGCGGCATCGAGTCCGAATACTGGTGTGGCGCAATACGCTGGATCAGCATCGCCTGTCTGGCTTCAGCGAGCATATTACTACCGTCATTAGACGCCGAACCATCGACGCCCAGCCCCACTTTCACCCCGGCACGGGTCATTTTCGGAACCGGCGCAATGCCGCTGGCCAGGCGCATATTACTGGTTGGGCAATGTGCCACTCCGGTACCGGAATGTGCGAAACAACCGATCTCATCGTCATTCATGTGCACACAATGCGCATGCCAGACGTCATGTCCCGTCCAGCCCAGTGACTCGACATAATCCACCGGACGCATGCCAAACTGCTGCAGACAGAACTGCTCCTCATCCAGCGTCTCAGCCAGATGGGTATGCAAATGTACCCGCTGATATTGCCGTGCCAGCTCTGCACTGTCACGCATCAGATCAGCCGTCACCGAAAACGGTGAGCAGGGTGCCAGCACCAGCCGCAGCATCGAGTAATCAGACGCATCATGATAAGTCTCAATCAGCCGCTGCGAATCTTTCAGAATATCTGCTTCATCCTCCACCACACTATCCGGCGGTAACCCGCCTTTACTCTCACCCAGCGACATTGAGCCACGCGAAGCATGGAAGCGCATACCAATATCGCCCGCCGCCCGAATCTGGCTATCCAATGTGCAATCATTCGGGTAGATATACAGGTGATCACTGCTGGTGGTGCAGCCGGACAGCATCAGCTCTGCCAGTCCGGTCAACGTGCTGACATATACCCCTTCATCAGTCAGCCGCCCCCAGATCGGGTACAGCGTTTTCAGCCAGGTAAACAGATCCGCATCCTGCACCACCACACGGGTCAGGGTTTGATACAGATGGTGATGGGTATTGACCAGACCGGGGAGCACCAGATGATCCGTCATATCGAAGACCTGATCAGCGGTTTGTGGTAACTGATCAGTCGGCCCGACCTGACGGATGATATGGTCTTCGATGTAGACTCCGCCCTGCTGGATTTCGGTGTTATGGTCATCGAAGGTTGCCAATAAGGTGGCGCTTTTTAGTAAGATACTACCCATTTTTATCACCCGTTTTTATAACAACGCAAATAAAAAAGCCTCTTCGCCATGCATTAAAACCACTGCACAGCAAAGAGGCCAGCCTTCAGGAACGAAGGATTAATCCAGATGTTCCGGCAATAACAGATTCAATGTAATCGCCAGCACTGCACTCGGCAGCAAACCGGTAGTCAGCAGAATCTTCGCTGTATCAGGTAAATGCTGCAGGGCACCCGGCTCAAGCTGCAAACCAAGGCCAACCGCCAGTGAGATAGCAAAAATCATCATATTACGACGATCCCAGTGCACATCAGACAGCATATTAATACCCGCAGCAGCCACCATACCGAACATAATGATGACACCACCACCCAGCACCATGATCGGAATTGTTGAAATCGCAGCGCCCACTTTTGGCACCAGACCACACACGATCAGGAACAGCGCACCGATAGTCACAACATGCCGGCTCATAACCCCGGTCATGGCAACCAGTCCCACGTTCTGGCTGAAAGAGGTGTTTGGCAAACCACCGAAGATACCGGCAACCGCAGAACCCAGACCGTCAGCATAAGTCGCACCGGCAATTTCCTTATCAGTGGCTTCGCGACCCGCACCACCTTTGGTAATTCCGGAAACATCGCCCACAGTTTCAATCGCAGAAACCACCGCCATAAAACAGAAACCGATAATGGCTACAGCACTGAGCTCGAATCCCCAGCCCAGTGGCTTCGGGACCACAAACCAGGCTGCCTTACCGACATTGCTGAAGTTCACCAGACCAAACACCATCGCGACCAGATAACCTGCAATTAAGCCAATCAGCACCGCAGCCACAGACCACATACCTTTCATGAAGAACTTCACACCCAGAGTGACAATAATAACCACCAGCGCGATGCTCCAGTTCATCAGACTGCCGTAAGCTTCAGTACCGATCGCCGGTACACCGCCGGCTGCATACTGGATACCGACTTTGATCAATGCCAGTCCGATCATCAGCACAACCAGACCGGTTACCAGAGGAGGTAATGCAAAGCGCAGGCGACCGATAAAAGTACCCAGCAATGCCTGGAAGATACCGCCGACAATGACACCACCCATCAGTGCCCCAAAGGCAGCAATACCCTGCCCGGCAACCAGCGGAATCATGATCGGCAGGAAAGCAAAACTGGTACCCTGCACAATCGGCAGCCTGGCCCCGATCGGCCCCATACCGATGGTCTGGAATAAAGTAGCCACACCTGCAAACAGCATCGCCATCTGGATCAGGTATAGCATTTGTGGAAAATCAGGTGAGTTTGAACCAAAACCAAAACCGGCGGCTCCGGCAACAATAATGGCGGGTGTAACGTTACTGACAAACATCGCCAGCACATGCTGGATGCCCAGCGGAATTGCCTTATGTATCGGCGGTGTATAGTTCGGATCGCGAAGCTGTTCCGGTGTACCAATTGACTTCATATTTCCTTCCCCGGTGATGAAAAAATACAATAGCAGACAGCACGGCAAATATTTCAGCAGTCACAGCACTGAATAACAGAAACACAACACGCTCAGTGCTGACGTTGAATGCGCACTTAATGGCAGAGGATACATAAACAATAAAAAATTGTATACACAAAAGACAAAATAACGTATCCAGAAAATCATGAAATACTTATATTTACTGTTTCCAAATCCAACCAAAGTAACATAAAGAATTGCCCGATATTTATCAGATGGGAGTATTGTCAACAATTTCATGTAAATTTATTGAAAATAACCAGTTTGGAGTTATTATTGTCAACACAATAACTTAATAGCTTCAAGGAACCACAAATGGCATTTCAGTCGGTCTGTCAGTCACAGGAACCGGTAACAATCGCAGACCGGTTGTTTCAGGATTTACGCTCATCCATTCTTGAAGGCAGTATGCCTGCCGGTAAAAAGATCAGCGAGCCGGAGCTGGCTGCTACTTACGGGGTAAGCCGTGGCTCCTTACGTGAAGCGATCGGCAAGCTGGAAAACTGCAACCTGGTGACCCGCAAACCGAATATTGGCGCCCGGATCGTCAACTTTTCCATCGATCAGCTCATGGAAATCTACCAGATCCGTGAGGCAATGGAGGGTATGGCTGCACGTCTGGCGGCAAAAAACATGACGGAGCAGGAGTTGCTTCACCTGCAGGAGTTGCTTAAGCGCCACCAGAAAGCCATCAAGGAGCCGGGAAAATCCGGCAACAGTCATCTGAAACACGACCCGGATCTGGACTTCCACTTCTGTGTTATTCAGGGCAGTAAAAACGAGCGTCTGGTCAGAATGCTCTGTCAGGATTTGTATGATCTGGTACGTTTCTATCGCTTCCGCCTGAATCCGGGCTTCACACCGAAAGCCCTGCGTGAACATGAACTGATCGTTGAAGCAATCTGCCGCCGCGATGGCGAAATGGCCGAAGTTCTGATGCGTCACCATATCAGGGCATCACGTAACCGTGCTCAGATTCAACTGGAAAGCATGACTCCTGAAGAACTCGGACAACGTGAAAAACCGGCTTAACCAACTAACTGACCCGCAATATAAAAGCCAGAAACATCTGATAAAAGTCATCGCCCGGAGCCGTATTCCGGCACACAATAGGGCTAAGGTGGGAAATATTCCGAATCCCGCTGGATGATAAATAACAATGAAGGTGATTGATATGAAAAAGATAATACCTGCCTTGACTGCACTTCTGGGTAGCTCCGTACTGAGCACAACGCTAGCGGCTGATGTTGCACCTGACCTAAAAGTCGGTGAAACAATGTACAACGAGTTATGCATCAACTGCCATGCTGAGGGCATACAGAATGCACCGCGTTTAGGGGTAAAAAATGACTGGCTGCATCGCCTGCCGGTCGGTCTCGACACCTTATATCAGGCTGTTATCGACGGCCCGAATCACATGTACTCCAAAGCCGGCAGTGCGGTTGAGTCGGAAGCCCAAATCCGCAGCATGATCGCCTACATGATGGACTCGGTCACTGATGAAGACACCAAAGCACTGATCAACAGCGCAACAGAAGAGGAGAAGGCCCGCTACCTGCGTCTGAATAACGGCTACAAAGTGTATGACATGGTTTGTTTTGAGTGCCACAACACCGGTGATGCCGGGGCACCGCGCCTGGGTAGTCCGGAAGAGTGGGCAGGCCGCAAGGACATGGGAGTGGAAAAACTGACTGAAAGCGTTATCAATGGTAAAGGCCACATGTACACCCGGGCACTTACAGCCAATTATTCTGCAGCAGACTTCCAAAGTGTTGTCGAATACATGCTCAGCACGCTGGAAAAACAACCCGGGCAACAAAAATAACCACAACGATAACCACAACGTAATAATAAATAATAACTGCCCTTAACCCGGTTTGCTGTGAAGCCGGACTGTTCCGGTAGGTTAGGTAGGTTACTTACGGGTTCAGTCCGGTGACAATCTGGTCGGCCAGTTCATTTAACAAGTGGCTCTGGGCACGGACAATCGCGTCAACAGAGTCGCCGTCCACCTGTCGCTCCAGATCAAATGAAGAAGAGCGTACCCCTTTGCCGGTTTTCGCCAGCTGTAACTGCCAGCGTCCGCGCAAACGGGCCTTACCTGCGGGCATCCCGTCGAACTGCACTACGTTCACAGTGACCTGATAAAGCGGTGTCTGCTCAAGCTCCCAGGGCACAGAGCGCACCTGAGCGTCCGGCAGACGCAACTGTAAATGCTGCGTCAGGGTAGTCAAAAATTCATCTTCCAGCTCTCCGCCCCACTCATGCAGTTCAGATACTTCAACCGTATACTGATCCTTACGCAGCACCACCCCCCGTCTGTCCAGCAATGTGGGTACTTTCACCGGGCCTACACCGAGTGAAGGCACTGCCCTGGCGGGTTTCGGTTGTGTTAACGGCACATCAGCAGCCGCCAGCGTATGGTAAACCGTTTTGGTACTGCCGGAGCAGGCAGCCAGTAAACTGCAAAGCCCCATACTGACGATCAGCGCAGCATGGCTGCGGAAAAACCTATTCATTATTTCAGCTCCCGTTTACCACGTAATACCGACTCAGGCTGGCGCTCCAACTGCTCGGTTAATAAGCGCACCGAACGGGCCATGGCGGTAATCTCTTCCATCATTTCCATCATCTGATGCTGGGTCGGAGAGTTTTGGGCCAGCATACGATCCAGATGCGAAAGGGTACCCTGTAAACGCTGCATAGTCTTATTCAGCTCATAAGTACTGCGGGAAAAATCCGTACCCGCCTTATTCATTGTACCGCTGGTACTGCGGAGGGCGGGCAGGGTTTCCTTATTGACCTGCTGCAAAACTTCACTGCTGTCCTTACTGAGCTGGTTCACACCACGCGCCAGAGTGGGCAGGGTCTGCTCATCCACCCGCTTCATCACCTGGCTGACATCATTACCCAGACGATTCACATTATTACTAATCGCCGGCAAAGTCTTCTGATCCAGCTGCCGTAACACTCTGGAGGCATCACCGGTCAGCGTCGGCAGGGTTTCAGCTTCAATTTTTGCCAATAGCTGACTGACGTCCTGCATCGCCTCACGGGCAGCTTTAACAGTGGTCTCGGTTTCATCCAGCACCCTGTTCACACCATCGACCGTCTTGTCCAGTTGCTGACTTTCCATAAAACGGCGGATACTCGACAGGGTGGTTTTCACATCCTCAGCCATCCCCACAGCCAGTTTGGATAACTCTTCCACCGGTGTGGAGCTGGTCGGGAAGACAGCATAAAACTGGCCGTGCTGAATTTGTTCCGGTGTGGCTTTTTCATCAAAGGCCAGCGCCACATATTTCTGACCGGTGAGCAAATTCCCGCTTTGTAAAATAGCGCGCATACCCTTGGCCACCATAGCATCCATAAATTCCGGCGCCGTTGCTTCAGTCAAGTCTTCCGAAAAGCGCTGCGGTTCAATCGATACCAGCACCGGTATGCGCACATCCAGATTATCGGGATCGAGATGCATCTTGATTTTTTCCACCTGCCCCACCCGTATACCCTGAAACTCAACCGGCGCCTCTTCCGCCAGGCCACGCAGGGAGCCGTTGAAATAAAGGGTATAATACAAACGGTTGGAGTAACGCTTTTCCCGGCTGCTGTCAAAGTCCGGATATAGCTCAAACGTGCTGCCATCCTCACTGGCCGGCAGACTGCCATTACCTTCACGGGGCGAGTCAAATGCAATCCCGCCAATCACCAGTGAAGTCAGTGACTCCATGCGGAATTCAGCACCGGCAGAATCCATCTTAAACTCCGCTCCGCTGGCATTCCAGAAACGGGTATTATCATTCACAAAACGGTAGTAAGGCAGATCAACAAACACACCGATTTCAATTTTTCCGGTCTCTTCGGATAACTTGTACTCAATGACCTCACCCACCTCCAGCTGCCGGTAAAACAACGGCGAGCCGATATCCAGCGAGCCCATGGTATCCGTCAGCAGCTTAAACTCACGACCGGGACGGGTAGGTTTAATCACCGGCGCCCCATCCAGCCCCTCATAACAGAACATAGTGTTGTTTTCAGGCAGCTGATTTTCCGGGCGCTTTGGAATCATGCCGATATAAGTACCTGAAAACAGCGTACTGATGCCGGAAATTTCCGCTCCCCGCACCCGCGGTTTCACCACCCAGAATTGTGCGCTGCAGTCCAGAACCGGACTGATGGTTTTACTCAGTGACAAGGTAACCAGCGGATTAAGATCCTCATCCAGTATCACCTGTTTAACCTTACCGACGGTGACCGCTTTGTAGCGAACCTCGGTACTGCCGGCAACAATGCCCTCAGCACTGGGGAAATGTACGGTAATCACCTCTCCGCGCTGCTGCCAATACTGAAACAATAGCCAGAACCCCACCAGCAGGGCAGCCAGCGGAATCAGCCAGACCGGTGACGGCCAGCGCTGGCGGCGAACACTGACGGTTGGCAGGTTATCTGCAGCCACAGCAGCCGTCATACCGTCCGGATTTGCCCCTTCAGTTTTTGATTTATCAGTTGTGCTCATCGTTTGCCCGGTCTTCTTTTGCTGTGACTTCCCAAATCAAATGCTCATCCAGTGTATGCGCCGCGATCATGGTCAGCACCACCACCGCCGCAAATGATAATGTACCCGCATTGGTTTCCACCCGCACCAGATTACCAAACTGTACCAGCCCGGCCAGAATGGCGATAACAAACACATCCACCATTGACCAGCGCCCGATATATTCTGTCATCCGGTACAATAACACCCGGTCCCGCTGCCGCCAGCTTGACTTCATCTGCATGGTGACCAGTAAAAAGCCCAGCGCAAACAACTTCAGCAATGGCACCACAATACTGGCAACAAAAATCAACAGCGCCAATGGCCACTGCCCTGCCTCAACCAGATGAAATGCACCGCTGATAATGGTGTCCGGCTGGCCTGAACCCAGCATATAGACACTCATCACCGGCATCAGATTTGCCGGAATATACATGATGGCCGCCGCAATCAGCAAAGCCCAGGTCACTTCAATGCTGTTGTTTTTACCGGTATTCATTTTTGCCCCACAGCGCGGACAATAGAGCACATCATACCGCCCCGGCTCCTGCGCAACCTTACTGAGACAATTACATACCCGGCACTGCAAAAAATCCTTTTCAGGCAACAGTACTGCCTTACTCATCACAACGCCCCTGTTTCAGGCTGTTCCAGACCACAAACGGATCCAGTACAGCGGTTGCCGCTGCCATGCAGACAATCAGAGCCGCAAATGACCAGAATGCCGGGCCAACAATCAGAATAGCCAGATCACCGAGCTTAACCACGGCCACCAGCACCCCGAGCATAAATACTTCCAGCATCCCCCAGGGTTTGAGCTGACGCATCCAGCGGTAAAGGTAAGTGGCAAAACAATTGGACTTCCGGAAATGGATACTGAGCATCACCCATAACAGGGCTAGCAACTCAAACAACGGGAAGACAATCAGATTAAGCAGCAATAATACTGACAAAACCTGAAAGCCCTGCCCCCAGAAAGCAACCGTCGCTTTCCAGAGTGTAATTTCCTGCACGATTCCCTGTGCCTTGAGACCGAGTAGCGGGAAAGAATTGGTGAGGAAAAACAAAATCAGGCCGGTCACTGTCAGCGCCAGCGCCACCTCCAGCATGCGGGAGCGGTTACGGTATAAAACGCAGCCACAACGGCTGCAGGTCGCTGTATGCCCTACCGGAATATTCTGATATGTATGAAGTTTTCCACACTCCCCGCAGGCAATCACTGAAGGGGGACGGTAACTCGCAATCACGCCTGCCACCAGCCTGAATTATGCAAAAGGTAAATTGTAACACTGATTGTAAAGCTGATCGTAAAAACGATGCCTGAATTAGCACAGAGGCCAAACAAACAGGGAGAGTCAAAAGACTCTCCCTGTCGCAAAACCGGACAATAAACCATCCGGAGCTAAGTAATCGCTTACTTCAGACGATAAGTCACACCCATATTCAGGGACTTATCAATATCGTCATTACCGTTGTTATTGATATCATCATCCACTTTGGACAGAGACAACGTAGTATCAAAACTCAGCTTATTACTGATGTAGTAACGATAGGTGGAGCTCAGCACATTCGTGGTGGTATCCATATCGGCTTCGTCATCGTGATCGAAGTTGAGTGCCCAGCGGTTTTCCCAGTCAATACGGTCAGAAACTTCATGAGTCAAACTCATATCATTAATGAACGTATAGCTCTTGTCGCTGCTATCCAGCAAGGTAGAGTAAGTTGCCTCATTGGAAAACTGAGTCTGGTTACTCAGCGGAACATGGTACTCAGCGCCCAGATCCAGCACAGCCTTGCTGCTGTCACCGTCATAGTCTCTCAGTACTGCGCCCACACCGGCTTTGACCAGCCAGCCACTCTTACGGGTGGAAATACGCTCATCAACCAGTACATCACGGGCTTTCAGGATACCGGCAGCACTTAACTGGCCATTGGCCTTACCACTGGCATTGATAACCTTAACCATATCGCCGATCCAGACCTGCTCATAATCAGCACCATGCCTGGCGGCATAAGCATTTTCCTGAGCAACGATCTGAGCAATCTGGTTGTACTCTGCCTTGCTCAGATCACCTTTCAATTGACCATTCTCGCGCAGCGCCTCACCCATACGGATAGCCTGAGCCATCGGAGTCAGATTAACCACCCGCCCATAACCCAGACCGGCAACCGCGGTTACACGGGGATCATCAGCCCCTTTCTTTACACCGACAGAACCTTCACCATACCAGAAAGCACCGTTACTGCCCGGTACAAAATAGTTATTGACCGAAGCACTGGCACCACCCAGATAGGTATTTACACTGTCATCACCACTGTTTCCACCACGACTGGCAGAACCACTCAACGATGCATCAATGTCAATATCACGGCTGGGTGAACTGAAGACACGCTCATAGTCCAGATCAAGGCTAAGGTCATAACTGGTTTGATCCTGATTACCGCTGTTAACGTTCAGATCACCATAAACATAGGCATCTTCATAGGCGCTGGTCGGCTCAGCATAATCAAACAGGCTGACTTCCGCCTGTGCAGCTGAAATAGTTGATAATGCACTGAAAACAGACAGTGCAATGATAGTTTTCTTCATTGGATAACTCCTAGTTTAACTTAAATTTGTTGATATGTTGATAAAAAACCGATGAGGATCAGACGATAATTGTAGTAAAAAAGTAACAGACTTTTATTAAATTTTGTTAATTCTTTGCTAGAATTCTTATTTTTTACTCTTTTTTGTTCATTAAATAACCACGTTTTGCGAATATGCAACAGAGCAGCCTGATACAAAATGAACAGTATCCAATGAAGCAAACCGGACAAAACCGTGCCCATAGCTATCAGCAACTACCGGATTGAGGACCCGATGAACGGTTGCGCTAACATCAGGAGCGAAGTTATGCTAAAAACCCGGGATAAATTCAAGCAGCAAAGAGATTCATGAGTATAGATAAAGACCTGTTAATTATTGGCTGGCGGGAATGGGTTGCATTTCCGGAGCTGGGCATCAGCACCGTAAAGGCCAAAGTTGACAGCGGCGCACGCACCTCAGCACTCCACGCCTTTTCTATCGAGCGCTTTCATGCCAACAAGCAGGATCGGATACGCTTTAAAACCCACCCGGTTCAGTATAAGCATACCCCGCAAATCAGCTGCGAGGCACGCTTACTGGATATTCGCCCGGTCACCAGCTCCAGCGGGGACACCGAAGTGCGGCATGTTATTGAAACACCGATCTATATTGGCGGCCACAGCTGGCCGGTTGAGCTCACCCTCACTAACCGCAGCAATATGAGATTCCGTATGCTGCTGGGCCGTCATGCCATGAAACACCGCGCCATACTCAACCCCGGACGCTCTTACCTGACCGGAACCAGACAACAGCTCGAAAATGCCTTACATTCCTTTCAGGATCAGTAAGCAGCAAATACTTGTGCCATAATTATTCATTATACCAACAAGCCCCGACCCCAATCACACCACAGAGGATAACCATGAAGATTGCTATTTTGTCCCGCAACCGTAAGCTGTACTCAACCCGAAGACTGATTGAGGCAGCGGAGGAGCGTGGGCATCAGGTAAAAGTCATTGACGTTTTACGCTGCTACATGAATATTGCTTCGCATAAACCCATGGTATTTTACCGGGGTGAACCCATGGAAGGCTTCGATGCAGTGATTCCGCGTATCGGTGCTTCAGTCACCTTTTACGGCACTGCGGTTTTGCGCCAGTTCGAGATGATGGGCGTATACCCATTGAATGAGTCTGTGGCACTGACCCGCTCCCGGGATAAGTTACGCTCTTTACAGCTTCTGTCACGCCGGGGTATTGGCTTACCGGTTACCGGCTTCGCTAATAAGCCTGACAACGTAAAAGAAGTCATCAAACTGGTTGGCGGTGCGCCGGTGGTTATCAAGCTACTGGAAGGTACACAGGGTATCGGCGTGGTGCTGGCTGAAACAGATAAGGCCGCCGAAAGTGTGATGGAGGGCTTTATGGGCCTGAATGCAGACATCCTCGTTCAGGAGTTTATCAAGGAAGCCGGGGGTTCGGACATCCGCTGTTTCGTGGTTGGCGGAAAAGTCGTGGCTTCCATGAAACGTCAGGGTGCACCGGGTGAGTTCCGCTCCAACCTGCACCGGGGAGGGACAGCCTCACTGATCCGCATAACTCCGGAAGAACGCTCCACCGCTGTCCGTGCCGCGAAAATCATGGGGCTGAATGTTGCCGGTGTTGATCTGCTGCGCTCAAATCACGGCCCGGTGGTGATGGAGGTGAACTCTTCACCCGGCCTGGAAGGCATTGAATATGCCAGCCATAAAGACGTCGCAGGGATGATTATCCAGTTTATTGAGCAGCAGGCCAAACCGGGGAAAACAGCGACAAAAGGCAAGGGTTAAACTGCCAGCCGTTTAATATCGGTTATATTGGAGTATATTCGGATATATTTGGCATTTGCTCAAAACAGGCAGGGGCGGCATGAAGCAGAATGTAATCACAGTGAGCGGGGTCACTGTAAAACCGGGAGAGCGCAGATACATCGACCTCCCGCTGCCTTCGTTGTATACCCACTCACGGGTAATGATGCCGATTCATGTCATACACGGCAGGCGTCCCGGCCCGAAGCTGTTTGTTTCCGCCGCGATTCACGGCGACGAAATCAACGGTATCGAGATTATCCGCCGCCTGCTGCATTACAAAGCACTGAAAACACTGAAAGGCACATTGATTGCCGTACCGGTAGTCAATGTTTACGGCTTTCTTAATAAAACCCGTTACCTGCCCGACCGTCGTGACCTGAACCGCTCATTTCCCGGCCATGAACGCGGCTCGCTGGCTGCCCGGATTGCCCACCTGTTTGTAGAGGAAGTGGTCTCACACTGCACCCATGGCATTGACCTGCACACCGCAGCTATCGGACGCACTAACCTGCCACAAGTTCGCGCAACACTGAACGGCAACGATGAGCTGAGAAAAATGGCCTGTGTTTTCCGCAGCCCGGTCATACTGGATACAGAAACACGTGCCGGTACATTACGCTCAGCCGCACAGGAATATGGCATCCCTACCCTGTTATACGAAGCCGGTGAGGCACTGCGTTTTGATGAAATCCCGATCCGCGCCGGGGTCAAGGGCATTCTTGCGGTGATGCGGGATTTAGGTATGTTACCGGCCTCCAAAATACGCCACCCCAACTATAAACCGTTAATCAGCAAGCGCAGTAAATGGGTACGTGCCCCGCAAAGCGGCATCTTCCGCTCCATCACACCAATGGGTAAATTTCTGCATGAAGGCGATATTCTCGGCTATGTGGGTGACCCGTTCGGTACCAGTGAGGAAATTATTCATGCGCCCTTATCTGGCATTCTGGTCGGACGTTCGACACTGCCGCTGGTGCATGAAGGTGAGGCACTGTTTCATATTGCGGAAACAGACGTCAACCATAAAACCGGCTTTAACCTGCGCGACTTCCACCATGAAATTGACCCGGATCAGGAAAATCCGTTTCGCTGATGCAGATATCCAGAGCAAAAAGTTACCAGATACCTGAAACCATACCTTTGCTGCTATGGTTATGCCTGGGGCTGGTTTTATTATTGAGCGCCCCGCTGCTGGCAGCCGAGGACGGCGAAGAGCTGACAGATGCCCAGCAATGGAGTGAACTGACGCAGTTGCTGGATCAGGCTGAAACCCGTTTGAAAAACAATGTCAATGACAACAACAACAAAGTTCTGGAAGAAATCACCCAGAACACAATACGCACCAACAAATACGCACAGGAATGCATCACCCGCAATGAGACCCTGCTCACCCGAACCACCGAGTCGATAGACAGTCTCGGAGAAACACCGTTATCGGGCAGCCTGAGCACAACCGGTGAAAAGCTCCGGAAAGAAAAACAGGCTATTGAAAAAATACTGGCACAGTGTCGCCTGCTGAACCTGCGTGCCACCAACATCCAGGAGCAGGTACGTCAGGTGGAACAGGGCGCAATTACCCAACGCCTGATGACCCGTGACCCTGCCATTACCTACCACATCCTGCAAATTCTGGAACAGCCGGAACAGCTGCAACAGGCAAGTGTGCGCCTGTTGAATAAAATGCACGAGCTGTCGACAAACTTTTCCAGCCTTTATCTGACGCTGATTTATGGCCTGATCGGCATGCTGGCCGGTTTTCTCTGGAGCAGTTACAAACGCCGTCAGTACCGTCAGCAAACACCGGATATTATCGAAACCAGTCCTGCAATGGCGACGGTATGGAACAGTCTGATCCGCACCGCGCCGATGCTGATTTTTGCCGGACTGGTTAAACTCAGCTTTTACATCAAGCCACCGGATGTGAAAGCACTGGACCAGTTAGCCAATGCCCTGCTGGTTTTCACCATCAGCTACGCCATTTTAAGAGCCATGCTGCGCCCCCGGCATCAGCTCAGTGGCTTTAATCCGGTTCTGCCGACCACCAGCAAAAAACTGTTCTACTGGGCACGCCTGTTTCTGTTGATGGCTTTCTTCGGCACCCTGTTTCAGGCCGAGATTTTCGACGATCAGGAGAATAATCACCTGATCCGGCTGATCCGTATCGCTATCGGCACACTGGCAGGTCTGGCATTAATGCGCCTGGTCTGGCTGCTGCGTAAACCACTGACTGCAATCCGCCGCTTTCACCTGCACCTGTTGAGTGCCGGGCTGATGCTGACGGCGATTGGTGCACTATGGCTGGGCTATAACAATCTGGCCCTGTTTCTGTTTCAGGGCACCATCGGGACAGTATTTGTACTGCTGGTCGGTTGGCTGCTGATCCGGATTCCGATTGAAATCTTTGATGGCCTGGATGAGGGCCGTGCAGCCTGGCAACAGCGACTGCGCAAACGCATGGGACTCACCGGCAAACAGATTGTCCCCGGACTGATCTGGCTGCGTCTGGCTCATCTGTTAGTGATCGGCGGACTGATCATTATTGTGCTGCTGCGGCTCTGGGGTCTATCCAAACAAACCTTCACGGTGATGCTCTCTCAGATCAGCAGCGGTATCCAGCTTGGCGACTACACGCTGGAACCGGCAAAAATTCTGGGGGGAATTCTGGTTCTTGCCTTTATCATTGTCATCACCCAGTTCATCAAACGTAATCTGGCCAGCAGCTGGTTAAAGCGCACCAATCTCAGCCGCGGCGCAAAAGAAGCGACCGTCACCATCACCGGCTATACCGGCACAGTGATCGCCCTTTTCGTCGGCCTGAGCATCGCCGGCATCAACTTCACCAATGTCGCCATCGTTGCCGGTGCTCTGTCAGTCGGTATCGGTTTCGGCCTGCAGAATATCGTCAACAACTTCATCTCCGGCTTAATTCTGTTGTTTGAGCGCCCGATCCGGCGCGGAGACTGGATCAAAGTCGGGGCAACAGAAGGTTACGTTAAAGACATCAGCATCCGCTCCACCGTAATCCAGACCTTTGACCGCTCGGATATTATCGTGCCGAACTCTGACCTGATTTCGAATCAGGTCACCAATATGATGCTGGATAATCAGTATGGCCGGGTCATTATCCCATTACGTATCGCCTATGGCGAAGACCCGGACAAGGTAGTCGGGGTACTGCAAAAAGTTGCGGAAAGCCACCCCGGTGTTTTGCGCGAATACGGTGCTTTCCAGGTACAGGTACTGTTCCGCAGCTTTGGCGAATATGCAATGAACTTTGAGGTACGCTGCCACATTAAAGATGTGGAGTGGGTATTAATTGTCACCAGTGAGCTGAATATCGCGATCAGTAAGGCCCTGAATGAAGCCGGTATAAAAATGCCTTTCCCGCAGCAGGTTGTGCATTTACAACGCGGGGCAAAAATACCTGAAAACGCTCCGTCAGCTCCAGCACACCCGGACAACGGCTGAAATCCTAATCATCTACCCGATAACTGTATGCACGTTGACCTCATGCTGCTGGCAAACCTCACGCAGCTCCGCAGAGGGCAGCTCATCCATGAACAGGTCACTCAGCTGCGAGACATGCCCCACTCTCACCGGTGCCTTGCGCTCCAGCTTACTTTTATCCGTCACCAGACAGGTCTGGCGGGCACTTTGCAGAATGGCCTGAGTGACTTTCACCTCACGGTAATCATAATCCAGCAGGGTGCCATCCTCATCCAGCGCGGAAATACCGACCACCGCATAATCCAGCCGGAACTGGCGCACAAAGTCCACAGTCGCCTCACCAATAATCGCCCGGTCAGAGTGGCGCAACACGCCGCCGGCAACAATGATTTCAAAGCCCGGGTTCTGCAATAAAATATTCGCCACATTCAGGTTATTGGTGACCACCATCAGATCACGATGATTCAGCAGCGCATTCGCCACCGCTTCGGTCGTCGTACCTATATTAATGAACAGGGAACTGTTATCCGGAATATGGCGGGCACATAACTGCGCCAGACTCTGCTTTTCACTGAACGCAATATGCTGACGCTGCTCATAGCCGACATTGGCAATACCGGAGGCTAATACCGCCCCGCCGTGCACCCTGCCCAGCACCCCCTTTTCACACAGCTCATTCAGGTCTTTGCGAATGGTTTGCGGAGTAACGCTGAACTGATTAACCAGTTCATCCACCAGTACCTGCCCCTGCTGGCGGGCAACTTTAAGAATTTTCTGCTGGCGTAGGGATAGATTCATTGGCACGGACACAGTTCATGTGAAGATTGAGTATACAACGTACACCAAAAAAACCAAAAAGAAAAATAAAGAAAATTTTATTGAAAAAACGAAAATAAGCGAATATATTTAAATCTTTACCAAGACCTGAAGCAACATCCTCCTCCATGACCCACATGCAAAACAGCACAGATACAACCTACGACATCGCCATTATCGGTGGCGGCATTAACGGTTGTGGTATCGCACGTGACGCGGCTGGACGGGGGTTAAAGATCTTGCTGACTGAACAGGGTGATCTGGCTCAGGGCACTTCCTCAGCCAGCACCAAACTGATTCATGGCGGTCTGCGCTATCTGGAACATTACGAGTTTCGTTTGGTCAGGGAGTCACTGACCGAGCGTGAAGTACTGTGGAGAATGGCACCGCATATTATCTGGCCGATGCGCTTCATTCTGCCGCACCATAAAGCCCTGCGCCCCGCCTGGCTGTTACGTCTCGGGTTGTTTATCTATGACCATTTAGGCGGACGAAAGAAACTGCCACCGACCAAAACCATTGATTTACGCACTGACGCAACCGGTCAGCCGCTGATCGATGAATTCAAAAAAGGTTTCGAGTATTCAGACTGTTGGGTGGATGATGCCCGGCTGGTCATCCTCAATGCACTGGATGCACAGCAGCGCGGCGCAACCATTCACACCCGCACCCAATGCGTGGCTGCCAGGCGCAGCAATGACGTCTGGGAAGTTATCCTGCGTGATACAAATACTGAAGAAACCCATATAATTTATGCCCGGACACTGGTGAATGCCGCCGGCCCCTGGGTGGATGAGCTGCTCAATACCACCGGGCAAAAACAGCAGGAAAAACGCAATGTGCGTCTGGTACGGGGCAGCCATGTCATCGTTCCGAAAATATACGAACATGACCGTGCCTATATTTTCCAGAATGGCGATGGCCGTATTATGTTTGCCATTCCCTATGAGCAGGACTTCACACTACTCGGCACCACTGATGCGGATCACCACGATGCGCCCGGCGAAGTGAAAATAAGCGAAACTGAAGCACAGTATATTTGTGACTCGGCCAGCGTTTACTTTAAACAGCCGATCCGGCGGGAAGATGTGGTGTGGACTTATTCCGGCGTCCGCCCCTTGTACGATGACGGTGCCAGTGCTGCACAGGAAGCCACCCGTGACTATGTGTTACGGGTGGATACACAAGACAGCAAGTTACCCCTGCTGAATATTTTCGGTGGGAAGATAACCACCTATCGCCGCCTGGCTGAGGATGCACTGGACAAGCTGCAACCCTGGCTACATACCAGACAGGCTGTATGGACGGCTGATTCCTGCCTGCCCGGCGGTGATTTTCCCATTGAAAATCTGGGGCAAACCACAAAAAAACTGCAGACCGACTATCCTTTTATAGATCAGGCATGGGCAAAGAGCCTGATCCGGCGCTACGGAACCCGGGCATGGGATATGCTCGGTGATGCAGGCTCTGCTGAGGATTTAGGGCAGAATTTTGGCGCTGATCTGACAGAAGCAGAAGCACGGTTTCTGATCAGGGAAGAATGGGCACAGGACGCTGAAGATATTTTATGGCGGCGCAGTAAAGCCGGACTACACATGACAGAACAGCAACGATTTGCATTCAGTGCATGGCTGGAGACAACAGATGTCAGGGCTACCGCTAGTCATCATGACATGACCGGCAGTTAATTAAAGGTATTACAGGTTATTCATAAATAAAGCCTGTCAACAGCGACAGGCGAAGAGTTGCACCTAAGAGATACCCGGCTTTGATGACAAGCAGGCCGGACAGGAGGAAAAACATTAAATGAGTCTAACACTGGAACAGGTGTCTAAAACGGTAGGGCGGGAAACGCATATTTATCCCACTGATCTGACGCTGGAAGCGGGCAGCCTGAATGTGTTACTGGGGCCGACCCTGTCGGGTAAAACCAGTCTGATGCGGCTGATGGCCGGGCTGGACAAGCCTGCTTCGGGGCGGGTATTGTGGAAAGGCGAAGATGTCACCGGCCTGCCGGTGCAGCAGCGTAATGTCGCCATGGTCTACCAGCAGTTCATTAATTACCCTTCGCTGTCTGTTTACGAAAACATTGCTTCTCCGCTGAAAATCCGTGGCCTGAAGAAAGCGGAGATCAAAAAACGGGTGGGTGAAGCCGCTGAATTACTGCAACTCACCCCGATGCTGCAACGTAAACCACTGGAGTTGTCCGGTGGCCAGCAACAGCGCTGCGCACTGGCGCGGGCACTGGTGAAAGAGGCCGATCTGGTATTGCTGGATGAACCGCTGGCCAATCTGGATTACAAGCTGCGCGAAGAGTTACGCGAAGAATTACCGCGCATCTTCACCCAGTCCGGCGCGGTATTTGTCTATGCCACCACCGAACCCACCGAAGCCCTGTTACTGGGTGGCAATACAGCCAGTCTCTGGCAGGGCAGAATCACCCAGTTTGCCCCGACGCTGGAGGTGTACCGTCAGCCCAAAGACATCAATACCGCCCGCGTTTTCTCCGACCCGCCGATGAATTACCTGCCCCTGAACAAGCAGGGTGACCGCTTATTATTTGCCGATGGCGGCAGCACCCCGGCCAGCGGCAAGCTGGCTAACCTGCCCGATGGCAGCTATACCGCAGGCTTCCGCCCCAACCATGCCCTGCTGAACAAACCGGCGGGTGATGCCCTGCAGTTTACCGGCACGGTCAGCGTCACCGAAATCACCGGCTCGGAAAGCTTTATCCACCTGCAACATGGTGAGGAGCGCTGGGTGTCGCTTACCCACGGCATCCATAACCCGCAGCCGGGCACACCGCTGGACATTCATGTCGACCCGGCGCATGTCTATATTTTTGATGACAACGAGCAACTGGTTGCATCACCCACACTGACGCAGGCTGCCTGAGGGAAAACAGAAACATGGCTGAAATTCATTTGAAAAATCTGGCGCATAGCTACTACCCGAACCCGTCAGGTGAAAATGATTATGCACTGAAAAAAATTGATCACATCTGGGAGGACGGCAAGGCCTATGCCCTGCTGGGCGCATCGGGCTGTGGCAAATCCACCCTGCTGAATATTATCTCCGGCCTGTTGCATCCCAGTGACGGACAGGTGCTGTTCGATGGTGAGGATGTTACCAATCTGCCCACCGAACAGCGCCACATTGCCCAGGTTTTTCAGTTCCCGGTGGTCTACGACACCATGACCGTGTACGACAATCTGGCCTTTCCGCTGCGCAACCGCAAGCATAATGAAGCCACCGTGCGTGAGCGGGTGATGCGTATTGCCGAAATGCTGGAAATGACCGATGTGCTGAAACAGAAAGCCCGTGGCCTGACCGCGGATGCCAAACAGAAAATCTCGCTGGGGCGCGGTCTGGTGCGGGAAAACGTGGCTGCGATTCTGTTTGATGAGCCGCTGACAGTGATTGATCCGCACCTGAAATGGCTGTTGCGCATGCAGCTCAAGGCACTGCATCAGCAGGTCAATAACACCATGATTTATGTGACCCACGACCAGACCGAAGCGCTGACTTTTGCGGACAAAGTCGTGGTGATGCATGACGGCTACGTGGTGCAGATTGGCACCCCGCAGGAGTTGTTTGAGCGCCCAGCGCATACCTTTGTCGGCTACTTTATCGGCAGTCCGGGCATGAATATCCTGCCTGCCAGCGTAGCGGGTAATACCGCTATTCTGGGTGATATAAAACTGAATCTGCCCGGCCATTATCAGCCCGACCAGCAGGATAAAGTGGAAATCGGTATCCGCCCGGAGTTTCTGACCCTGAGCCGGAACAACACGGACAACAGTATTCCGGTCAGCATCAAGCGCATCGAAGACATCGGTCGCCACAAAATCGCCCGTGCTGACTTCAGCGGGCAGGAAATCAGCATTATCGTGCCGGAAAATCAGCCGGTCAGTGATGACTACAGCTACCTGCATTTTGATCCGCAACAAACCAATGTTTATGTCAATGACTGGCTGGCCGACAGGAATAACGGGGAGACTGTGCAATGAATAAAACCCAGAATAATAAAGCCTGGTGGATGGTGTTGCCGGTGGTATTACTGGTTGCCTTCAGTGCCGTTATCCCGCTGATGACCGTGGTGAATTATGCCTTTCAGGACACCTTCGGTAATAACCAGTTTTTCTGGGCCGGACTGAGCTGGTTTGAAGAGATCATGAATTCGGAGCGCTTTCACGATGCCCTGCTGCGCCAGTTTATGTTCAGCGGCATTATTCTGGCCATTGAAATCCCGCTGGGTATTTTCATTGCCATGAACATGCCGAAAAAAGGCTGGGGGGTACCGGTGTGTCTGGTACTAATGTCCCTGCCGCTGCTGATTCCGTGGAATGTGGTAGGCACCATCTGGCAGATTTTTGGTCGGGTGGACATCGGCCTGCTTGGAGCAGCGATGGCTGCAATGGGCATCGACTACAACTACACTCAGAATATTATAGATGCCTGGGTGACGGTCATCGTTATGGATGTCTGGCACTGGACATCACTGGTCGCCCTGCTCTGCTATGCCGGTCTGCAGTCGATTCCCGAAGCCTATTATCAGGCGGCAAGGATTGATGGCGCCAGCAGCTGGTCAGTATTCCGCTATATCCAGCTGCCGAAAATGTCCGGCGTGCTGCTGATCGCGGTACTGCTGCGCTTTATGGACAGCTTTATGATTTATACCGAACCGTTCGTGGTCACCGGCGGCGGCCCCGGAAATGCCACCACCTTCCTGTCGATTGACCTGGTCAAAATGGCCATCGGACAATTCGATCTCGGCCCGGCGGCGGCCTTCTCACTGGTCTACTTCCTGATCATCCTGTTACTGAGCTGGGTGTTCTATACCGTGATGACTAATATGGATAAGGGGAAATAAGTCATGAGCACAACGACTAAGCAATCCGGTTTGCCCTTTAGCCTGCGCGGCCTCAGCATCACCCGTCAGGGCATCGTCATGACGGTCTATCTGCTGTTTCTGCTGCTGCCGATTTACTGGCTGCTGAATATGAGCCTGAAGACCAACGAGGAAATTCTCTCGACCTTCAGCTTGTGGCCGCAGAACCTGACCTTTGAGAATTACATCACCATTTTCACTGACCCCAGCTGGTACAGCGGTTATATCAACTCGATTACCTATGTGGTGATGAATGTGGTGATTTCAGTCACCGTAGCCTTACCGGCGGCTTATGCCTTCTCACGGTACAGTTTTCTCGGTGACAAGCACCTGTTCTTCTGGCTGCTGACCAACCGTATGGCACCTGCGGCGGTGTTCGCCCTGCCCTTTTTCCAGCTCTACAGCTCGGTCGGCCTGTTCGATACTCATATTGCTGTGGCACTGGCACACTGCCTGTTTAATGTGCCGCTGGCGGTATGGATTCTGGAAGGTTTTATGTCCGGCGTACCCAGAGAGATTGACGAAACCGCCTATATTGACGGTTATAGTTTCGGGCGCTTTTTCACCCGTATTTTTATGCCCTTGATTGCTTCCGGCATCGGAGTCACCGCCTTTTTCTGCTTCATGTTTTCATGGGTGGAATTACTGCTGGCCAGAACCCTGACCTCAGTGGCAGCCAAGCCGATTGCGGCCACCATGACCCGCACGGTCTCGGCCTCGGGGATGGACTGGGGTGTGCTCGCGGCGGCAGGTATCCTGACCATTATTCCCGGTGCACTGGTGATCTGGTTTGTGCGTAATTACATCGCCAAGGGCTTTGCCCTCGGACGGGTATAGGAGAGCTGACGATGGAATGGATGGCATGGACCTGGCAAACCGCACTGTTTTTTGTACTGATTTTTCTGACCCTGGTCGGCATGGGCGTCTGGAGTGTCAAAGCACCGCAGGCACCGCGCAAGGGGATTTTATTTATCGAAACCACACCGGGTGACCGGCTGTTTATATCACTGCTGGGCAGCGCATGGATTTGCCTGCTTTGGCTGGCATTCATGGGATCACCACTCTGGTGGGCACTGCTGATTTGTGTAGTGTTCGCCGCCGTGGTGTTCCGGTGGGTGTAAATCTGTTTTAGCCGCTTACCGGCTAATGTAACCATCTCGGAGGAGAACATGAAAGCAAAACCGTTAAGCCGTCTGATTACAGCTGCACTGCTGTTCGGCGGTACACAAATGGCCGTAGCCGATATGGCTGCCGCTGAAAAATGGGTCAAGGAAGAGTTCACGCCTTCCGCACTGTCCCAGGAAGAGCAGATGAAGGAAATGGAATGGTTTATCAAAGCCGCCGAACCCTTCAAAGGCATGGAAATCAACGTAGTTTCCGAAACCATCGCCACCCATGAGTACGAAGCCAAAACCCTGGCGCAGGCCTTTAGTGAAATCACCGGTATCAAACTGACTCATGACCTGATTGGCGAGGGTGACGTGGTCGAAAAGCTGCAGACGCAAATGCAGTCCGGCAAGAATATTTATGATGCCTTCGTCAATGACTCCGACCTGATCGGCACCCACTGGCGTTATCAGCAGGTACGTAATCTGACCGACTGGATGGCCGGTGAAGGTAAGGATGTCACCAACCCCGGACTGGATCTGGAAGATTTTGTCGGCACCAGCTTCACCACCGGGCCGGACAAAAAACTGTACCAGCTGCCGGATCAGCAGTTTGCCAACCTGTACTGGTTCCGCTATGACTGGTTCTCGGATGAAAAAAACAAGGCCGATTTCAAAGCCAAATACGGCTATGATCTCGGCGTCCCGGTGAACTGGTCAGCCTATGCTGATATAGCTGAGTTTTTCACCGGACGGGAAATCGACGGCAAAAAAGTCTACGGCCACATGGACTACGGCAAAAAAGACCCGTCACTGGGCTGGCGCTTTACCGACGCCTGGATGTCGATGGCGGGCATGGGCGACAAGGGTGAGCCGAACGGTTTGCCGGTTGACGAATGGGGTATCCGCGTCAATGAAAACTCTCAGCCGGTCGGTTCCTGTACCTCCCGTGGTGGCGCGACCAACTCGCCTGCCGCCGTGTATGCCATCGAAAAATATATCGACTGGCTGAAAAACTATGCTCCCCCTACTGCGGCCGGAATGGTGTTCTCAGAGGCCGGGCCGGTACCTGCACAGGGTGAAATCGCCCAGCAGATGTTCTGGTACACCGCCTTTACCGCCGACATGGTCAAGGATGGCATCCCGGTGGTGAATGAGGATGGCTCACCGAAATGGCGCATGGCACCTTCGCCACACGGCGCTTACTGGGAAGAAGGCATGAAAGTGGGTTATCAGGATGCCGGCTCCTGGACACTGATGAAATCCACACCCACTGACCGCGCCAAAGCTGCCTGGCTGTATGCGCAGTTTGTGACTTCCAAAACCGTGGATGTGAAAAAGTCGCATGTTGGTCTGACCTTCATCCGTGAGTCGACCATCAACCATGACAGCTTCACTGAGCGTGCCCCGAAACTGGGCGGACTGGTTGAATTCTACCGCTCCCCTGCCCGCGTGCAATGGTCACCGACCGGCACCAATGTTCCGGATTATCCGAAGCTGGCCCAGCTGTGGTGGCAGAATATCGGTGATGCCTCTTCCGGCCAGAAAACCGCCCAGGAAGCACTGGATGCCCTGTGTGAAGCACAGGAAAAAGTGCTGGAGCGGCTGGAACGTGCCGGGGTGCAGGGTGAAATTGGCCCGAAACTGAATGAAGTGGTAGATCCTGCAGAGTGGCTGGCTAAGCCGGGCGCGCCCAAGGCTAAACTGGAAAATGAGAAGCCGACACCTGAGACGGTGGATTATGATGAGCTGATTAAGTCCTGGGAAGGCTAACTCAGATTTAACTCAGGTCTTCTTTTACTCCAAAGAGGGGAGCCGTCCGGCTCCCTTTTTTAATCCATTTATTCACTCACCACACTCACCGGAATCTGCTCCAGCTTCGGCACAATATAATCCAGCGTTTTCTTCACCAGACAACCATGCTGCTCCATCTGCTCAACCTGGGGCGGAGTTGCCTCGCCGACATATTTACCATCACAGTGGCCACGGTACTGACACTGGCTGCAATGCTTCTCAACCCGGCTACGTGACTCACTGACCGCCCGCATCCGGCCCGGCGAATGGAGTATTTCTTCCATTTCCTGTTCAAACAGATTGCCGTACAGATAATCAAGGTCGTAGGTTTCCGATGTTCCCCAGACCCGGCCATCCTTGTTTACCATGAAAGTCTGTTCATCATAGTATTTGTCGTAAAGCGGGTGCTGAACCGGCGCGTCATATAAATAAGACAACCCGTAATCAATATAACGGTTTAATGGCTCAACCGGGGTGGCATATTCTGATTGCTGCCATTCATGAAATAAAATCCTGAAAGCATGCTCAATCTCTTCCGGCGGTAAAGCATGCATATCAATCTGCTGCTCTGAAATCCCGCGATAAATAGGCAGAAAGCGACAGGAAACACCAATCGAATCATAAAAATGATAGATATCCTGTAAATGCGGATAGGTATTTCTGGCCAGCACACAAATAGCCCCGAAAGGAATACCGGCCTCCTGCAGCATCTGCATATTTTCCAGCACTGTCCCGGTTTTTAGTTCACCTTTGGTATCCACCCGCTGATCACCATAGACATCAAATGACATGCCGATGGCGGTAAAAAATTCTTTATTCTTCAGAAACTCAATATGCCGGTCAGTCATCACGGTCATATTAGTCTGCGCCCCGTTGGTGACAATCAGACGGTGACTAAACAGCGCCTTCTGCATCGCTGACAATTCACGATAATAATCCAGCGGTACCATAAACGGCTCACCACCATGCCAGATAAAATCAACCTTGCGACACTGATTATCCTCGCTGTAACGGCTGATATGGGAAAACAACTTTTCCATATCCGATCCGGCAATCACGCCTTTGTGTGATAACTCATTATATTCATAGCAATAGGCACAGCGCAGATTGCAATATTTACTGACTTTCACAACGAACTGGATCAGTTTACTGCGCTCCCGTGGCTGATCCGACTGGCTACGCTGTGGCTGGTTAGCCTGTATATTTTTCATGACACTCCCTCCCCGGAATACACTGCCGCCGACTCTCGCAAAACCGGCGGCAGGCTGATTTACTGCTTAGCGCTTAAACTGATTAAAACGTGCGGTAATCTCCGCCGGATTAATAGTGCGGTTGCGGAACTGACGTGCGCTTTCCTGCTGCCACTCAATCCACGGATCACCCATCTCGGCAAATACCTGTCCGGCACTACCGGGCTTTATGGGCTTTTTCAGTTGCTGCTTCTTAATTTCCAGCTGTTTCAGTGCGGCGGCAGACAACCCGTTATCAGCCAACGGTGCCATATTCTCAGCCTGAGCGACCTGCAAACCACCGGCGGCCAATGCAGCCAGACCCAGGGTAATTTTCTGTACTTTCATGATGTTCTCCCAAACAAGTTTTTAAAATCATTTTTAAAACCAGATGAAGCAGGCGGGGTAATAGTGATTTGTGGCTGCCTGTCGATCATCTGTATTTATCCTAGAATAAGAAACAAATAATCTGCATCACCTGAATATGGGAAAGTCACAGGAGGGCCACTCCCTTAAATCGGGGACTTAAGGCTGTGTATCAGAAGCGGGAGGTATTAGCGGTAAAGATTAAATCCAGATAGCATCAAGGCCGGATAAACCGGCCCTGATCTTATTCATCAGTTTCCTGACTTTCTGTTTTTCCCGCGAGCGTTCTCCCGAACGGCTCACGGTATGTTCACCGCCTTTGCGCAGAATCGGCGCATTGGCGATGGGATTAATGCGGGTATGCCGCTTTCGTTTTGCCATAAGAACCTCCTTCAGGTCTGTTAAGGCAGTTTAAACCAGGCCAGTTTTTCCAAACTGTCCTGCTGCGCCGGTTTGCCCTTTTTCTTCGGGCGCTTCTTAACCCGGGTTTGCAGCTGTTTGACCATTTTCTTGATATGCCGTTCCTCACGCAGAAATACCGGCATTTCATCAGTCTCCTGAAAACCAAAACGCCGTGGCAGTTGGGTATACAGCGAGCGTGGCGGAAAGTTATACTCCATGCCCTTCAGCCGGTTGCCGGTTTCAAAGGTGTTGTAAAACACATTATTAATACCCAGATCACGGCGGATCAGCTGTAAGGCAGCGGTCATCATCGCCTCATCCCAGACTTTGGCATACGGCGCCAGCACCTTGCCCAGATAGGTATCAAAGTCAGCGTCTACATAGCAATCCTGACACCAGTCTTCTTTGGCCTGCCGCACCCAGTCGCTCTGAATTTCCTCAATCAACGCAGTATCGCTGTCAAAATCAAGGTCAATCCGCGCCCAGGCCAGCGTTTCATAGCGGCCATCAGTCAGCACCGGATGGCCCCAGTTGGAAAAGGCCGCGTAATCATCCGCCTTGATCAGCTGCTGATAACGCTGCTGGTGATCATTGGCAAAATTCAGCTGCAGCACCAGATGATGCCCGCTGCGGCTCATCTGATCCCAGACCCGATCCGAGTAAGTACCGGAACCCCAGCGATCCAGGGTCAGCACAAAATTCAGCGGCGTCTGGCCGGTTTCCCACTTCGCCCACTCCAGCTGCTCTGCACTCAGCACGCCATTAGCTGCCTTCGCCATCACCTGTTTCACCACCGGCTTGGTCAGCAAATGTGCATACGGTGACTGCTTCAATGCGTTGATACTCATACTGTCGCCCATGTAATCCTGCAACAGCGCCAGCGCATAACCGTCGCGCACATAGTGAAACAACGTACGCTCACCGGTCATGATTTCCAGAATTTCATCCAGAACTTGCTTCTCCATTATTAATTTCCTGTCTTAATCCCACCGGCGGTGCGGCGGGTAAGTTAATCGATTTGAATACAGCACCTCTGTGGTTGTATATCGGTCGATATCGTCTACATTCGGGAGGCCGGGCTAAGCCCGACCCCGACAGGAAATAAGTTTGAGTTTTCATTGGTTTGTCCTTTTTAAAGTTTTTAAATCCCCTCTGTCTCCCCTTTTTCAAAGGGGAGTACCCTCCAGACCAACCGCGGCCTTATCGGAGGGCCTCCCCCTTTGTTTCACACGTTTCGCTTTTTAAACGTGGCTTAGGGGGAACGAGGGGGATTTACCCCTTCACACAAAGCACCTGCTTCAGCGTATGCACCACTTCCACCAGATCAGTCTGGTTTTGCATCACTTCGTCGATGTCTTTGTAAGCACCGGGAATTTCATCCACCACGCCCTTATCTTTGCGACACTCGACCCCGAGCGTTTGTTCAGACAAATCGTGCGTGTTGAACTGCCGCTTGGCCTGGGTGCGACTCATACGCCGCCCTGCCCCGTGTGAACAGGAGCAGAACGACTGCGCATTACCCAGTCCGCGCACAATGAACGATTTCGCGCCCATGCTGCCCGGAATAATGCCCAGCTCGCCTTGCTGTGCACTGATCGCGCCTTTGCGGGTGATGTAAACTTCCGCACCGAAATGCGTTTCCTTCTGCACGTAGTTGTGGTGGCAGTTAATCGCCTCACGGGTGGTCTGGAAGGCTGGCAAATGGGCCTCCAGCGCCTTCATTACCAGGCGCATCATTTCACGGCGGTTGATCATCGCGTAATCCTGCGCCCAGCCCACCGCTTCGATGTAGTCATCAAAGTGTTGCGAGCCTTCTTCAAAATAAGCCAGATCCTTATCCGGCAGGCGACCGAGCAGATTGCCCATGTCTTTTTTCGCCTTGCTGATGAAATAGCGCCCGATGGCATTACCGATGCCGCGACTACCGGAGTGCAGCATCACCCAGACATCATCACTTTCATCCAGACACAGCTCGATGAAGTGGTTACCGCCGCCCAGTGTGCCAACCTGCCGCCCCCACACGCGGTGGAAATCACGCAGCATTTTGGTCAGGCCGGGGTGCTTGTCGGTAATCGGCTGCAGGTGGTGATCCATCTGCTTCAGCGTGGCGGCCTGTACGGCTTCGCGCTTATGCCACTCAAAACCGACCGGCACTTTGGCTTCAATCGCGGAGCGAACTTTGGTCAGGCTATCCGGCAGGTCATGCGCTTTCAGCGACAGGCGCACAGCGTTCATGCCGCAGCCAATATCGACGCCAACCGCAGCGGGGATAATCGCGCCCCTGCTGGGGATGACCGAACCGACCGTGGCACCGATTCCGGCATGTACATCGGGCATCGCCGCGATATGGCTGTGGATAAACGGCATTTGCGATAAATTGCCGAGCTGATCCAGCGATGCGCTATCGACATCTTTGGTAAATATTTTTACCGGTACTTTGCCTTTGTTTAATTGAAATTGAACAGGCATATCAAACCTCTTTATTTTGATTTTTCCGAGGTTTGGGTTTTGTTTTGACACAAAAAAACCCCGGAGACTTTCGTCATCCGGGGTTTTTCTACATACGGCTTTTCAATCCGTATTCTCTGCCAGATGACGTTTAACGTCCCCCGGCAAAAAATACGCGGGGGAGCACTAGTTGTGTTTACCTATTGCTTTTAAATTGAATTGCCACATGTATGAATCTCCTGTTGTTTGCGCCTGTGGGGCGCACTGGGTTAAAAATCGCTTTTTAGGATTATAGAAAAGTTTTGCTTTGTCAATCATTTTTTTCAAACCTGAGTTTAGCCATGAATTATTATGAAATCCCCCCCATCCCAACCCTTCCCCCGCAAGAGGGGCAGGGCTAAAGATTTGCATTATCAGGACTGAAAGCAAGCACCCATATTCAGTTAATGTCGATATTGACAAACAAGCGTGTTATAAAGTTCAGACCAATACCGTTAATCTGCTATTAATCGCCTTTGGTCAGCGACAGATCAGGGCGGTAGCGTGCCGGTAACCACTACTCAGATCATATCAGCCGGGCTTTTCACCGATATGCCGGGCTTGTTGAGAACGTGGGTATAGATCATGGTTGTTGATACATCCGAGTGACCCAGCAGCTCCTGTACGGTGCGGATGTCGTAACCTGCTTCGAGGAGGTGTGTAGCAAAGGAATGTCGGAAGGTGTGGGAAGTAGCCCGCTTGGTGATACCCGCTTTTTTGACCGCCTTGCGGATAATTTTTTGCAAACTGGTTTCGTGTAAATGGTGCCGTCGCAGAACACCCGAACGGGGATCGGCTCCGATCCGGGTTGAAGGAAACAGATATTGCCAGCGCAAATCTTTCGATGCCCCCTGATATTTACGTGCCAGCGCGTCCGGCAAATAAACCTCACCATACCCGGCTTTTAAATCCCGGTGATGCAGGTGTGTCACAAACTGAATTTGCTGTTTGAGTGCCTCCTGATATTTTCCCGGTAATGGGACGACACGATCTTTAAAACCTTTGGCATTGCGGATAATTAGCTGATTATAGTCAAAATCAACATCCAGTATCCGTAACGTCATACATTCCATTAATCGCAGACCGCCACCATACATCAGACCCGCCATCAGATGATGCTTTCCATGAATCTGTTGCAACACCCTTTTAACTTCATCACGTGATAACACGACCGGCAGACGGCGTGGCCTTTTTGCACCGACGAACTCACCCAAATCGCCCATTGGTTTTTGCCATACCTGATTAAACAGGAATGCGAGCGCATTAAGTGCCTGTTTTTGGGTAGCCACTGAAACATTCCGTTTTAATGCGAGATATTCAAGGTATTGCTTTACCTCTGCTACTCCCAGTGAACAAACATCATCAGGCTTATGGAAATAGAAAAACCGTGCAATCCAGCTCCGATAGTTCTTCTCTGTTTTCATCGCGTAGTTTTTCAACCGCACGACTCTGACGACTTCCGCAAGGGCTGGCTGATAACGCTGATATAGTTCATGGGAACAACGTTCTTCGGTTTCTGGCGGTGGTTGTTCAAGTTCAGCCAGAGCATCTGTGTAATCACGGGCTACTGTTGCATGATCCGCTTCCAGTTCTTTTGCTGATGATTTCCAGTACTCCCAGTCAAAATTTTGTGCCCAGGATATTTTCAGTGCCAGACAAAACAGAATCCGTATTGCATCGACTGCCTGTACAAATTGCCATGCTTTCAGGCGGGTATCCATACCTAATTTATTCAGAAACTGGTCAATTTCCTCCGCTGTATGACTGCGGACATTCTGCTCAGGAAAGGCTGCAATGTACTGCTGGGTACGAAAGACATACCAAGCCACATGACGCTTGTTAACCCCATGTTTTACAAGAAAAAGCGTGTAATTTTCCCAGAACTCGTGTGGATAAGGTGTTGGTGGGGCTTTCGGAAATGTTGTATGCTTCTTGTTCATGAATGTCGGATTAAGCAGCGGAGAATTCTCAGCATGATAGCCAAAGACAAAAACGAACAAAAACCGAACCTGATAAGCGGCATTTGTTTACCGATTGAGCTGAGGCTGTCTTTCCTGTGAGACAGGGAAGCTGTTTAACAAACTGTTATGCCTTATAAATAGTCCGCCCATGCTCCAAAACAAATTTGAGAGGGATTTTTGGATTATTAATATCTTTCCCGCCATCAGCATGCCATTTTTTGATCCATTTAGAATAATATGGCTCTAGATCGGCAGGGGTAAGCTGGTGTATCGAAAGTAGCTTTATTCCTTCGTACACTGCGAAAATCCAATCTACTTGTCGATACTTTTCAATGATGACCGGATTCATGTGGTGGTGAGTAGAAAAGCTTTTTGTCAGAAGTGTATTTACTGATTTTAATTCATACTCATTACCATTTGAGTCTTTAGCATCATTACCTTCCCGGCCAGGCAGAACCTCCAAACCCGTTATCAGCAATACTTGTAGTAATTTGCCGCCGTTGTCCTGAAATATGTCGTTAATTCCATGATTTTCAGCTAGCTGTTGTAATTTTAATATATGGGGGTAAATGTCTTGAAATTTCTTCAAATCTTTATGGCTAGTCATTCTTTAGCAAGTCCTTAATATCTACAGCCAAAGCACTTGCTAACCGTTCCATGTTATCAATCGATATGTTCCTTTCTCCGCGCTCCACAGACCCAACATAAGTCCTGTGAAGCCCGGCCAAATCTGCAAGCTCTTCTTGAGAAAGATTGGCTTTTGCTCGAATCTCTTTGAGATTTCGAGCAAAAATCTTTCTGGCGTTTTGGGTGGTGTTTTTTGTCAACATCGCGTTATAATCCTGTCATGATGACTATGCGTCTACAGACTATAAGTAGCACAAAAGAAAGAGAGCCTATTAAGATGAAACAGTTACCTATCCTTAAGAATACACCTGCCTACACAACAGAGTGGGGTAGTGCCTACTGCGGAGACTCACTTGAATTGCTTGCGCAATTTCCAGATGACAGCGTAAATCTAGTAATGACAAGCCCACCATTTGCACTATTGCGAAAAAAAGAATATGGCAATAAAGATCAACATGAATATATCGAATGGCTTTCAGAATTTGCGAAACTAGTTTTTAAAAAACTCAGACCAGATGGGAGTTTTGTCCTTGATCTTGGGGGGGCTTACCAAAAGGGTGTGCCGGCAAGAAGCCTTTATAACTTCCGTATTCCAATCCATTTTTGTGACGACCTTGGTTTCTTTCTAGCGGAAGATTTTTATTGGTTTAATCCGTCCAAGCTACCAAGCCCCATAGAGTGGGTGAACAAACGAAAAATGCGAGCAAAAGATTCTGTTAATACAGTATGGTGGTTTAGTAAAACAGAGTTCCCAAAAGCTGACGTAACAAATGTACTCACTGAATATAGTGATCGAATGAAAAAGCTCTTGGAGGATCCTGATAAGTTCTATGATCCGAAGAAAAGACCATCAGGCCATGATATTGGAAAAGGTTTTGGCAAAAACAATAATGGAGCTATTCCGTCAAATTTGCTTCAAATCCCAAATTCAGAGTCGAATGGAGGGTACTTGGCAGGCTGCAAAGAGATTGGCATAAAGAGCCACCCTGCACGATTCCCGGCAAAACTCCCGGAATTTTTTATTAAGTTTTTAACTGATCCAGAAGATATTGTTGTAGATATTTTTGGTGGGTCTAACACAACAGGCTATGTTGCAGAAACAGAGCGAAGAAATTGGTATTCATTTGATATGGAGCCAGAATATGTAGCTGCTTCCGCATTTAGATTTCTTGAAAAAGGTACTGATTCGAAAGTTCTAAGTGAAATCTACGAGTCGATAAAAAGTGGCAAAAACGTTGATCTGAATAAGTATCGAAAGCAGCTCAATATGTTTAAAGAGCCAGAAGCAGAATACAAGGCATAATCGGGTAGCCGGAGGTCTCTAACCTCCAGCCCCCACAACACCCTGCATGCGGCTCCGCACAGGGCGTTTCACCCACCATAATGAAATGCAATCCAGCCGTCCCGAAGTGAGAACAGACCTTGTTGTTTCAGATACTTCAAACTCAAAGCAGCATTAATCCCCTGTGATTTCGAGCTACGCCACCAGCCTTTGCTGGAGCGCCCACAAGCCACCGCTGACCTGACCGGCAGACTTAATTGAATCAGGCTGCGAATCTTGGTTCGCGGTCGACCCCATTGTTTCCAGTAACACATTCTGACCCTGCGCCGTATCCAGTGATCAAGATCAACACATGGCTGGTATTGATGAGCAATACCGTAATAGTTGATCCAACCCCGGAGATACACGCTCAAGTTGCGGATTTTCTTTCCCATCGACACACCCCATGTCCGGTTGGTCAGTTCCCGCACGCGGCGTTTGAACTTCTCAACCGATTTGGGATGCCAGCGTATATGCTTGCCCCGGAAACTAAAACCCAGGAACCTGGCATTCACGCTTTTAACGACCTGGCTCTTTTCAGTATTCACCTTGAGCTTCAGGTCGTTTTCGATAAAACGGGTCAGACTCTGGAGTACCCGCTCACCCGCGCGCGGACTCTTCACCATGATGATGAGGTCATCCGCATAACGGGCGAAGTGATGGCCGCGTTTCTCCAGCTCCTTATCCAGCGGATCGAGCATCACATTGGACAATAGTGGCGAGAGCGGGCCACCTTGCGGCACACCTTCATGGCTGGGGAGCAGGATGTTGCCATCCATCACCCCCGCCCGAAGATAGCGGCCAATGAGTTGCAGCAAGCCCTTATCCCGGAACCTGCGCCCCAGTAAGGTCATCAGTTTGTCGTGGTTAACCCGGTCAAAGAATTTCGACAGATCAATATCGACGGCGATATTCCGTTTCTGTTGGCAGTATCCCTGAACCTCCCTGACCGCATCATGTGCCGAGCGGTTTGGCCGGAAGCCATGACTGTGCTCAGAAAATGTTGGGTCAAAGACCGGTGACAGGACTTGTACAATGGCTTGCTGGATCACCCGATCCAACACGGTTGGGATGCCCAATAAACGATCAGAGCCGTCATCTTTGGGGATGCGGACACGCTTAACGGGCTGAGGGAAATAGCACCCAGTGAGCAGTTGTTCTTTCAGGTCAGACCATTGCGGCTTAACCCAATCGGTGAATTGCTCAATGGTGATGCCATCGACCCCGGCTGCGCCTTTATTGCGGCGGACTTGTTGCCAGGCCTGCTGAATATTGGCGTTTGTGACTACCTGCTCCAACAGGTTTGCATTCAAGGCTGGGTTCTCATCGGAACGCTGGCATTCATTTTCCCGTGGCGGGGAATTCGGTAATGATTCCAAGTAGATGTACCTCCTCCTTGTTGGTTGATGTTCCGGCCTTCACCCTGTCCTGCCCATTACGGCAGGCGTTTGGCTACTATGCCGTCTGCTGACTACTGCTTAATCACGATGGAAATTGCTCCCCACCGCGCTGTCGTTTGCCATCAGGTTCGCTCGCATCCGGCAGATGGCAAGCCGGAACGCCAAGGTATTTTCTATACCCGCACCTCAGCGGGTTCACTACGACCGCCCGTTAAGCAGTTCTCCCCGGATAAGAACATGAACTGTCACTGCACCACTGCATCATTTACGCTATCCGTTAAACCACGCGGCTTCGCTGTCTTGTGCCAGCTCGCCTCCAGACTACGCCGTCTATGATGTTTCTGTCCGTCAGTCCGCAGCTTTGCATCAGGCTTCCTTCCCACAAACCCTCACGGTTTTGCAGTTGCCTTCTGCTAGTTGTTAACGCCATACTACCAACATGGGATTCTGGCGGTGGTTTTCCAACAGAGGACTTTCACCCCATAAGTTCATGCCCATGACGGGCGTACACAAGTTGCTGCACGCGGATAAATTACTCGCTACGCTCCCAATTTACCGGTGAGCAAGGCGTTAGACATCATGAGGGACGCAGTGATCGCCGAAATTTCGACACAACTGTTAGAGGTGCTTAGTGTCATTGAGCGCCATCTGGAGCCGACGTTGCTGGCCGTGCATTTGTACGGCTCCGCAGTGAATGGCGGCCTGAAGCCATACAGCGATATTGATTTGCTGGTTACTGTGACTGTAAGGCTTAATGAAACAACGCGGCGAGCTTTGCTCAACGACCTTCTGGAGGTTTCGACTTTCCCCGGCGAGAGTGAGGCTCTCCGCGCTATAGAAGTCACCATTGTCGTGCACGACGACATCATTCCGTGGCGTTATCCAGCTAAGCGAGAACTGCAATTTGGAGAATGGCAGCGCAATGACATTCTTGCGGGTATCTTCGAGCCAGCCACGATCGACATTGATCTGGCTATCTTGCTGACAAAAGCAAGAGAACATAGCGTTGCCTTGGTAGGTCCAGCGGCGGAGGAACTCTTTGATCCGGTCCCTGAACAGGATCTATTCGAGGCACTAAATGAAACCTTGAAGCTATGGAACTCGCAGCCCGACTGGGCTGGCGATGAGCGAAATGTAGTGCTTACGTTGTCTCGTATTTGGTACAGCGCAGTAACCGGCAAAATCGCGCCGAAGGATGTCGCTGCCGACTGGGCAATGGAGCGCCTACCGGCCCAGTATCAGCCCGTCTTGCTTGAAGCTAGACAGGCTTATCTTGGACAAGAAGAAGATCGCTTGGCCTTGCACGCTGATCAGTTGGAAGAATTTGTTCACTACGTGAAAGGCGAGAGCACCAAGGTAGTCGGCAAATGATGTCTAATCGGGTAGCCGGAGGTCTCTAACCTCCAGCCCCCACAACACCCTGCATGCGGCTCCGCACAGGGCGTTTCACCCACCATAATGAAATGCAATCCAGCCGTCCCGAAGTGAGAACAGACCTTGTTGTTTCAGATACTTCAAACTCAAAGCAGCATTAATCCCCTGTGATTTCGAGCTACGCCACCAGCCTTTGCTGGAGCGCCCACAAGCCACCGCTGACCTGACCGGCAGACTTAATTGAATCAGGCTGCGAATCTTGGTTCGCGGTCGACCCCATTGTTTCCAGTAACACATTCTGACCCTGCGCCGTATCCAGTGATCAAGATCAACACATGGCTGGTATTGATGAGCAATACCGTAATAGTTGATCCAACCCCGGAGATACACGCTCAAGTTGCGGATTTTCTTTCCCATCGACACACCCCATGTCCGGTTGGTCAGTTCCCGCACGCGGCGTTTGAACTTCTCAACCGATTTGGGATGCCAGCGTATATGCTTGCCCCGGAAACTAAAACCCAGGAACCTGGCATTCACGCTTTTAACGACCTGGCTCTTTTCAGTATTCACCTTGAGCTTCAGGTCGTTTTCGATAAAACGGGTCAGACTCTGGAGTACCCGCTCACCCGCGCGCGGACTCTTCACCATGATGATGAGGTCATCCGCATAACGGGCGAAGTGATGGCCGCGTTTCTCCA
The DNA here is from genome assembly GCA_041395485.1 of Thiolinea sp. Lineage (GTDB taxonomy): Bacteria > Pseudomonadota > Gammaproteobacteria > Thiotrichales > Thiotrichaceae > Thiolinea. Next base: position 369,949 of record JAWLAK010000005.1, read on the forward strand.
GCTCCTTATCCAGCGGATCGAGCATCACATTGGACAATAGTGGCGAGAGCGGGCCACCTTGCGGCACACCTTCATGGCTGGGGAGCAGGATGTTGCCATCCATCACCCCCGCCCGAAGATAGCGGCCAATGAGTTGCAGCAAGCCCTTATCCCGGAACCTGCGCCCCAGTAAGGTCATCAGTTTGTCGTGGTTAACCCGGTCAAAGAATTTCGACAGATCAATATCGACGGCGATATTCCGTTTCTGTTGGCAGTATCCCTGAACCTCCCTGACCGCATCATGTGCCGAGCGGTTTGGCCGGAAGCCATGACTGTGCTCAGAAAATGTTGGGTCAAAGACCGGTGACAGGACTTGTACAATGGCTTGCTGGATCACCCGATCCAACACGGTTGGGATGCCCAATAAACGATCAGAGCCGTCATCTTTGGGGATGCGGACACGCTTAACGGGCTGAGGGAAATAGCACCCAGTGAGCAGTTGTTCTTTCAGGTCAGACCATTGCGGCTTAACCCAATCGGTGAATTGCTCAATGGTGATGCCATCGACCCCGGCTGCGCCTTTATTGCGGCGGACTTGTTGCCAGGCCTGCTGAATATTGGCGTTTGTGACTACCTGCTCCAACAGGTTTGCATTCAAGGCTGGGTTCTCATCGGAACGCTGGCATTCATTTTCCCGTGGCGGGGAATTCGGTAATGATTCCAAGTAGATGTACCTCCTCCTTGTTGGTTGATGTTCCGGCCTTCACCCTGTCCTGCCCATTACGGCAGGCGTTTGGCTACTATGCCGTCTGCTGACTACTGCTTAATCACGATGGAAATTGCTCCCCACCGCGCTGTCGTTTGCCATCAGGTTCGCTCGCATCCGGCAGATGGCAAGCCGGAACGCCAAGGTATTTTCTATACCCGCACCTCAGCGGGTTCACTACGACCGCCCGTTAAGCAGTTCTCCCCGGATAAGAACATGAACTGTCACTGCACCACTGCATCATTTACGCTATCCGTTAAACCACGCGGCTTCGCTGTCTTGTGCCAGCTCGCCTCCAGACTACGCCTTCTATGATGTTTCTGTCCGTCAGTCCGCAGCTTTGCATCAGGCTTCCTTCCCACAAACCCTCACGGTTTTGCAGTTGCCTTCTGCTAGTTGTTAACGCCATACTACCAACATGGGATTCTGGCGGTGGTTTTCCAACAGAGGACTTTCACCCCATAAGTTCATGCCCATGACGGGCGTACACAATTCGTTCAAGCCGACGCCGCTTCGCGGCGCGGCTTAACTCGAGCGTTAGCCTTATTTGAATACTTCACACTCTGATATAAGATGTAAGCCAATCAAAATGATGAGGTTATTACATGAAGCTTTTACTGGTATTTTCGCTTTTAATACCGTCTATGGTGTTTGCAAATAGTTCAAAGTTTCAACAGGTTGAACAAGATGCTAAGGTAATTGAAGCATCTCTTTCTGCGCATATAGGGATTTCTGTTCTTGATACTCAAACTGGAGAGTCTTGGGATTACAATGGCAATCAGCGTTTTCCTTTAACAAGTACTTTTAAAACAATAGCTTGTGCTAAATTATTATATGATGCTGAGCAAGGGGAAATAAATCCTAAGAGTACAGTTGAGATCAAAAAAGCAGATCTTGTGACCTATTCTCCCGTAATAGAAAAGCAAGTAGGACAAGCAATAACGCTCGATGATGCGTGTTTCGCAACTATGACGACAAGTGATAATGCAGCAGCAAATATCATCCTAAATGCCCTAGGAGGTCCTGAAAGTGTGACGGATTTTCTAAGACAAATCGGAGATAAAGAAACCCGTCTAGACCGTATTGAACCTGAATTAAATGAAGGCAAGCTTGGTGATTTGAGGGATACGACAACTCCTAATGCAATAGTGAATACTTTAAATGAATTATTATTTGGTTCCACATTGTCTCAAGATGGCCAGAAAAAATTAGAGTATTGGATGGTGAATAATCAAGTCACTGGTAATTTATTGAGGTCAGTATTGCCAGAGGGATGGAATATTGCGGATCGTTCAGGTGCTGGCGGATTTGGTGCTCGGAGTATTACAGCCGTTGTTTGGAGTGAAGCTCAATCCCCAATCATAGTTAGTATCTATCTAGCGCAAACAGAGGCTTCAATAGCAGATCGAAATGATGCAATTGTTAAAATTGGTCGTTCAATTTTTGAAGTTTATTCATCACAATCGCGTTGATAAGGCTAATCGGGTAGCCGGAGGTCTCTAACCTCCAGCCCCCACAACACCCTGCATGCGGCTCCGCACAGGGCGTTTCACCCACCATAATGAAATGCAATCCAGCCGTCCCGAAGTGAGAACAGACCTTGTTGTTTCAGATACTTCAAACTCAAAGCAGCATTAATCCCCTGTGATTTCGAGCTACGCCACCAGCCTTTGCTGGAGCGCCCACAAGCCACCGCTGACCTGACCGGCAGACTTAATTGAATCAGGCTGCGAATCTTGGTTCGCGGTCGACCCCATTGTTTCCAGTAACACATTCTGACCCTGCGCCGTATCCAGTGATCAAGATCAACACATGGCTGGTATTGATGAGCAATACCGTAATAGTTGATCCAACCCCGGAGATACACGCTCAAGTTGCGGATTTTCTTTCCCATCGACACACCCCATGTCCGGTTGGTCAGTTCCCGCACGCGGCGTTTGAACTTCTCAACCGATTTGGGATGCCAGCGTATATGCTTGCCCCGGAAACTAAAACCCAGGAACCTGGCATTCACGCTTTTAACGACCTGGCTCTTTTCAGTATTCACCTTGAGCTTCAGGTCGTTTTCGATAAAACGGGTCAGACTCTGGAGTACCCGCTCACCCGCGCGCGGACTCTTCACCATGATGATGAGGTCATCCGCATAACGGGCGAAGTGATGGCCGCGTTTCTCCAGCTCCTTATCCAGCGGATCGAGCATCACATTGGACAATAGTGGCGAGAGCGGGCCACCTTGCGGCACACCTTCATGGCTGGGGAGCAGGATGTTGCCATCCATCACCCCCGCCCGAAGATAGCGGCCAATGAGTTGCAGCAAGCCCTTATCCCGGAACCTGCGCCCCAGTAAGGTCATCAGTTTGTCGTGGTTAACCCGGTCAAAGAATTTCGACAGATCAATATCGACGGCGATATTCCGTTTCTGTTGGCAGTATCCCTGAACCTCCCTGACCGCATCATGTGCCGAGCGGTTTGGCCGGAAGCCATGACTGTGCTCAGAAAATGTTGGGTCAAAGACCGGTGACAGGACTTGTACAATGGCTTGCTGGATCACCCGATCCAACACGGTTGGGATGCCCAATAAACGATCAGAGCCGTCATCTTTGGGGATGCGGACACGCTTAACGGGCTGAGGGAAATAGCACCCAGTGAGCAGTTGTTCTTTCAGGTCAGACCATTGCGGCTTAACCCAATCGGTGAATTGCTCAATGGTGATGCCATCGACCCCGGCTGCGCCTTTATTGCGGCGGACTTGTTGCCAGGCCTGCTGAATATTGGCGTTTGTGACTACCTGCTCCAACAGGTTTGCATTCAAGGCTGGGTTCTCATCGGAACGCTGGCATTCATTTTCCCGTGGCGGGGAATTCGGTAATGATTCCAAGTAGATGTACCTCCTCCTTGTTGGTTGATGTTCCGGCCTTCACCCTGTCCTGCCCATTACGGCAGGCGTTTGGCTACTATGCCGTCTGCTGACTACTGCTTAATCACGATGGAAATTGCTCCCCACCGCGCTGTCGTTTGCCATCAGGTTCGCTCGCATCCGGCAGATGGCAAGCCGGAACGCCAAGGTATTTTCTATACCCGCACCTCAGCGGGTTCACTACGACCGCCCGTTAAGCAGTTCTCCCCGGATAAGAACATGAACTGTCACTGCACCACTGCATCATTTACGCTATCCGTTAAACCACGCGGCTTCGCTGTCTTGTGCCAGCTCGCCTCCAGACTACGCCTTCTATGATGTTTCTGTCCGTCAGTCCGCAGCTTTGCATCAGGCTTCCTTCCCACAAACCCTCACGGTTTTGCAGTTGCCTTCTGCTAGTTGTTAACGCCATACTACCAACATGGGATTCTGGCGGTGGTTTTCCAACAGAGGACTTTCACCCCATAAGTTCATGCCCATGACGGGCGTACACAAAGCATTTAAGAGGGACAGCCAACGCGTGGCATTTTTATTATGCGTTGGTTTTTGTGGTTACGGTGTTATGCGGTAAGTTGGTAGTAGCGTTGGCTGCCCCTTAATGCGGCGTTAGGTTTCAAAAACAGGCACAGAGGAGGCATAACTAAAACATGTCCAAATACGAAAAAGAAGGGCACATCATCCATCATGGCGAAGCCTTAGATGTGATGAAAAATGAAATACCAGATGGAAGCGTTGATCTGGTGTTCGTTGACCCGCCTTACAATATTGGCAAGAAATTTGCCGATTTTCACGATAAATGGCCTTCGGATGCCGAATACGCTAAATGGGCATATGAATGGATTGATGAGTGCATCAGAATACTAAAACCAACAGGTACTATGTATCTAATGACAAGTACTCAGGCCATGCCTTACTTTGACCTCTATGTGAGAGACAAATTAAGTATTCTTAGTAGAATTGTCTGGTCTTATGACAGTTCTGGTGTTCAAGCTAAGAAGTATTACGGTTCAATGTATGAGCCAATTCTTCATTGCGTCAAAGATCAAAAATCGTACTGTTTCAATGCAGATGAAATACTTGTAGAAGCAAAAACAGGTGCAAAACGAAAGTTAATCGATTATCGGGGTGACACACCTAAGCCATACAATACAAAAAAGGTTCCCGGTAATGTTTGGGAGTTTCCCAGGGTTCGTTACAGAATGGATGAGTATGAGGATCATCCATCTCAAAAACCTGAAGCATTGTTGGAGAGAATCATCAGAGCTAGTAGCAATGCGGGTGATACTGTGTTTGATCCATTTTCTGGAACCTTCACTACTGCTGCTGTAGCTAAATCACTGGGAAGAAATAGCATAAGCATCGAATCACAAGAAACGTATCTAAAAATTGGTCTACGTCGTGTTCTATCTATGAATGAACATAACGGCGAAAAACTTGAATCTGTTAAGAAAAACACAAAGATCAAGAACGGTCGCGGTGTTAAGTACGAAGAAAAATCAGGAGACCTGTTCAGTGTCGGTTCTTAAACACGGATTCACAGATAACATAATCGAAATCCTCAACGGGTATTCTGATAATGGCGAAGGTTTACTAAGTTCAAGCGAAATACTCCAATACCTCAACATAAAAACAAAAGCTGCAAACAGAGGCTCCAAATCGAGGGCGGGGTTTGCTAATCATTATGCAATTTATGTGTTGGTTGAAGATTACATTAATGGTGGATTTCATGAAAGCGGCAACTATTCTGATTATGATGGCGCGAAATTTAGCGACTTATTTCGCCGTCAACGTGAATTACCATTCGGAAGTAAGTTGCAGAATCATGCGTTAAATCATCGCCTCAATGAAGAATTTAAGAAGTACTTCCCCACTTGCGAATACCTACCAATTATAAGAGATGCTGAAAGCAATAAGTATTGGATAAATGAACAACTGATTGTGGTAAATGGTATCAACCTTGCCCAGGCCATTCTTGAGATCATAGAAGCATACGTGAAAGCTAGGCAAAGTGCTTTCACTGAGTTCATGACGTATTGCCAAGAGATTATCGATATACAAGAAGAATCCCCAGAAAAAGCAATCAAATTTATCAAAGGTCTTTTTCGCCCCAATGTTGATGCCCGTGTGTTTGAGATAGCGAGTTTTGCCGTCTTGAAGCAACACTATGCAGATCAGAGAATATATTGGGGTTGGTCTCCTGATGAGTTAATTGAAGAATCTTTGGTGTTGTATAAAACAGGTAGAACCAACGCCAACGACGGCGGTATTGATTTTGTCATGAAACCACTAGGCCGCTTTTTTCAAGTAACAGAAACCGTTGATGCTGGAAAGTATTTTCTAGATATTGATAAGGTTCAAAGGTATCCAATTACATTTGTAGTAAAGACAAATGAAACCAGCGAAGAGATTGTCAATAAAATAGAAAATCCGGCTAAGGCTAAATACCAAATCAAAGCCATAGTAAAAAAGTATATCGCATCGGTTGAGGAAATAATAAATATCCCGAGGCTGATGGAAATATTTGAACAAGTGCTAAAAGCAGGAAAAGGTACAGATGTAATCGAAGAGATCGTTCTTCAAAGTCGAGTTGAGTTTAATGTCGAAGCCGAAGAACAAGATGTCGTTACTTTTGAAAAAGAAAAAACCTAATCGGGTAGCCGGAGGTCTCTAACCTCCAGCCCCCACAACACCCTGCATGCGGCTCCGCACAGGGCGTTTCACCCACCATAATGAAATGCAATCCAGCCGTCCCGAAGTGAGAACAGACCTTGTTGTTTCAGATACTTCAAACTCAAAGCAGCATTAATCCCCTGTGATTTCGAGCTACGCCACCAGCCTTTGCTGGAGCGCCCACAAGCCACCGCTGACCTGACCGGCAGACTTAATTGAATCAGGCTGCGAATCTTGGTTCGCGGTCGACCCCATTGTTTCCAGTAACACATTCTGACCCTGCGCCGTATCCAGTGATCAAGATCAACACATGGCTGGTATTGATGAGCAATACCGTAATAGTTGATCCAACCCCGGAGATACACGCTCAAGTTGCGGATTTTCTTTCCCATCGACACACCCCATGTCCGGTTGGTCAGTTCCCGCACGCGGCGTTTGAACTTCTCAACCGATTTGGGATGCCAGCGTATATGCTTGCCCCGGAAACTAAAACCCAGGAACCTGGCATTCACGCTTTTAACGACCTGGCTCTTTTCAGTATTCACCTTGAGCTTCAGGTCGTTTTCGATAAAACGGGTCAGACTCTGGAGTACCCGCTCACCCGCGCGCGGACTCTTCACCATGATGATGAGGTCATCCGCATAACGGGCGAAGTGATGGCCGCGTTTCTCCAGCTCCTTATCCAGCGGATCGAGCATCACATTGGACAATAGTGGCGAGAGCGGGCCACCTTGCGGCACACCTTCATGGCTGGGGAGCAGGATGTTGCCATCCATCACCCCCGCCCGAAGATAGCGGCCAATGAGTTGCAGCAAGCCCTTATCCCGGAACCTGCGCCCCAGTAAGGTCATCAGTTTGTCGTGGTTAACCCGGTCAAAGAATTTCGACAGATCAATATCGACGGCGATATTCCGTTTCTGTTGGCAGTATCCCTGAACCTCCCTGACCGCATCATGTGCCGAGCGGTTTGGCCGGAAGCCATGACTGTGCTCAGAAAATGTTGGGTCAAAGACCGGTGACAGGACTTGTACAATGGCTTGCTGGATCACCCGATCCAACACGGTTGGGATGCCCAATAAACGATCAGAGCCGTCATCTTTGGGGATGCGGACACGCTTAACGGGCTGAGGGAAATAGCACCCAGTGAGCAGTTGTTCTTTCAGGTCAGACCATTGCGGCTTAACCCAATCGGTGAATTGCTCAATGGTGATGCCATCGACCCCGGCTGCGCCTTTATTGCGGCGGACTTGTTGCCAGGCCTGCTGAATATTGGCGTTTGTGACTACCTGCTCCAACAGGTTTGCATTCAAGGCTGGGTTCTCATCGGAACGCTGGCATTCATTTTCCCGTGGCGGGGAATTCGGTAATGATTCCAAGTAGATGTACCTCCTCCTTGTTGGTTGATGTTCCGGCCTTCACCCTGTCCTGCCCATTACGGCAGGCGTTTGGCTACTATGCCGTCTGCTGACTACTGCTTAATCACGATGGAAATTGCTCCCCACCGCGCTGTCGTTTGCCATCAGGTTCGCTCGCATCCGGCAGATGGCAAGCCGGAACGCCAAGGTATTTTCTATACCCGCACCTCAGCGGGTTCACTACGACCGCCCGTTAAGCAGTTCTCCCCGGATAAGAACATGAACTGTCACTGCACCACTGCATCATTTACGCTATCCGTTAAACCACGCGGCTTCGCTGTCTTGTGCCAGCTCGCCTCCAGACTACGCCTTCTATGATGTTTCTGTCCGTCAGTCCGCAGCTTTGCATCAGGCTTCCTTCCCACAAACCCTCACGGTTTTGCAGTTGCCTTCTGCTAGTTGTTAACGCCATACTACCAACATGGGATTCTGGCGGTGGTTTTCCAACAGAGGACTTTCACCCCATAAGTTCATGCCCATGACGGGCGTACATCGGGTAGCCGGAGGTCTCTAACCTCCAGCCCCCACAACACCCTGCATGCGGCTCCGCACAGGGCGTTTCACCCACCATAATGAAATGCAATCCAGCCGTCCCGAAGTGAGAACAGACCTTGTTGTTTCAGATACTTCAAACTCAAAGCAGCATTAATCCCCTGTGATTTCGAGCTACGCCACCAGCCTTTGCTGGAGCGCCCACAAGCCACCGCTGACCTGACCGGCAGACTTAATTGAATCAGGCTGCGAATCTTGGTTCGCGGTCGACCCCATTGTTTCCAGTAACACATTCTGACCCTGCGCCGTATCCAGTGATCAAGATCAACACATGGCTGGTATTGATGAGCAATACCGTAATAGTTGATCCAACCCCGGAGATACACGCTCAAGTTGCGGATTTTCTTTCCCATCGACACACCCCATGTCCGGTTGGTCAGTTCCCGCACGCGGCGTTTGAACTTCTCAACCGATTTGGGATGCCAGCGTATATGCTTGCCCCGGAAACTAAAACCCAGGAACCTGGCATTCACGCTTTTAACGACCTGGCTCTTTTCAGTATTCACCTTGAGCTTCAGGTCGTTTTCGATAAAACGGGTCAGACTCTGGAGTACCCGCTCACCCGCGCGCGGACTCTTCACCATGATGATGAGGTCATCCGCATAACGGGCGAAGTGATGGCCGCGTTTCTCCAGCTCCTTATCCAGCGGATCGAGCATCACATTGGACAATAGTGGCGAGAGCGGGCCACCTTGCGGCACACCTTCATGGCTGGGGAGCAGGATGTTGCCATCCATCACCCCCGCCCGAAGATAGCGGCCAATGAGTTGCAGCAAGCCCTTATCCCGGAACCTGCGCCCCAGTAAGGTCATCAGTTTGTCGTGGTTAACCCGGTCAAAGAATTTCGACAGATCAATATCGACGGCGATATTCCGTTTCTGTTGGCAGTATCCCTGAACCTCCCTGACCGCATCATGTGCCGAGCGGTTTGGCCGGAAGCCATGACTGTGCTCAGAAAATGTTGGGTCAAAGACCGGTGACAGGACTTGTACAATGGCTTGCTGGATCACCCGATCCAACACGGTTGGGATGCCCAATAAACGATCAGAGCCGTCATCTTTGGGGATGCGGACACGCTTAACGGGCTGAGGGAAATAGCACCCAGTGAGCAGTTGTTCTTTCAGGTCAGACCATTGCGGCTTAACCCAATCGGTGAATTGCTCAATGGTGATGCCATCGACCCCGGCTGCGCCTTTATTGCGGCGGACTTGTTGCCAGGCCTGCTGAATATTGGCGTTTGTGACTACCTGCTCCAACAGGTTTGCATTCAAGGCTGGGTTCTCATCGGAACGCTGGCATTCATTTTCCCGTGGCGGGGAATTCGGTAATGATTCCAAGTAGATGTACCTCCTCCTTGTTGGTTGATGTTCCGGCCTTCACCCTGTCCTGCCCATTACGGCAGGCGTTTGGCTACTATGCCGTCTGCTGACTACTGCTTAATCACGATGGAAATTGCTCCCCACCGCGCTGTCGTTTGCCATCAGGTTCGCTCGCATCCGGCAGATGGCAAGCCGGAACGCCAAGGTATTTTCTATACCCGCACCTCAGCGGGTTCACTACGACCGCCCGTTAAGCAGTTCTCCCCGGATAAGAACATGAACTGTCACTGCACCACTGCATCATTTACGCTATCCGTTAAACCACGCGGCTTCGCTGTCTTGTGCCAGCTCGCCTCCAGACTACGCCTTCTATGATGTTTCTGTCCGTCAGTCCGCAGCTTTGCATCAGGCTTCCTTCCCACAAACCCTCACGGTTTTGCAGTTGCCTTCTGCTAGTTGTTAACGCCATACTACCAACATGGGATTCTGGCGGTGGTTTTCCAACAGAGGACTTTCACCCCATAAGTTCATGCCCATGACGGGCGTACATCGGGTAGCCGGAGGTCTCTAACCTCCAGCCCCCACAACACCCTGCATGCGGCTCCGCACAGGGCGTTTCACCCACCATAATGAAATGCAATCCAGCCGTCCCGAAGTGAGAACAGACCTTGTTGTTTCAGATACTTCAAACTCAAAGCAGCATTAATCCCCTGTGATTTCGAGCTACGCCACCAGCCTTTGCTGGAGCGCCCACAAGCCACCGCTGACCTGACCGGCAGACTTAATTGAATCAGGCTGCGAATCTTGGTTCGCGGTCGACCCCATTGTTTCCAGTAACACATTCTGACCCTGCGCCGTATCCAGTGATCAAGATCAACACATGGCTGGTATTGATGAGCAATACCGTAATAGTTGATCCAACCCCGGAGATACACGCTCAAGTTGCGGATTTTCTTTCCCATCGACACACCCCATGTCCGGTTGGTCAGTTCCCGCACGCGGCGTTTGAACTTCTCAACCGATTTGGGATGCCAGCGTATATGCTTGCCCCGGAAACTAAAACCCAGGAACCTGGCATTCACGCTTTTAACGACCTGGCTCTTTTCAGTATTCACCTTGAGCTTCAGGTCGTTTTCGATAAAACGGGTCAGACTCTGGAGTACCCGCTCACCCGCGCGCGGACTCTTCACCATGATGATGAGGTCATCCGCATAACGGGCGAAGTGATGGCCGCGTTTCTCCAGCTCCTTATCCAGCGGATCGAGCATCACATTGGACAATAGTGGCGAGAGCGGGCCACCTTGCGGCACACCTTCATGGCTGGGGAGCAGGATGTTGCCATCCATCACCCCCGCCCGAAGATAGCGGCCAATGAGTTGCAGCAAGCCCTTATCCCGGAACCTGCGCCCCAGTAAGGTCATCAGTTTGTCGTGGTTAACCCGGTCAAAGAATTTCGACAGATCAATATCGACGGCGATATTCCGTTTCTGTTGGCAGTATCCCTGAACCTCCCTGACCGCATCATGTGCCGAGCGGTTTGGCCGGAAGCCATGACTGTGCTCAGAAAATGTTGGGTCAAAGACCGGTGACAGGACTTGTACAATGGCTTGCTGGATCACCCGATCCAACACGGTTGGGATGCCCAATAAACGATCAGAGCCGTCATCTTTGGGGATGCGGACACGCTTAACGGGCTGAGGGAAATAGCACCCAGTGAGCAGTTGTTCTTTCAGGTCAGACCATTGCGGCTTAACCCAATCGGTGAATTGCTCAATGGTGATGCCATCGACCCCGGCTGCGCCTTTATTGCGGCGGACTTGTTGCCAGGCCTGCTGAATATTGGCGTTTGTGACTACCTGCTCCAACAGGTTTGCATTCAAGGCTGGGTTCTCATCGGAACGCTGGCATTCATTTTCCCGTGGCGGGGAATTCGGTAATGATTCCAAGTAGATGTACCTCCTCCTTGTTGGTTGATGTTCCGGCCTTCACCCTGTCCTGCCCATTACGGCAGGCGTTTGGCTACTATGCCGTCTGCTGACTACTGCTTAATCACGATGGAAATTGCTCCCCACCGCGCTGTCGTTTGCCATCAGGTTCGCTCGCATCCGGCAGATGGCAAGCCGGAACGCCAAGGTATTTTCTATACCCGCACCTCAGCGGGTTCACTACGACCGCCCGTTAAGCAGTTCTCCCCGGATAAGAACATGAACTGTCACTGCACCACTGCATCATTTACGCTATCCGTTAAACCACGCGGCTTCGCTGTCTTGTGCCAGCTCGCCTCCAGACTACGCCTTCTATGATGTTTCTGTCCGTCAGTCCGCAGCTTTGCATCAGGCTTCCTTCCCACAAACCCTCACGGTTTTGCAGTTGCCTTCTGCTAGTTGTTAACGCCATACTACCAACATGGGATTCTGGCGGTGGTTTTCCAACAGAGGACTTTCACCCCATAAGTTCATGCCCATGACGGGCGTACACAATCGCATACACGCGGACAGCAAAAAGCGCCGCTCGTTCCTCGCTCTTCTTTTTGCTGCCGGTGATGCGTGGCGTTAGCGTTAAAATACACACCCCACTTTCAGTAAAATAATTCGTGAGTCAGTATGAAGAGAAAATTTGTTACAGAATATGCTATTGGCTATATGAACAGCTACACTGCCATGCTCACAGCTCATCAACTGATGAAGGGTGGAGAAATATCTGAATCTCTACAATCAGATTTATCTAAATGCCATATATACATAATTGCAGCTAGACCATTGCCATACTTTAAACATGAGTCATTAAGACATGAGAACAATAAACTTTCTGGGACAATTGGCTACAGAATAGCTGGAGAAGAAAAACTAGCTCAATTCGATGATTATAGGTGGGAATTAGAAGATGATGCGATAAAGTTGAGTTGTGAATATCCTTATCGAGAAATTAAAAGCCTAAATGCTGAAAATAAAGAGGTTACATATCTTCCTGCTAGCTATCTTACTGGTGCTTACATCAGTAAAACAGCAAATAAAATAGAAGATCTTGATCGCTATGAAGTCCTATATGTTGGACAAGCATTCGGCAATCAGGGTGGTCGATCAGCAGTAGAGCGTCTGCGTAGCCATTCCACACTTCAAAAAATTTTGGCACTAACAAGTCATGATCATCCTGACAAAGAAATCATGATTTTTATGTATGATTTTGAACATTCTCAAATTATAAGCTCCATGGATGGCAGAGCAAAAGATGCCGACAACACAGAAAAAAATGAAACACGATTATTTAATGCTATGGGTAATCCACCAAATAACAAACAAAAAATTGGCATGATTGAAGCCGCATTAATTCGTTATTTCAAACCAGCTTATAATGAGATTTTTAAAATAAAATTCCCATCCACAAAGCACAAGGTTTTAGAGTCATGCCGTAAGCTTGATATATCAGGGCTTGTCGTTGAATTAGACTCCTCAGATCTAAATTTGAAATTATACTCTCAACAAGTTTCCCCAATAAGTCATCATATAATTCAAATTGATCTGGTTTCAGGAAAAAATAGACAATCTTTTTTCTTTTTCACTGGATTTGCAAATAATCCAGAAGTTATTAAGTAGCACTAATTACGCTAACAAATTATTCGACGACGGACGGCGTGACAGCCCGCGATTCTTACTTTTTACTCCCCGCGCCGCCCGTCAATTCAGACGTTAGCTTAGGAAATACTCAGTGCATCGCATAGCAGAAATAAAAATCCACAATTACCGTTCTTGCAAAGAAGTAAAAGTTAAACTTGAAGCTTTTACACCTCTTGTTGGCTATAACAATGCAGGTAAGTCAAACATTCTGAAATGTTTAGATGTTTTGGTGCGAGGAAAAGGACAAACGATTTCAAGCTTTTATGATCCTACAAAGCCAATAGAAATCATAGCTCATTTGGTAGGACTTAATGATAATGTACTTAGTCACTTAGCTGCTAATCAAAAATCTAGTCTTGAACCATACATAGAAAATGGTACGTTAGATATTCGGTTCTATCAAGAGAAGCCCGGTACAGAGAGAAACGCTGTAACACTTGGTATTCGCGCTCCTAGCAAATCAGAAAATGAGTGGAATAATCCAAATGGTTTGCCTCAAGCTATCACCACGCTATTCCCTGAGCCAACATTTATTAATTCAATGGAAGATTCAGCAGAAGATGTTTCTAAATTTAAAGCAGGAAATACGATAGGCAAGCTAATTTCTCAGTTGCAAAAAGAAATCATAAAAACAAAAGGTGATGAAATAAATACAGCCCTTTCCGCGATAGGAAAAAAACTAAATCTTGATGGACAAGAAAGACTAAAGGAAATTTCAGATTTTGATGAATCAATTAATAGTAAAATCGGAGATTTTTTTCCAGGATTAACTCTTAACTTAGACATACCAACTCCAGATATTGGAGACTTGTTCAAACAAGGGAGCATTAAAGTAAAAGAAACAGGAAGTCAACAAATTACCGACTTTACTAATATGGGTCATGGCGCGCAACGCGCAATACAAATGACTTTAATCAGACATCTTTCTGAAATAACAAAAGATGCTACAAAAGAAGGTAAAACACATCTCTTATTAATTGATGAGCCTGAACTTTTTCTTCATCCGCAAGCAATAGAGCAAATTCGCGGCTCTTTAAAAATACTGGCTAATCAAGGTTATCAAGTGGTTTTTTCAACCCACTCACCATTTATGATTGACCAAGCTGATATACCGATTACCAATATTGTTCGTAAAAATAATGATGGAACGAAAGTAGAGAGCCGATTAAAAGAAGCTATAGAAAATGTATTAAATGACAATGAATCACAAGCAAGATTACTTTTTGATACATACAATTTAGGACAGATTCTTTTTTCAGATATGGTTCTAATCGCTGAAGGTGATACAGAAAAGAATATTTTACCAACATTATTCCAATCTGTGACAGGAAAAACATTAGGAGAGTCTAAGTTAGCACTAGTGATTGCAACCGGCTCTCTAAATATTCCCGGTATGCTTTTGATTTTGAAAGAAATGAATATACCAGCAAAGGCATTAGCTGATCTAGACTTTGCCTTTACAGTAGCAAAGACAAAAAATTTAATAGAAAAGCAACACCCTGCGTTAGAGTCCTGCCTAGATATTCTACAAGAGATACAGCCTGATCACGGTTTTTTACTTAACGGAAGAAATCCAACCAAAGGAAATAACTTTAAAGCCGCTGATATATTCGAGATTCTAGCAAAACAACAAAAATCAAAAGAGCATATTGAAGTTATTCATAACTATTTTAAAGAAAACTCCATTTGGGTCTGGACTCTCGGAGCCATTGAACCTCATCTTTGCCTAGAGGCCAAAGCAACCGGTGAATGGTATAAATTCAAACAAAAGCTAATAAATAATCCGTTAAATGAAGTGCTTGAAGATCAAGAACATATAAATGATTTAATTGAATGGTGTATGAGCTAATCGGGTAAGGACTGGTTTCTAGCCAGCCCTCCCCACAACACCCCGCATGCGGGTCCGCACGGGGCGTTTCATCAGCCGTTAGTAACGGCACTTTATCCATTGTTCTTTAAGCGATACTAAGCCTTGCTCCTTCAGCCACTGATTGGACATTCCCATTTGCGCTGCTTTGGTCTTTGCCCGCCGATAGCATCCTTTGGAGCTCATGCCAATTCCGATGGCTAATAATTCCGGGACACCCAAGCGAATCAGGTTACGGATACAGGTGCGCGGTTTCCGCCATTGCTTGAGATAGCACATACGGATCCTACGCCTGATCCAGTAATCCAGTCGCTCGACAGGATCAAAGATCACCAGCGAAAAGTAGTTCATCCAGCCAGTGACGTATTCCCTCAACTTGTGGTAGCGGTAGCTCCAGCTTACTCCCCAACTCCGCCCCGTCAGTTGACGAATGCGGTGTTTGAAGTTACGCAGGCTTTTCGCACTCCAGATCAGGCGATATTTCCTGAATTGGTAGCCGAGGAAACACAGCCCCATCATGGGGACAACCTGACTTTTCTCTTTATTGACCGGGAGTTTCAGCGTTTGCAGGAAATTTTCTACCTCCTGTTTAATCCGCAGTCCTTCTGCTTCGGATTTTGCACCGATGACAAAATCATCGGCATACCTTGCAAAAGGATACTTCCGGCTTTCCAGATAACGATCCAGATCATCCAGCAAGATGTTCGCGAGTAATGGCGATAGTGGGCCACCTTGAGGGACTCCCTTTAAGGTAGGTTCCAGCTGTCCATTGATGTTAACGCCAGCCCGCAGGTATTTGCCTGTCAGGGTCATCAGGCGTTTGTCCGTTACCCGCTTTCCCAAGCGGTGCATCAGGATGTCGTGGTCGACATTATCGAAGAATTTCGATAGGTCGATGTCCACCGCATAGACATATCCCCGCTTGATCATACCCTGTATGGCTCGCAGAGCCATGTGAGCTGATCGCTGCGGACGAAAGCCGTAGCTGTGTTCCGAGAAAGTGGGATCAATCAGAGGTTGTAGTACCTGCACAATGGCTTGCTGGATCACCCGGTCATTGACGGTGGGCACACCCAACAGGCGGATACCACCGTCCGGTTTGGGGATTTCCACCCGTCTGACGGGTTGTGGGCAGTAATAGCCCTGTTCCAGCCCACGCCGGATGTTTGCCCAATGGACTCGCGCCCAGTCGGGGTAATCTTCCAGCGTGATACCATCAATTCCGGCACTGCCCTTGTTCTGACGAACCCGTTGCCACGCCTGCTTTAGGTTAGCTGCTTGCAGTATCGATTCAATCACTGTTATGGACTCCATGTGAGGCTCGTTTCCATATTGACCGCCTTCGGCATTGCCTCCGGGATCAGCAGGGCTGCTCCTCTGCTAATGTTCGAGCCTTCACCTTGTCCCGACCATTACGCCGGGCATTTGGCTACTATGCTCTATGCTGACTTCTGCCTGATAACAGCAAAAATTGCTTCTCACTGCGCTGTCGTTTGCCACCACGTTCGCTCGTTACTGGCAGATGGCAAGCCAGAACACCAAGACCTTTTCTATACCCGCGCCTTTACGGGTTCCTGACGACCGCTTTTCAGACAGACCTCCCCAGATAAGAACATGGACTGTCACTGCACAACCCCGTCATTTACTGTATCCCCTGAACCTCAGGATTTCGTGATCTCGTGCCCACTCATCCCGGGGACTCAGCCTTATATGACGTTTCTGTTCGTAGGCTCGCAGTTTTGCGCTCCGGCTTCCTCTCCACAAGCCCTCGCGGGATTGCAGTTGCCTTCAGCTAGTAGTTATACTTGTTCAATGATTAAACAAGTCCGGTTCTCCTACAGGGGACTTTCACCCCATAAGTTCATGCCCGTGCTGGGCGTACACGAGTGGTTCGACGACGGACGCGGTGACAGCCCGCGACTTCGCCCATTCGACTCCCCGCCGCGCCCGTCAATTCAGACGTTATGGGGCGTAGTAGATTACTATTGCCAGTTGATAAAGAGCCTACCAATGAATAAACCAAATTTATTTGCAATAGCTACCTCTGAATTATCACAAGACGCTTTCATTACGTGGCTTTTGCAATGGGCAGATAAAAAATATATCCAAATTGACAAACATCTTCACTCTTGTGCTGTCAGTTTTGTGCAAGCATTACTCGGGCAAACAACAGCTTATAAAATCGAAAATGTTGAAGCTGGAAGACAATGGAATAATATTGACGTTTGGGCTGAAGTTAATAACGAATACTTTATTGTTATTGAAGATAAGAAGGGAACACAGGAGCATTCTGACCAATTGGTGCGATATTCAGAAATAGCCAAAGAACATTATAAAAATGAAAACATAAAGATTATTCTTATTTATTTTAAAATGGAAGAACAGGGAAAATATTCTGCTATTGAAGAGGCAGGTTATTCACTTTTTACAAGAGAAAAAATGCTGTCAATTCTCGAACAGTATCAAGTAAATATAGATGGAGAAACGGAAAATAATATTATATCAGACTACTATCTTTATTTAAAAAGGTTGGATGAACAAATAAATAACTTTAAAACTTTACCAATAGAACAATGGGGTAGGTGGTATTCTTGGAAAGGTTTTTTTGCAACCATACAAAAAGAGATTGATGGAAATTGGGATTATGTGCCAAATCCGTCTGGTGGGTTTTTAGGGTTCTGGTGGCATTGGAATTCTAAAGATTTAAATGGGAAAAAATTCGATTTTTATTTGCAATTAGAATATGAAAAATTCATTTTCAAACTGAATGTATATGAGTCAGACTATCGTAATGAAATACGTGATTATTACAGAAAAAAACTATATTCTGCGGCAGAATCACAAAATATTAATATTCATCAGTATGGTAGGATAGGTGAATATATGGGAGTAGCAAAATTAAATGAAGACTATCGAATTTTAAATGAGAATGGTTTAATAGATATTACTGCTACAATTGATAATTTAAAAAAAATGGAAAAATTAATTGATTTAGTAGCAAACGAGATCAGCAAATAAATCCCATAATAGGGTAAGGACTGGTTTCTAGCCAGCCCTCCCCCCCACAACACCCTGCATGCGGCTCCGCACAGGGCGTTTCACCCACCATAATGAAATGCAACCCAGCCATCCCGAAGTGAGAACAGACCTTGTTGTTTCAGATACTTCAAACTCAAAGCAGCATTAATCCCCTGTGATTTCGAGCTACGCCACCAGCCTTTGCCGGAGCGCCCGCAAGCCACCGCTGACCTGACCGGCAGACCCAATTTAATCAGGCTGCGGATCTTGGTACGCGGTCGACCCCATTGTTTCCAGTAACCCATTCTGACCCTGCGCCGTATCCAGTGATCAAGATCAACACATGGCTGGTATTGATGAGCAATACCGTAATAGTTGATCCAACCCCGCAGATACACGCTCAAGTCACGGATTTTCTTTCCCATAGACACACCCCACGTCCGGTTGGTCAGTTCCCGCACGCGGCGTTTGAACAGCCAAAAAAATAGCATTGACTTATATGCATAAATATATCAATCTATGCATAATCATCAGAGGAGATGCCATTATGAGGACTACGCTAGATTTACCAGAGGACTTGCTTGAGAAAGCCATGTCACTTTCTCATGTAAAAACAAAAACCCAAGTAATAACTCTTGCACTTCAGGAGCTTATCAGGAAATCTGAACTATCTGAGTTGAAAAAATTCAAAGGAAAAATTCATCTAGATATTGATCTTGATACAATAAGAAACAGAACCTAATGGACGTCCTTGTTGATACATCAGTATGGATTGACTACTTCCGTACTGGAGAAAATTCAACCAAGCTTGATTTTTTAATTGATGAGAATCTTATTGTAACAAACGATTTAATACTAACTGAATTATTACCTTTGCTTATCATCAAAAAACAAAAGAAGGTTATCAACCTGTTGAAAAGAATAAAAAATAATAAAATTATCCCAGACTGGAATGAAATCATAGAATTTCAAGTTCAATGTTTAAAGTCAGGTTCAAGTGGTATTGGTATACCCGACTTATTGATTGCGCAGAACTCTATTCAATATGATGTGGCAGTCTATTCTATAGATAAGCATTTTAGGTTTATGTGTGAAGCTAATATAGGGATAAAACCTTATGCTTAAATATTAGAGGCATATTACCTTACTCCTGCAAAAACCAAAAAATCCCCACAGGACGTTTCATCAGCCGTTGGGATAACGGCACTGAAGCAGACCAGCCATCACTCCACCGCATAATAAGCAATCTCAACCGCCGAAGCCCGGCGAATCCCGGCACAGACAAAAATCATGTGATTCACCCAGGCATAACGCTCATCCCCGGTTTCCAGCCGGGCTGCCGTCCGCATGTAATAACTGGCCGGATCAACATCCTCACCGGCAGCCAGCTGCTGAATCACCTCTGCCGGGCCATGGCGGCTACCGACATTAACAATCTCAATCACCGCCCCGTCACTGGTCTGCAACGCATAGCGGGTATCCAGAAATGCCGCGCCATCCGCATAAATAGTCTGCCAGTCCGCACCCAGATTCAGCACCTCACCGCTAATATCCGGCCCCAGCGCCAGCCCGCCGATAATCGGAAAAATCCGCCGCTTGCCAGCCCGCCCCTGCCCCATTTCGATAGGCTTGCCCAGCTCCACGTGCAGGGTGAATGAATGACGTAGTTGAGGTGTTGGTATGTCCATCGACTGCTCCGGTAATCGTTATGAATCGTGCGGTTTCACACCCGCTCAATAATCATCGCAATGCCCTGCCCGACACCAATACACATGGTGCACAGCGCATAACGCCCGTTAGTCCGCTCCAGCTGGTTCACAGCCGTGGTCACCAGCCGCGCACCACTGGCACCCAGCGGATGGCCCAGCGCAATCGCACCACCGTAAGGATTTACCCGCGGATCATTATCCTCCAGCCCCAGGTCACGCATGACCGCCAGCCCCTGTGCAGCAAAGGCTTCATTCAGCTCGATAATATCCATCTGCTCCAGCGTCAGCCCGGTTTGCGCCAGTACCTTGCGCGTGGCCGGTGCCGGGCCGAAGCCCATAATCCGTGGCGCCAGACCGGCAGTAGCCATGCCCATCACCCGCGCCCGTGGCGTCAGGCCGTGTTGTTTCGCCGCCGCTTCACCCGCCAATAGCAAGGCACACGCCCCGTCATTGACCCCGGAAGCATTGCCCGCCGTCACCGTGCCTTCCGGAGTGACAATCGGGCGCAGTTTCGCCAGTGCTTCCAGTGAGGTGGCACGCAGGTGCTCATCCTGACTGAAAATAACCGGATCACCTTTACGCTGCGGCAGTGTGACCGGCACAATTTCGGCATCAAACAGACCGTCCTGCTGCGCTTTGGCGGCTTTTTCCTGTGACCACAGCGCCATGCGATCCTGTGCTTCACGCTCGATATTGAAATCGACTGCCACATTTTCCGCCGTCTCCGGCATGGAATCCACGCCGTACTGTTCCTTCATCAGCTTATTCACAAAACGCCAGCCAATGGTGGTGTCATACACCGCATTCGCCCGGCTGAACGCTGTATCGGCTTTGGGCATCACAAACGGTGCCCGGCTCATACTTTCCACGCCACCGGCAATCATTAACTGCGTCTCACCGGCCTTGATGGCGCGTGCCGCACTACCCACCGCATCCATCCCCGAACCGCACAGGCGGTTAATGGTCGCCCCCGGCACAGCATCCGGCAAACCGGCCAGCAGCGCCGACATACGTGCCACATTGCGATTATCTTCACCGGCCTGATTAGCACAGCCGTACAGCACATCATCCACCGCCGACCAGTCAACGGAGGTATTGCGCTCGATCAGCGCCTTAATCGGCAACGCCCCCAGGTCGTCAGCACGCACCGAAGACAAACTGCCGCCATAGCGCCCGAATGGTGTACGGATCGCATCGCAAATATAAGCCTGTGTCATTCTGAATCCCTCCCTGTAAATTCCGCAGCCAATGCCTGTTGACGCAGCCACGGACTGACCCGGTAACGCTCGCCGCAATACCAGTCATCCAGCGTATCCACCAGTGTATTCACCGCCTGAATATCCCAGTCATCCATCCACTCCAGCGGGCCTTTGGGATAATTCACGCCCATTTTCATCGCAGCATTGGCATCAGCCACACTGCACACACCCTGATGCACCGCATCCGCCGCTTCATTAATCAGCATCGCCAGCGTTCGCGCCACCACCAGCCCCGGCACATCGGCCAGCCGCTGCGGATTAAAACCCAGCACCCGCAACCAGAAGGCAGCACTATCGGCTAACCCCTCCGGCGCATGTCCGGCCACTGCATAAGCCAGCACGGCCCCTTCGGTATCATTCAGCGGCAAGTCAAACACCACCACATCACCACCGGGATGCACTGCCGCAACCCGCCCGTCGGTCAGGCACAACGTCAGATCCGGCAGCTGCACCCCCACCTCGTCACTTTGCCGCGCCCGGTCAAACTTCACTCCGGCCTGCTGCAAACGTGCCGCCAACAAATCAGCCACCGGGCCACTGCCCAGCACAATAACATCGCCTTCCGGCACGGTATCCGGCCTGACATACTCAGACAGCAGCGGTTGCACCGCACCGTCTCGGTAGTCATAAAAACCCTGCCCGGATTTACGCCCCAGCAGACCGCCATCAACCAGTTCCTGCTGCACCAGTGACGGCACAAAACGCTTGTCATAAAAGTTGGCTTCATACACCGAACGGGTCACCGAAAAGTTGGTGTCATGGCCGATCAGATCCATCAGCTCACACGGCCCCATGCGGAAACCCACTGCTTTCAAACAGGCATCCAACACCACCGGCTGTGCTGCCTGTTCCTGCAACAAGGCCAGGGTTTCGGCATAAAACGGCCTCGCAATGCGGTTGACGATAAAGCCGGGGGTGGATTTGGCGTAAACCGGCACTTTGCCCCAGTGTGCGGATAACTGATAAATCGCTTCAGCCACTGCTTTGTCGGTTTGCAGGCCGGACACCACTTCCACCAGCTTCATCAGCGGCACCGGATTAAAGAAGTGCATCCCCACCAGCCGCTCAGGGTGTTGCAGGCCATTGGCAATTGCGGTGACTGAAATTGAAGAGGTATTAGTGGCCAGAATGCAGTCTTTGCTGACGATGCTTTCCAGCTCAGCAAACACACTGCGTTTAATATCCAGATTTTCGATAATCGCTTCCACCACCAGCGCGGCATTGGCAGCCGCCTGTAATTCACTGACCGGCTGAATGCGGGCCATAATGGTGGCGACTTCATCGGCAGTGAATTTGCCTTTGCTGACCAGCTTGTCGAAGGTCGCGGTCAGTTTGGCTCTGGCCTGTTCCGGTACGGCGGGATTGGCATCATACAGCAGTACCGGATGTCCGGCCTGGGCGGCGACCTGGGCAATTCCGGCGCCCATAATGCCGGCACCGATCACCAGTACGGTTTTTCCGTTCAGTCTGTTTACTTCACTCATCCTGTTTATTCCTGTGGTATCCAGTTCGCCGGACGCTTATCCAGAAAAGCCGCAAAACCTTCTTTAGCTTCATCCGTGCCGCGTATCCGGCTGATGGTTTGGGCGGTCAGTTCGCGCACTTCTTCAGTCACCGCGCCGACTTCCAGCTGAGCAAACAGCGCCTTGATTTCACGCTGCGCATTCGGGCCACCGGCCAGCAGTTCAGTCACCACCGCATCCACCGCCGCATCCAGCTCATCTTCCGCCACCACTTCATGTACCAGATGCATGCTCAGTGCTGCATCCGCTTTGATGCGCGTGGTGGTCAGTGCCAGCCGCCGTGCCTGACGCTTACCGACGGCATTGGTCAGGTAAGGGCCGATGACTGAAGGGATGATACCGAATTTGGCCTCACTCACCGCAAAGCTGGCGCGCTCACTGGCAATGGCAATATCACAGGCGCAGACCAAACCGGCGCCGCCGCCCAGTGCAGCACCCTGTACCCGTGCCACCACCGGCTTGGGGCAGGCATCAATCCGCCCCAGCATCCCGGCAAATTTACGCGCATCCTGTAGATTCCACTCCACCGTGGCCTCACTGGCACGGCGCATCCATTTCAGGTCAGCACCGGCACTGAAGTGCTTGCCCTCCCCGGCCAGCACAATCACCCGCACGCTGTCATCAGCAACGGCGGCAGCGAAGGCGGCGTCCAGCTCAGCGATCATGGTTTCGTCAAAAGCGTTAAATACATCCGGGCGGGCCATGGTGATCTGGCACACACCGGCTGCCCGTTCAGTAACGGTCAGTGTCTGGTAATCAGCGGCTGTCATGCATCCTCCAAATAATAGGCTAACAGGCTAGTTCTTTAAAATGATACTGAATAATTAAGAAAATTACAGTTTTTGTATCAAGTTAGTAAGTCTCCAGATGCAATCGCCCCTGCTGCTTCAGCTTCTGCCCCAGCGCATCCCAGGACTGACCAGCCTGCTTGGCAATATCACGCAAGGCCAGCACCACCCCTTCTTCCATCGCTTTCAGGCCACAGACATAAAAATAAGTATTAGGGTCATCCAGCAGCTGTGCCAGATCTGCCGAGCGTTCGCGCATCACATCCTGCACATAGCGTTTAGGCTGCTCCGCCACCCGCGAGAAAGCGAAGTTAACATCAATAAAGTCCTTCGGCAGTTTTTTCAGCGGGCCGAAATATGGCAGCTCTTCCGGCGTGCGTGCACCGAAGAACAGTAATAACTTGCCGCCTTCAAACTTACCGGATTTACGCAGACGCCGCCGCCATTCGGTCATCGCCCGCATCGGCGCACTGCCGGTGCCGGTACAGATCATCACGATATTGGAGCGCGGATGATTCGGCATCAGGAAGCTATTGCCGAACGGGCCAATCACCTCAACCGTCTCACCCACCTCAAGATCACACATATAGTTGGAAGCCACACCCTTGACCGGATTGCCGTCATGGTCTTCCAACACGCGCTTGATGGTCAGCGAGACATTGTTATACCCGGCCCGCTCACCGTTACGGGCACTGGCAATCGAATATTGGCGCGCATAATGCGGCCTGCCTTTGCCATCCACACCGGGCGGGATAATGCCGATGGACTGCCCTTCCAGCACCGGGAACGGCATATCGCCGAAATCCAGCATAATGTGATGGGTGTCGTATTCCTTACCCACTTCAGTGACACGCACATTACCGACCACTTTGGCGGTCACCGACTGCTCAGCCGCTTTCGGGCCATACAGATTGGTATAGGCATGCGCCGCAGACCAGGGCGGAATCTGTGCATTGTACTGACCGCTGTTGAAAACGGTTTCCCCGGTTGCATCAACGTCAGCCTGCTGCTGCAACTGTACGGTCTCATCACTGTTTGCAGCTTCTGCATCCGGGCTGATACCGGCTTCCAGCAATTCGGCTTCAGTCAGCTCATCCGGCAGCTCTTCCCAGCCGAACTGTTCTTCCAGCGTATAAGGACGGCTGCGCGGTACCTGCCGCCAGTTATCAATCGAGCCGGTCGGACAGGGTGAAATGCAGTCCATACAGAAGTTACATTTTTCCGCATCCACCACATAATTATCGCTGTCGTGGGTAATCGCATCGATAGGGCAGGTCGCCTCACAGGTATTACAACGGATACAGATTTCCGGATCGATCAGGTGCTGGTTCAGCAGTTGTGAATTAGTGGCTTGCATGATTTTCTCCTCCTGCAACTATTGCACTATTATGCATATAAGCATCCGGAGAATCAAGAATAATAATGCATTAACCTCAGTTTCACTGATATAAACAAACACATTATAAAACTGGCAAACGTTAACGGAGAAGGGGCACTCCGGAAACAAAACCCCGGCTAATCCTGCTGGCCGGGGTTCATATTGCTCCCTGAAATCAGCTAATCGCTGTCACGATAAATGATGCGACTCCGCCAGACCATACACCGGTGTGTCCAGCCCTTCCATCCGTGCCTTCAGCTGCAGTGCCATATATTGGGAGTAGTGTCGGTTCTGATGCAGGTTACCGCCCTGAAACCACAAGGCTTCCTGTTGAGTCGGCTTCCACATATTGCGCAGCTCCCCTTCCCAAGGGCCGGGATCTTTGCGGGTATCCGAGCCCAGTCCCCAGCACTTGCCTACCTTATCAGCCGTTTCCTGATCAATAATTTCTGCTGCCCAACCGTTCATGGAACCATAGCCGGTAGCCATGACAATCGCGTCCGCCTCCAACTCAGTACCGTCACTCAACACCACACTGTGCGGCTTGATCTCTTTGACCTCCACCCCGCTTTTCAGCTTGATGTCACCGTTAGCCACCAGATCAGAGGCACCAATATCAATGTAGTAGCCCGAACCACGGCGCAGATATTTCATAAACAGACCGGAACCATCATCACCAAAGTCGAGCATAAATCCGGCTTTTTCCAGCCGCCCATACAGGTCAGCATCACGCTTCTTCATCTCCTCATACACCGGGATATGGAAGGTGTGCATAATTTTGTAAGGCACCGAAGCAAAAATCAGGTCAGCCTTGTGGTGATCAATACCATTTTTCACCGCCGCTTCGGAATACAGCCCGCCCAACGCCAGATCCATCAATGAATCAGACGGCGCAATGTGCGTTGAAGAACGCTGCACCATGGTGACATCCGCATCATGCTCCCACAGGTCGGCACAAATATCATGCGCAGAGTTATTGGAGCCGATCACCACCACTTTCTTGCCGGTATATTCTTCACCGGCACCATGCTGACTGGAGTGATGAATGTCGCCCTCAAAAGTATCCATACCGGGAAAATCCGGAATATTGGGGCGTCCGGACATGCCGGTCGCCAGCACCAGCTGTTTCGGGTTGAGCACCACCTTTTCCCCGTTGCGATCGATGTTGACTGTCCACTCCTGTTTTTCCTCATCATAACTGGCGCCTTCACAGGAACTGGATGTCCAGTAGTTCAGCTCCATCACCCGGGTATACATTTCCAGCCAGTCACCGATTTTGTCTTTCGGAGAAAATACCGGCCAGTTCTCCGGAAACGGGATATAAGGCAGGTGGTCATACCAAACCGGATCATGCAAACACAGTGACTTATAACGTTTACGCCACGAATCACCGGGGCGCTCATTACGCTCAATAATAATGGTCGGCACATTCAGCTGTTTCAGGCGGGCACCGAGAATAATCCCGGCCTGACCACCGCCGATAATCACGCAATACGGTTGCTCCTCATAGCCCAGCCGCTGCTCGGTTTCGGTTTTCTTCTCCAGCCAGCTGGTACGGTTTTTATGGATGCCGTGCTCCGCACCCAAGGGCCGCCGTTCATTACGGTTTTCTTCAAAACCTTTCAGCTCATCCAGACTGGTCAGCAGTGTCCAGCACTTGCCGTCTTTCAGTCTGACCAAACCTTTTCCGCGCCCGGTTGCGGTTTCAAAGCTGAACCATGCCTCTGTCACGCCATCGGCTTCAGTGGCTTCTTCGATCAATTGAAAATTGGATGGCTGCACATTATCCAGCTGCGCCTGAAGCATATCGGCGATGTCTTCACGGCTTTCCTGCGTTTTGATATTCCAGGTAAACGCGACCAGATCACGCCAGTAACACTCCTCACCGAACAACGCACTGACGGCTTCAACATCTTTATCTTTCAGTGCCTGCTCAAACTGCTCCAGCCATTGTGTTGCCTGTTGCGATGCATTGGACTCACTCATGACTTCCTCCTGTAGTTTTATGAATAAAAGTTACACACGAAACAATATTCCGGAGTGACGGCAGTCAGGGCAGATTGCTGCTAGCTTATTATTGAAATGAAATTATATATGGGGCAGTAAACCGCTGTGAGTACAGCGACGGGGACTGCCTGTCCTCCTCCGGTATTATGGAGTGTGGTACAGAATCCGGGAATTGACAATTTATATGAGTTATTTATTTTTAGCGGATCAGCACTTTAGTTCATCACTGGCCAGTTGCCATCATTTCCCCTCCCGCTCTCAAAGCTGGAAACATCTCATGCTACAAGGCATCATGTAACTAACGACATAAACGATGTCTCATAGCACCCTGTTGATGCACGTTTTGCAACACCACCTTTCTTATGCATTCTTTTCAAAAGATTATGAACAGGTTCTAAGGGCAGGCATACAATCAGGCTAAACTAAAACACAAATAACCCCGTCATAGTAAACAGGCACATGCGCAAAAGGATAATACTCATGCATTTTACAGGAAAACTACTGGCCACCCTGCTGGGACTCAGCATCATTTACTCTGAAACCACATTGGCATGTACACCGCCTGCCAGACCTGATGTCAATGCGCTAAACAACGCTCCGGCCAAAATGATTTTATCCGGCAACGGCAAATATTTATTAAAACTTATACCGGGCAAATGGGCACTGGAAAAAGGCAGAATTGTGAAAAAGCGTGAAGCCTACGGTCTGGCTTTTGAGTTACTGAAAAATGGGCAGCTTAAACAAATCTGGAGCTACAAAAACTGGGATGCTCATATTAATCAACTGTTTCGCTATCACTCCACCGAGTTATACCTGGATAACGATGGCAAAAAATTAACCGAAATTAACCGTGAGGTATCCAGCGCATCCGACAAAACAGCTGCTGTGATTTACTATATGGGGCGCAAAGGCGCTCGTTACGCTCCAAAAGACTTTGGGGTGACATCGGTTCGGGTCACCACTTGCGGAACAGGCCCATGGACAGTAACGAATCAGACTTACTCAAACCTCCCGGAAGGTGCTATCCCGCTGCAAACTATTGCTGGAAAAACCTGGTTTATTGATCCGCGTAGCAACCGGCCTGTGCCGGTAAAATGATACCACCCGGTTCCGGCGTCAAAGGTAAACCATGCCTCTATCACACCATCGACTTTAGCCGCCTCATCAAGTAACTGGAATTGGGATGGCTATACATTAGCCGTCTACGACTGCAATATGTCAGTAATGTTTTTCACGGTTTTTCTGAATAACGGCAATCAGGCGACCTCTGTGTTTGGTTACAGGAATGAATTGCACATAACTGCCTGAAGTATCAAGACTGGCAAGAACTTATTTTCCAAGGCATCATGATGTATTGAGCCCATAAGCTAAATATAGGAATCAGATATGAACCTGGCAGTAGACTTACCCGACGATATTGCAACTCTGGTAAAAGGATTACCCGACCAACGCAACTTTCTGGTGGAAGCCATACAACGTGAATGGCAACGCCGCAAAGCATTAGCCCGGTTGCTACAATTAAGTGAGCGGGTTAGTGCACGTAATCAGGATTTGACAGACCAGCAGTTAGAGGATTTGCTGCGTGACTGAACAACCACTACGAGTCGTAGTGGACACCAATGTGTTACTCAGCTTCCTGATGAAACGCGCTTCCAGACCAGGAAAGCTGTTGACGCACGTTTTGCAACACCACCAATTATTATTGTCTGGCAGCACACTACAGGAATTGACAGACAAATGTGGAAAAACCAAATTCCGTGCCTATTTTTCCACGGAAGAAGGACAAGAATTAGTAAAGCTTTTGTCACAAGTGGGGGAAATGGTTTCTGTCAACATCAGCATCACCGATTGCCGTGATCCTAAAGACAACTAGTTTCTGGAGCTCGCTGTTGCAGGTAGTGCAGACCTGTTGGTGAGTGGTGACAAAGACTTACTGGCTTTACATCCTTATCAGAGCATTCCTATTTTCACGCCATACGATGCTTTGCTATTTTTAGGCGAAAACTCCCGGTAGTCACAGCCGGTTTTCAGTAAGACTCTCGCCTTACAACCTATCTGAGAAGTATCAGGCTATCGCCTGCTAAAAACCACGCCCTTCCGGAAAAGAGCGTGGTGCACAACAAGTCAACCCAAATCAATTAAACCGCACATACTCAAAATCAACCGGCTGGCGGTTAATCCCGATGACCGGCGGAGCAATCCAGTTAGCAAATTTGCCCGGCTCAACCACCCGCCCCATCAGGCTGGCAACAAACTCGCGGTCTTCATCAGAAGGCAGCCATTCGTCTTTATGCGCATTCCACTGCTCATCAGTCAGCACCACTCCATCCGGTGAAACATTCACTTCGCTCAGGGTGCCGATATTACGGTGGAAGGCTTTGTGCGGCACTTTCAGCTCAAAGTCGATACCGGCTTTCTCGATCACCTTGTTCCAGCGCTTCACACCACCCACGCTGTCCGCGATATAATCATCACGCAGCACTTCGTTCAGCGCATTGAGCATCGGCACTTCTTTTTCCACCAGTTTGCCGTCACGCACTTCCAGCACTTTGTAGCTGTCATTCTTAAGCACGTGGTCATCAGTACGCTTGCCTTCTTCAAAGCGCCCTTTCAGACCGGTGGTGTAGAACGTGGCCGCGTTACTGGACTCATCGGCACCAAACAGGTCGATAGTGACGCTGAAGTGGAAGTTGATGTACTTCTGGATAGTCGGCAGGTCAATCACCCCGGCCGCACGCAGCTTGCCCGGATCATCGGTTTTCAGCTCATTCATCACCTGGCAGGTGCGCTGAATGACGCGGCTGACACCGGACTCACCCACGAACATGTGATGCGCTTCTTCAGTCAGCATGAACTTGGTGGTACGCGCCAGCGGGTCAAAGCTGGATTCAGCCAGTGCACACAGCTGGAATTTACCGTCACGGTCAGTGAAGTAGGTAAACATATAAAACGACAGCCAGTCCGGCGTCTTCTCGTTGAAGGCCTGCAGGATACGCGGATTGTCTTCCTGACCACTACGGCGCTCCAGCAGCGCTTCGCCCTCTTCGCGGCCATCACGGCCAAAGTATTTATGCAGCAGGTAAACCATCGCCCACAGGTGACGGCCCTCCTCAACGTTAACCTGGAACAGGTTTCTGAGGTCATACTGGCTCGGCGCAGTCAATCCTAAGTGGCGCTGCTGCTCAACAGAGGCCGGTTCGGTGTCCCCCTGGGTAACGATAATGCGGCGCAGATTGGCGCGGTATTCACCCGGCACACTCTGCCAGGCCGCCTCACCCTTGTGGTCACCGAAGTGGATCTTGCGATCCTGCTCAGCAGGATTCAGGAAGATACCCCAACGGTAATCCGGCATTTTCACATGACCGAACTGTGCCCAGCCCTGCGGGTCAACACTGACCGCAGTACGCAGGTAAACATCAAAGTTATGCGAGCCATCCGGGCCCATGTCCTGCCACCAGTCGAGGTAGCTGGGCTGCCAGTGTTCCAGCGCACGTTTCAGGGCGCGGTCTTCCGAAAGGTTAACGTTATTGGGAATTTTCTCATTGTAATCAATGCTTGCCATGTTCCATTCTCCTCCGCTTACACACGGTTCCAGTCAAATTCAGATTTTTCACCACTGCCATATACTTTCAGGGCACCTTTCTCCCCCACCGCATTCGGGCGCTGGAAGATCCAGTTCTGCCACGCAGTCAGACGGCCAAACACACGGGTAAACATATTTTCCGGGCCATTGAAGCGCAGATTAGCTTCCATCCCGGTCAGGGCATCCGGCGACATAGAGACCCGCTCTTCAATCGCGATCCGGGTTTCATCGTCCCAGTCGATGTCATCCGGATTCAACGTCACCAGTCCCAGCTCGAAGGCGGCATCGGCATCCAGTGACTCACCCATTTTCGCCCGTACTGCATCCATAGCCTCACTCTCAGCATAGAAACGACGCTCCAGACGGCTCTGACCGGTAGCCATCGGATACAGGCCGAAGTTAGCCTCATCAACGGTAATCATCGGTGATTTGTCCATCTCATCCGGCAGAATCAGCTGGTAGCTGCGGTCACAGGCCAGCGCCAGTTCAAGGAAAGTACCGGCAAAGCAGGAACCTTCTTCAATCAGCGCAAACAGGCTGCGCGAAGAGACATCCAGACGGCTCAGCACCCGGCGCAACAGACCGATGGTTTCACGCACCAGCCAATGATCTTTGTTAGCCAGCAGGACTTCATCCATCGCCAGTACCGCTGCGGCATCGCCCGCGGTTTTCATCAGCCAGATACCGGTATCCAGCTCATTGGTGCGCATGGACAGGATAGCGTCATCCAGTTCGCGGGCCAGTTTCAGCGGGTACCATTGTGCACCCAGCTCTTCGATTTCGCTGATTTGGGTGGGTTGTGCGCCTTGCGGTGCTTTGATGGTGAAAGTCGCAGTGCGGGCAGCACGGTCAATCTCCACCGCGACACTGCTGTAACGCAGGGCATCCGCTTCGATAGTACGCTCCAGCGGCGTCAGCTCAACGCCTTTGCCATCGGCAGGACGATCACTCTGCTCTGCCAGCTCCAGAGCACGTTTCTGTACTGTGTCAGCAAACTTAGCCGGTTTGGCAATCTCATCCACCAGCCGCCAGTCTTTGGCTTTCTGGCCGCGCACGCCTTCAGTGGTGGTACAGAAAATATCGGCCAGATCATGACGTACCTTACGCTTGTCAGTCACACGGGTCAGGCCACCGGTTCCAGGCAATACGCCCAGCAACGGCACTTCCGGCAGGCTTACTGCACTGGAGCGGTCATCGACCAGCACAATTTCATCACAGGCCAGTGCCAACTCATAACCGCCACCGGCACAAGCGCCATTCACTGCAGCAATAAATTTCAGGCCGTCATGTTTGGAAGAATCTTCCAGACCGTTACGGGTTTCGTTG
Organism: Thiolinea sp.; assembly: GCA_041395485.1. Taxonomy (GTDB): domain Bacteria; phylum Pseudomonadota; class Gammaproteobacteria; order Thiotrichales; family Thiotrichaceae; genus Thiolinea. The sequence goes on from JAWLAK010000005.1 coordinate 401,639, forward strand.
GTAAACTTACAGAAGTTCACTTTCCAGGCATGACTGCTCACACCCAGCATGAAGATGTTCGCGCCGGAACAGAAAATCTTGTCCTTCAGGCTGGTCACCACCACGGTGCGCACTTCCGGATGCTCAAAACGGATGCGGTTGACGGCATCGTTCAGCTCAATATCCACGCCTAAATCATAGCTATTGAGTTTCAGTTTATAGCCGGGGCGGATACCACCGTTTTCGTCAAAGTCAGCCGCCAGTGTCGCTACCGGGCCGTCAACACTTAATGTCCAGTGTTTGTATTGTGAGGGGTGGGTTTGATAATCCACCTTATCCGGGTAAGTCATGCTTCATCCTCCTGAATATCCCGTTTAGTTTTATGCATCATAATGCACAAATCCAAACAGGTAAAGCATTATTTTGCATGAAAGCACAATACTGCCTGTTAACCCTGCATTTTATACAATCCGGCGAAGGCGGATCGGATTCTTATGCAATGTATAACGCTTTTATTGCCGTTTTATTAGCGGCATGCTGAAAAATAGCTGCGTTTAAAGCAGATAATATATTGATTGACAGAAACAGCTGGCAGCACTACTGTATATATGCACAATAATTCATATCGGCCAAATTGACAAGTTGAAATCCGGATCAACAGACTCCGGATTGATCATGGCAGGAGGAGAAACCATGAGTATCGAAGACATCGAAGTTCCGGGCGAGGTATTTAACTTTGCCCAACACCTGATTGAGCGCAATGCCGGACGCGCTGAGAAAACCGCCTTTACCGATGATTACGGTACGCTGAGTTACGGTGAGCTGGCGGAGCGCATCCGCAAGGTCGCTGGCGGGCTGCGCCATCTGGGTATCCGGCGTGAAGAGCGGGTATTACTGTTGATGCATGACTGTGCCGACTGGCCGGTCAGCTTTCTCGGTGCGATGTATGCCGGGGTGGTGCCGGTGGCGGTGAATACGCTGCTGACTGCGGATGACTATGCCTACATGCTGGAGCACTCACGGGCACAGGTGGCACTGGTTTCCGGTGCACTGCTGCCGGTGCTGAATGCGGCGATGACCCGCTCGGATCATGAGGTAAAGAAAGTTATCGTGTCACATCCGGAAGCACCGCTGCATCCGTCAGAAACCGAGTTTGAGACCTTTCTGGAACTGCGCAACCCGGCACGCAGCCCTGCCCCGACCTGTGGTGATGATCCCGGTTTCTGGCTTTACTCCTCCGGCTCGACCGGTCGGCCAAAAGGCACGGTACATACTCATGCCAACCCTTACTGGACAGCAGAGTTGTATGGTACCCGCCTGTTAGGGGTGCGCGAGGACGATGTCTGTTTTTCCGCGGCCAAGCTGTTCTTTGCCTATGGGCTGGGCAATGCGCTGAGTTTCCCGCTCAGTGTCGGTGCCAGCGTGGTATTAATGGCCGAACGGCCCACCCCGGATGCGGTATTTAAGCGCTGGACGGAGCAAAAGCCGACCATTTTCTTCGGTGCGCCGACCGGCTACGCCGGCATGCTGGCCTCCCCCAACCTGCCCAAGCCGGATCAGATTGCCCTGCGCCTGGCCTCCTCTGCCGGTGAAGCACTGCCCGCCGAGCTGGGACAGCGTTTTACTGAGCAATACGGCGTGGAAATTATCGATGGCATCGGCTCGACCGAGATGCTGCATATCTTCCTGTCCAACGCACCGGGCGATGTTCATTATGGCACCACCGGACGCCCGGTACCGGGCTATGAAGTCGAGCTGCGCGGCGATGAAGGGGAACCGGTGCCCGATGGTGAACCGGGCGATTTGTACATCAAAGGCCCGAGCGCCGCCACCATGTACTGGAATAACCGTACTAAAACCCGCGACACCTTCCAGGGTGGCTGGACCAAGAGCGGTGATAAATACATCCGCAATGCAGACGGCACTTATACCTACTCCGGACGCACCGATGACATGCTCAAAGTCAGCGGCATTTACGTCTCACCGTTTGAAGTGGAAGCAACACTGATCCAGCATCCGGCGGTTCTGGAAGCGGCGGTGATCGGTACAGAGGATGAAAACGGTCTGACCCGCACCAAGGCCTTTATCGTGCTCAAAGACCCGGCCAGTGTGGATGAAGAAGCATTACGTGCTGAGCTGAAAGCCTTTGTCAAAGACCATCTGGCGCCTTACAAATATCCGCGTTTTATGGAGTTTGTCGAAGAACTGCCGAAAACCGCTACCGGTAAAATCCAGCGTTTCCGGTTGCGCCAGCAGGAGCAGGCCGGATAAGTCGGGATTAACTGGCGGGCTTTGTGATATGGCCGGACGATGTGTCCGGTCAATGCAAAATTTCAGCAAACCTTATACCTCCTCCTGCCCCTCACCACCAGCACGCCCATAAACACGCCCCACAAACCACGGCAGAATCAGCGTCAACCCGATAATCCGGAACAGATGATGCGCGGCGGTATAAGCCGGGTCATAACGCAGTGCCAGCGCCAGTGCTGCCATCGCTTCAATCCCGCCCGGTGAGTAGGCCACCCAGACCTGCCCGAACGGCAGTGCCAGCCAGTATGCCACCAGCACCGCTGCCAGTGCAGAAATCAGGCTGCTCAGGGTAACGCTGAGCACCGCTGCCAGTGCAAAGTGTTTCAGTTCCGGCCAGCGCAGCCCTTTCAGACGACTTCCCACCAGACAGCCAATCACCACAAAGCCGAAATTAATCAGTTGAGTCGGCAGATTACCGTGCAGTACCTCACCCACATGCCCGCTTCCGCTTAATATCAGCCCGGCCAGCAGATAGGCCGCCGGAACCCGCAGCCATTCCAGTACATTTCCCAGCACAAAAGCCAGCAACGGCAACAGCAGAATCCACACCGGCTCCAGCGTCACCGGTGGCGCGAAAGCAGTCACTACATGCGCATCCAGTCCGGTAATCACCAGCGGCAGCACCGCCATCACCAGAATCAGACGTACACTCTGTAACACCAGTACCGCCCGCAAATCAGCCCCGCGCGCCTCACCCAGCGCCACCACCATAGACAGACCACCGGGTGTGGAGGCCAGCAAGGCCGTTGTGGGACTCATCGCGAAAAAGTGCCGCAACAGAGCGGAGCAAAGCAGCATCATTACAATGACGGTGACGGTCAGGCCGAACAGACTCAATGGCCAGTTCCCCAGCAACGCCAGCATCTCACGGCTGATACCGCTGCCCATGGAGCAGCCCAGAATGGTAAAACCGATATTACGCAGCAGGTCGGGAATCCGCAGCGGCAGCGGACTGAACGACAGCAGAGAGAGAAAAATAGCACTGCCCAACAGGGCAGGCACCGGCAGGTGTACCCACCGGCCCAGCATAGCCCCGGCATAACCCAGTATCAGGGTCAGAATAACCGGGGCAGCAGCCGTAAAAGCAGTAAACGGCTCAGGCCACTTTTTTAAGCGCACGGCGACCCAGCCACAACGGCACGATCACCACCAATACCGCCAGAACATACAGAATGATACTGTTCCAGGACTGTACCAATATGCCCCAGTCCCCGCCGGAAATCGACAGCGCACGGCGCAGGTTGTCCTCAAACAGGCTACCCAGCACCACACCCAGAATCACCGGTGCCAGTGAAAACTCCAACTTACGCAGTATCCAGCCGAAAATCCCTAAGCCAATAATCATATAAAGATCAAACGGATTACCAACCACCGAATACACACCAATAAAGGCCAGCACCGCAATCATCGGCGTCAGGTATTGCTGGGGAATGGTCAGTAGACGGGCAAACAGGCCTACCAGTGGCAGGTTAATGACCAGTAGAGCAATATTGCCGATATACATGGAGGCAATCAGACCCCAGGCAATTTCCGGACGCTGCTGGAACATCACCGGTCCTGGCGTGATATTAAACAGTAGCAAAGCACCAAGCAGGATAGCTGTGGTGCCTGAACCCGGAATCCCCAGGGTCAGCATCGGAATCATTGCTCCGCCAGCCGAGGCATTATTCGCGGCTTCCGGCGCAGCCAGCCCGCGAATATCGCCGGTACCAAAATCCTTACCGGACTCACCGGCCAGCCGTTTTTCGGTGCCGTAAGTTACCGCAGAGGCCACAGATGCACCGGTACCGGGCAGTACACCGATAAAGAAACCAATCAGCGAAGAGCGCAAGACCACCCAGCGCACCCGGATAATATCCGCCCAGGACACAAAACTTTTGCCAATATCCAACACTTTGAGCTTGCCGGTCGCCTGCGCTTCCACCAGATGGATCAGCTCGGCCATCCCGAACAGGCCGATGACAATGACCAGAAAATCTATGCCCGCCATCAGGTCATGGCTACCGAAAGTAAAACGCACCACACCAGTATTGGCATCAATACCGATGGAGGCAATCATCAGCCCCATCACCGCTGCCAGCAGCGTTTTCACCGGATTTTTACCCACCAGCGAGGCCAGTGAGGTAAAGGCAAACACCATCAGCGCCACATAGTCAGCCGGGCTGAAAGTCACCGCAAACGCCGCCAGCAGCGGTGCAAACAATGTCATCAGCACCACCGCCAGTGTACCGCCGATAAAGGAAGCCACTGCCGACAGCGACAATGCCCGCCCGGCCTCACCGCGTTTAGCCAGCGGATTACCGTCCAATGTGGACATGACAGCACCGGCATCACCCGGCACATTGAGCAGAATCGAGGAAATCCGCCCGCCGTATTCCGCACCGTAGTAGATTCCCGCCAGCAGAATCAGTGCTGACTCCGGCGGCAACCCTAAGCTATAGGCAATCGGCAGCAGAATGGCGACCCCATTGATCGGCCCGATGCCCGGCAAAGCACCGATCAGCGTGCCAAAGAAACACCCGGCCAGCACCAGCGCCAGGTTAATCGGATCCAGTGCAACGGCAAAGCCCTGCCCCAGACCGGCTAATACAGCATCCATAATCTTTTCTCCCCCGGCCCGGTCAGAACAGCTTGCCCAGCAAACCGGCAGGCAGATTCAGCTCCAGCAGCATGGCTCCGACCAGATAGCCGATCACACCTGTACCGATGCCAAACAATGCAGCCGGTAACAACCGTGCACCCAATAACAGCGACGCAAATCCGGCAAACAATGCTGTCGCCGGAATAAAGCCCAGCCGCTCAAATAAAAAGGCATAAGCCACCAGTAGTACCAGCATGACAGCGACCTTGATGCCGGTCGCTGTCTGCAGCCGGAAATTTCCCACGTCCGGCTTCCACAGCACATAAAGTGCACACAGGGCAGCCACAACGGACAGAATCCGCGGCCAGGACTCCGGCCCCAGCGGATCGTACTGAAATGGCGCCTTCAACGCCGTAAACGCTATCCAGCCATACACCAGAATAGCCAGCAGCCCCAACGCTGCAAAAATTCTGTCCGCCATGTTACTGCCCTCCTGAGTGGCCTTATTTCTCAATCAGACCCATTTCAGTGGCCAGATCACGCATGCGTGCCACCCGTGCTTTAATGGACTTGTCCATTTCTTCACCGGACAGATTCAGCGGAAACAGACCCTTTTCTTTCTGAGTCTTGGCAAAGGCTTCACTTTCATAGGTCTTATTGAACATTTCAACCCAGGCGTTATAGTCTTCATCAGACACACCCTTACCCATGTAATAACCACGCAGGATCGGCCATTCCACATCATAGCCCTGCTCCTTAGCCGTCGGTACATCCGCAAACGGCTCAGGCAGACGCTCTTCAGCCATTACCGCCAGAATGCGCATCGACTTGGCTTCCAGATGAGCTACCATTTCCGCCATATCACCGGTATAAACCTGAATATTGTCACCCAGCAGCGCTGCAATCGACTCCCCACCACCGTCAAACGCCACATAGCGCATGTCTTTCGGATCAATACCTTCAGCCTTCATCAACAGCGCAGCTTTCATCCAGTCCTGTGAACCCACCGAACCACCGGCACCTACCACCACACTCTGCGGATCTTTTTTCAGGGCTTCCATCACATCTTTCAGTGACTGATAAGGACTGTCCGCCTTCACCACCACCGCACCATAATCAGTACCTGCAGTGGCCAGAAAACGGGCGTCATTCTCAGTCCACTCACCGTATTTACCGGTGGCAATATTCAGCAGTGAACCGCTGGAAAACGCCACAATGGCATTCGGGTCATCCGTACGGGTGGTGTTGAACAGGTTGTAAGCCACCGCACCGATACCACCGGGCATAAAGGTCACCTGCATAGGATCGTCCATCACCCCGGCTTCAGTCATCGAGGTCTGTACGATGCGACAGGTCAGGTCAAAACCACCACCGGGTTTGGCCGGAGCAACACACTCAGGCTTATCAGGTGCGGCCACAGAAAAAGCAGGCAGGGTCAGCAAAGCAGCCGTCAGACTCGCGGCAATCATTAATCGTTTCATGGTTCTCCTCCAGAGAATAGGGTTATACAAACTCACCGGAGAGTATAGGTGGTAAAGCTGTCATTAAGTTGTCATGATAAAAAAAGACGAAATAAAGGATTACGCCGCCACCTTCGCCAAGGTAAACGTGACATGTTGCCCGGCAGACTCGAGCATATTTACCAACCGATCGATAGTACAACGCTCAATTTTACCCTTAAGCACGTCATTCAGGCGCGGCTGAGTCGTACCCAATACTACCGCAGCTTCTTTTTGGGTATAACCACTGGCTTCAAACCACCTGGTGATTTCCAGCATCAATTCGGAGCGCAGCTTGAGATTGGCCCGAATGACCGGGTCAGGCTCCAGCGCATCCCACACATTATCGAATGCCTGCATTTTCAGTGTCATGATTTCAACTCCCTAACCAGTTGTTTATAAACATCCCTGCCCCTGTCGATGTCTTTCCGGGCAGTTTTCTGCGTTTTCTTCTGAAAGGCATGGAGCACGTACACAGCATCCTCAAACCTGGCAACGTAGAACACCCGATACTGCTCCCTGGGAACATCAACCTTGATACGAATTTCATACACCCCCTGCCCCACGGTTGGCATGGCTTTCCAGTCACCGGGCATTGCACCTTCCTGAATCTTGTTAATCTGATAGCCCGCTTCACGCCGGGCCGCTGGTGGAAACCCGACAATAGTTTCCAGTGAATCCCCCAGAAAAATCGCTTGTTTCATGCTAATCCTGATTATTATTAGAGGTGCTTTTAAAAAATATATCAAATTTGATATTATTTACAAGTCTGTCTGCTGACGGCACTACCCTATAATTACTGAAGCCGGGCCAAGCGTTGGCACAACTAATCTGCTATAACAACAAAAACCACAACAATAGATGCTTATACCAAAGGAGCCCGACATGAAACGCATGGATAAAAAGCTCGCCAACATTCAGGCCGGGCAGTACACACCCGCAGACTTCATAATTGCTGATGCCAAAGACGGTGATATGGCTTTCGGTATCCCCACACCGGGACCGGAAAAAGATGCTGATGGTGAACTGACCGGCCGTTATCTGCCGCTGAAAGTCTACCGTGATGATATGGAGAAAGTCATCGAAGCCGATCAGGCCGATATTATGCTCACCTCACTGTCGACGGCCGAGTACCTGACCCGCAAGGGCGTATATCACAACACCCCCGTCACTCCAGCCGTGCGGCTGAACGACTGCAGCGACATCTGGTTCGGGCGCGGTGCGAATTACAGCCAGCAGCCAATGCTACCCTTCCGCAGTGCGCGGCTGGATCGGGTCAAGCCGGTGGCTGATCTCGGTTTGTATGCAGTGACCTTTTACACTGACCTGGAGGCTGACCGGCGCACACTGGATGCCTTCGCACAGTTCCGTGATGAGGCTTCAGCACAGGGTATCCGTTATTTTCTGGAAGTATTTAATCCGCATTTTGCCGTGCAGACGCCCGGTGCGGATTTCGCCAGTTACAATAATGACATGATCGCCCGCTGTCTGGCCGGGATATCGCACCTTGACCGCCCGCTGTTCCTGAAAATGGCTTATAACGGCCCGCGCGCCATGGAAGATCTGGCCTCCTACGACCCGGAAAACCTGATTGTCGGTATACTCGGCGGTGCGGCAGGCACCACGCGGGATTGTCTGGAACTGATCAAACAGGCCGAACGCTATGGGGCGCGGGTGGCGTTATTCGGGCGTAAAATCTATTTCGCGGAAAATTCGGTACTGATGATCCGCGCTATGCGCCGGGTGCTGGAAGCCGGGATCAGCTCGGAGGAAGCCACTAAGGCTTATCATGATGACCTGAACAAGGCCGGTTTGCGCCCGCACCGTGCGCTGAAGGATGATCTGCAAATCACCGAGGAGATTCTCAAAGGTACGCTGGTGTAAAACGTCACATTACCGGGAGGAGAAAATGAGCGGAACAAGACGCGGTTTTATTACCGGAGGCTGCTGGTGCGTTGACCAGAACAAAACCCTGCCGTTCTGGCCACAGGAGGATACTGCCGTTACAGTCAGCAGCATGGTGCGCAGCGGTGGCGGCTCGGGCTGTAACTTTGCCATTGATATGCGCTGTCTGGATGCGGAGATGCCGGTGGCGACCATAGGGCTGGTGGGTGATGATGATGACGGCTGGTTTCTGATCCGTGAGGCGGAAAAATACGGTGTCAATCACCAGCGCCTGCAGGTCAGCAATGCTGCCCCCACCATGTTCACCGAAGCCTTTAACTCACAGGCATCCGGTCTGCGCACTCATATCGTTAATCGCGGCACTGCCGATTTATTATCACCGGATCATTTTGATTTCAGCACAGTACAGGAGCGCATTCTGCATCTGGGGTTGCCGAGCCTGCACGCCACGATGGACTCACCTTGGCGGGGAGATGCCAACGGCTGGGTAACCGTATTACGCAAGGCTAAAGACGCCGGGCTGCAAACCAATCTGGAACTGGTGTCGACCTCTGCCGCACAGCTGCGCGAACTGGCCCTGCCCTGCCTGCCTTATCTCGATACGCTGGTGGTGAATGATTTTGAGATTGGCGCACTGGCTGATATGCCTGTCTCCTGCGACGGTCATACTGATCCGCAGGCTTGCTCAACAGCCGCACGTAAGGTGCTGGAGGCGGGCAATATGCAGGTGGTGGTCGTGCATTTTGTGGAAGGCGCTGTGCTGGTCAGCCGTGACGGTGACACGATCCATCAGCCTTCGGTCAAAGTGCCGGACAGCGAATACCGTGGTGCCAATGGTGCCGGGGATGCCTTTGCCAGCGGTTTTCTGTATGGCTGGCATGAAGGCCGGGATTATCAGCGGGCATTACAGCTGGGCCATGCAGCAGCAGCGGCTTCATTGCGCAGTGAACAGACTAATGGTGCAGTTTTGCCGGTGGCGGAGTGTCTGGCACTGGCGGATGAATGGGGCTGGCGGGATAATTAAGTTGCCCGCCGACGCCGGTAAAAGCATGCTACTATAGCGGGTAATAATAAGCCGCGACTGATAACCAAGGAGTGAACATGGTCACCTCAATTATTCTCATTCATACCGAAAGAACCGCTATTAATGATGTCGCCGAAAAGCTGGCGGGCATGGATGAAGTGTCTGAAGTTTATTCGGTCAGCGGTAATTATGATCTGATTGCCATTGTTCGTGTGCGGTCAAACGACGATCTGGCGAATTTTGTGACCGATAAGCTGCGTAATATCGCCGCGATCCGGCAGACAGAGACTATGCTGGCGTTTAAGGCGTTCTCGCGGCATGACCTTGAGGCTATGTTTTCGTTGGGGATGTAGGGCTGTCGCCGCAGCCGTCGACGAATGATTTATTAGCTCTTGATTTTCAAGCTTGGTTTGATGCCCATGAAATATCAACTTTGCGGTGTTGCCGAACACAATCACGCAGGTAAAGGTTGATCAGACTCTGATAAGGAACGCCTGACTCCTCTGCCATGTCTTTGAAGTAATCAACGACATCTTCGCCCAGGCATATCGTGACGGACTTTTTTTAGTTTCCGACTAAAGACTGGACTACCTCGCACCATCACGTGCCAGAGTGCCAGAGTTACCTTGATCACGAATGATTTAGAAAACAACTGCCCCATAGAAGCCGTACAAAAGAGCGCAGGAGATGCCAACATCACCACCACTCAAGCCTACGACAAGCTGGAAAACATTATAGATACACTGCCAGCTTTAAGGTAAGATATTGAATATAATTCAATCAAAGGAATGTGCCCATGGAAGAAACAATAAATCTAAAACTAGAAAAAGAAAAAATAAATAAATACATGAAAATATTATCAATATTCCTTTCTTTAACTTTTATTTTTATTTCTATTATAGGTTTATCAATACTAATTCCAGATCTTATATTAGATAAAAAAACAAGCAATAGCAGTAACCTAGGTGGTTTTGGTAGTTATATGAATGTACTTATAGCTATAACCAGCACTATTACAGTCGGATTAGTTTTTTATGGTGTGAGAGTGCAAAGCCTTGAATTTAAGACGACTAGAACCCAGCTCCAAAAACAAATAAATCTTCAAAATGAAGAAAACAAAACAGATAGAGCTTTTCAATTACACTCAGAGTGGCTAAGGATAAGAGAAAATGATGCTTTCTTCATTGAATTCAATGAAGCAATTCCAACAAAAAAAGAAAAAATATACATAGGAAGAATAGCAACCATGTATAGAAACGAAAATATAGAAAAGCATGTAAATAAAGGTTTACTTACTGATCTTTTAAAAACAGAAGGTATATCCATGTTAATAGAAAATGAAATAAAAAGAATTTATATGATTCTTGGAGAAAGGGAAGATATAACATTAGAGGATTACAATGATGTAGGTAATATTATGATGTATATAACGAACAATAAACCAAATAGAGAATTAGGTACTTTATTATCCGAACTTTTGATTATGATGATAGCTCATCGACAAATTTTTTAAATTTCAACCTAAATCACAGTGCAAGGGATACCTTGATTAGAGAGCAACTGCTTCATCGGCTCTGACCCGCAAATACGCATACGCCGCCATTGTAAAACCCGTCCGTTCGTCTGATTTAAAATAAGTATTATTTATACTATAAATGTATGATTTTTAAAGTACGGAACCTGAAAAAGCCAGTGATGCCGCCTACCCCAAAATCCCCTCAACCATTACCTTCAACTCCGCATAAGTCTCCTCCAGCGACTTATCACTGGTATCCAACGCATACTGCGCCTTGGAGTAGAAAGCCTGCCGGGATTTAAGAATACCCTTCAAATCCTCCATCGCTTCCCGGTTGCCGGACATCGGCCTGAAATCACCCTGCTCCATCACCCGTTCCATGTGATCATCCGGTGCAGCCTGCAGCCAGATCGTAGTACAGTGCGACAGCAGCAGGTTAAAATTCACCGGATCAGACACCAGCCCGCCCGGCGTACCAATTATCGCCTCCGGATAAATCTGAATCGTCTCCTCCAGCGCCCGCCGCTCATAACGCCGGTAGGCATTCACGCCGTATAAATCCTGAATCTCGGCAATGCTGCAGCCGGCAAATTTCTCAATCTCCCGGCTCAGTTCGACAAACGGAAAGTCCAGCTCTTCGGCCAGCATCGCCCCCAGCGTCGACTTCCCTGCCCCGCGCAAACCAATCAGCGCAATACGCGAATTAGCCGTGGCATTTTGCTGCGCCTGACCACTCAGCGCCTTGGTAATCGCCAGCCGCGCCGTATGCAGCGCCCGCTCATCACAGTTTTCCAGCAACGAACGGATCATCAGCCACTCCGGCGAGCTGGTGGTCAGATCACCGGTCAGCTCAGCCAGCGAACAGTTCAGTGCGCCGGATACCTCATCCAGCACCAGAATCGAGGCATTGCCCTCACCATATTCCAGATTAGCCAGATGGCGTTCCGAGACACCGGTCGCCTGCGACAGAGCTTTACGCGACATCCCCTGCCGCGAGCGCAACGCCCTGACCCGCTCCCCCAGTGCCTGCAGAAACTCACTTTTTTCTGCAGTCCGCCCTGTTGTACCGGTATCAGTGCTCTTTTTGCTATTTGCTGTTCTGGCCATCTGAAATCCTTGTTATTTAATGCAATATAGTGCTTGACAATAATCAATTCCGGACTTATTGTTCAATAATGCACAATAGTTCATATTTCCTGAACTTTCAAGTGACAACGCTAAAATCTGCAACAGGAGGAGCCACACGATGGCGGTTGATCAGACATCAATAAACCAATTCCGGCAGCAAATCAGTGCCCTAACCCAACAGCTGGACGGTAAAACACTCGATAGCGGCTTACAGGAATGGCTGAATGCAGAACACGGTACCGCGAGCGCCAGTTATCAGGTATTACGCGAGTCCTGTGAACGGGGCGTGGCGGAGGGCTGGCTTTGTGAGCGTGAGGCCGGTGGTATACGCTATGGCCGGGTATTTAAGCCTGCTGATGACCTGAACGGCTTTTCTGTCGATGTGGTTGATATGGACAATGTTGTCGGCCCGCATCACACCCATCCGAATGGCGAAATTGACCTGGTGATGCCGCTGGACGGTGATGCGCTGTTCGATAATCAGCCCGCAGGCTGGGTGGTCTACCCGCCGGGCAGCGCCCATAAACCCACCGTTTCCAACGGACGGGCATTGGTGCTGTACCTGTTGCCACAGGGCAGCATTGAATTTACCCGCCAGTAAAAACAATGATACAACGACGGCTGTGATACATTAACGCTTCGCGGCGGAATTGGAATTTTTCTGCCGGAGCAAAAACCAAACAAAGGGGAAGACGGGCATTGTCATGGCGCTTCCCGCTGCAACATCCAAACATCAGCATAATCCGGAGGAGAGAATTAATGATGTTAGCAAAAACTATCCGTGCCGCCCTGCTGGGCGCGGCGCTGAGCGGTGCCAGTATGGCAGCGCATGCGGAAGGCGTAAAAATCGGCTTTGTCACCACTCTGACCACCCCGGCAGCAGTCATCGGCGAGGACATGAAAAACTCGGTGGAACTGGCGCTGGAGCATATCGGCGGCGAGATCGGCGGGGAAAAGGTTGAGGTCATTTTTGAGGATGACGCCTTCAAACCGGATGTGGGTAAGCAAAAAACCGATAAACTGGTCAAGCAGGATGACGTGGATTTTGTCGCCGGTTATATCTGGTCACATGTGCTGCTGGCTTCAGCCAAATCGGTGCTGGATGCGGATAAATTCCTGATCAGCGCCAATGCCGGGCCGTCCGATATCGCCGGTAAACGCTGCGACAAAAACTTCTTCTCAACCTCATGGCAAAACGACCAGACCCCGATGGCGATGGGCGAATACCTGAATAAACAAGGCGTTAAGTCCGTTTATATCATGGCTCCCAACTATGCTGCCGGTAAGGACATGGTGGCCGGACTGGAAGGCGTATTTAAAGGCGAAGTCAAAGGCAAGGATCTGACCAAGTGGGGCGCTGATGCACAGCTGGATTTCTCCGCCGAATTAGCCAAAGCCAAAGCCTCCGGTGCAGAAGCCATCTACGCTTTCTATCCGGGCAAAGCCGGCGGCGCCTTCATAAAGCAATACCAGCAGGCTGGTTTGCAGGATGAAATGCCGCTCTACACCGTCTTCACCGTCGATGCGATTTCCCTGCCCAAACTGCAGGAAGCCAATCTGGAAGGCGTACTGGGCAGTAAAAACACCCAGCAATGGTCACCGGACCTGGATAACGAAGCCAACAAAAAGTTCGTCAGCGGTTATCTGGAAAAATATGGCCAATACCCGTCTTACTACGGCGCACAATCCTATGATTCCATTATGCTGATCAAGAGCGCGGTGGAAGCCGTCGGCGGCAAGCTGGATGACAAGGACGCCCTGCGCGATGCACTGATGGCCGCCAAATTTGACTCCGTGCGCGGTGCCTTCAAATTCGGCAATAATCATATGCCGATCCAGAACTTCTACCTGCGCGAGGTGGTGAAGGATGATGAAGGGCGCTGGACATCCAAGGTAGTGGAAACTGTGTATGAAGCGCATCAGGATCCGCATGCTAAGGATTGTAAGCTTTAATTGTGCTCAATCTCCCCCCTTCCCCAACCCCTTCCCCCGCAAGGGGGGCAGGGGCTAACTATTATTCAGATGCCGTTGTATCAAATATAAAAAATGGCACTGTCTGCTTTGCCCCCTTCCCCCCTTGCGGGGGAAGGGCCGGGGATGGGGGGAGTCACTAAACCACCACCAAAAAAGTCACCACTATGGACTGGAATCTTCTTATCACCCAATTGATGAACGGCCTGCAGATGGGTTTGCTGCTGTTCCTGCTCGCCGCCGGGCTGACGCTGATCTTCGGCATTATGGATTTCATCAATCTGTCGCACGGTTCCTTCTACATGATCGGGGCTTATTTCTGCGGCACCGTCGTTGCCAAAACCGGTTCATTCCTGACCGGCATTGCACTGGGGCTGGCCGGGGTCTTTATTATCGGGGCGCTGGTGGAGTGGTTTATTGCCCGCAAGCTATACCGCTCGGATCATCTGGATCATGTGCTGGTGACGTTCGGGCTGATTCTGATTTTTGACACGCTGGTGCATATGATCTGGGGTGCATCAGGAATGGCGATTCCGTTGCCTGCCGCGCTGAACGGCCAGATTACACTGGGTAGTCTGGAACTGCCAACCTACCGGCTACTGATTATTGCAGCGGGTCTGGCAGTGGCCGGTTTGCTGTATGTACTGGTCTCCAAAACCCGGCTGGGCATGCTGATTCGTGCCGGAGCTTCCAACCGCACCATGATTGAAGCACTGGGGGTGAATATAAACCGCCTGTTCCTGCTGGTGTTCGCCCTGGGAGCCATGCTGGCCGGACTGGCGGGAATGCTGATTGCACCGATTACCGAAGCCAGTATCGGCATGGGTAATGACATTATTATTATCGCCTTTGTGGTGGTGATTGTCGGCGGCATCGGTTCGGTCAAGGGCGCATTTTATGCCGCCCTGATTCTCGGCCTGATGGACACTTTGAGCCGTTCCTATCTGGACGATCTGATGAAATTATTCATGTCCGGTGAATATGCCGAGACCGCTGCACCGGCGATTTCCGCGATGCTGGTTTATATCCTGATGGCCGGGGTGCTGGCCTTTAAGCCACAGGGTCTGTTTCCACCGGCGGGGGCTAAATAATGGGCGCTATTATGAAATGGATGCCTGCGTCACTGGCTGGTCGTGTTTACCTCGGCTTATTACTGCTACTGGCGATTGCACCGTTTATTTTTCAGCTGATCGACCAGCCGTTTTACCTGGACTTATTAAGCCGGGCACTGATACTGGCGATTGCGGCGCTGAGCCTGAACCTGATCCTCGGCTTTGGCGGCATGGTTAGCCTGGGACACGCGGCCTACATCGGTATCGGTGCCTACAGCGTCGGTATTGCTTCTTACTATGACTATTACGACGGCTGGCTGCATATCGCGCTGGCACTGGGGGTCAGCGCCGTATTCGCCCTGATTACCGGGGCGATCAGCCTGCGTACCAAAGGCGTATATTTCATCATGATCACCATGGCCTTCAGCCAGATGGTGTACTTCACCTTCCTCAGTCTGGAAGAGTACGGCGCGGATGACGGACTGGTCATTTACCAGCGCAGCGAGTTCCCGGCGTGGCTGAGTATGGAAAGCAATACCCAGCTGTATTACTGGATCTTCGGGCTGCTGCTGCTTACCCTGTTTTTTATCCACCGCCTGGTGCACTCGCGCTTCGGCAAGGTGATTATCGGCTCCAAATTCAATGAAACCCGCATGCAATCGCTGGGCTTCAATACTTACCGCTACCGGCTGAGCTGCTATGTGATCTCGGCGATGATCTGCAGTCTGGCCGGGGTACTGATGGGCAATTTCACCGGTTTTATCAGCCCGGACATGATCGGCTGGGCACGCTCCGGGGAACTGATTTTTATGGTGATTATCGGCGGGGTCAGCACCCTGTTCGGGCCGCTGGCAGGAACCCTGGTATTTGTGCTGCTGGAAGAATTTTTATCCAAGCTCACCGTCTACTGGCACCTGATTTTCGGGGTGATGCTGGTGCTACTGGTGTTGTACGGCAAAGGTGGTCTCGATGGCCTGCTGAAGCGGGGTAAACAGCATGACTGAATCCACAAACACCATTAATACCATGCTCAGCGTGCAGGGGCTGAACAAACATTTCGGCGGTATTATCGCTACCGATAACGTCAATCTTGAGGTTGCCAGCGGCGAAATCCATGCCATTATCGGCCCGAATGGTGCCGGAAAAACCACGCTGATTTCCCAATTGTCCGGACAACTGAAGCCGGACAGTGGCAGCATCCGTTTTAATGGCCGCGATATTACCCGCTACCCGATGCCGAAGCGTGCCCGCGCCGGACTGGCCCGCTCATTCCAGATTACCAGCGTGGTCACGCCGATGACCCTGCTGGAAAATGTGATGCTGGCGGTACAGGCCAACAGTGGTCACTCGTTCCGCTTCTGGGGGGTGGCCAATAACAGCCGTAAGTTGAAAGATGCAGCGATGGAAAGCCTGACGGCATTGCAGCTGGATGACCGCGCAGACCGGCTGGCGGGCAATGTCTCCCACGGTGAACAACGCCAGCTGGAAGTCGCGATGGCGCTGGCGATGAAACCGCGCATGCTGCTGCTGGATGAACCGATGGCAGGCATGGGCAAGGAAGAAGGCTCACAGATGGTGGAAATCCTTAACGGCCTGAAGGGCGACAAAACCATTCTGCTGGTTGAGCACGATATGGACGCGGTGTTCCAGATGGCGGATCAGCTGTCTGTACTGGTCAACGGCCACATTATCGCCACCGACACCGTGGACGAAATCCGCAACAATAAGGCAGTCCAGCAAGCCTATCTGGGGGATGGTCACCAATGAAGCCGCTGCTCGAAATTAATAACATCCAAACCTTTTACGGCACCATCCAGGCCTTATTCGGTGTCACCCTGGAGTGTCATGAAGGCGAAGTCACCACCCTGCTCGGACGCAACGGCATGGGCAAAACCACCACCGTCGGCTCGATTATGGGCATCCTGCCTCACAGCGGCGAAATCCATTTCAACGGTCAGCTGGTCAGCGGTAAAAATGCTTATCATGCCGCGCAAATGGGTATCGGACTGGTGCCGGAAGGGCGGCAGATTTTCCCCAACCTGAGTGTGCGGGAAAACCTGATTGCCACCGCTGCGAATTTTGGCAAAAACAGTGATCCCTGGACGCTACCCAAGGTGCTGGAATTTTTTCCGCGTCTGGCGGAACGGCTGGATAATATGGGTAACCAGCTGTCCGGCGGTGAGCAACAGATGCTGGCGATTGGCCGCGCACTGATGCTCAACCCGAAACTGCTGATCCTGGATGAGGCCACCGAAGGACTGGCCCCGCTGATCCGCCAGGAAATCTGGGAGCGGCTCGGGCAGCTGAAGCAAAGCGGCATGACTATCCTGCTGATCGACAAGAATATTGATGAGTTCCGGCATATTGCCGACCGGCATTACATTATCGAGAAGGGGCAGATCGCCTGGAGCGGTGATGCAGCGGCCTTTGCGGCTGATCCTGAACTGAAAACACGTTATCTGGGGATTTGACTATGGTCAGACTCGACACGATCAATATTGTCGGCGCAGGCCCGGCAGGACTATACAGCGCCATCTTATTGAAATCTGCCCGCCCCGATGCGCAGATCACTGTTTATGAGCAAAATACCGCCGATGCTACCTTCGGTTTCGGGGTGGTGTTTTCCGAACAGGCGCTGGATTTTCTGCAGCAGGATGACCCGCAAACCCATGCACTGATCACTCCGCACATGGAGCGCTGGCGCAATATCACCCTCAATCATCCGCAGGAAAGCCTGACCATCGACGGCATCGGCTTTTCCGCTATTGAGCGCCTTGCCCTGCTGAAAATTCTGCAACAGCGGGCGCTTGATGTAGGGGTTAATGTGCACTTCTCACATAAAGCACCGGACACCGATACACTGGCTGAAGCCGACCTGCTGATTGGAGCCGATGGCCTGAATTCCACGGTACGCGGCAGCAAGGAAACAATCTTCCAGCCGCACATCAATTATCTGCATAACCGTTTTGCCTGGTTCGGCACCGAGGCGGTGTTTTCCGAGCTCACCCAAACCTTTCTGCAAACGGATAAGGGCGCACTGAATGCTCACCACTACCGCTATGCACCCGGCAAAAGCACCTTTATTGTCGAATGCAGTCCGCAAAGCTTTGCCAACTATGGTTTTGCGGAGCTGGATGAACAGCAGAGTGCGTTGGTGTGTGAGGAGCTGTTTGCCGATGTACTGCAAGGCAAACCGCTGCTGATCAATCATTCACACTGGCGGCAGTTCCCGCAATTGTGGTGTGAAAACTGGGTGGCCGGAAACCGCGTGATACTCGGCGATGCGGCACACACCGCGCACTTTTCCATCGGCTCCGGCACCCGACTGGCGATGGAAGATGCGATTTCGCTGGTCGCCGCGCTGCAAAATGCCGACACGCTGGAGAATGCATTGCAGGAATACCAGCAGGTACGCCAGCCGGTGGCGCGGAAGATTGTCGATGCCGCCAATACCTCGGCGGCCTGGTATGAAAACTTCCCTGAGCACATGGCGCTGGCACCGCTGGAGTTTGCCTACAGTTATCTGACCCGCTCCGGACGCATCAGCCATGAGCGTCTGCGCAAACTGTCTCCTGAACTGATGGCGCGTTATGAGGCCGCTTATTCATGAATACAGACAGTTCCGCAGCCGCCACCCAACTCACCGATCCGGTCGACCAGACACCGGGGGCAACCGCCATCGGCTTTGATAAAAGCCAGCATCCCAACTGCAGCACGGTGTTGTGGAATAACCTGCAACGCAACCCGGACAAACCGGCAGTCACCGGCCCGGCAGGCAGCCTGACTTACACGCAGCTGTGTGCGGAAGCATCCCGCTGGGGCAATGCATTCATTAATTTTGGTTTGCAACGCGGTGAACGAATTGCCTTTTTCCTCGATGACACACCGGTCTACCCCGCTGCTTTTTTCGGCGCAGTTCGGGCCGGATTTGTGCCGGTGCTGCTGAACACGCTGACCACACCGGACTTGCTGCAGTTCTTTCTGGCTGATACCGGTGCGCGGATTGCCCTGTGTGAAGCGGAGTTTCTGGATAAATTTACCGAAGAATCGACCCGCGACACCGCGCTGGAACGGATTGTTATTGCCAACAGCGCTGACACTGACCCGCATACTGATAATGAGCAGCAGCAGAGCGATCGCGACTTCATCCACGCCCAACCCGATACGCTGGAATGTGCGGACACCACACCCGATGACATGGCGTTCTGGATGTATTCCTCCGGCTCCACCGGCCGTCCCAAAGGCATTGTCCACCTTCAGCATGACATGGCTTACACGCAGCAGTCCTATGCTGAACATCTGTTGCAGCTGAGTGCGGATGATGTGTGCTTTTCGATTCCGAAGGTGTTTTTTGCCTATGGCTTCGGCAATGCTTTCACCTTCCCGTTTTCCGTCGGCGCCACCACGGTATTATTGCCGGACCGCCCGGAGGCTGGCCGGATACTGGACACCATTGAGCAATTCAGGCCGAATGTGTTGTTTGCCCTCCCTACCCTGTATACCGCCTTGTGCCGCACTCCGGGTGTGGAACAGCGTGACCTGTCCTCGCTGCGCCTGTCAGTATCGGCGGCGGAAACACTGTCGGAAGATATTTTCACCACCTGGCAATCACTCACCGGCCTGAAGGTGATTGAAGGGCTGGGCTCCACGGAGATGTTGCATATTTATCTGTCCAATACCCGCGAAGAACAGCGCCCCGGCTCGGTGGGCAAGGTGGTTCCCGGTTATGAGGCGGTGCTGCGTGACCGTGACGGCCATCCGGTCGCCAAGGGTGAGGAAGGCATTATGTATGTGCGCGGCCATTCTTCTGCGCCCTGTTACTGGAACCGGGCGGACAAAACCGCCGATACCATGCGCGATGACTGGATTTATACCGGCGACCGCTTTGAAGAGAGGGATGGATTTTATTATTTCCTCGGGCGGGCGGATGACCTGATTAAAGTATCCGGGCAGTGGGTCTGGCCACTGGAAGTGGAGAAATGCCTGAATGAGCATCCGCATGTCTACGAGTGTGCAGTACTGGCACACCAGTTGCCAGACCGGCGTATGACTTTGCGGGCAGTGGTCAGACTGACTGGCGGACAGACAGGCGACGCGCAGCAGACCCGATTATTGCAGGACTTTGTGAAGCAACAGCTCCTGCCCTACAAATACCCGCGGCTGGTGGAATATGTAAGCGAGATTCCGAAAACCGGCACCGGTAAAGTTGACCGGCAGGCTTTAATTCAAAGCGGCCACCATTCAGAATAAAACCAGCACGAAACCGGCACACCACGGAGGAACATGGCATGGCACTCACAGAAAAACCCGCAGAAACCCCGCAACGGCTGGCGTTCTACGAAAAGATCAGCCGGGAGCACTACACCCCGTTGTGGGCGGTGTTCTCCGACATTATCACCCCGCAGCCGAAAAGTGCCTGTGTCCCGCATTGCTGGCGCTTTGAGCAGGCCAAAGCATGGCTTCTGGAAGCCGGTGAACTGATTACCGCCAAAGAGGCTGAACGCCGGGTACTGATTCTGGAAAATCCGGGTATGCGCGGTCAGTCAAAAATCACCACCTCACTGTATGGTGGTTTGCAGCTGGTATTGCCCGGCGAAGTGGCTCCGGCACATCGCCACAGCCAGTCGGCGCTGCGTTTTGTGCTGGATGGTTCCGGTGCCCATACCAGTGTCGATGGTGAGCGCACACTGATGGAGTTCGGTGACTTTGTTATCACCCCGCCGCAGGCCTGGCATGATCATGGCAATGACAGCACGGAGCCGATGATCTGGCTGGACGGGCTGGACATTCCGATGGCTACCTTTTTTGATGCCTCCTTTGCGGAGAGCTATGGTGCGGACGAACAACCGCTGACCCGCCAGACCGGTGACAGCTTTGCCCGTTATGGTGCCAATATGCTGCCGGTGGATTATCAGCAAAACAAGCTGGCCTCGCCGCTGTTTAACTACCCCTATGCCCGTTCGCGGGAAGCGCTGGAAACCATGAAGCGGCAACAGGAATGGGATGCCTGCCACGGCTTAAAAATGCGCTATATCAACCCGGTGGACGGCCAATTTGCCATGCCGACCATTGCACCGTTTTTACAGCTGCTGCCCGCAGGTTTCAAAACAGAGCCTTACCGCAGCACCGATGCCACGGTATTTGTACCCACCGAAGGCCGGGGACGCAGCACCATCGATGGTGAGGTATTTGAGTGGGGGCCGAAGGATATTTTTGTGGTACCGAGCTGGAAGCCTGTGGTGCATGAGGCAGACAGCGAGTCAGTACTGTTCAGCTTTTCTGACCGGGTGGCGCAGCAGAAACTGGGGTTTTGGCGTGAGTTGCGTGGGGGATTGTAGGAATCTTAAATCCCCCTTGTTCCCCCTTTTTCAAAGGGGGAGACCCTTCGATAACCTCCTCTGTTTTTGCTGAAGGGCACTCCCCCTTTGTTTCAAACGTTTTGCTTTGTAAACGTTGCTTAGGGGAGACGGAGGGGATTTTGCTATTTCGTTTTTATGAGTATTGGAGAGAACAATGACTGATTTTGTAATAGAACCGCAACCGGTTCCATCGGTAGCCGTAGCCGGTTCGGAGGCCCGTTTTCCGGTACGACGCATTTTTTGTGTAGGCCGCAACTATGCCGCACATGCCAGGGAAATGGGCCGCGATCCGGATCGGGAACCGCCGTTTTTCTTCACAAAACCGGCTGATGCTGTGGTTGATGATAACCAGACCATCCCCTACCCGCCTCAAACTGAAAACTTCCATTACGAGGCTGAGCTGGTGGTGGCTATGGGCAAAGGCGGCAAAAATATCGCCGAAGCCGATGCGCTGGATCATGTCTGGGGCTATGCCATCGGTAATGACCTGACCCGTCGTGACCTGCAGCTGGTGGCCCGCGAAGCCGGTCGCCCGTGGGACTGGGGCAAGGCTTTTGACCGCTCGGCGGTGTGCGGGCCGGTATTCCCGGTGGATCAGGTCGGTCATCCGGACAGCGGCTCCATCCGCCTGCTGGTGAATGATGAGGTTAAGCAGGACGGTGACCTGAATGAGCTGATCTGGAACATCCCGGAAGTGATTTCCATCCTGTCGCAGACCATGGAAATCAAGGCAGGTGACCTGATTTATACCGGCACCCCTGCCGGTGTCGGGCCTCTGGTTCCAGGTGATGTCTGCGTGGTAGAAATTGCCGGGCTGGGCAAACTGACCACCACCATTGCTGAGCGGGTTGCGGCATGAAGCTGATTCTGCATAACTACTTCCGCAGCTCGACTTCAACCCGGTTGCGGGCAGCACTTAATCTGAAGGGACTGGATTACGACTATGTGTCCTATGCCCTGAAAGCACGCGAGAATGAAAGCCCGGATTATCTGGGTAAAAACCCGCAGGGGCTGGTACCGTCACTGGAGCTGGAAGATGGCACGGTTTTGACCCAGTCGCTGGCGATTATGGAATGGCTGGATGAGACGCATCCAGAGCCAGTCTTGCTACCTGCTGATCCACTGGAGCGGGCACGGGTGCGGGCACTGGCGCAAGCTATCGCGCTGGAAATTCACCCGATTAATAATCTGCGCGTGCTGGAATATATCAGTGAGCAGTTCGGCGCGGATGAAGCACAGGTCAAAGCCTGGTTCAGCCACTGGGTGCATACCACCTTTGCCCCGCTGGAAACCATGCTGGCGGATAGCCCGATGACCGGCACGTTCTGTCATGGCGATACGCCGGGTTATGCGGATTGCTGCCTGTATGCTCAGATGTGGAATAACCGGCGCTTTGCGGTGGATATGTCGGCTTATCCGACCATTCAGCGGATTTTTGCGGCTTGTGATGCCTTGCCTGCGTTTAGTGGAGCGGCTCCGGGACGGCAGCCGGATGCGGAGTAAAAAAATACTCAAATATTCCTGTCAAAACAGGAATATTTGAAGATGGGCTCATAATCTCTCAGGATAAAACGAAGTGCTTATCCTGCGCCTCAAATTATCTTAAATTCTGCTCAGCTTATCATCAATGGCTCAAAAACTCTCCGTTATTTTACTACAAGTGGTGTGTTTATTGACTCAAGAGGCAAAACAGCGGCAGGCGGTGCATTTCAAACAGCCGTAGAGTACACTATTGAGAAACTAAATGGACAAATTACAAACTAAAAATGGATAAATATCTCTGTTTGGCTATAAGTATTCCTTCTTCAGCTTTAATCACTTTTTTCGGTTATTATCAGGATGACAAGGGCGTTTACTCTCAGTACTGGTGGGTCTTTTTCATTGGTATTCTTATTACTCAATGCATCGTATGGTTTATCTACAAAAAACTGACAAAGTAACCTTGCACTCTTCCACTCGCTGACACGCTCATTATGTATTTGTCTGACATCGTGCTACAGTGTCAGACAAATGTTTGCAAAACAGGTGTAAAAATGAGAACTGAAATGCTGAGTGCCCGCATAGATCATGACACTAAAATAGCCTTTACTGCCATCTGCGATGAGGTCGGACTTAGCCCGTCGCAGGCAATAAAACTGTTTGCCCGCGCCGTTATCAACTATGGCGGTATACCTTTTGAACTAAAGGCCCGTCGGCCTAACGCGGATACCATTGCTGCCATGGAAGAGCTGATAAGCGGAAACGGTATCAAGGCAGACTCTGTTGATGGCCTCATCTCTGATTTGAAGAAAGACTAAGATCCGCAATGTACAGCCTTGAGTACTCCTCTCAGTTTAAGAAAGATTTCAAAAAAATCATCAGAAAACCTATCCCTGATGTTATTGAGGTTGGAAATGTCATTTCCAGGTTGCAGCGAGGCGAGGTACTTGAAGAAAAGTACGTTGATCATCCACTGTCAGGCAACTGGGCTGGTTTTCGGGATTGCCACATAAAACCGGATTTGCTGCTGATCTATCGTGTCGACGAGGCAACGTTGCAGCTTGCCCGCATTGGATCTCATAGTGAGTTGTTTTAGCGGGCTTCGACACCTGAAAGCAAGATGTTAATTCAACCGCTCCCTCTCATTATTCCCTCCAAAGCAGGAATATTTGACGTGATGACCCGATACGACTTAATATTCCCTCTTCAACAGGAATATTAAGTTTTCATTTTTCATGGCCGGAAGAATCAAACCTATACCCACTCCTAACCCGGACAGCCCGATGAGCATGTCGCTGCTCGGACAATACGTTAAAGCCCGCCGGACTCAGGCCGGGCTGCGGATTGATGATGCTGCCCTGCTGTGTGGTGTTACCAAAGATACCCTGTCCGGAATCGAAAACGGCAAGGACACCGTGCAGGTGGCCAGTCTGCTAAAGGTGATGCAGCAGCTCGGCATTCAGCTGCAGGTGAAACCATGGGATGATGAAGATGAGTTCTGAACACCGGCTGTTGATTGAGTTTCAGGATCAAGCTGTGGGTGAACTGCTGCTGGATGCTGATAATAGACCGGAATATTGAGGGTCGCGTCGGGGTGATAAAACTTACCGCGTTCCCCTTTGGAGAAGTCGTAGTTATCTTTCATGTCATGGATAAGGCAATAATTGTAACTCATCAATAAAACGGTAGTCTTTCTGGTTTTTA
>JAWLAK010000006.1:0-353503 GCA_041395485.1 Thiolinea sp.
TTTGATGTTCCCGGTAGATACCTTTGCGCAATTCGCGTACTGCAGCATCCAACCGCGCCGGGATTATTTCAATTTTACTGAAGAACATCATTCTTCTCCCCCGGCATAGCGAACGTATTCATCGCGACTGGTAAATTGCCAACGACGGCGATTCAGCGGCTGATCATAACGCGGCGTGCGATATGCTTCCGCGCCTGTCATGCCAATTTGTTCTGAATGCTCCCAGTAGTAACGTGGCTGACTTTGTTTGTTAAACAACAACCGCATTTCTCCCGCGTATTCATATTGGTCAAGCGCAGCCTGCAAACTTTCAGCTTCGATTACGGTGGGCTTGAGTGGCAAAGCAAGCGGACAGGATTTACGGCCAAGATATAGCGGGTAATGCGGGTGCTTTAGTGCATCTGCTACAGCCGCTAACGACAAAGCGTCACTCCCGGAATGTTTCTCCAACCACAGCGCAACAACACTAAAACTATCCTGCTGATAGCTACGGTAGGACAAAATGGTGCCCAGTTTAGGTTCCGCCAACTCGTTTTTCCGGGTGTAGAGATGATGTACTTTGTTACTGCTTGGCGGTACTTGCGAGGTATGGAAATCACGCAGAGTCAGTCCGGGTGAATAGGCTTTGATGCCAAAGCGGCAAGTTTCCACAAGCTGCGCCTGCTTCACATCATCATTGCGGTCAATACCCAAGGCGGCGCCAAGCAAACCAATCAAGGCAGAACGTGACGGATGGTCTGCGCTTGGGCGTTCCTGCCCTACGGCCTGATCACCCCACGACACCAGCGGCGCATATAATTGAAATACCAGATAATCCTGCATAATCAACCCTTGACGAAGGCGATAATGTCTTCGAGCGTGCTATGGCTTTCATCGGCATGAGCATTGAGGATTTTTCTCTCGTCGGCGCAAGCGCCATAGACCTTATCAAATCGCTCACTTTGACCTTTCAATGCTTCGAATGCCGCCTGCATAGGGTCGTTATCCCGCACCGCTTTCATAAAGGCAACAGACAATGAACGAGGTTGCTGCGAACCTTTTTCTGCCATGATGAATGAGGTGTAGGCGCGGGAAGCAAAGCTGTTTTGCTTGCCGGTAGGCGCAACCTTCGCAGCGGTTTCGACAATGGCGGCAATGGCATCATTGGCTAATGCCGGGTCTCCATAATCTTCACCATGATTCAAGTTTTTGATCAGCAGGTCTTTGTCAATGCAGATATAGAGGTAATAGATGCCGGAACCGGAAGCCCGCATCCCCCATGTGTCCTGCGCCTGCATCCTCTTCATGCTTGTTCAGGTCATCCACAGCGGAAGAAGTCATCTTCGATTTTTACCGGGTTCACAGTGATGGCATGGGCAACCTGTGCCGCTGCCTCAACATTATGAACCGGGCTTGAGGCCATCATGCGGCCAAACAGGGCAATATCGACGGCTTGTGGTTTTTTCCGCAGTAATTCCAGCTCTTCATTTTCTGGCTCACGCTGTTCTTCAGCCAGGGTATCGGCCAATGCCATGACAGCTTCCCATTCTTCAGGTGAAACATGGGCTAACTGTTCAATTTCCAGTTTGTCATCTGATTTGGTTTTACCGAACTTACCGGCAATACTTCTGCCCATTTGTTCGCTTTCTTTTCATCAACGCCTTTTTCCAGAAGATGTTTAACAACTTCTTTACCCAAGCGTTTGGTACGAGTGCCTTTGAACTTCCCCAGTGCATCTTCAAAAAGGGAGGATGTACGCCGCGCCAAGCGTTTCAAGCTTTGTGATGAAACGCGCAACGTTCGGTGCCACCTACAATGGCTGTTTTTGGCCGCCCCAAATCATCACGATTGAGGTTTGAAGGTGTGGGTATGCGGTGAGTAAGTGTAATTGGATAAATTGCGTCATGGTTATGCTGCCTTCTGATATTTGAATACTGGTGTAATAGTCTTTTGCCCACTTGTACTGCCAGCGCCGCTGGCCGCTAAACCAATCGGGGTTACGTTGCTCTGCTTCCAATGCAGGATGCTATCGGCTAACAGCAAGGGGTTGGCTTTTTATCTGCCTGCATGACTGCGCGTTGCAGGTTTTTCAGTAATGCTTCTATGCTGTCCGATGCCAATAAGCGTTGAAAACGTAGCTCACTGAGAATGGGCATCTCGGAACCTTCTTTGGTCTTCCCCAACACACTTGCGAGAGAATCCCCTGGTGGGTTTTGAGGCCGTAGCCAGGGATAACGGCCACTACCGCCAAACCCTCAAGATGGAATTTATCCAGCTCTCTCAAACCATTACTGAGGTTAAGAAAGCCCCGCTGCATCATGGCCTCGTTAATGTCTGTACAGCGTTTTAATTCGGCGCGGGTTCCCCGTTGCGGTGGTGTCTTGTCACTGGGTTGATTGTTTTCATCCAACCCATGCAGATTGCGATACCACTTCATCAAATAATCGCGCTGTTTTTCGTCTTTCAGCACAGCCCAATAGTATTTGTTTTCTGTTTCACTCATAGATTTGGTTCCTCAGGATGCCACCAGGTTTTTCAGCGCTTTGCTGCCATTGAGATAATGTTCCAGCCCACCCTTGCCATGTTTGGCTTTGATGACTTTTTTGTAGTCGCCATCTTCATTGAGGCTGTTTAATGCGTAGCGGTCGAACAGGTCGTGTGCCGCCGCTTTCAGCTTGCTACGCCACTGCGCCAGGTGTTTTTCTTTCGCTTCAAAATCATCGTTGCGGGTAGCGTCAAGCAGGTTGCGCAAACAATCGAAAAACGGTATTTCCGTTGCCGCCCAGAAGTTACTGTCGATAAACGACAAGTCTCCCTTGGCATCTTTCGGACGTTTAAACCATGCCATCTTGAGCGATGATTTCAGTGTTTTTGCCGTATCCGTTGCCGCCAGCACCATCAATTGCGCGTAGTGCTGAATGTCATCCAGTTCCTGCTCGTCTTGCAGATTGAATATCGGCATGGTGGATTCGTACCAGCAGCGGGCTTTCATATTGTCCATGTCATAGCCAAATGACCATAAACGTGGCTCCCATTGCAGCCCTTCGAAACCCGCATCCTGTAACCATTCGCGGCGTTTTTCCTGATAGGTTTCGACTATCAAAGCGGGATCGCGGTGAATCTTGCCAGTGTGATCTTTAACGACCAGTCCAAGCCAGTGGCGGTAGCCTAATCCCCCCGGCTGGGCTTTAATGGAAAGCGACTCCTTGCCCGGTTCAAAACTGTAGGGCGTAAGTGGATGCACCCAGTTGCCGGAATAATTGGTGCCGTAGTTTTGCGCGCGAAAATGGCTGACGGTTTGCTCGCAAGATTCTCCCGTGAGGTCACATTGCCCCGCGTGATCGTCAAGCTCTAAACGAATGCGGCGCGGCATTGACCAATACATCTGTAAAGGGTGGGCATTTTGCGGGAAGGTTTCCTGTCCCTTTTTCTTCGGATCGCTGGTTCTCGTTTCAGCCATCCAGGGGAAAATATTTGAAAGCTCGTCCAGGCCGGTATTACCGCGAAAGTCCTGCATTTCCTCCTGAGTAAATACATTTAGCCAAAGACGATGCCACAAAGTATCGAATGTCGTGTCAGCCGGGGGTAACACCAGAGTTGTCAGCGGGCCACCACCGCGCAGGGAAACCCGATGACCGACGCCGCCAGAAGGTGCGTTGATCTGCAAGGTGAACAAGGCCAACGCGGCATTGACGGGGCAAAGCTGATTGATTACCCCACGTTTGATGAAGTGGTCTTGATTGTCTTTAATCGTTTTACCGCCGGGTGCTTCAATGAACAAAGCAGCCACTTCCTTAGGTTCACCGGCGGCCAGATCCGAAATCCTGCATAAATGCCGGTTTACCAGTTTCACTGTAGAGATTAAAAACGGCTTCGTATTTTTTGAAGGCTGCTTGCAGAATCTCCTGTGAAGGCGGCTCCTTCCAGTATTTCAGCCATTCTTTTTATCACTGGGGGCGAATGTGGATTGCAGGATGCCAATAAGCAATTGGTAGATTGCGCCTTTGAGATCAGCTCGTGGTGTGATGACATCAGATAGGCTAGGATTTCCTATTTGACCTAAAGTAATTATTTTATCTTCAGTATCACTGTTACTTAGGCTTGTACTGAGCCACTTTGTTGTTAGTAGATTTAACATCATCTTCCTTACCAGAATAGCCAACTTCAAGTGATAACCAGCTGCCAATAACCAGTCTGAGCTTGAACCATAAGTTTTTCATTAAAATTTCCAAAGTACTATGCGATTGTAGTAGTTATAAAAAACTGCTATGCTGATTTTTACACAGCAAATACTTTCAAGTCAATCTTTGTGCGGCTATGGAGTCTGTTATTGAGGTGTTATTAAAAGGGTTCCTCTTTTAAATGAGGGGATGAACCTTACTACGCGATAGATGTAGTGTTGTTCCCCACATCTGTGGGGATAATCATAGGGAGGCACCAAGCCTCCCTGTTTATAAAAATGTTAACTTCAGTCCTATTTTCTCGTTGTACTCTGTTTTCACAGTTTTGTTCTTTTCATCCAAGCCAGCCCCTAGCCAAACCCCATCAGTTTGAATCAAAGGCAATACAAAATTCTCTTCATCAAAGCGTTTTTCCTCTGCCTTTAGCTGCGCGAGTTGTTTGGTCAGCTCAGCATCCGCAAGCGGTGCACAGCTCTTTAGCTGCTTGTAGTTAACGCGCACACTGCTTAAATCCCAGCTGTAGTAGCCTTGATCAACCCACGGCTTTAATTCGCCACTTTCCCAACGCGCCAGATAGACCGTCTGCGACTCTTCACCCAGACGGGTGACGTGACGGGCTTCTTCGTCCCAGTGATGGCTTTTGTGATATCCCGCCTGCAAATTGAGTGCGGCAAAATCACCGGCATCTGATTTGCTCATGCTGTCAGCAATAGCTTCATTGGTGCGGTTTTCCAATCCTTCCGGCACATCGCTTTCATCGTCATACACATATTCCAGCATGTCCCGCGCGCCTCGCTTGCCTTGTTCATCGGCAGGCATAAACCAGCCCCTGCTGTTGCAGGATGCGGGCAGTACGCCACAGCACCAGGGTATGTGGATAGACGAAATCAGCCTTGGGGAATTGCGCCTTGTACCAGTCGTCCTGAGGTTCTTCCGTCATTTCAGGTGAATACACAAAGAGCGTCGGCGTACCGCGCTGGTCGGCTTCGCCGTCTTTCAGGCGTTGGCCGTTTTGATCACGACCGTTGCAAGCGGCCTGCGCGTTGAATCAGCAAATCGATAGGTGCAAGGTCTGAAATCATGACGTCAAAATCCAGATCCAGTGATTGTTCTACGACCTGTGTTGCTATTAAAACCCGGCCACTACGTTGTTCAGGTGTTGAGTGCTTACCGAAATAGTCCAGTATTTGCGTTTCGATTTGCAGACGATCATGCAGGGTGTAGCGGCTGTGGAAAATATGCAGCTTGTCTTTGGGCAGGCTTTGGCTTAATGCCTCGAAAGCTGATCTGGCATCCGGAACGGTGTTGCGAATCCAGCAAACCGATTTTCCCGCTTTGGCTGCCTGTTGAATCTGATCCAGTACACCTTCTTCTTGGTGGATGAACTGGACATTGACTTGCCGCTTTACGGCTTCGCGGGTTTCCAGAGCTACCTCTTGCGTTTGCCCATCCGCGCCGATGCGTGTTAATAGCGGGTAGATTTCAGGTTTTTCCGAATGATAAGCCTGAATGCCAAAGGCCTGCGCCAGTCTTTCCCGTTGTTTCCGTGTCAGTGTTGCCGATAGCAGGATAATGCTACCGCCCAAAGCGGCATGGAATTTCACCAGTGTTTTCAGCAATTCCCCGGTATAGGCATCATAGGCATGGACTTCGTCGAGAATAAGAACCTTATTAGCCAAACCAAGCAGACGTAGCGACTGATGACGCACTGGCAATATGCCAAGTAGCGCCTGGTCAATCGTGCCGACGCCAACATCGGCCAGTAATGCTTTTTTTCGATTATCCGCCAGCCAGCGGTTGCACTGGGCACTGATGCTTTCTTCTTTTTCGTATTTGGTGACGCCGCGATTGGCATTGAGCAGTGATTGGCGGAATCGTTCGGAAAGATGACGGGCGCTATGGCTGAGAATCAGACTCGGCTTTTCTCCTGCCTGATAAAAGCTCAGATAGGCCGTTGCCATGCGTTCGTACATGGCATTCGCCGTTGCCATGGTAGGCAAACCGACATAAAAACCCTCTGCCATGTTCTGGCTGACCATACGATGCGCCAGCATTAATGCCGCTTCTGTCTTACCAGCACCTGTGACATCTTCGAGAATGAAAAGCTGTGGCTGGTCGTTGAATCTTATGGCGGCACATTCGGCCTGAAGTGGCGTTGGCTGCTGGATGTAGTCAAATAGCTGTCTGAGTTTCAGGTCATGCTCGGGTAACGCGGGCAACAAACCTGCTGCTTCAACTGCTTGCTCAGCAGTTGGCAAGGCAATCTGTTGCCAGTAATCCTCTAGCGATAATTCACAGCTTTCGGTGTGATATTTGAATCTGTCCTGATCTGAACCTAACCAGTCGCAAATAACTGCAATTCCCGCTAGTAACCAGCTTGCCGGACTCTGTTCATACGATTGGATTGGTAAGGATGAAAAATCAATTTCCAGCAGGTTTTGCCAGTCAGTGAAGAAAGCATAAGCCGATTCCTGGTCATGTTTGGCAAAGTGTCTGCGCGCCTGATCAGTCGAATCGGGCGGATAACCATGATGGCCAACAACGGCTTGAACCCAGAATTTCAGACTTTCATTAATCCATTCGCGCAATTGTTCATCGGCATCAAGGTTCTTTAGCACAGACTTTTTGATGTGCTGCTGCCAGATCAAATCTCCCAGGCTATCGTGTCTGGGATGATAGTTTTTATAACGGACAGGATGTTCTGGCCAGAAGTGCTCCCTGAGATCTGGGCGTAAATATTGAAAGGTTTCAGCGAATTTCCCCAGATCATGGATTCCAAGTAGGAAAATACACCATTGCCGAGCTTCGAATTCTGGTAACTGCATCAGCTTAGCTAGCCGTGTGAGTAAGTAATTGTGCTTGCTCAGTAGGATTGAGCCAACCGCCGCCACATCCAGCGAATGATAAGGCAATAAATGATAAGGCTCGCCCTGATCGTTATCATCACGACGTGCTTTACCCCAATAGTTAAAATAGGCAGGTATATTCTGTTTAGCCATTATCTACGTGAGTACTGAGGAACGGAAAACTGACTGTATGCGATAAAAATAAACTAATCCAGTGTGATAATCACCCGCCAAAGAAAAAAAGCTGATTGACCTCCTGTGAATAGCGTTTTGTCCTGATTAATCTTTACAAGTAGATATAGACGTAGGGGCCGGTTCTCATAATACTACGGTTGGTATCCACCATTATTCTGAAACTCTGACTCTGAACCGCAGCAAATGAACATAAATCCCTTTTTCAGCCTCACTCTTTTGTTATCGCTATCTGCTTTCCCCGCCATTGCAGCTGAAACCGCTGCCAGCGATGCTGAACGGATAGCGGAAACCACTGAAAGTGAGGATACTCCGGCACCCGATGCACCACCGCTGACCGCTGCGGCCAAAGCATTGCTGGATGAAGTGAAGCAGCGCATCACCAATATCAATACTCAGGAACTACAGGATATTCTGAAAAATCATCCGGAGACCCGGCTGATTGATGTACGCACCCCGCAGGAAATCAGCCTGTTGGGCGGTCATATTGATGCGCCGCGCCATAGCAATATTATCCGCGGCTGGCTTGAAATGCAGATTGACAGCGTTATTCCTGACAAGGATGCGCCGATTGTGGTGTATTGCGGGACGAATCAGCGCAGCCCGCTGGCGGCGGATACGCTGATGAAAATGGGTTATACCAATGTGAAGAATTATGCCGATGGCTTTTTTGTCTGGAAGGATGCCGGGCTACCGGTTGAGGTCATGGATAAGGCACCAGATTCATTTTTGTATAGCCTGCCGGAAGAAGTCATCCCCGGGGTATGGTCAGCGATTGGCGCAACAGCGCCGCCGACCTATGACAATAGCGGCCATAATAATAACCTGTCATTTATTAT
Source organism: Thiolinea sp. (assembly GCA_041395485.1). Classification (GTDB taxonomy): domain Bacteria; phylum Pseudomonadota; class Gammaproteobacteria; order Thiotrichales; family Thiotrichaceae; genus Thiolinea. Next base: position 8,038 of record JAWLAK010000006.1, read on the forward strand.
TGCTGATGACGGTGTGCTGGTGATGAATGCCGGGGAAAGCTATCTGCTGGCGCAGTCGCTGCATGACGAAATCAAAAAACTCACTGATCAGCCGGTGAAGTATGTGGTGCTGGAAAATGGTCAGGGCCATGCCATGCTGGGTTCAGGTTACTGGCAGGAGCAGGGCGCTAAGGTCATTATGCATGAGGATGCCTGGCAGGAAGTGGAAGCACATCGCGAGCAGATACTGCAGCGTATCGCACCACGGCGGGATAAGAATTACCGCACGGAAATTGTGCAGCCGGATATTCTGCTGAGTGAGGATAAAATGGATGTCAGCCTGGGCTCATGGAAGATGGAAGTGCTGCGCCTCGGCCCGGCCCACAGTCCCGGCGATATTATGCTGTGGCTGCCGGAAAAGAAGCTGGCGATTAGCGGCGACCTGGCTTTCCATCAGCGTTTATTGCCGGTGTTTGAAGAGACAGATACCGCGGCCTGGATTGATACCTGGCCTAAGTTTGAGGCGCTGCAGCCGGAGTATATTATTCCCGGCCACGGCAGCCCGGTGACTGACATCAGCATTCTGACCCGCTACACCCGTGATTATCTGGCTTATATGCGTGAACAGGTCACCACCATTCTGGAAGAAGGCGGCGGGCTGAATGATGCGTATAAGATTGACCAGTCTGCCTATGCGCATCTCGACACTTTTGATGAGCTGGCCTTACGCAATGCGGCGACTATCTTCCGGGCGATGGAGTTTGAATAGTCAGCTATCAACAGTTTTGCCCGTTTTATCCGTTTTATCCGTTTTGTCCGGTTTGGAGAGGCAGGGGCACTGTGACTTGACTGTAAAACGGAGGCCTGTCTGAGCCTGCGAGTTGACGCAGTTTGGAAGGCAAGTTACAGCGCCCCTGCTAATCATTATTATCCATAACGTCCGTCAACACGGGCTTTAATCAGCATCGGCGCATAGACCGCGAACATAATGGCAAACGCAACAATCCAGATGATTTGTGCCGCCAGAATCCAGATCTGGTAATAATCCGGCATCAGCCAGACCATCAGCACACGCAATACGGCACCCACCGTCAGTAAGCCAAAGATTATGCCCAGTGATGCCGGGGGTGCAAACACATTACGCCCGGTATGTCCCAGTGCAACTCTGGCCATCATCCCGGCGGTAATCAGGCCGATGCCGCCATAGGCAAACGCATGCACCGCCGCCCAGGGATTGAAATTAATCGCCACCACCAGAAACTTGAGTAGAAAACCCAGCGTAATCCAGGCATAAGCCAGATACAGTGACCACAGTAACGGATGCTGCCATAAACTGCTGTGGTGCCAGCCGAACAGCCGGAAGGCATGCAGCACAAACAGTGCCAGTGCAATCACGCCGCCAAGGAATACGGCCAGTGAGCTGCCACTTGCCAGTGCAGACAGCTCAGCAATCAGAAAAATAAGGAATAAGCCCAGACTGAAGCGATCCAGCCAGAGGTCATTGCGGGCCCGGAAGCCACCACCAATAGCATTTTCAATAAATGACGGGATCACCCGTCTTCCCATGGTCAGGATTAAAGCAATCAATGTGTATAAAGCCAGATACAGTCCTGCCTGTGTGCCATAGGGCAATATACCCATCAGTCCCAGATGAAACAGCAGACTGGCCGGGATTAGTAATGCCAGCTTGCCGAGTATGGCTAACTGCTGCCATTGCCGGCGCTGTACGACCGGTTGTCCGGCAAAGAATAAAATCAGAAACAGAAACAGCGTTTCATGCAGCGCCAGATACCAGAGCGGCAGTGCAGCAATAAACGGCATGATGCGTCCGGCCAGCCAGAGCAGGGCGAGTATCAATAAGGGTATGCCGTTAATTGTTTGTATTCCTGTCCAGTTGCGTACAGCTGTCAGTAGAAAGCCTGCTGCCACGCTGATAGCATACCCGAAAAGCATCTCATGGGCATGCCAGCTGATAACCGGGTAATCTTTTCTTAGTAGTTGTGCGTTAAAGCTGTACTCAAGTGACCATAAGACCCCAAGAACAATAGCTCCGGCTATCGCCAGAAAGAAAAAAGGACGAAAACCAAGATGCAGGAAAGCATTACGCCCCTTATGAACAGGCTCAAATGTCAGCACTATGACGACTCCTATAGCTGTATTTGCAAATTTTTAAAAAAGTTGAACTTTTTTTGCTCACCACAACACTCAGTTATAAGTTCAAAAAATCACCAAATCATTTATCAATTAATTGTGGGACTTGCGCCACAATGGAGAAAACATGTTGTTGCAAAGTAATAAACGCATGGGGTATGGCTATGCTCCGCTTATTATTGCGTTGTTCTTTATCTGTTTGTCAAACGTAGCCCTGGCCGCCGATGGTGTTAAAAAGGTGACAGGATCACTCAAACTATCAGCAATGGTCGATAATCAACCTGCATTTTCCTCAGTCAGGTGGACTATCAATCTGAAAAAACTAACGGAAAACAAACTGGTCAGGGTAGTTAGTAAGCATGCCGCAACGGTGGAGCTTGAGCCCGGTAACTACCAGATTATCCTTTCAGTCAACAGCCAGGAGGAAGTCAGAAATATCACTATTGTAGAAAAACAGCAAAGCAGTCTGGTGATTAACCTGCATCGGGATGACTAACGGTTGTCCTGCAGTTGTTCTGCCGCCGAAATTATTGCCCGTATGCTACGGGCAATAAGGCAGGGGGTTTATTTACCGGTTTACCGGCCTTGTTCCGCTTAATGCCGGAAATGGCGCATCCCGGTAAAGATCATTGCCATGCCATGCTCATTGGCAGCGGCAATCACTTCCTCATCACGCATCGAGCCACCCGGTTGAATCACTGCTTTGATGCCAGCTTTAGCCGCATTATCAATACCATCGCGGAACGGGAAGAACGCATCAGAAGCCATCACCGAGCCTTCCACCGTCAATCCGGCATGTTCCGCTTTAATCGCGGCAATCCGTGCTGAATTCACCCGGCTCATCTGACCGGCACCAACACCAATCGTCATTTTGTCACGGGCGTAAATAATCGCATTCGACTTCACGAACTTGGCGACCTGCCAGGCAAAGTGTAAGTCAGCTATTTCTGCCGGATCAGGCTGACGCTCAGTGACCACTTTCATTTCATGCAGTAAAGCAATATCACTGTTTTGTACCAGCAAACCACCGTTGACCCGTTTGTAATCGAGCTGTGTAGAAGCCTCACCCAGTTCGCCGCACTCCAGCAGACGGACATTGCCTTTCACCGCCACCACTTCACGGGCTTCCTCTGAAATGGCCGGAGCGATAATCACCTCAACAAACTGGCGGTCGACAATCGCCCTGGCGGTGGCCGCATCCAGCTCCTTATTAAAGGCGATAATGCCGCCAAAAGCAGATTCCGGATCCGTTGAGTAAGCATGGTTATAGGCACTCAATAAGTCATCAGACACCGCCACCCCGCAAGGATTGGCATGTTTAACGATGACGCAGGCCGGGCCTTCAAACTGGCGCACACACTCCAGTGCTGCATCGGTATCGGCAATATTATTGAAGGATAATTCCTTACCCTGCAGCTGAGTGGCAGTGGTGACGGATGCACCTGAGGCACCGTGCTCACGGTAAAAAGCGGCGCCCTGATGCGGGTTTTCACCGTAGCGCATGCCCTGCACATGCTCAAACTGCAGGCTCAGGGTGCGCGGGAATTCGGTTTTGCTGCCATCATCCTGCAGGCTGCCCAGATAGTTGGCAATCATGCCGTCATAACGGGCGGTATGCTCAAAGGCTTTGGTGGCCAGACTGAAACGGGTGGCCGGAGAGACCCGCCCGCCGTTTTCGGCCATATCGCTGAGTACCTGCGCATAGTCAGCAGGGTCAACCACAATCGCCACATGCGCATGGTTCTTGGCGCTGGCGCGTACCATGGCCGGGCCGCCAATATCAATATTTTCCACTGCATCATCAAAGCTGCAGTCCGGCTTGGCGACGGTCTGCGCAAACGGGTAGAGATTGACCACAATCAGGTCAATGCGCGGGATACCATGCTCCGCCATTACCGCGTCATCCTGTCCGCGACGGCCGAGAATGCCGCCGTGAATTTTCGGGTGCAGGGTTTTGACCCGGCCATCCATCATTTCCGGAAAGCCGGTGTGCTGTGAGACTTCAATGACGGGAATGCCGTTTTCAGCCAGTAATTTTGCGGTGCCGCCGGTGGACAGAATTTCGATGTCCTGCGCATGCAGGCTGCGGGCAAATTCCAGTACGCCGGTTTTATCCGAGACACTGATTAATGCCCGGCTGACCGGTAAACTTTCTGCTGTGATGATACTCACGCCAGCTTCTCCTTTAAGAATGCTTCAATGTCTGCCACGGCGACGGTTTCGGCATCGCCGCCACGACGGGCCTTGTACTCCAGCTCACCATTGTTCAGGCCACGGTCGGATACCACCACACGATGCGGGATGCCCATCAGTTCCTGATCCGCGAACATCGCACCGGGGCGCATATCCCGGTCATCCAGCAGTACCTCATAACCCAGATCCAGCAACTGCTGATACAGTTTTTCGGCGGCCTCACGAACCTCGTCTGATTTCTTCATATTCAGCGGTGCAATCACAATCTGGAACGGTGCCATTGCAGAAGGCCACAATATACCGTTGTCATCGTAATTCTGTTCAATCGCAGCGGCCACCACGCGGGTCACACCGATACCGTAGCAGCCCATGGTCAGTGCTTCCGCCTTGCCGTTCTCATTCAGTACCGTAGCCCCCATCGACTCGGAGTATTTTTTGCCAAGCTGGAACACATGGCCAACCTCGATGCCGCGCACAATCGACAGTGTGCCCTTACCGTCCGGGCTGGGGTCGCCGGGCTTCACGTTACGCAGGTCAGCCACCTGTGGCAGCGGCAGATCACGTCCCCAGTTGACGCCGAAGTAGTGCTTTTCTTCAATATTGGCACCGGCCCCGAAGTCACTCATCACCGCCACGGTACGATCAACAATGCACGGAATCGGCAGGTTTACCGGCCCCAGTGAGCCCGGCCCGGCACCAACCACTGTACGGATCGCATCCTCTTCCGCAAATTCCAGCGGGGCAGCCACTTCCGGCAGTTTCTCGGCTTTCAGCTCATTCAGCTCATGGTCACCGCGCACCAGCAGGGCAACATACTCAGCATCAATTTCATCCGAAGCGCGCACGATCAGTGTCTTAATCGTCTTTTCAACCGGCAGCTTAAAGTTATCCACCAGCGCCTGAATGGTTTTGGTATCCGGTGTATCGACCAGTCGCATCTCTTCCGTCGGGGCGGCACGCTCATAATCCGGCGCCAGTGCCTCGGCTTTTTCGATATTCGCGGCATAATCCGAGCCGTCTGAGAACGCAATGTCATCCTCACCGGACTCAGCCAGCACATGGAACTCGTGAGAGCCACTACCGCCAATTGAGCCGTTATCGGCTTCCACCGGGCGGAAATCCAGTCCGAGGCGGGTGAAAATACGGGTGTAGGCGTTGTACATATCATCATAAATGGCCTGCATATCGTCCTGAGTCAGGCAGAAAGAGTAGGCATCTTTCATAATGAATTCGCGCGAACGCATGACCCCGAAGCGCGGGCGCACTTCGTCACGGAACTTGGTTTGAATCTGATAGAAATTAACCGGCAGTTGTTTGTAGCTGCTCAGCTCCTTGCGCACAATGTCGGTAATCACTTCCTCATGGGTGGGGCCGACACAGAAATCACGCTGATGACGATCTTTCAGGCGTAATAATTCGGGCCCGAACTGCTCCCAGCGCCCGGATTCTTCCCATAGCTCAGCGGGCTGGATGGCAGGCATCAGCAGTTCCACTGCACCGGCTTTGTCCATTTCCTCGCGGATAATGGCTTCAACCTTGCGCAGAACCCGCAATCCATACGGCATCCAGGTATACAAACCGGAGGCCTCACGGCGGATCAGTCCGGCACGCAGCATTAATTGATGGCTAATAACCTCCGCGTCAGCAGGCACTTCACGCAGGGTTGACATGGGGAATCGTGATACACGCATTGATATTAAATCCGTTAACAAGTAAAAGCCGCACAAGCCCGAACGTTGAGGGTGCGGAAAACTGCTAATCATAACGTGTCGCATCGCGGATGTCAGAGGAAAATGCGGCAGTGCAACTGAAAATCCTGCAACTTAAGCCCGGACGTGCTATCAAAAGTGTTAGCGACTACCCGGAGCAACCATTGAAAAAACTGCTTAAAGATTTACTGAACACAAAATATATATTTTTTGCCGTTCTGCTCGCTCTGATATTCGGACTGGCAGGATGCGAACCAGAGGAAAATGAATCTATGCCGAACCGGCCACCACTGACCCTGCGTTACCAGACCTCTGCCGAGGCAATGTACACCGACATCCGGGTGGAAAACGGGCGGCTAAGCTACACATTTTTTGAGGATACAGATAACCGCTGTGCGCAGTGGTTTAAAAGTACACCCTGCTGGTCTGAAGCCGATCTGCAGACCCGTGAGCGGCAGCTGACTGTTGAGGAGCTGGATAAACTGTATGCACTGGCGGAAAAAATGCACAGAGCGCCGCTAAACAAAGAAGTTTACGGTGAAACCAATCTGCGCAAACGGGCTTACACTGAAACATTAACAGTTGGCTATAGCAAGGATGTGCCGCAGCAACTGCGTTATCGCAGTTCTCCACAGGCAGGGCCGAAGCCGGAGGTGTTTGCTGAGCTGGAAAATGTACTGCTGGAATATGCAGCAGAAATGAAATCTGCCGGCAAGGGAAAGTAACTGGTGTTTTAAAAAGTAAAAAGCGCCTTTGCATCCATCGGGACATGCCATACGTAATTAATAATAAGAAACAATGAAAGAGGATTTTTAAACATGACACATGACTATTCTTCCGCCCGCCGTGGTTTTTTAAAAAAAGGGCTGGGGCTGGGCTTATTCGCAACGGCCGGTTACAGCCTGTCGGCACTCACCTTTACCGATAAAACACAGGCGGCTGAGGACGAGGTGTTTGAAATTACCCGTACTGAAGCCGAGTGGCGGGAAATACTGACTCCGCAGCAGTTTGAAATACTGCGTGAGGAAGGCACCGAGCGGGCCGGTAGCAGTCCGCTGAATAAGGAAAAGCGGGCCGGAATTTTCCATTGTGCAGGCTGTGACCTGCCGGTTTATGACTCAAAAACCAAGTATGACAGTGGTACCGGCTGGCCGAGTTTTTATGAGGCTTTGCCGGATGCGGTGGGTACACGCGAGGATCGTTCATTCTTTATGCTCAGGACTGAGGTGCATTGCCGTCGTTGTGGCGGACACTTCGGGCATATCTTTGATGACGGGCCACAACCTACCGGTAAGCGCCATTGTATCAATGGCCTGGCGCTGACCTTTAAGCCTGAAGCAGCTGCTTAAAAGTCATAGTCAATCCGCCAGCTCAGCGTCTGCTGCGGGGCAATCAGCCGTTCAAAAAACGGTTCCCATGAAAAGGTGTTTTGATTGCCCCAGACCGGGAAAAAGGTCGGTACATAACTACAGCTGGCACTGACCAGACCCAGTTTTGGGTGGCGTTGTGTAATGGTCAGCGGGCCGTGTGCCTGCTGATCCAGCGCCTGATAAAAACCACGCTGATCCGGCCAGGTTTTACGGCAGATAAAACCATTCTCAGCCAGCAAATAACCTTCATTTTCCGACATGCTGACCGGAATACTCAGGCGGCAGAGTTCGTCTGTGTCCGGTTGCGGATAGAATGGGTGCGGAAACCAGGTCAGCGGAATAAAACGCTCGCTCCGGTTGGTCATCGTGGTATGAGAACGTACTGTACGCTGCAAAAGGGTAACGGTGCGCTTAAGCTGAAAATCAAACCCGGCAAACTGCTGGCGGGTAGTCATGCCTATGCTTGACTCATCAGACTGTTGCACATCCCACTGGCAGAATTCCAGCACCCGTTTTTCATTCAGGTCACAGCGCCCGATACCGATGACTTCCACTTCGCTGTCTGAACCGTTTACTGCACGCAGTGGCGACAGGTTAAAAGCATCCGGAATACCTTGCCCGTCAAACCAGTTGAAACTGTCCGGCCAGGTCGGGCCGCTGAGTAGTTCACCATGTATCGGGTCAGTGATTTGGTAAATATAACCGCCGGTGCAGTAACGGATACCAAAGCGGTTTTGGTTAGCTACCGGGTCGAGAATACTGACAGTGAGCTGGTTGTTTTTAAGTTGATACATTTTGTCGGCTTTAGCTGCTGATGAGTCTGTTGGTTTTTGATTCATAATATCTTAACCGCAGACAGCCCGCCAATGTCAGGCAAAGTATAACCAGTGAGCCGGTCACAACACCCGTCCACGCCTGCCATTCCCAGAACGGATGCAGGTATACCCCACCGGCACTGGCTCCCAGATAATAAAACACCAGATACAGTGCTGAGGCGCTGGCACGATTTTGCAAGGCTGAGCGGCTTACCCAGCTGCTGAGCTGAGAGTGACATAAAAAGAAGCCGAAGGCATTGGTGAAAAAGCCGCTGATAATCCAGAACAGGCTGTCCTGCAAAGTGATTAAGGTACCGGACATAAAAATAACGATGCCCATAATCATCGCGCCACTCTGGCTGAAACGTACCGCCAGGTAACCGGAGATACCAGAGGCGAGTGTGCCGCTCAGATAGGTCAGAAACAGCAGGCCGAGCCAGAACGGTGATAACAGGTAAGGCTCATCCGCCAGTACGAAGGTGATGTAACTGTATTGATTAATAAAAATCAGGAAATTAAAGCCGCCTACCAGATAAGCGGTGAGCAGCACCGGGTTGAGTAAATGGGAGCGGATGGCGGTCAGCATTTTGCTGATATTAACCGGGTGACGGGTAAATGCCTGTGAGGGCGGCAGCAGTCGCCAGAACAGTATTACCACCACCAGGCTCCAGAGGGTCATCACCAAAAATATACTGCTGATGTCCAGGCTTTCCCCTAAAAAACCACCGGCAAGACGCCCGCCGATGCCGCCCAATGTGTTGGCCGCAATATAAAAACCGACGGCGGATAACAGGGCTTTCCGGCTGAACTCATCACTCATGTAAGCGATGGCAATGGCCGGTAATCCGCCAAGGCAAAAACCCTGCAGGGCTCGCAGCAGCAGAAAGGCCGGATAGCTTTCAATAAAGCTGAGCATGAAAGTGAAAACAACCACACCGGCCATGCTGTATAGCATCAGGTGTTTTCTGCCCAGTGCATCGGACATGGCACCGTAAAACAGCAGGGAAATGGCCAGGGTGAAGGTGGTGATGGTAATGCTCCAGCTGGCTTCCAGCTTGGAAATTGCAAAGTTATCAACCAGTGTTGGCAGCAGCGGCTGGGGAATATAGATATTGGAGAAGATCATGACCGACCCCAGGCTGAGTGCCAGGGTCGCCTGCCAGAAGTTACGGCTGTTTATTTCTATCATTACGGTGAGGCGGGCTAAAGTTATGGGCCGGTTAGTTTAACCTATCCCGCTTACCCGCCTCACGTTCTGATCATATGGATTGACTGTTTTTTAATTTTTACTCAGTGAAAGGGCTTTGACTTCGTGGAGCAGGGTGTTTAACTCTGACAAATGCTTTTCAGCCAGTTGCAGCTTGTCATTGATGACCGCTTCGACAGTTTCGGGTGAAGGCTGACTCTCCGGCAGAGTATCTGAGCCTGCTAACAGCCACAGAATGGGAACATCCAGTACGCCGGCCATGGTATTAAGCTTGTTAACCCTGGGGATTTTTTGTTCTGACTCCCATTGTCTGACCGTTTTGGCTTTTACCGCCATTTTTTCGGCAAGCTGCTCCCGGGTCAGGTTTCTGCCTTCGCGGGCCTGTTGTATTCTGTGTCCTAAGTGCATGTATTCCATGCCGTTTTATACTCCTTTATTAGTTTGATAAATTAGCAGGCCATCCCGGCGCCGGACGCGGCTCTGCGCGGCCCTGAACAGTCTGGCATAACAAACTAACGCATGAAGGTGCTTAATGAATATAACCCTGTAAATAATAAGGTTTATAGAGGAGGGTGGTGCTATGGGGAGTGGGTTTTGTTCAGGACTGTTCAGAACAGGTGTGCAAGAGAACACTGCACACCTGGGTAGGATGAAAGACTACTGACTGTTATCAATAATCTTTCAGGTGATCCTGATAATCAAGGTCATCTATAAACCGATTTCGGGCACGCAGCTTTCGCTTTTCGAAATGGTCTTCCAGAAGCCTTCTGGCGTCACGTTTGCGGTTGTTTTTCTTGTCGTATGCCTGGCGTTTATCAGCTTGTTGTTCTTCAAACTCGAAATCGGTATCCCAGTCGGAAGAATCATCAAAATAATCGTCTGTTTTGTCTCGGTTACTCATCTGTTTGATCTCTATATGTGAGCTTTGTTTTTCCCGCTTTATAACAGGAAAGAAAGCATTGCTGAAACAAATAAAAATCATTGTAACGATGAATTGTTTTGATCGTGTGACAGCTCACAGGATGACTGAAAAATGATGCTTTAAAGGTGCATATCTGTCAGCTGACGGATTGTGTTAGGATGCTGGCACCTGAAAACAAACCATAAATTCAGCAAAGGAGCAAAACAGTGGAGCTACAGGATAAAACATTATTTCGCCAGCAGGCATATATTAATGGTGAGTGGGTTAATGCGGATAACGGTGCCACATTCGAAGTCACTAATCCGGCGACCGGCGAGGTATTGGGCTCTGTGCCTGAAATGGGAACGGATGAAACCCGGCGGGCGATTGCGGCTGCGCAGGCTGCGTGGGCAGGCTGGCGAGCCAAACCGGCGAAGGAGCGGGCCGGTATTTTGCGCTGCTGGTTTCAGTTAATGATGGAGAACCAGGCCGATCTGGCCAGAATCATGACCCTGGAGCAGGGCAAGTCACTGGCAGAGTCGACCGGCGAAGTGGCTTATGCGGCTTCATTTCTTGAGTGGTTTGCCGAAGAGGGTAAGCGGGTTTACGGTGATACTATTCCGGCCCATAACCCGGATCAGCGTATTCTGGTCACGAAAATGCCGGTGGGTGTCTGTGCGGCGATTACTCCCTGGAATTTTCCGGCGGCGATGATTACCCGCAAAGCCGGGCCTGCACTGGCTGCCGGTTGCCCGATGGTGCTGAAACCGGCGGAAGCCACACCTTATTCAGCACTGGCGCTGGCGGTATTGGCAGAGCGGGCAGGCGTGCCGGCGGGGATATTTAATGTGCTGACCGGCAAGCCACAGCTGATTGGCGGTGAAATGACAGCCAATCCGCTGGTACGCAAGGTGACCTTTACCGGCTCGACAGCGATTGGCAAACTGCTGATGAAGCAAAGCGCCGATACGCTCAAAAAGCTGTCACTGGAGCTGGGCGGGAATGCACCGTTTATGGTGTTTGATGATGCGGATCTGGATGCTGCGGTGCTGGGCGTAATGGCTTCCAAATACCGTAACAGTGGTCAGACCTGTGTTTGTGCCAACCGCATTCTGGTGCAGGATAGTGTTTATGATGCGTTTGCAGAAAAACTGGCGGTGGCTGTTAATCAGCTGCAGGTGGGTAATGGTCTGGATGAAGGCGTGAATCAGGGGCCGCTGATTAATGAGGCTGCGGTGGCAAAAGTGGAAAGCCATATTGCTGATGCGCTGGAAAAAGGCGCACGGCTGGTGACCGGCGGTCAGCGCCATGAAAAGGGGCCGCTGTTCTTCCAGCCGACGCTGCTGGCTGATGTCACCCCGGAGATGCAGGTGGCTACGGAAGAGACATTTGGCCCGCTGGCCCCCTTATTCCGCTTTGCTGATGAGCAGGAAGCGATACAGATGGCCAATGATACAGAGTTCGGGCTGGCGGCTTATTTTTATGCCCGTGATGTGGGACGGATCTGGCGGGTATCCGAGGCGCTGGAGTACGGTATTGTCGGCGTGAATACCGGGATTATTTCCACGGAAAACGCGCCTTTCGGTGGGGTGAAAGAGTCCGGTATGGGCCGCGAAGGTTCCAAATACGGCATTGAGGATTACCTGGAAATTAAGTACACCTGTATTGGCGGAATTAACTCCTGAGCTTATTGCTGAACGAGGAAAATTGATGACTTTGATCATCAATTTTCAATAGTCCTATATCAGCTTTAGGCGGCCTGAAGGACTTGTGCTAGTGTTAAAGTATGATCTGTAAAGCTGCATGAGGAGATACCAATGAATTACCGGAATATCATTGTTGCGGTTGATAATGATGAGTCAAACGAAATAATCTGCGGGCGTGCCAATGAGCTGGCCAGGGCTTTGGGCGCAACACTGAGCCTGATTTATGTGATGGAGCCTTTGCCTCCGCTGGCTTCTGCCGGTGCGATTGGCGGTGCGCCGTTTCCGCTGGAAGTCGGCGATGAGGAGTATCAGGAAGGCCTGAAAAGTGCCCGGCAGGTGCTGGCTGATCTGGCGTCAAAATTCAGTGAAACCATTACTGCACACAAAGTGATCGAGGCACCCGGAACCCGTGATGCCATTCATGACGAGGCCAGGGAGTGCGGTGCTGACCTGATTATTGCCGGTAGCCATGGCCGTCACGGGTTTTCGCTGTTATTCCATGGTTCAACCACCAGCGCACTGCTGCATGATGCGCCCTGTGATGTTTTGGCGGTACGGATTACAGAAGAATCCTGAATACCGGCCTTTAATAATTAACTTTGTAACAACTAACCGAACAGAAGGAAGCTATTGATGCCTGATAACAGGAGCCTCAACGTGGGTGATACCGCGTCGCTGACCCGCGCCTTTAATGATAGTGATGTGCGCTCATTTGCTGAACTGAGCGGCGACAAAAATCCGGTGCATCTGGATGCGGAGTTCGCTGCAACCACACAGTTCGGGCAACGCATTGTACATGGTGCCCTGGTGACCAGCCTGTTTTCGACCTTGCTGGGCATGGAGTTACCGGGCGAAGGTTCGATCTACATGAGTCAGAACTCTCAGTTCCGTGCCCCGGTTCATCTGGATGAAGAGGTCACTGCAACGGTTGAAGTGGTGGAGATTAATGATAAAAAACCGATTGTGACGTTGAAAACCACGGTGACCAATGCTGAAGGAAAGGCGGTGGTGCGCGGGGAGGCGGTGATGTTTGTGCCGTGGCTGAAAGGCTGACAAGGAAAGTAGACTTTTGTGGTGGGCTCCGCTGCGTCTCAAAACGCCGGGTTTGTAGTATTACATCGATTATATCGCCAGAACGACGTTGCCCTTTTTATGTCCGGTATCGACATGCCGGTGTGCCCCGGCGATTTCTTCCAGAGTATAGGTGCGATCAATAACGGGAGTAAGCTTGCCGGAGTCGGCCAGCTCCAGCAAAAACGCAAGATCTGCTTTGCTTTCGCCGGAAACGCCGCAGATCAATTTGCTGTTGACGACGGATTGCAGCATGGTGAGCAGCCCGGTGTTGATCAGGATCAGCTTGCCCTGCCGGCTGAGCGACTGGCGACATTTTGCATAGGATAGATTACCTACGGTGTCGAGAATGATGTCATAGGCATTACCGTTTTGCGTAAAATCTTCGCGGGTGTAATCAATCACCTGATCCGCACCGATGGATTTCACCAGGGCGTGATTAGCCGCACTGCATACGCCGGTTACTTCGGTTTGGTAAAATTTCGCCAGCTGCACTGCCATCGTGCCTACGGCGCCGGAAGCGCCATTTACCAGGACTTTTTGCCCGCTGTGGATTGTTGCCCTATCCCGCAGGAAATACAGGGCGGCCAGACCACCAAAAATGCCGGCGACCGCATTTTCATACGGCAGCGTGTCGGGTATTTTGCTGAGCGCCTTGTCTTCGGCAATGCAGACATATTCCGCGTGCGCCCCCAGGCTCAGCCCCGTCGTTCCGCACACCCTGTCGCCTTGTTTGAACTGGCTGACATTTTTACCGACTGCTGCCACTTCTCCGGCAAAATCCATCCCCGGTATGGCGATTCTCGGTTTAGTGAGGCCGAAAGCCAGACGGGTGGGAAGCCAGAGTCCGGCAGATACGCGAAAGCCGCGCATTCTGGCATCGCCGGTAGTCACCGTGCCAGCATGGTTTTTTACCAGAACCCCGTTATCGACCGGAACAGGCTTTGCTATCTCCCGGAGCCTGAGCACATCCGGCGATCCGTAGGCAGTCCAGATAATCGCTTTCATTGTATTCGTCCTTGTGACTCTTCATAAATTCTGCATGTCATCCGCTACAAACTCCAGCAAATCTCCCGGCTGACAGTCCAGTACATCACAGATCTTTGCCAGGGTTTCAAAGCGGATACCCTTAACCTTACCGGACTTGAGCAGGGAGACATTCTGCTCGGTAATGCCAATACGTTCGGCCAGTTCCTTGGAGCGCATCTTACGCTTAGCGAGCATCACATCCAGGTTAACAATAATCGGCATGGCAGTCACACGATCTGGCGGTTGTCTTCGGCAATGGCTGCAGCTTCCCTGAGCGCATAGCCCAGCATTACCATCAGCACACCGACCAGGGCAATAACAAAATCATTGCCGGAAAAGCTGATCGCCAGCGCCCGCTGTCCTTCAGGGTTCTGCAAGGTAACGATTACCGTCATCAGTGCCCGCACCAGGGGTGTGCCGGCGCCAAACAGCAGCAGCGCCAGCCCGAAACGATGTAAACGCCCGCTGATTTCCGGTCGCAGCCATTCTCCGGCAGCAAATATGCGGAATATCCCTGCAATCGCAAACAGTGCGTAAGCCAGTATTCCCAGATGCAGGGTGGAAAGTATGCCTCCGGTCAGTTTTGCCCCGGCAGTCAGTGCCAGTGGCGTGGATGACGGTAAGCCGGAAAGACTGCGTGCCGCGTATTCTGCCCATTCAGGCACCATCCACAATAACATATTGACGATCAGAAACAGGATCGCCAGAACCTGTGAGAACGGGGCCAGCCAGCGCCCCATGCGGGTGGATATGAGAGCCATGTGTAACTCCTGAATTAGATTTACAGATTAAAATATTAATGTTATACAATAATTATTTCAACTAAAATGGTATGAAATGATGAGAAAAATACTCCCGTTCATGGCTGGCGTACTATTGCTGGGCGCCTGCACGGCTATTCCGGTAAAAACGCTTTATAAACTGGCGACTACCGACATGATGGTAGTTGATCCGGTGATCCTGCGTGCGGGTGTCAGCATGCCCGACTGGGTTGCGCCACGTCCTGAGGGTGTCAAAATGGCGCTGGGTATGCAGCAAAAAAGCGGCGAGCCAGTGACTGAGCGCTTCATCCTGGAATCCATTCCTGCTGCGTTCGCAGGCAAATCACCGGCCAGCGAAAGCAAACCTGGTTATAAATTCTATGCCTACCGCATTTCGTCAGCAGATATTCAGCGCTTTAAAGCATTCCGCGAGACCCTGAAAGCGAAGAAAGCCGAAAGCGGGGGCAAGACCAAAGGTTCTCTGAGTATAGGCGTTGACGCCTGCCGTAAGACAGAATTGCCGGAGGGGAAAATTCCGGTAACGAGCTACCTGCGCCTGGATGCAGAGTCAGGCTATCTGCCGCTGGTGGTGGATTATGACCTCAGGAAGCCGGTGGCAGGCAATAATCTGGCGGAACTGATTCCACCCTGTTGATTGATTATCCGGCGGTGTGGTTTGTGGAGGTGGAGTGGATTAAGCCGCTGTTGCCAGAGTCCTCTGCACATAGCGACTGAACAGCTCATCGGCAGTGGCTTCTGCATTCTCACCCAAAATCACACCGGCAGGAGCATAGCGGATAATATCCTCACGCGGACGCAGCAGTTCTTCCTGTAATGCGACAGGATTTTTCACGGTTGGCAGTAGCTTCTGCACCCGTTCTAATTCGGTTTGAACCAATTCGAGTGCGCCCTGAAAAATGCTGCTGTCCAGCGGGCTGAAAAATTGGGTGATACGCTGGTGTTGCTGTGGTTCAAGCAGGCGGAAAGCCAGGGTGTGTTGGCCTGGTGTGTAGACGACCACGCCGATATTGGCGAACTCGCCGGTTTCCACGTCGGGCTGAAAGCGGATCAGGTTGTAGTTGAAGGCTTGGTTCATGGGTGAAAGTGTCTCCAGATAGCGCCTTGCTGGTCATATTCCAGCCGTTGTTTGATGGCAGTCTCGTCAAATACTTTGCTGGCTTCATTCTCTTCCAGCCATTCATCCGGCAGTTGCTGCCATGCGGTTTCCCATTGAGACAGGGCTTGTTGCATTTGGTGCACAAACTGTTGTTGCTGAGCCTGTTCTACAGGTTGCCGGAACACGTGACGAAAGACATGGGTTTGCCAGAATAGTGCTGCATCAAACATGCCGGGTAGTATCAGATTGTAGTCGATTGCGAACAGTGCTGATGTGGCTTTGTTCAGCAACAGGTTAGGGTTGCCGCCAAGAGAGGAGAGGGTACGGTCTTCGTTTTGTACCCAGTAATCAAACAGCAGAATGGCTTGCTGAGTATTGGCGGGAATCAATGGGATTTCTTCGAAGCGCAATTCGCTGACAGCCTGTACCTGACGTGAGCCGACTGCATAGCCATGACCAAGGTCGCGGGCTGTTTCGGTGTCCAGTGATTTGTATAGAGCCGAAGGAACTTCCAACAGGCGCATGGGGGGAACCGGCAGGCCGAAAGCTTGCGCCAGATGGGTGCCCATCCATTCACGGATGCGTTCGCCGGTAGAAGCGGAGCGGCCTTTGACGTAGTAAACGTAGCCATCATCGGCACGGCAGACGAAGGGACGGGTTGCTCCCTGGTCGCTGCGGCGGATGACTTGGGTGATTTGCGGAGTATTCATGGGTTGTTGCTTCTGGCAATGGCTTGCTGTAGTTCTTGTAATTCCTTGTAACGGCGGTGGTAGCCGGTTTCGTTGATGAGTTTGGCTGCGGCGGCTATGTGCTGCTGCACATCATAACCGAATCATACCGCTAATCACCCAACTTGTCTGAACCTTCAGCACCACACACCCGAATACGGGAACTTTATCGGCTATCGGGGAGACTGATTAACCATAACAGGCGCATAATCAGTCTGGTTCGTTTCAGGCACAGGAGACAGTCCAAATGCCCGGTTTTCCCCGGCGACAAATTGACCCGCGTTACTATCAGGCCGCCGTGCAGCTGGGCCTGTTAATCTGGGGTACCGCTCTGGGTTATTTCGTGGTTCCGGCAGCGCATATCCTCGCCGTACTCACCGCCGCCGCGCTGACCCAATGGGCCTTCACCCGCTTTCACGGCCTGCGCCTCAACCTGCTCAGCACCCTGAATACCGCTCTGTCCATTCTGCTATTACTGCACGCCGCGCACTGGGGCTGGCTGGCGCTGGCGGCTTTGCTTTCAGTGGGCAGTAAATTCCTGCTGCGCTTACAAAACCGCCACATTTTTAACCCGTCTAATATCGGCATTGTGCTGGTTTTGCTGACGGTTGATGCCAGTTGGGTAGCGCATGGCAAATGGGGGCATGCAATCTGGCTGGCCTTATTACTGGCCGGGGCCGGGTTGATTTTGCTGCTGGGCTGGAAACAGATGACCACCAGTCTGGCCTTTCTGCTCAGCTATACTTTATTACTGCTGACGCGGGCGTTCTGGCTGGGTGATCCGCTGGCGATTCCGCTGCATCAGTTACAAAACGGGGCGCTGCTGATCTTTGTGTTTTTTATGTTGTCTGACCCAATGACCACACCGGAAAAACTCAGCGGCAGAATCATTTACGGCAGCTGGGTCGCGCTGTTCGCCGCATGGCTGCAGTTTCAATGGTTTATTCCCAACGCATTTTTATATGCGCTGGCCTGTTCATCACCACTGGTTTTACTGATCAATTATAAATTTAAAGGCTCACGGTTTGCCTGGGGCATAAGGAGAATGGAATGAAATTAACAAGTTTATACAGACGCGTCCGGCAGTGGGCTTTGCCTGGGGTTTTACTGGCATTATTGCCGGTACAGGCATCAGCTTTTTGCGGGTTTTACGTCGCCAAGGCGGATACCGGCCTGTTTAATGAGTCATCACAGGTGGTGTATGTGCGCGACGGTAACCGCAATGTAGTGACCATGGCCAGCGATTTTCAGGGCGCGGTGAAGGATTTTGCCATGGTAGTGCCGGTGCCTACGGTATTGCAGCGCGAGCAGATCCACGTCACCAATAACGCTATTATCCAGCATCTGGATGCTTATTCTGCACCGCGTCTGGTCGAGTATTTCGACAGTGATCCCTGTGCTCAGCTCAGATACCGGGCGATGGCTGCACCGCGCCCGGCTCCGGCTCCCATGGCTGAGGCAACGGTGGCGCGTGAGCGGGCAAAGAGCCTCGGGGTAACCATCGAGGCAGAATATACCGTCGGCGAATACGATATTTTGCTGCTATCGGCCAAACAAAGCGGCGGGCTGGTCACCTGGCTGAAGGAGCAGGGTTATAAACTGCCGCCCGGTGCCGAGCCGGTGGTGGGCAGTTACCTGAAGCAGCAGATGAAGTTTTTTGTCGCCAGAGTCAATCTGAAAGAGTATGGCAAGACCGGTTTCACCAAATTACGCCCGATCCAGATTGCCTATGATCATGACCGCTTTATGTTGCCGATCCGTTTGGGTACCGTAAATGCAAAGGGGCAGCAGGAGTTATTTGTCTACGCGCTGACCCGCAACGGGCGGGTGGAAACCACCAATTACCGCACGGTTAAGTTGCCCAGCGATGTGGAAATTCCGACCTTTGTGAAAGATAAGGATGAGTTTGCCCGTTTTTACCGCGATATGTTCCGCTATCAGGTGCGCCGCGAAAATAATAAGGCGGTGTTTCTGGAGTATGCCTGGAATATGAACTGGTGTGATCCCTGTGCGGCTGATCCTCTGTCTGATCAGGAGTTGCGCGAGCTGGGGGTGTTCTGGGTCGGGGGTGGCGGGCAGCCGGTTCCGCAGGGTGGGGTGGCTCCGCGCCGGATGATGCCGGTGCCGCCACCGGGGCAGGCGCGGGATGTGTATATCACCCGCCTGCATGTGCGTTATGACCGCCATCATTTTCCGGAGGATCTGGCCTTCCAGACTACCGGCAATCAGGAGAATTTTCAGGGGCGCTATATTATCCGCCATCCGTGGAAGGGTGAGGCTACCTGTGAAGCGGCACAGCGTTATCTGCAAAGCACGCTGCCCGACCGGCAGAATAATGAGGCAAAGCGGCTGGCTAATCTGACCGGGCGCGATGTGAATCAGATCCGCCAGCGCATGGGGCTGGGGGCGGTTCCGGTACAGGGCAGTAACGACAATAATGCCTGGTGGAGTGAGCTGTGGCAGGAGAAAAAGTGATGCGTCTGATGCGCTTTAAGGCGGTCTGGCTGGCGGCAATGGCTGGGTTGGTGTTAACGGCTTGCGCGCCGCAAAAGCCCCGTTATGAATTCGTGCCGCCAGCCTCTGCCGGCGGTATGGCCTGTGTTCAGCAGTGTACTACGCAACAACAGCAATGCGGGCAACGGATCACGCTGCAGCATAATCAGTGTCTGGTTCGTGCGCGACAACAGGCGGTGACGGAGTTGCCGGGGCGGTTGGCGGCTTATGAGAAAAATATTGTGGCCTGGGAGGCGGCGATGCGGCGTTATGAGCGCGATATGGATCTGTATGAGCTGCAGCGGCGTCACTCGCGGATTATGCACGAGCTGTCTGTGGAGCGCTGTCGTGAAAGAGAGGGGAAGGGTAAGCGCGATTGTCGTCCGTCGCGTCCTTTATCCTCCGGGCTATTCTTCTCTGACCGCCCGGTCTATCCGGGTAAAGCACCACGGCGTCCGACCCTGCAAAATGTACAGGCTGAAATTGCCGCCGGACAGTGCTCAAAATCCACTGAGGTATGTGAAAATACCTACCGGCAGTGTTATACGGGCTGTGGCGGCACCGTTAAACAGTATTGAATATAGGTTAAGCAGTGAATAGCTGGTAATCAGTTGTTAAGCTTTGTATGCTTCACCTTTTGACTTAGCGACAGTGATGTATAAATGAGCGATATTCAGGAACAGTACAACCATAAAACACTGGAACCGGCTGTCCAGAGCTTCTGGGAAAGCGAAAAATGTTTCGAAGTCACCGAAGATCCGGATAAGGAAAAGTATTACTGTCTGTCCATGTTTCCCTACCCCAGCGGGGTGCTGCATATGGGGCATGTGCGTAACTATACCATTGGTGACGTCATCGCCCGTTTTCAGCGCATGCTGGGTAAAAATGTCCTGCAGCCGATGGGCTGGGATGCCTTTGGTTTGCCGGCTGAAAATGCGGCGATGAAGAATAATGTACCGCCGGCGAAGTGGACTGATTCGAATATTGATTATATGCGCACCCAGCTCAAATCCATGGGCTTGGGGATCGACTGGTCGCGTGAACTGGCGACCTGCAAGCCGGATTATTATCGCTGGGAGCAGTGGTTTTTCACTCAGTTATATGAAAAAGGGTTGGTCTACCGCAAAAAATCCACAGTGAACTGGGATCCGGTGGATCAGACTGTGCTGGCCAATGAGCAGGTGGTGGATGGTTGCGGCTGGCGCTCCGGCGCACCGGTGGAACAGCGCGAGATTGATCAGTGGTTCCTGAAAATCACTGCCTATGCCGATGAGCTGCTGGATGAGCTGGACAAATTACCGGGCTGGCCGCAGCAGGTACGTACCATGCAGTCCAACTGGATTGGGCGCTCTGAAGGGGTGGAGCTGCAATTTGGCCTGAAAGGACGCTCTGAAAACCTGACCGTGTTTACCACCCGTCCGGATACCCTGATGGGTGTGACTTATATGGGGCTGGCGGCTCAGCACCCGCTGGTACTGGAAGCAGCGGCAAAAAATGCGCGTCTGGCTGATTTTGTCGAAGAATGCAAACAGACCAAGGTAGCGGAAGCCGATATGGCGACCATGGAAAAGAAAGGCATGGCCACCGGCCTGTATGCTATCCATCCTTTGACCGGGCAGGAAATCCCGGTTTGGGTGGCGAATTTTGTGCTGATGTCATACGGCTCGGGGGCGGTGATGGCGGTGCCGGGTCATGACCAGCGCGACTGGGAGTTTGCGCGTAAGTATCATCTGCCGGTGGTGCAGGTAATTGCGCCGGAGAATGACGCGGAAATCAATCTGGATGAGGCTGCCTTCACTGATAAGGGCATGCTGATCAATTCCGGGGCTTACGATGGCATGCGCTCAGAAGATGCTTTTAACGCCATTGCCGATGATCTGGGCGAGCGCGAAAAAGGACGGCGGCAGATTAACTACCGTCTGCGCGACTGGGGTGTTTCCCGGCAGCGTTACTGGGGTTGCCCGATTCCGATTATTTATTGCGATGACTGCGGTGCGGTACCGGTGCCGGAACAAGATTTGCCGGTGGTATTGCCGGAAGAAGTGAGCTTCGATGAAACCGGTGGCTCACCGATCAAGAAAATGCCGGAGTTTTATGAAACGGAGTGCCCGGCCTGCGGCAAACCGGCGCGGCGTGAAACTGACACCTTCGATACCTTTTTTGAGTCATCCTGGTATTTCGCACGTTATGCCTGTGCGGATAATGATCAGGCGATGCTGGATGAGCGGGCCAATTACTGGTTGCCGGTCGATCAGTATGTCGGCGGGATTGAACATGCCATTCTGCACCTGTTGTACGCGCGTTTCTTCCACAAGCTGATGCGTGATCACGGTATGCTGGATTCAGATGAGCCGTTTACCAATCTGCTGACTCAGGGCATGGTGCTGGCCGATACCTTCTATCATGAGGATGAGGCAGGCGGTAAACACTGGCATTCACCGGCTGATGTCGATGTGGTGCGTGATGATAAAGGCCGTATTACCGGCGCTAAATTGCATGACGGGCGTGAGGTGATTCCTTCCGGGGTCAGCAAAATGTCCAAGTCGAAGAACAACGGCGTTGATCCGCAGCAGATGATTGAGAAATACGGTGCCGATACCCTGCGCCTGTTCTCGATGTTTGCCGCACCGCCGGATCAGAGCATGGAGTGGTCGGATTCCGGTGTGGAAGGTGCGCAGCGTTTCCTCAAGCGTTTATGGCGTCAGGTACATGAGCATGTTGCTGCCGGAGTAGTGGATATTTCCGGCGGTTTCAGCGGGCTGGAACGGCCGCAGCGTGTCCTGCGCCGCAAGTTGCATCAGAGCCTGCAGAAAGTCACCGATGACATGAATCGCCGCCATACCTTCAATACCGCGATTGCCGCGAATATGGAACTGCTCAATGATCTGGCGCGTTTTGAGGATGACAGCGATGCCGGTCGTGCGGTGAAGCAGGAGGCTCTGGAGTTTATTGTGCTGATGTTGTCACCGGTGGCACCACATGCCTGTCATGCTTTGTGGCAGGCATTGGGGCATACGGATCAGGCAGTGATTGATGCCGGTTGGCCGGAAGTTGATGAGGCGGCACTGGTGCAGAATACCCTGGAGCTGATTGTGCAGGTTAACGGCAAAGTGCGCGGCAAGGTACAGGTTGAGGCCGGTGCTGATGATGAAACCATTAAACAGACCGCACTGGCCAATAACAATGTACAGCGCTTTATCGCTGAAGCTACTGTGCGCAAGGTCATTGTGGTCAAAGGCCGTCTGGTGAATATCGTTGCTAATTAATCGCCTGCTATTCCGGTTTTTTTCGGTTGCTTTTACGCTACTGCTGCTTTTATCCGTATTCTTCCTGACTATTATCCTGCAAGGCTGCAGTGGCAGCGGATTTAAGCCGCGTGGTGCGGACTCCGTAACGCAGGTGCCTTTGCAGGGCGTATCGGTATTTATCAACAGTGAGCAGCGTCCGCAGTTTGCCGCGATTTTGCGCAAAGGACTGGAAAAGCGTGGTGCAACGCTGGTAACGGAAGCGGCACCGGGTGTGGTGGTGCTGGAAATTACCGGGTTGAGCGAAGATAAGACGGTTTCCGCCTATTCTGCCATCCGCCAGGTACGCGAGTTTAATCATTATATCGAGCTGGATTTCACCGCAGAGCGTTCTGTTGGTACGGGAAAGCCAAAGCAGGTGGCGGCAAAAGTGCGGGCTGAGCGTATCCAGATTTATGACAGCCAATACGTGCTGGGTGTGTCGGAAGAGGAACGCACGATCCGTAATGAGCTGAGAGCTGAAGTGGTCCGGTTGCTGGCTTTGCGGCTGGGTGTATTGCGCTGAAGGGTAGTTTCCGCCGCTGAATGAAAAAGGAGTGTTTGATGAAGGTTCTGTTTTCGGTTCTGGTGGCGGCACTGCTGCTGCAAAATGTCTGGGCAGCGCCCACGGCACCGGTCACTCACAGCCACGCCGGACGTAGTCATACTCATCCCTTACCTGCAATAGGCGTTGGTCACCGTCATGGCAATGGTGCGCCCGGTGTCGCCGCAGCGCCGTCCGGCGGTGGCAGTATCAGCGGTTCATACACGCCCGGTGCTGCTCCCGGAACAGCTTCCGGCATATCCGGTTCAATCAGCGGTGCCTATACACCCCCGCCGCCAGCCTCTGCTGTCCCGCCCTCACCCTCTGCTGCACAATTGGCCAAAGGCCGTAATAACTGCCGCCGTAATGATCCGGACTGTAATGTCTGTGCGCTGAATGTCGTGCAGCAGTTTAACCGTGCCGCTGCCGGGCAGATTAGCTGGCAGACCCGCTCATGGGACTTCGACTGGAAAAAAGCCTATGCGCCGCAAAAAGTCCGGCCAGTGGATGTATTTGACGGTAATAAAAAGTATCCGCTGGGGATTCCGGATAAGCACGTGCAGGGTTTTGTGCGTACCAACTCCGGGCGCTATCCTTTTGCCGGTAGCCACAGTCATGACCTGAAGGGCAGTATTTTCCTGATCGGACAAGACCGGCAGAATCTGGCGGCGTTGTTGAAAACCGGCAGTGGCCATCCCAGCGGTGTGCAGGCGTTTGGTCAGTATCTGGTCTATGGTGAAAGCGGGCGGGTGTATCTGAAAGATCTGAACCATCCGGCCCGGCAGGACATGAGTCTTAAATTACCCGGCCCGGCAGCAAACTTTGGTGGAGGTGTCGGGCTTATTAAGCTGCAGGATGACACTTACCTGCTGGTCACCACCGGCCCCGGCGGGCAGGATGAGCGGCCACGCTATAACCGTTTTTATCAGCTCCTGGGGCAAAACGGGCGGATGGAAAAAATCCGTTATATCGGTCAGTCCCCGCAGGAAAAGCCGGCGCAATGGCCTGCCGGTTTCCGTTTTGCTGAGAACTTATCGCTGGTTACAGAATGCGGAAGTGGCGATATTTATGCTATCCATGCCACCGGGGATCAGAACGCACTGGGCATTATCGGCGGTAATGGTTACTGGCGCTTGTCCCGATTGCAGCAACAGGGGCAGCAATTGCGTCTGCACCCGGTCAGTGCCTTTGTGAACCGGCAGGATTTGTCAGGCTGCAGCATGCGCGCGGCAGCCAGTGTGCACGTTGACCCGGCGAACCGGCTGGAATTTTATTGCCATGGTTTTGCCAAGAACCCGAAAGGGACGACGCTGAATGTGCTGGGTACACCGGTTAACCGCTTCCGTTATACCGTGGGCATTCCACGCTAGCCCGGTCTGATCCGTCATGAAAAAATTACTGCTGGTTCTGTTGTTGCCGGTGCTGGCTGTGGCCGGTTTATATCTGTTTTTTCCGGCAACACTGTTTGAGCTGGCGGTTAAGGCGGAGCGCTCGGCTGCCGGGCTGGAGCAGCATAGTGTTGAGGCCGGTGATCTGCATTTTGAATATCTGGAGGGCGGCAGTGGTGAGCCGCTGGTGTTGTTGCATGGCTTTGCGGCCAATAAGGATAACTGGACGCGGGTAGCGGCTTATCTGACCCCGCACTTCCGGGTGATTGCTCCGGATCTGAGCGGGTTCGGGGAGAGCAGCCCGGCGGCAGATAAGGATTACCGGATTCCGCGTCAGGCTGAGTATCTGCAGGCTTTTCTGGCTGCATTACAGCTGGATTCCTTTCATCTGGGCGGCAGTTCAATGGGTGGTTATATCGCCGGGATGTATGCCACACAACATCCGGAGCAGGTTAAAACCCTGTGGCTGCTGGCTCCGTCGGGTATGGCGACGGCGGAGCCTTCTGAGCTGGATCGGCTACTGGCAGATGGACAGCCGAATCCATTGGTAACTGAAACCGTGGCGGATTATGAGCGCTTGCTGGATTTTGTGTTTTCTGAACGCCCCTTTATTCCCGGCCCGGTTAAACAGGCGCTGGTGGATGAGGCGCTTAGCTACCGTGAGCTGCATGATGAGATCTTTGCACAGTTGCAGCGCGATGCGGATACCCCGCCGCTGGAGCCGTTGCTGATGTCTGCGGCGGTGCCTTTGTTTGTGCTCTGGGGAGAGGAAGACCGGGCGCTGCATGTGTCCGGGGCTGAAAAGCTGGCGGAGATTGTGCCGGGGGCGGAGATTCGGGTAATGCCCGGTGTGGGGCATTTGCCGATGATTGAACGGCCGGAGCAGGCTGCTGAGTATTATTTAAGGTTTATGGCGGGGAGGTTGTGAGTATGCCATCCCAATACGTAAAAATCGCCGTTTTTGTCCCCGCAGAAAACGCAGACGATGTCCGCGAAGCATTAGGCAGGGCCGGGGCCGGTAAAAAAGCCGGGAGCAACTACAGCTACTGCACCTTTTCTACCAAAGGCACCGGACGTTTCCTGCCGGAGCAGGGTGCAAACCCGCATCTCGGTAAAGTCGGCAGCCTGGAAGCTGTGGCTGAAGAGCGGATTGAAACCATATGCGCCCGCGCCATACTACCGGAGGTATTGGCGGCAATGAAAGCTGTCCACCCTTATGAAGAAGTGGCCTATGATGTCTGGGCGGTAGAGGATGTTTGATTATCCCGGGTTTTGCTAACCCCTGTACAAGAGTCATTTGCACCATCACCTCAGCCATTACGGCAAAAGCTGGATTTAACCGGCTAAATCGCCTATCTTGTGCAGCACACAAAAATAAGAGGCCGAGCCCTCCGGACGCACAGTAGTATGTCTATAAACCAAATGGAGATTCGTGATGACGACCGTAATCAAACAGGCTGATGTGATTGACAGTGTGGCAGATGCGCTGCAATTCATTTCTTATTACCATCCGCAGGATTTTGTTGATGCGATGCACAAGGCGTGGCTGCGTGAAGAGTCACCGGCAGCCAAAGACGCTATCGGTCAGATTCTGGTGAATTCACGCATGTGTGCCGAAGGGCGTCGCCCGATTTGCCAGGACACCGGCATTGTCACTGTATTCGCCAAGGTGGGCATGGATGTGCAGTGGGATGCGGAAATGAGTCTCACCGATATGATTAACGAAGGCGTGCGCCGTGCCTACCTGCATCCGGATAATGTGTTACGTGCCTCCATTCTGGATGATCCGGCCGGAGCGCGTAAAAACACCAAAGACAATACCCCGGCAGTGATTCATTACGAGATTGTTGAGGGTGACAAAGTCAGCTTTGATGTGGCGGCCAAAGGTGGCGGTTCTGAAAATAAATCGAAAATGGTGATGCTGAACCCGAGTGATAGTATTGTGGACTGGGTGCTGAAAACTGTGCCGACCATGGGGGCTGGCTGGTGTCCGCCGGGGATGCTGGGTATTGGTATCGGCGGCACGGCTGAAAAAGCGGCGGTGATGGCCAAGGAAGTGCTGATGGAGCCGGTGGACATCCATGAGCTGATTGAGCGTGGCCCGCAGAACCGCATTGAAGAATTGCGCCTGGAGCTGTTCCGGAAGGTCAATGAGCTGGGTATCGGTGCACAGGGGCTGGGCGGGCTGACCACGGTACTGGATGTGAAAATTATGGACTATCCGACTCATGCTGCCTCATTGCCGGTGTGCATGATTCCGAACTGCGCGGCGACCCGTCATGCGCACTTCACGCTGGACGGCAGTGGTCCGGCTCTGCAGACGCCGCCTGACCTGGATCAGTGGCCGAAGATTGAGCTGAGTGGTGGTGATCAGGCGCGGCGGCTGAATCTGGATACCGTGACGGCAGAAGAGGTTAAGACGCTGAAGCCGGGTGAGACGGTGTTGCTGTCCGGTAAAATGCTCACCGGGCGGGATGCGGCCCATAAGCGCATGATTGATATGCTGAATAAAGGTGAAGAGCTGCCGGTTGACCTGCGCGGGCGGATGATTTATTACGTCGGGCCGGTTGATCCGGTGCGTGATGAGGTGGTCGGGCCTGCCGGGCCAACGACTTCAACACGGATGGATAAATTCACCCGCCAGATTCTGGAGCAGACCGGTCTGCTGGGGATGATTGGCAAGTCTGAGCGTGGCCCGATGGCGATTGAAGCAATCCGTGATTTTGGTGCGGTGTATCTGATGGCAGTGGGTGGTGCGGCTTATCTGGTGTCGAAAGCGATTACCGGTGCCAAAGTACTGGCTTTCCCTGAGCTGGGTATGGAAGCGATTTACGAGTTTGAGGTGAAGGATATGCCGGTCACGGTGGCAGTGGATAGCCAGGGTGAGTCGGTGCATCAGACCGGCCCGGCGAAGTGGAAGGGGATTATTGAGCAAAAAATTTCAGCAGATACTTTAAAAAGCTGATTTTTATCTCCAAATCTGTTACAACGCGCATCTTGTTAGATAAGTCTCCCGCAGTCCGCTGCGGGAGGTGTTTTTTGGGGAAAACTTTTGAACAGTTCACGTCTTTACCGCATTTCATTCGTCAATCAGGACAAGATTTATGAAATCTTTGCCCGCCAGGTGTATGAAGCCGATCAAATGTACGGCTTTATTGTGGTCGAAGAGCTGGTATTCGGCACCCAGAGTGAGCTGGTGATTGATCCGGGTGAGGAACGCCTGAAAACCGAGTTTGCTGCGGTGAACCGCACCTTTATTCCGATGCACTCCATTATCCGCATTGACGAGGTGGAAAAGCCGGGCATCAGCAAGATTCATGCGATGGATGGTGGTAAATCGAGCAATGTCAGTCCGTTTGCACGGCCACGTAGCGGGGATAAGAAGGATTGAGGAAGTGCTCAACGTTCCAGAATAACCCGGAACTCCTCACCCTCATCAATAAAATCCAATGACTTGCCCAGTTTACGGGCTTCCTGATAAACCATAGGTAAGCCGCGTCCGAGCCTATCCATGTAGCCCAGGTTTTCCATCAGTTTTACCAGTAAGGGGTTACGGGCAAAACTGGTACCTGTTGTCAGCTTGGATATTTTTACTGTGTTAGGCAAACGCCCCGGACTGATAAATTCAATGCGATTATCAAATAGAAAAACTCTGATTTGTGAGCCGGTAATACTGTAATTCCGGTGCACACAAGCATTGACCAGCAGTTCCCTTAATACTTTATCCGGATAGCTTGGTTGCTCTACGCGCTTGGTGCCAATGATCTCTGAAGCAACAGGAATATTCGCCTTGAGTGCGGCCAGCGCATTGTCAATCTGCATTGGCAATGGCCCCAACAGATTTTTTTTATCACGTAATGCCGAGCCAATTTCGTCGCCATCGAAAACAGCAAATGAAATACCGGACTGGATGAGGTGATGTTCCGGCGAAATACCAAATACTAACAACCCGCCTACAGTAGGAATCAGATTCTCACTGGCAATATCGCTGGCAATAATCAGCCGGTTACGCTCCTCTTCCGTTTCGTTCAGAAAATCAATCCGGTAACGGGAGAAATAATCAGCAATCGCAGATTGGTTCAGGTGTTTAAGCTGAGAGCCTCCGGCCTCAACAATGTCATAGTGAAACAGGCCCGCAGCCTGGAACAGCCGGGTCAGTTCCTCCCGTGAGGCAATCCGTTTGGTTGAGCCGACCCTGATAAAATAACGGTTCTTCGACGTGTAATAGGGGCGGTCAGCACCTTTAGGGATGCTGATTCGTGCAATCCTGACTACCTTTCCCGCCGGATCAGTTGTTTCCAGGCTTTCATACACCGGGCTAACCGGTGGAATAACCGCGGTTCGGCAGATATTCATCACGTCTTCTTCATAACTGCGGGACAGGCCTGTGGCTGCACCATTATCATCCACACCCAGCCAGATATCACCGCCTTCTCCGTTGGCAAACGCAACCACTTCTTCTGCCAGGGTCTGGGCGGAAACTTCTTCACGCTTAAATTCAATGTATTGATTTTCAGCTGTCGGAATCATCGAGCCTTAGTCTGTTAATTCATTGCTGTTCAGTTTAATGGATTTTTTATTTTGCCGCACCGCCCCCAAACTAAAAATAACCAGTGCCACCCAGATAAAACAAAAACTAATCAGCTGATGCACTGAAAACGGTTCATTAAACAAATACACCCCGATCAGGAACTGGATGGTCGGGTTGATGTACATCATAAAACCGACCGCGATCAGGCTGAGTTTTTTGGTAGCCGCAGCAAATAAGAGTAACGGTATCGCGGTGAGAGCACCGGAAGCCATCATCAGCAGCGTGGTATTCAGACCCTCGCTTAAAAACTGA
This sequence comes from Thiolinea sp., assembly GCA_041395485.1. Taxonomy (GTDB): domain Bacteria; phylum Pseudomonadota; class Gammaproteobacteria; order Thiotrichales; family Thiotrichaceae; genus Thiolinea. The sequence goes on from JAWLAK010000006.1 coordinate 37,327, forward strand.
CTGCTTTGCTGCCATTCCAGCCAGCCCCAGTAAGCCAGCGCCAGTGGCAGTAATAAGCCGGTTTCCACACCCAGCCCGGTCAGTGAGTCAGTATTCGCTTTTTTGCGTACCAGTCCGTATAAGCCGAAACTACAGGCCACGGTGAGTGAAATCCACGGTAACAGTTGCAACGCGATAATCTGCCACAACACACCAATGACGGCCAGAATGCAGGCAATCAGCCGGTAACCATCCAGCTGCTCACCCAGGAATACCCGTGCCAGCAATACGCTGACCAACGGCGTGAGGAAATAACCGAAACTCGATTCCAGTACCTTGCCGCTGGTCACTGCCCAGATAAAAGTCAGCCAGTTGATACTGATCAGCACGGAGGCCAGCAACATGGCCCGCCGGGTAACAGGGGAGCGCCAGGCAGTGAGAATTTTTTGCCAGGAACCGAACAACAGCACTATCGCGGTCACGAACAGAAATGACCAGATAATACGCTGGCTGAGCACTTCCAGTGGTGAGACATGAGCCAGATAATGAAAGAATAGCGGAAAGAATCCCCAGATCGTATAGGCGGCCAGACCAAAAATCAGACCGGTTTGCTGCGGGTTTAACATGGCTGACTGCCCTGATCATAAAGGAGTGCAGATTACTCCGCCGATGCAAAAAGGGAAACCTGTTTTGTCGGTTTAAAGTTACAGCATGCCGCTGCGTTTAATGTCCAGATAGCTGTTAATCAGCCCGGTTGATAATTGCGCCGGTGGTACATCGAGGCTGAGCACTCCGCTGGCGCGGATTTTCTCCAGGGTCTGCTGACGCATCGCCAGATATTGCTCGGTGGCGGCAAACTGCAGGGCATCCTCCAGATTGTCCACCGGCGCCTCCAGCTGTTGATCCAGAGCCTGTTCACGCATGCTGGCAAACAGCAGCAAATGGCGTTTACGCAGCAGGTGCAGGGCGGGCAGCAGCTCATCAGTATCTTCATCACGCAGATTGCTCAGCACAATAATCAGCGCGCGTTTTTTCTGCCGCACCAGCAGTTCGGTGGCCGCCTGAGTGTAATCCGGTGCCAGATGACTGGCCTGCAGATCATACAGCGCATTCAGCATTTGATTCAGGCTGTGCTGACCTTTGCGGGGTGGCAACCAGCGTTGTTCGGTGCCGCCAAAGGTACCGAGCCCCACCGCATCACCCTGTTTCAGTGCCACATGCGATAACAGCAGAATCGCATTCAGGGTATGGTCAAAGTGCGACAGATCATCATCTTTAGCCAGCATACGATGGCTGCAGTCGAGCAGGAAGATAATCTCCTGATCCCGTTCATCCTGATATTCACGCGCCACCGGCTTCTGCATCCGTGCGCTGGCTTTCCAGTCAATCTGGCGCAGGCTGTCACCCACGCGATATTCACGCAGCTGGTGAAAATCCTGCCCCTCACCGCGGCGGCGGCGTTTCATAATGCCGAGATGGCTGAGATGATTATCGGTGGCGAGCAGGGCGTACTGGGCAATCGCGGCAAAATTGGGATAAACCCGTACTTCAGAGTTTACCTCCTGTTTCTGATCCCGCCACCATAAACCCAGTGGCGATAATACTCGCAGCTGCACTTTATTGAACTGCATCAGGCCACGTCGCAGTGGTCTGGCACTATAGACAGTTTCAGCGTGTTCGCCGGCCCGCAGATGGATGTCCACCGGCATGCCTTGTACCGCAAAACTGGCCGGGCTATGGTCATAAAGCTGTATACGCAGAGCCCTGCGGCCTTCATTGTGGGTAGTCATGCGGATAGCGGCTGTGACACCCAGAGACAGTGATTCCGGTAAATGCCGTTCAATCCGCAGTGGCAGTTTGCGCAGTGCCAGCAGGGCATCAAAAGCCAGCAGCAATAGTGTTGCGGCCATATAGGCATACCAGACCATGTTCAGGCCGGGATAGATGCTGGCCAGCAGCGCGGGCAACAGGGTGAACGCCAGCAGATAAAAACTGCGCCGTGCGGGTAGAATCATTGCCGGGGTGCTTCAGTTTTTTCCAGAATGGATTTCAGTACGTAATCCGTATTATAGCCTTCCAGCTCCATCTCCGGTGCCAGTGACACGCGATGCCGCAGCACCGGAAGGGCAATCTGCTTTATATCATCAGGATGCACAAAATCACGCTGTTCCAGCAGGGCATGGGCGCGTGCGGCGCGGATCAGGGCAATACTGCCGCGTGGCCCGGCACCGAAACGCAGGCCGCGTCCCTCACGGGTAGCCTGGGTAATGCGCACTGCATAATCAGTGACGCTGGCATCCACCGCAATGCCTGCCGTTACCTGTTGCATGGCGATGACTGTCTCAGGATTGACGATAGCCCGCAGCATATTCAGGTTAAAACCATCACCGACCTGTTGGTTGGTGACCGCTTCCACCAGCTGCGTCTCTTCCGCATGGCTGGGGTAATCGATATACACTTTCATCAGAAAACGATCCAGCTGTGCTTCCGGCAGCGGATAGGTGCCTTCCTGTTCCAGCGGATTCTGGGTCGCCAAGGCCATAAACGGCAGCGGTACCGGATGTGATTCGCCCTCAATGGTCACCTGTTGTTCCTGCATCACTTCGAGCAGGGCGGACTGGGTTTTGGCCGGAGCACGGTTGACCTCATCCGCCAGCAGCAGATTGGTAAACACCGGGCCTTTACGCACCTGAAAACTCTGGTTCTGCATGTCGAACAGGACGTGCCCGCTGATGTCGGCGGGCATCAGGTCCGGGGTGAACTGGATGCGGGAAAATTTGCCGCTGATGGTTTTTGCCAGTGCCCGTACCAGCAGGGTCTTACCCAGGCCCGGCACACCCTCAATCAGCACATGTCCCCCTGCCAGCAGGGCGATCAGGGTTTCACGCACCACCTTCTGCTGGCCAATCATGGCCTTGCCGATTTCCTGGGTAATGGCTTCGGCCAGTTTTCCGGCCTGCTCCAGGCTCAGACCGGCGGTAGTGGAAGAGCTTGTGTCAGTTATGGTTTGTTCGTTCATGCGTGATTCCTAAGGCGATGAAGCAGTTGTACCAGCCGGGTAAAACCGGATTCATTCAGTCGGGTGGCTGCGAGCAGCTGTTCAAGTTGGTTCAGATTCTCTGTGGGCCAGTCAAGCAATTCAGCCAGTGCATGCTGCTGTTCGCTGGCAGGCATAAACTGCCAGCCCGGAATGTGGCGCTGAGCCTGTTGCTGAATACTGTGCTGCAGGGTAGCGCACAGCTGCTGCGGCCCCTGTTGCTGTTTTTTCCACAGAAACTGGCCGCTGGCTTTGATGTGATCCATAATCCGCCGTCGTTGTGGCGGCGGCTCCGGGATCAGGGCACCGAAACGCGGCATCAATGCCCAGAAGCTGAACAGCAGTAATAAACCCAGTACCACTAACAGTGGCACGGCATGGCGGAACAGCAGGACAAATAAATGCGGCAGGGTATCCTGATGGATCAGCCAGACCTGCTTAAAGTCCGGATTATGGCTGTGCAGCAGATACCAGAAAAATTTGCCGTGCTCTGCACTATCCAGCGCGGCATTTTCTATCATGTCCAGAGTAGCGAGCATGCTTACCAGACCATTACCCTGTGGCTGCTGAATCAGCCAGCTTTGGCCGTTCAGCCGGTAGTGACGGGCATTATTTGCATCGGTTTGCAGGGCATTGAAAAAGTCCAGCTCCACCGCAACGGTTTCCGGGCTGTTGGGTAGTTGTATACGTGCGGGTAAATCATCCTCATCCGGCATCTGGTGTGCGCCGATGCTGATACCCAGCCGGGATTGCAGAATATCGCGGTCTTCGGTTTCGACTGCGGTTTCATCATCCAGCTGCTCCGCGTTTTCCAGATCAACCCTGGCGCGGGTAATCAGGTGCCCGCCTTGTCTGACCCAATCAAGCACTTCATCAATTTTCTCTTCTGACAGGCTGAAGCGCTCGGTGTCCAGCACAATCACGGTATCGGTGTCCGGCAACGTCGCCAGCCCGTCATGGCGTTCCGCAGGAATGCCCATGCCCTTGCTGAACAGGCGGGCGGCAAACAACGGGTTGCTGCGTGCTTCGCCCTTATAGCCGGTATATTCAGCCAGTGTTTTCAGCTCAAAGTTATTCAGAAACCACAGCGTGCCACCACCGAGCAGGGCAACCGCAAATAATGCGTAGAGCAGGTTTTGCAGTCTCATGCACCCGCCTCCGTTGCCCTGTCTTCGACGTGTGCACGTTCTGTCACCGGAGCTGATTTAAACTGCTCCCAGTTGGCAAACAGGTTTTCAGCCTCTTCAGCCGCCGGTAACCGGTGGGCATAGGCAATCGAGCGCCAGGCACGGGTAATGGCCTGCAGATAACTGAGGCGTTGGCTGTTCAGCTGCGGACGGGCCAGCCGCAGTATATCGCCTTCGGTGTGACTGTCTGCGATGGCCAGGGCATCATGGCGGGTCAGCTGCATTAAGGTGCCACGGTATAACAGGCTGAGTGCAGCACGATGTTCGCCCTGTTGCCAGTGCTGGCGGGCGGTGGCAGCAATATCCGCAGGCAGTGATTCCGGGCGGATATCCATACCGAATAGCACATCAGGCTTTTCAATCGTTTCCGCTTGGCGGGTACCGGGTTTGAGCATATCCAGAATGCGCTGGCGGTAAATAAACGCCATTAACAGCGCCACGATCAGCATCGCCCACAGCAGCATTTTCAGCAGGTTGGAAATTAAATGAATAATTTCTTTATCAAGCTGAAAACTTTCATCTTTTTTCGTCTTGTCGCGCGGCATCCAGGTGGTGATCTGGCGGCGTTCATTCAGTTCTTCTGCGGCCATGACTTTTTGCAGCACCTCCGCACTTTGCGTCACCGGCAAACGTTGCGGATTCAGGTACTCGTCTTCCTCAGCAGCCTGTAACAGGGGTGATTGCAGGGTGAGCAGGGCAATACCACAGGCAGCGATAAGACTGAAGGCCTGTGCGCTATGTTTGGCGGCACGCTCCTGTAAGCGCCTGCCGATACTGCGGAATGAAAGTTCAATATCCCAGGCTTCCAGCTGGGTGCGCCGGTTCAGATACAGGGCAAAACCGGCGGCGACAAAAAACGGCTCGATAATAATGATTGAAATCAGCTGGGTACTGTAATCAGCCAGCGATAGCAGATATTCCATATCCGAGCCGCTGCTGCCGGTAAACAGGCCTTTCAGGTGCTCCCAGACCTGTCCGGTCGGATCAAGCAGGACGGTCAGCGCCAGCAGCGAGAAGATAATAATCGCCTCCAGCAGGCGACAGCTGATCGTTAATGCAACGGCCTGACTGTGACCCTGTAAATAAATCAGCTCTTTACGCTCTTTCAGCTCAGGGCCGCGTAATTGTTCCAGCTGCCAGACCGGCAAATTATAGCTGCGTGAAAATGAAAAGCGCCGCCAGGTCAGGGCGCTGAATAAACCGGTGTTTTTCAGCAGGCCGGGCAGGGCGGAGAATACATCGGCACTGCTTAGATTTTCTGCAAACAGGCTGCGACTGAGGATATGCAGCAGCAGGCGGTCATACAGCGGTTTCAGCCACCAGAGTATAACGCCCGCTACCCAGACATAATCTTCCGGCATCAATACGGCCAGCCCGATACTCAGCGGCAGAATCAGTAATAGCCACGAGGGCAGAATACTGCGCCAGGTATGCTGCACCAGCCGGAAGCCCATATCAATCGCTTCCCACTCCGAGCGTTGCCGTACCTGATAGATAATATTATCCGGATTCATGGCTCAGCTATTCCTTCCGACGCGGGTAAAGTAGCTGATTAACAGCGTCCAGAGAATAAGGCCGGTGGCGTATTTGGCGATCACCGGAACGGAGGCCAGTGATGACCAGAATGCCTCGACAAAGGCGGCCATAATGAACAGGGTGGCCGAGCCGTAGATAATGCGGATAGCAATTTTGCTGTTATCCAGCAGTGCCAGCCGCCGTGATTTGCGGCCGGGCATCAGTAACGCCTGCGCCAGTTTAAAGCCCGCCGCACCGGACAGGGCAATGGCGGTCAGCTCAAAGGCACTGTGGCCGCTGACAAAGCCCCAGAAAGTTTCGATATAACCGATATGAGTCAGATGTCCGGCTGCGGCACCAATGACCAGTCCGTTATAAAGCAGAAAAAATACGCTGCCCAGACCATACAACAGGCCACCGGCGAAAACCTGAAAGCCGATGCCGGTATTGTTGCGGATATAAAACCCGAACATCATCACATCGCTGTCGGCCTCGCGGATACGGCCCAATCGGGAGTGCTGTTCCGGATCGTACATCTGCTCCATTTGTGCGACCTGCTCTCCGGAAACCACGGTATAAACCAGCTCGGGCTGAATCTGAATGGCGACGACCATGGCGAAAAAGCTGCCGAAAAACAGCAGGGCAGAGAGTGCCACTACCTTCCATTCGCGGCGGATCAGCTGTGGGAAGCCGCGCAGGAAAAAGTCGGCAACATGGTGCCAGAAGTGCATGCGTGTGGAGTAGAGCTGATGGTGGCCTCGGATCACTAATTGATTCAGCCGCTCAATCAGCAGCGGGCTATACATGCGCGACTGTGCCAGTGCCAGATGATGACATAGCTGACGGTACGCGGCAGGAAAGTCAATTTCATCCGCTACTTCAGCCGGGCTGTTGTCCATTTTGCGCTGCTTTTTGGCCGGAGTTTGTTGCCTGTCCAGCCAGGCTTCCAGCAGCTGCCATAAACGCTCGTTTTGCTCAACAAATTGTGATTGCTTCATACTTTGCGCCCCGCCAGCCAGCTGGCAATACCACGGATATGTGCCGCGGCATCGGTTTGTTCCGCGACTAACGGGCCGCTCATGGTGGCCAGTTCCTGCTGGCGTTCATCGGTCAGGGTGCGCCGGCGCTGGGCGAACAGGATAATGGATTGTTGCTCGGCAAGGGTCAGATTGACATCCGGGCGCTGTGCCGGATCATCAAAGTCATGCGCCAGTGCATTGCCCTGTTGCTTGTGCAGCACCACGGTATTGGCGGCCAGATCGCCGAGACGCTGAAAACGGCGGGTCATCAGCGTGCTGAACAGGCCGAAACCATACAGTACCGGCAGAAAATCAACCACCCGTAATAAATTACGCACGATGGAAGCCGCAGGGGTGACCGGGCTGGCATCCAGCTGGGCGACATAAATCTGCAGCAGTTTTTTACCGGGGGTCTGGCCTTCATGGCGCAATTCGAACCATACCGGGTAAAACCATTCCAGCAGAAAGATAAAAATCATTGCCAGACCAATACCCATCTTGCCCATAAACGCCAGCACGACAAACACGAACAGGTTGACAGCGGAACGGATCGCCAGATCAACCAGCCATGCCAGTGTCCTGGGCACCGGCCCGGCAGGCGAAAGCTCAAGGGCAATACCTTCGGGGGTGTTGACGGTATAGGTAGTATCAAGACGCATAGATCTGATTGTAGCCTGCTTATGCTTATTAATTGTCGCGCAAAGCATGAATTGCAGGGGCGGGCTTGTCAACTGTAAAGCGATGAGTTCGGTGCATCCGGACTCATTCCGGTTTATCGATACTTAATCCGTTCATACCCGTTTTCCTACCACGGAACCCCTCACCACAGTCAGTGCACAAAAATATCTGCACAATCTGATTGTGTGCTTGCCGGTTTTTTGGCAGTGTATGCACTTATAGATAAAATAAATTGCTAACGTGCATGTTTCAGCTGCTCTGAAGAAAGCTGACTGCATCCTGAGTTTTCCGAACCTGACCTGGGTACCTGAATGTTTATTTACGAAAAGTCTGATCACGCCATGCCGATTACGCTGGTTACCGAAAATAGCCTGAGTGAGATGCTGAATACATTGCCCGGGTATCTGCGTGACTGGTTTGAATTTAATCGCTTTGCCGCTAAAGCCGGTGAGTTTTGTCTGTTACCCGGCGAGGATGGCAGCCCTGAGGGTGTGCTGGCCGGATTTGACCGGCAGGATGTGTTGTGGGCAGTGGCTGATCTGCCGTCTAAGTTGCCCGCCGGTGAATATTATCTGCAGGGCGAGCTGACAGACGATGACCTGATTCAGGCTTCGGTGGGTTGGGGGCTGGGGCAGTATCGTTTTGACCAGTATCGCCGTGAAGAAAACAGAGCGATGCCGGTGTTGTATGTCGGTTTTGAACAACTGCGCATACAGACCCTGGTCGATTCAGTAACGCTGGTGCGTAATCTGATTAATACCCCGGCTAACCACATGATGCCACAGGATCTGGAACAGGTAATGAGCCACATGGCAGACCGCTATGGTGCTGATCTGAGCGTGGTTAAAGGGCCGGCGCTGTTACAGGAAAACTTTCCGGCTATTCATGCGGTGGGGCGGGCCAGCGCCCATGCGCCGCGTCTGCTGGAACTGAACTGGGGGGACGAAGAAGATCCGTTAATCACCCTGGTGGGTAAGGGCGTCTGTTTCGATACCGGCGGTCTGGATCTCAAATCGTCCGCCAATATGCGCATTATGAAAAAGGATATGGGCGGTGCCGCGCATGTGCTCGGTCTGGCCAATATGATCATGCAGATGGATCTGCCGCTGAGTCTGCAGGTGTTGATTCCGGCGGTGGATAATGCGATCAGCGGTGATGCTTACCGGCCCGGTGATGTGCTGAATACGCGTGCCGGAAAAACGGTTGAGGTTGATAATACCGATGCCGAAGGACGCATTGTGCTGTCGGATGCATTGACCTATGCGGCTGAATTTAATCCGGATGTGCTTATTGATTTTGCAACGCTGACCGGGGCAGCACGGGTGGCATTGGGCACTGAAATTCCGGTGTTTTTTTCGAATAGCCGCAGTCTGATGCAAAAATTGCAGATTGCCTCCACCACCAGTAATGAGCTGATCTGGAATTTACCGCTGCATAAACCTTACTTTGAAAAACTGAAAAGCAATGTCGCGGATATGATGAACAGCGGTGATGCCTATGGTGGGGCGATTACTGCAGCACTGTTCCTGAATGAGTTTGTGCCGGGTGGTATTCCCTGGGCACATTTCGACGTAATGGCCTGGAATCTGCGTCAGCGTCCGGGGCGTCCGGTTGGTGGTGAGGCCATGGGTCTGTTTGCAGTATTGGAATATCTGGAAGAAAATTTTCTGGAATAAAAAATCTGAGGCGGTTCTGTAACCCTATTTAAGTCACATTAAACAACCGTCCTGCTTTGGCAAATGTTATGATGCGCCGCAGAAAGAGCAGAGATTTGGAGTTTTAATGATTAAGTGGTATTTGGGGCTGCCCCGTCATTTGCGGATTGCCATTATTCTGGCGCCGTTTCTGGGTATTTTCGGCTGGGGTCTGGCCGATACCTGGATGCGTCCGGAAACCATTGAGCGGGCCAAACAACTTGTGGCTGTCCGGGAAATGGTTGTCGAAGATCAATGTTTGCTGAAAGCAGCCCGGTGTAAGCTCAGCAAGGATGAAATGGATGTTTCTCTGGAAGCCACACAGGCTGCCAGCAGTGCTGATTTGTTACGGGTTGACATTCGTTCCTCTCAGCACATGCGCGGTCTGAAAGTGGCTATTGTGCAGGGTGGTACGGAAACCAAACTGGTGCCGCAGCGCACCCATGTGACGGATCACTGGTTTCTGGAGTTTCCGGCAAAGCTGATCGAGCAGCCATCGTTTACCCTGCGTATTGCAGTTGCACAGACCAAGCGGGTTTATCTGGCTGAGTTTCCGGCAAAATTTGAATAACAACTGAGGTAAGTGATGGAAGTTGAAAAGCTGGCCATTCGTGATTTTCTGGCTAACACGATTCCGTTAAGGCGGCTGCCTGCTGAAAAGCGTGATGAACTGGCAATGGCACTGGAGGTTCGGTATTTCCGCCGTGACAGTCAGGTGTTGAAAATCGGTGAGAAGAATAATGAGGTGATGCTGATCCGCAGCGGGGCGATTGAAGTCACTAATGCAGATGGTCAGTTGTACGGGCGTTATGAAGAGGGCGAGTGGGTCGGCTATCGTTCGGTGCTGAGTAATGGTGAGATTTCACTTAATGTCCGCACGCTTGAGGATACACTGTTCTATTGTTTGCCCGGCAAGGTGTTTAAGGATCTGGTCGAGTCTGAAGAGCGGATTAAAACTTTTTTCTCGGAGAAAAAACCGGAGCGTCTGCGCCGGGCGATGCAGGATATTAAAAGTAATGAGTATTCATTGCTGAGTCTGAAGCTGGGTGAGCTGGTGCGTCCTGCACTTGAAGTGCCGCGCAGCAGTACTATTCAGGAAACGGCTCTGCAGATGAATAAAGCCATTTCCAATACGGCGATTATTACCCATGAAGGGGCACTGTGCGGCATTGTGACCGATCAGGATTTCCGTAAACGGGTGGTGGCTACCCAGATGGATCTGTTCGGCGGCATTGATCAGATTATGACCGCTGATCCGTATACGCTGCCACCGACCGCCCCGGCTTCGGAAGCGGTTTTGCTGATGGCCAGGCGTAATTTCCGGCACCTGCCGATTGTCGAGCCGGACAGCAAAAAAGTACTCGGTATAGTCTCAACCACGGACTTATTGCGCAGTCAGAGCCATAACGCGGTATTTTTGGTGGGTGATATTCATCTGGCCAAAGATGTTGAGCGCCTGAAACACCTGAGTACTCATTTGCCCAAGGCGCTGGTGAATATGGTACGCAGTAATTTACCGGCTTATGACATCGGGCATGCCATCAGCTCCATTGGTCAGGCGATTACCCGGCGGCTGATTCAGCTGGCTGAAGAGCAGTTTGGGCCACCGCCGGTTCCCTATGCCTTTATTGTCGCCGGTTCAATGGCGCGGCGTGAGCAAACCGCGCATTCGGACCAGGATAACGGCATGATTTTGTCGGATGATTATGATCCGGCACTGCACGAAGAGTACTTTATTAATATTGCTAAATATGTCAGCGATGGTCTGGATACCTGTGGTTATATTTACTGTCCCGGTAATATTATGGCTACCAACCCGAAATGGCGGCAGCCGGTATCAGTCTGGCGCAGTTATTTTATGGAATGGATTGAGCGTCCGGAGCCGAAGGCTTTGCTATACTCCAGTATTTTCTTTGATCTGCGTAGTCTGTACGGGGACGATCGCCTGCTGGGTAACTTGCGTAAAGAAATTCTGGAAAAAACCCAGAAAGGTTCGTTGTTCCAGGCATTTATGGCCGGTAATGCGCTGAGTCATCAACCACCATTAGGCATATTCAAGGGCTTTGTGCTTGAGAAAAGTGGTGACAACGTTAAGGCACTGGATATGAAAAAGCGCGGAGTGGTGCCGGTGATTGATCTGGCCCGTGTGTATGCGCTGGCAGCCGGGTTACCGGAACTGAATACCTGTGAGCGTCTGGATGCTATTGCGGCAGCACCGGGAGGTATCAGCAGTGAGCGGATCGCTGACCTGAAGGATGCATTTGAATTCATCAGTACCACACGACTGGAGCATCAGGCGATGCAGATTGAGGCAGGGAAGAAGCCGGATAACTATGTACCACCGGAGCAGTTGTCCGCGCTGGAGCGTCGCCACCTGAAAGATGCTTTTGAGGTGGTATCCAGCGTGCAGGGTACCATGTCACACAATTATCAGGCGGATCGGTTCAGATAGTCATTTAGCTCATAGGCAGCTCTGTTGTGCTACAACAGAGCTGTAACATGAGGTGCTTTGTTAGTTTAATGTCCGGGCTTTTTACGTGGCGTGCTGAACTAAGCGTCAATTCTCAGGGTCACTGTTGTGGATATAGTACAAATCTAACAACACAAAGGATGTGATCATGAACAGACAAAGACTTACGTTATACCTCAGTGTCAGTTTACTGGCGGTAATGCTTAGCCTCAGTGGCTGTGATGATAAGCAGACCGTGAATAATACGCTTATTTCTGATCCGGAGGCGGCTATTGCTCAGGCGCGTCAGGAGGCTGTCGATGATGAGGCCGCCAGCCTCTGGCAGCTGGAAGATCAGCGTGATGATCCTCTGGATGCAGAAGCCCGTGCTGCAATTAATGAACTGAGCCGCCGTCAGATGGCCCGTGTGGCCGGTGATTATAGTTTTGAGCCGCCTCCACCGCCACCGGTCAGTCGTCCGGGGCAGTTATTAAATATTCCGGCAGTATCCTCACCCCGTTTTACCGTCAGTGACCGGAACTGGTCGGCCACAGTCGGTGAGTTGAATATCGCCATGTGGTCACAGGATAAACTGGCTGCTTTCAGCCTGAGTATTGATGATAACCACGTGCAGGATCACACTTTCTGGCAGGATCTGGGCGATCAGTACGGCTGGAGGTGGACGTGGTTTGTGATTGCCAATCAGACCGGCTGGGCGTCGCATGACCACTGGGGGCACTGGCAGGCTGCACTGGATAAAGGTCATGATATTCAGACACATACCTATAGTCATTTGTGTGATGCCCTGTTTTATACTTACCGTGAGTATCGCCAGTCGCAGGCGGTTATTAATCAGAATCTGGATGGTGCCAAAGTAGTGACCATGGCCTATCCGTTTGGTATGAATACCAATAAAACCGGATCACCCTGTGAGCCGCTGGATACAGAGCGTACTGCGAATAGCCGCGATGAGGCCGCCAAACATTTTCTGGCGGTACGTGATGTATATGGTGCCCTGAGCCATCCGGGGCGGATTGACTATCTGAAAGTGCCTTCGGTGAGTGCAGCACGTAATTTTTTCAATGCGGCGGCACACTGGGCAAATTTCGATACGGTGCTCAATCCGGGCAGTGCTAATTTCCGCACCTGGTATGTTACGCATTTTCACGGTCTTTACGGTGATGATGCCAGACAGTATGTGCAGGATGTACTGGCGCATGTGAAATCGAAAGAAAATGATGTCTGGGTCGGTACGTTTACCGAGGTCGCCAAATATGGTCAGGAGTACGCAACGGCAGCGCTTAGCAATATACAGGTGGGCAGTTCGGATGTGCGTTTTGAGCTGAAAGATCAGATGAATGATAGTTGGTTTGATCAGCCGCTGACAGTGAAATTACGTCTGCCGGATGGCTGGAGTGGTACGCTGAATGCAACCCAGGGCGGGGTCGGGATTCCGGTACGCCCGGTACTGCACAATAGTCAGGCTTATGCGCTGATTGATGCTGTACCTGACCGTGGTCTGGTGATCGTGAGTTTTTAAGTGAATGTCAGAGGGCTTGCTCAGTCAGCAAAGTATGAATCTGACTGAGCAATTTTCACTATGGCGGGGCTGTCAGGCGCTTACCAAAGATACATACTCGCCTTTTTACCGGCAATCTGCAGCTCATAAGACTTTTTGCAGGGTGCCTGTGCAGCGCCGTAGCAGACATGCAGCGGTAACAAATGCTCTTCCCGCGGATGGCAGAAACGTGCCGCAGGTGCAAGTTCCCAGTTCACCAGCCGTTTAGTCCGCGCGTCTTCTGTGAGCTGTTTATCGCCGCAGGTTTGTAACAGCCAGCTTTCAAAAGCTTCATTCTGCGCCCGGATTTCTGTTGTCTCCGGTGCAAAAAAGGCACGCATATTATGAAAGCTGTAACCGGAGCCGATAATCAGTAAATTTTTTTCTTTCAGTGTCTGCAGCACTGAGCCGATACTGATGTGCTCAGCCGGATCCAGGCTGCTGAGCATTGACAGCTGCACACAGGGAATATCCGCTTCAGGGTACATAATGGTTAAGGGCACAAACATGCCATGGTCAAAACCGCGTTGTGCATCCGTTTTGACACTGATGCCTGCGGTTTGCAGTGCCTGTTTTATGTGCTCTGCCAGTGCCGGTTCGCCGGGAGCAGGGTATTTGATCGTGTAGCTTTCTGCCGGAAAGCCGTAGTAGTCATAAATCAGTTCCGGATTGGCTCCGGTGGTAACGGTAGCAACGTCGGTTTCCCAATGGGCACTGATCATAATGATGGCATCCGGGCGGGGTATTTCTGCCGCAATTTCTTTCAGGCGACTGACCATTTCCCGGTGCCCGGGATCACCCAGCAGCGGCATCGGACCACCGCCATGGGACAGGTATAATACGGTGTGTTTACTCACGGGAATCTCCTGGGTTTAAAACGGCAGCAACTTTCCGGTTGCTGCCGACACATAATAAAGTAAAAGGCTTTTCAATTTTACTGATGAGGCTGATTACTGACTGGCAAAACGCTCGCTCAGTATCTTATCCACTGAGTAGCGTCCTCCACCCTGTACTGTCAGCGCCAGCGTAATTGCCAGCAGGCTCAGGGCATATTCGTAGCCGTTGTTACTCATGAACAGGCCATTGCTGAAGTGTACCGCGAAAATGGCGACCAGCATGGTAAAGGCGCTGACCAGAGCGGCCGGGCGGGTCAGTAAGCCTGCCACCAGGGCGATACCGCCAAAGAATTCAGCACTTCCGGCCAGTAATGCCATCAGAAAGCCCGGCTCAAGACCAATACTGGCCATCCATTGTCCGGTGCCTTCCAGCCCGTAGCCGCCGAACCAGCCAAACAGTTTCTGCGAGCCATGCGCCGCCAGAATCAGACCGGTCGGAACGCGCAGGATCAATGCAGCCAGTCCTGCATCAGAGTTAAACAGCTTGTGTAAAAAGTTGGTAGTGCTCATATTTTTCTTCCTGTATTCAGTATTTGTGTTAATCAGTGATTGATGTGGTTAACTTTATTCTGATGTTTATATAAGATAAATAGATTGATTATTGCTTTATTAGCAACATTTTATTGTTAATTTGGTTTTTACTGACTGAAACCCGGGGGGGAGCCTGATGGATCGTATCGACATGATGAAAGCGTTTATCACAGTAGTAACAGAGGGCTCTTTTATTAAAGCGGCTGAGCGGCTGGACTGTTCCCCGCAACTGGTCAGCAAATACGTTGCCCAGCTGGAAAGCCATCTGGGCAGCCGGCTGTTGAACCGTACCACCCGTCGTCTTAGTGTGACTGAGGCCGGGACTATTTATTTTCAACGCGCCCGGCAGGTGCTGGCGGATATTGACGAGATGGAACATGAGCTGGGTGATTTACAGCATGCTGCCAGAGGGCGGTTGCGGATTAATGCACCGGTATCTTTTGCCATCCATCATTTATCACGCCCGCTGGTTAAGTTTCAGCAGGATAACCCGAAGGTCAGTATTGATCTGCAGCTGAATGACCGCGCCATTGATATTGTCGAAGAGGGCTTTGATATTGCATTGCGGATCGGGCGGCTGAAAAGTTCGTCCCTGATTGCAAAATATATTACCCCGATACGGCTGGTAACCTGTGCTGCACCCTCCTATCTGCAGCAACATGGTATACCGTCTCATCCGGATGAGCTGAAAAACCACCGCTTTCTGCATTACAGCTATATGGAGGATACTCCGGAGTTTAAACAGCAGGCTATTGATTTTTCAGCGAATAATGGTGATGTGCTGGTGCAGGCGGCAACAGAGGGGGCGGGTATTGTGATTCAGCCAACATTTATTGCCGGGCGGGCTATCGCCGGGCAAAAGCTGCAGCTGATTTTGCAGGATTATGAGCCGGAGCCGATGGCTTTGTATGCAGTTTATGCCCACCGGCAATTATTGTCCGGCAAGGTGCGGAGTTTTGTCGATTTTATTGCCGGTTATTTTACTGATACACCTTATTGGGATGATTTTTAGGTCAGGTGGCGGGCCAGACCGGGCGTGAGCTGGTTGCGGATAAAAAATCCGCCAGCATTTGCCCAAACCGTTGCCTGAAATTCATCTGATGCTAATACTTCAACCGGGCATAGTAGGTCTTCTGTGCAGCCTCCCGTGCCTGACGCAGGGTATGAATGCCGTTTTCCTCCAGCAGGGTGATCAGATGCAGAAATACTTCCGCTGTTGCCATCGCATCCCCTAAAGCCGTATGCCGCCCCAGAATATTGACATTAAAGCGTTCAGCAATCGCTTCCAGGCGGTGAGATGGCTGGTTGGGATGGATTACCGCTGATAATAACAGTGTATCCAGCACCGGCTGGTCAAACACCACACCTGTGGCCTTTTCTTTTACCTGCAGGCAGCGCATATCAAAAGCGGCATTGTGTGCCACCAGTACGGTATCACCGACAAAGGTATGAAACGCGGGCAATACCTCGGTGATTTTTGGTTGCCCGACCACCATTTCCGGCTGGATGCCATGAATCGGGATGGATTCTTTGGGGATGCTACGGCAGGGGTCAACCAACTGATCAAAGGTCTCCTGTTGCAGCAACTTGCCATTGACCACCCGGATTGCTCCGATCTGGATAATCTCATCGCCGCCGGCCGGATTCAGTCCGGTAGTTTCGGTGTCAAAGATCGTATAAGACAGTTCACTCAGTCTGCAGTCTTCCAGCGAGCGGCTCTGCCCGGTGTTGCGGAACAGGTCAAAGTCATAATATTCCGGACGACTTTCATTGCGCACCAGCGCCTGGCTATCCAGCTGCTCCTGCGGATTAGCCAGCGGCAAAAGGAAGCGGAACATGGCCAGCCCGCTGTTGTTGTCATGTCCGAACCAGCAGGCACCACCATGCCGTTCGGCCACATCCTGCAGGCTTAACGGGCTTTTCTCATCGTCCACGCTGATATTGTCAGTTTCCCAGCCCAGCATGTGGTCATTATTCTGTTTGGCGGGTTGCCAGCATAAATCCAGTTGCGCCCGGCCATCGGTTTCCGCCAGCCGCAGCTTCAGCTGCCCGGCATTGCATTCGTCACGTACCCGGCCCGCCAGATAAGTCATGGCCTGTAACAGCGAAAAGCTTTCCACTTTCAGCCATAAGGAGCTGTCAACCTCGCTGTCCTGCACCGCTATTCCGTCCAGGCTATCGATACGCCGTTGTACCGCAGTGACCAAATCAGTGCCCAGCATTTCTTCCAGTGGCCAGCGGGTCATAAAACCTTCCAGTGACGAGGCTTTCAGTTCATTGATCCGCTCGCCCAGTCCCCTGGTTTCATCGCGTAACACGGCCAGCAGACGTTCCTGCATTCCGGCATCCAGATCAGGATAATCCAGGACATCCAGCGCGGCCTGCATATTAGCCAGTGCTGCCCGGCTGCGCTCAGTCAGGGTGTTGAACATGCTGTCCTGACGTGACTGCTCCTCGAATTCACGGGTAATATTTTCACTCAGCAGCACAAAACCGGTCACCGCACTGCTGTCGTCATCTGCATCTGTGTTAACCGCCCGTACCGGAGCCATTTGTACCCGCAATAATTTGCCGCTGGGGGTAATGGTTACAAACTGCGCGGTCGGAGCAGCCGCCCCGCGTTGCAGGCGGTGCTGTACATTTTCCAGCGCATGGGTCACCAGTTTGCGGTCAAACACACCATAAATGGAACGCCCCAGACCGACCAGTTCCTTGCCACCTGCCACACCGGGGGTTTTGGAAAAAGCACGTAACTGCATACGGGCACGGTTGTTATACAACAATATCCGCCCGTCCAGATTGCAGACCACCACGCTTTTAGTCAGCTCGGACATCAGTGCTGCCAGACGGTTTTTCTCCAGTTCGGTATTGCGGGTCGCTTCCTGTACCCGCTGATCCATCTCCTCGCGCAGGGCTTCACGTTGTTGTACAAGCTGGTTAAACAGAGTGGCCAGCCGCTGATTTTCCGGACTGCCCTGCAATTCCAGCTGACGTTTTACATCGGTATTCAGCAAGACCTGGGCCTGTTCTGCCAGCCGTGCCGGCGCGGTGAGGAAACGTCCCACCAGCCAGCGCAGCACCAGCCCGATCAGCACCAGCGACACCGCCCACATACCGAGCAGGAACAACAGGCGCGGCCCCAGCGTGGCCAGCACCGCTTCCCGCCCGTTCTGATCCAGTGTCCCCCAGATCAGCCCGCCGGCAATCAGCAGCCAGATCAGGCACAGTACACCGATAATGGCGACTCCGGCGACTATGCGCCAGTCAATACGTCTCATGCATCACCTGTCAGCATGTCATGTACTTTCTGCACCAGTTCCCGGGTGGAGAAAGGTTTAATCACATAATCATTTGCCCCCAGCGCCTTGCCCTTGGCAATATCGGTATCCCGCCCCTTGGCCGTCAGCATAATGATCAGCATATTCTGCAACCCGGCATCTGCACGTACTTCCTGACAGACATCAAAACCGGTCTTGTGCGGCATCATTACATCCAGCAACACCAGATCCGGGGATTCATGCCGGATAGCCTGCAGGGCTTCCTGCCCGTCGCGGGCGACCACCACGCGATAGCCCTCGCGTTTCATCAGATATTCCAGTGAAATCAGGATGTTTGGTTCATCATCCGCAATCAGTACCGTTTTGCTCATTGTTGTCTCCTCCGTTTTTCTGTGCCTGCCGCGGTAAAAAGAAACCGAAACAGGCGCCTTCCCCGGCTTGTGAGTGCAGCCAGATACGTCCGCCGAAATGTTCCACAATCTGGCGGCTGATAGGCAGGCCCAGCCCGGTTCCGGGCTTATGCTGACGCCCCGGATCATTGTCTTCATCCTCAACCCGGCGGAATTTCTCAAATACCACCGCCTGGCGTTGCGGATCAATACCCGGGCCATTATCCGTCACCTCAACCGTGATGCCGTCTGCCTCATCCTGTAGCCGCACGATCACTTTACCACCTTCATCCGGCACGTACTTAACAGCATTCGATAACAGGTTCAGTACCACCTGAACCAGACGGTCAACATCGGCACGTATGGTACCAACCTGTGCTGGTGCATCAACCACTAATGCCGCGCCTTTCTCACGGTAAGTGGCCTGAATAGAGTTTACTGCCTGTGAAATCACCTCCAGCATATCCACGTCGCTGTTATGCCATTCCGCATGTCCGGCCTCAATCCGTGCCATATCCAGCACCTGGTTCACCAGTCGGCTCAGGCGCTCGGTTTCTGTCACCATTATGCCAAGAAACTGCTGGCGTTGTTCTGCTTCCATCTGCGGATCATCCAGCATCAGTTCGGTCAGCGCACGAATAGAGGTCAGGGGTGTACGCAGCTCATGGGTCACCGAGGACATAAAGTCATCCTTAAGCCGGTCAAGACTTTGCAGCTGTTGGTTAGCCGCCCTCAGTTCACGGGTTGCCTGTTCCAGCGATGCTGATTTTTCCTCCAAAGCCTGCGAATAGATCCGCAGTTGTGATGCTTCTTCCAGGATCCGCATCACATCATTCAGTTCCAGTGGTTCTTCATCCACCACCGAAGCCACCATAACCCGTGCCGAGGCACTGCCGATAGCGCCGGTCAGCTGAGTTTCGACGAATTGTACCAGTTTGGCGTCTGCCGGAACTTGTTCTATGTCATTAAGCCCGGATTCCCGTGCATAACGGGTAAATAGCCGTTGCGCTCTGGCGGTACCCAGAAAACGTTCGGTCAGTTGTAACAGGTCATGTACCTGTGCCTGCCCCTGCCAGAACACAGGATGGGTAACCGGACTGCGCTGAAAGACATCCACGAACAGCAGAGCCTGACTGGCTTCGCGGGCTGAGGGGCGTCGCCACAGGGATACGGTAACAAACAGGCTGATATTGACAAACAGGCTCCAGAACAGAGAATGGGTCAGGTTATCCAGCCCGCTCATCCCCAATAATTGTTCCGGCCGCAGCATTGCCAGCCCCCACAGGCCTTCATTCAGAAAGTCCTGGCTCATCCAGCCGGATTTTGCCAGTGAGGGCAGCATCAGGGTGTAAATCCAGACCAGAAATCCTCCGCTTAATCCGGCCAGTGCACCATGACGGGTAGCCCCTTTCCAGTACATCCCGCCCAGCATGGCCGGGGCAAACTGCGCAACTGCCGCAAAGCTGATCAGGCCAATGCTGACCAGGGCATAAGCTTCCCCGGCCAGGTGGAAATACAGGTAACCCAGCAACAGGATGCCGATAATAGCCACGCGGCGGATGAGCAGCAGTAAACCGGTCAGGTCGCCTCCGGAGCGTCTGGCAAAACGCCGGGTTTTCAGCAGCATCGGCATCACCAGGTCATTGCAGACCATCGTGGACACTGCAATCACCTCAACAATTACCATCCCGGTAGCGGCGGATAATCCTCCGACAAAGACAAACAGAGCCAGAAGCTCATATCCCTGTGCCAGTGGCAGCGCCAGTATGTAGTTTTCCGGGTTGACGGTATCCGCCCCGAAAAACAGCAGTCCGCCCAGTGCAATGGGCAGGACAAATACATTGATAAGCAGCAGATAGAGCGGGAAGACCCATACGGCACGCCGCAAATGGCGTTCATCGACATTTTCCACCACCATGACCTGAAACTGACGCGGCAGAAAGATAAACGCCAGCATGGCCAGCAGGGTCAGGGAAAACCATTGTGTGTAGGGAAATGTCCGGTTCTGGGTGAATGACAGTAAGTCTTTCAGCTCCTGCTGTGCCATTGCCTGGGTAAAAACATCTGCAAAACCGTCGTACAGGCCGTAGACCACAAAAAAGCCCGCCAGCAGGAAGGCCATCAGTTTAATCACCGACTCAAAGGCAATGGCGGCGACCATGCCCTCATGGCGCTCACTGCTCTCCAGATGGCGGGTGCCGAACATAATGGTGAAACCGGCCAGTAACAGGGCAACATAAAGGGTTCCGTCCGACCACCAGCTGACAGCGGCTCCGGAGCCGATGCCCGGTGGCGTGGTCATTAGCCGGTAGGCACCGGATACCGCTTTCAGTTGCAGGGCGATATACGGCACAATCCCGACAATGGTAATCAGTGTCACCAGGCCCGCCAGCAGTGAACTTTTGCCGTAACGGCTGGCGATAAAATCTGCAATTGAGGTGATCCGGTAGGTTTTGGCGATGCGGATCATTTTTCGGATCACCAGCCAGCCCAGCACCATTGCCAGTGTCGGCCCCAGATAAATCGGCAGAAACCATACACCGCCACTGACCGCAGTACCGAAGCTGCCAAAATAGGTCCAGGCCGTGCAATATACAGCTATCGACAGGGCATAAACCCACGGGTTATCAATAACCGAGTGTCCGGCCTGCGCCCGCCGGTCAGCATAATAAGCCACCGCAAACAGTATCAGCAGGTAGGCTAAGGCAACACCAATCACCAGGATGGGGGATAACATGGTTTAATCCCCGTTACTTTCCATAATCCAGGCCAGTAAAACGATCAGCACAGCCCAGAGCAGGAACAGGCCGAATGCCGGTAATGGCCAGCCAAACACCTGTATATCCTTGTCCCATAGCATCAGCAACGGGAAGTTCAGTAATACCAGCCCGGCGGCAAACACCGCAATCAGGTGTTGTGAGATAACACGCTTGAGCATACTTCCTCCCTGCTAATCCTTGATGGGTTTATTTTGTGGAAAACTCGCAATGATAAATAATCAGTTTCTAAACGCCACATTAAGTTTGTCACTCCGGGATGTCAATGCAACTAATCCGTTTAACAAACTGTCTGATGTGATCCTGTTGATTGGGCAGAATAGGGCGGAATATTACAATGGGGAAAATTAAATCAGTGTTGTTCGCGGGGTGTTTTCTGTGCGGATTGATGACGGCGGTGTCGGCTGACGGGCAGCGTCAGATCCATAATTATGGCGAAGCCAGAAAGCTGTTGTGGAGTGAGGTCTACAAAAATGGCGGGGAAACCTTGTATTGCGGCGTGGCATTAAACCGGCGCAGTGGCCTGAATGTGGAGCATGTGGTTCCGGCCTCATGGATGACTCAACATGTCGGTTGTGGTTCGCGCAAGCAATGTCGCCGCCGCAGTGCACAGTTCAATCGCATGGAAGGCGATCTGCACAATCTTTATCCGTCCCGCACCGATGCCAACAGCCAGCGTGGCAGCCTGCCCTTCGGGGAAATAGCAGGGGAGCGCCATACGGTCAGCAGCTGTGATTTTGAGGCTGATAATCATGTTGCTGAGCCACGTCCGGCAGCACGCGGGGAAATCGCCCGGGCAATGCTGTATATGGCGCAGACTTATGGGGTGAAGTTACCGGCGGGACAGCTGGAGCTGATGCGGTATTGGCATGAAATTGATCCGCCTGGTCAGGCCGAGCGGATCAGGAATGAGCGGATAGAACGGATTCAGGGGAACCGGAATCCGTTTGTGGATTAGTCAGTTATTCCGGGAAAAGACGGTTATTGCCGGGCAAGCCGTTCCAGTAAACCTTTATGGCGCATAATCCAGAAGGCAATCGGCACGACTGCAGGAAGGATCAGAAAACCCAGTTGATAGCCCAGAGCCACAAAATTCAGGAAAAAATCACTCTGCGTCCAGGGCAGGATATTGGTTACCTGATTCGTAATGTCTGTGCCGGTTTTCAGCATAAGGCTGGACAGGGCTTCAAACATAATCCCCCAGGTTTGTGCCAGTACCACCACGATCAGGCCATAGGTCATATCATCCAGTTTATTGTAAAACGAATAGGGAGTCGCCAGCATCATCGCCAGAATCAGCGGAAAACCGTAGCCGTATTTCAGGGCATTCATACCGAAAGCAAACTGACCGATCTGTCCGTTAGACGCCTGAATGTTGAGTTGAGTGATAATATCGACCATATAGCCCTGCTGTTCCACGCCTTCCATCACGCCGGGCATTATTAATGGTAACAACAGGTCACTGAGCCGGATGGCCGGAAAAGAAAACAATGCTGCCAGCAGGTACCAGCCGATAAAGCACACTGGCAGCCATAACAGGGTTTTTAGCAGAAACTGTTTAGCGGAAATATCCGGCTCTGCCTGTTCATTCTCCAGCATCTGCCGCAGTTGGGCTTCATGCATGGGCTACTCCGGTATCCGTGTTGTCGTTATCGCTGTCTGTGTCACCCTGCTTGCGCGATGGCAACCAGCGTATCCACAGTACAAACACGATTAATACATCAAGGAAGATCAACGCCTGCCAGACATAGAGGTGGAACCATTCAAACCAGGTTTCATTCCATTGCAACAGGTAGAAGAGGCTAATGATGCGAATCAGATTCATCACCTGAATCGCAACATAACCGGCGATTAAGCCTATACCGCGCTCATACCATGTTGATGGGTAGGCCAGCACGGCAGCAGTGAGGCAGATCATCGCCTCAATGCCGTTACAACCGGGCTGAATAGCCACGGCCGCACCGTTTTCCAGACTGCGGATGACGATACCTTCTGAAGTGGCGCTGCTATCAAACAATTGCACCAGCCATGCGCTAACGGTCGCCAGCCCCTGTGTGAAGGGCTGGACAAACCAATCCTGTACGGGCCCCAGTAGTTCCAGGGTGAACAGGGCTAATAACACCAGAATAAAGACTTTTCGGTTCATGGTGTCAGTTTAGCAGAGTTTTTTCATTTACGGCGACGGTTACCGAACCAGAATAAGCCCAGTAACAACGCCAGCAGGCCGAAGGGGCCGAAGACCGGGATGTTTTGCGGATTATTACCACTAACCGGAGTTGCCGGTACCTGTACCGGTGATCGCGAAAGTAAATACCGATCCGTCACTGGAATGATTTGGCGACCATCCCGTGAACCTGTTACCGCCGGAGGTGTTGACTGTAAAGGTATAAGCAGAACCATTGACGATGTCATAGGGCGGCATGGATAAACAACAGTAAAATCACCGAACCCGACGGCCAGTGCATTGCTGATACCAATAAGATTCCACCAGCTGAATTGCCGCAAGCGCTGAAGCAGATTCACCTGATTGTTGGGGGTATCCATGATGTTAACTGATTGTTTGGATCTAAGGTGATTGTTTTCCTGACTGATTGTCGATAGTCACTGTACAGGTAATTGTTGTTCCAACCCGGGTCGCTCCACAGTCCATTGTTGATGAAACGCTGCTATTCAACGATTGATCCTGCCCCGAGCTACCTTCCGTTAACCGTAACCTCATTTGCTTCAGGTGTGCTGACGATAATGTCAGTGGTGATCACGTCTTCGTCGTAATCGTCGTTACCTGCCTGATTCGCAGTCAGGGTGTACAGGTACCCGCCGCTAGCAGGGTAACGGTGTTGCCGGAAACGGTACACACATCGGTCGTACTGCTGCCCAGCACCACATCATTGCTGGAGTCCCCGCCGGTAACGGTCACGCTGAACGGCGCATCGCCCAGTGTTTTGCTGGTCAGTACGCATCGAATGTTACGGTCTGGCTGGCTTTGCTCACGGTGATGTCTTCGGTACTTCCGACGCTGCTTCGTAATCGTCGTTACTGGCCTGATTGGCGGTCAGGGTACAGGTACCCGCCGCCAGCAGGTAACGGTGTTGCCGGAAACGGTACACATCGGTCGTACTGCCGCCCAGTACCACATCATTGCCTGAGTCACCACCGCAGTTGTTACATCGAACGGCGCATCGCCCAGCGTTTTGCTGGCTGGGGTAGCCGCATCGAATGTTACGGTCTGCTGGCTTTGCTCATTGTGATGTCTTTGCATCCCGACGCTGCTTCGTAATCGTCGTTACCGGCCTGATTGGCGGTGAGGGTACAGGTACCTGCTGCCAGCAGGGTAACGGTGTTGCCGGAAACGGTACACACATCGGTCGTACTGCCGCCCAGTACCACATCATTGCCGGAGTCCCCGCCGGTAACGGTCACGCTGAACGGCGCATCGCCCAGTGTTTTGCTGGCTGGGGCAGCTGCGTCAGCATGGCCTGGCTGGCTTTGCTGACGGTGATGTTTTCGGTGACTTCCGACGCCGTTTGTAATCGCCGTTACTGGCCTGATTGGCGGTCAGGGTACAGGCACCGCTGCCAGCAGGGTAACGGTGTTGCCAGAAACGGTACATCGGTCGTACTGCCGCCCAGGACTACGTCATTGCCGGAGTCCCCGCCGGTAACGGTCATTACGCTGAACGGCGCATCGCCCAGTGTTTTGCTGGCTGGGGTAGCCGCGTCAAAGGCCAGTATTCATTGGCTTTGCTCACGGTGATGTCTTTGTGACTTCCCGACGCTGCTTCGTAATCGTCGTTATTGGCCTGACGGCGGTCAGGGTACAGGTACCGCCGCCAGCAGTGGGTAACGGTGTTGCCGGAAACGGTACACACATCGGTCGTACCGCTGCCCAGTACCACATCATTGCCTGAGTCACCACCGGTAGTTGCGCCATACCGAACGGCGCAACGCCCAGCGTTTTGCTGGCTGGGGTAGCCACATCGAATGTTACGGTCTGGCTGGCTTTGTTCACGGTGATGTCTTGGTGACTTCCGACGCTGGGTTTTTCCGTAATCGTCGTTGGCTGGCCTGATTGGCGGTCAGGGCGTGTACCCGCCGCCAGCAGGGTAACGGTGTTGCCGGAAACGGTACACACATCGGTCGTACTGCCGCCCAGTACCACATCATTGCCGGAGTCCCGCCGGTAACGGTCACGCTGAACGGCGGCATCGCCCAGTGTTTTGCTGGCTGGGGTAGCCGCGTCAGCGCTGGTCTGGCTGGATTAAAGCTGACGGTGATGTCTTCGGTGATTTCCGACGCTGCTTCGTAATCGTCGTTACCGGCCTGATTGGCGGTCAGGGTACAGGTACCCGCTGCCAGCAGGGTAACGGTGTTGGTGAAACGGTGCACACATCGGTCGTACTGCTGCCCAGGACTACGTCATTGCCGGAGTCCCCGCCGGTAACGGTCACGCTGAACGGCGCATCGCCCAGTGTTTTGCTGCTACTGGGGTAGCTGCATCGAATGTTACGTCTGGCTGGCTTTGCTTCGACGGTGATGTTCGGTGACTTCGACGCTGCTTCGTAATCGTCGTTACGCTGGCCTGATTGGCGGTCAGGGTACAGGTACCGCCGTCAGCAGGGTAACGGTGTTGCCAGAAACGGTGCACATATCGGTCGTACTGCTGCCCAGGACTACGTCATTGCCCGAGTCACCACCGGTAGTTACATCGAACGGCGCATCGCCCAGTGTTTTGCTGGCTGGGGTAGCCACATCGAATGTTACGGTCTGGCTGGCTTTGCTCACGGTGATGTCTTTGTGACTTCCTGACGCTGCTTCGTAATCGTCGTTACCGGCCTGATTAGCAGTCAGGGTACAGGTACCCGCTGCCAGCAGGGTAACGGTGTTGCCGGAAATGGTGCACATCGGTCGTACTGCTGCCCAGCACCACATCATTGCCGGAGTCCCCGCCGCCGGTAACGGTCACGCTGAACGGCTCATCACCCAGTGTTTTGCCGGTTGGGTAGTCGTATCAAAGGCCACAGCCTGACTGGCTTTGTTCACGGTGATGTCTTTGGTGACTTCCGACGCTGCTTCGTAATTGCCGTTACCCGTCTGATTGGCGGTGAGGGTACAGGTACCTGCCGCCAGCAGGGTAACGGTGTTGCTGTAGGCAGTACGCGATTTTGTCGCATCGCTGCCCAGACTACGTCATTGCCTGAGTCACCACCGTAGTTGTTATACTGAACGGCGCACGCACAAAGGTTTTATCAAGGTAGCCGCGTCAAAGGCTACGGCCTGGCTGGCTTTGGCTGACGGTGATGTCTTTCGGTGACTTCCTGATGCTGCTTCGTAATCGTCGTTACCGGCCCTGATTGGCGGTCAGGTACAGGTACCCGCTGCCAGCAGGTAACGGTGTTGCCGGAAACGGTACACACATCGGTCGTACTGCCGTTCAGCACACACCATTGTGGAGTCCCCACCAGTAGCTGTTACATCGAACGGCGCATCGCCAAAGGTTTTGCTGGCCGGGGTCGCCGCATCAAAGGCCATATTCATTGTTGGGTTTTGTGTTCACGGTGATGTCTTTGCGACTTCCGACGCTACCAGCAGTCGTCGTTACCGGCCTGATTTGGCGGTCAGGCATGACAAAGCTCGCCGCCAGCAGGGTAACGGTAAGCGGAAACGGTACACAATATCGGTCGTGCTGCTGCCCAGCACCACGCTCAATCCGGGACGTGCTGGTGGCGGTTACACTGAACGGCGCATCGCCAAAGGTTTTGCTGGCTGGAGTTGCCGCGTCAAACGTTATAGTCTGGCTGGCTTTTGCCGTAGTGGTAATATTCAGAACAATATCATCAAATAAAAGCGCATCCAGAGTATTATCTGCTGATCTAACCGTAAAAGAAATAATCTCTTGAAATTTGGCAGCATCGGCAGAAGCGGATACATCGAATACCTTAGCGTATCTGCGACAGAAAACTGCAGAACCTTTAGAGCGATGTTAAAACCAGTGTTTCTCCCGAGAAAAGATCTTTAAACGATATTGAAGCCAAATCAAATGAATGACTGCCGGTTAACGAAAAAAGTTAAAAAGGTTTCGACTCACCAACAGCAAAAGATCTGTTATTAAGGTTTCACTGCCTCAATGTAGTCAAGCACGCTACGTGGTGCTGAAAATATTTGTTTAGTACCGACAATTTGTAGGGTTTTACCTGATGCAGTATGTGCAAAGTCACATTTGTAGTTTCTATGCCACTAGCACGCCTGTTCCAGGTTCAAAATCAAATTTCTCTGAAGAGGACGTGGAGTTTGGGTGCAAAGACCCCAAAGCGGCATTGCCGGAAGCGTCCACTTCAAATGCGCACGCATGGTCGCCACTGGATACGGTATATTACTTTGCAATGGGGCAGCTGTTTGTACCTGTCGAACTATTTGCTATACTTCCACAGTTGGCCTGCAGTTAGTTCGAGCACTTTGTAACTCGTGTCAGGATAACAGATGCGCGAGACCTCAATGATACCGAGTCACATGAAGTAGCGGTGCAACGGTCAGAGCCAACAGCAGAGCTCCCAAAGCTGGAGCTTCGCAAAGCCAAACTCCCACACGATTGTATGGCGTAAGTGGCAGCCTCCGGTGCCGCGCATTTCGAAGACACTGTTGCCGCATGGGAACTCCCGTATCCGAAGAGTAACAACAGGAATACCGGAACCGAACCAGCGTTTGGCGGTCTGGCCAGGTTTTATTGAAGCATTTGTTAACAGAAAACAGTTTCAGCACAGCATAGACTCCTAATCGCTGCACAGGGTAAGTCTCAGGTGACTGACTAATAGTCACCTGCGCTTGTACAGCAAGGTCGGTTAAAAATACACACAAGGGGGCAGATGGCATTATTTGCCCGATAAAACAGTCATTATTATTCAATGCCTTAATATTGGTCAATAAAAATGTTTTTTCACAACAATTTTTTGCAGGCGTTGTGGGGTAATTGACAGGACTGTTGTACAGCTTCCGGCGAAAACAGACGCGGACTCGGCATCCGTGATAAAATCCATTACAGTGACTAACCGAACCACCAGCATGAGCCAAAAGCGTAAAAAACTCCCCATCGGCATCCAGACCTTCCGCGAAATCCGTGAAGAAAACTACTATTACGTTGATAAAACCATTGGCCCTTAATCTGGTGGAAAATGGCAAACACTACTTCTCTCCGCCCGCGCCGCTTCGGTAAAAGTCTGTTTCTGGATACCCAAAGAATTATTTGAAGGCAATGAAGCCTTATTCAAAGGTCTGGTGGAAAAAACAGGGACTGGTCGGTGCAGTATCCGGTGATACGCTTCAGTTTTGGCCGGAAAAATTACGCCAATACAGATGCTTTGTCGCAATCCATTCAACAGCAACTGGGCTTCATTTGAGCAGCATTTTTCTGTTGAACAACAGTTTGATGATGTGGGCAGCCGTTTTGCCGACCTGATTGGAAAAGAAGGCAAAAACCGGGAGACCGAGCGTCATTTTGATTGATGAGTACGACAAACCCATACTGGATGCACTGACCAAGCGGAAGTGGCACGCGAAAAAACCGTGGATTTCTGCGCGGCTTCTATGGCACGATCAAGGATTATGACGCATACATCAAATTCAGCTTCTTACTGGGGTCAGCAAATTCTCCAAAAGCTGTATTTTTTCCGCTGAATAATCTGAATGACATTGTACCCTTGACCGGCGTTATGCAACAATTTGTGGTTATACCGATGCTGATATAGATGAGGTATTTGCCGCTGAATTATTTGAGCTGGATCGGGAGCAGATTCGCACCTGGTATAATGGTTATAACTGGCTGGGAGAGGGAGTTTATAACCCGTTTGATATTCTGCAACTGTTTGATAAGCGCGAATTTCGCCCTTATTGGTTTGAAACCGGGACACCGACCTTTTTAGTTGATCAACTGTTAAAGCGCCAGATTGTGACGCTGAAACTGGACAGTCTGATCAGCAGCAGCAGTGTATTGTCCAGTTTTGATGTCGACAGAATGACTACGGAAGCCCTGTTGTTCCAGACCGGTTACCTGACGATCAGGCATCAACAACAGGCGGGCGGACAGGTCTTTTATACCCTGGGCTATCCGAATCAGGAAGTCTATCAGAGTCTGAATGAAAGCCTGCTGGCGGCACTGGTACAAAATGACAGCGCCCAGAGTGTGCAAAGCCTGCGGCTCTATCAGTTACTGCTGGCCAATGACTTCAATGGTCTTAAACAGCTATTCCATGCATTCTTTGCCAGCATTCCCTATGCGTGGTACACCAACACTGCGATTCAGAACTATGAAGGCTATTACGCGTCCGTGTTCTATTCTTATTTTGCCTCATTGGGGCTGGATGTCACGGTGGAGGATATGACCAACCTCGGGCGGATTGATATGACGCTGAAGTTTAACAGGCAGGTTTATATCTTTGAGTTCAAGGTGGTGGAGCTGGTGCCTGAAGGGAAAGCTTTGCAACAGATTAAGGATAAGGGCTATGCGGATAAATACCGGGCTGGTGGCCAGTCCATTCACCTGATCGGCGTGGAATTCAGTAAGGATGAGCGGAATATTGTCGCATTTGAAGTGGAAACCGAGACGACCTGAATCAGGCCGTCTCATCACGTTTTAGCTGTTGTTTTAACCTTTCCGGCGACGGTTACCGAACCAGAATAAGCCCAGTAACAACGCAATCAGAGCAGGTAAGCCAAACACCGGGATATTGGCGGGTTGACTGGAGCTGGTGAGTGTGGCGGTCGTACCGTTACCACTAATCGTATAGCGGAATTCAGAACCATCACTAAAAGTTATCACTACAATACCGTCACGCAGGCCGGGTGCGCTGGGGTCAAAGTTAATGGTATAGGTAAAGGGCGAGCCATTGGTGATGGTATAAGGCAGCGTACCCAGGTTCAGGGTGAAATCACCTTCACCGACCGCGATTGCTTTACCAATCCCGATCAGATCAAGCCAGCTAAAGTTTTGTATCCAGTCTTTAAATGATGCGTTTTGAGCGCCCCCTGTTGGTATTATCACTACGTTGTTTACACCAATACTGCATTCGCCGTTACATTCGACCTTAAATTCCAGATCATTTGAACCGCCATCGACGGCGGCATCACCGGCGTTGGCGTTGCCATCTTTGTTGATAGTTTGTCCGCTTTTGCTCAGAGTAATGCGTTCTGCCTCTGTTTGTGTGGGGGCTTTCACCGTCACGTCCACGGTATCCGCCGCCGAATCGACTGTCCCATCGTTCACCACTAAAGAAAAGGTCAGGGTGACATTCGCATCACCGACATTTAGAGTTGGTGCAGTAAAGGTGGGTTTATCAGCAGTGGTGCTGTTGTTGTCAGATAACGTTACCGTAGGCGTACCGGTTTGGCTCCACTTATATGTCAGGGTGTCGCCACTATCCGCATCGGAGGAGCCTGAGCCATCCAGTGTGACGGTCGTACCACTGCCGACACTTAACTGATCGGGGCCAGCGTAGGCGGTCGGAGTGGTGTTAGGTGGGGATATATCTAACGTGGATTGGTATATCCGTCGATCAGAGGGAGTAGGATTACTTATATCCACTATGTATTCGAAAGCGCAGAACGTGTCACTGGACGAGTGTATTAAGATGAGGTAGTTCGTACCCGCGGTTTCCAAATTCGTGTAAGAGCAAGAAGCAGATGAGTATGGATACGTCGGCCGTGTTTGAGTGATGCAACGTGTCACACCGAAAAACCCTGATGAATCACCAGAAAAATAAGAGTTATGCGTAGCACTATCACATATGGTACTCCCTCTCTCCCCGTTAGGTATTTTGATGTTGCAGCCACCCCCTGAAATTGGGGAGATTTGGTAGAAGCAAGATGATGCCTGATTACTGCCGAACACAAGTACGGGCGAGAGTCCAAAACATATGAAGCCCCACCCTAACCACCGACGAATATACGAACCGATGCGTTTCCTGCTTGCACCTTGCTCATAAAGCCGGGTCATTTTTTTATCTCGCCGTGACACGCTCGCCGCTGACGGTTGTATCGATGTGGGGGTGATACGGAACCCCAGAAAATCAAAACCTTTTTTAACGCGCCCGATAAAGGTCTTGTCCGGGCGCTTGTCTTCTTTGAGCAATTTCGGCATGACATGGACTCCTTATTGTTGCGTTACGCAATAGATGACAGGGTTTAACAATAATCAGGGTGCTGCGCGCATTCTTCCGTAAATATACGCTAAGTCTTCCTTCCTTTGCCTTCCGTGTTTTTAATGGCGACGACGTGCACCAAACCACCACAAGCCCAGCAACATCGCCAGCAAACCCAACGGGCCAAATACGGGGATGTTTTGTGCGGGAAGCGGGGTAGCCACCGCTGGACTAAATGAAGCTAACTCGATGGTGTTTACCGAGGTAATCTTGAAAAGGCAGACATGATCACCCGTCGATGCGGTTATGACGTATAGGGGGTAAGCCCCGTTCCATGGCATATCAGGCATCGCGCTCACGTCGCTGTAGTTATAAGAGCCAGTGATTACTGGTGGAGCGCTTAGGTAAGCGTTTGCATGGCTGTTGACTTGAACAAACGTCTCACATAAGGTGCCAGTTGAGCAGTCATCAGTGTTTATCCACTGGCTCACAGAGGCGTTGGCTGACGTATCATTAGCACCGCTCCCGAACTGAAAGCTGTCGACCCCTGTTGCGGCACACTGAGTTGAATTTGTCCACGCCATCGCCCCGGACGACACCACCAGACATCCCCACCCGAGACACCAAGCCAGATACTTCGCAATATGCCGTTCCGACACGCCCTGCTCATAAAGCCGGGTCACTTTCCTATCCCGCCGTGACACGCTCGCGGCTGACGGTTGTATCGTTGTGGGGGTGATACGGAACCCCAGAAAATCAAAACCTTTTTTAACGCGCCCGATAAAGGTCTTGTCCGGGTGTTTGTCAACTTTGAACGATTTCAACACAGCATATACTCCTTTTGTTACCAGATAAATGACGGCGGATATTGATAATTTCAGTCAAGTGTCCATATTCTGTCGACAGAAACACATAGAAATTAGGAGGGTAGAACCGGCATCATTCACCCGACTAATGGTAGATAATCATAATCTTGTCCATAAATTTAGTCAAGCTAAAATGTTGTATTTAAACGACATTGATTTAAAAAGTGCTTAATAGTTATGCATACTCTCCGCTAAAGACTGTTTTAGTTTTCATGATAAAATCCACTACAACAGTTAATCGGAATCCATCACCATGAACCAGCAGCGTAAAAAACTCCCTATCGGAATTCAGACCTTGCGCGAAATCCGTGAAGAAAACTACTATTACGTCGATAAAAGCCAGCTGGCACTGGATCTGGTGGAAGGGGGGAAGCATTACTTTCTCTCACGTCCGCGCCGCTTCGGTAAAAGTCTGTTTCTGGATACGCTGAAGGAATTGTTTGAAGGAAATAAGCGCTTGTTTGAAGGCTTAGCCGCCGACCATCAATGGGACTGGTCGGTACAGTATCCGGTGATACACATCAGTTTTGCAGGGAATCGTTATGATCAGCCGGGTCAGGTGGAACGTGATTTAACTGAACAGCTGAACAATCTGGATAAGTATTATCAACACCGGCCACAGAATCAAAGCTGTCCGGGGCGTTTCCGAGAGTTAATTCTCCATCTTGAGCAACAGACCGGGCAGAGGGTGGTGGTGCTGTTCGACGAATACGACAAGCCGATTCTCGACGCCCTGAATGCACCGGAGGTCGCCAGAGCGAACCGTGATTTCCTGCGCGGCTTCTACGGCACGATCAAGGATTATGACGCACACATCAAATTCAGCTTCCTTACCGGGGTCAGCAAATTCTCCAAGGTCAGTATTTTTTCCGGGCTGAATAATCTGAATGACATTACCCTTGACCGGCGTTATGCAACGATTTGTGGTTATACCGATGCTGATATAGATGAGGTATTTGCCGCTGAATTATTTGAGCTGGATCGTGAGCAGATCCGCGCCTGGTATAACGGTTATAACTGGCTGGGGGAGGGGGTTTATAACCCGTTTGATATTCTGCAACTGTTTGATAAGCGCGAATTTCGCCCTTATTGGTTTGAAACCGGGACACCGACCTTTTTAGTTGACCAACTGTTAAAACGCCAGATTGTGACGCTGAAACTGGACAGCCTGATCAGCAGCAGCAGTGTATTGTCCAGTTTTGATGTCGACAGAATGACCACCGAGGCGCTGTTGTTCCAGACCGGTTACCTGACGATCAGGCATCAACAACAGGCGGGCGGACAGATCTTTTATACGCTGGGCTATCCGAATCAGGAAGTCTATCAGAGTCTGAATGAAAGCCTGCTGGCTGCGCTGGTACAAAATGACAGTGCCCAGAGTGTGCAAAGCCTGCGGCTTTATCAGTTGCTGCTGGCCAATGACTTCAATGGTCTTAAACAGCTATTCCATGCATTCTTCGCCAGTATTCCCTATGCGTGGTACACCAACACTGCGATTCAGAACTATGAAGGCTATTACGCGTCCGTGTTCTATTCGTATTTTGCCTCACTGGGTCTGGATGTCACGGTGGAGGATATGACCAACCTCGGGCGGATTGATATGACACTGAAGTTTAATCAGCAGGTGTATATCTTTGAATTCAAGGTGGTGGAGCTGGTGCCTGAAGGAAAAGCCCTGCAGCAAATTAGAGATAAGGGCTACGCGGATAAGTACCGGGATAACGGGCAGCCAATCCATCTGATTGGCGTGGAGTTTAGTAAGGATGAGCGGAACATTGTGGCGTTTGAGGTGGATAGCCTGTAACCGGCCAGCCACCAACGGTCATTCAGTGACGCTGATGATCCGCCCCAATCAGCTCAATCTGATACCCATCCGGATCTTCCAGAAAGGCAATAATCGTCGTTCCCGCATTCATCGGCCCGGCCTCACGAATCACCTTGCCACCCGCTGCTTTCATTTTTGCGCAGGCTTCATACACATCCGGGACTTCCAGCGCAATATGGCCATAAGCATTGCCTAAATCATATTCGCTCACACCCCAGTTATAAGTCAGCTCCAGTACTGCTGCTTCGCTTTCATCCGCATAGCCGAGAAAGGCCAGCGTGAACTCACCTTGCGGGTATTCTTTGCGGCGAAGTAGTTTCATATCAAGCACTTCTGTATAAAACTTGATAGAGCGCTCAAGGTCTCCGACCCGTAACATAGTGTGTAAAATACGCATGCGTAACTCCTTAATCCTTTATCTTAAATGGATGCTAGCTGACCGGGTGCCAGCGTGACAAATCAGCGCTTTCATCAATACGCCAGTCCGCTTCTGCCGGTGTTTCCGGGTTGTTCTGCAGTATACTCCGGAAACGTTCCCGGCTGATTTCTTCAGAACCCATACTGCGCAGGTGTGAATTGGTAATCTGGCAATCAATCAGAAAAAAGCCCCACTTCAACAGGTGGTAGGCGAGGGCAACAAAAGCAATTTTTGAGGTGTCCGGTTCTCTGCTGAACATGGACTCGCCGCAGAAGACGCCACCAGCGACCACGCCGTAAAGGCCACCCACCAGCTGCTTGTCCGGGTTATATACTTCAACCGAGTGTGCCAGACCGGCTTCATGTAACCGGCAATAGGCGCTGTGCATGTCTGCCGTGATCCAGGTGCCTGCGGTATAGCTGCGTGGTGCTGCACAGGCTCTGACTACTTCCGGAAAATTTTTATCAAAAGCAATCGTATAACCTTTATTTCTGATGCTTTTTCTTAAACTGCGGCTGATACGGATTCGCCCCGGAAACAACACTGCCCGCGGGTCAGGGCTCCACCAGTAAATCGGCTCCTGTGGCCCGAACCAGGGGAAAATGCCGGAACGATAGGCATTTTCCAGACGGGTTACGCTCAGATCTCCGCCGACTGCGAGTAAGCCATTCGGCTCATCCCAGGCTGAGTCGACCGGCGGAAAAGCTTCCGTCGGCTGGTTCGGGTTTAACAGGTGTAAACTGAGCGCGCGCGTCATGTGTTAGTTTATTCCTTTGCTTCCGCAATTTCGGCTGCGACTTCCGCCGCCACTTCGGGCTCATCTTCATGGGCCTGAAGTGCATCCAGATATTTCTCAGCATCCAGCGCCGCCATACAACCGGTTCCCGCAGAGGTTATGGCCTGACGATAAACATGATCCATCACATCACCCGCGGCAAAAATACCCGGAATACTGGTTTGAGTGGCGTTACCTTCCAGGCCGCTGTTGACTTTGATATAACCGCCGTTCATTTCCAGCTGGCCTTCAAACATCGCTGTATTAGGTTTATGGCCGATAGCGATGAAGACCCCCATCAGGTCAATATCCTGCTGTGTTGCATTCGTTTGGGTGCTTTTAATACGCATGCCGGTAACGCCGGTATTATCGCCCAGCACTTCATCCAGCACATGATTCCACATAATGGTGATATTGCCGTTTTTTTCTTTTTCAAACAGGTGATCCTGCAGGATTTTTTCCGCCCGTAATTCATCACGGCGGTGTACCAATATTACTTCAGCGGCAATATTAGATAAATATAAGGCCTCTTCCACTGCGGTATTTCCGCCGCCGATTACCGCGACTTTGCGGTTGCGGTAGAAAAATCCGTCACAGGTGGCACAGGCAGATACACCTTTGCCCTTGAATGCCTCCTCTGATTCCAGGCCCAGATACATAGCCGAGGCACCGGTACAGATAATCAGCGCATCGCAGGTATATTCGGTACTTTGTCCACTCAGTTTAAACGGGCGCTGCTGCAATTCCACACTTTTAATATGGTCAAAAATAACTTCAGTATCAAAACGTTCAGCATGTTTTTTCATGCGTTCCATTAATTCAGGGCCCTGTACTCCGTCATTATCGCCGGGCCAGTTATCCACATCCGTGGTGGTGGTGAGTTGTCCGCCCTGTTCCATGCCGGTGATCAGTACCGGGTTAAGATTGGCGCGGGCGGCATATACAGCGGCTGTGTAGCCCGCCGGGCCGGAACCAAGGATAAGCAGTCTGCAATGTCTGGTGTTCATGTATAATTCTCCAAATTTGTGCAAACCGGTAGCGGCTGACCGGTCAGTATCATGACGTAATCCTAAGTGAGCTGAGAGATGGGGTAAAGTGTTTATCGTTACCACCGGATCGTTCTATAATTGGGCGGCGGATAAAATCTAAGGAACAGGACTTTTGAGTAAGGATATCAAGTTAAATCAGCGTAAGCGCGCCAGCTTACAGCAGGCGACGGTCATCATTTTTATCGGTATTGCCGCAGTCATCCTGCTGGCATTGCTGAGTTACAGCCTTTCTGATCCCGGCCCTTTCCACCGGAATGCCAACCATGTCGGCAAATGTGCCAATCTGGCCGGATGTAAAGGCGCCTGGCTGGCCGATTTTCTGTTCGGCTTGCTGGGTTATCTGGCCTATGCCATACCTGTAGTGCTGGTGGTGATGGGCTTAACTGCATTCCGTTACCCGAAACATTTGCGCACCCCGGCCAATCCCATCGGCGGGATTAATACGGTTATCACTACTGTCGGCGCCATCTTTACCCTGCTGGCCGGTAGCGGTCTGGCGCACCTGCTGTTTGTGCCGCATCCGATCGGTATCGGTGGCGGGGTGCTGGGTAAACTGGTGGCTAATCTGCTGACCGGTACTTTTCTGGGCATGTATGGCTCACTGTTGCTGCTGCTCTCGCTGTTTCTGGGCGGGATAACGCTGGTAGCGGATATTTCCTGGGCAGACCTGACCGAAAAAGTCGGTGACTGGATTTTGAAAATATTTGAAAAAGTTCAGGATATTAAGGAAAAACAGGCTGCCAAACGTGATGCAGAAGGTGGTAAGGGCTTGTCTGTCAGTAAAGAGCTGCTGAAATCCAGCCGTAATTCAGTCAGCAAAATGGGTAGCCTGCTGAGTCGGGTGTCGGCGCTGGCACCGGTAAAGGCTGAATTACCTTTCCGCAAATCGACACCGCTGGATCAGGATCTCTATGATGACCAGGATGACCCGCTGTTTGATGAGCCGCGGCGCGGGCATGGCTATATTGCGGAAGAAGATGAGCACCATAGCAGTACAACAAGACAGAGTGCATCACAGAATCATGTGGCCGGTGCAGAGGGGGCTCCGGATGCTGCTGCTCAAAAAGCCCGGGCCAGTCAGACGAAGAAGAAAGCACAGCCCAAAGACAGTGTTGCCGAGGACAATTTTGTGTCACCACGCTCATCCGGCGACGGTATGATTACACTGCCCAGGCTGTCGCTGCTTGATCCGCCGCCACCGGCCCGTGAGCGCGTAACACAGACCAAGGAAACACTGGATCAGCTTTCAGCTATTCTTATCGAGTCACTGGGGCATTACGGGGTTAAAGGTGCCGAAGTGGTGGCCCGTGAGCCGGGGCCGGTGATTACCCGTTTTGAAATCCAGCTGCCGGATGGTACCAAGGCCAGTAAAATTTCCGGGCTGGCCAATGATCTGGCGCGGAATATGTGTGTCTCCAGTGTGCGGGTGGTGGAGGTGATTCCGGGGCGGCCTACCATCGGCATTGAGATTCCGAACGAAAAGCGTGATGTGGTCGCGATCAGTGAAATGATGGAGTCACGTGAGTTCAAGCGCAGTATGTCGCCGCTGACTCTGGCACTGGGTAAGGACATTTCCGGTAATACCGTGGTGGCCGATCTGGCGCGCATGCCCCACCTTTTGGTGGCCGGTACCACCGGTTCCGGTAAGTCGGTGGCGGTGAATGCGATGCTGGTCAGCCTGCTGTATAAGGCGACACCGGAAGAAGTGAAGATGATCCTGATTGACCCGAAAATGCTGGAACTCAGCAGTTATGAGGGCATTCCGCATTTGCTGGCACCGGTAGTCACGGACATGAAAGAGGCGGCCAATGCGCTGCGCTGGTGTGTGGCGGAGATGGAACGCCGTTATCTGCTGATGTCGAAGCTCAAGGTGCGCAATATCGGTGGTTTTAACGAAAAAATCCGCACGGCACAGGATCGCGGGGAGGAAATCCCTGATCCGCTGTTTGATCCGATGAAGTCGATGGAAATGCAGCCTGAGGCGCTGCGCACGCTGCCTTATATCGTCATCGTGATTGATGAGTTTGCCGATATGATGATGATTGTCGGCAAAAAGGTTGAAGAGCTGATTGCACGGTTGGCGCAGAAAGCACGTGCTGCCGGGATTCACCTGATTCTGGCCACCCAGCGCCCTTCGGTGGATGTGATTACCGGCCTGATTAAAGCCAATATCCCGACCCGGATTGCCTTCCAGGTTTCGACCAAAATTGACTCGCGCACCATCCTTGATCAGGGTGGGGCAGAGCAGCTGCTTGGCTATGGTGACATGCTGTATATGCCGCCCGGTATTTCAATGCCGCAGCGGGTTCATGGTGCGCTGGTCACCGACCAGGAGGTTGAGGATGTCGCGACTTATCTGAAGCAGCAAAGGGAACCCGAGTATATTACCGGTGTCCTAGCTGATACGGAAGGTGGTTCGGATGCGATACCCGGACTGGAGCCACTGGATGATGCAGGTGAGGAAGCAGATCCTCTGTATGACGAAGCGGTGAGAGTGGTGACTGAATCGCGCAGGGCTTCTATTTCTTATCTGCAGCGACGTCTGAAGGTGGGCTATAATCGCGCTGCCCGAATGATTGAAGATATGGAAATAGCGGGCGTGGTCAGTGCAGTACAGTCAAACGGTACCCGTGATGTACTGGCACCGCCACCCGTAGCAGACTGATGGTTTGTCAGCAGTAACACAAGCACCTGACAGACCGATACTAAA
This sequence comes from Thiolinea sp., assembly GCA_041395485.1. Classification (GTDB taxonomy): domain Bacteria; phylum Pseudomonadota; class Gammaproteobacteria; order Thiotrichales; family Thiotrichaceae; genus Thiolinea. The sequence goes on from JAWLAK010000006.1 coordinate 76,083, forward strand.
TAAAGGAAATAGAGCAACATGAAGATTAAAACAATAGCGGCAACACTGGTTCTGGCTCTGGGCATGACCCAGAGTGTATGGGCCGAAGGGGGACGCCAGAAACTGAATGAGTTTTTTACCACGGTAAATACCATGCAGTCCGGCTTTATCCAGGAAGTGTTTGATGATAAAGGGCAGTTAAAACAAAAATCACGCGGTGTTGTATTTCTGCAGCGTCCGGGCCGTTTTCGCTGGCAGTACGCTGAGCCTGATCAGCATGTGATTGTCGCGGATGGAAAAAATGTCTGGGTACATGATGTGGATCTGGATCAGGTAACCGTAAAGCCGACCACTCAGGCCTTGTCTGCGGCACCGGTAGGTATGTTGCTCAACAAGCAGCCAGTGGAAGCCCAGTTTCAGGTCACAGAAATGCAGGCTGAAGGCAGCAATCTGGAGTGGTTCCATCTGATTCCGCACAAGAAAGATTCTGATTTCACCAGTATGGATCTGGGCGTTAGCACGCAGGGGATTCAGGAAATGGTGCTGGAAGATAAATTTGGTCAGCAAACCTATATCCATTTTCAGGGTATGAAGCTGAATACACCGGTGGATGTTAACCGCTTCAGATTCACACCTCCGGCCAATGCCGATGTGATTGGTACGCCGTCTTAAAGCGTTAAAACCCTTCCCTGACCCCCTTTCCCAGAGAGGGGGCTCCTCGCTATGCAGCTACCGCCATTAGCAAAAACTCAGGTTAAATAGCATGACAAGCATTATACCGTGGAAAATTATATTGCCAGCATTCTGCTCAGCCTGCGTAACCCTTTCCAGGTCAATGATTTTGTCAGTATTGACGGTCATGATGGCAATGTATTGCGCCTGACCTCGCGTGCCACCATTCTGATTTCACCGGATGGCAATCATATCCGGATTCCCAATGCGACGGTGTTCAAGGCAGTAATCACCAATTTTACCCGTCATCCTGAGCGGCGTTTTCAGTGAGGCACCGAAAGAGGTGTGAGCGGGCTTTTTAATCACTACATTTGAGGAAAATATGCTCATGCGATCAGCTTAGCTTGGGAATATACTGATGGCTGGCATTTTCTACAGGCAGATGTGGTCTACGGAGCGCACTGTTGAGATTAGCGGGGGAGTCGGTCTCATGATTAACCACATGCAGCAGGGTTTAATACCGGTTCAGGTCGTCCTGGTCGATGATGATGCGGTGACGCGTTTTCTGATCGGTTCTGCGTTACGTGAGCACTTCATCAGTGTTTTTGAATGTGAGAGTGCGGAAGCACTGCTTGAGCTACTGGAAAAACAGCGGGTTGATGTCATCATTCTTGACCTGGTATTACCGCAGGTCAACGGGCTGGATGCCCTGAGTTATTTACGCCAGCACTCGGATGTCGGTGTCATTATGATTTCATCCTGCGCTAATCAGCAGCAGCGCCTGCACGGTTTGCGTGAAGGGGCCGATGATTTTATCAGTAAGCCGGTTAATACCGATGAGCTGGTGTTTAAGGTGAAATCGCTTGCTGCACGAGTCGGCCATCAGCACGGGCAGGCTGACCGGCAGCTTCTGGCCGTGGGTAACTGTATGCTGTTGGCGGACGAGCATACCATTGCCCGTGCCGATGAAAAGGCACGTTTTACGCTGACCGACGCCGAGCAGCGGATTCTGGTCTTGCTGACCCAGCATTCGCCGCAGGTCTGCAGCCGGAAATCCCTGTTGCACGGTATCAGCCGTACTGAAATCAGTATGGGGAATGAGCGCAGCGTGGATACGCTGGTTGGCCGTATCCGTCGTAAACTGAAGCAGCTGGATTGCACAGCCACGGTCAGTTCGGTGCGGGGGCAGGGGTACCGTTTGCAAATAGAGGAGGGGTAGATAACAGTATCAGATCATCGGGGCCGGTTTCATGCAGTGCGACGCTGGTTTCACCACATTCGGCAGGTTGATGATTTTTTAATCAGCTGGTACTGCAGCACTCTGACTGCCCGTTAAGCACAGGCAAGCACCGCTCAATCAGCTGATTAAAAGCATCCCAGTCAGGTTCGGACAAGCCTTCTTCAAAGTGTTCTATCTGTGCAGCCGCCGCCGCATTATCAGTCAGACCTAATGCCAGACTGGCGCTGACGATACGGTGTGCAGCGACCCTAATGTTGTGCCCATCATGCCTGTTGGCAGCATCGCTAATGCATGCGATGTCTTGCTGGAGCTGGCTTTGATAAAGTGTCAGCAACTGTGCAGATTTTTCATCACCCAGACGCTTCCGGATGTTCGTTAGCGTATTTGCTGCTGTCGCTTCAGTATTCTGCAGCTCCGGATATTGCAAGGCAGCTAATAACCCGGAGAGTGTATAAGGTTTGGCTAAACAGGCATTTGCCCCCAGGGTTAATAAATCGCTGCGCTGTTGCTGGTCAAAATGGGCAGATGTCATGACCACGATCAGCTCTTCCGGGCTATATTGACGGCGCAGTTGCTCCAGTAACTGCGCACCATCCATTTCCGGCATCCGCACATCGCTCAGGACAGCATCAAAATCCTGTTTCTGCATGAGTGCCAATGCCTGTTTACCACCCTCTGCGGTGCTGACCTGATGACCTGTGCTTTCCAGCAGTTCACGGGCCACCATCCGGTTAGTTTCCACGTCATCCACCACCAGCACCACCAGAGCCAGCTCTTCGGCTGATTCAGCTGTTTCTGTATTATCAGTTACCCCAACCGGCACAACCGGCAGAGTGGCTAACTGCATCGGCAGACTGAAATGCACGCTAGTGCCCTGACCCGGCTGACTGTCCAGTTCCAGTTTACCACCGGCCTCCTGCAGCATTTCAAAGCAAATCGGCAAACCAAGGCCGGAACTTGCATTCTGGCTGTAAAGCGCCTCCACACCCATATTGAAGTTTTGATGAACCTGCCTGAGTTGCTGCGTTGACATGCCGCGCCCGCTGTCTTTAATAGTGACGTGCAGTTCTGACTGTTTGGCCAGCCAGGTGGCATGCACAGTGACATCACCCTTATCAGTATATTTCACGGCATTGCTGATGAGGTTGATCAGCACCCGCCGCAAGATCACCGGGTTGCCGTCCAGATAGTTGGGCAGTGCTTCCATCTGTAATGTCAGGCTAAGGTCTTTTTCCTCGGCACGGCTGCGTAACAGGCGAATCATCGCCTCCAGCAGGCGTTGGGGTTCAAACACGGTGTGTTTATCGGTAAGCCGCGCCTGTTTGGCCTGCGTGCGGTCTAACAGGTTATCGACCAGTGCGTACATGGATTCGGCGGCGTAATGCGTGGTGTTCCAGTAGTCTTTTTGTTTGTCGGATAGCGGGGTACGCCCCAGCAGGGTGGTGGAGCCGAGCATGGCATGGAGTGGGGTGCGGATTTCATGGCTGAGGGTGGAGACGAATTTTTCCTGCTGCGCCATGCGTAATTCGGCGTTTTCACGCGCCAGTTTTGCGCGGTCTCTCGCTTTCTGTGAATCTCTCAGGGTCATTCCCAGAGCGATGGAGAGCAGTACCATTTCCAAAGCAGCAGCCAGCGCAGCGTAAGTCGCTCCAAGACCCTGAAGTTCCATAATTCTCAGGCCATCCAATACAAATAAAATATGACCGGCGGCAAGTATCGTCCATGCGGGCAGGAAAACCCATGCCGGTTTATACCCGCCGATAGCCACCAAAAGGGATATCAGGGGAACAAGCAGCAGGGCAGCCAGATAAGTGGAGTTGTTCACCCGGGTTAGCGGGGCGATACTATCGGGGTAAAAAATGGTTGCCAGCAAGATGAGTAAATTCAGGGTAATTATGAGCCAGCCAATATAAATGAATGTATTCACCCAAATAAACAGACTTCTTTTTGTTGGGTTGACACGTAATTGCTGAATGCCCGGCTGCATAAAGCGCAGCGTAAATAAAATAAAGAAAATGATAGTAAGATTACCCAGCCCTCTCAAGACGTGTCGGCTACTTGCAAGCAGGTTACCTAATGGTTCGGGATTAAAGGAGATCAGGACTGCAGCTGTCAAATGCAGCGCGGCATACGTGATGTAAAGCAGATACATGTTGTTACGCAGGGACAGGTACAGCAAAAAATTATACAGAATCAGGCCAATAACGACGCCCATCCCCAGCAGTGCCAGCGTTGTTTTCAGATTAGATTGCCAGGCCATCTCTGCATAAGGCACCAGACTGATTCTGATAGCATCAAATAGGGAGTTACGCGCACGTTGTAACAAACCACAATCAGTGTCTGTCGGTAAAGTAATCGGGACAAACTGTGTAGTAGCCAGATTCGGACTGTCGAAACCCAGAGCGGGGCGGGGAAAAAACTGTAAACCCTGTCCCCGGCAATGCAGATAAAAATCCAGCTCAATAGCCAGAGGCTCATCGGAGCGGATACTCCACCGGGCGGTTTGTGTGCGGTTAATGAGAGGGATATAAAACCAGTACTGCTTGCCTGCGGGCATCCGCTCGTCAGAGCGGAAATCCGGCTGACTCATGCGTTCTGCTACGGCTTCAGGCTCAAATACATTATCGGGGTCGTGCAGGGTCAATGCTTCTTTCGACAAGTCGACGCTGTTTTTCTGCAGGAAATCAGCGGTGATTTCCAGTGCAAAGACAGGTTGCCCACACATAATGAACAGCAGTACATAACACAGCAGCCATGTGCTGTGCTGATTTAGCCGCTTAACTTGCTGAAAGACCGATGTTTTCATGCGCTAAGTATGGCATGAATGTAACTATACCTGTCCATTATTCATGCATAACCCAACTGCATAGCGGATTCCACGATCCGGACAGTCAGTCGGGTGCCACGGCTGCCATCCATTCATCCATACATCAGGGCATGCTACTGCGGAAATGGATCACCAAGCCGCTAAAATATCCATCATTATGGATATTTTTTCTGCTTTGTTGACAGTCTGTTGACAAAAATTTCGCCATAGTGACTGCGAATCAATCAGAGCCATTTGTTTCAAGGTATCACCTGAAATGATTCAAATTGTCGGTACCGGAAATACAGGTCTGACAACTTTCTGTAACTTTCAACCGGAGTTTTCATTATGAGCAATCCAACATACCCTGCCAGTAATCAAGTCATTGTTTATAAGGATGACAAGTTTAACAATGACAAGGATTACCCTAATTACACCCGTACTTTCAACAGCTCCTGCAGTGACCTTAGTGAGGTTCACTGGAAAGACAAAGATAACGGCACTCATGGTTCTGATAATGTCTCTGAAGATATTGGCTCGATGAGAATTGGAAATAGTTGCTATGTGACTGCCTACACGGATTTTAATTTTGGCGGCACTGCGGGTTTTTTTGAGTATACAACCGAGTCCAAAGGAGAGTATAGGGATCTGGATGACTATCATATGACCTGCTTCGATGGCAAAGAGCATAATTGGGATAATAAAATCAAGAGCCTGAGTGTTACTTCTGTCTATCCTGGCGTTAATCGTCATACGCTTGTTGAAAACTGGAGAAAACAATTCAATGAGTTCTATCCGGTAAATGATAATCCAAAAGGCGGTGGCGTGGACTCACTGGATAATCCCTATCTGGATGTTCATGCTCAGGATGCCAGCTACAAGGTATATTACCCACAAATCAGTTTTAGTGAATATAGCGAGACAGGTGATAACGGTGTCACTCACCAAAAATCGAAACTATGTGTCACGGTCAGAGTAAATCATACTAATGGCACCACGAGTGAAGATGCAGAGATTACGTTCTCTCTGGATGAGTATGGCAATTATTATGATGATGTCTCCATCAGTTACAGCCATGATTCCGTCTCGGTGCCAGACTGGATGATAGAGCTGACCAAGGGTACGGTTGAAGCTGCTACCGATGCACTGATTGCTGTGCTTGATCTGGCTGAAGAGCTGGCGACAGAAGGTGCTGCCACACCCCTGCTGATCCCGGAAGACAAAGCGATAAAGCTTGCATCCAAAGCTCTGTGTTTTGGCATTGATCATATCAACACCGTCATCAAGCGCGTCAATAAATTCACTGAAGATGGCGGCAGCCTGTATTTTCTGAATTTCGTCACCCACGTGCTCGACCGAACCCTTAATGCCTGTCTGGCAACGATCTACAAAAGTGATACCGGTGACGGTGATGTGATTACGCTTGATCGGGATAATGTCATTAACTCCCTGAACCTGCCGCCTGATGCAGAAAGGACTTATTCGAAAAAGACAGGGCATAAGGACTCCAATGTCGAATATTACTATGAAGGCCTGCAATATACGCTATGGAAACCCGATGTTACCTCGCTCTATAACCAGGGCGGCATGATGTGCTCATGCAAGCTGGATGCCGATAACTCCGGAAAGGATAATCACCTGAATCTCACAGCCATGTTTGATCCGGGTAAGAACCTGATGTCATTGCAAGGCTCCATCTCATACTATAATCCGGATGTTATGGACGATTACCCGCCTCCAAACTCAGGAGTCATTACTTACCGGATAAACGACGATGGCACACGATCCATCGTCCGCTTAAATCAGGACGGAAGCGTTACTGCTATGAGTCAGGGAAGTTTAAAATCAGCCTTTCTTGCTTCCATGAACACTGACCTGGATCGTTTCAGGAAAGAGGTTGGTGAGAGTGTCAGCAATCATTTTTCAGCAAACCTCATGAACCTGCCGTATGCATCAGAGCCGGTTATTGACGGGTTTATTGCATCAGTACGATAGGAATCCTGTTTTCTGTCTAAGGTGTCAAATCACCCTTTCAGCCTTAAAGGACTCGACATTGCGCGAGTCCTTGCTGAATTTTACGCCTATCGAATAAACCGGCTGGATGCCCACGAAATCCATCAGTCTTTCAGTTCCCGGTAATTTCTCCACCCTGTTGACAGTCTGTTGACAAAAATCCCGCTGCTGAAGTAACACAATAAGTGCAACAGACGAACAACTTGCGCAGAGAGTGAGCTGTCGATACCGTCTCAGCTCTCACACAAAAACAGGTCTGTTATGAACAAACATTATCACCAGCTCACTCTGGAACAACGATACCAAATTTGGTCACTACGGGGTAGCAGGAAGAGTCTGCGAGCGATTGGGGAAATAGTCGGCGTTCATCACAGTACAGTGAGTCGTGAACTCAAACGCAATCGTGGTGATGCCGGTTATGCCCCTCGCCATGCTGAGCAGCTCAGCCAGACACGTAAGCGCACCGCCCGGAAGAGTGGCAAACGAAATGAGCAGATAGACAACATCATCAGGGATGGTTTAAAGGCGGGCTGGTCGCCCGGATCAATCAGTGAGCGCATGAAGTTTGAATTGGCTTCGCCCGGTGATTGTTTGAGCCACACCAGCATCTACCGGATGATTGCACAGGATAAAGCCCGGAAAGGGCATCTGTATCTTTACCTGCCAAATACAGGCCGAACCCGTTGGAAAGGAGGTAAGCGTCAGCGGCAAGCCGGTGCCGGCCTGATCCCGGAGCGGGTGGATATTAAGGAGCGTCCTGTGATTGTTGAGAGCAGACAGCGCCTTGGTGATTGGGAGGGCGATACGGTTCATGGACAATCCGCCCATTTGGTGACGCTGGTTGAACGCAAAAGCCGGTTCACTCTGGCGAAACGGGTGTTCAGCAAAACGAAGCAGGAAGTGGCTGATGCGATGATTGCGTTGTTAGCCACAGTGACGGCAAAGGTCACGCTAACACTGGATAACGGGGGTGAATTTGCTGATCACGTTCGTGTCGGCAAGGCCGCTAAAATAGCTATCTTTTTTGCCAGGCCATATGCCAGTTGGCAACGGGGAACCAACGAAAATGCGAATGGGAGAATCCGGCGGTTTTGGCCAAAAAAGTTCGATATGGCCACACTCACTGAAGCCGAAATCGAGAAGAAAATTTGGCGGCTGAATATGACACCCCGAAAGATTTTAGGCGGGAAAACACCCTTCGAAGTCTTTACCGGAAAGCGTGTTGCACTTATTATTAGTTGACTTCAGCCTAAAGTAGGAATCACAAAGCAAGTCAATTAAATCCAAAACCCAACCAGTGCTTCCATAAAGAGCAAGGAGTTATTCAAATGAACATTAAGAAAATACGCGGTATTGCTGATCCTTACACCTTAGGTTTCATTTTAGTACTGACAACTTTCACAGCTGTGATGGGTATCGACAAAAAACAAAAGGCCGAAGCACAAGCCCAGGAAACCCATATACAACAGGATGCTCAGGCACAGTCTTCGGCTATAAAACCTGCTGACCATCCTGTAAGGCAATAATGTGATTTTTTAACTAATGATGCATTCAGAAAGCCTGATGGTTTTTGAAAGCCCCAACGCCAGTTATTAATAGTTATATTTATTAAAAATACAAGCCTTATAGTCTCCATAAGATAATAACCTTCTTTCGTTACCAAAATGAAAGAAGGTTATTTAATCAGTTCATCCGGTAAAAGCATCCTTAAAACGCTCTTCCCGGAACAGCTCCAAACCGCCGTCATCAGATACCCCTGACCAATAACCAGGGAGGAAGTACCTGTCCCAACAGGTTTACATGCAAGGCCGGTGTTTAGTCGGAGCTGACAGCTTACCCCAGCTGATTTTTTGCCAGATCTTCTCGTGAATAAAATAAAATACAAAACCGCTTAGTACGGATGATCCGGCCAGTGATGCGGCATTGCTCAGCGACCCGGTATACCTGTAGCTGATCAGCGTCATAACGATAAATCCGGAGAGTTGCCAGCTAATGGCTTTGCTGGTGGTTCTTAATGTGGTTTCCATTTCAGGCTCCTTTTCCTTTCTTTGTTTAACTTTCCCTGATCTTCCTTAGTAACGGGAGGTCAGCGCTTATTGATTGTCAGCTTAGCAAAGCGGAACAGGTCACGGGAATTCTTAACTTTGTCCACAAAATCCGTAAAATGTGACTTAATTAAACTTTGGTGATTTTTATAAGCAGAATGTTATTAGCATGAAAAAACAGGACAGAGCCGCTTTATTTCGTCAGCGTTTGCTGCGCCGGATGGAGAGTATTGGCATGAGTCGCAGTGAGCTGGCGCGGCAGACGCAGGTGGATCGCTCGACCATTGCACAATTATTGAATGTCGAGGATGTGCGTTTGCCCAATGCGCATCTGGCGGCTGAATGTGCGGCGGTGCTGCAGGTGAGTTCGGATTGGCTCCTGGGCCTGACTGAGCGCATGGAAACCAGTGCAGGCTTATTATCCACCGTCTGTGAAATCAGCAATGCCGAGCGTACCCCGGCAGATGAGCAGATTCTTGCCTGGCATGAAGAGGCGGCGGGTTACAAAATCCGCCATGTTCCGGCGACGTTCCCGGATATTCTGAAAACAGCGGCGGTGTTTAATTTTGAGTATGCTAATTTTCTTGATAAAACCCCGGAGCAGGCCAGCAGTGCGATGCAGAAAACATGGCAGTGGCTGAATGCGCCGGGGTCTGATTACGAGATCTGTATTTCGACGCATATGGTTGAAAGTCTGGTGCAGGGCACAGGCTATTGGGCAGGCTTAGCACTGTCAGCGCGACAGGAGCAGATTCAGCATTTGGTCACCAGCTGCCGGGATTTTTATCCGTCGCTGCGGGTGTATCTGGGGGACAGTAAAAAGATCTACTCTTCGCCCATTACCGTGTTCGGTCATCTGCTGGCGGTGGTTTATGTCGGGCGCTATTACCTGATATTCCGCGAGGCAAGGCAGATTCAGGCGCTGACCAGTCATTTTGATCATTTGGTCAGGGAGGCTGAAACCGATGCCAGATCAGTGGGTGACCGGATCGAAATGCTGGCGGATGCAGTCTGGGGAAATGATTAACCGCAGTTAATGCCGGTATCGCGGATTCTGCAATAAATTCTGCACAAAGTGGTGGTCAGCTTTTGAAGTGCTGTAATGTCCGGTTAATTTGTTGGTAAGCGTCACTCACTGCGTCTATATCTTTTTGCACCTGAATAGTGTCTTGTGCGGCGAGGCGAATGGCGTCTGCCTGGGCCTGAATCGCTGCAGCCTGCTCAGCCTTGCGGGTTTGGGCAGCCAGTTGGCGCAGTGTCTCCAGTAAGCTGAGAATAACTCCGGTATGATGCGCGGTATTTTGCCGGATCTGATCAAAAGAAGTCGCTAACAGCGCAGCAAATGAATAAGTTTTCAGCTGTAAGCGTAAACGTCCCTGTTTATCGTAATAGTGGCTTAACGGCAGCTGGCGCTCCATAATCATGGCCATCGCACTACCCAGCCGGTTAATACAGCTCATCGCGGTAAAAGGATCATTAATTCCGGGTGATAACGCGCGCAAAGCCACTTCGACCAGCTGGTATATGGCATAGCGGGCGTCCTGTTCCGGTGTCCTGACATCACCGATAATAAAGTAGCCAAGCACTTTGTCGGCCAGATCTTCTGCCGTTTCTTCATCCGGCACCATGCAGGAGGCCAGCACACAGCCACGCATAATGTAGTCACCGGCCTGAAAATGAACCTGCAGCGCCAGATCCAGATCTTTTGTCAGTGCCAGCAATCCCTCATTGTCTACAGCCTGCAGATAGCCGGATTGCGGCGTGCTGATTTTCCTGCTTTGCTGATCAAAGTCAGTCTGAAAACCGCTTGTTTCAGCTTCCGGCAGATGTTCATCCTCTTCCTCCTGTTCGGGAAACTGAGTTTCCAAACGCTCAGTCAACTCCTCATATACCGCAGAAATAACACTGTCAGCCTGTATTGAAGCGGCGATATGGTGAATATAAAAAACCAGTAATAATAAGTCGGTTATTGTCAGTGCCAATACCGTGAGCATTGAAATAACCGGAGTAAATCCGCCAGCTTCCATATTACTGGTGAATTGCAGAATCAGCATGCAGTACAGGAATGTGGAAATAAAAAGACCAATCACAATCTGATTGAAGGTATCCTGCATGAAGTTGCGCAACAGGCGCGGCCCGAACTGCTGGGAGGCCAGTACCAGTGAAGTGATGGTGACTGAGAAGGCGACCCCGGCAACACCCAGAATGGCACCGGCAACAGTAGTCAGCAGCGTGCTGATATTTTGCGGGTCATTGAAATACAGCAGGAATGAAAAAGGTGTGGCATTCGCTGAAAAATAGTATTTATCCAGAAATACATTAAGGTAAGCACTAATGCCGGCAGCAGTCAGGCATAATAAAGGTACAATCCAGAATTTATTACTAATCAGTTCTATTAAATGCAATATGCGGGTTTTAATCAACTACATATCCTTCTTTTGTGTATGGAAAAAATTTATAAATCCTGCTCAGTTATCATGGACTTCTGAGCTATATCATTTTATGTGCTATTATCTTAGTACATATATGTGGAAAATGTTTTGTTTGCGGTGAAAAAACTGGTTGTCTATCACTACACTAAAACTGTGGTTTTCTGGTGAAATAATTTGTTTAAGCTAAATACTATTACTGATGCGAAGCATGGTCGATGGTAGCAAATCAAAGTAATGGAGCAAGTGTCATGATGACAGGTGAACCTGTGTACAGTCTGGAAACGTTGTTTGAGCAACTCGGCATGTCAGGCAAGTCCGCTGATATTGAGAATTTTATTCTTGAAAACCGCCTGGATGATGCTACAAAGCTGCATGAGGCTGACATCTGGACACCGCAGCAGGCTGCATTTTTGCAAAAAGGACTGGAAAACGATGCGAGCTGGGCTGAGGTCATAGACGAGCTGAACCTGAGGCTGCACGACTAAACCATCTGAAAAGTAATATATTAAAAAATATGAATCCACTTCCTGAGTGTCTGCGTAGTCATTTTATATAAGCTCATATAGATATTTCGTAAATATTTTCTCAAGGCATTATGCTTTAAGTGGGAAATAGATGATTATTAGTTAATTTCAGGAATTTTTATTTATATGTCTTATTTGACAATTTGGTGTTTTTTGCTATAAGAATTTAGAGCTGTTATTTAATTAATTTTTTAGGAAAAATTTGTGAAGGAAACTCTGATGAAAAACAAAAATCTGTTGTTACTGGTATTTGCCTCTGCATTGGTCGTCGCTTGTGGTCAGAAAGATAGCAGTACCACAATGGAAGCTGGTGAAAATAAAGCAGATACCGCGGTTGAGCAGGCTGATCAAACTATGCAGGAAACTGCTACGGAAGTTACTGAGTCTGCTCAGGAAACTGCTGCCGAAGCGGCTCAGGCTGTTGAGGAGACTGCAGCAGATGCCACTGAAGCCGTACAGGAAAACACGACTGAGGCAGCCGGAGCCGTCGAAGAAACAACTGAAAATATGACCGATGCTGCTCAGGAAACAGCTGTTGATGCGGCACAGACTGTTGAAGAGACTGCAGCAGGTGCAGCCGACGCATTACAGGAACAGGCTACAGAGGCGGCACAAGCTGTTGAGGAAACTGCGGCGGATGTAACTGAAGCAGCACAGGAAAAAGCGGCTGAGGCAACCGAAGCTTTGAAAGAAACAGCTGCTGAAGTTTCTGATGCTGTAAAAGAACAGTACAACGAAACAAAATCTTCTGTGGCCGGAGCGGTTGCTGATACCGCTGAAAGTGTTGCAGAGGAGGCTGCTGAGGAACAACAGGAAGCTGAAGAAGCAGTTACCAATAATTAGGCTGAAGCCATACTAACGATCAAGCTATTAAATTAATTTTAAATAAGTTTATTAGATTTTCCGGCTACCCAATCCTTCCCTACACCCCTTATGGGTAGCCATTTTTTTTGCCACAAGCATTTGCCATGAGCAGATGTGGCTGAAAATGTCTTTTTATTCCCGTCACAACGATAAAGGAGCAGTCATGGGTATCGAAGTAGGTGGTCTGTTTGGACTGATTATTCTGGTGCTGGATGTTTTAGCGATTATTAAAGTGATGCAAAGTGCCGCCGGCACAGGCAGTAAAGTAATCTGGGTTGTGCTGATCCTGTTATTACCGATACTCGGATTGGTTCTGTGGTTTTTTGCAGGACCCAAAGGCTAAAGAGGCTCCTGTGAGCGAAGACAATGGAACCAGTCTTAAAGAAGTACAGCAACCACTGGAGCGGCGTTTTGAAGAAATAACCAAGCCGTTTAATGAGTTTATAAAAACTCAGATATCCGGTGCTGTGCTGTTATTGGGTGTTACCTTGCTGGCGCTGATCATGGCTAATACCTCGTTGCAGCCCTTGTATGTTGCGCTGGAAAAAATCCGGATTGGCTTTTTTGTGCAGGATTTTGAGCTGAGTAAGACACTGCACCACTGGGTTAACGACGGGCTGATGGTGTTGTTCTTCTTTTTGCTGGGCCTGGAAATCAAGCGCGAATTCATTGCCGGAGAACTGCGCTCGTTCAGCCAGTCCAGCACTGTCATTATGGCTGCGCTGGGCGGGATGTTATTTCCGGCTGGTATCTATATTTTGTTCAATCTGAATCAGGAAACCGTCTCCGGCTGGGGTATTCCGATGGCGACCGATGCGGCTTTTGCACTGGGTGCACTGGCTTTGCTCGGTTCGCGCATTCCAGCTGAACTTAAGGTGTTTCTGGTGGCGCTGGCGATTGTTGATGATATCGGCGCCATACTGGTGATTGCGCTTTTTTATACGGATGCCCTGCAGATCGAATATTTGTGGTATGCCGCCGGATTTCTTGCCCTGCTGTTGATATTAAACCGGCTGGGTATCCGGCGTGCACTGCCTTACTTTATTCTGGGTACTGCACTTTGGTATGTCGTGCTGCTATCCGGTGTGCATGCCACCATAGCCGGTGTCCTGGCGGCCTTTGCCATTCCTGCCCGGCCACGTGTCCATCCGCATAATACGGCACGAAATCTTCAGGAGGCTGCTGATGAAATCGCAGAGGTGGATGCTGAAAATCCACAGCAGCATATTTTGGGCAGCAGTGCCAAACATAATGTGCTGGAGTCAGTGGAACAGCAGGCCAGAGATACAAAAACGCTGCTGAGAAGCTGGGAGTACGTTCTGGAGCGCCCGGTCAGTCTGTTGATTGTGCCGTTGTTTGCTTTTCTTAATGCCGGCATTGTGTTGTCAGCAGCGACTTTTCAGGCAATGCAGACCTCGGCGCTGGCGCAGGGCGTTATTCTGGGGCTGGTTGTGGGTAAGCCGCTGGGTATTGTGCTGCTGGCCTGGCTGAACCTGAAGCTGGGCTGGGGGCAGCTACCGCCGGGTGTAACGCTCTGGCATCTGCTGGGTGTAGGCATGTTGGCGGGTATCGGTTTCACCATGTCAATATTTGTGGCGGCACTGAGCTTTGACGGTTCTGTGCAGTTACTTACCGAAGCGAAAGCCAGCATTATGCTGGCAACCACAATTGCCGCACTGGCGGGTACTTCCCTGCTGTTAGTGCTGGATAAAATCAGGCCGGCCTGAGGCTGCGTATTCACTAGCAGATTAAACACTTGCCCCATTAGCCTGTATTCGTCAGGCAAATGCGGGGTAGATTTGTTCTATATTTTTTTATTCACTATGATCAAGGAGAAAGCTATGCCAACTTCAAAAGCAACACAGGCAGCGGAAGACTTACGTGAAGAGTTCGAAGCCCTGCGCAAGGATGTCAGCGAAATGATGGAGCTGTTTAAAGACAAAGGCAGTACTTATAAAGATGAGCTGAGCGAGCAGGTGGAAGAAAAGTTTGAAGAGTTTCAGGATAAGGCACAGCAAGGCGCTGAAAAAGCCTATGAGCGGGGTAGCGAGGGTCTGGAGGAGGTGGGTGAGCGTATTCGCAGTCACCCGCTGGCCAGTCTGGCTATCGCTTTTGGTGCCGGTTATGTCATTTCCCGCCTGATGGATCAGGGGAAATAAACGCATTGTCAGAGTTTCAGAGAAACTTAATTAAATACAGACCTTTATGAAAGTGCTGACAGAAACGATTATCAGTTTGTTTGAACTGGCTGAGGCGGAAGGGCGGTTACTGAGACAGAAGGTGTTACAGACTTTTGTTGTTGCCCTGTTATTGCTGGTGGCGGCTATGATGTTGCTGGCTGCGATGGGCCTGTTGGTAACCGCACTTTATTATGCCCTGCTCAATCTGTTGCCGCCGTCGCTGGTGTTTCTGAGTATGGCATTGCTTTCTTTAGGTCTGGCAGGAGGGACATTATGGTTCGTTCTACGACTGAATCACACCGAGTAGCGTTAGCAAAACAGCGGCTGCGCACCAAATCACAACGGATTGACTATCTGGCCCCGGTTAAGCAGTACCCGCTGGCCAGTATCGGTGCTGCATTTGCGGCTGGTATGTTCTGGCAGCGTGCCGGAAAAAGCCGTTTGCCAGCCGGTTTACTGTCGGTTGGTTTACAGTTATTAAAAAGAATTTAGGCAGACCCGATACATGAAAGCAGATCATTGTAATAGCTTAAAAATACCGCTGTGGGGTCTTTTTGTCATTGCTTTGATGTCTGTGTTGTACCTGGCGAAATCTGTTTTTATTCCGATTTTTCTGGCGACACTGATCGCTTTTTTATTGTCACCCCCGGTGAATGCGCTGACCAGGTATTACGTGCCCCGTTCTCTGGGGAGTGCCATTGTTATCACCCTGGCTTCGGGTCTGATTACGCTGTCATTTTATTATCTGGCCGAGCCGGTTGGTCTGTGGGTAGAGCGTTTGCCGACTGAAGTGCAGCAGATTGAGCGGAAGCTTTCGCCGTTCAAGGATTCGATTGAAACTGTGCAGGAAACCACGAAAAAAGTGGAAAATATCGCTTCAATTGACAATGGTGAGCAGGATAAAGCCCCGAATGTGGTGGTCACCGGGCCGAATATTTTTTACACGCTGCTGAATAGTACTCAGGCATTTCTGATCGGTGTGCTGTCTTTTCTGGTGCTGCTATATTTTATGCTGGCATTCGGACATTCTCTGACGCTTAAAGCCAGTTCATTTCTGCAGAAAAAAGCTGACAAAACCCGCATGATCCGTATTGCCCGCGATGTGCAGCATAAGCTCAGCCGTTATCTGCTGCTGATCACCCTGCTGAATATCATACTGGGTGCGGTGGTGACGCTGGTTATGTGGCTGGTGGGCATGCCAACACCGGTGGTCTGGGGGGCATCCGCTGCTGTGCTGAATTATATTCCTTACGTCGGGCCGGCCATTAACATTGCCCTGATAGCACTGGTGTCATTGCTGACGTTTGAGCATCTGGCACAAATTCTGTTGCCTCCGGCCTTGTTGTTGGTACTAAATCTGTTGGAGGGGCAGCTTATCCAGCCGATGTTTGTCGGGCGTATGTTTACCATTAATCCGGTGCTGGTCTTTTTATTTGTACTGATCTGGGGCTGGTTATGGGGAATGGCCGGTATCTTTATGGCGGTGCCGTTGCTGGTTATCATAAAAATTATTCTTGATCAGCTGGCCGAACCTGAAAAAAATAATGACAGTGAAGCGACTGCACAATCATAACCGGAGGTGACAAAGACCATGACAAATACTATCAGTCAGCCAGAATCTGTTCGTTTTGCCGGTAGTTTTATGCGGATCCTGAAAGGAATGTTTTGTGCATTTCTGCTCGCCATAATGGTTACTCCGCAGAGCCATGCTGATGAACTGACTGATCTGCTGACCGGGGCCAAAGAGGAGCCGGTAGCTGCCGATAAGGTGATAACTACCGACAGTTCGAAGCAGGCTGACCGCAAGATAAAGCAGCGGTTACAGGAAATTTTTGCCGAGCTGGAAGCCTTGCAGGGTATCAGTATTGCGGTCAATAAAGGTGTCATCACCCTGAGCGGGGAAGTAGATTCCAGTGCGAATGAAGAGAAGGCTCTGCAGTTCGCCCGTCAGGTTGAAGGTGTGGTCGAGGTGGAAAATGAGCTGACGGTCAGCCGTAGCCTGCAGAAGCGCCTGAATAACACAGCAGATAAACTCTGGGCGCTGACCAAACAGCTGGTCGCCGGGTTGCCTTTGTTTCTGATTGCCTTGCTGGTGGTGGTATTAGCCTGGTTACTGGGCAACTGGTTATCGGAGCGCAGTTTTTACCGGCGCATCAGCCCGAACCAGTTCATTGCTAACCTGCTCGGGCAGATTACCCACCTGTTATTTATTATTCTGGGCATTGTGCTGGCGCTGATTCTGCTGGATGCCACCGCGCTGATCGGTACGATTCTTGGTGCTGCCGGTATTATTGGTCTGGCAGTGGGTTTCGCGGTACGGGATACCGTGGAAAATTATATTGCCAGTATTCTGCTCAGCCTGCGTAACCCTTTCCAGGTCAATGATTTTGTCAGTATTGACGGTCATGATGGCAATGTATTGCGCCTGACCTCGCGTGCCACCATTCTGATTTCGCCGGATGGCAATCATATCCGGATTCCCAATGCGACGGTGTTCAAGGCAGTAATCACCAATTTTACCCGTCATCCTGAGCGGCGTTTTCAGTTTGATGTCGGGATTGGTACTGATCAGGACTTGCCGGAGGCACAGGCACTGGCGGTAAACGTATTGAGTAGCATTGACGGGGTGATTAAAGATCCGAAGCCGCTGGTGGTTATTGAAGCACTGGGTGATTCGAATGTCTTATTACGGATTTATGCCTGGGTGAATCAGGAACAGTACAGCTATGCAAAAGTGCGTAGTGAAAGTATCCGGCTGGTAAAGCAGGCTTTTGATGACGCTAATATTGTGATGCCGGAGCCGGTTTATAAACTGCGTCTTACTCAGGTTGACGGGGCAGGCGTGTTGTCTGCAGCTGGTGGCGAGCGGGATATTCAACCGGAGTCACAATCTGTCCGTACCAGGCAGGCTATGGATACGGTGGATACGGATACCCGTTATACACAGGATGTGACGCCGGATCATACGGTGGAAGACCGGGTGATTGAGGAGCAGGCAGAGGATAATGAGAATTTATTGACGAAGGAAGCACCGAAAGAGGTGTGATGAAGCAATCAAGAAGATGCAAGCCTGTTTGAGGCAATTCGCTATGTACTCCGGGAAGAGTTTTTCTCCGGCTTTTCAGATAAACTAAATGCTTTGAATGAATATGGTTAAATCAATTTGCCACTTTTCACCCCACTAGCCGAACGCATGCGCCCGCGCACTCTCGACGGGTATGCAGGACAGTCACACCTGCTGGCGAGCGGCAAACCGCTACGTCGTGCCATTGAAGAAGAGCATCTGCACTCCATGCTGTTTTGGGGGCCACCCGGCACCGGAAAAACCACCCTGGCCAGATTAATTGCCAATTACTGGGGCGCTGAGTTTCTGACGCTGTCCGCTGTACTGGCGGGAGTGAAAGATATTCGTGCTTCTGTTGAAATCGCCCAGAAAAACCGTGAGCAGTTTGGCAAGGCTACGGTGCTGTTTGTTGATGAGGTGCATCGTTTCAACAAGGCACAGCAGGACGCTTTTCTACCGCATATTGAATCCGGTGTGCTGATTTTTATTGGCGCCACCACTGAAAATCCTTCCTTTGAGCTGAATAACGCGCTGTTATCGCGGGTGCGTACTTATGTGCTGCGTTCACTGCGCACTGAGGATATTAAAGTGATTCTGCGTCAGGCCCTGCAGGACAGTGAGCAGGGTTTGGGTGAGCGCTCGCTGGAAATAACCGACTCCGCGCTGGATCAGCTGGTGGCGGTGGCTGATGGTGATGCACGGCGGGCGCTGAACTGGCTGGAGGTGGCCGCAGATCTGGCGGAAGAAACGGCGGATGGCGGGTTACAGATTACTGATGCCATTGTGCAGGAAGTGGCGAGTGAGGCACCACGGCGTTTCGATAAGGGCGGCGATGTATTTTATGAGCAGATTTCCGCACTGCATAAATCCGTGCGCGGTACCGATCCGGATGCAGCTTTATACTGGATGTGCCGGATGCTGGACGGGGGTTGTGACCCTTTGTATATCGCCCGGCGTTTGGTGCGTATGGCGACCGAGGATATTGGCAATGCTGATCCGCGCGGTCTGCAGCTGGCGCTGAATGCCTGGGATACTTATGAGCGGCTGGGCAGCCCGGAAGGTGAGCTGGCGCTGGCACAGGCAGTGGTGTATCTGGCTTGTGCGCCGAAGAGTAATGCGGCTTATATGGCGTATAAGGCCGCAATGGCGGATGCGAAGCAATCCGGCTCACTGGAAGTACCGATGCACCTGCGCAATGCACCGACGCAGTTCATGAAGAAGCTGGATTACGGCAAGGGCTATCGCTATGCGCATGATGAAAAAGATGCCTATGCCGCCGGAGAGAATTATTTTCCGGAGGCGCTGAAAGGGCGGCGTTATTACGAGCCGGTTGAGCGCGGGCTGGAGATTAAAATCGCGGAGAAGCTGCGCCGCTTGCGTAAATCATAGGAGGACAGTAATGACAACGGTGACACTGGCGTTTGATGTATACGGTACGCTGATTGATACGCATGGCGTGGTGACGGCATTACAGGGCATGGTGGGTGATAAGGCAGCTGCGTTTTCTCAAAGCTGGCGGGATAAGCAGCTCGAATACACTTTCCGGCGCGGGCTGATGCAGCGTTATGAGAATTTTCCCAGAGTTACCCGGCAGGCGCTGGACTATTGCTGCGCGGTCTATGGTGCGAAGCTGAGTGATGCGCAGAAAGACGAGCTGATGGCGGTGTATCGGGTATTGCCTGCCTTTGCGGATGTGCCTGCGGCGCTGAGTGAGCTGAGTCAGGCGGGTTTCGGAATGTATGCCTTTTCCAATGGCATTGCCAAGGATGTGAATGGTCTGCTGCTGCATGCCGGTATCCGGGATTATTTCGACGGCGTGGTGAGTGTGGATGATGTACGCTCGTTTAAGCCTGATCCGGCGGTGTATGCGCATTTTCTGGCGCAATCCGGCGCTGTGGCGGAACAGAGCTGGCTGATTTCGGGGAATCCGTTTGATGTGATCGGGGCGGTGTCGGCTGGGATGAAAGCGGCCTGGGTACAGCGCTCGGAAAGTGCGGTGTTTGATCCGTGGGGGATTGAGCCTACGGTGGTGGTGCGGAGTTTGGGGGAGTTATTGCAGACATTGGCTGATTTGCACGGTACAGCACAAAACCCTGATAAACAGCCTGAGCGGGCCAGTAAAATGAGTGCCTTGCTGAGGTAATTGCAAAACTCAGGTCGAACAGGGAATTTCAGGCCAAGGCAGCCAAAAAAAGATGAAATGGTGTCCCCGCAAGCGGCAAGATGTCGGTTTACCACAACTGAACATCGGACACCGCCATGGACTGTACAAAACGCACTGCACTGATGCAACAACTATTGAGCGTGCAACATGAACTGTTGCCGCAACTGGGCGAGGGACTGGACATCCTGACCCCGAAGCTGGAAAAGCTGGTGCATGTGCTGGACTGGCTGGACATGGCAGCCTTCTTCCCCAGCCGGTATGGGGTTGATGGCCGCCCGCCGCACGACCGGCAGGCACTGGCCATCGCCTTCGTGGCGAAAGTGGTGCTGAACCTGCCCACCACAGCCGCCTTGCGTGAACGGTTGCAGGTTGATCGCAGCCTGCGGCATATTTGTGGTTTTCCCCGCTGGAAACCGCTGCCCAGTGAGGCCACCTTCTCACGGGCATTCGATGAATTTGCCCAGTCGCGGCTGGCCGAACGGGTACATGAATCCCTGATCCGCAGCCACCTGGGGGATGAACTGGTCGGCCATATCAGCCGCGATGCCACTGCGATTGAAGCCCGCGAGCAGCCTGAAGCAGCGCCCAAACCGGCCCCGGCAGCCGATGAACCCGCCGCCGCCCCACGCAAACGCGGCAGGCCGCGTAAAGGGGAGCAACGCCCCGCCAAAGAAAGCCCCATTGCCCGGCAGCGCAAGAAACCCCTGGCACAACTGCTGGAAGAGATGCCCAAAGCGTGTGACCGGGGAACCAAATGCAACGCACAGGGCTACAAGGTCAGTTGGAACGGCTACAAACTGCATATCGACACGGCTGACGGCGGCATCCCGGTCGCAGCCATCCTCAGTAGCGCCTCCATGCACGACAGCCTGGCCGCCATTCCCCTGACCCAAATCACCGCCCGGCGGGTGACGAACCTGTACGACCTGATGGACGCGGGCTATTGCAGTGCCGACCTGCGCGAATACAGCCGCGAATTCAACCATGTCCCGCTGATTGACCATAACCCGCGCCGGGGTGACAAAATCGAATTCGACCCCGCCGAAGCTATCCGTTACCGCGAACGCAGCGCGGCGGAACGCACCAACGCCCGCCTCAAGGATGAGTTTGGCGGTAACAACGTCTGGGTCAAAGGCCATGCCAAGGTTCTGTCACACCTTATGTTCGGCCTCATGGTGCTGGCGGCTGACCAACTGATGCGCCTGCTACTATGAAATCAGGCCGCAACAACATCAAAAAACAGGGAGAAACGATGGATACCGGATAGCCAACGGGCAATTTTTGCCTGGGCAAGGGGGAAAATGCCGGAATAGGCCATTTTTTAAACAGATCGCCCTTGCCAACCAACAGCCTGCCGAAAAGTAGCGGTTAGTTGGTTATACGGTGAGTGGCTTTCTCGAGTTTTGAAAGTAGCTCTTGCTGCAAAGTGAATTTATTGGCTGTGGTGAGGGGTCGGAAGACTTATCAACTAATTATAAAAAATACTTATAAATGAGAAGAATACTTAACACTCTGATACTTCCCTTGCTGCTAATGTTGGCTGCTTCTCTGGCGCTGAACTATGTACTGTACCAAAAAGCATTCCTCCCTTTTTATGCGGCCAAATTTGATCCGCTGGAACTGAACTATTATCCGGAACAGGCAAAACCAGCCAGAGACAAACCGGTATTTTTACTGTACGGAGACTCCCGCAGTCTGTCATGGCCCGATCCCGCTCTGGAACAGTATCAGATCATCAATCGTGGCATTGGTAACCAGAGCTCTGCACAGGTGGCAATGCGCTTTGAGCATCATGTCAAACCACTGAAGCCTGCTGTGATTCTGCTTCAGGTGTGTGTGAATGACCTGAAAACCATTCCGTTATTTCCTGAGCAACGTGAGCAGATTATCAGCGGTTGTAAGAATAATATTTTACAGATGCTGAGTGATGCTGCTGCTATTGAGGCCAAAGTTGTACTCAGCACGGTGCTTCCTCTGGGGAGTATCAGTCCGGAGCGTCGTTTGTTTGGTTTCCGCGAGGAGCCGGTTATTACTGCGATTGATGAGGTGAATGACTTTATTCACGGTCTTGAATCTGCAAATGTACAGATTTTTGACAGCTATGAGCTGCTGAAAGGTGAGGGCGGCAAGATCAATCCGGATTATAGCCGGGACTGGCTGCATCTTAATGAGAGGGGTTATCAACGTCTGAATGAGCAGTTAGTCACCATCATTTGATGCCTTTGCCGCAAACAAACGCAGAAAAAAATAAACCAAATATAGAACCAGCAGGCCCAGAAAAAACCAGGCTATCCAGATCGTCAATGCTAGTTTAAGAATTCTTGATATATCGTAGGATTATCATAACTATTCAATGATAGGCTAAATTTGTTATCAGCAGAAAGAGAGGAAGCATTATGTGTTTTTCTGCAACGGCAAGTTTTGCTTCAGCGGCTATCTTGATTCCCGCAGGTATTTACAGTGTTAACAGAGCGCTGCATGGTGACAAGCGCTACCTCGTTTTAGCGGCTTTTCCTCTGCTATTTGGAATCCAGGCTGAAGTAACACAATAAGTGCAACAGACGAACAACTTGCGCAGAGAGTGAGCTGTCGATACCGTCTCAGCTCTCACACAAAAACAGGTCTGTTATGAACAAACATTATCACCAGCTCACTCTGGAACAACGATACCAAATTTGGTCACTACGGGGTAGCAGGAAGAGTCTGCGAGCGATTGGGGAAATAGTCGGCGTTCATCACAGTACAGTGAGTCGTGAACTCAAACGCAATCGTGGTGATGCCGGTTATGCCCCTCGCCATGCTGAGCAGCTCAGCCAGACACGTAAGCGCACCGCCCGGAAGAGTGGCAAACGAAATGAGCAGATAGACAACATCATCAGGGATGGTTTAAAGGCGGGCTGGTCGCCCGGATCAATCAGTGAGCGCATGAAGTTTGAATTGGCTTCGCCCGGTGATTGTTTGAGCCACACCAGCATCTACCGGATGATTGCACAGGATAAAGCCCGGAAAGGGCATCTGTATCTTTACCTGCCAAATACAGGCCGAACCCGTTGGAAAGGAGGTAAGCGTCAGCGGCAAGCCGGTGCCGGCCTGATCCCGGAGCGGGTGGATATTAAGGAGCGTCCTGTGATTGTTGAGAGCAGACAGCGCCTTGGTGATTGGGAGGGCGATACGGTTCATGGACAATCCGCCCATTTGGTGACGCTGGTTGAACGCAAAAGCCGGTTCACTCTGGCGAAACGGGTGTTCAGCAAAACGAAGCAGGAAGTGGCTGATGCGATGATTGCGTTGTTAGCCACAGTGACGGCAAAGGTCACGCTAACACTGGATAACGGGGGTGAATTTGCTGATCACGTTCGTGTCGGCAAGGCCGCTAAAATAGCTATCTTTTTTGCCAGGCCATATGCCAGTTGGCAACGGGGAACCAACGAAAATGCGAATGGGAGAAT
Source organism: Thiolinea sp. (assembly GCA_041395485.1). Lineage (GTDB taxonomy): Bacteria > Pseudomonadota > Gammaproteobacteria > Thiotrichales > Thiotrichaceae > Thiolinea. The sequence continues at coordinate 99,515 of JAWLAK010000006.1, forward strand.
CCGGCGGTTTTGGCCAAAAAAGTTCGATATGGCCACACTCACTGAAGCCGAAATCGAGAAGAAAATTTGGCGGCTGAATATGACACCCCGAAAGATTTTAGGCGGGAAAACACCCTTCGAAGTCTTTACCGGAAAGCGTGTTGCACTTATTAGTTGACTTCAGCAGCAGTTATTTGAGGGCGGCTTATGGCTTGTACTGGCTGAGCCTGGAGTAGGCGCTACGTACCTGATGGCGATAGGCTTTCTGTTTTTTGCATATTTCTTATGGCCTTTTTTTGTTCCCCTGGCCGCTTTACTGGTTGAGCAAAACAGCGGAAGAAAAAAACTATTCCTGTTTTTCAGTATTTTGGGGTTTTTGTTTGGTGCTTCGCTTTTTGTTCCCTTACTGGTTTATCCTGACTGGCTATCAGTAGAACTAATGAAAGGTTCGATATTTTATCAACCCGCGTTGTTGTATGACGGAGTATTATCAAGATCAGTTATACGTGTCGCCTATGCGATCATTGTTGCAGTCCCGTTACTGTTTTCATCCGTTAAAAGCGTAAAAATATTTGGAATCATGATCGTCGTGTCAGTTATCGGGACCGTGGCACTTTTTAACTATGCATTTGTCTCCGTATGGTGTTTCTTTGCAGCATTATTGTCTATCTACAATGTGTATATCATTCGAAGTGAGAGCAATAGAGTCAGCTGATTTGCCGGGTATGGACGTTGAAAAAATGCCTCAGCGGGACCGTTACTTGTACCAGTCTCGTTATTGTGAGGAAAATATCTGGCATCTTGCCCAACAGCCGGAGTTTCAAAACTGTGATGTTATTGTCATCGCCGCACGGGGTGACTTCTTTCCCATTGTTTGCCAACGCGCCGCTGAAACGCCGGATACGCCAATGCTGTGGGATTATCATGTGGTACTGCTTTGGCATGCAGACAATGACGTGCACTACATTCTCGATTTTGACACCACCTTGCCGTATTGTACGCCGGTCGCTGACTATTTGCGGCAATCATTTCTGGATGAGCGGCTGCTCAAACCACAGTTTATTCCCTTGTTTCGGGTGATGCCTGGAAGGGAGTACATTGCCCATCTGCAAAGCGATCGTAGCCATATGAAATCCGCCGAAGGCTGGCTGGCGGAACCACCACCCTGGCCACCGATCAGCGCGGTGGGCAGCAATCTGCGCAAGTTTACCGATATGAACGATGCTGAGTTCGGGCAGGTGTTGACGGCGGCACAATTACGACAAACAGTGACAGGTCAGCCTTTGTGTTGGCAGGGAAGAGCGCCATGAAAGCGATGATATGGTTGTTACTACCCGCTATTCTTGCTGCCGGCGGGCTGTTTTACCTGCATTGGCGCATGACCCACACGCCGGATCGCGGTAACCTGCAACAGGCAATAGCACGCGAAGCCAAAAAATATCTCGGCAAACAGTTGCGTGACGGCGTAGTCATCGGTGTTTTCAAAGCTGGTCAAACCTTCGTGCAAGGCTACGGCGTGCTGGATAAGAACGATACCCGCGTACCAGATGGTGATACGCTGTTCCAGATAGCCTCGGCAGGCAAGTTGTTCACTGCTGCTACTCTGCAAATCCTGTGTGACGAAGGCGACTTGGAGATAGACGCGACCTTGCAGCAGGTAATCGGCGCGAAGCATCCGCTTGACCCTGCTGTACAGAATATCACCTTACGCCAGTTGGCGACGCATACTTCGGGCTTGCCAGGCTTGCCCAGGCTCTGGGTAAAACGGCTGATCAAAAAAGTCGGCAGAGCTAACATCATGCAGAATCCTTACAGCCATTTTGACGTGGAGGAAGTGTGGGATTATCTGCAAAATCCGGAAGACAAACGTAAGCCGGGGCGTTTCGTATATTCCAATTTGGGCATGGGGCTGCTGGGGCATGTGCTGGAGGAAGTCAGCGGACAATCACTGGAGGCGTTGGTTGCCGACAATCTTCTGCGTCCACTTGGCATGACTCATTCCGGCATGGCAACGGATGGGCTAGTTCCCGGCCACGATGCACGCGGTGACAGCGCCCAGCCATGGACATTCGGCCTGCTTTACGGCGCAGGCGCATTTCATTCCTGCGTCAGCGACATGCTCAGCTTCATCAAGGCGAACCTGCACAGCAATGCACCGCTCGCCAACAGCCTGCACAAAATGCACGAACGGCATGCTGGCGGAAAAACCGGTATCGGCTGGATGCAGGCCAGCCCGCTGGATCGCTTTATCGGCAACAACACCCTCATATGGCATGACGGACGTGTGGGCGGATATGGCTCCTACATCGCCATTGACCCTGAGCGACAGACCGGGCTGGTGGTGCTAACCAACCGCTCCGCCGAACTGGCGATGTTGGGAACCATGTTGGCTCGTCAGATCAGAACCCAGTCCTGGTAAGGTTACGTTGTTCCCGCAGAAGTACTTTTGTAGAAGACGACCTGAAGCAGGTCAGTATGGAACTCTGAAAATACCCACGGAGAACAATAATGTACGCACAAGCAATCACACCTGTTCTGAATGTCTCAAATTTGCAGGATAGTTTCGCGTGGTTTGAAGCACTGTGAAGGCTGGTTTTGGCAGCCTTGTTACTGAAACCGGGCCGGAGTGACGCACACATCGGCTATGAATAATTATGTCGCGGACAGCTAAGTGGATAGAATTTTACGAATCTGGCAATTCGAAGCGCAGGAAAGTGGTTCTGCACCCGTCATTCCCGATGGCTGCCGGGATCTGATTATCCATTACCGGCCCGGCCATAAACCGCTGTGTTTTGTTTCTTCGCTGGCAGACAGAACTTTTCTGGTCACCATGCAGAAGGGTGACAGCTTCACCGGCTACCGTCTGAAACCGGGTACCGGCATTGCAGAAGACCGCCTGTTGGCTGTTATCCGGGGCAGGGGCGCAGTGCAGGATGAACAGGGTTTTTTGCACGCAACTATTGACGACTTTACCGGGCTTTCAGCTTCTGTTGCCGAAGCACTGGATTGCCTGGCATCCGGCGTATGTAGCATCGCGGCGGCGGCAAAACAGTTGGGTGTCAGTCAGCGAACACTGCAGAGAAAAATCATGCAACAGACCGGACATTCACCGCTATACTGGCTGCGGCTTGCCCGTGTCAGGCAAGCCGGTCGTTCGGTGGTGACTAATACTGACTCCTTGACCGGAATCGCCCTGCACCACGGTTATGCTGACCAGGCGCACATGAGCCGTGAGCTTAAACGCTGGCTGGGCGTTACCGCAGGCGCGTTAAGGCAGGGCGCTGATGAAGGCAGGCAGTTGCTCGAGTCCGGCTACGGCTGAGTTTCCATTGCGGTACACAGCTCGACCAGAAAGCCGTTCAGATCATGCACATACGCCGTTGTCTGTCCCCAGGGCATGTCTTCTGCCGCCTGTACCAGTTCTGCACCGGCCTGCACTGCCCGATCCAGTGCTGCCGCGACATCCTCAACGGTAAATGCTATCTCGAAACAGGGATTACCGCGCACCGGTTTGCCCGGATTTTTGCCGATCTGCTTCATCAGGTTCAGTGAAGAAAAGGACAGGGTGGTCGAACCCGTATCCAGTTCGCCATAGTCTCCGGATTCATGCAGCATTTTGCGCTGCAGACCAAATGCCTTTTCATAAAAATCCAGCGTGGCGGCGACATCTCCGACATAAAGAATGGTATAGGCCAACGGCATGAGAGAACTCCTTATAAAATCAAATTGTTGACTTTATAGCGGGAGTTCCCGGTACTGTCTTGAAGATTTGCGACAGCAAAAATTACAACTTCCGCAACAAGGCCATGTCCGGATAACCATCTGCCGGTAAGCCCAGCTGCTGCTGCACCTGCTGCACGGCTGCGCGGGTTTCCTCACCGATAATGCCGTCAATTTTGGTCATCCGCAGACCCCGTGCCCGCAGCTTACTCTGCAATTGCTGCACCTGTGCCACGGACAATTTCTGTACCGGTGCATTGCCGCTGCGTACCGGCCCGGCACCGGCAAAACGGGTGGCCAGATAAGCCGCAGTGGTGGAGTAAACCGTGGACTCATTCCAGCGCAGCATCACATCGAAGTTCGGGAAAGCGAGAAAAGCCGGGCCATTGCGTCCCATCGGCAGCAGTAAAGCCGCATTGCCAGCCGGTTTTAATGGCCGCCCGCTGACTTCCGTCACGCCCTGCTTTGCCCACTCGGCCAGCGGCAGCTTGTTATTCAGGCGGGCCAGCGACCAGTTCATGTTTTGCGGAACCCTGACTTCCAGCAGCCAGGGTTGCCGTGCCTGCCAACCGTATTGGCGCAGCAGGCTGGCGGCAGAGGCCAGTGCATCGGTTTTGGAGCGGATCAGGTCACGACGACCGTCACCGTCATAATCCACCGCATGCTTGTCATAGCCGGAAGGCAGGAACTGCAGTTGCCCGAGTTCTCCGGCCCAGGCACCTTTCATTTGGCCGGGAGCCATATCGCCTTTCTGAATGATACGCAGCGCGTGCATCAGCTCATTACGAAAAAAGTCAGAGCGGCGGCAGTCATAAGCCAGTGTCGCCAGCGCCCGCAGGGTCGGGAAATTGCCGGTATTGGCACCAAAATCAGTTTCCAGTGCCCAGTAGGCGGTCAGTACTGGGGCCGGAACGCCAAATTGCTGTTCAATACGCTGGAACAGGGCGGCATTGGCGCGCATGTTTTTCTGGCCGTTACTGAGGCGGTAGTTATTTACTTTTTTTCCGGCAAATTCCAGAAAAGTCTGTGCAAAGACCTGCTGTGAGCGATCGCGTTGCACCACACTGGGGTCGAAGCTGACATTGCTGAGTGCGCCGTTGACCACATTAGCAGGAATGCCGGATGAAACAGCCTGTTGCTTAAAGCCGTTCAGCCATTGATTGAAATCACCGGTGTTCTGACACTCAGCCAGTGCAGTACCGCTGAGTAGTAAGCCACCGACAAAAATTAACGAATTGATATGTCGCATAGTTAGCCTTGTGTTTTTGATTGGAGTGTCCGGAGTATAGTCGTAACTGCTCTGAATATAGACCCCGGTGGCGGATAAAGTTCGGAGAAACTACAACTGAGGTGGTGGAATTCGGGTTTGATTTTTATTGTTGACTATACTGACCTGTACCCCAATTTAGCCCGGAAATTCATTATGAAAGTTTTTATCAGGTTGTTTTCCTGTTGTGTTTTATGCTTCAGTCTCCTGTTGAGTGCCTGTAATGCACAAACCGATGCACCGGTGACAAAAATTGCCGGTGGGCTGGATCATCCGTGGAGTATGGCGTTTCTTCCTGACGGCGAAATCCTGGTATCTGAACGTTCCGGGGCATTGCGCCGTATTGTGAATAATCAGCTGCTGGAGGCGGCGGTATCCGGTCTGCCTGAGGTTGCCACACAGGGGCAGGGTGGCTTGGTGGGGCTGGCGCTGCATCCGCAGTTTGCAGAGAATCGCTGGCTGTACTTTGCCTATGCCGGGGAGGGTGAAGACGGGTACAGCACCCATCTGGCGCGGGGACGTTATCAGGATGGACAGCTCTCGGATGTGCAGACCTTATTTATAGCAACGCCGAAGGTATCCGGGGGCAGGCATTTTGGCGGACGGGTGTTATTTGACCGTAACGGCTACCTTTACCTGACCCTGGGTGATCGCGGGCAGCGTGAACTGGCGCAGCAGCCGGAGAATCATGCCGGAAGCCTGATCCGCCTGCATGATGACGGTTCGGTACCTGCGGACAATCCGTTTGTGAACCAGCCGGGCAAAATGCCGGAAATCTACAGCTATGGTCACCGTAATATGCAGGGTATCGCGCTGAATCCGTTTAATGGCTATATCTGGACACATGAACACGGGCCGCAGGGTGGTGATGAGATTAATGTGCATAAAAAAGGCGCGAATTACGGCTGGCCGGTGATCAGTTACGGCGAGGAATACGGCGGTGGTGACGTGGGTGACGGGCTGACCGGGCAGACCGGGATGGAGCAGCCGCTGCATTACTGGACGCCATCTATCGCGCCATCGGGTATGGTGTTTTATACCGGTGACCGTTATCCGGGCTGGAAAGGCAGCGTGTTGGTGGGTTCGCTGAAATTTGAGCTCCTGTTACGGCTGACGCTGGAGGGTAATAAAGTGGTGTCTGAGGAGCGCCTGCTGGAGGATGCGATCGGGCGGATTCGTGATGTGCAGCAGGGGCCGGATGGTTATGTTTATCTGCTGACTGATGAAAGTGATGGCGGCCTCTATCGCCTAAATGGGGGATGAGGAGATCTTATTTTTTCCTCATTTAGGGCATATTTATTACGCGTTTAATCATTAATATTGCTCCTGTCGAAACACAAAAGACTATTAAACATAACAGGAGCTAAACAAATGAAACATTCAACTTTGCTGACCGCAGGTATGATCGCAGGCTTATTCTTCGCATCCTCAGCTGCGATGGCCGGGCCGCATGGCGACACGCAGAAAATTCAGCCACAAAAATACAGTGTCAGTAAATCTGTGCATAAAAAAGCACATAAGGGCTACTCACAGGATATTCGCGGCGTTAATGTGGCACACTTTGAGCGTATGATTGCAAACGGTGCAAAGCAGGGCAGGCTGACTAAATCTGAAGTGTATACAGCGAAAAAAGGTCTGAATTCTCTGAAGGCTACTATCAGGGCGGTTAAAAGTGATCGCCGGGTAACCAACTGGGAGCAGAACCGTGTTCAGCAGAAAGCTGCACAGCTGAGCCGCCAGATTACCCGCCTGTTGAATAACCGGGCTGTTGTTAAGAGTTATAAGCGTGGTCATAACTCTTCTCATCATGTAACGCGTCGTTAAGCTTTTAGTTTTTGCTGAAAATATATTAAGGGTAAGGCGGAAGGCCGGTCTGTGATGTGTTGCAGGCTGGCTTTTTTTATGGCAAATATTTATAAATCATTCGACTACTAACTGACCGGAGACACATCGTATGACCGACAAACACTCAGTGCATGAATCGGAGGAAAGACCATAGTTGGATTTACAAAACTGGTTGCTGTTCACATCCATAGCATTGGTAGCTAGTGCCAGCATTAGCTTTCCCTACCCGGTAGCGGTCTATCCTGTCGGGTTTCTCTTTGCCATGCTGAAGGGTCTTTGATGCTGGATAAGGCGTTTCTAGCCGCCATACGTTCCATAATACGGGCGATTGCTGCACCGTTTGGCTGATTGGCTGCATCCTGTTGTTTGCGTTCCAGTTTGGTTTTCAGAAACTGCACAAAATCCAGCGTTTCAGCCTGCATGGTTTCGGGCAATCCTCAGCGGTTAGCTTTTGCGCTAATATGCCAGCACGATTAACAGCAACGTCTGATTCATGTCTAAACAAGCTCTGTTTCATCAGATGTCGCTGAGTGAACGCGGAGAGTGGGAAGAATATTTTGATGAACAAAAGCAGAAAGTTCAGCAGTACAGCTACCAATTGGCCGGTAAAGAAGCGGAATTGAATCAGGCGGTTTATGAGCTGTTCGGGCTGGATGCGGAAGAGGTGATGCTGTTGGAGCAGAGTTTGAAGTGATTCCTGACTTGCCGTGACGACCAGCGATAGAAAATGTAGAATTGAAGGGTGTTGTCGGAGACTTGGCTAGCTTGAGGAGCTATAAAAACAAATGATCAGTCAACGCTTCAACAAAACGGTAATAATGACGCATCACGCTACAGAACAAATGGCCGGACGTGGTATAGACGAAAACATGCTATTTGATCTGGTAGAATCAGGCGAGGTGAGGCGTAAAGATACCGAGCATCTTTGGATCTATAAGAGCTATCCGGACAGGCAAGACAATATGATCTGTGCGGCTGCGATTGAGCGCAATAATCTGATTATCAAAACCGTTATGATTAACTGGGAGTTGCAGGATGAACACTAAATATTATGAAGCTGACGATATTCTGGTTCAGACATTCAGTGATAACCCCATTGTCAAAGAGGTATCACAAGGCTGGAATATCAATATCAGTTACGACAAAGATGGCGGCATTGTGCAAATCGTGATCCTGGAAGCTAAAGAAAAAGGCTTATATCCGGTAATGCCTGTTCAGCAAGCTGCATAAATAGCAGTAAACTGGTAGCCCCAGCAGGAATCGAACCTGCAATTGCCCCTTAGGAGGGGGCCGTTATATCCATTTAACTATGGGGCCACACGATGGAGGCTGCCTATCTTAACGTAATGCAGGCGCTTTTCCAGTCTTTTGACGCAAACTCCGGACATTTCCGCCGCTCAGGTTTTCGGTAGTGTCACACCACGCTGTCCCTGATACTTTCCGCCACGATCCTTGTACGACGTTCCGCACACTTCATCCGACTCAAAAAACAGCATCTGCGCCACACCTTCGTTAGCATAAATCTTCGCCGGTAGCGTGGTGGTATTAGAAAATTCCAGTGTCACATGGCCTTCCCATTCCGGTTCCAGCGGGGTGACGTTGACAATAATACCGCAGCGCGCATAGGTCGACTTGCCCAGGCATACCGTCAGCACCGAGCGCGGAATACGGAAATACTCCACGGTACGCGCCAGTGCAAACGAATTGGGCGGGATAATGCAGACATCACCCTTAAAGTCGACAAAACTATTTTCATCGAATTGTTTAGGGTCAACAATGGCCGAGTTGATATTGGTGAAAATTTTAAACTCATCCGCGCAACGCACATCGTAACCGTAGCTGGATGTGCCATAAGAGATAATTTTCTCGCCATTGACACTGCGTACCTGCTGCTCAGCAAATGGCTCTATCATGCCTGCGTTTTCCGCCATGCGGCGAATCCAGTGATCAGATTTGATACTCATATCAGACTCCAATTTCGCCGCGACGTGAGAACGGAACATTGATCAGCGGCAGGCTGATCGCACCACTTAAATCATACGCAGCACGCCGGTTAAGTAATATTGCCGGAGCCACCTGAAACAATTCAAGCATATTCATCTGCACCGGAATATCGACAGCGACTGTTTCAAGCGGGTTGATGGTGCGGTTCTGTATCTGTGCCCCGTTCGCCACCTGGCGCCCGTTCAGGTTCAGACTATACTGTATGCCGTGTAACGGCAGCGGAAAGCGGTTCGGGTTGGTCAGGTTAATATGAATTAATACGGTTCCTCCTGTCAGCGACAGGCTGTGCAGTGAAACATCCTGCACCGAAACCTTCGGTCTTTCAATCAGCCCGGGAACACCGGCACAGCCCTGCAGTGTCAGCAGGAGCAGGAAAAGCGGAATTAGTTTTTTGAACATGATGTCATTCTGTGTTGTTTTTTCAGGCTGTGATATTAAAAGTAAAGCCGTGTCAGCGCAAACAACACTTTTATTCCACCAGCACCCTGAATTTAACGCTAAAGTTACTGGCTAAACCACCACTGGCAGGCTGGAATGCCCCGCTGGTTGGTATACTGATATGTGTTACAGCGGCATCCGTACCATGACTATCCGCAACCGGCAGGTAGCCGTAGCTGTTACCGCCATCACCGGAGTAAGCCGGGGCGCCGCCACTCAGCCCGCTGGATGGTGAGCCGTCAACGAAATAAGCGGGTGCGCAGTAGCCGTGATTGCTGACACACAGCCGGGTATTAGCGGGGATCAGGTCACTGATTACAATACTGTTATTATCAGCAGCAGCGTTACCGCCATTATAAGCAATGATGGTGTACTCCAGAATACTGCCCGGAATAGCTTTCGGGTTAAAGGTCGTATTAACCGGGTCATACAGTGTCTGTACCGTTTTCTCCAGGGTCAAAAGCGGACTGATATTATTGTTTTCACCTGCGCTGTGCGCGAAGGTTGACGGATTGGTAACTGCTGTTATCAGATAACCCGGACAGGCAGCGGCATGACCACTACCGGTCAGTTCCCAGCATATACTGCTGTCTGAATCAACTGCATTCGGCGTCAGGCTGATGGATTGGCCGGAAGCTGCACCCAACAGCCGGGTGGCATCTGCCGGGTTCCAGTTAACGGTGACACCATCCAGGCTGACCGGCGGCGGGTCTGTACTGGCTGCACCAATAGCGCCATAGGCAACATAATCGACCGGTATGGCATTCACGGTTCCGGATGCGTCGGGCAAAATAGTGACATCCGTGGCCGAGGGCTTCAGCAGTACGATATCATCACCGGTGTTTTCCAGCGCCGGGGAGCCGCCTGCGTAGAAAGTATGGACATTACCGGCAGAGCTGTCTGTGCCGCTGCTGAAGTAGAAAGTATGGACATTACCGGCAGAGCTGTCTGTGCCGCTGCTGAAGTAGAAAATGATGTAATCGCCCGCCGTAACATCAAAATCGGGCAGAATAAGCGTCTGTGTAAGGCCATCCTGTCCGGCCAGCACATAGTTGGCAATCGTGCCGCTGCTTTGTACATACAGCTCGACAAACTCTGCTTGTCCGCTGGTCTGACGATAGAGGATTTCATTGATCGTCAGATCCGCAATGGCTTTGGTGATCGGTTCAGATACCCAGTAAGCCACTGTTTCCTTAACATGGCTCCGTGATGCATCACCGGTAAAAGTTTCTTCGTCGATAGCCAGTTGCAGCACATTGCTGACCGGCGTATTGCCATACAACACAGCCCAACCGCCGTTACCACCGTTTTCAGCACTTTGGGTGGCGGTGGCAAAGCTGAAATTCTGCGGCAGGGTATAGTTATAAGGTGGATTGTTACCGACCCCGGAGACTGAATTTGTACCCAGCGCAATGTTTACATAGGCATTGGCCATAAAATATTCCGCTTCTTCGGCGATGAAATAGCCCAGGGTCTCAGCGTTGGGATGCGTTGCTATGATCTCGCCGCTATGCTTGCCGACGCAGATACCGGTATTAGTGGGCAATGCCGAGCGTGATCCACAGTTATTTGACCAGAACACCGAAAATTCCGGATTATTAAAACTCATTACCTGTCCGGTCACCACCGGTTTATTGTAACTGAGCTGTTTGTAAGGACTGGCTGAGACATCTTCCATGAGACTACTGCTCCACTGGCCACTGTAGTTGGTCTGGGCAGAACTGACGGTATGGGCCTCATACTTTATCGGATAGGTGTAAACCCCGGCTTCCGATACGGTGCAATAGACATCGCCGGGAGTAACCGTTGAGTTGTTAAGCGGTTGTTGTATCAGCACCTCAAATCCACCCGCAGCCGGGCGCACCCTGACTACGGCCTCATTCTCCACGGCTGAGCTCAGGTTATAGGTGCAGGCAATGACGGGATTGGTGTAAGTATTTTCGAGCGGTACCGGCTTCCAGGCATAACCAACAGCACTGACTTTCAGCATTTCCAGGTAGCTGGTGATCGGGAAAGCGAGCGCCGTTTGAGCACTTAAGCCCAGAAAGATGAATAACAAAAAACGTTTAAGCATTATTTTTATTGGTTTTTGTTGATTTTTCACAGCAATTTATTACACCCCGGCTTTATTGGTGATGAATTTATCCGTTTGCTGCCTTATTCCGGATCAGCGCCGGGCTTTAAATTAAAAAAACACCGGGTATGGAGTGCGGGTGGCAGATTAAACCAGTTGACCTCTGTACAGCGGTCAAGTAAATTCAGCAAAGTTACCTTTACGTAAACGTAAATTAAAATAGTCCGGCGTCCACGCCCTATCAGGAGGAGTTTTCATGTTCAATGCTTCAATGAATTTCGGTTTAGGTGAGGAGATTGATGCACTGCGCGATACGGTACACAAGTTTGCACAGGACAGGCTGGCACCGCGTGCCGCAGAGATTGATACTTCTAATAACTTCCCGATGGAAATGTGGCAGGAAATGGGTGAGCTGGGCTTGCTGGGTATGACAGCTGACCCGGAGTATGGCGGTACCGGGATGAGCTATCTGGCGCATGTGGTGGCCATGGAGGAAATCAGCCGTGCCTCGGCCTCAGTCGGCTTGTCTTATGGCGCGCACTCCAACCTGTGTGTGAACCAGATCAATAAAAACGGCACCCCTGAGCAGAAGGAAAAATACCTGCCGAAACTCTGCAGTGGTGAGCATGTCGGGGCACTGGCGATGTCGGAACCGGGTTCAGGCTCGGATGTGGTGTCGATGAAATTACGTGCGGATAAGGACGGCGATGACTATGTGCTCAACGGCAATAAGATGTGGATTACCAACGGCCCGGATGCCGATACGCTGGTGGTTTACGCCAAGACGGATATGGAGGCCGGATCACGCGGCATGACCGCTTTCCTGATCGAAAAAGGTTTTGCCGGATTCAGCACCGCGCAGAAGCTGGATAAGCTGGGCATGCGCGGTTCAAACACCTGTGAGCTGGTGTTTGAGGATTGCCGGGTTCCGGCTGAAAATGTGTTGGGCGGGGTCGGACGCGGGGTGAATGTGCTGATGTCCGGGCTGGATTATGAGCGGGTGGTATTGTCCGGCGGGCCGCTGGGCATTATGGCCGCAGCACTGGATATTGTGGTGCCGTATGTGCATGAGCGTAAACAGTTCGGGCAGGCCATCGGTGAGTTCCAGCTGATGCAGGGCAAGCTGGCCGATATGTATACCACGTTTAATGCCTGCCGTTCTTATGTCTACATGGTGGCCGCAGCCTGTGACCGGGGTGAAACCACGCGCAAGGATGCAGCAGGCTGTATTCTGTATTCCGCTGAAAAGGCAACGCAGGTGGCATTGGAGGCCATTCAGACCCTGGGTGGCAATGGTTATATTAATGACTACCCGACCGGGCGTTTGCTGCGCGATGCCAAGCTGTATGAAATCGGCGCCGGAACCAGTGAAATCCGCCGCATGCTTATTGGCCGCGAACTGTTTGCGGAGACCGCTTAAATGGCCGTGCTTCATTCCACGATTTCCACGCGCTCAGCTGAGTTTCAGGCCAACCAACAGGCGATGCAGCAGGCGCTGGCAGAAATAGAGACCGCAGCCCGACATGCTGAAAATGGTGGTGGTGAGGCAGCACGTGAACGCCATCTGGCCAAGGGCAAAATCCTGCCGCGTGAGCGGGTGGCACGCTTGCTGGATCCGGGATCGCCGTTTCTGGAGGTGGGACGTTTTGCGGCCCACGCCATGTATGATGATGCCGCACCCTGTGCCGGAATGATTGCCGGAGTGGGCCGGATTGCCGGGCGTGAGTGCATGGTGGTGTGCAATGATGCCACGGTCAAGGGTGGTACCTACTACCCGATGACGGTGAAAAAGCATTTGCGCGCGCAGGAAATTGCGGCCGCCAATCATCTGCCCTGTGTTTATCTGGTCGATTCCGGCGGCGCCAACCTGCCTAATCAGGACGAGGTATTTCCCGACCGCGACCACTTCGGGCGCATCTTCTTCAATCAGGCCAATATGTCGGCGCAGGGCATTCCGCAGATCTCGGTGGTGATGGGTTCCTGTACTGCCGGTGGCGCTTATGTTCCGGCGATGTCGGATGAGGCGATTATCGTTAAGGAGCAGGGCACCATCTTTCTGGCCGGGCCGCCGCTGGTCAAGGCCGCCACCGGTGAGGAGGTGAGCGCCGAGGATCTGGGCGGGGCGGATGTGCACACCCGCTTATCCGGGGTGGCGGATCATTTTGCCCTGAATGATAAACATGCACTGGCACTGGCACGGCGCAGTGTCGCTAATCTGAATCGCCCGAAGCAGATCAATGTCGAAATACAGACCCCCGAAGCACCCTTATACGACCCGCAGGAAATTGCCGGTGTGGTTCCGGCCAGTTTGCGCACGCCCTATGATGTGCGTGAGGTGCTGGCGCGGATTGTAGACGGCTCGCGTTTCGATGAGTTTAAGGTACGTTACGGCACCACGCTGGTATGTGGCTTTGCCCATCTGCACGGGATTCCGGTGGGGATTATTGCCAATAACGGCGTGCTGTTTTCCGAATCAGCCGTAAAGGGGGCGCACTTTGTCGAGCTGTGCTGCCAGCGCGGTATCCCGTTATTATTCCTGCAGAATATCACCGGTTTTATGGTGGGCCGGAAGTATGAGTCCGGCGGCATCGCCAAAGACGGTGCCAAGCTGGTCACCGCGGTTTCCAATGCACAGGTGCCGAAAATCACTACCCTGATCGGCGGCAGCTTCGGTGCCGGAAACTACGGTATGTGCGGCCGTGCCTATGATCCGCGTTTTCTGTGGACCTGGCCGAACAGCCGTATCTCTGTGATGGGTGGAGAACAGGCGGCGGGTGTGCTGGCGACGGTGAAACGCAGCATTATCGAGCGTAAAGGTGAGCAGTGGTCGGCAGAGGAAGAGGCGGCCTTTAAGCAGCCGACCATCGATATGTTTGAAAAACAGGGGCATCCGCTGTACGCCTCGGCGCGCTTGTGGGATGACGGGATTATTGATCCGGCGCGCACGCGGGATGTGCTGGGCTTGTCGTTGTCGGCGGCGTTGAATAAGCCGGTAGGGGAGACACGGTTTGGTGTGTTCAGGATGTGATTTGATGAGTCTTTCCCCCCCATCCCCGGCCCTTACCCCCGCAAGGGGGGAAGGGAGACAAGCGTTTATTTCTTTCGTTTCGGAAGTTCTTCCAGAGCATTCAGGATTATTTGCAAGACCTGCTCAGTCTGTTTTTCAACCTGAGAATTCTGAAATCTCAGGATCTGGAATCGTTGCTGAATTATCCAGTCATCACGCACCCGGTCATATGCTTGCTGATCCTGGTGCGATAGGCCATCCAACTCAATTACAAGGCGCTTTTCAAGGCAAACGAAATCCACAATATACCTGCCAAGGGGGTGTTGACGGCGAAAGCGATACCCCTTCAACTGTTTCTTGCGAAGGTATGCCCACAAGTGTTGCTCTGCTGGAGTCAGCCTTTTTCTTAATGTCCGTGACAGATCACGGTGAAGTTCGTTGTAATTTATTTCCATGAAGGCAGTATCTGAAAATATGACTCCGCAAACAAAGAACACTGATAAAACCCCCTTCCCCCCTTGCGGGGGAAGGGTTGGGGATGGGGGGTACAGCACAGCTGGTCTTATGTTCAAAAAAATCCTCATAGCCAACCGTGGCGAAATCGCCTGCCGGGTGATGCAGACGGCTCAGCGTATGGGTATCCGCTGTGTGGCGGTTTATTCCGATGCAGACCGTGATGCGCGGCATGTGAAAATGGCCGATGAAGCGTGGCGGCTTGGCCCGGCACAGGTCAGTGACAGCTATTTGCGGGCGGATAAGATTATTAATATTGCCCGGCAGACGGGGGCAGAGGCGATTCACCCCGGTTATGGTTTCCTATCCGAGAATCCGCAATTTGTTGAAGCCTGTCAGGCGGCAGGTATTATCTTTATCGGCCCGTCGGCAGCGGCGATCCGTGCCATGGGTCTGAAAGATGCGGCCAAGCAGCTGATGCAGGAGGCGGGGGTTGCGGTGGTGCCGGGTTATCACGGTGAGAATCAGCAGCCGGATTTTCTGGCCGGGCAGGCCGCACAAATCGGTTATCCGGTGCTGATCAAGGCGCGGGCCGGTGGTGGTGGCAAGGGGATGCGCCTGGTGGAGCGGGCGGCTGATTTTGCGGCGGCACTGGATTCTGCGCGGCGTGAAAGTGAGGCGGCCTTCGGTGACGGGCAGGTGCTGATCGAAAAATTTGTCGCTTCACCCCGGCATATCGAGGTGCAGGTATTCGGCGACACACACGGCAATACCGTGCATCTGTTTGAGCGCGACTGTTCGTTGCAGCGTCGTCACCAGAAGGTGATTGAGGAAGCTCCGGCACCGGGTGTGACAACCGAAATGCGTGAGGTGATGGGCGCGGCAGCGGTGCGGGCGGCACAGGCGGTCAACTATGCCGGGGCCGGAACCGTAGAGTTTATTGTCGATGCTTCTGAGGGTTTGCAGCCGGATCGGTTTTATTTCATGGAGATGAACACCCGCCTGCAGGTCGAGCATCCGGTGACCGAGGCGATTACCGGGCTGGATCTGGTGGAGTGGCAATTGCGGGTGGCGGCGGGTGAGGCTTTGCCGCTGGCGCAGCAGCAACTGAGTATCACCGGTCATGCCTTTGAAGCACGGATTTATGCCGAGGATGCCGCGAAAGGCTTTGTGCCGGCGATCGGGCGGCTGAGTCATTTGTATTTGCCGGAGGACAAGGCGCGGATTGACTCGGCAGTGAATGCCGGTGATGAAATTACGCCGTTTTATGATCCGATGATTGCCAAGGTAACGGTGCATGGGGTGAACCGTGCGGCGGCGCTGAACAAGCTGGTGAATGCCCTGCATAGCAGCCGCATCGCCGGTTGTACCACTAATATTGAATTTCTGGCGCGGCTGGCCGGTCATGCAGGGTTCCGTAACGGTGAGGTGGATACCGGGCTGATTGACCGGGGGCTGGCGACGCTGACAGCTGATGCGGGAGTGAGTCCGACAATATTAGCACTGGCGGCATTGGTTCAAGCAACCCCCACCCTTGCAGGATGGGGAGATGACCCCTGGCACAACCTGAGCGGTTGGAGCCACTGGGGAGATACCACGCAATATATCGACTTACAGCATGCCGATCAGCTGTTTGAACTGACAATAAAGCATTCATCTCAACATGAAATACAGGTTGAATATCAGGGTTCCACTCAGCACCTGCAGTTGCTGGAACAAACTGACGATCAGGGCTGTCTGCGCCTGCGGGTGGATCTGGAAGGGCAGGTCATTGTTGCTCATGTGCTGCCTGAGGCGCATGCACTAACCGTATTTTACCGTGGTCGTACCACCCGTTTCAGCCTGCCGGATTATCTGGAGGGTGGTGCAGATGCGGGCAGCAGTGTCAATCAGCTGCTGGCGCCGATGCCGGGACAGGTGAAGATCGTATCCGTTGCTTCCGGCGATACAGTGACGGCAGGCCAGACGCTGATTGTTATGGAAGCGATGAAAATGGAGCTGAGTCTGGCTGCTCCCCGTGATGGTGTGGTGGCGGAGGTGATGGTGGAGCAGGGTGATCAGGTTACCGATGGTGCTGTGTTATTACTGTTGGAGGATGAAGAATGACAGAGCGTGCTGCTGACTCTGACCGGTGGGTGACGATTTTCGAGGTCGGGGCACGCGATGGCCTGCAGAATGAAAAGGTGCTGATCCCGACGGCGGATAAAATTGCGCTGGTAAACCTGCTGTCTGAATCCGGTTTGCGCAAGATTGAGGCAGCCAGTTTTGTTTCACCGAAATGGGTGCCGCAAATGGCGGATTCTGCTGAGGTGATGGCCGGGATTAGGCGGGGGGCCGGAGTGACTTATGCGGCACTGACCCCGAATGTGCAGGGTTATCAGCGCGCCAAAGCGGCCGGTGTGGATGAGGTGGCGGTGTTTGCCTCAGCCTCGGAAGGTTTTAGTCAGCATAATATCAATTGTTCGATTGCGGAGAGTATTGAGCGTTTTACCGAATTAATGGCGCTGGCGAAACGGGACGGGATGCCGGTGCGCGGTTATGTGTCCTGTGTGGTGGCTTGTCCGTATGACGGGGTGACTGAGCCTGCTGCGGTGGCGGGTGTGGTGCGGCAGCTGCTGGATGCCGGGTGTTATGAGGTGTCGCTGGGTGACACCATTGGCGCGGGTGATCCGGACAGTATTGCTGTGATGCTGGATGCGGTGTTGCAGGTGGCAGACGCCGATAAGCTGGCCGGGCATTATCATGATACCGGTGAGAAGGCGCTGGCGAATATCCGGGTCAGCCTGGAAAAGGGCATCCGGACATTTGATTCGGCGGTGGGCGGACTGGGTGGCTGTCCCTATGCGCCGGGGGCGAAGGGAAATGTGTCATCGAATGCGGTGGTGGTGATGTTGCATGAGCTGGGTTATGAAACCGGAATTGATGAAGTAAAGCTGGCGGTGGCGAGCCGGTTTGTGGAGGAATTAAAAACCCGGCTGGAATGATAGGTTCATGTCAGCTTTCTGTGCCATGCTAATATGGCTTGTGCTGCAGGTCTTGTGCAGCGCGTTTTTACAGGAAGAGGAGATCTTAATGAACACATCCGGTTTAAAGAAAATTATTGCGGGCGCATTTTTGAGTGTCAGTATGGTAGGAACCAGTTTTGCCACGGAATGTATCGCACCGGCAAATCCGGGCGGCGGCTGGGACTTTACCTGCCGTACCATCGGCAAAATCATGCATGACATCAAAGTAGTGGATAACCCGATTCAGGTCACCAATATGGCGGGTGCCGGTGGTGGCGTGGCTTATAACCATGTTGTGGCCGAACGTAATGATGATGCCGACCTGATTGTGGCGGCTTCTTCGGCTACTTCGACACGCCTTGCCCAGAATGCCTACGCAGGCAGAACAGCGGATGAGGTACGTTTTGTCGGTGCGATTGGCGGAGACCCCGGGGTTATTGTGGTCGCCAAGGATAGTCCTTATAAGGATCTGAAAGATCTGCTGGAAGCGATTAAGAAAGATCCGAAGTCGGTTACCTTTGCCGGTGGTTCGGCAGCCGGTGGGTTTGATCATCTGAAGCCTTTAATGCTGCTGCAGCGTGCCGGTTTCACCGATATTAAAAGCGTGAAGTACATCGGTGTTGACGGTGGTGCGGATGCGATTACCCAGACCGTGGGTGGTTTTACGCAGGCGATGACCGGTGATATGTCCGAAATTGTCGGTTTCCTGAAGTCCGGTGAAGTGCGGGCAATTGCGGTGCTGACTGAAGAGCGTGTCCCCGGCTTTGAAGACATTCCGACTGCGAAAGAGCAGGGTTATGATGTCGTAGCGGTAAACTGGCGCGGCATGTATATCCCGAAAGGTGTCAGCGATGAAACCTTTGATATGTGGGCTGACCGCCTGCAGAAAGTAGCTGACAGTGACGAATGGAAAAAGGCAATGACGGATAATGGTCTGGCGCCGTTTACCAAGGTCGGTGCGGATTTCCAGGGTTATGTTGATCAGGTTGTTAAGGAAGTCAAAGAACTGTCCACCGAGCTTGGAGTTCTGAATTAATGATCAGTGACCGGATATTTGGTCTGGTCGTGGTTCTGGTGGCGGTGGCGTATATTGTCAGCGCCACCGGCATCCAAACCAGTTTTATGTCTGATCCGGTCGGCTCCAAAGCATTCCCCATGCTGGTGGGTGCGGTGGGCGGACTGTGCGGACTGGTGATGATGATCCGGCCTGACCCTGACCCGCAATGGCCTGCGGGACGCACCCTTTTCGCACTGCTGATCGCCGTGCTTGTACTGGTTGCCTATGCTTATTCACTGAAACCGTTTGGTTTTCTGTTGCCGACGGCGGTTGCTGCCGGGATTCTCAGTTATCAGATTTCGCCCAAAGTTTTGTCTGCCACGCTGGCCGGTATCGGCTTGTCAATCGGGCTGTTTGTGCTGTTTAAGTTTGCTTTGGGCTTAGGGCTGGTGCCTTTTCCCAAAGGTTGGCTGGGCTAGGGGGCTGCTATGGAAGTTTTGGATAATCTGTTACTGGGCTTTTCCATTGCCCTGACGCCTTATACCCTGATGCTGGCAGTGGCCGGTTGTTTTCTGGGCACGATTATCGGTGCCTTGCCGGGGCTCGGGCCATCTAACGGGGTGGCGATTCTGATCCCGATTACCTTTACCCTGGGGCTGGATGCAACCTCGGCGCTGGTGCTGATGACGGCGGTGTATTACGGTGCGATGTATGGCGGGCGGATCAGTTCGATTCTGCTCAATATCCCCGGCGATGAACCGGCGCTGATGACCACGCTGGACGGCTACCCGATGGCAAAACAGGGGCGGGCCGGTGATGCGCTGGTATTGTCCGGGGTGGCTTCATTTGTGGGTGCATTTCTGGCCACTGTCGGGCTGATATTTTTAGCACCTTTACTGGCGCGGGTGGCCTATGTGTTTGGCCCGGCTGAATATTTTGCATTGTATCTGCTGGCGTTTTGTACGCTGGGCGGGATGGCCTCGAATAATCAGGCCAAGTCAGCACTGGCGGCGGCAATTGGCCTGGGTATCGCTATGGTCGGGGTGGACAGTTCATCCGGTATGCCACGCTTTACCGGCGGCAATATGCACCTGATGGACGGCATCGATTTTCTGGTGGCGATTGTGGGCTTGTTTGCGATTGCTGAGGTGTTTTTCTTTATTGAAAGTCACGGTACGACCTCCTCAATTGGCGTTAAGCTGGAAAAGGTGATGATTCCCTGGAAAGACATCTGGTCGACCAAATGGACGATGCTGCGCACCAGTGCGCTGGGTTTTATTGCCGGTATCCTGCCGGGAGCCGGGGCGTCACTGGGTAGCTTCCTGGCTTATATGAGTGAAAAGTCGATTGCCGGGGAAAAAGGCGGTTTTGGTACCGGGGTGCCGAAAGGCGTTGCTGCACCGGAAGCCGGAAATAATGCCGCCGCCGGTGGTGCACTGGTACCGATGCTGACCCTGGGTGTGCCCGGCTCAGGCACGACGGCTGTGTTGCTGGCCTTATTGATGACCCTGAATATTACGCCGGGACCGACTCTGTTTACTGAGCGTCCTGAAGTGGTCTGGGGTTTGATTGCCTCGCTGCTGATTGCCAATGTGGTGTTGCTGCTGATGAATGTGCCGATGGTGAAAATCTTTGTGCGCATCCTGCAGGTTCCGCCCTGGATACTGCTGCCCGGTGTTACCATGATCTCGTTTGTGGGCATTTACTCACTGTCCGGCAGTTATTTTGATCTGCTGCTGATGGTCGGTTTCGGAGCGCTGGGTTATGTACTGCGCAAGCTGGATATTCCGACGGTTCCGGTGATTCTGGGCATCCTGCTTGGCGGACACATGGAAGATGCTCTGCGTCGGGCGATGGTGATTTCGGATGGCGACTTTATGTACCTGTTTAATTCACCGATCTCGATTGGCTTGTGGATTGCGGCGATTGCCGGGTTTATTGCGCCGATGTTTTTGCGCGGGGTGTTGAAGAAGCCGCAGCGGATTACGGATTGAGATTTGGTTGGTACTTTATAAATTACTGCTACGGGGAGCTACATACTTTATTGGTTTTATGTGTGAGTGGTTGTTTTGTCAAACCGGGCTCTGAGAATATTGATGAGTCTGTTGTGATTCAGGGGCATACTATTCGTTTATCGTATTCCCCCTGATTCTCAAAGAATCAGGGGGAATTTACAGGTGCCTATGTCACAGGTCGGGAGGGAAGTTACGACTTAGGCTTCAGATTCTCCGGATCATACAGCGGCTTATAACCCACCGCTTCAACCACTACCGGATATTCTTCATCAAAGTAACTGATCTTCAGCTCGCGTCCGACCTGACAATATTCATAAGGCAGGAAGGCCAGTGCAATATTTTTACCAATCGACGGCCCGTAGGCAATACTGGTGGTATAAGAGCGGCGGCCTTCCGAGTCAATCGGTGTCTCACCGGTTTCCGGGTCGATAACCGCACAGATGCCCACCGGATAACGCGCCACGCCTTGTGAGTCAATATTATCGGTCATGGTCAGCGTACACAGATAAGCAGGCTGGTGCTCACGTTCACGCTGGGCCAGATAGGCTTCCTTACCGAAGAAGTCAGCTGCCTTGACTTTAGGCCGCGCCAGATCCACTTCCAGCAGGTTATATTCAGTCAGAATATCCGCATTCTGCAGACGCAGGCTTTTTTCCATCCGGCGGCTGTTGGCGTAGGTTTCCACCCCGACCGGGGTCACACCGGCAGCATACAGCGCATCCCATACCGCCAGACCGTCGGCCAGCTCAAAGTGCAGCTCCCAGCCCTGTTCACCGACATAGGAAATCCGGAAGGCAGAAACGTTCACACCATTCACTTCGATATCACGCACCGCCGCAAACGGGAAGTTTTCCTGGGTCAGTGCATCTGGGTCAGACACGACCTTCTGCAGTGTGGTACGCGCATTCGGTCCCCACAGGCCGATACAGCCGAAATCAGAGCAGCGGTCTGCGATGGTGACATTGGTGAAGCCTTTGTCTTCCGCCATGCGCTTCAGCCACACGAAATCACGGTTACCGGAAGCACCGCCGTCAATCACCCGGAAATGCTCTTCACCCATGCGTAATACAGTCAGGTCGGCGCGCACCCCGCCGGTGGCTTCCAGAAAATGGGTATAAACCCCTTTGCCGACCGGTGTATCACCCGCGACTTTGGCCACACAGGTGTATTCCAGCAGGTCGCCCGCATCCGGCCCGGTGACATCATACACCGCAAAGTGGCACAGGTTGACCATGCCGACATCGTCTGACATTTTCAGCTGTTCAGCATTCGAGACCCGCCAGAAATGGCGGTTATCCCACTCATTTTCACGCATCGGCACGCGGTCACCGTACTCTTCCAGCAGGTGTTCATTGCTGGCATAACCGTGGGCACGTTCCCAGCCGGCAGCTTCCATGAAGTAACCACCCAGCTCTTTCTCACGTTCCCAGAACGGGCTGCGGCGCAGGTTGCGCGATGCAGTGTAGGGTTCGCGGTTGTGTACCGGCGGATTGTAAATTTTGAACGCAGACTCATAGCAGCGGTTGGCGATGTAGTCTTCATCCTGCTGGAACGGGTAGGAGCGGGATACGTCAATGCTGCTGTTATCGAGATGGGTATAGCCATCGGTCATCCAGTCGGCAACCACTTTACCGATACCAGGGCCATCTTTAACCCAGATCGCTTCAACGTACCACAGACCACGTACATTAGAGGATTCGCCCACGGAAGGGCCGCCGTCCGCCGTGACCTGCAACAGACCGTTAAACGAGTATTTCTCGTCATAACCCAGTTCAGCCAGGATCGGGGTCAGTTCCATGGCGCGCTCCAGCGGCTCCATGACTTCTTCCAGCTCCAGATCGCGCTGGGAAGGGGAGAGGCGCGCTTCCTCTTTTTCCAGCAGGTCACGCGGGTGACACATGCGCGGTTCTTTCTCTTCGTAATAACCCCATTCCAGCTGGCCGCCTTCCGAGGTTTTCGGGTCACCGGTATCACGCAGATAAGCCGAGTTGCCCTGGTCACGCAGCAGCGGGTAGCCGATTTCCTTACCGGTTCCGGCGAACTCCTCAAATGGTTTGAAGAAGGTCAGCGGATGATCCACCGGCATAATCGGCAGGTCTTCACCGGCCATATTGGCAATCAGCCGACCCCACAGTCCGGCACAGACCACCACGTATTCGGCTTCGATATAGCCTTTGGTGGTTTCCACGCCCTTAATGCGGCCGTTTTCAATTTTCAGGCCGGTACAGGCCGTATTGGCGAAGGCCTGTAATTTACCGGAAGCCACGCCCTGTTCGACCAGTTCACCGGCCACAGTTTGTGAGCGCGGTACCACCAGACCGGCATCCGGATCCCATAAGGCGCCCTGGATCACGTCTTCTTCCAGCAACGGGAATTTTTCCTTGGCTTCCGCAGTGCTGATCATTTTGACGCGGTTGCCGAAGGCTTTACCGGATGAGACACGGCGTTTCAGTTCATTCATGCGCTCATCATCACCGACCCGCGCCACCTCGATACCGCCGATTCTTTCGTAACGGCCCATTTTTTCGAAGAAATCAATCGAGTATTTAGTGGTGAAGATGGTCATCTGGTCATGCATGGTATTAAAACAGAAATCCGATGCATGAGCGGTGGAACCAATATCAGTAGGAATGGCAGACTTATCGATACCGACAATGTTGTCCCAGCCACGTTCAATCAGATGATGCGCAACAGATGCGCCAACAATACCTCCCTGGCCGATGATAACGACTTTTGCGCTTTCAGGTAGTTTTGCCATTACACTCTCCACGCCGGTTTGAGCATCCCGGCTGCCAAAATATTAAGTAAAAAAATTCATGAATCCAGCCATCCGGCAATCATGATTGACTGGTTAGTCAATGGCAATAGTCGCATGAAATCTTTTGTCAGGCAATTGCAAAACAAACTGCGAATAACAATACGACCCGGTGTCAACGGATGTTATAGTGGACGGCTGATCAGCCACCCGAATTTACCATGCTCAGTTACCGTCACGCCTTCCACGCCGGCAATCATGCCGATGTCCTCAAACACAGTACGCTGACCCTGTTAACCGAAAGCTTTAAGCGTAAGGATAAGCCCTTTATTTATATCGATACCCATGCCGGTGCCGGATTATATGATTTACAGGGAAAGTGGGCGGACAAGACCGGTGAGTATAAATGGGGGATTGCCCGGCTCTGGGAGCAGCAGGCGATCTGGCATGAGCTGGCTGAGTATTTCCGGGCTATTCATGCACATAATCCGGATGGGGCACTGAGGTATTATCCCGGATCACCGGAGATTGTCAGTCAGCTGCTGCGTGCGCAGGACAAACAAGTCCTCTGTGAGCTGCATAATAATGAGGTGGAATTGCTGAAGGCGCATTTTCGCGGTGATAACCGCACCGCGATTCATCACCGCGACGGTTTTGAGGCGCTACCAGCTTTGTTACCTCCGACCCCACGGCGCGGACTGGTGCTGATTGATCCGCCCTATGAGCAAAAAGAGGATTACCGCCATGTGGTGGAGGTGGTGCAGAAAGCTTATAAGCGCTGGGCCACCGGCACTTATGTGATCTGGTATCCCTTGCTGGCCAAGCGCCGTGACCACAGCCAGACCATGCTGAAAAAGCTGGCGCAGCTGGAGGTGAAAGACTTGCTGGTAGCTGAGCTGGAGGTGGAAGCGCAGCAGGTTGAAATGGGTATGCACGGCTCCGGTATGGCGATTATTAATCCACCGTGGCAGCTGGACATTCAGCTGAAAAAGCTGCTGCCCCGTTTCAATAATGTGCTGGCACTCACCGAAGAGTCAAAATGGCGGGTGGAGTGGCTGAAGGGCGGTGCCTGAGCAGACTTATACTCAGGCGGTACCAAACGGCTGGTTGGTTAGTTCAATCTCACCATTGTCACTGATGCGTAAAAAGCTGCTTTGCTTGTACCAGTCGCCCAGCACAATGCGTTGCACGTCCTGCCCGTCGAGCTGAAAATCATGAATCGCCGGGCGGTGGGTATGACCGTGAATCAGGCGGGCTACTCCGGTTTCGCGCATGGTTTGTTCAACGGTTTGCTGGTTGACGTCCATGAGTTCTTCTGTTTTATAGCGGGTGCTGTTTTCACTGACTTCACGCATTTCCCTGGCGCGTTGCAGACGCTGCGGAATCGTCCAGGTTAATACCTGTGCCTGCCATTTCGGATCCCTGAATACCGCCCGCGCTTTCTGATAATCCACATCATCGGTACACAGGGTATCACCGTGCATCAGCAGGGTGGGAGTGCCGTATAAATCAATTACCTGCTGTTCCGGCAACAGCATGCAGCCGGTCTCAGTGGCAAAGCGTTCACCGATCAGGAAGTCGCGGTTGCCGTGCATAAAATACAGTGCGACACCGCTGTCACTGAGCTGACGTAACGCTTGAATCACCGGTTTAACCTGTTCACCCGCTGAAGTATCCAGAAAGTCATCGCCCACCCAGTACTCAAAGAAATCGCCCAGAATATACAGCGCATCAGCCTTACCACCGATTTGCTGCAGAAAAGCAAACAGCTGGCGGATGCTGTCCGGGCGGGAGGGTTCGAGGTGTAAATCGGAGATAAACCAGGTATTCATAATCATGTTCAGGATCGTTTGTTATCAGGTGGCGGCATGGTAACAGATCTGCAGCAGAAAACGGATTGACCGCAGCCGTTAGTTGTTATTCCTGTGCAAAGGCAAAACGCCGGATCAGCTTGCCGCTAAAAGTGTCCAGCAGATAAACAGTATCTTGCAAGCCGGGTTTGTCCGCTGCTTTTTCCTGTGTGCTGACGGCTAGCTGGCGGCGGTTTTTGCTTAAAGTAATGCTGCCCGCTGTTTGTCGCAGTGGCAGTGTAAATACCTGTTTTTGTTGGTTTTTCAGGTTCACTGTTACCCACTGATAAACCTGCTGATTGCCGTTGCGGGTGTTAAGCAGCAGGCCGTAATGTTGCGGAGAAATAAAATCGGCAAACTGAATCATGCCTTGTGGTTGGTTAGGGTAGGTATGTTCCTGTCCGGTTGTCAGATCCACGATGGCCAGCTTTGAGCGGTCATGGAGCAGGGCATAGCGGCCATTCGGCCCTGCATGCAGCCTGACATCGGTCTGGTAGGCTGAGCTTAATGAAAGTGGCGGCAAGGCTTTTTGCTGATAAAAATGGTAGCGCTGCAGCTGCATCGTGTCTTGTGTCCGCGCCAGCCAGAACAGCGTTTTACCGTCATGACTGAAAGCCACACTGTGGCGTAGTAATGGTTTCGGCAGCGGGATGGTGTGCAGCAGTTTCTTTGAGCCGGTATTCACCAGATAAGCCAACGGTTCCGGGCTGTGGCGTTCATCAACCAGCGCCAGCAGGCTGCCGTCCGGACTCAGTACCGGCTGTGATGAGGCATATTCTTTTGCATAACCTGTACGGGGTTCGGGCAGTGTGCGCAGGGTTTTACCGGTTTTGTTGTGAATGACCGGAATGCCTTTGGTCGTGCTGTCAAAGCCCAGTAACTTGTCTGCATCAGGGGTGAAGCCGAAAAAAGTAATGTGTGGCGGCTTGTCAGTGCGGGCGGTGCTCAGGATATTGCCAGTGCGGGTATCAATGCTGCGGATGAGCATACTTTGTTGTCCGGCAGGGCGTGCGTAAACCAGGCGCTGGTTATCCGGACTGATTACCAGGTGTTGAATGCCTGGCGGGGTGGAAGCTGCAGCTGATAGTTGGGTAATACAGATTAAAAAACTGAGGATTAATGCATTAAGGGTTTTCAAGGTTTAACTCCGGTAGTAAACTTCGGCGCGCTTTATTGGTGTACGGTTATTGGGTTGCTGTTTCATAGATTTATTTGATAATTTGAATAAAAATAAAATATTAATAATATTATTATTTTAAAATAATCTAATGTATTAATATTAAAAGGCAATATGCCACTCAAATTATAAATACCGTCTATCATCCGCTTTATAAACATATATATCTTTAGTATCTTGTATGAATCCTTTTCAGGATGTAGTATCAAAATTGAGAAGCGGGCTTCAGTCCCCTTAATACAGTCATTTTGGTTCACAGGCAGTTCTGTGCTTTTCGGAGGAGCCGGATTTGTTTTGTGAGCTGAATAGCTTGTCCGGAGCCACGCATATAATAAACCAGCTGAAAGGAGAAGTATGCACATGACAGCTATTAGTGATAGTGATCGCGATGTACTAGTTGAGAACAGGGGTGAGAGAACCGAAGCGTTGCATTTCAAGATCCGCAAAATAGATGATGAAGCACCTATGCGCTGGCTGGATCGGGGTGTTAAAGATTATAAAGAAATGCTGGTTCCAAGTACCTTGATGGGGCTTGTCTATGTGGTAGTGGGCCTTATTCTGTTATCGCTTGCCTGGTCTTATCCGATATTTATGACTACTCTGGCCGCGGGTTTCCTGATCATCGGGCCTTTGGTTGCGGTTGGTTTTTACAATATGAGTATGGAGCTGGAAAAAGGCAATAAATACGACATGCTGACCGGTACCATGAAAGGTTGGGGGTTTATGGCCCGCAATGCGCTTGGTCTGTGTTGTTTCGCTTTGGTGCTGGCTGTGCTGATGGGGGTCTGGGCACTGGTTTCTTCGGTAACCGTTGCGCTGTTCTTCGATAACATTGTGGTCGGGCATGATTTTATTGATACGTTGATGAAGCAGCAGAATCTGGTGCCGTTCGCTCTGACCTATGTACTGACCGGACTGGTGATTGCAGCGATTGCATTCTCCATCAGTGTGGTTGCAGCACCGCTGGTGACTCACCGCCGGGTTGATTTTGTCACCGCGATGATTACCAGTGTTGAGGCGGTTAAAACCAATCCTGCGCCTATGTTTACCTGGGCGCTGATGATTACGGCACTGGTTGTGGTTGGCTTCCTGCTGGGCTTTGTCGGTTTGGCCGTCACCCTGCCGATTGTGGGTCACGCCAGCTGGCACGCCTACCGGGATCTGGTGGCAGAAGCCTGATCTTTTAATTCTTCAATTGTTGATAAAACAAAAAAAGACCCGACTGGTTTCGGGTCTTTTTTTGTTTGTAAGAAATGAGTTGAAGTCCCGGGCTGTTATCTCTGAACACTTACCCGATGTGAGAAAGCCTGAGCAGCTTTTCCAGATCTTTCATCAGTAGCTTGGGATCTATATCCGGCGGGAACTGCATCATCAGATTACCCAGCGGATCAATTAAGAATACGGAGTTTTCAGGGTAAGCCTGAGCTGCGGTATGTTGTCTGATCTGATCATCCAATCCGCCCGGAGTGCTGATAATCACCTGCATGTCGGGATGTGACTCCCACATTTTCTGGTTTTCATTGGCTGCTTCCGCGCTGTCGACGATGCTGAGACGGTTGACTCTGTCCATGTCTTCAGCCAGTGCGATACGTATTTGCCGTGTGTTATACAGCCATTTACTGCAGGTTTCGTCACAGCTGCCATTAATCAGATGTACCAGTGTCCATTTTTTTTCCAGGTCTTTGCCGGAGTAATTTTCCCCATTTTTGGTCTTTTGGGCAAAGACCTGTACCGGGTAAATAGGGTCAATCAGGTTGCCATTGTTCGTCATGCTGCCGGGTTTATAGCCATTGGGTAGCAGCAGATACCAGAGGGCGGCAATAGCCAGTGGTACAAAAAATAATCCGAAAATAGTCAGCAGTTTTTTCTGATTTGCGTCCAGAGCCATTATTGTTCAGTCCTGATTGGTTGGATTGGCGCGGCGATACCAGATCACCCCGAAAATAATAAATACAATAGCGAGTCCGTACCATTGCAGGGCATAAGCATAATGGCGCTCCGGAGCAATAACAACCGGTTTCCATATTTGGGTCAGGCTGTCCGGGTGTGTTTGCTCCAGTACCAGCAGCAGCGGTGAAAGCGGTTGCTTCAATACGGAGGAAAAGGTTTGTAAATCCATATACAGAGTGACTTTCGGCCAGCTGTCATCAGCTTGTTGCTGGGCGGGTATGGACTCACCGATGGTATAGCCTTTTTTAGGTAAATATAGTGTGCCGTTCAGCTGTTCCGTCGTGGGAATGTGGAGGGTGGCTGCCTGATTTCTGGCTATCCAGCCACGGTTAACCAGGATATTTTGTCCGTTGGATAACTGAAAGGGCATGATGATTTCATAGCCTAATTGTCCCTCGTTTATCCGGTTATCCAGCAGAAAGTAATGTTGTGTATCCCAGTGGCCGGATAATGTAGCTTTCTGATAATTCAGGGATTCAGGATTTGCCGGTAATTCAGTCAAAACCTGATAATCTTTGTGTTTATTGCCTACAAGTGATAAAACATTACCTTTATGCAAGCCACGATTTATCTGCCAGGTACCAAGGCCCAATAAAAGAACAAGTCCCAGGCAATACAGGGTGGCCAGTACGGCTGTTTTTACCTTTACCATAGGATGCACCCGAAGATGCTGTTATTCAAACTCATAATTGTCATTCTACTGCTATTCGTCATCGGTACATTATTTACTGCGTTATATCAGCTGAATAAAGGTGGGCCAAATTCCTGCAGGATTGTGCGAACGCTGGCATTGAGGATTGGTTTGTCCATCTTTATTTTCATCATGCTTTGGGTGGGAAAGTATTTCGGCCTGATCGTACCGCATGGTGTTTACTCCTGATTGTTTTTGAACAGCACAAAAAAATACGCTGACAGAGCAGCGTATTTTTCAGGGATATTTTATCTGAGCTTATAGCCAGTATACAAAAATAAACAATCCCAGCCATACCACGTCAACGAAGTGCCAGTACCAGGCCGCAGCCTCAAAAGCAAAATGATTTTCCGGAGTAAAGTGACCGCGCATGGAGCGTAGCAGCACCACAGTCAGGATAATTGCACCCAGTGTCACATGCATACCGTGAAAGCCGGTCAGCATAAAGAAGGTTGAGCCGTAAATGCCGGTACCCAGTGTCAGATTGGTGCTGTAGGCATGAGAGTACTCGATAGCCTGAAAGATTACGAACAGAAAGCCCAGAGCTACAGTGGCTGACAGTCCCCAGATCAGGTGCTGACGATTATTCTCTTTCAGGGCGTGGTGTGCCCAGGTGACGGTAACGCCGGAAGTCAGCAGGATCAGGGTGTTCAGTGCCGGTAAGCCCCAGGCGCCCATGACTTCATATTCCCCACCGACATTTTCCGGGCCATTGGTGGGCCATACTGCCTGGAAGGTGCTCCACAACATATTATGTGTATCCAGTTCTTCGCCTGCGCCTCCCAGCCAGGGAACAGAAAGTACCCGAGCATAAAACAGAGCGCCGAAGAATGCGGCAAAGAACATAACTTCAGAAAAGATAAACCAGCTCATGCCGAGACGAAAGGACTTATCTTCCCAGCGACCGTAGGTGCGGCTTTCACTTTCATTAATGACTTCGCCAAACCAGCGGAAAAAGGTAAAAAACAGTATTAATGCACCGGCAATCATCATGAATTTACCGCTGCCGCCATTCAGGGCATTAATCACCCCGATAATCAGGGCTGTGATACCAATAGAGGCCATAAATGGCCAGATAGTTGTATCAGGTACAAAATAATGTTGCTTATCTGAGCTGGTGGTCATAAATAAAAGGCCTCATTTTCTAACATATCGGTTTATTCTTTGGTAAACAGGGTATAAGACAGCGTAATCGTATCTACTTCCTGTGGTACGGCTGCTCCCACTATAAAAGTGACCGGCATCTCACGCTCTTCCAGTGCCTCAAATTTTTGCTCGGTAAAACAGAAGCATTCCATTTTATCAAAGTGGGCAGCTGCTTTATTAG
This sequence comes from Thiolinea sp., assembly GCA_041395485.1. Lineage (GTDB taxonomy): Bacteria > Pseudomonadota > Gammaproteobacteria > Thiotrichales > Thiotrichaceae > Thiolinea. The sequence continues at coordinate 130,069 of JAWLAK010000006.1, forward strand.
GGGTAACGCTGGGAATGGACTGGCTGGTGACGGCTTTGTCCAGCTTGTTGCGGGCGATAAAAGTCGTTGTGTAAGGCTTGCCTGGGTGAACCGTCATCATCGATTGGGCCGGGTGAAACTCCCAGGGGCCGTTCTGGTTAACACTGGAGGTAAACTGAATTTTTATCTCCCGGCTGGTATCGACAGTCATCAGACTGGCATTAGCCTCAGAAATAGCGCCGGTTTTACCATTCAGGCCGGTAATATCACAAAAGACATCATACAGCGGTACCATCAGATAACCGAAACCGAACATCAGTACCGGCACCAGAAACAGTTTAGTGAGTAATATGCGTGTTGAGCGTTGTTTGACAGTATCCATCGTTAACCTCCGTTGCCCTGTCGAATGACGGAGTAGACAAACAGTGCAAGAATACCCAAGGTCAGAATGACCAGAGAAATTACCGTTCGGCGAATATTGCGTTTGGTTTCTGTATCTTTCATCTCAACCTCTGTAAGCAGTTCGGAGAGAAGGCGGTTTTTTGCCCGCGTCTTCTCTCCGTTTGCTATTACTTAACAATAGGCTGCGTTGAGAACGAATGGTATGGAGGAGGGGAACTCAGTGTCCACTCCAGACCATCTGCACCTTCCCAGACCTGGTCAGTAGCCTTTTTGCCGCTGCGTACAGTTTTTATGACAATGTAAGCAAACAGCAGCTGACTCAGTCCGAAGCCAAATGCACCGATGGATGAGATGGCATTGAAGTCGGCAAACTGCACGGCGTAGTCAGGGATACGGCGTGGCATACCGGCCAATCCGACGAAGTGTTGAGGGAAGAACAGGATATTGACGAAGATGGTTGAGAACCAGAAATGGAACCTGCCCAGCTTTTCATCATACATATTGCCGGTCCACTTGGGCAGCCAGTAGTAAACCGCCGCCATGACCGCAAAGATAGCACCCGGTACCAGTACATAGTGGAAGTGGGCTACCACAAAGTAAGTGTCATGATATTGGAAGTCGACCGGGGTAATCGCCAGCATTAATCCGGAGAAACCACCGATGGTAAACATAATCACGAACCCGATGGCAAACAGCATCGGAGTTTCAAACGTCATTGAGCCTTTCCACATGGTGGACACCCAGTTGAAAACCTTCACGCCGGTAGGTACGGCAATCAGCATGGTTGCGAACATGAAGAACAGTTCGGCAGCTACAGGCAGGCCGACGGTAAACATGTGGTGTGCCCAGACGATGAAGGACAGGAAGGCAATGGATGCGGTGGCATAAACCATGGAGCTGTAACCGAACAGTTGCTTGCGGGCAAAGGTCGGGATGATCTGAGAAACAATGCCGAAAGCAGGCAGGATCAGAATATAAACTTCGGGGTGGCCAAAGAACCAGAAAATATGCTGGAACATAACGGGGTCACCACCGCCGGCAGCACTGAAGAAGCTGGTTGCGAAGTATTTATCAGTCAGCAGCATGGTCACTGCACCGGCCAGTACCGGCATGGTGGCAATCAGCAGATAAGCCGTGATAAACCATGTCCAGACAAACAGTGGCATCTTCATGTAAGTCATACCGGGGGCACGCATATTCATGATGGTGGCGATGATATTAATGGAGCCCATAATGGAGGAGATACCCAGTAAATGGACTGAGAAAATCAGCATCGGGAAAGCCGCACCGGTCTGCAACACCAATGGCGGGTACATGGTCCAGCCGCCCGCCGGTGCGCCACCGTCAACGAATAGTGTGGCAATCAGCATGGTACTGGCAAAGGGCAGAATCCAGAAGCTCCAGTTATTCATCCGTGGCAGTGCCATATCCGGAGCGCCGATCATCATTGGAATCATCCAGTTGGCCAGGCCGACAAAGGCAGGCATCAGTGCCAGAAAGATCATCACCAGCGCGTGCATGGTGGTCATCTGGTTAAAAAAGGCGGGATCTACCAGTTGCAGTCCGGGCTGAAAAAGTTCGGCGCGGATAATCAGTGCCATAATCCCGCCGACAAAGAACATTATCAGCGAAAACCAAAGGTAAAGTGAGCCAATGTCTTTGTGGTTAGTGGTGGTAATCCAGCGCATCCAACCCTTAGCCGGGCCATGATGGTGGTCGTCGTGATCGACATGTTCCACTGCTTGTGCGTTCATGTAATTCCTCCAAACTATAACGGGTTGTTAGCGCAGAGCCTTGATGGCAGCGGGTTGAACCATGTCACCGGTACTGTTACCGAGTGCATTACGTTCATAGGTGACAACCGCTGCAATATCTGCGTCGCTGAGTTGTGCGGCAAACGCCTGCATTGCGGTTCCTGCCTTACCATTCAGGACAATGTCAATGTGCGCATTAATGTCGCCGGTGGCAATGGCGCTGCCGGTCATGGCAGGGAATACGCCCGGGATACCGGCACCGGTGGCACCGTGACAGGCGGCACAGCTGGTGTTGTATACCTGCTGGCCTTTCTCAAGCAGACCTGCCATATCCCACTCCTGCTCGGATGCTGCAGCAGCTTCTTTTGCGGCAGCCTGTTGCTCTGCCACCCACTGCCGGTATTCGCTTTCTTCTTTAGCAATCACGGTGATTGGCATAAAACCATGGTCTTTACCACACAGCTCTGTGCACTGCCCGCGATAAGTACCGGGCGTGTTGACCTGAGCCCACATATCATTTACGAAGCCGGGAATGGCATCCTTTTTAACGGCCAGCTCAGGTACCCACCAGGAATGAATTACATCATTTGCGGTAAACAGAAAGCGGACTTTCTTACCCACAGGGATAACCACCGGGTTATCTACTTCCAGCAGGTAATTATCAACGGTAGCCGGGTCAATACCTGAGCCGCGTGCACTGGCCTCACGGCTTTTGGCATCCAGATTACTGAAGAAACTAATGCCGTCTTCCGCATACTCATATTGCCACTTCCACTGGTAGCCGGTGACTTTGATGGTCATATCAGCGTTGCTGGAATCTTCAATTTTAACCAGTGCCTGGGCGGCGGGAATCGCCAGCGAGATCAGAATAATGACGGGGATGACTGTCCAGACAATTTCAACGGTAGTGCTTTCATGAAAGGTGGCGGGTTTGGCACCTTTGTCCTTACGGTGATGGATTATCGAATAAATCATCGCCCCGAAGACGATAATACCGATGATTACACAGACCCAGAAAGCAGCCATATGTAGTCCGTAAATTTCCGCGCTCAGGTCTGTGACGCCTGTCGGCATATTGACTTCCCAGTCAGCATGTACGGACAGCGGCGTTAGCAGCGAAGCGAGCACTCCTCCAGTGATACAACTCCTCTTCATACTTCAGATGCCTCTCGTGATAATGACAAATAGTTTCGGTAACGATTTTTACTCAAACATATAGTTTGGGGCAGCGTGACTTAAACAGCATATTTATTATGGTTATCTGCATCGTAGCGGATGCCTATACCGATTTCAAATAAAAAGCTCAGGTATTCAGGATAAGATTAAACGGAAAAATTAATTAATAGAGTTAATTAATTAACAGCTGTTTTTTAATATTTGAATATTAAAAAATAATTATATTCAAATTAAAAGCAATGTTCTGATTCTAAGCTATGTATTTCCGGTATTTTGTTTTGTCTCAAGCCTGGCTATTTGCTGTACTGTACTCGAGTACTCCTCACCCAACTGTTTAAGTTTATCCAGCTCATGCATAGACGCAGGCTCTTCAGATCCATGAATTCCCTTTTGTACTTTTTTCATACTCTTGATAATGCCTTTCAGGCGCTTAGAGAGCTGGTGATGTTCTGAACTCATTAACTTCCTCCCGTTCTTCTCCGGCTTAACCGGTTGATGTTGTACTGAGCAATAGTTGTACCGCTCCCCAGACAGCCAGCATAAACAATAGCGTGACGATGCCTCCGGCAATGAAAAAGTGCCAGAATTTGCCACTTTGAAAGTCACGCTCCAGGTTCTTTTTTTTCTGCACACCGAGAAGGCCCGCCAGCGCGCTGGTGAAAACAGACCAGCTGGTTACTTTTTTATCTTTATCCTGTTCCGTCATCCGTATCAGCTCATGAATGTGTAGCGGATGAATACCCGCAAATAATGGTCCAGCAGAAAAAATGCGAACAGGGCAGTAAGGTAAAATATTGAATAGCCAAAGGTTTTCATGGCATATTCATCACCTTGTGCGTTATATAGCTTCCAGGCATACCAGGTGAAACCGGCACCCAGCCCCAGCGCCCCGACCAGATACAGCGTGCCGCTCATAAAAATCAGGAAGGGCACAATACTGACAATGACCAGCAGTATGGTATAGAGCATGATATGCAGCTTGGTGAATGCAATGCCATGTGTGACCGGTAACATGGGCACTTTGGCTCTGGCATAATCTTTCTGGCGCTTAATCGCCAGTGCCCAGAAGTGCGGGGGTGTCCAGACAAAAATAATCAGGAACAGCAGCAGGGCTTCCGGATGCAATTGCCCGGTAATGGCTGTCCAGCCCAGTACCGGTGGCGCTGCTCCGGCGGCACCGCCGATGACAATGTTCTGCGGCGTGCTGTGCTTGAGAAACATGGTATAGATAATTGCATAACCAATCATCGAAGCCATGGTCAGCAGGGCAGTCAGTGCGTTTACAAACTGAAATAAAATAATCGCTGACAGCAGGGTCATGCCGAGTGCGAAGATCACTACATTGATCGGGCGGAGTACGCCCTGAGCGACCGGGCGGCTGCGGGTTCGGTCCATGCGCTGGTCGATAGTCTGATCAATGGCATGATTCAGGGCGGCCCCGGCTGCGGCAGCGAGGCCAATGCCCAGCAACCCCCAGAAAGCCTTATCCAGCGGTATCATGCCCGGTGTTGAGAGTAACATGCCAACAAAGGCGGTAAACAGGATCAGGTAAACCACTTTCGGCTTACAGCATTCGTAATAGGCCTGAAAGTTGGTAACACTCATTGGCACTGCTATTTGCATACTCACTCCTAAGACGTCCACCGTGGCTGGCGGGCTGTATTGATCGCAGTTTTTATTGCACCGGCCAGACTGCTGCGCTCATCGTCAGTCAGAAAGGCGGCCAGCTCCACCCAGCTGCCATGTGAACCGATCAACAGACGGGACTGATACTGCGGGTTCTTATTAGCCTGCAAATCGACGTTCACCCAGTGCAACGGAAATGTCCAGCTGCGTGGATGGTGTTTCTCCTCATGGCGAATAATCAGTTCATCGCCCTCAATAATGACACGCTCAACAATCCGGCAGCGGTCACCCACAACCTTGAATGCGTAAATCAGTAATAGCAGATCAGCACCCATAAACGGTGCCACCAGCCATAAACCCTTTGCTGCCAGCACCAGAGTTATGGTGGCCATGATTCCACCCAGTACCCATAAAAAACCGTAACGGCTTTTCCGGCTCAGTGAGCAATTGGGCTGGATAACAAATTCCCTGGGCATTATGTCTGGTTTATCCCTGAATAATCCGGTTCAAAATATTCTACGCACACTCAGATTATGCAATCAATAACAGGTTTTTTCTGTGGGTAATAGTATTAAATTTTTATGAGATTAATGCCGGGTCAATCAAAATTCTCAATTTAAGTAAATGCAGATATACTAATTCATATATTTTATCTCTGTACACGACAAAAAATCTAAGTCATTGATTTAACCATGGTGCTATAGGGTTGAAAGCCCGCCACCTATCTGTTGCACTCTCTTGCGACGAAACAAAGGAGAGTGCCATGGAGTTGGTTGACGGGCTACGGAACAGCGTAAAAGATCATTTGGGTTGGGGCAAGCCCCGGTTGGATTGTTTTATTGGGATGTTGCTGGCTTTGCTGCGTATCCAGCGTATGGATTTGGGTTTGTTGGCGGTGGCGATGGACAGCCCGGCGGAGGTGAGTTCGCGCTACCGGCGTTTACAACGGTTTTTCAGTGAAGTTCATTTTGACTACGATGCGCTGGCCCGGCTGATTTATAGCCTGTTTGGCTTTGCTCAGCAACCCGTCTATCTGACGCTTGACCGCACCAACTGGCAATGGGGTAAGAAGAACCTGAACATTTTAACGCTGGCCATTGTTTATCAGGGGGCAGCGATCCCCATCTACTGGCTGGTGCTGAACAAAAAAGGTAACTCCAGCCAGCGTGAACGGATTGCCCAGCTGAACCGTTTTACCAGCCAGTTTGGCCGCGCCGCCATAAAGGGCATTTTGGGCGACCGGGAGTTTATTGGCGAACAGTGGTGGGGCTGGCTGAGCCGGCAGGGCATCCCCTTTATTATGAGGATGAAAGGGAATCAACATTATCTGGATAAGCAGGGCAAATCCCGTCCGGTTGAAACCTTATTCCGGTCATTGCGGCCGGGTGAGCCGTCCCGGTTACGCAAACCCCGCCATGTCAGCGGGCAGGCAGTCTGGCTCAGTGCGCTGCGCCTGGACAGCGGCCAATTGTTAATCCTGGCCAGCAATGTCAGGCAGGCTGATCCGCTGGGTACCTATGCGCTGAGGTGGGAAATTGAAAATTTGTTCCAGTGCCTCAAAGGCCGGGGCTTCCATATGGAGGATACCCGGATCACCCGCTATTACCGCATCAAGAAGATGATGGCCCTCATGGCAGTGGCCTTTTGCTGGGCGCATAAGGCCGGGGAATGGAAAGCCAACGTTGTGAAACCCCTGAAAATAAAAAAACATGGCAGACCTGAGAAAAGCCTGTTCCGTTATGGACTGGATTATCTGGCCGACAAGCTGATTGCCGCTGTGCTTGATGGACGGGACTCGCTGAATCTGCTCCTGCTGTTTTTATGTCCGCCCGGATGGATTATTAAAAATGATTCATGCATCGAAATTAGTTATTCAAAGGTAGGACGATAAATTGTCGTGTACAGAGATATTTTATCCGGAACTTTTACTTAGCGGACATTTTGCTTTATAACACTCGGAAGAAAATGCTTTGCTCAGGGAGACCTATGACTACGAATGATCCGGTATCCGGCCCACTGCTTGTATCGCGTTGGAACATTGCGTTACTTGTCATGCTTTTTGTGTTGGGAGTTTGCTTTGCAGCCTACAATAAATCGCAGCGAGTGGATGCAATGGAGCTCGCCACCATCACCGGTACACGGGTTAATTTGCCCGGAGAAGGACTGAGCTGGGTAAATTTCTGGTCAATCAGTTGCCCGCCTTGCCTGAAAGAAATGCCTTATCTGGAAAAGCTGCACCAGGAGTACAAGGGTAAAATGCAAATTGTGGCTGTTTCTGTGCCCTACGATCCGCCGAATGTGATTAAAGATTATCAGACCCGGGAGAGTCTGACCCTGCCTATGGCTATGGATCTCGATGGTCGTGTGCTTAGTGAATTCACCAAAAAACTGGTGGTGCCCAGTCATTATCTGGTTGATGCCAAAGGAAATATTCTTTTGACGCATCTGGGGGAGATTGATGAGGCAACTATCCGGGCAACGCTTGAGAAATATCTTTAACATATCTTTCCTGCTTTTTTGTACGCAAAAACCCGTTGAGAGAAAATCATTGTGTCAAAATTTTATGTAAAATTCCTGCTGTTTACTCTGCTGCTTGCGCTGGTCGTTATTGTGCTGGGTGCGTATACCCGTTTGTCTGATGCAGGGCTCGGCTGTCCTGACTGGCCCGGATGCTACGGCCATCTGACTGTGCCTGCGGATGCGACCGGGCTCGGTTTTGAGCGCCCGCTGGAACATGCCAAAGCCTGGGCAGAAATGGTACATCGTTATGTGGCCGGTATTTTGGGCATAGCTATTTTACTGATCTTTCTGTTAACGGTATTTTCCCGTGAGTTACGGGAGCGACAGGGGGTGTTTTTACCTTTTCTGTTGCTGTGTACTGTTATTTTTCAGGCGCTGCTGGGCATGTGGACAGTGACTAAATTGCTGAGTCCGGTCATTGTTACCGGGCATTTGATCGGTGGTTTTACCACGCTGTCACTGATCTGGATACTCTGGCTGCGTAGTCGTTATCCATCGCCGGGCGGAGTGATGTCAGAACGGCGTTTTCAGCGCTTTAAAGGCTTGCGGATTCTGGCCGGGGTTGCGCTGTTGTGTGTGATTGTTCAGATTGTACTGGGCGGCTGGACCAGTACCAATTATGCAGCGATAGCCTGTGGCCCGGTTTACCCGACCTGTCACGGTTCTTTATGGCCGGAAGCTGATTTTGCCAAAGGTTTTTCGCTGGGCATACAGATGGAAGAGGGGGTGGATTATGAATACGGTATTCTGGAAAGTCCGGCCCGTACGGCCATCCATATGACTCACCGTGCCGGTGCATTGGTCGTATTGTCCGTTGTCGGGCTGTTGGGGTTGTTGCTGGCTTTTTCCGTAAAGGCGGTCTTTGTTAATAATACGGCCAAAGTTATGCTGGGCCTGTTGCTGCTGCAGTTTACGTTGGGGATACTGAATGTGGTGTTGGCGTTGCCGCTGTTTATTGCCACTGCGCACAATATGGTCGCTGCATTGCTGTTGCTTTCACTGATTGCGGTGAACTACAAGCTGTATGCACAACGTTAATTGCTGATGAGCGGTTTTTCCGAATTGCAAAATGCTTTAGAAAAGTGACAAAAGGCTCTGAAAACAGAGCCTTTTTGTTTCGTGTTTGCTGTAAGTCTGGCTAATAACTTAAGCGTCTTTTTTGCCCAGCATATCAGCCGCAGATGATGCGATAGCAGAAAGCTTATCCTTAGCATCTGAGACCAGCGAGTCGCTGTCACCCAGACCAAACAACTCTGCAGCCGAAGAGGTATCGCCACCCAGCAGATCACCTGCGATGTCCATCAGTGATTCAGCACCGTTGGATGCCTGGTCAATAATGTTAGGCACTGCTTCCTGCAGACCAGCGACAGCCTGGTCAACTTTCAGACCTAACTGGCTGGCAAACGATGAAATACTGTCCATGCCCAGGGCATTGGTCAGTTGCTCACCTTCAATGGCTTCATTTTCACCACTACCTAACCATGACTGAACTTTTGCGCTCAGACCGTCAGCATTCAGGTTGGAGAGCATGGAACTGACATCCATATCACCGTTTTCATTGGTGAAAAGGTTTTTCAGTGCAGGCACCAGATCGGAGATTTCAATTTGTCCATCCCCATCAGCATCCAGTTTGCTCTGAAAAGCATGAGCACCGTCTTGCATAATTTTATTAATATCCATCTTGGAATCTTGCTCCTTGAGAATGATTAAATGCCTTTTGGAATACGGATTTTCTGACCCGGAAAAATCAAGTCAGGGTCAGTGATGACTTCACGGTTAGCTTCGAAAATGGCCGTATATTTTGCACCGTTACCGTATGCTTTCTCGGCGATTTTCCACAGTGAGTCGCCTTTTTCGATAATATAGAATTCATCATCACCGCCGAACTGAGCAGCCTGACCAGCTACTGTGGCCTCATCAGCGCGAACTTCCTGAATACCCATAGCATTACCGGCCATCAGAATGGCTTTTTCCAGCGCCTCAGGGGAGTCTGCATCACCTTTAATAGTGGCAACACCGTCCTGTACCTGAACCTGAAGATTTTTTACACCGGGGTTATCACCTTCTATATGCTCCTGAATTTTTTCAGCAGGATCATCGTCTCCTCCAAACAGTTTCTTGCCAATATTCCTGGCAAAATCAAACAGTCCCATACTCTTCTCCTTACTTTGTTGTATATCAATAGAAAATCGCCAAGCAAGTATAGCCCGAAACACTTCGCTTCGGGTGTGAAAACTTAGTTATAAGTCAGGTTTTTGTTGGTATAGGTTCAGGACTAACTTAAAAATGTACCATATTTATGCAGGCGTTTCTGCCAGTAACTTTTGCGCAGATCATCTGTTGTTACTCTTCCACCGCCTGATGCCGCATGAATGAAACGGCCATTGCCCAGGTAAATGCCGACATGGTTGACTATTCGCCCGCTGGTTTTGAAAAAGATCATGTCCCCCGGCTTGAGGTCTCTGCGGCTGATGGTTCGGCTGGCTTTGCTTTGTTGTGCTGCGGTACGGGGGATTTGTGCACCCACCGCTTTCAGCGAGTATTTGGTAAAGCCGCTGCAATCGAAACCTTCCCGCGGTGAGTTGCCTCCCCAGCGGTATTTGATACCCAGCTGTTGTTGAGCGGCAGCAATAATCCGTTGTCTTTCTGCTGAAAGGTATGCCGGTGTTGTTCTTTGAACAGATGCGGGTTGATAGTAGCTTGTTTGCCGCGACTGATAATCTTGCCGTGTATTATGCATTGGTGCCTGGTAAGGCCGGATGTTGGTGAGTGGGTCCGGATCAAAGGGTACATAGGGCAGAATTTCCGGTGGATTTGTCAGACTGTTAAAGTCATTACTCAGGTATCCGGGAGTCCGGTAGGATGCCTGTTGGAAACTCACCTGATGATATGAATCGTCCGGATATTGTCCGTACTGTGCACTTGCCGTTGATGCGAGTGTTAATGTGCTTAGTGCAGTGATGCCTGCTGTCAGGATAAAACGTTGTGGTATGCAAACCATATAATTAACCCTCTGTTATTTTTGTTATAAACAGAGGGTAACTTAAACAGGATAACAGGCAATATTTTCTGCCTGAAAGGCATATTTTGTCTGCTATTTAAGCACTTTAAAAGCTTGTGCCGAAGCTTTTGTCATTCTGGCTGCTAAGGCTTGGCAGGTCAGCAAGGTAGTGAATGGTACTGAGCGGGCCATTCGGGAATAAACGGTACAGATACTTGCGTCCGCCTTGTGGCGTGAATTCGTCCTGCATCATGTCAGCAAGCTGGCGGGCATTTTCGCAATCATCACAGTGCTCATAAAAGTCCAGCACAAAATTAATGACGTCCATGTGTTGATCAGATAATTGCAGATCTTTTTCTGCAGCCCGTTTCTCAATGAGGTCGTAAACTGTATCCGTTTTCAGTACCGGTAACGGGGGGCGCATGACTGGCTCGGCGCGTGGGAACATTTCATCGATGGTGACATCACTGTACATCGTACTATCTCCTCTCTTGTATTTAGCCTGAGGGCTATCACTTAATGGATAAAGAAAATATTTCCATATCCAAAAGGTAATATTCTTTACTGATTTGGTCAAGTAAAATTGTCGTGGAAATAATGAAAACGGCCTTTAGTTTTGCTTCAGCCCGGATGGTTGCTGCTTTTAAAATACCGGCATTGCATATTCACGGAATTGAACTGAATGGACAAAAAAAAGCTGCGCTATCTGGAGTTGGGGGCATGCGGGATTGAGCCGGCAGATTGGGCGTCAGAATATTACCCGGATGACCTGCCGGAAGACTGGAAGTTTGCTTATTACACTAATAAATTTAAACAAATTTTCCTGACGGCTGAGCAATGGCAGAGAGCTGAGCTGAGTGAGTGGTTTGCTGAAGTGGGGGATGAATTCCGGTTCTATCTGGAGCTTACAGGGGCGCAACTGAGTTCTGCAGATTGGGAGAGCACCGTCAGGCTCATACAAACTGCCAATTGTGCCGCTGTTGTGAGGGATGCCGGGGTGGCTGATGAATTACATGGCATTGTCAGGCGTGCTGACCTGCTGATTGAAAACAAATTATTGCTGCAACCGTTGTGGCAGGCCGAACAGGAAAACAGGCAGCTGGCTCTGGTGCACAGTGTTATCGCGCTGAATCCTTTGCAATTGCGGGAGCTGTTTGAAACCTTTCAGCAGTCGGTGCAATGTCCGGAATTGCTGGTTTTTCTTGATACACCTTATGAAACTGCACAGAAAATGCGTCAGATGTGTGAGCTGTATGGATGGTAGCAGGTATTTTGGTTATCATGCCCCCCTTTATTTGATGATCGAACAGCGTCTGGATTAATTTACATGCAGAAATTTATTATTGAGGGTGGGGCCGTTCTGGACGGTGATGTCACTATTTCCGGGGCCAAAAATGCCGTCTTGCCGTTACAGGCAGCGACCTTGCTGGCCAGCTCACCGATGACCATCCGCAATGTTCCGCGTTTGAAAGACGTTAGTACGCTGGCGGCGGTGATTGAGGGTATGGGAGTTACGGTCAGTTTTGACGAAGACAATAATATCCATACCGATACCTCGACCATCAAACACTTCAGCGCACCTTATGAGCTGGTGCGTACCATGCGTGCCTCGATTCTGGTGCTGGGGCCGATGGTGGCGCGGTTTGGTGAGGCTGAAGTGTCTTTGCCCGGTGGCTGTGCCATCGGTACGCGCCCGGTCAATCTGCATATCACCGGTCTGGAGGCGATGGGTGCGACTGTGACAGTTGAGGACGGTTATATCCGCGCCAAAGCTGATCGCTTGAAAGGCGCGCATATCGTTATGGAAATGGTCAGTGTGACCGGTACTGAAAATCTGTTGATGGCAGCAGTGCTGGCGGATGGCGTGACTACCATTGAAAATGCGGCGCGGGAGCCGGAAGTCAGCGATCTGGCCAACTGTCTGGTGCAGATGGGAGCAAAAATCAAAGGCATCGGCACTGATAAGCTGGTGATTGAAGGTGTGGAAAGTCTGCAGGGCGTGGATTATACCGTTCTGCCTGATCGTATCGAAACCGGTACGTTTTTGGCTGCAGCAGCCATCACAGGTGGCCGGGTCAGAACGCTAAAGGCTGCTCCGGATACATTGGATGCGGTGTTGCAAAAATTCCGTGAGGCAGGTGCTGCAGTAACGACAGGCGATGACTGGATTGAGCTGGATATGCGTGGCCGTACGCTGAAGGCTGTGGACATCCGCACTGACCCCTATCCGGCGTTCCCGACTGATATGCAGGCGCAGTTTATGGCCATGAACGCTTTTTCCAGCGGTATCGGGGTGATTGTGGAAACTATTTTTGAAAACCGCATGATGCACGTGGCGGAGCTGATGCGCCTGGGGGCAAATATTCGCCTTGAGGGTAATACGGCGATTGTGGCCGGAATGCCCGGGATGCGCGGTGCGCCGGTGATGGCAACTGACCTGCGGGCCTCGGCTTCGCTGATTTTGGCTGGTCTGGCAGCAAAAGGAAAAACTACCGTGGATCGTATTTACCATACCGACCGCGGCTATGAGCGTATCGAAGAAAAATTGCAGGCATTAGGCGCCGGAATAGAGCGTGCGGGATAATTGCTGACTATGAAAAAAACATTAACCATCGCGCTTTCCAAAGGGCGTATTTTTAAGGATACCGTGCCGCTGTTAAAAGCCGCCGGAATTGAGCCGCTGGAAGATCCGGAAACAAGCCGCAAACTGATTCTTGATACCAGTCGTGATGATGTCAAACTGGTGATTATCCGCGCAACGGATGTGCCGGTTTATGTGCAGTACGGTGCTGCTGACGTTGGGGTGGCCGGTAAGGATGTGCTGATGGAGCACGGCGGGCAGGGCCTGTATGAAATGCTCGACCTGAATATTGCCAAGTGCAAACTGATGGTGGCCGGCATCAAGGATCAGCCATTACCGGAGCATAAATTACGGGTGGCGACCAAATTTGTGAATTGTGCCCGTGATTATTTTGCCAGGCAGGGTCGGCAGGTTGACATTATCAAGCTGTATGGTTCGATGGAACTGGCGCCGCTGGTTAATTTATCCGACTGTATTGTGGATGTGGTGGATACCGGCAATACGCTGCGCGCCAATGGTCTGGAGCCTCTGGAGCACATGGCCGACATCAGTTCGCGCCTGATTGTCAACAAGGCGGCGATGAAACTGAAACATGATGAAATTCAAACGTTGTTGTCAGAATTAAAGGCAGCAGTCAATAAAGGTAATGGATGATGAAATACAATACAGATGATTTGCGTATTATCGGGATGCACGAGCTGGTCTCTCCTGAGGATCTGCACAAGGAGTTTCCTGCCGGTGAAGTGGCCACCAAGACTATTTTCCGGGCACGGAATGATGCGCATAATATTATCCATGGCCGTGATGACCGCTTATTGGTGGTGACCGGGCCCTGCTCAATCCATGATGTTGATGCAGCCATGGAATATGCTGAAAAATTAAAGGCCTGGCGGGAAGAGTTCAGGCAGGATCTGCACATTATTATGCGGGTTTATTTTGAAAAGCCACGTACCAGTATCGGTTGGAAAGGACTGATCAACGATCCGGATCTGGATAATAGCTTTAATATTAACAAAGGCTTGCGTATTGCACGTAAACTGTTACTTGATCTTTCAGAAATGGGTATTCCGGCGGCTACCGAATACCTGGATCTGATCAGCCCGCAGTATGTGGCTGACCTGATCAGCTGGGCGGCTATCGGTGCACGCACCACAGAAAGTCAGGGACACCGTGAACTGGCTTCCGGAGTTTCCTGCCCGATCGGCTTTAAGAACGGTACTTATGGCAATGTGAATATCGCTATCAATGCTATTTCGGCGGCGACCCGCCCGCATACCTTCCTGTCAGTTACCAAGGAAGGCAAGACAGCGATTTTTGCCACCGAAGGCAATGAAGACTGTCATGTGATTCTGCGCGGTGGCCAGGACACTAATTACGATGCGCAGAGTGTGGCGGATACCGTTGCCCAGCTGAAAAAGGCTAATCTGCCGCCTTACCTGATGATTGACTTCAGCCATGCCAACAGCAGCAAGGATTATCGTCGTCAGCCGGAAGTGGCAGCTGATGTGGCCGGGCAGATTGCCGGTGGTCAGACAGCTATCTGCGGGGTAATGATTGAAAGTCATCTGGTGGAAGGCAATCAGAAAGCGGACGGTAAGAAGCGTGAGGAGCTGGTTTATGGCCAGAGTATCACTGACGCCTGTATTAATACCGAAACCACTGAGCAGGTATTGCGTGATCTGGCGGCTGCAGTGCGTCAGCGCCGGGTAAAAAATGCGGAATAAGAGTGAGAAATAAATGAAAATCAGGACACTGAATTCAACCGACAGTAATTTCCGCAGCGAGCTGGATGAGCTGCTGGCCTGGGAAAGTGTGTCGGATGATGCGGTTTTCAATACGGTAAACGGGATTATCAGGGATATTCGCAGTCGTGGTGACGCGGCCATTGTCGAATATACCAACCGCTTTGACCGGATGTCCGTGCAGTCAATGGCTGAGCTGGAAATACCGCTGGCCCGTTTGCAGCAGGCGCTGGATGTTATTACCCCGGAGCAGCGGGCTGCGCTGGAAAAGGCCGCTGAGCGGGTTAAGGCTTATGCTGAACACCAGAAAATGGACTCCTGGAGCTACACCGAAGCTGATGGCACGATGCTGGGTCAGCAGGTGACACCACTGGACCGGGTGGGTTTGTATGTGCCCGGCGGCAAGGCGGCATATCCGTCTTCGGTGCTGATGAATGCCTTACCGGCCAAGGTGGCCGGTGTGCCGGAGCTGATTATGGTGGTGCCGACACCGGATGGTGAGTTGAATGAACTGGTGCTGGCGGCAGCGGCGATTGCCGGTGTGGATCGGGTCTTCGCCATTGGTGGTGCGCAGGCGGTGGCAGCGTTGGCTTATGGTACTGAAACCGTGCCGCAGGTGGATAAGATTGTCGGGCCGGGTAATATCTATGTGGCGACCGCCAAGCGCATGGTGTTCGGGGCTTGCGGCATTGATATGATTGCCGGGCCATCGGAGATTCTGGTGGTGTGTGACGGGCAGACTGATCCGGACTGGATTGCGATGGACCTGTTCTCACAGGCTGAGCATGATGAAGATGCGCAGTCGATTCTGGTCTCGCCGGATGCGGATTTCATTGCCAAAGTACAGGCAAGTATTGAGCGCCAGCTGACAGAGATGCCGCGTGCTGAAATTATTGAGAAGTCCATGACCGGACGCGGTGTACTGATTCAGGTGCCGGATATGGCGGCGGCGGCTGAGGTGGCGAATTATATTGCGCCTGAACACCTGGAGTTGTCAGTGGAAAACCCTGAAGAAATGGTAAAGCAGATTCGTCATGCCGGTGCTATTTTTATGGGACGTTATACCGCTGAGGCGCTGGGTGATTATTGTGCCGGGCCGAATCACGTTCTGCCTACATCGCGTACTGCGCGTTTCTCCAGCCCGCTGGGGGTATATGACTTCCAGAAGCGTTCGTCACTGATTAACTGCTCTGCGGCAGGGGCATCGGAGCTGGGTAAGGTGGCTTCTGTGCTGGCGCGTGGTGAGGGGTTGGTGGCTCATGCACGGTCTGCAGAGTATCGGGTGAAGGACTCTGCTTAAAACCAGACCAGCACAGGTCAATAAATGCATTTTATTGGCCTGTGCTTATATATTGCTCGTCGCTGCCGGTTCTTCAATTGTAACCCACTCAGCGGAATTGGCATTATATTCAGGGCAATAACAGGGTAGTCCCTGTCGTCTTCCGCCCCTCAAGGTCACGGTGCGCCTGTTTAACATCCGCCAGTGCATAACGCTG
The DNA here is from genome assembly GCA_041395485.1 of Thiolinea sp. Classification (GTDB taxonomy): domain Bacteria; phylum Pseudomonadota; class Gammaproteobacteria; order Thiotrichales; family Thiotrichaceae; genus Thiolinea. The sequence goes on from JAWLAK010000006.1 coordinate 146,346, forward strand.
ATGCACCGGAATAGTGACTTTGCCACTACCCACCATCTCAAACAGCTCGGCGGTATTTGCCTGTAAATCCTCATCCCCGGCCACATAGGTCATCAGTGTCGGGCGGGTGATATACAGTGAACCTTTGGCAGACAGCAGACCAAGGTCAAAATTCGTTATCGGCCCGGAAGCATTGCCAAAGCTGACCAGCAGGCCATACGGCTGCAGGCTGTCCAGTGAAGCACTCAGGGTGGTCTGACCGACGCCATCATAAACCACCGGTACGCCCTTGCCATCGGTCAGCTCCCGTACCCGTGCTGCGACATCTTCCTGTTGGTAATTAATCGTGTGATGGCAGCCATGCCGGCGGGCAATCTCCGCTTTTTCCTCTGAGCCGACTGTGCCGATCACCGTTGCCCCCAGTGCATTCGTCCACTGGCAGGCAATCAGGCCGACTCCGCCCGCTGCAGCATGAAACAGAATGGTGTCACCGGGCTGTACTTTATAGGTCTGGCGTAACAGATAGCGCACCGTCATGCCTTTCAGCATCATCGCGGCAGCGGTTTCATCACTGATCGTATCCGGCAGTTTGCTGACCCGGTTGGCCGGGATATTGCGCGCAGTGGCATAAGCGCCAATCGGCCCGGCACCATAGGCCACCCGGTCGCCGTTACTGAGATGTTCCACCCCGTCACCCACGGCAATCACTTCACCGGCAGCTTCCAGCCCCAGGCCATTCGGTAGCGGCAGCGGGTACAAACCACTGCGGTGATAGGTATCGATATAGTTCAGGCCGATAGCGGTGTGGCGGATCTGTACTTCCCCGGCAGCGGGGGCTGGCAGAGTTTCTTCCACCAGATTCATGACCTCCGGGCCACCGGTTTCGCTGATGCGTACCACTGAGCATTGTTGTGACATATTTTGTTCTCCAATTACCAACTTAACGATGGCACAGCCTGCCGCAGCTTGTCTTCCGGGCTGCGTAAACTCGCTGTGCTCACGCAGCGAAACTTGTTCGCGACCAAACAGTACTTGCCTTGCAGACAAGCCACGACAGTCTGTTTACCTTACACTGCGCCAAAAATCTTGGCCCGGATCAAACCAATTTCGTCCCGCACCGCAGCAGCTTCCTCAAACTCAAGATTCCTGGCATGATTCATCATTTTTTCTTCCAACTGCTTAATCTTCTTCACCGCCTGTTCCGGTGACATGGCCTTGTAGTTAGCGGCTGCCTCCGCAACTTCGGATGTTTCACGCTTGCGGCCTTTTTTATTGCGTGGTGCATTACCATAAGCTCCTTCCATGACATCGGCAATACGTTTTTTGATGGTGGTCGGGGTAATATTGTGTTCGGTATTGAAGGCAATCTGTTTGGCGCGTCGCCGTTCGGTTTCATCAATTGCTGCCTTCATTGACCTGGTGATGGTATCTGCATACAGAATCGCTTTGCCTTCAGCATTGCGTGCCGCACGCCCAATAGTCTGGATCAGTGAGCGTTCCGAGCGCAGGAAGCCTTCCTTATCCGCATCCAGAATTGCCACCAGCGATACCTCCGGTATATCCAGCCCCTCCCGCAGCAGGTTAATCCCGACCAGTACATCAAACTCGCCCCGGCGTAAATCGCGGATAATTTCCACCCGCTCCACGGTATCAATATCGGAATGCAGGTAGCGCACGCGGATATTATGTTCCATCAGGTAGTCGGTCAGATCCTCGGCCATGCGTTTGGTCAGGGTGGTGACTAATACCCGCTCGTTTCGTGCCGCCCGCTCATTGATTTCCGACATCACATCATCCACCTGTGAGCGTACCGGGCGTATTTCCACTTGCGGATCAACCAGTCCGGTCGGGCGTACTACCTGTTCGGCAATATTGTCGGAATGCTCGGTTTCATAACTGCCGGGTGTGGCGGAAACATGGATGACCTGGGTCAGTAGTTTTTCAAACTCATCAAATTTCAGTGGCCGGTTATCCAGCGCTGAAGGCAGGCGGAAACCATACTCCACCAGCGTGGTTTTGCGCGAGCGGTCGCCCTTATACATGCCACCGAATTGCGGCACGGTGACGTGTGACTCATCGATAAAGACCAGCGCATTCTTCGGCAGGTAGTCAAACAGGCAGGGCGGCGGATGCCCATCCGGGCGCCCGGACAGATAACGTGAGTAATTCTCAATCCCGGAGCAGTAACCGGTTTCCATGATCATTTCCATGTCATAAACCGTGCGCTGTTCCAGACGTTGTGCTTCCACCAGCTTGTTTTCATCACGCAGTTTATCCAGCTGGATTTTCAGTTCATCCTTGATTTTGTCCACCGCACCCAGCAGCACCTCGCGCGGGGTTACATAGTGCGTTTTCGGATAGACCGTCATACTCGGCACCCGACGCAGTACCTCGCCGGTCAGCGGATCAAAATAGCTCAGCTGCTCAACTTCATTATCAAACAACTCGATGCGCATCGCCTCTTTATCTGACTCAGCAGGATGCACATCAATCACTTCACCGCGCACCCGGAAGGTACCGCGCTGTAAGTCCATATCATTACGTGTGTATTGCAGCTCAGCCAGACGGCGCAGAATGGTTCGCTGATCAATCTGATCGCCCGTGGCCAGAATCAGGCGCATTTTCAGGTAGGAATCCGGGTCACCCAGACCGTAAATGGCTGATACTGTAGCGACGATAATCACATCCGGGCGTTCGAACAGATTACGCGAGGCCAACAGACGCATCTGTTCGATGTGATCGTTGACCGATGCATCTTTCTCGATGTAAATATCGCGGGAAGGCACATAGGCTTCCGGCTGATAATAATCGTAGTAAGAGACAAAATATTCCACGGCATTATCCGGAAAGAACTCCTTCATCTCGCCGTATAACTGCGCGGCCAGGGTCTTGTTATGCGCCAGAATAATCGCCGGACGCTGGGTGTTCTGGATCACATTGGCAATGGTGAAGGTTTTGCCGGAGCCGGTGACTCCCAATAAAGTCTGGTGGAGCAGGCCGTCATTCAGGCCATCGGTAAGTGACTTAATTGCAGTGGGCTGATCGCCTGCCGGTTGGTATGTCGTCTGAAGCCGGAAAGATTTTTCACTGAGTGCGGACATGTCGCTGCCATGATTGTTCGGGACAGCTGCTATCTTATCGGGAAGGGGCGGGGAGGCTCAATAAGATTGTGTTGCCGGCGGGGTATCGGGAGAAGGAAGAAACAATATAAGACCGGCATGGCGCCGGTCATATATCCGCAGAGAGTAACTTAGTAGGTCGAGTAGGTCAGACCGGCACTGTAATTCAGGCTATCAATATCACTGCCCATATATTCAATATCACCGCGCACACCGAGGTTATCGCCCAGTTTCATTTGTGCACCTCCGCCGAGCAGGAAGTCAGTGCCGTCGGTTTGTGTCGCGTAGTCAGCCTTGCTTTCCCAGGCAGCCAGACCGATTTTGCCAAAGAACTCCAGATTGTCATGCCCGGCAAAATAGTCGAACTGGTTGGCAGGCATAATACCTACGACCGATGCGCTGAGTCCGGTAGTTTTTATCTGTTTGAGGGTAACGCTGGAGCGGTCTTCAATGAAGTTGTGATAGCCTGCTTCAAAGGCCAGATTCTCACTGGCACGGTAACCGGCAAAGGCTTTCCATGACAGGCAGCTCAGGTCGTTGTCATCACAGTATGACCCGGCATCACCACCGGCAAGGCCCATGCTGGCCCCGGCGTAAAAGCTTTCATAGCCGTTGCTTTGTGCTTCTATTTCTGTGTAGGTGTAGTCATAGGCAAAGGCTGAGCCATGTGCCATAAGCAGACCGGTTAATCCGGCCAGGATTGTTTTTTTCATCATATTTTCCCCTGGTTTTTATGGTTGGGGTAGGGAAATCACGGCGGAGCATGAGTCCGGCTCCGCCGTGTTGTACTAAATGTAACTGTTAGTAAGTTGAGAAGGTTGCACCGACAGACATCATGGTTACATCCTGGTCATCGCCGTGAATATCCTCTCTGGTAAAGCCTTCATATTCGCCGCGAACTCCCCAGTTATCATTGAATTTGTAGTGAGCGCCAACCCCCCACAATAAACTTGTGCCATCAATATCATACTTGGCAGTCTCGGAAACAGTATCGCCCAGGCTGTTTGTTGCAGAGCCGGTAACAGTTGCCTCAGATTTGTATTTCATTGCCCCCAGTTTTCCTGACAATTCAAAATTGTCAGCAACCTGAAAGCTTGCTACGCCGGCAATGCTTAAACCGGTAGCTTCACCTTCACTGTGCATTTCAGCAGTGACATCACCATAAACATCATGCTTCATGGTTTCGCTTTCGTTTTCTTCAAGATCCCCGAAGTTATAATAACCACCTTCAATTGCCAGGTTGTCAGTAAACTTATAGCCGCCAAATAATTTCCAGCTGTCCATGTCACAGTCTTTGTTCATTCCGGCAATGTCATAAATTACGCAGTTAGTTGTGGTCTGACCGATGCTGGCACCACCATAGAAAGTACCTTCCGTCATTGAAGATTCACCACTGCCGCCAAACAGATTGCCGCCACCTGCGAATGCACTGCCCATTGAAAGTAAAGCAGCACCCATTACTGTAGAAAGAATAATTTTGTTCATGGTTAACCCCATTTATTTTTGTTATAAGTAAAAATTATCAGAACTAATTTTGATATGACTATAGCCGGAATGCAATTAAAGCTGACTAATTTCCGATAAGTGGGGGCTCGATGGTTGTTTTCTTACCACAGCAGCCATGTCTTCAGAATGACTGCCGGGTACTTTGTAACGATATGAATATGCAGGCTTTTTAATTGGTTTGAAAGGAGGGGTAAGCTTAGTCAGAGGTCGCTGTGGACGTGGTTTTCGCCGCAGTCGGTTTGTCAGCTGTTGCCGGTTTGCTTTCTTTCTTGTCGCCGGCTTTGTCGGCTGGTTTGCTGTCCTGTTTGCTATCGACCAGATTCTTCTTGTTGTCTTTTTTGAAGTCGGTCTCATACCAGCCGGAACCGCTTAACCGGAAGGCAGCAGCCGTGACTTTCTTTTTTAATGACTCAGTGTCGCAGGCCGGGCAATGGGTCAATGGGGCGTCGCTCATTTTTTGTAAAGCTTCCATTTCATGTCCACAGGCACTACATTGATAATCGTAAAGGGGCATGAGTTATCTCCGGATAGATTGAATTGTCGCAGATAATAGGTGCGCTCCTGTGTGAATTCAACTGATTACTATGGATTTTTTATATGCGTAATGTACTGGTCACCGGTTGCTCCAGCGGGATAGGTTATTGTGTCGCCAAAGGCTTGCGTGAGCGGGGCTATAATGTGTTTGCCACCGCGCGGAAGCCGGATGATATTGAGCGGCTGGAGCGGGAGGGTTTTAAGGTGATTCCGCTGGAGCTGAGTGATCCGCAGAGCGTGCAGGATTGTGCCTATGAGCTGATGCTGCGTACTAATAATGAGGTTTATGCGGTGTTTCATAACGGTGCCTATGGTCAGGCCGGGGCACTGGAGGATATTAGCCGTGAGGTTCTGGAAAAACAGTTTGCGGCCAATGTGTTCGGCTGGCATCAGCTGACCAATCTGTTGTTGCCGCTGATGCGCCATGCCGGTCAGGGGCGGATTATTTACAATAGCTCAGTGCTGGGGATTATTTCACTGCCGTTCCGGGGCAGTTATAACGCCAGCAAGTATGCGATAGAGGGGCTGGCGGATACCCTGCGTCTGGAGCTGTATAATACCGATATTCATGTCAGTCTGATTGAGCCCGGCCCGATTGAAAGCCGTTTTCGCGCTAACTCTCTGCAGGCGCTGCGCAGCAATGTCGATATTGATGCCAGTTTTCACCGGCGCAAGTATGAGGCCGCTATCCGCCGTCTGGAAAAGGAAGGCCCGGCAGCACCGTTTACCCTGCCACCGGAGGCGGTGCTGAAGAAAGTGATTCACGCGCTGGAAAGTGAGCGACCCAAGGCGCATTATCCGGTAACCTTTCCCACTTATTTATTTTCCACCCTGAAGCGGATTCTGCCGACCAGGGCGATGGATAAGGTGTTGCGTCATGTGTCGTATAAAGAGAGTAAGGAAACCTGAGAATGAGTGATTTGAATGAGGTGCTGGAGTATCTGTTTTTTACCCGTAAAATGGCGGATCAGTTTATTGAACAACTGAAAGCCCGGCAGCAGGAGTATGTCGAGGAAATTGAGCCGGTACAGGATGCCATTGTGCTGCAAATTTCTGAGGGAGTGACTGATGAGTTGTGGGATGAGCTGGATGATCTCTATGATGAGCTGAGTGTAAAGGATCAGGCTTTGCTGGAAGAGGGTGTAGAGGATGAAACTGCCCGCAGTGCGGCCGGGGTTTATCTGCAGCTGGAAGACGGACGGCAGACCCTGGCGGAGGTGGATCCGGATATGGTGAACCGGATTCTGTCGGTGCTGAGTATGGATGAGTTTAACCAGTTTGTGGATGTGATTGTCAGGAGTGTGGAAAATCCTGATGATTCGGCGATTTGTAAGCGTTGATGAAGATGATGTCCCGCGAAACAAACCACAGCTATCAGTACTAATAATTAGAGTTTGTACGATGTCTGGGTATCTGGCAGGGGTCTTAGCCCGAACTTCTCACCAGACCTATCGCCGAGGTTAAAATGATTTACGACTGTGCTTTTTTATGCCCGCATATTTTTCGCATTATTTTCCGGTTTGCCCGGATTTTCAGTCCTGTAATTCCATCCAGCGCTTAATCAGAAACCGGGAAATCGAATCCTGTCTGGGTAGTGTGAAATCAGTTCCCTCCTCACCCCATTCGCCAAACGCTTCCAGGTCTGCCTTGCTGAACCAGTAAGCCTCAGCCAATTCATGCGGATCAAGAATAATCTCTGAGCTAATCGCCTCAGCAAAGAAGCCCAGCATAATGGAAGAGGGGAATGGCCAGGGTTGTGAGGCAATATAACTGACATCACCGACCAGTATTCCGGACTCTTCCGTCACTTCGCGTCGCACCGCTTCTTCCAGGCTTTCGCCGGGTTCGACAAAACCGGCCAGTGTAGACAGGGTATTGCCAGTCCATTGCGGATGCCGTCCCAGCAGGCACTGCCGCACACCGGTTTCGCTGGTGCGTTGTACCAGCATAATAACTGCCGGATCAGTACGCGGATAAATCAGATGCCCGCAAGGCTCATTACTGCACCGCAGAATATGTCCGCCATGGGTGGGCAGCAGGTGGTGTCCGCAGACAGGGCAGAAACGGTTATGGCGCTGCCAGTAAGTTAAGGCGCGGGCATAGGCCAGCAGCGATGAGGTCGCCTGGTCTAATTGCGGACCGACACTGCGCAGATCAATGAACTTGCCTGCGACATAGGCGGTCAGTGAGTCCTGATGATCCGCACAAACTTCGACAGAAAAATAGGGTATGTCAGCAGAAAAGCCCAGAAAGGTGCGGTGCTGAGCCTGCTCCAGATAAGCAGCCAGTTCTTTGCGGGTGTGAATGGCGGCCCTGACGGTTTTGTTTGCCGGAGCCTCCTGTGAGAGCAGAGTGAACAGGTTGCGATTTTCCAGTACCGGAATAATCCGGCATTGTTCATGGTTCCAGAGCTGCTCTAACTCTTCCTGATTACGTCGTAACAGGTCGCCGCGATTCAGCTTTAATCCGCTATATTGCAAGTTGACATTCATGGTCGCAGTTTAGCACAGCAAATTACGCGGGAAACTGCGTTTTCTCCGGCTTTAACGTATGCTTCAGCTTATTCATCCGGTGGTATTTTTATATGGTTTTTGCAGTTCTGATCGGCGCTTTGGTATTACTGATGTTCGCCCCGCAAATCTGGGTCAGGCACGTAATGCGTAAGTACGGGCGTGAGCTGGAGGGCATGCCGGGTACAGGTGGTGAGTTGGCTGAGCACCTGATTGAGCGTTTTAAGCTGAATGGTATCGGTGTTGAGGAAACGGCTGAGTTTCAGGATCATTTTGACCCTCAGGATAAGATGGTGCGCCTGAGTCCCAGTAACTACAACGGCCGCTCGCTGAAAGCCGTTGCTGTGGCGGCACATGAAGTCGGTCATGCGATCCAGTTTCATCGCCGGGAAGATATATTTTTGCTACGGGCGAAATATTTACCGATGGCGGAGCAAATGCGCCGTATCGGCGTGTTTGCCTTATGGCTGTCTCCGGTGTTGGCGTTACTGATCAAGTCGCCGATGGCTTTGTTGCTGCCGATCCTGATCAGTGTGGTGCTGCAGATAGTCGCCGCATTGACTTATCTGGTTGTATTGCCGGAGGAATGGGATGCCAGTTTTGGTAAGGCTATGCCGATTCTGGAAGAGGGCTATGTGCCGGAAGCTTACCTGCCGCATGCCCATACTGTATTAAAAGCGGCTGCATTTACTTATTTTGCGGCTGCCTTGTCCAGTGTTTTGAACCTGGGTTATTTGTTACTATTGTTGCGACGGTAATTAAGTTGTTAATTAATTTTTCTTATGACCGCATGTCGATAAAATCATTGCTAACGTCATGTTTGAGGTATTGATTTAGTACCAACTCCTCTTCAATGGTCTTATTTTGGGTGTAGAGAAAGTGACTAAAATGCCACCAGAAGCAGCAAAGTTACATAATAAACAACAGGAAGAGCAGGAACAACTGGTGTGGGAGCGGTTGCAGAGGGAAGCGCTGGCCGCGCAACGTGACAGGCTGGAGCAGGAGATGCAACAGGCGCGTGAGCAGGGATTGTTACTGGCCGGCTCATCGCGGCATGAGCCTTTTATGGGTATTAACTGGAATTATCGTTGGGTTTTGACCGGTATTGTGCTGCTGATGGTGGGTGGCGTGGTACTTGAGTATTTGTTTTTCAGCTGAGCAGCACTTGTGGCCCTGGTCTGAAAAGTCTATAAGAAAAATCTAAAATACTGGTTTCATATTGAGCTAACGCAAGGTAAAGTAGCTCCTCGCGCGTATGATATAGCGCCTGAATTGTAAGATTAATGAGGCCGGTATGAGTAATAATGTCCAGGTAATCCAACCCAAGCACACCGTTCAGCCGCGGTCAGTTCAGGGACGTTTTCGTAACCTGAAGACAGGCATTATGGCATTGGCTTATGCGATGTTCTTTATCCTGCCCTGGATTCGCTGGTCGCGTGATGTCGGGCCTGATCAGGCTATTCTGTTTGATATTGAAGCGCGCCGTTATTATTTTTTTGATCTGGTTATGCATGCGCAGGATGTATTCTGGCTGACAGCCCTGTTGTTTCTGGCGGCAGTTTTACTGTTCTTTGTTACCACTATGTTCGGGCGGGTGTTTTGTGGCTATTTCTGCTTCCAGACGTTGTGGACTGATGCTTTCCGTTTTATCGAGCGCAAGATTCAGGGTGACCGGGTCGCACGGCTGCGCTTACAGAAGCAGGCATGGGATAAGGAAAAACTGGTTAAGGTGTTGGGGACGCATGCCTTGTGGCTGGCGCTGGCACTGTGGACCGGACTCACCTTTGTGCTGTACTGGGGTGATGCTTTTGATCTGACCTACCGCTTTTTTACCGGCGCCGCGCCTGCCGCTGCCTATGCCACGGCATTTTTATTAATGGCCACCACTTATCTGGCGGCGGGCTGGATCAAGGAATATGTCTGTATGCATATCTGTCCTTACTCCCGTTTCCAGAGTGTTATGTTCGATCAGGACACCATGATCGTATCCTATGACCCCAACCGGGGTGAAGGGACTGCCGGGCGTGCCAAGCCGATTAAGGACTTGCGTAACCGTGAAACCCGGCAAGAGCAGGGGCATGGTGATTGTGTGGACTGCGGACTGTGTGTGCAGGTTTGTCCGACCGGTATTGATATCCGCAATGGCCTGCAAATTAATTGTATCCATTGTGCACTGTGTATTGATGCCTGTGACAGTATTATGGATAAGCAGGGCTGGGAGCGCGGCCTGATCCGTTATACCTCGGAGCGGGAGCTGGAAGGCGGCAAAACCAAATTCCTGAAATTACGTACCGTCGGTTATGGTCTGGCCACCGTATTTGCTGCAATCTATCTGGCCTGGAGCGTGGCCTCCACCAAACTGCTGGAAGCAACGGCGGTTCAGGTGCGCAGCCCGCTGTTTGTGACGTTGTCTGATGGCCGTATCCAGAACAGCTATGAGGTGAAAATCAACAATAAAACCATGAAGGCTGCCAGTTATGAGCTGTCCCTGCAGAATATCGATGGCGCTGAATTGAGTCTGGGGAGTTTTGATCCGGCAAAAATTGAGCTGGGCCCTGATTCAAGTATTCGTCTGCTGGCCAAAGTGCGTTATGCTGCACCTGCAAACGGATCGATCAGCAATCATGAGTTCAGTTTCAGATTGCAGCCTACCTCCGGTGAGGTAAGTGAGCCGGTCATTATTCCTTCGCAGTTTATTACCCCCTGAGCAAAGGGATAACGGGCTACCGGCAGGATTAAAGAGATTAAAGAGGTTAAAGCGGGTTTATGGAAAATGTCAGTTTATTTCTGTCGCTGGCAATAGGTGTGGCAGCTGTATTTGCCCTGTTCTTTGCATTTTACAAAGTGTTGGGCTGGGATAATAAGTTATCAGCGCTGCTGACTATTCTGATTGTCATGGGTATTTATGCTCCGTTCGGTGTGATTTACTGGGCGGGCATGGATGTGTTTGCGATTCATTTTGCTTTCTATGTTATGTCCGGTTACGGCCTGGGGATTATCACCAGCCATCGCAAGCTGAAAGCCGGGCTGGATGCGCACATGGGGCATGTCGACCCGGAGCCGGGGCAGAAAGGCTGGTTTCATTGGGGGCCGGCGATTATTGTGTGCTTTTTCCTGACGCTGGCGGTGGTGGACTCGATCATTATTACCCTGGCCAGCAAAGGCGCCAGCAGTGAATTTATGGCAAAATTTCTGCCGGAGCCACGCAGCGGCTCAAAAGTCGTTTCCGCGTTTCCCGGTGCAGTGTCGAATGATTATCAGGAAAAATATGACCAGTTTAATAATTATCTGCGTCAGCTGGTTACTCAACGCGAACGCGGCTGGGAGATCAGCAACGGCTGGCAGCAGAAACCGGTGCAGGATCAGTCCGCGGTTTTCAGCATTGATGTGAAGGATAAAGAGGGTAATCCGGTGGGTGGTGCTATTGTCGAGGCGAAGTTTTTGCGCCCCGGTGACAGCCGCCTGGATCAGACGTTAACCCTATCTGAGCACATTACCGGCTCCTATGGTAACACTGTCACTTTGCCTGCCCCCGGCATGTGGAATGTAGTGCTGACCGTGATCCGGAATGATGAGAAACATCAGATCAAAGGTACGACACAGGTTGATCCGCGTGGTTAAGCATGACGGAACATATTCCTGATTCTTCACAACATAGCTGTTTTCATTGTGGCTTGCCGGTTCCGCCGGGCGCGCATTATGAGGTTGTGATTGAAGATCAGTCACGGGATATGTGCTGTACCGGCTGTCAGGCAGTGGCACAGGCGATTGTCGATAATGGCTTGCTGGATTTTTACCGTTTTCGCACCGAAGTCAGCAGCAGGCCTGAAGATCTTGTTCCGGAGCAGTTGCGCGAATTACAGGTTTATGATTCCGATGAGTTGCAGAGATCCTTCGTGCGTGGCGAGGGCAGTATCCGTGAAGCATCGCTGATTCTGGAAGGGATTGTCTGTGCAGCCTGCGTCTGGCTGAATGAGCGCCATGTCAAACAGCTGCCCGGTGTTATTGATTTCCGGGTCAATTACTCCACGCATCGCGCCAGCCTGAAATGGGATAATGAGCAGCTAAAGTTGAGTGATGTGCTGAAGGCAATCACTGATATTGGCTATCATGCCCATCCTTTTGATCCGGGTCGTCTTGAATCCCTGCAGAAAAAAGAACGTTCCGCTGCTCTGCGCCGTATTGCGGTGTCCGGCCTGGGCATGATGCAGGTAATGATGATTTCGCTGGCACTGTATATGGGTGAATACTCGGACATGAGCGCCGGTATGCAGCAGTTTTTGCGCTGGGCCAGCTTTATTATTGCCACACCGGTGGTTTTATATGCCTCCCGGGTTTTCTTTGTGTCTGCATGGCGGGATTTGCGTCGTAGACAGGCCGGGATGGATGTGCCGGTATCGCTGGCTATCGGGGTGGCGTATGCGGCCAGTGTCTGGGCAACCTTAAGCAACAGCGGCGAAGTCTATTTCGACTCGGTGACCATGTTTACCTTCTTCCTGCTCGGTGGGCGCTTTCTGGAAATGAATGCACGCCATAAAGCCGGACAGGTGGCGGAAGAGCTGGTGCGTTTACTGCCTGCCACTGCGGTACGTGTCCGTGATGGGGAGCAGGAAACTGTGCCGGTGGGCGAGCTGGAATTAGGCGATCAGGTATTAATCCGTCCCGGTGAAACGGTTCCGGCTGACGGTGAAGTCACTGATGGCAGCAGCAGCGTCAATGAGTCATTGCTGACCGGGGAAAGCCTGCCGCTGGCAAAAAAGGTGGGTGATGAGCTGATTGGCGGCACGCTGAATATCGAAAGCCCGCTGACCATGCGGGTGAATAAGCTGGGTGACAGTACTGTGCTGGCGTCAATCGTGCGCCTGCTGGATCGTGCCCAGACCGAGAAGCCCTATCTGGCCATGCTGGCGGATCGGATTGCATCGTGGTTCGTATTATTTATTCTGCTTTTGGCGGTGGCAGTGTTCAGTTTCTGGTATTTCCGGGAGCCGGGTGAGGCTTTCTGGATCACGCTCTCGGTGCTGGTGGTGACCTGTCCCTGTGCCTTGTCGCTGGCAACACCGGCTGCCCTGACCGCTGCCACCGGCCTGTTAACCTCAAAAGGTGTATTAACCACCCGCGGACATGCGCTGGAAACACTGGCAAATGTTGATCACCTGATCTTTGATAAAACCGGCACATTGACTTTCGGTCATCTGCATGCGGGGCAGGTGCATATTCTCGGTGATAAAAGCGAGGCGGAATGCCTGCAACTGGCTGCCGGTCTTGAAAGGGCGACTGAGCATCCTGTGGGGAAGGCGATTGCCGTACTCAGTGAGAACAAAGCGGATGTGAGTCGTTTACTGGCGGAGTCCGGACGGGGGGTGCAGGGTGAGTATCAGGGGGATATTTACCGCATCGGTACAGCTGATTTCGTGGCGGAGATAGCGGGTAAAGCGCTGTCTGAAGCGGACGATAGGAGTCATGGGCAGGAAGGTGTTTCGCGGGTTTATCTGGGTGGACAGCAATCCGGCTGGCTGGCGGTGATTGAGCTGGCGGATCAGGTGCGTCCGGAATCGGCTGATGTGATTGCTGAGTTGCATGATATGCAGGTGGACGTTACTTTGCTCAGTGGCGACAGTCCTGCCGTGGTAAATAAGGTGGCCGCTGATCTGGGGATTGCTCACGCCCGTGGCGGGCAGCTGCCGGATAATAAGCTGGATTATTTGCGTGATTTACAGCAGTCCGGCCATGTGGTGGCGATGATCGGCGACGGGGTGAATGACGCGCCGGTGCTGGCCGGAGCTCAGGTTTCGGTGGCCATGGGCAGCGGTTCACAGCTGGCACAGGCCAGCGCCGATATGGTGTTATTATCTGAAAGTCTGGAGCAGCTGCCTTTTGCAATCCGCACTGCACGGCGTATGCAGAGCATCATCCGGCAGAATTTTGCCTGGGCAATCGGCTATAATTTACTGGCTATTCCGCTGGCGGCCAGCGGTATTATTCCGCCCTGGCTGGCAGCGATCGGCATGTCGGTCAGTTCACTGATTGTGGTGCTGAATGCTCTGCGGCTTAAACGTTAGCGACATTATATTTTCAAAACCGGAGGATAACCGTGGAAGCGCTTTATATGCTGATACCGATTGCGATTGGGGTGATGATCATTGTCGTGATTGCATTTGTCTACACTGTGAAGAGTGGGCAGTATGATGATCTTGAGGGACCTGCCTATCGTATTTTGATGGATGATGATGACCCCCGTATCCCTGATAACAAGGGGAAGTCAGTTCAGTCTGACGCTAAAAATGATAAATCGGGTTGATTTTCAATACCCCATAAAAATCATTTTGCTGTTGATACAAAAAAAAATGCGTCCCGTCGGACAATCAGTGCTGGAAAACACATTAATTCAAACTGAAAGGGTAGAATTGTTCTATTCTATGGATATGATTTTTGCTATAAATGATAGAGCTGGTTTATGAAGGATTGAAAATCAGCCCGATATTAAACAAACTATCGGATAACCGACGACTAAAAAAATGCCGCTAAGCTGTTGAGTAACCCCCTCGAATGAAGGCATTGTAGTGTCACTATAAGGAGAATAGGTTTCCATGTCAGACAGAAGATTACAGGTCTTCCACGCAGTTGCACGCTTGCTGAGTTTTACCAAAGCCGCTGAAGTATTACATATGACACAGCCTGCGGTTACCTTCCAGATACGTCAGCTGGAGGATCAGTTCGATACCCGCTTATTTGACCGGACCCACAACCGGGTTTCGTTGACTGAAGCCGGGCAGATCGTTTTTGAATACTCCGAAAAAATCTTTGAGCATTACAGTGAAATGGAGAATGCCATCCGGGAAATGACCGATGATATCAGCGGTTCATTGACCATCGGTGCCAGCACCACGATTTCAGAATATATGCTGCCTGCCTTGCTGGGTGACTTTAAAGCCAAAAACATGGACGTTAAATTACGTCTGCGGGTATCCAATACAGAAGGCATAGTGTCAATGGTGGAAAACAACGTCATTGATCTGGGCGTGGTCGAGGGGCCGGTAGGGAATAAGAATCTGCTGGTTGAAGTATGCCGCACGGATGAACTGGTGGTGATTGTACCCCCGCAGCATGCACTGGCCGGTCAGGAGAAAATTTCTGTTAAGGAACTGATGGCCTATCCGTTTATTTGCCGCGAAGAAGGCTCCGGAACCCGCGAGGTCACGGTGGATTATCTGATGGAGCAGGGTGTAGATAAGCATGCAGTGGTCAACTGTCTGGAGCTGGGTAGTCCTGAAGCCGTAAAGGGTGCTGTGGAGGCCGGCATGGGCGTTTCGGTGGTTTCCAGTGCCAGTATCAGCAAAGAGCTCAAGCTGGGGTCACTGGTGTCAGTTCCGCTGGATCCGCCGCTGTCCCGTGATTTTTCTTTTGTACGCCAGCGCCAGAAGTTTAAAGTGCCGGCCATGGAAGAGCTGCTTGAGTTTGCGCGCAGTTATTGCAAAAAAGCTGAAAAAACTGATGCGGAGTAAGCGCAGAAGGTTTTCCTTCTGCGGGTAATATAAGTAGAATGTCGACAATTCTTTCAGGGGGAAGCTTATGTTACCTGTGCTTAACTCATCTGGCGGGTCAGATGAAAAACGGTTACGCGAACTGTTTCGCCGGTTAAGTGTGCGTGATCAGGAAACATTGTTACGTTTTGCTGATTTTCTGGTATCTTCTGCCATAGCGGATAACCCGATGACTGAATTCCCTGAGCCGGAGCCGATAGAGCGTCCGGAGCAGGAGAGTGTTGTAAAAGCGATTAAGCGTCTGACAGCAACTTACCCAATGGTTAATAAAGATAAATTACTGCATCAGACTTCAGATTTGATGGCTGCGCATTTAATAAATGGCCGGTCTGCTGTGGATGTGATTGATGAATTAGAACAATTATTCATCAAACATTACCAACAGTTAAAAAACGAGTTCGAGCAGAACTGTTAACAATCCGGCGAGTCTGAATATATATGATCAAGTTACTGAATGATTGGTATAACCAGCATTTCTCAAATCCCCAGGTAGCTATTCTCGCCCTGCTGTTACTGTTTGGCCTGGCAATGGTAGTGTTTGTGGGGGATATTCTCGCGCCGCTGCTGGCTGCGGTCATCATCGCTTATCTGCTGGATGGTGGTGTTGATTTTATGCGTGAATTTAAAGTGCCGCGATTTATTTCGGTAGTTGCGGTTTTCAGTCTGTTCCTGCTGTTATTGCTGATTATTCTGTTTGTACTGGCCCCGCTGCTGTTCAAGCAGGCTACTCAGTTTGTGCTGGAAATTCCGGGTATGCTGACGACTGGTCAGAATGTCGTGATGTTATTGCCTGAAAAATATCCTGCTTTTGTTTCTGAGCAGGTGGTTCTGGAGATTCTTTCAGCCACCAAGGCACAGATCACCCGGGCCTCACAGCAGATCCTTAGTTTCTCGGTAGCGTCAGTGTTTGATCTGATTGCTTTCATGGTTTACATGATTGTGGTGCCGTTGCTGGTATTTTTCTTTCTGAAAGACAAACACCTGATTATTGACTGGTTTGGTAACTTTTTACCGCGGGACAAAGGCTTGGTGGTTCAGGTCTGGAATGAAGTGAATGGCAAGATTGCCAGCTATGTACGGGGCAAATTTCTGGAAATTCTGATTATCTGGGTGGCGACTTTTATTGCCTTCCTGTGGTTCGGCCTTGAGTATGCCGTGTTATTGTCATTTCTGGTCGGTATTTCAGTGCTGATTCCCTATGTCGGTGCGGCGGTAGTGACTCTGCCTATTGCGATTGTGGCGTATTTCCAGTGGGGTTACACCTCTGAGTTTATCTGGATTATGGTGGTGTACGGAGTGATCCAGTTTCTGGATGGTAACCTGCTGGTACCACTGTTGTTTTCCGGCATGGTGAACCTGCACCCCGCAGCTATTATCGCGGCGGTGCTGGTATTTGGTGCCATTTGGGGAGTGTGGGGGGTATTTTTTGCCATCCCGCTGGCCACCCTGATTCATGCGGTACTGAATGCCTGGCCAAGGACTGACCTGTTAAATGAGGCTAAGGCCTGAGGCCGGGGCTCAGGTCAGCAGTGGGTATGAGTTATTGTTACCTGCTGACCCCGTTGTCCGGTGTTCCTGTTTAGCGGTACTGACGCAAATACCACCACTCAAAGCCTTTTTTGGCCCAGTGCATAGCCTTATTCGCCGGTAGTACCCGGTTTTTGCTTTCGGTGCGGGATACCATCATGCCTTTATTGCAGGAGTCGACAATACACACCAGCTCTACCTTAAAAGTTGCATCAGCCGTTTCGCCTTTAAATTCAGCAATCAGATTTTTAGCCGCAGCTTCTGCCTGTAGATCTGCCATATGTGCCTGTTTCGGCATCCAGTCCGGCCCCGGAAAGCTGCCGGAATCACCGGCTACATAGACATGCGCCATGCCTTCCACTTTGCAGTGCTTGTTGGCTTTGATCAGTCCGCCTGCTGAGCGGGGCAGTTCGCTGTTATCAAACCACTTATTACCGGTCATGCCGGGCATAAACAGAATCAGGTCAGCATTAAACTCCCCGCCTTCAGTCATCACCTTATCGGCTTCGAATTTTTTCATTTTATGGCCGAGATGGGTTTCGATGCCGCGCTTTTTCATTTCATCCATCAGGCCGGTAACTGCCTGTTCACCGAGACGATTACCCGGTTTCGGGGCCGGACTGAAGAAGATCAGTTTAAATTTATCACGGCGGTTTTGCTGGCGGAGCAGGGTGTCTGTACCAAATAAAAATTCAAACATCGGGCCGCCACGCATGGCTGTCGGCTCGTTCGGGTTGCCCGCAAAGCCCATGGCAATTGTGCCGCCGTCCATTTCAGCCAGCCGGTCACGGATTTTTTCGGCAGCTGTTACTCCTTCACAGGGCGTAATTGCATGTTCGATACCGGGCAGTTTTTTAATAAAACGGCCACCGGAAGCAATAATCAATCCGTCATTGCTGACTTCACCGTTATCGGTTTCAATAGTGCGGCCACCATCGCGCAAGCCGGTGACTCTCCCACGATGAAAGTTGACTTTCATACGTTTCAGGAAGTTATACAGCGGGATGACCACATCCTCGCGTTTGCGCATGCCGCCGGGTATCCAGATGATACTGGGCAGGTAGTGCAGTTCTGCCTGTGGGGCAATCAGGGTGATGTCGATATTTTTGTCCAGCTTGCGCAGTTGTCGTATCGCAGTGAGGCCGGCAAAACCGGCGCCGATGATTGCAATTTTTTTCATAATGAACTCACTTTCCTCTCTGAAGTAATATCAAATTGACTAGTCAGTCAATTAATGCCATAAGGTGTTTTTCCATGCGGGTTATTCTACCTGAATCCCGGCGATGACTGTTAAACTTGCTCACCCATGGGGGTAAAACGTGGCAATCAGCGTTTTCGATATTTTTAAAATTGGTATCGGGCCATCCAGCTCTCATACTGTCGGGCCGATGCGGGCTGCACAGTTGTTTCTGGCCCGTCTGCAGCGTCACGGGCATTTTGATAATGTGACCAGAATACAGGTCGATTTATACGGCTCGTTAGGCGCAACCGGTAAGGGGCATGGCTCTGATAAAGCTGTGCTGCTGGGGCTGGAGGGTGATGACCCGGAGACGGTGGATACAGAGCTGATTCCGGAGCGGATTGAGCGAATTGTCGGACAAAAAAAGCTCAACCTGGGTGGTGAAAAAGAGCTGGCATTTGACAGCGAGCAGGATTTGATAATGCATCGCCGCAAATCCCTGCCGGGTCATCCGAACGGAATGATTTTCTCTGCTTTCAATGCCGCCGGAGAGTGCCTGCAGAAAAACACTTATTATTCGGTCGGTGGCGGATTTGTAGTGAACCCTGATGCGGATGCTGAGGATGGTGTGTCGCCGATTGTGGAAGATTCCACGCCACAGCCCTATCCGTTTAAGACTGCCCATGAACTGCTTGAACATTGCAGTGAGCAGGGCTATTCGATCAGTGAGCTGATGCTGCAGAATGAAAAGGTCTGGGCGTCTGAGGCTGAAATCCGTGAAAAGCTGCTGCATATCTGGTCGGTGATGCAGTCCTGTGTCGATAATGGTTGCAGGAAGCAGGGCGTATTACCAGGTGGCTTGAAGGTCAAGCGTCGTGCGGCTCAGCTGCGGATTAAGCTGGAGCATGAGAATGATGCCGGAGTACCGCTGGGGCAAATGGATTGGGTGAACCTGTTTGCATTGGCAGTGAATGAAGAAAATGCCGCTGGTGGTAGAGTGGTGACTGCGCCGACCAATGGTGCGGCGGGGATTATTCCGGCGGTGATGCATTATTACTGGCGCTTTTATAATCGTGCCAATGAAGATGGTATTGTCCGTTTTCTGCTCACGGCGGGAGCGATTGCGATCCTGTACAAAGAAAATGCCTCCATTTCCGGTGCTGAGGTCGGCTGCCAGGGTGAGGTCGGTTCAGCCTGCTCCATGGCGGCGGGCGCCTTGTGTGAGGTGCTGGGCGGGAGTCCTGAGCAGGTGGAAAACGCCGCAGAAATCGGTATGGAGCATAACCTTGGCCTGACCTGTGACCCGATTGGCGGGCTGGTGCAGGTGCCCTGTATTGAGCGCAATGCCATGGGGTCAGTGAAGGCGATTAATGCGGCACGGCTGGCTCTGCGTGGCGACGGTAAGCACTTTGTATCACTGGATAAAGTAATTAAGACCATGCGTGATACCGGCGCTGATATGAAGACCAAGTATAAGGAAACTGCGCGTGGTGGGTTGGCTGTTAATGTGATTGAGTGCTGAGCGTGCTGAGTTATTCCCCCTTCCCAACCCTTCCCAAAGCACCGTTTCTTACGAAACGTCCGATGCAAGGGGGGGGAGGGCTAAAGCATTGTATAACTGATGTGGCCTGCTAAACCTCGTTCAGGCGCGGCATCAGCATCACCAGATTGCAGGGCATGGTGCGGTTATCCAGCTGTGCCTGAATCAGTTTATCCCAGCCCAGACGACAGGCACCACTGGAACCGGGCAGGCAGAAGATATAGGTGCTGTTAGCGACCCCGCAAAGCGTGCGCGACTGCAGGGTGGAGGTACCGATTTCTTCATAAGACAGCACGCGGAACATCTCGCCAAATCCTTCGATTTCTTTATCCAGCAGCGGCTTCACGGCTTCAGGGGTGCCATCGCGACCGGTAATCCCTGTGCCGCCTGTGGTCACCACCGCATTGATATTCTCATCCGCAATCCAGCGCGAAATCACTTCACGGATCTGGTATTTATCATCTTTGACAATGGTTTTTTCGGCGCACTGATGCCCCGCTGCAGTCAGTTTGTCCACCAGTACCTTGCCGGAGGTATCGTCTGCTTCGGTGCGTGAATCGGAGATAGTGAGGACGGCGATGGTAAGGGGTTTGAATGACTGGGTTTTCATGCGGTTTGACCTGTGGGTAGCCGAAATTGAAAGGAGTAGTTTAACGGTTCCGGCTATCCGGGTCACGGCTTGCATGTGCTGACTCAATAAACAGGTAAAAAAATGCTCTGGCCAGAAATATCGTCAATAGCCCGCAACCCGCTCCGGTAATAATCAACACCGCCAGATTAAGCAATGGCACTCGCATGATTACTTCGGGCCACAGCATCAGGGGCACAGCAAAAAATCCACCCAACCAGGCGGGAATCAACAGCACAGTATATTTCTCCATAATTCAGTTTATAGCAATAAACAGTGCGTTGCGCATACGGCTGGTTCCACCTGTCGCTACCAGCTTGTCTGCTTTGCCGACTGACGGCACAATCAGGAGACTAATCAATCAATAAAAACTAATTTTATGAGCCTAGCCATCGCTTTTAGCCGTACTAATGCCGGTCTTGAATCACCGCTGGTGAGTGTGGAAGTTCACCTTGCCAACGGGCTGCCTTCCTTTTCCATTGTCGGTTTGCCGGAAACAGCAGTGAAAGAAAGCCGTGACCGGGTGCGGGCGGCGATTACCAATTCCGGTTTTGCCTTTCCGGTCAAGCGCATCACGGTGAATCTGGCGCCAGCGGATATTCCCAAGGATGGCGGGCGCTTTGACCTGCCGATTGCGCTGGGGATTCTGGCCGCCAGTGACCAGATTCCGGCGGATGTGCTGAATCAGTATGAATTTATCGGTGAGCTATCGCTGGGCGGGCAGCTGCGCGCGGTGCGCGGTGTGTTGCCGACGGCGGTGACGGTGCAGCAGAGTAAACATAGTCTGATCCTGCCACAGGCGAATGCGGATGAGGCCGCTCTGATTAAAGGTTTGGCGGTTTATCCGGCTGCAGACCTGAAGGCGGTGGTGAGTCATTTGCAGGGCGGAGAGCAGGGATTACCGCGCTGGCAACAGGAAGTGCACCGTGAGTCTGTCAGCTACCCTTTTGATCTCAGCGATGTGAAGGGGCAGTTTGCGGCCCGGCGCGCCCTGGAAATTGCCGCCGCCGGAGGCCATAACCTGCTGATGGTCGGCCCGCCGGGCACCGGAAAAACCATGCTGGCCAGCCGTCTGGCAACTATTCTGCCGGATCTGACCGAAGAGCAGGCGCTGGAGTCCGCTACCATCGCGTCCATCAGTAATCAGGGCTTTGATGTGCTGCAGTGGGGACAACGTCCGGTGCGTGAGCCGCATCATACTTCGTCCGGCGTGGCGCTGGTCGGTGGCGGTTCACAGGTCAAGCCTGGCGAGATTTCACTGGCGCATAACGGGGTGTTGTTTCTGGATGAGCTGACTGAGTTTGACCGTAAGGTGCTGGATGTATTGCGCGAGCCGCTGGAAACCGGAAAAATTACCATCTCACGGGCGGCACGTTCCGCGACTTATCCGGCAGCCTTTCAGCTGGTCGCGGCAATGAATCCCTGCCCGCAGGGGCGTACCTGCGATTTTCAGCAGAATTGTGAATGTACCCCGGAGCAGCAAAAGCGCCATCGCTCACGGATTTCCGCACCGTTTCTGGACCGGATTGACCTGCAGGTCGATGTGCCGCAGGTTAAGCAGGATGATTTGTTTAAGCTGGGAGGCGGGGAGAGCAGTGCCGTGGTACGCCAGCGGGTGGAAGAGGCACGGCAGCGGCAGATGTCACGCCAGCAGAAAACCAATCATGCGCTGAGCGGGCGCGAAGTTGATCTGCACTGTGCGCTGGAAAAGAAAGACCAGAATCTGCTCAGTCATGCGATGGAGCAGTTTAAGCTGTCAGCGCGTGCCTATCACCGTATTCTCAAGGTAGCACGCACGATTGCTGATCTGGCCGGCAGCGAAGCGATCCAGACCCGGCACTTATCTGAAGCACTGTCATACCGGGCCATGGACAGGCTGGCAGCGTCCTGACCAGCTTAACCAGTGTGATCAACGGTAGTTCAGGCGCTGCAGGGTTGCGCTATGCAACGCCTGACTACCGGCAGCCAGTACCGTGGTGGTATCCAACGTCAATGGCTGGCCGGAGAGGTCAGTGAAGGTACCACCCGCTTCAGTGACAATGACGGATAAAGCAGCAATATCCAGAATATTCACATCGGACTCGATAATCAGGTCAATCTTGCCGGAGGCCAGCAGGTGGTAATGGTAGAAGTCACCATAACCACGGATACGCTGCACATCCTGAATAATCTCACCCAGGGGCTGCCACTGCGGTTTTCCGGCGATGGTACCGATATTGCCCAGTGACAGGGCTGATTTGCTGAGTTCGGTGTAACCGCTGGCCTGTATACGCTGGCCGTTCAGATAAGCGCCAAACCCCTTTTCTGCATAAGCCAGCTCGCCGAACTCAGGCGCATTGGATACCCCCATAATCAGCTCATCGCCTTTCATCAGCGCAATCTGGGTGGAGAAAAACGGGTAGCGTCGCACGAAGCTTTTAGTGCCGTCGATAGGATCAATCAGCCAGTTATATTCAGCCTCGGCATTAACCTTGCCGGTTTCTTCGCCGTAAAAGCCATGATCCGGAAAAGCATCGAGGATAATACCGCGGATGGTTTTTTCGGTTTCGATGTCAGCAATAGTGACCGGTGACTGGTCGGCCTTGAGTTTAACTTCAAATTTGCCGTTGTAATATTTCTCAATGACCTGTTGTGCAGCCTGAGCCGCTTCCAGTGCCGTCGCCAAAAAAGAACTCATTTCCATGCCGTATCAAACCTTTTACCGGATTAGTCAGGCGGCAGAGTATACCACTATCATTCCCCCATCACAGTGATGGTTAGTCTGCGCTGAAACTGGCCGGTGCGGTGCTCGTAGAGATAGGCGCCCTGCCATGTACCCAGCAGGCTGCGGCCTTTGCTGACCGGAATCGTCAGGCTGTCGTTAGTCAGCACACAGCGGATATGGGCAGACATATCATCATCACCTTCATAATCATGGCGATAGGCCGGATCACCGTCCGGGGCCAGGCGCTGCATAATGGTTTCGAGATCACTGCGCACGGTGGGGTCTGCATTCTCGGTGATGATCAGTGACGCACTGGTATGATGAATAAATACCGTGCAGATGCCGGTTTTAATGCCGCTGTTGCGGATATGGTTTTCTACTTCATGACTCAGGTCATACGTGCCCCGGCCACGTGTGTTGTGGGTAAAAGTTTGTTGGTAAATCATTCCGGATTAACTACCATAGTTGCAGGTATATTGATAATATTATCAGATAGATAATAATGTTTCTTGAAGCTGTTTTACAACAGTGTTGTTAAAGAGTCAAAGTTTAGCTCATTTCCTATTCAGGCTGCATGCCCTATGGTCTGTTTCCAAAGGGAAGTTGTGGGTTCGGTTGGATTTTATGGGTATCGTTTTTCGTAGCTAACCTCTGCTATGCTGTTGTCATCTGTCTATTGAGGTTTTCGCGATGAGGAAGACAAACTATTTTATCGGTGTGCTGTGTCTGCTTAGCGGGCAGATTGCATCACCACTATTGGCCAATGATGGCCAGCAAAGCGCATATCAGTTCCCTCCGGCTAATCAGGCTGCAGCGGGTGATGCTGCCCGGGCGTATATGTCACAGCAGGCACCGGTGGCCTATGCTTATCCGCAGGTCATGGCACAGCAACCGGCTTACTATGGCTATCCTGTTTATCCGGGAGCAGCGCCTGCTTACTATTATCCGCAGGCGCGCACGGTACAGCCTATGGCGATGATGCCTTATGGCTATCCACAGAGCTATCCGAATACCCTGCAACGTTATCCGGGAATGGTTCCGGGGCAGGCTGCACAGATTCCGCAAATGGCGCAGACCAGCCAACTTAATCAGGCTCAGGCTCAGGCTCCTCAGTATCGTAGCCCGTACAATCCGAATATTGCAGCAACACCGGGGCCTAAACCGCCACCGCCGCCACAGCCTAAAAAAGAGATTAAGCCATGGGGTGATACCCGCTATATCTGGCCGGATTTTTACACGGATTTTACCGGGGATTTTTGGGATGAGATGATTAATGCACCTTATAAAATGGGTTATATGCCGGGTGGCTGGCGCTTCCCGTCACTGAGTTCACCTGACCCGGTCACCGTGGGTGATGCAGTGGTGAATCAGGTACCGCCTATTCTGGATGAGAGTGCTAATTTTATTAATTTTGCAGACTGATGCCGGCTGATTGAGCCTTAAAGTTTGCGTTTAAAATTTGTTAAAACAAGGTTGCTTGAAGTAACCGGAAACTAAAATAAGGGAAGGAAAGCATGAAGCAGTCAGGCAGGCTATTGCTATCGGGGCTATTGATTACGGGGTGTGTGGGTTTGGTGACAGGGTGCAGTTCTGCGCCAGCCAAAAAATCTGAAACGACAAAGTCAGCACAGCTGAAGAAGCAAAACAAGGTCGTTACGGAATATATTATCCGTAATGATTCTGCTGATTCAGCGCAGCAGCAACAGCTGCCGGAAGGCTTGCCGCTAAAACAAGCTCAGCAGAAGCAACAGTATGCTGCCGGACAGCATGAGCAGAACCGTTTGCGTCAGCAACGCCATAAAGAATGGGAAGCAAATCAGCGCCAGGAAGCGCAACGTGCTGAATACCGTAAGAAATGGGAGCAAAAACAACAGGCCGCCAGACAGGCTCAGGCTGCAAACGCAAGTCAGCAGCAACAGCAGGCGGCTAAACGTCAGCAATATCATCAACAGTGGCAGCAACAGCAGCAGGCCCGGAGCCCGGTTGTGCGACCAAAGCAGCAACAAGTTGCGCAAACCGTCGGGTATGGCGGGCGTGGCAGCGGTAATTATTCTGCCGGTTATCTGAGCGGTGACTTTGCAGGAAACACAGCCTTGCTGAGCTTTATTGACAGCATGTCAGCGCGGCATGGTTTTAATAAAAATTACCTGTATGGCGTATTTTCCCAGACCCGTAATCGTGATGACGTGGCACGGCTTTGGGCCGGCAATGGCGGCGGCGCTACCAGTGGCAGCGGCTGGTATAATTACCGCTCCAAATTCGTTACTCCGGCCAATATCGAGAAGGGCGCTCAGTTCTGGAATCAGTACCGGCCACACCTGATGCGTGCATCACAGCGCTATGGTGTTGATCCGGAATATATTGTTGGCATCATGGGCGTTGAAACCCGCTGGGGGCGTATTCTGGGCAAGCACCGGGTCATTGATGCGCTGACTACTTCGGCGATTGTGAACAAGCGCCGCAGTCAGTTTTTCTTCAAAGAACTGGAAAATTATCTGCTGATGACCCGTAGTGAGCGCATGGACCCGCTGCAACCTAAAGGGTCTTATGCCGGTGCTATGGGCTACGGGCAGTTCATGCCCAGCAGTTTCCGCTCCTTTGCGGTTGATTTTGATGGTGACGGTATCCGTGACTTATGGAATCCGGTGGATGCAATCGGCAGTATTGCCAATTATTTTGCCAAACATGGCTGGAAGCGTGGCCAGGAAGTGGCAGTTCCGGCAAAAGTCACCTCGATGGCTTATACCGGCATGCCGGATGGCTTTAAGGTGAAGTATTCGGCTTCGAGTCTGGCGAGTCAGGGTATTCGTCCGCGTAATGGCCAATGGAGTAATACCGGCCGGACGCATTTATTGGCACTGACAACTGTGCCCGGCGGTATTAAGGAACCCTGGATTGGCTACCATAACTTCTATGTTATTACCCGTTACAACCATAGTAACTATTACGCGATGGCTGTTCATCAGCTGGCCAAAGATGTGCAGCGCAGAGTGGGCGGTGGGCAATATGCCAGCCGTTAATCGGGCAGAAAGACCCATTAGGTATAACTGGTGTAGTATTTAAGTCAACGTAAGAAGCTGATATTGCTTGTTGTTTTTTTAACCAAACGAGCTGCAAAATGTACTTTTTGGTTAAAATTTGTATTAAATCATTATGATTTATCAAATTTTTAGTCATTTTTTTATAAAAAATAATGGTATGCTTTGCAGCAAGTTTTCACTATAGACAGACTTGCTTATGAATGAACTAACGTTCAGTGAAGCCAGGCATTTAGTTGCTAGAACTGGCATTGGGGCAGAGTGGGGGAGTATCAAAAAGCTGGAGGGTTTACCCAGGCAAAAAGCGGTTGAGTATATTCTTAACCCGGCGCCATCGAATCCGCTTCCGGCTCCTTATCTGACCCCGTGGAATAAACTGGAACCCATGCGCGATGCCGGAGCAAAAACCCGTGCAGATGCCTGGGTGATGGCGCAGAAAGAAGGGCAGCGCCTGCAGGGGTGGTGGATAGAACAGCTATTCAGAACCAATACCCCCTTTGTTGAACGCATGACCCTGTTCTGGCATAACTACTTCACTTCTTCCATCCAGAAAACCCTGCAGCCCAGTCTGCTGCACAAACAAAATCTCATGCTGCGCAAATATGCCCTGAGCAGTTTCAGGCATCTTCTGCGTGAAGTGGCCCGGGATCCTGCCATGCTGGTTTATCTTGACGGTTACAAAAATGTAAAGGAAGAGCCGAATGAGAATTTTGCCCGTGAGCTGCTGGAGCTGTTTACCTTAGGGCACGGTTATTACACTCAAAACGATGTTAAGGCTGCGGCTAAAGCATTTACCGGCTGGGGTGTTCATCCTGTAAGCGCTAAATTCCATATCCGTGCTGATCAGCATGATGACAGCCGCAAAATTTTTCTGCGCCGTGCCGGTAACTTCAATGGTGATGACATCATTGAAATCCTGTTGCAGCATCCGCGTACTGCTGAACGTGTCACTGAAAAGTTCTGGAAAGAGTTTGTCAGTGAAACCAATCCGCCACGCAAAACTATCGTTAACTGGGCTCAACAATTCCGTAACAGCAATTATGACATCAAAACACTAATGCGTGTCATTCTGAACAGTGAGGAGTTCTGGTCAGACCGTTTCCGCGGTACTTTGGTCAAATCACCGGTTGACTTGCTGATCGGGACGATTCGTACCATTCCTTATCCGCGTGAAAATACCACAGAAATTGTTAATCTGTGCCGGTTATTAGGGCAAAAATTATTCGAGCCGCCGAATGTTAAAGGCTGGGAGGGTGGTGATCACTGGATCAGTACCCAGACACTGCTGGTCAGGGCTTCTTATCTGGCCAAGATTTCACGGGGGAATCTGGATCCGAGAGTGAAGACCGGCCCACATATCCGGGCAAGGGATGAAAAAGAAATGCTGGAATGGTTACTGGCTGTTCCACCGTTAAATGATTTGCCAACGACTCCGGGCAAGCGTCGCTTGGCACATGCATTACTGCGTGATCCTGCATTTCAGGTTACCTGATCCGGATCATTGTGTTATTGGGGAAAATAATAATAATAATCAAGTGTGTGTGGTGTGCGTAGCTTAACTGTGCGCATGATTATGAGGGTAGAGTAGTTAAATGGATAGACGTAATTTTTTAAAGCTGGCCGGTACGGTGTCAGCAGCTGGCCTTGCGCCTGATCTTCTTTGGGCGGCAGGTAATACGCCGGGAGCTGGTAATGCGGTACAGCATGCTCAGCCTCGTCGGCGTAAGCTGGTTCTGGTGCGCCTGAAGGGCGGTAATGATGGGCTGAATACCTTGATTCCCTGGCGGGATTATGAGTTATACAAAAAGTTACGGCCCAGAATCAGTATGCCGCAGCACCATAAAAAGTTTGCTGCAAATGAACTGGCAGACAGTGGCATGAGCCTGAACCCTTATATGAATAAGCTGTTGCCATGGTGGAAGGCTGATGATGTAGCCTGGATTCAGGGCGTGGGTTATTCGAATCCGATTCTGTCGCACTTTGAATCAGGTGATGTGTGGGATATGGCGGCCCGTCCCGGACATTCTACGCAGGGCTGGCTATCTCATGTACTGCCCGGTTATCAGAATAATCTGCATGGCATTGTGCTGGGTGATGAGCTGGGGCCGATGGCCGGAAAAGACTGCTATGCGATTGCGATGAAGAGTCCTGAGGTATTTATCAGTCAGGTTGATTTGGTTGAGAGAACAAAAAAGGCTGCGCAGATAAATAATCCCGCTTTAGCACACCTTGCGAATATTCAGTCACAGGTGGTTAATGCCCGTGATGAGTTGGTGCAAAAGATGTCTAACCCGCGCCAGGTGGGGCAGGGATTTGCAAACAGCGTACTAGGCCGGCAGCTTGAGTCTGTGGCTAAAATGATTATCAACGGGGTAAGTGCACCGGTTTATATGGTTGAGCTGGATGGCTTTGATACGCATGCTAACCAGTTAAATTTACAAAACCATAACCTGAGTTTCCTGGCGGATGCGCTGGACTCATTTGCCACAGCAATGAAGAAGCATGGTCACTGGGATGATGTGCTGGTGATGACCTATTCTGAGTTTGGTCGCCGTGTGCTTGAAAACCAGGGTGGCGGCACGGATCATGGCGCTGCGTCTGTGCAGCTGGTTATGGGCGGCAAGGTGAATGGTGGTATTTATGGTGAAAATCCGGATCTGAACCATCTGGATTCACAGGGAAATCTGCCGATGACCACTGATTTCCGTAAGGTCTATTCTACGGTGACACAACGTTGGTTAGGACAAGCTAACCCATGGAAGCAGTTTGGTACCATTCCGTTTGTGTGATGTTTGTTGCTGCATAATCGCTGTCACTTGGCGATTTGCGCAACGTTTGTTTGTCAGTGCAGATTGCTGCATAATCGCTGTCACTTGGCGATTTGCGCAACGTTTGTTTGTCAGTGCAGATTGCTGCATAATCGCTGTCCCTTAGCGATTATGAGTGCATCTCTGGCATGTGGTTTAAAAATCTTTATCTGTACAAGCTGCAGGGCGAATTCCCGTTTTCTGCAGAAGCGTTAGACGAAAAACTGGCAACAAAGCTGTTCGCTCCTTGTGGCGGCGAGCAGCGTGAAAGCAGCGGCTGGGTGGCGCCGTTGGGTAAGAATGCTGAAGCGCTGGTACATAGTACCAATGGCTATATTCTGCTGACGATGGCACATCAGGAGCGCATGCTGCCGGCTTCGGTGATTAAGGATGAGCTGGATGAGCGCGTGACTGATATACAGGAACGTGAGAGCCGTAAGGTCGGTGGCAAGGAAAAGAAAGACCTGCGTGAGCAGATCGAATTTGAACTGTTGCCCCGTGCATTTACCCGTACCCGTAAACTGGATGCCTGGATCGATCTCAACGATCAGTGGCTGATCATTAATACTTCTTCTCCGACCCAGGCTGAGCGTTTCACCGGTCAGCTGCGCAAGACTATCGATAGCCTGCCGGTAACAACACCGGAAACCGACATTTCTCCCGTTACCCTGATGACACAGTGGCTGTCTGAGGGTGCGTTGCCTTCTCCTTTTGAGCTGGGTGAGGAGTGTGAGCTGCTGAGTCAGGATGAGGCGCAGAGTGTCGCAGTTTTCAAAAAGCATGAGTTAATGGCTGAGGAAGTGCAGTCTAATCTGGCCAATGGTAAGCAGGTCTCAAAACTTCAGCTGATCTGGGATAACAAAATCAGTTTTGTGCTGACCGAAGACATGCAGATCAAGCGTCTGAAGTTTCTGGATATTTTTGATGAGCAGCTGGATGAGCATGATCCGCAGTCTCATGCGGAAAAAATGGACATTGAGTTTAGCCTGATGACCGGTGAGGTGTCGCGTCTGCTGGGAAATCTGTCGGATTGCTTCAAATCCCAGAGAGAATGACCTTCAGTTTATTACTGTGCTTATTTTTCGGAATTGTGGCGTTGTTCTTTTTTAAACCAGCGTCCTGAATTATCTGAAGGCCATCCTCACTGGAATCTGAGGCTGGACTAAGCATAGGACAAAGATTTCTGTTTCACCGGTTTTTTTGGGGAAAATTTTTTTATTGGCGATAAGTTTTTAGTCATGTTCGGGTTAAGTGACTGCCAGCCCGGCAGGATGCTGTTATGATGCTGTTTTGTAAAAAATGAAAGAGAGGAAGAAATGAAGTTTTTACAGGGAATATGTGCTGCGGCGTTAGTGGTGGCAGGCGCTCAGGCAATGGCTGACGAGATTTGGGACACTAATACCGGACGGGTGGTATATGAGGCTGAAATGGGGCCGACTGCCGTGTGGACTTATGGTTCGCAGCAGGATCCGGGGGTGATCTATCTGCCGGGGCTGGCCAAGGTTTATCAGAATCGTGGCAGTTATCGTGGTTACTGGGCAAAAGATAAGTCACAGAAAGCTTGTGATACTGTGCGTCCCGGCGTGCTTGGCCGTATGACTAATTATTGGGGCTATTTTGATGTCAAATTCATCGACAAGGACTTTCCGTCACGCTGGGAAGCAAGCTGGAGCTATTGTGACGGTGAGTACGAGTCGCTGAAGGTGGAAGCTAAACCGGTGTTGGGTGGTGAGCCTGCCCAGCCACAGGCTAATCAGTAAGAAAACCCCACTACTCCCACTATTCCCCCGCACTCCGCTTTCATCAACCGGAGTGCGGGGGAAGTGAAAGCGGAAGTTTCTACCCCATGGTATGCGAGTCCGCTTCTGAAATGATCCAGTTAATAAATGCATCCGCCGCCTCCTGATTGGTGGTGGATCCTTTCGGGCGGATGACATAATAAGCATGATCCAGCGGCATTTTCAGGTCAAAAGGCACACAGAGCCGTCCGGCTTCCAGATCATTAGCTGCCAGTGCATCAATGCTTAACAGTATACCCTGGCCATCTACTGCGGCGGCCAGCGCCAGTGAAACCTGGTTAAAGTGCAGGCCGCGATGGTGATCTGCAATCCCCGCGACAGCAAATTCTGTCGCCCATTTTGCCCAGCTGGGGCGTCCCGGATAGGGCGTATCGTCATGTAACAGGGTGTGGTGAATCAGGTCGTCCGGGGTCTTCAGGGGCTTATCCTTCTGATTCAGCAAGTCCGGGCTGCATAAAGGGACTGCCTGTACCGCAAATAATTTTTGCACTTTGCAGTTAGAGTAATTACCGGAACCAAAGCGCACCATGACATCAATATCATTGGCCCGGAACAGCTCGTCCAGATCTTCGGCCTTTTCCGTGGCATCAACCAGTTTGGCATCACCACTGATACTCATCTGAATTTCCGGATGGGCATTGGAAAACTGATGCAGGCGTGGTACCAGCCACTTCGATGCAAACGATGGTGCCATCCACACATTCAGGGTGGCATGGCTGACCTGATTGCGCATTTCATAGACAGCCTCGGCCAGATTATTAAAACCTTCACGTAATTTGGGCAGGGCAGCAGCACCCGCCGGGGTCAGTGATATGGCGCGGTTATGGCGCTTCACTAACGGGAAACCGAGAAAATCCTCCAGATGCTTAATCTGGTGGCTGATCGCTGCCCGGGTGACATACAGCTCTTCTGCCGCCTTGGTGAAGCTTTGCAGGCGACCGACTGCTTCAAAAGCTTTCAGTGCGTTGAGTGGTGGTAAGTGTGCCATTGTCCCTGTTTTCAGTTCCTCCGGAAAGGGACATAATACGCACTTAACCGCAGTGATGTAACCAAATCTGTGTGATTTGCCATATGCAGATTGACAGATGGCATCTTCCTGTTGCGCAACAGACCCACAGAGTCCGGCATGGAGCCGCCATGGACAAATTGTCTCAGGGTAAAAATCGTGCTGTGATAATCTGATAGGTTTGCGGGCTGGTCAGAATGTCCCAGAAGCGGGTTTCATCCGGGGTGATAAACCAGACAATAAAGGTTGCACCGATTAACAGGGCTGATTTAAAGGTTTTTGGATAATCCACCAGCTTAAGCGCGGTACCAAACGAGCGTTTGATGCGCCGGTTACTGAAATCCACGCTGTAAACTTCATCCAGAATCAGATGCAGAATAAAACCAAGGAATAAAAAGCTGCCCACCAGCCAGGAGGTCAGGTCATCTTTACCCAGAATATGAAAACTGACTGCCGTGGCGGTAAAAGCACAGAGCAGGGCGGCGACAATCGAATGGGTGGAACCGCGGTGGCTGGTGTAGTGATGAAAGATGTACCAGACCGGAAAGCGTACCAGCAGAAAAGAGCCGATGCCGACCAGCCATAAACCCAGAATGGAAAAGCGGGTTTCCAGCGAAAACACCATCATAAAGCCCAGAAACAGGCCCATCATCGAAAACAGAATGCGGCTGGGGTAAGAGCGTTGCAGGTCAATATCCGGCAAAATGCCGCCGATGCTGCCAACCAGCGCCAGCAGCAGCGCATTACGCTGGTCGACCAGTCCGATCTGCAGGCACAATACCGATAACAGGCCGGAACCTGCGGCAGCGTAGGTGATATGGGTGTTGAAATTAGCCATCAGGTGATGTGTGAATCAAATAAATAAGTCGTTCAGTCGACAGACTTATCTGACTTTATCTTGCCTTCTGTGCCATCCAGCAGATTGCGGATATTGCTGCGATGCCGCCAGTAGATAAGTACTGTCATAATAATCATCACCACAGTCAGTGTGGGGTGTCGGGTGAACAGGTAGAAATAAAGCGGTGCCAGCAGGGTGGCCACCAGTGCCGACAGCGATGAGATTTTCAGAATTTTGGCCACAAACAGCCAGGTTGCACACACCAGCAGACCGGCCCATAAGTTTAAGCCGAGGTAGACGCCAATCGCAGTTGCAACACCCTTACCGCCACTGAAGCCATAGTACAATGGGTACAAATGCCCCAGAAAGGCTGCCAGACCGATAAAGGCCAGCCAGCGGAGATCAAAGCCGAGCAGATGGCCGATCAGCACCGGAATCAACCCTTTCAGCATATCGCCCAGCAGGGTAATTGCCGCCGCTTTTTTGCCGCCGATACGCATCACATTGGTGGCACCAGGATTATTCGAGCCCACCGTGCGCGGGTCGGTCAGCCCCATGGCCTTGCAGGTCAGAATCGCGGTGGATACCGAACCGAGTAAATAAGCAGCAATAATCAGAAAATAGGGCAACAGACTGGTCGCTTCCGGGTGCATTGGTTAAGATCCGTTTTTCGATGATTTGAGTAATTTGAATGTGGGCTGCCCGGGATGTGCCGGATGCTCAGAGCAGCATGATAACGTGAAAGGAAAGCAATTGTCGCAACTTTTTACCCGTACAGAAGGTGAGGGACAGCCGTTGGTCGTGCTGCATGGCTGGGGCATGAATCACCGGGTTTGGGAGCCCGTGCGCCATCAATTGGCGGCGCATATGCAGGTGACCTGGATTGACTTGCCGGGGCATGGCGACAGTCATGCGCTGGTGGCCGAGTCACAGCAGGAAATGGTGGCGTTGTTGGCCGAACATA
Organism: Thiolinea sp.; assembly: GCA_041395485.1. Classification (GTDB taxonomy): domain Bacteria; phylum Pseudomonadota; class Gammaproteobacteria; order Thiotrichales; family Thiotrichaceae; genus Thiolinea. The sequence continues at coordinate 179,569 of JAWLAK010000006.1, forward strand.
TTCCGCAGGATGCTATCATTATGGGCTGGTCGCTGGGCGGGATGATGGCGCAGGCACTGGCCCTGCAGTACCCGCAGCAGGTGAAGGCGCTGATTCTGGTCGCCAGTACGCCCTGTTTTGTGCAGCATGCAGGCTGGGCGCACGGCTTGCCGGTATCGGTGGTGCAGGAGTTTGCCGCCGGGTTGCAGCGTGATTATGAGGCGACGGTGAAGCGTTTTTTTGCCCTGCAGTTTATGGGCGTACGCAGCGATCCGCAGCGCATACACGATTTGCGTGACAATATCCTGAGTAAACCGGCGGCCTTTCATGCGCTTGAAACCGGGCTGGATATTCTGAGCACGGCCGATTTTTCCCGGCAGGTGATTACGCAGCCTGCACAATGGATTTTTGGCCGGCTGGATAAACTGATTCCGGTCAGTCTGGCGGAGCATCTGGCTCTGGAAAATAACAATGATAATAACCGGCAGCAGGTGCATATTATGCAGAAAGCGGCACATGTGCCTTTTGTAACCCACACGGATGAGTTTATGGAGCTGGTATTGCCATTTATTAAGGATCAGCATGGATAAAACCAAATCAGCCTATTTGCTGGAACAGGCCAAGACCCGCTCCGGTTTTGATCGTGCCGCACAGTCCTATGATGCGGCGGCAGTCTTGCAGCGCGAAGTGGGTGACCGGTTGCTGGAGCGGCTGGATCTGGTACGTTTGCAGCCGCAGCGGGTGGTTGATCTCGGTTGTGGTACCGGAAAAATCACGGAGCAGCTGTTAAAGCGCTATAAAAAGGCACAGGTCATTGGTCTGGATCTGGCGCTGAGCATGGTGCAGATGACACGCACCAAGGGCGGCTTATTGCGCAAACCCGCCGGGATCTGTGCCGATGTCGCGCAACTGCCGTTGCAGGCGGACAGTGTGGATATGATGGTATCCAACCTGATGCTGCAGTGGTGCAATGATCTGCCTGCCGTTTTTTCCGGTCTGGCGCAGGCGCTGCGTGCGGAAGGCTTACTGATGTTCAGCACCTTCGGCCCGGATACCCTGAAAGAGCTGCGCGCCAGCTGGGGGCAGGTGGATGGTTATACCCACACCAGCCGTTTTGTGGATATGCACGATGTCGGTGATGCGTTGTTGCAGGCAGGATTCCGTGATCCGGTGGTGGATATGGAGATGATCACCCTGACCTACGATGAGGTGCGCGGGCTGTTGCAGGATCTGAAAAGTATCGGCGCGAATAATGCCACCGCCGGGCGAAATCGCGGGCTGACCGGTAAGCAGCGTATGCAGGATTTTTATCAGGCCTATGAGCAGTTCCGGCGGGAGGATGGTAAATATCCGGCGACTTATGAAGTGATTTATGGCCATGCCTGGGCACCGCAGATTACGCCGTCGGCTGCACCGGAGCATTATATTCCGATACAGCCGGTTTGAGTGTCTCAGGGGCGGCTTGTTGCTGTCGGGCTGACAAGGTTCGCGTATTAAGTTTGTGCAGCAGGTTCAGGATAATCACCGGTCACCGGCGATCCTGTCGCGGAGAGCAACCGAATTTGCGGGCGTACTCTCTTGAAAACTGTGCCGGGCTTTCATATCCGACGCTGAAGGCAATTTCAGATATTTTTTCGCCGCTCCTTTGCAGGTTCTCACGTGCCCGGAGCAGGCGCAGATCCTTTTGGTATTGCAAGGGTGAAGTACCTGTCACAGCCCTGAATTGCTCAAAAAAGGCCGAATGGCTCATGCCGACACGCTGTGCCAGTTCGCCCACAACAAGCGCCTTGCCAAGATTGGCCTGAATGTCCCGGGTGGCCTGAAAAATACGGCTGGCGGTGTTTTCATGCCAGAGCAATCGTTGCAGCACCCCCGCATGTTGACCCATCAGAAGCCGGGCATGAATTTCCCGTATGGTGATCGGCGCCAGCAGACGCAGCGATTCTTCGGCATTACATTGCTCAAAGTAACGCAGCAGCGCGTCCTCCACTCCTTTGTCCGTATCACAGCGACAAATCGAGAATGGTTCCGGCGATCTTTTTTTGGGAAGCGGCAATACTGCGGGCGCCAAAGAGCGCATCAGATCAAGATCAAGCGGGAGCACCAGCGCCACATAGGGGCAATCGTGGGCGGCTTCGGTAATCCGGGATACCACCGGCAGGGCGTGACTGACGATCAGTGACTGGCCGGCATGCACGGTCAGGGTTCTGGTGCTGGTGCCAACTTCCTTCGCACCCTGCAGAATGAGGCAGAGCAGCGGACGGTAGACTGTGGCATCCAGTCCGGTTGTTATTTCATGGCGCAACAGATATGTCCCGGTGCCTGCATGGTGCAGTGCTCCCTGCTTCAGTCCGGAGCTGTCAAGAATTTCCGCTATGCAGCTCAGCAATGATTGGCCGTTCATGCTCATCTCCTTGTCTGTTACCGGAAACTAGCACGAAACGATGCCAGGATATAACAATAATCATTATTTCTGTAGGATTGTGCAAAAAATCCGGAGTATTTTGAAAGATTGCTCCTTGATTGATGAGTAAGCTGAAGCTTCAAAATTCTTATCGTACAGATGCCGGCCTGAACACCTGAAGGAGATACCCATGAAAACTATTCTGATTACCGGAGCCTCATCCGGCATCGGTGAAGCAACCGCCCGCCATTTCCATGCAAACGGCTGGAATGTATTAGCCACAATGCGTGATCCTGCTGCCGGAGCCGGACTGGCACAGTTGGATAATGTACATGTGACCCGGCTGGACGTAACCGATACTGATTCAATTACAGCGGCTGTGGCAGAGGGGATCGGTCATTTCGGCAGGATCGACGTGCTGGTTAATAATGCTGGCTACGGAGCCTACGGCGCATTGGAAGCATTTTCCATGGAGCGTATCCGGCGTCAGTTCGATACCAATGTTATCGGAGTTCTGGAGGTCACCAAAACCGTTCTGCCCCATATGCGGCAGAACCATTCGGGCACAATCATCAATATCTCCTCCATCGGCGGGCAGATCACCTTTCCGCTCGGCACCCTTTATCACGGCACCAAATTTGCCGTTGAAGGATTATCCGAAGCGTTGCATTACGAACTGGAACCTTTGGGTATCCGTGTGCGTATTGTTGAGCCCGGCATGATCAGGACAAATTTCGGGGGGAGCTCATTCGATTTCGCAATGGATGAAAGCCTCCCGGACTATGCACCCTCGGCAGAGGCCATGGGTCGCTTGTTTGGCCGGCTGGCAGCCAACCCGTCCGCACCGGAAGTCGTGGCAAAAGTCATCTGGGAGGCTGCGCACGAGACCGGTAACCGGCTGCGATTCCGCGCCGGATCAGATGCAGAAAAACTTCTGGATGAGAGAAAATTACAGGATGATGCAACTTTCATTGGTGGCATCAAACAGTTAATGCACGACTGACAGCCAGCAACAATCTAAAACTCCGGGTCTGAGCAGGCAATTAGTGGTTTTCTTAACGACTTTCAGAGAGCCTGTCCGGTCAGGCCCGGAGTTCTGCAGTTTATTGATAAACCGGAAACACGCTGGCCTCGCCGTAATCACTGATTTTTTCCATTGTGCTTAACACCGCCATATCTTCTGCGGAGATTTCAAAATCAACATCGGCATTGTTTTCCATGTGCTCCGGATTAGCGGTTTTCGGCAGTGGCAACAGGCCCAGCTGTAGCGTATAGCGGATACACAATTGTGGCAGTGAAACCTGATATTTCTCTGCCATTGCCTGAATGTCAGCATTTTTAAACAGCTCACCATGACCGATGGGTGAGTAAGCTTCCACCAGTATATCTTGCTGCCGGCAGTACTCAATCAGCTCCGCAGGGGTATTGCTGACATGAGCGAGAATCTGATTAACCTCCGGTTTTACCGTGCAGGACTGCAGAATGTTGTCGATGTCGACCGGTTGGAAGTTGGATAAGCCGATGACGCGAATTTTACCGGCCTTATGTGCATCTTCCAGTGCGCGCCAGGCTTCTTTATTACCGTCAAAGAAGCGGTCTTCACCATCGTATTTATCCCAGGGTTTCGGGCAATGGATAATCATCATATCCACATAATCCATATTGAGGAGCCGCAGTGATTCCTCGATGGCTGCTGCGGCATCCGCATAGGTTTTATGTTGGGCGGATAGTTTGGTGGTCACGAATATTTCTTCCCGTGACACACCGCTGGCTTTAATACCGGCAGCAACTTCAGCCTCGTTGAAATAATCCTGTGCGGTATCAATATGACGGTAGCCCATATCAAGTGCCGTTTTAACGGCTTCGACAGCGTCTGCCTCGGTAATCATCCATGTGCCCAGACCCAGCTTCGGGATTTCAATGCCGCTGGCTAAGGTGTAGGTTTCATTCAATATCATGTCGCTATCTTCCTGAATATAAAAATAAATAAGGTTTAAATAGGGTCGTTGGTTGGCAGATCTGAAGCGGTGATCCGTTATGATCCGTTATGGATTCGCGGTTTCCGCAGGCACCCGCTCAATGCGCACCGGCATTGAATCCTTTGAGCTGAGCAGTGACAGATCGCCCTCAATGCGTCCCAGCCGTACCAGTCCGTTTGAGTAGCTGAAATCTTTATAGAAAATTGCCAGATTGCCCCAGGGCGCGAAGTAGGTAATATCACCGACCACCGGCTTTATACCCGCCGGTGCATCCTGCGTGGGCAGGCGGGCAGGGAGATCCGCGATTTTTTCGGTGGCGTGGTAATCTTTCAGGGTTAGCTCAAGCGGTAATTGTGCGGCAAAAGCTTTGCCTGCGGTGCTTGATTCAAGCACGCCCTGAATATCACCATGATCTGTCTGAATAACTATTTTCACTGTTTCATCAACTTCGGTTTGTTCTGCATGACTGTAGCCAATTGTGCCGGTCAGGATCATCGCGAGCAGTAAAGTTGCGCGGTGTCCGGTGCATGAAATTTTCATAACAATCATACTCCTGAATAAAGTGTATAAGCGTGGTTTGATGGGCAGATTGAGAATATTACAGCACGTTACTATGTTGATTAATACAGGTAAATTACTATCTCTTATGAGTATGATTCATTAATCAGGTATGCTTGCAGACATATCTCAGACAATGCAGGAAGGGTCAGTCTGTGCTGAAAGAAAATATCACCGATCTTATCTCGTTGATTACCGTCGCCAAGGCGGGCAGCTTTACGCATGCTGCCGGGCAGCTGGGTGTGTCGCAGTCGGCATTAAGCCATTCCATTCGCGGGCTGGAGGAGCGTTTGGGGGTCAGATTGCTGAATCGTACCACGCGCAAGGTGACGCCTACTTCAGCGGGGGAACGGGTGTTAAGGGAAATTGATCCGCTGCTGGTTCAGGTGCAGGAGCATCTTGAAGACCTGATTGAAATGCGGGCGCTGCCTGCCGGTTCTTTCCGCATTACCACCGGGGATCATGCGGCTGACACGTTGCTCTGGCCCAAACTTGCGCCGATTCTGGAGAAGTATCCGGATCTTCATATTGAGCTGGTGAATGACTATGGTCTGACGGATATTGTTGCGGAAAAGTTTGATGCCGGGGTGCGGCTTGGTGAACATTTGGCGGATGGCATGATTGCAGTGCGGATCGGGCCGGATTTCCGTTTTATTGTGGTCGGATCGCCTGCCTATATTGAGCGGCAGGGGGTGCCGCTGGCGCCGCAGCAGTTAACGGAGCACAAGTGTATCAATCTGCGTTTGCCGACGCATGGCGGTATTTATGCGTGGGAGTTTGAAAAAGGCGAGCATGAGTTGCGGGTGAGGGTGGAAGGGCAACTGACTTTTAATACGATTTATCCGGTTATCCGCGCGGCGCTGGATGGTTATGGTCTGGCTTATGTGCCTGAGGATCTGGTGAGGGGTTATCTGGAAGCCGGGACACTTAAGTCGGTTTTGGATGACTGGTGTCCGCCGTCAACCGGGTATTTTCTTTATTATCCGCACCGGCGTCATAAGTCGCGGGCGTTTCAGGTGATTGTTGAGGCGTTGCGTTATGGTGAGCATCCCAGTCATCATGACGTTATCAAATCCGCGACCTGTATCACTTCCAGCCCCTGACAAGAGCGAATCCGCTTGTCATTCGTAATAAAGTAATCACATTCATTTTCTAAAGCCACAGTAAGATGCAGTGCATCAGGTGTCCGCAACCTGGTTTCTCCACCTAATCGGGCTGCTATCAAAAATGTGCGCTCATTGAGTCCGAATACTGAAAAGAACCCTGAATCCAGTAGCAAGCTTTCATAAGCGGCAATCACCTCCGGGAGATTGTCCCGATAGGGTTTGATTAACAATTCGGTCAGGGTTAATTGACTGGTACAAGCGGTGATTTGCCCACTGTCGAGCAGTTCAAAGACAGGTTTGACTGCATCACCGAAAACTTCATGACCTTCTACAAAATAAATAAACGGATTGGTGTCGAAATACACACGCTTATCTTTCAATTGCTCAATCATGAATTTCAGCGTTTCCACTCGTCCCGGATTTGGGAAATGAATTCATCAGCAGCTTGAGCAGTGGGGTAAGTGCGTCGGTTGCCAGCACCTGCATAACGAAAAATACTTTTGCGCTCATGTAATTCGTCACGCTCCGGCGTTTCCTTGTCTCCTAGATTGAATGTTTGTATGGTGAATTTCTTTTGCCCTGCAATTGGTTTGCCTGGCAAGCGCGGTGTGAAGGGTAACCCCTGATTCAGCTCTACCTGCTTTAAAAACATAGTAATAGCCTGCGCTGTGGTCATGCCCAGTTTGGCCAGCACTTCTTCCGCACTGGCTTTCAGATCAGGGTCAACCCGTGTCGTGATAACAGCCGTTTTGCTCATGATACATACCCTGGATGACTTCAGATGTATTCAAATGTAGTTTATTGTTTGACTTTTTGCAATATTGTTTCAAGATGCGTGAGCGGCCTGCCGGTTTTTTCCGTATCACCAGCGGGGGTCATGCGGCTGATACGCTGCTTTGGCCGAAGCTCTCCGGCAGAGGGTGCCGCTTGCGCCGTAGCAGTTCACCGAGCACAAGTGTATCAACCTGCGTTTGCCCGGTATTCAAAGTCAAATACATGGTCAGTGGTCTCTGCTTCTTCGGCTATCAGTCCAGTAAATACCGCCTGATTTGGAGTGTGAGAAGCCTACGCCAATTCAAGTTCCAAGGGTTGTTATCGACGGGTAAAGGCCAAAGCGGCACAAGTAGGGTTATCCAATCAGTGACTGAAGGAGTAGGGTTTTGTATCGCTCAATGAACAATGGATCAAGTACCGATATCCTAACGGCTGATGAAGCGCCCCATGCAGATCCGCATGCGGGGTATTGTGGGGAGGGCTGGCCAGAAACCAGTCCTTAAACGATTAGCTATTCTCAGATAAGTGTTGCTCGGCTGCGTTTCTAAATGCAGCTCCAACCCCCCGGTCTGCATTGTCTACAAATTGCTGTATATCATTTGGGGTGCCCAGCATCTTGAAGGCACGAAGTGCCTTTCTGCAAAACTTGCCATTTTCCTGCGGGTTTGTATTTTCAGTTTCAGACTCTGAGTGGCCCCACGCTATTGCTTCGCTTATGGTATATATCCCAGAGGACTCTAAAATATTTCTTAGGTCTTGAGGGTTCCCAATAAGGTCTTTTATGCCATCTGCAATGCTATTCACAGCAGAATAATCAAAGAGAAGTTTCCAATATTTATCCAGACTCAAATCGTGGAAGTTGATAACATTTTCGCTTTCGAGCAATGACTTCAGTTTTCTGGAGTTTTCCTTTTCGAACACTAACGCGTCTTTAAGTTCTGCGTTTTCGTTGCGTAGCTTTTCATTTGTGGCAATCTGTTTTGCAACTGCTGGATCAATCGGATTGGATGTAAGCTTTCTCAGCCAAATATTTAATTCTATTCTTCCACGGGGTTTTCGTTTTCCTCTAAAATCCAAAACTGATATCCCCGCAAGGTCAGAGGCAACCTTGCTGTCACCAACAAGTGCGATAGCGCATCTTTCTGGGCCGAGTGCGCTTGCAAAAAGTCCGTATTCAACCAGAACATTGTCCCTCGGTTGTCCCGCAGCGTCACCTCGATAGTAAATAAGGTCAGCTGGACTGAATATCAAAATGGCGGCCTGAACTTGGCGGCTAATTTCTATCAAACGAGGAAACGTTGAGGTTCCAATGGTAAAAGTTCCTGGTTTATCCCATGGCCATGCATCATGATCGTTTTCTGATACCCATGCTTCAATTTCGCGAATGTTCTCTGAGTCTTCTGAGGCTCCGCCAATAAATATTTTCATAGATTGATCCAGCTTTTAAGGTAGTAGTTGTCTAACGTTAAAGCATATTATGCCTTGAGCGGCAGCTTCGGGTATTAAGTGCCTGACTGGACTGAATCGCATGCTACGGAGTCCGATACTTTATTTATAAGGGATTGCTTTTCAGGCCCATCTGGGTAGTGGTGCTAACCAGCTTGTTTATGCTGCTATTTTGCCGTATGTGCATGTTTCAGCCGCCTCTGTAGGACCTGTTACGCTCAAAAATATCACGAGAAGGTTTGTGAATCACGCTTTTTAGCTGCTTAATGCTGAGCTGGACTCTCTGCCGACACAGCTATTGTTTCGTATTGTTTCGTGTTCTCCTGCCCCCACGCCTTATTCATAGTCATTTTTACCGGCTTCATGGGCTCAGCACCTAGTAAATCCGTATCATGCCTGCCTTGCAGCGAGGAGGTGCTGTTCCGGCTTTGGGCGTATCCGTGCACATAATTCAGATATTCAGATGACTATCAAGACACCGCATCACAAATAAGCCCGAGACAAAATCTCCGGATCATCACGAAGCTGCTGCGCTGTACCCTGATAACAAACATTACCACGCCGCAGTACCGTCACCGTATCAGCCACCGACAGCGCCACTTCGGTAAACTGTTCCACCAGCAGAATGCCGGTGCCTTTTTCCACCAGCGCCTCCAGCGTTTTCACCAGCCGCTTCACAATCAGCGGTGCCAGCCCCAGTGACATTTCATCGATCAGCAGATAGGCCGGTTTTGCCATCAGCGCATGACCAATCGCCAGCATTTGCTGCTGTCCGCCGGACATAGTCCCGGCAATTTGCCCCTTGCGCTCCGCCAGCTCCGGAAACAGCTGATAAGTTTCTGCGAGTACAGTCTTCAGCTCAGATTCGGTCAGCAGGGTACCGGCGGCACGCAGGTTATCATCCACACTCAGGCTGCCCAAAACCCGGTGGCCTTCCGGCACGGCAGCCACTCCGGCCCTGCGCACCCGTTCGGGGGAAAGGCCGGTAATGTCTGTTTCATTTACTGTGACACTGCCCGAGACCACCGTCGCCATCCCGGCAATAGCCAGCACCAGCTCAGATTTACCGGCACCATTGGCACCGAGCACCGCTGTCACTTTGCCGGGCGTAACCGTCACTGACACATCATCGACCACCTTTTTACCGGCCATCGATACTTCCAAATTTTCGACCACAAGCGACATCAGGCTACCTCTTCCACGCCAAGATAAGCCGCCTGTACCTTCGGGTCGGCCAATACTTCCTGAGTTTTTCCAAAAGCGATGCGTTTACCGAAGTCCAGCACCAGGGTTTGCTCACAAATACGGGTGATCAGATCGACATCATGGTCAATCACCAGCGTTATTGCATTGGTAAGACCGGGAATTTTCAGAATCAGGTCACCCAGATGTTCAGTTTCATCTTTTTGCAAACCACCGCCCGGCTCATCCAGCATGACAATCTTCGGATCACCAATCACACAGCGCGCCAGATCGGTCAGCCGCCGCTCATAGGTGTTCAGGGTTTGCGCTTTTTTATTCACCAGCTTACTCAGTTCCATCGCTTCCACCGCCCGGTCGATCTGTTCCAGCTTGGATGCACGGCTGCCCGGTAAGTTATCCAGAATCGCCAGCAGATTGCCGGTCACGGTCAGGTCATCGGCAATTTGCTCACGCTGAAAAGAACGCCTTAACCCCCAGCGGGTGCGCTTAAACGGGTTGAGAGGATCAATGGAAAAACCATCGTAGCTGATCGAACCACCGTAGGGTAAAAAGCCTGAAACCGCATTCATGGTGGTGGTTTTACCCGCGCCATTGGGGCCGATAATGCCCGAGATACCGGCAGAGAACTCCGCAGAAATATGGTCAAGTGCTACCACACCGCCAAATTTCACGGTCAGATCCGTTAGCTTAATCATGCTTTTTCACCACTTTTGAAGAGCTTGTTAAGCAGGTCAGTGAGCTGTCCTGACAGGCCATTGGGGGCTGTGGTAATGGCATGCAGCAGGGCAGCGCCAAAAATAATCAGGGCAATATCGGCATCAATCGACCAGTCGTTGAATAAAGCCGGAACCACCCGATACAGCACACCGGCGATAACAATACCCAGCCAGCCCTGCGAGCCGCCCACCACCATCAGGGCAAATAACATAATCGATTCCGAGGCACGAAAGGTCGCCGGATCAAGCAGACCCAGTCCGCCCGCCAGCAAACCGCCACTGATACCGGCCAGAAATCCCGCCAGCCCGAAAGCCCAGGCCTTGTAATAAACCACATTGACGCCGGAAGCATAAGCAGCGGCTTCGGAGCGGCGGATCATCGCCCATGCCCGGCCGGGTGCGGTACGCATGTGTACTTCGATGACCAGAAAAGCGGCTAAAATACAGAAGATCACATAGCGCAGGTAAGAAGCGTCATCCGCTGCTAAAAAGGGCCTTCTGAACGGTGCGGCAACCGAGGGCATCACCCCCCAGAAACCTTCGCCGCCATTCGGAAAGCGGAAGGTCGAAAAAATGACCTCAAGCCCGCCCGCTGCCATCAGCGTAATCAGCGCCAGATACAAACCGCGCATGCGCAGCGCGGGTAAGGCCAGAATCCAGCCGAACACCAGGGTAACGCCTCCGGCCACCGCCAGATTGATTTCAAAGGGCAGGTTAAAGGCATGATTCATACGCAGCATCACCCAGCCACCGATGCCCATTAAGGCGACCTGGCCCAGAGACACCATGCCCAGCCGGGCGTACATAAAAGCCACACCGGCCGCGGCAATAATAAAACAGCCGGTTGAGGTGAAAATTTTAACCCACTGCCCGCCTGCCAGCAGTGGCAATAAAATAAAAGCCAGCAGTGCTGCAATCAGGCCGATCCAGGCTGAACGTGTTAGTGGCATGGCTAGTTACCTGCGAAGTAATTCATCCGGCCACGCTGCACCCAAACCAGTACCAGAATGGCGATGATAAAGGGCGCCATCGGGCGGACGGATTTAAGAACGGGATTCAGCGTCATCAGTGATTCAATAACGCCGATGGCAATACCGGAGAACAGCACGACACCGAGGTTTTTCAGCTGGCCACAAATAGCCGCTGCAATGGCAGGAATGACCATAAAGGTGATGACAAAAGCCTCCAGCCGCACCAGATCACCAAACATCAGTCCGGTAAATCCGGCAATCAAACCCGAGATGCCCCAGGCAATGGTTTCAGTGCGCACAATCGGAATGCCGATCAGGGCGGAGATGTCACGGTTATCGGCCAGTGCACGCATCTGCAGTCCGACCCGGGTACGGGACAGGAACAGCCACACGGCAACCACGATGGAAACAGCGCCGAATATCACAATCAGCCGGGTCAGGGTGACGCGCATCCCCGCGATGTCGTAGGCCATTTTGTCACTGGGCAGGGCAAACTTACGCACATCATCTTCCCAGGCGAAAGCGGTAATCCCCAGTACAATCAGCGCAAAACCCAGCGTGGCTACGGCTTTTACCACCGGATCACGCCAGGCGAGGCCGGGAGCGATGAGTCGTCCGTAGATCAGAGCAAGCGCAGTGGTGGTCAGGATACCCGCCAGCCAGGTGATGGGTTCGGCAATATTCCATTGCTGCAGCTGCCAGGCAATCATCACGCCTAACGCGCCAATGGCCCCGTTGGAAAGATTGAGCACACCCGTGGCACGATACAATACCACCAGACCGATGCCGCCCAGCGCATACAGGGAGCCGACGGCCATCCCGGACACGATGAACATACTGACAATTTTAACGGGTTTGCCCCAGGCCAGCAGCAGGCACAAAGCGATGACCGTGCCCAATACCAGTGCGGCTGAAAAGAAACGCTGAGTCATGTTGATGGTCTTTTCAAGATATTACGAACCAAAACAGGAGGCTGACTTGTAAATCCTCCCTGTCCCTCCTTTTTCAAAGGAGGGAACCCTCCAGCCAAATCAGTGGCTTATCGAAGGGTCTCCCCCTTTGTAAAAGGGGGAACAAGGGGGATTTGCTGTACCGCTACTAACCACGGATACCCAGAGACTTCTCAATCTCCAGAATCGGCTCGAAGTAAGGGCCTTCATATTCGAAGCAGTCACGCACCACATGAAACGCTTCATCGCGGATTTCGACGATAATACCGGCATGGTTCGGCATGTGACGATCCGCTTTACCCACATAGTAAGGGCCACAGGTCAGGTCAGATTTATAACCCTTAATGGCTTGTATGGCTTCAGTAACCGCGGCACGGTCATCCACTTTGTCGGCGTCCATGGCATTCATGGTGTCAACAAAATAGCGGGCTGACAGATAGCCGGATTGAGAGAAGGTATCGCGCGGATCATCTGCATTGGCATATTTATCCATTACTTTCAGCCAGTTCTGATTATCCTCACCTTCACCATCAATGGTAGTCAGCTCGGCACTGACAAATATTTTGCCGCTCCAGTATTCACCCAGTGTTTTCGGAACCGAGGCATCGTACAGCGGGGTTGAGGAGGTCCAGGAGTAGGTGTCCGCCAGATCCTGTTCCTGTGCCACACCCAGGAATGCTGTTGCCAGTCCGGCAGGCAGGTTAACCAGAATGGAGTCGGCACCGGAGGCGATCGCTTCCAGCAGGGCGGAATTCACATCCGGAGCTGCCGGATTCAGCAGCACATAAGAACCTTTCAGGCCTTTGGATTCCATGTAGCTTTGTACCGCGCCACAGGACCAGTTACCCACGGATGGAATTGCCATACCGATACAGGAAATATTCTTGGCATCCAGCTCTTCAACCGCATACATCGCCGCACCAACAGAAGAAGGCAGCGGGCCCTGATTGGTGGAAACAATATTCGAGCTTTCAAAGCACTCCGATACAGCACAGCCTGAAGCCATCGCCATAATATTGTTTTCGGCATAGGTCGGCGCGTTGACACTCATTTCCACGAAGGAAGAGTTACCGACCATCGCCACCACGTTTTCATCCTTCACCAGCTTGGCGGCGGCCTGAGCAGCCAGTTCCGGATTCCACTGGTCATTCTCGACCATGTATTCAATCGGCCGTCCGTGGATACCGCCATTGTCATTCACACAACGGAAATAGGCAGCGGCCGCGTCGGTGGCCGATGAAAAGTCACCCGGTGCGGCATTACCAAAAATACCACCGATTTTGATCGGTTCCCCGGATGCTTTTTCGCCGTTATTCAGACCGCATTTCGGCTCTTCAGCAAATGCTGAGTTTGTCATTCCGAGCGCACTCAGTAAGGCCAGGCCAGCCAGTGTTTGTTTGTTCATGTTAACTCCTCCAGTTTATGTGTAACTTAAAGCAACTTGTCTTTGCCGGTCATAAAGCGCGCGGCCCGTTCGGCAATCATCATGGTCGGTGCGTTGGTATTACCTGAGACCAGATTAGGCATAACAGACGCATCCGCCACCCGCAGCCCGGTCACCCCTTTTACCCGCAATTCTGCATCCACCACTGCCATCGGATCGCTGTCCGGGCCCATTTTTGCGGTACCGACGGGATGGAAAACGGTTTTAGCGGTTTGGCGGATAATATTGCGCAGTGCGTCGTCATCATCCACTTCACTCATCGTCGGTATGGCAAAGTCGCCCATCACTTCGCGCATCGCCGGAGTACGGAAAATTTCAATGGCTTTTTTGGTGCCGCGCAGCAAGACTTCCAGGTCTTCCGGATCAGAAAAACTGCCTGCATCAAACAGGGCAGCATCCTGCGGATTGGCTGATTTCAGTTTGACCGAACCGCGTGATTTAGGGCGCAGGAAGCAGGGGTTAACGGAAATACCATGCTGTTCAATCGGCGCGCGATCCACCCAGCCGACCATAAACGGCAGGACATGAAACTGAATATCCGGCCGTCCTGCGCCGGACACATCAATAAAACCGCCACATTCCACCACGTTAGAGGTCAGTACGCCGGTTTTAAACAGTTGGTACTGCATCATGTGCATCGCCGCTTTAAAGCCTTTGTCCTGCTGATAGAAAGAAACCGGTTCTTTCGCATAACACTGGATATTGGCTTCCAGGTGATCCTGATAATTCTCACCCACACCCGGCAGGTCAGACACCACTTCGATACCATGCTGCTGCAGGTGTGCGGCATCTCCAATCCCGGACAACTGCAGCAGGCGCGGTGTTTCAATCGCACCGGCACACAGCACCACCTCTTTACCGGCAGTAATTTTGGTTCCGTCTTCGAGCGTCACACCCACCGCTTTATTGCCTTCGAAATTGATACCGGCCACGCGGGTTTTGGTGCGGATTTCCAGATTCGGGCGGCCTTCTGCCTTACGTAAAAACGCATCTGCTGCCGAGTGACGCTTACCGTTATAGGTGGTGGTCTGATAAAAACCAATCCCGGTTTGTTCCTTGCCGTTGAAATCCGGGTTGTAGGGAATGCCGGTCTGCTGGGCACCGCGGATGAATGCACGTGACAGCGGATGGTGATAACCGGTTTCAGAAACCCTCAGCTCACCTGCATTGCCGTGATACTCATCGGCAAATTCCATATTGTTTTCAATCTCTTTGAAAACCGGCAGTACGTCGGCATAACTCCAGCCGCTGTTGCCCGCTGCCTCCCAGTCATCATAGTCCTGTGCCTGTCCGCGCACATACAGCATCGCATTCACGGACGAGCCGCCGCCGATTACATTGCCCTGTAACACAAACGAAGGGCGGTCATTCAGGTCAGCAGACGCGTCGCCCTCATACATGTGCACATCATCGCCTTTCTCCACCACCCTGAAAAAGGTGGCCGGGATTTTGATCCACGGCGAACTGTCATTGGCACCGCTTTCAATTAGCAGTACCTTATTGCTGCTGTTTTCACTCAGGCGTGAAGCCATTACGCACCCGGAGGAACCGCCACCGACCACGATATAATCAAACTTATCCATATTTCCTCCTGCCGCTATCAGCTGTAAAGCACCTGAATATTGGTGTACTCAGCGAGACCTTCCTCACCAAACTCCACACCCACACCGGAGCACTTCACGCCACAGAACGGTGCATTCGGCTGGATAGCGCCATGCTTATTAATCCATAGCGAACCGCACTTCATACGCTCAGCCAGTGAGCGGGCTTTCTCAATATCCTTGCTCCAGAGAGAGCCGCCAAGGCCGGTAATACCTTCGTTGGCCCACTCAATCGCCTGATCAAGATCGGAATATTTAATGATCGGCAGGGCAGGGCCGAATTGCTCTTCGGCCACCAGCGCATCATCCTGAGTCAGATCAGCAATCAGGGTTGGCGGGAAAAACAGGCCTTCACCCGGTTCACCGCCGAGCAGTACCCGTCCGTTTTGTTTGGCTGCATCGACCAGCCGCTTCACTTTGTCAAACTGCATCTGATTCTGAATCGGGCCCAGTATCGCGTTTTCGTCGGTACCCACACCCACCGGAATGCCTTTGGCAAATTCGGTCAGCTCACGGCAGACATCGTCATAGACATCTTCGTGCACATACAGGCGTTTCAGCGCGGCGCAGGTCTGGCCGTTATTGATAAAGGCACCCCAGAACAAACCTTCAGCAATTTCTTTGGCATCCACATCCGGCAACACAATACCGGCGTCATTTCCACCCAGCTCCAGGGTCAGCTTTTTAATCGTTTCCGCGGCAGTGGCCATCACGCGCTTGCCGGTATCAATCGAGCCGGTGAACACCATTTTCGAGATGCCGGGATGGGCAGACATCGCCGCACCGATATTATGCAGCTTGTCATCCGAAGCCACGGCATTCACCACACCGGCAGGCAGCACTTCATTCATGATTTCAACCATGCGCAGTGTGGAAGCCGGGGTATAAGGCGAAGGTTTAATGACTACGGTATTGCCGGTTCTGAGCGCGGGGAGGATATGCCATACCGCAATCATCAGCGGCCAGTTCCATGGTGTGATAGAGCCGACTACACCGATCGGGCGGCGATGCAGCTCAATACGGCCTTCTTCATTATCCTGAATGGTCTTGACCGGCAGGGAGAGGCCTGCTGTATAACCGGCCCATGCCTGAGCACCACCCAGTTCAAAGCGCGAACCCATACCATTCAGCGGCTTACCCTGTTCTGCGGTCAGTAACTGAGCCAGTTCTTCCGCGTGCTCACCCAGTTTCGCGGCAACCGCTTCACAAGCGGCAGCAAGCTCAGCATCACTTTTTTGTGACCAGCTTTCAAACGCTTTGGCTGCGGATGCAACAGCGATGTCCAGATCAGCAGGCGTGCAGTTGGGAACTTGTGCCACTTCTTCGCCTGTGGCGGGGTTGGATACACTGAAATGTGCCTGGGTTGAAACACGTTTGCCGTCAATAATCAGTCCGAATTGACTCATAAACCTCTCCTCCGGTTTTTATTCAGCCAATATCCTAATCAATTAGCACTGAAACCGAGTAGGTAAATAGCGACATAAATCTGTGCGTATGGCGACATGCAGGTTCCGGTAGTATGAAGAAGGTGTGTAATTTGTTAATCTGAAGCCAGTCCGCAACCGGAGGATAGCGCGGCCATGCTTACCAAAATTGCTTCCAGCAAGCTTCCCATTGATCAGTTTGAAGCTGACCTGATGTCGGCCTGTGGTTCATTTCAGCTGGAGTCCGGTTTCAGAAGTAAAGACATACACGGCTTAGTTCATCTGGAGCACCTGGCTGACCTGGAAATCGCGCATGTGGCCAAAGACCTGCACTCGATCCGCCGCACCAAAAAAGACCTTGCCAGGGATGAAGGGGAGAATTTTTTCCTGATTATTCAGGAAGAGGGGCAGGCGATGATGAGCCAGCATGACAACTCACGGGTGTTGATTCCCGGTGACATGATCCTGATCGACAGTGCTTATGTGTCTGAATTCTCATTTTTCGGGCGCTTCAGCCGTCAGCTGTCCATCCACCTCAGTCGTGAAGAAATGCTGCAACGCTTTGGTGTGCATGCCAAAGGTGGGAAATTCATTTCAAAAACCGACCATACCGCGATTGCAGTGGCTGCAATTCTCACCAAGGCTTATCAGGTCCAGCATAATGAGCATCAGTCCCATTATCTGAAAGAGGCGATTTTTGGCCTGATTGGCTCGATCCTTTATGAGCAAAGCGACTACAGTAACGGCAAAGATATTGATGCGGAAGTCGGAGGCGCTCAGTTACTGGAACGCGGTATGGCGTTTATTAACGAGCATTTTACTGACCCGAAACTGACCTGCCAGCGCGTGGCTGATTCGCTGGGTGTTTCCATCCGCCATCTGCAGCGCGCCTTCTCGCTGGTCGGCAGTACGCCCTCTGATTATTTAACCACGCGCAGGCTTGAACATGCCTGTCTGATGCTGAAACAGCGTGATGAACAGGAAACCTGCTTTGTCTCAACCATTGCCTATAAGAGCGGGTTTAACGATATTTCCAATTTTAACCGGCAATTCCGCAAAGCATTTAACTGCCCGCCCTCCCGCTATCAATAAGATTTTCAGTTTGAAATATTAATAAGGAAGATTGTATGTCCAAAGTATTTTTCATTACCGGTGCATCAAAAGGTTTTGGCCGTCATTGGGCAGAAACAGCATTGAGACAGGGGCACCGGGTTGCTGCCACGGCCAGAAATACTGATGATCTGAAAGCACTCAGTGAGGAGTTTGGTGATTCTGTACTGCCACTTCAGCTTGACGTAACCAGCCGTGAGCAATGCTTTGCTGCTGCTCAGCAGGCACAGGTTCACTTCGGCAGGATTGATGTGTTGATTTCCAATGCGGGCTATGGCCATTTCGGTTTTGTTGAAGAAATCACTGAGCAGGAGGCCCGTAACCAGCTGGAAACTAACGTGTTTGGCTCCCTGTGGGTGATTCAGGCGGTATTGCCTTTTATGCGTGAACAGCGATCCGGACACATTATTCAGGTATCGAGTATCGGCGGTGTTATCGCCTTCCCGAACCTGGGTATCTATCATGCCTCGAAGTGGGCAGTGGAAGGGCTTTGTGAATCGTTGACCAAAGAAGTGGCTGATTTCGGGATTCATGTCACCATTGTCGAACCCGGCCCGTTCACCACTGACTGGGCGCAGGTGTCATCAGTACGCAGTGAACAGATGCCTGAGTATGCTGATGTCCGTGCCGGGTTTGTGGCGAATACGCAGACTTTTGACCGGGGTAATCCTGAAGCTACGGGCGAGGCGATCATGCAGCTGGTGAGTATGGATAACCCACCGTTGCGTCTGATGCTGGGACGGATGGCGTGGAAGGTAATTGAGCCTGCCTATGAAGCGCGTTTACAGACCTGGCGTGATTATCTTGAGCTGGCTGAGAGTGCGCATGAATAATTAAAACTCCCGCCAAAGGCATCCAGCGCCCACAGATCACCTAATGTGCGGGCAGATGAGAACTCGAAAACGGCTGAGTTATCCTTGTTTTTTTGTCAAAAATCAGATGCTGATTCGCAAATCATGTTTTAATTGCTGAGCTCCGTCCAGTTTTAGGGTATAGCCAAGCTTGCCTGCTTCGATAGTGATATCATCTAGTATTTGTAGTGCAAACTCTTTCTGTCCTCTAGCCTGATAGATTTTTGCCTGAACTAAGGAGGCGGATATTTTGCGGAGTCTCATGCCGTTTCGTTTTGCCAATGCAACGGCCTGTGCAGTGACACGACCAGCCTGTGTGACTTCACCCTCTGACAGCATGACTTCTCCTCTGACTTTAAGAGTTTCTACCATCATTTTATCGAGTCCCATTCTATGTGCGTAGTCTTCTGAACGGCGTAAAATATGTAGAGCTTCCCGTTTTTCGTCCATATCACGCATTAGTCTGGCTTTTGCCAGCAAAGCGTAATGTAAAATATCTTCCTGATTTGCCTGCCCGGCTGACTTCTCTGACAAAAGAATTAATTGCCGGGCTTCCTCCAAACGATTCTGTACGCGCATTAAATCAGCCCAATGTCGTTGAAAAATGCTGATAACCCGTAGCTGTCCACGATCTGATGCATCTTCGATAGTTTTCTTATAAAATTTTTCTGCCTGAACAAAATTACCTGTCAAGTGATCGCATAATCCTCTATAACCGCGTGCATATATAAGGGCTGATGATGGGGTACTGTAATGATCCAGTATGATTTGTGACATAATACTTTTTAAAATTTTGACCGCATTCTGTATATTACCCTGCTCAATTTCCGCTAGAGCCAGATTAAGCTGTATTCGCCGTTTTGGAGAGTAAAACGCCTGATTTGTAACTCCTACATTACTGCCATCAATAACACGCAATGCTTGTCTATACAAAGGTAAAGCATCAAAAAGTCTTCCCTGAATAAAGCTAATCAATCCTTTTTCATTGTAAAGCCAGGCAACTTCATCGCGGTAAAAAGGCAAATTAAAACTCAGGTTTTTTTCTGAAATATTTTTTTCTTTTAATAATTTTTTTCTATGCTTTGTGAGGCGAATTGACGAATTTATTATGTCTCTTATCCATACCCGGTAAGCTTCGAACGGAGGATGGTTTTCTGTTTCGATAGCATGGCTTCCATCCATTCGAGCTATTGATGAAATAGTAAATGACCCTCTGAGGATTGCGTAAGCTGCTCTTGTGTTAGCACTATGTATATAAAATTTCTCTGGAAAATTTGAGTCAGTTTGGACATGGATTTCTTCTTCATTGCTTCTGGCCGGCCAACATAAATCAGTCTTGTCTAAAATACTTTTAATTATTCTTTCAACTAAATTGAAATGTTCTTTACGAGGAACTCCTTTTGGATGACTTTGCTCACAGTACAATGTGGTTCTATAAGGAGCCAGTTCTTGAGAAAATTCGGTAACATATCCCATATCTTCACTTACAACAGCTGATATTTTTCGATGCAGAATATATTTAAACTTTTCATTTTTTAAGTCGGTTGCTTGTTGTTTGTCATATATTCCTGAGTAACCAGAAGGATTTATTTTTATAACTAAAGATAGTGTAGATAGTTGGTCTAGTGCTGTATTTAGTATTTTTTTATTTTCTTTGAATTTAAATTTATCATTTTTGAATCTAAGTCTTTCAGCTAAGTCAGGGCAATGCTCAAGCACAGATTCTTGAACGGGATAGCTAAACAAAGCAAGGTGTCTCATTATTATGTCAAGGATATTTACGGGAACTGTATCTATTCTTTCTTTTTTCTCAAAAGTTTTTTCTTTGTGTACGCCCGTCATGGGCATGAACTTATGGGGTGAAAGTCCTCTGTTGGAAAACCACCGCCAGAATCCCATGTTGGTAGTATGGCGTTAACAACTAGCAGAAGGCAACTGCAAAACCGTGAGGGTTTGTGGGAAGGAAGCCTGATGCAAAGCTGCGGACTGACGGACAGAAACATCATAGAAGGCGTAGTCTGGAGGCGAGCTGGCACAAGACAGCGAAGCCGCGTGGTTTAACGGATAGCGTAAATGATGCAGTGGTGCAGTGACAGTTCATGTTCTTATCCGGGGAGAACTGCTTAACGGGCGGTCGTAGTGAACCCGCTGAGGTGCGGGTATAGAAAATACCTTGGCGTTCCGGCTTGCCATCTGCCGGATGCGAGCGAACCTGATGGCAAACGACAGCGCGGTGGGGAGCAATTTCCATCGTGATTAAGCAGTAGTCAGCAGACGGCATAGTAGCCAAACGCCTGCCGTAATGGGCAGGACAGGGTGAAGGCCGGAACATCAACCAACAAGGAGGAGGTACATCTACTTGGAATCATTACCGAATTCCCCGCCACGGGAAAATGAATGCCAGCGTTCCGATGAGAACCCAGCCTTGAATGCAAACCTGTTGGAGCAGGTAGTCACAAACGCCAATATTCAGCAGGCCTGGCAACAAGTCCGCCGCAATAAAGGCGCAGCCGGGGTCGATGGCATCACCATTGAGCAATTCACCGATTGGGTTAAGCCGCAATGGTCTGACCTGAAAGAACAACTGCTCACTGGGTGCTATTTCCCTCAGCCCGTTAAGCGTGTCCGCATCCCCAAAGATGACGGCTCTGATCGTTTATTGGGCATCCCAACCGTGTTGGATCGGGTGATCCAGCAAGCCATTGTACAAGTCCTGTCACCGGTCTTTGACCCAACATTTTCTGAGCACAGTCATGGCTTCCGGCCAAACCGCTCGGCACATGATGCGGTCAGGGAGGTTCAGGGATACTGCCAACAGAAACGGAATATCGCCGTCGATATTGATCTGTCGAAATTCTTTGACCGGGTTAACCACGACAAACTGATGACCTTACTGGGGCGCAGGTTCCGGGATAAGGGCTTGCTGCAACTCATTGGCCGCTATCTTCGGGCGGGGGTGATGGATGGCAACATCCTGCTCCCCAGCCATGAAGGTGTGCCGCAAGGTGGCCCGCTCTCGCCACTATTGTCCAATGTGATGCTCGATCCGCTGGATAAGGAGCTGGAGAAACGCGGCCATCACTTCGCCCGTTATGCGGATGACCTCATCATCATGGTGAAGAGTCCGCGCGCGGGTGAGCGGGTACTCCAGAGTCTGACCCGTTTTATCGAAAACGACCTGAAGCTCAAGGTGAATACTGAAAAGAGCCAGGTCGTTAAAAGCGTGAATGCCAGGTTCCTGGGTTTTAGTTTCCGGGGCAAGCATATACGCTGGCATCCCAAATCGGTTGAGAAGTTCAAACGCCGCGTGCGGGAACTGACCAACCGGACATGGGGTGTGTCGATGGGAAAGAAAATCCGCAACTTGAGCGTGTATCTCCGGGGTTGGATCAACTATTACGGTATTGCTCATCAATACCAGCCATGTGTTGATCTTGATCACTGGATACGGCGCAGGGTCAGAATGTGTTACTGGAAACAATGGGGTCGACCGCGAACCAAGATTCGCAGCCTGATTCAATTAAGTCTGCCGGTCAGGTCAGCGGTGGCTTGTGGGCGCTCCAGCAAAGGCTGGTGGCGTAGCTCGAAATCACAGGGGATTAATGCTGCTTTGAGTTTGAAGTATCTGAAACAACAAGGTCTGTTCTCACTTCGGGACGGCTGGATTGCATTTCATTATGGTGGGTGAAACGCCCTGTGCGGAGCCGCATGCAGGGTGTTGTGGGGGCTGGAGGTTAGAGACCTCCGGCTACCCGATTGTCATATAATCTATCATTAATAATTCTTTTCAAAAACTCATTTCTGAACTCTTGAAGAATTGCTCTGATAAAGCTTTTGCTTCCTCCTCTTCCTGCAGCAATCTGTACTTTAAATAAAAACTTCCTTATTTTATCTTTGTATTCGCTATTAGTTTGATTGAAAGTACTAAATATCATTAAGTTAGTTAATGAAAAAGTTAAGTAAATATAAAGAATGTTTTTTTGTAAAAACTGAAAAAGATAGTCAAAGTCATCTATGGTAATAATTTTTTTGAACGAAAAAAAATCAAGTGATTTTTTATTTACTGAGTCTGTTAATTTGTCAAATTCAGTTGGAGAGAAATTATCTTTTTCATTTGTCCTGATAATCATTTGTTTGACTCGATAAGATGTCGTTAGCCAAATTTCATCAAGTAAAGTAGTGCGTTCAATTTTTTCAAGTGTGTGCCATTTTTTGATCCAAATGTTAGATTCTTTTCTCTTATAAAAATCTATTGGGTTTTTCTTATGTATTTCGTTATATACCTTATCTGCATTTTTTTTTGAGAATGGTATTCTTATCTCTTTGGATAAATAGCGTATTGGGGTAATTGTCTTTTTGCTTATTAATACTATATCAAAAGGAATTTTTTTATCGTATCCAGGTTTGTAACCTGTAAGTATCCTGAAAAACTCTCTATAAACAGGGCTGTATACATCACCTTTGTCGTTAACAAGGCGATCAATTCCAGAAATGCATACAAATATTCGGGTTTTTAAGTCATTGCCAAATAAAAAATTTGTTTGGTATATGACGCTTTTGAGCATAGAGAGTCCAAATTCTCTATCAGGACTGTTGATTATAATTTTTCTTTCTATGTCATTTATAAAATTTTTGTATTCAGTATTTGGTTTTTGGCTTTTATTTATTTGATTTTCTATTATGCATAACAAGAATCTGATTAATCCAAATATTATGGATGTGAACTCTAACGTGAAAGTTAGGTGGGCAAAGAAACCACCAATATATTTTACATTTATGTTTTTATTATTGTAATTAATGTGACTCAAAACACTCTCAAATACATACTCCTTTCTTGATTCTTTGGTTTTTTTAGGGTAGTGATAGCTAAGTAGATTTGCTAATCCTCCTTTTCCATAACCAGAATCAGCCGTTAATCTTAATACTCGAATTCCTGTTGATGGTTCTGATTGAAGTTCATTTTCTTTTATTGCATCTTTCAGAGTTTCAGTAATATAAGTTTCTATTTTATCTTTAGATGCTACATGATCATAATAAGCACGTTGCCGAACCCATACAATAGGTTCGTCGCTAGATTGACTTCCTTCTATATTTTTATGATAGATGGCAATACGATAATCAGGAAGCTCTTGCCACTCCTGCCACCATTGATCTCTTTTTTCTGAAATGTCCTGAATCTTGTCACATAAAGCACGAGTCATGAGCCGTTGATTTAGCAATTCTGCAAGTTTGCTAAATTCAATACTTATTAGTTTTTTAGTTAAGTCGGAATCAGTTTCTTCACAGGATCTTGCCAATTTTATTACTTCTAATAAAAAATTTAGTTCAGGACTTTTGTTCGTGGTTTCTTGTGTGGCATTTTGTATTTTTTTATAGACTTTATCTGCCCAGCTCTTGATGGAATCGTTTTCTTTAAATTCAGTTTGATTAATTTCTATAATTGATTTTAATAATTCTTTTCTTGCTCTAATAGTGCTGGCGTCATCTATTATTATGGTGTATATACCATAATTTTTATAAAATTTCAGAATAGTGGATATGTTTTCTGCTTCATGATTTTCTTCTGTGCTGGAAAATATTAAAGCATACATTGTTCCTCTGGAGATGCTGATATCACTATTTTGTATAGAAAACTCTCTGATTGGTATCATGATGTCAGACTCACTTAATCCGAGTCCAATAAATATTATATCAGAACCTGAAAATATGGCATATCTTGCTTCCTCAAAAGTTTTTCGTTGCTCTCCTGTTTTTAAATACAATCGCTGATAATCTTTTAGTGTTAAAATCATGTTTTCAGGATCATCAATTCTTCCATGTAAATGAAAAACATTAGATTGAAAGTTTCTTGAGAAGACGCCAAATGAATATAGTTCTCCTAGATTCTTTCCATTAATAGTTGATGTTCTGATAGATTGTTGCATTCCATTTTTTAGATCGATTCTTTTAAAATTTAAGTAGTCTGAATTTTTTGGAGTCTCATTTGGGTTCTCAATAAAATTAATAAATTCTTTGTGAGATTTATCATTTTTATTAGCATAATGCACTCCCAATAGCCGTTCTATTTCAATGTCAAAATTCAAGGTAAGAAATTGTCTTATGCCAAGATTTTCAAAAATATTTTTTAGTGGATCAAGGTGATTCGCTTCAGTGAGTTTTAGTTTATTTTTGTATATTATTAAGTCTTCTTTTTTAAGTTTTTCAAGTATTTTTTTTGTTTTTTCGATTATAAGAGTTCCGCCATTAATTCGTTTTATATCTGATGAGTTCGGTATTTCTTTTGTTTTATACTCAAAAGGCTTACTGTTATCGAGTGGATCTGCCAGTTTTTTTGAAATTATCTGCCTAGGACATGGATATTTTTCTTCTAAGCCTTTAAATATTGATTCACATAAGTCAAGAAAAGTATAAATGAAATCCTTGTCGTATCTGGCATTTTTAGGTAAATCAGTAAACTTTGGTTCAAGATTATTGGATAAAATTGACTTGAATTCTTTTTTGAGAGACTCTTTGCTAAGAGATTCTTTATTATTCTCAGGAGGTAATTTAGTTAATTCATATGTTAAATTGATAATAATATTTATTAACTCATGCCAGCTTGGTCTGCCGTACTCTACAGTCGTACCGGATCCTGTGAATGCTATGATTCGCTGAATACTGAGTGATTTGGATAGTGATATTTCACCACGCTTTTGAATATCAGCAGCAGTTTCACTCTCCCCATCACAAGGCGGATTATTGACATAGGTAAACATGATGTGACACTCCCACTTCCCTCAGCCTGTTGTCACTATAGCTTAGTATATTTTTTTGTCAATTTATCGGGTTTGATTCTTATTATAAAGTGTGTATTTAGGCATGGGATAGTTCACTAATACTCATTAAATCCCGCCATTGCCGCCGGTTGTTCTGGCCCGGCGACAGTTGCTCCGTGTTTCCAATTACACGGCCTTTACGTTGCCGGAATCTAATTGCTGATAAATCTTCTCTGCCATCCATTCAAACGCTGCTGAATTGAATTCCTCATCGGTCATCATGCGGGTGAAAATGGCTTCATTGTCATCCATTCGGTCGATAATCAAACCATTCAGCGTATCCCTGAGCAGGCTTTTGAAGTCCTCAAAGCTGTTGACCCTGGCGGCTTGTTGCAGGGTTTCATCTTCTACCGCCTGCTGTTGAATCTGGTTAAAGAAAAACTCATCGGCCTGGGTAAAGTCACCACCGAAACGTTCATTCAGCAAGTCAATCAGGCGGGATAAGGCAACAATTTCATCCTGTCCCTTACCGGTTCCCACATCAGTCGATCCCTTTAAGGGATCAGCTTCTTCACCATCATCGAGTTGAATTCGCAAGGATTCCTGTTTTTCGGCACGATAGAATTCAAGGTCAACCAGATCATCAATGCGCTGGGTATCGGCAGCGGGGCGGCGGGGTAATTTGGTGAGCAGGAAACGGATATAGACGTAGAGTAATTCCAGCTCCTGATCATGGAAGGGGATCACCTGCGACAGGAAAGCATAGGTATTACGGAAATTGACCAATTGGCTTTTGGCTTCATCCTGCCGGGTTTCTTCCAGCGCACAAAAACAGACAACGGCTTTATCCAGCAGGCTGTTCATGCTGGCGTGGTCTTTCTTGTTGATCTTGTCCTTTAGCGGGTCGAAGCAGCGATAAAATTCGAGGGTATCTTCCACCGTGAACAACCGGTATTCCATCACCTGATGCTGCAAGTCATACAGCTTCTGGGCATCTACCAACTCGTCTGCCTGTGTGACCTTGTAAAACGGTTTGAATGCCTTGAAGATGTCATCCGCCTTGTTCCTGAAATCCAGCACAAAGGTATCGGTTTTGCCGGTGCAGGTTCGATTCAGGCGCGACAGGGTTTGCACTGCCTGAATACCGGAAAGGCGCTTGTCCACGTACATGGTGTGCAGATAAGGCTGATCGAAACCGGTCTGGTATTTTTCCGCCACCAGCAATACCTGATATTCATTGCTGTCAAACTGTTCGGGCAGCTCCTTTTCCTTAGTGACGCGCTTGTTTCTGCCGAAACAGTGTTGTAAGTCCACACATACCCGGCATAACCATTAGCTGCGTAGTCTATAGGCGTAAAAAACCGCTTGTGTCGCTGTGGCGGTGTTACCTCTAAAGATGGGGATTAGAGTCCGGGGGTTTTGCAGTTGCTGTCCGGTTGGCCGGACTGCTTTTTTAACATAGGGCAGAAAGACTGTACTCTGCAAGGCAGCTGCACCAAGAAATTGATGGAAAAATATCATCAAATAAGTTACTTTTTTGGCATTTCGTCATCTAAGGATGTGGCATGGGAGATAGCAAGGGAACACAACTCATTGAAATTGTTGGCTATCATACTTGTTCTTCTTACGGTGGCAGAACCCATGTGTTGGCAAATGCGCCTTTCTTTTGTGATCCTGATAATGAACAATGGTTGACTGATGGCTATTATTTTTGGACAGATAGCGATTATTTTGCCCATGATTGGGGCAAGAAAGGCAGAGGATACCGAAGAGGCTATGCCATCGTTCAGTGCCGCATTATGATAGATAGTGATTTATTGCTGGATTTAGTTGGTAATGTTGATCATCAGCTATACTTTGAAGACATGATCCAAGCGTACAAAGAACGACTCCAACAAGCGGGAAGTATCGAGAATAGCGTGACAGTGAGTCAGGTCATTGCTTATTGGCGTGATCAGGCTCAAGCTGAGAAGGACATATTTCCGTACATCGCCATAAAAGCGCAAGATGGTCGTCATGAAGATAGACTCAATTTTGTCGAAGAGCGAAGGGAATATATGCCTAGACTAACAAGGCAGCAGCTTTGTTTGTTTCAGGAAGGCAAAGACTCCATCAAAAATAAGTGTTTGGTGCATCCAACGCTCTGGGCAAATAGCCAAAAGCCCTGTAACTGAAGGTATTTAAAGGGAAACATCATGAACAGTGCACAGAAAAAATCATTGGAACTGATGAGGAAGCATCTCAATAGCATCAGTGATGCTGAATTCTTATCTAATCACCGGAAAACTAAGAATTTTGGCGGTATTACCGTGGATGAGTTTCTAACAAACTCACGTTATGCAGGTGTGCATGTAGCAAAAAGCTACGCACTCGGTAGCACTGTGTATAAACGTCCAGTACAACGCCCACATACATTCGATGTATCTGGCTTACAGCCCATAGAGGTTCGTACTTACTTTGAAATGGAAACTCATGGCAGAATTCCAGCAAATGATCCCTCTTACTGTATGGCTGCATAAGTCATGAACTTTACACTCAAAAGCACGAAAGTCGAACGGCTGCTGCTTGCCCCTGAGACTCGTGAAACGGGAGGGCTTAATTTTTACCACGCCCTTGCTGAAGATGACAGCAAACGTTTTCTGATTGTGTTTGAGTTCATCATGAGCTTGGGTGATACGTTTTCACTAGAAGTTACCTATTTGGCTGAGTTTGAGGCAGATGAACCTGTTGATGAGGAACGGGATAATAAGCTGCTGACAGTGAATGCACCAGCTATTGCTTACCCTTTTTTGCGTGCTTACATCGCCACTGTCTTGTTAAATTCAGGTTTGCCCCCAGTGATGTTACCAACCTTCAATTTTGTTGAATTTGCAAGACAGCAGGAGCAAAACGATGACGTTAAGCATTTGCCAGACCCAGAGTGATGACACTTTTTCATCACTGTTTGCCCGCTATTCTTGATTAACTCTTAATTCTAAACTGCCCGGCTCATCCAACTGCCAGTAAATCTTCTCTGCCAACCACTCGAAAGCGGCTGAATTGAATTCCTCATCGGTCATCATGCGGGTGAAAATGGCTTCATTGTCATCCATGCGCTCGATAATCAAACCATTCAGCGTATCCCTGAGCAGGCTTTTGAAGTCCTCAAAGCTGTTGACCCTGGCTGCTTGTTGCAGGGTTTCATCTTCTACCGCCTGCTGTTGAATCTGGTTAAAGAAAAACTCATCGGCCTGGGTAAAGTCACCACCGAAACGTTCATTCAGCAGGTCAATCAGGCGGGATAAGGCAACGATTTCATCCTGTCCCTTACCGGTTCCCACATCCGTCGGCCCCTTTAAGGGATCAGCCTCTTCGCCATCATCGAGTTGAATCCGCAAGGCTTCCTGTTTTTCGGCGCGGTAGAATTCAAGATCAACCAGATCATCAATACGCTGGGTATCGACAGCGGCCCGGCGGGGTAATTTCGTAAGCAGGAAGCGGGTGTAGACGTAGAGTAATTCCAGCTCCTGATCATGGAAGGGGATAACCTGTGACAGGAAAGCATAGGTATTACGGAAATTAACCAACTGGCTTTTGGCTTCATCCTGCCGGGTTTCTTCCAGTGCGCAGAAACAGGCGACGGATTTATCCAGCAGGCTGTTCATGCTGGCATGGTCTTTCTTGTTGATTTTGTCTTTTAGCGGGTCGAAACAGCGGTAAAACGTCAGGGTATCTTCCACCGTGAACAACCGGTATTCCATCACCTGATGCTGCAAGTCGTACAGCTTCTGGGCATCTACCAACTCTTCCGCCTGTGTGACCTTGTAAAACGGTTTGAATGCCTTGTAGATGTCATCCGCCTTGTTCCTGAAGTCCAGCACAAAGGTATCGGTTTTGCCGGTACAGGTTCGATTCAGGCGCGACAGGGTTTGCACGGCCTGAATACCGGCAAGGCGTTTATCGACGTACATGGTGTGCAGATAAGGCTGATCGAAGCCGGTCTGGTATTTTTCCGCCACCAGCAATACCTGATATTCATTGCTGTCAAACTGCTCCGGTAGCTCCTTTTCCCTGATGCCGTTATTCATCTGTACTTCGGTAAAGCTGCTATCGGGAATGTCTTTGTCATGCACCGTACCGGAAAAAGCCACCAGTGTGCGGATGTCGCGATAACCTTTCTTCTGGATATAAGCATCAAAGGCGCGTTTGTAACGGACGGCATGTAAACGGGATTCCGTCACGACCATCGCTTTGGCGCGTCCGGCAATTTTGGCGCGTACATGCTCGCGGAAATGCTCCAGAATGATTTCGGTTTTTTGCTGGATGACGGTCGGGTGAATCGAGGCAAAGCGCATCAATGCCCTGGTGGTGGGGGTGCGGATCACTTCCGGGTCATGTTCGCTGTTCAGCTTGAGCTGGTAGAAACTGTCGTAGGTGGTGTAGTTCAGCAGTACATCGAGAATGAACTTTTCTTCAATCGCCTGCTTCATGGTGTATTCGTGGAAGGGCGCTTCACCACTTGGCCCCGGCTCATCAAAGATATGCTTGGTCTTGTACTTGGGGGTGGCGGTAAAACCAAAGAAGCTGATGTTTTCCTGCTTGCCGCGTTTCATTAGGGTGCGCACGGCAGATTCCAGCGGGTCAATATCGCCTTCCACGTCCCCGTATTCATCGTAATGCTCTTCAATGTATTGCCGGGCGGCTTCCTGAATACCGTCCTGATTGAGGATACCTTTCAAGTCCATCGCGTTTTCGCCGGTCTGGGAACTGTGCGCCTCATCCACAATCACGGCAAAACGTTTATTCCTGGTGCTCCACTTCAATGCCTGATAGCTGCCCCGGTCGCCGTCCGCTTTCTCGGCCTGTTCCTTGTTGAGCTTGTCGATGGTTTCAATCACAAACGGGAATTTCTGCAAGGTGCTGATAATGATCGGCGTGTTACCGGATAACGCTTCAACCAGTTGGCGGGTATCTTCGTCGATGCGCTTGATGACACCTTCCTTGTGTTCAAACTGGTAGATGGTCTTTTGTAATTGTTGATCGAGTACGCGCCGATCCGTCACGACAATGGTGGTATCAAACACCTTTTCATCGGCGGCATTGTGCAAACTCGCCAGATGATGCGCCAGCCACGCAATGGAATTGGATTTACCGGAACCGGCAGAGTGCTGGATCAGGTAATTGCGCCCGGCCCCGACAGTACGGGTATGCGCCACCAGTTTACGCACCACGTCCAGTTGGTGGTAACGGGGGAAAATCAGGGTTTCTTTCCGGATACGCTTGATACCGGTGGCGCTATACAGTTTTTTCTCTTCAATTTGCAGGTGCATGAATTTACCGAGAATCGACAACAGGCTGTCACGTTGCAACACTTCACGCCACAGGTAAGCGGTGGCATAGTCATTTTCAACCGGAGGATTACCAGCACCGTACTTGAAGCCACGATTAAACGGCAGGAAATGGGTTTGTAGACCGGAAAGCCGGGTGGTCATATAGACTTGGGTGGTATCAACTGCAAAATGCACCAGCACCCGTTGCTTGAAGGTAAACAGTAGCTCCCTGGGGTTACGCCGTTCCTTGTACTGCGTTTTGGCATCCTCCACCGTCTCACTACCGGACATTTCATTTTTCAGTTCAAACGTCGCGACAGGCAAGCCATTCAGGAACAGCACCATATCCAGTGATTTGCTGTCCTGCTCACTGAAATAAAGCTGGCGGGTCACACTCAGATTATTGTCAGCGTAGCGCTCCCAGGTTTCGGGGTTCAGTTGGTTATTGGGTGCGAAGTAAGCGACCCGGAATTTTTTGCCCAAACATTTATAACCGTGGCGCAAGACGTGCAACATGCCCTTGCTGTTCAGTTCCTTGTGCAGGCTTTCCAGTACATGCTTGCGGCTGTTGTCACCGTGGATACGCTGGAAGGCTTGCCACTGTTTCGGCTGGCTGGCTGCAATGAATTGCAGGATGCTATCAGGCTTGAAAGCATAAGCCCGGTCATAAGGGTTGTTATCGGGAACATAGCCGCCGTTTTCCAGTAGTTCCGCTGCTATGGCTTCTTCAAAACGGTCTTCGGTATGGGTTTTTCCGGCAGGCATCAGGCAGGTTCCCAGTCAAAACCCACGATATTACGATCCGTCTTGCTGAATTCCACGCCCAGTAAATATATCGGCTGGTTAAGGGCACGGTATTTGTCAGCGTAAGCCTTGTCTTTAATCTGTTGCAATGCTTTGCCTTCCGGCACCAGTTCCACCACCTTGAATTCAAAAATATACACCTTGTCATTGAATTTCAGGGTCATGTCGATGCGCCCGAGGTTGCTGGTGTCTTCCAGCGTGACATTTAAGCCCAGTGAGGCGAAATAGGAGTAGAACACGCTGGCATAATAGCCCTCATAATTCTGAATGTCGTTGTTGGTGTACCATTGGTACGGGATGCTGGCGAAAAAGCTGTGGAACAACGGCTTTAACCCGGCAATATCATTGGCGCTCAACAGGCGGTATAACTGGCTGGCATGTACTACCTGCTGCGATTTGTTTTGTACCAGCGCCGCCAGCAAACTGTTATTCAGGCTTTGGTAAACCTCACGGTTCGGGTAGCCCAGTGTATAGAAAAACTGTCCGCCAAGGTTTTCTTCCTGTTTGATGGTCAGGTAGCCGGTCTGGAACAACAGGGCTTCCGTGCTGATGTCACCTATCTCAAAACTGGAGAGGATGTCACTACTGCTGAGCATATTATCCAGTTGGATGGTGGGTATCTGACGCTTTAGTAATTGTTCCACCAGAAAGGTCGGTGTGCCGGTTTCAAACCAGTAACTTTTAAAAGTGTGATTTCTGAACAGTTGCAGAATATCGAACGGGTTGTAGACGCCCGTACCCAACCAGTTATAACCGTTATACCAGTCGCGGATTTCGTCCCGGTCCAGCCCCGGCAATTCGGGGGAAAATACCGTATCAATATCATTATCCGTATAACCGCACAGACTGGAATACGCCGGCAGCATGGTCAGGTCTTCCAGATTATTCAGGCCGGAAAACAAACTGACTTTGGAAAATTTGCTCACCCCGGTCAGGAAACTGAAACGGATATGAGCGTCAAAATCTTTGATGGTGGCGTAGAAGCCGCGCAGGAAGTCGCGGTTGGCTTTGGCGATTTCCGGGTATTCCAGTGCGTCCAGTATTGGCTTGTCGTACTCATCAACCAGTACTACTACCTGTTTGCCGGTTTGCTGGTGGGCGTGAATCAGCAGGGACTGGAAACGCTCCGGACAGGTGGTATAGCCGGAATGGCACTGGAACTGCTGCTCCAGCCGATCCAGTTGCGCCATCAGATTTTTCTCGAGGTAGTCTGCCTGCCGGAAGTTGCCGGAACCGAAGCTGAAGCGTATCACCGGGTGGGGTTCCGCCCAGTCCCAATACTCATGAACTGCCAGCCCCTGGAATAATGGCTCGTTGCCTTCAAACAATTCCTTGATGGTATCCAGCAGCAGGCTTTTGCCGAAACGGCGCGGGCGGGAGAGGAAGTAGTGTTTGCCGTCGTCGATCAGTTGTCCGATCATCCCGGTTTTGTCCACGTAATAGTGGTTATTTTCGCGGATTTCGCGGAAAGTCTGGATGCCGATAGGCAGGCGTTTACGGTCAGTCATGGCGGTTGTCCGTTGCGTGGTGTGAAGGAGTCCCTAACCGGAATAGTAGCATAGCCTGCATTAGCCTTTTTTCTCCTGCCAGTGGCGTAAGTCGATCTTGCCTGTCACCGCCGCAGTAATCAGTGCAGTACGGTACTCCCTGAGTTTGTCGATGGTCTGCTGGTTCAAGTCAATCATCCGGTCAACCCTATGAGTAGCAACTCCTAGGTAAGAAGCAATATCGTTCTGCTCCTCTACGCTTGGCAAAAGAATGGGGATGTTTTGAATATCTGACATGTTGAAGTGGGCGACTGTGCTTCCCAGTGACAATTTCTTGATGAATTCATCAGCCAAGCCTGCTTGTAATGCGTTCAATAGAAAGACGGGATTTATTTCAGCTTTATCGAACTGAAACAGTACCATTCTTTGGCCTATGCACAGCTTGATGTCATTAGGAACAATACAAGCTTCTCCTGCTGGTGCTTCCCGCGTAAATAGAATATCGCCTGCTTTTGGTGTAGCACGTCTTGTCCACTCTTCATAAACTTCTTGGTTGGTGTACTTTGCCTTGTCCAGTATCAATTTGCCGTTTCTGACATTTGTAGTGCGAACGACTAAGTAGTCTCCATCCTCAAAAAATTCTGCTGTTTTGTGCTCTGTATCGACGATGTTCTGCACAACAAACTTTAATCGACGTTTTTGCCAAGTCTTAGGCACCTTCTCCAACCACCGAATTCCGGTACTTTTCATCTCCACATCCGGGTTCAAGCCTTTGGTCACGGCATGGGTGATCAGTGCAATACGCTGTTCGTTGAGCTTGTCGATCAGGGTTTGTTTCTTGGCAATGAGCTGGTCGATTTGTTGGGTTTTATGGTCGAGGAATTGGGCGATGGTTTGTTGTTCTGTTTTATCAGGAATTGAAACCTTTAACGCACCTAACTTTTCTCCTGTTAAATGAGCAATGGTTGCTTTATTACAGAGAATATCGAACCATCCAGAGTCTGCGATGTGCCTCAAAAGGTAATTAAAATACTCAACATCGCCTAAACCAGACCCACGCACTCGGTGTAATGCATTTTGAATTATCCAAGGCTCGCTATCATTGGGCTTTCTTAAAATAGAAGCACGCCCAACCTCCCCACCTTCACATACCAACATGTCACCATCATTAACAGCATATTTTTCCAAATCACCAGTAGATGCCCACATAGTAGGGAGATCACTCGTCTTCACTCCTGACCATGTTACATGCAAGGCTTTGAGATAAGTGATTTCTTGGTCTGTGATGCTCGCGGGGTTGTTCTGGAGCATTTTACCTAACTGAATCTCATAGCATAGTTTGGCGGAAATAATTTCCCAATGTTGTGGCACTTGCCCTAAAGATTCAACGCCAGAATTGCGGTATTCGGGATACGCAGGGTAGTTCACGAGCGTTTCCCCGCCATCATTGCGGAATAAGGGGTATATGCCTCAGCCAACGCATTTTCAATCAAGGCGCGATCACGCTCCAGTTCAATACGGAGTTCTTCTTCAGTGGGCAGATAGAGGCGATATTTGCTGGCGAACAACTGCGGGTTTTCCATCAACTGCGAATATTTGGCAACCGCATGATTGCGCTCGGAACACAACAACAAGCCCAGCGTCGGGTTGTCACCATCCCCCCGGTATTGCTCCTCAAACACCCGCACGTACATATCCATTTGCCCCACATCCTGATGTGCAAGCTTGCCGACTTTGAGGTCAATCAGCACAAAACACTTCAGCAGATAGTTGTAAAACACCAGATCAACAAAAAAATCTTCGCCTTCCACCCGCAGGTGTTTTTGCCGCGCCACAAAGGCAAAGCCCTTGCCCAGCTCCATGAGAAAGGCTTGTAAATGATCAATCAAGCCCTGTTCCATATCCTTTTCATACAGGCGTGCATCAGCCTTTGCCCCCAGAAACTCCAGCACATAAGGGTCACGGATAAAATCACGCGGGTCAGGCGCGGCTTGTTCGGCAATCAGCTGCTGAGCTTCCGCAGCAATACCGGCCTTGTGCTGCTCCCCACTGGACAGCAAACGCTCATAAAACAAGGTGCTTATTTGCCGGTCAAGGGCACGGGTGCTCCAGCCCTGGCTAATCGCTTCGTTAGCATACCATTCGCGGGCCTGGATGTTTTCTACCCGCAACAAATGGCGATAATGTGTCCATGTCAATTTGGTACGCACTGAGTACCAAATTGGGTAAGCCAGATAAAATGCTCGCATATGGCGCAAATTACGCGCATCAAAACCTTTGCCAAACTCTCTGGACAGCTTGCCCGACAAGTATTGCAAAGTTTTTTGTCCATACTCTGCCCGTGTTTCGCCGCCTTGCTCATGCTCGATAATTAGCCGTCCAATATGCCAATAACAATGCACCATAGCGTTGTTGATGCTTTGCTGTACCTGTTGTCGTGCATCCTGCAGCAGATCGCGAATGTCGTTGTAAAGCTGCTCAGGCAAATTAGCCAATGGTTTATCGCTCATCACACCACCCCTTCCAGCATCCGGGCTATTTCGGCTTCAAGGTCTTTGACTTCCTGCTCAATAATGGCAAGCGGGCGGGGTGGCTCGTATTCGTAAAAGTGGCGGGTAAACGGAATTTCGTAGCCGACTTTGGTTTTATCGAAGTCAATCCAGGCATCCGGGCGATAAGGCAACACCTCCCGTGCCAGATATGCCTCACAATGCCCCCGCACCAGATCAATCAGTGCCTTTTTGTTGTCCTTGTCGTCATAGCCGATAGGCAGGGGCAGGCTGGTATCAGGTGGCAAGGAAACCTGTTCGGTATCACGTAATTCCGGGTCTGGCTCGAAGCCGCCCAAGCTGGCAATACAGGGTTTGGCTTGCGGGTCACGTTCACCCAGCGACTTCGGTAGCAGCAAGGCTTTGAGTAAAGCGGCATCGGTTTTGATTTCCGCCTTCTTGAAGGCTGCCTTGAGCTGCTTGCTGAACACAGCACGATCCATCACCAAAGCCCCATCCGCAAAAGCAGCTTTCATACCTTCCAGTACCGCCAGAATGTCAGCCTGTCTTGCTTTGCCTGCTGCGACTTCTTCCAGTTGCCCTTTCAAGTCCTTGCGCTTTTTCGATACCGCCAAGCCGGTAAAGAAACTGCCTTCCCTGAACTGCTTAATCCGGGCATCATCCACGCGGAAATTAAGCCGTAACGGACGCTCCACGGTCAGTTTCAGATAAGCAAAATCCTGATTACGGAAAACCTTGCTGACTTTTACCGGTTTCTCACCAGCCGCCAGAATGCGGGTGTCATCATCCCTGCAATCATTGTAGATACGGGTGATTTCAGCGATATGATCCGGCTTGTTGTCTTTGCCATTGCCGATTTCATTGCGCTTGTTACCCAGACTTTTTTTCATCCTGGTAAAGAAGCGGGTGGCGTTGATCAATTGCACCTTGCCACGCCGGGAGTCCGCCTTGTTGTTGCTGAGAATCCAGATGTAGGTGTAAATGCCGGTGTTATAAAACAACTGATCCGGCAGGCCAACCACCGCCTCCAGCCAGTCATTTTCGATAATCCAGCGGCGTATATTACTCTCACCACTGCCCGCATCCCCGGTAAACAAGGGTGATCCGTTGAATACAACGGCAATACGCGCCCCTTTGTCCTTATCGGTCACAGCCCGCATCTTGGAAATCATGTGCAGCAGAAACAGCAGGGCGCCGTCATTGATACGCGGTAGCCCCGGCCCGAAGCGGCCATTAAATCCGCCTTTTGCATATTCCAGTGTGACGTTTGCTTTCTGGTTCTTCCATTCCACCCCGAACGGTGGATTCGCCAGCATGTAATGAAACTTCTGATCTGGATGACCATCACCATCGGTAAAGTCACTATCCGGTTTGGAGCGTCCCGTGCCCAGGGTGTCGCCGTACACAATATTCTGAGTCGGCTCATTCTTGATCATCAGATCAGAGCCACATATAGCATAGGATTCGGCGTTGTATTCCTGCCCGTAAAGCCCAATACTGACCTTGCTATTCATAGCTTTGATGAATTTTTCGGCTTCGGACAACATGCCACCCGTGCCGCAGGTCGGGTCATACACGGTGATACGCTTGCTGTCTTCAAACACCGTATCCTGATCATCACCGCTGGAGAACACCAGATTTACCATCAGGTTGATGACTTCACGCGGGGTAAAGTGATCCCCGGCTTCTTCATTGGCCTGTTCGTTGAAGCGCCTGACCAGATCCTCGAAGATATAACCCATTTCCAGATTGCTGAGCCGGTCAGGGTGCAGATCAACGTCTGCAAATGCCTTCACCACCTCAAACAGGCGGTTAGCATCTTCCATTCTGGCGATTTCCTTATCGAACTCGAATTTCTCCAGAATCCGCCGTGCCGTCACCGAGAAGCTGCTGATAAATTTATTGAGGTTGGTTTCCAGTTTGTCCGGGTCATCCAGCAGCTTTTTGAAGGTGAAATCACTGCTGTTATAAAAAGGGGCGCCAAACTTTTGGTTGATGGTCACTTCAATCAGCGTGGATGGCATCAGTTTATACTTCGGTTTGGCTAATTCAGCCTTGACCTGCTCACGGGTCGCCTCCAGTACACAATCCAGACGGCGCAACACCGTCATGGGAATCATTACCCGCCGGTATTGGGGCGGGCGGTAAGTACCCCGCAGGATTTCAGCTATTTTCCAGACAAGATCGCTATGGTTGTTGATATTGTTTTCAGACATGGGATGGTGATAAGGATATGAGGAGCCGCCAGTATAAAGGCTGGTGGCTGTATCACCAAGCCTCAACCCTGTGCCGCGCCATAAACCGCTCAATCTCATCCGCCCCCGGCTTAATCCCGGTATACACCTCCACGTAATCCGGCATGCGCTGAATACGCAAGACAGGATCATCGCTGACCATCATCGAGATATAGCCGATCTGGGTGTAATAAACGGTATGGGCACGGGTAAAGGCCATGGTGGCCGGATAATCAAAACGCTCAAACATGCGGATCAGGGCAGCAATCCGCGCTTCATCCGCCTCTCTGACCTTTTGTGCCAGTTCGGCATCACCATTAGCCCAGTTACGCACTGCCAGGTCAAAGGGCGCATCAAATAACTCCGGCTCCAGCCAGCAGTCAAACATATTGAACACGGCTTCATTCACCGTGGCCGCATAAGCATCAATCCGTGCGATCAGGTTGCCGGTATTTTTTGCCTGCCAGCGCTCTATCAGCTTATCCAGCAGCTCTTGCCGGGAGGCAAAGTACCAGTAAAACGCGGTACGGGTACTATCGACCATTTCGGCCAGTGCAGTAATGCGTATTTTGTCGACACCCTGTGAGATCAACACCTGATAAGCCGCATCCAGCCACAGAGTCGCACCATCATTACCGGGCGTTTGTATGGAGTGGGCAATATTGGAATCAGAGATGGTTGTCATGACAGCAGTTTAACCTGACTGAACAAGGCTGTCACTATACTTGACAATAGTGTCAATAAAGATGACTATGCCGTATAGACAAAAAGAAAGATGCCTGTATCCCGGCGCTTTAATCACCACAACGGGCGCTGCCGGTGGCTTAATGACCGGCAGGCCGCAGGAGGAACCTTATGTCAGTATCCATACCCTTATCGACCGAACCGCCACGCCGCAAACGCGGTGGTGGCCGCAATGCCCGCCAGCAGCAGCGCGGTGATGCGCAACAGTCCAATACCCATTTGCGGGTGCCTTATATCAAACGCAATATCCCCACCTATGATTTGCTGGACGAGGAGAGTCTGGTAAAGATTGAGCGGGCAGTAGACCGTATTTTTGCGGAAATCGGCATCGAGTTTCGTGATGACGCAGAGACGGTTGAACTGTTCCGGCAGGCGGGCGGGGAGGTCAGCCCGCTGGATGCGCAACGCTGGAATATCAGATTTGCACCGGGTCTGGTGCGCGATCTGCTGAAAACAGCACCGGCCCGTTTTACCCAGCACGCCCGCAATCCGGCCAACCATGTCGAGATCGGTGAGGACACCATTGTCATGGCCCCGGCCTACGGCTCGCCGTTTGTGATGGATCTGGACAAAGGGCGGCGCTACGGCACACTGGAGGATTTTCAGAATTTTATCCGTCTGGCGCAGTCATCGCCCTGGCTGCATCATTCCGGCGGCACGATTTGCGAGCCGACCGATGTACCGGTCAATAAGCGGCATCTGGACATGGTGTACTCGCACATCCGCTATTCCGACCGTGCGTTTCTGGGTTCTATTACCGCGCCTGAACGCGCGGAAGACAGCATTGACATGGCACGCATCTTGTTTGGCGCGGAGTATCTGGAGCAGCATTGCGTGATTATGGGCAACTTCAATGTCACCTCACCCCTGATTTATGATGGTGTCACCACCAAAGCTATCCGAGCCTATGCGGCGGCTAATCAGGGTGTGGTGATCGTGCCTTTCCTGCTCGGTGGGGCAGTGGCTCCGGTAACCATTGCCGGGTCGGTGGCGCAGAGTATGGCCGAAGCCATGATCGGCGTGGCGCTAAGTCAGCTTACCCGTCCCGGTGCTCCGGCCATTCTGGGCTCGTTTATCTCCTCCATGTCACTGCGTTCCGGCTCACCCACCTTTGGTACTCCGGAGCCTGCGCTGGGCAGTCTGGTCATCGGCCAGCTGGCGCGCAGGCTGAAACTGCCGCTGCGCTGCTCCGGCAATTTTTCCACTTCCAAACTGCCTGATGCACAGGCCATGAGCCAGTCGATGATGTCGATGATGGCGGCGATTCAATGTGGTGCTAATTATATTCTGCACTCCGCCGGGTTTCTGGACGGCCTGCTGTCGATGAGCTATGAAAAGTTCATGCTGGACGCTGATCTGTGTGGTGCGCTGCATGCCTATTGTGCCGGGGTGAAGGTAGATGATGATTTCCTCGGCGTTGAAGCGCTGGCCGAAGGCGGCCCCGGCGTGCATCTGTTCGGCTCGGCACATACCCTGCGCCATTATGAAACGGCGTTCTGGGATTCCGGCCTGAATGATGATGACACCTGGGAAACCTGGACGGAGAACGGCTCAGTCAATGCCATGACCCGCGCTAATCAGGCCTGGAAGCGGACGCTGGCTGAGTATCAGCCACCGCCGCTGGATGAGGGCATTAATGAAGCTCTGCAGGATTTTATGAACCGTAAAAAAGCCGCTATGCCGGATATGTGGTATTAAGGAGCAGCCATGTCAACTGATCCCCTGTTACAGCCTTTTCAGCTTAAACACCTGACCCTGCGCAACCGCATTGTTATTACCCCGCACGAACCGGCGTATCCGGAAAACGGCATGCCCACCGAACGTTACCGGGCCTATCATGTCGAGCGTGCCAAAGGCGGGGTAGCCATGACTATGACGGCAGGGTCAGCAGCGGTTTCTCTGGACAGTCCGCCAGCCTTTAATAATATTCTGGCTTACAAGGATGAGGTGGTACCGTGGTTGCGGCAGCTCACGGATGAGGTGCATGAACACGGTGCTGCGGTGATGATCCAGCTCACCCATCTGGGGCGGCGTACCGGCTGGAACAAGGGTGACTGGTTGCCTTCACTCAGCTCCACCCGTGTACAGGAACCGGCGCACCGCGCTTTCCCGAAGCTGGCGGAGGACTGGGATTTCCGGCGGATTGTCAGTGACTTTGCCGCTGCCGCTGAACGGATGAAAGCAGGGGGTATGGATGGTATTGAGCTGGAGGCCTATGGTCACCTGATGGATCAGCTGTGGTCGCCGCTGACCAATCAGCTGGACAATGAATACGGCCGCTCACTGGAAAACCGCATGCGCCTGAGCGTGGAAGTATTGACTGCCATGCGTCAGGCGGTGGGCGATGATTTCATTCTCGGTATTCGCATGGTGGCGGATGAGATCGACACCGGCGGGCTGAGTGCGGAAGAGGGGGTGACCATTGCCAGCCGTCTGCGCGATCTGGGGCTGATTGATTATATCTCGGTGATTCGCGGGCGGATTCATACCGATGCGGCGCTGACCGATGTGATTCCGGTACAGGGCATGCCGTCTGCGCCGCATCTGGATTTTGCCGGGCAGCTGCGTGAACAGGTGGGCCTGCCGACCATGCATGCCGCGCGGATACCCGATCTGGCCACCGCCCGCCATGCGATTGCTTCCGGCAAGCTGGATCTGGTCGGCATGACCCGTGCGCACATGGCAGATCCTTATCTGGTACAAAAACTGATGCGCGGTGAGGAGGACACGGTTCGCCCTTGTGTCGGTGCCACGTATTGCCTGGATCGTATTTATCAGGGTGGTGAGGCATTGTGCATCCACAATCCGGCCACCGGGCGTGAGCTGAGCATGCCGCACAATATTCCTAAGGCTGATGTCAGCAAAAAGGTGCTGGTGGTGGGGGCGGGGCCTGCCGGACTGGAAGCAGCACGGGTAGCGGCAGAGCGCGGTCATCAGGTGACGGTTTACGAAGCAGCACCGTATGCCGGTGGACAGGTACGGTTGGCTGCACAATCGGCCCGTCGCCGGGAAATGCTGTCGGTTATTGACTGGCGGCTGGCGCAGTGTGAAGCGCTGCAGGTGGCTTTCCACTATAACCACTGGCTTGAGGCGGAGGAGGTACTGGCCGCTGAGGCGGATGTGGTGATTATTGCCACCGGTGGTTTACCGGATACCGATGTTTTACAGCGCGGCAATGAGCTGGTGATTCCGGCCTGGGACATTATTTCACGCGAGATTGCACCGGGGCAGCAGGTGCTGATTTTTGATGATGCCGGTGATCATGCCGGATTGCAGGCGGCTGAAATTATCGCAGCCAGTGGTGCGCAACTGGAAATCATGACTCCCGACCGCAGTTTTGCCCCGGAAGTGATGGGCATGAATCTGGTGCCGTATATGCGCAGTTTACAGGCAACCGGCGCACGCTTTACCGTAACTTATCGTCTGCTGGCGGTGGAGCGGGAAGGTGAGCGGCTGAAAGCGCTGATTGGTACGGATTACAGCGATTACTGCTATGAGGCTTATTATGATCAGGTGGTGGTGAATCATGGCACCCTGCCGCTGGATGAGCTGTATTTTGAGCTGAAAGCTCATTCCGTCAATCTGGGCGAGGTGGATTATCCGGCGTTGATTGCAGGGCGGCCACAGGCACTGCGCGGCAATCCTGACGGGCGTTTCCAGCTGTTCCGGATCGGGGATGCGGTATCGGCGCGCAATACCCATGCGGCAATTTATGATGCTTTGCGGTTGGTGAAGGATTTGTAGTTCATGGAGGGAAGGGGAGTCACGGGTTTTGTCCCGCTCCTCCCACTACCCTAATATTTCGGATTACGGATTTTACCCCCGACCCGCCATCACCGGAGCCGTCACCTTATTCGCATAATTCCGTGCCTGTGCCAGATAAGCGTCATAGCTTTCCACCACCTTGGCGACATCCTCATTTTCTTTCACCAGTCCGGCTTTGACTTCATCCCAGGCCTCGCGCTGAGCTGCGACAACCTCATCCGGGAATTGCAGGAATTCCACACCGTCAGCGGTCAGTTTTTCCAGCGCCTGCGCATTGCCATAATCAAACTGGGCACAGGTTTCTGTATTCACAGCCAGTGCGGCGGCTTCACAGATCGCCTGTAAATCTTCCGGCAACTCGTCCCATGATTCCTGATTAAACACCACCGCCAGACCCGCTCCCGGCTCCAGATAACCGGACAGGTAACAGATATTGCAGATTTTCTGCAGACCAAAGGCCTGATCCAGCATTGGCCCCACCCATTCAGCGGCATCAATCGCACCGGACTGCAGTGCCTGGAAAATTTCCGGCGGCGGGGTCAGAGTAGCGTTCACGCCGAGTTTGCGCATCACTTCGCCACCCAGACCGGCGATACGCATATTCAGTCCTTTTAAATCATCCAGCTTTTCAATCGGCTTCTTGAACCAGCCACCGGCCTGGATATTGGAGTTACCGCAATACAAAGGCTTGAGCTTGCGTTGCGCATAAATTTCATCCCAGATTTTCTGTCCGTCACCCCATTTTAACCACGCGGCAAGTTCATTCGAGGTCATGCCGAACGGTACGCCGGTGAACCAGTGTAATGCCGGATTTTTGCCTGCGCTGTAATAGGTCGGGCCGTGTCCCACCGGTACATTGCCGCTTTGCACCGCATCTTCCACACCGAACGGCGGCACCAGCTCACCGGCTCCGAATACCTCAAAGCTGAGACGGCCACCGGACATTGCAGCCACTTTTTCTGCAAAAGAGGTGAGGTTAGTGCCCACTCCCGGTGCCATTTTGGGAAACGCCGAGGCCAGCTTCCATTTCAGGTTTGGCTTCTCCTCAGCCTGCACCGGGTTTAACAGAACCGTCGCACCTAGACCGGTCGCGATACTGGTGGTCAAAAATTGTCTGCGTTGCATTACACATCTCCGAAAAAATGTAAAAAAATAAAGCCATCATCCCTCTATTACCAACTTCGGGAGAGGGGGCTGGGATACAAAAAAATACGCATCAAGTATAACTTATAACCAGGTCGCCAAAGCCGGAAAAATTATCACCAGCGCCAGCACCATTAACTGTAAAACCACAAACGGCGCCACACCTTTGTATACCTGCAGGGTATTCAGCGTGTCAGGTGCCGCCGAGCGGAAATAAAACAGGGCAAAGCCGAACGGCGGGGTCAGAAAACTGGTCTGCAGATTCATCGCCAGCAATACCGCAAACCAGACCGGCGAAATATCACCGCTCAGCACCACCGGCCCCAGCAACGGCACCACAATATAAATAATTTCCACTGCCTCCAGCACAAAGCCGAGCAGAAAGACAATCAGCATAATCAGCAGCAGCGCACCCCATTCACCCAGCGGCAGCATCTGCATCCATTTTTCCACTTCATGATCGCCACCCAGGCCGCGAAATACCAGCGACAGTAATGAAGCGGCGATAATAATGCCGAACACCATGCCGGAAATTTTAATGGTTTCCACCGCCACCGGTGCCAGTAATTGCGTGCGTAATAATTGCCAAACCGCCGCCAGCACTCCGGCCAGCATCAGCACACTGGCGATAATCGCCGGGATCAGTAAGACACCCTGCGTCAGCGGCTGACTGCCGCTGAAGGTGCGCAAAATCACCAGCAGTAACGCCGCCATTCCGGCAGCCATTACTAAACTTTTCCCCATCGTCTGCATTTGTGCATGGGCGGCCAGCAGTAAAGCGCCCACCGCGCCCAGTCCGGCGGCCTCAGTCGGCGTGGCGACACCAGCCAGAATCGAACCCAGCACCGCAATTATCAGTAATAAGGTCGGCAGGAACGCAGCAACCAGAGTCAGCCAGTGCACCCGGGTCTTCGCAACTGTCTTTTGAATATTGTCCGCTTTGGGTAGAGTCCAGAACATATACAGCCCGTACAGCAACACCAGCAACAGGCCCGGCAATACTGCACCGGCAAACAGGTCACCCACCGACACCGCATCCGGCGCAAAATTTCCGGCTTTCTGCTGCGACTCGGTGTAAACATTGCCGATCTGATCACCCAGTAACACCAGCAGCACCGAGGGCGGAATAATCTGCCCGAGCGTGCCGCTGGCGCAAATCAGCCCGGCAGCTTTTTGTTGCGGGACACCGGCCTGCAATAACGGCTGTAAACCCACCATCACCAGCATGACCACAGTTGCACCGATAATTCCGGTGGACGCGGCAATCATTGCCGACAGCAGCAATACCGACAGCGCCATGCCCCGCGCTGAGCCACCCATCACCTGCGCCAGTACCTGCAGCATGCGTTCCGCCAGCCGCGCCCGTTCCAGCAGCACGCCCATCAGCACAAACAGCGGCACCGCCATCAGCA
The DNA here is from genome assembly GCA_041395485.1 of Thiolinea sp. Classification (GTDB taxonomy): domain Bacteria; phylum Pseudomonadota; class Gammaproteobacteria; order Thiotrichales; family Thiotrichaceae; genus Thiolinea. Next base: position 224,248 of record JAWLAK010000006.1, read on the forward strand.
ACGGATTGGACATTATGCCCCACACCCGCGCCGGATAAAGTTGCAGCAAACTGAGGTCAAACACTCCGGCGAAATGCCCGGCGACCGCCACCAGAAACGGTACACCGGCGATGGCCAGCATCGCGGGTAAGCCGCTGAGAATACCCGCGAACAGCCCGCACACCAGCAGCAACAAAAATATTTCCTGTACGCTCATAAGGTTACGCCGCCTGCCACTGGCGCAGCACTGCTGCTATACCCTGCACAATGGTCAGTGCCGCCGCCACCGGCAATGCGCTTTTCACCAGATACAGTCCGGGCAGACCACCGGTTTCCACCGACGCCTCCTGAATACTCCAGGCATAGGTCAGTGACGGTAGCCAGGCCCAGATCAGCAGGCCGAATACCGGAATCAGCATAAATACCAGCCCGAAAGCATCCAGTTTACGCAGATAACCGGCCCCGAGGCGTTCGGCGAAAATATCCACCCGCACATGCCCGGCCCGCGCCAGTGTCACCGGCACGGCAAAAATCAGCAAAACCGCAAAGGCATAGGCGGCGGCATCCTGCAGCTCAATAAAACCAACCCCGAAACCGTAGCGCAGCACAACGATCAGCAACACCACACCGGTCAGTACTGTCAGGGCGGTCATACACACCCATAGTGCCAGCTGATCCAGCCAATGTGTGAATTTTGCGAATTTGGAATACAGCGTTGCGGGCATCAGCGTTTCCTTAATTAACAGAAGCGGTAACGCTAAACTATCAGCTGCTGTGGAGCAATCCCCGGAGGATAATAAAAAGTGTCAGGTTTTGTCTGGGTGGTGTGGATTTTGCCGGACCCATGAGGAGTTGCCATGAAAGGAGGATTACAAAAAAAGCCCGCTCCCGGCATAAACCGGAGCGGGCTTTTATCACGTGAATAAAACCGCGATTCAGCGGTTTAAACGATTGACTTAACGCACCACCATCACCGACATATCAGCATGCGAAGCGATATAACCGGCATTAGAGGTAAAGACATAATCCCGGTAACCGGGAATATGAGAGGCCATGACCACCAGATCAGTGCCTAACTCATGCAATACCTTATCCAGCACATCATCCAGATCAATGGCAATATCATGACTCGTTACCACTTTGGCAGACATTTCAACACCGTACTTTTGTGCCTGCTCCTGAGTGAAGGCCTCCATCTTGGTTTTGAACTCTTCCGGATTATGCGCTACCGGCGTTGCTTCATTAACCGTAATGGCCACCAGCGTCAGGTCGGACTGATAAGTCCTGGCCAGATCGGCTGCTGTTTGAATGGCTTTGTCCAGATGATCCTTGTGTTGAAGGTCAACGGGTACACTAATTTTCTGATACATAATAGACTCCTGTCTGTGATTATTGTCCCCGGCGCTCTGCACTCAAACCAACCCAGATGCTGTAACACATTATCAACAGTACCAGCGTGAACGGCAGACCGGTGGACACCGTCATTGCCTGCAATGCACTCAGGGCTTCCTTACCACCCACCAGCAATAATACGGCGGCAACAATACCCTCAAAGCTGGCCCAGAAAACACGTTGGGCAACCGGCGCATCGACTTTACCACCGGCAGTGATGGTATCGATGACCAGTGAGCCTGAGTCTGATGAGGTGACAAAGAACACCAGCACCAGAATAATGCCGATGAAGGACAGAATGGCTGTGAACGGGAAGTGTTCAACCATGGCAAACAGCTTCAGTTCCTGTGCCACTTCACCTACCGGAGCTGCGGCATCTGCAATGACCTGACTGATGGCTGTACCGCCAAAAGCAGCCATCCACAACATACACAACAGCGTTGGAATCAGAATTACGCAAATCACGAATTCACGGACGGTACGGCCACGGGAAACGCGGGCGATAAACATACCGACGAAAGGTGACCAGGAAATCCACCACGCCCAGTAGAAGGATGTCCAGCCTTGTGAGAAGTTGCTGTCTTCACGTCCGAACGGCATCGATAATGGCACCAGTTCTTTCAGGTAAGCAATACTGCCACTGGCCAGTGTTGAAAAAATTTCTGCCGTCGGGCCGACAAAAATGATAAACAGTAACAGCAATGCCGCCAGTCCCATATTGATTTCGGATAACAGTTTAACCCCGCCATCCAGACCGCGAAGCACAGAGAATAAGGCGGTACCGGTAACTATCGTAATCAGTACTACCATTGCCACTTCACCGGTGCCCCAGCCATACAGCTTATTAAAGCCGGCCAGTGCCTGTACCGTACCGAAGCCCAGCGAGGTGGCCAGTCCGAATAATGTGGCAAAAACGGCCAGAACATCAATAATATGGCCCCACCAGCCCCAGACACGCTCGCTCAGGATCGGATAGAACGCGGAACGCAGGGTCAGCGGTAAACCTTTGTTATAGGCAAAGAACGCCAGTGCCAGTGCCACGATGGCGTAGATGGCCCAGGGATGCAGACCCCAGTGGAAAATGGTCGCGGCCATGGCCAGATCACGGGCTGCATCAACATTACCGGCCGCAGCACCCAGCGGCGCCCAGTCAGTACGCACACCATTTTCAACCGCTGTACCGCCCATGGATGATGCAAAATGGGACAGCGGCTCGGATACGCCGAAAAACATCAGGCCGATACCCATACCCGCAGCAAACAGCATGGCAAACCAGCCGACATAGCCGAAATCGGGTTTGGCATTTTTACCGCCCAGTCTGACACTGCCGACAGGCAAAAAGATCAGCAGCAAGGCAAATAAGACGAAGATATTACCTGCTGAAAGGAAGAACCAGTCAAAGGTACTGGTGATCGCGGGGCGTAGCCAGCCAAAGAATGCACCAGCCTGCTCCTGAAACATCAGCGTGTAAAGTACAAATAAAACAATACTCAGGCCGGAAATCAAAAAGACAGGGTTGTGAATATCCAGCCCGAACGGGTTGATATTGTCCTGCCCGACTTCATAGTCTGTTACCGGGTCTGGGACCTGATTTTTTTCATCCATAAACTCCTCCGGATTTAGTTGGTAGATGGTTTGATATTCATGTTGAACACCATCACCTCTAAAACTAGCATAAGTTTTAGCTGGCCTATACCCCGGTGTTAATTTTTTATTCAGCAGATTAAGGAAGCAAGGGGGGTGTTACAGGCAGTTACTTCAGATAACTGCCTGTTTATACAGAAGTATGATGCAGGGGAAGGGTGTGAAGATTTTTTATATAATCCGGTGGCTGACAAATTTACTCATATTGTCGTGGATGTCCCAGGCGCGGCGGAAACCGAGCCCGCAACCTTCCCAGGCAAAGAATACTCCGGCCTGATAGCTGCGACCTTCCTCATCCTGCGGGAACTCAGCAAACTCCTGATACACCCTGGTGTAATTATCGTAGTCGCCCGAAGTTTCCTTCAGCACTTTGCCCATTGTGTCGTAAATCGCGGTATTGGCTCCTTCACGGCCAAACATGGTTTTTGATACCTGTTTTTTGCCCTGCAGCGGTTCGACGCGGGTTTCCAGCAAATAGGGAGAGTCCGGAAATAACTCATACAAAACCTTCATAATGCCCTTGCTCTGAAACAGCAGGGTATAAGCCGGATTCAGAATTGTGCAGGCCTGATTCTGTGTAATTTCATCCAGAATACCGGTGATACCATCGGTTTCCAGGGCAATATCTTCCCACGGAAACAGCTTGAACCAGTAGTCAAAACGGGTCTCATCTAAATTGAAAATACCGTCCTGCTCCGAAAAGGCCACGTCACCCATATAGGCGAAATCGGTCTGGAAACCGGCATCGCTGGCAATCTGCTGCAGGAAGCGCACGGTGCGCTCATCCTCCGGCAGATCAGCCGCACTGGAGAACAGAATATTCTGATATTGATACTGTTCGGCGAAGCTGTCCGGGTCAGTTTCACCCTCTACACCGGTAATCAGGCGGCGGAAATTATTCTGCACCGCCTCATAAACCGTGTTGAACTGGCTTTCCTCATCCATGTTATTGGCCTTGAGCAGCGCCCATTGCACCACTGCCGTTTCAAACAGGCTGGTCGGGGTATCTGCATTAAACTCAATCAGTTTGATTGGCAGCCCATCCAGACCCCCGGCAAAGTCAAAGCGGCCATAAAGGTGCAGATCATCATTTTCCCAGCTGCGCTTGATCTGACTGATCAGGTTAAACGGAATATCCAGCTCGAAAAACAGATCATTATCAATCACATGCTGCGCGGCTTCGATATACATATCGTACAGCGTATTGGCCGCCTCATAATAGGCTTCCGCCTCGGCTTCGGTGACATGGATCAGCTCATTGACCAGATAAGCCGTGCCATCCACATCGGTATGCCAGCTCATGCCCACTTCTTCCATCAGCTCATTGCTGACCGGGTTTACCTGTTCAGTACGGATCATCTGTCAGCCACCAAATGAACTGCTGCCACGGGTTGCGCCATTATTCCCGCCGAAGAAACCGGAACGTGGCTTGGAGCTGGTGTTGCTGCGGTTAGCGTTATTCGCAGCCGGATTACGGGTACTGCTCATAGTGCTTTGCGCGCGCTGGTTGGTGCGCTGCTGGTGCTGCTGGAAGTTGGAGTTACCCATCAGCTTGTTAGCCAGCATACCGCCGATGAGTGCACCCGCTGCAGAAGCCAGAATGGTTTCACCCAGACTCAGCCCCTGGTTTTCAGCGGTTGGCCCGGCCAGTTGTGACTCACCGGACTCAACACGGGCCGCTTCAGCTTCAGCCATTTGCTTCAATTCTTCCTCGCTGAGAATCCGCTCATTACCCTGCATATCTTTCAGGATGGCGCGGGTGCCTTGTGAGGATGGATATTTTTCTGCCAGCTCATAGGTGTCCGGATTGGCTCCGGTCTGCTGAATGACCATGAACAGGCCTTGCTCTGCTGCATCGGCGATTTGTGCCTGACTTTGTTCAGCCTGCTGAGGCGGCAGCCCGGTTTCACCACAGCCCTGCAGAGCAGCGGCAACGGTCAGGCCAAGGCTGCCGACAGTGGAATAGGTGAGTGCTTTTTTTATGTAATGTCGTTTCATCATTTTTGCTCCGGAAGTTAACTGCGGGCAAAGATAATAAAGCCGGGCAGAAAAATCCACTTCAGACAACTAATTTCCGGTATTTCCGGTTATCGACCGGATTAGCTGCAGGTATCGGGTTCTGGCAGTATTTCCACGTTAAACAACCCCAACAACTAAAAAGAGAGTCGATAATGAAAAAAATAATCACAGCTTTGCTGTTGTCCGCCAGTCTGTTTTCTTCCTCAGCACTGCTGGCCGATATGGTTAATATCAACAAGGCGACTGCAGCAGCCATCCAGCACAACCTGAAAGGTATCGGTGAGAAAAAGGCAGAAGCCATTGTTGCCTATCGCAAGGAGCACGGTGAATTTAAAACACTGGAAGAGATCAAGGAAGTGAAGGGTATTGGCGACGGAATCTTCAAAAAGATCCTGGCTGACATCTCGCTGACTGAAGGCGTTACTGAGCTGACCGGAGCCGCAGGTGCCAAAGGTAAGCCGGATGATGCCGTTAAGACCGAAAAAGCTAAGCCGTCAGCCGATGACAAGGTTAAAAAGAAAGAGCTGAAGAAAGAAGACCAATCTGCCGGCAAGAGCTAAGCAGGTCTCTGAACCCGGATGATAAGCTGTTATCATCCGGGTTTTGAGTTTTCAGCGGAGTTTCACCCTTATGCATGCAGCAAAAATTCTGGTGACCGGTGGTGCCGGTTATATCGGTTCCCACACCTGTCTGGAGTTGCTGGAGGCCGGTTTTGAGCTGGTGGTGCTGGATAATCTGTGTAACAGTTCGGCAGTATCATTGCAGAGAGTGGCTGAACTGACCGCTTCTGACCCGGTTACCTTTTATGAAGGTGATATTCGTGATACCGCAATACTGGATGCTATTTTTACCACGCATGCCATCGACAGTGTTATCCATTTTGCCGGCCTGAAAGCGGTGGGCGAGTCGGTGGAAAAACCGCTGATGTATTACGATAATAATGTCAATGGCACGCTCTGCCTGCTGCAGGCGATGCAGCGTCATGACATCAAGCGCATCGTGTTCAGCTCTTCCGCCACGGTTTACGGTGATCCGCATACCACCCCGATACAGGAGCATTTTCCACGCTCAGCGACCAACCCTTACGGCAGTTCCAAGCTGATGGTCGAAAACATGCTGATTGATCTGCATAAATCCGATCCGCAGTGGCAGATTGCGATTTTGCGTTACTTTAATCCGGTCGGCGCTCATGCCAGTGGCCGTATTGGTGAAGATCCCAATGGCATACCGAATAATCTGATGCCCTATATCGCGCGGGTTGCGGTCGGCCAGTACGAGCATTTATCGGTGTTCGGCGATGATTATCCAACGCATGATGGTACCGGTGTGCGTGACTATATTCATGTGGTTGATCTGGCTCAGGGGCACGTCAAGGCATTACAGGCCTTTCAAAATGGCAGTGCCGATAATCTGCTGATCACTAATCTGGGTACCGGGCAGGGCTATTCGGTGCTGGATATGGTGCATGCTTTTGCTGAAGCCAGTGAGCGGGAGATTCCCTATCAGATTGTGGCGCGCAGAGACGGCGATATTGCCAGTTGTTTTGCTGATCCGGCTTATGCGGAAAAGGTGCTGGGCTGGAAGGCAGAAAAAAATCTGCAGGATATGTGCCGTGACAGCTGGCGCTGGCAGAGCCAGAATCCTCAGGGTTATAAATAAATATAAGCTAGCATAGCTACCGGTTATCAGCAGAAGCTTCCCATTCCTGCTTTCATTAGTCGTTTGTATTTAGCCATTTAAATTATCTTATGACTTTCTTGAATGGATGCGCGGAGCTTCTCTGATGATCAATACAAAATATTTAATTCTGCCAGTGGTATCCGGTTTGTTAATCAGCGGTTGCGGGCTAACCAAAAAGAATACCGCTCCGCCGTTGACGGCTGCCAACTCTATCCATGCCTCATTACCGGCGCCGTTACCGGTTGCTCCTTTATCAACCCGTCCGGTGCCGGTGGCGCTGACGCATACGCCGGGGCAATATCCGGTGGGTGTTAAAGCCGGCAGCGACCAGCTTTCGGTGCAGGATTTGCTGGAAATTACCGTGTTTAAAGTGCCGGATCTGACCCGTGAGCTGCGTGTGGATTCGCGCGGTTATATCACTTTCCCGTTGATTGGGGCAGTGCGTGCGCAGGGGCTGAAACCATCCCAGCTGGAACAGGTGATTGCGCAGAAGCTGGAAGCAACCTATATGAATAACCCGCAGGTCACTGTGGTGGTGAAAGAGTCGGTACAAAACCGGGTGACCGTGGAAGGCGCGGTGAAACAGCCCGGCGTATTCCCGGTCAGCGGGGATATGACGGTATTGCAGGCCATTGCGCTGGCCGGTGGGCTGGAAGCCAATGCCGATGTACACAGTGCAACCCTGTTACGCCGTAATGCCCGTGGCCAGATCAGCCAGCAACCGATTGATATTGCGGCGATTCGTCAGGGGCGGATGCAGGATTTAATGCTGATTCAGGATGACCGCATTGTGGTGCAGGAAGCCACCTATAACCGCTTTACCGTCGATGGTTCGGTGGCGAGTCCGGGCGTGTTTGAGCTCAAGCCGGGTATGACCTTTATGCAGGCAGTGGCGATGGCCGGTGGTATTACCGAGCTGACTGACAAGACCAATGCGACTTTGTTCCGGCGTGATCAGGGCGGTAATTTCCGCCGCTATGCAGTTAATCTGCAGGCCATCCGTGAAGGTCTGGTGCCTGATCCGTTACTGGAACGGGATGACCGTATTGTGATGGCTGAGGATGGCACAAAAACCTTCCTGCGTGATGCCAGCCGCTTTGTGAATCCGATTAAGTTGTTTTGATCTGCTTCCGGTATGATGAGCGACCGGGGCAGCCAATATGCCCCGGCGTTTGACGAGAAAAGCGGATCACTCCGGCAGTACCACTTTTGAGACAGCCGTATTAAATCGATCCGGCTTCCACCATATAATTATTCGCGGTGCACATCCGTGCATCATCCGAGGCCAGAAACAGCACCATCCGCGCCACGTATACCGGCTCGATCAGTTCCGGCAGGCATTGCCTTTGTTTATGCCGGGTAATGGCTTCTTCAGTGACCCAGAGTTCTTTTTGCCGTTCGGTCATGATCCAGCCGGGGACGACAGTATTAACGCGGATATGATGCGCGCCTAAATCCCGTGCCAGAGTGCGGGTGAGGCCGTGTACCGCCGCTTTGGCGGTGGCATAGACCGGAAAACCGCCACTGGCCTCCCACCAGGAGTTAGAGCCCATATTAATAATCGAGCCGCCGCCGTTGGCAATCATACCCGGTGCCACGGCCTGGGTGGCAAAAAACATGTGACGCAGGTTGGTGGCCATACGCTCATCCCAGTATTCGCCGGTCACATTCTGCCAGTCATGGCGGTCATCCCGGGCGGCATTGTTGACCAGCACACTGGCCGGGCCGAGGCGTTCAGCCAAGGTGTTGAATGCGTTTTGCAAGGCATCCAGATCGCGCAGATCACAGGCCACAAAGGCATGTTCTTCACCGATCTCCGCCAATAAGGCTGCAGCCCGCTCTGTATCTTTATCCAGAAAGCCGACCCGTGAGCCCTGTGCCGCAAAGGCACGCACCATATCGGCTCCGATACCGGACGCGCCGCCGGTAATGAAAACCGTTTTGCCGTTGAGGCTGGGGTAGATCGCAAAGTTATCAGTCATGTGTGTTTCCTCCGGTGCTATTCATACCGCTTCCCGTTGGCTTCAATCCAGCCACCTTCGCGACGGCCTTTCGGGTCATGATGTGTCCAGTGCATCACACCGCCACGGTTATTCCAGGCATACTCTCCATGCAAAGTAACCCGGTCACCTTCACTGACCGGAACACGCGGCGCAAGGTCAATATTGTGTGCCACCAACAGCGTGATATCCGGGCTGATTCTGATTAAAAACTTCTGATGACGACTGCCTTTGGTGTCGTCTTTCAGATTTTTGACCACTTCACCCTGCACCGTTGTCCAGAATTTTGCGCCGGTATCATCCGCAGCAGCGCGGATACGCTGAATAACTTCATCCTGATTGGGTAATGAGGTGCTTTGTGCAGTGCTGACACTGCCACCGGAGTTACCTGCCCCGCCGGATGTTTGTTGTCCGCCATTGCCTAAATACTGATAAATAGCGGCGATTAGTAACACCGCAATGATGGCAATATTCTTGGTGATTTTCATAAGTTTTAGCTTTATCTCAGCTTTGTATCAGTTTTTGATGGTTTTACGCATGTAACTCAATATTTCTTCGCGGGCTTCAGCAACCACTGAGTCACGATCCAGTGAGTCGAGGATTTGCTGCACAGCCAGTTTCGGCCCGGCATCACCCCATGATTTACCATTGGCCAGCCAGCGTTCGGCAACGCTGCCCACCACCAGTGTACTGTACCAAGCAATGGCCCCCTGAGTGGCAGCCGTCAGTACGGTAGACAGGCCACCGGTACCGAGTTTCAGCGCTGACGATAACAGGTGGATAGCCCAGGTGGTGCCCATCAGCAGGATAAGTTGGCCGAGTATGGTACGCACCAGCTCACCGGCCTCGCTGCGTGACATGGGCAGGCCATACAAACGGGACAGATGCACCACCATCCCGGCATCAATCGCCGCCGCCGCAATCAGATCGGCCAGCGGAATCGGGTTCAGGGCCACGGCAACACCTTTTCCCAGGCAATACATGCGGATGGTTTTTGCGCCCAGTTCGCGCTTCACTTCCAGAATCCGCTTGCCGACTTCATTGCTTAAATTACCTGCAAATAGCGAGGCATTGAGAGCGGCCAGTGTTTTGCCTTCTGATTCCAGAATATCCCACAACCGGGTTTTCAGATTGGCAATGTCAGTGGGGCGGACGCGGGCACTTTCATGCTCATTACCTTCCTCATCGATGGTAATTAGCACCTGACGGGTTTCCTGGGCGGTGGTGAACACGATATTTTCCGGGCTGATCACACCCTGAGTACGTTCACGGAGAATGCTGCGCAGCTGGCGCTGTTCCTTTTCGGTGTAGCGGTCAGCCTTATTGACCACCAGCAGGGTTGGCCGGTGACCGGTGGCCACCATTTTCAGGGCACGAAACTCAACGTCGGTCAGGTCACTGTCGATAACGAACAGCACCAGATCAGAACGCTCTGCGACCTCATGCGCCATGCGTTCGCGCTCTTCGCCGTCGACCTCATTAATGCCGGGGGTATCAATCAGGAACAGGCCGCCATCTTCATATTCCTCCCAGTTCCGGATATTGGAGGTTTTGGTTTCACCATGCAGCACGCTGACACTGAAAGCTTCCTTGCCCAGCAGTGCATTGAGCAGGGATGACTTGCCGACACTGACCCGGCCAAATACCGCGATGTGTATGTGGCCGTGTTCCAGTTTGTCCAGCATGCGCTGCACCTGTGAGTAGTCCTCATTCAGCACTTCGCGTACATCGGAGGGAATGCGTTTATCCCCCAGTAACTGGCGCAGGCTTTCGGTGGCCAGCTGCAGGTGTGAGTCACCGGATTTAGGCTTTTTGGCTGCCTCCGGATTTGCCTCTGCTCCGGTTTTCGCTGCGGGGTCTGCGGAAGAGGAGGTTTTGTCGTCTGTCGCCTCCTTCCGTCCGGAATGCGCGGCTATGCCGGGAATGTTATTCAGCCATTCCGGCAGGTGTTTTTGCATATTTTTCCAGATATCCATGTCTGCTGCGGTGTCTTGTTCAGTCTTTTTTTCGCTGGTACTGGTCGACCACCAATCTGGCAAATGTTTTTGTACGTTCTTCCAGATTGCCACTCAACATCTCCCGAAAGGTCAGTGCTGCAGGGGCCGGTTTCAGTTCGCCGCGTTTCTCCAGAGTATGTGCCACTGAGTGCCCCAATGCATCAAAAATCAAACCATAAGCAACCGCATGTACCAGGCCTCCTGCGACGGTACCAATACCGGGGAACGCTTTCAGGCCATTGCCAGCGACAGCCAGCACTACCGGAATACTTTTCTTCAGTTGTCCCTGGCTGAAATCCAGGAAGCTGTCGATGTCAATCTGGCTGACCGGGCTGTCATACAGGTTACATAAGTCTTTAACCATTTTGGTGCCTAACACACCCTGAATGACAATATCTGTACCGGGGCTGATCGCCGCCATTGAGCCCAGTATCGCATTACGGGTGGCGGTACGGATAATCTTTTCTGCCTTTTCACGGCGAAACTCCACCTTCGATGTGTCCAGCTTATGTTTGACCAGGGTAAACACACTGGCATCACGCAGTTGCTCCAGCCATTCGGAGTGTCCGTCAATTTCCCGCTGGATTTGCTCCATCAGTGCCGATACATCGGCTTTACGTGGCCGGATCAGGGTTTCCTCACGACCATCGGGATAGACGCGGGTGACTTCTTCATTGCCACCGGACTGGATGAAGACGACTTTGATCTGCTTCTTCTGATCCTTGTCTGTGGTCACCCGCTCCCTGATGCGGGCCGTGAGCTGTCTGCGCTCATCTGCGCTGTACTGGTCGCTTTTGTTAAAGGCCAGCAACATGGGCTTGCCAAAACCCAGTAACTGCTGCACATCGGCATATTGCGTGCGGCTGAAATCGGAGTCCATCACATAGACTACGATCTGGGCACGAATCGCTTCATCGCGCACCATGTCATCCAGCGTACCTTCGGCTTCATTGCGGCCGGGCAGGTCAGTGAGTAACAGGCGGTCACCGGAGGCGGTTTGCCACAGGTATTCCTTAATTTCGCGGGTGGAGCCGCCGCGCAGGTTTGGCTCAATGTCGGTATCGGGGAGCAGGGCTTTGATAATGGAGGATTTGCCGGTGCTGACATCGCCGAAAAAGGCGATATTGATCTGCCCGCTGTCCTTGCGGCTCTGTAATCTGGCCAGCTCTTCACGCAACGGGGTGGCATCCATACCGGATTCTTCATAACGATCCAGCTCGCTGCGCAGCTGCTCTTCGCTGAGTGGTTTATTCTGCCCGTTATCTGCTGATTTACCATTGCCACTGCCAAGGACGCGGTAGATAAAGTAACCGCTACCAGCAAGTATGGCGATGATTACACTGATGTAGGTGTAGAACAGCCATGCCGGCAGTTGTTGCAGGCGATCCCAGACATCAAGAAAACTCTGTGTGGCGAAAAACAGAAACAGCAGGAAGAACAGGGTGATGACCACCACGGCTGAAACCATGATCCAACGTAACTTACCGGCGATTTTCATAAGGCCTTATGTTTTTATGCAAAGGGAGGAGTTTAGCATTGAGCGGGGGACGGGTGTAGGTGGATATTGGTTTTGTGGGGGCTGGATTGACGTGTTGGAGCACAGCCCCCAAACGGGTCACTATGCTTCAATATAAGCAGCCTTCAAACCAAGATATTCAGTAAAAGGGCTAAAGTCACGGTCACAATACAAAAGCTCAAATTTTCTATCAATACAGAATGAAGCGATAATCACATCATTGGTCTTGCGAATCGTTATCCCTTTTTTACGCAAAGTACGGTAATTTTTAGCACATTTGAAAATCATGCCTTGGTTAAACAGAGAGTGTTGGTCAAGCAAAAGTAACTTTGTTTTAACTTTTTGATATTCCTGATCACTTTTTATGCCCTGAAGTATTTCCAGAAATATCAGATCCCCCATAGCGAGGGTGCCCTCAATAATGGCGTTATCAAGCAGATCTGTCTGAGGGGTTATGCGTCCGTTAAAGTAATCTATCCAGACACTGGTATCTGCCAATATCATTCATTATTTCTCATTTCATCCAGGTTACCTTCCCATGTAATCCGGCCTCTGAGGTTGCGTATAGCCTGTTGTTTTTTTCGTTTCACCAGTAGCTTAAGTCCTTGTTCAACGACTTCTTTTTTTGTCTTTAATCCGGTTGCTGTCAAGGCTTGTTCCATCAACTTATCATCAATTACTATGTTTGTACGCATATCTCACCTATGTGTATATTACTTTATATTCTACACATTATATGTCTGCTATACAGGCACAACAAGTGTTGTCTTGCGCTTCAACGCACATATCTGATGATATAGCCCGCCACCCCCGGATATTCTGCTGCTATAATCCCGAACCATGACCATAACGAGCACAACAGCCGGATATGAGTAAAAGTTATATCGTCTTCACCGACCTTGACGGGACTCTGCTTGATCATCACACCTACAGCCACACAGCAGCACAAGCCGCGCTGGATAAGCTGCAGCAGCTGAAAATTCCCGTGGTACTGAACTCCAGTAAAACACCTGCCGAGATCGAGGCAATTGCCCGCGACCTCCAGCTGGACTCGCCGCGCATTGCTGAAAATGGCAGCGTGATCGCCTTTCCGGATGGTGAAATGCTGAAATTAGGCAGCGATTACCCGACGATCTGCCGGGTGCTGAATCAGCTGCGGGAACAGGAACACTATCAATTTACCGGCTTCCATGACGGTACTGCTGAAGCTATTGCCGGGCTGACCGGTTTGTCACCCGAAGCCGCGCAACGGGCGGGTGAGCGCCAGGCCAGTGAGCCTTTGTTATGGCAGGATGATGAGGAAAAATTAGAGCAGTTTCGTCAGCAATTGGCAGAGCATGGTTTGGCATTAAAAAGAGGCGGACGTTTCTGGCATGTGATGGGGCAGGCTGATAAGGTACAAGCCATGCAATATCTGGTGAACAGCTATCAGCAGGATAAGGCTGACGGGCAGCCACTAACGGTGATTGCGCTGGGTGATGGCCCGAATGACCGGGACATGCTGGCGGCAGCGGATATTGCGGTGATTGTGCATAACCCTGATGGCAAGGCATTAGATCTGCCAGAGTGTTCAGGACAGCAGCTGATCAGAACCACGCTGCCCGGCCCGGCGGGGTGGAATGCTGCAATGCTACAGATACTTGAAAATGAAGCGACGAATCAACGATAAAGAATCAATGAGGCTCATATTAAATGTCAGATTTTAAACAGAACGGCAACATTACCACCTTACATCGTCTGCCCGGCGCTTCTCTGGATAATATTGAAAGTCAGCTGCGCCGCTTTGCCCGCCGTAATCCGATGACACTGATTCTGCCCTCGCTGTTTTCTGAGCTGGAAGGCCCGGCACTGCAGGGGATTGTTGACCAGTTGCGTGAGGCTGATTACATCAATCAGATTGTGATCGGGCTGGATCAGGCAAATGCTGATCAGTTCAGCTATGCCAAGAAGTTTTTCAGCCAGTTGCCACAGGATAAGCGTATTTTGTGGAATGATGGTGAGCGGCTGCGTGCTATTGCCGGACAGCTGGAAGAACGCAAACTCGGCCCGGGTGAGGCTGGAAAAGGGCGTAATGTCTGGTACTGTATCGGCTATATTCTGGCCGCAAATAACAGCAGGGCAGTGGCACTGCACGACTGCGATATTCTGACCTATACCCGCGATATGCCTGCACGGCTGTTTTATCCGATCGTTAATCCGGCGCTGGATTTTGAATTCTGTAAAGGCTATTACGCCCGTGTAAACAGTACCGGAAAACTCAGTGGCCGCGTCACCCGCCTGTTTGTGCAACCGCTGATTACCTCGCTGAAAAAGCTGCTGGGCAGCACGGAGTATCTGGAGTTTATGGATGCCTTCCGCTATCCGCTGTCCGGTGAGTTTTCGCTGAGTACTGATCTGTTAAGCGCGATTCGTATCCCCAGCGACTGGGGACTGGAAATCGGTATTCTCAGTGAGGCGTACCGAAATACCACCACTCGCCGCGTGTGTCAGGTCGATATTGCCGAGAATTATGACCACAAGCATCAGGAAATGGGCAGCTCCGATCATGAGGGCGGTTTGTCGCGGATGAGTTATGAAATCGCCAAGGCTGTGTTCCGTAAACTGGGTACTGAAGGAGAGGTGATGAATACGTCTTTCTTCCGTGCCCTGAAAGCGGTTTACCTGCGCGAAGCATTGGATATGCTGGAGCGTTATGATGCCGATGCACATATTAATGGCTTATCGGTGGATATTCACTCTGAAACCATGGCGATTGATTTATTTGCCGGTAGTATCCTGGATGCCGGTGAAAAATATCTGGAAGATCCGCTGGAAACGCCGTTTATCCCGAACTGGAAACAGGTGTTCAGTGCGATTCCGGATTTACCGGAGCAGTTGCTGGAGGCGGTTGAGCTGGATAATACCTTGTGAGTTTTTTCTGTGTATAACCAAAATACCGGACGGTCTCCGGAGAGCTGCTATTTAAAAATCTGCTTCCGGATGCCCTCAGAAAATGCGGTGTCTGTAACCTGTCCGTCCGGGGTAAAAATATCCATATGAGAATTCATGTATACCACCCAGACTTCCTGCGCACCTGCTTCCAGATACAAATCTTTTTTGATGCGCATTTCTTCACGGGAGTTAGAGGGTGAAACGATTTCTACGCAGAGTTCAGGGGCGCGGGGATAAGGCGTGACAGAACCCCATTCTGAGATAAATTCGTTTGAGGCCCAGGCGACATCAGCAACTTTTGTGCCTTCCGGTGTTTGAATAGAGCACTCTGTAATGACTTTCCCCTGAGGGTGTTGCAGCCACAGTAGATGAGTTATCTCTCCCTGAGCTAAACCATGTTCATTAGAGGCCGGACTCATCAGCAGTTTGCCAAATTTATTCAGTTCAATCTTAAAAGGCAGATTTTGTAAGTGAGGATTGTTGATGACTTCTGACCATTCCATGATGTTGCCTCTGTAAATTTGCACTACAGATATTCTAACCCAAACAAGTCAACCAATGGCAAGCATAAGGATTCAGCTTCAAACGCCCCGTTTCATCCTGTGCTAGCGGCTGATCATGCAATAAATCCTGCCAGCAGCTTTCGTCGGTACCCAACATGGTGGAAACCAGCGCCCGGTTTACCCAACGGAAATGCTTGGTAAAGTTATAAAGCGCGACAATTTTCTGTCCGTCCGCCGCAATCCGTACCAGTCCCAGTAAACCATCCTCAACCGGCAGGATCATCTGTTCCGCATCCGGGTGAAAGGCAGCCTGTTTACGGCGGATTTTTATACGCCGGATATATTCATGCAGCAGGATTGAGGTGCTGCTTTCCCTGACTTCAAGCAGTGCATCCAGCTCATCCATATCCCATTGATGGCGGTTAATCGAGCGGGTGGTGCCGGTCACTTCGACACGCTGGTGATCATTCGGTGTGCCCAGTAATGAATGCAGATAAATGCCCGGAATACCGCGCAATGAAAGGGCGACGGTTTGTGATAACAGGAAGCGCGCCACCTGCCAAGGCGCCGACTGGTGGCCGGGATTACGGAAGGCATCGTAATAGGTGACGTTAATTTCATAAGGCACGTTCTGTCCGTCAGTATTGCGGCGTGTGGAGACAAAAGCACCGCGTGCCCGCATATCTTCCAGCAGCTGCTTCAACTCGTCCTTGGGCAATAGCCCTTCCAGCGGACGTACACCAATACCGTCATGTGAAGCGGTAAAGTTGAAATATGTGCAGCCCGGGGGCGGTGCAGATAAAGTCTTCAGCCATTCATTCAGGTAGCGCGTATTACCGGTGTGAATGGCATGCAACAGCAGGGGCGGCAGGCTGAACTGATACACCATGTGCGCTTCATCACCCTGACCGAAATAGCTGATATTTTCCTCATGCGGCACATTGGTTTCTGTCAGCAGCAAAGCACCCGGACTGAGTTCGCCGACAATATCCCGCATCAGCTTCACCACTTCATGCGTCTGCGGCAGATGCAGGCAGCTGGTGCCTTCCTCTTTCCACAAAAAGGCGATGGCATCCAAGCGGGTGATGCGTGAACCTTTGCTGATATAAAACAGCAGAATATCCAGCATTTCCAGCAGCACGTTAGGGTTTTTATAATTCAGATCCACCTGGTCAGCGCTGAAAGTCGTCCAGACATAACGCAGCCCGTCATGCGTCGGAATTTCAGTCAGCAGCGGGGTACTGCGCGGGCGCACGACTTTCGACCAGTCTTTTTGCGGGTCTTCATAAATAAAGAAGTCTTTATAAGGATCACGGTTGCCGCGGAAATCGGCAAAATACAGGCTGACCCGTGAGCAGTGATTCAGCACAAAATCAAACATCAGGTCGAAGCGTTCACCCAGTGCAGTCACATCATCCCACCCGCCCAGATCGGAGCGGATGGTGTGATAATCGGCGACTGAAAAGCCATCATCAGAGGTATACGGGAAAATGGGCAGCAGATGAATCGTCGAGAAAACACCCTGTAAACGCTGATCAGCAAACTGTTTCAGGCTGCGCAGTGCATACGGCTCATCTTGCCGGCGGACACTGTCACCATAGGTAATCAGTACCGTGTCCTGTTCATCCCAGTACGGTTTAAACGGTTTTTCCTTCAGTGCCCCGGCATATTCTTCCATCCGGGCCTGTAATAATGGCCAGACAGAGTCGGCAACCTGTTCCCCGTAGAGGAATTGCAGGCGCTGCTGAATACGTTGTTGCACTGCCTTATTCATAGCGTCTTTCCTTTGTTACGTGTACAGAAGGGTGCATCACTGTTGCATTGTTGCCTCTGTGGGAACTTTACCTCTTTTCAGTTGATCCCTTTACTTCTTCGGCGCATAAATATCCGTACACGTCCCTTCGGCCACTTCTGCGGCAAAATTCAGCGTCTCGGACAGTGTAGGGTGAGGGTGAATACTCAGGCCAAGGTCATGGGCATCTGCACCCATTTCCAGCGCCACCACTACTTCAGCAATCAGTTCACCTGCATTTTTCCCTGCAATTCCCGCGCCAATCAGTTGTCCGGACTCCTTATCGAACAAGGCTTTGGTCACGCCATTTGAGGCATCCATCGACAATGCCCGGCCACTGGCCGCCCAGGGGAACACACCTTTTTCATAAGCAATACCTTCTTCCTTACACTGGGTTTCGGTCTTGCCCATCCAGGCTACTTCCGGATCGGTATAGGCTACCGAGGGAATAGTGCGGGCATCAAAATAAGACTTTTGCCCGGCAATCACTTCAGCAGCGACTTTGCCTTCATGGGTGGCCTTATGTGCCAGCATCGGTTGCCCCACAATGTCGCCGATGGCAAAGATATGCGACACATTAGTGCGCATCTGCTCATCCACCGGAATAAAACCGTGGGTGTCGACAAACACACCTGCTTTTCCGGCATCAATCTTCTGCCCGTTCGGACTACGGCCAATCGCCACCAGCACCCGGTCAAAAGTTTCTTCTTCCGGCGCTTTTTTGCCTTCAAATTTGCATACCAGCCCGTCATCTGCCGGGGTGATTGCTGTGACTTTGGTATTGGTGTAAATATTTTCGTAACGCTGTTTAATCACCTTTTCCAGCGGCTTAACAATATCACGGTCGGTGCCGGGCATAATGCCGGGTGAGAGTTCCACAACAGTCACTTTCGCGCCCAGGGCATGATAAACCGTCGCCATTTCCAGCCCGATAATACCGCCACCCACCACCAGCAATCGCTGCGGAATTTCCGCCAGCTCCAGTGCATCGGTCGAGTCCATTACCCGTGGGTCATCCCAGGGAATAAAGGGCAGTTTGGTGACCTGCGAACCGGCGGCAATAATGCAGTGTTCAAACTGAATGATTTGTTGACTGCCATCATCAGCTTCAACACTAATCGTTCGCTCTGAACTGAAACGGCCATAACCCTGCACAATATTTACCTTGCGCTGTTTCGCCAGTGCTGCCAGTCCGCCGGTGAGTTTTTTGATCACACCGTCTTTGTGTGCGCGTAACTCGTCCAGATCAATTTCCGGCTCGCCGAACTTCACCCCGTGTGCGGCAAAGGTTTTTGCTTCATTAATAATTTCAGCGGTATGCAGCAATGCCTTGGAGGGAATACAGCCGACATTGAGGCAGACCCCGCCAATCACCGGATAGCGTTCAATCAGGGTGACTTTTTTGCCCAGATCGGCGGCACGGAAGGCGGCGGTGTAACCGCCGGGGCCGGAGCCTAGGACTACGACTTCGGTGCTATGGGTAGGTTCAGCACTATACCCCCCATCCCGGCCTTCCCCCGCAAGGGGGGAAGGAGCTGCATGCTCATGCTCTGTCGCTATGCTCTGCGCATCATTAATAACTGGGGCTGAACTCCCTTCCCCCCTTGCGGGGGTAAGGGCTGGGGATGGGGGGGAAGCTGCTGAATCAACCCTCTCCATCACCAGAATCACATCCCCCTCAGAAATCCGGTCACCCACCTTAACCTTCATTTCCCGCACCATGCCCTCATAAGGGCAGGGGATCTCCATCGATGCTTTATCCGATTCAACGGTAATCAATGAATCTTCCGGCTGCAGCGGATCACCGACATCCACCAGCACTTCAATGATTTCCACGCCTTCAAAATCGCCGATATCCGGCACGGTGACTTCGATCATATTACTCATACCAGCAGCCTCCGGATGTCAGATAAAACCGTACTCAGATAAGTGGTGAAGCGCGCAGCATCGGCGCCATCAATCACCCGGTGGTCATAGGACAGTGACAGCGGCAGCATCAGCCGTGGCTCAAACTCCTTACCGTTCCAGACTGGCTGCATATCCGAACGCGACACGCCGAGAATAGCCACTTCCGGTGCATTGACGATTGGTGTGAACTTGGTGCCGCCAATACCACCGAGGCTGGAAATCGACATGCAGCCGCCCTGCATATCTGAAGGCTTCAGCTGTTTGTCACGGGCTTTTTTGGACACAACGCCCAGTTCTTCCGACAGCTCATTGAGCGACTTTTTATCCACATCACGAAGCACCGGCACCACCAGACCATCGGGTGTGTCGACCGCAATGCCAATATGGTAGTAATGTTTCTGAATCAGGTTTTCACCACCCGGCTCCAGCGAGCTGTTGAAACGCGGAAACTTTTTCAGGCCGGCAACCAGTGCTTTCATAATAAACACCAGCGGCGTAATTTTGCTACCTTCACCAGTCTTTTTATGCTCTTCATTGAGCTGCTTGCGGAAGGCTTCCAGCTCCGTAATATCGGCCTGATCAAACTGGGTGACATGCGGAATATGCAGCCAGTTACGATGCAGAAATTCACCGGTCAGCTTATTGATGCGGTTGAGTTTGATGGTTTCAACCTCACCCCACTGACTGAAATCAATCTCCGGCATCGGCGGAATACCCATGCCACCAGAGACACCGGGTGCGCCGCGCTGACCATTGCCACCGAAGCTCATCATCTCCTTGATATAGGTTTTGACATCTTCCTGGGTGATGCGGCCTTTGCGTCCCGAGCCGCTGATTTTGCTCAGATCAGCACCCAACTCGCGGGCAAACTTGCGCACGGAGGGTGTGGCGTAGGCTTTTTTGAAGGCCTCGTGAGAGATTTTGCCGTCATTACTTTTTGCTGCACTCTTTGCGGCAGCAGGTGCGGACTCAAACTTTTGATTCGTTGCCGGTGTTGTATCAGCCTGCGTTTTCCCATTCGATTCAGAAGCGTCTTTAGCCCCTCGCCCTTTGAGGGAGAGGGGTTGGGGTGAGGGTGTTTCTTCGTTTTCCACAACTTCGTCGGTTGCATCAGAGTCCTGTTTATTCGTATCAGCATCTTCCGCAACTTCCAGCAGTAAAACCACACTGCCTTCGGAAATCCGGTCACCCACGGCCACCTTCATTTCCTTAATGATGCCGGAGGCAGGGGAGGGAATCTCCATAGACGCTTTGTCTGATTCAACCGTAATCAGTGAGTCTTCCGCACTAATGCTGTCGCCGACACTAACCAGTACCTCAATAATTTCAACATCGGCGAAGTCACCAATATCGGGGACGCGAATTTCCTGAATAGTCATTTTTCACCTCCCCTTTAAGCGTACAGCGGATTAGGTTTGTCCGGATCAATATTATATTTCTCCAGCGCATCGGCAAGTTTTCCGGCGGGCAGTGAGCCATCGTCCACCAGTGCTTTCAGTGCCGCAATCACAATGTACCAGCGGTTAACCTCGAAGTGTTTACGCAGCTGGGCGCGGGTATCACTGCGGCCAAAGCCTTCGGTACCCAGCACGGTATAGGGCATTGGTACCCAGGCACGGATCTGGTCAGAATAGCTGCGGATATAGTCGGTGGCAGCAATTGCCGGGCCGCGCCGGTCTTTCAGGCACTGGGTGACGTAAGGTGTCTTTGCATCTTCCAGCGGATGCAGCATATTCCAGCGCTCCACATCCCGTGCGTCCCGGGCCAGTTCATTGAAGCTCGGCACGCTCCAGATGTCGGCATCCACACCCCAGTCCTCATCCAGCATTTCCCCGGCAGCGATGACTTCGCGCAGAATGGTGCCGGAACCTAACAGCTGGACTTTCTTGCGTTTTTTGCCGCCACCACTGAACAGGTACATGCCTTTGATAATGCCGCTTTCCGCATTCTTCGGCATGGCAGGGTGCAGGTAGTTTTCATTCATCGCAGTGATGTAATAGTAAACATCATGCTGATCTTCATACATACGCTTCAGGCCGTGCTGAATAATCACAGCCATTTCATAACCAAAGGTCGGGTCATAGCTGATGCAGTTCGGAATCAGTCCGGCCTGCACCATGCCGTGGCCATCCTGATGTTGCAGTCCTTCGCCCGCCAGCGTGGTGCGCCCGGCAGTACCGCCGATCAGGAAGCCCCGCGCCCGGCTGTCGCCCGCCGCCCAGGCCAGATCACCGATACGCTGAAAACCGAACATGGAGTAGTAAATATAAAACGGCACCATACTGACGCTGTGTGAGCTGTAAGAGGTGGCGGCGGCAATCCAGCTGGAAAATGCACCAGCCTCATTAATGCCTTCTTCCAGAATCTGGCCGGTCTTGTCTTCCTTGTAGAACATGACCTGATCACGATCCTGCGGTTCGTACAGCTGGCCGACCGATGAGTAAATGCCCAGCTGGCGGAACATGCCTTCCATACCAAAGGTGCGTGCCTCATCCGGTACAATCGGCACGATATGTTTACCGATGCCTTTATCGCGGGTGAGAATGGTCAGCAGACGCACAAAAGCCATGGTGGTGGACATTTCACGCTCACCACTGCCTTCCAGCATAGTCTTGAATAATTCCAGATCCGGAACCTTCAGTGGCTTGGCGTGGGTGTTACGCTGTGGTAAAAAACCACCCAGTGCTTTACGCCTCTCCAGTAAGTATTTGATTTCCTGACTATCTTCTGCGGGTCGGTAATAAGTGGCTTTAGCAGCCTCCTCATCACTTAACGGGATACTGAAACGATTCTTAAAGGCGATCATTTCCTCGTCTGACATCTTTTTCTGCTGATGGGTACGGTTCTGTCCCTCACCGGCAGCGCCCATGCCGTAGCCTTTTACGGTGTGGGCCAGAACAACCGTGGGCTGACCTTTGTGATGCACGGCGGCATAATAAGCCGCATATACCTTGTGCGGATCATGACCACCGCGATTGAGCCGCCAGACATCCTCATCGCTCATGCGCGACACCATTTCTTTCAGCTCAGGATCGGCACCGAAGAAATGCTCACGCACATAAGCCCCGTCTTTAGCCTTGTAGTTCTGGTACTCACCATCCACCACTTCCAGCATGCGTGCCTTCAGCTTGCCGTTAGTGTCTTTGGCCAGCAGCTGATCCCAGTAAGAACCCCAGATGACCTTGATGACATTCCAGCCAGCGCCGCGGAACACGCCCTCCAGTTCCTGAATAATCTTGCCGTTACCGCGTACCGGGCCATCCAGCCGCTGCAGGTTACAGTTGACCACCCAGGTCAGATTATCCAGCCTTTCGCGTCCGGCCAGCGAGATAGCACCCAGCGTTTCCGGTTCGTCAATCTCACCGTCACCGACAAAACACCACACCCGCCGCTGTTTGGTGTCAGCCATTTTGCGGTGTTGCAGGTATTTCATGAAGCGGGCCTGATAAATCGATTTGATTGGCCCCAGTCCCATGGATACGGTCGGGAACTGCCAGTAATCCGGCATCAGCCACGGATGCGGATAAGAAGACAGGCCGTTACCATCGACCTCCTGCCGGAAACTATCCAGATCCTCTTCGGTGAGGCGGCCTTCCAGAAATGAGCGGGCATAAATACCGGGTGAGGCGTGGCCCTGGATGTAAATCAGGTCGCCGCCGTGCTCCGGGGTTGGTGCGCGCCAGAAGTGAGTCATACCCACATCATACAACGTGGCTGCTGAGGCAAAAGTGGCGATATGTCCGCCCAGCTCGGAACTTTTACGGTTAGCGCGTACTACCATCGCCGCTGCATTCCAGCGGATATAAGACCGCAGCCGAACCTCAATGGCTGAATCGCCGGGAGTATAGTGTTCTTTGTGTGGCGGGATGGTGTTGATATAGGCGGTATTGGCTGAATAGGGCAGGTTGGCGCCGTTTAAGCGTGCGGTATCTATAAGTTTTTCCAGCAAAAAGTGAGCACGTTCAACGCCTTCTGCTTCAATGACGGCATCCAGCGAATCTATCCATTCCTGGGTTTCCTGCGCGTCAATATCCTGTGGTGTTTTTTCTTTGGTCATCATTGCGTTCCTCTGAACCTTCTCCTGAGCAATGCCTGTGATAGGGATTAGCTTTGATCTTGTTTTAAGATTTGTAACACTAAAATGTGGCAATATAAAGTTATTTTTGAATTCAAAAAAATAATTGTATATTTATCATATACTTATTTAAGCCAAATACATAGGTGCATGTTGACATGTTCGTTGTGGCCAATTGTTAGCTGCATTTTGTGTTAACTGGCTGATGGTAAGCTCTGTCTATTTATCCGCGCATCCGGTAAGCTCAGCGCATGAGTGATGAAATAGAAATTATTCCGCTGGCAAACCGTTTCCGGGGCTTTCTGCCGGTGGTCGTCGACGTGGAAACCGGTGGTTTTGACTGCCGCAGGGATGCGCTGCTGGAAGTGGCTGCGGTTATTTTGCGCATTGATGAAAAGGGCGAGCTGTCCCGGCATCGTACCCATAGCTGGCACATCGAGCCATTCCCTAATGCCAATATGGATCCCAAGTCGCTGGAAGTGAACGGTATCAAGCCGTTCAGCCCGCTGCGCCTGGCAACCCCGGAAGATAAAGCCATCAATGAATTTTTTAAAATTGTGCGTAAGGAAGTCAAGCTCAACCGCTGTAACCGGGCGATTCTGGTCGGACACAACGCACCGTTTGACCTGAGTTTTGTACATGCCGCTGCAAATCGTATCGGTTGCAAGCGTAACCCGTTCCATCCGTTCAGTACACTGGATACCGTGACGCTGGGGGCAGTGGTTTATGGTCAGACCGTGTTGGCGAGGGTGGCACAGGCAGCCGGGATGGGCTGGGATAGTGATCAGGCACACTCTGCTGTTTATGATACGGAAAAAACCGCTGATATATTTTGTCATATCGTGAATACCTGGCAGACGCTGGATGCCGCATTTGCCACAATAAAAGGCTGATCAGAACAGGCTGATCAGGTTGTCTGGCAGGAAGCTGTTCAGTACCGGAGGAGCATCTATGAAACCATTTTCCGAGTCTTGTGTACAAAATCGTCAACCGATTATTGATGTCCTTAAACCGCTGTTGAAAGACTGCAAAGAACTGTTAGAGATTGGCAGTGGTACCGGCCAGCATGCGGTTTATTTCGCCCCGGAGTTACCCCATCTGAGCTGGCAAACCAGTGAGTTGAGCCGCCACCATCCGGGTATTCAGCTGTGGCTGGATGAAGCCGCACTCCCTAATGTCCGCCCGCCGCTTACGCTGGATGTATTACAGGCTGACTGGCCTGCAATACTGCCTGATGCGGTGTTTAGTGCGAATACCCTGCATATTATGTCACCTGAAATGGTGGAAGCCTGTATTCTGGGGGTGGGTGGTTTGCTGCGCCCGGGCGGCTTGTTTATTGTTTACGGGCCGTTTAATTACAATGGCGAATACACCAGTGAAAGCAATGCCCGCTTTGATCAGTGGCTGGCGGGACAAAACCCTGAGAGCGCCATCCGGGATTTTGAGTGGGTGAATGAACTGGCTGAAGATGCCGGTATGGAATTAAAGGATGATGTGGCTATGCCCGCCAATAACCGGATATTGGTCTGGCGGAAATTGTAGGGTGTGCAGGTAAATTTTTATCCGCTTTTATCAGATTTTCGGATTCTTTTCGTATAAATTTCGTGATTTTACAGATTAGCTGGGCTATGAATTTACTTAATTCTCAGCAATTTTGTAAGATTTATATTATGAAACTTTCCCTGTCTGAAGCTGATTTTTCATTTGGTGGCATCCGATATGATGACGAGTCACGGGTGTTGATGAGTGCTAATGGTGAGAGTCTGCGATTACGTAATCAATCTCTGGAAGTTTTCTCTTTTCTGGCTAAACGGGAGGGAAAGGTTGTCGGAAAAGATGAGTTGTTTGCTGCTATCTGGGAAGGCAGGCTGGTAACAGATGATGCACTTGTCCAATGTATTGCTGAAATTCGCCGGGTAATAGGTGATAAAAAGCACCGGATTTTGAAGACAGTACCGCGACGTGGTTATTTATTAAAAGCGGACAGGGTTTTTGATACAGAAGTTAAATCTGCCCCGCTAACAAAAACATCGCCACCAACCCAGGCGGCTACGTCGTGTCCCGACCGGCCCGGCATCGCGGTGATGAATTTTGAAAATCTCAATCCTGCACCTCCTGCGGATGAGCAAATACTTGTTCGTGGTTTAACAACCGATATTCACCTTAATCTCGCTAAAATTTCTCATTTATCAGTTATTTCCCAGCTTTCTTCCGGTCAATTAAGTCATTTAAGACCTGCTGAAGCCGGCAGGCAACTGGGTGTGGATTATCTGGTACAGGGGGTTGTTCAGTTCATACAACACCAACTGAATATTACTGTTTCTCTGATTAATAGTCATACAGAACAGGTGATCTGGGCAGAGCGCTATCATCTGTCAAGAAATGAATGCCTGTCATGGCAGGCAGACATTTCACAAACCATTTCCAGTGAGCTGGATTATCAGCTGGAAAGGGTGGAAATGCGCCGCTCACTGGTTGTTCCCACAGAGTCATTGCGTGCCTGGGAGTATTATCACCGGGGCTTGCACTATGTTCAGCAAACCAATCAACAGGGGATTGAGGCCGCTACTGCTGCTTTTCAACAGGCGATAGCGCTGGATCAGAATTACTCAAGAGCTTATGCCTGCCTGGCGATGAGTAGTATCCACCGAATATTTTTAAGCCCGGATTCCAGTGATGAAACAATAAAACGCCTGACCGAACAAGCCTATGAGCTGGCTTATACTGCGATTGAATGTGATGTCAATGAGCCCTGGGGGCATTATAGTTTGGGGAGGGTGCAATATATCAGAGGGGAGCATGGCGCTTCAATTCTTAGTCTGGATCACGCCCTGACACTGAAACCTAATTTTACCTGGGCCTGCTATACCCGTTCTCTGGTAGGAAGTACGACCGGTGACGATAAGGAAATCTGCAAAGCACTGACATTTGCAGATGAGTCACTGCGACTCAGCCCTTATGACCCGATGATGTTTTCAATGCAGGCCAGTAAAGCGTTAGCCTTTTTCATGCAAGGGGATGAAGAGCAGGCAGCCTGCTGGATTTATAAGGCGGTACAGCATCCGAATGCCTATCATCTGATTTATGCGATGGCAGCCATTTTCCATCAATACACCGGTCAATCCGAAGCTGCCCGGCAATATATCCGGCGGGCACTGCAATTGTACCCTCATTTTTCACAAAGCAACTTTTTTACCAGTTTGCCTCATGCTGATATTGATCATGTCCAATGCCGGAAAATACGCATAGCGCTTGAAAAACTGCGGGTTCCTGCATGATTATAGGGGCGGGTGAAGTTCTGTTCGATGGGCAGGGTCAGGGTGGCAGGCGGATAGCAGATATTACAGGTTTTTTTAAAAGTGTTGAGGCCAAAGATATTACCCAAACCCTTGGCTATTTTGCAGTGGATGCTGAGTTTTCTGACCCGCACTATCCGAAATTGAACATGCGTGGCCAGGCTGAGATTCGGAACGGCCTGTTATGGGGTTTTAAAACCATGAAACAATTTGGCTTTCATATCCGGGCGTTTTATCCGTCGCACGATAACAGCGGTGTTGCGGTGAGTGTGGATGCCCGGCATATTTTGCCAAACGGGCGCTTATTACATTTCCAGCAGGTGTTTGTCTTTCGGTTTGAGGGTGAAAAAATTCGGTCACTGGCAGTTTATGCGCAATACCGCCCTAACGGGTTGTTGGGGTTGGTGTTGTTTTTTCAGCATCGAGTGCATCATTTGCTGATGAGGTTATACGTCTCCGCCGATAATAACCCACCAGGGTAGGGTCGGTATTGCAGACCAGCTACCGGCACTTCTGCCCAGGCTCCTCCAGGTGGCAGTAATGATCAATATGCTGACAATCATTGAGCATAATGATGCCATTAATGCGCTGCCGACATGATTGGCCATGACAGAGTTGACAACAGGTTGGATTGCGATAAGTGCACCTAAACCCAGGGCACAAAGTATCAGAAAAAGTAATGTCATTAATTCAGTCATCAGTGGCTTCATATGCTGGATTTTCTGTGGTTCATCCCTAACGGTATCGTTGTCGGTGAAGCTAAGGTTTTTCAGGTATTTTGTGGCATCACCTGCTGAATTAACTGAGAAACTGACGATATTTCCACGAAAGTTCGGGAGCATCATAAGCCTCCCGAATCGCCACTTCCGGCGCAGTCTGCTGCAACTCCCCAACAACCTCCCGCAGTCGTGTCCCATCCAACCGATGCGGCCGCTCCCACAAATAAGCTACCTCAGCAATCTCCCGCCACATCGGCACCAGAATCCCGCCCAGTTTAATCAGCTTCCATGGCATGCCCAATATTTTAAGCTCCCTGCCACAGGCTTGTTCCAGCAACGCCTTAAACTCGTTGCCAGTCAGGCTATGACCGGGGTAAAGCAGGTTTTCAAAGCTGCCCAGTGTGTCATGTTTTTCCGCAACAGCAACAAATGCCCGCGCCAGATCCGGCAGGTAGGCCCAGGCGTGAGTCACATCAACCGGGCCGGGATAGACAAACTGGCCTTTATTGATTTTGTCGGCTAAGGCCAGATCAAACCACGAGCCTTTGCCCGTGCCGCCATAAAAATCACCGGCGCGTAAAATAAGGGTCTGTACCTTATATTTATCAGCAGCGATCCGGAACAGCTTTTCCATCTCAATCCTGACTTTGCCTTTCACGCCAGCGGCTTCCATCGGTGTATCCGTGGTACAGAGCGCCGGAATGTTGCGGCCATAGTTATACACATTGCCGGGAAACAGGTGAGTGGCACCGCTGTCGCGTGCAGCCTGAATGATATTTCGTGCCATGGGCAGGGCAGCGTGCAGCCATTCGGTGTAAGGCGGGTTAACGGCGTTGAAGATAATGTCAGCACCGGCCACCGCTTTTTTCAGCTGTTTCAGGTTCAGCATATCTGCAGCCCGGCACTGTACGCCGTCCGGTGCGCGGCGGATACGGCCATTGCGGGTGACTGCCGTAACCTGATAGCCCGCGGCATGAAAGGCGTGGACAACCTCATTCCCCAGACGGCCATTGGCACCCAATACTGCGATATTTTTCATCTCATTCTCTTTGCGTCATGGTCACGTAAATTTAAACAAAAACGGTGTTTCAGGTTTGGTTGTCGCAACACCTTTCGGTATCATACCTGCTTTGACAGAGCCCATTGAGTATCCTTACATGCTGATTCTTCCCGGTAGCGTTGCCCTTTCCGCTTTTCGTCGTCAGAAATTACTGGATTCCCTGCAACAGATTGCCCCGCAAATCTCCGCACTGACCGCTAATTATGTGCATTTTGTCCGTTGCGTAAACGATCCTGCGGCGGATGAACTGGAGCGCTTAAAAGCTGTGCTGACTTATGGTGAACACCGTAATGAACAGGTGGATCAGGCCGGTCAGTTAGTGCTGGTAACACCGCGCCCCGGCACCATTTCACCGTGGTCGAGCAAGGCGACGGATATTGCTCATAACTGCGGCCTGAAGGTGGTTGAGCGCATTGAACGCGGGGTGGCTTATCATCTGCAGGCGGCCGCTGAGCTGGATGAGGACACGCTGACCGCAGTGCAGGCTTTATTGCATGACCGCATGGTGGAAACGGTGTTTTATGACCCGGATGATGCGCTGGCACTGTTCAGTGAGGCTGAGCCCGCGCCGTTGCAGCAGATTGATATTTCTGCCGGTGCACAGGCGGCGCTGGAAAAGGCGAATATTGAGCTGGGGCTGGCCTTATCAGCAGATGAGATTGATTATCTGGCCGAAAATTATGTAGCGATGGAGCGTAATCCGACTGATGTTGAGCTGATGATGTTTGCCCAGGCCAATTCGGAACATTGCCGCCACAAAATTTTTAATGCGGACTGGGTTATTGATGGCCAGCCACAGGAAAAGTCACTGTTTGGCATGATCCGTAACACCTATCAGCATGCGCCGGAAGGAATTCTGTCCGCTTATAAGGACAACGCTTCGGTGATTGAGGGTAATGCTGCGACCCGTTTTATGCCGAATGGTGAGGGGCATACCTATCAGTATCATCAGGAGCCGGTGCATATTCTGATGAAGGTGGAGACGCATAATCACCCCACGGCAATTGCGCCTGATCCGGGTGCGGCGACCGGTTCCGGTGGTGAGATCCGTGATGAGGGTGCGACCGGAAACGGTTCCAAGCCCAAAGCCGGTCTGTGTGGCTTTTCGGTGTCCAACCTGAAGATTCCGGGCTTCACTCAGCCCTGGGAAACAGACTACGGCAAGCCGGAGCGGATTGTCTCGGCGCTGGCTATTATGCTGGAAGGGCCGATTGGTGCGGCATCGTTTAATAATGAGTTTGGCCGCCCGAATCTGAGTGGCTATTTCCGTACTTTTGAGCAAAAAGTACCGGGGCCGCACGGCGATGAGCTGCGCGGTTACCACAAGCCGATTATGGTTGCAGGTGGTGTGGGCAATATCCGTGAGGGCAATGTTGAGAAAAATCCGTTACCGGAAGGCACGCCGATTGTGGTGCTGGGCGGCCCGGCGATGCTGATCGGCCTGGGCGGTGGCGCAGCGTCTTCAATGGCCTCCGGTACCAGTTCCGAGTCACTGGATTTTGCTTCAGTACAGCGCGGCAATCCAGAGATGCAGCGCCGCTGCCAGGAAGTCATCGACCGCTGTGTGGCGCTGGGCGAGGGCAGTCCGATTCTGTCGATTCATGATGTCGGCGCGGGCGGGATTTCCAACGCCATCCCGGAAATTATCAATGATGCCGGACGCGGCGGACGCTTTGAACTGCGCACGGTGCCGAATGATGAGCCGGGCATGTCGCCGATGGCGATCTGGTGTAATGAGGCGCAGGAGCGTTATGTGCTGGCGATTGCGGCAGACCGGCTGGAGACTTTCCGCGCCTTGTGTGAGCGTGAGCGGGCGGTGTATGCGGTGGTCGGTAATGCCACGGAAGATCAGCATTTGCTGGTGGGCGATGCGCATTTTGACAATAAGCCGGTGGATATGCCGATGAATGTACTGCTGGGTAAGCCGCCGAAGATGCTGCGCGATGTGCATCACCAGACTTTCCATAAGCCGGAACTGGAGCTGGGCGGTATTGACCTGAGTGAAGCGGTGGAGCGGGTACTGAGCCTGCCAACGGTAGCATCCAAGGCATTCCTGATTACCATTGGCGACCGCACCATTACCGGTATGGTGACCCGTGACCAGATGGTCGGGCCGTGGCAGGTGCCGGTGGCGGATGTGGCAGTGACGGCCAGTGACTTTACCACCTACTATGGCGAGGCGATGGCGATGGGCGAGCGCACGCCTGTTGCACTGGTGAATCCGGCCGCATCCGGGCGCATGGCGATTGGTGAGGCGCTGACAAATATTGCGGCGGCGGATATTCGCAGGCTGAGCGACATTCGCCTGTCAGCCAACTGGATGGCGGCGGCGGGTTATCCCGGTGAGGATGCGGCGCTGTATGACACCGTGAAAGCAGTGGGCGAGGAGCTATGCCCGCAGCTGGGATTGGCAATTCCGGTGGGTAAGGACTCGCTGTCGATGAAAACAGTGTGGACACAGGATGGCGAGGACCGCACCATGGCCGCGCCGTTGTCGCTGATTATTTCGGCTTTTGCGCCGGTGGCCGATGTGCGCAATACGCTGACGCCGCAATTGCGCACGGATCTTGGGGATACCGACCTGATTCTGGTTGATCTCGGTAAGGGTAAAAACCGGCTGGCCGCCTCGGCACTGGCACAGGTTTATCAGCAGGTGGGGCACCATGCACCGGATGTGAGTGATGCGGATGCTCTGCGTCATTTCTTTGAAACTGTGCAGGAGTTGCGCGCTGACGGGCTGATCAAGGCCTACCATGACCGTTCTGACGGCGGCCTGCTGGCGACTGTGGCGGAGATGGCCTTTGCCGGGCATTGCGGGGTGAGTTTGCGCCTGGGTAACCTGGGTGATGATGTACTGGCAGCACTGTTTAATGAGGAGCTGGGCGCGGTGCTGCAGGTGTGTCATACCGATACCGATGCGGTACTGGAAGCTTTCCGTGGTGTCGGGCTGGGGCACCATACCCATGTGATTGGTGAGCTGAATGAGACCGATGAGCTGGTACTGAAGTTTGGTCATCAGGAGTTGTTACGCAGGCCGCGTGCTGAGTTGCAGAAGATCTGGGCGGAAACCAGCTACCGGATGCAGGCATTGCGTGATAATGCGGAGTGTGCGGCACAGGAGTTTGAGCGGTTGGATGATGCGAATGATCCGGGGTTGCCGTTTAAGGTGAGTTTTGATGTTGAAATCCCCTCTGCCTCCCCTTTTTCAAAGGGGAGTACCCTCCAGCAAAAAGAGGTGGTTATCGAAAGGTCTCCCCCTTTGCAAAAGGGGGAACAAGGGGGATTTATCAGCAACCGCCCCGCAGTCGCCATACTGCGTGAGCAAGGCGTCAATGGCCAGCTGGAAATGGCAGCAGCATTCGACCGTGCCGGATTCCGGGCGGTGGATGTGCACATGACTGATATTATTGAGGGGCGGGTGTCGCTGACTGATTTTAACGGGCTGGTGGCCTGTGGTGGCTTTTCGTATGGTGATGTGCTGGGGGCCGGTGGTGGCTGGGCGAAAACCATTCTGATGAATAGCCGTGCTGCTGAGGAGTTTGAGGCATTCTTTAGCCGCGAAGACAGTTTCGGGCTGGGGGTGTGCAATGGTTGTCAGATGTTTTCACAGCTCAGGAATATGATTCCGGGTGCAGCGCACTGGCCGCGTTTTTACCGTAACCAGTCCGAACAGTTTGAAGCACGTTACGCGGCGGTGGAGATTATGAAATCCCCGTCTTTATTCCTGCAGGGCATGGAAGGTTCGATGCTGCCGGTGGCGGTGGCACATGGGGAAGGGCGTGCGGTGTTTGAGGGTAACTCGGCTCAGGATGTACTCGATGCTGGACTGGTGGCGCTGCGCTATGTGGATAATTACGGACAACCGACCACGCATTATCCGGAAAATCCGAATGGCTCTCCGGCGGGGATTACCGGACTATCGAGTGAGGACGGGCGGTTTACGATTATGATGCCGCATCCGGAGCGTTTGTTCCGTAGTGTGCTGCACTCTTGGAAGCCTGATGACTGGGATGGTGAGGCCGGGCCTTGGTTGCGGATGTTTAGGAATGCTCGGGTTTGGGTGGATTAAGAGCTGATTGGATTTGCTGAAAGTCACACTTTAATGCAGAAAGTGCGGTCTTAAATCGGCAGATGTAATTTGTCTGCTTTATGTGATGGCTGTGGTTACGTCTGAAATGATGTATCTTCATGATTTCACGGAATCCGTGATTGTGATAATGTAGTGGAATGATTGAATCATTTGCGGACAGAGCTACATCGGATTTCTATCACGGGACAAATTCCGCCCGAGCCAGACGTATTCCGGCTCAAATCAGGGAAGCTGCGCTTTATAAGCTGGATATCCTGAATGCAGCTCAATCTCTGGATGATCTTCGATCTCCTCCCGGTAACCGCCTGGAAGCTCTCAGGGGGGATTATGCCGGGAGGCATAGTATTCGCATTAATGGACAATGGCGTATTGCTTTTCGTTGGGAAGGTTCAAACGCCCATGATGTCGAAATCATTGATTACCATTGAAGTATGAGGTTAAAAAGAATGATTCCAACCAACAGAGTCGCGACACATCCCGGAGTAATTCTGCTCAAAGAGTTTCTGGAACCAATGGGGCAAACCCAGAATGCGCTGGCGAAGCATTTGGGTATTCCGGCTCAGCGGGTGAATGAAATTATTCGTGGTAAGCGGGGAGTATCACCGGAAACAGCATGGTTACTGGCGCAGGCATTAGGTACTACCCCCGAATTTTGGTTAAATCTGCAAGCAATACATGATTTATCAGTAAACCGCCCGACTCGCCAGGTTGAACGTTTTGAAAACATTGCGGCGTAAAACCTGGGTTATAATTATTTGAACACCCTGAAAAAAATCTCCACTCTCAACAGTGGCAACACCACCGATGAAACCCTGTTCAGCCTGATCGCCGGAGACATCGAAAAACAAGGTTACAGTATCCGTACTGCAGCATTGCCGGAAGAGTTGGCTGCTCTGCTTTACGCACACCAGCAGAACTTGAGTACCGCTAAATACGAGGAGGCGGGCATAGGCCGGGGTGAGGATCATGTGAAGACTGAACTTGTCCGCACCGATGAAATCTGCTGGATTACCGGGGCGTCCGAGGCGGGAAGGGCCTGGATCGACTGGACATCAGCATTACAGAGGTTTCTGAACAGAAGACTGTTTTTAGGTTTGTTTTCCTTTGAAAGCCATTTTGCCCACTACGCGCCCGGTGACTACTACAAACGTCACCTTGATGCCTTCCGTGGTGAAGCCAACCGTGTCCTTTCGCTGGTGATCTACCTGAATCCCGGTTGGGGTAATGACGATGGCGGGGAGCTGGTGCTGTATACCGGTGAGCGTGACAAAGAGGGTATCAGCGTGGTTCCTATGTACGGGACGATTGTGGTTTTTTTAAGTGAAGAGTTTCCGCATGAGGTATTACCGGCGGCCAGAGACCGGTATTCAGTGGCGGGCTGGTTCCGGGTTAACACGTCGGTGGTTAATAAGGTTGATCCGCCGCAGTAGAAAGAGTTATAAAATGTTGCCGAAAAAATCCAACTCACCTGAATGAGCGCTGTATTCACAGCCATCTTCCCGGTCTTCGCCCTGCTGGTACTGGGCAATATCGCGCGGCGCAGCGGCTTTCTGGATGAGCATTTCTGGCGGCAGGCGGAGCAGGGCACTTACTACGTGTTATTCCCCTGCTTATTGCTGGCTAATCTGGTGCGTGCTGAACTGGACTGGCTGGCCGCCGGTTTATTAGCGGTTGCAGCTGCATTGCTCATCGTCACTGCTTCTGTGCTGGCTTTACTGTTTAATGTCTGGCTGAAGCTGAGCGGCCCGGATTTCACTTCGTTTTTTCAGGGGACAACCCGCTTTAATACCTTTATCGGCCTGGCACTGGCTGCTGTGCTGCCGGATCCGGCACTGACTTATGCTGCGCTGATTATTGCGGGAATGATTCCGCTGGTGAATGTCTTCTGTGTGGTGGCATTTGCGGTGTATACCCCGGCTACGCTGAGGATTCGCACGGTGATTATGCAGGTAGTGAAAAATCCGTTGGTGGTAGTCAGTGTGCTGGGCATCGTGCTGAATTTGCTGGGCTGGCTGCCGCCGGTGCTGGTAATGACGGTGGTGGATAAACTGGCGCTGATGGCTTTGCCGGTGGGCTTGCTGGCAGTGGGGGCAGGGCTGCGTCTGCAGGCTTTGCGCGGAGCGGGGCATACATTTGGCTGGGTGGTGCTGGCTAAGCTGGCTATATTACCGGTACTGATCTGGTATCTGGCAGCCGCACTGGGGCTGGATAATGATGCACAGCGGGTACTGACCCTGTTTGCGGCGCTGCCGACTGCGGCCTCCGCTTATATTCTCGCCCGGCAGCTGGGCGGTAATGCGGAATTAATGGCCGGGATTATCACCGGTCAGACTTTGCTGGCGATGGCGAGTTTACCGCTGGTGATGTATCTTACTGCATGAATACAGGTTTGCAGACGCTACTTCTTCCCGCTTAACTGCGCTTTCAAATCCGCAAAAGGATTATGGGTCGCCGTGGCCGGGCCGTCTGTTCCCGCTGATCCGCCATAACCGGCTTCCAGCAGTTTCTGGTGCTCATAATCATGGCAGTAAAGACACAGTAATTCCCAGTTACTGCCATCCGCCGGATTATTGTCATGATCGTGGTCACGGTGATGGACAGTAAGTTCACGCAGGTTGGCATGGGTAAATTCACGGGCACAGCGTCCGCAAACCCACGGGTATAATTTAAGGGCCTGTTCACGATAACCTTTAGCGCGTTCGCTGGCGTTCTGACGGGCTTTTTCGACGACTTTTCGTTGTTCGGGTGTCATGTTTCATTATCCTGCTGTTAGCGGTGTACTGAGCTATTATATTTTATGTTTGTGTTCCACCATACTGTTGATTGAAACAATGCAATAGCGAAGTTTGTTTGTTTTCAATTCCGGATAGTGTAACCATAAGCCCTTCAATTTTTTAACCTGAGTCCGAGGATAATAATATGTCAAATGAAGGTTACCATGAGCCCGTCGCTGAGCTGTCTGATGAAACCAGGGATATGCACCGGGCGATTACGTCGCTGATGGAAGAGCTGGAAGCAGTTGACTGGTATAACCAGCGTGTTGATGCCTGTAAGGATGAAGACCTGAAAGCCATCCTGGAGCACAACCGCGACGAGGAAAAAGAGCACGCGGCGATGGTGCTGGAGTGGATCAGGAGGAAGGATCCGACCATGGATAAAGAGTTAAAGGACTACCTTTTTACAGACAAGCCTATTGCTCACAAATAATGGGCATCGTTTTTCCGGCTCCCGTTGTTTTTGCAGGAGCCGGAAAGCAGGCCATTGGGATTATTGTTCCGGCTAAAAGCGTTTTAAGCGGTGGTGTTCTGAGTGCGCCGGTAATGCGCCATCAGATGAATAAACTCCAGCGCCAGATTCGCCCCCGCCAGCGCGGTAATTTCACTCACATCATAAGCCGGTGCAACTTCTACGAGATCCATACCGACCAGATTAATACCGCGTAATTCCCACATAATATCCAGCACATGACGGGTACTCAGTCCGCCACAAACCGGGGTACCGGTACCGGGTGCATAGCAGGGATCGAGGCAGTCAATATCAAAGGTCAGGTAAACTTTATTATCACCGACTACCGCTTTAATCCGCCGCGCTAATTCAGCTGCAGAAGTCGCACAGGCTTCCCGTGCATCAATAATATTAAAGCCGAAGGTTTCATCATTGGTGGTGCGCAGGCCAAGCTGCACTGAACGTGAAGGGTCGACCAGCCCTTCTTTCTGAGCATGGTAAAACATGGTGCCGTGATCCACACGGTCATCTTCATCATCCTCATGCCAGGTATCGGAGTGTGCGTCAAAATGCAGCAGAGACAGCTGACCATGCTTTTCGGCATGCGCTTTAAGCAGCGGGTAGGTAACAAAATGATCGCCGCCGATACTCAGCAGGGCAGTGTCTGTTTGCAGAATTTTGCGTGCGGTGTCTTCAATCGCTGCAGGCCCCAGATCCGCACGGCCATGGTCATAATACACATCGCCATAATCAACGGTGGCCAGCTCTTTGAAAGCATCAAATTCCCACGGCCAGTGTCGCTCCCAGGATAAATGCGCAGAAGCAGCACGTACAGCACGCGGCCCGAAGCGTGCACCGGGACGGTTGCTGGTGGCTGTATCGAACGGAATACCCAGAATGGCCAGGTCAGCCTGACTGAGATCATGGCTGTAACGACGGCGGAACATACTCAACGCGCCGGAATACAAATGATCCGCACTGGTGGTATGTAAGTTTTCAGCGCTGAAGGCAGACTCGTTGATTGCTTCTTCGCTCATGCGTGGACTCCCGGATAATATGATGGATACGATTGGTAACTAAAATTTTACAAAAAATTTTGAAACCGCATCATAAGTATCCGGCACGTGCTTAGCAAGAAATCAGCAGCACGGCAGGTATTAATCATGGCTGCAAATGGCAGGGGACAAAAAAAAGCAAGAGCATTGGCCGAAGCCAACACCCTTGCTAGGATTTACGCTTGGTAATCAGGCTGCTATGCAGCGGAATGATTACTGAGCAGCCGGTGCTTCAGGAGCCGCAGGTGCAGTTGCCTGTGCTGCAGCAGGAGCCGCTGGCTGTTGTGCTTGTGCAGTCGGGAAGCGTGGTGCAAATTGTGGGGCCATAGGGTAGCCGTATGGATAACCGTTGTTGGCCTGGCTCTGGGTGTAACCGTACCAGTTGTTATAGCCGTTGCCATAACCGTTACCTTGTCCCTGCAGGTTGCCGTTACCATTGCCTTTACCGGCACCGTAGAAGTCACTGTTCAGATCAGTTTTACCTTTGCCTTTAAAGGTGATCTGGAAGTCAACTTCACCGTCTGCGTTACCTTTACCACGACCCCAGCCGTTTACATCACCGGCGCCTGAGCCATAGCCTTGTCCGTTAGTAGCAGTGTAAAGCTGTCCGTTTCCTGCGCCGTTACCATAACCGGTTCCGTTGTCGAAGAACTCAGCAGATGCAGCAGTAGAAAGGGCGATTAAAGCAGCGAAAGTAATAGTTTGTAATTTCATGATGTCACTCCTGGCAAATTTGGTTAGAGGCATAAGTGCCGTGTTTCAATATGTGTTAATAGTAATATTAGAATATTCTAATGTAAAGTCTTTTTTTCACTTTTTTTTGAACTAATGTCTGAAGCAACGGAGTAACAGGGTGTGCGGGCATTCAGCCGGAAGAATCGCAGATGAAAAAAAGGGCCACAATCCAGTGGCCCAATCTCTACTATACATATGGAGACTTATAAGGCTTGCATCATTTACCCCAGAAAGCAGGTTGTGTCTGCCGTCTGCGCTGCAGCCAGACAACACCGGCCAGTAACAGCAGAGCGGGCAGGTAGAATACCTCCTTGGGCATTCTGTCTGCAGGGAGTTCGACTTTATTGATAGTGACCGGCTGGTCAGCGTAGAAGTCAAACATTTGCAGGGTAGTGAAAAACGGGGTACCGGCCATGGGTTCTTCCAGTTTGGTCATACCGTCTTCTTCCATGACCATCAATCCCGCACCATCCAGCCTGGCCGCACCATCGCCACTGTCAGCCAGATTTGCCATCAGGGTGATCTGCGTCATTTTATCCGGGTTATCAAAGTCGGGGCCGGTAATCTCCAGCCGCAGCGGCTCACCTGCCGGTTGGGCTTCAGCCATTTGCACGACTTCAGTGCCCGGTTTTTCAATAAACGGCGGGTCGACCATATCCAGCCAGAAGCCGGGGCGGAACAGTGAAAAGGCAATCAGCAACAACAGGGCAGATTCCCAGATACGGCTTTTGGCGATGAAGTAGCCTTGTGTTGCGGCGGCAAACAGCAGCATGGCTATCACCCCGACAATAAAGACAAAAAAGGCCTTAAATACACCGACATCAATCAGCAGCAGTTCGGTATTGAAAATAAACAGGAACGGCAGCAAGGCGGTGCGCACATCGTAGGCAAAGCCCTGTAAACCGGTTTTTATCGGGTCGCCGCCGGAAATAGCGGATGCAGCGAAAGCGGCCAGTCCCACCGGTGGTGTGTCATCAGCCAGAATACCGAAATAGAACACAAACATGTGCACCGCAATCAGTGGAACGACCAGCCCCTGTTGAGCACCAACCGCGACAATAACCGGAGCCATCAGTGAGGACACTACAATATAGTTCGCAGTGGTTGGCAGCCCCATGCCGAGGATCAGGCTCATAACCGCGACCAGCACCAGCATCAGAATCAGGTTGCCGCCGGAGAGAAATTCAACAAACTCACCCACGACCTGATGCGCACCGGTCAGTGATACCGTACCGATAATAATACCGGCCACACCGGTAGCCACACCAATCGGCATCATGCTGCGCGCACCGGAAATCATCCCGTGCCAGAAGTCTTTGATCCCCCACCAGATGTCAGCGATAAAAGTCAGCTTGCCTCTGAACAGCGATTTAAGACTGTGCTGGGTGATCACGACAAAAATCATCGCTACGCTGGCCCAGAAAGCAGACAGAGCCGGGGACAAACGCTCAATCAGAATACACCATAACAGAATAATAATAGGCAGAATAAAGTACAGTCCGGTTAAAGACACCTCACCTGCTTTAGGCAGCTCAAGTAACGGGGCATTCGGATCATCCATCTCCAGATCAGGACGACGCGCGGCAATGGCAACCAGAATAAGATAGGCGAACAGGAAAATACCGGCGGCAGTCCACACAGTCATATCAGGATAGACACTCTTAACCCAGCCCAGTCCCCAGTAAACGATGGCGCCCAGAATCATGAAGCTGATGAAACCAAACAGAAAACCAATCAGTTTTTGCATCACGGTCATGTGGCTGGGTGGCCGCTCCATGCCTTTCAGTTCCAGCTTCAGCGCTTCCAGGTGCACAATGTAAACCAGGGCAATATAGGAGATCAGCGCGGGCAATAGTGCATGTTTGATAACCTCCGGATAACTGATCCCGGTAAATTCCGAAATCAGGAAGGCTGCAGCCCCCATCACCGGCGGTGTCAGCTGACCGTTGGTGGAAGAAGCCACTTCGACAGCCCCTGACTTTTCCGCAGAAAAGCCGGTACGTTTCATCAACGGAATCGTGAAAGTACCAGTAGTCACCACATTGGCGATGGACGAGCCGGAATAAATACCGCTCAATGCTGAAGCTACCACAGCTGCCTTAGCCGGGCCGCCGCGCAGGTGACCAAGCAAACCAAAAGCCAGTTTAATAAAATAGTTACCTGCCCCGGCCTGCTCCAGTAAGGCACCAAACAACACAAACAGAAAGATCATTGATGCCGAAACGCTCAGTGCCACCCCGAATACGCCTTCCCCCTGCATCCAGTAGTGCCACATGGCCTTGCCGAATGAGGCGCCTTTCCACTGCACCGCTTCCGGCATCCAGCTCAGGTGGCCGAAGAAGGTATAGAACACAAACACACTGGCGACAATCAGCATCGGCAGCCCCAGTGAGCGGTAGACCGCTATTGCCAGCATAACCAGCCCGGTAGCGGAAATCACCAGATCCGCCGTGGTCGGTAAACCGGCACGTCCGGCAATATCCAGCTTAAAGTAGAGCAGATAAAAACAGCTGACCGCTCCGACAACCGCCAGCACCCAGTCATAAACCGGCACACGATCATGCGGACTATTTTTAAATAGCGGGTAGGAGAGCATGGTCAGTGCCATCGCAAACGCAAGGTGAATAACAC
The DNA here is from genome assembly GCA_041395485.1 of Thiolinea sp. Lineage (GTDB taxonomy): Bacteria > Pseudomonadota > Gammaproteobacteria > Thiotrichales > Thiotrichaceae > Thiolinea. The sequence continues at coordinate 264,495 of JAWLAK010000006.1, forward strand.
GTGACTCAGAACTATTGAAGACCAGGTTAATGCCAAGATTCTCGGTCAGCCAGTAAGGGATGCCTGAGGAAATATACAGCTGAAAGCAAGACCAGACGAAAGCAATAAGCGCAATAATAATTCCGGCGGTTCCAACCGCCTTGCGTCCGCCGCTGTCAGCTGCCGCAAACTCATCCAGATCCATGGGCGGATGGTCAGCAGACTGGACGGCTGAGCGTTCGGTTTGTGTAGACATGGGGTGTACTCCTTGATGAAAATGGGGGGAGCCCAAACAAATACAGCCCATGTACGGGCTGTATCTGTAAAACAGGTTTTACTTCATCAGCGTAAACCTTATTCGATCCAGCCCCGTTCTTTGTAGTACTTCGCCGCACCGTCATGCAGAGGTGCAGACAAGCCCGCAGAAATCATTTCCTCTTCCTTCAGGTTCTCAAAGGCAGGGTGCAGTTTTTTGAAATCATCAAAGTTATCAAATACCGCCTTGGTGACGGTGTAAGCCACATTTTCCGGAACATCGCTGGAGCTGACGAAGGTAGCACCGACACCGAAAGTGGTCACATCTTCATCCGTACCTTTGTACATGCCAGCCGGAATAGTTGCCACCCGGTAAAACGAGTTTTCTTCAACCAGCTTGTCGATCGGTGCACCGCTGACATTCACCAGTTTCACATCACAGGTATTAGTCGCTTCAGTGATCGCTGCAGCTGGGTGACCGATGGTATAAATCATGGCATCAATCTTGTTATCACAGATCGCCTGTGCCATTTCAGACCCTTTCAGCTCTGCAGCAAGGGCCAGATCTTCCATCTTCATCCCAAAGGCTTCCATAACCACTTCCGTGGTGGCGCGCTGGCCTGAGCCGGGGTTGCCGACATTGACCCGCTTGCCTTTCAGGTCTTCAAATTTGGCAATACCGCTGTCGGCACGAACGACCAGCGTGAATGGCTCGGGGTGCACGGAAAACATCGCACGCAGTTTTTCGAATTTACCCTGATCCTCGAACTGGGATGTGCCGTTTAAGGCGTGATACTGCCAGTCAGACTGGGCCACACCGAACTCCAGTTCACCGGCGCGGATGGTATTGATGTTATAAACCGAACCACCGGTCGATTCAGCAGAGCAACGGATGCCGTGTTCTTTGCGGCCTTTGTTGACCAGACGGCAAATAGCCCCACCGGTTGGGTAATAAACACCGGTTACACCACCGGTACCGATAGAAATAAACTGTTGCTCAGCTGCCTGGGCAGTTCCTCCGGCAGACAATACAATCGCTGCACTTAACATTATTTTCTTCAACATAATGCTTTTCTCCTTACAATAAAAAAATTTAAAAATCAGTCTTGCCAATATTTTCCGAGCCGGTAATTACTCTCCTCAATCTTCATGATTCGTTGGGGCGCTTCATCACCGGCACTGGCGACCACCATGCCCATCAAAATCTCGATCAGGGTCAGTAACGAAACGTAGGAAGTGAAAAACTGCGGACTGCCATCAGAAACGGCAAAATGGTAGTCAGAATATTGTATAGCCGGACAGGATATGGTGTCGGTCAGTACCAGTAACTGTGCGCCGGTATTTTGTAATTCGCGCGCTGCTAATATGCTCCAGACTGCATGCGGTGTTTTGGAGATTACCACCACAAAATCATCTGCGTTCAGGTTACTGATAGTTGAGGCCAGGCGGCCTTCACCTTCATTAATAACATACCAGTTACTGAATGCCAGCCGGGCGATATAGCTCCAGAACTGAGCAATGGGTGCCGATGCCAGTGCACCGAGCAGATAAATCCGGTTAGCCGAATTCATTTTATCGGCAACTGCCTGCAATTTACTGATATCAATGGTTTTATCCAGCTCATGAATATTGTCAGTTACTGCACGGGTATGCTGATAAAACAGCGGAACATTATCGTCTTCGTGATTGCTGAGCTGAAGATTGCGGGCCCGTTCAGAAAATGAGCGGGACTGATGCTTGATGCTTTTGCTGCATAACTCTTTCATGTCCTGATAACCATCAAAGCCCAGTGCCCTGGCCAGACGGGTAAAGGTAACCGGGGGGATATTCAGGTGAGAGGCGACAGTGCGCAGTGACCTCGTGGCAATTTCAGCAGGATGCTCCGCCACATAATTTGCTGCTACGCGCAGCTGTGGTGTCAGTTCCGCATGATGGACTGCAATATGGTCACGTATCAACAATGCTTACTCCATTGGTGGTGAGTCAGGCTTTTTCGTTGAAAAATAATTGTTACATTTGTTTCAAATGTTGTCAAACCATGAAAGAAATGTAACATTAATAATTGACTGTCATTAGTATAGTCAAGGTTTATTTATCTGAGATTCATACAAAAAACTAACGAATTAAGTAAGGGAATTCTAAATGAGTCAGGCTGGTCACGTTTTTCCGCGTCATACTAAAGTTAAACCACCGGTGGCTGTCGCCGGTGAGGGGTGCTATCTGATTGATAGCACAGGGAAACGTTATCTTGATGCCAGTGGTGGTGCAGCAGTTTCCTGTCTGGGACACAGTGACCGGACTGTCAAAGAGGCCATTAAGGCGCAGGTCGATAAACTGCCGTTTGTACACAGCGGTTTTTTTACGTCTGAACCCACGGAAGCACTGGCCGATTTGTTAATCGCGCAGGCTCCGGCAGGGATTGAGCGGGTTTATTTTGTTTCCGGCGGCTCTGAAGCAGTGGAGGCGGCGCTGAAGCTGGCGCGGCAATATTTCCTGGAAAAGGGTGAGGAACAGCGTACCCGCCTGATTGCCCGGCGGCAGAGTTATCACGGTAATACGCTGGGCGCACTGGCCACCGGCGGTAATGAGTGGCGGCGCAAACCATTCAAGCCATTGATGATTGATACCACCCATATTTCCCCCTGTTATGCCTATCGCGGTCAACAGAATGGCGAGAGTGAGTTTGATTACGGGCAGCGCGTTGCCAATGAGCTGGAACAGGAGCTGTTGCGGGTCGGGCCGGAGACCGTGATTGCCTTTCTGGCCGAACCGGTGGTGGGGGCAACGCTGGGTGCAGTGCCTGCGGTTAACGGATATTTCAAGCGTATCCGGGAAATCTGTGACCAGTATGGCGTGTTACTGATTCTGGATGAGGTGATGTGTGGTATGGGGCGAACCGGCAGTCTGTTTGCCTGTGAACAGGATGGGGTAAGCCCGGATATTGTCACCATCGCCAAAGGTCTGGGAGCCGGTTATCAGCCGATCGGGGCGGCCTTATGCAGTGCAGAAATTTATGCCGCCATTGAGCAGGGCAGCGGATTTTTCCAGCATGGGCATACTTACATGGGCCATCCGACCGCCTGTGCTGCCGGGCTGGCAGTAATGAACTCATTGCTTGAGCGGCAACTGGTGGAACGGGTGAATGTCATGGGCGGAAAACTGGAGCAGGCATTGCATGCTGCCTTCGCTGAGCATCCGTATGTGGGTGATATTCGTGGCCGGGGTTTATTTTGGGGAATTGAACTGGTCGCGGATAAAGTCAGTAAAGCACCGCTGGATACCAAACTGGCAACCGCGAAACGGGTCAAGGCAGCCGCTTTTGAACAGGGTCTGATGTGCTATCCGATGAGCGGTACGATTGATGGCGAACAGGGCGATCATGTGCTGCTCGCTCCGCCGTTTATTATTGAAGAGGCTCAGGTTGATGAACTGGTAAGCAAGCTGGGGCAGGCGTTCCATGTTATCACTCCCTGAGATTATGGTGGCGCCTAACGGGGCGCGACGCAGCAAGGCGGATCATCCGCAATTGCCGGTGACGATTGATGAAATTGTCGATTGTGCCGTGGCTTGTCATACCGCCGGTGCTGACGGGATACATGCGCATATACGCGATGCGCAGGGCAGGCATGTACTGGAGGCAGGGCTATACCGCGAGCTGATACAGGAACTGGCGGTGGCGGTGCCGGATCTGGTGGTGCAGGTGACTTCAGAGGCCGCCGGTATTTATCAGGCCAGGCAACAACAGACAGTGATTCGCGAGCTGAAACCGGCTTATGTGTCGGTGGCGATGCGTGAAATGCTGGATGATCCTGCGATGCAGACAGAACGAAAGCAGGCACAGGACTTCTATCAATGGGCTGTGGATGAACAGGTCACTATTCAGCACATTATTTATTCAGCTGAGGATGTGGCGGAGTGGTTTGCGCGGGTTGAGGCAGGACTGATTCCGTTATCTGACAACCGGGCGCAACTACTGTTCGTGTTGGGGCGCTATCGTGAAAATCTGCAAAGCCAGCCGGAAGATCTGATGCCATTTATTCAGGCTCTGCAGCAGCAGCGGGGGCAATATCAGATAGAGTGGGCGGTTTGTGCGTTTGGTGTCAATGAAACGCGCTGTCTGCTTGAGGCGGCAAAATACGGTGGCAGGCTGCGGGTCGGCTTTGAAAATAGCCTGTGGCATGCGGATGGCTCACTGGCGCGGGATAATGCGGAACGGGTTGCGTTTTTACGGCGTGCACTGGGCTGACAGATAGTCATTTAAACCGGAACAGGCTGCCGTAGCTTATTGCTCTGGCTGCGTAAACTCGCTATCGCTCAAACAGTACTTGCCTTGCAACAAGCTACGCCAGCCTGTCCCTCTGTCCCGGCTTAAATGGGTGCTATCTATATCTGTCAGCCAGATTTCTTTGCCCGGCGCTGCAGCCAGACCTCAAGCCCCTGTGCATTCAGGTCAATATCCATATCCAGCAGGCGGTGCATTTCAGCCTCACTCAGGGTGCAGCCATGTGCTCTGGCCTGACTGAAAAAGAGTTCGGTGATTTTGGCTTCCATACGGTCTTTACGCCCCTCGTCAGCCTGTTGCTCTTCAGCCAGCGCGATATTCTTCATATCCAGTACACTATTGCGCAAATCCCGGCTTAAGCGTTCAACTTCAGTTACCCGGCTATAGTGGGTCAGCAGCATGGCTGAAGGCTGCAGGCCGTTAAGTTTGTCAAGGGTGTTGTCCCAGGCATCAGGATCAAATGCCACCGGTGAGGAGGTGGCAACAATCCAGGCGCCCTGACCGGTATCAAACTCGCGGTATGACAGGCCGAAGGTGTCGCCGGTGAAACAGGAACGGGTTTGATGGTCGAAGATACAGCCATGATGATTGGCATGACCGGGGGTATCCCAAAAGCTCAGTGTGCGGCCATTGAGATCCATTTCATAACCATCTGCTGCGCTGATGACCCGTTCAGCCGGAATCGGGGTCAGCTGGCCAAAACTACGGTTAAAAACTTCATCGCCATACACAGCACGGGCTCCGGCCTCCAGTTTTGACGGATCAATCATGTGCGGTGCACCTTTCGGATGGGTGACCAGTGCGGCATTGGGGCAGTTTGCCATCAGCTCTCCGGCACCACCGGCATGATCCAGGTGAATATGGGTCGGAATAATGTATTTTACCGCTGTGAGCGGAATCTGCAGATCCTCCAGTACCTTAAGCAGATAAGGAACGGTATGAAAGGTGCCGGTATCCACAAACGCTGCCGCATCACCCTCACGGATCAGATAACAGGAAGCCAGTCCTGTGCGGTCAATTTGCGAGTCGATGCAGTAAATGCCGTTGCCGAGATCCTGATAAATTGCCTGAACCATTGTCTGCTCCCTTGGGTTATTGTGGATTGTGTCCGTTTTGCGTTGCAGCATTATCGGCGAAAACAGCGTATTTTTCATCCCTGATAAAGACATCATTTTTTCACCCGCGATGAAAACCCTCTATTTTCACCATGGGCATCAATCAACGTATAATCCATGGCAATCGTTCAGCAGAAAAGGGATTAAGGAGTTAAACAATGGCACATCAATCAACCATGCTTGAGTTAGGCACGGAAGCCCCGGCATTCGCTTTGCCCGAACCTGCTACCGGTAAAGTGGTTTCCCGTGATGATTTTACAGGCAAGCCCCTGTTGGTGGCATTTATCTGCAATCATTGTCCGTATGTGGTGAAAATCCGTGAGGCATTTGCCGCGCTGGCAAAGGAATATGCGCAAAAGGGCGTCGCTGTGGTAGCGATTAACGCCAATGACGTGGACAATTACCCGGATGACAGCCCGGAAAAGATGGCCGAAGAGGTCAAACTGGCAGGGTACGAGTTTCCGTATCTGTTTGATGAGACTCAGAAAGTTGCACAGGCCTATAAGGCAGCCTGTACGCCGGATCTGTTTTTGTTTGATAAACACCACCAGCTGTTTTACCGTGGCCAGTTTGATGACTCCAGGCCGGGTAACGATTTAGCCGCAACCGGTGATGATTTACGTAACGCACTGGATGCGCTGTTAAAGGGCTTTTACCCGCCGAATGAGCAGAAAGCCTCCATGGGCTGTAATATCAAATGGAAAGCGGGTAATGAACCGGATTATTTCGGTACCCGTGTCTGATACAACTGAGACAAAAATTTTTAATAAAAACTAAGGATATAAAGTGGAGCAAATACATAGCTTTATTGCCGGGGCTGTTGATGTGCTGGCGGCAATACTGGTGGTGTTGCTCGGGCTGCTGATTATTGCTGTGGTGGTGGTTTATGTCATGGATGTGAGACAGACTAAGACCGCCTTATTGCGCAATTATCCGGTGATCGGGCATTTTCGCTATTTCTTTGAGCATCTCGGTGAATTTTTCCGCCAGTATTTTTTTGCGCTGGATCGCGAAGAGTTGCCGTTTAACCGGGCACAGCGCAGCTGGGCATATCGGGCCGCGAAAAATCTCAGTAATACCGTGGCTTTCGGCTCCACCAAAGATCTGCGTAAAACCGGCGCGGTCATGTTTGTAAACTCGGCGTTTCCGGTGCTGGAAACCGAAGCCGTACCTCCTGCCGCGGTTACTATCGGGCCTTATTGCCGCGAACCCTACACCACTGATGCGCTGGTCTGCATTTCCGGCATGAGCTACGGTGCTTTGTCACGTCCGGCGATTGAGGCGCTGTCAATGGGGGCGGCTCAGGCAGGTATCTGGATGAATACCGGCGAAGGGGGTTTGTCGCCATATCACTTGCAGGGTGGCTGCGACATTGTGTTTCAGATCGGTACGGCCAAAAACGGCGTGCGCGACAGTGAGGGGAATCTGGATGAGCAGCGGCTGCGGGCCGTGGCAGAGCACAAACAGGTGAAGATGTTTGAGATCAAGCTGAGTCAGGGCGCCAAGCCGGGCAAGGGCGGTATTTTACCCGCTGCCAAGGTTACTGAGGAAATTGCCGCCATCCGTAATATTCCGGTGGGTCAGGCTGCCCTGAGTCCGAACCGGCACCTGGATGTAAAAACTAATGCTGACCTGCTGGATTTAATTGCACGGGTGCGCAATGTGACCGGTAAGCCGGTTGGCTTCAAAGTGGTGATCAGTGATCCCGACTGGCTGGACGAGCTGTTCACTGAAATCAACCAGCGCGGTGATGAATCGGCTCCGGACTTTATTGCGGTGGACAGTGCGGATGGCGGCACCGGAGCGGCACCGCTGGCATTAATTGATGATATGGGCCTGCCTTTGCGTGAGAGTCTGCCGATGCTGGTGGATAAGCTGGAGGCGTATGGCTTGCGTAAGCGGGTAAAAGTGATGGCATCCGGCAAGCTGGTGACTCCGGCAGATGTGGCCTGGGCCTTGTGTCTGGGGACTGATTTTTGCCTGACCGCGCGCGGCTTTATGTTTTCGCTGGGCTGTATTCAGGCGCTGCAGTGCAATAAAAATACCTGCCCGACCGGGGTAACCACGCATGACCCTGATTTACAGAAAGGACTGGTACCGGAGGCTAAAAAAGACCGGGTGGCACATTTTGCGCTGAATCTGGTGCATGAGGTGGAAGTGATTGCCCATTCCTGCGGGGTACAGGAGCCGAGGCAGCTGACCCGCCGTCATGCCCGTGTGGTGATGGATAACACCCTGTCTGTGAGTCTGGATGAGTTATACCGCCATCGTGGAGCAGATACCAACCGTTTATCACAAGGCAGAATTAAGCAGGATGCTGAGTTGCAGCCATCAACGGCGGAAATCAGTTAATGAAAATCATTCGTTCGGTGTGGCGTTTTTCAGCATTGCTGGTGCACATTTTTCTGGGTATTTTCCTGACTATTATCTACAGCTTTGTGCTGCGTCGTTCGCATACTTCCGCATCGTACCGGCGCCTGGTGCGCTGGTGGCTGGGGCGGATTATCCGTATTCTGGGCGGACGGGTTCATGTGATTGGCGCACCGGCTGCTGATCATACGCTGATGGTCTGTAATCATGTGTCCTGGCTGGATATTCCGCTGCTGGGCGGGCAGTCATCAATACGTTTTCTGTCCAAAAGTGAGGTCAGACACTGGCCGGTAGTCGGCTGGCTGGCGAGTAAGGCCGGAACTTTGTATATCGAGCGCGGGCGTAACGGTGCGGCGCGGAGTGCTGCTGACAGTATTACGCAGAGCCTGGCGCGGGGGGATGTGGTGATGTTGTTTCCGGAAGGAACCACCAGTGATGGCTGGCAGGTTTTGCCTTTTCATGCCCGTTTATTCACCAGTGCTATTGAGGCACAGGCAAAAATACAGCCGGTGGCCATCCGCTATCTGGATGAATCCGGTGCGCTGTCTCCACACGTACCTTATGTCGGTGATATGTCCTTATGGGATAATTTGACCGGGCTTTTACCACGACCTTACTTTTCCATTGAGGTGCATTATTTGCCGGTACTGAATAGCACTGAACAAACGCGCAGAGCTTTAGCCAATTTGAGTGAATTACAGATTCGTAAGGTGCTTTCATCCTGAGTCGGGTTATTATATAAAGCTTTATATGATTTTCATTTTGTCGGTTGGGAGGAATCGTCATGAGTTATCAGAAAAGTCCGGGGTTGTCTTATTTTGTGCATCTGCTCGGCTGCATGCTGTTTATATGTGCCCTGGCTGTACAGGCGGCAGATGAGACAGAAGCTTCCGCTAAACGGGGAGCCATCACCGGTGGTGTTATGCATGAGGCGCCATCCTGGTTTAAGGATAGTTTTCTGGATATACAGGAAGACGTGGATGAGGCGGCAGATGAAGGCCGTCATGTCATGCTGTTTTTCCAGTTAAATGCCTGTCCTTATTGTGACCGGATGCTGACTGAGTCTTTTGAAGCGGAACCGCTGAAGAGTTTTATTCAGGAAAACTATGATGTGATTGCCATTAATGTGAAAGGTGACCGTGAAATAGCTTTTAATGAAGACACTTCGATGATTGAAAAGGATCTGGCGGAAAAGCTGGAAGTACGGGCTACTCCGGCGATTCTGTTTCTGAATCAGGAAAATAATGCCGTGGTCAGGGTGAATGGTTACCGTTCGCCGAAACGTTTTCAGCACATTCTCAGTTATGTCAGCAGCAAGTCCTATGAAAACAGCACGCTGGCAGAATACATGGAAAAAAATCTCGAAAAAGACGTGTATAAACTGCGGGATAATAAGATGTTCAGTGACATTAATGACTTGTCATCAGTAAAAGGCCCGCTGGCGGTTATTTTCGAAGACAGCAGTTGCTATGACTGTGATGAGTTCCATGACAAGCTGCTGGCGCGTGAAGATGTGCAGAAAGAAATGGAACCGTTTACTGTGGTGCGTCTGGACACTGATTCTGCGGATGAGATTACAGACCCCGACGGTAATAAAACCACGGCTGCCGACTGGGCGAAAAAGGTGGAAATGACCTACCGGCCCGGTGTGTTGATTTTTGATGAAGGTAAACTGATGCGGCGTATGGACAGCCTGTTATTCAGCCATCATTTCAAGGAAAGCTTCCGTTATATCGGCGGCGGTTTCTATAAAACCCAGGATTATTCAGAATACTCAGAACAGCGTACTGAGGAATTATTGTCGTCCGGTGTTGATATTAACCTTGGCGAATAAGCTGTCTGATCGTTCTTTTTCAGTTTTTGAGTATATTTATGACTAATTTATTGCATCGCGTGTCATTGCTGATACGGGGGTTGTTGCCGGCGTTATTTTTAGGTGGTGTACTTTTTCAGCCATTACTGGCGGCTGATGATTCATTTCCGATCGGCAATCTGGGTATTAAACCGCTGGATGAGAGCGGTGCGGGAGTGGGCAGTGGTGAGCCGCTGGAGCCTGATCAGGCATTTAATTTCAGTGGCGCCACTTATGACGGTAAACAGCTGGCAATGAGCTGGACGATTGCTCCGGATTACTATCTGTACCGGGGTAAAATCAAAGTCCGCGTACTGCCTGTTAAGGGTTTGGAAGTCGGTGAGGTGGTGCTGCCGCCGGGAAAGCCGAAAAAAGATGAGTTTTTCGGCACTATCCAGGCCATGTATAAGTTTGCTGATGCCAAAGTGGTGCTGACCCGCACGGCTGAGGCAAGGCAGGCGATCGATCTGATCACCGAAGTCAGCTGGCAGGGCTGTGCGGAGTTACTGGGAATCTGTTATCCGCCGGAAGTTCGTTTGATGAAAACTTCCCTGCCTGCAGTCAAAGACGGTACAGAGGCTAACGATATTCTGGTTCTGGAAGACATTCCTGCCGGTAGTGTGGACTTTGAAGCCGGTACGACAACAACCGCATCTGCTCCTGCTGCGGTAAGAACAGTCTCTGAGCAGGACAAAATTGCCAATATGCTGGCAGGTGGCAGTACCGTGCTGACCCTGCTGTCCTTCCTCGGCTTTGGTTTATTGCTGTCTTTTACGCCCTGTGTGTTCCCGATGATCCCGATTTTGTCCGGGATTATTGCCGGACAAAAAGATATTACCTCACGCAAGGCGTTTATGCTGTCGCTGGTTTACGTGCTGGCGATGGCGCTGACTTATACGATTGCCGGTGTATTAGCCGGGCTGTTTGGCAGTAATTTACAGGCTGCGCTGCAAAATCCGTGGGCACTGGGTATTTTTAGCGCAATCTTTGTGCTGCTGTCGCTGTCAATGTTTGGTTTCTATGAGCTGCAGATTCCGGCGTCGATTCAGACCCGCCTGAATGAGTTCAGCAATAAACAGGCCGGCGGCTCAATGATCGGTGTGGCGATTATGGGTGTGCTGTCAGCACTGATAGTCGGTCCTTGCGTGGCGGCACCCTTAGCCGGGGCACTGATCTATATCGGCCTGACCGGTGATGCGGTGCTGGGAGGCATGGCCTTGTTCGCGCTGAGTCTGGGCATGGGTATCCCACTGCTGATTATCGGTACGCTGGCAGGCAAAATGCTGCCACGTGCGGGTACCTGGATGGAAGCGGTCAAGGCGGTATTCGGCGTGCTGCTGCTGGGTGTGGCGATCTGGATGCTGGAGCGTGTGCTGCCAATGCCGGTGATTATGCTGCTCTGGGCTGCACTGCTGATTATTTCAGCGATTTATATGGGGGCGCTGACATCTGTATCCGACAGCACGAGTGGTTGGGCCAAACTGTGGAAAGGCGTGGGTATTATGTTGCTGATTTACGGTGGTTTGCTGATGATTGGCGCAGCGTCAGGAGGTAATGACGTATTGCAACCGCTGAAGGGTGTGATGGTTGGCGGCGGTGGCTCTGCTGCACAGCAAAAACTGGCCTTCCGCTATGTGGATAATGAAGCGGATCTGCAGCAGGCGCTGAGTGAGTCGAAAGGCCGCACGGTGATGCTGGACTTTTATGCAGACTGGTGTCCGAGCTGTAAGGAGATGGAAAAGTATACTTTTCCTGATCCGGCGGTCAGAGAGGTGCTGAGTGATGTTGTGCTGCTCAAAGCCGATGTCACCGCGAACAATGATGAGCATAAGGCGATGATGAAAAACTTCGGTATTGTCGGTCCGCCAGCCATGCTGTTCTTCGACACCAATGGTCAGGAGCGTAAGGAAATGCGTCTGGTAGGATTCCTGCCTGCGAATACCTTTGCTGAGCATGTGCGCGGAGCCAAGGCATTGCCGCAGGTGCCTCAGCCGGAATAGGCAGTATCAATATGGTCAGGGTGGGCAGCCGCCGCTTAGCGGTGCTGCTTCATTCTGGCCAGATGCCGGCTGAGTGAAAAACCCAGTTTTGCGGATAGCTGCGCTGCTGTCTCTTTCAGCACGCTATCCGGCTGGGTATTCAGGCTATTTCCGGCGATACCGGCGATAATTACCCAGTTATGGCTGCCGGTCAGCACGCTGCGGATGTCGGTAAAATATTGCTGCAGAGTGTCCATAAACACTGTATTTTCCTGATGCTCAATCCAGCCGTTCAGTACTAACCAGCCATTATTTTTCAGTTGTTGTGCACAATCAGCAATAAACGCTGCCTGTAGCTGTGCGTCATCCACACCGTCCCGGTGATATAAATCAACAAAGACCACATCAACTTTTTTATCCATCGGTGTCTGCACAAACAGCGCGGCATCCTGCTGCACAACCTGTAACCGTTTTCCGCGCGGCAGACGGAAGAAACGGTAGGCAATCTCAATCACCGCTGCGCGCAATTCGACGGCGGTAATATGGATGCCCGGAATATGATGGTGCAGGGCGGTCATTAAACTGCCACCGCCCAGGCCCAACAGTAACACCCGCTTCGGTTGGCAGAACAGCAGCACCAGCAGCATGGCCTGAGTGTATTCATACTGCAGGACATGCGGTGTACTTTTTAGCATCCGGCTTTGGCTGTCATCTTCAGCAAAAGCCAGCGTGCGGTAGTCGCCGTCATCAATTACCAACAGCTGACCAAATTCATCGCTAAATACTTGTGTGTTATCCATGAGTGTCAGCTATTGGGTTAGTGCTGTTAATAAGCACCGTTTCCGCTATTCTGCCCGTCCGTTGCAGATTCATCATCTGCCAGATGATTGGCCAGTGTCGATTGGGCTGCCGCAGCCAGCTGCAGAGTATCGACGCCCAGTGCAATAAACTGGATGCCGTGTGCTTCATAATGGCGGGCAATGGCCTTATTGGTGGCCAGGGTTCCTGCAGCTTTGCCTGCTGCACGGATTTTCTGAATCGCGCCTTCGACTGCTGCCTTTACTTCCGGATGTGCCGGATTACCCAGATGCCCCATAGTTGCCGCCAGATCAGCCGGGCCGATAAAGATGCCGTCCACGCCTTCAACGGTCAGTATTTCATCCAGGTTATTCAGGGCGGTAACCGACTCAATCTGGATCAGCAGACAAAGCTCATTGTTCACATCCTTAAAATAGCCGTCGACCATATTCCAGCGTGCTGCCCGGGCCAGTGCCGTACCCACACCACGCATACCGGTTGGCGGGTAGGTGATCGCACGTACCAGTGCCTGTGCCTGTTCAGCGGTTTCCACCATTGGAATCAGCAGGCTTTGTGCGCCTATGTCGAGGAATTGCTTGATAGTGGTTGGATTGCCGTCCGCCAGCCGTACCACCGGATGAGAGGGAGTGCCGGAAATGGCCTGCAACTGTGCCAGTACGGTGCGCAAATCATTAGGGGCGTGTTCACCATCAATTAATAACCAGTCATAGCCGGTATGGGCGCATATTTCAGCCGCCAGCGGATTGCATAAACCCAGCCAGAAGCCATACTGCTGCCTGCCTTCTTTCAGCGCCTGTTTGAACGGGTTGTGAGGTGTTTTCATGACAGTTCCTGTACGTCCTGATGCTTAAACAAACTGGCAGCTGATACCACCCAGCGGGCCATAGTCAGCGTGAATGGTGTCACCGGCTTTGACCGGAATCGGGGCGGTGAATGAGCCGGACAACAATACCTGTCCCGCTTCCAGCGCAATCCCGTGCGGGGCAAAGCGTTTGGCAATCCAGCAGATCCCGTTCGCGGGGTGATTCAGTACCGCAGCGGCCAGTCCGGTTTCTTCAATCACGGCATTTTTATACAGAATGGCACCACACCAGCGCAGATCCACATCATCCACCCGCACCGGTCTGCCGCCCATAATAATCCCGGCATTGGCAGCATTGTCAGAGATGGTATCAACCACCGTGCGTACATAGCCTGTTTCCGGATCAATACGCGGGCTGCGTGCCGCAATCAGTTCCAGAGCCGGAATCACATAATCCGTGGCATTCAGCACGTCCAGCATGCTGATATTCTCGCCGAACAGGCGCTCCTTCAGCACAAACGCCAGCTCAACTTCAATGCGCGGATCAGTGAACTGGTCAGCGGCAATATCAGATCCATCCCCGAATACCATCGACTCCAGCAGTACGCCATAATCAGGGGTATCAATTTTCATGGTACGCTGCATGACCCGTGAGGTCAGGCCGATTTTATAACCGATGGTTTTATCACCGGCATCCTGCTTCAGCTTGATCCACGCCGATTGCACTGCATAGGCATCATCCAGCGTCATATCCGGATAGCTGAGACTGATGGCTTTGGTCTGGACGCGGTTTTGCTCGGCTTCGTATAAATCACGGGCCGCATCACGGATCTGTTGTTCATTCAAAGTGATCATAAATAATCCTGAATATTGTTTTTGTTGTACTTCAATACCGGCTCCAGTTCTTTCATTTCAAACGACATAGCGACGCCACGCTGTTGAAATGAATCGGCGAAATGGGCTTGCAGTACCTCAAAAAATGATTGTGCGGCCTGTTCACGCTCTTCCATGCTGCGGCCTGCACCGAGCAGAACCGACAGGTGGATAAAAATGTGGTCAGGGTTGCCATCGGCCATGCGGTAGTCATGACAGGCATAGGCGCGGCTGCGGATACCTTTCAGCGGAAACAGACCGGTGTCCTGTGCGGCCTGATGCAGCTTGCTGAACAGCTCCTGCAGGGCGAGGGCGTTTTTGTCGATATTATCTGAATATTCGAGGATGAAATGTGCCATAAGTACTCCAGTTATAAAGGGGCAGACAGGAGGTTAGCATTGTTTATGTCAGGGTCTGGACAGCAGGGAAGCTGTCCAGAAGTCTACAAGGATGTATTCACGACGTCCCTGACATGAATAATGGTAACCGTCAATGCAATTCGGGGTTAATGAACCGGGAAAATCGCATTAATCTGTCCGGTTCCCGAGCTGCCAAAGTAAGGGGTAATCACTTCCACCTTGCCCTGATACTCATCCCAGCCCATCGCACCCAACAGCATTGCGGTGTCATGCATAAAACCTTCACCATGGCATTTATCCGCATACTCCGGCAACATTTCGGTGAAGGTTTTCCAGTCGCCGTTTTTCCACATTTCCACCACCCGGTGATCCATTTCCTCCAGAAACGGTGACCAGATTTTGTGTAAATACTGTTCTGCCACGCCGTTTTGCGCAAAGCGGTGTGATAATGAGCCGCTGGCTAAAATGGCGACTTTACCATCATAGTGCTGCTCAATCGTGTCGCGCACCGCCTTACCCAGCTTGCGGCTGTCTTCCAGATAGTGCACGGTACACAGTGCGGCAATCGATACCACTTTAAAGTGGAGGTCTTCGTTCATGTAGCGCATCGGCACTAAAGTGCCGTATTCCAGTGGCAGTGAAGTGGCATCATGGGCGCGGGTATGCAGGCCTTGTGCGGTAGCAACCTCGGCAATTTTATTACCTAATTCTGTATTTCCATCAACCTCATAGGGCATGTTCTTAATAAAATGCGGTAACTCAGGGCTGGTGTAAATGCCCTTGAAATGCGGTGCTGAGTTGACGTGATAACCGGAGTTAACCAGCCAGTGGGTATCGAATACCACAATGGTATCCACACCCAGCTCGCGGCAACGGCGGCTGATTTCTTTATGCCCGTCTATCGCTGCCTGACGGCAGCCTTTGTGCGGGCCGTCCAGCTCTGATAAATACATAGAGGGTACGTGTGTAATTTTTGCAGCCAGTGATAATTCGCCCATGACCTTACTCCTTGTTGCCCAGAACCGGAATACGGTGTGTGCCGTGTGCCAGACAAACGTTTTTGGTTTCCATATAAAAATCGAAGCTGTAGTCGCCACCGTCCCGGCCGATGCCGCTCATTTTCATGCCGCCGAACGGGGAAGGGAGGTTGCGGTTATTTTCGGAGTTAATCCATAACATACCCGCCTCAACTTTCTGTGCCATACGCATCGCACGACCCTGGTCATTGGTCCAGATATAACCGGCCAGACCATAAGGGGTGTCATTGGCAATGCGGATCGCATCCTGTTCAGTTTCAAAGTCGATGACGGTGAGTACCGGGCCAAAGATCTCTTCTTTGGCAATGCGCATTTCGTTGTTTGCGCCGGTAAATAACGTTGGCTGGATATAGTTACCGTTACCCAGATCATCGCGGCGCTGACCGCCAACGGCAATGGTAGCTCCTTCCGAGGTGGCCGCTTCCATGTAACTCATGACTTTGTTGAAATGCTCAGAATGCACCAGCGGGCCGACTTCGGTATCCGGATCCAGCGGATGTCCGACCTTCAGGCTGGCGACGCGCTTTTCCAGTGCGGCAACAAAGCGGTCACGGATACCGGACTGAATTAACAGGCGGCTGCTGGAGGTACAGCGCTGACCATTCAGGCTGTAAATCATAAACACCACGGCGTCCAGCGCCCGCTCAAAGTCCGCATCATCAAACACGATTACCGGGTTTTTACCGCCCAGCTCAAGGTGAATGCGTTTCAGGGTCGGGGCACTCTGCGCCATGATATAGGTGCCGGTGACGGTTTCGCCGACAAAGGAAACGGCTTTAATGGCAGGGTGCTCCGTTAAGCGCTTGCCCACTGTTTCACCAAAACCATTGACCATATTCCAGACCCCATCCGGCAGACCGGCTTCCTTGCTCACTTCAGCAAGAATGGCAGCGGACAGCGGACTGAACTCAGCGGGTTTGTGTACGATGGTGCAACCTGCGGCCAGTGCCGGAGCAATTTTCCAGGTGGCCAGCATGAACGGCGTATTCCAGGGTGTGATGACACCGACCGGGCCAATAGCTGAGCGCATGGTGAAGTTGGTGTGTTCGGCTTGTTGCAGGGCGAGGCCGTCTCTGGATTCAGCGGCTTTGTCGGCGAAAAAGCGGAAGTTAGCAGCGCCACGAACCGCAGCCTGCTTCATAAAGCGTATCGCCTGCCCGCAGTCGCTGCTTTCCACCAGTGCGATTTCTTCCGCATGCTCTTCCAGTTTGTCAGCGAAGCGGTGCAGAATTTTACGGCGTTGCGCGCCCGGTACATCACGCCACTCTTCAAAAGCGGCTGCGGCTGCGTCACAGGCCTGATTAATATCTTCTGTGGTACCTGCCACCACTTCACCGAGGCTGCTGTTGTCAACCGGCGTGAGGTTGCTGAATGTTTTTGCACCCTCCGGGACAATCATTTCACCATTGATGAAATGGCCGGTGGTATGGTCTTTGAAGCGCTGCAGATATTTTTCTGCCAGTGCCTGGTTAGTAGTGAGATCGGACATGATCGGCTCCTGCGGATGAGATGAAGCAAATAACATAACAGGTTAAATAGTTTTTTGTCAATCATGAGCTAAACCAAGTTTTTTTGTTTTAAATTTGCAATTTAAGATTAACGTGTTAAATTTATTTCATTGGAATCACTAAACATCATATCAATGTCAGGAGTTTTTATGCGATTTGTCAGTTATGTCCGTCAGGGCGAGCAAAGTTGGGGCGCTGTTGTAGAAGGTGAGAATCAGCAGTTGTCAGTTGTCGATCTGCAGGCAGTGGCTCCGGATCTGCAGGCAGCGATTGAGCAGGATAAGTTGGGTAGTACCGATATTCCGGCTGATGCACCGCGCATGCCTCTGGATGAGCTGACGCTGTTATCACCGGTCACCCGTCCGGAAAAAATCATCTGCATCGGCGTTAACTATGCCAACCGTAATGCCGAGTATAAGGACGGCAGCGATGATCCTGTCTTTCCCAGTGTATTCATGCGCACGCCGGACTCACTGACTGCACATAATCAGCCATTGATCAGACCACCGGAGTCTCATCAGCTGGATTATGAAGGTGAGATTGTGGTAGTGATTGGCAAAGGCGGGCGGCGTATTCCACAGGAAAAAGCCTATGAGCATATTGCCGGCCTGACCATTATGAATGAAGGTACCCTGCGTGACTGGGTGCGTCATGCAAAATTTAATGTGACCCAGGGTAAAAACTTTATGCATTCCGGCTCCATGGGGCCGTGGCTGGTGACTGCGGATCAGTTTTCTGCAGCAGATTATGAGGATATGCGCGTTATCACCCGGGTCAATGGTGAGGAGCGCCAGAATGACACCACGGCCAGTATGATGTTCCCTATCGCTTATATTATCAGCTACTTATCAACGTTTTTTAATCTGAAACCCGGTGATGTGATCGCCACCGGTACACCGAATGGCGCCGGAGCCCGTTTTAATCCGCCACGTTATCTGGTGCCGGGTGATATTGTTGAGGTCGAGGTTCAGGGCGTGGGTGTGCTGAGCAACAGTATTAAAGACGAAGAATTATAGACTTATGCGCGAATTTGAACGTTCATTGCCAATGTCATTGCTGAAAGCGCGGGAGGCGGTGATGAAGAAATTTATCCCGCATCTGCGTGCTCATGAGCTGACGGCGCAGCAATGGCGGGTATTGCGCGCCCTGTACGATGAAAGTGACGGGCTGGAGATGACCGAGCTGTCTGAGCGCTGTTATCTGCTGATGCCCAGCCTGTCGCGGATTATTCAGAACCTTCATGGACGCCAGCTGCTGAACCGGCGTATTTCGGCAAAGGATCAGCGCCGCTCGATTATCAGTATTACTGAAACAGGTCGTGAGCTGGTCAAAGTGATGTCGGCTGAGTCAGAATCCCGTTATGACCATATCACTGATGTTTTCGGGTATGGCAAGCTG
Organism: Thiolinea sp.; assembly: GCA_041395485.1. Taxonomy (GTDB): domain Bacteria; phylum Pseudomonadota; class Gammaproteobacteria; order Thiotrichales; family Thiotrichaceae; genus Thiolinea. Next base: position 283,123 of record JAWLAK010000006.1, read on the forward strand.
GAATTGCTGTATGAGTTACTGGATGAGCTGGTGGAAAAGCTGGAGGCTGCAGAAGTTGACAAAAAAGATTGACAGTCTTCTTTAAGATTTTGAATAGCAAACAGAAAATGAAAAAGGGTGCTATATCCACCCTTTTTCATAACAGCTGCTTTTAGCTACGGCTGGTCACTTCCAGCAGGTGATAGCCAAACTGTGTCTTAACCGGGCCATGCACAGTATTCAGGTCGCCGGTGAATACAACATGGTCAAATTCAGGTACCATCTGTCCGCGTCCGAAAGTACCCAGATCGCCGCCACGCTGACCGGAAGGGCATTGTGAGTGCTGTTTGGCTACTTCGGCGAAATCAGCACCGTTTTCAATTTCAGTTTTCAGGGCCAGGCATTGTTCTTCAGTGGCAACCAGCAGGTGTCTTGCGCTTGCTTGTGACATGGTATTCCTTTCGTATCAGTCAATAAAAGTGCGCATTTGTCCATAATATCCGACAAAATGCAAATAGCTCTGGTTTTTTTCGGAACCCTGGAGCTGATATTCCGGTTTTATAAGTTTATATAAGTAATTGAGCTAATAGGGGTTAATGAATGGCTGGCAGTGGCAATACGGGTATCAGGCGTCTGGTGAAGGCAGGTCAGTTTTCCTGGCAGGGGTTTCGTGCGGCCTATCACTACGAAGAAGCATTCCGCCAGGAAGTCTGGACGCTGCTGGTGGCAGTACCTCTGGCTTTATGGCTGGGTGAAGATGGTGTGGAAAAAGCACTGATGATCGGCAGTATTGTGCTGCTGATGATTGTGGAATTGCTGAATTCAGCCGTCGAGGCAGCGATTGACCGGGTCGGTCTGGAACGACACGAGTTGTCCGGCAGGGCAAAGGACATGGGCTCTGCAGCGGTTTTGCTGGCAATTGCTAATGTTGTGCTGATCTGGTTTTTTATGCTCACTTGATATACATCAATGCGGAAAAGTTATTTACCTAAAATGGTTGTGAATGCCTGCTCTGAAGCTATATTACTGTTTTCTTAAATTACCTTTTGCTGTATCCTCCTACCGGAATTTTGGATTTTCACTTTAGTTTTAGTATTGAGGATAAGTCATGGCACATAGTGCAGTAGCCTCTTCTGAGCAATATAACTTTGAGATTGTAAAGAAGTTTACGATTGCCGCGATTATCTGGGGGCTGGCGGGGATGACCGCCGGTGTATACATTGCGTCGGAGCTGGCCTGGCCATTTCTGAACTTTGATATTGCCCAGATTACTTTCGGCCGCTTGAGACCCGTCCATACCAGCGGGGTTATCTTTGGTTTTGGTGGTAATGCGTTATTTGCAACCTCCTATTATATTGTGCAGCGTACCTGTCAGGTTCGGTTGTGGGGCGGTAAATTCCTGCCGGAGTTTACGTTCTGGGGCTGGAATCTGGCTCTGGTAGTTGCAGGTCTCGGATATATGAACGGTATCACTCAGGCGCGTGAATACGCTGAGCCGGAGTGGTATGTTGATATTGCTATTGCTGTAGTATGGGTTACTTACTTCCTGATCTACACCATGACCCTGATTCGCCGTAACCAGCCACATATCTACGTGGCGAACTGGTTCTTCATGTCATTCATTCTGGCTACCGCGCTGCTGCATATCTTTAATAATCTGGCTATGCCAATCAGCCTGACCGGTGGTTCTTACAGCCTGTTCTCCGGGGTGCAGGATGCGATGACACAATGGTGGTATGGGCATAATGCAGTAGGCTTCTTCCTGACCGCAGCCTTCCTGGGGATGATGTACTATTTCGTACCCAAGCAGGCCGGTCGTCCGGTTTACTCCTATCGCCTGTCTCTGGTGCATTTCTGGGCGCTGAGCTTCATGTACATGTGGGTAGGTACTCACCACCTGCACTGGACTGCGATTCCTGACTGGACTTCCACACTGGCAGCGACTTTCTCTATCCTGCTGCTGATGCCATCCTGGGGCGGTATGATCAACGGTATTATGACTCTGTCCGGCGCATGGGATAAGCTGCGTACTGACCCGATCATGATGTTCCTGATCACTTCATTGTCTTTCTACGGTATGTCGACGTTTGAAGGCCCGATGATGTCACTGAAGAGCGTTAATGCACTGTCTCACTACACTGACTGGACGGTAGGACACGTTCACTCCGGTGCTTTGGGTTGGGTGGCAATGGTTTCCATGGGTTCCTTCTATCACATGATTCCGAAGCTGTGGAACACCACCATGTACAGCACTAAGCTGATTTACACTCACTTCTTCCTGGCGACTATCGGTGTAATTCTCTACATTACCGCGATGTGGGTATCCGGTATCGGTCAGGGTCTGATGCTGCGTGCATTTGATGAGTACGGCAACCTGGCTTATACCTTCGTGGAAACCGTCAGCTTCATGCATGGCCCGCTGGTGGCTCGTGCCCTGGGTGGCCTGTTCTTCGTATCCGGCATGCTGGTGATGATTTACAACGTTTATATGACTATTCGTCAGGCGAAGCAGGAAGAGTCTGTCTCTGTTGCTGCTGCGGCACAGGCATAAGGAAGGGGGACTAAAGAATGTTTAAACACGAAAGTATTGAAACAAATTCAGCACTCCTGATTGTTCTGACGCTGGTGGCGATCAGTATCGGTGGTTTGGTTGAAATTATTCCGCTGCACTATATCAACGACACCATTGAGGATGTACGTGATCCGGACACCGGTCATGAGATGGTTCGCCCTTATACGCCTCTGGAGCTGCGCGGCTTTGATATCTACAAGCGTGAAGGTTGTTATCTGTGTCATTCACAGATGATTCGTCCGTTCCGTGATGAAGATCTGCGCTACGGCCATTACTCACTGGCAGCAGAGTCAAAGTATGACCATCCTTTCCAGTGGGGTTCCAAGCGTACCGGGCCTGATCTGGCGCGTGTAGGCGGAAAATACTCCGATGAATGGCATGTGCAGCATCTGATTGCTCCGCGTTCAGTTGTACCGGAGTCGATCATGCCTAACTACCCGTGGCTGGCGGAAAATGAACTGAAGTTCTCTGATATTCAGGATCGTATGATTGCACTGAAGAAGGTTGGCGTTCCTTATTCAAAGACCACTGCAGAGTATGAAATGAATGTTGAGCGTTTTGGTGAGGCAGTTGCCAAAAAGCTGGATATCAATATGGCTGAACAGAACCTGATTGCTCAGGCATCTGAAGGTGATTACGATGGCAACATCTCTAAAATCACTGAAATGGAGGCACTGGTTGCCTACCTGCAGGTGCTGGGCACGATGGTGGATTTCAGCAAGTTTGATGAAGATCACTTCATTCAGTTCCGTTAATCAGAATATTTGTGTGATACCTGAAGGCAGGGAGATTTTTAATGCTGACTGACATCTGGATGTGGTTTACCGATCTTGGCAATAGCAAGGTCGCAGCACTGATTATTTTCTTTGTCACATTCGTCGGGATTCTGATTTATGTCTATAGTGGTAAGAAGCGTAGCAAGCGGCTTGAGTCCTATCGCTACATTCCTTTCCTGGATGATGATGATGGCCCGAAATCGGATGCAGATCTTAAAAAAGAAGATCGTGAAAGGGAATTACACAAGCAAGGTGAGAAATAATTATGGCTAAACCTATAAAAGACCCGTTGACCGGAGCTGAAACCACTGGTCATGTGTGGGATGACGACCTGCAAGAGTTCAATAACCCGCTGCCACGCTGGTGGGTGTGGACTTTCTATGCAACTATTATCTTCGCTGTGGTGTACTGGATTATTTATCCGTCCTGGCCGGTGGCTGGCACCTATCTGAAAGGTATCGGCTCGATTACCTATCAGACGGATGCCGGTGAAGAGAAAACCACCCACTGGAATATGCGTGCGCTGCTGCAAAGTGAAATGCAGACCGGTGAGCAGGCGATGAAACAGAAAGAGTATCTGAGTAAGGTGGCTGCGGCGCCGTTTGAGCAGCTTTCTGAAGATCCTGACATGGCCGCATTTGTGCGCTCTTATGGTAATGGTATCTTTGGTGATAACTGTGCTGCGTGTCACCAGTCCGGTGGTCAGGGTGTGGTGGGTCTGTTCCCTAACCTGGTTGATGATGCCTGGTTATGGGGTAGTCAGCCGGAGCAGATTAACCAAACCATCGTGAATGGCCGTAATGGTTATATGCCGCCTTTCCGCGAGACGTTTACTGACGAGCAGACTGAACAGGTTGCTCATTATGTGATGAGTCTGTCCGGTATGGAGGCTAATGCTGAAGCTGCTGCCCAGGGCGAGCAGATCTTTAACGGTCAGAAAGGTGGTTGTTATTACTGCCATACTACCGCAGGTACCGGCATGTACACGCAAGGTGCTGCGAACCTGACTGATCAGATCTGGACGGTGGCCAATGTTCCTGGTGCTGAGACACCTGAAGCAAAACTGGAAGCTATCAAGGATGTCATTACCAATGGTATTCAGCGCCAGATGCCTGCTTTCTCTTCGCGCCTGAGTGATACCGAGATTAAGGTACTGGTTGCTTATCTGAAACAGCTGTCCGGTCAGTAATGCCCGGTTAAGCTGATTCACACGAGGCTGACAAAAAAGCCGGAGCAGATGTTCCGGCTTTTTTTATTCGGGCTTATAAAGCTTTGACAGGATTTGCTCAGTCCTGAGCCGGTTTGTGGTATAAAATATGAAAAAAACAAACCGGAAAAATAGCGTGAAACCTGTCTGGATATTACCCCTGTTGCCGATCTTTCTGTCCGCCTGTACTGAACCGCAGGCTCCTGAGGCCGAAAAACTACCTGAATCTTCAGTTTATGACGACAGCTGGTATATCAGTTCCGGCTGGCCCGGAGAGTATCCCAATGGCTTTAGTATTCTGAAAGACGGAGTGGTACTGGAGGGCAGAGCGGAAATGAATAAAGCCGCAGCAAAAACACTAAACTGCCCGGTGCCCCGGCTGGCTAATTTTAATCCCTGGAATCATCAGCGGGTGGACGCTGATCAGCTTGAGTTTATCTCTGCTTCAAAGAAGTTCACGATACCGGTTGTTGAGGATGTTGATGTGCCGGTGTTTGATGATGCGCATGGCGATACACTGGCGCTGAAAAAAGGTGCTGAACTGACCTACCTGACCTATATTGCCGAGGGTTTTGCCTTGATGGCGTATCAGGGCAAAGAGTATCAGGTTGATATGGCTGGGCTGGAAGAGAAGGTATCATTCGCCGGGCAACCTGATATTGCCGATGATTTATGGGTCAATATCCCCTGTCAAAGTGGTCAGCGCGGCTGGGTGTTACACTCGGAGGTAGTGGGTGTGGATGGTGTCAGAGAAACTGAGCATACCGTTTATGGTGAGTCTCCGGATCTTGCACAGTAAGTGCTTTTTGTTTCCTCAACTACTCAATTATCTGAATCAATCACTGTGAGTCACTGTGAATACAGAAGCAACAAAAATAAAACCGCGTAAGTCTCTGCTTGCTGCATTGATGTCCCTGTGCCTGCCGGGGCTGGGCCAGCTGTATAATGGCCGGATTAATAAGGCCTGCTGGTTTTTTCTGAGTTTTACGTTTTTCAGCGTACCTGCCTTTGTAATCAGTATCTTGTATCTGCCTGCTGAGTGGATGGTGAATGCCCTGACGGTCACCCTGTTTATGTGCGGATTTATCTGGATCTACGGGGCATTGGATGCCTTTGTTGAAGCCATGCATAATAAGCAGTATATGCCACAGGCATGGCAGGGCGCAGGTGTTTATCTGTTGGTGCTGGTCGCTATGGCACTGATTATTTTGCCGCAGATGGCGGCTTATATGCGTACTAAACTGGTAGAGCCTTACCGTATTCCTTCCGCCAGCATGGAGCCGACGCTGGTGGCCGGTGATTTTATTTTTGCCGATAAGCGTTATAACTGCGCCAGTTGCAAGCATGAGGTTCAGCATGGGGATGTGGTGGTGTTTACCTTCCCGAATAACCGCAATGTGAACTATATCAAACGGGTAATCGGACTACCGGGGGACAGGGTGCAGATCCGTGGCGAAATTGTGAAAGTGAATGGCGACACTATCTCTGCCGTCACCAGTCAGCAGAATGGGCTGGATGTTGTGCAGGAAAAAAGCGGCAATAAAAGCTGGGTGGTGATCTGGAAAAAAGTAAAAAGCTCGCCACAGCCGGTATATGACATTACGGTGCCGCAGGGGCAGGTGTTTGTTCTCGGCGATAATCGCAATGAAAGTAATGATTCACGGTTTTTTGATACGGTACCGCTGAGTGATGTGAAAGCCAGAGCGCGACAAATCTGGATGTCTTATAACAAAAAGCTGGGTGGCTTGCGCATGGATCGGGCGGGGAAGGTAATTCAATGAGAGCGGCTGCGCGGGGCTTCATAAAGAAAAACGAGGATCACCGCACAGCACTAATCTGTGATTCATGAATCACTCCCCAATCCTGCTCACCACAGATACGGGTTGAGTACCAGCGGTCACCATCACCTTCCATAACCGGATCGTTGTAAACCTCAATGATTTGCCGTTGCTGTACCTGACAAACAATATCGCCGTTTGGTGTTGCTCTGATATTTGTCGGCGGATCAAGCAGCTGCACCCGGCTGATCAGGTTTGTCGGAAGCCTTGCCAGCGTGGTGATGCGCTGCTGGTAATAATTCTGAATGCATCTGGCGATCAGTCCCTGATTGGACTGGCTGAAACATTGCTGGCGAATATAGCTGTCACGCTGTTTCAGCCAGTCTTTCTGGCGTTTATCCAGTAATTGTTGCGCAGCAGGTGGTAATTGAGTGATTACTTTGCCAAACACCCGATTGAGCTCAAGATCTGTCTTTCGGGTTTCGTCATCATTACAGATGGCATCCTCGACATCAGTACCCGCCTTGCGGCAATCAAAGCCGGCCTGAGCACTGGCAGGCTGGCTGGTGTTATTATTATTACCAGCGTTTTGCCCGGATGGTGAGTTTTGTGCAGATGATGTTGTATCAGCAGAGCCGGTTTGCGGTGTGCCGCTAAACCAGAACGACAAACCAATTCCGAGCAGCAGCAATATCGCCACTCCAACCACAATTTTCAGGGTCGGATGTTGTTGTTTGGGTACTGCTTGCGCTGGTAATGGCCCAATGGGCTGCGGCTGTTGCTCAGTATGCTGTGGCTTGCCAAGATGAGCCTCCAGCGCGGCAGTCAGCTCGGCCATGCCGTGCTTGTAGTATTTATTATCCAGCTCCAGTGCCTGACGGCGTGACAGCGGCTGCAGATCATCCGGCAGGTCTTTTTCTGATGGCATGGCCGCGCCATTCACCAGCACCGGAATAATAATAAAGCCCTGTTTTATGGCCCTGGCCACTTCCAGCCGCACGAAGTCATCCGCGTTTTCCAGCCGGCGATTACCCTGACTGTCACGTATATCCAGCCATTGCGGGCCAATCACCACCAGCATCATGGTGCAGTCTTTCAGGTTGTTGTTGAGGATATTCACAAAATCAGTGCCCAGCGGAATGTCGTCCACATCCATGAATATCTGTTCCTGACCGAAGTACTGCGCCAGTTCGTTATACAGAGCACGCACATAGCCGGCACTGTCCTGCCGCCGGTAGCTGATAAAGACTTTGCCCAAGATTTACACTCCGTCTGCCTGCTTCATATACACAAACTATAGCCTAAAAAGCAGGGCTTAATGTCTTTGTGCGCCACGTGCCAGGCCAACGGCCATCTGAATAGCGGTGCGCAGACTGCTGGTTTCCGCCACTCCCTTGCCAGCCAGATCCAGCGCAGTACCATGATCCACCGAGGTGCGGATGATTGGCAGGCCGAGCGTGACGTTCACTGCCTGACCAAACCCGGCATATTTCAGTACCGGTAAACCCTGATCATGAAACATTGCCAGTACCGCATCAGCTTTTTCCAGATTACGTGGCGTGAACAGTGTATCAGCAGGCAGCGGCCCGGTAAGGTGCAGCCCTTCCTGCTGCATCTGCTGAATAACCGGAATAATGGTATCCAGCTCTTCCGAGCCCATGTGTCCGCCTTCACCGGCGTGCGGGTTCAGGCCACAGACCAGAATTTGCGGCTCTGTAATATTAAATTTTTCACGCAGGTCATGATCAAGAATACGCAGGACTTTGCGTAACAAGGGCGGTGTGATTGCCTGACTCACCTTGTTTAATGCCAGATGTGTGGTGGCAAGTGCAACCCGTAAGTCGCCGGCAGCCAGCATCATCACCGGCATTTCGGCGCCGGTATACTCTGCCAGAAATTCGGTATGGCCGGTGAATGCGATACCGGCATCATTCATAACCCCCTTGTGCAGCGGGGCTGTGACCATGGCTTCAAAGTCACCATCCATACAGCCTTGTGCAGCTATTTTCAACATTTCCAGCACATAGGGCGCGTTATCTGTATTTAATGTGCCGGGCACAACAGGAGCCGCACAGGCAACCGGCAGAATAAACATTTCGCCGGGCTGGCAGGGGCGCTGATCGGTATCCGGCTTATAGGGACGCAGGCGTATATTCAGACCCAGCAGGCGCGCACGGGCCCGCAGCACCTCCGGGTCACCCAGCACAATAATGTCAGCAGCCCAGTGAACCTGGCTGGCCAGCACCAGAGTCAGATCCGGGCCGATTCCGCCGGGCTCGCCAGTGGTTAATGCCAGTCGCATACGTTTTGTCATTACTGTGTTCCTTTTCTAAAACTACTCCGGAGCTTTCATCCGGAAATCAATATGTGCGCTATTGCGCAGACTTTGTAACCAGGCCCGGTAATACTCATCGGTTTTACGCTCGCCAAGAAACTGACTGGCCTGATTGCGCAGGCTGTTTTCATTACTGGCTGCCTGCGCTGGCGGAATACTGCTTTCCAGTAATTTAAACAGATGGAAGCCGGTCGGTGTACGTACAACCTCTGAAATCTCACCATTCTCCAGCAGGGCCAGAGCACGTATTGCCGGTGCGGGCAGCTCTTCTGCGGCTTTCCAGCCACTCAGAGCACCTTTCCAGGCGGATAAATCAGCGCTGTCACCGGCTGCCAGTGTCTGCCTGCGCAGGTTGAAAGCCTGTTGCCGCGCGGCATTTATTTCTGCAACAGAGGCCTGTTCAGCGACAGGAATCAGAGCATGTGCCAGCCGGTAACGGGCGCCTGCGGTAAGCTGATCTGTCCGGGTACTGACCAGATCATTGACCTCAGTCTTGCTGATATTGATTTGTTGTCTTGCCTGTTGGTTACGCAGGCGTTCAATCAGCATTTTATTGCGGGTCTGCTCACGAAACTGTACATAACTGATGCCCTGACGGTACAGGGCAGCCTGAAAGGTTTGCAGGTTCATCTTGTTGCGGTTGGCAATGGTCTGCATGGTCTCGTCGAGTGTTGCGTCATCCACGCTGATTCCTGCTTTCTGCGCATACTGAATCTGCAGTTGCTCCATAACCAGCTCGTCAATGGCCGCTTCCTGAAGTTGTGCCGCTGATACGCTGGCGGACGGATTGCCTGATGCCTGCAGGAATTTCATGCGGTTAACAATTTCACTACGCATAATCGGGTCGCCGTTCACCACCAAAGCAATCTGATCCAGTGTTTGTGCTGTGGCCACGCCAAAGGTTGATGCAAACAGTAATGTCCCGGAAAGTACCAGGCCGAGTAAATATTTATCAGGTTTATTCATAACCATAAATCCGGTTTCCTAAAAAGTCACTGGCGCTGCTGCCGAAGTTACCCAAACCCTTGAGCTCCAGCTCGATAAATATAGCATTATCGTAGTTTGTATTATCAGATAACAGATATTCCCGTCCGGCTATCCGGGCTTTCCAGCAGCAGTCACGATATTCCAATCCCACCACCGACTCCAGCATCCGGTCATTTTTCAGGTCATGTTCGTATCCGGCTGCCACCTTCCACTGTCGGGTTACCGGCGTGGCAAATGAAACGTGAGCCGCCTCGTAATCACCTTTGCGCTGGTTGTAACCCAGGTTCAGCACGCGCTCTTTCTGATCTTTGTAATTGATCTTGACCTGACTGGCGGAAACCGTTTTTTCACGGGTATCAACAAAGGCTGTGCTCAGCAGGCGTGTGGATGCATTTAATTCACCGGCTGCTTCGAACACCAGCTCAGAGCGCCGCCCGGTTTGCACGGTTTCATCCGGCAGGGCGACCCGGCGATCATCGAAATGATAAATTTGTCCGATACTGGCGCGGAACACTTCCCGCCCGGTTTGCTGATTTTGCAGACGGGTTGTCAATGAAGTGGACAGGCGGTTGGCGTCTTCAATACGGTCTTTTCCGGTGAAGCGGTTATCGCTGAACAGCTGGCTGTAGCTCAGTGTTTTTCCTGATGAATCAAAAACCTGAATGCTTGTCTGGTCACGAAACGGGGTATAGGTGTAATAAACACGCGGCTCCAGGGTTTGTATCAGTTTGCCGTCTTTCAGCTCACGCTCGAAAAACAATCCGCCATCAACCGACACGGTGGGGAGTGTGCGGTGGATAGTGGTTTTATCCCCCTGATCCTGCTGATAAGTGGTATGGCGGAGTTTCACCGCGGGTTCAATATACGCAAACTCACTGGCAAAACGCTTACCGGCGCTGGCCAGCAGGTCAATACGCTGGCCGTCATTGGCGTTGCTGTTAGTGAAGAAGGTGTACTCGCCGTTAACTGCCCATTGGATGCCCTGTCCGTCATTATCCGGCTCCCAGTGCAGGTTCAGTTGCGGCAGGCGGGCATGAGCCTCACTGCTATCATCCAGCACCTGAAAATCCTGTGCCAATGCTGTAAATGACCAATCCCCGCGTTGGGTGGTATAGCGCAGGGTACGTTCCAGGTTCACAATGCTGCTGCTTTCCAGCGAGGTGCCGAGGTCTTCAAAGTACTGATTATCCGAAACACCCTGTGCATTCAGGGTCAGCTGACTGTCTTCATCCAGCTTGCGTTCGTAATCCAGATTGAAGAAGTAGCGACTGTGGTTATAATCGCGGTCATCCGGTAGAAAATCGTACTGAAACTGTCCTTCCTGCTTTTCGGACAGGTACCTGAACCCGGTATCCAGCTTTATGCCGCGCTGACTCAGATAACTGGTGTTTAAGGTCAGGTCATAGTTCGGGGCCAGATTCCAGTAGTAAGGCACGCTGATATTGACACCACTTTTTTCATTGGTGGCAAAAGTCGGAGTGAGAAAACCCGATTTGCGGTTTTCATTCAGCGGAAATGAAAAATAGGGCAGATAAGCAACCGGTGTGTCTTTGATTTTCAGGCTCAGGTTTCTGGCTATACCTAACTGTTTTTCCTGATCCAGCTCAATATCTTTGGCATGCATGCTCCAACTGTTATTACCCACCGGACAGGTGGTGTAACTGGCGTCGGTCAGGCGGGCAACTCCGTTAGCTTCACGGCTGAGCTTTTTGCTGCTGCCACGTCCGTCGGCGTTACTGAACTGATAGTCAGCCTGCTCAATCTCACCGGTGCCGGCAGCCAGATTGAAGCTGATTTTTTCGCTGCGCAGTTCCAGGCCATCACTGATAAAGTAAACATTACCTTGTGCGGTGACCTGCTGTGTCTGCTTTTCATAGCTGGCCAGGTCTGCCGTCAGACGGGTATCATCTTTGGCGATAATAACAGTACCTTCCAGTACAGAATTTCCCTGTTCCTTAAACAGTGCCTGATCTGCTTCAAGGTAAACGGCCTCCTGCCCCAGTTCCGGTAATTGCAGCTGTTTTGTTTGCTGCAGTCCTGCATCATTCGGCGGACTATCGGGACAAGTCCAGTTCTGGGCTGCCAATACCCCGGGCGAACTGAGAGTAAGCCCGAAAAGCAGTAGTCCTGAACCTGTATGTTGGGATGACAGCATTGCATACCTTTATTCTGATCAGCTGTGATGCGAATACCGTAACATCGCACAATCTGCTCTTCCAGACAATGGAGTCTGCTCTACAGGTCGCAGCTTATCAGGGATTTTATGTTCCCGTTTCTCTGTATGGAATTCAGTTACCGCATCAACTAACACAAAACATTTGTCTTATTGCCTGTTTTTGACAATTCTGGTTTTACAAACAAATTAGTGTTGTGTAATATTTAGCCAAAATAATAATAAGACTATTTGTTGCGAATAAATATAGCGAGGTGAGTTTCGACGTGGAAGCCACAATTGATGGTGAGTTAGCTGGTGTGTGTAATGAAATTATTTCTCCCAAAAGAGCAGGTAATGCTGCTTCCGGGACAAAGAATTTTGAGCAAAATAATGCGGTAAGAAAAGCAGAGAAGCGCGGTCGTCCGAAAGGTTCCCGCACCACTACTTTGGCTGCGGTAAGGAAGCAGGCCGCCGAAGAGAAAAATCAGTTAAAACGGGAGCTTGATAAAAAAATCAGGGATTTGCGCTCTGAGTTACAGACTTTGCAAGGTAAATATGATCAGGATATAGCGCAGCTACAGGATGAGCTGGAGGTTTTCCGGCGTCGTGAAGCCAGTTATCGTCTGGCCTTAAGTGAGCGTCTGAACGAAGTTGCTGATCATCTGCAAACCACATTGCTGAACTGGGGCTCCGCTGAGCTGGAGGAAGCGCAAATAGACAAACGTGGCCGCGGACGACCGCGTAAAACGCTGAAGCCTGTGTGATATGTGTTACGTGCGGTTATGCATGTGAATAGCAAGAAATTACTTCAATAAAAGCTGTTCAAGTATCTTCTGATAAATGCCGGTCAGTGTGTCCAGATCTGAAACGGATACAGATTCATTAATCTGATGGATAGTTGCGTTTAGTGGCCCGAGCTCCAGAACCTGTGCTCCGGTTGGCGCGATAAAGCGCCCGTCGGAGGTACCACCACTGGTGGATAACTCGGTGTCGTGACCGGTTATTTCTTTTATGGCCTGCACACTGGCAGCGACCAGCTCTCCGGCAGCGGTTAGAAATGGTTGTCCGGACAGGCTCCAGTCCAGTTGATAGTTCAGCTGGTGCTTGTCCAGTATGCTTTCTGTGCGCTGACGGATTGCCTGTTCTGTCAGTTCGGTTGAGAAACGGAAGTTTATCAGCGCCTCAACTTTCCCGGGGATGACATTGGTGGCGCCGGTACCGGCATTCAGGTTGGAAATCTGAAAGGTGGTCGCCGGGAAGAAATCATTGCCCTGATCCCATGCGGTGTCCGCCAGCTCTGCCAGTGCCGGTGCAATGCGGTGGATCGGATTTTCAGCCAGCTGCGGATAGGCGACATGCCCCTGTTTACCAAACACCGTAAGCTTGCCGTTCAGTGAACCTCGCCGCCCGTTCTTGATCACGTCACCCAGGCGACTTTTGCTGGAAGGCTCCCCCACCAGACACCAGTCAATCTTCTCATTGCGCGCTTCCAGTGTTTCAATGACTTTGACCGTGCCGTTAACCGCCGGACCTTCCTCATCTGACGTAATCAGCAAGGCAATAGAGCCTTTATGCTCAGGATGGGTTGAGACAAAATTTTCACAGGCGATAGTGAATGCAGCAATACTGCCTTTCATATCAGCCGCGCCGCGTCCATATAACATGCCGTCGCGGACTTCAGGCTCAAACGGATGACTGTCCCAGGACTCCAGCGGCCCGGTGGGCACCACATCGGTATGCCCGGCAAAACATAATACCGGCCCTTCAGTGCCACGGCGCAGCCAGATATTTTCCACGTCACCGAAGTGCAGGTGCTCAGCCGTAAAACCCAGCGGGGTCAGACGCTCAGTCAGCAGGGTCTGGCAACCCTGATCATCAGGGGTAACAGACGGGCGGGCAATCAGGGCTTTGGTTAATTCAAGGGTAGGCGACATAAGTTTTGCTTTTAATTTTGAAAAATACGGCGGTACTGGTCTTCGCTAAACCCGACTGTCAGCTGACCAGCGCTATCCAGTAGCGGGCGTTTAATAATGGCAGGCTGATCTTCCATTACTGCCAGTGCCAGTGTTTCATCCATCGAATCACGGGTTTGCTGCGGGAGGTTGCGCCAGGTGGTGCCGCGTTTATTAATCAGTGCTTCCCAGCCCAGCTCGGTCACCCATGCCCGCAGTTGTACCGGATTCAGGCCGTCTTTGCGGAAATCATGGAAGCTGTATTCAATCTCCCGTTCCTGCAACCATTTGCGAGCCTTGCGGATGGTATCACAATTACTGATGCCGTAGAGAGTAGTCATTTGTCATACCACTTATGATAAGAACGGCGCTTTCCGGCGCGTTGGGTAATCACGCCTTCGACCTTGTCCAGGCCGCTGATCTGAAAGGTTTCATACACCGGGTTCAGTGGTTCCAGATAATAATTGTCATCCACAATACGCAGGCGCCGGAAAATATACTCATCTTTCAGATCCCGTGCAAATACATAGGAACCGTCACGTACCACGGTGCTGGGGTCAATAATAATGACACACCCCGCAGTGAATTCCGGCTCCATACTGTCATCCGTGACCTGCAGGGCAAACGGCTCTGACTCAGAGCAGCTGCCGCCGTCACCGAGGTTTTGTTTAAACGCATCCTGTTTTAACAGCTGGTCTGCTGCGATTTTTACCACTTCGGCCATTATGTCCTCTCCGTTTCCGACGGGTTAAGGCTGAACTCACTGGCGGTCACATGCCGTTCCGGTTCGTACCAGCGCAGCTTTTCATGCAGTTTTACCACTTCGCCGACAATGGTCAGCGTCGGAGCGCGTACATTGCGCTCCTTAACCAGCTCAGGCAGGGTTTGCAGCGTGCCGATATGCACCCGCTGGTTGCGGGTGGTGCCTTGTTCCACCAGGGCAGCGGGCATATCCGCAGGCATGCCATGGGCAATCAGTTCGCGGCTGATGACATGAATACCGGTCAGTCCCATATAAAACACCACCGTCTGGCGCGGTTTGGCCAGTTTGTCCCAGTCCAGATCCACGCTGCCGTCCTTCAGGTGGCCGGTGGCGAAGGTACAGGATTGCGCATAATCACGGTGGGTCAGCGGAATACCTGCGTAAGATGAACAGCCCGACGCCGCAGTGACGGCAGGCACTACCTGAAACGGTATGCCATTTTCAGCCAGGGTTTCAATCTCCTCGCCCCCGCGTCCGAAAATAAACGGATCGCCACCTTTCAGGCGCAGCACGCGCTTACCCTGTTTGGCCAGATCTACCAGCAGGTCATTAATTTTGTCCTGTGGCACCGCATGTTTCGATTTTTCCTTGCCGACATAAATGCGCTCGGCATTCTGATTGGCCATATCCAGAATCGACTTGGCTACCAGCCGGTCATATACCATGACATCGGCCTGCAGCATCAGGCGTGCAGCACGGAATGTCAGTAAATCCGGATCGCCCGGCCCGGCTCCGACCAGGTAGACCTCGCCGACTTCGGGGGTGTCTGAATCCTTGGCCAGCATCTCATCCAGACGCTGGCGGGCTGCTGCTTCATTGCCCATATACACCAGCTCGGCAAACGGGCCGCGCAGGGCTCTTTCCCAGAACTGTTTGCGCTGCTTGGCATCCGGGATGTGTTGCTTGACTTTTTGTCGGTAGCTTTCGGTAATTTCCGCCAGCTTACCGCAGGTGGAAGGCACCATGGCTTCCAGCTTCATGCGCAGCTGGCGTGCCAGTACCGGTGATGCACCACCGGTTGAAACGGCAATGCTGACCGGAGAGCGGTCTACCACCGAGGGCACGGTGAAGGTGCACTCCTGCTGGCTATCCACCACATTGACCGGTATGTTCTGTGCTTTGGCCAGCCGGGATACCTGTGAGTTAATTTCGCGTTGATTGGTGGCGGCGATAATCAGGTACATACCATCGACATCAGCATTACGAAAATCGCGGGCACAGTGAATTGCCTGTTGCGGATATTGTTCAATAATCAGCCCCAGCTCCGGTGAAAGCTCAGGGGATACGACAGTAACATTTGCACCGGCCTGCAACAGTGATTCAGCCTTGCGTGAGGCCACTTTGCCACCGCCAACCACCAGACAAGGTTGCCCGCTAAGGTTCAGGAAAACAGGATACTGTGCCACTCATTTACCTCCGCGCCGTTTGCGCCGGCTTTCATAGTTCAAAACCCCTTTAACCAGCTCGCTGTAGGGAAGGGCGTCAATGTTACCGTATTCGGACAGGCCGGTGTTGATCAGTTGATAAATATCCGGCATCTTTCCCGGCTCCGTGTCCTGTCCGGGATGTAATACCTTTTGCAGGGCAAGACAGCCACCGGCCTGCACTTTTAATTCTTTGTTGTGCGGCAACGGGCCGTCAATAAAGGTTTCGCGCAAGGCAAAACGTGACCCGTCACGCAGGGTGTTGAGGAACAGGGTACAGCGTTCCAGACTCTCTGCAGAGCGGCAGCCGATGCCCTCACGGGTGGCGAGCAGGAAGCGCTGCTTGCGCTGGCAGTCGCAGCGCCGGTTGTTAATCGCTTTCTCAAACACACAGCGTTGCTCATTGATCTCGCGGTACAGTGCCCGGTACTGATCCTCATCCATAACAACAGCTTATTTTTCCCACTCCATCAGAATGGGCTTTTCGCGGTGTTCCAGCAGATTTTCTTCCGCTTCCAGCTGGTTGGCGGCGAATACCAGCTTGTAGGTGGCCTGCTCACCGGCAGGGGCGTTTTTGCGCAGCTCGCGCGCCAGCGCACGTGCCTGTTTGTACTCCTCAAAAGAATCCTGCAAGTCCAGATTCTTAACCAGTTGGGTGGGCTGGGTGATTTTAAATACGTAATACGGCATAACACTCTCACCTGATAAAATTTAAATATGTCTGAATATGCTGACTGATTGCAGTAATCCAACTGTCTTCAGCCGTCATTCCGCTCCGTTATGCTCTCATATCCGAGCAAAACACTGGGTATTACCTTATTGTCGGCTGTCATGATTGCTGAGCCAATAGCTCTGATGTGGTAGGTTCCGGGACTGCATTCCGGGTAAGTTTCGGAAATTTTCACTTCAAGGGTTTCTAAATTAGAAAATAAGCGTAAACTAACGCACCATTCAAAATCATACACCTTTGCTTCCCGTTTTTTTTAAAAATCTGAGCTTAACCATGATGAACACTCTGCTGCAGTTCCTGTTTCCTTTTACTCTCTGGTTTCCAAAAATCAACCAGAAAACGCTGAAAGCGGATCTGATGGCAGGACTGACCGGGGCGGTTATCGTACTGCCACAGGGGGTGGCCTTTGCAACGATTGCCGGCCTTCCTCCACAATACGGTTTATACACCGCAATGGTCACCCCTATTATTGCAGCTTTGTTCGGTTCGTCATTGCACCTCATTTCCGGGCCGACCACAGCTATTTCAATTGTGATTTTTTCAACAGTGAGTAGTCTTGGTTATGAACCGGAGTCTCAGGAGTTCATCAGCACCGCGCTGACCATTACCTTTCTGGCCGGGGTGTACCAACTGTCTTTTGCACTGGCCAGACTGGGCGTGCTGGTAAATTTTGTTTCGCATACGGTGGTGATTGGTTTTACTGCCGGTGCGGCTATTCTGATTGCCACCAGCCAGATTAAAAATGTGCTGGGTGTGCAAATTCCACGCGGCGACTCATTTTTGCACACCTGGATGGAAATTTTTCATCAGTTGCCGGCAATGAACGCATACATTCTGGCAGTGGCGCTGGTGACCCTGCTCAGTGCCTTAATGATTAAATTTTATTTGCCCCGCCTGCCCAACATGCTCATTGCTTTGATTATCGGCAGTGTTTTTGCAGTCGTGCTGGGCGGAGAGAGTGTTGGCATATTCTTCGTTGGTGAGATTCCGGCAACCCTGCCACCTTTATCCTCACCGGATTTTTCATTGTCGACCATCAAAGAGCTGGCTCCACAGGCCTTCGCAGTGGCACTGCTGGGACTGATTGAGGCAGTATCGATCAGCCGGGCGATTGCCGCAAAATCACACCAGCGTATTGACGGGAACCAGGAATTCTTCGGTCAGGGTCTGTCCAATATCGTCGGTAGTTTTTTCTCCAGTTATGCCGGTTCCGGCTCATTTACCCGCTCCGGAGTAAACTACTCTGCAGGCGCGCAAACACCGATGTCGGCCATCTTTGCAGCTATATTTCTGGCATTGATTATTCTGCTGATTGCACCGCTGACTGCTTATCTGCCCATTGCTGCGATGGGCGGAATTATTATGCTGGTAGCGTATAATCTGATTAACTTTCAGCATATTAAAAAGATTATGACCACCAGTCAGACAGAAAACAGTATTCTGTTGACGACCTTTTTCGCGACCTTATTTTTACATCTGGAATTTGCCATTTATTTTGGTGTGCTGTTGTCACTGGTTATTTTCCTGGCCAGAACCTCAATCCCGGATATTGTCAGCCTGGCTCCGGACAGGGATATTGAAACCGGAAAACGCACCCTGACCAAAGAGTCGGTGGATGGTAATCTTGAAGAGTGCCCTCAGCTGAAAATGATCCGCATTGATATGTCTATCTACTTTGGCTCGGCTAATCATATTCAAAACTATCTGCACCGGGTGACCGAGAAACAGGGTATTAAACATGTGCTGATTATTGGTACAGGGGTGAACTTTATTGATCTGACCGGCGCTGAAATGCTGGAGCAGGAGTCAGATCGTTTGAAGGCCAAAGGTGGCGGCCTGTACTTCGGAGAGCTGAAGCCGAAAGTGAACAACTTTATCCACCGTGGTCATGTCGATGAACATATTGGTGCGCAGTATTTCTTCGCCGAGAAAAAAGAAGCCATACACAAGATTGTCACCGTGGCACTGGATCATAAGCAGTGTCAAACCTGTCCGTACCGGGTGTTTGATGAGTGCCATGAGCCGCCGCTGTTTGGTGGCAAGATTCCTGAGGCCATTGATATAACCAGGGAGGATAAGCAATGAGCATCAGATTGCTATTGACCGGTGGTACCATCGATAAGCGTTACAATATGTCAAACGGGGCACTGGATTTTGAGCACAGTCATATCGCCGCAGCGCTTGAACAGGGGCGCTGTACTGCCGCAGTCACTATTGAGGCACTGATGCTCAAGGACAGCCTGGAAATGAGCTCAGCAGACCGTGAGCAGGTGCTGAAAGCCTGTCGTAACAGTGCGGAGCAGCGTCTGGTGATCACGCACGGCACTGATACCATGGTTGATACTGCGCGGGTACTGGCTGAGGCCGGTTTGCAGAAAACCATTGTGCTGACCGGTGCGATGGTACCGCTGATTATGCGTCATTCGGATGGGCCGTTTAATCTGGGTTGTGCAATAACCGCGGTGCAGTGTCTGCCGGCTGGCATTTATATTGCTATCAATGGTGAAGTTTTCAACTGGGATAATGTGGTCAAAAACCTTCCACAACTGAAGTTTGAGCCCCTGCAATCGTATAACTGACAGATTTCATTTAGCGTGGAAAAGGCTGTACCCTTATAATAGTCTGTTCATCAATCTGTCAGGAGTGCCTTTCCAGTGTCCGAAAAAAATATTATTGCAACCGAGTCTGCACCCGCTGCCATCGGCCCTTATTCCCAGGCGGTGCGTGTCGACAATACGGTGTACTGTTCCGGCCAGATTCCGCTGAATCCCGAAACCATGACGGTGGAAACACAGGATTTTGCTGAGCAGGCTGAGCAGGTGTTTAAAAATTTGCAGGCTGTCGCAGAGGCTGCGGGCGGTTCCTGTAAAGACTTTGTCAAACTCAATATCTATCTGACTGACCTGAATAATTTCGCTATGGTTAATCAGGTCATGAAACGTTATTTCAGTGAGCCTTTTCCGGCCCGTGCGGCTATCGGGGTTGCATCATTGCCACTAGGTGTTCAGGTTGAAGTTGAAGGTATTATTGTACTGCCTGATGATGAACACTACAGTTTCTAGTGGTTAAGGTTGCCTGCTGATGTCGCGTCCCGCCGTTGCCTGTATTGATCTTTCCGCCATCCGGCATAATTACCGGCTGGCCAAACAGATAACGGGTTGCAAAGCCGCTGCTATCATCAAGGCCAATGCCTATGGTCACGGTGCCGTGCGTGTGGCGCAGGCGCTGGCCGCAGAAGCTGATGCGTTTGGTGTGGCCTGTATTGAAGAGGCGCTTGAGCTGAGTGAATCCGGTGTCCGGCAGCCGGTTTTGCTGCTGGAAGGTGTGTTTGCGCCTGATGAGCTGGAGCAGGTTGACCGGCTGGGAATGATGGTCGCCGTGCATACGCAACAGCAGTTGCAATGGCTGCTGGATGCAAAGCCTGCACGGAAACTGGATGTGTTTCTGAAGCTGGATACCGGCATGCACCGGCTGGGTTTTCCGTATCAGCAGGCACAAAAAATTCATGCCCGGCTCAGCGCCTGTGCTCACGTCGGCAGTATTACCCTGATGACCCATTTCGCCCGTGCGGATGAGGTGGGTGAGGACTTTTCAGCAACACAGATAAGCCGTTTCCAACAGGCAAGCCAACATCTTCCTGGTGCCGTTAGCCTGGCTAATTCGGCGGGTATACTGGCCTGGCCGGATAGTCATCAATATTCCGGGCGCAGTGAGTGCTGGGTACGTCCCGGCATTATGCTGTATGGTGCTGATCCGCTTGATCAGCCTAATCAGTTGTCAACACAACTTAGACCGGCAATGACGCTACAGTCGGAATTGATTGCGGTTCGGGAACTGGAAGCCGGAGAGTGTATTGGCTACGGCGCACGTTTTCAGTGCAAAAAGCCAACCCGGGTAGGCGTGGTGGCCATGGGCTATGCTGATGGATACCCGCGCCATGCTGTGGATGGCACCCCGGTTAATGTCGCCGGACAGATGAGCCGGATTATTGGCCGCGTTTCTATGGATATGCTGACCGTTGACCTGACTGAGCTGCCGCAGGCGGTTATTGGTGACAAGGTTGAACTATGGGGACAGCAGGTCAATGCAAATGAAGTGGCAAAGCACAGTGGCACTATCGCTTATACGCTGTTTACCGGCATTACCCGCCGCGTTCCGTTGCAGTATTTGTAGCTTACAGGCCGGAGCCTGTATAGGTTTTGGCCTAAGCCATGCTGAAAAAAAATATCATTTCAAGTTGTCTGCACAGTCAGTTATTTTCCCTGAATTTGTGCAGATGAATCATGGCAGTGCATAAGTTTTTCCGAATTTTTTCAAATTATCAATAGTTTATTGAGCTCATCGATAATTTGAATAAACAATAAAACTTATCAGGATGTGTGCTTGACCGATTCTGTCTGACTGTGTTTATACTGCAGTGTCCGGGACGTAGGCAGTCTTTGCTTCTCTTTCAAAACGGGAACAATGTCCTGCGGCCTGTTTTTTCAATTCGGAGGCATATATGAAATTAAAGCAAACCATGATTGCAGCTGCCGGGCTTATGT
This sequence comes from Thiolinea sp., assembly GCA_041395485.1. Classification (GTDB taxonomy): domain Bacteria; phylum Pseudomonadota; class Gammaproteobacteria; order Thiotrichales; family Thiotrichaceae; genus Thiolinea. The sequence goes on from JAWLAK010000006.1 coordinate 304,325, forward strand.
TGGCAGGTTCTCTGCAAGCAGCTACTTTGGATGATGTTAAAAGCAAGGGATCTCTTCAGTGTGGCGTAAGTCAGGGCCTGCCGGGCTTCTCAAATACTGATGATAAGGGTGAATGGACGGGTATTGACGTTGATTATTGCCGCGCTATTGCTGCTGCTGTATTTGGCGATGCCACAAAAGTTAAGTTCACTCCGCTGTCTGCGAAAGAGCGTTTCACGGCATTATCCTCCGGTGAAATTGATGTGCTTTCCCGTAATACCACCTGGACCATGACCCGCGATACCCAGCTCGGCCTGAACTTTGCCGGCGTCACCTATTATGATGGTCAGGGTATGATGGTACCGACTGAGCTGGGTGTAACCTCTGCGAAAGAGCTGGATGGTGCCAACATTTGTGTAAACACCGGTACCACAACCGAGCTGAATATTACGGATTACTTCAAAGCCAACAATATGTCATTTGAGCTGGTGGCTTTTGAAAAGTCTGATGAAGTTATCCAGGCCTATGGTGCGGGGCGCTGTAATGTGTTCACAACTGACCGCTCCGGTGTGGCGGCTGAGCGTTTGAAACTGGCTGACCCTAACGCTCATATGGTGTTGCCTGAAATTATTTCCAAGGAGCCATTAGGTCCGGTAGTTCGTCAGGGCGATGATCAGTGGTTTAACATTGCTAAATGGGTCTTGTACGCAATGATCAATGCGGAAGAAATGGGCGTTGATTCCGGTAATATTGATGAAATGATGAAGTCTGAAAACCCGGATATGAAACGTCTGTTGGGTACTGAAGGCAAGTTTGGTGAGGAGCTGGGGCTGGGCAACGACTGGGCAGCTAACATCATCAAACAGGTAGGTAACTACAAACAGATTTATGAGAGAAATGTAGGCCCTGAGACTCCGCTTAAACTGCAGCGTGGGGTTAATGCGCTATGGAAAGACGGCGGCATCATGTATGCACCACCGATCCGTTAATCACGGGTAAACACTTTACTACCGGGCGCTGTTGCCCGGTAGTGCTTTAAGGGTATGCAAATATCCTGAAATCAATTAATAACCGGATGCCCCTCTATGCAAGACGCTTCTTCTGGATCAAAGGGTTCTTCTGTGTTGACCAAACTGCTTTATAACAGCACCTGGCGTGGCTGGTTATTCCAGGGGCTGGTTTTACTGAGTTTGGCCGCTTTTTTTATCTGGATCATCAGCAACACAGTTAGCAACCTGCAACGACTCGACAAAAAGACCGGCTTTGGCTTTCTTGATCAGAAGGCCGGTTTTGAAATTCTGACCTCTCCGGGTACTTCCTTTATGGACTATGCGCCCGGCGTATCCACTTATATGGATGTATTCTGGGTAGGCGTAGTTAACACTATCGCCATCGCTTTCATCGGTATTATCGCCGCTACTATTCTGGGTTTTTTAATGGGGGTTATGCGCCTGTCGAAAAACAAGATTATCAGCTCAATCGCGACAGTTTACGTAGAAACGTTCCGTAATATTCCCCTGCTGCTGCAGATTCTGTTCTGGTATTCGGTGATGTTGAAAGCCCTGCCGTCCAAGCGCGAGCAGCTGGCTGTGTTTGGTGATCTGGGTGGCCTGAACAAAACCGGTTTGTACATGCCGCAGCCGATTTTTGAGGATGGCTTTGGTTTTGTGGCACTGGCTTTTTTGCTCGGAATCGTGGGCTGCTGGCTGTATAACAAAATGGCGACCTCCATCCAGTTCCGTACCGGAAAACGGCCACCGGGATGGCCGGCTTATCTGGTCTTGCTGGTCGGTGTGCCACTGGCAGTTTTTTTCTTCCTTGATCGTCCGCTGACTTGGGAAATTCCGGTGTTTAATACGGACGGGCCGATTCTGAAACGCGGTTTTGAACGTGATGTCGGTATGGTATTAAAGCCCGAGTTTCTGGCTCTGTGGATTGCCCTCTCTGTTTATACTGCCGCCTTTATCGGCGAAATTGTCCGTTCCGGGATTATGGCCGTCTCCCATGGTCAGACCGAAGCGAGTCAGGCGCTGGGGCTGCGCTCCGGACTGATTCAGCGCCTGGTAGTTATTCCGCAGGCTTTGCGGGTTATTGTGCCGCCTTTGACTTCTCAATACCTGAATCTGACTAAAAACTCTTCTTTGGCAGTGGCTATCGCCTATCCGGATATTGTTTCGGTATTTGCCGGAACGGCGCTGAATGTCGTGGGTCAGGAAATCGAAATGATCTTTATGATGATGATGGTTTATCTGTTTCTCAGTTTAGCTACATCGCTGTTTATGAACTGGTTCAATAACCGTATCAAATTGGTGGAGCGCTGATCATGAACAGAGAAATAGCTTATTTGCGTACCGAGGAAGCGCCGACTTTGCCAGCGCCGGTGACCGACTCCGGCATTGCCGGGTGGTTCCGTAAACATATCTGGTCGACTATGAATGATTTCAGCAGTCCGGGAGCTGCGATGGGATCAGTTTTTTACGCGGTACTGACTTTCGGTCTACTGTATCTCAGTGTGAGTGTTTTATGGTCGCTGATTGATTTTACCCTGATCAATGCTATCTGGAGTGATCCGGAAGGCTTGAAGCGCGGCGTGTGTACCACGGCAGAGCAGGGAGGTGTTGCCGTCGGAGAAGTGGGAGCCTGCTGGCCTTATATTCAGGCTAAGTCACAACTGTTTATTTATGGCCGCTATCCTGAGTCCGGATTGTGGCGGGTTGATCTGGTATTTCTGATGCTGGCGGTGGGTATTGCCTGGCTGATTATCGACAAGATGCCGTTCCGTAAGTGGGTAGGCTTATTCATGCTTACAGCTTATCCGCTGATTGCGCTGATCTTACTCGGTGGCGGCAATGCTGATTTCAGCCAGACTACAACCGGCTTTTTCCTGATTGCGGGTGTGGTGCTGTATCTGGCCGGTGTAATTGGCTTGCGCGGCAAGTTGGGTGAAGTGCTGCTGGCCTTTGGTTCCGGTGTAAAAGTGGCCGGCATCCTGTTCCTTGTCATCGGGCTTGTTATGTTATTCCTGTCCTTTGACTACGGACTGGAAAAAGTGGAGACCGATCGCTGGGGCGGACTGATGCTGACGCTGGTGGTGGCGCTGACCGGTATTGTGGCCTCACTGCCGATTGGTATTGTGCTGGCACTGGGGCGGCGTTCCAAACTACCGCTGTTCCGTATTTTGTCAGTACTTTACATTGAGTTCTGGCGGGGTGTACCGCTGATTACCGTATTGTTTATGTCGTCGGTGATGTTGCCGTTATTCCTGCCGGAAGGTACGGAATTCGATAAGTTGCTGCGTGCCCTGATCGGGGTGGCACTGTTTTCCTCCGCTTACATGGCCGAGGTAGTGCGTGGCGGCTTGCAGGCCATTCCCAAAGGCCAGTACGAAGGTGCCCAGGCACTGGGACTGAATGCTAACCAGACCAATAAGATGATTATCCTGCCACAGGCGTTAAAAATCGTGATACCCGGTATCGTGAATACCTTTATCGGTTTGTTCAAGGATACAACGCTGGTACTGATTATCGGATTGTTTGACCTGCTCGGCATTATCCAGTCAACCTTTGCGGATGCTAACTGGGCGACGCCGGTCACTTCGATGACGGCTTATCTGGTGTGTGCGGCCATATTCTGGGTGTTCTGCTTCGGTATGTCGCGCTACTCCATCCATCTTGAAAATAAACTTCACACCGGCCACAAACGTTAGTCAGGTATTGAGAGGCTTGAAATGAGTAATGCTGAAAAATTAAATATCAGTGATGAGCTGACCATCCGTATCAAAAACATGCAGAAGTGGTACGGTAATTTCCATGTCCTGCGGGATATAAATCTGGATGTTTATAAAGGTGAGCGGATTGTGGTTTGCGGGCCGTCCGGTTCCGGAAAATCTACCATGATCCGCTGTATCAACCGTCTGGAAGAGCACCAGCAGGGTTTAATAGAGGTGGATGGCGTTGAACTGACTGATGACCTGAAAAACATTGATGCTATCAGGCGTGAAGTCGGCATGGTGTTCCAGCACTTCAATCTGTTTCCGCATCTGACTGTGCTGGAAAACTGTACGCTGGCGCCGATCTGGGTACGCAAAATGCCGAAGAAAAAGGCAGAAGAAATTGCTATGCAATATCTGGAGCGGGTCAAGATTCCGGATCAGGCTAAAAAGTATCCGGGGCAGCTCTCCGGTGGTCAGCAGCAACGGGTGGCCATTGCCCGGGCCTTGTGTATGTCACCGAAGATTATGCTGTTTGACGAGCCGACTTCAGCACTGGATCCGGAAATGATCAAGGAGGTGCTGGACGTTATGATTGAGCTGGCGCATGAAGGCATGACCATGATCTGTGTGACTCATGAAATGGGCTTTGCCAGGGAAGTGGCGAACCGGGTTATCTTTATGGATGCCGGGCAGATTATTGAGCAGAATGATCCGGTGAATTTCTTTGAAAATCCGCAGAGTGAGCGTACTCAGCTGTTCCTTAGTCAGATTTTGGGGCATTAATGGGATAAGCTTTCATCTGTTTGTTTTGATTGATGAAAAAGGGTGGCTTTAGTCGCCCTTTTTTTTAAAGAAATAAGCATGCTTATTATCTGTGCTAAAGTAGGCATATAAAATTGACACCGGAGTACTCAGTTTGACCTTATTACACATGGCCGGACATCTGATCAGGCGTTTGCAGCAGCAGTCCACAGCACTTTTTCAGACCACAATGAAGCAGGCCGGATATGATCTGACCTCGGTACAGTTCGCAGCCATGCAACTGCTGGAAGAAAATGCCGGTATCGAACAGGCGCAAATTGCTGAAATGATTGCTTATGACCGGGCTACTATTGGCGGTGTGATTGAGCGATTAGAAAAAAAAGGTTATGTCTCGCGTACAGTAAGTCCACAGGATCGCCGGGCGCGTGAGGTCAGGCTCACCCGTGAGGGACAGCAGGTACTGAATGAGGTTTACCCGCTGGTTGAAGCATTGCAGCGCGATATATTGCACGGACTTAGTGATGACGAACAACAGGCTTTTCTTGCACTGGCCCGGAAAGCGGTGATGAAGACAGAGTGAAATTAGCCGTCAGGTATTGAGAGTCTTTAAATAAACTTATCAAACAATCGTTTGACAAGTTAGTTGGTCAGATGTTAATTTTCGTGAACCTGAATGGATCACATGCCTGCTTTTACCCGGAGGAAAATTATGGCTCTGTCCCGCGTTGATTATAATAACCCTGATCAATATCGCCCCGTTGAAGTGGGTGGCACCGAAGTTGAAGTAAGCCGGCTGGATAACGGAGGCTGGGAGATTCACTCGGCGGAAGCCCTGCAGCCTTATCCTGACAAACTGACTGAGCGGCTGGTGAGCGGCGCGGAACATTACCCGGACAGAACCCTGACAGCCAAACGTGACGCCGATGGTGAATGGGTGCGGATCAGCTATGCGGACATGCTGAATCGTGTACGTGCTATCGCCCAAAACCTGCATCAGCGTAATCTGTCGGCTGAACGCCCGATTATGATTTTGTCCGGAAATGATCTGGAGCATCTGCAGCTCTCACTGGCGGCCATGTATGCCGGTGTGCCTTATTGCGCGGTGTCTCCGGCCAGTGCGCTGTTGTCAAAGGATTATGCCAAGCTGCGCCACATGGCTGAGCTGCTGACACCCGGACTGGTGTTTGCCGATGACGGCTCTGCCTATGCGGCAGCTATTGACAGCTGCTTTGCGGCGGATACTGATGTCGTGGTCGTGAAAGGCGAAGTGACCAACCGGGAGGTGACCCTGTTCAGCGAAATGCTGGCAACAGAGCCCGCCGATATTGACGAAGTACATGCTGCTGTCGGCCCGGACACCATCGCCAAATTTGTATTTACCTCAGGCTCCACCAAACTGCCCAAGGCGGTCACCACCACCCAACGCATGCTGTGTTCAAACCAGCAGATGTTACAGCAGATTTTCCGTAATTTTGCTGAAACGCCTCCGGTTATTCTTGACTGGCTGCCCTGGAATCACACTTTTGGCGGCAGTCACAATGTTGGTCTGGTGCTTTATAACGGCGGCACGCTCTATATTAATGATGGCAAGCCTACCGATTCCGGTTTTGCAGAAACACTGACAAACCTGAAAGAAATCTCGCCCACCCTGCATCTGGATGTACCGAAAAGCTGGGAAATGCTGGCTGATGCGCTGGAGCATGATGCAGAGTTACGGGAAAGTTTCTATGCCAATATGCAGGTGTTCTTTTTTGCCGGTGCCGGATTGTCACAGGCAGCCTGGGATAAACTGGATCACATCAGCGAGGAACACTGTGGCTGTCGTATCCGCGTCATGACCGGTCTGGGGATGACTGAAACCTCACCTTCTTCCTTATTTTCCACCGGCCCGCTGGTCGGTTCCGGGTATCTGGGTCTGCCTTCACCGGGCTGTGAGGCGCGGCTGGTGCCGGTTGACGGCAAGCTGGAAGCCCGTTTTCGTGGCCCGCACGTTATGCCGGGTTACTGGCGTGATGCAGTGCAAACCGCTGAAGTATTTGATGAAGACAATTTCTACTGTACCGGTGATGCGATTAATTTTGCTAACCCTGACCAGCCTGAACTGGGTTGTGTGTTTGATGGCCGGATTGCCGAGGATTTCAAGCTTAATTCCGGCACCTTCGTCAGCGTCGGCCCACTCCGGGCGAAACTGATTGCAGCGGGCGCACCTTATATACAGGATGCAGTGATTACCGGCATCAATCGCGACAGTATTGGCGCACTGCTGATTCCGCGCATGGAGCATATCCAAAAGCTGGCCGGAGCGAGCGCAGATACACCAGCTGATGCCATGTTATACAAGCCGGAGGTCATGGATTTCTTCCGCAAAGTGTTGGCTGAAGTTAATAGCCAGGCCACCGGTTCCGCCAGCCGTATAGCACGGCTGATGGTACTGGCTGAGCCGCCTTCGGTTGAGCTGCACGAGCTGACGGATAAAGGCTCAATCAATCAGCGCGCCGTACTGAAAAACCGCGCGGGTCTGATTGAGGCTTTTTACAATGACCAGCCCGCCGACCGTATTATTAAGCATACCAGGAGCTAATTATGAACGTGGATGAGCTTATCGCTATCGATACCCATACCCATGCAGAGGTTTCATGCCGCTGTCCGGTGGATGAGTATGGCAAGGAATTTGATGAAGCGGCGGAAAAATACTTCAAGTTTACGCATCGCCCGACCATTGCGGAAACCATTGCCTATTACCGTGAGCGCAAAATCGGTCTGGTAATGTTTACCGTGGATGCCGAGTTTGAAATGGGGCGTCGGCGGATTCCGAATGAGGAAATTGCCGAGGCGGCTCAGGAAAACAGCGATATGATGATCGCTTTCGCCAGTATTGACCCGCACAAGGGCAAAATGGGGCTGCGTGAGGCCCGTAAATTGGTGGAAGAGTACGGGGTGAAGGGCTTTAAGTTCCATCCTACGGTACAGGGTTTTATGCCTAATGACCGAATGGCCTATCCGTTTTATGAGCTGATTGCCGAATATAAACTGCCTGCGGTTTTCCACAGCGGTCATTCCGGTATCGGTACCGGTATGCCGGGTGGTGGTGGCTTACGCCTGAAATATTCCAATCCGATTCACCTGGATGATGTGGCGGCGGATTTTCCGGACATGACGGTGATTATTGCCCATCCCTCCTGGCCGTGGCAGGACGAGGCGTTGTCCGTCTGTCTGCACAAGCCGAATGTGTATATCGACCTGTCCGGCTGGTCACCGAAGTACTTCCCGAAAGAGCTGATCCGTTATGCCAATGGCCAGCTGAAGCGGAAAATGTTATTTGGTTCAGACTTCCCGCTGATTACGCCGGATCGCTGGATGGAAGACTTTGAAGTGGCCGGTTTTAAACCGGAGCTGAAACCATTAATTTTTAAGGAAAATGCCATCCGGGCACTGAAGCTCGACACTAAGGAGTCAAAATGAGTGAGCAACTGGTAAAAACCACCTTTGCGGATTCGATCTATACCATCACCATGAACCGCCCGGAAAAACGCAATGCAGTGAGTGACCGCTTGCTGGATGCGGTGGAAAAGGCATTTATGGCAACGCCGGAAGAAGCACGGGTAATTATTCTTGCCGGAGAAGGGAAGCATTTCTGTGCCGGGCTGGATCTGGCTGAGCACCAGCACCGTGAGCCGTTTGGCGTTATGCAGCATTCACGCGGCTGGCACCGGATTTTTGACCGCATTGAAAACGGCGGCATTCCGGTGATCAGCGCCATGCAGGGTGCGGTGATCGGTGGCGGGCTGGAGCTGGCCACCGCAACGCATGTGCGGGTATCTGAGCCGAATACGATTTACCAGCTGCCGGAAGGCCGGCACGGTATTTTCGTCGGCGGCGGTGCATCGGTACGGGTGTCACGGGTGATCGGGCCGGGGCGCATGTGTGAAATGATGCTGACCGGGCGGATTCTGGATGCTGAGGAAGGTTTGCGCCTGGGGCTGGCGCATTACATGGTTGGCGAAGGTGAAAGTCTGCAAAAGGCACAGGAGCTGGCGCTGCGCATTGCCGAGAATGCACCGATGGCCAACTGGGCGATGGTGTCGGCGATTTCACGGATTCACAATATGGCCTCTGATGACGGTCTGTTTACCGAGTCACTGACGGCGGCACTGACCCAGACCAGTCCTGAGGTACAGGCACGGATTGGTGAGTTTTTGAAACGTAAGGGGCAGGGGCCGCGTACCTGATTGCAGGAGGAGAAGATTATGGAAATTTCAGGAAATACTTTTATCGTAACCGGCGGTGCGTCCGGACTGGGTGCTGCGACAGCACGTGCCCTGCATGCAGCAGGAGCCAATGTGGTGATTGCTGATATGAATGCGGAGCAGGGTGAGGCACTGGCCGCTGAGCTGGGTGAGCGTGCGGTATTCAATACCACCAACGTCACCAGCGAAACTGACGCTCAGGCCACTGTCGATCTGGCCGTCAGCCACTTCGGTAATCTGCGCGGTCTGGTGAGTTGTGCCGGTATTGGCGGAGCCGCTAAGGTGGTGGGCAAGCATGGCCCGCACCCGCTGGATGCTTTCAGCAGAACGATTCAGGTCAATCTGATCGGCAGCTTCAATATGGCGCGGCTGGCTGCAGCAGCCATGCAGCAGAATGAGCCCACCGAAGACAATGAGCGCGGTGTGATTGTTAATACCGCCTCCATTGCCGCCTATGACGGACAGATCGGTCAGGCTGCGTATGCCGCATCGAAAGCGGGTGTGGTGGGTATGACTCTGCCGATGGCGCGTGACCTTGCCTCACTGGGTATCCGCGTGGTGACGGTTGCGCCGGGGCTGTTTCTGACCCCGATGCTGGAAGAGTTGCCGGAAGAGGTGCAGGCATCACTGGGTGCTTCGGTGCCTTATCCTTCACGGCTGGGCAAACCGGCTGAATATGCGGCTATGGTACAGCATGTCATCAGTAATGTAATGCTGAATGGTGAAACCATCCGTCTGGATGGCGCATTACGCATGGCTCCGCGCTAATAGTGGTAATTAATAGCGCTAATCAGTAAGACACGAAAACACTGGTAAACAACGGTAACGATTATGTTTGATTACACGCCCCCGTTGCGGGATATGCACTTTATTCTGTCGGAACTGGCTGGTTTGGAAGCGGTAAGCGAGCTGCCCGGCTGTGAAGAAGCGACAGCGGATATGGCTGAAGCGATTCTGGATGAGGCCGGTAAATTTGCGGCCACTGTCCTGGCGCCAATCAACCAGCAGGGTGACCTGCAGGGCTGTCGTCTGGAAGACGGTACGGTGCATGTGCCGGATGGCTGGCGTGATGCCTATGAGCAGTTCTGTGAGCTGGGCTGGATCAGTCTGGCGGCACCGGCTGAGTTCGGCGGGCAGGGGCTGCCTAAAATGCTGTCCACGCCCACCTGGGAGATGTGGTTTTCCAGCAATATGGCGTTTGCCATGTTACCGCAGCTCAATGTCAGTCAGACAGAAGCGTTGCTGATTGCCGCCAGTGATGAGCAGAAAGAAACCTGGCTGCATAAAGTGGTCAGTGGTGAGTGGGCCAGCACCATGGATCTGACCGAGCCACAGGCCGGTTCAGATCTGGCGGCAACGCGCACTAAGGCCGAACCTCAGTCTGATGGCACCTTTAAGTTATCTGGCCAGAAGATTTTCATCTCTTATGGTGAGCATGAGCTGACTTCCAATATCGTGCATCTGGCTTTGGCACGGTTACCGGATGCGCCGGAAGGGGTGAAGGGCCTATCGTTGTTTATTGTGCCGAAATTTATCCCGGATGCAGCCGGTAATCCCGGCGAAAAGAACGACATCCGCTGTATTTCCATTGAGCACAAAATGGGCATCCACGGCAGTCCGACCTGTGCGCTGAGTTACGGCGATAATGGTGGTGCCACCGGCTATCTGATCGGTGAGCCGAACCGTGGTCTGGAAACCATGTTCATTATGATGAACGAGGCCCGTTTCGGCGTGGGTGTGCAGGGTGTGGCGCTGGCCGAGCGGGCTTATCAGTATGCGCTGGGTTACGCACAAACCCGTGTGCAGGGGCGTGATGCGGTCAGTGGTGCAACCGGGCAGCCGATCCTGATCCACCCGGATGTGAAGCGCCAGGTGCTGGGTATGCGGGCGCGGGTGATGGCCATGCGCAGCCTGTTGTATACCGCAGCAGGCTGGTTTGACACCACGCATCATCATCCGGATAAAGAGGTTGCGGCAAAATACCGCCGCTATATTGACCTGCTGATGCCGGTGGTTAAGGGTTGGTGTACCGAGGTCGGCAACGAGGTCTGTGATGATGCGATTCAGGTCTTCGGCGGCATGGGTTTTGTCGAGGAAACCGGGATTGCGCAGTACTTCCGTGATGCACGGATTATCACCATTTACGAAGGCACTACCGGCATTCAGGCTAATGACCTGATCGGGCGCAAAATTCTGCGTGAGCGCGGTGAAACCCTGCTGGAACTGCTGCAGGATATGCAGTCGACGGTGAGCGAGTTGGAGCAGTATGATGCGCTGGCTGATCTGGCGACACGACTGAGTGGTCAGCTGGAAGCCTTACAGAGCGCCAGTGACTGGGTGCTGGCACAGGGTAAGGATGGCATGGCGAAGGTGCTGGCCGGTGCGGTGCCGTTCCTGTATCTGCTGGGTACAGTGGCTGGCAGCTGGCAGATGTGCCGTCTGGCACTGGCTGCGCAGGCTAAGCAGGATGGGGGTGAGTCTGATGCTTACTATGCGAATCTGCAGCAATTGGCGCGTTTCTTCCTGGTTACGTATGGTTCTCAGGCTGCGGCTTATGCGACCACGGTGTGTGATGCAGGGGATGCTTTGCTGGCGGTTGAGCTTTAAGCTCTCTTGGTGTCGCAAAAGTCTTAAATCCCCCTTGTTCCCCCTTTTGCAAAGGGGGAGACCCTTCGAAAACCTCCTGTTTTTACTGGAGGGCACTCCCCTTTGAAAAAGGGGAGACGGAGGGGATTTTGCTTCTACAGCACCGCACAACGGGCCAAGGGGGAGTATTACAAAACTCAGGACTCCAGCAATACCCTGCACTCAGCCGTCAACGGCTCTACCAACGGTTCCAGGCGTTTGCGCATTACGGAGCCAACTGAATCATTACCACCAAAGGTCACATTCAGGCTGTCTTCGCCCATCTGAGCCAGTACCAGCATAGACCTGAGCAAAGCCAGCTGTGATTCATCCAGCACTTTCAGTACCGGCTTAAGTTCATCAGGACAGAATTCACCCTGCACAAACTGTTCACTGCGTTGTTGTGCCTGTTCAATGGTGCGCACGCCGCGTTGTTCGGGGAAGGGCAGATTGAAACGTTTCTGGATGGACTTAAACAGAGCAATCACCACATCCTGATCCACCGGTTTTTCCAGTGCCAGCAACAAGGTTTGCAGCCAGCGTTGTCCGCCGCTATCCAGAGCGATGCTCAGTGCATTGGCATAAGGGTTATTGGCGGCCAGTGCTGCTGCCAGTTTCCGGCGGATGGGTTCAGCCTGTGCATGCGGTTTCGCCTGCAGCGGAATTTTCCGGTCATCCGCAAACAGAAAGCCGACATAAAACGGATTCTTGCGTTTTGCCCGCTTCCAGAGCTTTTCCCGCTCCGCATCACTGATTAACTCACGCTGCAGGCATAGCCGGACAGTATCCACGATATCCAGCGCCACTTCCTCAAAAGGCAGAAACTCCAGCAGGTAATCAGCCAGCTCCTTACCCAGCGGCCCGGCCACTACATCCGGTTTTTCCAGCAAACGCCGTGCATTATCCGCAGTCGGATCAGCCCACCATGCGCGGCGACCGATTTCATGGGTCACTTCGGGCGAGTGCACCACCGCCACTACGGCTTCCGGCTCTCCCAGTAACAGCATTTGTTCGAGGTTGTTCCGGGCATGTCCCATGCGTGTCCAGCGGCTGATAAATACCGGATAGCCGCCCGGTGAACCGGTAATCTTGGTTGACAGCAGCTCACGCACCCAGCGCAAATACTGTTCATCCCTCACAGTCGGATTGAGCCGGATTTTTGCCTCACCTTTTTCGGTCAGGGCATGAACGGTCATGGTGCCTTCATTAATACGCACAGCCTGCAACGGCTGCGCCAGCAGCACATTCAGGCGCAGGTTATCTTCATTTGAAAGTTGCATGTTTTATGCTTTTGCTTTATTTACAGTTTTCCCACCAGCAGGAGCCCTGGTTTTCCTGAAATTGCATGGCAGCATCGTATTTGGGCGCATCACTCCGCTTCTGGGCCATATTTTCCTTGATACCAAAAGCACCGAAAGTATGGAAGGTTTGCGGCAGGGTATACAGCGCAAACAGTTTGCCGCCGTTTTCCTTCCAGCCGTTCAGCAGTTGTGTATAGCGCTCACCCATGCGCGGATCGCGGTTGGCAGCCTTAAACAGATTCAGCAGGTTATGTTTACGTGTGGTGCTCAGCGAACCGTCGCCCCAGGTCACGGTCAGATGCTGCCCACCTTCGTAGGCATATAAATCAACATCATATTCCGCAGCTGCTTCAGCCTGCAGCTTTATTTGTTCGATGGTTTGTGCGACGCCATAAGGGTTATCCGGATCATCCAGTATGTCAAAAATCTCATCCACCGAAGTGACATCTTTCAGCAGATCAGGGACTTTATCCTCATCCTGACACTGGGTTCCGGCCCGGTCCCAGCAGCCATAAAAGTATGGCCCGCTGGCAATGGCATCAATCGACTGATAAGCACCGTTGTGTTTCAGCATATTGCGTGAGGCAAAACTGCCGCCATTATGCTGGGTGTTGATGATCCTGACCAACCGATCCGTTCCGCCCCAGACGTCCTGCCAGATATTGAACACTTCTACGGCGCGTTCGGTATAAAAGAACAGCCCCTTCCAGTAGTCATTACTGCCTTCAATACCGCGTTTTTTCGCCATTTCAATGGTATAAGGGTTAGCCCAGAACGGCCCGTTCCAGGGTTCATTGGTGTATTCGATATGTACTTTTAAGTTTGCATCCAGATGATCGCGCACATAGGTAGCATATTTCTCCACGTAATCATCGGTTGCGTTATGCGGAATATTGAACCACGGATTACGCTGTAGCTGATTTGCCAGCTCTACCGCCACTTCCAGCGGCACACCACGGTTGGCACGCTCGACCAGTGGCGTGCGGAACGAGCCGCCATACATGGCATCATCTAATTTTGCACGCTGCTCCCAGGTGAAGTCCTGCAGGATACACTCAAAATACTCTTCATCCTGCAGCTCATAGCAGGGGTTACGCGGGCTGGCCTTCATGAAATTCATCATGCGAATGGTGTCGAAATCTTTCAGAAAATCCATGAAGGCCGGATTGAAAACAATGGCATTGCTGTCCTGCTCAAACGTTTCAGCAAAGTCACGGTATTGTCCGGCAGCACAATCATCCGCACTTTCGACACGAACAAAAGGATTACCCTCACAAATTCCGCCGGGCATAATCACACGAATATTTTTAATATAGTTATCTTCATCCGTGCTTTTGATAAAGACACGCAAACCGGCTCCGGCACGATTTTTCAGCAAATCGGCAGTGACTTCCAGAACGTCACGGCCATGCACACTTTCCGCTGCTAATTTGCGGCCGATACCGTCATAGCTAATAACCCCGCTGCCTTCATACAGCACGGTATATTTGCCGGTCGGTAAGGTGCCGAAAGGTACGGAGCGCAGCATGAAGGCCAGCGCATAGGTCGGTATTTTAAAAACGCTATTTTCTTCATCCGCGCAGGAGGCCGGAATTTTTTTCGGCCAGCCCGACTCATCATACTCAATCGCGGTACAGGAATATTCCGGGAATGGGCGGGCGATTTTGAACAGATCCACAAACGGGATTGGTTGCCCGCCGACATCATCGGCCTCCGGTTGCGGTTCTTCCAGATTCATGCCTAGCGAAGGTGAAAATACCTCAATGGTTTCAAGACCTGCATTCTGCAGTTTGGTATTGAGCACCACCTGAAAATCTTCAACCGGACTTTCCGGTGCCATTGGCAGGGCGTTAAATGCAGAATCAATGGTAATACCATTGTCGTAGTTCTGATCGGCATCCACACTCAGCAACATACGCTTCAGATTAATTTTTACGTTGTGGGTACACTGCTCAGGCGTGTCTGAGCCCTCGCAATAGCTGGCGGCCAGATCAGCAGTGGTAATGATTTCCTTGGCCGGAATCGGGCCGAAAGTTTTATTAAACAGGGTGAAGGTAACGGCCTCTGCGCCGAGGTATTTAAACGTCCCGTCAGTATCAGTATTGCCGCTGCGCTGTGCGGTTTCGATGGGAGCGGTTACATAGGCGACATTGCGTACCGCGACGGCTTTATTGTCATTTGCAGAATCATAGACGACCAGTTTGCCACTCTCCGGCGGAGTCGGGTCAGGCTCGGGCTGCTGGGTATTGTTATTTCCGCCGTTGTTGTCATTGTCATTATTATTGTTACCACCACCGCAGGCATATAAGAAAAGTGTTGCGATTAAAATCAGCCCATGTGTTAAGCGCATTGACTCACCTCTGTTAAAATATGTTTGCGACTGTATTGGAGATTAGCATTCTTCGGCAGTATGCGTTTAAATTATTACTTGATCAAGCTGACCAAAGGACGGGGCGTTATGATGAAAGTTAGGCCACTATGGATAGCCGCTGGTGTTTGTCTGTTGCTGACGGGTTGTAACACCATCCCAATCGCCAGTGCTGATCCCGGTGTTCCGGTGGCGATACAAAATTTGTTCAGGTTTGATGTCAACGCTGCTGTAGAGGCGCGTGTTTCACTACAGGAAACACGGATTATGGTACAGACCCATAATTTACCGGCGGTGCAGGTCAGCTCATTGAATATTCCTCTGTTGCGGGAGTGGAGCCGGATTTACTTTAAGGTGGATGATTATGACCGTGACGGGATAAATGATCTGGCGATTTTGCAGAGCGTTGGCCGGGTCGGGACAGAGCGCTGTTATGGCATTTATCGCTACAATCCGGCTACGGGAACTTTCCGTCCGAAAAAAAGCTTTGATCGCTGTGAGCTGTAGTTCATCAATTATGTTCATTGCAATGCAGCAATGCGAACGGATGGGTTATTCTGCTGATAACACCGGCTCATGCGGCGGTATCGAATAAGTCCCGGTCGCGTGCGCCACCAGCTTTTCCTCAGACTCCGAATGAATACTGACATCCAGTACCGCCAGCCGTTTGCCCAGCTTGATAATCCGCCCTTCCGCCAGCAGGTCGCTCTCACGCGGTTTGCGCAGGAAATTGATATTCAGATTAGTGGTCACCGCCAGCTTGACCGGCCCCAGTAAACTCAGCACCACTGCATACATACAGGCATCCGCCAGCAGCATCATATGCGGCCCGGAAATGGTGCCACCGGGGCGTACCGAATCCTGATGATAGGGCAGGCGCATAATGACCTCACCGGATTTGATTTTATCGACGCTGATATTCAGTGACGCCGCCCAGGGGAGTTCTTCAGTGATAATTTGCTGAAACTCAGCAATACTGATTTTTGAGGGTATAGGGTTTGTCATATTACCTGCCTTTCGGGAGAAACCACCGCATCTGAAAGTCAAACATCAACGATTTGAAATAATGAGCAAATAACTTGCCGGCAATTTTAATCAGCCTTTAAGATGATTCCATCATGTAATATGTTTATCTCCAAAGCAATCCATAAAGCCCTATGACAACTGAAGAACAAAACCTACGCACAGCACTGATTAAACAGTGCCTGTTTATGAACAGCAGCGGGCTGAGTGCCGGTACGTCCGGCAATATGTCGGTGCGTTATCAGAATCAGATGATTATCACCCCCTCAGGTATTCCTTATGAGCAGCTGGAACCTGACATGTTGGCCAGTATGTTACTGGACGGGGAGGGGGAATGGCAGGGGCCGCTGAAGCCATCCAGTGAGTGGCGTTTTCATCTGGATCTGATGCGCGGGCGGGATGATGTCGGGGCTATTGTGCACGCACATCCGCCATATTGTACCTCTCTTGCCATCACCCGCCGTGAAATTCCGGCGGTGCATTATATGATTGCCGCATTTGGCGGAAATACGATTCGCTGCGCTGATTATGCAAGGTTTGGTACGGCAGAATTATCCGGACATGTGCTAAAGGCGATGCAGGGGCGTAATGGCTGCCTGATGGCGAATCACGGTATGCTGGTTGCCGGGAGTAGTCTGGAAAAAGCCATGTGGCTGGCGATTGAGCTGGAAACACTGGCGCAGCAGTATTTCAATACCTTATTGATTGGTGAAGCCACAGTTCTGGATGATGCGGCAATAGCCGAAGCTTTGCAGGCATTCTCCGGTTATGGTTTGCAGGATTAAGCCCGCTGCGGGTATGATCAACTCACCTGTACATCACCTCTATAAACTGATAAAGGAAGCATAATGGCAGCCGGTAGTTTGCTCACCCTGTTCGACGATATAGCCACTATTCTGGATGACGTTTCGGTCATGACCAAGATTGCCGCCAAAAAAACGGCGGGGGTTCTGGGAGATGATCTGGCCCTGAATGCACAACAGGTCACCGGTGTTAAAGCTGACCGGGAGCTGCCGGTGGTCTGGGCGGTATTTAAAGGTTCCGTACTTAACAAATTGATTCTGGTACCCGCTGCCTTATTAATCAGTGTGGTTGCCCCCTGGTTAATCACACCGTTGTTGATGCTGGGCGGCGCTTTTCTGTGCTATGAAGGCTTTGAAAAAGTTGCCCATAAATTGTTTCATGGTGATGATGACGAGGCACACCACTCGGAAATGGTCGAAGCAATCAGCGATGAAAAAGTCGATATGGTCGAATTCGAGCGCGATAAGATCAAGGGTGCCATCCGTACCGATTTTATTCTATCCGCAGAGATAATTGTTATTGCGCTGGGTACCGTGAAAGATCAACCTTTTAGCATGCAGGCGATGGTGGTGTCGGTGATTGCGTTGCTGATGACCATCGGGGTTTATGGCCTGGTGGCCGGTATCGTTAAGCTGGATGATGCAGGTTTGCATTTGCTGACCAGCAAGGCTGCCGGAGCCTGGAGTAACTTTAAACGCAGGCTGGGCAGGGCGATTCTCTGGTTTGCACCCTACCTGATGAAAACACTGGCGATCGTGGGCACGGCGGCGATGTTTATTGTTGGCGGCGGTATATTGGTACACGGCATTCCCGGTTCACATGCAATCATCCATCATGCCGAAGAAATACAGGGTCAGTTGCCGCATGTCGGACATATTCTGTCAGCGGTTACCCCGACTATCATCAATACACTGGCAGGGATTGTAGCCGGAGGCATTCTGTTTTTGCTGGTAAGTCTTTTTAGCCGTTTGTCAGGGCGTAGCATGGCCCATTAAAGCAAACTTCTAGAGCAAACTTCCAACAATCTGTTTTGTTATTAAGCATATAAAATATCAGCCCTTGCATTAGTTTTATTAATGATGTAAAAACTCGTCTTTATCATCTCCAGAGCACCTGAACTGAGCCTCATAGACACTCTCAGGAGCTTCGGGCACTGCCCCAAACAGTGCGATGCAATTATTAATAAATTAAAAATAATCAAACAGAGTGTTTCTTATGAAATCAGAATTGAAGGTTTCCGCTATTTTGAGGCTGGCTATTGCCTCAGCATTCCTCACTACCGCTTCGGTTTCGCAAGCTGCCGTTAAATTCAGGGTGGATTTTGATACAGCCAATAATGCCTATTCTGTCTATATGACCCCGGCTACCACGCCGGAGCCGGATATGCTGCTATCCTCACAGGTAACATTGGTCGTGCCGCATAGTAATACCGGGTTCTCGGTAGATAATATTCAGAGTCATGTTGCCGGTACCGAATGGCGGGTACATTCCCGGGTCAATGCGCCGGACGAGAACCCAGGTGCCGATTATATTTCGTTTGGTTACAACTTTTCAGGCACGAAACCACCTTCTTTTGACTGGGTTCCGGGTCAGGAAAAAGCAATTTTCAGTTTTAACAGTCGTTCCGGCTGTAGTGAACAGGTGAGGTTAATTGATAACAAAGATGCTCTCAGTCAGCTCCCTAATTCAGTACAAACTAATCCGGGAAATGATTTTTTGAACCTCGGCTGGCAAATGTCGAATGCTTATATTGGAAACTATGGCAGCCCGATTCGTTGTGAGCAGCCGGTAGTTGTCGAACAACCAGCTTGTGAGCACCAAACTCAGGATGACTATTTACTTAGCAAAATTGACCGTCTGGAGGCATTGAAAGCCAATGCTCCGGCCTATTTGCAGGTGCGTTTTAACACAGCGATTGATAATCTGGAATCACAGCTGCAATGCCCTGATAATGCCGGTTAAGCCTCTGGCGAAAGATAAAACTCCCGGAGAAATTACCCGGGAGTTGCTTCGTGCAGTTCAGGAGAATAGAGCATTTTATGCCTCCCAAGGATTTATAACCCGCACGCCCATTGCTGCAAATGGCTGAACATCCCGTGTTGCTACTGCCATATTATTAGCCGCAGCAATTGCTGCAATATAACCGTCAGAGCTGCTAACAGCCAGTCCGGAAGCACGGGCCTGAGCCATTTTTTCAGCATAATACGCAGTCACCGGCATATCGAATGCCAGGATGCGTCCAAAAAACAGTGGCAGTACCCGTTGTTCCAGATTAGCTGATAAATCATCGCGCCTTTTTCCGGCTGGTAGTATCTGTACTCCGAAGCGTAGCTCGGCGACGGTTATGGAAGTTAAGTAAAGCGTTTCTATTACCTGAGCATCTATCCACTCAATGACACGCTGTTCCGGCAGGCGGCGCAGCGGTTCCGATACCACATTCGTATCCAGAATGATCATTCGAAATCCAGTGGTGTAACTGTTGTTTTATCACGTACCCGGGTTAGTTCAGCAAATTCCTCTTCAGTCAATGCAGCCTGTTGGCCGATTTCGGCAAGCATTGAACCCAGTTTGATACGTTTTGTGCCTTTTACGGCATTTTCCAGAATTGCACGTACCTCAGCCTCAGCACTATGCCCGTTTTGGGCAGCACGTACCCGTAAAGCCCGATAGATCTCATCGGGCAGGTTTCTTACCGTCATCATTGCCATGAAGCCACCTGTTAATTTGCATTCAATGCATACATTATATTACTTTGCATGCAAAATGCTATATTGATGTTTTCCGGGTGGAGCTTTATTGGGTTCAATGTAATAAGCAATGAACAAAATTCCCTCGTTCTGATAGTATAAAAATTCCCGTAATCACTTCTTCAGGAAATGCATGGAGAAAAATACCTAGCCGTTGCAATACCACCTAAAGCTTTAGCGCCAGCCGCGTCCCCTGGTCAATCGCCCGCTTCGCATCCAGCTCCGCCGCTACATCCGCACCACCAATCAGATGCACCGGCTTATCCAGCCCCTCAGCCAACGCCCTGTTTGGCAATTGCCCGGCACAAATCACCACGTTATCAACCGCCAGCACTTGCGGCTCACCCTCAATCATCAGGTGCAGACCGTCATCATCAATACGCCGGTATTCACAGCCACCGAGCATTTTCACGCCCTTCATCATCAGGTCAGCGCGGTGAATCCAGCCGGTGGTTTTACCCAGGCCTTTGCCAGGCTTTCCGGCTTTGCGCTGTAGCAGATAGACTTCACGCGGTGACGGAGTGATTTTTTTCGCTATATTCTCCACCCCGCCTCTGGCCTGACGGGTCATATCCACCCCCCATTTACTCATGAAGGTTTCAATATCTTCACTGCTGTCAGGTTCATCCGGTTCATGAGTCAGATACTCACTGACATCAAAACCAATCCCGCCCGCACCAATCACCGCGACCCGCTTGCCGACTTCAGCACCCCGGATGACATCAATGTAAGACAGCACACTCGGATGATGGATGCCTTCAATGTCCGGAATACGCGGCACAATGCCGGTAGACAAAATCACCTGATCAAACTCAGCGTCATTCAGATCCGCAGCCGTCACTTCTGTACTCAGGCGTACATCAACTGCATTTAATTCCAGCTGACGTTTAAAATAGCGCAGGGTTTCATAAAACTCCCGTTTCCCCGGAATGCGTTTGGCCAGATTAAACTGACCACCGATTTCCGCCGCCTTGTCGAACAAAGTCACTTTATGTCCGCATTGTGCAGCAGTTACCGCAAAGGCCAGCCCGGCAGGCCCGGCTCCTACCACGGCCAGTTTCTGTGGCTGGCGGGTCGGGCTGATTTTCAGCTCAGTTTCATGGCAGGCAAACGGATTGACCAGACAGCTGCTGAGTTTCCCCACAAAAATATGATCCAGACAGGCCTGATTACAGGCAATACAGGTATTAATTTCATCAGACCGGCCCTGTGCGGCCTTATTAACAAATTCGGGATCAGCCAGAAACGGCCGTGCCATCGACACCATATCAGCATCCCCCCTCGCCAGCACAGTTTCCGCCACCTCCGGCATATTTATCCGGTTGGAGGTAATCACCGGGATGGAAAGCGCTTTGTGCACATCGGCACTGGCCCAGGTAAAGGCCGCACGCGGCACCTTGGTGGCAATGGTCGGAATCCGTGCCTCATGCCAGCCGATACCGGTATTAATCAGCGTGGCTCCGGCTTCCTCCACAGCCTTGCCCAATATAATGATTTCATCCAGCGTACTGCCTGTCTCGACCATATCCAGCATGGACAGGCGGAAAATAATAATAAATTCACGCCCCACCTGTTCACGAATCCGGCGCACAATTTCCACCGGCAGCCGGATGCGGTTTGCATAACTGCCGCCCCATTCATCTTCGCGGTGATTGGTGTGCCGGACTATAAACTGATTTAAAAAATAACCTTCCGAGGCCATGACCTCCACACCATCGTAGCCAGCCTGCTTTGCCAGCTCAGCACAATGCACAAAGTCGTCGATCTGCTGCTCAATTTCCTCGCTGCTGACTTCACGGGGTGTGAACTGATTAATCGGCGCACGGATCGGAGAAGGTGCAATTAGTTTAGGCGAGTAGGCATAGCGCCCGGTGTGCAGAATCTGCATGCAGATTTTTCCGCCTGCTTCATGCACTGCGTTAGTCACCAGCCGGTGTTGTGGCAGTTGCGCAGCATCATTCAGTACCGCCGCCCCCGGAAATACCACCCCGGCCTGATTAGGCGCGATACCACCGGTGACAATCAGTGCCACGCCGCCGCGTGACCGTTCAGCATAAAAATGCGCCATACGCTCAAAACCATCCGGTTTTTCCTCCAGCCCCAGATGCATGGAACCCATCAGCACCCGGTTTTTCAGGGTGGTAAAGCCCAGATCCAGCGGCTGGAACAGGTGCGGGTAGTGTTGATCCTGCATAAATGGCTCCTCCTTAATGGTTATTTTCCTTATCCTAAATCGGTTTCAAATGAAATGTAACTCTAATCTCATCTGCGCTAGACTGCACCCTTTGCCCCGGCTTTGTCGTTATTTTGTCATTATGCTGCAAACCTTTTTTTCCTCGCTGGTCGACCCCGCTGCTTTTGGCCCGATAGAAAAGCCTCCGGAAAAGGTGGCAGATTTTTTCCGCTATTATCTGCGACCGATTCGCAAGCTTTTGATCATTACACTGGTTCTTTCCGGAATTGCCACCGGAACAGAGCTGTTGTTATACGTTTATCTCGGGCAAATTGTCGACTGGATGACCAGCAACGATCCCGCACAGTTTTTTGAACAATACACCCCGGCTTTATTGCTGATGCTGGTGGTGGCTGTGTTTATCCGCCCGCTGACCCTGCTGATGTCACGCGGGTTGATCAGTTTTGCCATTACTGTTGGCTGGGGAAATACTATCCGTTGGCATAATCACCGTTATGTGGTGCGCCAGAGCCTGAACTATTTCCAGAACGATTTCGCCGGACGGATCGCGCAGAAAGTGATGCAAACCGGCAACTCGGCCAGGGAGTCGGTCTTAAACGTCGTGGATGGTCTGTGGCTGCTGATTATCTATCTGGTCGGGATCATCTGGTTGTTTATCGACCTGGACTGGCGTTTGCTGCTGCCGGTGCTGGTCTGGGCCGTGGGCTATGTGCTGGTGATTATGACCCTGGTACCGCCGGTACGCAAAAAGTCAGCCAGCCTTTCGGAAGCGAATTCACAATGGCTGGGGCAGGTGGTCGACGGCTATTCCAATATCCAGTCGCTGAAGCTGTTCGCCACGCCGGAACTGGAAGACCGCCACACCGGCAGTTATATGCAGCGCCACACCAATGCCTTTTATGCGCTGATGGGATCCATTTTTGACATGACCATCTCGCTGGTACTACTGAATACCCTGTTGATTGTCGGCACTGCGGCGATTTCCATTTATCTGTGGCAGGCCGGTGAAGTCAGCATTGGTGCCATCGCAATAGCCAATGCCATTATTATGCGCGTCAACCAGATGTCCGGCTGGATTCTGCGTACCATTACCTCGCTGTTTGAGCATATCGGCACGGTGCAGAACGGCATTGATACCATTGCACAGGATAATGAGGTTACCGACCAGCCGGGTGCCGGAGAACTGGTGCTGACCCGGGGTGAAATTCACTATGAGCACGTTGGCTTTGCCTACAACAAGGGCAATCATGTGGTACGCGATTTTAATCTGACCATCCGCCCCAATGAAAAAATTGGTATGGTCGGGCGCTCAGGGGCAGGGAAGTCAACACTGGTCAATCTGCTGCTGCGCTTTCATGATGTCAGCTCAGGGCGGATTCTGATTGACGGCCAGGATGTGGCAGCGGTCACTCAGAACAGCCTGCGTGCGAATATTGCCATGGTAACGCAGGACACCGCCTTATTGCATCGCTCGGTGCGTGACAATATCCGTTATGGTCGTCCGCAGGCTACGGATGCTGAAATTGAGCATGCCGCACAGCTGGCGGGGGTGGATCAGTTTATTGAGCAGCTGATCGACCCGGGCGGGAATCGTGGTTATGACGCGCTGGTAGGGGAGCGCGGCGTCAAATTATCCGGAGGTCAGCGCCAGCGGATTGCCATCGCCAGAGTGATTCTGAAAGATGCACCGATTCTGATTCTGGATGAGGCGACCTCGGCTCTGGATTCGGAGGTTGAGGAAATTATTCAGAGCCGCCTGACCACACTGATGGAAGGGAAGACGGTAATTGCGATTGCCCATCGTCTGTCGACGATTGCGGCGATGGATCGGTTGATCGTCGTTGATGGCGGGCAAATCAGCGAACAGGGTACACATAAAGAGCTGCTGGATAAGCAGGGTTTGTACGCCAAACTTTGGGAGCGACAATCCGGTGGTTTTCTGGGCGGGGAAGACTGACCCTAACCGGATGACAACTGACAGTAAATTGTCAGATCACAGGCAGGTGACAAGTCTGTCACCCTGATTTCGTCATAAGCTGACATCTTTGATTTTATGCCGGAGTCAAAAGGGCTGATGATTAAATTAATTATTTTATTTAAAATCAGTTACTTGCATGCTTTTTAAAATAGTTGGCACACGGGTTGCAATATCTAAAACATAACAAAACAACAACAACTACAAAATAAGAAACATGATTGCAAGCCCCAAAGGGTCGAAACAGCAAGCCCCATTCTAAGCTGTGAGACCCGGTTCAGTACTCCCCTCTCATGCCCCTGAGAGGGGAGCCGCTGAAACCGATACAACAATAATAAAAGAATGATAAAAATAAAATAAGTTTGATTGCAAGCCCCAACAGGTTGAAACAGCTTGCCCTGCTGTGAAACCTGATTCAAGGACTCCCCCTCTGCCCCTTGGGGGAGACTTGATTTCCTGATCTAATGATTGCCCCTTTGTTGTAAGCTCTTGTCGGCCCTGTTTTTCAGGGCCGCTTTTTTTGCTATTTTCACTATTTTCTTTCGCATGATTTCGCACCGGAATAAGCTTCATGGCAACTTTTGATTCTGAATTTCTCTGCATCGCTCACCGCGGGGCAATGGGCCATGCGCCGCAAAATACGCTGGCAGCGGTCAGCAAAGCACTGGAACTCGGTGCACCCTGGATCGAAATTGATGTGTATTGGGTCGACGGCCACTTAATGGTGTTCCATGATGAAAGGCTGGATGACTTGACCAATGGTACGGGTTATACCTCAGAGCAGTCTTTCTCCCGTCTGCGTTCACTGGATGTACTGAATTCAGGGCAGGGCATACCGACCCTGGAGGAGGTTTGTGAATTAATCAACGCGCAGGCTGGTCTGAATATTGAACTCAAAGGGGCAGGGACAGCTGCCCCGGTTTGTGAATATATCGCGCAACTACTTACAGAAAACTGGTCAATAGAACAATTTCTGGTTTCATCGTTTAATCACCGTGAATTGCAGGCCGTTAAGCAGATTAATCCGTCAATACGGCTGGGTGCCCTGCATTGCAGCCTGCCGGTGGACAATGCCCGTTTTGCTGAGCAATTGGGTGCTTATTCCCTGCATCCGTCAATCGAGTTTGTTGATCAGGAGTTAGTGGATGATGCCCACGCCCGCGGGCTGAAAGTGTATGTTTATACCGTTAATCATCCGGAGGATATTTTGCGTATGCGCCAATTGGGCGTGGATGGTGTGTTTACCAATTTCCCGGAACGGGTTTTATGAGGTTTATGCTATTGAGGTGTTGAAAAATACCTCTCCCCGCTGAGAGAGGTATTTTTATCGGATAAACAGAGACTTAAGAGTAGAGTTTTGGTGCGCCAACCTGATCATGCAGCTGGTTACAGGTCTGTGCAGACAGGCCGAAACCCTGCGCCAGTTGATGCAGATACTGTGCTTCCTGTTGGGTGTCCAGATCAATCGCAGCCAGTGAGATGGCATAAATCTGCTGCTCCATACCACGGGGTACGCTATTGACGAAGCCGTTCACATCCAGTGGAGCATTAAACTCCGCACGCACGAAAGCAGCTTCTTCAGCATCAATATCCCCCAGTCTGGCAATCACTTTTTCCTGCTCCTGCTGGTCGATATTGCCGTCAGCCTTGGCCGCGTTAATCATGGCACGGATGATCAGTTTAGCCTGCTCTTCAGCTTCATTGCGGTCATAATCCTGTGGCAGGAAGTTAGCCGACAGGTCAGGTGCTGACGGGTTTTGGGACTGTGCGAATTTAGTCACAGCGCCGCCCAGCAGGTTGCCCAGACCACCCATGCTGCTGCCAGCCGGTGATGAGCCACCACCGCCTAACAGGCTGCCGAGCATGTCAGCCATGCCACCGCCTTGCTGTTGCTGACCACCCAGCATGCTGCCCAGCATTCCACCGATACCGCCACTGCCTTGTTGTTGGCCTCCGCCCAGTAAACTACCGAGCACATCAGCCATGCCACCGCCGCTTTGTTGCTGGCTACTACCGCCCAGCAAACTACCCAGCATGCCGCCCATGCCCCCCCTGGGAACCACCGCCACTCAGGGCAGAGCCGAGCAGGTTACCCAGCACATTACTGCCGGAACCGTTGGATAAGGCACCGCTGGACAACAAACTACCCAGAATTTTTACTGCATCCATTTGATTTTCCTTTTTTCAAAGCTGATGAATAGACGATCTGAACTTAAGACGTATCATTATTCAGACAGGTTCATCTTAACACAGTCACAGGGTGGAGTAGCTGACGCCCATCGAGTAATTATCAGTATCAGTTTCGTGATCAGAATCTGCACCGGTATTAAAGGTGTGTTCCCATTCCGTGCGTAAGAAAATGTTCTTATTTAACTGATATTGGGCACCCAGACCGATCACCGGAGCGATGCCATCATCTGATGAGCTTGTTTTTACTCCATCCTTAATCAATTGTGATTCGCGATTCCAGAACATGACTCCGGCTTTGCCCATTACTTCCAGATTTTCAATACTGTTAACCGGCAGGTAGCCGACACCGGTGAGCTGATAGCCGGATATTTTATTTTTACCGGAAACTTCCTGGTCGCCCGCTGTGCCGTCCATCTCAGCTTCACCCTGATAGGAATAAGCCAGTTCAGCGCCCACCATCGGATTAAAGCGCGCACCGCCGAAGAGTTTTGCACTCATGGCACCGTTTTCACAGCTGCCCTCGAAAAAGAGTTGATCACATCCGCTGTCCTGGTTGGCATAACCCAAGCCAGCCCCGACATAGAGTTTTACGCCATTATTAAACCCAAAGTTAGATTCAACGGCTGAGGTGTCGATACCAAAAAGTCCGGCTGCCTGAACTGCGGAAGCTGACAAGCTGAGCAGGGCAGCCAGAACGGCTGCCGGTTTAAAAGTGTTTTTCATAAACAAGCCCTGTTTATTGTTATTATTTTATTTTCAGGATCAGTAAGTTGACAGTGTGACACCAACGGACAGCATATCAATATCGGTTTCAGCATCATCACTGCCTGTACCAATAACACGTTCCCACTCACCACGAACATGCATATTGTTGTTTAGCTGATATTGTGCGCCAATGCCGATTAACGGGCTGGTGCCGCTGTCACTTGAACTGATCTGATTGTCAATTAAGGTCTGGTTTGATTCGCTATCGGTGTCCCAGCGCATGACACCAACTTTACCCATCAATTCAGTACGGTAATAAACCGGTAAATACCCCATGGCTGCTGCATAAATACCACTGGTATCACTCTCAAATAACGTTTCCAAGCGATCATCCAGCTTATCTTCGACTCCACCCAGTTTGGTATAACCGACTTCAGCCCCCAGATAACGGCCATAACGAACCCCGCCATACAGTTTGCCGGCAGTTGTATTACCGTCATCGAAATCACTTTGATTCGCCGCACCGAGACTGGCGCCACCATAGAATTTAGTTTGCGGGGCAACCCCCCAGCCCTGCAGATAATCACCACCTGCCTGTGCCACGCCAGCCAGACAGCTGACAGAAATAAGCAAACCTGCTTTGATAAGTTTCATAATAAGCCCCTGTAGTTGTTATTTATTATTTTTCCCTCGAGCCTATTTTTTCAACTAATTACCGGATGAACAAGAAAAGCCGACAAACGTATAATTTTCTTTGCTCATCCGGTAGTTAAGTAAGTTTCCGGGGTATCAGGGAGCCAGTTGTGCAGCCCGTTCAGGGAAGTTCTGTTTCAGTACCTGAAAACTGTCTGCAGCCAGATCATTTTTACCCAGCTGCCGTGCTGCTTTGATTTTGATTTCCAGCGCATCAATAATGGCCGGGGAACCCTGATAGTGCTTGATGGCATATTCCGCACGGTTAAACGCTGCCAGCCAGGCGTTGCGATCCATATAGTATTTGGCAACATTTACCTCTGACTGCGCCAGACTGTTACGCAGGTACTGGATCCGTGCCTGAGCATCTGCTGCATAGGGGCTGTCCGGATAGCGGGTGATGACTCTGGAAAAATCCTGAAACGCTTCTTTCTGGCGCACGGTATCCAGATCGGTAATACTGCGCGGAAAAACCTTATCGACCAGACTGCTGCCCCGGTTGAAGTTAATCAGGCCACGCAGATACCAGGCATAAGCCATTTTTTCGCTGCCGGGATTCATGCGTACAAAGCGGTCGACAGTATCCAGTGCCGGATCGGTTTCACCGTACTTGTAGTAAGCATAAGCGGTTTCCAGCTGTGCCTGCTGGGCATAGCGCCCCAGCGGGAAACGTGCTTCCAGTTGTTCGTAAAGGCTGATGGCGCGTTTATAATTACTGTTTTGCAGCTCGGTTTTTGCTGTCTGGTAGAGTTGGTCTGCAGACATGGTTTCTGCTTCTTCTTTTTTCTCGCCGGAAAAGGGCAGCGATGAACAGGCGCTCAGCCCCAGAGAGAGCAGGGCGATGGCTACCCAGCGGATGGCGGGTGCTGATTTTTTCGAATTTATTGTGTTTGTCGACATTTTATTGATAACACGTATGATGGAAAAAAATTGCAAGTATAACGTAAGTATGCGGGTTAGAGGCAGCAAGGATTTTGTCTCCCGGATCTTTTTTGTGACAGATATTGCCAGCTTAAAAATTCTGGCAGCTTATTCATGGATAAAACATTTAAATTTATGTCTGACAACCAACAAATAATTACGACTGTGCCTGATGACATGGCTCAACAGCGTCTTGATCAGGTAATTGCCAGCCTGTGCCCGCAGTATTCCCGCAGTCAGCTGCAGAAGTGGATCAAGGCCGGACAGGTTACTGTGGATAGTAAAGCCATGAAACCTAAGGAACGCTTAATTGGCGGCGAGGAGATCCGTATTCAGATCACTGAAGAGGTGCAGACAGATTATGAGCCTGAGGCAATTCCGCTGGATATCGTCTTTGAAGACGAGGCAATTCTGGTGATTAATAAACCGGTCGGCCTGGTGGTACATCCGGCTGCCGGTAACTGGTCGGGAACGCTGGTAAATGGCCTGCTATATTACCGGCCGGAACAGGAAATGCTGCCGCGCGCAGGCATCGTGCACCGTCTTGACAAAGATACCAGCGGTTTGATGGTGGTGGCCAAAACGATGGAAGCACATCAGTCTCTGGTTGAGCAGCTGCAGGAGCGGGATGTCAGTCGTGAGTATCTGGCACTGGTGCAACGCAGTATTATTGCCGGTGCGACGATTGAGGGAAATATTGGCCGTCACCATGTCGACCGCAAGAAAATGGCAGTGACGGACAGTGGTAAGCCCGCCATCACCCACTACCGGGTTGAGCAGCGTTTCCAGCACCACACGCTGTTACGGGTGGCGCTGGAAACCGGGCGCACGCATCAGATTCGCGTGCATCTGAGCTGGAGACAAATGCCGATTGTGGGGGATGCGACTTATGGCGGGCGTCCGCGGGTTCCCGCCGGTATCAGTGAAACCCTGCGCGAGGCGCTGCTGCAGTTTCCGAGGCAGGCACTGCATGCCACCCGGCTGGGTCTGACCCATCCGGTAAGCGGCGAGTTTATGAGCTGGGAGGCTGATGTGCCGGATGATATGCAGCAGTTGCTGGATTTGCTGACCACTGAAGAAGCCGCTAATCCGTAATATGCAGAATGATCAGCAACGAACAGGGACGAACTCATGACTGATAAAAACACCGCAGACTCTGACTGGAAAACAGCAGCCACGAAACAGGGCTGGATTATCCCGGACTGGCCGGCACCATCCAACGTCAACGCTGTATCCACCACCCGGCACGGTGGTGTCAGCCAGCCACCTTACGCCAGTCTTAATCTCGGCGATCATGTCGGTGATGATGGCCTTGCCGTCGCCGCCAACCGGCAGCGGGTAGGGGATATATTACGCCTGCCCACAGAACCGTTATGGCTGGAGCAGGTGCACGGCACCACGGTAGCGGGTATGCAGACGGACAGTTGCTATCCGCAGGCCGATGCCTCCGTGGCCTTCAAGCCCCGGCAGGTGAGTATTGTGATGACGGCGGATTGTCTGCCGGTGTTATTCTGTGACCGACAGGGAACAAGGGTGGCTTCAGCACATGCCGGTTGGCGGGGCTTGTGTGATGGGGTACTGGAGCAGACGGTAAGCAAACTGGATTGTGCTGCTGAGGATCTTCTGGTCTGGCTTGGTCCGGCGATTGGGCCACAACAGTTTGAGGTCGGTGATGAGGTCAGGGCGGCCTTTATGGCTCATGACCCGCGGGCAGAAGCAGCGTTTCAGACCGGAGCATCCTCCGGCAAATGGCTGGCTGATATTTACCGGTTGGCCCGGCAGCGCCTTAATGCTCAGGGTGTAGAGCAGATTTTTGGTGATGAATTTTGCACGGTTTCAGAACCGGAGCGTTTTTTCTCCTATCGCCGGGATGGTCAGACCGGCAGAATGGCCAGCCTGATCTGGTTGTCAGATTAAGAATGTGACTATTATCCTTGCTGCGCATGCTTAAAGTTATACTTAAGGGGTGGAAATATATTCCGCTTGGGATATACTTGCCAACCCAACAATAATACTGAATCAGCACTGTAGTTTGATGTTACGCAGCATTCTCTCAGCTTCGAGAGTCAAAAGGAGATAGACTACATGAGCCTGCAAGGCAACACTATCCCGTCGGATGAGTCTTTTCTGGACGGTGAACACGCAATTTTTCTGGAACAGGTTTACCAACAATATCAGGAGGCTCCGGAAGAGGTCTCTGCTGAGTGGCGGACTTACTTTGAGCGCATAGAGCAAGGCACACCAGGCAAGGGTGGTACCAATGGTTCCGGCATGGTTCATACTCACGGGGTTGCCATGGATTCCGGTGCTGACTACATTCCGCAGAGTGTTCTGGAACGCCGCAGCTTTCAGGTACGTGTTTCCCAGCTGATAAACTCCTACCGTTATCTGGGACACCTGAAAGCCAACACTAATCCACTGGGCGATTATGGCGAACAGCCTGATATTCCTCAGCTTGATCTGGCGCACCATAGCCTGGATCAAACAGACCAGAACATTGCTTTTGACCCCGGCTCTTTTAATATCACTGCCGAGCCAACGCTGAAAAATATTTTCCATGCACTGAAAGAAACCTATATGCGTACCACCGGTTTCGAGTATATGCATATTACCGATGTTGAGGAAAAGCGCTGGATTCAAAGCCGGATTGAACCGGGTATGGCCCGTGACAATTTGTCAAATGAGCAGCGTAAAGTGTTGTTAAAACAGCTGACCGCAGCCGAAGGTTTTGAGCAATACCTGCACCGTCGTTATGTGGGACAGAAGCGTTTCGGCCTGGAAGGTGGTGAAAGCCTGATCCCGCTGTTACACGTTCTGGTTCAGGAAGGCGGGCGCAATGGTTTAGGGGAAGCTGTTATCGGTATGGCACACCGTGGTCGTCTGAATGTGCTGATCAATCTGATGTGTAAGCCATCCAGCATGCTGTTTGATGAGTTTGACGGCAAAGCGGATGATGAAAATTACACCGGCGATGTGAAATACCATAAAGGCTATTCCAATAATGTCAAAACTCCGGGTGGCTCTGTGCATCTGGCACTGGCATTCAATCCGTCACATCTGGAAATCGTCAGTCCGGTGGTGGAAGGATCGGTTCGTGCCCGTCAGGAGCGCCGTGAAGACCGCGAAGGTGATCAGGTGATGGGTATTATTATCCATGGTGATGCTGCCTTTGCCGGGCAGGGCGTGGTCATGGAAACCTTCAGCATGGCGCAGACCCGTGGTTACCGTACCCGCGGTACTGTGCATATCGTCATTAATAATCAGGTGGGTTTTACCACCAGTACTGCAGCTGACAGCCGTTCGACCCATTACCCGACCGATGCTGCCAAAATGATTAATGCTCCGATCATTCATGTCAACGGTGATGATCCGGAAGCAGTGGTGTATGCCGCAAAAGTGGCACTGGATTACCGTAACCACTTCAAGAAAGACATTGTAATTGATCTGGTTTGCTATCGTCGTCAGGGACATAACGAGGCCGATGAGCCGTTCATGACCCAGCCGGTAATGTACAGCATCATCCGTAAACTACCGACCACCCGCACTCAGTATGCGAAAAAGCTGGTTGAGGAAGGTGTGGTTTCACAGGAAGAAAGTGACGCACTGGTCAAGCAATATCGTGATCTGATGGATGCCGGAGCCGTGGTGGATGATTTTGTCGGTGATGAAAATACCGGTCATGCACTGCCTGCTGAACTGCAGACGCACTGGAAGGATTATGTCGGTAAAGGCTGGCGTAATCAGGTGGATACCACTTGTCCGGCTGAACGTATTCAGCGCATCGCTGAAAACTGGGTCAACAGCATTCCTGAGGATTTTGAAGTTCACCGCCGGGTCAGAAAAGTACTGGATGACCGTACTGACATGGCCAAAGGCGAGAAGCCGGCGGACTGGGGTTTTGGTGAAACACTGGCTTATGCCACCTTGCTGGAAGAAGGTTTTGATGTACGCTTGTCCGGCCAGGATTGTGGCCGTGGCACATTCTCACACCGCCATGCCGTACTGCATAACCAGAAACAACGTGAGCAGTGGGTTCCATTGCAACACAGTGCTGAAAATCAGGCAAAATTCACGGTCATTGACTCGCTGTTATCGGAAGAAGCGGTACTGGCATTTGAATACGGTTTTGCCACCGCTGATCCGCAGACACTGGTGATCTGGGAAGCACAATTCGGCGACTTTGTGAACGGTGCGCAGGTGGTGATTGACCAGTTCATCAGTTCCGGTGAGCAGAAATGGCAGCGCTTGTGTGGACTGGTGATGTTCCTGCCACATGGTTTTGAAGGGCAGGGGCCGGAACACTCATCAGCACGTCTGGAGCGTTTTGTGCAGCTGGCAGCTCAGGAAAATATGCAGATTTGCGTGCCCAGCACGCCGGCGCAAACCTTCCACATGCTGCGTCAGCAAATGCTGCGCAAGTATCGTAAGCCATTGATTGTTATGACGCCTAAAAGCCTGCTGCGTCATCCGCTGGCTACCAATGAGCTGTCAGATTTTACCGACGGCAAATTTGAATTTGTGCTGGATGATGTTGATCTGGTTACCGATGAAGACAAGGCCGGGGTTAAGCGCGTTGTAATTTGCAGCGGTAAGGTTTATTACGACCTGCTGGCCGCACGACGCAAGCACAATATTCGTGAAGTAGCCCTGATTCGTCTGGAACAGCTGTATCCGTTCCCGGGCGACGAGATGAAAGCGATTATGGATCTGTATCCGAATGTCGAAGAAAAAGTCTGGTGTCAGGAAGAGCCGGTCAATCAGGGGGCATGGGACGGCATATTGCCACGCTTTGAAACTTATTGCGGTTATCATGACCTGATTTGTGTCAGTCGCGAGGCTGCTGCAGCGCCCGCTGTGGGTTCTGCAAAAGTTCATCAGCTGCAGCAGCAGGCTGTTGTACGCGAGGCACTGAAACTGGCTGCAGATGCTGAGATTTAAGTTTAAACTAAGTTTTAAATTATCCCGTTATTAGCGCTTTAATTGACGTTTATCGACGTTTTAAAAAACCTTCCTCCGCAACGGGGGAAGGTTATCGAAGCTAAAGCTGATGCACAGCATTGAAAACACTTCGCAAGCTGCTTAAAATCAACACTTTATTTCTTACTGAGCACAGGGTTAATAATGGTTGATTATTCCGGAATGTATCCTTTCACCCGCATGCGCCGTATGCGCCGCGATGACTTTTCCCGTCGTCTGATGCGTGAAAACCGTTTGACAACTGATGACCTGATTTACCCGGTGTTTGTGCTGGAAGGTGAAAATCAGCGCGAAGCCGTGCCATCCATGCCGGGTGTTGAGCGCAAAAGTATCGATTTGCTGGTGCAGGAAGCGGAAGAGGTCGCCAAACTGGGTATCCCGATGATGACGCTGTTTCCGGTGACACCGCCTGAGGCCAAGTCAGATATGGCGGAAGAGGCCTATAACCCGGACGGGCTGGCGCAACGGGCAATCCGGGCGATTAAAGCTGCGGTACCTGAGCTGGGCATCATGACCGATGTGGCTTTAGATCCGTTTACCTCACATGGCCAGGACGGGCTGATGAATGATGACGGCTACATTATCAATGATGAAACCGTTGATGTGCTGGTACGTCAGGCCGTTTCACATGCCGAAGCCGGAGCTGATGTAGTGGGGCCTTCCGATATGATGGACGGACGTATCGGACAGATTCGTGACGGTCTGGAACAGGAAGGTTTCACCAATACGCGGATTATGTCCTATGCCGCCAAATATGCCTCATCTTATTATGGCCCGTTTCGTGATGCGGTAGGCTCAGCAGGCAATCTGGGGGGCAGCAATAAATACAGCTACCAGATGGATCCGGCCAATACCGATGAAGCCTTGCGCGAAGTGGCGATGGATCTGCAGGAAGGTGCGGATATGGTGATGGTCAAGCCCGGTATGCCGTATCTGGATATTGTGCAGCGCATTAAGTCAGAATTTAAAGTGCCGACGTATGCTTACCATGTCAGTGGCGAGTACGCGATGTTAAAAGCGGCGGGTATTAATGGCTGGATTGATGAGAAAGCCTGTGTGCTGGAGGCTTTGCTGGGCATGAAGCGGGCTGGTGCTGACGGGATACTGACTTACTTTTCTAAAGATGTGGCGAAGTGGCTGCGGGAGGAGTCCTGCTAAGCCGGGCTTTATAGTTTTTCTACGTGTGCAGAATGACTTGAAGCAATAGCAAAGTGCATTCTGTACGCGTAGAAAAACCAGGATTGTGCGGGGTAGCTATAACTTTATAATTTCGCATAATGTATATTATGTTAAATAATATATCCGAAATGTGTCTCCATACCCTCTTTTTCCTGCTCAATCCTGTAAGCCATTCTATGCTCCTCTGAGGGCATTTTTTGTTTAGTCGTACTACTCTACGATGGTTACAAAGTTCTCCATTTTAATAGCAGCAAGTTTATTGACAAACTGCAGGCAGCACTGCTTAGATAGGCGAATTTTTGGGAACGAGCATGACCAAACAATCCGCCATGCGTTTCGGTGCCCTAGTGTCTGTTCCGATGATCATCGGCGGGATTCCGTTCGGGCTGATCTTTGGTTCGCTGGCGATCAGTCAGGGACTGGAGCCCTGGGTACCACTGCTGATGTCTGCGCTGGTTTTTGCCGGTTCTGCACAATTTGTGGCTCTGGGTCTGATTGCGGTAGATGCACCACTGTGGGTGGTTGTTTCCACCACCTTCATCGTTAATCTCAGGCATCTTTTATATGCGGCTGATTTTATTAAATATATCCGTCATCTGAGTATACCCTGGCGGGTAGTGCTGGCCTTTGGCCTGATTGATGAAACCTATGCTGCAGTCAAGCCCTATTACAGTAGCGGCAAGCTGGATCAACACAATGGGCACTGGGCTTATTTCGGCTCATTCGTTGCCTTTTATGTAATGTGGAACAGCACGACGCTGATTGGCGTGCTGGCCGGTGAGCTGATTCCGGGTTTAAGTGAGTGGGGGCTGGAATATGCCATGGTCGCCACTTTCATCGGTATTATTACCCCCTATTTACGCACCCTTCCCTATTGGAGCGCATTTTTCTGTGCGGCGGTTTTCTCGCTGATTCTGCATAACTTACCCAATAATCTGGGAATGCTGATAGCGGCCCTGTTCGGTGTGGCTGCCGGGGTACTGACTGACCATATTCAGCAGCGTTTCAACCCGGATAATGTGCAGACAAGCAGAGGGACAAACTAATGGTACTGTTGCAGATTATCCTCGGCATGTTTGTGGTCACTTTTGGCATCCGTTTTGTACTCTATGCCCGTGCGCATAAAGTCAGCCTGCCGGACTGGGTTGAAAACGCCCTGCGCTTTGTGCCGGTGGCTGTATTGACTGCGATTATCACGCCCATGATCCTGTTGCAGGATCAACAGCTGTCTTTTGACTGGCGGAATCCATGGTTGCTGGGCTCACTGGCTGCTTTTGCCGTCGGATTATGGCGGCAACAGCCCCTGCTGACCATTGTGACCGGCGTTGTGGTATTTTTTGCCGGTAAGTTCCTGCTGGTTTAAGCCGCTCAGATAGAATCAATCCGGCTTCAGCGGTTTCAACGGCAACATAGTCCGGGTCAGCGCCACCACCGACTGCCCTGCCACGGTGATAACCTTAGAATTCAGAAAGTGAATTTCCCTGTCCTGATGGGCAATGCCGGTGTCGATTCGTTTTACCCAGTACTGTTCCGGAGAGACTTCAGGCAATATCACTTCAACCGCTTCTTCATTGCGGTTAAAGGCAATAAACGCCAGCCCGTGCCCGCGCTCATATACTGCGGCCTCAGCAGAACAGCGCAGGGTCAGACAGAATCCCGCCAGCTGCGGATCATCCCAGGCCACCGGCCCACCGTTGAAATCCGTCCACATGACATCCGGGTTACCGTCATACCCCCTTTCCTGACCATGCAGAAAGCGGGTCTGACGCACCCCGCCGAATACTTTACGGAAGTGTGATAAATCAGCAACAAATTCAATCAGTTGCTCGTCTTTATTCACCCAGTCTATCCAACTAATCGGGTTGTCCTGACAGTAAGCATTATTATTGCCTTGCTGGGAGTTGCCCAGCTCATCACCGGCCAGCAGCATCGGCGTGCCCTGCGACAAAAACAGCGTGGCCAGCATATTGCGCTGCCTTCTGCTGCGTTTTTGCTGAATATCAGTATCGTCGGTTTCACCCTCCACGCCGCCATTATCACTGTAATTCGCGCTATGGCCGTCCTTGCCCTCTTCCTGATTAGCCAGATTATGCCGTTCGTTATAGCGGGTCACGTCAGCCAGGGTAAAACCATCGTGCGAAGTGAGCAGATTCACCGAAGACCAGGAGCGCCGTCCGGCCTTGTCAAAACTGCTGGCAGAACCGAGCAGGCCGGAGCTGAGTGACTGGGCACTATATTCATCACCTCGCCAGTAGCGGCGCACATTATCGCGGTAGGTATCATTCCACTCGGCAAACTCAGGCGGGAACTCGCCGAGACGATACCCGCCGGGGCCGATGTCCCAGGGCTCAGCAATCAGTTTGACTCCGGCCAGCACCGGATCCTGCCTGATCGCATCAAAGAAGCCACCCCAGGGATCAAAGCCATGATGCTCGCGCCCCAGCACTGTTGCCAGATCAAAACGAAAACCATCAATCCCCATGCACTGCACCCAGAAGCGCAGGCTATCCATCACCATGCGCAGTACATAAGGATGGGCCATATTCAGCGTGTTACCGCAGCCGGTGTCATTGATGTAATACCTCGGCTGATCCTGTACCAGCCGGTAATATGACGCATTATCCAGTCCCCGGTAACACAGGGTCGGGCCACGCTGATCGCCCTCCGCCGTATGGTTATACACCACGTCCAGCACCACCTCGATGCCGGCCTGATGATATTTCTCAACCATCTGCCGGAACCCCAGCAAACCGCCGGGGCCGTAATAACGAGGTTCCGGGGTGAAAAACCCGATACTGTTATAACCCCAGTAGTTACTTAAACCTTTTTGCAGCAGAAAACCTTCATCAAGAAAATGGTGTACCGGCAACAATTCGATAGTGGTGATACCAAGCTTTTGCAAATGCTCAATGACCGCGTCCGTAGCCAGACCCTCATACGTACCTTTGAGGGTATCCGGTACATCAGGGTGCTGCTGCGTCAGCCCCTTAACATGTGCTTCATAAATCAGTGTGTCGCTCCAGCCCCGGCGCGGAAGCTGCTCAAGAGCGGTAAATAACTCAGGGTCTGATACCACCGACTTTGCCACATAGGGCGCACTGTCCAGCAGACTGTATGACAAATCTCCTGCATGTTGTACCGTGGCATCATAACCCAGCAAAGCAGGATGATTATCCGCCCACTGCCCTTTTACTTCACGGGTATAGGGATCAAGCAGCAGCTTATTCGGGTTAAAGCGGTGTCCCTGCTCCGGTGCATATTTGCCATAGGCACGGTAGCCATACAAAGTGCCGGGCTTTACATCCGGCGCATAGCCATGCCAGATGGAGCCGCTGCGTTCCGGCAATGCGCAGCGGGTCAGCTCGGTTTTGCCGTCTGCGGAAAAAATACATAACTCAATCCGGGCCGCATGCGCTGAAAACACAGCGAAATTGGTTCCCTCACCATCAAAACGGGCACCCAAATGATAAGGGTTGCCGGCCTGTAAACTCAGTTTCATGCATTAAGCTTTTCAATCATTTTTGCAGTAATCAGGCAAATTCCGTCATCAGTACGCCGGAAGCGCTGAGCGTCCAGTTCCGGATCTTCACCCACTACCAGACCTGCCGGTATATCAACATCACGATCAATGACTACGTTAGTCAGACGGGCGCTGCGCCCGATATTCACATACGGCAGGGCTACCACACCCGACAGTTTAGAGTAGGAATTGGCTTTTACGCCGGTGAACAACAGACAACGCTCCAGTTGTGAGCCGGAAATAATACAACCGCCGGAGACCATCGAGGATACCGCACTCCCCCGCCGCCCTTCTTCATTATGAATAAATTTGGCCGGAGGGGTCAGTTCAGAATAAGTCCAGATCGGCCATTCATTATCATAAATATCCAGCTCCGGTATAAAGTCAGTCAGGTCAATATTCGCCTGCCAGAATGCATCTATGGTTCCGACATCCCGCCAGTAAGGTTTGGGTTCTGCCTGGCTGCGGATACAGGAGCGGCTGAACGGATGAGCCACCACTTTACCGTTTTTCACCAGATCGGGAATAATATCGTGGCCGAAATCATGTGTTGAATCAGGGTTTTCTGCATCTTTGTTCAACAGATCAAACAAAAAATCAGTTTTAAAAACGTAAATACCCATGCTGGCCAGTGCCAGATCAGGATGACCGGGCATGGCCGGCGGATCAGCCGGTTTTTCAACGAATTCCAGCACCCGATCGTTGCCATCAACACTCATCACGCCAAAACCGCTGGCCTCCAGGCGCGGCACTTCGATACAGCCCACTGTCACATCCGCCCCGCTGCTGACGTGCTGCTGAATCATGATTGAGTAGTCCTGCTTATAAATATGGTCGCCGGCCAGTATTAATATGTACTGAGGAGCGTAACTCTCAATAATATCGATATTCTGGTAAACGGCATCAGCCGTACCTTTATACCAGTTTGCACTGCCCATGCGCTGGGATGCCGGGAAAATATCCAGAGACTCATTGCGTTCCGCCCGGAAAAAACTCCAGCCACGCTGCAGATGGCGAATCAGGCTGTGTGCCTGATACTGGGTGGCCACACCAATACGGCGAATGCCGGAGTTAACGGCATTGGAAAGGGCAAAGTCGATAATCCGCGTTTTACCGCCAAAGTATACGGCTGGCTTGACCCGCTTGTCGGTCAGCTCCTTCAGGCGGCTACCCCGCCCGCCTGCCAGCACAAAAGCCATGGTGTGTTGCGCCAGGCGTTGAGACTCCATATTCATTTGCTTACCTCTCTCTGTCTTATATTGCTAACTGATGATTAAGATAATGGTATCCCCGCTCAATCCATGTCAATGAGTGAGGTCAGGTTCCCTTACTGTAGCTCAAAAAACAGGGTGGACAACGGCGGCAAGGTAATGCACACAGAATATTCATGTCCCGCAGCCGGAATATTTTCGCTTTCAACACCGCCCATATTGCCGCGATTTTGGCCGCCATAATGGGCAGAGTCGGTGTTCAGGCGCTCAACCCAGCGTCCGGCAACCGGAACACCAAAGCGCCGGTCTCTGCGCTCAACCGGTGTAAAATTACAGGCTACCAACACATCCGGCGCACCGTTCTGCCCGCGCCGCAGCCAGGCAAATACCGACTCGTCTGCCGCACCGCCTTCCAGCCAGATAAAT
The DNA here is from genome assembly GCA_041395485.1 of Thiolinea sp. Lineage (GTDB taxonomy): Bacteria > Pseudomonadota > Gammaproteobacteria > Thiotrichales > Thiotrichaceae > Thiolinea. The sequence continues at coordinate 343,884 of JAWLAK010000006.1, forward strand.
CCTTCTGACTTGCAATCCAGCTCATATAAGGCCGGTGTATCACGGTACAGTGTATTCAGATCCCGGATCAGCGACTGTATGCCGCGATGCTGTTCATGTTCCAGTAAATGCCAGTCGAGACTGCTGCTGAAGTTCCACTCCTGTTGCTGGGCGATTTCATTGCCCATAAACAGCAGCTTTTTACCGGGATGTCCCCACATAAAGCCGTAATAGGCGCGCAGATTGGCAAACTGTTCGTCACGATTCCCGGGCATTCTGGACAATATTGACCCTTTGCCATGCACCACCTCATCATGGCTCAGTGGCAGAATGAAATTCTCCGAAAAAGCATAATGCAGGCCGAAGGTCATTTTGTGGTGGTGATATTTACGATGCACCGGATCTTCAGACATATAGCTCAGCGTGTCATTCATCCAGCCCATATTCCACTTGAAACCAAAGCCCAGCCCGCCGTGATCAGTGGGCGCACTCACTCCGGGAAAAGCGGTGGATTCCTCAGCAATGGTCATAATTCCCGGCATATCACCGTACACGGTGGCATTCATGCTCTGCAGAAATGAAATCGCCTCCAGATTTTCCCGCCCGCCGTGCATATTCGGTATCCATTCGCCCTCTTTGCGCGAATAATCACGGTATAGCATCGATGCCACGGCATCCACCCGCAACCCGTCGATATGATGCTCGCGCACCCAGTACACCGCATTAGCCAGCAGGTAATTTGCCACTTCACGGCGGCCATAATTGAAAATCAGCGTATTCCAGTCCGGATGAAACCCCTCACGCCGGTCCTGATGCTCATACAGGGCTGTGCCGTCAAACTGCCCCAGCCCGTGGGCATCCTCAGGGAAATGGCCGGGCACCCAGTCCAGAATCAAGCCGATATCTGCCTGATGACAGGCCTGCACAAAAGCGCGAAACTCACGCAGCGTACCGTGACGGATGGTCGGGGCAAACAGGCCCACCGGCTGATAGCCCCAGGAGCCATCAAACGGGTATTCAGAAACCGGCATCAGTTCGATATGAGTAAAGCCCATATCCTTAACGTAATTCACCAGATCGGTGGCCAGCTCCTCATAAGACAGCGAGCGGTTATTGTCTTCCGGCACCCGCTTCCATGAACCAAGGTGCACCTCATACACTGAAATCGGCTGATCAATTTTATGCAGGGCTTCACGTTTGGTCATCCAGCCCTGATCATGCCAGTCAAAACCGGCCAGATCACGCACCACCGAGGCGGTATTGGGCGGATGCTCTGCACCAAAACCAAACGGATCGGCTTTCAGCGGTAACAGGTGACCATGACGGTCTTCCAGCTCATATTTATACAGCGTACCCTCACCCAGCCCCGGCATGAAAATTTCCCAGACCCCGGTTTGGCCGCGCGGATTCATCACATTTGCACGGCCATCCCAGTTATTAAATTCGCCGACCAGTGAAACCCGCCGCGCATTAGGTGCCCAGACCGCAAAATGGGTACCCTGCACGCCCTCATGTTCCATCACATGCGCGCCCAGTACCTGCCATAAGCGCAAATGCGCGCCCTCACCGATTAAATGCTCATCCAACTCACCCAGTACCGGGCCGAACTGACGGGGTTGTTGATTGATTTCATAAGCTGTTGCAGGTTTGCCGGACTTTGTCGCGATTTCTTTTTTATTGCTCATCAGAGATCCTTTTCAGCACCATACAGAGAATTACCACCGTTTGCCGACGGGCTGACCGCCTGACGGAACACGCTGAACAGCTCACGTCCCAGACCATGTTCATTGGCGGAGAGATCAGCAGTCACTGGTGGGCGTGCATCAAAATCCTCAGCCACTACTTTCAGTTGTCCGCTGCGTGCATCCAGTATAATCAGGTCACCGTCTTTGATGCGGGCAATCGGCCCGCCCTGCGCGGCTTCCGGACTCAGATGGATGGCGGCGGGTACCTTGCCACTGGCTCCGGACATGCGGCCATCGGTCAGTAAGGCTACCTTCTGCCCGCGATCCTGCAACACACCTAATATAGGAGTCAGGCTGTGCAGCTCCGGCATACCATTGGCCTGTGGCCCCTGAAAACGCAGCACACAGACAAAATCTTTACCGTCCAGCTCGCCATTATCGAAGGCGGTTTTAACTGCCGACTGGTCATGAAACACCCGCGCCGGGGCTTCGATAAGTTGTTGCTCAGGCTTCACGGCAGATACTTTGATCACCGCTTCGCCCAGATTGCCCTGCAGACGAACCAAGCCGCCGGTCTGCTGGAAGGCCTCAGTGACCGGACGCAGAATATCCCGGTCATGACTTTCCGCCGCGCCCACCTGCCATCTGACTTCACCGGACTCATCCAGCAGCGCTTCCTGCCGGTAGTGACTCAGGCCGTAACCCGCCACAGTCTGCACGTCTTCATGTAATAAACCGTGATCCAGCAGCTGGCTGATGACAAACTGCAGACCACCGGCCGCATGGAAGTGGTTCACATCAGCCACGCCATTCGGATAAACCCTGGCCAGCAACGGCGTGATGGCGGATAAGTCAGCAATATCTTCGCTGCGCAGAATGATACCGGCGGCGCGTGCCATTGCTATCAGGTGCAGCACCAGATTGGTGGATCCACCGGTGGCATTCAGGCCGATAATGCCATTGACAAAAGCTTTTGCGGTCAGGATTTCACTGGTGGTCAGTGGTGCCTCGCCGCTATCCCGGCCGGTCATGGCCAGCACACGCCGGGTACCGGCGGCAGTCAGTGCATCGCGCAATGGCGTGTTGGGGTTAATAAAACTGGTGCCGGGCAACTGCAGGCCCATGAACTCCATCAGCATCTGGTTACTGTTAGCCGTGCCGTAAAAAGTACAGGTACCGGCATCATGATAAGAGCTCATTTCCGCCCGCAATAATTCGGCACGCCCTACTTCACCGGATGCATACTGCTGGCGCACTTTGGCCTTCTCATCATTGGGGATACCGGAGACCATCGGCCCGGCAGGCAGAAAAATACACGGCAGATGCCCGAAAGTGGCAGCAGCAATGACCAGCCCCGGCACAATTTTGTCACAGACACCCAGAAAAACCGCAGCATCAAACACATTATGCGTCAGCCCAACAGCGGCACTCATCGCGATTACATCACGGGAAAATAACGACAGCTCCATGCCCGGCTGACCCTGCGTCACTCCGTCACACATTGCAGGTACCCCACCGGCGACTTGGGCACTACCTCCGGCCTCACGGGCCGTTTGCTTAATTAAGTCGGGGAAAGTAACGAATGGCTGATGGGCGGACAGCATGTCGTTGTAAGCCGTGACAATACCCAGATTACCCGCAGTATGTTCCACAATCCTGAATTTATCCGGTTTCGGGGTGGCCGCCACCGCATGCGCCATATTTCCGCAGCTCAGCGGCCGTGTTCTGCCGCGCTCCAGCATTTGCTGAATGCCATTCAGGTATTTTTTGCGGGTTGTCGCACTGCGTTTTTCAATACGCTCAGTAACATCAGCAACCGTTTGATTGAGTTGAGTCGTCATGGCTGAACCTGATCTCCTGTATTAATTTGTATAATGAATAACCAAACGATCACCCGCATGGCGCAGCAAAGCCTGTACCGGAAGCTCTATTTTAGCAGGCATGGTCTGTTCGTTCTGCTGTGCCTGAGCCAAAACCTGATACTTTTCTTTGCCGGTGATCAGCAGGTGGATATGAGCGGCAGTCAATATCGCCTGTAAGGTGAGCGATACCCGTGGTTCGGGAATATTAGCGGCGGTAACCGGAATCACCACCTCAGGATTCTGCGGGTTCAATCCCTGCTCCAGCTGATCAGCCGCAGGAAACAGTGAGGCAAAATGCCCGTCAGTCCCCATACCCAGCACACAAACATCCAGCGGTATCCAGCCGGATTTCAGAGCCGTACTGATGTTCTGCATGGAATCCTGACCCGCATCTCCGGCAAATAAGGGTTGAAACTTTGCAGCAGCATGATCCAGAAAATTATCGCGCAACAGTTTGGCATTGGAGCGCTCATTATCCGCATCGACCTGACGTTCATCGCTTAGTGTGATGCAGATATTGTCCCAATTTAAAGGGCGACTGGCTAATGCCTGTAAAAATGGCGCAGGTGTTGTACCTCCCGGCACCGCCAGACTTGCCTTGCCGGTTTTGTTCAGTGCGCTATCCAGTTGTTCTGCAACGGCATCAGCCAGCAGAATGGCCTGTTGTTGCTTATCTGCATATTCTTTAATAGTTAAATCCATTCTTCTGCACCTGTCTTTAGCAGCTTGCTCAATACTTATCTTATAGTAGTGGACTTGGCCCGGGAAACGAACTGTTATAGCCTCAGGATAGTATCATAAATAAATAATTCAAATTGATTTATTGACAGCTTATAGTCAAATTGCAACACTAAAACGATTAGAGTAACCACGAAAACAACAGGATGGGGACAAGACAAAATGGATAGGTCAAAAATGCAGAATAGTCCGTTTAAACTGGATCGCAGCACTAAAATTGTAGCAACCCTGGGGCCCGCGTCGAGTGATGAAGCTACCATGCGTACCCTGCTGAAGGAAGGCGTCAATGTATTTCGTCTGAACTTCAGCCATGGCAGCCATGAAGAGCAACACCAGCGCCTTAACATGATCCGTAAACTGGAAAAGGAAATTGACCGTCCGGTGGGCGTGCTGGGTGATTTGCAGGGGCCGAAACTGCGCATTGGCACGTTTGAAACCGGCAAAGTCACGCTTAGTGCCGGGCAGTCATTCACCCTGTATCTGGACAAGCGCCCCGGTGATGCAACAGGCGTTACCCTTCCCCATCCGGAAATTTTTGCCGTGCAGGACGTGGGCCATGAACTGCTGGTGGATGATGGCAAAATCCGCCTGCGGGTGACGCGTATAGCGCCCGGTGAAATGGAAACCGAGGTCATGGTGGGCGGGGTTATTTCTGACCGCAAAGGCGTGAATGTGCCGGGAGTATCCCTGCCGATCAGTGCCCTGACAGAAAAAGACCGCCGTGATCTGGATTTTGCACTGGAAATTGGTGTGGACTGGATTGCACTGTCATTTGTACAGCGTGTGGAAGATATACAGGAGGCGCAACGGCTGGTGAACGGACGTGCCGGTGTGCTGGCCAAGCTGGAAAAACCATCAGCTCTCGACGATCTGGAGCAGATCATTGCACACTCCGATGCAATCATGGTGGCACGGGGTGATCTGGGTGTGGAATTACCGCCGGAACGTGTGCCTTCGGTGCAGAAGCGTATCGTTGAAGCGGCGCGCTCGCAGGGTAAGCCGGTGATTGTTGCCACCCAGATGCTGGAGTCGATGATCAATGCACCGGTGCCTACCCGCGCTGAAGCCTCTGATGTAGCCACAGCGATTTATGATGGTGCAGATGCGGTCATGCTTTCCGCTGAAACGGCGGCAGGCAGTTACCCGCATGAGGCGGTCAGGGTCATGGGGCAGATTATCAGTGAAACTGAGCGGGACAGATATTACCGGCGTCTGCTGCGCGTGTACCCTGTTGAAGGAGAGATTTCTGATGCGGATGCTATCGCTACCGCTGCTGCACAGATTGCCAAAAGCCGTGACTGCGCAGCAGTGGTTACTTTTACCAGCACCGGTTCAACCACCTTCCGTGCGGCCAGAAACCGTGGTGAAGTTCCGATTCTCGGCCTGACACCATCTGATCATGTGGCCCGTAAGCTGGCACTGGTCTGGGGTGTTTATTCGGTACAAACCAAAGATGTGACTTCATTCAGTGATATGGTGGGCAAATCAGTACGTATGGTACAGCGCAAAGGTATGGCCACGCTGGGGGATCGTATCGTGGTGACAGCAGGCGTACCATTTGGTACTCCGGGATCAACCAATATCATCCGGCTGGTCGAGGTTTCCAGTAAATATGATAAATTAACGACACAAGACGCTGTATAAACGCCTGTGGTTTCGACCTGAACCACCCCGAGAGCTGAGGAGAACTTATGATTATATGTTGTGGTGAAGCCCTGATTGATATGATCCCGACTGCCAATAGCGCGGGTGAAACGGCTTTTTTACCGAAAAGCGGCGGTGCGGTTTTTAATACCGCCATCGCTCTGGGACGTTTGGGCGTCAATGCCGGGTTTATCACCGGCCTGTCCACTGACCTGTTCGGACAGCAGCTGGCTCAGGATCTGAACAGCAGCCATGTTGATAGCAGTCTGGCTATTCAGTCCGGTCTGCCCACCACACTGGCATTTGTGCAGCTGAATAATGGTCAGGCCAGCTATACCTTCTATGACGAAAATACGGCGGGTCGTTCACTGACCCCGGATACCCTGCCCGTTATTCCTGAGCAGGTGGCGGCCCTGTTTTTCGGCGGAATCAGCCTGATCAGTGAACCGGCGGCCGACTTCTATGCCGCTCTGCTGGAGCGGGAAAGTCAGCATCGGGTGATCGTCACTGACCCGAATATCCGCCGTGGATTTATTACCGATGAACAGCGTTACCGCAAGCGTCTGGACAGGATCATCAGCCACACCGATATTCTGAAAGTATCCGATGAGGATCTGGACTGGATTATTGGCGGGGATATGAGTCCGGCAGAAAAAGTCCGCCAGCTGGCTGCACAGGGCCCAACGCTGATTCTGCTGACCCGTGGCAGTCAGGGTTCAACGGCCTATCTTCACGGCGAAGAAATTGCCAGTGCTCCGGCACAGCAAGCAGAGGTGGTTGATACCGTGGGGGCGGGTGATACCTTTAATGCCGGAGTGATGACGCAACTGTTTAATAACGGTTTATTGAATAAAGATGCGCTGAAAAGTCTGTCTGCTGAGCAGCTTAGTACCGCGCTGGCTTATGGTGCTAAAGTGGCGGCAGTGACGGTATCCCGTTCAGGCGCAAATCCGCCCTGGGCATACGAATTGTAACAGGCGGGAAAGCGCAGAAAAACGAAGCAAGATAATCCTTTGCGGGATGGGATGATCTATGACCCCGCAACAAATCGCGTATAATGCCCTGCTTTTACCCGACCCGGCGGATCAGGATTACCATGTCAGCTCACCACCCCATTCACACCGCACTCTATGATTACCCGAAATATTGGGCGGAGTGCTATGGCACGTCTGAATACCTGCCGATGTCACGGGCCGAGATGGATGCACTGGGCTGGGATTCCTGTGACATCATTATTGTGACCGGTGATGCCTATGTCGATCATCCCTCTTTCGGCATGGCGATTATCGGTCGCTTGCTGGAATCACAGGGCTTCCGGATCGGGATTATTGCCCAGCCGGACTGGACATCGAAAGACGCGTTTATGGCGCTGGGTGAGCCCAACCTGTTTTTCGGCGTAGCGGCAGGCAACATGGACTCCATGATCAACCGCTACACGGCGGATCGCAAACCCCGCTCTGATGATGCCTACACACCGGGCGGTATGGGCGGTAAACGCCCGGATCGTGCTTCACTGGTTTATGCCCAGCGCTGCAAGGAAGCCTTTTCCCATGTGCCGGTGATTCTGGGCGGAATTGAAGCCTCACTGCGCCGCATTGCCCATTTTGATTACTGGCAGGAGAAAGTACGCCGCTCCATACTGCTGGATGCCACCGCTGATATGCTGGTGTATGGCAATGCCGAGCGTGCGATTGTCGAAATAGCGCACCGTTTTGCGCGTGGTGATACCCCGGAGCAGATGACTGATATTCGTGGCACGGCCTTTATCCGCCGCGACACTCCGCAGGGCTGGAGCGAAATCGACTCCACCCGCGTTGATCAGCCCGGAAAAATCGATCGCATCGTCAATCCGTATCTGAACACCACCGAAATGAGCGAATGCGAACTGGAGCAGCGCAATCAGAAATGGCTGGAAGATACTGCCATCCGTGCCAAACGTCCGGATGAGCAGAAAATCCAGTTTCATCCGCGTTCAAATCTGGATCGCAGCCATACTGTTATCCGCCTGCCCTCTTTTGAAAAAGTCAGCAAAGACAAAATCTTATATGCACATGCCAACCGTGTGCTGCATCTGGAAACCAATCCGGGTAATGCCCGTTCGTTGGTACAAAAACATGGCAATATTGACCTGTGGATTAATCCGCCACCGATTCCGCTGAGTACCGCTGAAATGGATGCCGTTTTTGCCCTGCCCTATGCACGCCGTCCGCACCCGGCCTATGGAGAGGCCCGGGTTCCGGCTTATGAGATGATCCGCTTTTCGGTAAATATTATGCGCGGCTGTTTTGGTGGCTGTACCTTCTGTTCAATAACTGAGCATGAAGGACGTATTATTCAAAACCGTTCCAAAGAGTCGATTCTGAATGAAATCAAAGAGATTCGTGAGAAAGTACCGGGCTTTACCGGCGTCATTTCTGACCTGGGTGGGCCGACTGCCAATATGTACCGGCTGGCCTGTAAAGATCCAAACATTGAAGCCTCATGCCGTAAGCCCAGCTGCGTTTATCCCGGCATCTGCCAGAATCTGAATACTGACCACAGTGCATTAAAGGAGCTGTACCGTGAAGCACGGCAGTTAACGGGAGTCAAAAAAGTACTGATCAGTTCAGGGCTGCGTTACGATTTGGCGGTGCAGGATCCGGAGTATGTAAAAGAGCTGGTCACACATCACGTCGGCGGCTATCTGAAAATTGCCCCGGAACATACTGAGGATGGCCCGCTGTCGAAGATGATGAAGCCGGGTATCGGTACTTATGACCGCTTTAAAGAGCTGTTCGAAAAATACACCAAAGAAGCCGGTAAGGAACAATACCTGATTCCGTATTTTATCGCTGCGCATCCGGGAACCACAAATGAGGATATGCTGAATCTGGCGCTGTGGCTGAAGAAAAATGATTTTCGTGCGGATCAGGTGCAGGCATTCTACCCCTCGCCGATGGCCTCCGCCACCACCATGTACTACAGCGAAAAGAACCCGCTGCATCAGGTCACGTATAAAAGCGAAAAGGTGCAAACCGCCAAGTCACCGGAACAACGCAAGCTGCACAAGGCTTTCCTGCGCTGGCATGACCCGAAGAACTGGCCGCTGCTGCGCAAGGCGATCGCGGCTATGGGGCGGCAGGAGCTGATTGGCGATGGGCCGAACCAGTTGATTCCGAATTACAGATCAGGGGAAGAAGAACTCGTTTATGAAGCGCATCGGAGGAAGAATAAGGGTGGGGAGCATCAGAAGAGGACGGGGAAGACGGCTGCTAAATCTAACCAACCCGCAAAAAAGCAGCAGGCTGGGAAGAAGATGTTGACGCAGCATACAGGGTTGCCGCCGAAGCCACGCTCAGACGGTGGCGGCAAACCAAAACCGAAAGGGAACTCCAAACGACGTATTTGAGTAGGAGGAAGTTGCCCCAGGCTAAACAGACGCCATGAATGACCAGTCAATTGCCAGATCAGGGAACACGGTCAGGCGGGTGGCTTCATCCATACCGTAAACCTGCGGGCGGCTATATTGCCCCTGAGGGTTCAGCACATACACCATCACCCAGCGTTCAGTGGGGTGAATAATCCAGTATTCCTGCACCTTGTGCTGTTCATAAAGGCGGGTTTTGGTGTTCATATCCGTGAGTGCTGTGGAAGGGGAAAGCACTTCCACAATCCAGTCCGGTGCGCCCCGACAGCCTTTGTCATCGAGTTTTGAGCGGTCACAGACCACGCT
>JAWLAK010000007.1:0-277561 GCA_041395485.1 Thiolinea sp.
CCTGACACTTTTGCAATACTGGTGAGGCCATTCGTTGCCGCATACGGCGCGAAGTCCAGGCCCGTCTTGTCAATGTCACCCAAGTGGATCACCGGGTTGGTGACGGTCGTCCCCAGATCTACCGTGACCTTCCTGCGTGCACCAACGCCACCCATCGCGCCGGTGTTGATGACAAAGCCCTGGGTTGCCGTGGCGGCTGCCGGGTCAAACACGGCAGCGTCAGTGAACGCGGTCATGCCGCTGGCTGATCCAGGCGTGGCGAGGATGGCATCACTACTGCCAGCGCCGTCTTCCATGGTGAGGCTCATGACACCACTGCACAGGTTGCCGGTTGCAGTGAGGTCACCTGCGCTGTAGGCATCCGGGATAATGTATTCCGCATCAGCGCTGGCACCTTCATTGACATCCAGGATACCGTCATTGTCATCATCAACGTCAATGCCATCGGGCACACCGTCGCCGTCTGTGTCGGGCGATGCTGGTGCAGCCTCGGGTTCGTCGGTCACATTGATGGTAATGGCCTGTGTAGTACACGCAGATTCGCTGTCACATACCCGAACTTGAATGTTGTAAGTGTTGTCGCCACCGTTATCGTCAGGGGCTTCATAATCCGGCGTAGTTTTGAAGGTGATTGCGCCGGTGGAAGAAATATTAAATAGTGCGTCATCTGCACCGCTGCCGGTGAACGTATAGGTCAGGCCGGAACCCTCACTGTCGGTATCATCGGTGGCTTGCACGTCAATGACTGTACCGGTGCCGTTTTCCGCGAAGTCGGTGGAAGAGGCTGAAGTGATGGTTGGGGCATTATTGGTAATAATGGTGACAGTACTCGGGCTACTGGCCGGATAATAGCGGCTCAAACCATCGTTATGACCACGCCAGCAGCCAGTGGCATTATCTGGAGTGCTGGGGTCGCGGGAGCAAAGCTGGAAATTAGGGTAGGTGATGGAAGCAGTGCTGCCGGAGTCAGCCACTTTGACCAGCTTCAGATACATTGGCACGATACTGTCAGTATGGTTTCCACTCACGTAGGAATAGAAAAACGGCGATGCGCCGACTGCACAGGTAATCTGTGTCGAACCGTAATAAAACCGGAACCGGTAATCCGGGTTGCCGGAAGCAATAAGTCCGCCAGACATGGCCGGAGAACTGTCATTACAGTGGAACTTGCGGCCAGAGTTGATATTGCTGGGGGTGTCGTCAGTTGTCCGGATGCTGTTGTAATTATCCGTCGCAACGGTTATTTCCTGATTCAGAGCCATGCCGGTTAAGTCCAGGTTGCCCTGAGTGGGATAGGTGTTATCACTCTCATAAACAATGTACTGGTTGGCAAATGCGCTGCCAGAGAATAAGAGTAGCGATGCAAACAATATCAGCAAAGTAAAAGCAAGCTGACTGTGAGATTGCCGTACATTCTGTGTGCCGGTCATATGATGATCCCCAATTAGACGTTTATTGTTAGATATTAATTAGCCGATTTGATTGACATATTCTCACAAATTATCCACAATTGTATAGCTATTCGGCAATAATTTACTGATAAGTGGTCATCAGACAATTTATTAAAGGTTGGGCTGGCTACCTTCCCATACACTGATCGACGCTCCATTGCTGCTTTCACTGCGCTGCCAGATTTTTTCTTCACCTTTATTTATCAAACCCGAAGCTCTTATAATCCCCACACCTTAAACCGATACCACCACCCATGACCCCAAACGCACTCCCCCCCAGCTGGCAAGCCACCCTCACCCCGGAATTCAGCAAACCCTACATGCAGGATTTATTGACGTTTCTCGAACATGAAGAAACCGCCGGGAAGCACATCCTCCCGCCTGCAGAACAACGCTTTAATGCGCTGCAAAGCACACTGCCGGACAAAGTCAAAGTGGTGATTCTGGGACAAGATCCCTACCCGACACCCGGCCATGCCCACGGCCTGTCTTTTTCCGTGCTGCCCGATGTAAAGCCGCTGCCGCGCTCACTGGGCAATATAAACAAGGAGCTGCTGAGTGACCTGGGGATTGATAACAGCCACAGCGGCTGCCTGCAGAGCTGGGCGGAACAGGGTGTGTTATTGCTGAACACTGTGCTGACGGTTGAAGCCGGAAACGCCGGAAGCCATCAGAAACGGGGCTGGGAAACCTTTACCGATACCGTCATCCGGACGATTAACGAACAGACGGAACCCTGCGTGTTTATCCTCTGGGGCAAACAGGCACAAAGCAAATCGAAGCTGATTAATACAGATCGCCACCAAATCATCGCCAGCGCCCACCCCTCCCCGTTATCAGCACGGCGCGGTTTTTTTGGCAGTAACCCCTTCTCCCGCGCCAATGCTTTTCTCACTACTCACGGGCGTAAGGCAGTGGACTGGCAGTTACCGGGCAACCAAACGCAGCCATAAAGCTTTAGCCCTTCCTCCCTTGCGGAGGAAGAGTTGGAATGGGGGGGGGAGAATACCAGCTAACTGACATAATCCAGCCGTTCACCCTGCTCCAGTAAACGCCGGAAATACCTATCCACAGTTTGTGCCTGCCCGGCGGTAGTATCCTCACGGTACATCGCCTGCCGGAACACATTGCTGTCCTGCAAACCCCCGGTATACCAGGCAATATGCTTGCGGGCGATGCGACAGCCGGAGTACTCGCCATAAAACTGATACAGCTCATCCAGATGCCCCAGTAACACCTCATGCACCTCACTGACCTTCGGCGGCAACAACAGCTCACCGGTATCCATATAATGGCTGATCTCACGAAAAATCCACGGCCTGCCCTGTGCTGCCCGCCCGATCATCACCGCATCCGCCCCGGTCAGATCCAGCACCTGCTTTGCTTTTTGCGGGCTATCAATATCGCCATTGGCAATCACCGGCATGCTAACCCGCAGCTTCACCTCACGGATCAGCTCATAACGTGCCACTCCGGTATACTTCTGCTCACGGGTACGGCCATGAATCGCCAGCGCAGCAATACCGGCCTGCTCCGCCATTTCCGCCACCCGCAGGATATTTTCCTCACCATCGGCAAAGCCCAGCCGGGTTTTCAGCGTCACCGGTACATCCACCGCCGCCACTACCGTATCCAGTATGCGTTTAACCAATGCTTCATCTTTTAACAGCGCGGAACCGGCCAGCTTGCGGCATACCTTTTTTGCCGGACAACCCATATTAATATCCACAATCTGCGCACCATTAGCGACCTGATAGCGTGCAGCCTCGGCCAGCTGTTCCGGCTCAGAACCGGCAATTTGTGCCGAAACGGGGGCTAACTCACCCTCGAAGTTGGCGCGATACAGCGATTTTTTACTGGCATACAACGTCGCATCCGCCGTCATCATTTCACTGATCGCATGCCCGGCGCCGAAATGTTTGCACAGGGTACGGAAAGGCCGGTCGGTGACACCGGCCATCGGTGCCACAATCAGCGGGTTATCAAGGGTATACGGGCCTATTTTCATAGTAATAAAGCGAAAAGCAGCGGAGTTTACAAACGGCAGGCATGCTAACTTATTTTATAACGCCCCGGAACCCGTCTGGTTAATGCAATCCCGATAATAATCAGCAACAACGCCCCCAAACTGCGCCACTCCAGTGCCTCGCCCAGAATCAATGCCCCGGTAAAATACGCCACTACCGGAATCACATAATTGATATAGGAAAGGAAGGTTGGCCCGGCGGAGGTAATCACCGCAAACAGGATCAGCGTGGCAATCCCGGTCGGCCCGATACCCAGCCAAAACATAGAAAGAAGCGCGGTCAGGCTGTATTCCTGCTGCAACGGTGCTTCAGTTGCCAGCCATAACGGCACCATGATCAGACTGGCGATAATCATCACTCCGGAGCTGCTCACCACCGGGTCGAACGACGGCAGGCGCCGCACCAGAATAGTATTCAGCGCATAACTCAGTGCGGCCAGCAGAATCAGCAAACTGCTCAGCAAATCACTATGCCCGCCAACGATAGACGGCCAGAGAATAATCGCCACCCCGGAAATTCCCAGCATAAAACCCATTACCTTAAACCGGTTCAGGCTTTCCCCTGCCACAAAATAATGTGCCAGTACCATGGTCGCCAGCGGCATCACCGCCATCAACAATCCGGCAATACCGGAACTGACTTCCTTTTGTCCTGTTGAAATCAGATAAAACGGCAGCAGGTTGCCAACAATGCCAAAAATCAGAAACACCAGCCAGGCCAGCCCGGTCAACGGCAAACGCAAGCCACGCAGATACATCACCAGCGTCAGCACAATAGCAGCCAGCAACACCCGCATCGACACAATCCCAATCGGCGTAAAACTCTCCAGGGACAGCGAAATAAACATAAACGAAGTACCCCAGAAGACAATCAGGGCAAACAGCGACAACCAGTTAGCCAGCGTTGGCGTATGTGCTTTCGGCATACCAGCTCCACTTACTCACAAATTAAAACAGCAGATTATTGCCTCAACCATCATTTGACAACCGTTTTCAGGTTGCCCTGTTTTGTTTGATAATCCGGCAAAAGCTTATCGATAAGGCCACCCGCACCTCTCAATTGTGGCGGCTATAATTGAAATCCCCCCCGTTTTGTATCATCCTTCCTGTCCCGATAACTGAGCCTCAGCAGGAATAAGCAGAACGTGCGTTTGAGCAAAATCCGCATCGCCGGATTCAAAAGCTTTGTTGACCCCGTCACCCTGGATTTGCGCAGCAATCTGGTCGGCATCCTCGGCCCGAACGGTTGCGGCAAATCCAATACCATCGATGCGGTGCGCTGGGTGATGGGCGAAAGTTCAGCCAAACACCTGCGCGGCCAGTCGATGGATGACGTTATCTTCAACGGCTCCTCAGCCCGCAAGCCGGTGGGTGTCGCCTCGGTGGAACTGGTGTTTGATAATAGCGATGGCACACTGGGTGGCGAATACGCACAGTACGCTGAAATATCGGTGAAGCGCCAGGTCAGCCGTGACGGCACCTCCAAATATTTTCTGAATAGTGCACGCTGCCGCCGCCGCGACATTACTGATATTTTTCTCGGCACCGGCCTCGGCCCGCGCAGCTATGCGATTATTGAACAGGGCATGATTTCCCGCCTGATTGAGGCCAAGCCGGAAGAGCTGCGCAATACCCTGGAAGAAGCCGCCGGTATCTCCCGCTATAAAGACCGCCGCCGCGAAACTGAAAGCCGGATCACCCATACCCGTGAGAATCTGGAGCGGCTGACTGATTTGCGCGAAGAGCTGGAAAAACAGCTGCAAAAGCTGGACAGACAAGCCAAAGCTGCGATTAAGTTTAAGGAACTCAGAGGCGAAGAGCAGCGTCTGGAAGCACTGTCACTGCTGTTACAGGAACAGATTCTGCAGCAGGAAAGCAGCGAGCTGACCCAACAACTGGCAAAGAAATCCACCGAATATCAGGATCAGCTCAGTCAGGTACGCACTCTGGAAAGCAAGGTGGAAAGCCTGCGCCAGCAACACAGCGAGGACAATGACAAAACCAATCTGATACAGGGCCAATATTATCAGGCCGGTGCTGAAATCAGCCGCATCGAACAAACCATTAAACACCAGCAGGACACCCGCGAACGGCAGCAGAACAGCCTGCAACAAATCCAGCAGGCACTGGAAGAAACCCTGCGTCATGCCGGGGAAGACCGCCAGACCCTGACCACCAGCCAGCAACAACTGGAAGAACTGGAACCTAAGTCTGAAGCGTTACAACAGGAACTGATGCTGGCTGAAGATCGTCTGTTTGATGCCGAAGAGCAACTGAGTGACTGGCAGGAACAGTGGCAGGAACTGCAGCAGCGTATCGCCGAACCCACCCGTCAGGCGCAGGTCGAGAAAACCCGCATGGATCAGCTGGAGATGCAGCTCAGCCACCAGCAACAACGGCTGGAGCGCCTGCAACGCGATGCACAAAACCTGTCAACCAGTCAGTTTGTGGAGGATGTCCGCGCCATTGAACTGCAGCTGACAGAAACCCGCAATGCCTACCAACTGGCCGAAGCGACCCTGCAGGAAGTCAGCAGTCAGCTGCAACAACAGCAGCAAACCTTACAGCAGCAACAGGCTGAACTGGACAACAAACGCTCCCGCCAGCAATCACAGGCCGGACGGCTGGCTTCACTGGAAACCCTGCAACAAGCCGGACTGGATAAAGACAATAAAGCCCGCCAGCAGTGGCTGAACGAATACGGACTGGCGAAACAGCCGCGTCTGGCCGAACAGCTGGATGTGGAAAACGGCTGGGAAACGGCGCTTGAGACGGTACTGGGTGGTGAGCTGGATGCAGTGTGTGTGGATTCGTTGCCTGAATTGATTCAGGAGGAGTGGCCGCGGGGTGGGATTAGTTTGCTGGAGACAGCACTTGAAACACCCTCACCCCAACCCCTCTCCCTCACAGGGCGAGGGGCTATTGAAGGTGGCACAGCAGAAAACCCCCTCGCCCACGGACGTTTCGCAGAAACGGTGCTTAGGGAGAGGGGGCCGGGGGGTGAGGGTGCTATGCCTCTGCAAAGCAAAGTAAAATCCCCCCACACCACCCGAGACTGGCTGCAAAACATCTACTGCACCGATTCACTCAGCACGGCCCTGCAACAGCGCGCACAACTGCATGAAGGCGAATCCCTCATCACCCCTGATGGTATCTGGCTGGGCAGGCACTGGATTCGCATCCCGCGCAACCGTGATGCGCAGGGCAGTATTCTGCAGCGCCAAAAGGAAATCCAGCAGCTGCAATCCCGTCAACAGACACTGGAACAGGAAGTCAGCGCACTGGAAACTTCAACGTCGGAGTTGCGCGACACTATCCGCACGCTGGAAGGACAGCGCCAGCAAGCACAGCAGGAAAGCAACCGCCTGCATCGTGACGAGTCAGCCCTGACCAGCAAACTGGAAGGTCTGCAGCAGCGTATCGACCAGCTCAGCAAGCGCCAGCAGCAGATTCAGGCTGATCAGGAAGAAGTGCAGCTGCAATCCGAGACGCTGCGCGAATCGTTTGAGCAGGCCACCGAGCAGCGCAATATTGCGCTGGAGCAGCTGGAAACACTCAGCACCGAACGTGAGCAACTGGCGCTGGAAAAAGATGAACGCCAGTACGCACAGGATAATGCCCGGCTGGAGGTGCGTGACTACCGCGAACAGCTTCATAGTTTAAAGCTGGAGATAGAAACACAGCGCAACCAGCTGGACAACAGCCGCCGTCAGCTGGAGCGGGTCAGCAGCCGTCTGGAACTGCTGGAGCAGCAACGTGATGAGTTACTGGAGCAGATAGCGGAGGAGGATACGCCGCAGGAGCTGCTGGAAGCCGAGCTGGAGCAGGCGCTGGAGCAACGGGCAGAAGTCGAGCTGTTGCTCACTGAGGCCAGACAGGCATTACAGCAAACCGATCATGACATCCGCACTCAGGACGGCTTGCGGGTGGAGGCGGAGCGTATAGCCGATACGCTCCGCGACCAGCAGGAACAGCTCAAACTGAACTGGCAGTCGGTACAGGTACGCCTGCAAACCCTGACCGAGCAGTTTGCAGATACCGAATTTGAGCGTGAGCCCCTGCTGGCCGGACAGGGTGAGGATGAAACACTGCCCAATATTCAGCAGCGGCTGGAAAATCTGCGCAGTAGTATTCAGCGTCTCGGAGCGATTAACCTTGCCGCCATCGACGAGTTTCAGGAGCAGAGTGAACGCAAGACCTGGCTGGATGAGCAAAACGCTGATCTGGTTGAGGCGCTGGAGACGCTGGAAGCGGCCATCCGCAAAATTGACCGGGAAACCCGCGCCCGCTTTAAGGAAACCTTTGATCAGGTCAACAGCCGCCTGAAAGCCATGTTCCCGCGCCTGTTCGGGGGCGGTGAATGCTATCTGGAAATGACCGGCGATGACCTGCTGACCACCGGGGTGGCGATTATGGCCCGGCCGCCGGGTAAACGGATTTCCAGCATCCACCTGATGTCGGGAGGTGAAAAAGCCTTAACCGCCGTGGCGCTGGTATTTGCCATCTTTGAGCTCAATCCCGCCCCCTTCTGTATGCTGGACGAGGTCGACGCACCGCTGGATGAGGCCAATGTCGGGCGCTTCTGTGATCTGGTCGGCCACATGGCAGAACGGGTACAATTTATCTTCATTACTCACAATAAACGCACGATGGAACTTGCCGAAAACCTTATCGGTGTTACCATGCGGGAACCGGGCGTATCGCGGCTGGTGGCAGTGGATGTAGCCGAAGCGGTACAATTAGCGAACATCAACGAATAAAGGGAAGCATTCAGTGGAAACCGTAAGCCTGATCATCATGGCACTGGGATTAATCGCCCTCGCTGCGATCTATTTCATCAGCCGCGCCTCAAATAAAGACCACCCTGATAAAAAGAAAAACCTGCCGCCTATCCATACCCTGAAAGATCAGGATGGTGTCGAAGCAACCTCTGTGATGGAAGACCAGCCGGCACTGGATGGCAAGGGGCCATCAGCCAATGCACAGGATTTATCCGAAGTAGTGGATGAAAACTCAGCCAGGAAAAAGAAATCCAATCCGGATCTTCCCCCGCAGCTGATTATGTTTATTGCCGCCGAAACAGAGGAAGGCTTTCATGGCCCGCAAATCCTGGAAGCACTGGAAAACTCCGGTCTGACCTTTGGTGAAATGGATGTTTATCACCGTATGGTACTCAGCGAAAGCGGTGAAACCAGCCTGTTCAACGTCGCTAATGGCGTCAGACCGTGGACACTGATTCCTGAGCAACTGGCTGCCGGAGCGAGTTCTCCGGGCCTGTCGATGGTGTTAAATCTGCCCAGCCCGATTGAGGACAGTGAAGCCCTGCATGACTTTGTGCGCACCGCAGAACGCCTGACCAACCATCTCGGCGGCGTCCTGAAAAACCAGAATCAGGAACCGATCACCGCCGAGCAACGCCGCGCCTATTTCGCTATGGTCTGACGAATCAGACCAATACGTGCCTGCTGCTGTGTCAATGCGGCGGCAGGCATCGCCCCCAGACGATACCAGTCAGCCAGCAACGCCAGTCCCTGTTCACGCACATCGACATTATCATTGCGGCTGCGCATGGCATCACGCATCTGCGCCACCTGATACTCCATACGTGCCTGCTGAAATTCAGGCGGAGTGGGCAGATTCAGCAAAATCTCCATCTGCAGACACAGGGTTTCGCCTTCAGCCTGAGCCATCGCTTCCGCAGCGGGATCATTACCGGCAGCTGCCTTATCCCGTGCAGACTGTTCAGCCAGCAGATCCAGCTCAGCCAGGCGCTTTGCCCGGCCAATTTGCTCCAGCCGGTTTAATACCGCCTGCTCCGCTGAGCCAAAACGCTCCTCCAGCTTGCGGTTTACTGTGCGCGGAATATCGCTGATGGCATCAAACGACTGGCGCAAGCCGCTCAGCTCATGTGCCGCTGTGACGAACTCGTCATCACTCAGCTGCAACAGAGACTCCAGCCTGATACACAAATCATCTTTCTGCTGAATCCGCTCATCCGCCTCTGTACGCTGTGAATCGCGTTCATCCTTAAGACGCTTGAACACCGCATCAATCGGGGAACGGAACTGCTTCCACAGTTTCTGCTCGTCTCCGGGGCGGGAAGGTATTGTAATCTGCCAGTCTGACTGCAGATCCCTGGCTTCCGCAACTGCCTGCTGCACATCCTCAATCTCAGCCAGAGCAACCGACTGTGCAGCCAGACGCTGACGCTCGCGGAAATTACGCTCCCGCTCAACCTGCAGGTGCTCATCCAGCCCGTCAATCGCAGCATTAAAACGTTTATTTATCGCCTTCCAGTCTTTGTGGCTGACCGTACCGCATTTCTTCCATGCCTTGCGCAACTCATTAATTTTGGCGTGTTCCGCTTTCCAGTCCAGTGTTTCAGCCGCCCAGTCAGTTTCCGTCTTCATCGCCTCCAGCTGCCCGCAAATCACTTCGCGCTGGCGCAGGTGCTCTGCCCGCTGTTTGGCCTGTTCAGCAAAATGTTGCTTGCTTGGCTCATACGCAGCCGTCACCTTACGGTCAAAATCCTTCCACTGCTTGCGCTGCTGACCCGGCTCCATCTGTGCCAGCTTGCGCCACTCTTCACGTAACGCCTTGATTTCACGCGCACGCTGTGCCGGATCCATGCTGACATCATTTTCCAGCCGCTGTGCGGTTTCGATCAGATGCTCACGGGCCTGATCGGTACCCCAGCGCCGCCAGTCCTTAAACTCCATCACCATCGGTGCTGCAGCACGCAAACGCTGCTCAATCCGCGCCTTATCGCCCGCCGGTAAATCACCCAGCTCTTTCAGGCACAGCGTAACACTGCGGTGAATATCCACCGCCTCGCCATACTTTTCCTGATCCAGATCGGCTTCCATCTGATCCAGCTTAACCTGTATTTCCTGCACCTTCTGCTCACGCTCCGCGCTCTCCCTGAGCAGACGGGCATTAAGGCTGTCCATCAGCTGATGAAAACGGCCTTCCAGCTCACTGATTTCATCACGCATCTGCTGCGGACGTTTTATTTTCACCCACTCTGACTGCAGCGCCGTCAGCTGGCGGGCCTGCAGAAAACGCTTGCCATCGCGCAGACGCTCAGCCCGCTGGCAACAATCCTGCAGGCTTTCAATCGCCTCAAGATCACCGGAAAGCTCATCACGCCGGTCGGTCAGCGCCACATAAATATCCATCCAACGCTGATTCAGTTCCGCCTGCTCATCCTCATCCGGTAATGGCTGCGCAGTTACCCAGCGCTCCTGCCACTGCTCCAGCTGCAGGTCAACTGAGCGGAGTGTCATCAGTCCCGGTTGTTGCTCCAGGGTCTGCAGCAACTCACCGGCTTCCTGCAAATACTCAGCAAATACAGCACGCAGCGGTTCCAGCTCAGCCTGCCGTGTTTCATACTTCTCCAGCCGGGCCAGAAAAACCGTTTCCGCATCACGGTAACGTTTCTCAATATCTGCAGGAACGTCCACAGCTTCATGCAGTTTTAACCAACGCTGCTGCAACACTTTATGCTGCGTTTTTTCCTGCGCCCAATGCCCCGAATTACCAAGCTTTTCCAGATCAGTGACCAGCGATTCCAGCTGTTCACGCTGCTCCTGCTGCTCCTGCTGCAGCGCCATGCGCTCCTTAAGCAGCTGACGTAAGCGCTTGTTATTGCGCCCCTGGGTCTTTTCCAGACTTTTCAGCTTTTCCGGGTCATGCAGACGGCTGGCAGCCAGATACTGCAGCTCCTTCGACACATCCTCGCTGGCAATCCGGAACAGCAGATTTTCATCATTCAGCCCGGCAATCGCCAGCTTACGCAGCTCAGCAGAGCGCTGATCATCACGCGCAATGCTTTCCAGCAGGGCCGGATTTTCTGTCAGCCAGTCAAACACCTCCACCAATGCCGCATCATGACTGTTGTCACGCACCGCCAGATCCAGCACACGCGCCCTGGCCCGCTCGCCCAGCGCATCGGCACGCTTTCCCATCTGAATCAGCGTCGGGAAATCACTCAGATAGCCGATGGCCTCCAGACGCACACCGGTATTCGGATCATTCTGCGCCAGCTGAATCAGCTCAGGACTGTCGGATGCCAGCGTCGCCAGCGCCTGCATTCTGATCCGGGCATTACTGTGTTGCCATTTCGGCTTAAATAACCTGCCTAGCATTTATTGTTCCTCACCCCAAACCTTCGGTTAAATGACTGAATATTATTATTAAACGCTTATTTTATTTCACCCGCATCCCCGGTTGCGCGCCCTCATCAGGACTCAGCACAAACAGATCCGAACCACCCGGCCCGGCAGCCAGCACCATGCCTTCCGAAACACCGAAGCGCATCTTGCGCGGAGCAAGGTTAGCCACCATCACCGTCAGCTTGCCTTCCAGATCCGCCGGATCATAAGCTGACTTGATACCGGCAAACACATTGCGCGTTTCACCACCCAGATCCAGCGTCAGCTGCAGCAGCTTCGCCGCGCCCCCGACATGCTCAGCCTTAACAATTTTCACCACCCGCAGATCAACTTTGGCGAAATCTTCGTAAGCAATAGTTTCGCTGATCGGATCATCTGCCAGCAGGCCGCTTGCGCTTACGGCAGCTTCTTCAGAGGGAGCCGGTACTGCAGCTTTATTGTCCTCAATCATGGCATCCACCATACTCTGCTCCGCGCGGGTCATCAGTGCTTTGAACTTCATGACCTCACTGCCCAGCAATGGCGTTTGCACACTCTTCCATTGTAGCTCACCGGCATTCAAAAATTGTTCAGAAGCTTGCACCAGTTGCGGAACCACCGGTTTCAGGTAAGTGACAATGGCGCGGAACATATTGATGCCCTGAGTACAGATACCCTGTACTTCAGCCTGCCGCGACTCATCTTTAATCAACACCCATGGCTTCTGCTCGTCCACATACTGATTGGCCTTATCCGCCAGTGCCATAATTTCACGGATCGCCTGACTGTAGCGGCGTTTTTCATACAGTTCGGCAATCGTATCCGCAGCATCCGCCAGTTCCTGATACAACGCAGGTTCCGGCAGCTGATCCGCCAGTTTATTATCAAAACGCTTATTAATAAATCCGGCGCAACGCGAAGCGATATTCACCACCTTACCAACCAGATCACTGTTCACGCGCTGGATAAAATCTTCCAGATTCAGGTCAATGTCATCCACATTATTACTCAGCTTGCTGGCGAAATAATAACGCAACCATTCCGGATTCAGGTGTTTCAGATAACTTTCCGCCTGAATAAAAGTGCCGCGCGATTTGGACATCTTCGCGCCGTTGACCGACAGAAAACCGTGGCAGTACACACCGGTTGGCGTGCGGAAACCGGCACCATGTAATAAGGCAGGCCAGAACAGGGTGTGGAAATAGGCAATATCCTTGCCGATAAAATGGTGCATTTCGGCGGTGGAATCCGCGTTCAGGAATTCATCAAAATCAACGCCTTCGCGGTCGCAGAAATTGCGGAAGCTGGCCAGATAACCAATCGGCGCGTCCAGCCAGACATAGAAATACTTGTCTTCGGTATCCGGAATTTTAAAACCCCAGTACGGCGCATCGCGCGATACATCCCAGTCAGCCAGCCCTTTATCCGACTCAAACCACTCCATCTGCTTATTAGCGATTTCTTTCTGTACCGCCCCGCTGTTCAGAAAATCGAGCAGGAAAGCTTCAAAATCGCCGAGTTTGAAAAAGAAATGCTCACTTTCTTTTTCCACCGGCGTGGTACCGGAAATCGCCGACACCGCATTTTTCAGATCAACCGGTGAATAAGTGGCGCCACAGCTTTCGCAGTTATCACCATACTGATCCGCTGTACCGCATTTCGGACACTCGCCCTTAATAAAGCGATCCGGCAGAAACATTTTCGCCTCGGCATCGTAAGCCTGCTTAATCACCCGGCGCTCAATATGCCCGGCATCGCGCACCGCTTTATAGATGTATTCCGCGTAATAACGGTTTTCATCCGAATGCGTGGAATAATAATTGTCGAAGCTGATATTAAAACCATCGAAATCCTGCTTGTGGCGCTGCCACATATCCGCAATCAGCTGCTCAGGGCTAATCCCCTCCTGCCGGGCACGCAACATGATCGGCGTGCCGTGCGCATCATCCGCGCAGACGAAGTAGCATTCATTGCCGCGCAGACGCTGAAAACGCACCCAAATATCCGTCTGGGTGTATTCCATGAGGTGTCCGATATGCAAAGGGCCGTTGGCGTAAGGCAGGGCACTGGTAACAAGAATCTTTCTGGGTTTCATAACAAAAATCCGGGCAATCCGTGACAAGGGCGTAAAGGTATCAGTTTGCGGGGATTGCTGCCAGCTTGGGAGAAGAATTTACTGTGTGTCCCCTATTCCCGGCAAAGGAGGGAAGAAACGAACAGCTTTTAATGCCCGGAGGTAAAAACGTTAAACACCTCATCAAACAACGCCAGCTGCTGCAAGCGATGCGTAATCAACAACAAACTCTGCCCTCTTTGCTCACACTCCGCCACGATATTCTCAATCAGCTGCCGGGCATTTTCCGGATCAAGTCCCTCGGTCGGCTCATCCAGAATCAACACATCAGCCGGTTTCAACAAAGCCCGGGCAATTACCAGCCGTTTCGCCTGCCCGCCGGACAGCCGTAACCCTGTTTCACCGGTGAAAGTGTCATAAGCTTCCGGAAAGCTCATAATCGTGTCATGCACCATCGCCAGACGGCATGCCGCTTCCAGCTCATCCTGAGTCGCATCCGGCTTTGCCAGTAACAGATTATTACGCACCGACTGATTAAACAGGTGTGCCTGTTGCGGGACGACGGCTATTCTTGCCCGCAGGTCTTCACTGCTAAAGTGCTGCAGCGGCTGACCGTTCAGTAATACTGCACCGCTATCCGGCTGATAAAAACGCAGCAGCAGATGAGTCACTGTACTTTTACCCGACCCCGTCGCACCGACAATTGCCAGTTTCTTACCTGCCGGAAAATCAAAGCTCAGCTGCTCAAGCACCACCGGATTCAACTTATTTTCTCCGGGATAACGGAAACTGACCTGATCAAAACGGAAGTCCAACTGCTCAGGCAGCAGTAACGGTGCCTCCGGCTCAGTCACCGGCGGCTGCTGATCCACCAGTGCCAAAATCCGCTTGATTGACTCAGCCGTTTCACCCAGCGCCTGAAAAGCGAGCGGCATGGGTGCAACAGCTTCAAAACAGGCCAGTGCAAACAGCGCCAGCATCGCCACATCCGCAGGCATAATCCCGCCCTGATGATACAAAGGAATCGCTATCAGCAGCACCAGCCACAGGCCCAGATTGGCACACAGTCCCAGACCACTCTGCGCCATACTGGTCAGGCGGTTCATTTTCTGCTGCTGCCCGGCCAGCTCAGCGGATAATGTCTGTAGTTGCTGCGCATGTTTGTCAGCCGCCCCATAGACCAGCAGCTCACCCATACCCTGCAGGTTACTGACCAGAGTGCTGCGTATTTGTGCTGAGGTGTTAATAATCTGCCTGCCGGTTTGATAGCCATAACGCTGCACCCACCAGGGCAATAACACCCCGGCAATCAACAGCACCGACACCTCAGCCAGCGCCAGCAAAGGATGGTAATAACTCAGCACCAGCGCAAACACCAGCACCGCCAACAGCGCCACACTCACCGGCAGAATCAGGCGCAGATACACCTGATCCAGCCGGTCAATATCCGCTCTGATCCGGCTCAGCAAATCACCACTGCGATAGTGCGCCAGCCCTGCCGGGGCTAATGGCTCAATCTGCTCATAAAACCACACCCGCACTCCGGCCAGTACCCGTAAAGTGGCCTCATGCGTCACCAGCCGCTCGCCATAACGTCCGGCAGTACGGACAATAGCCAGCCCGCGAATAATGGCCGATGGCGTGAAGTAATTGGTGCTGACACCGGCAACACCGGCCAGCCCCATGGTGGCAATAAACCAGCCGGAAACCGCCAGCAGGCCGACATTAGCCAGCAAAGTGATAAAGGATAGCAGGATGCCCAACAGCAACCAGCCACGGTAAGGCCTGAATAATTGCATTAAACGCAGAAAATCTTTCATCAGCCCCCCGGATAGCTTTGCAGCATTTGCCGGTAATCCGGAGAACTTTCGAGCAATTCAGCATGAGAGCCGGCAGCCAGCACCCGCCCCTGTTCCAGCACCACAATCCGGTCAGCCCGCTCCACCGTGTGTAAACGATGGGCAATCATAATCACCGTGCGTGTACTCGCCAGCTGATCAATGGCAGCCTGTAAAACCTGCTCGGTTTCAGCATCCAGATGCGCCGTCGCCTCATCGAGAATCACCAGCGGTGCATCACGCAGAAAAGCACGTGCCAGCGCCAGCCGCTGTACCTGCCCGCCGGATAAACCTCTGCCCGCCTCACCAATCACCGTGTCATAACCCTCCGGCAAAGCCGCAATGAACTCAGTCGCTCCGGCCTGCTTTGCTGCTGTTACCACCTCACTCATCTCCGCATCCGGCTGGCCAAGACGGATATTATCGGCGACTGTGCCGGAAAATAACTGTGGTTTCTGCGGAACCCAGGCCAGTTGTTTACGCCATTCGGTCAGCTCAATATCACCCAGATCATCATTGCCGATCATCACCTGACCGCGTTCCGGTAGCAGAAAGCCCAGCAGGATATTCACCAGTGTACTTTTACCGGCACCGCTGGAACCGACTAAGGCCAGAGTTTCACCGGCATGGATGGTCAGATTCACGTTATTTAATGCCTGTCGGCCATCCGGGTAGGTGTAGTTCAGGTTTTTCAGGTGGATGTTGTTTTGTGGGTCAGAGCAAAATCCCCCTTGTTCCCCCTTTTGCAAAGGGGGAGACCCTTCGATTACTGCCTGACTTTGCTGGAGAGCACTCCCCTTTGTAAAAGGGGAGACGGAGGGGATTTGGCTTTTAATTCTACCCTTTGAATCATCAGGGTTGGGGATGGGGGAACTACCCTCCGAATTCAAAATCTCCACCATCTTCTCCGCCGCCCCGATCGCCTCCATCCGCGCATGATACTGCGTGCCCATATTGCGCAGCGGCAGGTAAAACTCCGGCGCGAGCAGCAGTACGAAAAAGCCATAAAAGAAATCCATTTCCCCCCAGAACAGGCGGAAACCGATCAATACCGCGACCAGCGCAATACTCACTGTTGCCAGAAACTCCAGCATAAACGCCGACAGAAACGCGATACGCAGCACTTTCATCGTCTGCTGCCGGTAACGGTCAGAAATTTCGGCCACCAGTTGCGCTTCCTGACGGCTGGCATTAAACAGTTTCAGGGTGGTCAGCCCCTGTATCACATCCAGAAAATGGGCACTCATCCGTGCCAAGGTGCGCCATTGCTGCTGGTTGTATTTTTCTGCTCCCTTGCCGATCAGGATCATGAATGCCGGAATTAATGGGGCCGTACCCAGCATAATCAGTGCCGACAGCCAGTCACTACCGGCCACAAAAACCAGTATCGCCAGCGGCACCCACAGCATCAGGCTCATCGCCGGAAGATAACGCGCATAATAGCCTTCCAGCGCTTCGATACCATCACTCAGGGTGTTAACCAGTTCGCCGCTGCGTTGCTGGCTGAGCCAGGCCGGGCCAAGCTGCTGAATGTGCTGATAAAGCTTCTGGCGCAGAAATAATTTAACCTGCAGAGCTGCCTTAAAAGCGGTCTGCTCAGCCAGCCAGTTCAGTCCGGCCCGGCAAAGGAAGATGAACAATAAGCCCCACATAAAGGGCATCACATCGGCCAGAACGGCCTGTTGAAAAACAACACCATTGACCACTTTAGCCAGCAGCCAGGCCTGAGCAATCAGCAACAGTCCGGACACAAAACCGGCCGCGATTGAAAACCGCAGCCAGTTAGCGGACTGTGCACGCCAGTCTTGCAGCGCAGTATTAATACCGCTCAGAATATCCTGCGCTAACTTCGGTGCGTGCTTCAATCGTCCTGCTCTTCCTCAAAAGCCTCATCCAGTTCCAGCCACATCGCATTGATAATGCCAAACGCTGCCGCCAGCAAGACACCGAGAATCCATGCAAAATACCACATAGTTGTACTCCTTAATCAGTTGGCCAATTAATACACCGAATGGTCATTATCACGGATAAATTTCACCGTGATTTTCCCCCACAAGGCCCGGTAACACCAGATCGTGTAAATAAGGATAATCGGCACGAAAATCATCGCTGCCCAGAACATAATCGCCAGGGTCAGATGACTGGAAGATGAGTCCCAGATCGTCAGGCTATGGCTCGGGTTCAGGCTGGAAGGCATGACAAACGGGAACAGTGAAATTCCGGCAGTCAGAATCACCCCGATCAGACTCAGCGAGCTGTTCAGAAAGCATAACCGTGGTCTGTCTTTAATGGACAGAGTATTCACAGCGAATGCTCCGAGAATACCCATGGCAGGTGCCAGCAGGGCCAGCGGATAGGCTGCATAATTGGCAAACCATGCGCCGTCACCCGGCACCACCGTTTTTGCCACCGGATTCGGTAATGCATCTGTCGGCGGCATTTCAGTAATCACGAAACCATCCACACCAAACCACAGCCAGATACCCGCCAGTACAAAGGTAACCATCACCGCATAGGAAGTATTATGCGCCGCCTTGCGGGCACGGGCATAAACTGCACCTTCGGTACGCAGCATCAGATAGGTCGCCCCCTGCATCATAAACATCGACAAGCTGACCAGACCGGCCAGAATCGCAAACGGATGGAACAGGCCGAAGAATGAGCCGTGATTAGTGACACGCAGAAACTCATCAAACTCAAACGGTACACCCAGCAACAGATTACCAAAAGCCACCCCGATCACCAGCGGAGGAACCACACCGGCCACCACCAGCCCCCAGTCCCAGGTATCACGCCAGCGCGGATCGGCAATTTTCGAGCGGTAATCAAAACCCACCGGACGGAAAAACAGTGAGAACAACGTCAGCACCATCGCCCAGTAAAAACCGGAGAATGCCGCCCCAAAAGTAATCGGCCAGGCGGCAAAAATCGCCCCGGCGGCCAGAATCAACCAGACCTGATTACCATCCCAGTGCGGCGCAATGGTATTAATCGCTACCCGCCGCTCTTCATCATCGCGGCCAACGAAGCGCAGCAACGCACCGACACCCATATCAAAACCATCGGTCAGTGCAAACCCGATGAACAATACGCCAACCAGCACCCACCAGATGACCTTAAATGTTTCATAATCAAAAATCATGAGTTAACTCCTTACACCCGGTTGCTGATTTTATCGGCCATGACTGCGCCGTCGATATGTCCGCCGCCGGACTGCTCAAAATGATAGCGGCCGGTATGCAGGCTGCTCGGGCCTTGTTTGGCAAACTTGATCATCAGATACATTTCCACCACAAACAGCATGGAGTAAAAGAAGATAAAGCCGATCATACTGCCCATTACATCCCAGTACGTCAGCGATGAAGTGCCCAAAGCCGTTGGCAAGACTTCACCAATCGCCCACGGCTGACGGCCATACTCAGCCACAAACCAGCCCATCTCAATCGCAACCCACGGTAATGGCAAACTGATAAACGCCAGCCACATCAGCCAGCGTTTCTGACACGCTGTCTTGCGGGCGGTGTAATAAAACGATAGTGCAAACACCACCAGCATAGTAAAACCGGCAGCCACCATAACGCGGAAAGCCCAGAATAGCGGCGCAACCTGTGGCACTGTATCCAGTGCGGCGGCCTTAATCTGCTCTTCCGTGGCATCCACTACGTTCTCTGTATATAGCTTAAGCAACAAGCCATACCCCAGATCAGTTTTCAGCCGGTCAAAACTTTCCTTATCCACATCGCTGGCGGTACCGTTACGCATCTTCATAAACAGGCCGTAAGCCAGCATACCGTTACGGATCCGCTGCTCATTATCGGCGACCAGGTCTTTAACGCCTTTAACTTCCTCGGATACCGAGCGCGTGGCAATCAGGCCCAGCACATAAGGAATCTTCAGCTCAAAGCTATTTTCCATCTTTTCCTGATCCGGCCAGGCAATAAAATTAAACCCGGCAGGTGCATGGTGCGTTTCCCACTCAGCCTCAATCGCGGCCAGCTTCATTTTCTGTACATCACCGGCTTCATAACCGCTCTCATCACCGAGCAGAATGACAGACAGAATGGAAGCCATACCGAAACCGGCAGCAATCGCAAATGAACGGCGGGCAAAAGCCAGATCACGCCCTTTAAGGATGTACCAGGCACTGATACTGAGCACGAACATGGAGCCACAGACATAACCGGCCGCCACGGTATGAACAAATTTAACCTGTGCCACCGGATTGAGGAGAACAGCTGCAAAATCAACCATTTCCATGCGCATGGTTTCGTAACTGAACTCAGCACCCACCGGATTATTCATCCAGCCGTTGGCAATCAGAATCCACAGTGCAGACAGGTTGGTTCCCAACGCCATCAGCCAGGTCACCACCAGATGCTGTACTTTACTCAGCCGATCCCAGCCAAAGAAGAATAAACCCACGAAGGTGGATTCAAGGAAAAAGGCCATTAAGCCCTCAATCGCCAGCGGTGCACCAAACACATCACCGACATAATGGGAATAGTAAGCCCAGTTGGTACCAAACTGGAACTCCATGGTCAGGCCGGTAGTGACACCCAGCGCGAAATTAATCCCGAACAACTTACCCCAGAAACGCACCATATCTTTATAGATCTGCTTACGTGTCATTACATAAACAGACTCCATAATCGCCAGCAGAAACGTCAGGCCAAGCGTTAACGGCACAAATAAAAAATGATAGAGCGCGGTCAGTGCAAACTGTAGCCGCGACAAATCGACAACTTCTTCAGATATCATGAATCCCCTCCCAGAGATGTACCGGAAACCGGCGACCCGTTAGATTTACTCCGATCTTTTTTGGCCTTCATTGATAAGAATCAAATTGATTCACAGATGAGCTACTTTCAAAACTCGAGAAAGCCACTCACCGTATAACCAACTAACCGCTACTTTTCGGCAGGCTGTTGGTTGGCAAGGGCGATCTGTTTAAAAAATGGCCTATTCCGGCATTTTCCCCCTTGCCCAGGCAAAAATTGCCCGTTGGCTATCCGGTATCCATCGTTTCTCCCTGTTTTTTGATGTTGTTGCGGCCTGATTTCATAGTAGCAGGCGCATCAGTTGGTCAGCCGCCAGCACCATGAGGCCGAACATAAGGTGTGACAGAACCTTGGCATGGCCTTTGACCCAGACGTTGTTACCGCCAAACTCATCCTTGAGGCGGGCGTTGGTGCGTTCCGCCGCGCTGCGTTCGCGGTAACGGATAGCTTCGGCGGGGTCGAATTCGATTTTGTCACCCCGGCGCGGGTTATGGTCAATCAGCGGGACATGGTTGAATTCGCGGCTGTATTCGCGCAGGTCGGCACTGCAATAGCCCGCGTCCATCAGGTCGTACAGGTTCGTCACCCGCCGGGCGGTGATTTGGGTCAGGGGAATGGCGGCCAGGCTGTCGTGCATGGAGGCGCTACTGAGGATGGCTGCGACCGGGATGCCGCCGTCAGCCGTGTCGATATGCAGTTTGTAGCCGTTCCAACTGACCTTGTAGCCCTGTGCGTTGCATTTGGTTCCCCGGTCACACGCTTTGGGCATCTCTTCCAGCAGTTGTGCCAGGGGTTTCTTGCGCTGCCGGGCAATGGGGCTTTCTTTGGCGGGGCGTTGCTCCCCTTTACGCGGCCTGCCGCGTTTGCGTGGGGCGGCGGCGGGTTCATCGGCTGCCGGGGCCGGTTTGGGCGCTGCTTCAGGCTGCTCGCGGGCTTCAATCGCAGTGGCATCGCGGCTGATATGGCCGACCAGTTCATCCCCCAGGTGGCTGCGGATCAGGGATTCATGTACCCGTTCGGCCAGCCGCGACTGGGCAAATTCATCGAATGCCCGTGAGAAGGTGGCCTCACTGGGCAGCGGTTTCCAGCGGGGAAAACCACAAATATGCCGCAGGCTGCGATCAACCTGCAACCGTTCACGCAAGGCGGCTGTGGTGGGCAGGTTCAGCACCACTTTCGCCACGAAGGCGATGGCCAGTGCCTGCCGGTCGTGCGGCGGGCGGCCATCAACCCCATACCGGCTGGGGAAGAAGGCTGCCATGTCCAGCCAGTCCAGCACATGCACCAGCTTTTCCAGCTTCGGGGTCAGGATGTCCAGTCCCTCGCCCAGTTGCGGCAACAGTTCATGTTGCACGCTCAATAGTTGTTGCATCAGTGCAGTGCGTTTTGTACAGTCCATGGCGGTGTCCGATGTTCAGTTGTGGTAAACCGACATCTTGCCGCTTGCGGGGACACCATTTCATCTTTTTTTGGCTGCCTTGGCCTGAAATTCCCTGTTCGACCTGAGTTTTGCAATTACCTCAGATAAAATAATTATGTTATTGATCTTTATTATGGATAACTAAAATATAAGCACATCACTGACCACCCCCACATTATGAGTTACCAGGTGAAAAAATAGGCACTAATATGGCGCTGGATGAGCAGGTTGGGGATACACAACTGCGGTTTGCATCAAAAAATGCCTTTGCAAAAACAGCTGATCACATAGGCAATAAAGAGGGCTGATAACCATCACGCTTATCACAAAATAACGTCCATTAATACTGACCTGACAAGCCGGCTAATGAGCTACAGGACTATGCTGATAAGGAGATTTTTTATCTGAATCAGGATAGGGTAATGAAAAAATACAACTTAACTTCAACCGTGCTGGCTTGCCTGCTCGGTTCACTCAGCACAGCTGCCTTTGCCGGTGGTCCGGCTCCTTTCTATATTGGCGCGACAGTCGGTCAGGCTAATATCGACAATAATGCCGCTGGTTTTGATAACGGTCATATTTGCGCCGATGCCGGTAAAGACCATGAAGAGTGCCGGATTGGTGACGGCGGCAGTGCCGGCCATATCTATGGCGGCTTTCAGTTCAATGATAACTTAGCCGTGGAAGTTGGCTATGCTGACCTCGGAGATACGGCTTCCTACCACTATACAGACCCTGCAAAAGTTACTCAGGAAACCAAGGGCATCACAGTCGCAGCGGTAGGCCGTTACCGTCTGGGTAAATCATCACGTATGCTGGCTTATGGTAAAGCCGGTGTATTTGCATGGAACAGTGAAGTCACTTCCGAAAGTGACAATCACCGTATCCCTCATGGCAGTACCGATGACAGTGGCGTTGACCCGATGATCGGAGCCGGTCTGGAATATGAACTGAACCACAACGTCTCGATACGCGCCGGATGGGATCGCTACTATGGCATGGGCAGTAATGATGTATTAATCGATTTCGGTGATGGAAAAGAAGTCGGTGAACTGAATACCCTCGATACCGATGTTGATGTTTACTCAGCCGGTATTAACTTTTCGTTTTTGTAAGGTAAAGCCTTCGTAAACACCCTCACTCAAACCCCTCCCCCGCCCATGGACGCTTCGTCAGAAGATGTTGCTTACAGGGCGGGGGAGCTAAAGAAAAGGCTGAAGCACTAAAAAACCAGCTTCGCCTTTTCGGCCTCAATCCAGTTTTCCACTTCCTGCATAATGGCTTCCGGCGTGCGGCCCTGAGTCGGTATGGGCTTCCCTATACTCATCGTGATCGTGCCCGGCTTCTTGATATAAGAATGACGCGGCCAGCTCATCCCGGCATTATGCGCCACCGGCACCACCGGGTAACCGGCATGCGCAGCCAGTACCGCCCCGCCAATTTTATAACGCGCCTTTACGCCGGGTTTTACTCTGGTACCTTCCGGAAAAATCACAACCCAGATACCCTCATCCAGCCGGTCTTTACCCTGTTTTTTTATCTGCTCAACAGCACTACGCCCGGAACTGCGGTCAATAGCAATCGGCTTAATCATCCGTAAGCCCCAGCCAAACACCGGCACTTTGAACAACTCCTGTTTCAATACCCAGGTCAACGGCGGGAACACTTTGGCCAGCGCCATGGTTTCCCAGGTAGACTGATGGTTTGACATAATAATGGCGGCACTGTCAGCCGGAATATTTTCCCGCCCCAGAACCTTGTAATCGATACCACAGGTCACTTTCAGCCAGAACAGGTTCATCGTGCTCCAGAACGCCAGTACCGGATAACGCTTGCTGTAAGGCAGGAAAATTAAAAACGGGAACACAAAGACATATACCAGCGTCGTCAGCACAAAACCGGCCATGAATAAGGTGGCCCGAAAGCCCGGCCACAATTTATTGAGATCCATTAAAGCTGCTCCCGTTTACTGTCTGCACGCAAAAGATCTGTCAGGATCTGTAAAGCCTGACCGCGATGGCTGATACGGTTTTTTTCAGCAGCATCCAGCTCCGCGGCACTGCAGTCATGGGTCGGCACATAAAATAGCGGATCATAACCGAAGCCCTGCCCACCGGCGGGCTGCTCAAGAATAGAACCTTCCCAGCCGGCTTCAGCAATCAATGGCACCGGATCGGCGGCATCACGCACGAAGACAATGCAACAGCGGAACCTTGCCGTGCGCAATCCGGCGGGCACACCCTGCATCGCAGCCAGCAACTTAGCATTATTGGCCGCACTGTCGCCCGGTTTTCCGGCAAAACGTGCCGAATAAATCCCGGGCTGGCCATGCAAGGCATCGACCACAATCCCCGAATCATCCGCCAGCGCCGGTAAACCGGTTTGCTCCGCGGCATTACGCGCCTTGAGAATCGCGTTCTCGACGAAGCTCAGGCCGGTTTCCTCCGCCTCAGCCACGTCCAGTTCATCCTGCGGAATCACTTCCCAGCCCAGGTTGCCCAACAGGGCTGAAAACTCACGCACTTTTCCGGCATTGCCACTGGCCAGAACGACCCGCATTTTATCTGTCACCACTGCACCTTACTCTGCCAGCGCCGCCTGTTGCAGCGCGATGATTTCCTGAATACCTTTTTCGGCCAGGGCTAACATCTGATCCAGCTCATCACGCCGGAACGCATGCCCCTCTGCCGTGCCCTGCACCTCGATAAACTGCCCGGCCTCATTCATCACCACATTCATATCTGTCTCGGCACTGGAGTCCTCGGGATAATCCAGATCCAGCACCCCGACACCCTCATAAATACCGACTGAAACCGACGCTACATGGCCATGAATCGGATCACGCTTCAGCTTGCCCTGCTTTTTGAGGTAGTCAACTGCATCGCACAATGCTACATAAGCCCCGGAAATCGACGCCGTGCGGGTGCCACCATCGGCCTGCAATACATCACAATCCAGGGTAATCTGCCGCTCACCCAGCGCATCCATATCCACCACCGCACGCAGGGAACGGCCAATCAGACGCTGAATCTCCTGAGTCCGCCCGCTCTGCTTACCGCGTGCCGCTTCCCGCGCCATGCGGCTGTTGGTGGAACGTGGCAGCATGCCGTACTCAGCAGTCACCCAGCCCTGCCCCTTACCCTTCAGGAATGGTGGGACACGCTCGTCAATGCTGGCAGTACACAATACCTTGGTATTACCAAACTCAACCAGCACGGAGCCCTCCGCATGACAGGTATAATGACGGGTAAATTTTACCGGGCGCATCTGATCCGGGTTACGTCCACTGGGTCTCATTCAGACTCTCTTTTCAATTTCGGATAAAGACGGGGGATTATACGCACCCGACATCAGATTCACAGTGGAAAATCCATCAGACTTCTTCCAGCAAAATACTGCTTCCCGTCATCCCTTCCGGCTGCTCCACACCCATCAGCTGCAGCAAAGTCGGCGCTATATTACTCAGCCCGCCTCCGGTGGACAGACGCCAGTGCACCTTATCCATCACCAGGCAAGGCACCGGATAAACCGTATGCTGGGTGTTCGGCTCACCGGTCAGCGGGTCGATATACTCATCACAATTGCCATGATCTGCGGTCAGCAGCACCGAGTACTCATTCGCCTCTGCTGCATCCAGCACCCGCCCGACCTCACGATCAAGCGCCTCAACCGCCTTCACCACTGCCCCCGGCACAGCGGTATGCCCGACCATATCGCCATTGGCGAAATTCACCACAATAAAGGCATACTTATCCTTCTCCATCGCCGCAATCACCGTGTCCGCGACCTCCGGCGCACTCATTTCCGGCTTCAGGTCATAAGTCTCGACTTTGGGTGAGTCAATCACGGTACGATCTTCACCGTCATAAGGCTGCTCACGGCCACTGTTGAAGAAAAAAGTCACATGCGCATACTTTTCGGTTTCCGAGCAGTGAAACTGCTTCAGCCCGGCCTGACTCAGCGTACAGGCCAGATTAACCACAGGGCGATCCGGTTCAAACATCACCGGTACGCCGTATTTTTTGTCATACAGCGTCAGCGTAGTCAGCGACACCAGCCCGAAATCACCGCGGTCAAAACCATCAAAGTCCTGCATCGCCAGCGCTTCTGACATCTGTCGCGGACGATCATTACGGAAATTGAAGAACAGCACCTCATCACCCGAGCGGATTTTTTCCGCCTTCGGGGTCAGACGCGGCTTAATAAACTCATCGCCCTCATCCGCCGCATAAGCATCCCGCACCGCGCTCAGTGCATCCGCTGCGGGCGTACCCTCACCCTTGACATAGGCATCCCAGGCCACCTTGGTCCGATCCCAGCGCCGGTCGCGATCCATGGCATAGAAGCGCCCGCAGACACTGGCAATCTCGCCGCCGGTTTCCTCCAGCACAGCCAGCAGGCGCTGCATAAACTGCTCAGCCACCCGTGGTGCAGTATCCCTGCCATCAGTAATCGCATGCACCATCGGCGTAACACCCTGCGCATGACACTGCCGCAACAACGCTTCCAGATGATTCAGGTGACTATGCACCCCGCCATCCGATACCAGACCAATCAGATGCAACGGGCGGTTATTCTGCTTCGCCCGCGCCAGTGCTGCCATCAGCGCTGCATTCTCAGCCAGACTGCCATCCGCCACTGCATCATCAATCCGCACCAGATCCTGCTTCACGATTGAGCCACAGCCAATAGTCATGTGCCCGACTTCAGAGTTGCCCATCTGCCCATCCGGCAAACCGACAGCACGGCCTGATGCCTGCAAAGTGGTATGCGGATATTTCCCGAAATACTTATCCAGATTCGGCGTATCGGCTTCATAAACCGCGTTATATTTTTTACTGGGGTTGACGCCGAATCCATCCAGAATAATCAGGATGACTTTACGACGGGGTGCTGCAGCTTGAGTTGGCATGAGATAATTTCAAGGTAATTAAAAAACGCCTGTATTTTACCAACAGCAGGGTGACATTTCCTTTACAAATTCATTCCGGCAGTGAATTTGCAGAGCCTACCCGCCCATCACCTGTGGCTGGCTGACGCACTCAGCCATCACCTTAGCGGAAATCAGCCCCTTGTCACCACTCATGCCCGGTATATCCAGGCGCTCGACAGACACTTCCACCTTTGCAGCCACACCGCCCATACTTTTCGCCCGCTGCAGTGCAGATTCCTCCGCCATAACCTGTGCACGCTGCAAAGCCTCGGTGGCATCCGCCACCCGCTCCGGCTTGCCTTCACCATGCAGGCTGTAACCACCTGTTTCCGCACTGACAATTTCCACCTGTGCATGCACGCGGATTTTACCAATCGCGGCACCAATGGCATTCGCCACCTCACTGCCCGGCGGAATTACCGTCTCCGCCCCCAGCCGTCTGCCGACTTCCGGGTAAAACACCGGTGCCGGGCCACCGACCGCCACCAGCGGAATCACCGGTTTCAGGCTCACGCCCAGATCCAGCACCTGACTGCGCCCCTGACAAATCGCACTCACCAGCGGATCATCCACCGCAAAACGGCAGCCGCTCAGACGCTCAATCAGCACGTGGCAACTCTTCGCCACCATGGCATCAAATACTTCCTGTGCAAACGCCCGGCACTCCTCATCCCGCTTGCTCTCATCCCAGGAAATCTTGCCATAGGAACGTCCGATCATCAGGCACACCAGCTCAGCCACTTCGCGTGACCACTGCGACTGCAAATCCAGCACATGCGCCGCATCACTCGGCGTAAACCCGGCCAGCTGCAGAATCCCCCGCCCGACCATGCGCATCACCCGGTGCCGGTCTGAGACAGAATTCACCACATCTGACCAGCGTACCGGCTCTTCAGTGATTTCCTGCAGAAAGCTCAGGTCAGCTGCCGATAAATCTTTTGGCGGCACATCCCGCCGGTAACCCTCGGGACGAGACAGAAACAGTGTCGCCACACCCAGCCCCATGCCGATAGCCATTGATGACTCCAGCGCTTTTTTCACCGAAGGCCAGCGCGCTCCCAACAGAGAAATCGGCACCACCCGGTTAGCATGCAGCGAGACACGCCCTTTATGATCCAGCGCAATCTCACTGTCCCCGCCCAGGCCAATGGTTTGCATATCAATCGCCCTGACCATGGTACGGTGCTCACCAATCATTGCGCCCTTCTCTTCCAGATCCGGCCAGCCGTTTTTAACCACTGCCACATCCGTGGTGGTACCGCCAATGTCGGAAATAATGAAATCTTTCAGCCCGGACAGAAAATTGGCCCCGATCACACTGGCTGCCGGGCCGGACAGAATTGTTTCAATCGGCCGCTCGACAATCAGATCAGCACTGGCAATCGAACCATCGCCTTTCACGATCATCAGCGGCGCATCAATCGATTGCTCAGCCATCACCGAGCGCACAGAATCCACCAGTGACACAATCAGGCTGATAATCCGCGCATTGAAAGCTGCAGTCAGCGCCCGGCGCGGGCCGTTCAGCGCTTCAGACAACTCACAGGAAGCCGTTACCGGACAGCCGGTATGCTCACGGATCAGTGCCTGCACCCGGCGCTCATGCGTGTCATTGCGCACCGAATAGACTGAGGCCACCGCATAGGCATCCACCTGTCCCTGAGTCGCCTGCAATACCGTCAGCAAGGTATCGGTATCCAGCGCCTCCTGCTCACTGCCATCGTATTTATGTCCACCGGCAATGCGGATAATCTGCGCGGTTGGCAGGGCTTTTTTCAGCTCAGTGCGCTCCAGCATCTGATCATCAAAACCGACCAGCACCACCGCAACCGCTGAACCTTTACCTTCCACCAATGCATTGGTGGCCAGCGTGGTGGAAAGCGAAACCAGCCGGATATTGGCATGATTGACCCGCTCGCCCGCGCTCTGCAGCGCCTTATTCAGTGAAGCAATAATACCAATCGATAAATCACCCCGGGTGGTAATCGACTTGGCGGATGCCACCACCGAATGATCCGAGGTATCAATAATCACTGCATCGGTGTAGGTTCCGCCGGTATCGATGCCAATGTTGTAGCCCGTCATGCATTATTTCCTATGGTTTAAGTCAGGATACTGTTTATCACTCTCAGGCCATTTCTCAAAATGCTTTTTTTGTCATATGGCTTATCACCTAAAGCTTGATCAGGAACATGGACTCGTTAAAGCTTTCCGGCGCTTTTCCACAAAAATGCAACCGCAAAAACTAACCGGGGTCTAAGCTTGTAACAATACCCGAAACCAATAAGGGGCAAATCATGCACACACAACGCATCCGGCCTGTCTTGCTCTCCGGCCTGAGTGTGGTTCTGCTGCTATTACTCTCCACCGCAGCGCAGGCCATCACCACCGAGCAGCTCATCAAACACATCGATGAACTCTGGCGCGGCCAGACCTCGCAGGCCACCATGACCATGGCCGTCAAAACGCAGCGTTATCAGCGCAATATGACCATGGAAGCCTGGTCGAAGGGCAAGGATTATTCGCTGGTGGTCATCCGTGAACCGGTCAAGGACAAAGGCATTGCCACCCTGAAAGTAAAGCAGAATATCTGGAATTACCTGCCGAAAATTAACCGGGTCACCAAGGTGCCCTCCAGCATGATGTCAGGTTCATGGATGGGCAGTCACTTCACCAATGATGACCTGATCAGGGAAAGCACCTTTCAGGATGACTACAACTCTACCATCAGCTTTCAGGGTAACCGCAATGGCCGCCTGATCTACGAAATTACTGCCATCCCCAAACCAAATGCTGCCGTGGTCTGGGGCAAGGTGGTCATGCAGATTGATCAGCAGACACTGGCGCCGTTTCGTGCAGATTATTATGATGAGGGCAGCACGCTGGTGCGCACCATGACTATGGATCAGCCACGCAGGATCGGTAACCGCACCGTGCCGATGCGTATGATCCTGCAACCCAGGGACAAGCCCGGCGAAAGCACGGTGATAACCTACCGGGATATTCAGTTTGATGTGCCGCTGGAGACATCCTTTTTCTCTCTGCAACGCTTGCGCGAACGCCGTTAAGCCATGCGCGCAGAACGGCTACGCATGCTGGTGTTTATCGCCTGGCGTAATATCTGGCGCAACCCGGTGCGCAGTATCCTGACCATTTCGGCGATTGCCGGCAGCCTGATCGCGGTACTGCTGTATTCGGCGCTGATGGAGGGCATGACCCGGCAGATGGTGGCCGCCACCACCGACATTGCCACCGGCCACCTGCAGATCCACCGTCAGGCATTCACCGATGATCAGGATATGTATGCCACCGTGCCGTGGGATTACCTGACCCGTCTCGAGCAGGAGTTCCCGGCGCTGAAAATGGCTCCGCGCCTGTATGCCGCCGGACTGGCCAGTACTCAGGACAGTTCCAACGGAGTGATGATCAAGGCCATTGATCCGCAGCGTGAAATTCATGTCACCCGTCTGCTGGAACATGTGCGCAGCGGCCGTGCCGATCTGGAGCAGGTGCAGGACAGCAGCACTGAAAATATAGACTACCCGGTCTATAAGGTGGTGGTGGGCGCTCAGCTGGCTAAAAACATGAACCTGACACCCGGTGATGAGCTGGTGCTGGTCACACAGGCCGCTGACGGCAGTATCGGTAACGGTCTGTTCCGGATTTCGGCGGTGCTGAAGCCGGTGGAGCCGGGCTTTGACCGCATGGGTGTGCTGATGTCGGTCACTGCCTGGC
Source organism: Thiolinea sp. (assembly GCA_041395485.1). Taxonomy (GTDB): domain Bacteria; phylum Pseudomonadota; class Gammaproteobacteria; order Thiotrichales; family Thiotrichaceae; genus Thiolinea. Next base: position 30,409 of record JAWLAK010000007.1, read on the forward strand.
AGGAGCTGATCTATCTGGACAACGGTTTTCATGAACTGGCCATCCATCTTGATGATCCGGAGCAGATAACCGCAGTACAGGCACAGCTGGATCAGGCACTGCAGCGCCTGGTGCAGGCCGAACCATTAGATGAATTAGGTGGCCCGCTGCTGCTGCGTAACTGGCGCCAGCTATCGCCGGTAGTGTCCGGCATGCTGGATATGAGCGGTTCCATGCTGCTGGTGATCGGCGCCATTATTATCTCGCTGGCCTCGCTGGGGCTGCTGAATACCCAGCTGATGTCGATTCATGAGCGTGGACATGAGTTCGGCATTCTGCTCTCCATCGGCATGAAAAGCCGCTGGCTGGTGCTGATGGTGCTGCTGGAAGCCCTGTTTCTGGCCATTGTTTCCGCGATTGTCGGCACACTGACCGGGCTGGCTATCTATCAGTGGCTGGGCAAAGACGGCATTGATCTGAGTGGTTCGATGCCGGATGGTTATGACTGGGCTGGTGTGGCACTGGAGCCGGTAATGAGTCTGCAACTGCAGCCTTCGCATGTGGTAATCGCCTGCCTGCTGACACTGGTGATCGCGTTGATTGCGGCACTGATCCCGTCATGGCGCATGGCACGCCTCAAACCGGTGGAGGTGATGAAATGACTCAGACCGGACACAGCCGCTTCCCGCTCAGCCAGTTACTGATGCTGGCCTGGCGCAATCTGTGGCGTCAGCGCCGCCGTACCCTGATTACCTTAAGCTCCATTGCCATTGGTTTTGCGCTGGCGGTCATGTCAATCGGGCTGGGCGATGGCAGCCATAACTCGATGGTACGCAATGCCATCAAACTGGGAGAAGGTCACCTCACCATCCAACCGGCTGACTACACTGCCGCCCCGGCCAATCACAAATATCTGGCTGACGGCGGGCAGATTGCCGAGCAGCTCAGCAACCTGCATATCAGCGGCAGCATTGAGCCACGCATCTCCCTGCAGGTGCTGGCCAGTACCGCCAGCAATTCGGTCGGTGCCGTTCTGGAAGGCATCGGCAGTGAGACCGACCAGCGCGTACTGATGCTCAAACCCCGTCTGCGTGAGGGGCACTGGATCAGCGCGGATGATGAGCGTGGCATTCTGATCGGGGCGGGTATGGCCAAAAAGCTGAAGGCCAACATCGGCAGCAAAGTGGTGCTGATGGCCGGTAGTCAGGGCGGCGATTCACAGGCTCAGCTGGGGCGGGTACGCGGTATTTTTGCCGCGCAGGTGGATGAGTTGGATGACTTTCTGGTACTGGCGCATCTGCAGCTGACCCGGCTGTTTCTGCAGGGCGAAGGCGCGGATCTGAGCACAGAGCCGGTGACCCGCTTTGCCATTTTTCTTGACGATCCGGCACAGATGCAGGACTGGCAACAGCGTATTCAGCAGCAACTGAAACAGCCGGATATTGCCGTGCTGACCTGGCGCGAGGTGATGCCGCAGCTGGTGCAGTTCATCGCCATTGATGATGCCGGGAACTATATCTTCCTGCTGATTATTCTGGTGATGGTGGTTTTCGGCATTCTCAACACCGTGCTGATGAGCGTACTGGAACGCACCCGAGAATTCGGCCTGCTGCGTGCCCTGGGTATGAACCGTTATCAGCTGCTGGTACTGGTATTCTGCGAAACCCTGCTGCTGAGCGTGCTGGCGGTGCTGTGCGGCTGGCTGGCCGCTGGCGGACTGCATTGGTGGCTGGCAACCCACGGCCTGGATTTCGGTGCCATTATGGGCGGGGACACGGCGATGCTGGGCACCTTTATCGACCCGGTGGTCTACAGCGAACTATCCGCCGCACGGGTCTGGCAGCTGACCGGCATGGTATTCGCCACCACGCTGGCCACCGGCATCTATCCGGCCATTAAAGCTGCACGGGTTACACCGGTCGAGGCACTGCGCACATGAAAAATGATCAACAACGACAGACACAACAGACAACAGGAACGACCATGAGCCTGCTGGAGCTAAGCGCAATCAGTAAAACCTTTCGTCAGGGTGAGATTGAAGTCCGGGCACTGGATAATATCAGCCTGAATATTGCTGAGGGCGAATTTACCGCACTGGTCGGCCCCTCCGGTTCAGGGAAAACCACACTGCTGAACATGATCGGCGGACTGGATACCCCCAGCTCCGGCGCCGTCCGGGTCAATGGTGAAGATATTACTCAGCTGAAAGAAAGTGCCCTCGCCGATTTCCGCCTGTTCCGGCTGGGCTTTATTTTTCAGGCCTATAATCTGGTGCCGGTACTCAGCGCACTGGAAAATGTGGAGCTGGTCATGGTGCTGCAGGGACGGGAACGCAATGAAATCCGCGAACGTGCAGAACATTACCTGAGTCTGGTGGGACTGGAAAATGCTATGCAGCGTCGTCCCTCTGCACTCAGCGGCGGCCAGCAACAGCGGGTTGCCGTCGCAAGGGCACTGGCTGCCGGGCCACAGCTGGTGCTGGCCGATGAACCCACCGCCAATCTGGATTCAGAAAATGCCACGGCCTTACTGGATATTATGCACCGCCTGTCACATGAGGAAAAAACCACCTTCATTTTTTCCACCCATGATGTGCGGGTGATGGAACGTGCGGAACGGATTATTACGTTGCGTGACGGCAGGATTGAGCGTGATGAACTGACAGGGAGAATGGATGATGAATAGAATATTAAAACCCCTCACCCCAACCCCTCTCCCTAATGGAGGGCGTTGTAAAAGCAAAATCCCCTCCGTCTCCCCTTTTGCAAAGGGGAGTGCCCTCCGGCAAAAACAGGAGGTTATCGAAAGGTATCCCCCTTTGCAAAAGGGGGAACAAGGGGGATTTAAGGCTTTTACGACACCCTTCAATGGAGAGGGGCTAAAGAAATTATACATCGGCTCCCCCTCGCCCTCAGGGAAAGGGGGCTGGGGGGTGAGGGTAGCAGGACTATCCCTGCTACTCCTAACCACCCACCCCGCCCAGGCTCTGGACGGCATCAATGGCCGGATTTCCGTGCTGGGCAGTATCGCCAATCCCGGCTCCGGCGACCTGACCCTGAACGGCAGCGATGACCTGATTCACGCTGATCAGCAAACGCTGCGCCTGATGCATGACGGGGTCAGCGGCCAGAATGAATGGTCAGTACACCTGAAAACCAGCCGTCAGCACCGGCAGAATATTCCCGCCGCCGGGCTGCATTCCAGTGCTTATTTCCGTTTCCGCGAACTGGCTGATTCCTGGCTGGATGAAAGTGACAGCAATAGCTCCACCACCATTGGTTATGAGCTGGATCGGGCGGTATACAAACGCCGTTTTGACAAGTTCACCCTGAGTGCCGGGCGCCAGCCGATTGACTGGGGTACCGGGCGTTTGTGGCAGCCGTTAAATGTGTTCGGTGCTTTTGCGCCGGTGGATCTGGATACTGAATATAAGCCGGGTATTGATGCGCTGGTATTGAACTGGTATCCCGGTGAGTTCTCCAGCATGAGCGCAGCCTATGTCTTCTCACCGGGCGATGATCAGCGGCTCGGGGATACCAAAGACAGTTTTGCCGTTCATTACAAGCGACTGGTCGGGGATAACTCGGAACTGGCGCTGCTGGCCGGACGGGTCAATGATAATCAGGTGCTGGGTACCTCCTTTGAGAGTGAATTTAAAGGCGTCGGGCTACGAGCGGAGGCCAGTTATTACGACCTGGCTGATGGGGACAGCGGGCTGTTTGCCATTGCCGGGGCAGATTACAAGTTTGAGAACGGCACCACGGTTGCAGCGGAGCTGTATGATAATGCACTTGGAGCCAGCAGTAAGGCAGAACTGGCCACCGCGCAATCTGCCCCGCTTATCACCCAGGGCATACAACCACATTTGTCACGCCATGTACTGGGGCTCAGTGCCCAACGCGATATTTCACCGCTATGGAGCGGCGGCTATACCCTGCTCACCAGCCAGCTGGACGATGACAGCGGCGACAAGCAATATTCCTTTTTGCACCAGCTGAACCTGAAATATTCGCTGGGTAATGAGTCGGATCTGCTGTTTTCGCTGTTGCATGGCAATGGCAAGGGCGTGGATGCACAGGGCAACATTCAATCAGAGTTCGGCCATGTGCCCACTACCCTGACTGTGCGGTGGAGTTATTATTTTTAAGGGTAATCTGATGCTGCCTGTCAGAAGTAATTCATGCGGGCAGCAGTGACTTTATCCACCTCAAATGCCTTTTTGTCCTCTTTACCCTCTTCTTTTTTCTCTTCATCTTTAGTGACGACAGGAGCTTCCTGTGCCTTTTCCACCGGCTCAAACGCTGCCTGTTCCGGTATCACAGCTATGCCCTCTTCCTGATCAGCTGTCGCTTCCAGACCACTGCCACCCGGCTCAATCATCAGCATAAAATCCTGTGCAGGCAGCAGTGGCGGCTTATCCTCACCACTGCTGCTCCTGATATAGGAAAACTTGACCGTTTCGGCCTCAAACAAAGCTTCAATGGTATTGGCGATATCCCAACTACGACAGCGGGCACTGGTCAACTCCCCTGCCGAGAAACGCATTAATACCGACTTTTTGGTGTCCGTCAGCAATGTCAGCATCCCGGACTGCTTCTGGTTAAATATGGAACGAAGTTGATCAAACAGCTCAGCTTTTGGTACAAATTGATTGGCCACTATTCTATTCTCCATCCGTTTTTTTCATTGTAACTTACTCCCCGTATTCACTACGCTATTTCAGACAAACAGCCCGTAAAAAAGAGTCACACCCAACACTCCATGATAGTAGCGCAAATAAAAAATACTGCATAAAAACTCCGCGCCACAACTTGCACAAGACAAGATGCTTAAGCGATACTCTCGGCCTTCAACCATAGGGCATACAATTATGTACTAAGGGCAGGTTGTTGCTGACAACAGCATAAAATTGGGGCAAACATGAAAATTCACCTGAGCACGGCGTTATGCCTTGCCTGCATCTTGTTATCCGGCTGCAATGATAAGCAGCCGCAGAGCATCACACCGGCAGTCACCGACAAATTCGCGGATACCAGCCAGTTGGCCGAGCCGCTGGAACGGGAACTCCGCAAATCCCGCGTGCCCGAACTGGCTGAATACTGGCAGCGGGTCGAAGCCGCTTTGCAGGCGGACCCTCCCATTCTGCAAATGAATGCACAGGAACTGCCCGAAGCCAAAGGCCGTCTGGCGCAGGAGCTGGCGGTTGCCCATCCTGAATTTCTCAGATTCACCCGCGACCCCAAAAGCAGAGAGGCATTGCGCAATGAAATCATGACGGTGCGCAAGGCGCTGCCCGCAGATTTTAACGGCAATGCCGGGCCGTGCGCCAAAGCAGAGTGCTGGCGGGTGGAGATGTACAGCCACTTCGATAATGCCTCCACCATTGCTTTTGTGGATGTGAACGCCAAACGGGTGCTCGGGGTCAGCCGCCAGAATTACGCCCAGCCGGATTTGCCGCCGCGCCTGATCGAACTGGCCAATGCCATTGCCAATGCTTCCCCGGAAGTGAAAGCCGCACTGGCGGATGACGCCGGTAAAAAGCAGCCTGCCAAGGCGGAATTCAAAACCTCGCTGAAGGATTCACGTTGCGAGCGTTCCCATCACCTGTGTGTCGCCCCCACTTATGTCTTCGATCATGACGCCTTGTGGGCGATTGTCGATCTGACTGAAGGCAGGCTGGTCGGCACGCGCTGGACGGAACTGGGCAGCAGTGGCCCGACAACGGTGGTGACCGAGCGCAGCCTGGAAAACGAAACCACCTTCCGCAATTATTGCGAAAAGGTCAATTCGCTGGCGCAGGACGGCTGGCGTATGGATTACGTGATTACCGGCTCTGACGGCTTGCAGCTTTCCAATGTCAGCTTCAATGGCAACAGGGTGATGAAAAACGCCAAGCTGCTGGACTGGCACGTCAGTTATTCCAGCCGTGACGGTTTTGGTTACAGCGATGCGATTGGCTGCCCGATGTTCAGCGCGGCGGTGGTGATTGCTTACGACGGGCCGGAAATTGAGCCGATTGTGCAGGATGGTAAAGAAGTGGGCTTTGCGGTAGTGCAGGATTTCCGCCAGCCGCCGTGGCCGACGCCCTGCAACTACCGCTATGTGCAGCGTTACGAGTTTTACAAAGATGGCCGCTTCCGGGTGGCGCAGGCCGATTTCGGGCGCGGTTGCGGCACCGATGGCACTTACCGTCCGGTGGTGCGCATCGATCTGGATACCGGAGCAGGCGCAGTGGATACCGTGGCGGAATGGGACGGCAATGCATGGCAGGACTGGGACAAGGAACAGTGGCGCTTGCAGGATGACGCCAGTCTGACGGAAGAAGGCTACCAGTACCGGGTGACCGGCAAGGATGGTTCCGGTTTCTATGTTGAGCCGGGCAACGCACAGTTTGGCGACGGTGGCCGTGGTGACAATGCTTTCACCTATTTCAGCGTCTACAAGCCGGAAGAAGGCGAACAGGATACAGTGACTATCGGCTCCTGCTGCAACACCGATTACCGCCAGGGGCCGGAGCAGTTTATTGAGCCTGCTGAGCCATTACAGGGCAGGGATTTGGTGCTTTGGTACGTGCCACAACTGAAAAATGACGGTGAGCCGGGGAGTGAGTACTGCTGGGCGGATACGCGGGTGAAGGATGGCGTGCAGAACATCGAAGTGTGGCCGTGTTGGTCAGGGCCGATGTTCGTGCCGGTAAAAGGAAAAAGTGATGCGTAAGCTGGCGGTGTTTCTGGGTGTTATTGGGCTGCTGGGTGGCTGCGGCGAGCCGGATATGGGTAACTTCAAGCCGGGTGTGGCCGATGCCTGCCGTAAAATGCCGGGGTTTGTCGGTAAGACCGGGCTGGGGCAACAGGTGGCGATTGATACCCAGCAGCGCGGCTACACTGGTATCCGCCTGCTAAATGTGCGTAGTGGTAAAACCTGGCAACACCCAAGCTGGGATGATGCCGGGCATGTCGGGCCGTTTGTGCGTGATCGTGACGGGCACATTTATGTTGCCCCCACACCGGAAGTGAGTCTGAAGGATAACCCGCCGACATTGCAGAACCGTATTTACCGGATTGATGCACACAGCGGGGAAATGGCTTTGTGGCTGGAGTTGCCCTGGGCTGCGCCGCCATCGACATCCAATCCGTTCGGCGTGATGGGGTTGGCTTACGATTGTGATACCAACAGCCTGTATGCCAGTTCGTTAGCCGGTTCCGGGCCGCAACAGGCGTTGGGGCGGATTTACCGCATTGATATGGCCAGCAAGCAGGTAGTCAGTCAGCTCGATAATACCGACGCGATTGGTGTGGGTGTATTCAATGGCGTCAAACACAAGCGTTTGTATCTGGGGGCGGCACGCTCGTCAGATGTGTATTCCGTGGCGCTGGATGCAAACGGCGACTTTACCCGCGACGTGCGTCACGAGTTTTCGCTGGCGACCTTGCCGGATGGCAACACCACCAGTGTGCGCAAATTCGGGTTTGTGCGGGATCGGCAAGGGCAGTACCTGATGCAGGCGAAGGAGCTGGAATTCGGGTTTCGCTTGCTGGCGGAAAACAACCTTCGTAAGCGCATGTACGTATTCCGTTACCAGCCATCTGGGGAGCAGTGGCAATTTCTCCAGGCGGTACAGGAGTAAATTACCTGGGTGCATCGGTGGGGAGCTTGAGTCATTCGGGCAGGGAACCGCCGAGCACATAATTGGCTGCGGCGGTTCCATTGCCCGGATATTGCAATACGTTGGCGCGCAGCAGGTTGACATCATTGTCAGGGCCGCTGTAGATAGTCAGGCCATCCATATTCAGGTCTGCGGCAAGATACCCGGCGAGACGAAGATTGTTATTGCCCAGTGTGTTTTCCGGGTGGCTCAATACTGCCCCGAGTATGGCATTGGGATCATTGCCGGGGCCGCTGGCAATCACGCTGTTGCTATTGTTTGCATCGCCTGCCCACAGCAGGGTCACACCATTCTCCGTAAGACGTGGATATTCGCCGTTGACAGCAGTTTCCGGCCGGGTGAAGTCAACCGTCGTGGTAGCGGCTGACAGTTGCACCGGTGTTGCGGTCATGACGCCCAGGTGGTTGCGGTGACGCAGGGCGACGTAGTAGCGACCTTCCGCAACATCCGGGATATCCGGGATATGCAGTGTAACGTCATTATCCTGCGGATTGGCTGCATCGCCGTCACGCTAACCGACCGGAGCCTGGATGCAGCTGTTTATCCACTGATTGGCAAACGGGGTTTCGGGGATATCGATTTATCCACAGATGGCAGTACACTTTATGTCGCAAACCTGTTTGATAGTAAATTATACACAGTCAATACATCGGGTACGCCGGGTGATAATGAGGTTGCCAATGCGCCCTGGCTTGATAATGCCATTTGTCCTGCCAATGGTAATGTGGCTCACCTTCAGGTGCCGCACGTCCTTGGGCGACAAAATATCACGAAGGCAGTATCTATGTCGGAGTGGTGTGTGACGCCAGCAGCAGCGACAGTTGTAACGCCAGTGGTTCGTGTAATGATTTGACTGCGCACATTTTCAAGCATGATGGCGTCAACTGGTCGACAGTTTTGCCAACACCAGTGGTTTTGGATTATGAGCGTGATTTCCAGGGGTACAGTTCAGCCGGGGAATATTGGCATCCCTGGACTGATGACTATGCTGCTGTTGACCCTTATATCTCTGGCGGGATCAAAAAATACCCGCAACCGATTTTAGGTGATATTGAGTTTGACGATGATGGTTCGATTATTCTGGGGTTGATCGACCGTTCTACCCATCAGTTCGGTTATGCCAACTCGGAACCCAATGTATCTTCACCCAATACCGATGTTTCCATTTTTGCAGCAGGCGATATTTTACGGGTCGGTTTTGATGCAACAGGTTCAACCCTGACACTGGAGAATAATGGTCAGGTTTATGATGGGAACGGCAACCTGCTGAGCGGGGTCGGGACAACATCGCCAACAGGGCCAGGCGGACGCGAGTTTTATGCGGATGCGTGGAATGGCAGTGGTACGGCAACTTCTACCGCTGATACTGTTGTGGGCAGTCTGGCATTGCTTCCCGGCTCTGGGGAACTGCTTTATACCTCGGCTGACAGGTATGGCTACTATACGGCAGCGGCTGTATTCGCCAGCAATACGGACGGCTCACATACAGGCGGGGTGACGGTGTACCAGGATGATTCCTCTGGTAGCGCCGGTACTTTTTCCAAAGGTGGTGGCCTTGGCGATATTGAACTGATTTGCCCGGAGTCAGGGCCGCTGCCGTTGCAAGTTGGTAACCGTGTGTGGCTGGATGCGGACGGTGATGGCATCCAGGATGCCGGGGAAGATGGCATTGATGGTGTTAATGTCACGCTAACCTGTGGTGGAGATGAAGCAACGACGACAACGGCAAACGGTGGTGAGTTCTACTTCAGCAATGCTGGCGGCGGCAACGCTACGTTCATGGATTCCGGCCAAGCCTGTAGCCTGAGCATCGCGGCGGGGCAGGCTCCTTTGGATACCTACACCCTGACGCAGCAGAATGCCGATGGTGACGGGAGCAATGATCCGTTGACCGACCTGCGGGATTCCGATGCGACCGATAATGGCGGTGCGGCCGAGATTGTTTTTACAGTAGGTAACGCGGGTGAGAATAACCATACGCTCGATTTTGGTTTTACAGAGCAGCAAACAGTCGATATTGAGTTAACCAAACTGGCGGATAAAGCTAACGCCCGACGTGGGGATACGGTGGTTTACAAGCTGACGGCAACCAATAATGGCCCGGCTGATGCGAGCGGCGTTCAGGTGACCGATCTACTTCCTGTCGATATCAGCTATGTGTCGGACGACGGGGTGGGGGCTTATGACCCTAATACTGGCGTGTGGGACATTGGCAATCTGGGAATAGGGCAGGCGGTAACGCTGGAAATTACTGTGGTAGTGCAATAGGGGTAACCTCCCGGCATAAGCGTGTGCGGGTCTTACAGGGCTTGTCTATTCAGCTTTGATCAAGAAGCCACTGGGTATTATGCGATGGGTATTCAGGTTCCATAAGATATAAGTCCCGTATGAAGCCGAAGCATTCTAGGTCTCGTGCGGGGAAATACTAAAAATAACGAGGTGACAATGATGGGTCAGATAAAGTGGTGGCTAAGTGGCTTTATGATGCTGTTACTACAGGGAGCTACGCTGACAGCGCATGCAGCCTGTTCTGGTGGTACGGATGTTGGCGGCATGATCTTTCAGGAATTGCCATTTGATGGCGCCGGCAACAATACATACGGCCTGAAAAATCCGAACGAAAGCGGCATTGAAGGTGTTACGGTCACTTTGTCAGATGTCAATGGGGCGTCACACACAAGAGTAACTGATGGGAATGGCGCGTGGGATTCTGCGGGTCTTAATCTGGATTATCCTGTGCGGGTTGAGTTTTCCTGGTCACAAAGCTGGCTGAAGAGTAGTCCTAATGGGGGGGACTCCGCAACTTCTGTACAATTCGCGTCGGCAAGTGACTGTAACCTTGATTTTGGTTTATATGTCCCTGCTGACTATCATGCAGGGGGGCTGCCGGATTATGTGATTCCGTCTTATGTGAATGGAGATGGCCGTGGTGATGGCGCTAATGATGCTGCCTTGTATGAAGCTCCCTATGTCGCGACGGGCTTAAATGGTAGCGGGGGAACAACTGCAACCCAGTTAGCGGATGTTCAGGATTTGGGTTCAGTCTGGGGTGTGGCTTACCATAAAAGTAATAAAAGACTGTATGTCAGCGCCTTGATGAAGCGCCATGTTGGCTTTGCCAATAGTCCTGGGTCTATTTATGTGATGGATTACAATGGGGTAACTCCGAATTATCTGGGAACCTTCGATTTACAAGGGGTTGCGCCAGGTAATGGAGGTGACGCCATTGATTTCGGCAATGTCTGCCGTTCTGCGGGTTGTGCCGGAAGTGGAACAGGTATTGCCAGTGACTACGAGTTACCTTCCTCTAAAGGTTCCCCCAATATCGATCTGGATGCTTTCAGCAAAGTAGGTAAAGTCGCATACGGTGATATTGATATGCAGCCGGATAGCAACTACCTTTGGGCTGTAAATTTGTTTCAGCGTGCTTTAATCCGTGTTGACGTGTCCGGGAACCCTGTTAATTCTGCTCCATCTGATGTTGCTCAATATGCGTTAAGTGGTTTGCCCGGCTATCCCTCTGCCGGTTCCGGTGAAATGCGCCCGTGGGGTTTGGGTTTTTATGAGGATAAAGGTTATCTGGGCGTTGTGAATGATGCTACATCCGGCAGTATGACGGACTTGTTGGCTTATGTTCTGGAGTTTGACCCTAATAATATTGCCTCGGGTTTTACAACGGTACTGAGTTTCAACCCTAATGGACAGCGTTCAGTGTTTCTTGGTGCTTTCTATCCCTGGAAAGATGTTTGGACAAGTGCTGGTCATGTGAACCCTAATCCGGAACAAGACATTACCCTGACGTTAAGTGGCAGGGTTGCTCACCATGCCCAGCCTATTCTTTCAGACATAGAGTTTGATGAAAATGGCGATATGTTTATCTCGCTGGCAGATCGTTTCGGGCACCAAATGGGAGCGCAAAACTACTGGGCTGTCTCAGGCGCAGTGAATCTGACGTCTGCAGAAGCCAAGGGAGACACCAAAAAGGCATGTAAAACTACCAGTGGTTATGAATTTGAAGGCAGTGCGAATTGTCCAAGTATTGCAAACTCAGAATTTATTCAGGACTTGTCCGGTAATGGAACAACAGAGAATGCCGAGGGGGCATCTGCCCTATTGAAAGGTAGCCGACAAATTATGTCGGTCAGTATTGATCCCAACCCGGCAGCGACTGGCGCGCAATATATGGATTCACAGGGTGTGATGACTTATGGGTTGGACGATGGAGAATATAATAACTGGTACGCCATCTACCAAAATACCACAGTCGAATTATTTGATAAGGCAAATGGTTTAGGGGATATTGAGTTATTGACTGAGTCAGCGCCTATCGAGGTTGGTAACCGCGTGTGGCTGGATACGGATGGTGATGGCATCCAGGATGCCGGGGAAGACGGCATTGGCGGAGTGGAAGTTGATTTGATGTGTGGTGGCAACTATGCCAATGCAACAACTGACAGTAACGGCCAATTTTTCTTTTCCAATACTGCGGGCGGTAATGCAAGCTTTATGACAGCGGGACAAAGCTGCACCATCTCAATAGACAGTGGTCAGGCCGCCATTCAGGACTACAGTCTGACCCTACAGGATGCTGACGGTAAGACTAACAATGATGCAATCACGGATATCCGTGACTCGGATGCTGTGGTATTTGGCAGCAAGGCGCAAGTGACGTTCACGGTGGGTAATGCCGGGGAGAATAATCATTCGCTGGATATCGGTTTTACTGAGGCGGTATGCAGCCTAGAAGTTCCCGTTGTTAATGCCTCCTGTAATGACGGCGGCACCGCTTCCGACCCATCCGATGACACCTTCAGTTACACCATTAACCTGAACGGCGCCAACACAGGGGCGAGTTATAACATCGGTGGTGATGATGTACGCTCCGGCCTTGCCTACGGCAGTGAACAGGGGCCGTTCGGCAGCTTCCCGATCAGTGGTGGCGGCATTAGCCTGACATTGACGGATGTGGATGATGCCGCCTGCATGTTGGCGGACGTGACGGTAACAGCCCCGGCAGCCTGTTCAAATGCGGTGGATGTTGAACTGACCAAAACGGTGGACAAGTCCAGCGCCTTGCGTGGCGAAGTCGTGGTTTACACGCTGAACGCACGTAATACCAGCGCCAATGACGCCACCGGCGTGCAGGTTACGGATGTGTTGCCCGCCGGAGTTACTTATACGTCGGATGATGGCGCTGGTGCTTATAGCTCAGCGACCGGGGTGTGGAATATTGGTGATCTGGCAGCGGGGCAGGATGCGGTGCTGAATATCACGGTGACGGTGGATTAATCTGACCGAAGCATGGGAGCCATCGTGGGGACAGTGGGGTGATCCGCTTAGAGACAGGAAAAGAATATGGCTATTCCTGTCTTTACGCCTTAGCGCCTCACCGTCTTCTGCGTCGCCGCCGCTCCCCTGCCCCGGCAGCATCCTGAACTGCTACCGCTTTCTCCGCCGGGCGCTCAACCACAGCGAAAAGATTCGGGAAATTATCGGTTTTGTTCGGGAATGCCATGGCATCAACAAAGTACGTCTGGAACTTTGGCTCGATGGCGGTTTCAATCTTCTCAATATCCCGCACTACCGTCTCAATAGTTTGCCGCGCGCCCTGATTCAGCAGTGCAATCCGTGCCCCGGTACCGGCGGCATTTCCTGCTGAAGCAACCTTATCCAGCGGACAGTCCGGAATCAGCCCCAGCACCATGGCATGTTTTACATCAATATGGCTGCCAAACGCACCCGCCAGCCGGATACGGTCAATGTGCATCACACCCATTTTGTCCATCAGCAGCTTCACACCGGCATAAAGCGCGGCCTTCGCCAGCTGAATCTGACGCACATCATTCTGGGTGACAGAAATCACTTTATCCTCACCACGGCCATCGTCATACAGCACATAAGACCAGGTACGATCAGACGGTACCACACGCGGAGTCGTATCCGCCAGTCCGCCATCAATTACTCCGTCCTGAGTAATAATCCCGGCCAGAAACATCTCCGCAATGACTTCAATAATGCCGGAGCCACAAATACCGTTAACCCCAATACCTTTCACTGACTCAGCAAAACCCGGCTCATCCGACCACAGCTCAGAACCAATTACCCGGAAGCGCGGCTCCTTGCTGACAGGGTCAATACGCACCCGCTCAATGGCACCCGGTGCAGCACGCTGACCGGAACTGATCTGCGCACCCTCAAAGGCCGGTCCGGTCGGACTGGAGCAGGCAAACAGCTGCTCATGATTACCCAGCACAATCTCGGCATTAGTGCCCACATCCACCAGCAGGGTAATATCCGTCTGCAACTGTGGCTCTTCCGACAAGACAACACCGGCAGCATCCGCCCCGACGTGTCCGGCAATACAGGGCAGGATATAAGCCATGCCACCGGGATGGATATTCAGCTCCAGCTCACTGGCATAGCAGTTCAGCGCCTCATCGGTGGCCAGTGCAAACGGTGCCCCGCCCAGCTCAACCGGATTAATGCCCAACAGGATATGATGCATGATCGGATTACCGACCAGCGAGATTTCCAGAATCTCATCCACCGCAATATTGCTCTCTCCGGCAATCTGCAGCAGCAGGGTGTTCAGCCCTTCGCGTACCGCCTGCGTCATCGCCTCCGTGCCATCGGGATGCATCATCACATACGACACCCGGCTCATCAGGTCTTCACCGAAGCGAATCTGCGGATTCATCATGCTGCCGGAATGAATCACCTTGCCGGTCACCAGATCACACAAGTGTGCAGCGATAGTGGTGGAGCCGACATCAACCGCCACCCCATACACATTTTCCCTGAAACCGGGCCAGATCGCCATAATACGCGACTGCTTATAAACAGCCACCGTTACCGCCCACTTGCCTTCCCGCAGGGTGGTTTGAAGATTTTTCAGCAAACTCAGGTCACAACGCAATCCGGTCAGCTGCCACTCAAACTCCAGCGCCTCACAAAGCCGCTGATAATCCCCTTTCGGGTTGTGCATGCTGGCTTCTTCAACTTCGACATAATGCAACTGCACCGCCGTATCCAGCACAATATCACGCAGATCAGCCGCCTTGCGCACAATCTGTTTATGCACCTGACTATCCGCAGGCACATCAATCACCAGATCCCCCTGAATCAGCGCATGGCAGCCCAGCCGTCGCCCCTTAGCCAGCGGCTTACGCTGTTGTTCGTAGCGTCGCTCGGTTTCGGTGAAGTCATTGAGATGTTCAGTTTTAGAGGTGATGCCATGCTTGGGAAACTCGCCTTCCGCACACAAAATCTGACAGCGGCCGCATAAACCCCGCCCGCCACAGATAGAGTCAATATCTACCCCCAGCTTCTGTGCAGCCTGCAGCAAAGGTGTACCCAGCGGGAACTGACCACGCAGGCCGGATGGCATGAAGACGACTTTGGCGGTTTTATTATCAGCTTCCACTTGGCTTTCACTCACTTAGATTCAGGGTATTTAACGGCCAGTTGTCACCCCCTCGCCCTTTAAGGGAGAGGGGGCTGGGGGGTGAGGGTGTCTTACCCACGACGACGCCGGCGACCTTCACGTCCGCCACGTGCACCACCACTGCCTTCAGCTGCAGGCTCACGGTATTTTCTGATCCAGGCCATACAATCCGGATCATGCCCCATCATGACGTCCGCGCCCAGCACGGCCTGCATCACTTCGGCATGCAACGGACTGGTAATCGCTGAAGTCATCCCGGCACCAATCGCCATAGTCAGGAACGCACTGTTAATCCCGTTACGGTTCGGCAGGCCAAAGCTGACATTGGAAGCACCGCAAGTGGTATTCACTTTCAGCTCATTCCGCAGACGGCCAACCAGATCCATGACCTGACGTCCGGAAGAGTTGATAGCACCAATCGGCATTACCAGCGGATCAACCACCACCCGGTCATGAGAAATACCGTGATCAGCTGCACGCTGGACAATCTTCTTCGCGACCTCAAAACGCACGTTAGGGTCTTGCGAAATGCCGGTTTCATCATTGGAAATCGCCACTACTGACGCATCATATTTAGCCACCAACGGTAGCACACGCTCCAGACTCTCATCTTCACCGGTCACAGAGTTTACCAGTGCCCGGCCCTGATAAACCGACAGACCTGCCGCCAGTGCATCAATGATTGAGGAGTCAATACACAGCGGCACATCGGTAATGCCCTGTACCAGCTGAATCACTTCAGCCAGAATTCTTGGCTCATCAGCCAGCGGGATACCGGCATTCACATCCAGCATCTGTGCACCGGCTTCCACCTGTGCAATCGCATCCGCCTCGACCCGGCTGTAATCACCGTTTTTCATTTCTTCGGCCAGAATCTTGCGCCCCGTCGGATTAATCCGCTCACCGATAATCACGAAACGCTCTTCAAAACCGATTTTTACTTCCTTACTGGCGGAAGTAACGACTGTAACTGTCATATTAAATTCCTTTTGACTCACTGCGACTCTCCGGCGGAGAGCCAACCAAACCGGGATGCCATGGGGTTCTGCCCCCTAAAATACCCGAACGTTCTACAATTTCCGGTACATTATGCTCCTGGCGATAAGCCATGATATGCACCCCGTGTACCCCTTCAATTTCCCTGACCTGATGAATCATATCGATGCACAGGTTAATCCCTTCCTGCTTCTGGTTTTCCGCACCGGCCAGACGCTTAATCACGCTGTCCGGAATATGCACACCGGCCACATTTTTGCGGATCCACTCAGCAGTTTTCGCCGAAGCCAGCGGCCCGACACCAATCAGCATAAAGACTTTTTCATGCAAACCCATATCACGCACCTTATCCATATAGGTCTTCAGCATGTCGACATCATAGCAATACTGGGTCTGGATAAACTGTGCACCGGCATCAACTTTCTTCGCCAGCCGGTAAGGCCGGTAGTCATACGGTGGCGCAAACGGATTCGCTGCCGCACCCAAAAACACATTGGGCGGGCTGGTAATTTTACGGCCACTGAGAAACTGGTATTTATCGCGCATGGTCCTGATGGTTTCCAGCGATGACATACAATCCAGATCGAACACCGGCTTCGCTTCCGGATGATCGCCCTGCTGCACACCGTCACCGCTCAGGCAAAGCATATTCGCCACACCCATGGCTGCCGCCCCGAGCACATCACCCTGAATCGCAATCCGGTTACGGTCACGGCAGGAAATCTGCATCACCATCGAATAACCTTTACGGGTCAGCAGCGAACACATGCCGACACTGGACATATGGCAGTGCGCACCGGAACCGTCAGTGGCATTCATGGCATCCACATAACCGTCAAATATTGCCGCCCGGTCATACACATCCTGTGGATCAGCCGAGTCCGGCGGTGCAATTTCGGTGGTGACCGCAAACTTTCCGGCCCGTAATACCCGCTCCAGACGCCCCGGTGAATAATGTCCCGGCAGAATCGGCAGGGAGTAGCCCGGCGGCGGCTCCTGCGTATAATCCAGCGGGTCAATCAGCCCCTGCTCCGCATCCGAATCAATGACATGCGCTTCAATAACGCCATCATGCTGCTCAGTCATCGCTTCATCTCCTGCAGTTTCAGCTCTGCCGCCCGTAACCAGGCCGACTTTCCTTTCAGGCGGTTATCCAGTGGCTTCTGCACAATCTGAATCGCCTGCTCTTCTTTCTTCATGTGCTGCGTACCTTCCCAGGCCACCACCCAGACACAATCCATTTCCGGCTTTACCTCACACTTACCACCGGGACGCACCCCGCCACAGGGGCCGTTACGAATGGTTTTCGGGCAATTCATCGGGCAGGACATGCCGGTCGAACCCAGCGTACACTGACCGCAGGACTGCGAATCAAACAGAAAACTTTTAGTCGCTTTTTCAATGAACATCAATGGCTTTTCAACTTTTTGCACACCCACTTTCTGAATCTGCGGATAAAGCTTCACCAATACCTGTTCAAACCGCTCGTAAAGGCCATTTAACACTTTGGCATTACGCGCTGACCAACGCCGCATTTTATACATTGCCTGCTCCTATGCCTCAGCCGTCAAACCTTTATTGCGCACCATAGCGCTCAGTACATCATCGTTGTACTGAACCTCATATTCCTGCGCCACTGCTTCAGCTACCGTCTGGATATCACCCTCCGTTTCATAGTCAGCGGTTTCACGCCGCCACTGCTCAACATAGGAGTCGGTATCAGCCATCCCGGCGCGCATGGCGGCCCGGTCAATCGCCTCCTGAAAACGCTGGCTCAGCACCGCTTTACCCTTGGCACGACCTTTTTTGATAATGATTTGTGACGGGATATCCCGCCAATAGACGACAATCTTTTGTGGCATCGCATTCTCCCCTGCCAGGGATGGTGGCTCTCTGATCAGAGAACCTGATTAAGCGGCAGGCCGCCACTTAACCGATTGAACATTCAGGCCGGACTCCAGCTCACCATAACCGGTGTAGACATGCTTAAATTCCAGCCCCAGGTACTCAGCAGCTTTTTCCGCCGCCGTCATTAACTCAGGGTCATGCGTCTGTGCCAGATAGACCAGACGCTTATAGTGACCAAAATACATTTTTGCTAACTGTGGATGCTTGTCGATACCCAGGCCCCGGATTATCAGGCGCTCAAAATGCCGCACCAGAAAATCAGTGAGATAAAAACTACCCAGCTCTTCTTCTGCCAGCTGCTCAAACTCAGCCAGCCCGGTAAAAAACGCATAACAATGCGCTCCCGGCAACCGTTCCAGGCCTTCCTGCTCAATAATCCGGTCGATTTCACCGCCGGTGCCGCAATCCGCATAACCAATAAAAATATGCTCATACTGATCACGGTACTTAGCGATGGCTGCGCGTAATTTACCCGGAATTTTCTCCGGACGATTATGCAATTCAGCTTCCAGACACTGCAGCTTTACATGACTCCAGCCATTCAGCAGCCGTAACTGCTGAATCTCCCGGGCCAGTGCCCCGCAGGCAATAATCAATACTGATTCAGCCTGCGGAACGGATGCAGCATCAGGCGGCACGGCGCTCCTCAACCATGGCAACCGCTGTGCTGGACGCAGAAGCCGCATCACGGCAATAGGCATCCGCGCCCACGGCCTGACCAAACTCTTCATTCAGTGGTGCGCCACCGACCAGCACAATGTAGTCATCACGCAGTCCTTTCTCGACCAGCGCGTCAATGACCACTTTCATATAAGGCATGGTAGTGGTCAGCAGTGCTGACATACCCAGAATATCCGGCTTATGTTCTTCCAGAGCAGCCAGATAAGCATCAACATCATTATTGATACCCAGATCAATCACCTCGAACCCGGCACCTTCCATCATCATGGTAACCAGATTCTTACCAATGTCGTGGATATCACCTTTTACGGTACCAATCACCATCTTGCCGATCGGCTTGGCACCGGTCTCTGCCAGCAACGGACGCAGAATAGCCATCCCGCCCTTCATCGCATTCGCTGCCAGCAATACTTCCGGCACGAACAGAATACCGTCACGGAAGTCAACACCCACAATGGTCATGCCGCCCACCAGAGCCTCAGAAAGCACCTTTTCCGCTGACCAGCCGCGCTCCAGCAGGATATTGGTACCCTCTTCAATTTCATCCTTCAGACCGTCATAAAGGTCATCGTGCATCTGCTCTACCAGCTCTTCGTCAGACAGCTCAGAGAGGATAATCTCATCGTCATCATAATCTTCATCGGCCATGCCAATATCTCCACTTCTGTATTTAGTTGGGTGTCAGTTTTATCAGTAATCCTGATCAGGGAAAGAAGCCTTACGCTGCTCCATAAAGGCCAGCAAGGCTTCGTCAATGGCCGGATCAATCGGCGGTGCCTCATAGCTGTTCAGCATTTTCTTCAGTTGCTGATTAGCACGCTGGGCACAATCAATTCCGCCCTCTTCGCTCCACTGCTCGAAACTGTTACTGTCAGCCAGCGGTGAACGATAGAAAGCCGTCTCAAAGTTGGCCTGCGTATGTGCCGCTCCCAGGAAATGGTTACCCGGTCCGACTTCACGCAGTGCGCTCATCGCCTGACCATTCTCACTCAGATCCACGCCTTTGAGCAGGATTGCAATCATATTAGCCTGATCCGCATCCATGAGGAATTTCTCATAGCTCATCACCAGACCACCTTCCAGCCAACCGGCAGTATGCAACATAAAGTTAACACCGGCCAGCGCAGCAGTTTGCAGGGTATTGGCCGCCTCATAAGCCGCCTGTGCATCCGGCAGTTTGGAAGCACACAAACCACCACCACTACGGAACGGCACGCCCAGACGACGGGCTAACTGAGCAGCGATATAAAGAATCTGACTCGGCTCAGGACCACCGAAGGTCGGCGCACCGGACTGCATAGACACTGCACTGGCAAAGGTACCGAACACTACCGGCGCACCGGGACGCACCATTTGTGCAAAGGCCATACCGGCCATTGCCTCAGCCAGAATCTGGGTTGCTGTACCGACTACGGTTACCGGCGACATCGCACCGGCCAGAATGAACGGGGATATAACCGTCGCCTGCATATTGCGGGCATACACCTTCAACGCACCAAGCATGGTGTCGTCGTAGGTCATCGGCGAGTTGGCATTAATCAGGCTGGTACAGACCGTATTGTTCTCAACGAACTCATCACCAAACACAATCTTCGCCATATCCACGGTATCCTGTGCCCGCGATGGTGCGGTAACAGAACCCATGAACGGTTTGTCACTGTATTTCAGGTGGCTGTACACCATGTCAAAGTGGCGCTTGTTTACCGGCAGATCCACCGGCTCACAGACTGTACCACCGGAATGATGCAGACCGGGGCTCATATAAGCCAGCTTGACGAAGTTGCGGAAGTCTTCAATAGACGCGTAACGCCGCCCTTTATCCAGATCGCGCACAAACGGTGAGCCATAAGCAGGCACCAGTACCGTACGCTTACCACCAATAATCGTGCTGCGCTCCGGATTACGTGCGTGCTGAGTGAACTCAGACGGTGCATGTTGCTGAATCAGCTGACGGCATAATCCGCGTGGAAAACGAACCCGCTCCCCATCGACTTCTGCGCCACCTGCTTTAAGAATTTCCAGCGCCTCAGGATCATCCCGGAAATCAATACCGATTTCTTCCAGCACGGTGTCGGCATTCTGTTCGATCAGCTCCAGCCCCGCATCATCCAATATCTCCATAAAAGGGATATTGCGCTCAATGAAGGGAACCTGTGCGGCTACTGATTGCTGACGTGCCGTCTGACGTCCGGAACGGCCTCCTCCGGCCCTTCTGCGCCCGCTTTTTTCACTCATATATTTAAACCCACCCTGCGGATGAAGCATTCAACTAAAACAACCTGCTGCCTGTTGACAGAAGCCGCTCATTTTGCGGATCAAGCTGGTGCCCCGGGGCACCATTATTATCGCATAAACAGCGAATATAGAGCACGATTGACTGGTCAGTCAATCAGTTTCGATAGCTGCCACCAGAAAATTTTTATGGCAGCTTTTTATGTCCTGTCAGCAGGGCTAATCAGGCAAAGCCTCCCCCTCCCACCCTCCCTAAACTACGTTTAAAGAGCAAAACACGTGGCATCAAAGGAGGAGGCTTAACCTCGTTTTACAATTTGAAATTGCCTTAATTAATATCCGCGTAATCAGCGGCAATGACCTCTTCCGCTTTTGCTGCTTCGGATTTCAGCAGATCCAGCCATTTCTGACCATCCTTGATGTTTTTGCCGAACCACTCATAAACCGGGCTGGCTGCTTCGGCAAACTTAGCCTTTTCCTCTGCGGTTGGCACATACAACTCACCACCGGCTTTCACAAAATCCTGATAAGCCTGAATGGACTTGCGTTTGGGTGAGGCAAACGTTGCCTGTTGCAGCTCTGCAAAACCATCGACCACGACTTTGCGCATGTCTTCATCCATTTTTTTAAAGTTATCATTACTCATGAACCACAGCGCCCCCATATAGGCGTGCCCGTCCAGCGTGACATATTTCAGCCCGGCTTCCGGAAATTTCATGCCCATAATATCCGTGATGCCGTTCTTGGAACCTTCAACCACACCGGTCTGGAATGAAGTAAACAGTTCCGGCCAGGGAATTGGCGTCGGGCTGGCACCCAGTGCCTTGACTAATTCCTGCGGCAGGTCAGCAACTACCGTGCGGATTTTCAGACCGGCAACGTCCTCCGGTGTTTTTATAGTACGCTTGGTATTGGCAAAGTTACGCCAGCCGCCGGTATTACCAATGGTCATCAGACGTACTTTATTATCCGAATCGGCGAGAATGGCCTTGCGCATTTCGCGTGTAAAATCACCGGTGAAGACCTGCTCTGCCACCCGGTCATCACGCAGGATATAAGGCAGATCGAGCACCTGTACGTAAGGGTACATATTGGCGGTACCGCCGGAGGTGGAGATATAAATATCAATGGAACCATCCTCCAGTGCCTGCATACACTCCGTACCATTGGCACACAGTTGGGTACCGATAAACAGCTCAACCTCTATTTTGCCGTTGGAGCGGCTTTCCACAAAATCCTTAAAGACCACCAGACCATCATAGTCTTCGTCATTCTCATTCGAGTTAGCGACAGCACGCAGTTTAAAGTCTGCAGCCATGGTGGTTGCCAGCGGACTGGCCAGCATAGCCGCACCCAGTAACAATGCAGCCGTTTTCTTTGTAAAACCAGAAAACATGGTTTCTCCTCCTTGGTTGTATAAAAGGTATAAAAAGCTATTTGGGAGTAATCAAGTCCAGCCATTCCGGTACAGTGAGTGACAATGCCGGAAAAAAGGTAATCAGGAATATCACCAGTACTTCCACAGCCAGAAAAGGCAGAATGGCTTTGGAAATAGTTTCCACTTTTTCACCGGAGACACTGGACGCAACAAACAGCACCAGCCCCATCGGCGGTGTTGCCAGCCCCACGGTCAGGTTAACGCTCATGATAATGGCAAAATGAACGGGGTCGACGCCCAGACTGACAAAAACCGGCCCGAGGATCGGCCCAAGAATAATAATGGCCGGGCCGGCATCCAGAAACATACCGACAATAAACAGCAGGATGTTGATCAGAAACAACAGGATCAGCACGCTGCTGGTCAGGCTGAGTACAAATGCAGCGAGATCTTCTGCCACATGACTCAGGCTGACCACGGTTTTAAAGGCAATCGCAGAGCCAACCAGTAGTAACACCACCGCAGATGAAATGGCGGATTTGGTCAGGATGTCAGGCAGCTCCCGGAGTGTCAGGGTACGCATAAAAAACAGGCCGAGCACCAGCGCATAAGCCACAGCGACAGCAGAAGCTTCCGTTGGCGTAAATACCCCACCCAGAATCCCGCCCAGAATAATCACCGGTGCCAGCAGCGGCGGAATAGCTTTGATACTGGCCTGGCCACGCTCCGGCCAGCTGGCTTTCACTCCGCTTTTCGGCAGATTATGCTTATTAGCCAGCAACTTCACCATCAGCATCAGCGCCAAACCTATCAGAACTCCCGGCACGATACCGGCAGCAAACAGGGCCGCAACTGAAATCTCCATGGTATAGGCGTAGATAATCATAATCCCTGATGGCGGGATGATCGGGCCGATGACAGATGATGCTGCGGTGACTGCCGTAGCAAATTTACGTGAATAGCCGTTCTTTTCCATGGCCGGAATCAGCATTGAGCCGAGCGCAGAAGTATCAGCCACTGCCGAACCGGACAAACCGGCAAACAGCATGGAAGACATAATATTCACATGGGCCAGGCCACCGCGCACATGGCCAATCAGTGCCTGACTGAACTCCACCAGACGCAGGGTAATGCCGCCCCGGTTCATCAGCTCACCGGCCAGCATGAAAAACGGAATCGCCATCAGCGGGAAGGAATCCAGCCCGTTATAAATATTGCGGAATAACAGAGGGATATCCCGCTCCATGCCCTCGCTGTAAACCAGAATCCCCGGTGCCAGCAGCATGGCAAAAAACACCGGCATCCCGATCAGCAGCAATACCAGAAACAACGGCAGAAATGCAGGCAACATATCAGGACTCCGCCCCGCTCAGGGCAACTGGTTTAACAGGGGCGGGAAACGCATCCGGATCACCGAAAGCCACCCCAGCCTCACGCAACAGCAACTCCAGATTGACCAGCAACATACCGCCGAAACACACCGGCATAGCCAGATAAACCCAGGCCCGCTTCAACTTTTCTGCAGGATCCCAGGGCAGATAGATGGATGCAGTCGAAGTACGGAAACCACGGCCAAAGAACTGAATCGCCAGCTCCAATAGCTTGATTAGTACTACGCCTGCCAGAACCAGCAGGGTAATGCTCAGCACTGACTTCAGGATCGGTGGCAGATAGTCCTGCAACATATCAATCGAAACAAACCCGCCATAGCGGTAGGCTGTCGGCGCGGCCAGTGCGGTCATCCAGATCATTAACGCCCGCGCCGCCTCTTCCGGCCACGGCAGCGCATCATTCAGAATATAACGATAAAAAACCTGCAATAAAATAATCAGGGTCATCAGCGCGACACACATCCAGGCCAGCTGCCTTCCGCCCAGCAATAATACCGAGTTTACCCGGCACAGCCCGTGGTACAGACTGCTTAACACTCCCATGGTTTCCTCCTCCGGAACCTGAAGCTTTGTTAGCTTGTATCAGAAAAGCGGTTCAGGCAGCAACCTGCAGCACACCAAAGCGGCTACGCTCAAAAATAAGCCCGCTGCCCTGCTGACATTCATAAGACTGCACCTCGCCCAGCAGAATATCATGATCACCGGCCACAATGGTTTCATGTAAGCGGCAATCAAACCAGGCCACACAATCCGGCACAATAATCCGTCCGCTATCCGCACGTTGCTGCTGTCCGAGTACAGCGAAACGTTCCTGCTGGCTGCCACGGGAAAAGTGCATGGCCAATGCTGATTGCTCAGCCGCTAAAACACTGACCGTATAACCGCCTCCCTGCAAATAAGCATCACGGTTACCGCTACTGCGCTGCAGGCTCCATAACACCAGTGCCGGGTCTAGTGACACCGTATTGAACGAGGAGCAGGTCATGCCATAATCCTCGCCGTTATACCGTGTGGTGACCACAGTGACACCGGTCGCAAAACAGCCCAGCGCCTGTCGTAATGCCTGACTCATGGTACCTCACTTCCGGCAGCGGCTGTCCACAGCTCATACCAGGTTTCACGGTCTATGTTTACCGAAAGCGCTTTGTGTGCATCACGGATGCGTTGCAGGTTATTGGTGCCGATAATCGGCAGAATACCGGCCGGATGTGCCAGTAACCAGGCAATCGCCACATGCTCAGGAGCGCAACCGTGTTTATCAGCAATGCGCTGCAACACTGGCCGGATACGCAGTGCGTCCTCACCCTCACCAAACAAACGGCCACCAGCCAGTGGCGACCATGCCATTGGTTTGCAGCCAAGGCGTTGCTGTTGTGCCAGTGTACCGTCCAGAAAACAGTCCCGTGCCAGCAGGCTCATTTCAATCTGGTTGGTGACCAGCTGATGGTGCATATTGCTCTGCAGCAGATCCCAGTCCCAGGGCTTGAAATTGGAAACACCCACGGCTTTAACTTTGCCGGAATCAATCAGATTATCCAGCGTCCGGCCGGTTGCTGCCGCATCCATAAACGGATCCGGCCGGTGGATCAGCAGCAGATCCAGATAATCGGTGTGCAGGTGACGCAGACTTTCATCAACGGAAAAAGTGATATGCGCCGGTGAGGTGTCGTAATACTTAACCCGGCGCTGCGGGTATTTATCGGACAGCAGCATGATGTCGCATTTACTGATCAGCTGCATCTGTTCGCGCAGTTCCGGTGCCTCTGCCAGAGCCTTGCCAAACAGCGCCTCACAGGCATAATCACCATAAATATCCGCATGATCAAAACTGCTCATGCCCTGTTCCAGACAAGCGTCAATTTTGGCCCGCACATGACGGGCTGAGTGATCGTCATCATCCCCCAGACGCCAGACACCGTAAATCAGCCGGCTCAGGGATAACTGCGGACTCAGTTCTGTTAAAGGCATCATTAACGGCGCTCTCCTATACCGAGAGGGGTAGCGGGCGTGCTGGCCGGTACCCGTCCGTACATTTCCGGAAGTGAACAGGTTTGCAGTTGCGGCAGTACCTTTTCCCCGAAAATCCGGCACTCTTCAATATGCGGATAACCGGAGAAAATAAAGGCACGCATGCCCATCTTGTGATAACGCTCAATTTTACTCAGCACCTGATCAACACTGCCGACCAGTGCGGCACCACAACCGGAGCGGGCACGACCGATGCCTGTCCATAAATGCGGTTCGCTGAAACCTTCCTCATCGGCCTGTTTACGCTGTTCCGACTGAAAGGACACACCGAGGCTTTTCGCATCCAGTGAACGATTGCGGATCTCATCACCCTTGTCATCATCCAGCTTTGACAGCAGCTCCTGAGCATATTCGCGGGCTTCCGCTTCGGTATCACGCACCACAACATGCACCCGTAAACCGTAATCCAGTGTCCGGCCATATTCCTGCGCTTTGTCAGCCACGGCTTTCATACGTCCGGCAAGGTTTTCCTCATTTTCCGGCCACATCAGATACACATCGCAGTGTCTGGCACACAAGTCGATTGCTGACGGTGAATAGCCTCCGAAATACAGCAGCGGCCCGCCATTTTGCTGATAGGGCTTAACCGGTTCAGTAGACAAACCGGACAGCTGATAGAAATGCCCCTGATAATTAATCTCATCCTGTGTCCAGGCCTGACGCAGAATTTCCACCACCTCGGTGGAACGCTGATAACGGTCTTCACTGCTTTCCTGCATACCCGGCATATCAGAGGAAATGATATTCAGTGTCAGCCGCCCTTTCAGAATATGATCCAGCGTGGCAACGGTACGGGCCAGCATCGGCGGGTGTAATTCACCGCAGCGGATCGCTGCCAGCAGGTTGATATTTTTGGTCAGCGGGGCAATCGCAGAAGCAAAGGTCAGCGTATCCTGTCCGGCCTGATAGGATGACGGGCAAAGAATATTGCGGAAGCCCTGTTGCTCAGCGGTTAACAGAATGTTGCTGGTATTCTCCCAGCTGCTGCGGTATTCCCCGTCATGTACCCCGAGGTAACGAAAATCATCATTACAAAGCGGCGCAAACCAGGAAACTTCCGCACTCTCCAGCTCAGGGCTGTGTATCGGCACAATACTCATGACAATCCGGGACGTAGTGAAACATGCAGACCAGAATCGCATATTCAATGATATGAATCAATAGTATATCAATTTAAATTCATATATTATTCCTTTATCGTATAAGGAGGCCGGTTATGCCGCAAAAATTACCCATTTACCTGCAGATCCGTGAGCTGTTGTTACGCGAACTGGGTGCGGGTAAGTGGCTGCGTGGCGAGCGACTACCGACTGAAGCTGAACTGGCCGGACAGCTGGGGGTGGCGGTCGGTACCCTGCGCAAAGCACTGGCCTCACTGGAACAGGACGGCATTCTGGAGCGGCGTCAGGGTTCCGGCACTTATGTGGCTGAGGCGCAGCAGGGACAGGGTATTTATCACTTCTTCCGGCTGGAGAAAGTGAACGGCAAAACCGGTATGCCCAGTGCTGAGGTCGTGACGCTGGAGCAGCGCCAATATGACTGGGCAGCACAGACTATGCAGCTAGCACCGGACACTGTTTTCTGGCTGATCCGGCGCAGGCGTCTGCTGGATGGTGAGGTGGTGGCGATTGAAGATGTTTTATTGCCGGTATTTGCCGCTCCGCAACTAAAACAGGAAGCTCTGCATGAGTCACTGTATCTGTACTACCGTGAGCAACTGGGATTCTGGATTGCGCGGGTGGAAGATGCGGTATCGGTCGGCAGTGTGCCGGACTGGGATAACGGTTCACTGGGGCTGAAATATAATGAAGCCTGCGGGCTGGTAGAACGCCGGGCTTATGACCAGCACGGGCTTATTGCCGAGTGCTCACTGCTATGGTTTAACCCGCAGCGTGCCCGGTATATGGCGCGATGGGCATGAGCTTAACATCACTACCCGCTAAACATTTATCATCAACACCTTACCAATAACAGGTAGCACAATAATGACTCAAACCCTGAAATACGGCTTCATCGGCTGCGGCATGATGGGCCAGGAACACCTGAAAAACCTTGCACTGATTGACGGATCAGAGGTGATCGCCATTGTTGAACCTGATCCCGGTATGCGGGAAGAAGCACGCAAGCTGGTGCCGGATGTGGTTTTTGAGGCAGATATTGATGCCCTGCTGAGCCGCAATGATCTGGATGCACTGGTGATTACCACGCCGAACTACCAGCATGCTGAACAACTATTGGCTATTTTTGAACGTACCCGCCTGCCGGTGCTGGTGGAAAAACCGGTCTGTACAGACCCGGATGACATTGCCCGGTTACGGGAAGCAGCAGCCCGGCACCCGGCTCCGGTCTGGGTGGCCATGGAATACCGCTATATGCCGCCGGTGGCCGCACTGCGTGAGCAGGTGGCGAGCGGTGTTCTGGGGGATATTAAAATGCTGGCGATCCGGGAGCATCGTTTTCCGTTTCTGGAAAAGGTGGGCGACTGGAACCGTTTTAACCGCAATACCGGCGGGACACTGGTCGAAAAATGCTGCCATTTCTTCGATCTGATGCGGCTTTTGTTACAGGCTGAACCGGTGCGGGTATTCGCCTCCGGCGGAGTAGATGTTAACCATCTGGATGAGCGTTATAACGGCGAAACACCGGATATTCTGGATAACGCCTTTGTTATCGTCGATTTTGAAAATGGTAAACGCGCCCTGCTGGATCTGTGCATGTTCGCAGAAGGCTCCCGCTATCAGGAAGAAATCAGCATTACCGGCAGTGAGGCAAAAGCCGAGTGTTTTATACCGGGGCCGGGGCGCTTCTGGCCGGTGGATACGCTGGGTGAGCCGCCGGTGCCCAAACTGGTACTCAGTCCGCGTAACCCTAAAGGGCCACAGGAGATGGCGATTCCGGTTGAGGCGCATTTACTGGCAGCCGGAGATCATAACGGTTCCACCTGGTATCAGCATATGGGCTTCCGCAATGCGGTGCTGAGTAACGGTAAGGTTGATGTCAGCGTAGAAGATGGGCTGAAGGCGGTGCATATCGGCATGGCTGCGCAATTGTCTATATTGCGGGGGGAGGCGGTTAACATGAGTGAAATGCCGGGGTAATCAATATTTTCAGCATCAATGACCACGCCGCTCCCCTACCAGCAATGCCGACGGTACAACCTGTTTAATCATCGCCGGCAGCTCAAGGCAGATTCCAGGCACCGCTTTCACCGAGACCCAGAGAATATTGATTTTCAGGTTAAGATCGGCAAACACGACCGTTTCCGGATAGCGCTCCAGTACCTGCGCAATATTTTCCACGGTTTGCCTGATAACCTCCGGTGACTGCTGGTTCAGTTTCGGGATAACCATCATAAAGTCGCTGAGCAGCTTACCGTTTTCATCGCGGGTGGGAACACGCTGCCATAACGGGCCTCCGGAACGAAGTGTCCGGCTCCGTAGCAAAGGGTTGCTTAATGACTGTTGCGGCATAAGATGCTTCTCCCTCCTGCCTGGTACAGTTTCATCATAACACTTTACCAGTACCGGAACGATGAACCAAAAAAAGCAGGTACGTCAATGAGCAATACTTAATCAGTCAAATTGATTTACAATAAATAATTCAGCTTAGGTTAAGGTTGACACAACCAACCATTAACCTTAATCTAAGCTTAATATTCAGGGATCCCCAAACCTGAATATTGTTTGCGCTGGTACAAGCCCAACCAGCGGCATATTTTTAGGCGCTCTTCGAGCGCCTATTTTTTTAGCTTAAATACCTGTATCTTCTTTCCTTCCTCCGCAAAAAAGGACTAACCGCTTGGAAAATGATACAAAATTACGGGTCGGCGTCAGCGCCTGCCTGTTAGGGCAAAAAGTCCGTTTCAACGGCGGTCATAAACAGGACAGGTATATTGTTCAGACATTGGGAGAATATTTTGATTTTCAGCCCTTTTGCCCTGAAGTCGGTGCCGGGCTAGGTATTCCCCGCCCCACCATTCGCCTGGTCAGGGAGACGGAAAATACGCCGGTGCGGGCGGTGGAAACAGACCGGCAGGAGCAGGATCACAGTGCAGCATTAATCAAATACAGCGAAGCCGTGATGGAACAGATACAACCGCTGAGCGGCTTTATCCTGAAAAAAGACTCTCCCAGCTGCGGCATGGAGCGGGTAAAAGTTTTCCGGCTGGATCAACCCAAATCCCCACCACAACGTGAGGGCAGTGGTATTTTTGCCAGGATGCTCCGTGAGCGCTACCCTAACCTGCCGACCGAAGAGGAAGGACGCCTGTGTGACCCGGTATTACGCGAGAACTTTATTGAGCGTGTTTTCAGCTATCACCGCTGGCAACAACTGGAGCAACCGGGCCTGACTCCGGCTAAACTGGTCAGCTTTCACTCCGAACATAAATACAGCATCATGGCCCATCATCAGGAAGCGGTGCGGGAACTGGGGCAACTGGTCGCCAAAGCGGGTAATAATGAAGACTTCCCCGCCTTATGCACGCAATATATCAACCGCTTCATGCAGGTGATGACCCTGAAAGTCAGCCGCGGCCAGCACAGCAATGTCATGCAACATCTGATGGGTTATGTCAGCGATAACATTGACGCGGAAGACCGTGCAGAGCTGGTGGAAACCATCAGCCGTTATCAGCAGGGCTATGTGCCGCTGATTGTGCCGCTGACCCTGCTCAATCACCACTTCCGCAAGCACCCGCACCCGTATATTGAGCGCCAGTATTACCTGAACCCGCATCCGCAGGAGCTGATGCTGCGCAATCAGTTATAGAGAAGTGATATAATTTCCCCCTGCTCATCCTAAACCGGTCAGAATTTTACCCATGCGTTTTATTGTCAAAATTTCCTCCGAATCCTTTGTAAAAAGCCGTTCCGTGCGCAAATGGCACATCAAGCAGCTGCGCCGCAATATTGAAAAAGTTTTGCAGATGGTGGACAGCACGGTGCAGGTACGCGGACTCTGGGACCGGCTGGAGATCGACTGCGCTGAAAACAAGATGGCAACCTGCCGCCGGCGTTTGGGCGATATTCCCGGCATCAGCACCATTCTGACCGTAGACAGTGCCGTATTACCGCAGCAGAACCCGCTGGAATTTCTGGCGGAAAAAGCGCTGGCTTATTACGCAGAACAAGTGAACGGCAAGAGCTTTGTAGTACGTTGCCGCCGTGCCGGAGAACACAGCTTCCGGTCCGTCGATGTCAACCGTTTTGTCGGTGCTGCCCTGCTGGAAAACAGCACGGACAGCCGGGTACAGATGAAAGACGCTGAGGTCACGGTCGCCATAGAAATCCTGCGCGACAAGGCCTACTTTGTGCGCGAAAAATTCACCGGCCTGCGTGGTTATCCGTTTGGCACACAGGGCACGGTGCTCAGCCTGATTTCCGGCGGCTTTGATTCATCGGTGGCCAGCTACCTGATGATGCGCCGCGGCTGCCGGGTCAATTTTCTGTTCTTCAACCTCGGCGGCGTTGCTCATTCTTTGGGCGCTCAACAGGCTGCCCTTTACCTCTGGCAAAAGTTCGGCAGCAGCCACTCCGCCCGTTTCTACAGCGTATCGCTGGATCGGTTTATCGCGCAAATGATGCAACTGCCACACACCACATACAATGGTGTACTGCTGAAGCGTGCCATGCTCAGAGTGGCTGAAGATATAGCCAACCGTACCAATATTGAAGCACTGGTGACCGGTGAGTGTCTGTCGCAGGTATCCAGCCAGACGCTGGCGAATTTGTCGGTCATCGACCGGGTTACCGATCAGCTGGTGGTACGCCCGCTGATCACCATGGAAAAAGAGGACATTATCAGTATCGCAGAGCAGATTGGTAGTGCTACCTTTGCCCGCAATATGGTGGAATACTGTGGTGTTATTTCCAACAAACCCACCGTTTCTGCCGCGCTGAAATCGCTGCAGGAAATCGAGCAGGAGATGGGTAACGAGTGGTTTGAAGCAGCCGTGGAGAGCATCGAAAATATTGCCGTGGCTGACATTATCAAAAACGCCAATGCCCGGCCACAGGTTGAATTCATTTATGAGCTGAGCGGACACACGCTGATTGATATCCGCGAAACCGCACAGCCGCTGGAACAGGCCGAACTGCATATCCCCTTCCATCAACTGAACCAGCGGTTCCCATCACTACCACAGGATAAAAGTTATCTGCTGTACTGCGATAAAGGGGTCATGAGCCAGCTGCACGCGGCCTACTTACATGAGCTCGGTTTTAATAATGTAAAAGTTTACCGGCAGCCGGGATCAGCATTCTGATCCGCACCGTGACGAATCATATTTATCATCCCGGTAGCAATGGCCTTGGGTGATTTTTTCCCTTCCTGGTACCAGACATAAACCCAGTTAGTCGCACCGAGCAAAGTCAGACGCAGCAGAGAACGGTCAGCATCCGGTTTCAGCGGCAGTTTTGCAATCAACTCACGGATCACGTTCTCGTAGGCCTCCCGATCTGCTCGGATTTTATCCAGAATATCCCGGCGACCGGTCATTGCCAGACCATGCCCGGTGAGCCGCTGTACCGCTGTTGTATTACCGACCATACATTCGATATGTACGGTAAATGCGCGGATCAGACTGTCCCAGGGATCGCTGCCTTTTGCGGCAGCATTAATGACCCGCTCCCTCACAATATGCAGCCCTTCCTGGTGAATGGTGAGATAAAGTTCTTCTTTTGAAGCAAAGTGATGATATACCGATCCGGGTAATAAACCGGCTTTACTGGCAATATCACGCATCGAGGTACGGTCATAGCCCTGCTCAGCGAATAGTTCTGCAGCAGTATTAAGCAAAATATTGCGCCGCCCTACCGTCTCACCTGAAGCAGCCACTTTGCCCTTTTTTCGCGCACTGCTTTTCTCACCCTGCGCCAGCTGACTGCTTAACAATCCCCTTTCCAGTAAACGCTGCTGCTTTTCTGTCAGCGTCACTTTCTGTTCGGGGTCATTGAGCAAAGCCTGTAACCTCTTAACCGTAGTTTCGAGCCCGTGCTTTTGCCAGATATAGCGCACGCCGGATGCTGAAATATTCAGGCCGGACTGCTGCAGACGGTCAGAAACCGCCGACTTTCCCAGCTCCGGCTCAGTACGGGCCAGCCGCAGAATTGCCATTTCAATAGCCTGGCTTTCATCTGAATTATCCGGTAGCTTTGTTGTCTGATCAGAGTGCACGGGTTTTGAGTATTCCTTAAACTAGTGATTATCAAGTAACCGGGGCTATAAATAAGTAAACTAAAAGTACAATTTAACGCAAATAATTTGAATTTTATTCTGCCCACAAGACAGCTAAATTTACTCACCGGATATTATTCGAATATCCGTAGTAACTGAACCAGTCAAATCTGCGGTGCAAAAGCCTGCCACAGGTGGGCAGTTATTATGTTGGCATATCTACTAAACATATAGTATTTAAACCCATCAAACAAGTGTTTGACAAGTTAGTCAGCTAATGTTAGCTTTTTGTAAGATTCTATTAACGGAGGAGTAACCCATGAGCCAACCAAAATCCCGCCTGTCCGGCCTTTTGAAAGTAGCAGCGCTGTCTGTCGCTGTTAGTGCCGCCACGGCCAGTAGCGCCTTTGCTGCTGACGTGACCCTGAAAATGCACCAGTTCCTGCCCGCACAGGCTAATGTACCCAAATATGTTCTGGATGTCTGGGCTGATAAGGTAGAAAAAGATTCTGAAGGCCGCATTGAAATTCAGCGCTACCCATCCATGCAACTGGGAGGCAAGCCGCCTGAACTGATCAGCCAGGTCACGGATGGCGTGGCGGATATCGTCTGGACGGTATCCGGTTATACCCCGGGCCGCTTCCCACAAACCGAAGTGTTCGAGCTGCCGTTCATGATGACCAATGCCGAAGCCACCTCCCGGGCCTACTGGGAAATGGCGGAAGAAAAAATGATGGACAAGGACTTTAAAGACTTCCGGGTACTGGGTCTGTGGGTACATGGCCCCGGCCTGATCCACTCCAAAGAACCGATCACCAAAGTAGAAGACCTGAATGGTGTTAAACTGCGTGCACCGACCCGTGTCACCAATATGCTGTTCAGCGCACTGGGTGCCACACCGGTTGGCATGCCTGTGCCTGCCGTACCTGAAGGCCTGTCCAAGGGCGTCATCGACGCCACAGTAATCCCGTGGGAAGTAACCGGCGCACTGAAAGTACCTGAGCTGGTCAAAAACCACACTGAGTTCGGCAATGCTTCGCTGTATACCACAACTTTTATCTTTGCCATGAACAAGGACAAATATAACAGCCTGCCGGATGACCTGAAAAAAGTAATCGATGACAATTCCGGTGCGGAGTTTTCAGCATTCGCCGGTAAAACCATGCAGGCATACGATACACCGACCCGTGAAGCAGCAGTTGCCAGTGGCAATAACATCATTGAACTGTCAGAAGAGCAGGTCAATGAGTGGCGTGAAGCCAGCAAAGCCACAACTGAAGCCTGGGTCAAAGAAATGGACGAGAAAGACCTGGACGGAACCGGCCTGTTGAAGCAGGCTCAGGAACTGATCGAAAAATATAGCCAGTAAATAACACCCACACGGGTAACGCCGGCGGACAGGCAAAACCTGTCCGCCTTCATGGCATTTCAGGAGGTTTCCCAAGTGCATAAACTATTCACATGGCTGGCCAACGCCATGGCACTTATCGGCGGTCTGATCCTGACTGCCCTTATTATTCTTACCTGTATCAGCATCCTCGGGCGCGGGGGTAATACCTTTGCCCATTCAGGACTCGCAGAATCCTTCCCCGGACTGTCAGAATGGCTGATTGACACCGGTATCGGCCCTATCCAGGGAGACTTTGAACTGGTGGAAGCCGGTATTGCTTTTGCTATTTTTGCTTTTCTGCCCATCTGCCAGTTACGCGGCGGTCACGCTTCGGTGGATATTTTTACCAGTCAGATGCCGCCACGCTTCAACCAGTTTCTGACGGTCTTTTGGGAAATTTTGCTGGCAATCATTATTGTACTCATCAGCTGGCGCCTGTTTATGGGCATGCTGGATAAAATGAACTACAACGAAACCACTTTTCTGTTGCAGTTCCCGGTTTGGTGGGCTTATGCCTTCAGTTTTGCTGCCTCACTGGTCGCAATTTACTGTGCTGTTGTCCGCGCACAAAACTTTATACAGGGCAGGCCTGAACAGCTCAGCCTCGAAGGAGGTGTCCATTGAGCATGCTCGAACTCGGTTACTGGTCATTCCCCGTCCTGTTATTAATGATCTTCCTGCGCGCCCCTATCGGTCTGGCGATGATGCTGTGCGGACTGGGCGGGCTATATTTTGCCATGGGCGACAGCAATATGTTCATGGCCAAACTGAAAACCGAAACCTACAGCACCTTCTCCAGCTACTCGCTGAGTATTATTCCGATGTTCCTGTTGATGGGGCAGTTTGCCACCCTGTCCGGCATGTCCTCTGCACTGTTCAAGGCTGCTGAAAGCTGGCTGGGCCACAAGAAAGGCGGTGTTGCCATGTCGGCGGTCGGTGCCTGTGCCGGATTCGGTGCCATCTGTGGCTCATCACTGGCCACGGCAGCGACCATGAGTCAGGTTGCCCTGCCGGAGCTGCGCCGCTATGGCTATGCCGGTGGTTTTGCCACCGCAACACTGGCTGCCGGCGGTACGCTGGGTATTCTGATTCCGCCCTCAGTCATTCTGGTCATCTACGCTATCCTGACTGAGCAGAATATCGCCAAACTATTCCTGGCCGCCTTTATTCCCGGCCTGTTGGCAGCACTGGGTTATATGCTCACCATTTCAGTCTATGTACGCCTGTATCCGGAAGCTGCCGGAACCCGTGAACGGGTGCCCTACTCCGAACGCATGGTCGCACTGCTGAAAGTCTGGCCGGTGCTGCTGGTATTCGGACTGGTGGTAGGCGGTATTTATCTGGGCTGGTTTACACCAACAGAAGGCGCTGCGGTGGGCGCTGCGGGAACCGGGCTGATTGCCCTGTTCTCCGGTAATCTGGGCTGGAAAGTATTCAAGGACAGCATTATCAGCACGGCACTGAGTACCGCGATGATCTTTTTCATCGTGCTTGGTGCAGGCTTCTACAACAGCTTCCTGGCACTGTCACAGGTGCCACAGGAACTGTCATCCTTTGTGGTTAGTCAGGGCTTCAGTCCCTGGATGGTGCTGATACTGATTCTGGTGTTCTACCTGATTTTCGGTTGCCTGATGGACTCACTGAGTATGATTCTGCTCACCATCCCGATCTTCTTCCCGGTGATCAGCGCGCTGGACTTCGGCATGAGTCCTGAGCACCTGGCGATCTGGTTCGGTATTCTGGTACTGATTGTAGTTGAAGTCGGGCTGATTACCCCGCCGGTGGGGATGAACCTGTTCATTATTAACAACATGGACAAAGGCACCCCCATGTCAGCCACTTATAAAAGTGTGATGTTCTTTGTCGGCTCTGACATTCTGCGGGTTATCCTGCTGGTGTTGTTCCCAAGTCTGACACTGTTCTTGCTGAGCTGATAACTCTGCATTTTCCAGGCTCTCTTTATTTGAAAGAGAGCCTTTTCAATTCCAACCCAGCAGCACCATCCAGCTAAGGCAGCTGTTCATTAATCACAAAATTCTGATTCAGCCCCGTATTCTGCGGGTGCAGCAATACATTCGTTATCAGCAGGTTCAGGTCATTCCCCACGCCACTCACAATACTTTTTCCATCCATGGATAAGTCACTGCTGCTATACCCCAACGCAATAAAATTATTGTTGAACAACAAATTATCCTTATCCAGCAAAACGGTTGCCTGTACTGCATTAGCATCATTACCCGGCCCCTGAGCCACAATCCGCCCGTCATGATTTACATCTCCCGTGCGCAATAAAGCCTGATTATTTATTTCCACACGAGCATGATCACCCCAGATCGCTGTCTGCGGATCATTAAAAGCTATATTCACCGCAGTGCCCGACAATACCTGAGGCTCTCGGGTCATAACACCAAGATGCTGATGATGGCGGACGGCAACAAAATAACTTCCTGCCGGCTGGATGAAAGATAACTGCGGATCCCCAGTGGCCGCATCCACCACCTGCCCGTCCACCCTCAATAACGCAGCCTTTGAATCCAGAGTCCGTGCCGGATCATTGGCATCACGTAACTCAAGCAGCACCCAATCCACCAGTGCCTGCTCCCCTGTCGGCTGCAACAGCTCAATATTCAATTGCTCATTAGCGCTATGATGTGAGTACACTGCCCACTGGCTGAAAGGTTCTTGCATAGGAAGCAGACGTTTTTCAGCCAGCGTCGCCAGCATACTTGTCCCGTTAAACGCCCCCTGCAACGCCATACTAATACTCAATCTGACCGGCTTAGCGGCTGGCAACGTCAGACTACTGACTGAGTAAGGCGGAAAACTATGGCTCAGCTGATTACCGGAAGTACTGACCTGCACCGGTGCCACCTGGGACAAATCCACCGGTGGCTCAGCCAGACCGTTATAACGCACCTGCGCGGCATCCAGTGAGTCCCCCTGAACGGTATAAATATCTGCCGTCCCCGCACTGCTGAAATTCTGCAGGCTTATCGTGCCATTTTGATCAATACCGCTTTTATTGATGACCAACAAAGTTACATCACCACTATCGCTATGCTTACTCGCATACACCGACAACTCACGGCTGGCTATACGGTTCGCTGTCGCAGCAATGCGCAGATCACCGCTTTTGCTCCACAACGGATAAACAAAATAGGCCGGGGTTCGCTCCAGCTCCAGATATTTCTGCAACAAACCATAACGGGTATTTGGCGGGCTGTCCGGTGTCACCCCCAGCGACCAGGCATTGGCAATTGATACCCCCTGCTCTGCAGCCTGCCCGATGACTTCAGCCATAAACAGCATGTTCACCGTCTGCACAGCCGTTATTTCAGGCTCCGTGTAGTAGGAGTTATATTCGGTTAAAGCCAGCTCAAGCTCCCGGCCAGCTAACATACCGCGTATATTTTCACCGATCAGCGGCAGATCACTGTTTGCCGCTGACAGTAAACCGGAGTAATCCACCCGGCCGGGAGCCATTGCGTAATAATGCAGGCTGTAATAATCAAAGCAGGTATCCGCTGCTGCCAACGCCTTCTCACTGAAATGACTGTACTCACCTGCCATAATCGTGCCTGTCATACTGACTTTTGCCTGCGGATTTACCGCCTTAATTGAAGTACAAAAATCATTGGCACCATCGCGCGTGTTATCTCCCTGCATGTAAGCACTGCCATCATGCGTCCAGCTGTTTTCCCAGCTGCCATAAACTTCATTTCCGACTTCCCAAAGCAGAATATCAGCCTGCTGATCCAGTGCATTCTGTGCCCAGGCGGCAGCCTCCTGTGCATCACCACTCCCAAAATTGGTGGTGATGATGCCGCTGTTACCGCTCTTTTGCAGCAGCTGCCAAAATTCATCCGGTGTGGTCTGCCAGTCCGGTGCCGTTGCGTTAGTTTCCTGCCAATGAAAAATATCAGAAGTCGAACCACCGGGGAAACGAATTGGCCCCGACCCCAGTGCTTTAACCCGCTCAACCACCGGATCAGCATGAATATTAGTCATCCAGGTCGCACCATTCACCCCGAAAAGTGTTGATGGCAAAGCACCTGATACAGCAGCGGCATCAACCTCAATCTGCAGCGGTGGTGCTGGCTCCGGATCAGCCAGCAGATGAATATTATCCAGATGATACAGAGCTGGTGCAGTGTTACCGGTTATCCAGCCCAGATTAATCTGGCTTACCGTTTGCGTTGCATCCAATAAGTCAGCCAATGGCACTACCACCTTGCGCCAGGCACCGACCGCCACAGCCCCGCCTTCGATATAATCATCAACGTTTAACAGGGTCATTTCCGGCCGTCCCAGCAGCGATGATCCACGCAAACGTACCTGTAACTGTTGCCCGCCACTGTCTCCACCGTGCACATAAAACACCAGTGACTGCCAGGCATCCAGTTTGAT
Source organism: Thiolinea sp. (assembly GCA_041395485.1). Taxonomy (GTDB): domain Bacteria; phylum Pseudomonadota; class Gammaproteobacteria; order Thiotrichales; family Thiotrichaceae; genus Thiolinea. The sequence continues at coordinate 69,085 of JAWLAK010000007.1, forward strand.
ATTGGTATGTTGCAGATTCAGGTAACGCCAGCGCTCCGGTACCATTGCCAGAGAAAATTGACCGCTTTGCGGGGGGACAGCAACAGACTTCAGGTCTGCAGCAATCAGTGCCTGATCGGCCACAGAGGCATTAACATGCAGCTGCCATGCGGGATTCGGAGACAAATCATCCCAGTCATTATTGAAAATACCATCCCAATAAATCGTATAACCGGGCAGACGACCGTTATCCGCCACATGTGGATTAGAACCCAGAAAGTATTCATCCCGGTTGCTGATTCCGTCATTATCCGCGTCAGCATGGGCATCAGCCGCATCATAGGGGTTCAGCCCGAAAGCCTGCTCCCACAAGGCGGGCATGACATCATTATCCGGCACATCCTGCGCAAAAACCGGACTAAATAAGTACAGATAAACAGCCAGTAAAAAGACGATATTGAATCTGAGTGAGCGAATTCCGGCGAAAATCAAACGTATGCTCCGGCGCAATGAACTGCGGGTTATTGTTGTTATTTATGCCCGGAATATAACGCGGAGCAGCTGTCTGTTGACTGAGCTCAGCCAGCAGACTCATAATTTTTTTGCCTTACTGAAAGACTCTGATCTGCTCCGCATTAATATTTCGCGCTGAGGCTACCCTGCCGTAAACCCAGACCCGGTCACCAACCTTAACCTTATCGGAGCCCAGAATCTCTGTGTTCCCGGTTATACTGACAAGCGAACCATCGGCCATCCGGAAACCACCATCCGCCATATCCTCTGAAACATAACCCGCAGTATTCAGTCGCTCTGAACGGATATTGGTAGACTTAATCGCCAGCTCATACGCATTCATGTACGAACCATCCCACAGTCCGGTCACCCTGACGTTATAACCTTCCGCGCCCATATCGCACAGCTCATCCCGGGCAACACTGATCGACATGCCATTAATATCCATCCAGTCATCAGCAATCGAGTGCAGAAAGCCGGTGACACTAACCATACCTGATGCAGGGCGGACATCCACCCGTGTTGCTTCCAGCAAGCCTTCCTGTTTCCACAAACCGTTGACAGCGACAGACATACCCGCTTTGAGCATTTCCGGCTGCAACGGCTGGCCATTCACATCAGCAAAAAGCGTCTTATCATTCCACTCAACTGTACCGCCAATGACGGTAAAACGCTTCCGGTCAGCCTCAACCAAGTTCACCGGCCCGGACAAGGCGTGATTGACCTCAATCAGCTTAGCCTCAGGTGTCCGGCTTTCCTCTTTGGTCTGCACGAAAACAACCTGCCCCAACCTGAGCGCATCAGCCCTCTGGTCTTTCCCGTCAATCCAGATCGGAGTATCTGCTGTATATTCAACTTTGACGCCATTAACACAAATACTGCCAAAGCCGTTGATTACACCGACAATCCCTGTTCCGCCCAAACCGTTTTCAGCCATTAACCCGGTTCCCCCAAGGCCACTGCCGCCCGGTTTCCAGCCCAGCGACGTATCAGGGCTGCATTCGTTACTAATGCCCGTGCCACCTATTCCGCTTTCGCGGGCAGCTATCTGACGTTCGGATACGTCCTCTGAATTACAGGCTTGCAAAAATAAGGCAAGGCATAAGGCCATTATGAAACCATTGCCGGCTCTAGCGGGTATTTTCATATAATTTTCTACTATTCCACGCAGTCTTCTCTGCCCGAGGAGGTTATTTTGTTGATTCTGATTCTGCTTCCCCGGCATCAACATTCCGCATTTTTTCTTCATAAAAGTAGACACCAAAATTCATCCGGTGAACAGCATCTGCCTTACCTTCTGATGCACGCTGTAATAACAGAGCTTTCTGGTTCAGCTTTAACAAGGCTTCCATACCCACCTCACGGGCATAGTCTGCCAGAATATCGACATCTGCCTGAGTCAGCTCATCGTAATAAGCACTCCGCTCGATAAACGGCTTATCGGGGTTATTGATATTATAGGAGCAGGTTGCAATGTGATCCTGCACATTACGACCAAGGTAATAGAGTTTTTCCTCCAGACCTTTTTCCGGAACGAAAGCATCAGAATTCAGCCAGACCTGCCCGTCATCATCCAAACGGCAAATACCCAGACGCAGCCACTCATCCAAAACAGACCGGGGACGTATATCCTTGCTGACACTGCTGACCAGCTTTTCGAATGAGGCTCCGCCATCGTCTTTACTCAAACGGGCCAGGGGTTTCGGCTTCCCGTTTTCATCCTGAAACTCCGGATCACCCGCCCAGGTAGCTACCAGTGCAGCTCCCAGAGAAAGTGCCTCAGGAATATTTTCCGGCGTATCTTCGATCTGCCGCAAACGCCTTACATCCTTACGGTGCACGCCGGTCAGCAAGGTAATACGACTGTCCGTCTGCGGCTTGCCCTCGACCGGAAATTCCTTTTCGGCCACCTCCACATAAATGGACTTCAGCCACTGGCAAAGGGAAGGATATGTCACCTGCTGGCGCAGCAAAAACCGCACCAAAGCACGCAGTATTTTAAATGCTGCCTGCTGTAAAGCCTGTGATGGTGAGAGCGCGGAAATGGCGGATTCCTCCTGTGCATGATTAAACGATTATTGTACGACCTTAACTCAAAAATATTGACGTGTGAATATTTCCCACATATTTTATTATAAGGAACCACAGCATATCATGCAATCACCCCAAAGGAGCGTCAGGCCATGAGAAGAATAAATCATCTGCTACATTTTCTGAGAATACTGTTATTTGGCCTGTTACTGGGATCATGCGGCGGCGGAGGTGAAACTACCTTAGCGACTAACGGTGGCAGCGGCCTGGGAGGCACAGGCATTACAGCGGTTGGCAATATTACCGGCTTCGGCAGTATTTTCGTCAACGGCATCAAATTTGAAACAGACACTTCCACTATTACGCTGGATGATAACCCAAGCACATCTGATCAGCTAAAGCTGGGCATGGTCGTCACCGTCTCCGGCACCGTAAATGGCAACGGCACCAACGGCACCGCCACATCGGTAGTGTTTGACGATGATGTACAGGGTCCGGTCAGCAATATCATTAACAACCCCAACGGACGCAGCAAAACCCTGAATGTACTGGGACTCAGTGTTATTGCCGACAGTACCTCAACCGTATTCAGCAATACCAGTTTCGCCACACTGGCTGTTAACGATACCGTTGAAGTCAGCGGCTTCCCCACCGCTAACGGGGCCGTGCAGGCAACCCGCATCGAGAAAAAGGCCAACTTTGTGCCGGGCAGCACCGAAATTGAGCTGAAAGGAACGGCAAGAAATGTGAGTGCCAACAGTTTTACTCTCGGTACCTTCACGGTCAACTATGCATCCGCCGACTTATCACGTGTACCCAATAACACCATCAGCAACGGCCTGTTGGTCGAAGTCAAAGGCACCCTGTCGGGCAATACCATCATTGCCAGCCGCATTAAGCAGGATGACGATTTGCTGGGCGATAATGTGTCTAAGGTCAGCCTGGAAGGCCTGATCACTAACTTTGTCAGCAACAGTAACTTCCGCGTGCTGGGACAGCAGGTCAATGCCTCCGGTGCAACACTCCAACCCGCCACACTGGTACTGGGCAACAATGTTGAAGTAGAGGTGGAAGGTGCCATCGTCAACGGTATTCTGCAGGCCACACGAGTAGAAATACGCGGTGGCAGTACACGTATTGAAGGCCGGGTGGCATTCATTGACGTATCAGCCAATACCGTTACCCTGCAGTTTGCCCAAGGCAACCTTACTATCCAACTGGATAGCCAGACCAGCCTGCGTGATGACCTTGATGACATTAGCCCGTTTTCCCTGCCGGATATTAGCAGCGGTGATTTTCTGGAAATACGTGGCTACATCGATGGCACCGGAGCAGTTACTGCCAGCGAAATCCGCAGGGATGATCCGGATGAAGACAGCCTGCAGGGACCGGTCAGCCGCTGTGCCGGTTCGACCATTACCATTCTTGGTGTTAATTTCACACTGGTCGATGGCAGCACAATCTATCGCAACCAGAACGGCGGAAGTATTTCCGGCAGCACTGCATTCTGTAACGCCATCGGCTCTTCGTTTTACGTTAAGATAACGGACGATAACCGGGATGGCATCGCTGATGAGGCGGAGCTGGAAACACCCTGATTTATTCCTTACCCAGACAAGCAAGCCCGGAACTTTCCGGGTTTGCTATTGTGGTTTCTTTAAAAACCGGTACGCTGATAGCCTATGAATGACTCACCAACAATCCGCTTAGCCAGACTCAAAGAAATCGGTGAACTCAGTGCACTGGCTATGCGATCAAAAGCCTACTGGGGTTACTCTGAAAGCTTCCTGAAAAAATGCCGTGATGAGCTGACCATCAGCCCCCGGACTTTTAATTCCAGCGATTTTCACTATCAGGTCGCTGAAAAAGACTCGGCATTACTGGGATACTACGCCATTAAGAAGCTGGCTGAATACGAGTTTGAGTTGGAAGCCCTGTTTGTTGACCCGTCCTTTATCGGGACAGGAGTCGGCAGGCTGTTGATGAACCATGCAAAAAATCTGACCAGAAATATGGGTGGCAAAGCATTGATTATTCAGAGTGACCCTAATGCCGTGGGGTTTTATCTTGCATCAGGAGCCAAACCAAACGGCGTGAGGGAGTCTGCGAGTATTTCCGGCAGAACACTACCTTTGTTGACAGTCGATTTGGCAATGGAACATCGGGACATGATCGAAGTCCGTACTATTTCTGCATCAGATGATTTAGAAAAACTGGTGAGCGAAATAAATAGTGCATCATGGGATGGTGCGAATGATATGACACCTTACGATGCTGACGCCCTCTCTGCCTACCTGCAACGGCAGGACACACTTTTCGTCACCTGCCATGAAGCCCGCTCCAACAACCAAATACTCCTGGGATTCGCTTCTGCGAGAATAGAGATGAAACCCTATGACAGGGAACGCTGGCTTTACGTGGATGAAGTCGATGTTTGCGTCAACCAAAGACGGAGAGGAGCTGGTAAAGCGCTCATGAAGCGGCTACTTGAAATTGCCGGAGAAAAAGGCTGCAGCGAAGTATGGTTAGGCACAGAACCGGAAAATAAAGCCGCTAACGCACTCTACCAATCGCTAAAGCCGGACGATATAGCAAAGGTGGTTGGCTACGCTTACGAAATAAATAAGCAGCAGTGATTACCCGCGGGATAATTTCATTTTGTAAACAACAAGCTTCAGAACAGCAAAATCTTAAATCCAATCAGGATCAGAATAATTCCGCCAACCAGTTCAGCCTTACTTTCAAGCCACACCCCGCTTTTGGCCCCGACAAATACGCCGGCCCAGCTGAACAACATCGTGGTAACGCCAATGACGGCACAAGACAGGAACGGGTTTACATCCATCAGCGTCAGGGTAAAGCCTGCGGCCATGGCATCAATACTGGTGGCGATGGCAAGGATAATCATGACCCGATGCGTAATATTGGCTATATCTTCCTCAATGCCCTCACTCAGCGCCTCATAGATCATTTTGCCGCCGATCAGCACCAGTAACGCGAAGGCCACCCACTGAGCATATCCCTCTATCCAGCCCAGCACTCCCTTGCCGCCCAGATAGCCGATCAAGGGCATTAAGGCCTGAAAAAGGCCGAAATATAACGCTGACATCAATGCCAGCTGCTTTGTTTTGGTCAAATGCCTGGAGCCCAGCCCGATAGAAACGGCAAACGCATCCATGCTGAGTGCGACAGCTAATATAATGACTTCAATCACGTACAAATCCTTCAACCAGTTAACAGATCCCGCCCGATGACCAGAAAGCAGTTTTAGTACGCGCTAAAAAAACAAGGTTGTACGGGCCAGATGCACAAAACCGCGCTATTCTAGCCCGACAACCTTAAAATCTGTATAGAAATTACTGCTTGATACCTTCCACTGAAAGAATCATTTCCACGACTTGTGATGCCGGGCCAAGATCCTTGGTGATACCGAAATCGGCCATCTTGAACTGTGCACGTCCCTCAAAGCCTCTGCGGTAACCGCCCCATGGATCTTCACCGGTACCAATCTGTTCAACTTCAATGCTGACCGGCTTGGTAACCCCGCGCAATGTTAACTCACCTTCAATAACACCTTTGCCATTTTCAGCAGGCTTATAGGCCGTACTTTTGAAGGTTGCTTCAGGGAACTTGTCAACATCCAGAAAATCTTCACTACGCAAATGCTTATCACGCTCGGCATGATTTGAATCGACGCTGGCAGTTTTGATAGTGACATTAACCGCAGCTTTGTCTGGTGATGCCTCATCGAAGCTGAAGTTGCCGTCAAATTCATTAAAGCGTCCATATAACCAGCTATAACCCAGGTGCTGTACCCGGAACTGAACAAAGGAGTGCTTGTTTTCCACGTCAAACGCATAATCATCAGCAATCAATAACGGGCTGGCCAGTAAGCCACCTGCCAGAAACAGTGGTGCAACAACTTGTTTAAAGTTCATTTTGTATTCCTCAGTTTGATTAAGTTTTTTGTATGCGTAACATACGTAACAGGGTTTTATCTTTGTAATAAAAGTGGTGCAGCAAAGCAGCTGCGGCATGTGCAATCACCAGCAACATAAACAGCTTGGTACTGATTTCATGAATCTCACCGGCCAGCTCGCCACGATCTGCATTGTCTGCCAGTAAAGCAGGGATCTCGAACCAGCCGAACACAGATATTCCCTCTCCTTTTGCAGTAGAGATCAGATAACCGGTAATGATCATCAGCAGAATCAGCGAATAGAGCGCAACATGCGCGAGATGGGCAAAACGATTTTGCCAGACATGCTCCGCATTCAAATCTGCAGGCTGGGTCTGCAGAAAAGTCCAGCCGATACGCACCAGCCAGAATACAGCCAGCAAAATACCTATCGCTTTATGCAAGCTCAGGCTGTCGTGGTACCAGGGGTGGTAATAGTCCAGTTCGACCATGTAATCGCCCAGAAAATACAGTCCTATCAGTCCAAGAGCCATAAACCAATGCAAGAAAATGGAGATGATGCCGTACCCATGGCGAGAGTTACCCCAGCGATTAGTTTCCATTATTTGAGTTTCCTGAAACTGTGAACATGAGTGGTAATACTTTACTCATATAGAATTATGAGATAAACATGTCTTTATAAGACTAACTGTTGCAGATTTTGAAACAATGAACCGTTTTCTGGAAATGCAAACCTTCTGTGCCGTGGTAGACGCGGGTAGCTTCGTCAAAGCAGCTGACGCACTGGATATGTCCAAGGCCGCTGTTTCCCGCCATATCGCAGATCTGGAAGCGCGGCTTGGCGTCAGGTTACTGCACAGAACCACACGGCGCTTGTCACTGACCGAAGAAGGCGCTGTATTCGACTCCCGCTGTCGTGAGTTACTGTCCGGTGTTGAGGAAGCTGAAGCTGAGATCAATTCACGCAGTGATGTGGCACGCGGGCTGCTGCGGGTGAATATCCCGGTGACCTTCGGCATTCTGCACCTTGCGCCACTATGGCAGGCTTTTCATAAAATATACCCTCAGGTACGGCTTGATATAGAGCTGGCTGACCGCGAGGTGGATGTGATTGAAGAGGGATACGATCTGGCCATCCGCATTGCAACGTTAGCGAACTCATCCCTGATCAGTAAACGCCTGGCCAGCACCCGGATTGTGCTTTGCGCCGCACCGAAATACCTGGAAGAACACGGCACTCCCAGGCACCCCTCTGATCTTACCCGGCATAAACTCATCAGTTACAGTTATTGGTCGGGCAGAAACATCTGGACATTCGAGGGGCCGGAGGGGCCCGTCAGCGTGAAGATTTACCCCTGGATGCTGAGCAACAACGGAGATACCTGCCGCACCGTTGCCCTCGCCGGTCAGGGCATCATCCTTCAACCCACCTTTCTGGTCGGGGATGACCTGGCTACCGGGAGGCTGGTGGAATTACTCCCGGAGTACCGCTCCGTTGAGCTGGGCATTTATGCTGTATACCCAACCCGGAAACATGTTGCCCCCAAAGTGCGGGCATTGGTTAATTTTCTTGAAGAGCAGCTGGCCGGACTCCATTGACGCAGCTATAGCAATATAGCGTCGCCCCCCTCCCTCCATTCAGCGCTGAACCCGCCCGGAGAACATCCGGATCTGAAAAAATCTGCTCAACCGTAGCCACCAACCCCTTAATTTCGTTAATAAATCCAGCCTTCACCTCTAATGCCGGGCATGAGTATTTATTCGCACTCAGCTAAAAATATATTGACGTGGGAATATTTCCCACCTATATTTCCTTCAAAGCGAGGGAATTATTCCCACATACAGAGGAAGTAACCACCATGAACATGCCCCAAGGAAAGCTTCGCCCCTTCCATCCGATCAGCCCGGCCCTGCGAATCGTCGGTGAAACTGAAACAGCGGAAACCTGTCAGCACACCGGTACAGCCAGACGCATTATGATCTACTCCCACGATACCTTCGGGCTGGGCAATATCCGCCGGATGCTGGCAATAGCTGAGAGGCTGGTAAAAGAGGATACCGATGTGCACGTGCTGGTGATTACCGGCTCGCCTATGCTGCACAGCTTCCGTATTTCCCCACAGATTGACTTCATCAAACTGCCCTGCCTGAGCCGTGATACCAACGGTAAATATCAGGTGCGTTCACTGCCGATGACGTACCAGCATACCCTGCTGATGCGCTCACAGATCATCAACAGCGCGATTGAAATGTATAAACCTCACCTGATTCTGGTTGATAAAAAACCATTGGGGGGTAGAAGAAGAACTGAGGCCTGCACTGATGCGTATCAACCGCATGCGCAACCGTCCGGCACTGGCACTGGTTCTGCGCGACATTCTGGATGCACCGGAAACCACCCGGCAGATATGGGCAAAACACGATTATCACGGCATTATCCGGCGCTGCTATGACATGCTGTTGGTCGTCGGACAACCTGAAATTTTCGATCTGGCCCACGAATACCGTTTTCCGGAAGCCTCCCGCCACCGCCTGCGCTACTGCGGTTATATTCATCATAAAAAATCCACCCACCGCCACATCAACCGAAAAAACAGCCCAAACCAGTTTTCGGTTCTGGTTGCTGCCGGTGGCGGCGGTGATGGCTTCCCTCTTATTCAGACTTATCTGGAAGGACTGCAACGTCAGCTTTCCGGCCTGCAACTACATAGCACTGTCATTACCGGGCCGGAAATGCCCGCCGATCAACAGGCACAATTACGCGAACAGGCTACCGGTATCCCCAATCTGGAATTACTGGAGTTCTCCCCGCAAATGGAAGAGCAGCTAGCCGGGGCAGACCTGGTGATCTGTATGGGAGGCTACAACACCCTGTGCGAAACCGTCGTTAACCGTAAGCGCACTATCGTTATCCCGCGCACTCAGCCGGTTGAAGAGCAATGGATACGCGCCAAACATTTCGCCAACCGTGGACTGCTGGAAGCGATTCACCCGGATAATCTGAGTCCGGAAACGCTCATGCAGACTATCGACCGCAACCTCACCCACCTGTCTGATGACGGGTTACCCGATGTACTCGACTTCAACGGACTGGAGCGGATGCACTACTGGGTCAATCAATTACTCGAAAAACAACAGACCGAGACTCTCAAGGAGGAAACATTATCATGCATGCATTACTGAATTCTGACATGGGCATATCGCCCGACATCGCAGGCAAGCCCCCCGCATTCCGGCTGGCTTATGTGGTAAAACGCTTTCCACGCTTGTCTGAGACCTTCATCATCAACGAGCTGCTGGCTTTGCAACAGCTGGGTATGTACGTCGAGGTGTACTCCCTGATGGAACCGGAACCTAACCAGCAACATGAGCTACTGAAACGGCTGAATGTGCCGGTTTTCTATCTGCCTGCCAGGGCAGACACCCGCAATGTAAATCTGCACCAGAGCAATTATGCCAATGGTGAGGAACAGGATATCAGCCTGAAAACGCTCAGCCATACACCGGACATTGGCTACTCGCCCTTCCCCGGCAAGCGCATGAGCCAGGCTGTGCTGATGCAGTTACAGGCTGCCGCGCTGGCGGGTGCTGCCCAGTCACGTGGCATCCACCATTTCCACGCGCACTTTGCTACTGACGCCACCACGGTTGCAATGCTCGCCAGCCGTCTTTCCGGCATTCCGTATTCCTTCACGGCTCACGCCAAGGACATTTATCACACCTACAGTCATCCGCAGTGGGATCGCGCTTTCCTGAGAACCAAAATGCGTGAGGCCCGTTTTACTGTCACAGTGAGTAACTACAATCAGGTTTACCTGAAACAACTGGATGGCGCGCAACACTCCATCATTCACCGCCTCTATAATGGAGTGGATATGCAGCGGCTGAGCTACCACGAAGCACCACGGGATGCGGCACTTATTCTCGGCGTAGGCCGTCTGGTGGAAAAGAAAGGCTTTATTAATCTGCTGGATGCCTGCTCACAACTGAAGCAGCAGGGGATCAGCTATAAATGCGTCATCATTGGTGAAGGCCCGGAACGCACAACGCTCGAAAACCGCATCACCGAACTGAAATTAAATGACCAGGTTCTCATGCCGGGCGAGATGACCCAGGACAAAGTGCTGGAATGGATACGCAAAGCCACTGTCTTCGCCTTACCCTGCACCGTCAGTAACAGCGGCGACCGCGACGGCCTGCCCACCGTACTGCTGGAATGCATGGCACTGGGGCTGCCAGCCGTTTCCACCCGCGTTGCCGGTATTCCGGAAATCATCGACGACCAGCAGACCGGTCGGCTGGTGCCTCATAACAGCAGCGGAAAGCTGGCCGAAGCACTGACTGAAATGCTGACCATGCCTGCTGAGGCACGCACAGAAATGGCCCGCGCCGCACACCGCAAAGCGGAACGACTGTTTAACCTGCAGACCAATGTGCAAACCCTGTCCTCTCTGTTTAAGAGCAGTCAGGCCGCCACACATGCAGCCTTATACGGAACGGGGTAATCGTCATGCGTATAGCCTATTTACTGGCCGACTACGGCATCCCGGTATTCGGTGAAAAAGGTGCTTCCGTGCATGTGCGGGATTTTGCCAGCGCATTGTGCCAACAGGGTCACGATGTGACGCTGTTCTGTGCCAGATCCGGCACTCCCGATCGCGAAACACCGTATCATTTACACCCCGTACCGTTCATACAGGCGACGCCTGATCCGCAATCAGATTCCGGTACAGATACCCGCCGCAAACATAAAGAAGCACGCTACCTGCGGATAGCTGACACCCTCCTCGAAACGCTGCTGGAAGCGCATCGTGAACAGCCTTTCGATGCCATCTATGAGCGCTATTCACTGTGGAGTGCAGCCGGGGTGAATGCCGCAAAACTACTCGGCATCCCGGTGATCATGGAAGTGAACTCTCCGCTGTTACAGGAGCAATCCCGCTACCGTGAACTGGTGCTGGCTGACACTGCGGCCACTATTGAGCGGGAGGTCTTTTCACAGGCAGATGCCATTATTGCCGTTTCGCAGGAAGTAGCAGATTACGCGGTCAGTCATGGAGCCACCACGGAAGGTGTTCATGTGCTCCCGAATGGCATTGACCCGCTACGATTTCACCCTGCAGTTACGCCCGCCGCCGCAGGAAGCTCAGGCGGGCGCTTTTTAATCGCCTTTTCCGGCAGTCTGAAAGTCTGGCACGGCGTCGACATTCTGCTGGAAGCCTTCCGCGAGCTGGTGAAACGCTACGCCGGAATGCACCTGCTGGTCATCGGTGACGGCCCCATGCGCGAATGGATCAGCGGCTATGTGGCGGGTGCAAACCTGAACAGTAACGTGACCCTGACCGGCTGGGTCGGGCACGATGCCATCCCCGGCCTGCTGGCGCGCGCAGATGTTACGGTCGCGCCCTACCCCGAAATCGACGACTTCTATTTCTCGCCGCTCAAATTATTTGAATACATGGCGCTGGGCAAACCGGTGGTTGCCAGCCGGATCGGTCAGATCACCTCAGTTTTACGCCACGGGGAAAACGGCCTGATGGTCACTCCCGGCAGTGCCACAGAGCTGACTGATGCACTGGAACAGCTGTATCTGCACCGCGAAATCCGTGAACAACTGGGCAGACAGGCGCTGGCTGACAGCAGTGCTTACACCTGGAAGCAGAACGCCAGCCACGTCTCAACCCTGTACAGACAACTGACCAGAGCGGAGGCCATAGCATGAGCAAGCACAACTCATCCATTCTGCTGGATCGCGATAACCGTAACCGGATGTTACGCCTGTTCCGGATGTTTGCTCCTCACCTGCGTCCGCACCGCAAACAGATGCTATCTGCCTGGGTATGTATGCTGGGTGCAACCGCGATGTACCTGTTACAGCCGTGGCCGGTCAAGATTATTTTCGACTACATCCTGATGCCACAGGGTGAAGTTGAGCTGCCAGCGATACTGCAGGGCATGAGCCTGTCCGCCATGATGGGCTGGATTGCGGCTGCCGTGCTGGTGGTGGCGCTGCTGCGCGGCCTGTTCGGTTACGGGCAGGCGTATCTGACCGCCAGTGTCGGCCAGCGCGTAATAGCCTCCATCCGCACCCGGCTGTTTGCGCATGTGCAGCGGCTGTCGCGTTCATTTCATGATGAAAACCATTCCGGTGACCTGCTGCTGCGGCTGACCGGCGACATCCAGTTACTGCGCGACCTGCTGGTCAATTCCATGCTGATGGTATCAGAACGCTCGCTGGTGATGATTGCCGTAGCCGGCGTCATGCTGTGGATGGACTGGCAACTGGCACTGGTGGCGCTGACGGTGCTGCCTGCGCTGATGCTGATTTCCTTCCGCGTTTCCGGCCAGATCAAACAGGCCACCCGCCGCCAGCGCCGCAAGGAAAGCAAAACCGCCAACATCCTCTCCGAAACCATCAGTTCGGTGGATGTGATTCAGGCTCATGCGCGCGAAGACTGGGAAGATGAACGCTTTGCCCGCCAGCACGGCGCCAGCCTGCAGGCCGGGTTACGCGCCACCCGTCTGGAAGCCAATCTCAGCCGGGTGGTGGAAGTGATCCTCGCCGCCGGTACCGCCGGAGTCCTATGGTTCGGCGTGCAACGGGTACTGGCTGGCGCACTCACCCCCGGCGACCTGCTGGTGTTCACCGCCTACCTCAGCACTTTTTACAAGCCGGTGCGCAAACTCGCCGCGCTGACCAGTCGCATGGCCAAATCCAGCGTCTGTGGCGAGCGTCTGCTCAATATTCTGGAAACTGAACCGGAAATACGTGATGCGCTCAATGCTCGGCCAGCCCCTGCCCTGCAAGGTAAAATCACTTTCCGTCATGTTGGTTTCAGTTACCGCAACGGCAAACCGGTACTGCGTAACTCCAGTTTCAATATTGAGCCGGGACAAACCGTCGCCGTAGTCGGTGAAAGTGGTGCGGGTAAATCCACCATCGCCCGTTTGCTGTTACGATTCTACGATCCGCAGGTGGGGGAAATCCTCATTGACGACACCAATATCCGCAACTACACCCTCGACTCCCTGCGCCGCCAGATCGCCATCGTGCTACAGGAGCCACACTTGTTTGCCCTCAGTATCCGCGACAATATCGCCTACGGCAAACCGGATGCCACACAGGAGGAAATCGAGCGTGCCGCGCGCATGGCCTGCGCTGACAACTTCATCCGCGCCCTGCCGGATGGTTACGGCACCATCCTCACCGAACGCGGGGCCAGCCTGTCTGCAGGGCAGCGACAACGCATCGCCATCGCCCGTGCCATGATCCGTGATACACCGATAGTGATTCTCGATGAGCCCATGACCGGCCTCGACCACAGCAGTGAGGCCGAAGTGCAGCAGGCGCTGGACCGGCTGACCCACGGGCGCACCTGCCTGCTGGTTACCCATGACATACAAGCCGCGCATCGCTGCAAACAGATGCTGATTCTGAAGGGCAACCGTATTCTGACCGCTTATAACAACCCTGAAATGGTCAGCGGATCAATCATTAAAACGACTGCCGTACCGCAAGGAGACTTGTCGTGAACACAGCAATCCGGATGAACACCATGACGGAAACATTGCGTCATGCCACACACCCTGAAACGGTGCGGACAACCCTCAACCGTGAGTGGGACTATCTCCGTAACCGGAATCTGCGCATCGAAACCTGCAGCGTTCACCGTGCTTTTCCCTACAAAGCCGGGCAATACGTCGTCAAATACGAGTTTCTGCTGGATGATGGCAAACAAACTCATATCCAGCCCGCTTTCGGTGAGCTGGTATCAGAAAACGTCGAAGCTTACCGCCGGGAAATTGTGACGAAACTGCGCAAAACACGCCGGGGACAAATCGGGCGTGATCAGGATACCGATCTGGTCGCCGCCATCCCCTCTCTCAGCATGTTGCTGCGCCTGCCGGGGATGGATGAAAAGCTACCCGGCCTGATCCTTGCACACAATCACGAACACGCTCAGCGGCATCTGTCTTCCCTGCTGGGAGATGCGAAGGATGGGGTATCTTCCATCCTGTCAACCACCATCCTGAACCATCGGCTGGGCAAACGCTGCATTCTGCGGGCAGAGCAGGATAGCAGCAATTCCTCAGCAAACTCCGTCATCCTGCGCTGCCTGCGCCAACACGACATCAAGCACCGTTATAACTATGAAGTAATGCAGGCACTGTGGGAGCACGGGTTTAATGACACGGCCAAAGATGCCATCCGCATCCCGGAACCCCTGCAGATCATTGATGCATTATCCACCCTGATTATGGAAGATGTGCCGGGGGAAATGCTGGGCGAAACCACACGCTGGTCACTGTACCGGCAGGCTGGTCTGGCCGGAGCTGCACTGGGTAAACTGCATCATTGTCCGCTACAGGTTGGCAAAACCTATAGCATCCAAGAAGAACTGCAAATGCTGGCCGGATGGGTCAGGCTGACCAGCCAGTTGCGTCCGGATTTGCGTGATGCCCTGCAGGATGCCTTCACCTATGTCCGCGGACAGCTCCTCAAATTACCGGGTATCACCCCCGTGCTGGCACACCGGGATTTCTACGGTAAACAAATCCTGTATGACGGAGAGCAAACCATACTGATTGACTTTGATACTCTGTGTCACACTGACCCCGCACTGGATATCGGCAACTATCTGGCCCACAATATTTTCAGCGGCCTGCAGGCAGGGAAACACTTTAACCCCGTGGAACACAGGCTGTTTCTGGAAGCTTACGGGGAAACCTGCCACCTACCCCCGATGCACCGTATAGACATCTGGACTCAGGCCACCTTGCTGCGACTGGCTTGTCTGTACGCACTGAGTACGGATTGTCAGCACCTGATTCCGGGCATACTGGGAGAAATCCCGGCGGGATTGGCGTGATGGTTTGTGCAAAACCTTCAGCAACACGGAGCCAGGCAGGCCGGACAGCTCAAATACTGCCCGGCCTGCAAAGCCTAACCGTAAACCAGCTCCGGCAGGAAAGTAACAATCGCCGGGAATAGTATGCAAAGCATCAAACCAACCGTCTGTAACAGCAAGAATACCAGCGATGATTTGAAAATAGTGGCCATACTGATTTCAGGCGGGCAGACACCACGCAGATAAAACAGCGCATAACCAAACGGCGGACTGATAAACGACATCTGCATATTCACCAGATACAGCACTCCAAACCACAGCGCTACTTTGTCACCCGGTACCGGCGGCAGACCAAACAAGCCATCGAACGTCAGCGATTTAATAATCGGCACGAAAATCGGCACGGCCAGCAACAGAATACCCACCCAGTCAAGGAACATGCCAAGGATCACCAGCAAGACCATCATCAGGAACAGAATGCCGTAGGATGATAACCCCGTCCCAAGCAGCGTATCAGTGATAAAGGTCTGCCCACCCTGCAGGATATAAAACCCGACAAAAATGGAGGCACCAAAAATAATCCACAGCACCATTGCTGAAGCTTTGGCCGTGGACACCGAAGCATCACGCAGCGCCTGTAGGCTGAAACGGCGGTGCAGCATGGCAACTATAATGGCACCGAAGGAACCGATACCTGCGGCCTCAACCGGTGTGGCAACTCCCGCAAACAGTAATCCCAGTACCAGAAACACCAGCGCCAGCGGAGCAATCAGATTACGCAGCATAATCAGCTTTTCAGAGAAAGTAGCGCGCTCATCCTCGGCAATAGCAGGCCCCATTTCCGGCTTTTTCCAGCTACGGAACAACACATAGCCAATATACATACCAGACAGCATCAGCCCCGGTACAATCGAACCCAGATACAACTCACCCACTGACTGCTGGGCAACCACCGCATACAGAATAGCCAGAATCGACGGCGGAATCAGAATCCCCAGCGTACCACCGGCCATAATCGAGCCCAGTGCAATTTGCGGATCGTACTTACGTTTCAGCATCGCTGGCAGAGCAATAATCCCCATCGTCACCACCGCCGCTCCGATAACGCCGACCATCGCCGCCAGAATGGTGGAGGCCAGAATAGTCGCTGCAGCCAGACCACCATTCAGGCCGCCCATCCACTTGTAGACCACATCAAACATTTCCTCGATCAGCCCGGCACGCTCAAGCATCGAAGCCATAAAAATAAACAATGGAATAGCAGCCAGATCAGGGTTGGTCATCATCGGGAAAATACGCCCCGGAATGATATTCAGCATAGTCTGATCGCCGATCAGATAGATAAATACCACCCCCAGACCGCCGGTGACAAAAGCCAGCGGCAACCCCAGCAACAACACCACCAACAAACTGCCGAACATAATCCAGGTCAGATCAGCAATATCCACATCACTCAGGATACCGGCAGTGCGGAACAGGAAGTACTCATCACCGTAAGGATCGTAAAACAGGATATTGATGATTTCGATCAGCACCACGAAACACAGCGCACCGGCGGTAGCCACCATCAGCCAGGTACCGAGCGTTCCCAGTAATTTTGCACCAGTGGAACGGGCAGGTTTCTGCGTCATTGTATTTTCCATCTCAGCTTCTCCCCTCACCCATCTGGCGGAACAGCAAAATATCATTCACCAGCTTGGAAATACCCGCCAGCAGAATCAATACCGCACCGATAAACATCACCGTTTTTACCGGCCAGAACTGGATTTGCCAGGTTTCCAGACTGGTTTCCGACATCCCGATAGAGCTCCACATAAACGTCCAGGAGGTGCCGACCATCGCCAGTGCAAAGACGAAGAAAATAACAGAGGTCAGAATATCCATCCCCACCCGGCCACGCGGCGGCAGCTTGACATACAGAATATCGACCCGCACATGGGAGCCATGCAGCAGTGCAAAAGCACCGGTCATCAGGTATTGCATGCCAAATAATAGATAGGAAGACTCATGCACCCAGATGGTCGGCATATTAAACAGATAGCGCATGACTACTTCATAGAAGTAAAACACCACCGCATTGATGGTCCAGAAAGCAACAAACACACCGGACGCATTGCTCAGCCAGTCGATCATTTTGGTGAATTTATTACCGGTATAAGGTGGCACGATCTCTTCTTCAGACAACATTACCGGGCTGGGTTCATCATCAATAGCATCGGAACTGCTGTTGGCCCCGCCGGTAAAATACATCAGAATAACCGGCATAATGGCCAGCCAGCCCCAATATGCCCAGTGCGGTAACACAAAACCAAAGCCTTGCAGATCACTCATAAGTAACCTCTTCGGGAACTAAGATAAAGAAAAGGAGCAACCATTGATCATGATTGCCCCCCGAGCTTGTTTTAAGATTACTACCTAAACCGGAACAGCCTTTGCAGATCATCTTCCAACCTTCGTAAACTCGCTGTGCTCAGACAGTACTACGGTTTCCGGATGTTCTACAAAGTCCGTTCCTCATAAGCTCATTTAAGTAAAGTCAGAATTACATTTACAGCGACAAGCCTTCCAGATCTTTTTCACTGACATAACCCAGCAGATCACTCTTCATGTAATCCAGCTGCAGCTGGAAGACCCGCTTGGCATCCTCATCCTTCTTCGCCCAGTTAAACCAGATCGGCACGGCTTTACGGCGGAACTCAGCCACATCATCCATACTCAGACGGCTGACTTCACTACCCGCCTCCTTGAATTTTGCCATGGCTTCCATGTTACGCTTCTGGATGGTCACGAAGTGCTCCACCGAATAGGCCTTAACCTGCTGCTCAACAAAGCGCTGCATCTGTGGCGACAGGCGTTTCCATGCCCCCATATTAACCGTCAGATCCATCAGATCAACCGGCTGGTACAACGACATAGTTCCCGGAGGGCCGAACAGAATGTACTTGGTCACCTGACCAAAGCCGAGATCCCAGTTCACCGCCGGGCCGACATAATCCGCCGCATCAATAGTGCCTTTTTCCAGTGCCGGGAAAATATCAGAACCGGGCATGGCAACGGTACTCGCACCAAAGGCCTGGAACACTTCGGATACCATACCACCGGGTACACGCAACTTCAGGCCATCAAGATCTTTCAGGCTGGTCACCGGTTTTTTGGAGTGGATAATGTTGGCATCATGATGAATTGGGCCGACGTAATACATGCCCTGCTTCGCGAAGATTTCCCGCGCCATTTCCAGCATACCCAGACCATAGTACATGGTGTCCCACTGGGCAGGCTGATCAGGGCCAGCCGGATAAGAAGACAGGAATACAGTAGCCGGCATTTTGCCCGCCCAGTACAGGGTGAACGGATTCATTGCCTGCAATACACCGGTTTTCACCGCTTCAAACAGCGCATTATTATCCGCAGCAACCGCCTTGGCCGGGAAAGGTTTCAGCGTCAGTTCACCGCCACTGAGCTCTTCAAAACCGGCACACCACTTCTCGAACAGCGTGTAACCCGTGGTACCTGCATCCCAGGTCGTCTGGACTTTCCAGGTCTGACCGTTTGCGGCCTCAGCGTTACGGATAAAAGGCGCACCCAGAACGGCGGCACCACTGGCAACAGCGGCTGTCTTAATAAAACTGCGACGGGATACCTGATCAGTGCTCTGAACCGGCTTTTGTGTATCTTTCATCAGAAGTCTCTCCTCAATATGTATCGTTAGATCGGATGGGCCGTGGAAACCCGCTTACATATATCCGTTGGAACCTGCCTGACTTTTCATGCCATGTTACAGCTTTGTACTACAGCATTTTGCTCAGACATTACTGTTACTTGTATACAGCTGTGGGAAACACGACTCCTCTTTGTGCCCCCGGTGCTGGTTGTATGTATACAACACTTTTAACATGTATACAATGATGATTAGATTCACTAATGATTCACCAGTTTTTATAAAAAACCCCAAATCATTGCATACACTCAGTTATACCGGCCTTCCTGTAACCTCTTGCAGGAAGGCGGGATTCAGAACAATAAACTAACTTTTGCTAAGGAGAATGATGATGAGCAAAATCGTGGAAGAAGTCACTTCAGCCAACGCTGAGTATGTTGCAGAGTTTGGTGATAAAGGTAATCTGCCGATGCCACCGGGCAGGCAGTTTGCCATCCTGACCTGTATGGATGCCCGCCTTGATCCGGCCAAATATGCAGGATTGGCGGAGGGTGATGCCCATGTGATCCGTAATGCCGGTGGCAGGGCCAGTGATGATGCGATCCGCTCACTGGTCATATCCTACAAACTGCTGGGAACCAGAGAGTGGTTTGTCATTCACCACACCGACTGCGGCATGGAAACCTTTACCAGCGAAATTATGGGTGACCTGTTGTCAGGCAGCCTCAAAACATCCACTGTTGACGAATCAGGCTGGCATGACAGTCAGGCCGGTGGCGGTACAACCGATGGTAAGTACATCAATTGGCTGACGATCAGTAATCAGGAAAACAGTGTCGTCGAGGACGTAAAACGTATCAGAAGCAACTCAATGGTACCGGGTGATATTCCTATTTATGGTTACATTTATGACTGCAAAACAGGGCAGCTGATTGAGGTTCCGGAGGCAACTGAGGCAGGCAAAGCAGTCTGATACACATAAAACGCATCCATGATTGAATCACTACCCACACTTCGTCAGCAATTTTTGGCTGAGCAACAAGACTCACTCCGGTTTGCTGATGACAATCCGGGCGGTTACTCTTCTTTGGTAACCGCACCGGACAGTGACGCTAAAACCCTGCACATCCGCTGTGGCAATGATGTGATGTATAAACTGGCTGTTTCCGGCTTTGAGGGCGACTTTCTCTGCTTTGCCGATCCTTATATTCAGGGGCCGGTGCCCGCCAAGGAACAGCTGCAGGAATTTATCCAAATCCGTGCGGATTTTATTGCCGGTAATCACTGGCGGGAACAGCAACAGGCGATAAAAGAGCTGAGCAGTGATTATCAGGCACTGGAACAGGCAAGCGAATACCAGCGCGTTGCCTTCTGGTTTGAGCATGATGCTTACGATGTGCTGATCTTTCTGAAAATGCTGCACTTTTTCCGTGATAGCGGTAAACGTGCGCCGACAATGCAATACATCTGCATAGACCAATACCCCGGCGTGGAACGTTTTCACGGCATCGGGCAATTACCGGCGGAGGCCATGCCGGTACTATGGCAACAATTTCAGCCACTCACAGAAGCACAGTACGAATACGGCAGTCTGTGCTGGCAGGCCTATACCAGCCCTACCCCTGAGGCATTCAGCCAGCTGATTGCAATCGACAACCCACCTTTTGCAGCCATTATCCCCGCACTGCAGCGCCATATTCGCGAGCTACCCTGGCTGACCGACGGCCTGAACCTCAGCGAACGTCTCACCCTGAAAATTCTCAGCGAGCAGGGTTCGGTTGATGCCGCCAAACTGTTTTACCACTGGTATACCTGTGTCTATGAGCCACTGGTATTCATGGGCGACAGCAGCTACTGGCTTATTCTGGAACAACTGGCTACTGCTGAAAAACCGGCTATCCGCATAGACAAAGCTTCAGAAAAGAAAATCGACTGGCAGGTTTCCATAACGCCGTTTGGTGAGCAGCTACTGGCCTGTGAGACTCACTGGATGACTCACAACTCCTACAATCGCTGGTGGGGTGGTACGCATAATGACAGCGGGAAAGCGGGTGGCAATAGTATCTGGTATTGGGATGAGGCGGGCAGAAAAATAATAAAACACCGCATTAATTAACAAAGACTTAAAACTCTGGTCATGGTTGTTTCATATAAGCCGCGAATAATGGCAGAGAAACGAATAAAAGGCTTTGTTAACCATGTCAGTACTCACTTTTCGCAGCATCTTTATTTCTGATGTGCATATGGGCACAAAGAGCTGTAAGGCCACTTACCTGCTCGATTTTCTGCGCTCAACCGAGTGTGAAAACCTCTATCTGGTTGGCGACATCTTTGACCTTTGGGCAATGCGCAAAAGCGTATACTGGACTCATGCACAAACACAGGTTCTGCAAGAAGTGTTTGCCAAAGCGAAATCAGGGACAAACGTCATTTACATTCCCGGCAACCATGACAGCACCTTCCGCGAATTTGCCGGAACCACCATGCATAATATCCGCATACAGCTCAACGTAATTCATAAAACACCGGATGGTAAGCGCCTGTTCGTGAGCCATGGCGACGAGTTTGATATGGCCGTCAAACATAACAAAGTGTTACGGTTTATCGGGGATTATGCCTACTATCTGTTATTGCGGCTAAATCACATCAACACATACATCCGTCAGACCCTCAAGCTGCCATACTGGTCATTGTCTTCACACATCAAGTCTCAGGTCAGAAACGCCAATGAATATATTGAAAAATATGAACAGGCTGCTTTGAATAAGGCGAAATATTCGGGTTATGACGGCTATGTATGCGGACATATCCACAAATCAGGCATCACCAACAAAAATGATACTCTCTATTGCAACACCGGCGACTGGGTCGAGCACTGCACTGCATTAGTTGAGGACGCTCAGGGCGTGCTGAAAGTTTTGCACTGGTCAGATCATGCCAAAGTACAAATTATCAATCATGATGATGGCGTGGTTTATCCGGACATGTCGTTACCACTTCCCGCACCCGGATCAATCTGAGATGCTCTGCTATAAAAAGGCGCATGTCTCGCGAACCTGCTTTTGCCCGGCTGAGACAGCTTGGCTATACTGAAGACAAACAGGAACTCAGGATAAAAACATGGCTGCATCAGCACATCAACTGAACAACATCAGCGTGGAAGAATATCTTGCCGGTGAGCGTATCAGCGAAATAAAACATGAATACGTGGACGGACAGGTGTTTGCGATGGCCGGAGCCAGCCGTCGCCATAATCTGATTGGCGCCAATATCCTGGCCTTATTATGGATTCAGTTACAGGGCAAACCCTGCTACCCCATTAGCGCCGACATGCTGCTAAAAACTGGTGGCACAAAATATCGTTATCCCGACTTGCAGATTATTTGTGATGATGAGCCTTCTGACGATGAGTATGTCAATGAAAATCCGGTGCTGATCGTCGAAGTCTTATCACGCAGCACCCGCCGTCTGGATAAAACCGAAAAACGCGCAGAATATCTGGCAATACCCAGCCTGCAGGAATATGTACTGATTGAACAGGATGTCGCTGAAATAGAAGTCCAGCGCCGCAGCAATGACTGGCACTCCGAATATTATTATCTGGGGCAGGACGTTCATTTTGAATCAGTTGATGTCACACTGAGTGTCGAAGCCGTTTATCAGCGGGTGGATAATGAGGATGTGACAGCGTTTCTACTGGCACAGCAGAAAGCTGCTGACGGGGCTGAAAACCAGAGCGTTTAAACCAAGCTGTGTAATCCGCCCTCTTACACTTCACTCATGCCGCAACGCCTCAATCGGATCGAGCCGTGCTGCCCGTTTCGCAGGCATATAGCCAAACAAAATCCCGATCCCCGCTGAAAACACAAACGACAGCAGATTAATCGAAGTATTAAAGGTATACGGCACCTGCATCACCTGTGCCAGCACGATGGACGCCCCGGTCGCCAGTATGATACCGATCAAACCACCTAATGCCGCCAGCACCACCGCCTCAATCAGAAACTGCAGCAATACCTCACGCTCCAGCGCACCAATCGCCAGCCGGATACCAATCTCGCGGGTACGCTCAGTCACCGATACCAGCATAATATTCATAATCCCGATACCGCCAACCAGCAGGCTCACCGACGCCACCGCCCCCAGCAGCATGGTCAGCACCTGGGTGGTACCGGACAGGGTTTCCGCAATCTGGCGGGTATCCATAATATTGAAATTATCATCGGCCCCATTGCCCAGCCTGCGCCGTTCCCGCAACAATTCGGTCAACTGGGTTTGCACGCGGTCGATGTCCTTTTCATCCGCCACCGAAATCTGGATGCTGGATATATCACGATTACCCAGCAGTCGGCGCTGCACAGCCTTCAGCGGCATAATCACCGCATCATCCTGATCACGCCCCACGGCGGCCTGACCCTTGGCTTTCAGCACCCCGATCACCTGACAGGAAAAATTCTTCACCCGCAGCCGCTCACCGATTGAATCCGCCGTGCCATACAACTCACGCTGAATCGTCGCCCCCAGCACGCAAACCGTCTGTCCGGCGGCTTCCTCTTCCGGCAGAAAAGTACGTCCGCTGGTTAGCTCCCAGTTTCCGGCGACAAAGTAATCATTGCTGGTGCCGGTCACACTGGTCGACCAGTTATTGCTCATCGCCACCACCGTAGCATTGCGGCTCACTTCGGGTGCCACCGCAGCAAGCCCGCTGATCTGACTCTGGATAGCCTGAATATCGGCCATTGAAAACTGTGGGTCACCGCGTCCGCCACGTCCGAACATGCGCTGGCCGGGACGTACCTGCAGCAGATTGCTGCCCAGGCTGGAAACCTGATTTTTGATCGCCTGCGTTGCGCCATTGCCCAGCGTGACCATGGTGATTACCGCTGACACCCCGATCACAATGCCGAGGATAGTCAGGAAGGAACGCAGCAAGTTGCGGCGAATTTCACGCAGAGCCAGCAGCAGACTGTTCCATAACATTACGCCACCTCCGCCACTTTACCGGACAACGGACGGGTACGCTGATCATCCGCCACCTTGCCATCCACGAAGGTAATATTACGTTTGGCGTATTCCGCCATCTCCGGCTCATGCGTCACCATCAGCACGGTAATTCCCTGCTCCTCATTCAGCGACACCAGCAGCTCCATAATTTCATGGCTGCGCTGGGTATCCAGATTACCGGTCGGTTCATCGGCCAGCAGCAGGGTCGGATTGGTCACAATCGCGCGGGCAATCGCCACCCGTTGTTGCTGGCCACCGGACAATTCCGCCGGGGTATGATGCTCCCAACCATTCAGGCCGACTTGTGCCAGTGCCTGCTTTGCTGCTGCATCACGCACCGCTGCGGACTCACCGCGATACAACAGTGGCAGCTCAACGTTTTCCTGTGCCGTGGTACGCGACAACAGGTTAAAACCCTGAAACACAAAGCCCAGATAATGCCGCCGCAACAAGGCACGCTGGTTACGATCCAGCAGCTCCACATGGGTACCGCGAAACAGGTATTCACCCTCAGTCGGCGTATCCAGACAGCCGATAATGTTCATCCCGGTGGATTTGCCGGAACCGCTTGGCCCCATTACCGCGACAAAATCCCCTTCTTCAATACTCAGATCAACACCACGCAGCGCCAGAAATTCAGCCTGCCCCTGACCATAACGTTTGGTAATTCCCTTAAACTCAATCAGCGCCGTCATTGTGCACCTGCCTGCCCGCCGCTGCTGGCGGTTATGACAGCCATGCCTTCTTTGAGCTCATCCGAAGTCACTTCCGTCATCCGCCCGTCACTGATCCCGGTTTGCACCCGGATACGTTTCGGCTCACCGTTTTCCAGTACCCAGACCCGCTGCGGACGCTGCCCGCCTGCTGCATCACGGCTTCTGCCGGAACGGTTGCTGCGATTACTGTTGCGGTTAACCGGCGGACGGCGTGGCGGCATCAGTTTAGCCAGCAAACCACCACTTTCAGCAGGTGCAGCTGCTCCTGCCGGAGCCCCACCTGATGCACCGCCAGCAGCCCCGTCAGCACTCTCCGGACGCGGCAGGCTGAAACGCAACGCAGTATTCGGCACCAGCAGCACATCCTCTTTCGAGCTGGTGGTAATGGTCGCGGTAGCGGTCATGCCGGGGCGCAGGCTCAGATCCTCATTCGCCACTTCCAGCACGGTGAGGTAAGACACCACATTATCGGTGAGTGTCGAACCCAGGCTGACCCTGGAAATAGTCGCCGGATACTGGCGACCCGGCCAGGCATCCACGGTAAATTTGCCCTGCTGGCCTTCCGCAACTTTACCAACATCAGCTTCATCCACCCCCACTTCCAGCTCCATGCGTTTCAAATCTTCCGCCAGTGTGAACAGGGTCGGCGCAGACAGTGACGAGGCAACCGTCTGTCCCGGTTCCACCGAACGGATCAGCACCACGCCATCAATCGGCGATACAATAATCGCCTTGGCCAGATTGCTTTCCGCCGAACGCAGATTGGCTTCCGCCTCCATCACTGCGGCTTTAGCGGCTTCCAGATTAGCGCGGGCACTGACCTCTTCCGCTTTGGTGGATTCGGCACTGGCTTTGACCGAGTCAATATTGGCTTTCGCCGCAGCAGCATTGGCCTTGGCCGCAGCGGCATTGGTTTTGGCTGTTTCCACTGCCAGTCTGGCCGCTTCCACATCCGTCTTGGCAGTAACCACTTTGGACTTACCGTTACCGATATTGGCCTTGGCGGACTCCACCGCCGCACGGGCGGAGGTCAGATTCGCTTTGGCAGACTCCACACTGGCATTGGCTGAGGCTTCCGAAGCCACTGCACGTTTCCAGCTGGCAGTGGCCGCATCAATTTCCTGTTGTGCCGGAAGCTTACCACCACTTTTCTTCTGTAACTCAAGCAGGCGATTCAGTTCCACCCGAAGCTCCAGCGTCGTGGCGCGGGCCTGATCATATTGTGCAGTAGCCTGCTTAATGCCCGCCGCCACCTGATGATAGCTGGCATTTGCCTGTTGCAGGCCGGCATTAATCTGCGCACCACCGTTATTGGCCTGCTGCACACCTTCGTTAGCCTGACGCAGGGCAAACTCAGCCTGTTTGATATTATTGACCGACTGGGTGGCGGTGGCTGCTGACTGCTGGGCACTGGCAACCGCCTGCTGCACACTGGCCTCAGACTGACGGTTTTTGGCCACCGCCTGGGTGACCTGCGCTTCGGCCTGAGTGACTTTGGAACGGGCACTGATCAGCGCGGCACGGGCCTTGGTAATCGCATCTTCCAGCTGGTCGGTGTTGAGGCTGGCCAGCTTCTGGCCCTTAGTCACCACGTCATTGGCCTCCACCAGCACCTCGTTCACGGTGCCGGATAGTTCGGTACCAATTTCCACCTGATTACGCGGACTGAGATTGCCGGTGGCGGTGATCGAGACGCTGATATTGCCCCTGCTGACCGGCGTGGTTTCATAGCTGATGGCGATAGACTGTTGTTGTTGCTGAGTGTAATACCACCAGCCACCGGCAGCCGTGCCACCCACCAGCAACAGAGCCAGTATCCAGTTTATCCAGCGGCGCTTTTTAGTTTTTGTGCCCTGTTGCAGCAGCAAATCCATAGAAATATCAGTATTTACCTTGGGATTAGTCATTGTCATTCTCCTACCACGCGCCGCCAACCGCCTTGTACAGGCTGATCATGGACTGGGTTTCATCGGCCTGCGCGGCGAGCAGGGCTTCCTGTGAACTGAGCACAGTGCGCTGGGCATCCAGCACGGTCTGATAATTATCGCGCCCCGCCGCAAAATTCAGCTGAGCCAGCTGTTCAGCACTTTTAGCCAGTTGCAGGTTCTGTACCAGCAATGGCTTTTGCTGACGCAGTGCTTCCAGACTGCCAAAACTATTGGCCACATCGGCCACCGCCTGCAGCAGCGCTTTTTTATACGCCGCCACCGCCTGCTGATACGCCGCATCGCGGATTACCACCTGCTGCTGCAGCTTACCGCCATCAAACAGCGGCGCACTGACTGAGGCCAGCAACGAACGCGCCAGGTTGCCGGTGTCGAGCAGATCGGTCAGCTTCAGGCTGCTCAGATTCAGTGAACCACCCAAACGGAAAGCCGGACGCAGGTTGGCTTTGGCCTCCTGCACATTCAGTGCTGCCGCCTGCACCCGGTATTCAGCGGCACGAATATCCGGACGTTGGCGCAGTGCTTCTGCCGGAACATTCGCCAGCTGATAACGGGCCAGCGGAATGCCTTTACTGACTTTCAGGCGTGACTGCACTGCGCTGACCGGCTGGCTGGTGAGCGTTGCCAGTGCCTGCTGGCTTTGGCTGACAGTGTTTTGCAGAGCCGGAAGCTGGGCGCGGATCTGGTTGACGCTGAGCTGCGCCTGATCGACCTCCAGCCCGCTAACCTGCCCGGCCTGCTGGCGCAACCGGATCAGCTGGCTGTTCTGTTCGCGGGATTTCAGATTCTGCTGTGCGGTGCTGAGCCGTGCCTGTGCCAGCCGTAAGTTGACGTAGTTACGCGCTACTTCTGCTGCCAATGAGGCTTTCACATCTTCCAATCCGGCCTGTGCGGTTTGCACACCAACATTGGCAGACTGACTGGCCAGCCGGTTGGCACCGAAAATATCCGCTTCCCAGCTAGCATCCAGACTGGCACTGAAACTGGCGTTATCACCGTTATGCCGCGCTGAACCACCCGCTGACAGGCCGGGCAACAATCCGGCAGCGGCGATACTGCTCTGGGCACGGGCAGACTGCAGGCTGGCCTGCGCACTGCTGATGTCCGGATTGTTTTGCAACGCCTGCTGAATCAGTGCGGTGAGTTGCGGGTCACCGAATTGTTGCCACCAGCTGGCCTGTATGGGTTTACGGGTACCGGTGCTGACAATATGCTGACTTTTTACGATGGGCACCTGAGCTGCCGGACTGGCTGCTCCACCAACATTACTGGTAGAACAGGCGGCAACACTGAACAGGATGCAGATAATGACCGCCAGATTCTTTCTGCTATGGGTTGTTTGGCTCATGACCACGGCTCGCAGTTAAATTTATTGATGACACCAGTCTGCGCCCGTAATGTGTAAATAAAATGCAAGTAATAGTGAAACAATAGTGAAGCAGGGACTAAGCTATACTTGGTAACCAACACCGAAAACGCGGCAAATAATTACCCGGAAAACACCATGACCAACACCCGTTCAGGCAGAATCTTCATTAATTACCGTCGTCAGGATACCCGTGGAGAAGCCGGGCGGCTGATGGATACACTGACCGGTTATCTCGGCGAAGGCCGGGTATTCCGTGATATTGAAGGTATTGCCGGTGGTGAGGATTTTGAGCATGTGCTGAATGAATCTGTGGGTTCAGCAGATGCGATCATTGTACTGATCGGCCCCAACTGGCTGACGGCAACGGATGAACAGGGACAGCGGCGGCTGGATGATCCGGATGACTGGGTGGCGCGTGAAATCAGCTCAGCACTGGAAAAAAATCTGCCAATATTTCCGGTGCTGGTTGAAGATGCACAAATGCCGCATGCGGATGAATTACCGGAAGCACTGAAGGGTCTGGTGCGTTATAACGCGGTGAATCTGAGTGATAAACGCTGGAATTTTGATGTCACACGACTGGCAAAAATCATTGCCTTTGACCTGCCCGGTTCGGTGATTGAACAACGGCTTGACCTGATCCGCGCCGTCTCGACGCTGGCCTTGCTGGTTGCCAGTGTAGTGACCACCGGCATGGTGAGTTACCGGGCCGGACAAACGCCATTCCTGGAGTTATGGCAGGCCGGACTGAGTTTTATTGCCATTGTCGGCGTGTCGGTATTGCTGCTGGTTTATGCGCGTTTACTGGATGAAACGAAGCGTAAATACTTTTACCTCGGCGGATTGAGCGGGCTGGCCGGCACACTGTTACTCTATGTACTGGTGTACTTTTTTCCCGACGATCAGGAACCCATTGCCCTGTATTTTGGCTCCACAGTGACCATCGGGCTGATGTTTGTGTTTATGTGCTTTTCAGGTTTCAAATCACGCTGAGACGAACCGCCCTCACCACGTTATAATCAGCTCCACTTTCGCAAAAAATAACAGGACTTCCCATGCAATATAAAACGATTGGTGCGGGTGACAACTCGCTGCGGGTGCCACTGCTGTGTCTCGGCTCCATGACCTGGGGCTCACAGAATACCGAAGCCGAAGGCCACGAGCAGATCAGCATGGCGCTGGCGAATGGGCTTGATTTTATTGATACCGCCGAGATGTATCCGACCGGGCCGGTCAAGGCGGAAACCATTGGTGATACAGAAGCGGTGATCGGCAGCTGGATCGCCAAAAACGGTCAGCGTGACAAACTGTTGCTGGCCACCAAAATCACCGGTGAGGGGCTGAAGTTTGTCCGTAACGGCGGCTACATCACCCCGGAAACCATTGATATTGCCCTGGAGGCTTCGCTGAAACGTCTGCATACCGATTATGTCGATATTTATCAGCTGCACTGGCCAAACCGTGGCTCCTATCATTTCCGTAAATACTGGACGTATCAGTCACCTAAGCACGCACCCGCCGTTGCGGAAGATCATTTTGCCGCAGTTGCTGAGCATCTGGACAAGCTGGTAAAAGCCGGAAAAATCCGCCATTGGGGTACTTCGAATGAAACGGCCTGGGGGATGGCAAAATGGATCAAACACAGCAAAGGTAAAACCCGGCCAATTTCCATTCAGAATGAATATTCCCTGCTATGCCGGATTTTTGATAATGATCTGGGTGAGCTGTGTGTGAATGAGGATATTGGCTTGCTGGCTTACTCGCCGCTGGCCTGCGGGCTGCTGACCGGTAAATACCAGAATGGTGAGATCCCGGAAAACTCACGCCGCGCTATCGACAACAGCCTGTTCGGGCGGGTTACAGAGCGGGTCTGGCCTGCGGTTGATGCCTACCTGAAACTGGCACAGGAACATGGCCTTGATCCTTCACAAATGGCGCTGGCCTGGGCGATGCAGCGTTCGTTTATGGGCTCGGTGATTTTCGGGGCGAAGAATCTGCAGCAGCTGGAAACGGCGCTGGGAGCTCAGGATTTAAAGCTGTCGGATGAGGTGATTAAGGGGATTGATGATATTCAGCAGATGTATCCTATGCCGTTTTAGGCGAGGATTGTTCGCCTGGAACACCTCACATAGATTGAGATTCAACACGCAGAAAGTGTTGAATCTTGCTTCAATCTTTGCATTGCCCAATGGTTTGTATGAAATGCCCCTATGCTACAATGTAATCAGGCTTGGCGGAGAGAAGGATACTAATTATGACACTGGAAAAAGTAAGTTACTTACACGGTAGAATCAGCATTGACCCCGATGTATGCAATGGTAAGCCGACGATTCGTGGCAAACGAATTACGGTGCACACAATACTGGACTATCTGAGTGCCGGGGAAAGTATCAGCGAGATACTGCGCCAGCATCCTTCTCTGGAAGCAGAGGACATCCCCGCTTGTCTTGAGTTTGCCAGCCGCCTGATGGATCAGCGTTATACCCTGCAAAAGATCGCCTGATTGATGAAAAAATATCTGATCGACGTAAATCTGCCACGTTACTTTTCGCTATGGGCAGGTGATGAGTGTGAGCATGTCGTTAATATCAATGATGAAATGAAAGACAGCGAGATTTGGGAATATGCCCGACAACATGATCTGGTAATCGTCACCAAGGATGCTGATTTTTCAGACCGAATGTTATTAAATGAGCCACCACCTCGTGTCATCCATATCCGAACCGGTAATATGAAGATGCGCGACTTCCACCAGCACCTCAGTCAATTATGGGAACAGGTCTGTTCGCTGAGCGATACCTACAAGCTGGTACAGGTTTATAAAGACCGGATTGAAGGGCTGGGATAACAAATACAAAAAAGCATGCCGCAAACCACCGAATTAGTACACACCCTGAAAAAACTGCTCCGGCGCAACAACCTGACTTATGCGGAGGTTGCGCGGGTGCTGGATTTATCTGAGGCCAGCGTCAAACGCCTGTTCTCCGAGAAAAACTTCTCACTGCAGCGGCTGGATGCCATTTGTGGCCTGCTGGATATGGAAATCTCTGATCTGGTGCGGGAAATGCAGACTGAGCAGACCCGCCCGATCAGTGAGTTAAGCCATGAGCAGGAAAAGGAAATTGCCGATAACCTGATCCTGCTGATGATTACGGTATATGTGCTGAACCACTGGAGCATGGCCGATATTATCCGCCATTACCGGATCAGCGAAGCCGAGTGCATTCGTTATCTGGCGCATCTGGATCGGCTGCGGATCATTGAGCTGCAGCCCGGCAACCGCATCAAACTGCTGGTGGCCTCCAATTTCAAATGGCGCGATGACGGCCCGATCATGCGCCTGTTCCGGGCCAAAATTGAAAGCGAATATTTCCGTACCGATTTTCAGAAAGACAGTGAAAACCTGATTGTCCTGAATGGCATGCTTAGCCCGGCGAGCAATGCTCTGTTTCAGCGCAAAATGGCTCAACTGGCCAAGGAATTCGATACCCTGAGCAAGGATGATGCGGGACTGGCGATTGGTGAGCGTAAGGGCTCAACCCTGATTCTGGGCATTCGTGACTGGGATTATGAGCAGTTATTCGGCGACCATCGCAATAAGTAGCAAATAATAATACTCAGAGCAGCGCTATATTCGATAGTTGCGGAATCCATTGCTGATAACGCTACTTCCTCTTAAGCTGTCCTCATTGCAACACAGCACTGAGCTGACAAACAACCCCAAATAAGAGGAACAAATAATGAACGACTCAATCAACGCCACCAACTCTGCATCCTGGTTATTTTTCGTCAAACTGACCTTTGGTATTTCTCTGGCCGCCATGGTCGCCTTCATCTTTTTCATGGACGGCAGCCTGCTGACCAAAGGCTATCTGGCCCTGAACTCACTGTTTATGGTTAGTGCCACCATCATGATGTCGAAAACTCTGCGTGATGAGCACGAAGTCAACAAGCTGGCTAATCGCATCAGCGAGGCCAAGACCAATAAAATTCTGAAAGAATTCAGCGAATAAGGAGGCCACCATGTTCAACCTGATTCTGAAATTATCCACCGCCATGCGCGGTGGCGCGCGGGAAGTGCTGGAAACTGCGGTGGATGCGAATGCCATCCGCATTTTTGCCCAGGAAATTCATGAGTGTGAAACCAATATCCAACAAGCCAAAAAACATCTGGCCGGGGTGATGGCGGAAAAGCTGAAACTGGGCCGTGAGATCAAAGCCCGGCAGACCAATATAAACAAGCGTGAGCAGGTTATCCGTGACAAACTGGCACAGGAAGATGAAGCCGCAGCGCTGAAGCTGGCCGAGGAGCTGGCACAGCAGGAAGCACTGGTCGATACTCTGCAACAGCAGCATAACAAGCTGGAGACCTATGAACAGGAGCTGATGCAAAGTCTCACTGCCACAGCGCATAAGCTGGAGCAGCACCGTGCGGAATTGCGTATGGCTCAGGCCACACAGCATGCACAGAAAGCAACCGGTAAACTGCTCCAGCCGGTAAATGATTATACTGACCAGTTTGGCCGGATGCAGGAGTCACTGCAACGGATTCGTCGCCAGCAGGAGGACTTTGGTGATCGTGTGCAGGCAATGGATGAGATTGAGGCACAGTTGAAGGGTGAGCCTGCACCCGGACAGCAACGGCAGCAGGCGGCTGAGGCGGTTTTGGAACGATTAAAGGCGGCCTGATGTTTTAACATGAAAAAATACTTCATTTTCATAACGATTTTTATATTGGCCTGTGGTGAGCAAAACTTGCCACAGGGATCCTTCGGGGAGCAGTTCGATGCGGCTTTATGGAAATCAACAGAGGCATTCGAATCCGATAAAGACAATGTTTCACACCGCCAGAAAATGCTCGGAGATCTGGTAGAAAATCACCTTCTTGGCAAAAAGCGGGAACACATAATAGCCATGCTTGGAGAGCCTTCCACAAAAATGGATCCCGATGGTAATGGGCCGTCTTTATCCTATCCAACCGGCTATGAAAGAGGCTCATATATGGGAATAGACTCAGAGTGGCTTATCATAAAATTTGATTCATCTGGAATAGCAGATAGTTATTACATAGGCACAGACTGAAATGCTTAACTCTCCACAAACATATAATTTGCCTTAGTAACGCCCCGGTCATAAGTACAGAAGGTATCCGTCGCCGCTTCGGTTTTGCTATGGATTTTGATATTCGTGATCACCTCCAAAGCGCCCGCGTCATAACACGCCTGCTGCGCCTTTTTTATGATCTCAAGCAGCTGATCCAGCTCACCTTTCATCGTCGTTTCCATAGCGCCGACCTGGTAGGGTACGTTGGCCGCCTTTACGACCTCAATTGCCTTGTCCACTACCTCGAAATTATTACCTTCTCTGAGCCTGGGTATGATCTGGAAGGCGACGAATACATCTTTGACCAGCGGGTTTTCAACGGACATTTTACCTGTATCTCATAGTTTGAATGCGAAGCCCGGATAGTAGCATTGCTGGCCGAAGAAAAGATCACCTGCGGCAGCTGAACCTTTTAGTTTATAATTCATAAAAATCAACGGACAAGCACCATGCAAGTACTGAAAAGTCATGTTACCCGCGAAGAATATCTTGAAATCGACGCTGCTTCTGATCTGAAGCACGAGTTTTATCAGGGTGAAATCTTTGCCATGTCCGGCGGGACGTTTAATCATTCCGCTATTAGTACCAATGTAACAACGGCATTGCAGAACTTGCTTAACAACTCGTCCTGCCGCCCGATGAACAGTGACATGCGTGTTTCCACACCATCCGGGCTGGATACCTACCCGGATGTTTCTGTATTTTGTGGGGAACCGGAACTAACAGACAAACAACGTACACTGCTGAACCCTATCATCCTGATTGAAGTCTTGTCACCCACCACAAAGAACTACGACCGCGGTGATAAGTTCCTGCATTACCGCTCGATCCCGGAGTTACGGGATTATTTGCTAATCGACTCAGAGTCCGTACACATCGAACATTTCCAGCGTCGGGATGAGAATGAGTGGCTGTTTCATGAATACCGGGATGCGGATGCGCAGATCTACATAAAGTCCATTGACCGGATGCTGGTGCTGGCGGAAGTTTATGCACAGGTTTCATTTGAAAACAGCTGAGGACTTCTCCCGCCCGATCTCGCAAAAATGCGAAACCTAACGACTGAATCATCAAAACTGCCCCTTAATTTGCAAGGGCAGTTTGATATGCGCAAGAGAAGCGGGTAGCAAATAATCAATAAGTGATGACACCGTAGTCTTTCAGCATGCCCGATTCTTCATCGGCCTGAACAATGACAAAGTACTGGCTTCCATCTGCACTATGAAACACAAAGCGGCCATGTGCCTGATAACCTTTATCAGCTACTATAAAATTAGACAGTGGCAGGCGTTTTTCAAAAGCAAGATACTGATAATCATAGATTTGTAGCTCCGTATCACCCGTATCACCTTCATCCTCGTACCACCAGTAATTGTCTCTGGGAATAACCACTACCTTTCCACTCGCTGACGAATGACTCAGATGCTGAATACCTGTGAGCTGATCAAGAGAACCGTTATAAATCATATCCTGATTCCGCACTGCGGAGGAACGGAATACATTGCCACAACGGGTAAAAATACGTAGTCCGTCTTCAGACATCCATAAATCACCACAGAAATCATAATCGCCATGATACGGTGAGTCATACAAATACTCAGGCACTGCACCGGTAATAGCATATTTTTCCAGGTCGGAAGGCGATAAACCATTATTCGCGCCATAAATCACCAGACCAGCCGGGTGCAGCTTTATCTTGGTTTTATCGTAAATCAGATCACCCGTATGCTGACTTTCTTCGCCGGTAGCAATATTAATCGCCCGCAGCCGCTCCCATTGGTCTTCCGTAGGCGAAATATAAATATAGCCATTACCTGCCAGAACAGTATCACTGGCATCACAGGAGACTGCCAGCGTCTTGTTCAGTACTCCCGCAGACAAATCAACATAAGATACCCAGGCATTATGCCCAACTGCGGCAAATAAACCATCGGGGCTTACCGAAACATTATTCGGTACCAAAGGCAGATCAACCTCAGTTTGATTGTTGGTAACCGGATCATAAACAAATAAACGGTTAGGAGCCGTGGCCACCATGATAATTTTATTCAGTGACTTGCTGTACTCTGCATCAATTACCTGATAATCCAGTATGGTAATTTTTTTATTGACGTATACAGTAACCTGAGCCGTCTCACCATATACGATGCCATCATTGACAGTAAGGGAGAACTGATACAAGCCCAACACATCAGGTGTAAAAGTAAAACTTTCAGCTACCTTATCAGCTACCGACAAAACAAAGTTGCTTTCTGAGGGTTGGGACACTAATTCCCACTCGTACCCCAGTTCATCATTATCAGCATCGTAACTCGCACTGGCATCAAGCGTTACATCTTGTCCAAGATAGATTTTTTTGTCATCCCCGGCATCAGTAACCGGCTGCTGGTTCACAACCTCAACCCGCACAGAGTCAGCCACGGCGGCATTCACCCCGTCAGACACCGAGAGCTGAAGAATATAAGAACCAATTAATGTAGCAGTAAATGCCGGACTGGTTATATTGACATTGGAAATCTGCGCCTGGGCACCGCCCGGAGAAGATATAACAGACCACAGATAAGTCAGCGAATCACCTTCAGGATCATAGCTTCCACTGCCATCCAGATATACCGTTTGATTTGCTTTGACAATCAAATCTTTACCGGCATTGCTAACCGGAGGGTTATTTACGGTTGTAACAGGATTGCTAATAGAATTTGAGCTGCCACTATTACTGCTGCCACCACAGGCAGTGAGCAAAAATGACAATGTCAGAATAAAAAATATGTACCTGACCGGTCTGATAATCAACATCATATACAGTTAGCCCTTTGAATAAATTTAGTTAAAAATAATTATAAGTTAAACTTATTTAAATAGCCTGAACAAAAACCACTGATCTGTTCGAACGGTGCATGGGACGCTTCACATGAAACAAACTCATCCAACCAGCCCCATCCGAGATGCCTCCAGTGTTGCCTCAGCCCGCGAATGCACATCCAGCTTCTGATAAACCTGCTTGATATACCAGCCCACCGTATTAGAGGTAAGCTCCAGCAATTCAGCAATCTCTTTACGAGTATAGCCTTTAGCCAGCAACGTCAACACCTGAATTTCACGCGGGGTTAAATCAAACTTTTCCTCGTTCCGGGTCTCATGAAAAGAATCCAGAATATGCTGAGCAATAGCTGGTGATAAAGGCGGCTGACCATTCAGTATACCCCGCAACATATGACTCAACTCCTGCCTGGAATGCTCTTTCACCAGATAACCGTTAGCTCCGGCCCGCAATGCATTAAATAGATGTTTATCATCGTCATAAATAGTACATACCACGATGTAACTGTCGGATGAGTTTCGCTTAACATCCCGCACGAAATCCGTTCCATCCCCATCAGGCAGGCCAATATCCACAATCACCAGATCCAGATGCGGCTGTTGAGACAGGATATGACGGGCCTGATAGAGATTTGCAGCTTCATAGATGCAGATATCCGGCATGATCTTCCGCAGGATACTGCCTAATACCTGCCGGGTTTCAGCATGGTCTTCGAGTATAAGTGCATTACTCAGTGCTTTCATCAGCGTGCTCCCTGTGTATCGGTATAGCTATTCGTGCTTCCAAACTATCAGCCAGCTCCCAATGGATTTTTCCGTGTAACTCTCTGATACGGTTACGGATACTGGGCAAGCCCTTACCTTCAGTCCAGGCATCCAGTGGCTTGATCATGCCATCATGCCTTACCAAAATATGTAACCAATCCCTCTGAATCTGAAACTGTACATTAAACCGGTTTGGGTGAGCATGTTTCAGTGCATTGGTAAGTATTTCACGTAATATCCGCCCTAAATTAACCAACTGCCGGGCATCCAGTTCATAATGACCGGGAATATCACCGCTTTGCCATTCCAGCCGAATATCAGCAGATTGGCAACGTTGCTGAATGTCCTGTCGCCACTTGGCGATTGCCAGACTCAACCGCATTGATGAATCATCGTCCAATGTGTAAATCGTTTCGCGCAACAAGGTCAATGTATCTTTAGCCAACTGTGCATCTTGTTTATTTTTGGCGCGATAAATCATGGATACCAGATTGGCCCCGACATCATCATGCAGGTCACGCATAATACGGTTACGCTCATTGGATTGGCTTTGTTGTTTCGCCTGTTGCAGGCTGATAGTGTAAGCCGCTAATTCGTTCAGGGTTTGAGATAAGCGAATATCCGCTTTATTAAACAAACGTGAAGCATCCTGCTTTCCATACAAGTCAATATGATAATTCCCGCCAAGTCCCGGAATTAACAGCACCATTCCCTCTTCACTAAGTTCAGGAGAGGCTAAATTACCTCCGCTGATCTCTGCAGATGATGCGGAAAAAATGCGCTGCAGTAAGACACGCCAGCGCTCTTTGATGTTTGCTTGATTGTTTCCCACAAAAGTCAGAATAAAGTCATGGATATAGTTTTCCAGGTGAGGTTGATGCGGGTTTCTGAGCCGTTGCCAGAGCCATATCAGGAGTAACATCACTGCAAAAAAAGCAACCAGATACTTAGCGAAATGAGTATCAGTCGATAGCCAATAAAACCATTCCGGCGGCAATGCGAAACCACGACTGGTACATATGGCAAAAGTCGCACCGCCTGCAGCAAAACTAAGACCGACTAAGGCAGCAGATACTAATGACTTGTATAGGAAAGAGCTGTCAGAGTGGTAGTGCAGCTTCAAAGGTTAGTATTCCTAATGGGGCTCGACACTACCAGTATAAGCTAAAAATTCCACAGTTCATTGAGTAGGGACAAGCAAATGACATCTATCCACCCATCCGCATCTCATGCAGCTTCAAATGCTCCATAAACTCACCCATTTCTTCCTGGGTATAACCAATAAACTCATAATTGACCTGAGTCATCGGCAAATCCAGCGAACCCAAATGCCGTTCACCTTCATAAACCAAATCAATCACCAAACGCTTACCATGATCACGGACAATAATCTGATTTCCTGACACTTCGTAATTCATATGTGCCAGTACATGCGTCAGTTCACGCAGACCTTCCTTGATCGTCCACTGCACTTCCTGAGTTTTTTTAAAGCTCATAAAAATTTCCTCACATAAAAATAACTGATTAACTTTTTGCTCATATTTAAACCAACTGCATTGATTAAATTAGCAGCATATGATCATGGATTCACCACCCGTTTAGGGGGGATAAATTGCTAAAGAAATGTGCTCCAATGAAAAATAATTGTGTGAAAAATACACATTCTGAGCATTTCAAAAGGAAAACAAAGCAATGAAAATTCGTTGTGCATTGATTGGCCCGGGGAATGTTGGCCTCGACCTGCTACACAAATTGCTGCGTAGTGATACTCTGGAACCACTGTGGGTGGCAGGTATTCAACCTGATTCAGCAGGTCTGGTGCATGCACAGGGTTTAGGTCTGGAAACCACCCACACCGGAGTAGACGGACTGCTGCCTCACATTGATGAGGATAATATCCGCATTGCCTTCGATGCCACTTCCGCCCGTATACATCCGGAAAATTCACGCAAGCTCACCGCACGGGGCGTGAAAGTCATTGATATGACACCAGCTGCGATCGGCCCGTTATGTGTACCAGCCGTCAATCTGGAAGAATATATCGGCAGGGATGAGATGAACGTCAATATGGTCACCTGCGGAGGGCAAGCCACCATCCCCATGGTCTATGCCATAAATCGCGTCCAGAACGTTCGCTATAGTGAAATCATCGCCACTGTTTCCTCCAAATCAGTAGGCCCCGGCACCCGAAAGAATGTTGATGAATTCATTCAAACCACTGCAGCAGCACTGGAAAAAATTGGCGGTGCCCACAAAGGCAAGACCATGATTATCATCAACCCGTCAGAACCACCCCTTATCATGCGTGACACCATCCACTGTATTACCGAAAAAGAACCACAGTGTGATGCCATCATCGAATCTGTCAGGGCAATGGAAAAATCCGTACAGGAATATGTACCCGGCTACCGCATAAAAGAAGGGCCAATCTTTGACGGCAACCGCATCAGTATCTTCATCGAAGTACGGGGGCACGGTGATTATCTGCCCGAATATGCGGGAAATCTGGATATTATGACAGCGGCGGCGGCACGCACTGCTGAAATGTTTGCTCAACACATGCTGCAAGAGCCAGGAGTCTGAGTCATGAATCTCAAAGGTAAAAAAATCCGTCTTCATGATGTATCGCTGCGCGACGGAATGCATTCCATCCACCACCAATTTACCCTGCAGAATATGCAGACGCTGTCATTAGCACTGGATCAGGCAAAAATTACTTTAATTGAAGTCGGGCATGGCGATGGCTTGGCGGGTTCTTCTGTCAACTACGGTTTTAGCCTGCACTCAGATCAGGAATACCTGGACGCAGTGATCCCTGATCTGAAAAGTACCCGCGTCTCTGTGATGATGGTACCGGGTATCAGCACCATCGAGGATTTAAAAGTCATTGAAAACGCAGGCATCCACACGGTGCGGGTTGCAACCCACTGCACTGAGGCAGATGTGTCTGAACAGCATATTCAGTATGCCGCCAAACAAGGCTTTGATACCGTCGGTTTTCTAATGATGAGTCACATGGCCAGCCCGCAAAAAATTCTGGAGCAGGCCCGGCTAATGCAGGATTACGGTGCTAATTGTCTTTATATAGCGGACTCTGCCGGGCATATGTTGCCGGAGGATGTTGCGGCAAGGATCAGTGTTTTGCGTGATGCTTTTCCTGAGAGCATCGAAATTGGATTTCATGGTCATAATAATCTCGGCATGAGCGTTGCTAACTCCTTGGCGGCAGTGGAAGCAGGCGCTACCCGGATTGATGGTTCAGTCGCGGGTTTTGGTGCGGGTGCAGGTAATACGCCACTGGAAGTCTTTGCTGCCGTGTGCGAAATGCATGGTGTTGAAACAGGGGTTGATCTGGCGGCTTTAATGGATGCTGCGGAAACGGTAGCTGTGCCAATCATGGGTGAATATTTACCACGCATTGATCGTGATGCACTGACGTTAGGTTATGCGGGTGTTTACTCCTCCTTCCTGCTGCACGCCAAACGTGCTGAACAGAAGCATGGCATTTCAGCACGCAGAATTCTGCTGGAACTGGGTCACCGGGGAACGGTTAACGGCCAGGAGGACATGATCGAAGATCTGGCACTGGAAATGTTGCGCAAGCAGGCAAGCTAATCCTCCATTACTGATGCAGTCTATTTCTCCGGTACACAGGTGCCGGAGAAATATCAGAGTACCGGGCTTTAAACATAATCCCCTGAAAATTTAGCCATAGCTGATTAAACAGCGTGCCCGCCAACCTAGGATTCCTCCCAAATCACAGAGCGCATGCTAATCGCGCCTTTAGTCAGCCACTCATTAGCAAAACGCACCTTGTCTTTGGGTCTTTGTAAGCCCATGGCGTAGAGTAGCGGAATATAATGATCGGGCGTCGGAACGGATAATTCGGCAGCGCGTCCAAATTTCCAGTAATTCAACACGCTTTGATAATCCCCTGCGAGCAAGCGGTCTTTTATGGCCTCATCAAACTCATTGGCCCAATCATACCCCTGATCCGCCTGTTGAAGCTCTCTCAGGTTGTGAACAATATTACCACTACCGATAATCAGTACCCCGCGATTCCTCAATTCAGACAACTGCTTTGCAAGCTGATAGTGGTATTCCATCGGTTGGTAATAGTTAATACTCAACTGAAAAACCGGAATATTCGCTTTCGGAAACATCGGCACAAGGACAGACCAGGTGCCGTGATCCAGCCCCCGGCTCTCATCCGCTACAATAGTACGCTCGCCCTGTTTGTCGCGGACAAGGTCACGAACCAGCTCTGCGCCCTCCGGCGATCCTGCAGCCGGGTATTGCGTATCGAAAAGTGCTTGCGGAAAGCCCCCGAAATCATGAATGGTTTCAGGCGATGAAGCAGTACTGACGAAACTGCCGCGTGTCAACCAGTGAGCGGAGATACAGAGAATCGCGGCAGGCTCCGGAATCTGCTTGCCCAGCACTTTCCAGCCCTGAGAGAAACGGTTGTCCTCAATCGCATTCATCGGCGAACCATGTCCGATGAAAAGCACAGGCATGGTGTCACTGTGAGGCAGGGACTGTTTGAGGTTTGCCAATGCACCGGTTCCCCATGGCATCATGCTCAGCCCGAGTCCGGCAAGAAATTTACGTCGATTCATGGATAAAACTCCCTATCTGAAAAACTGTGCTGAAAGCCTGCACACAAATGAAGACCGGACTCTGTGAATCCGGTCTCTATAAATTATTGGGCCAGCCCGATCTGCTTCATAAAGGCCTGATTATCCCAGAAGAGATACTCTTCATCCATGACCCCGTCTTCATTCCAGTGACCGATAGTCGCCATGGTGAGCTTGTAGGGTTTGTTGGTGGGTTCAATAAACTTGCCCTCACCAATCGGCATCGGTGCAGAGAACGTACCCTCAATGACACCAACTACGCCGGTCCACTCGCCCTGACCAATACGAATCGGATGAGTCTCGATACGTGTGTCAGGTGCGTAAACAAAGAACGCCTTAAGGTCATCAATGTGAGCGTCAATGCCTGTTGTGGTGCGACCATCCGGCCAATGCACAATGATATTGTCCGCGTGACTTTCATGAAGCCGATCCCATTTCTGTCCCGAGAACACTTCAAAATCCAGCGTATCGAAGGTTTCCAGGCGCTTATTCACCAAAGCTTCCTGTGCCTGATAGCCGGCCAACTCCGCCATTGCCGCCGCCACCGGACTATTGTCTTCAGCGAAGGCAGGTGACAGGAACAGCCCCGAGAGTGTTGCAGCCAAAACTGCCTGTTTGAAAAGTTTCATAATTTTTCCTCTGCGGCTGTAGCCGCAATAAACTGATAACTGATGTTCGATCAGGTAATTAAGCGTTCAGAGCCTGTCCCAACGTATCGGACAGCGAGGTCGTCGGACGGCCAATCAAGTTACTCAGCGATTTACTGTCTTCAGACAGCCACCCCTCAGCCGCCTGCTTTTCTGAATCGGCCAGCACCGCTGCAAAACCTTCCGGCAAACCAACCTCAACCAGCACATCTTTGAACTGCGTCTCGGTCAGTGGCGAGAACTGAATCGCTTTGCCGGTCAGATCAGCAATCGTCTGAGCGTATTCCGCCAGCGTGAAACCCTGATCCCCCGCCAGTTCGTACACTTTGCCGACCTGGTTTTCTGTGGAGGTCAGAACCGCTGCCGCTGCGTCCGCATAGTCTTTACGCGCCGCTGTATGCAGAACACCGGCATCCGCTGCACCCACCACCTGACCGGTCTGCAGCACCGCGCCAACGCCCTGTGTGTAGTTTTCGGTATACCAGCCGTTGCGCAGAATCGCGGCAGGCAAGCCCGATGCTT
The DNA here is from genome assembly GCA_041395485.1 of Thiolinea sp. Classification (GTDB taxonomy): domain Bacteria; phylum Pseudomonadota; class Gammaproteobacteria; order Thiotrichales; family Thiotrichaceae; genus Thiolinea. The sequence goes on from JAWLAK010000007.1 coordinate 111,563, forward strand.
TGATGGCCGCTTCCGTGATGCGATGCTCTTCGGCCAGCATCATCGGGTTTTCATCAGCACGCAGCAAACTGGTGTAAGCGAACAATTCCAAATCAACGTCCTTTGCTGCATCAATCACCGCCTGATGCTGTACAGCGCGTTGCCCTACTTCGCTACTGGAAATCAACAGCAGCTTTGTCAGCCCCTGAAATGCTGTTTTCAGGGTTTGAGGCTTGGTGTAATCTGCCTCACGAACCTGCACACCCAGGTTGCTCAGGTTTTCCGCCTTTGCCGGATTGCGCACCAGGGCAACAATTTCCTGAGGCGATACGGTTTCTAACAGCTTTTCGATAACGAGTTGGCCTAATTGACCGGTTGCGCCTGTAATTCCAATCATGTTGCTCACCTTTTTCTCTGTGAAGTTAAGATGTGATTAGTATCCCGAAATTTGTGCGTTATCATAAGAGGGTCAAATCCGAATGAAGTGTTCCGGTTATGAGTACAATTAACATCAGCCATCTTCGCCTTCTGGCGATCTATGCCACCGTTGTTGAGTGTGGAAGCTTTGCAGGCGCGGCGCACCGGCTAAACACCAGCCGGTCACGTATCAGTGAACAGGTTGCCTCGCTTGAGGCCGATCTGGGGGTTCGTCTGCTACAACGGTCAACACGAAAATTGAAGATCACCCCTGAAGGGGACGCTGTTTACCGTCAGGCAGCCAAACTAAACGAACTCCTCACCGAGGTAGAGGCGGTGGTGGCACCGGAGCGACCCAGCGGTCGTGTCGCCATTACGATGAACCACGATATTGCCCACTTATATTTTCTGCCGGTAATGGAGAAGTTTCATGCCCGCTACCCCGAGGTTCAGCTGGACATCATTCTCGACGATTCCCGCCTGGATCTCATTGAAGAACAGATAGACCTGGCTATTCGCATCGGTTATCCGCGTGATGATTCGGTGATTGCCCGGATGCTGCATGAAGAACGCTTTGCACTGTATGCAAGCCCCGAATATCTGGAGAAAAATGGCACGCCATCCAGTCTGGAATCGCTGAAAAACCATCGCTGGGTGCTGTTTACCCAGGTGACTAAAGGAGCCACTCAACAGCTTCGCTATCAGGGGCAAATTGTTGAGATCCGCCCCGAAAACTACTACCGGTGTAACTCGCCTTTGATGGGGCAACAGATGCTAATCAGGGGTTTGGGGCTGGGTGTACTTTTGCCCGGCACGGTGCGTAAGGAGGTAAGGGAGGGTCGTTTGCTTCAACTGATGCCGGAGATCAGCAGCGATCCTTTAATATTTTCACTGGTGTACCCTTCCCGGCGTCAGATACCTCAGCGAATCAGAGTGTTAATAGATTTTTTGGTTGAGGAAAAAATTTTCAGTTAGGTGTGGAAGCACCGGCCTTATCTTACACATCTTTTGAAACAAGAAGGCCCAACGGAGTGAAGATTTTCCCCGCCCGATCCGCTAAAATCCCGCTCCATGAGCAAACCGACACACACCCCGATGATGCAGCAATACCTGCGCATCAAATCCGAATACCCCGACATCCTGCTGTTCTACCGCATGGGCGATTTCTATGAGCTGTTCATGGATGACGCGAAGAAGGCAGCAGAGCTGCTGGGCATCACGCTGACCGCACGCGGTAAAACCGATGGTGAGGCGATTCCGATGGCAGGTGTACCCTATCATTCGGCGGAGCAATATCTGGCCAAGCTGCTCAAGCAGGGTGAGTCGGTCGCTATTTGCGAACAGGTCGGCGATCCGGCCAAATCCAAAGGCCCGGTAGAGCGCAAAATCACCCGCCTGCTCACCCCAGGCACTCTCACCGATGATTACCTGCTCGAAGACCGTCGCGATAATCTGCTCATGGCTGTGTGCCGCAGCAATAATCACCCTTCCCCACCTGGGGGGGAAGGGCCGGGGATGGGGGGTAAAACTACCTACGGCCTGGCCGGAATTGATCTCAGTAGCGGACGTTTCACTGTGCAACAGGTGGACTCACTCAACAGCCTGCACAATGAAATCGAACGCCTGCAACCGGCTGAAATTCTGCATGATGAAGACTGGACAGCCGCCTTCCCCCGCGAGCGTGTCACCACCCCGCGTCCGGTCTGGCATTTTGAATTAGATACCGCGACCCGCCTGCTGCTGGAGCAGTTCGGGGTACATGACCTGAGTGGTTTTGGCTGTGAACAGATGCCTCAGGCGATTATTGCTGCCGGTGCCCTGCTGAATTATGTACAGGAAACCCAGCGCACCGCCCTGCCCCATATTAACGGCCTGACGGTTGAGCAAACTGATGATGGCATTATTCTGGATGCGGCCAGCCGCCGCAATCTGGAGCTGGAACACAGCCTCAGTGGCGAACATAAAAACACGCTGATTTCGGTGCTGGATAAAACCGCGACCAGCATGGGCAGCCGTCTGCTGCGGCGCTGGCTGAACAAGCCGTTACGCGACCGCGAAATCCTGCGCCAGCGGCATCAGGCCGTCGGCACACTGCTGCACGGTTATGCCTATGAAGACATCCACAACACCCTGCGCAGCGTCGGCGATATGGAGCGGATTGCCTCGCGGATTGCGATTGGCACGGCACGACCACGTGACTTATCGACACTGCGCGACTCACTGGGCGTGTTGCCGGAACTGCATAATCAGCTGGATAAGGTCGACAATCCGCATCTGCACAGCCTGCAGCAACAGCTGGATAAACTGCCGGAGCTGCATGACTTACTGATCCGGGCGATTATTGATAATCCGCCGGTGGTGATTCGTGACGGCGGGGTGATTGCCGAAGGCTACGATGCCGAGCTGGATGAGCTGCGCAATCTGAGCACCAATGCGGATCAGTATCTGATTGATCTGGAAATCCGCGAAAAAGCCCGCACCGGCATTAATACGCTGAAGGTCGCCTATAACCGCGTGCACGGTTATTACGTGGAAGTGCCGCGCTCACAGGTCAGCCTGATTCCGGCTGATTATATCCGCCGCCAGACCCTGAAGGGCGTGGAACGTTTTATCCTGCCGGAGCTGAAGAAGTTTGAGGATAAGGTGCTGTCCGCCCGCGAACGTTCACTGGCACGGGAAAAAGCGCTGTATGAAACCCTGCTGCAGGAACTGGCCACACAGCTGATTCCGCTGCGCCGCACAGCGCAGGCAGTGGCCGAGCTGGACGTACTGGCCGGCTTTGCGGAACGGGCGGCGACGCTGAATTATAACTGCCCGGCGCTGGTCGATGGCGCAGGTATCGAGATTAAAGGCGGACGGCATCCGGTGGTGGAACATACGCTGGACAAACCGTTTGTGCCGAATGACCTGTATATGGATTCGCGGCGACGGATGCTGATGATTACCGGGCCGAATATGGGCGGTAAATCGACCTATATGCGTCAGGTGGCGCTGATTGTGCTGATGGCACATATCGGCTGCTATGTTCCGGCGCAAAGTGCCCGCATCGGCAATATTGACCGCATTTTCACCCGTATTGGTGCGCAAGACGATTTAAGCACCGGGCGCTCCACCTTTATGGTGGAAATGACCGAGGCAGCGAATATTCTCAACAATGCCACCGCACACAGTCTGGTACTGATGGATGAAATCGGACGCGGTACCAGTACTTTCGACGGCCTGTCGCTGGCTTGGGCATTCGCTGAGTTTCTGGCGCGGGATCGAAAAGCCTTCACCCTGTTTGCCACCCATTATTTTGAATTAACCGCCCTGCCGGAGCTGATCAGCACTATTGTCAATGTTCATATTGATGCGGTGGAACATGGCGACAAAATTGTTTTCCTGCATGCGGTAAAAGACGGCCCGGCTAATCAGAGTTATGGCCTGCAGGTGGCACAACTGGCCGGAGTGCCGAAAAGTGTGATTGCACAGGCGAAGAAGAAGCTGATTTCGCTGGAGGATGGCTCTGCTGCTAATAGTCAGCAAGCGCCTGCTGCCGGACAGAGTCTGGCTCTGCCGCTGGGTTTTGCACCGGAGCCGAAAGATGAAGTAGCCGAACGGGTTAAGGCAGAACTGGGCGCGATTGATCCGGATGAGCTGACCCCGCGTCAGGCGCTGGAGGAGCTTTACCGGTTGCGGGGTTTGCTGGGGTAGCTCCACCTTGTCAGCCTGAACGAATCAACCCAACTCACCAAACGTCAGCCCATATTTCTGCAAATAAACCCGCAGACGATGCGAATCATTATTACTGGCCCGCCGGGTACGGCTGACGTTAAACAGCCTGCGCCCGGCCTCCGCCAGCGTTTTACTGCCTCGGCAGATACGTATCACCTCCGCCAGCTGCACGCGGTCAAAATAATCAATATCGGCCAGCACCTCATCGTCCAGAATTTCACGCAATAACGCACCGCTATCAGCCTCCGGTGCCTCCGCCTTAAGTCCGCCCCAGTCATAGCGTAGCCGCCCTATTTCTCCGGTCACGATGTCTTCGGTAATACGTCCGCCGCTGGCCAGCGTCGCCATACGGATAATGCTGGAATTGAGGTCGCGGAAATTAGCCCGCCATGTTGATTCCGGTAAGTGTGCGAAAGCAAGGTACTGTTCGCGCGCCGCCTTGTTGAAACTGACCTTGTGGCCAACTTTGCGGGTGAACTGCTGCAGTTCGTACTCAATATTCGGCTCCAGATCTTCGATGCGGTGCCGCAGACCGGGCAGTTCATACGTCCACAGATTGATACGCGCCAGCAGGTCTTCGCGGAATTTGCCTTCACGCACCTGTTGGAACAGGTCACGGTTGGTTCCGGCAATCAGCTGAAAATCACTGCCGGTTTCCTTATCGCTACCGAATGGCGTGAACACTTTCTCCTCGATAGCACGCAGCAGCATGGCCTGTTCATCCAGCCCCAGTTCACCGATTTCATCCAGAAACAGCAAGCCTTTGTCCGCCTCACGCAGCAGGCCGCTACGCGCCGTCAGTGCACCGGTAAAAGCGCCTTTCACGTGGCCGAACAGGGCAGACATGGCATTGTCACCGCGCAGGGTGGCGCAGTTGGTTTCCACCAGTTGGCCGCTAACCTGCCCGCGTTGCTTTTTCAGCTCAAAAATACGTTTAGCCAGACGAGACTTACCCGCTCCGGTCGGCCCGGTGAGCAGGATCGGCGCGGCGGAGCGGATCGACACTTGTTCCAATTGCGCAATCAGGGCGTTGAAGGCGGCATTGCGGGTTTCGATGCCGCCCTTGAGATAAGCGATACCCTCCTGCGCCTCATGCTCAAACCGCGAGGCAATCTGGTCGTAGCGCGACAGGTCGAGATCGATAATCTGGTAAGTGCCCTGCACGCCCTCCTTGCCGGGCGAGGTTTGCAACAGCTTACCGGGCAGATAATTCGCCTCGGTGAGCAGGAACAGGCAGATTTGCGCGACGTGCGTGCCGGTGGTGATGTGCACGTAGTAATTGTTCTGCTCCGGATCAAAAGAATATTGGCGGGTAAACTCATGCAACTGACTGTAGACCTGCTCAAAATCCCACGGGTTGGCGTAATTCACCACATGCGGTGTCAGCTTGATACCGGGGCACAGCGTGCGCATATCGCGCAGCGTCAGCCCGGCCAGCTCCGCCTCGTCTTCATGATGAATCAGCACAAACTCATCCACCTGCAGCTCGGGGTGCATCAGGATACCGATGGAAGGCCGCCAGCGTGAGTGACGGCGCTTACCCAGCCCCTGATGATCGAGACGGGCACCAAGAATACCAATGACTACATTATTCATTTCGATAGGATTTTATTTATTAAGATAACATCAGAGTTTAACAAATCATCCCCACATACCTAACTAAAATTATTTAATTCAATATTTTCAATGCATTAGCATCAAAATCTCCGACCTGGCACAGCCGTTGCAATACTATCACCGTAAATAACAGACAATGACAAGGAAAACACCATGACCATCACCGGCAACTATGAAGTGCTGTACGAACAAGGCCACTCACCCGTTAAATCCTGGACACGCGGCGTACCCTTCGACGACAACGCCAAACGGCAGGTGCTGAACATGGCGCAGATGCCCTTCATCCACAAATGGGTAGCCATTATGCCCGACGTACATCTGGGGAAAGGCGCGACCATCGGTAGCGTGATTCCTACCATTGGCGCGGTGATTCCTGCGGCGGTCGGGGTCGACCTTGGCTGCGGCATGATGGCGGCGAAAACCACCCTGAGCGCTTCCGACCTGCCTGATTCGCTGGAGCTGATGCGCAGCGCGATTGAAAAGGCCGTGCCGCATGGCATTACCTTTGGTGGGCGCGATAAGGGCAGCTGGGGTGAGCCACCCGCTGATGTGCTGGAAAAATGGCTGCACCTGAGCGAAGGTTTCCAGCGCCTGTGCGACAAGCATCCGTTCCTGAAAAACAGCAACAACCTGAAACATCTGGGAACGCTGGGAACCGGCAACCATTTCATCGAAGTGTGTCTGGACGAAGATCAGGCCGTGTGGGTGATGCTGCACAGCGGTTCACGCGGGGTCGGCAACAAGATCGGCTCGCACTTCATCGCGCAGGCGAAAAAGGAAATGGAACGCTGGTTCATCCACCTGCCCGACAAGGATCTGGCCTACCTCCCGGAAGGCAGCCAGCATTTCCGCGATTACGTCGAAGCGGTGGCATGGGCGCAGGATTTCGCGCAGGTCAATCGTGAAGTAATGATGGCGCGTACCCTGCAAGCGATCCGCGAGGTGTTGCCCAAACCTTTCTCCGCCGATGTGGAAGCAGTCAATTGCCACCACAACTACATCAGCAAGGAAAACCACTACGGCGAGAATGTATGGGTAACACGCAAAGGTGCGGTGAGTGCGCGCAAGGGTGAAATGGGCATCATCCCCGGCAGCATGGGGGCGAAATCCTACATCGTGCGCGGGTTGGGTAACGAGGAAAGCTTTTGCAGTTGCAGCCACGGCGCAGGCCGCGTGATGTCACGCACCGAAGCCAAACGCCGCGTCTCGATGGAAGAGCACCTCAAGGCCGTGGCGGGCGTGGAATGCCGTACTGACGCCGACGTGATCGACGAAACGCCGTCCGCCTACAAGCCGATCGAAGCGGTGATGGAAGCGCAGAGCGATCTGGTGGAGATTGTGCATACGCTGAAGCAGGTGTTGTGTGTGAAGGGGTGAGGTTTGACGACCCAAGAGCATTCAGCATAAAATAACTTAAAAGAACTTTTAAAAGTTATATAAAAATTCTTTTAAGAATCTATATTGACAATAAATCAGATGTGATCAATAATATACCTTTACTAGCCAAGAAGCAGGAAAACTAATGAGCGACCTTGAAACTCTTATCACATCCCGTCTTCGTAATAGAGATACAAATATCACCACAGTGACACTCCGCATACCTGATGAGGAATTACTCAGCATCGATGAAATTTCTTCTCAATTAAACTTAACGAGACAAGATGTTCTTGCTCAATTTGTAAGTCATGGCATTGAGAAAGCTCAAGCGATGATTGAGGAACACAATAGACAGGAGGCGGGATTGGATGACTCAACCAACAGCCAACCAGATTATTATCTCCTAAACACCAATACCAGGCATGGAATGGCAGATCATAATGACATGATGGAAAATGGCTTAGCTGCGGCTTTTTGGGGGCATTGGAAAAACAGCATCAACAAATTAAAGAAAGGGGATCGGGTATTTTTATATCAAAATCGTGTTGGCATTGTCGCAACAGGGATTGCCACAGGAAACACAATTGTTTCAGACATCAGAGGCGATGATGGAATAATGTATCCAGAAAAGCACAGTCAGAAGCTTGACAATTTCTTGAAAAATTTTCAGATCACATTGAAGTCCTGCAAGGAAATTACCAAGACAAATCTTCCTATTCTACGTGTGATGAGTCGCCTTAGCGAAGAACAAGGCAAAGCACTATTGAAAGAAGTAGAGCACCTACAGAAAAAATAAACTCGCGATTTTCAACTCTACGCGGCATAAAGTCGCGTAGTTCTTTGATATAAAACTCCTAAATTGAGTTGAAATCAAGCTGCCCGCTGCTGAGGCAAATGCACATCCACCACGATTTCCGAGTAGGGCGTAAATACCTTGCCCTGCTCGTCACGCTCAACCGCCAGCCATTCCATCAGTCGCTCCACATCATTGTGAACATTTTTGTAGTCACGTTGCAGGGTGCGGGCCAGCTCAGCAATACTCATTGCGCCATGTTCACGTAAGGCGGCCAGCAAGTCCCAGCGCTTGGGCGTAAAGACACCCAGCATCTGGCTAACCGTCTTGAAACCCACGCCATAATAAGGGGCAGGCTCCTCACCCACCTCCAGCCGCTCCATCATTCGCTGGGCAAGCGCCAATGAGGACTGGACGCCTGCTCCAACCTTGATTGTCAGGATTCGTTCGCTCATTTGCTCACCTCTTCAATATCTTTCATGAAATCAGCAACCAGTTGGGCTGGAGTCTGGAACACATAGGGCAATTCATCATCCTGAATATGCTTGTGATCGCCCTTGCCCCGTTCATTGTCATAACCCACTACCCGCCCGCCATCCACGATATAAACCAGCCGATATTTGTACGGGTGCTCCGATGGAGGCACCGGCTCAGGAACCTGCCAGATCACGACTTCCACGAAACCGTCAGCATGTTCCTCTTTAATGTGCATAAGCTTGATTGCTTTCATAAGGAGCATTGTGACATTGTATTTTTATGGTGTAAAGCACCATAATTCAAAAAAATATCCGCCTACAAAATATTCACTTTCAGATAAAAACCTATCCTAATAGATAGATTTTCAGAAATATGATTCTGCACAAAAATCTATCAAAAAATTAAATTATTCTGAAAATACAGACTGTTACTATCTACCCTCCAAAACTGGCACACCCCTTGCAATCTACTCATCATCTGAACAATCTGCATAACCCGTGGAGCAGGTTCAACCCCCTGCCTGACGCAGCTGCCACTGGTGAGTCTGCGTATCGGTTCTGCAGCATTCAGATAGCGCAGCCATAGCTCAGCGGAAGAGCACCCGGATATTACCGGGAGGTCGCCGGTTCAACTCCGGCTGGCTTGCACCAACGCTATAGCTCAGACGGATAGAGCAGTTGACTACGATTCAACCTGTCGCCGGTTCGACTCCGGCTAGCAAACTACCCTGTTACGGTAGCTATAACCGCCCGCAAGGGCAAACAAACGGCAAACCTCCGGGCCAACACCCGAGGGCAAAACGTACTCCGGTACCGCTTGCCTGACGGTAGCGGCCAGCACCTGAACCGCCCTGATGGCGGGTTTGTGCAGCGCGAAACCGCAACGGCTCCGGCCCTGCGACGTTCCCGCTGTACACAAACCATCAGACCGGCAAGGGTGTGGGGGAATGCCACCCTATTTTTCAAAGGACAACGCCATGTTATTCAAAACCAAAGTTATTATTCCTGAAACACATCGCGGGCTGTTGTTCAAAGACGAACAGTTCGTGGCAGTACTCAACGCGGGTGTGCACAGCTTCCGGGACTGGAAAAACCAGTATCGCGTGCAGCAGTTCGAGGTAACCGGTCACGCGCAAACCACCGTACCGGAATCCGTGCTGACACTGGCCGACCTGCACCCTGAGAAATTTGCCACTCACCTGCAACGTTGGGAAACCGGCGAACAGGAAGTCGGCCTGGTCTACCAGGACAACGCACTGAAAGACATCAAACCACCGGCACAGCGTGGTGCTTACTGGCAGGGTCAACGGAAAATTGACATCCACAAGCTCGACATCAGCACCGATTTCAAACTACCCAAGGGTTTGTCACGTCAGGTATTGGCAACCAAAGACGCTTTGCTACGTGATGCGGCGTTGCGTGCCATCACAGTCAGCACTATCGGTGAAGGCTATGTCGGTTTTCCGGAAGTCGACGGTGAACAACTGGACATGCTGACAGCGGGTGTCCATGTTTGGTGGAACTTCAACCGCAGCATCAAAGTGCTGCAGATGGACACCCGCCTGCAAAACATGGAAATCAATGGTCAGGAAATCCTCACCAAAGACCGTGTTGGCTTGCGTATCAACCTCTCCGCCATGTGGCAAATTGTTGATCCGCAGCGGGTAAAAACGGCATTGGCGGATCACTACGATTACCTGTACCGCGAATTGCAGCTGGCCCTGCGTACGGTGGTTTCCACCCAGACGCTGGACGAACTGCTGGCGGATAAAAATCTGCTCAACCAGCAAGTGCAGACCATCGTCGCCGCCAGGGCCACCGGGTTCGGCATCGACCTGAAAACCGTCGGCGCGCGCGACATCGTGCTGCCCGGCGATATGAAGGCGATCCTGGCGCAAGTGGTCGAAGCCGAGAAAATGGCCGAAGCCAACCTGATCAGACGGCGTGAAGAAACGCAGGCGACCCGTTCCCTGCACAACACCGCCAAGGTGATGGAAGGCAACCCTGTTCTGCTGCGTCTGAAAGAACTGGAAGTGCTGGAAAAAGTCACCGCGCAGATCAGCACCCTGAACGTCTATGGCGGTCTGGATGGCGTGATGAACGACCTGGTCAGACTGACCGATAAGGCCAAAGCGGCTTAATTTCAACCAATCGATGTGGCGGACTTAAAAATCCGCCACTTTTTTGTGGAAAGGCACGTCAAGCCATCCCCTGCTGCACCACAATCCCCTCTTTCGCCGCCCACTGCCCCAAATCCTGCTTCATCAGCGCATTCGCCATCAGCTCAGGAAACTGATCCGGCGTACAGGCAAAGGTCGGCACACCCAGCGTGGCAAATTTCGCCGTCATGTCATGATCGTAGAACGGCGCACCTTCATCACTCAGCGCCAGCAGCGAAATCATCTGCACGCCGGAAGCGACCAGTTGCGCCGTGCGTTTCAGCATTTCGTTGGCGTTACCGCCTTCGTATAAGTCGCTGATCAGAATGAATACCGTGTCGTCCGGGCGTGAAATCAGCCCCTGACAGTAGCCAAGCGCGCGGTTGATGTCGGTACCGCCGCCCAGTTGCAGGCCGAACAGCAAATCCACCGGATCGTCGTGCAACTCTTCCGTCAGATCAACGATGGACGTATCGAACACCACCATCTTGGTGCTCAACGCCGGAATCGACGCCATCACCGCCGCAAAGATGCTGGAATACACCACCGACGGAGCCATCGAACCGCTCTGGTCAATGCACAGCACCACTTCTTTCAGCGCGGAACGCTTGCGCCCGTAGCCAATCAGCTTGTCCGGCACGATGGTGTTGTATTCGGGCAGGTAGTTCTTGATGTTGGCGCGGATGGTACGGTTCCAGTCGATTTCCTGCAAACGCGGGCGATTGTTACGCACCGCACGGTTGAGCGCCCCCTTGACCGCCTGTTGCATCGGCTGTTGCAGGCGGCGTAGCAATTCTTCCACCACCTTGTTGACCACCTGCCGCGCGCTATCCTTGGTTTTGGCGGGAATCACGTTTTTCAGGGAAATCAGCGTGGCGACCAGATGGATGTCAGCCTCGACCGCTTCCAGCACTTCCGGCTCCAGCAGCAACTGGCGCAAACCCAGCCGCTCAATCGCATCCTGCTGGATCACCCGCACCACCGGGGACGGGAAATACTGGCGGATGTCGCCCAGCCAGCGGGTAACGTTAGGGGCGGAAGCGCCGAGGCTACCACGCCGCCCGCCACCGTTTTCGCCATCGCCGTACACAGCGGCAAGGCAGTTATCGATACCCTGCTCCATGCCACTCAGGGAACAGCCAATACCGTCGGCTTCGCCACCACCGAGGATCAGGCGCCAGCGTTTTTGTCGTTGTTCAGGCTGCATCCGCCACCTCCAATCCCAGCATCATCGCTACCAACGGCAAAGCTGCTGCCGCCCGTACTTCGTCAATGTCGCTGGCTGCCGCCACTGCTGGCAAAGCCGCCTGCCCCTGTTTGACCCGTTCGCCCATCTGCCGCCGCTCAGGCGCGGTGAAGCTGGCAAACGTGCGCCGCAACACCGGCAGCAACTGCTGGAAGGTATCGGCAGTCAGACCACTCACCCACTGATCAATCAGGTTCCACAGCATTTCGTCGTAAATCAGTAGCTGGCCGCTGTCACGCAGGAAACCATCCACCCAACTGGCAGCCTCGGCAGGCGCACTGGCAGCGGATAGCGCCAGACCGAAGCGGCGGGCGCTTTCACTTTCATCCAGCATCCCCGCTTGCAGCAGCAGACGACAGCAACGCCCGGCCAGCAAAGCGTGCAGCCCCTGCTGGTCGAGCAGGGTTTGCAAGGTTTGTGTCCATTGGCTGCTGAAATCGTCTCCGGCCAGCAGATTGACCGCCTCCTGCACTGCCTGAATGCGCTTGAACATGCCTTCGGCGGCTTCTTCATTCAGTGCGCTACAGGCATTCGGCAAGCCGATGCAGATGCGCGCAATCATGCCGGACACCACATAGCCAACCTGTTCCAGCGACGTCTTGCGCACATCGCCGTAACGCAGCAAACGCGCCAGTTCCGGCATGGCCTGCATCAGGTGCAGGATGTCGCTGCTGACTGCGGCTTCGGTTTGCAGGCGCTGCATCAGCGCATCGACCGCTTCCGGCAGATTGGCGTAGAGGGAGGCGTGCGCCATACTGGCAAGCTGCTCCAGTGACTGGGTATCCTGCGCCTGTTTAACCAGCCGGTGGGTGGCGGCAACCGCCAGCGTATTGCCCCAGAAACCGGCCTCGATCAGGCGGATGGCGAACTCAGGCTGCCACAGGATGCGCCAGCTTTCCTTGAAGGTGCCTTTGCCGCGCGCCGTGTCGCCGCCCTTGCCCCATGGAATGCCGAGGATATTGAGGCGACGCAACAGGTAACTGCGTTCCAGATCGTTTTCCTTGCGCAAGTCCAGCACCAGATCGGTATCATTGGCGGAAGGCTTGAGGCGCAGGCGTTTCTGCTCCCGTGCCAAATCCTGTTGCAGCGGGGTCTGCGGGGTTTCGTCCGGCACATTGCCCAGGGATTCGCCGATCAGTAGCTTGCGGTGCAGCAGTTGCATCGGGGCGGCATCGCCGAACAGCATCACGCTTTGCACCGATTCGTTGAGTTCGGCCAGACCGGGCAAAGGGCGGCCACGCATGGCAGCGAGGGTTTCGGCCAGCCGCACCGCCTCGATAACGTGGGCGGAGGATATGTCGAGTCCCTGTTGGCGGAAGGTGTGGGCGACCTGTGTGAGCCACCTTGTGGTGAGGCCGTTACCCGGCCCTTCCCCCGCAAGGGGGGCAGGGAGTGAAGAGTTCCAGATGTGGGCGTACCAGCCTGGGGCATCAATGCCTGCATTGTAACCGCTGGCACTGCTCAAACGTTCGTGCGTCCATGGAACCCATGTTGCGGTGGTTTTGAGTTTGGGCAAACCTTTCAGCAAGTCATTGTCGGCCTTGGCTGTGGGCAGGGCTTGCAGCACGGGCGCATGCCATGCACCACACACCACCGCGATAGTCTGGAAACCATCCTTCTGCGCCTGCCGGATGCACTTGCGCATATGCGCTTCCCGCAATTGCTCGCGCTCGTGTTCGGCAACGTCGCGGGGGCAATGCGCATCCACTTCGTTACGCAGGGCAGTCATGGCTTCGAGGATGGCCTGGAACAGTTCGCTGGAATCCTGCCGTTCCTCGACCATGTGTTCCCACCAGCGTTCGCTGTCGGCGTAGCCTGCCGCTTCCGCCAGCAAGGCCAGTGGGTCGCGGCGGATGGCAAGCGTGTCATCTTCCTGCCCGTCACCTTCCGGACTTTGCAGCTCAACGGATTCCGCTGCGGCAGCTTCCTCCGCAGCCTTGTCGCGGGCAAAGTTGATGCTGACCGGCAAATCCATGAAGTGCACCGGTACTTGCCGGTTCAGCGCGTAGCGGATCGCCTGCCATTCCGGGGAAAAGGCGGCGAAGGGGTAATAGACCGCGCGTTGCGGCTCATCCGGCGCATAGATCAGCAGGGCAACCGGCGGCTGCATTTGTTCATGCGTGGCCAGCGGCAGGATGCTGTCGGCTTCGGGTGGGCCTTCGACCAGAATACAATCCGGCTGCAAGGCGGTGAGCGCCTGCACCAGACTGCGGGCGGAGCCGGGGCCGTGGTGGCGGATGCCGAAAACGTGATGTGGCATAATGGTTATTTTCCTTTATTTGCCAGGTCTTTTGCTGTGTAACTGATGGATGATGCTAACTCTCAAACCAGTTTTCGACCCGTAGGCCATCATAGATTTTGAAGTCATCAACATTGCGGGTAACAACTGTCAAATGATTGACGATTGCAACAGCAGCAATTTCACTGTCATATTTAGTTGGTGTAATACCCCGTCTTTGCAAACGCACAGCTTCTTCAGCCAGCCACTCAGCAGCATCACGGCAAAACGGCATCACGGTAAACTCGCTTTCCCGTAACGCCTGCATGGAGGCTGACAACACCTGCTTGCGTCTGCCCTCTGTCATCAGATGAATGCCATACCATAACTCGTGCCAGACAGTAGCAGATGTACAGGAAAAAATGCTATCCAGTTCCCAGCGCCTGATAACACCTGCATCAGGAACACGCTTGGTCTGCTCTGAAAGAATATTGGTATCGACCAAATAGCGCATCAGTCGATTTCTTCCCACACACCCGGCCTGGGTACAAGAGGCTCACGTGTTCTTTCATACATCGCTTTTTCTTCTTCGGCAGTAAAGCCCTCTGCCTCGGGATATTGCTCACGCCAACGTTTGAATACATTGGCCAAATCCGCTTTGGCCGGAAATGCACGCTGATATTTTTCCAGCGAAACCATGACGGCAACCGGCTTGCCGTGGCGGGTAATCTGAATGTCTTCACCCTGCTCTGCTTTATGTACCCATTCGGGCAAGTGGTTTTTAAGAGTGGATATGGCTGCTTCGGACATGGGTTACCTCCCAACTAATTTATAGCCATAATAATAGCAAAAATAGCCAGAAATACCCATCACAAAACTTCCCTGCACGCGCGATACAAATCCTTCCAGTCGCTGCGTTCTTTCACCACGGTTTCGAGGTATTCCTTCCACACCACGCTATCCTGCACCGGGTCTTTGACCACCGCGCCGACCAGACCAGATGCGAGGTCGCGGGCAGTCAGGCTGCCGTCACCGAAATGCGCCGCCAATGCCATGCCGCTGCCGACCACCGAAATGGCTTCCGCCGTACTCAGAGTACCGGAAGGCACTTTCAGTTTGGTTTTGCCATCCTCCGTCAGGCCGCCCCGCAGCTCGCGGAAAATGGTGACAACACGGCGGATTTCAGCCAGTGCCGGTTTTTCCGCAGGCAGCTCCAGTGCCCGCCCGAGGCTGGCAACACGACGGTCAACGATGGAAGCCTCTTCCTCCAACGTTTCCGGGATCGGCAAAATGACGGTGTTGAAACGGCGTTTCAGCGCGCTGGACAACTCGTTCACGCCCTTGTCGCGATTGTTGGCGGTGGCAATCAGGTTGAAGCCTTTTTGCGCCTGACATTCGGTGTTGAGTTCGGGGATCGGCAGGGTCTTTTCCGACAGGATGGTGATCAGGGTGTCCTGCACATCTGCCGGAATGCGGGTCAGTTCTTCCACCCGCGCGACCAGACCGTTTTGCATGGCGTGCATGATGGGGCTGGCAATCAGCGCATCCTGCGACGGGCCTTTGGCGATCAGTTGCGCGTAGTTCCAGTTGTAACGCATCGCTTCCTCGCCCGTACCCGCTGTACCCTGCACGATCAGGGTGGAACGCCCGGAAATCGCGGCGGAAAGGTGTTCCGACACCCACGACTTGGCGGTTCCCGGCAGGCCGTACAGCAGCAACGCGCGGTCGGTTGCCAGCGTGGAAATGGCGATTTCGATCAGGCGCGGGTTGCCGATGTATTTGGGTGTTATGTCGATCCCACCGTCGATTTTCCCACCCAGCAGGTAGGTGCGCACCGCCCACGGCGACAGCACCCAGTTGGGCGGGCGGGCATGGCTGTCCTGTTCACGCAGGGCGGCCAGTTCGTGGGCAAATTCGGTTTCGGCGTGTTGGCGTAAAACAGCCTGGATTTTATTGTCGCTCATGATTAATCCTTGGGTGGTATGGTTTCCAGCGCAGCCAGCATGTCGGCGCGGAAACGCAGGGTAAACAGGGTTTCGGTCAGAATACGGTGGAACGGGTGGTCTTCCGCCTGCAAGGGTTCGTGCAGCAGGCGGGCAAAATCTTCCACGCACTCAGGGGCGAGGTGCGCTGCAAGGTGGCGGCACGCGCCATACGCGGCGTAGACATATTGCTGCTTGCGATTCGCACGGGTCTGTAGCTGTTTCAGCACTTGCAGGGAAAAGGCTCGTCCCCAAGGGTGTGACAGGTGGATTAGCACATCCAGCAGTTCCAGGCTGTCGTTGCGCTGGAGCAGGCCAAGCGCGGTGCTTTCGGCATCGGCAGGGCTTAATGTTTGCCACAGCGGGGAATGGCGAGGGTCGCTACGGGTCAGCCATACCTTCGCCCATTCGCTATCCGGGTAGCGCAGCAAGGCGGTTTGCCAGCCACTTAGCAGGGCGCTTTTCCAGTCGCTTTTTTCGGCCAATTCCAGCAGGTCTGCCGGAGCCAGTTGCCAGCGTTTTGTCCAGTAGGCAGGGGGAATGTAGGACAGTGCCTGTTCCAGCCACCAGGCTTTGGCTCCTTTGCCTTGCGGTGGTTTTTCTTCGATACCGTCACGTTGCCAGCTTTTGTCCCAGTTTTCCGGCAGGTCGATTTGCAGTGTTTTTTTGCCGCCCAGTTTGTTGAGCAGACCGGATTTAGCTTGTACTTCCAGCCAGCCGTTGAGCAGAGTTTGCATCCGCTGGCTGAATGCGGAATCCGCCAATGCGCCCAGCAGTTCAGCCGCCAACTGGCGCACGCCTTTGCTGCGGTCGTCGAGGCAGCTTTCCAGCCACGTTTCATCGTCAGTGCCCAGCTTGGTGCGCAGGATTTGCAGGAAATCCTGCCGTACCTGCGCGGCTTCCTGCTTCCAGACGGCTTGCAACAGTTCGCGGGCGGCGGCGGGTTGTTCACTGCGCAAGTGGTGCAAATATTCACTGCGTTGGGCAGGGTTGCCCTCTTCCCACACGGAATCGTTCTGTTGTTCCGCTGCATCGGGCGCGAGGGTCAGCAGGTTTTGCCAATCGGGGTTTTGCGTAGCCAGCCAGTGTCCGCGCTGACCAATAGCAGCGCTGATCGCAGGGCGGATGGCACGACTTTGCCGCGCCTGTTCCAGCAGCGGCGGAATGAAACTCACCGGAACCCGCAAGCGTTTGCCTGCCACCTGTTCCAGCCAGCCATCCAGCAGCGGGCGCAGATTGTTATCTGCCAGCATCCGGCGCAGGTGCATTTCAGCGGCAGCAGGAATCAGCGGCAGGTCGGGCTTGTCATCCGGCGCAGGCAACTCGCCGGTGAACGTGACCGGCAGGCTACCTGCGGCCTGATACTGAAAAGCCAGTGCCGCCGTACCCAGAAACGCGGCTTCGCGGCCACTGTCTACCGGAATCTGCCCACCGGGGTAAAGCTGATCCAGATAGGCTTGTAACGCAGCAGTGCCTTGCGGCGGCTGGGTTTGGCGTTCGGTTCCCAACAAGGCGATTTTGAGCAGGGTTTGTTGCAGTTGCATGTTATGCCTCCCCAGTGGTCTGGAAGGTGCCGCAGATGCGTAGGCTTTCGCCGTCCCACTCCCCGAAGATATTCAGCGGATGACCGCCGCTTTCACCCAGCAACACCCATGCCTGTTCGTCGCTGATGTTAAGCGGGACGGCGTGTTGATCGGCGTCGACCAGCAACCACTGGTTGTCATGGCGTACCGGAGTTGCGTTGGCAATGGCGAAGGGGAAATAGCCCAGCCAGGGATTGGTGGTGAGGGCTTCGGTGTAAGCGACGAAGTTAGCGGCAAGCGTTGTTACCCCCCCATCCCCAGCCCTTCCCCCGCAAGGGGGGCAGGGGGAAGAAGGCAACGCCCGCAACGGCACCGCCGATGGATAAAACACCATTTCCCCCACGATCACCTGCCCCACTGACGGGCGCAAGGTCATCGGCTGCTGTTGCACCGCAAAATCCAGCAACAAAGCAAAACGTTGCGACTCCATACCATACAGCCAGGTACGTTGGGTACGCATCTGCCCGTCATTGTCCTGCCGCTGCCCGACGACCTGCCAGTGATCGGTAATGCCATCAAGCGCTAGGATTTCTTCCTTGGGCTGGTTGAAACCGATGTGCGCCAGTACGTCGGCCTGCACTTCGGCGGGCAGGCTTTCGCGGCGTTGCCAGGCTTCCAGCAGCAGGTGCAGGCGACCCAGTTCGGCCAGCAGTTTTTCCTGCCATGCCCCGCCCTGATAGCGCAGGCTGGCGGCAACTTGCAGGCGGCGGGCAAGGCCGGGGGCTTGTGCATCGACCATACGGGCGGCCATGCGTTGCCACTGCTTGTCGTCCTGCTGCGCCAGGCCCTGCCGGATCAGGTCGAACAGCCAGCGTTGCAGTTCGGCGATACCGGCGCTCACCTTGTCTTCGCGGGCGGCATTGCGTTTCTGCTGGGCGACAGCGCGTTTTTGCAAAGTGGCTTCGTCGACAGGCTCATGGCTGGCAGCCGCTTTTTCAGCCTTTTTCTGGGCGCGTTGGTCACGTTTGCCCAGCCAGTCCTGCACCCATGCGGGTGGTTCAGTGCCGGTGAGTTTGCCGGGGTCAGCGGCGAGTACCAGTGCCAGCCCGATGCCATGCTTACAGGGAAACTTGCGGCTGGGGCAGGAGCATTTGAAGGCAGGTTCCGCCAGTACGATGGCGATCTGGTAAGGGTTCTTGCCGCTGCCTTTGATTTCACCCCACACGGCACCCTCCGCCTGCCCCAGATTCTGCCATTTGGCGGGCTGGCTGAGCTTTTCGCCCGCCTTGAGTGAAGAGGCGTCGGGGGCAAGTGCCGCAACTTGTTCGGTGGTCCAGGTTATCATATTTTATTTTTTGATTAATGGGACAAAACGGCGTGAACAACCATAAAGCTGCAAGTGTGTTATTCCAGCTTTTTCCAGCCCAGAGAGCTCATCCACTTATTGACCTGTCCAACAATCCGGCTCTGGTCAAAAGAAGGAGAATTCACAACAGTAGCCGATAAATAGCCCACAGCAAACGCTATCGCCAACGGCCCGATCACAGAAATGACGATCGCCGCTCCCAGAATCACAACCGCAATTTTAGTATTCTTATCCATGCGGCCTATTCTAATCAAGCCGGTAAGCGGGCGTAAAGACAGCCCGCACAAATACGCTCAATCTATCCCAATAAACCCAGCAAACCGTTCAACGAGTGCTCAACCGTCTGACGACGCACCTGTTCACGATCTCCCTCAAAATAAGCCGTGGCCGTTTTAACACGCTGATCAGGCACCAGCCAGGCAAAACACACCATACCCACCGGCTTGTTCTGCGTGGCACCTCCCGGCCCGGCAATCCCCGTCACTGCAACCGCAACATCAGCACGGGAATTAGCGATGGCTCCCCGCACCATTTCAGCAGCGGTTTCCTCGCTCACTGCACCATGAATCTGCAACGTCAGTTCAGACACTTCCAGCATTTCCTGCTTAGCCTCATTACTGTAAGTCACAAAGCCACATTCAAACCACTCCGAGCTCCCGGCAAGATCCGTACACACCTTGGAAATCCAGCCTCCGGTACAGGACTCAGCTGCCGCCAGCCTCAAGCCGTCAGCCTGCAGTGCCTCTGCGGCCCGCTGCACCAGCTCCGGTAAAATATCTTTTTCCATCTCATCCCCTCCTCAACACTTGCTATGCGGATTATAATAACCTGCCGGAAATCTGGCTTAAACCTGTTTCCACAATCCAAAAGCAATACAAACACTAACAAAAAATTCAGGGGCACAATACATGATGAGTTTAGACGAAGACCAGAAACCACCCTTCAGCGACGAAGAAATCCGTATTCTGGGCTGTCTGATGGAAAAACAGCTGACCACACCCAACAACTACCCACTGAGCATTAATTCATTAATGCTGGCCTGTAACCAGAAAAGCAGTCGTGAACCGGTGATGAAAATGAAAGAGGGCGATGTCGGTCATATTGCCCGAAGTCTGGTGGAATTCGGCTGGGTCACCATCCAGAACAGTGGCCGCACTCAACGGGTTGAACACAAAGCTGCATTAAAACTGAAACTGGATAAGAAACAGCAGGCGATTCTGGCTGTATTGATGCTGCGCCGGCCACAAACGCTGAACGAAATCAGAACCCGTACAGAAAGGATGGCGGAATTTTCCGGCACTGAAGAGGTGCAGCAAATCCTGGATAACTGGCTGAAGGCGGATAAGCCATTGGTAGTCAGATTGCCAGCCGCTGCAGGCCGGCGCGAAGACCGCTACTTCCATACTTTAGGCACAGAAGATCTGGAAGCCCTGCAAAATGAAGCTCCGGCAACCAGCACGGCGGCATCACGCAGACAGGATTGTTGTGAAGAGTTGCTTGAGCGCATTGAAGCACTGGAGAAACGTCTGGCTGAACTGGAAAGTGAGCTGGGCAGCTGATCAGGATCGACACCACCGGCCACCGGACACCACTTGTCAAAAATTCCTTATTTAGTGCCAGACCGAAAAATCGATTTTTCTCGAATCCCATGCTCAAATCATGATCAGGACATCGGTCTTTCTTACTGATTTTCGTCATTAATACCGGTTGTTGGTTAATTTCTGGCAGGCAACCGTTCATTTTCCTGATTTTGGGCCATAGGTTACCGTCGGAAGACCTGCTATTCCGATAGCTTAGGGTGTTCAGTGTATTTTTCAGGCTGCGTGTCGTCGCCGCTCCTGACGCTGCAGCCGCTTTAACACCTGTGCCTGCAGGATAGCCCCCAGTTTTTGCAGGTTCCTGCCGACCACCGCCAGGGCAACATAGCGTTTAAAGTGCTGCAGTCCCCGGTCGGGACAGCGATCCAGGCCGTGCACTTCCAGCGCATTGATCCCTGACTCCACCGCCGAATGCTGGCGGCGTGCCTGCACAAATTCGGGATCATTTTCTGCCGCCTGACGAGCTTTGGAGCGTTTACCCTTGCGGGGCAGCACCACCTGATCCAGTAACTCAGCCAGTTGTGTCTGGTTGTCCGGCGAATGAAACCCTTTGTCAAAGCTACAGGCACTCAGTTGAGGAAACAGGCGCTGGGTTTCTTTCACTATATCCACCGCTACCTCACTGTCCGTACACTGTTGCATGACTTTGTGGTGGAGGATAAACCCGGTACTGGCTTCCATGACGCAGACATTCAGGCCCAGCTCTACCGGCACACCGGCCTTACCTTTGCTCAGCCATTCGGTGTGGGGTTCAAACAGGGAAAACACCTTATCCTGATGCGGAATCTTTTCGCCTTCCAATACCCGGCGGCGGATCAGGTCAATTTGTTTCCAGCCCGCTGCAACCCAGCGTTGCAATGCTGCTTCCGGCGTGCCCGGGGCGGCTACTTCAGGGATACCCCAGGCCTTCAGGGTGGCCTCCATGCGGGTCAGGTAACCACCACACAGGTCCAGGTAAGCTTCATGGGCTTCCCGGATGGCCTGTTCACGTTGGACTTGTTGTTTCGGTTTTTTCGATGTGGAGCGGCGCAGTTGCTGAGTCCGGCGCAGGGCGCGTTTGGCCTTTTTGCTGTGGTATTGCCATTGCCGCCAGTCACTGGCCTGCCGGGCTTCACAACATTGCCCTACCGTCCTCAGGGCACAGCGGATCGCATCCCACAATAAGTTCGTATCGGTTGGGTAATGGACATTCGTCTCCACCACAAACGAGTCACAACGCGCTTTCAGCGGCGCCGTTTCGTTTTTTTTAGCTGGGCATGGCCTGCTTCAACTACTAACCGGTTGATTTGCGCCAGGCTCGCCTCATCCACCAGCCCGGCATTGTCTTTAATCGTTTGCAGCTTGTACTCATCACCATCATCGCGCAAGCCATGCCCCAGCATCTGACGCAGGGTGCGGTGCTGATTCGCCAACTCATGCAGACGGTCATAATCCATGTTCAGATTCACCCGCAACACCGACAAGACAAACGCTTTCCATAAATCCATCCCGGGCCGGCCCCGTTCGCTGGAAACGCCTTCAGGAACCAGGCCTTCCAGAATGGTAAACACCGATGCCCGCAACGCCGGCGTGATGTAAATGAACTGCAGGCCCTGAAGAATTTGGGGAATATCATCGCGTGAGCGGGCATCAAACTGAATCGCGGCGATGTCGGACTGGCCTAACTGAAGTTGCTGCGGGAAGACGGTTCTCATAACCATTTTTCAACGAAGTTTTACAAATAACCGGGGTATTGTCCCTGATTTCGCCATTATTTGCAGGTTGTTGGAGAAACTTCACCAGAAATAGTTTGGTTGGAAACCGCTACCAGCGTAGGGATTGGAGGTTTTCGGTCAGACACTATTTACCATCCTGTTGGGTGGTAAATGTCTGGATAGACGGGCGTAGACTGTAATCCATTAATAAAATTACCTACCGTAATGATAAGGATGATCAGCCATGCATATTCAGAATTACAATCCAGCCGGCAAAAACCAGCCAAACCAACGCACAGAGCGGGAACAAAACATTCCTGCACGAGAACGCGGCACTTTTAACAAAAATCCCGGCCAGAGCTTTCAACCTGACAACGCTATTCTGCAACAACTGCTGCAATTAATTCAGCAATTACTGCAGCAATGCAGCCACCAGCCAGATGACCCGAAGCAGCCTCCACAGCCGCCGCAACCACAAGAACCAAAACCGGTGGAGCTGACGCCTAACCAGCAAAGCAATCTCCGCGAGTTGCTGAATATTGAGCCTAACGCCCCCTTTGTCGTTCAGGTTCTGGACGAAGACGGCAGCGGCACAGTCAGTGTGGGTGATACAGCCGTTGCAAATGGCGGGATCACCGGCGGGGAAATCGCCCGTAAAACGCTGACCGCAGATGATGTTGCCCAAATCAACCAAACCAAAGGCAGTGTTCCGCAAGAACTCACTGATAACCTGCAAAAATGGCAGAGCTTCACCGGTGGCCCTGACGAGTTTGTTTCCTATACCACACAGCAAAGCTGCTTCTGTCCTCAGGATTTTACCCGACCGATCAATATCACCGAAAGTAACGGCCAGATTACCAGCGCTGTCTATGCTGATACCAATGAGCAGGTACCGGACAATGTGCGCGACTCATTACAAACCGTGGATCAGCGCTTTGAGCAATTACAAAATGCTTATGAAAACGGTGCTGCAACGATCAACGTGCAATATGACCCACAGTTTGGCTACCCAACCTCAGTTTTCATCGATCAAAGCCAGATGATTGCCGATGAAGAAGTAAGCTATACCATCAGTGATTTGGGTATTGCATTGCCTTAAACAGCACCACCACTCAGCCAAAACAAAAAAGTTGTAAGCATCCCCCAATAGTTGTACATAAAACACACAACTGTTGCGGGGATAAAATGTAGCTCCGGGTGACACCTGCTCTGCTGCCGTAAATCACATTTATACAAGCAGGGCTATCTTTAATCACACTTTGAATTTATTAAATCATTTTAACTTAATAATAAGCCGCCCAATATGCTGATTTTTAAAATAAAAATTCTTGACTAAATTTGTAGATTTTTATATAGAAGTAGCATCACCTAACGAAAACGAACGATAGATAATTGCAACGGCAGAAAATCTGCGAGTAAAACTTTATATCTTAAAGTTGATTATTTAACCAAGCCATAATTCTTTCTTTAGAAACCTGGAGCACACTATGATTAGCCTTACAGACTGCAAAGACATGTGTAGTGCTACCTCTGATGAGTTGGAAGCCATAGAAATCGGGGGGCATGTTTCTCTGATAGATGCCTGTGCACTTACCTATGATGCTGATAAAACTGGCCAAAACAGAAAGGCACTCCAGTTTATGGACAACTATCTGAGATATGTTGAAAGTCACGATACCGCTGATGGAAAACGATCCCATGAAGTTCATGAAACTATCAATCATTTTGCCCGGGGACATTCTCTGGTTTAAGTCAATTTGATTTAAAATTTATTATTCAAAGTTTTCTGACACATACTTTATTACTACCCTTTCCCCTTGTGCGGGGCTCCACATTATAGCCCCGCTTTCTTTACAGCGTATATTTAACTACCTCAATCTTAATACAGATTATTTAAAATGAGGAAGAATATTGATATGCCACCAGAAAAACCGTGAAAGCCGGTCTCAGGTCTCAATCAGTCATCCAGGTTTCGCGTCGCAGCTGATAAACCCGGCATAACTCCTCATCAAACCGTCGCTCCTCCACAAACTTAAAACCCAGTCGTTCATAAAACCGTAGCGCCCGCTTGTTACTCGCCAGCGGATCAATCAGAATCGCCGTCACCGCCGGGTCGGAGAAACAACGTCCGAATGCCATCTGCATCATTTGCGTGCCATAGCCCTTACCCAATGCATCAGGCTCACCAATCCAAATATCCAGTGCCCGCAGATTCGGCTCCACCTCTCCCCAATAGTGCGCATCTTCCAGCAAAGGATCGATAATCTGTATAAAGCCTATCGGGCGTCCGGACAGTTCAGCTATCAGAAACTCCCGCCATTCCGGCGAACGCTGCAACTCCGACTCCCACTGCCAGTCACTTTCATCACTGCCGATCGCAGCTTTCACATGCGGCTGCTCATCCCAATAGCGCAATAAACCCAGATCATCCGGCGTAGCCGGGCGCAAAACAATATCAGCCAAGACAACGACCTCACTTTCAAAAAAAAGGGCGAGGCAATAACACCTCACCCTCTCTTTACATGCCTATTTAATCCTGATTGTAGCAATCAGTCATCAAATGGGAAGGAACTACCTGAATTACTGCGCGGTAATAACCGTCATCACCAGTTTATCGTCAACCTTCACCGGCCCATCTTCTGCAGCGCCCAGAGTATATTCAAAGATCCCGGTCTGGCTGCCACCTTCTTCACCATGTAACATCAGCATCAGCTTGTCGCCCGATGCGACAGGCTCAGTCAGTATGGCCGTCACTTCGTTATTCTCACCTTTTTTTAACGGCGCATGACCAACAACCGGCCCAGGCTTCATATCATCTCCGGTACGGTGCACAACCATCCAGCCATTCGCATCAGCCATAACTTTCTCAGCGGTAACCGTGCCGCCGGAAACATCCTGATCTTCGCCCATGACAGCCAGCTCATGATGGGCTGCCCCGGCATACCCGGCGAACAGCAGTGCCGCAGAAAAAGTGAATGCAGTAAGTTGAGTTTTCATGACGCTTCTCCAAATTGCTTAAAAAGTATGAACACCTGACAGGTGCCCATACTGCGGATTACGCAGAAAATCATTTCCCGGATTTTTTAGGGTTTTTGAGTGGCTCAGGTAATGACACACTCTATTGCCTACAAATCAATCATACCCCACAAGATACGAAGAGCAGAACGAGAGTCACCCCGCTCCATATAATAATCCACATGCTGCCCTTCGGGTGCATCAGGCTGCAGCGCAATTCCCCACAGCGGCTTAATCTGCTGCGGCAACAGGGAATAACGCACATCCACCACCCGCAGCGGATCAGTCTGATCCAGGGCAATATACCCATCAGAAAACCAGCGGAAGCGCTCAATATCCCGGGCCTGTTGTGAATTACCATCCAGCCAGGGCAAATCACGGGTAATATCCAGCTTGTCGGTATAATCACCCGCCCAGATTTCCTGCTGGCCTGATTCGCTTAAAACGGGCAGCCAGGGCTTGACGGCATCAACATAAAACCCGTTTTCAGTTTCCGTCATCACCTTCCATACCACCAGATTCCCGAAGCTGGGCTTGGCCTGAATCCTTATCACCTCACCATCACGGAACTGCGCCAGCTGTTCACCCATCTGCATGGCACGTTCATGCTGCAAAAAGCCCAGACTCAGGTACACAGCACCCCACACAACAGCAGCATATACGAAAGCTTTGCGCTTACGCAGCGCAGCCCAAACCACCAGCGCCAACATGGGTACGGTAAATAACGGATCAATGATAGAGATTATATCCCAGGCAAAACGCTGATTGGTCAGCGGCCATAGCAACTGTGTGCCATAGCTGGTACAACCATCCAGCAAACCATGGGTACCGACCCCAATCGAGCACCACAGCCATGTCCGGAGAAAACTCAGCCCCCAGCGTTTGGCGAGTAACGGATATAGCAACAGGCTCATGATCAACCCGCCAAACGGGATGAATAACAACGAATGGGTAAACTGACGGTGAAACTCAAGATACAACAAGGGGTCATCAGCCGAGCGGATCAGAATATCCAGATCAGGAGCCATGCCCGCCAGCGCACCGATAACGGCTGATTTAGCCAGCATTTTTTTCTCACTGCTGAGCTGCGTACACGCCGCACCCAATACCCCTTGTGTTACCGGATCCATATTATTCCTGTTTTTGGCTTCATTATTGACTGAACCGTGAGTATCGCGCTTTTACTGCTGACTTCCAATAAGTAGCATTCAACTATATGATCAGAGCGGATAATCCTGTGAAAATAATGATCGATGCGAAACCCGCCGGAACCATTAATGCCAGACGCCCTGCCTGTTGAGAGCATACTCGACACCCTCAGACAACAGCTGAGTCAGCACCATGAAGTGGTACTGGAGGCACCGCCGGGTGCCGGTAAAACCACCATGGTGCCACTGGCGCTGATGCATGAAGCGTGGCTGGCCGATAAGAAAATCCTGATGCTGGAACCACGGCGTATTGCTGCCCGCTCTGCAGCCCACCGCCTTGCACAGTTACTCAATGAAGCACCGGGGCAAACGGTTGGCTACCGGATGCGGCTGGATACCAAAGTCAGTCAACAAACCCGTATTGAAGTGATTACCGAAGGCATTCTGACCCGCATGCTGCAGAATGACCCGGCACTGGAAGAGGTCGGGCTGGTAATTTTTGATGAGTTTCATGAGCGCAGTCTGGACTCTGATCTGGCGCTGGCGTTATGCCTTAAAGGCCGGTCACTGTTCCGGGATCAGGAGTCAGGGGAACCTGCGCTGAAAATTCTGCTGATGTCAGCCACCCTGAACAGCGAAGCATTATCCGGACTACTGGACGGTGCCCCGGTGGTAAAAAGTGAGGGGCGCAGCTGGCCGATTGATATAGTCTATGGCCGCCCGAGCCAGCCCCGTGAACGAATCAGTGAGCGTATGGCCGCCACGATTCAACAGGCGTTGAGCGATAATCCGCACAGCAGCATCCTCGCCTTTCTGCCCGGACAAGGCGAAATCCGCCAGACCGCAGATGCCCTCGCAGTATGGATGACTGAGCGTAAAATCCGCGGCGTACATATCCACCCGCTCTATGGTCATCTGTCACTGGCCGAACAACAGCAGGCTATCGCACCGCTGAGCGGAGCACAGGCAGATGATCAGAAAGTGGTACTGGCTACCAATATTGCCGAGACCAGCCTGACCATTGAAGGCATCGACGTGGTAGTGGACTCCAGCCTGATGCGTGAGTCACGCTTCAATCCGTCCACTGGCATGAGCGGCCTGCAGCTGGTAAAAATATCACAGGCCTCCGCCATCCAGCGAGCTGGACGTGCCGGACGCCTGCGCCCCGGCAAATGTTACCGCCTCTGGTCAGAAAGCCAGCAATCACAGCTGGAGCCATACAACACACCGGAAATTCTGCAGGCTGATCTGGCACCGCTGGCACTACAGCTGCTGCAATGGGGTGAGGATGATCCACAGGAATTATGCTGGTCTGACCCGCCTCCTGCAGGTGCCTGGCAGCAGGCTCTGGACTTGCTGGACAGGCTGGGCGCGATTGAAAGCAAAGGCAGCCAGCACACAAAAACACTGAACGCACATGGTCAGGCTATGGCCGCGATCGGTACACACCCGCGGCTGGCGCACCTGTTGGTGTGTGGTGCAACCATCGGCTTTTCCGGCCTGGCGTCACAGCTGGCGGCCCTGCTTTCAGAACGCGATCCGTTCCGTGACCAGCCGGATATCAGTTATCGCCTGAGCCTGCTCAGCGGCGACAAGCCCTGCCCTAAAGCCCACCAAGGCTGGCTGGCCCGTACCCGGCAATTGGCTGCGCAATACCATGAGCAGCTGAAAAAAGCCGGCTCATCTGCACCGCACAGCGTTACATCCATGCTCAGCACTGAACAGGCAACGGGATATTTATTAGCCTGCGCCTATCCGGACCGGATTGCCCGCCGCCGCCACTCCGGCACTTATCAGCTCAGCAATGGCCGCAGTGCCGGTTTTTATGACAAACACCCACTGGGTAACAGCCCCTGGCTGGCAGTAGCAGAAGTCAGCAGCTCCGCAGGCAAACAGGGCGACACCATCCGCTCCGCCGCGCAATTGGATGAAGGATTATTCAGTCATTTACTGAGCGATGCGCTAACCCTGGAAACCGTTATCGAATGGGATAAACAGGCCGGGCGCTTTATTGCCGAAGAACAGGAAAAAATTGGTGCACTGACCCTGCAGCGAACCCGGCTGGATCGCGTGCCGGTGGAAGAAAAACGTGCTGCACTACTGAATTATATCCGCAAGGAAGGTCTCAGCCTGTTGCCCTGGAAGGAGGAACACAAGCAGTGGTGTGCAAGGGTTTTACTGCTGCGGAACGTGGATGAAACCGGCAACTGGCCGGATGTCAGTGAAGCTGGCCTGCTGAACAGCATGGAAGACTGGCTGGCACCGTATATAGATCACATCAGTACCTTACAGGATTTTCGCAAGCTCGATCTGCAGACAATTCTCCAGTCCGCCCTGAGCTGGGAGCAGCAGCAACGTCTGCAGCAACTGGCTCCGCTGCGCCTGAAAGTGCCCTCCGGTTCATCGGTGGCGATTGACTACACCAACTCACCCCCGGTGCTTGCCGTTAAACTACAGGAGATGTTCGGCTGTGAGCAGACGCCAACGGTAGCGGAAGGCAAGGTATCGTTATTGGTGCATTTACTTTCACCGGCCGGACGGCCATTACAGATTACCCGTGATCTGGCCGGATTCTGGCGCTCATCCTACCACGCAGTAAAAAAGGACATGAAAGGCCGCTACCCGAAGCATCCTTGGCCGGATGACCCGTTACAGGCACTTGCCACTGCAAAAACCAAGGCATGGCTGAGCAAGCAACAGCATCAGTAGACCACACTATCGCCAAAACACATCAGATAAGTCAGTGCCCTTCACCGCGCATCAGGTCACCGCTGAACACCACTTCACCCATAGGCTCCTCAGCATCAGGCTGCTCCATCGGCTCCAGACTAATTACCAGTTTGCTGACATGCTCAAGATCACGCCAATTCTTGGTACTGATGCTCAGCTGGCTTTTTCCGGTCGCCTGCAGATTCCCCATACGCATGGGCTTTTCATCCGGATTTTCTGAGAAACACCATAAGGTTACCATCGTATTCTCCGGCATATCGATCTTATCTGCCAGGGCGACGGTAATTTGCATATCATCCTTGCTAACAGCCGCCATCGCCACGCTTTCGGATGAGGTAGAATACAGCTGTGCAAAATACGCATCTGTCGTCACCGAATTATTCAGCACAAAACCGGTAATCACTGCAGCTAATACGGATGCAACAGCCATCGCCGGAAAATTAAACCAGTTCAGCCATTCAAACCAGTTCTTCTGTTTTTTCGCCGTGGCATTCAGACCCAGCTCACTTTCCAACCGCTTCCAGACCTCAGGAGAAGGCTCTTCCGGTGGCAACAACCCAACCAGACCGGAAAATTGCTTTTCATAAGCTTCGGCAACGACACGCAGATAAAAATGGCGGGCCATCAGCTTCTTAAAACGCTCACGGGCACGGCCCTGCAAGGTTCCCAAAGCATACGCCATCGCCAGCGGCTCAAAAACGTCCGGATTCTGATAGCGTTTCATTCCATACACCCTTTTTAAAACTGAATATTACACGATAGTATAAAATACGCATCAGCAAAGAAAACAGATGCACAAAAACAACAAAAGACCCCGCAAGGTCTTTTGTTGTTTAATCATAGCATGTTACAAGCTGTTACTCTGCGTTGTCAGCCACAGTATCAACCGCCGCATCATCCGCTGCAGCTGCTTTCATACTCAGGCGCATACGGCCCTGGCGATCAATCTCGATCACCTTAACCCGCACTTCATCGCCAACATTCACATAATCAGTCACTTTCTCAACTCGATCCTGGCTGATTTGTGAAATATGCAGCAAGCCATCCTTGCCCGGCAGAATAGTAACGAAAGCACCAAAATCCATGATCCGTGCCACTTTACCGTTGTAGATTTTATTGAGCTCGACTTCAGCGGTAATATCTTCAATCATCGCCTTTGCAGCACGGGCAGCATGCGCATCCACTGCGGCAATCTTGATGAAGCCTTCATCGTTAATATCAACCACCGCACCGGTCTGCTCGGTGATACCACGAATGGTCTCACCACCCTTACCGATAACCTCACGAATTTTCTCAGGGTTGATCTTCATGGTGACATAGCGCGGTGCATAATCAGACAGGTCACCACGCGGCTCAGCAATTACCTTACCCATTTCACCCAGGATAAACATACGGCCGCCTTTGGCCTGTTCCAGCGCCTGCTGCATGATCTCTTTGGTGATCCCGGTAATCTTGATATCCATCTGCAGCGCAGTAATACCTTCCGCAGAACCGGCCACTTTAAAGTCCATATCACCCAGATGATCCTCATCACCCAGAATATCGCTCAACACCGCAAAGCGGTCACCTTCCTTGATCAGGCCCATCGCGATACCCGCCACCGGTGCAGACACCGGCACACCGGCATCCATCAGCGCCAGCGAGCTGCCACAGACACTGGCCATTGAGCTGGAGCCGTTAGATTCAGTGATTTCAGACACACAACGGATGACATAAGGAAAATCTTCCATTTGCGGAATGGTAGCCTTCACACCGCGTTTCGCCAGACGGCCATGACCGATTTCGCGACGCTTTGGCGAACCGATCATCCCGGTCTCACCCACGCAGTACGGAGGGAAATTATAGTGGAACATGAACGGCTCACGGTATTCACCGGCCACCGCATCAATCAGTTGTGAGTCACGGTCTGTACCCAGCGTGGTGGCCACCAGTGCCTGGGTTTCACCACGGGTAAACAGGGCGGAACCGTGTACACGCGGCAGCACACCCACACGCACAGTAATCGGGCGCACGGTATCCAGTGCACGGCCATCAATACGCGGCTGACCTTCCAGAATCCGGCTGCGTACCACTTTCTTTTCCAGATTTTTGAACTCAGTGGCCAGATCAGCTTCGCTGTACCCTTCCTCACCGTCAGCCGGTAACAGCTTTGCTTTGGCAGCCGTCAGGATCTCATCAACCCGTGCATAACGCTCCTGCTTGTCGGCAATCTGGAACGCTTCCACCAGACCTGCTTCACAGGTTTCCGCCAGCGCAGCCACCAGACTCTGGTCAGCTTCAGGCGCTGTCCATTCCCAGGCCGGATTACCAACCTCAGCGGCCATTTCATTAATCGCCGTGATGGCAGTCTGCATTTGCTCATGGCCATAAACCACGGCACCCAGCATCACTTCTTCACTCAACAACTGCGCTTCGGACTCAACCATCAGCACCGCTTCCTGAGTACCGGCCACCACCAGATCCAGCGCAGAGGTTTTCAGCGCTTCAGGTGAAGGATTCAGCAGGTATTCGCCATCCTGATAGCCCACGCGCGCAGCACCAATCGGCCCGGCAAACGGGATACCGGAAATTTTCAGGGCAGCGGACGCACCAATCATCGCCGGAATATCAGGCTGAACTTCAGGGTTCATGGACACCACAGTGGCTACCACCTGCACTTCATTCAGAAAGCCCTCCGGAAACAGCGGGCGGATCGGACGGTCAATCAGGCGGGCAATCAGGGTTTCGTCTTCGGTAGGACGTGCTTCACGCTTGAAGAAACCTCCGGGAATACGACCGGCAGCATAGAATTTTTCCTGATAATTAACGGTCAGCGGGAAGAAATCCTGACCGGGTTTGGCGTCTTTGCGGCCAACCACAGCGACCATCACCGTAGTTTCACCCATGGTCACCATAACCGTTGCATTCGCCTGACGGGCAATCTCACCCGTTTCCATAACAACGGTATGATTACCGTATTCAAATGTTTTTGTAACTTTTGACATATTATTGTTTAACCCTATGTAGTTATAACAGTAGATTAGTAGATTTGCTTAAATCACCGGAACTATCACGGGCAGGCTGTTTATGAATATTCTGATAATAATCTGATTATTTGGCAATCACTGAAAAATCAGGCAGAACACTTATAAACAACCTTCCTGCGTATCCAGATTCCGGAGATATATTTGGCCGGACCATCAGTATGTGGCTACGGCCAAACGAAAAACACCGCCAGAATAGCGGTGTTTTCTTTGCATCGGTTAACGACGCAAACCAAGGCTTTTAATCAGTTCCTGGTATCTGGCCAGATCCTTGCCTTTAAGATAGTCCAACAGCTTGCGGCGCTGGTTGACCATTTTCAGCATTCCGCGACGGGAATGGTGATCATGTGTGTGTAATTTAAAGTGTTCGGTCAGGTGCTTGATGCTAGCTGTTAACAGCGCAACCTGCACCTCCGGCGACCCGGTATCAGTTTCTGATCGGCGATATTGTTCAACAATACCTGCCTTGATTTCTGCACTCAGAGACATCGTCCAAAGCTCCAGATTAAGGTTGCTAAAAAGGCGGCGATTATAGCACTGCCTGCTCAGACTCACAAACTCTATTTTAATGCAATTCAGCTAATTTACAGACAGCTGCACATAAGAGAACAGGGCACTGGCAGAAGACAGCAAAGGAATACCCAGCAGACCTGCTGACAACCAGATCATTAATCTGGAAAATGGCCGGGAATGCTTAACAAAGTGCCAACCGGCATATACAGCAATACTCATAATTAACAATAAAGTCGCTGCAAAAATCAGGGTCAGTACAATATCGACCGGATCATGATAGCCGGGCAACATTGAGCCAATCAACCAGACACCGAACGCCGCGATATAAGCCGGCCCCAGTAATAATAACCACATACCCCAAAACAACGGATACTTCCACCAGGCATAAGCCAAACGCTTCTGCATGAGACACTCCTCACCATGAGACATGAATCAGACGGCAGCGGATTTCTCACCCCGGCTATCCTGACTCATCTCCAAACCAAGCCCTTACTCCTGATTTTATTTTTAGGTGCACTCTCAACAACGACCGGCCACATGACATCACATGATCAAAAACCGGCAAAACAGAACATCACATTATATTTATGACTAATCCCGTGATGGAAAAACGAATTCAATCATTAATTTCAGGCACAGCGCCAGCGTTCCCAGAATAGCCAGTAGTTTTGCCCCGACCTCTGACCATTCAAGCGCAACAGCCCATTGCCCGGCAGACAGATTCAGTGTGGAATGAAAAACAGAAAATACGTCATCAGCAAAATAAACCATAGCCCCGGCTAATAATGCCAGAACCCATAACACGATGACCAAACGCAACATAACAGCAACACTCCCGTTTTTATCACTTTGCTATGGGGGACGCATCAGTGATATTCATTCTGATAATCTGCCGCAAACCCTGTTAATTTGCAATTCTAAAAAATAAACAGAAGCAGAACCGGAGCTTGTTTTAATTTGCAATTGTACTGTGATGATGCAAGGTGCAGAATGCACTGGTTCAGTGACGTATGACGGAAAAACCCTGATGAATGCCAAACAATTTACCATCCTGATGATTCTGGCCGCATTCTGGGGAGGTTCTTTTCTGTTTATGCGTATTGCTGTGCCTGAATTCGGGCCGGTCAGCCTGATTGTACTCCGCACCGGTATCGCAGCTTTGTTTCTGATTCCGGTGATGCTGATCCGCCAGCGCAGCAAACTGGATCAGATCACACCCAACCTTAAAGCATTCAGCATGGTGGCATTATTCAATATCGCCCTGCCCTTTGTACTGATTGCCTATGCACTTCTGAACCTGACCTCAGGCGTTGGCTCCGTACTCAACGCAACCACACCGATGTTCAGTGCATTAGTCGGCTGGCTATGGCTCAGACAGGCATTATCCAACAGTGCCATGCTCGGCCTGCTGCTGGGGTTCACGGGTGTAATCATTCTGGTGGGAGACAAGCTGTCGGGAAATAACGGCTTCAGTCTGCTGCCGGTTTTATGCTCTCTGACTGCCACCGCATCTTATGGCTTTGCGGTTAACTATAGCCGTGAACGATTGCAGGGCGTAGAGTCGCTCATCACCGCCACGATCACCCAACTACTGGCTACCGCCATGCTGTTTCCGCTGGCCTTAATATATTGGCCGGAACAGCTCCCAAGCCTCATCGCATGGATTAACGTCATTGCGCTGGGTGTACTGAGCACCGGTATAGCCTTTATTCTGTATTTTTACCTGCTGAAACAAATAGGGGCGTTACATCTGAGCACGGTAACCTTTTACGTTCCGGTCTTTGGCATCACTTTTGGTGTTCTGCTGCTGGATGAACAAATCGGGCTGCAAATGCTGATCGGCGCTGCGATAATCATTATCGGCACCATGCTGTCATCCGGTGTATGGAAAATCAGCGGACTGGAACGCAAAGCCTGAGCAGCTGAACAGGCAGAGTATTTCGCTCAGTAAGCCAGCAGACGCTTAGGCTTCAGGGCAGCCCCCTCAACCTCACACAAACCGGCAAACAGCGGTGACTGACCGGTTTGTTCATAAACCCTGACCAGACCGCCATTGATAACCGTTGTCTCCGGCAACAACTCAGCAAACTCACGCACTGACAGGCGCTGCCCCTGACGCAGTCGCAGCAGGTGCTCATCACTCAACATCAATTCGGGCAAATGAGGCAGGGCACAATCCAGCGGCAACAATAGCTCATCCAGTGCTTCCAGCCCACCCTGCCCAAAACGCTCACGCAAGCTATCCGGAGTATGCATTGGCAGCCCGTTGAAAGGCGAAACCTCAGTACGCCGCAGCATGGCGACATAAGCACCACAGCCCAGCGCATTACCGATATCTTCCACCAGGGTACGGATATAAGTACCTTTACTGCAGCGGACAGACAATGACAGGGTATCAGCAGAATAATCCTGCAAAACAAGATCATGGATAGTAACAGGCCGCGCCTGCCGTTCAATTTCCACGCCTTGGCGCGCCAGCTTGTACAATGGCTGGCCATCTTTTTTCAGTGCGGAATACATTGGCGGGACCTGATCAATATCCCCCCGGAAGCGCTCCAGTACTGCCTCAATATCAGCTACCGAAAACTCAGGCACCGGCTGCGGCTCAGACAAGACACCTTCAGCATCACCGGTATCACTGACGGCACCCAGCTGAGCGGTAGTGATATAAGTTTTATCAGCATCAAGCAGGAAAGCAGACACCTTGGTTGCCTCACCGAAGCAAACCGGCAGCATGCCACTGGCTAGGGGATCAAGACTGCCGGTATGTCCGGCTTTAGCCGCCTGAAACAGAAAGCGGACATCCTGCAACACCTTATTACTGGATGCTCCCAAAGGTTTATCCAGCAACAGAATGCCGTTCAGTTTACGGAAATTACGACGCGACAAAAGCTATATCCGATCAGTCACGCTCAGGTGTATCACCATCGGCGTCAACATCAGCATCCGGCTCATCCTGATGGGCAGCACGGTCATCAGCAACAGCCTTATCAATCAGGGCTGACAGGGTGTTGCCTTTAATCTGCGTGTCATCATAGAAAAAGCGCAGCTCCGGTGTAACCCGCAGCTTCAGCCCCTTGCCCAGCTCACGACGCAGGAAACCGGCGGCATGATTCAGCGTTTCCTCAGCAACCCGGGCCTGCTCCGCATCCAGCACATCAAACCAGACTTTAGCATGCGCCAGATCTTTGGACACATTGACATCCAGCAGCGTCACCATACCCACACGCGGATCTTTCACCCGCTCGCGGATCAGTATGGCCAGGTCACGGCGAATCTGTTCGGCAACGCGCTCGGAACGCGCGAAGCCGTGAGAAGAATGTTGTGGCATCAGATCTTCCGCGCTACTTCAATGTGCTCAAAGACTTCGATCTGGTCACCTGCCCGCACGTCATTGTAGTCCTTAACTGCAATACCACATTCCGTACCGACATTGACCTCTTTCACGTCATCACGGTGACGGCGCAGTGATTCCAGTTCGCCTTCATAAATCACCACATTGTCACGCAGTACGCGGATCGGATTCCCCTTACGCACCACACCTTCGACCACCAGACAGCCTGCAACCTGACCGAAGTTAGAGGCCTTAAAGACATCCTTAACTTCTGCCAGACCGATAAAGACTTCTTTGGTTTCCGGTGACAGCATGCCGCTCATCGCATCACGAATATCGTTAATCACATCATAGATAATGCTGTAATAACGAATCTCGACATCATGCTCCTGTGCATTCTTGCGCGCCGTTGCATCTGCCCGCACATTAAAGGCAATTACGATGGCATTCGATGCCGCCGCCAGATCAATATCACTGCCATTCATTCCGCCGACACCGGAGGAAATGATTCTGACCTCAATTTCATCTGTAGACAACTTCATCAGCTCACTGCGAATGGCCTCAACACTACCCTGCACATCACCTTTAACCAGCAGATTAAGCTGCTGCTTATCACCCGCTGACATCTGGTTAAACATATTATCCAGCTTGGCACTTTGCTGCTCGGCAAAACGGGAATCACGCTGTTTTTCCTTGCGCAGCTCAGCCACTTCACGTGCCTTACGCTCATCAGAAACCACAAATGCCTCATCACCGGCTTCAGGTGCAGACGACAGACCCAGCACAGACACAGGAATTGACGGACCGGCCTCCTTGACACCATGACCACGCTCATCAAACATTGCACGCACACGGCCATATTCCGTACCACAGAGCAGAATATCACCCTTGCGCAGGGTTCCTTCACGCACCAGCACTGTCGCGACAACACCACGTCCACGCTCAACACTGGCCTCTATCACGGTACCCTTGGCCGGTGCATCAGGTGATGCAGTCAGCTCCTGCACCTCAGCCACCAGCAAAATGGTTTCCAGCAGATCGTCGATGCCCTGTCCGGTTTTAGCCGAGACACGTACCACCGGCACATCGCCGCCCCACTCTTCAGTCAATACATCATTCTGGGACAGTTCACTCAACACCCGCTCGGGATCCGCTTCCGGCTTGTCGATTTTATTAATCGCCACAATCATCGGCACTTCTGCAGCCTTAGCGTGCTGGATAGCTTCTTTAGTCTGTGGCATCACACCATCATCTGCGGCGACGATCAGAATCACAATATCCGTCACCTGTGCACCACGGGCACGCATCTTGGTAAATGCTGCGTGTCCGGGCGTATCCAGGAAGGAGACCGTACCCTGGTCAGTATCCACATGATAGGCACCGATATGCTGGGTAATACCACCCGCCTCACCGGAAGCCACCCGTGACTCACGGATATAATCCAGCAGCGAGGTTTTACCATGGTCAACATGACCCATGATGGTCACTACAGGAGGACGGACATTTTTGTCAAATTCCTTACCGGACTGATCCAGCACACTGGCCAGAATCGCCTCATCATCCATTTCCTGCATCGGCTTGGCGATGTGACCCAGTTCTTCAGCCACCAGCATGGCGGTTTCCTGATCAATAGACTGGTTGATGGTCACCATCATGCCCATTTTCATCATTACTTTAATGATGTCAGTGGCACGAATGGCCAGCTTCTGGGCCAGATCAGAAACAACGATTGTTGCCGGAACCTCAATTTCACGCACTACCGGAGCAGTCGGCTTCTCGAAGCCATGCTTGACTTCACCCCGGTCAACCTTGATTTCCTTCTTACCACGGCGTCCACCGGCAACACTACGCACATTGCCGCGCGGATTCTCACGCTCACGTGTACGGATTTTTCTCTTTTCCTTACGCGTAACCGATGTTTTACCTGAATCATCATTAGTATCTGAATTACTATCTGAACGCTGCTCTGCTTTTGCAACAGGTTTTACTTTTTCAGCTTCAGGCTCTGGCTCCGGCTTAGGTTTCACTCTGGACGGACGTCTTTTTAACGCCGCAGCAGCTTCCCGACGGGCAGCATCAGCAACAACCTGACGACGCTGGGCAGCAGTCATTTCAGGCTTGGCCGGCTGTTCTTTTTTTGCTTCGGGCTTTGTCGACGGAGCCGCTTTTTCAGCTACACTGTCACTATCCGCTGAACTACTTTTCGCAGAGGCAGTCGCATCAGGTGCCGGTACTTCGGCAATAGTCTCATCAGCAGCCTTCCCTGTATCAGCGTCAGCTTCCGCCTCAGCAGCATCCTGCCCGGAAGCACCGCCCACCCCGGCTCCGGACTCAGACTGCTGCGACTCTTCCGCGGTTACAGTATCGGTGCTGTCAGCATCAGGTGCTTCAGCTGCTTCAATTTCTTCTGCCTGTGCAGAGCCGGACTCATCAAGCGCTTCAGGCGCGACATCAACCGGCGTCTGATCCCCGGCACCAGCAGCATCCACTGTTTCAGCTTCGGCAACAGTATCTTTTCGTGCACCGGCCACTTCACCACGCAAGCGGGAAGCTTCAAGCTCGCGACGTTCCTGCTCAGCCCTGGCGATTAAACGCTCACGTTCCATCCGATCCTGTTCGGCTTTCTGCGCCAGTGCTTCCGCACGCGCCTCAGCTTCCGGGTCACTGCCCGCATCACTGCCGGCAGCACCTTTACGCAGGCTCAGCGTTTTTTTACGACGCACGACCCCGCCTTTTTTCGCTCCTGCACCTGCACTGTCGGCCCGACCCTTCAGGGTAATTTTCTTACCGCCACTAACCGGTGCATCATCGCCTTCACGCATACGCTCCAGCAGCATCAGCTTCTGGGCATCGGTAATTTTATCTTCAGGACTGTTCACCTCAATCCCGGCCCGCTTCAACTGACGCATCAACACATCAACGGGAGCTTTCACCATCTCGGCGAGCTTACTTACTTCAATATCTGACATACCTGACCTCCCGTTGTATTACTCTGACTGATCTTCCTCAAACCATGGCGCTCTAGCCGTCATGATCAGAGACGCAGCCCGTTCTTCATCCAATCCTTCGATTTCCAGCAACTCATCCACTGACTGTTCGGCAAGATCTTCCATGGTACGGATGCCTTTTGCCGCCAGCGTATAAGCCAGCTCTTTATCCATGCCATCCATTTCCAGCAGGTCATCTGCCGGAATCGGGGTATCCTGTGCAATCGCTTCAGTCAGCAATGCAGTCCGCGCACGGTTTCTGAGCTCATCAATGATTTCCTCATCAAAAGCCTCAATTTCCAGAAACTCTTCACGTGCAACATAGGCCACTTCTTCCAGTGTGGAAAAACCTTCCTCCACCAGAACCACAGCCACATCCTCATCAACATCCAGCTTATCAGTAAACAGTTCCAGAATGGCCTGTTGCTCGGCCATCGTTTTAGCCTCAGCATCTTCGACACTCATTACATTCAGTGTCCAGCCGGTCAGCTCACTGGCCAGACGAACATTCTGCCCGCCCTTACCGATCGCCTGAGACAAACGATCCTGATCGACACCAATATCCATGGTCTTATTGTCTTCATCGACCACAATGGATAATACTTCAGCAGGTGCCATCGCATTCATGACAAAAGTCGCGATATCCTCATCCCACAATACGATGTCGACCCGTTCACCGTTCAGCTCATTAGTTACTGTCTGAATACGCGAACCACGCATCCCCACACAGGCACCGACCGGATCAATATTCGGCAGATTAGCTCTGACCGCCACCTTGGCTCTGGCACCCGGATCACGGGCAGCCCCCATCACATCAATCATATCCTGACTGATTTCCGGTACTTCCAGCTTCATCAGCTCAATCAGGAAGTTCTTATCCGTACGGCTGAGGATAATCATCGGGCCGCGCGGCTCCTGACGAATTTCCTTCAGATAACCCCGCATACGGGTACCGTTATGCGTCATTTCGCGCGGAATCATCTCTTCACGCGGAATTAAGGCTTCGGCATTTTCGCCCAGATCAAGAAAGACACCTTTGCGGTCAACACGCTTGATGGTTCCCATCAACAGCTCACCGATGCGATCCCGGTAGCCGGACACGATGCGCTCACGCTCTGCCTCACGCACCTTGGATACAATAACCTGCTTGGCTGTTTGTGCGGCAATACGACCGAACTCGACAGACTCAATCGGCTCTTCAATATAGTCACCGACTTCAACATCCAGCCCACGATCCTTAGCATAACTCAGCAGAATCTGGCGCTCCGGGCTTTCGAACTCAGGATCTTCATCATCAATCACCTGCCAGCGGCGAAAGGTATCATAGTTACCGGTGTCACGATTAATCGATACACGGACATCCATATGCATGCCAAAACGCTTGCGGGTAGCCATTGCCAGCGCAGTTTCCACTGCCTCGAAAATCAGTTCTTTGCCAACGCTTTTCTCATTTGAGACCGCATCAACAACGTATAGGATTTCTTTACTCATGAGCCTGCGCCACTCCTTTTTCCTTTTTTCGGCGATGCTTTCATCTCGAATTTCAACCGGCCACGATCAATACTATCATGGGGGATTTCAAACAACTGATTATCTGCCTGCAGCGAAATAACTGAATCATCTGCAGCCATAATGGTGCCGACGAAATTACGCCTGCCATCAACCGGAATATGGGTACGAACTTTAACCGACTCACCGATATAACGCTGATAATGCTCAGGTGTGAACAACACACGGTCGACACCCGGCGAAGAAACTTCCAGCATATACGCTACCGGAATCAGGTCTTCAACATCCAGTACGGCACCGATCTGCTGGCTCACCCGGCCACAGTCATCGACGGTAATACCCGATTCAGCATCAATAAATATGCGCAACAATGCACTCTCGCCGTAAGCACGATATTCATACCCCCACAGATCGTATCCGAGACCTGTGACAGTAGTATTAATCAGGGTGGCTAACTGTTCCTGCATTTATTGCTGAGTTCCTGTGGGTAGATAATGAAAAAGCCCCTAAAAAGGGGCTTTTTTATATTTGGTAGCGGGGGCAGGATTTGAACCTGCGACCTTCGGGTTATGAGCCCGACGAGCTGCCAGACTGCTCCACCCCGCATCAGAGGTTGTGCATAATAGACAAAAGTATCTGAGGATGCAAGCCCTGTTTTATGAAAGATTCATATTAATCACAATCCACACATCACTAACGGATATGACGGTATACAAACCCCGGAAACGCAAAGACCATAAACAGGCTTGCAGTCACTGCATAAAACTCCCAGTCCTGAACATGTACAGTCCCCATCAGGCGCTGCTCCAGCAAATAGCCGATACCGCCCACCAGCAAATACAGCACCAGCCACTCCAGCAACCGCATCCAGACTTTTTTCTGCTCACACTCCAGCACCAGAAAACAGCGCTGACTTAACCATGGCAAATTTGCCAGCACAATAGCCGCAAGCAGATACACCCACTGAAACGATTCGATATTCATAACTCACTCACCGCTACTGCCGCCGCACAAATACCCATTAACACACCGGGAAAAACGCCCAGAATCACCATTGCCAACCCGTTTACACTAAACAAAACCTTGAAATCAATCTCTGCTGAAATCGGCGTGGCATCCAGCGGCTCATCAAAATACATCAGCTTGATTGCCCGCAGATAATAAAACGCACCAATGACAGACATTAACACCATTATCAGCGCAACCAGTAAATACCCCTGTCCCATTACCACTTTAATAATCGCCAGCTTGGCATAAAAACCCGCTGTAGGCGGAATACCGGCCATCGAAAACAGCAGCAGCAGCATAATAAAGGCATACCAGGGATGACGTTCATTTAAGCCACGCAGACTATCCAGCGCATCAGGATCAGTGCTTCTGTTGCCCAGCAAAATCAGAATGGCAAAACCACCTGCTGACATCAGCGCGTAGATAATCGCATAAAAAATGGCTGAACTGTATCCTTCATTACTCCCCGACAGCACACCCAGCAGGATAAAACCCATATGCGCAATGGTTGAGTAAGCAAACATACGCTTCAGGCTGGTTTGGGCGATGGCAATCAGATTACCCAGAATCACCGACAACACACCCAGCACCATCAGCATCTGTGCCCAGCTGCTTTGTCCGGCATCCAGACCTTCAGCCAGCAAACGGATCAGCAGCGCCAGCCCGGCAATTTTAGGCGCACTGCCAAGGAAAAGGGTCACAGCCGTCGGAGCCCCCTGGTAAACATCCGGTACCCACATATGGAATGGCACGGCACCAAACTTGAATGCAACCCCGGCAACAATAAAGGTCAGCGAAAACAGAAACAGGAGATTGGTGTGCAAACCCGCCTGAGACTGCAGATAGCCGTGTAGTGCGGCCAGATTCAGGCTGCCGCTCATACCATAGAGCATCGACATGCCATAAAGCAGCAAGCCGGAGGCAATTGCCCCCAGCACAAAGTATTTCATCGCCGCTTCCGTGGCCCGGGCATTATCGCGCTGCATCGCAATCAGTGCATACATCGACAGCGCCAGCAACTCCAGTCCCAGATACAACACCAGCAAATTGTAGCCGGAGACCATAATCAGCATACCGAGAATA
This sequence comes from Thiolinea sp., assembly GCA_041395485.1. Taxonomy (GTDB): domain Bacteria; phylum Pseudomonadota; class Gammaproteobacteria; order Thiotrichales; family Thiotrichaceae; genus Thiolinea. The sequence continues at coordinate 154,072 of JAWLAK010000007.1, forward strand.
CCGGAAAGGCCCAGCACAAAAAACTCACCGCGCCACATACCCTGCTCGCGCAGATACTTGCGGGCATAGGCAAATGACAGACTCGACACCAGCAGAATACTGATCTTCAAAACCCCGCCGACTTCATCGACAACGTACATCCCTCCCAAACCGGTGATCTTTGTATCCCGGCTGAAAGTATTACCATAAACCATCAACACCGTAGTCCACAGCGCAACCTGTGTTGCCAGATAGGTTAATATCGGAGATTCTTTTGCCACCCACAAATCCAGCAACAAAATAAGGCACAGCGCAACCAGCAGAAAAACTTCAGGCCATGCAATAGAAAAAGCTGACATAGTAATCATCACGACTGACCTCCCGCAGAACTGGTTGCCAGCGGTGCTGACAACTCCAGCATTCTGTCCAGCGATGGCCCCATCATGTCAGTCAACGGTTGCGGCCATAGTCCCAGCCACAACACAGCAACCGCGAGCGTACCCAGAATCAGAAACTCACGGCGGTTAATGTCCGCCAACTGATCCACCTCACTGCTGTCAACCTTGCCGTAAAGCACGCGCTTCACCAGCCACAGTGAATAAGCTGCCCCGATAATCAGCGTCAATGCCGCCATTCCGGCAATCCAGATATTGGCTTTTGCCGTCGCCAGAATGACCAGAAACTCACCGACAAAACCTGACGTACCGGGCAAACCGGCATTTGCCATCGCAAACAGCACAAAGAATGCCGCAAACCACGGCATGCGACCGGCCACACCGCCGTAACGGCGTATTTCACGGGTATGCATACGGTCATATAACACCCCGATGCACAGGAACATCGCCCCGGAAATAAAACCGTGCGAAATCATCTGCACCATGCTGCCCTGTAAAGCCATTACAGCACTGGTCGAGGCATTAACCAAAGAGGTCGCCTGTAAACGGAAAATGAGAAAGAGTCCCAGCGTGACAAAGCCCATGTGCGCAATAGACGAATAAGCCACCAGCTTTTTCATATCATCCTGCACCAGGGCAATAAAACCGATATAAACCACGGCAAACAGAGACAACCCGATGACCAGCCAATCCATCTCGCGGGTCGCATCATCCACGATGGGTAATGCGATGCGCAGAAAAGCATAACCACCCACCTTCAGCGTAATTGCTGCCAGAATAACCGAACCGCCGGTTGGCGCCTCCACATGCGCATCAGGCAGCCAGGTATGCACCGGCCACATCGGAATTTTCACTCCGAAAGCAACCAGGAATGAGAAAAACACCAGCAGCTGCGCCTGATAGGGAAAATCCTGCTTATACAATGCTTCCAGCGTAAAGCTTCCGCTCTGGGAATACAGATAGATAAGGCTGATTAATAAAAAGACCGAACCGAGGAAGGTATACAGGAAAAACTTTATGGTAGCGTAAACCCGGTCAGGCCCGCCCCAGATACCAATAATCAGGAATAGCGGAATCAGCATTGCCTCAAAGAAAATATAAAACAGCATCGCGTCCATGGCGACAAACACACCATTGACAATGCCCTCCATAATCAGAAACGCCGCCATATACTGGGATACCCGGTATTGCACCACTTCCCAGCCCGCCAGCACCACCAGCACGGTGATGAAGGTATTCAGTAACAGCAACGGAATCGAAATGCCGTCTGCACCCAGCATGTAATTAATCTGTAAACCGAAAGCATCAATCCACTGCCGCTCTTCCGTAAATGCCATTTGCCCGGACGCTGAATCATAAGTCAGCAGCAACAAACTGGACAAAAAGGTAAGCACAGCAAAAACCAGCGCTCCCTCTCTGGCTCCCGCACGGTCACCCAGAATCAGCACACCAATGCCACCCAGCACCGGCAACCAGATCAAAAAACTCAGTATTGGCCATTCAGACATCAACATGCCCTCCGGCAGATTTCACAACGGGTTATGACAGTCAACACGTTAACCTTTACGAAGAGAGTGCAAAAATAATCCATGCCACCATCAAAGCGACACCCAGCACCATGGAAAATGCGTAATGATAGAGGTAACCGCTCTGCAGGCGGCTCATTAATCCGGAGCCGAGACTCACCAGCTTAGCCGCGCCGTTTACCAGCATGCCATCAATCAGCAACTTATCGCCCAGCGTCCACAGACTATTGCCCAGATAAACCGCACCATTGGCAAATACCTGTTGATTAAAGCGGTCGAGATAGTATTTTTCATCCAGCAGGCGATGCAACCAGCGAAAACGATCATAAAACCAGTCAGCCAGCTCATCGTTTTTCATATACATATACCAGGCCAGCCCGACACCGGCTGCGGCCAGCCACAAAGCAGGGCTGAGTAAACCGTGCATAATAAAGCCCGGCACACCATGATAATTTTCCTGCAAATCAGGTATAGCAAAATGCTTTGATTCATCGACAATAATAGTCGTTACATCCCGGAGACCTTCTTCAGCAGGCAGTAACACCTGATTAAAGAAATCACCCAGAGGTATCGAACCAATCAGATAACCCGCCAGCACCGACGGAATTGCCAGCAGAATCAGAGGGATCGTCACCACCTTCGGGGACTCATGCAAATGACTCAGTGTCTCATCATCCATCCGCTCATCACCATGAAACACCAGGAAGAACATACGGAAGGTATAAAATGCCGTCACAAACACACCCAGCAACACCATAATATAAGCATAACCGGCCATTGCCAGATCAGACTTGTGTACCGCTTCAATAATCAGGTCTTTGGAGAAGAATCCGGAAAATCCCGGAAACCCGATCAGCGCCAGTGAACCAATCAGCGCTGTCCAGTAAGTAACCGGCATATAACGCCGCAACCCGCCCATTTTGCGGATATCCTGCTCATGATGCATGGCAATGATTACCGAACCTGCCGCCAGAAACAGCAGCGCCTTGAAAAAAGCATGGGTCATCAGGTGAAATATGGCTGCCGAATAAGCCGAGGCACCCAGCGCCACGGTCATATACCCCAGCTGGGACAGCGTTGAATAGGCCACCACCCGCTTAATATCATTCTGCACAATGCCCACCAGCCCCATAAAGAACGCCGTTGTTGCCCCCACAGTCAGAATGATATTCAGCGCCAGATCAGACAGCTCGTACAACGGCGACATGCGCGCCACCATAAAAATACCGGCAGTGACCATGGTCGCGGCATGAATCAGCGCCGAGATCGGTGTCGGGCCTTCCATGGAATCAGGCAACCAGACATGCAGCGGAACCTGTGCTGATTTACCCATTGCACCGATAAACAGCAGGATCAGTGCCAGATCCAGTGCATCAATACCGTCCAGTGCCGACAGCGGGCCAACAGATACCGGCAGATTATTCAGCATGCCGATTTTATTCGCCTCAAACTTTTCGAAAGCCACGGTATAGTCAAGGGAGTTGGTATAAATCAGAATCACCGCAATCCCGAGCAGAAAACCAAAATCACCGACACGGTTGACAATGAAGGCCTTCATATTGGCATACACTGCGGTGTCTTTTTTATACCAGAAACCAATCAGCAGGTACGACACCAGCCCCACCGCTTCCCAGCCAAAAAACAGCTGCAGGAAATTATTACTCATCACCAGCATCAGCATGGCGAAAGTAAACAGGGCGATATAACTGAAAAAACGCTGATAACCCGGATCATCATGCATATAACCGATGGTATAAATATGCACCATAAGTGAAACAAAAGTCACCACCAGCATCATCAGCACGGTCAGATTATCAATCAGGAAGCCAATTTCCATTTTGATATTATCGACCACCGCCCAGGTATAAACTGCCTGGTTGTAAACAGCAGCACCATCCAGGGTAATATGCTTGAACACCAGCAAAGACAGGATGAAGGCCAGTGCAACAGAGCCGGTCGTTATCCAGTGTGCAGCACTGCGTCCGATCCGTTGACCAAACAAACCGGCAATGATTGCCCCGAACAGCGGCGCCAGCGGAATTGCCAAATAAACCGTTTCCATGTTCACCCCTTCAACTCATCCAGCTCCTGAACATTAATCGTCAGCCGGTTGCGGAACAACACCACCAGAATAGCCAGACCGATGGCTGCCTCTGCTGCTGCCACGGTCAGAATGAAGAACACAAAAATCTGCCCGCCCATGTCATTCAGATAATGTGAGAAAGCAATAAAATTCAGGTTCACCGCCAGCAGCATCAGCTCTATGCACATCAGCAAGATCAGCATATTTTTCCGGTTCAGAAACATTCCGGCAATGCTGATGGCAAACAGCAATGCCGCCACCACCAGATAATGAGACAAGCCGATCATTTTTCAGTCTCCATCTTCACCAGCCGCACACGATCCTTACGCTGCACACGAATCTGCTGATCCACATTCTGTGAACGGGTTCCCGGACGACGGCGCAGGGTCAGAGTGATTGCCGCGATAATCGCTACCAGCAATATCACCGCCGCAATTTCAAACGGATACAGATACTGCTGATACAGAACCTCCCCCAATGCCTCGGTATTACTGAACTCAGCGCCCTGACGAACAGCCTGCTGATATTTATCCGCATCAAAACCACCGGCATTCAGCACCAGAATCATTTCCGTAGCAATAATCACCGCCACCAGCAGCCCCACCGGCAGGTACCTGATAAACCCTTCCCGCAGCAGCACATGATTAATATCCAGCATCATAATCACAAACAGGAATAACACCATCACCGCCCCGACATAGACCAGCACCAGAACAATGCCGAGAAACTCTGCCTCCAGCATCACCCACATTACCGCACTGGTAAAAAAGCAGACGATCAGGCTCAGTGCCGCATAAACCGGATTACGTACCGTCACCATACTCACACCCGCGCCCAGCAATATGGCTGCAAACAGGTAAAACAACAGTTGCTCAAAACTCATCTGTTACCCTCATTATTTGTACGGTGCATCAGCGGCCTTCATCGCTGCGATTTCTTTTTCATGGTTATCCCCCACCGCCAGTAACTTTTCCTTGGTCATAATGTGCTCACCCCGGTTTTCGAAGTGATACTCAAAGATATTGGTTTCCACAATGGCATCTACCGGACAGGCCTCCTCACAGAAACCGCAGTAGATACACTTAAACATATCAATGTCATAGCGGGTGGTGCGGCGGGTGCCGTCGGGGCGCTCCTGCAGCTCGATCTTAATCGCCAGCGCCGGACATACCGCCTCGCATAATTTACAGGCAATACAGCGCTCCTCACCATTCGGATAACGGCGCAGCGCATGGTGACCGCGAAAACGTGGCGACAACGGCGTTTTTTGTTCCGGGTACTGCACCGTCACCTTACGCTCAAACAAATAACGCCCGGTAACCCGCATCCCTTTCAGCAATTCAGCAAACGAGAAGGACTTCAGGTAATGCTTCAGGTTGGCGCTGACATTAATCCCCATTACTCACTCCTCATGTCCATGGCGTCCAGCCCAGACCAATCGCCAGCATCTCGGCAAAAATCCACACGATAGTCACCGGAATCAACACCTTCCAGCCCAGCCGCATAATCTGGTCATAGCGATAACGCGGAAAAGTGGCCCGGAACCACAGATAGAAAAATAAAAAGAAAGCCGTCTTCAGCAGAAACCAGTGAATACCATTACCAAACACCACACCCAGCACCGGCATTTCAGTCAAAAAGCTCAGCCCCTGAAACGGCGATAACCAGCCGCCCAGAAACATCAAAGCAGTCAGCGCTGAAATCAGGATCATATTGGCATATTCAGCCAGGAAAAACAGCGCAAAGGCCATCCCGGAATATTCCACATGGAAACCGGCGACAATTTCTGACTCGCCTTCCGCGACATCAAACGGTGCCCGATTAGTTTCTGCCACACCAGAGATAAAATAGACAAAGAACAGGCCAAACAAAGGCCAGATAAACCAGGAAAAAATACTGCCGGACTGAGCCTGGACAATACCATTCAGGTTCAGGGTACCTGCTGCCATCAGCACCCCGACCAACGCAAAACCCATGGCAATTTCATAGGAGATCACCTGTGCCCCGGCGCGCAGCGCGGATAGCATTGCATACTTGGAGTTGGACGCCCAGCCACCCAGAATCACACCATAAACACCTACCGAAGTCAGCGCCAGCAAAAACAATAATCCGGCATTAATATCCGCCAGTACCATACCATCGGCAAACGGGATCACTGACCAGGCCGCAAAAGCCGGCACCAGGGTCAGCATCGGCGCAATCAGAAAAATATAACGATTGGACTTAGCCGGGATAATCACCTCTTTAAACAGCAGCTTGACCACATCAGCAAACGGCTGCAGCCAGCCCTTCGGCCCGACCCGGTTCGGCCCCATTCTGACCTGCATATAACCGATAATTTTGCGCTCGGCAAACGTGGTATACGCCACCGCCAGAATCAGCGGGATCAGAATGGCAACAATTTTCAACAGAATAACAATCACATTCTGCAAGGTGGCGGGGTGGTCATTCCAGATGGCTGTGAAAAATTCCATAATCGCCCCCTATATCCTGTCCAGATCAATATAACCGAAGGACTCACCCAGCGTATTGGCGGCTGCCGTAGCGGCCTGAATCCATACGCAGCCCTGCGGTATATGTTCATCGGCAGTCACCGGCAACTGCACACTACCCTCCCCCTGCGAAGCCTTGATCAGATCGCCTTCTACATAATCCAGCGCATCCATATCCTGCGGATTAAGATGAATCAGCGGCTCGGGGAGCATTTCCTGCAAGGCAGCCGCCCTGCGCACCAGCATATCACTGCGGTACATAGGCACGTCACCGATGCGCTGCATGCGCCCCTCAACAGCAGCAACACTCAGCTCACCGGCAAGCGTATACTGATTACCCGGCTTCACCTGCTGCAACTCCAGCTTCAGCTCGGCAGCCACTTCCGGCGCACTGACATAATCAAACTCAGGCACTTCCAGCTTATTACCCAACACCCGCAGAATCTTCCAGCCCGGCCTTGCCTCACCCGGCGCTTTACTCACTCCGGAAAAACTCTGCCAGCTGCCTTCAGCATTGACAAAAGTCCCCGCCGTCTCGGCAAACGTCGTACCAGGCAGCAATACTGTCGCATACTCCAGCATCTGTTCACTGGCGAACGGGCTGATCACAATCACATTTTTCGCCTGATTAAACGCTGCAGCCGCCTGATACGGGTCTGCAAAATCATCCGACTCCACATTCATCAGCACAAAGGTGTCAAGGTCAGCGGACAACATGTCAGTCACATGCAACCCGGCATGCTCAGCTGTCTCACCACCATGAACACGGTGCGGCAATACACCGGCCAGTGCCGCACCCACCGTATTGGCAGCCGCCTGCAGATAACCGCACTTTGAATCCGACAACGCCGCAATCACCGAGGACAGTGCCCGCAATGTCGCCAGCTGCGGATGCTGGATTGCCATATTGCCAAGCAGCACCATGGAGTTTCCTGCATCCAGCAGCTTTGCAGCAATGTCCCGGTCAGCGTCACCGACTTCAGCCTGATCACACAACCCGGCCAGCTCAGCGGGCAAAGCTTTATCTGCCAGCTCACTGAGCGCTTTGGCAATAGCAGCCATCTTCGTGACCATGGCCTGCGGTGCGACTACCTGCTGCTGTACCTCGTAATTGAAGTCCACCCGCCGCGGATTGACCGCCATAACAACACCACCATCCGCAACCGACTTGCGCAGGCGATGATTCAGCATCGGCTGATCATGGCGCACATTGGAACCGACCAGCAGCACTGCCTGTTGCTGCTCCAGCTCTGCAATGCTGACTCCCAGCATAGGTGCTGCAGAGACATTATTCTGATCAGAAAAATCCACCTGCTGCAGACGATGATCAATGTTCGCAACACCTGCCCCGCGCATCAGTTTCTGAAACAGATATAGCTCTTCCAGGGTAGAAACCGGTGCAATCAAACCGCCTGTTTTATCCGGTTCGGCATTACGTAAAATCCCGGCCACTTCATCCAACGCTTCCTGCCAGCCCACGGTTTGCCACTGCCCGTCTCGTTTAATTTGCGGCTGCAATAAACGATCATGACTGTACAAACCCTGATAACTGAAACGGTCACGATCCGAAATCCAGCACTCATTCACCGCATCATTTTCACGCGGCACCACCCGCACCACCTGGCCATCAAAGGTATGCACATCAATATTGGAGCCCACAGAGTCATGTGGTGCAATACCGGCATGTGAGCGCATTTCCCAGGCCCGGGCCTTATAGCGTGAAGGCTTGGCGGTTAGCGCCCCCACCGGGCAAAGATCAATAACATTACCGGACAGCTCCGAAGTCACCGTTTTCGCCACATAAGTACCGATTTCCATGTGCTCACTGCGCCCGGTCGCACCCAGCTCGCGCAACCCGGCTACTTCCTCACCAAAGCGCACGCAGCGTGTGCAGTGAATACAGCGGGTCATTTCAGTTTCGATCAGCGGCCCAATATCTTTGTCTTTGACCACCCGCTTCATTTCAACGAAATGCGAACTGCTGTTGCCAAAGCCCATGGACACATCCTGCAGCTCACACTCGCCGCCCTGATCACAGATCGGACAGTCCAGCGGGTGATTGATGAGCAGGAACTCCATAATATCTTCCTGTGCGGCGCGGGCTTTCTCAGAGCGTGTCCAGACTTTCATGCCCTCGCTCACCGGCGTGGCACAGGCAGGCAGTGGCTTGGCAGACTTTTCCACCTCGACCAGACACATACGGCAGTTCGCAGCCACCGACAATTTTTTGTGGTAGCAAAAACGCGGGATATTAATACCAGCCTCATCGGTAGCCTCAATCAGCATCTGGCCGGGTGTTACCTGCAGCTCAATACCATTGACTTCAATAGTGATTATTTTTTCACTCATGAAGCCCCCTTACCGGCAGCAAGCATGCTGTGCCCATGCTCGACATAATGCTCGAACTCAGGGCGGAAATGCTTAATAAAACTCCAGACCGGCATCGCTGCCGCTTCACCCAGCGCACAGATTGTCCGACCCTCAATTTTGTGCGAAACATTCTCCAGCAAATCAATGTCTTCCTGCCTGCCTTTACCGGCAATCATCCGCGTCAGCATGCGATACAGCCAGCCGGTTCCCTCCCGACAAGGCGTACACTGCCCGCAGGATTCGGAGTAATAGAAACGCGAAATACGCTGCAGCACCTTCACCATATCGGTGGTCTCATCCATAACCATCACCGCACCGGAACCGAGATACGAACCTGCCTTCATGATCGAGTCATAATCCATGTTCGTCTCCAGCATCGTTTCGCCCGGCAGCACCGGCACCGATGAGCCGCCCGGAATCACTGCCTTGAGCCGGTGACCATTGCGCACCCCGCCCGCCATTTCCAGCAGCTCACTGAATGGCATACCCATCGGTACTTCATAGTTACCGGGTTTGTTCACATGGCCGGACACCGAAAACACTTTTTCGCCCCCGGAGTTTTTCACCCCGAGATCAGCAAACCAGTTGCCGCCATTGCGTATAATGACCGGAATGGAAGACAGGGTCTCAGTATTATTAATCGTGGTGGGCTTGCCATACAGACCATAGCTGGCCGGGAAAGGCGGCTTAAAACGCGGCTGGCCTTTTTTGCCCTCCAGCGACTCCAGCAGCGCGGTTTCCTCACCACAAATATAAGCCCCGGCGCCCAGCGTGCCATACAGATCAAAATCGACCCCGCTATCGAGAATATTTTTACCCAGATAGCCCGCCTCGTAAGCCTCGCGCACCGCCTGCTCAAAACGCAGAAACGGCTCATCCATAAACTCGCCGCGCAGGTAGTTATAACCCACTGTGGCACCGATGGCATAACCGGCAATCGCCATCCCTTCCACCAGTGCGTGCGGATTAAAACGCAGAATATCGCGGTCTTTACAGGTACCAGGCTCCGACTCATCCGAATTACAGACGATATATTTCTGGCCCGGCATATTGGCAGGCATAAAGCTCCACTTAAGGCCGGTCGGAAAACCTGCTCCGCCCCGGCCACGCAAGCCGGACTCTTTCAGCTCCTCGATAATGTCTTCGGAGGCCTCTTTATTCTTCAGAATATTTTTCCAGGCCTGATAACCACCAACCTTGAGATAACTCTCCAGGGTATGCGCCTGATCACCGAACTGACGGGTAATAAAACAAACCTGATTTGTCATGCCTTACCCCTCATCATTCCAGCCCATCCAGAATTTCATCAACTTTTTCCGGGGTCAGATCAGTATGGTAGACATGATTCACCTGCATCATCGGCGCATTACAACAGGCTGCCAGACACTCTTCTTCCTTTTTCAGAAAAAAACGCCGGTCAGGCGTCGACTCGCCTAACTTAATGCCCAGTTTATTTTCAATATGCGCCAGAATATCGTCGGAACCACATAACATGCACGACACATTGGTACAGACTGAAATACTGTATTTAGCCGCCGTTTTTTCATCGGTTTCAAACATCGAATAAAAACTGGCAACTTCATATACCGCAATCGCAGGCATACCCAAATACTCAGCCACCGCATCCATTTTCGGCACTGACAAATAATGATCCTCATGCATTACTGCACGCAGGGCACCGAGCACAGCAGACTGGCGCTGATCCTCAGGGTAACGCGCCAGCCACTTTTCCAGTTCAGCCCGCTCAAACCCGGTCAGCAGATCGGTTTTACTACCGGCTTCATGTGTTGTCTCCACACCCGTCATTATCGGTCGACCTCCCCGAAAACTATATCCTGTGTACCAATAATCGTCACCACATCCGCCAGCATATGTCCCTTAGCCATTTCATCCATCGCCGACAAATGCGCAAAACCCGGCGCACGCACCTTCAGCCGGTAAGGCTTGTTCGCACCGTCAGAAATAATGTAACAACCGAATTCACCCTTGGGGTGCTCCACCGCCGCATAAGCCTCGCCCTCCGGCAGGCAGAACCCCTCGGTCATCTGCTTAAAGTGATGAATCAGTGCTTCCATATCCTTCTTCATTTCCGCACGGTGCGGAGGGGCAATTTTGTGATCATCCACCATCACCGGCCCCGGATTGACCCGCAGCCAGTCAATGCACTGCTTAATAATATGATTGGACTGGCGCATCTCTTCCATACGCACCAGATAGCGGTCGTAACTGTCACCGTTCACACCAACCGGAATATCAAAGTCGACCTGGTCATAGGCGGCATAAGTCTGCTTCTTGCGCAGATCCCACTCCACCCCGGAGCCGCGCAGCATCGGCCCGGTAAAACCCAGCTGCAGCGCGCGCTCAGGCGACACCACCCCAATCCCGACCAGACGCTGCTTCCAGATGCGGTTATCGGTCAGCAGAGTCTCATACTCGTCCACATAGGTCGGGAAACGTTGCGTAAAGTCTTCCAGAAAATCCAGCAGGCTGCCTTCACGGTTGGCATTCAGACGCTTGGCCTCTTTTGCACTGCGCCAGCGCGAAGCTTCATATTTAGGCATGGTATCCGGCAGATCACGATACACCCCGCCCGGACGATAATAAGTCGCATGCAGCCGCGCACCCGATACCGCCTCATAAGCATCCATCAGATCCTCACGCTCACGGAAGGCATACAGGAACATGGTCATCGCGCCCACATCCAGCCCGTGTGCGCCGATCCACAGCAGATGATTCAGAATGCGGGTAATCTCGTCGAACATGGTGCGGATATATTGTGCCCGGATCGGTGCCTCTATACCCAGCAGCTTTTCGATAGCCCGCACATAGCCATGCTCATTACACATCATCGACACATAATCCAGCCGGTCCATATAGCCGATGCTCTGGTTATAAGGCTTGCTTTCCGCCAGCTTCTCCGTACCCCGGTGCAGCAAACCGATATGCGGATCAGCACGCTCAATCACCTCACCGTCCATCTCCAGCACCAGACGCAATACGCCATGTGCTGCCGGATGGGCCGGGCCAAAATTCAGGGTAAAATTTCGAATTTCAGGCATTAGTCATCAAGCTCCTCAGGGGCCGAAAAACGCTGATCATCCCGGATAACCCTGGGTACCAGAGTACGGGGTTCGATGGAAACCGGTTCATACACCACACGTTGCTGCTCCGGGTCATAGCGCATTTCCACCTGACCGATCAGCGGAAAATCCTTACGGAACGGATGGCCGACAAAGCCATAATCGGTCAGAATCCGGCGCAGATCAGGATGTTTTTCGAACATAATCCCGAACAAATCAAAGGCTTCCCGTTCGTACCAGTTAGCCGAATTCCAGACCCCAACCAGAGAAGGTACCAGCGGAAAATCATTATCCTCACACCAGGTGCGCATGCGCAGCCGGGTGTTCTTTGTTACCGACAAAAGATGAACCACCACCGCATAACGACGCCCCCCGAAACCGGAACCCTCGCTTTCCTGTGCAAAATCGAAAGGATCATCTGCCTCCACCGCGCGGCTGAAGCCTGATGAGGTAGCCGAAGTGACATCCCATTCGGCCTGCCCGTAAGCAAGATAATCAACCCCGCACAAATCAATCAACTGCTCAAAACGGGTCATTTCGTTCCGGCACAAAAAGTTAGCCACTTCCAGCCAGTGCTCCGCCGGTACTTCCAGAGTCAGCTCATCATGCTCTGACAAATAGGTGGAGTCTATTTTGTCGCCAATATATTCCAGCAAATATTGTTGTAAAAACTCAAAATAGGCCATTAGCTCTGCTACCGTGCGATGGTGTTGGTACGGCGGATTTTATTCTGCAGCTGGATTATGCCGTACAATAGCGCCTCCGCCGTGGGAGGACAGCCCGGAACATAAATATCCACCGGCACAATCCGGTCACAGCCCCGCACCACGGCGTAAGAATAATGATAATACCCGCCACCGTTGGCACAGGAGCCCATGGAGATCACCCAGCGCGGCTCAGCCATCTGGTCATAAACTTTACGCAGCGCAGGCGCCATTTTATTGGTCAGCGTTCCGGCCACAATCATCACATCGGACTGCCGGGGACTGGGGCGGAACACAATCCCGAAACGGTCGAGGTCATAGCGCGAAGCACCGGCGTGCATCATTTCCACCGCACAACAGGCCAGTCCAAAGGTCAACGGCCACATCGAGCCGGTACGCGCCCAGTTAATCAGCTTGTCGGCACTGGTGGTAACAAAGCCCTTTTCCAGCGCGCCCTCTATTCCCATTCCAGCGCCCCTTTCTTCCACTCGTAAATAAAGCCGATTACCAGCACACCTAAAAAGACCGCCATCGCCAATAACCCTGTCACGCCGATAGTGTCCAGCACCACCGCCCAGGGAAAAAGAAAGGCAATTTCGAGATCAAAAATAATAAACAGAATCGCAACGAGGTAATAACGCACATCAAATTTCATCCGCGAATCCTCGAAAGCTTCAAAGCCACATTCAAAAGGTGAATCTTTTTCGGCATCAGGACGACGCGGAGCCATCAACAGGCCAAGTCCCAGCAATACAACGGCCAGCCCGCCACCGACGGCCAGAAAGATCAAGATGGGTAGATAAGCTTCAAGCATGCTGACTCCTGATGCTGCTTCAGATGACGTTCAAAGCAAAACACATTAGTTGCCATTCGCCCCCGAAGCATTTTTTATGCGCTGAATCCGGTACGGATCAAAACTGAAATTCATGTCCTGTAGTTGCTTAGACTATATAGCAGAGGGCAGAAAAAAACCAACTTCTATTTGGAGGTAGCGCGCTGCAACAAAAATACCCCCACGGCAAAAAACAGGAATACCGGTTTCCTCAATCACATAGACCATAAACCAGCGGCATGAAGCACCTGCCCGATGACCGGCAGCTTCCGGCCGGTTATGCGCATGATTGTGCGAATTGTGCGAATTCAGCAAAGCCGGCTGAGAACTGTTAATATCTGCTGTACGGATAAATGATTAAAGTTACTAACCTCAGAAAGGAGAAACGCAATGAGTTTGATGGGTACGTTGGGCAAGGTAGCAATGGGCGTCATTATCGCCAAAGGTGTGGGCAAGATGATGAGCGCCAACTCAGGCAGCAGCAGTGGCGGCGGACTCGGTGGATTACTGGGCGGCCTGACCGGTGCAGGCGGCAGCTCTGCCGGTGGTCTGGGCGGGTTACTGGGTGGATTGACCGGCGGTGGCAGCAGCAGTGGCGGTGGTCTTGGCGGACTGCTTGACTCACTGGGTGGCAATCCCGGCAAGGCAACGCCTTACGGCACAAATGCCAATAATGCCCAGCCAGCGCCAACACCTAACTTTGGTGATCTGTTTAATACGGCCGTTCAGGGTAAAGAGCCGGAAGTCACTGATACTGACGAGCAGAACGCCAAACTGATGATCCGGGCGATGGTTAGCGCGGCAAAAGCAGATGGTCAGCTGGACGAAGACGAGCAGCGCAAAATCACTGAACATCTGGCCGATGCCTCACCGGAAGAAGTTGAGTTTGTCCGCCAGCAAATCCAGGCACCGATCGATATTCAGGCACTGATCAGCGACGTGCCACAGGGCATGGAAAAACAGGTTTACCTGATGTCGTTACTGGGTATCACACTGGATACCAAGGAAGAAGCGATTTATCTGGACGAACTGGCGCGCGGCCTGAATATTTCTCAGGAAGAAAGCAACAGTATTCATGAAAAGCTGGGTGCACCCAAGCTGTATAACTGATTGACCTGAAATTCAGCACCTTTATTGGAGGGTGGCGAAAGACCTCCCTCCATTGCTCCTGAGCCACGATACATTACCAGACAGGCATGGCTCAAAGGATCAAAACTTCCCTTACCCTTGTGACGGCGCGGGTTTTAACCTAACCTGACACTATGGTTCCGCCAATGCCCCCCAGGATCGCTGTTTACCGGATTGCCGTACTGGCGGTAATGGCCTGTCTGATCGGAGCCGTAGTATCCATGCTGGCGCTGGCATTTGTGGCCTGTGTCGCCTGGCTGAATACTATCCTGCTGATTGCACCACATGCCAGGGTACAGGTGCAAAACCCTGCCCTGCTGACTGCGGCCACGTTGCTGGTGCCGGCGCTGGGTGGTCTGCTGGTCGGTTATCTGTTAAAGCACCATTCCCCGGAGCAACGCCCGCTGGGGCCGCCGGACAGCATTCGTGCAGTACAGCTGCATACGCCATTGCCCTCCTGGCGCGGTGGTATTGTCTCTACGCTGGCCGCTGCGCTGTCGCTGGGTTGTGGTGCGTCGGTCGGCCAGTACGGGCCAATGGTGTACATGGGCACAATGTTCGGCAAGGTGGTGGCCCGCCTGCAGCTGAGTATTCCCAACATTCCCAATCTGCCGACAATTGCCATTGCCTGTGGCGTGGCTGCGGCGATTTCCACCGCGTTTAATGCACCGATTGCCGGATTGATTTTTGCGCATGAGGTGATTCTGCGCTATTACTCATTGCAGGCTTTTGCCCCGACCACGGTGGCTGCAGCAGTGGGTTACGTGGTGGCCAATGTGATTTTCGAACAACCCGCATTATTTCTGGTGGAATTTTCCGGGGTACAGTTCGGTTATGAATTCGCCCTGTTTGCCTTACTGGGCGTACTGTGCGCCTTTCTGGCCACCGGTTTTATGCGCCTGTTATTACGCAGCGCCCGGCTGGCCCGTGAATCCCGCATCCCGGCACCCTACCGGCCCGCACTGGCAGGCTTGCTGGTGGGACTGGTGGCGCTGGGGCTGCCGGATGTACTGGGAGTCGGTCAGGAGGCGCTGCGCTTTGCCACCATCGAAGGCGCATTCGGGCATTGGGAACTGGTGTTACTGGTGACGGCCAAACTGCTGCTCACCGTTATCTGTATCGGCTTCGGGTTTGCGGGTGGGGTATTCAGCCCCTCACTGCTGATCGGTATTCTGTTCGGGGCGTTATTCTGGTCGGTGCTGGATATAGCCGGCCTGCCGAATTCCGGGGTGGTGCTATACGCAATCTGCGGCATGATGGCACTGACCAGCCCGGTGATTGGTGCGCCACTGACCACCATTCTGATTACCTTTGAACTGACACGCAATTATGACCTGACCATTGCCGCGATGGTGGCGGTGGTGTTTGCCAATCTGCTGGCCTTCCGGATTTTTGGCCGCTCACTGTTTGATGTCCAGCTGGCCGGTCAGGGGGTGGAATTATCATCCGGGCGGGATCGGGCCATGCTGGAAAACACCTCTGTCACAGATTGCCTGCTGGATGATTATACCTGTTACCGTGCTGATACCTGCGTGGCGGACGCGCTGGCCGGACTGATCCGCGACGGGCGTGCCGAGGCGGTGCTGATTGATGCGGACGGTAATTATCTGGGCATGATCCGCATGCAGGACATCATCCATCAGGCGCCCCAACAACCGTTACAAGAGCTGCTGCGGCATGACTGGCCACAGTTTGATGAGTCCACCTCTATCTGGCAGGCGATGCGCATTCTGGATAATTTTGTCGGTGAGGCCATTCCGGTGCTGGCGCAGGATCAGCAGAAATTACTGGGCATGGTGACGGAGGCCGCCCTGATCAGCGCTTATCTGGAGATTGTGTATGATTTACGGCGGGAAGAAAATGCGGCTATTTAGGCGCTGGTCGGTGATCAGTTTACTAAGCGTGTTGTCAGCACTCCCCTGTTCCCGGCTCCATGCGCAGGAAACTTTGCTGATTGCCACCTGGGGCGGTGCGTATGAACAGGCACAACAGCAGGCTTTATTTGCACCATTCACGCAGCAGACCGGGATTAAGATCAAAACCTTAGCCTATAACGGGGGCATAGCGGTATTACAGGCCGAACCGTTGCCGGATTTAGTGGACATGCCGGAAGAAGATGCCCACCGTGCCTGTGCACAGGGCTTGCTGGTGCGGGCGGATTTCAGCCGCCTGCTGATAAAGGAGCCGGATACCCGCCTGAGGACTGATTTTCTGCCGGATGCCATTCAGCCGTGCGGGGTGGCACACCTGACCTTTTCAACACTGCTGGCTTATGATTCACGGGCCTTTCCGGGTGAGAAGCCGCAACGCAGCGCAGATTTTTTTGATACCCGACGCTTTCCGGGCAAACGCGGTCTGCGCCGCGAGCCGACGGATGTGCTGGAATGGGCGTTGCTGGCGGATGGCGTGCCGCTGAGTCAGGTGTATGATTTACTCAGTACCGAGCGCGGCATGCGGCTGGCACTGCGGCGGCTGGAGAGTATCCGTGAGCACATTGTCTGGTGGGATGAGGCGGATGAACCAGCGAGCTTACTGCAAAGTGGTCAGGTGACGATGACTTCCGGTTACAACGGGCGCTTTTTTCTGGCGCGTTCGACGGAGAATCCGCTGAATATTATCTGGGACGGGCAGATTATCGACCGCGATGTCTGGGTGGTACCGGCACAAAATCAGCTCAGCAGCGAAATTCGGCAATTTATCCGCTTTGCCACCAGTGCTGCCTCACTGGCGCGGCTGGCAGAGCATATTCCGTATGGCCCGACCCGCCACAGCGCA
Organism: Thiolinea sp.; assembly: GCA_041395485.1. Classification (GTDB taxonomy): domain Bacteria; phylum Pseudomonadota; class Gammaproteobacteria; order Thiotrichales; family Thiotrichaceae; genus Thiolinea. The sequence continues at coordinate 171,436 of JAWLAK010000007.1, forward strand.
ATGGCACGGATTGGTAATCATCCGCAGCGCGGGATTCCGATGCGCGATCATTTGCCGACCGCACCGCGTTATCTGGAGGGGGCACTGTTTCGTGATACGCGCTGGTATGCGAAGACGGCGGCGTGGCGGGAGCGGGTGTTCCGGGAGTGGTTGGATGGTGAGGATTAGTGCCGCTGGTTCAAACCTGAATCAGACACACTTACACTGTTTTCGCGTACACTATTATCGTGAACGTATTACAGGAACACCAACATGCGTAATATTACCCTGAGTGCTGATGAACAGCTGATCGAACTCGCCAGAGAAAAAGCCAGAGCAAAAAAAACCACGCTGAATGCTGAGTTCCGCAAATGGATACAGCAATACACCAATACCGATACTGAAAACCGTGAGCGCATCAAAGCATACCGCAACCTGATGGCAGAAATGTCCTCCGTCAATAGCGGTAGCCGCAGATTCTCACGGGATGAAATGAATGAGCGACGTTAAGTTCTTTCTGGATACCAATATCATTGCCTATTCCGGGGTACTGGTTCTCCGATGAATCAGGCAACCTTTGATTGTTTTTCAACATACTCACGTAACACATCATCCATACGCGTCTGCCAGCCTTTACCGGTTGAGCGGAAATAACGGGTAACCTCCGGTGACAGACGAATAGTGATACTGTCTTTGGTCACTTCTGCTTTAGGCCGCCCCCGTACTGCTGATTTCAGTGATTCAGGCAGCTCAGAAGATTCAAAGGGCCGGAATTGTTCTAACTCTTCGTCATCATGCAATGTGCCATCTGCAATGGCCTGTTCAGTAATTAGCTTGTCTTCTTCGTCAGTCGGGAAAATAGTTCCCGGTTTAAGCTTTGGCATAACGGTTCACCTCTCTCTGATTTGCCTTACGCAAACTGATGACCCGGATGACATCCACACGCACTGTAAATGTCATGTGGTGCAGGCGCTCACCAATATAGCCGATAGCATTAAAGCGGGCCTCCCGATAGTTACGCCGGATATCCAGCTTAATCAGCGATTCTTCCAGTTCAAACAGCATGGCGGATTCAAATGAGATACCACGCTCCTGAAGATTTCTGGCGCTTTTAACCGGGTCATATTCGATTTCCATAGTTTATTGTAGTTACAATAAATCAAAAGTACAATAGCATGAATACAGATAGAACCTGAAAGCTACGAGCAGGATTTCAGATAACGCTCAACCAGTTCCGGTAGTACCTCGGCAGCAGGCCGCATTTCCGCCCATTCTTCATCTTTCAGTTCTCGGGCATCCGGATCAGCCGCAATACCAGCCTGAATTTCGGCTTCTTCTTCATCAGTAGGCCAGATAGTGCCCGGTTTAAGTTTCGGCATAGTTTTTAATCTGGAGTTGGATAGTGAAAACCTGCCCCGGCAAGCGTTCATTTCACTGTTTACTAATATACCGGGGAGGCAGTTTCTTTTTGTCATCATAACAGATGATCAGGATGATCTTCTGGTCAAAGTAAACTTCTGCACTTTGAGCTGGGCAAGGCGAAAACCAACGTTGTTGTTGCGGTTGTCCGGCGTGTTCCTGTTACGGTTAGCAGAACGCACGTTCCTCGGCGTGTTGTTCCATGAGCCACCGCGGATCACGCGGTTCGTGCCGGAAGAAGCACCCTCTGTTTATATAACCGGCGACGGGTACAAATACAAATTTTTCTTACGCCATTTCTGACTGTCAGCATATAAAGTGATTGCATGTACCGATGAATAGGCATGTTGCAGCTCCAAATCACTGATGTCCCCCTTAAGACGACAACTTTCCCAATACTGCCGCAATTGCTGGTAACGGTGACGTTTGCGTCGGCTGAGTAATACAGCACCGGGTAAAACGCGGTACCCACAAAATGACATACCCTGTTTACTACGGCTTATCAGCGTGCCTGGTTTGAGCTGCAATTGTCGTTCAACCTGTAAAAATTGCGTCAGCTCGGCCAGACACTCCAAAGCATCAGTTTTACTGCGGCACCAGAATACAATGTCATCCATATAACGCACATGCGCTGACACTTTTAGCTTCTCCAACAAAAAACGGTCAGCTCCATCCAGATAGTAATTGGCAAAATGCTGAGAAGTGAAAGAACCAATCGGTAAGCCTTTTCCGGTCTGATCATGCCACGAATCAATAATTCGCCATAACAGATACAGGAAGTCATCACCTTTGAAGCGTCGTTGCAGCAATTTAAATAAAATTGCATGATCTATCGCCGGGAAGTAACCGGATATATCAGTTTTCACATACCACGGATAACGCCGGATATTTTCCTGAACTTTAGCAACCGCTTTGTGCACGCCTTTTCCGGGTCGGCAGGCGAAAGTGGAGTCAACCAATGTGCGCTCAAATACCGGCTCAGCCAGATTCATGATTGCATGATGTAGTACACGATCAGCAAAACAGGCCGCATGAATTCTGCGCGGCTTCGGGTCTTCAATGCTGAATTCGCGGTATTCACCCTGCGGCACATTCAAATCAAGAATTGCACCGGATAATTTTTCAAGCTGTTCATCCAGAGTAGCGGTAAAACGGATAACATCCTCACGATGCCGCTTACCCCGCGCCGCTTTCCAGACAGCCAATAAGAGATTGTCCTGTGCGGCAATATCAGCCAGCAGCAGCCGTTTGCGCTTCATCAGTGGTTTCCGCAGGTAGTGGGTACGCAGAAAATTCGTCTTTCATAATAGCCAGAAATCGCTCACCGTATTTATCCAGTTTCGCTTGTCCAACCCCGTTGATTTCACCCATTTTATTTAGTGACAGTACGCGGGAAGTCACCATTTCAGCCAGCTGTGCATTGGAGAGTATGCCGTAAACCGGGATTGCTTCAGCCTCAGAAATTTCTTTGCGCAAATCACGTAATTTGGCGTAAACGATGAAATCAGCCTCGCTCAGTACTTCGCGGTAATCGACCTGAGCACGCTTATCGACCACTTTGTTTGGCTTACGGGATAAAGGCATTGCTTCAAGGTAGGTTACACAGACCGACCAATAGCAGTAATCACCGTGTTCAACAAAGCGCTTTTCAGTGGCTACCAGGCGATGCCGGGAACAGAAATCATCCAGAGCCTGTTGATCCGGTTCCGGGTCGAGCGCGTTAATGCTGAAGAATTTTAGTTTCATTGCTTTCTCCTTCCATGGAAAAATCGAGCGGGGGCGCTGCCCCCTGCACCCCCGACGCCCCTGCTGCTATGTTAAAAGTCTGGCGCTGCTCCGCGACGCGCCTGCCTTTAAACATTGCTGCCGGGGCTTACTGGCTTTGATCCTGGGCAAGGCGAAAACCAACGTTGCCGAAGCGGAAGTCCGGCGTGTCCCTGCTACGGCCAGCAGAACGCACGCTCCACGGCGCGGCGTCCCATGAGCCACCGCGGAACACGCGGTCCGCGCCGGAAGAAGCACCCGCAGGGTCTTGCAGAAACTTGTCCGGGTACGTACCATAATAATCTTTCACCCATTCCCAGACATTGCCGTGCATGTCAAAAAGCTTAAACGGATTTTCCGGAAAACTTCCGACGGGAGAAGTATAGACCCATTTATCTTTTCCGCTGGCTAACCCGGCACAACATTCATCTTTACCGTAATTGGCATACTCATGACTGGCTGTCTCACCCCATCAGTAAGCCGTCCTACTGCCTGCCCTGGCGGCATACTCCCACTCTGCTTCTGTAGGCAAACGATAAGGCTTACCCGTTACTTCCTTCAGCCAGTTAGCAAATGCCGTCGCATTTTCCCAACTAACACCCACAATCGGATGATCCGGGTTCGTTAAAGCATCACCTAACTTTTTGTAATGATCATCCGTTCCGGTCTTAATATTGTATTTACTCCCCTTTTCCCGCCATTCCGGTTCAGGACATTTATTTGCTGCCACACAAGCCAGATATTGCGCTACTGTTACTTCCGTCGCCGCCAACTGAAAATCACTAACTGTTACTTCATGCGCCGGTTTTTCATCATCATCACAACCACCCGCCACATCATCCCGTCCCTCAACACAACCCATGGCAAACGTACCACCGGGAATACTGACCATCACCGGCTCAAAAGAAAGCCGTTCCTGCTTTTTCAACGCAATGGTTTTATCCTGATCCGACTCTGTAAGATCAACAACAACCTCCGCCATTTCATAACCATCCGCCGTCACCTGCACCCGATACTTACCCGGCTCCAGCAACATCCCCTCCGAATAACGCGGAACAATATCCGGCAGCTTAATCCGCGCATCCGCCGGAACCGTAGTCAGCGTCAGCGCAAATTTATCCGGTTTGGGTGGCTCCTGCTCTGCAGGCTCTTCCGGTTCAGCCGGAGTAACCTCAGCAACAGGCTCCGCAACCTGCGACACTGCAGCAACTGTTGTAGCAGCAGACGAGGTATTATCAGCCAATAACCCACTCAACCACGGCCACTGCCAAACCAACACTCCGGCAACCAGAATGCCTGCACCCGCCAGCGTCACCCCGCGCCCCGGACGCAACCCCGCCTGCACAGTCGCTTTAAGCTGCGCCTTACGCGCCGCTGCTTCCTGTTGCCGCTGTAACAACTCCGCCTGCCGCTGCTTTTCGGTTTCCTCAGCCTCCCGCGCTGCCTGTTCCCGCTGCAGCCGTTCAGCCTCCAGCCGCTGCTGCGCCAATAACTGCTCACGTTCCTCCTGCTCACGGCGGGCAGTCTCCTCAGCCTCCCGCTGCAAACGTAACTTCTCAATTTGCTGAGCTTCAGCCAGCTGTTGCTGCTCAAGCCTGATTTTTTCTTCAGCTTCTTCTTTTAAAAGCTGCTGTTGCCTGGACCGCTCCTGATTTGCCCGCTCGATTAAAAGGCTGGGTTCAGTATGCCGGGCCACCGCCAATAACAAACGCTTGAAAATATCCGAGTTTTTATCACCATCCCAACCCCTGAAATCTTCGGCATGGATAATATCGAAAGGCATCGGTATGTCTGCATCACGCAACCAGACAGGCACCAAAATACCCCGCGACAAAGCCCGGTTAGCCTCAGCCCGAACCCAGATAGAATCAACAGAGTGCTCCGTCCAGACAACAATGACACAGTTAGCTTCGGCCAATTTTTCAGGGATCGTGCGCTGAAAGCATGACCAGCCAGCAAACCGGTATCCCACCAGACACGGTAACCCTGCTCTTCTAACAGATCAGCAAACGGCTTTATCCACTCGCGGTCTTTGGAACTGTAGCTGATAAATATATCGGTCATGGGGATTACTGATTAATTTAAAAAGTCACGCGCATAAAACATGCAGCTCAGGCGGAATAATACCCGAATTACAGGGTAATTTTCAGATTTATCGAAGACTTAAAACTACTGGAGCAACAACAGGAGAAGCAAGGACTGGCAGCCATCGCCGGAAAACAGGAAAACTTTGAAGAGGTCACCGAAGGGATGGGTGATTTGAATACATTACGCTCATCAGGCGGACAGGGGTAGTGACGGGTACCGCCCCTGTCCTGATAAGTCAGACGGCCTAAATTCAGCCCTGCGCAAACCCCGGCAAATGCCGCCTGATACCGGCCACATCCTGCTCAACCAGGTTCTTATCCACGGTCACCACCACTTTATCCCGGACTTCCTTACTTAATAACGGCCTTAGCATCCCCAGAAAAGCGGGTGCCGCCACCAGATAAAGCCGGTGAAACTTATCATTACGCCGGTTTTCCTCCAGACAGTCACGCACTTCACGGGCAAAAATATCGGCTTCCTTAGCCTTGGGATCAGTAGACGGTTCCATAAGATCTCTGCCGGAACGCTCACTTCTGAAAGTAGTATTCGCCTCATCATCACGTAATTCAGCGACTTTCATCGCAGAAGCAGGATGTATCAGACTCTGCTCCTCCACCCAGTTTGAGCTGGCGTCTTCTGCACTAAAAATGCGGGCCTTAGCGGTATTAGCAACGACAATCCATCGCATAAGTATGAGCTCCTTTGCCTTGTTTGAAATTATTAATCATTGATCAGAATCAGGGTCTGCCTCTATTCATTAACCAGATACTTAGCATTCGGGACTATTATTAGTATTAGCACATTTTCTTAGCATTATCTTAAAAGTCAGCCGGAACAAATACCAAAACCATTACTATAACTGCTGGCAATTATCTGCTGCGCCATTTAATGGCAAGGTAAATTTAAAGCCATATTTTCCGCCCATGCTGCAGCGAGGTTACTCATCCCCATGCCTCTCATCACTCACATTTCGGATTTACATTTCGGACGTGACCTGCCTACCGTCACGGAGGGCCTGCTGGATTGCCTGGACACCATCCGGCCGGAGCTCATTATTATCAGCGGTGACCTGACCCAGCGCGCTAAACACCGGGAGTTTGCACAGGCTGCTGATTTTCTAAGCTCACTGAATCAACCATATATGATCATACCGGGCAACCATGATATTGCCCTGCACCGGCTGCCTGAACGCTTTTTCTACCCCTGGGATAAATGGCGCAAATACATCGGCAGCAACCTTGAGCCGGTATTACACCGGGAAGACTTTACCGCCGTAGGCATCAACACAGCACGGCGCATGGGTCTGCACCCGGACTGGTCACGTGGCCGGATTAACCGCCTGCAGATTAACCGGGCCAGACAGGTATTTACCCAAACACCACCACAACGGTTACGCATTCTGGTCGCCCATCATCCGTTCTGGCTGCCGCAAAGCAGCCTTAACCGCAGTCTGGTCGGCCGCTGCAACACTGCCCTGCGCGCATTCCGTGAAATAGAAGTCGACCTGATTCTGGGCGGGCATATTCATCTTGCCTATGTGGAACCGGTCAGCGGTATGATCATTTCACATGCCGGCACCACCATTTCCCATCGCCTGATCGACGGCCAGCCGAATAGCTTCAACCTGATCCGGGGTGACCGGCAACAACTGAAAATAGAACAGTGGGAATGGCACGACCACGCTTTCAGGCCCTGCAGCCAACATACTTTCCATCGCACTGAGCGCGGCTGGCAACAACGATGAGTCCAACTAATGAGCCTGACTAAAATACCGCTGTATCTGAACCCGGCATCCGGCAGTGCTGCACGGGTACGGGCGCAGCTGCAAAGTGATCCGCGCCTTGAAATACACGCCCTGTCCGCGGACAAGATGACGGAGGCTGTCCGCAAGCAAGCTGAACAGGGTGCCTCCAGAATTCTGGTGACCGGCGGTGACGGCACACTGGCACTGGCGGCCAATCAGCTGGCGGGCACAAAGACAGCATTAGGCGTGATTCCCGGCGGCACCCTTAATCATTTCGCCGCCCGCCACGGCATTCCATCTGCACCTGAAGCTGCGCTGGAGCTGGCACTGACCGGCACTCCGCAGGCGGTTGATGCCGCTTATGTTAATGAGCGCCTGTTTATCAATACCAGTTCAGTCGGTGCCTACGTACACTTTGTGCAGAATCGTGAGCAGTTGGAGAAACATCTGAGCTATACCCTGGCCAGCCTGCTGGCTGCCCTGCGACGCTGGTTACGCTGGCGTAATATTCATCTCAGTCTGGATGGGCATGATCTTAAAACACCGCTGGTATTTATCGGCGTGCATGAACGCGAACTGTCCGTGCCGTCACTGGGGCAACATCGTCCTGACGGCAAGCCCGGCCTGCACCTGATTACCCTGCACACCAATAACCGCCTGCATACCCTGAGACTGGCATTTAATGCGATTATGCGGGGCATTGATCCGCTGGATCTTGACTCACCAATGACCACACGGGTTGTGCAAACGGTGGAGCTGAACCACCGGCGCAGGAAACGCCGGGCTTATGTGGCACTGGACGGGGAGTTGTTCTTGCTGAGAACACCGCTGCGTTATTGTTATGCAGCCGGGGTGCTCAGGGTTATTAAAGCGCCGGATCGGAAGACCGGGGAGAAAACATAGGTTTCAGATTGCTTATCTTAGTCATAAAGACCATAATAACCTTTTAATCTATTATAGGTGTATCCCATGTCAGTACACACCGTATCCGTCGCAGAGACCAAAGCGCATATTTCTGAACTGATCGCCAAAAGCCAGCATTCCCATGAACGCTTTATCATCACACGCAGAAACAAACCGGTTGCCGCCCTGGTCAGCATCGAAGACTTAAAGCTACTGGAGCAGCAACAGGAAAAACAGGGACTGGCGGCCATTGCCGGAAAGTGGGCAGACTTTGAAGAAGTCATCACAGGGATGGGTGACCTGAGTACATTACGCTCATCCGGTGGAGGCGGTCGTGATGTATCTCTTTGATACCGATGTCCTGACCAATATCATTAAACCCCGCCCTTCTCCCCGGCTGCTGGAAAAACTGAAGACCCTGAAACAGGATCAGCAATACATCTCCACCATCACTATTTCTGAGATTGTGTACGGCGCGGAAAAAAGTGACAGACCTGAGTATCATCTAAAAAACCTTGAAACGATTTTCTTACCGGCAGTCAACATTGTGAGTTTTGACGCCAAAGCAGCTTATGTCTGCGGGCGAATCCGGGCAGAGCTGGAAAAGAAAGGCATGTCGCTGGCCTTGGCTGATCTGGAAATAGCGTCTGTCGCAATTGCCAATGACTTTACGCTGGTGACCAATAATTTGCGGCATTTTAAGCGGATTGACCGCCTCCGCTGCGAGAGCTGGCTGTAACAGGTTAATCCCCGATTTGGCACCACCCCGCCATAATCACCGCATGAAAAAAATAATAAACCCAACTTCATTACTGGTCAGCCTGTTGCTGTCAGTTTCCCCCACTGTAATAACAACGGTAACCGCTGATTCACCCGACACTCCCCCGTTATTACTGGCCAAAGTCTACCAAAAACAATCTGACATCAGCCGCTACTGGGCCAGTGAAAAACTCGACGGCGTGCGTGCCTACTGGGATGGCAAGCAGTTTATTTCGCGGCAGGGCAACCCTTATCAGGCTCCGCCATGGTTTACCAAAGGTTTTCCGGATCAACCACTGGATGGTGAGCTGTGGCTTGGCAGAGGCCGTTTTGAACAGCTGCTGAGTACTGTGAGCAAGGATGAGCCGGTTGATGAGGAGTGGCGACAGGTCAGTTATCAGGTCTTCGAATTACCGGGTGCGGCGGGAACGTTTTCAGAACGCCTGGCAACGCTGAAAACCCTGTTAGCCAGCATCGACACCCCGTATCTGAAAATGGTCGGGCAATACCGGTTGTCATCACATGATGCGCTAATGGCGAAACTGGATGAAGTGGTCGCTGCGGGTGCTGAAGGCCTGATGCTGCATCACGAAAGTGCGGAGTACCACACCGGACGCAGTAATGCCCTGCTCAAAGTGAAGCATTTTGAAGATGCTGAAGCGCGGGTAATCAAACACATCGGCGGCAAAGGAAAATACACCGGTATGCTGGGTGCTTTGCTGCTGGAAACACCGGAGGGTATCCGTTTTAAAATCGGCTCCGGCTTCACTGATAGCGAGCGGCAAAACCCACCAGCCGTTGGCGCATGGGTCACATACAGATACCGGGGCAAGACGAAAAACGACAAACCCCGCTTTGCCAGTTTTTTGCGGGTACGGGAGTTACCGGAAAAAGCGGTTACTCAATCACCTTAGGCACCAGATAAAGCCCCTGCTCCACTTCCGGCGCAATAGCCTGATACTTGTCACGCTGATTGGTTTCCGTGACCACATCCTCACGCAGGCGCTGCACACTATCCAGCGGATTGGCCAGCGGCTCCACACCGCTGGTATCCACCGCATTCAGCTGATCGACCATATCCAGAATCCCGGACAGCTTCTGTGCATAAACCGGCACATTCTCATCCAGAATCGCCAGCTGGGCCAGATGTGACACCTTCCTTACTTCATCTTCAGAAACGGACATAAACTACCCCTTCAACTTTTCTTTCAGCAATTCATTCACCAGCGCCGGATCTGCCTTACCCTTTGAGGCACGCATGGTCTGCCCGACAAAGAAGCCGAACACTTTTTCCTTACCGGAACGATACTCTTCCACCTGCGCCGGATTTTTCGCGATGATTTCATCAACAATCGCTTCAATCGCACCGGTATCCGTCACCTGCTTCAGCCCCCTGGCCGCAATCACCGCATCCGCATCTCCTTCACCGGCCCACATGCCTTCCAGCACATCCTTGGCTGCCGTTGCAGAAATAGTCTTATCCAGAATCCGCTTCAGCATCCCGGCCAGCATTTCAGCCGTGACCGGCGCGGCGCTGATCTCGGTCTCATGCTTGTTCAGCAATGCCGACAAACCACCCATCACCCAGTTAGCCGCCAGTTTGGTATCACCACACCCCGCAGCCACGGCCTCAAAATAATCCGCCACTTCACGACTGTCGGTCAGATCACCGGCCTGCTCCGCACTCAACCCCAGCTCGCTGATAAAACGCTGTTTACGGGCTTCCGGCAGCTCAGGCAATGACGCCCGCGCCTCCTCCAGATCCTGCGGGGTAATTTCCACCGGCAGCAAGTCCGGATCAGGGAAATAGCGGTAGTCGTTGGAATCTTCCTTACCACGCATGGAGCGGGTTTCGTCACGATCCGGATCATACAAGCGGGTTTCCTGCACCACCTTGCCACCGGACTCAATCAGGTCAATCTGACGCTCCACCTCATACTTGACCGCCCGCTCAATAAAGCGGAACGAGTTCAGGTTCTTGATCTCCGCACGCGTGCCGAACTCATCACCGGGATGCCTGACCGAGACATTGACATCACAGCGGAACGAACCTTCCTGCATATTGCCGTCACACACGCCCAGATAACGCACCAGCGCGTGCAGCTTTTTCACATAGGCCACCGCTTCTTTGGCGGAACGCATATCCGGCTCGGAGACAATCTCCAGCAGCGGCGTACCGGCGCGATTCAGGTCAATCCCGGTCTGACCGTCAAAGTCCTCATGCAAGGACTTACCGGCATCCTCTTCCAGATGCGCACGGGTAATACCAATGCGTTTGGTCTCGCCGTTTTCCAGGGTAATATCCAGATGCCCCAATCCCACAATCGGCAGCTCAAACTGGCTGATCTGATAGCCTTTCGGCAGGTCGGGATAGAAATAGTTCTTCCGCGCAAACACCGAGCGCGGTGCAATTTCCGCCTCAATCGCCAGCCCGAAGCGTAAGGCCATTTTCACGGCCTGCTTATTCAGTACCGGCAACACACCCGGCATGCCTAAATCAACCAGACTGGCCTGGGTATTCGGCTCCGCGCCATAGGCAATGGACGAGCCGGAGAAAATCTTACTGTTGGTTGATAACTGGGCATGAATTTCCAGACCAATAACCGTTTCCCATTCCATGTTCAGACTCCTCAGGCAAACTGTGCCGGCACTTTAAGATGCCAGTCACTGTGTTGTTGATACTGATGCGCAATATTGAGCATTTGCGCCTCGCGGAAATAATTTCCGATCAGCTGCATACCCACCGGCAGACCCTTGTCATCAAACCCGATCGGGAAGCTCATCCCCGGTAAGCCGGCCAGACTGGTCGGAATGGTGTAGATATCGGCCAGATACATGGCCAGCTGATCATCCACCAGCTCGCCCAGCTTAAACGCCGTAGTCGGTGCCGCAGGTCCCATCAGCACATCCACTTCCGTAAACACATCGGCGAAGTCCTGTTTAATCAGGCGGCGCACTTTCTGCGCTTTCAGGTAATAAGCATCGTAATAACCGGATGACAAAGCATAGGTGCCGACCATAATGCGCCGCTTCACCTCATCACCAAAACCTTCCCAGCGGCTGCGCTCATACAAATCCTGCAAATCCTGCGGATTCTCACAGCGATGCCCGAAACGCACGCCGTCAAAGCGCGACAGGTTGGAGGAACATTCCGCCGGAGCCACCACATAATAAACCGGCACCGCCAGATGACTGTTGGGCAGGCTGACTTCCTTCACCACCGCACCGCGCGCCTCAAATTCTTTAACCGCCCGCTCGATGACCGTTGCTACCTGCTGATCCAGCCCTTCAGCAAAGAACTCCTTTGGCAGACCGATCTTCAACCCCTCAATTGAGTCATTCAACGTCGCAGTGAAATCCGGCACCGCCTCCTGCGCAGAAGTCGAATCACGCTCATCAAATCCGGCCATGGCATTCAGCGCAATCGCACAATCCTCAGCAGAAACCGCCATCGGCCCGCCCTGATCCAGACTGGAGGCAAAGGCAATCATGCCGTAACGCGAAACCCGGCCATAGGTGGGCTTAATACCGGTAATACCGCAAAATGAGGCGGGCTGACGGATAGAGCCACCGGTATCAGTACCAATTGCCAGCGGTGTCAGACGTGCCGCTACTGCCGCTGCCCCGCCACCGGAGCTGCCACCCGGCACATAATCGGTATGCCAGGGATTTTTGGTCACGCCATAAGCAGAATTTTCTGTGGAGGAGCCCATGGCGAACTCATCCATATTGTTCTTGCCCAGCAACACACCACCCGCTGCATTCAGCCGGCTGGTAACATGCGCATCATAAGGTGCCACAAAGTTAGCCAGCATTTTTGAGGCACAGGTTGTCAGCACGCCATCAGTACAAAACAGATCTTTCAGGGCAAACGGAATACCGGCCAAACCACCGCTCAGCTCACCGCTGCGGATGGCAGCATCGGTTGTTTCAGCCTGTTGCCGCGCCAGCGTATCGGTGGTGGTAATAAAAGTATTCAGCTCACCATCGAAGCGGGCGATCCGCTCCAGATAAGCATCTGTCACTTCCATTACCGAAAATTGCCCACCCTGAATACCCTGCTGTAAGGCTTTCAGCGACAGGGATGTCAGCTCAGCAGAACTGCTTGAATCAGCTTGATGCATGATTTCTCCTGATTTCTCCGAACGAACAATGCCCGCATAACGCGGGCATGTATGGATTAATTGAATGCGGCTTACTATAGTTCAAGCCTGCCACCTGTCGCAACAGACTTGTTCAGGCCGCTGACTAAGGCAAGGTGCCGTAAATAATGAAATTAATATTGCTGAACTCATTATCCGGATGCAACAGCACGTTTAACAACACCATATCAGCATCGTTCTTCGGCCCGCTGTAAATCACTGTGCCATCCATATTCAGGTCAGCCGCATAATAGCCATCCAGGGGGAAATTAGCATTGGTATCAACATTCTCAGGCGCTACCAGCACTGTTCCCAGCAACACGGCCATATCACTGCCCGGCCCGGCGGCAATAATCGTATTGCTGTTATTCATATCGCCACTCATCATTAACTGATGCTGACCGCTGGTCGCCATCGCCTTCGCATTATTTTCCTCATGAGCCTGAAAACCAGGCGATGAAAAATCATACATCACTACAGTCCCCAGATCATCACCCATCACCACCGGCTGCGCAGTCATCACCCCAAAATGATTACGGTGCCGCACAGCCAGATAATGACTCCCCGGCTCCGCATAAGGAATCACCAGATCAGCCGAACCGGTATCCGGCATTACAATATCACCGTCACGCTGAATCAGGGCAGCTTTTGCAGCAATAATCTCGGCAGGCTTTGCTGCATCGCGCACTTCAAGCAGCACCCAGTCGACAATCGCATCAGCTCCTGTCACTGACAACAGAGCATCAGTGGTTGTCTCCGTTCCGGCATAACCAAAGGGTGAAATATTACCCACCGACCCGTAGCCAAAAGATGATTCCAGCGAACCATAGGGTTGTAATTTAGGGAGAACACCCTCAGTTCGCAGCTTATCGTTCATCATGCCGGTCGTTGAGTCATAAGCCCCCTGCAACATCGCGCGTGCTTTCAGGCGCACGAATGGCGTTACCACCGGGTCCAGGTAATCAACAATACCATCCAGGTCATTATCCTCGGCATCCGCCGGGTTCCCGTCGCCATCAGGGTCAGCATTTTCAGCCTTGGTCGGACGCCCGTCATTATCATCATCCGCATCGCGGTAGTTTTTCAAGCCATCCTTGTCACTATCCAGACCATCATCCGGATTACCGTTACCGTTCGGATCAGATGACTCATTAATGGTCAACAGCCCATCCCCGTCATCATCGACATCCAGGTAATCCGCCACACCATCACTATCAGTATCATCATCTAACGGCATTTTACCATTGTAATTCTCATACCAGGTGTAGATGCCATCACCATCATCATCAATATCCCGGTAATCAGGTATACCATCCTTATCCGTATCCTCATCCCGGGCATCATTACCGTTGTAATCTTCCAGCCGGGTCGGAATACCGTCGTTATCATCATCATCATCCAGATAATCCGCCCGGTTATCCTGATCGGTATCATCATCCAGCGGTGTTCCGCCATTGTAATTCTCATCCATGGTCAGCACGCCGTCATTATCATCATCCGGATCCAGCAGGTTGGCTACCCCATCCTCATCGCTGTCCAGTGGCGTCTTGCCATCACCGCGCTCAACCTTGTCATTAATGCCGTCGCCATCCGTATCAGGGTTATCAGGATCAGAACCCAGCTCCACTTCTTCCTCGTTGGTCAGGCCATCCTTGTCATTGTCATCCCCCGGCGCATGTAAATTATCGCGATCCAGATAGTCCACGAAACCATCGCCATCGGTATCAACCGCATCTTCAGGCTGTCTGTTACCGTTCGGATCACTGTTCTCATTCCGGGTCAGCAAACCATCGTTATCATCATCGGCATCCAGATAGTCCGGCTTACCATCCCGGTCGGTATCATCATCCAGTGGTGTATGCCCATTATAATTCTCGTAACGGGTCAGCAAACCATCGTTATCATCATCATCATCCAGATAGTCCGGCTTGCCATCCTGATCGGTATCCTCCTGCGTACTGCCATGATTTTCCAGCTCGGTAGGGATAGTGTCGTTATCATCATCATCATCTAATGCATTGATTTTGCCATCGCCATCCGTATCCAGCGGCTTCGTAACATCCGTCCCGATTTCAAGATTATCAGCTATACCGTCGCCATCCGTATCCGGGTTATTCGGATTAGTGCCCAGATCGACTTCCAGATCATCTGACAAACCATCGCCATCAGCATCTTCATCCATATCTGTAACATTAATGGTTAGCTTCTGCTCATCACACTCGGCATGACTGTCACAGACTTTTACCCAAACCTGATAACTATTATCGCTTCCCTCATCAGCAGGCTTCTCATAGTTAAAGGTTGCCGGAGCACGCAACTGACCCAGTGCACTCAGCGTAAAATGATGTGAGTCTGCACCACCGGAGATCATCCAGCTCAGCCCGGCCCCTTCGGTTTCACCATCAGCATCCACCGCATTCAGGTCAACAATGACACCACTATTATTTTCCGGAAAAGAAAGCACAGCTGTTGCAGCACTATCCGCATGTGTGATCTGAGGAGATATATTTTCCACCGTCTGCAGCAGCAGAATCGCCGTATCATCCTCATTCGGACGGGTCAGACGGTTATACGGTTTGGAGTCAGGGTCTTCATTAAATGCAAACAAAATCTCGGCATTAATACGATAACTGGCAGCATCCCCGACACCAACCCGGATATTAAGCTCACGACTGGTACCGGCAGGCATGTCACCTACCGTCCAGATACCGGTTAGCGAGTCATAAACTTCATCCGAATTATTTTTAATAAGAACGACATCAGGCGGTAACTCAATACCTACCTCAACTAACTGCGTTGCAGTGGAGGAAGTGTTGGTTAAGGTATAAGTGATGTCAACAAAACCATCTTTGGCTGGCTGGCGGGTCGATGGCGTGGCACTCAGCTCAAGATCCACCAGCGACGAGGAAGTACTGGTCAGCCAGCGGAAGAAAGCCGCAGAATCATAGGCCTGATCTGCAGTGTCAGCCAGCGCCAGTTTCACGCGGTAGGTTTCACCGGGAATAAGACCATCCAGTGACGTGGTCAGTGGCCGGCTGAAACCATCCAGCTGAGTGCCTTTGGCACCGGTGCCGTTGCCATTATCGACAAAATAAACCGAGTTCCCCAGATGACAATCAGTACCGTCCGCTTTGCTACCCTTTGTACCAATATTGATATTATTAACCGCGATAGGTAATCCCGAGTCCGGTACATACGCCGCATTGACGGTACCATCAAAACCGGGGCCGGAAATAAACAACCCGAACACATCATTGAACTTGCTGCAAACGTATTCCGGATACTCCTCTGAGCCGAATACCAGCACAAAGTTAAGCTTATCGCCCTTGGGAATAACATCAAACTCGACCACTACCGGATCAAAAATGGCATTGGATGCGATTTTAATTAAATCCGCATCACTGTACTGAACCCGGGTATTGTAAGTTTTTTTGGCACTATCATTCGGCCCGAGGATACTGCTGCTGTTACCGGTGCTCATATAGAAACCATCAGGAATATCCAGCACCGGATCACCATCCGCCGGGTCAGAACCTCCCAGAAATATGCCATACTGCCCCTGGGCCCCACTTACAAAACGTAAGTTTTTTAACTCCAGCCCCGGCCCGTTAAGCACCGACCTGACCGCAGCAGACGAAGGTGAGTCATTCAGAAACAGTTCGGCATGAGTAGCCTGAGTGGCTGCAAGCAGCGACAATGAAGAAACGAGGAAAAAGGATCGCACGCCCCAATTAGTACGATTTTGCATAGTTGCATCCGGTTATTTTTTTTATTTACTTACGCCCCAGCCCTGTTTAGCAGCAGCCCCTTGCCACCATCCTGATATGCAGCGAGCATTGTCTGGCTACAAATCCGATAATGATGCCCATAAATTTAACTTATAAATATCCAATAAGCAACTATCTGTTTCATTTCAATAAGAAACAATGATTAAAATTTAAACACCCATTTATCTGATAGTACCGTTCATCCCTTTCCTGACGGGGCTGCAATAGTAATAATATAAAAAACCCTAAGAACACAAAAAGTCTGATAATAATGAATAATAAACAATGGCTTAACGGCATGTTAGCGGCATGCTACCTGCTTATCTCACCCACCCATGCAGGCCAGTTTGGTCAGCACAACACATCCGGTTACGCGCAACCGGGTGCTTTGTCCTGGTGGAGTGAGCGCAATAACCTTGTCCCTGTCAACCATCCTCAATATCGGCGTGAGCAGATAAACCGGCCATTTTATACACCAGGCAGAATGCCGGCAGCACCACCAGGAATCACTCAGCCACAACAACCGCACTACTACCCGGCAAGCTTCCGGCAACCCCTGAGCAACAACAATATTACAGCACTCAAGTGTGAAAATCTGAAGCAGCTACAGCACGCTGACCGCTGCATAATGCGCTCCTCAGCCAATTTGACCGGACTACAGGAGCAAATTCGTTACCTGAACAGTAAAAATCCGGGAAAACGGGTAGCCGGGCAGTGGGCAGATGTTTCGAATGCTGCATTACTGGAAACGGCCAAAGCCCTGCTGGCACACGAAAATGGAAGCGCACCGAAATCTTTTCTGCAAAGCTTTTCCTTATACGAAATCGGCTCACAGAGGCAGGCAGACCGCAGTTACTACACCGGCTATTTCACCCCGGAAGTACGGATACAAAGCTATCCCGACCAGGAGTACAAATATCCGGTTTATACCAAACCACCGCGGGGCACGCGTCTGTCACGCAACCAGATTGACAACGGGGCCTTAAGCAATCAGGGACTGGAAATTGCCTGGACCAATGATTTGATCGATCTTTATTTTGCCCAGATCCAGGGCTCAGCTATCGCACGTTATCCGAATGGTGAAACCCGCAACCTTAACTACGCAGGTCATAATAACCAGTCACACCAGGAAATCAGCAGCTACCTTCGTGAGATGGGTTATATGAATGGCAGCCTGAGTAATGCCAGTATCCAGCGTTGGCTCCATCAGCACCCGGAAAAAATGCACGAGGTACTACACCAGAACCCGCGTTATATTTTCTTTACATTGACCGATAATAAAACCCGTACAGCCACCGGTACTGCAATTATCCCCGGACATACCGTTGCGGTGGATGATCGCTACATCCCGATGGGCAGCGTACTTCTGGCGGAAATACCGCGTATTGACCATCTCGGTAAGCGTACCGGCAGCGAATGGCGTATGTTGTTTGCCCAGGATCGTGGTAATGCCATTAAGGGGCCGGGGCGTCTGGACTTATACACCGGTGTCGGGCAGCCCGCTGAGCAAAAAACTTACCAGCTGACCGGGCTGCATAAAACCTATCTGCTGGTACGCAAACCCGGCTGGCAGAACAGTGGTTTGCCCGGTTTATAGGCGCAGATACACCCAACTAAGCTCACGTTCACATTCGGCGGTATATTTTATTTAAAACGGAGTTTTATGTCCGCCGATTTATTACGTGTATTTAAAACATAAAAACTGATGGGCTGATCATGGTAAATCTGATTGATGTTGTAATCATTGCTATTGCATTAATCGCTGCGCTGGGAGCGCTGCTGTTATTGCGTCCACAAGTGGACCACCGTGACGCTCACAGAATCCGGAAAATTCTGCAACGGGTAGAAAAAGACCAGAAACAAGTCGAACAAATACTCAGCAATGTTAAATACAGTGCTGAAGGCACTGAAAAATTATCCCGGCAACTGCAAAGCAGTATTGCTCAAATCAATGCAGAAAATTCAGAAAGCCATGCCCGCGCGGAAACTGCCGAACAAACCATTCGCAGGGCAAAAGAAGCTGAACAGGAATTAAACCGGATTTCCAACAAGCTGGGTGAACGCATCCAGCAGATCCAGACTTACTGGAACAGCCAGCTGGAAGACACCACCGGTAGCGTCAGGCAAATCAAGTCCAAGCTTCATCAGGGACTGACCCAGGTAGATGAAGGGCTGATAAGATTGCAGGAACAGGAAAGAATGGCGCAGGGTTTTACGCAAAAACTCCTGCAACATCAGAAAGAGCACCTGGCATCACAACAGAAAAACACTCTGGTTTCCACTGAAGTACATGCCCAGCTGGAAAACATCCTGAAACAATCTGCCAGCTCACTGGAGATTGTTCAGGAACACCAAAAACAGGCCGACAAAATATACAATGAATACGCCGAAAGGCTGCGTAAACTCGAGCAACAGGCTAACGAGCAATTCGCAGAGACCTTCCAGTCAACAGATATGGCACGTCAGGAGCTGACTGCCGGTCTGCAGGAAAGCCGCCAGAACCTGGAAAAATTACGCCAGTATGAAGTTCAGGGCAGTCAGATGCATGAGCGGATCAAAGAACAATTTAACCAGATTGATCCGCTGAAAGTGGAGCGTCTGGGTGAAACCGTAAACCTGACTGATGAGATGTGCGTCAATCTGCAGGAAGGACTGGAGAATGCGCGTGCCCTGCTCAGCACTCTGGAGGAAAAGACTGCAGAGGTGATTGATGCCAGTGAAAAAAAGCCTCCGGCAGTGGGACAGATTAACGACCGCCCCGCTGACAATCCTCCGCGCAATCTTTTTTCCCTGCGTGCAAACCGGTAAAAGCCATCCATGGCCACCCCTTAGGGGCACGCTTCCATGCTCAATCCCGGAGTTTTCAGGCACACATGCCTGAGTGTAGTCACTCAAAATAATTTCACAGGAAAATTACCGGAAATTTACCGGTCTGGACAGAAACAGGCCGGACTCAAGCGCCAACTTATTCCAACTTACTGATTTAATGTACGGCCACCATCGACGGCAATCACCTGCCCGGTGATATAATCAGCATCACGCACCAGAAACAAAACCGTCCGGGCAATATCATCAGGGTCACCGATACGCTTCAGAGCCGTTTTTTCCAGCAGCCCGCTTTTCTGAGTCTGCGTCATTTCCTGTTCCGGCCAGAGAATTGCGCCGGGCGCCACACCATTCACCCGTACCTCCGGCCCCAGCTCAGCGGCCAGTGACTGCGTTAGCATCAGCAAACCTGCCTTGGCAGCACTATAGACCACATGCCCGGCCAATGGCCGATAAGCATGCACATCCACCATATTGACGATGCAGCCTTTATTCTTTTTCAACTCAGGCATAGCCGCCTGCGCCAGAAACAACGGCACTTTCATATTCGTGCCAACCAGCTCATCCCAGTTCTGCTCAGTAATCCCACCTAATGGCGTCGGGTAAAAACCGGAAGCATTATTCACCAGAATATCCAGCCGTCCGGCCTGTTCAACAACATTCCCGACCATCCGGGGCAACTGCCCCACATCCAGCAAGTCACCTTTGAGCAGGAAACATGAATCAGGCCGCTGCCGGTTAAGCTCCTGCTGTAAGACCAGCGCGTCATCGGCAGAGTTGCGATAATGCACCATCACATTAGCACCGGCTGCATGCAGGCACCTGGCAATTCCTGCACCAATGCGCCGCGCTGAGCCGGTAATCAAGGCAACTTTACCCTCCAGCGTGCGCTGCTTTGAGCTCGCAATATTCATCATCAGGTCTGAATATCGTCTGACAACTGCATCAGGCCTTTCAGTACCAGATCCTCATAGCTGATCGCTCCGACGATCTCCCCCCGGCTGTCCACCACCGGCGCGGCATGCAACTTAAAGTTTTCAAACATCATTGCACAATAACGGATGTCCATACTTTCAGCGATGCACAAGGCCGGTTTACTCATAATTTCATACACATTAACCCGGTCAGGTGATTTATTTTGTGCCAGCACCTTATGCGCAATATCACTCAGGCGTACCAGTCCGTATTCATCATCCGGCGACTTTTTGTCGACCACGACAATATGGTTATCGTCATTAATCACCTTATCCAGCACATCCCGCACCGAATCACGGCTATTAACCAGCGAGTGTCCGCTACGCATCACATCCCGCACCCGGATAATCATCTTTTCACTCATAGCTCTTCCTCCACCCGGTCGGTAATCTGCTCAATCTGTCCTGACAGACCTATCGCATCTTCCACATCAACCATAAAAGCAATACCGGCACCGCTGACTTTGTCCAGCTCTGCCACCTCGCCAATGGTTTCAAGCACTTTCCGGCTCAGGTGCTTCTCCACCAGAAACAGAATCATATTACGCGGCGTATCCAGCTCCAGCCCGAGGAAGGTTTTTTTCATCATCAGACCCTCACCGCGGGTATTGTTCACCACTGATGCCCCGGTGGCTCCTTCCCGCTTGGCTGCTGCGATCACCGCGTCCGTTTTATCATCATCAACCATGGCAACAATCAATTTAAAATGCATACTCACTCTCCTGTATCAACCGGCAGCTTGCCTGACTGCTCACGCTCAGCCAGAAAGGCGGTCAACTGTGCATAACCGATCACACAAATAATCGGGAACAAACTGGCAAATGCAATCAGCCCGAAGCCATCCAGCAAGGCACTGCGCCCCGGCACGGTTTCAGCCAGCCCCAAACCCAGTGCGGCAACCAGCGGCACCGTTACGGTTGAGGTGGTCACACCGCCGGAGTCATAGGCCAGCGCAACAATAAAACGCGGTGCAAAAAATGTCTGAATCACGACAACAATATAACCAACGATAATAAAGTAATGCAGCGGATAACCCGTCACTATCCGCCAGCTGCCCAGGGCAATGCCTACCGCCACGCCAATCGCCACCGCAATGCGCAAGCCCCAGATACCAATCGCTCCACCGGACACTTCACGCGCCTTAATCGCCACCGCCAGTAATGAGGGTTCGGCAATGGTGGTACTGAAGCCAATCGCAAACGCAAACAGATACACCCAATAATAGCGCGTCCAATCGACTATCGCGGGAATATGATCAAGACCAGCGTAGATAAATGCCGGATCAGTCAGCTGCTGCGCCATGGACTTGCCCAGTGGGAACAAAGCCTGCTCCAGGCCCTGCAGAAAGAACGCCAGACCGATGATCACATACGCAAATCCGACCAATACTTTTTTCAGGTTGGGAACCGGCTTGCGGATCACAAAGAACTGGAAACCGAAGATAATCAGCGCAATCGGCAATACATCGCGAAGCGTGGCCAGAATAACCCAGCCAAATTCCTGTAACCAGCTGATCATTGCATTAATACCCCGTATAACATGACGAACATCATTGGTGTCAGTGAGGCAAAGGCAATCAGGCCAAAGCCATCAATCATCGGATTACGTCCCTTGATGCTACTGGCCAGCCCGACCCCCAGCGCCGTTACCAGCGGCACAGTAATCGTTGAGGTAGTGACACCGCCGGAGTCATAAGCAATGCCGACAATAAATTCCGGGGCAATCGCGGTCATCAGTACCACACCGATATAACCACCGATAATCAGATACTGGATCGGCCAGCCTTTCAGAATGCGCAGCACACCCAGCAGAATCGCCACTCCCACCGAAACCGCCACTGTAAAGCGCAAGCCATCCGCATAGCCGGAACGCGACTCCTCAGTATCCGGAATAATTTTGCCACCGGCCGCCACCCGCGCCGCCTCATCGGCCACCGCAATCAAAGCCGGCTCAGCAACGGTGGTTCCAAACCCCAGCGCAAAAGAAAACACCAGCAGCCAGAACAAACTGCCTTTACGGGCAAACGCATAGGCCATGGCCTCACCAATCGGAAACAGCCCCATTTCCAGCCCGAACACGAAAAAAGTCAGCCCGACCAGCACAAAAATAATGCCCACGGCAATACTGAACAACTGTGGCACCAGCTCTGCCAATGCCAGCGCCTGTTGCTCCGGCGACATCTGCAACAGAATAATGGCCTGAAAAAAAATAATAACCAGAATAATCGGCAGCAGATCCCTGACACTGCCCAACAAAAACTTCAGAAAACTGCTTATACCCGTAAAAAAGCCCATATCGTATAAATTTGCTTAAAATTGTATAAGACAAGGATACACTAAGCTCAGTCAGGAGTGTGTTAAATAGATATGAAAACCTTCTTTAAAAACATCATGATTTATGTCGGTGCGTTACTGTTTGTCCTGTTCATTATCTGGTTTGTTATAACCCAACCGGTCTGGGTTACACCCCGGGCAACGCCTCTGCCCGACGTATCCCCTGAACGGCTGCGTTCCCACGTCATTATGCTCAGCGAAAATCTTCCGCCCCGCACCGGCAGGGAAAAAGAACTGGAAGAAACCGTAAACTGGCTGGAAACACAACTCGCTCAATACGGCAAGCTGCAACGTCAGACTTACAGCGCCGAAAACCAGCAGTTCCATAACCTGATCCTTGAGTTCGGCCCTGATACCGGCAAAGCACTGGTGATTGGTGCCCACTATGATACGCATGACGGGTTACCCGGTGCTGATGATAATGCCAGCGGTGTCGCCGGACTGATTGAACTGGCGCGCTTATTATCACAAACAGTGCTAAAACGCCGGGTGATTCTGGCGGCCTATACCCTGGAGGAATCGGTATTCTATGGCACACCCCACATGGGCAGCTATGTCCACGCACGTATGCTGAAAGAGCAGGAAGTTGATGTAGAGCTGATGATTTCCCTGGAAATGATCGGCTACTTCAGCGACCAACCGGACTCACAGCTCTTCCCGGTTTCCTGGCTGAAATACATTTATTCTGACCGGGGCAATTTTATTTCCATCATCGGCAATATGGGCAATATGTCAACGGTACGCACCGTGAAAAAAAGCTTTATTCGCGGCGCGGGCAATAGCCTGCCGGTTTACTCACTGAATGCACCGCTGGCACTGGTACCCGGTCTGGATGCATCGGATCACCGCAATTTCTGGATAATGGACTACCCGGCGGTCATGGTCACCGATACTGCCTATAACCGCAATCTGGCTTACCATACGACCGGTGATACCGCTGACAGACTGGACTACAACAAAATGGCCGAAGTGGTAAAAGCCACTTACCAGCTGGTACTGGACATGAATCAGTAACATCAGTAACACGGGTGCAGTCATGCACAATATATGTGATGATAGCCCGCTTTACAGCTTCGACACAGGCAACCCGCGATGCCAGACATCATCAACGTTAGTCAGTTGCAGAAAACCTACGACTCAGGCCATCAGGCACTGAAGTCAGTCAGCCTTACTATTCAGGATGGTGAAATTCTGGCTCTGCTGGGGCCGAACGGTGCCGGTAAAACCACACTGATTTCGATTATCTGTGGACTGGTCAACCCGACGGGAGGCTCTGTCACGGTCGCCGGACACGACATTATTCAGGATTACCGTATCACCCGCCAGCTGATTGGCCTGGTGCCACAGGAGCTGACGCTGGGTGCCTTTGAAACCGTCTGGGACACGGTCAATCTCAGTCGTGGCCTGTTTGGCAAAAAGCCGGACACTGCCTACCTTGATCAGCTGCTGAAAGACCTGTCACTGTTCGACAAGAAACACAGCGAAATCCGCGCCCTGTCCGGTGGCATGAAACGCCGGGTACTGATTGCCAAGGCACTGTCACATGAGCCGAAAATCCTGTTTCTGGATGAACCGACTGCCGGGGTCGATGTTGAGCTACGCAAAGACATGTGGAAGATTGTAAACCGTCTGCGTGAGTCCGGGGTAACGATTATCCTCACCACCCACTATATTGAAGAGGCTGAGGAAATCGCTGACCGGGTCGGGGTGATTCGTGGCGGCGAATTACTGCTAATTGAAGATAAAAAGTCACTGATGAAAAAGCTGGGCAAGAAGCAGCTGGGCATTGAACTACGCGAAACGATCAGCACAATTCCGTCCTCCCTGGACGAATTCGAACTGGAACTGATCAATACCGAACAGGGCTCTGAACTGACTTACACCTACGACACCAAGGCTGAGCAAACCGGGATTACCCGTCTGCTGCAGAGTATTAATGAAGCTGGACTGACCTTGCAGGATATCCGCACCACACAAAGCTCGCTGGAAGATATTTTTGTGGATCTCGTCCACAGCGACCAACAGGACAAAGCATAGGCAGACTGCATAATGAATTTTCAAGCTATCAAAGTCATCTACAAATTCGAAATGCTGCGTACCTGGCGCACCATGCTGCAGAGTATTGCCTCGCCGGTATTATCCACCAGCCTGTACTTTATTGTTTTTGGTTCCGCTATCGGCAGCCGCATTCAGGAAGTCGACGGCGTTTCATACGGCGCTTTTATCGTGCCCGGCCTGATCATGTTTACCCTGCTGACCCAGAGTATTTCCAACGCCTCATTCGGGATATTCTTCCCCAAATTCACCGGCACTATTTACGAATATCTATCCGCCCCGATTTCCTCACTGGAAATTCTGCTCGGTTTTGTCGGTGCCGCAGCCACCAAGTCATTTCTGATCGGCCTGATTATCCTCGCCACCGCCAGCCTGTTTGTTGACATTCGAATTGCTCACCCGGTGTGGATGATGAGCTTTCTGATCCTGACCTGTATTTCATTCAGCCTGCTCGGCTTTATTATCGGCTTATGGGCCAATGATTTTGAGAAACTGCAGATCGTGCCGCTGCTGATTATTACGCCACTGGTGTTTCTCGGCGGCACGTTTTACTCGATCAGTATGCTGCCGGAAACCTGGCAGATGCTGACCCTGCTCAACCCGGTGGTGTATCTGGTCAGCGGGTTTCGCTGGAGCTTTTTTGAGATTGCTGATGTGAATGTGTACCTCAGCCTGTTTATTATCCTGAGCTTTCTGGCGGGGTGCAGTGCTGTGGTTTGGTGGATGTTTAAGACGGGGTATCGGTTGAAGAGTGAGTTTATGCTCATGAAAACCAAGCGCCAGACGGTCGAGCTCGGACTTAAAATGCTGATTCAGCTGAAAAAACAGGAATGTATCAAAGATGCCAAACCTCACCTGAACCTGATGGAACGGCAGCGCACCAAGGTCTGGTTAAAGAAAGCCTATGCGCTGTTCGATGATACATTGGCCGGGATTATTCCAAACCGCCTGTAACTACTCCAGCTGTCAGACTACGCTTAGCTGCAGTTGTTAGAAAGCACAAAATCCTGTAAATTCATGGATCATAATCCATGAATTTACAGGATCAAGATGTTAAAACGGCATATCCAATCTGACATTCAAACCTACCTGCAACACTTTCCATCGTTGTTAATTACCGGGGCGAGGCAGGTCGGCAAATCAACGCTGGCGCTAAATCTGGGGATAGACAACTATGTCACGCTGGATGATATTGCCACCTATCAGAGCGCAAAGAATGACCCGAAAGGTTTTATTAAAAGCCTGTCCACGCCGGTCATTATTGATGAGGTACAACGTGCCCCCGAAATTTTCATTTCCATCAAAGAAGCGATTGATCAGGATCGTTCACCCGGACGTTTTGTACTCACCGGCTCCAGCAACTTACAGGGCTTCCGCAATTTATCCGATTCATTAGCCGGACGCATTGGCATTGTTGATCTTTATGGTTTAAGCCTCAGCGAAATTTATCAATCCGACCTGAGCCTGATTGATGCATTGTTCTCTGCTGACGAATTAAAGCAGCCTGCGGTTACCGATGTAACAGAGAATATTCTCAAAGGCGGCTTTCCGGAAATCCAGACCCTGCCCAATGCCAAAACCCGCCTGTTATGGTTCACCTCCTATATCCGGACTTATATTGAGCGCGACCTGCATGACATCAGCACGATTCGTAATCTGGATAACTTCATGCGTCTTTATCTGGCGCTGGCGTTAAGAAGCGGCAACCTGCTGAACAAAGCGGATATTGGCCGTGACTGCCAAACGGACAGCAAATCACTGGATAACTACTTATCGATTCTGAACAATACTTATCAGGTCAGGTTATTGAAGCCTTATTTTAATAATGAACTGAAACGGCTGGTGAAAATGCCTAAGGTTTATATGCTGGATAGCGGCATCCTGTGCCACCTGTTAAAAATTACTGATCTGACTGAATTAGCGACCTCGGCCGGTAAAGGACTGATTTATGAAACCTTTGTACTGAGTGAGTTGGTTAAAGCTATTTCTTATGCGGAGAAACCGGTGGATATTAGTTTCTACCGGACGAGTGATGGTAAGGAAGTCGATTTTATTTTGGATAATGGTCATTCATTGGTGATTATTGAGGTAAAGGCAGCGCATTCAGTCACTGCCGCTGATTTTAAGCATCTCCGGTATTTTATTGATGCACATAGTAAGCCGGTGCAGCGGGCTATCGTGCTGTATGCCGGAGAGCGGATTTTGCCGTTTGGTGAACATGATGGTGTAGCGTTGCTGGCTGTTCCACTGGGCTTTTTAGCGGGGTCGCAGTGACCTCTGATATTTCCCGAAACGTGTTTACGAGCCTAGATAACGGCTGAATTGACGGGCGGCATGGGCTGTCACGCCGTCCGTCATCGAATGATTTATTAGCGATTTTATGACCAGGATAAGTCTAACTGTTTGTGTGTGATGGCACAGTCTCGCAGATATAAATTAATCAGACTTTGGTAAGGAATACCCTTGTCCTCCGCCATGCCTTTGAAGTAATCAACAGTCTCTTGATCTATACGGATAGTGATCTGCTGCTTCATCCGCTTGGCATAAGGGTTTTTAACACTATTTGAAAAATCATAGCTCTCACGCATAGCGACCACCTTCATATTGCCGTTTTTCGGACTTGTCTGCTTTTCGTGCAGAGATGATGCGTATCGTATCTTCATCACGTTCACAGTGGCAGACAACCAACAGCCTCGAATAAGCACTGACACCCATCAGGATGAAACGCTCCTCACCATCTGAATGGTCGGGGTCTGGCATGAGACGACCAAGCTCATCAGCAAAAGCAGTCTTGGCTTCCTCGAAAGAGATACCATGCTTCTTTTGGTTCAGGGCGTTCTTGTTGTCGTCCCAGTCGAAATTTAGGCTGTTCATGTATTGATGATATAACTACATTGTAGTGTACTGCAACTTTAGTTTATCTATCATCTAATAACATGCTTTTGCGGATATTTTGTTTGGTGTGATTTATTTTCGTGTATTAGCGTATTTTAAAGATCGAATTAGCATAATCTTGGGCAACTGAGGAGAAGCAGTTTTTTATCAGCAAGGGGTGAAACTATTTTTTAATTATCAAAATTACTGACTCTGGCTCAATTAAAAGGCTAACAATTGATACTAATAAACTAAAGCCAGCAAGTCGCACATAGTCCAGTCATTCCAATAGATTTTTGTGTTGCAATAGAAGAAATTTCTTTCACTGCATAAGTAGACTGCGGTCCACCTTCAGCAGAATATGTAGTTATTCTCTTGGTAGAAATATAAATTCCTAACTTAGGAAAAGAACAATTTTTTTTCGCTCATCTAAAGTCTCCTTTCATGATTGCTCTTAAGAAACATATTTTTAAATCACTGATTTTTGGTAGTCTTGACTTGGCCGTATGTTGCTTTGGGATGCCTTTGTGGTGGGCCACTTTACCGCGCTAACGCCGCAAGCAGCGGTGCGAAGCATCCGACTGCCTTGCCTTGTGTACGCCCGTCATGGGCATGAACTTATGGGGTGAAAGTCCTCTGTTGGAAAACCACCGCCAGAATCCCATGTTGGTAGTATGGCGTTAACAACTAGCAGAAGGCAACTGCAAAACCGTGAGGGTTTGTGGGAAGGAAGCCTGATGCAAAGCTGCGGACTGACGGACAGAAACATCATAGAAGGCGTAGTCTGGAGGCGAGCTGGCACAAGACAGCGAAGCCGCGTGGTTTAACGGATAGCGTAAATGATGCAGTGGTGCAGTGACAGTTCATGTTCTTATCCGGGGAGAACTGCTTAACGGGCGGTCGTAGTGAACCCGCTGAGGTGCGGGTATAGAAAATACCTTGGCGTTCCGGCTTGCCATCTGCCGGATGCGAGCGAACCTGATGGCAAACGACAGCGCGGTGGGGAGCAATTTCCATCGTGATTAAGCAGTAGTCAGCAGACGGCATAGTAGCCAAACGCCTGCCGTAATGGGCAGGACAGGGTGAAGGCCGGAACATCAACCAACAAGGAGGAGGTACATCTACTTGGAATCATTACCGAATTCCCCGCCACGGGAAAATGAATGCCAGCGTTCCGATGAGAACCCAGCCTTGAATGCAAACCTGTTGGAGCAGGTAGTCACAAACGCCAATATTCAGCAGGCCTGGCAACAAGTCCGCCGCAATAAAGGCGCAGCCGGGGTCGATGGCATCACCATTGAGCAATTCACCGATTGGGTTAAGCCGCAATGGTCTGACCTGAAAGAACAACTGCTCACTGGGTGCTATTTCCCTCAGCCCGTTAAGCGTGTCCGCATCCCCAAAGATGACGGCTCTGATCGTTTATTGGGCATCCCAACCGTGTTGGATCGGGTGATCCAGCAAGCCATTGTACAAGTCCTGTCACCGGTCTTTGACCCAACATTTTCTGAGCACAGTCATGGCTTCCGGCCAAACCGCTCGGCACATGATGCGGTCAGGGAGGTTCAGGGATACTGCCAACAGAAACGGAATATCGCCGTCGATATTGATCTGTCGAAATTCTTTGACCGGGTTAACCACGACAAACTGATGACCTTACTGGGGCGCAGGTTCCGGGATAAGGGCTTGCTGCAACTCATTGGCCGCTATCTTCGGGCGGGGGTGATGGATGGCAACATCCTGCTCCCCAGCCATGAAGGTGTGCCGCAAGGTGGCCCGCTCGCCACTATTGTCCAATGTGATGCTCGATCCGCTGGATAAGGAGCTGGAGAAACGCGGCCATCACTTCGCCCGTTATGCGGATGACCTCATCATCATGGTGAAGAGTCCGCGCGCGGGTGAGCGGGTACTCCAGAGTCTGACCCGTTTTATCGAAAACGACCTGAAGCTCAAGGTGAATACTGAAAAGAGCCAGGTCGTTAAAAGCGTGAATGCCAGGTTCCTGGGTTTTAGTTTCCGGGGCAAGCATATACGCTGGCATCCCAAATCGGTTGAGAAGTTCAAACGCCGCGTGCGGGAACTGACCAACCGGACATGGGGTGTGTCGATGGGAAAAAGAAAATCCGCAACTTGAGCGTGTATCTCCGGGGTTGGATCAACTATTACGGTATTGCTCATCAATACCAGCCATGTGTTGATCTTGATCACTGGATACGGCGCAGGGTCAGAATGTGTTACTGGAAACAATGGGGTCGACCGCGAACCAAGATTCGCAGCCTGATTCAATTAAGTCTGCCGGTCAGGTCAGCGGTGGCTTGTGGGCGCTCCAGCAAAGGCTGGTGGCGTAGCTCGAAATCACAGGGGATTAATGCTGCTTTGAGTTTGAAGTATCTGAAACAACAAGGTCTGTTCTCACTTCGGGACGGCTGGATTGCATTTCATTATGGTGGGTGAAACGCCCTGTGCGGAGCCGCATGCAGGGTGTTGTGGGGGCTGGAGGTTAGAGACCTCCGGCTACCCGATTAAGTGTCAATTGCGCAACCATTCAACAAGATCTAATAAGCTTTGATGGTCACTGCATGTTTGAGACAAACCGTTTTCCATAACGTCGCTTTTAAATTGTGCCCACGCACTTTCTGTTTTATTCGGAGTGCCAATATGAGCTTCAATCGCGCCTTTTTTCCATACCCATATATTTTGAGCTTTCATTTTTGTATGTAGAGACTCAATTAATGGAACTGCGGCTTGGTCATTAGCTAAGACTTCATAAGCTCCCGCAGCAGTAATGGTATTATTACTCTTAGGCAAACCATTACCGTTAAGGGTAACTCCATGAGACTGAACTAAGCTTGGAAGTAGTGCTTTTAAACTCAACAAATCTTGGTCTGTAGACAGCAGGAAACCATCTCTCACTGCACCATTAAAACAATAATCTAAATCACAAATCGCTTTCGATGGCAAATCCATTGCAGTTAAGATTTCCAATGATTTTTTAGTATCGTTGACCCCACTTTGTGCTACGAGAGCATGCTTCTCTTGCCCCATTGTTAAACTTGCTATTTTTTTAAATAAGAAGGGCAACAAACGCAACTCCGTTTTCCCCTCGGTTAAAACTACATTTTCAGCAAACAATAGCTGGCTTGAATGCGCTAAATTAAACAACTGTTCCATTTGATGAGTCGAATTAGGCACTACAGATTGGATGGCGTCAGCTAGCCTTAGTCTTGAATGTGTACCTAATACATCACTTTTTCTAATTAACAAAGTATGTTCAGCTAACTCAGGAGTTATCATTTGAGCAGAATGGGTAGATATTAAAACTTGATAACCACTTAAAGATAAAGCTACTAATGCCTCTCTAACTTGTTCGATAGCAAATGGGTGTAGGTATAATTCAGGCTCGTCAATAAGAAGTAGCGTAGTTGAAGCTGAGCTATTATTGCTTCTCTTTATTTCAGCAAGATACTGAACTAAAGCCATCTGGATTGAGCGTTGCGCCCCATGACCATATGAAGAAAAATCTCGGCCATTGCCAGCGCCTTCAAATACTTTCAATGTACCAGCTTTGATCAAGTCATCAATCTTTGGTGTATCAAAATGTAACTTAACACTCATTCCAGGAAATAAATCATTAACTTTTGAGTTCACGTTTTGATCAATAATTGATAACTCAGAAAATCTCATATCACCATCTGACGATATTCTTCTACCTACTTCGTTTAGATGTTGGTTTAAGTCTGCTTCATGAGCTGTTTTGACAGGAGTTAAAAACTCACCGAGCAATTTGCCTATTGTTGTAGAAGTTTTTGCTTTGGAGGCATTTTCCGCTGCATTTTCCATTGCTCCAATTCTTATAGGTTCAGGAAGCAATACACTTAAAGCATTATCCAGGCCTGTTGGATTTACAGCCCAGTCATTCGCAGCGTCATCCCAAACTGAAAGTCTAATTTCGGCAACCTTTGCATTAGGAGTTTCTTGGAGTCGTCTTATTTTTAAGGTTTCGTTCTGAACATAGTTTTCGATTGAGCTTTTTTGTCTAGGCGGCATTAAATCGAGAAGTGCTTGGGAAACACCATTTACTGTAGCTATTACTTCAACTGGCTGTGAAGAATCAAAAAAGTCCTTATCAGACAAACTGGATTTTTTTAATACCCATTGAATTGCGGACAAGCAATTGGATTTACCAGCATTGTTATAGCCAACGAGGGGAGTAAAACTAGATAATTTTAATTCTGCATTAACTATAGATTTGTAATTCTTTATTTCTACAATTGAAATTTTGTGTGACATAAACCCTCCATCTCTGTACACGACAAAAAATCTAAGTCATTGATTTAACCATGGTGCTATAGGGTTGAAAGCCCGCCACCTATCTGTTGCACTCTCTTGCGACGAAACAAAGGAGAGTGCCATGGAGTTGGTTGACGGGCTACGGAACAGCGTAAAAGATCATTTGGGTTGGGGCAAGCCCCGGTTGGATTGTTTTATTGGGATGTTGCTGGCTTTGCTGCGTATCCAGCGTATGGATTTGGGTTTGTTGGCGGTGGCGATGGACAGCCCGGCGGAGGTGAGTTCGCGCTACCGGCGTTTACAACGGTTTTTCAGTGAAGTTCATTTTGACTACGATGCGCTGGCCCGGCTGATTTATAGCCTGTTTGGCTTTGCTCAGCAACCCGTCTATCTGACGCTTGACCGCACCAACTGGCAATGGGGTAAGAAGAACCTGAACATTTTAACGCTGGCCATTGTTTATCAGGGGGCAGCGATCCCCATCTACTGGCTGGTGCTGAACAAAAAAGGTAACTCCAGCCAGCGTGAACGGATTGCCCAGCTGAACCGTTTTACCAGCCAGTTTGGCCGCGCCGCCATAAAGGGCATTTTGGGCGACCGGGAGTTTATTGGCGAACAGTGGTGGGGCTGGCTGAGCCGGCAGGGCATCCCCTTTATTATGAGGATGAAAGGGAATCAACATTATCTGGATAAGCAGGGCAAATCCCGTCCGGTTGAAACCTTATTCCGGTCATTGCGGCCGGGTGAGCCGTCCCGGTTACGCAAACCCCGCCATGTCAGCGGGCAGGCAGTCTGGCTCAGTGCGCTGCGCCTGGACAGCGGCCAATTGTTAATCCTGGCCAGCAATGTCAGGCAGGCTGATCCGCTGGGTACCTATGCG
The DNA here is from genome assembly GCA_041395485.1 of Thiolinea sp. Lineage (GTDB taxonomy): Bacteria > Pseudomonadota > Gammaproteobacteria > Thiotrichales > Thiotrichaceae > Thiolinea. Next base: position 204,233 of record JAWLAK010000007.1, read on the forward strand.
CTGAGGTGGGAAATTGAAAATTTGTTCCAGTGCCTCAAAGGCCGGGGCTTCCATATGGAGGATACCCGGATCACCCGCTATTACCGCATCAAGAAGATGATGGCCCTCATGGCAGTGGCCTTTTGCTGGGCGCATAAGGCCGGGGAATGGAAAGCCAACGTTGTGAAACCCCTGAAAATAAAAAAACATGGCAGACCTGAGAAAAGCCTGTTCCGTTATGGACTGGATTATCTGGCCGACAAGCTGATTGCCGCTGTGCTTGATGGACGGGACTCGCTGAATCTGCTCCTGCTGTTTTTATGTCCGCCCGGATGGAGTATTAAAAATGATTCATGCATCGAAATTAGTTATTCAAAGGTAGGACGATAAATTGTCGTGTACAGAGACCCTCCATGATGTGCCGGATTATCCTTTGACACTTAACGGTTGATGATAACCGGCGACGACGAACTGCTTGCCGACCACCGCAATTTTAGATTTTGCTTTTCAATTTAGCACAGACGCATTTTCCGTCCGGTTGATTAGTTGTTAGCTACTATTCTTTACCGAGCAATTCGTTTAAGGAGTTGGATTTTTTCCTGTTGCACGTTCGGCAGAGGAGACGAATATTTTCTACTGTAGTAGGACCACCTTTTGAGTAGGGAATGATGTGGTCAAATTCAATTTCATTGTCTGGAACGTGCTTGTGGCAGACCTGACAAACTTGATTGTCTCTGCGTACCACTTTAAGCATGATGTGCCTTGGTAAATACCTGCCTTGCTTACGACTTTCCTTTGTTTCAGTTGCTACGTACTGATTTATAAAAACTGGGCAGGAGTGCCCGTAAATTTCACACATTACCTCTTTAGGATCGAATTGAGAGAGGTACTCTTGGGATGCTGGCGAAAGGTAGATAAGTCTGTCAATTTCAGACCAAACGTCCTGTTCCGTTTTGAGTTTACCTTTGATGAAATTATCCAAGCACCCAGCATATAGCTTCTTTATTTCTTCTTGGTCGTAATTTTCTGAGGGGATTGGAGACCATTCTACCATTTGGCCATACGGGCAATATTTCAATTCCCAGCACGGCTTGCAAACTGAGTCTTTTGGAAACCCTTTTTTCTTGGCCAATGGATGATCCTTTTTTGCAGCTAACAACTATATAGGAGGAGCTCTTCGTTCACTGATATTCGCAGCACGCTGCTTTTCCCAGAAAAACGACTCCAAAGAAACAGGCCAAACAATTGATTTCAAAAACCTTACCCAAAATCAATACCAATCGTCGCCTGCTATACAGCATCAGATCATAAACCAATCAGCTCAATAATTCACCCGCTATAATTTTAAACCTACCAGTCAAATAAATGCGCCGCTCCTGATCAAGCTCAGCCAAAAATCCACCCATGCAACAAACGCCCCGGAGCCAGAGCAAACGAACCGGCGACTAATAACCCGCCAACATAAAGCCCGATCATGCTGAACTTATGCCGCCTCATGTTCTGTTTTTGTACCGCAAAGTACGCGACTGGCACAAAATACAACACCATCAGACTAAACAGATGAATAAACCCGAAATGCCCCAGAATCGTCGGCCCAACCTGAGCCGACATAAATAAAGAGATCACCGCAGTCAGCAGCATCAGCATCATATAACCCTTGCCGAGCAGCTTATGCAGCGGACTGCCCTTGCGGCTGATCATCAGATAAGTACCGAGCAGGAAGGCCGGTAAAACCGTTGCCAAATGCAGATAAGCGAGTTGTAAGTAAGTCATTTGCATTGAATCCTGTTAATGCTGATACAAACCCAGGTTTGACTCATTCGCCTGAATACTAACCTGCACTTCACCTGCCGCATCAGACTGCAGACCTTCCAGCTTGCTGTGCTTTGCATCAATGCTATAGCGGTAAGCCACCCCGTTTTCAGCAATCCGCAGGTGACTCTGCTGCATATTCGCACTGACATCTGCCTGAGGCCGCACCAGAATAATATCTGCCTGAGTACCCTCCAGCGTCAGCATTTGTTTCGGCACATAGACCAGACAGTCTTTATGGCGCAAATCAAACTCACCCTGCTCATTCTGCACCGACGTATCCTGACCTTTGCATGACCAGCGTACCTGCTCCGCAGCATGCCAGCCAGTAGAAAACCGTCTTCGACTGTTCAACTTTGAACACCGGCGGCGCCGTCAGTGCCACATCCACCCAGTTACGCGAAGCATCACTCAGCGCCGCGGCATTTTCATCCGCATAATCAAAGTCATCTCTGGTAAACCAATAGACCAGCGCCGTGATCAGCAAAGCCAGCACCAGCACACTGCCCCCCAGCCACATTAAGACACGCTTCAACATGCCGCCTGCTTTATCCGCCATCGGTGTACGCAATGTTTCGCCATCCAGATACTGCTGTGCCAGCATTTCCGGCGTGCCAAAACGCTCATTCAGCGACTGAGCATCAGCACCGGCCTCAGCAATATAGCTTTCAATTTCGCGGATAATTTCATCCCGTGAGGCACTATCCATTCCGGCCAGTGCTTTTTTTAGTGCTTTTAAATAGGCTTGGTTAGTCATGATAATTCCTCTAATAATTCAATAATTTCCATGTTGTTTTTGTACAGGGACAGCATATTGGGCAACTGTGCACTGCCCTCTTCACTCAGTTGATAAAAACGCCGGGGATGACCACTTTCAGCCGGAGGCTCCCAGGTCGAATCCAGCCAGCCATTTTTGTGCATACGGTTCAGTAACGGGTATAGGGTGCCTTCATTAATATCGAGACCTGCATTGGTTAGCAGCTGCAAAATCTCAAAGCCATAGGATGACTGCTTCTGGCGCAGTACGATCAACACGCAAAGTTCAAGATAACCTTTGCGGAGTTGGGCTTGCCATTTGGGGTCGATGTTTGTGTTCATGGATTCATTAAAACACAAATACTTTGTATTGCAAAGTATAATTTAATACCTATCATTCTAACTATACACACCACCATGCATTAGCCAGTCCTGATTTATTCATGGAAGTTACAGGCCGGATATGAAAGAATCCGCGGCTTTTGTCCGCAACAAAACCAATATTCATGTCTTACATCCAACAACTCGCCCCCAGGGGAGCTAAAAACGAAGTCCTCTCAGGAATCACCGTGGCGCTGGCTTTAGTGCCGGAAGCCGTCGCCTTCGCCCTGGTCGCCCAGGTTCACCCGCTGCTCGGCTTGTACGCAGCTTTCATCATCGGCCTGATTACCGCAGTATTCGGTGGCCGCCCCGGCATGATCTCCGGCGCCACCGGTGCTATTGCGGTAGTACTGGTCGCGCTGGTCATTGAACATGGTGTGGAATATTTGTTCGCAGCGGTGGTGTTGATGGGCGTATTACAGATCACCTTTGGTGCCTTACAGCTCGGTAAATTTATCCGCCTGGTACCGCAGCCGGTGTTTCTCGGCTTTGTCAACGGACTGGCGCTGGTGATTTTCCTCGCCCAGCTGAAACAGTTCCAGGTCACTGATGCCAATGGTGACAGCAGCTGGATTACCGGCGGGCCGCTGGTGATTATGCTGTTGCTGGCCGGACTGACCATGCTGATCATCCACTTCCTGCCCCGCTTCACCAAAGCAGTGCCATCGACGCTGGTGGCGATTGTCGCCCTGAGTGTTGCCGTCGTGTTGCTGGGTGTCGATACCCGCACGGTCGGGGATATGGCTTCCGTATCCGGTGACCTGCCGGTTTTCCACCTGCCGGAGGTGCCGCTTAATCTGGAAACGCTGTGGATCATCCTGCCCTACTCGGTGATTATGGCGCTGGTCGGGCTGATCGAAAGCCTGCTGACCCTGAACCTGGTCGATGCCATGACTGAAACCCGTGGTCAGGCCAATCGCGAGAGTATGGCGCAGGGACTGGCTAACTTTGTCACCGGCCTGTTTGGCGGCATGGGCGGCTGTGCCATGGTCGGCCAGAGTATGATCAATATTAACTCCGGCGGCATCGGACGCCTGTCCGGAATTACTGCAGCCGTCGGCTTACTACTGATCATCCTGCTCGGTGCGCCGCTGATTGAGCAGATTCCGATAGCAGTGCTGGTCGGGGTGATGTTTATGGTGGTGATCGGCACTTTCAAATGGAGCAGTCTGACCCTGTTTGGCAAAATTGCCCACAGTGAACTGCTGATTACCGCCATCGTGACCATTACCACGGTGCTGACTGATCTGGCGGTAGCAGTGATTCTCGGGGTTATTTTATCGGCGCTGGTGTTTGCCTGGGAACATGCCAAGCATATTGATGTGCGCAAATACACCAATGAAAAAGGCAATACGGTTTATGAGCTGAGCGGGCCATTATTCTTCGCCTCCGTGCATAACTTTCAGGAGCTGTTCACGCCGAAGGATGATGCAGAAGATGTCATCGTCGACTTCAAAAACTCACGGGTGGCGGATCACTCGGCGCTGTCTGCGATTGATGCGCTGGCGGAACGTTTTGAACGGGCCGGAAAGCGCCTGCACCTGGTGCATCTGAGCCCGGAATGCCGCTTGCTGCTGAAAAAAGCCGGTGATCTGGTGGAAGTTAATGTACTGGAAGATCCGGTTTATCCGGTCGCAGCGGGACTGACGCTGGAAGAGATTGAAGCTTATGAGCAGCGTAAGGGGACTGTACCTGCGCATTGATGTTGTGCATTAATCACCCACTCACCGGACAGATTGCTGCACTCTGTCCGGTGAATTACCAAAACATTAACGATGGTAAAAAAACCAATTTAATGGATATATTCCCCAATAGTCTGGTAGGGGATCACCTCAAAATCTGAACGCCGCTGGTAATCTTCACCGCCATAGACCAGCCCGATACTTTGCACCCGTTCCCCAAGGATTGCTGCGACCTTGCGGGTTGGCTTCAGAGCATCACTGGCGATAGTTTGTGCTGATTTCACCTCAAACAAACGGATACCTGCACCATCTTCCAGCAATATATCCGCCTCATTTTTCGCCGCATCCCGGTAGAAATACAGGTTCGGTTTTTCACCCCGGTTATAGATCGTTTTTAACACTTCCAGTACCGCCATATTTTCAAACAAATAACCCCGCAGCGGGTGGGTCGCGAGGTGTTCTTCACGGGTGATACCCATCAACCAGGCCGCCAGTCCGACATCATAGAAATACAGTTTGGGCGATTTGATCAGCCGCTTACCAATATTGGCAAACCACGGTGGCAGCCGGAACAAAATGTAGGATGCTTCCAGTAAAGACAGCCACTCATCAACGGTAGGAGCAGACACGCCGACATCATTCGACAGGCTTTGTTTATTCAAAATCTGTCCGGTGCGTCCGGCCGCCAGACGGACAAACTTTTCAAATAGCTGGATATTCTTAAGTTGTACCAATTCCCGCAGGTCACGCTGCACATAGGTTTCAAAGTAATCGCCCAGTACCATCGCCGGATCAAGCTGTTGTTCATGAATGCGTGGGTAGCCGCCCCGATGAATCAACGTATCACTGGTCATCGGCGAGTCACCCGCTACCGCCCGCAATTCCTGTAGCGACAACGGTAATAATTTCAGTAATGCTGTTCTGCCCGCCAGCGACTGGGAAATTTCACGCGACAAATCGAATTGGTGACTCCCCGTCAGAATGAAGCGCCCCATTTGCTTTTTTTCATCCACATCCACCTGAATCCATGACAATAATTCCGGCACGCGCTGGATCTCATCAATCACCGCCCCCTGTTCAGCGAATTGTGCCAGAAACGCACGCGGGTCTGTACGCGCAAAATCACGTAAATCCGGGCGTTCAAGATTGGTATACGGTTTGTCGGGAAACACCTGCTGGCAGAGCGTTGTCTTGCCGGACTGGCGCGGCCCGGTCACGGTCACCACCGGGTATTGTGTAGCGCGGGACAATAATACGTTGTGGAGTTGGCGGGGGATGTTCATAATTTCATGCAAAAATAAAGTTTAACTTTAGTATTACACAAAATTATGAATTAATGACAGTAAAATCTCAGGGGCAACGGGTTACTGAGCCGACATGGTAAACACCAGTGTCGCTGTTTTTATGCCGCTGTAGGCAGCCGGGATAATCGCTGGCTCAAAGTCGCTCATGCCAAGATTATCAAGGCGGATTTCGCAGCCTGTTGTACTCGCAGCAGCAGAATCCACTGCAAAATCGTCATTATTGGCAATGTCTACCGTAGTTTCGGTTTCGTTGTTATTTCCGGCTTTGGTGAACAGGTTTGCTTTCAGTTTGTAGGTGATTTCCTGGAATCCGACCGGGTCATTGGCTCCCCTGAAGACAAACCCTCCCTGATCGTTGAGGCTGGGACTGGAGACATTCAGGTTGCATTGGCTGGTGCCGGTGGTACTGAAACCGATGGTGCTGGCGGATTGATTTGGGACATTGTTGCCTACCGGGATGGAAGGTGGCAGAGCGGGTGTGCCGTTGTCTGTCAGCGGGAGGTCGATTTGTTTATCCTCGTCCGGGGTGACTTCCGGGGGAACAGTGATGGTGGAATCACCATCGCCTAAGTTCACATTCAGGGTTTTGGTTACGGTTTTTTCGTCTGCGCTGAGGTTATTGGTTGCCAGCAGTAGCAGGCTGATCAGGGTGATGGTGGGTGTTGGTTTGATTTTCATGGTTTTGGCCGGTTTGGGTTGTGGGGTTATTCTGCCCGCATGGTGAAGATTAGGTTACCGGTGCGGGTGCCTGTCCAACTTATGGGGATAGTGTCAGGACTACTTATGTATAAATCATGCCACCTGATACTACACACCCCATCTTGGCTTTCTATAGTCATTTTTTGAGCGTAATATAAACCGTAAAAACCCTTAATCGGATATATTGATGAGCCAAACCTCATCGAATTTGGTTTCCCTTCATAATCAGTTAAAGCATTAATGACATAACGGAGGCTGTCACTCATATCTGTGGGAGTTTTTGCTAAAACAAAATGGTTGTTTTCATTTTTAATATCACTATCAACCATCACCTCACAACTTTGTACACCAGTAGCACTAATTTTTATCTCACCTAGTTCTGTTCCAGGGAAAGCACGAGTTCCATCAGTATATTTTATTGGCTCCAAACTGAAAACCTCATCCACCCCCTGAAAACTAGCATCAACCTTTGATTCCTGATCCAAACTAACCGTAAGAGTCTTGGTCACTGTTTTTTCATCGGCTATAACCCAATTGGTCAGCAGCACCAATAAAGTGGTTGTAACAGCCAATTTTTTTTTGAGTTCCATAACAGTGTTCCAGCTTGGACTGTGAAAAAATGGGACGAACTATTTTTCGCCCCATTGATTAATGCCATTACTTAGCTCGCATGGTGAAAACGAGATTACCTGTCCGGGTGCCTGTCCAGTCTGCAGGAATACTTGAACTGGCACTGCCATCATTGGTTTTAAAATTACGTGCATAGGGACTATTAAAATAGATACTGCATTCTTCGTTATCATTATCCTCAATACTACTTTTCCAACCACTGGTATTAACCGTTACAGAACCGCTGCTAAAAGCACTTCCTGCGACTAAACCAGTGCCTGTTTTTCCAGTCATACTTAAACTACCTGTAAGATCGTACGTAATACTATCGGTAAGGTCTGAGGTACTGCTTGCCATCAGGAATCTACCGCTACCGTCCACATAGTCACTGGTAATTTCCATTTCACAAAGTGCTGAACCGGAAGCAGTGAAAGAAATTGATCCTGTACTATTTAAGCTGATGTCACCAATCGTGCGCGTACCAGTATTAACATCTTTACCAACAATAGGTTCCAAATTATCCGCATCATTTCCATTGCTGGTGTCAATTGTGGGATTTGTTGGGGTCAAATTTACATTAATAGTTTTAGTAACTGTTCTTGTATCTTCAGCAATAACAGAACCCATCGCAATGACCAAAGCCCCAAACAGGGCAACTCGTATCTGTGTCTTCATGATATACACCTCATAAATAGTAAAAGTAAAAAAGCCATCATTGCACCTGCAATTCCAGCTGTCGGGTTTCGCCCACGCTTTCAGCCACCTCAATCGTCAACGGCTGTCCGCCGGGCCGGGAAAATAATTCCATGCGGTAACGGCCCGGACGCAAGCCCGCCAACTCCGTTACCCCTGACTCATCGGTAAAAAACAGGGTGGGCGTATCCGCTGCAGCGGCATCCGCCGGTACTAACTGCCCACCCTGCAATGGCAGTAAATTGCCACGCTGATCACGCAGGGTAATCTGCAAACGCTCACCCGCCACCCCGCCGGGTTTCAGCCGGTAACCACTTTTATAATCCGGCAGCAGGTCAAACTCAGTCGCATTCAAATCCCCGCCATCCGGCAACACCGCGCTATCTGTACTAATATGCTGTACCGAATAAGCACTCAGATTACCCAGCACCGCCTTACCGCCGGGCTGTATTACACTGTCATAGCTTTTAGGGAGGTCATTCAGGTCATTACTGTCGCGGGAAAACAGGCTTTTGCCGCGTTTAACCGCCATCGGGTATTCCAGACTTGCCGGAGCATCCAGAATCGCAAAGCTGTCACTAACCTGGCGGCTGACCGCAACCGCACCATCGGCAAATACCAGCGCACTGCTGGCATTCAAATTCAGCCGGGTGCGGGTACGCTTACTCTGTTGGGTGATATTCAGCGCGGCACTGCCGTCAAAACGGGGCATACTGAGGCTGCTGTAAGTACTGAGTGACTGCTGGTCATCCTGATTGGCGAGGGAAACGGAACCGGACAAACTGTCCCGGCCATAGCGGCCTTTACCGCGTCCGAGCCGGTAATCGGCGCGGGTTGAAGCGGAACGGCTGTCATAATGGCTGCTCAAACTTTGCGAACGTCCGGAGTCGGTGTTATCCAGCGGTATGCTGAGGCCGACCCGGAATGAGGTGTCTTTTTCACCATCAATATTACGCTGCTGGCGGGCATTCACTGACAACCGCAGGTTTTTACCCACCTGCTGATTCAGTCCCAGCGACACATAATCCGAGCTGCGCCCGTCAAAATAGGCTGCACGGGAAACACCGAGGCTGGCGTGAGTATGCTCAAATAATTGCTTGCTGAGACTGAGGTTAGCCTGCCACTGTAAGGCGGTAGTACCCGGCTTGATCACTTCGCCATTATCGGACACCGAAAAAGGACTGAAATAGCGGCTGAAATGACTCGCGGATGCACTCCAGTTGATGGGATAGAAACTGTCTTCTTTGCTGACCCGTTGCGGATTGCTGATCTGAAAGCGGATGGCCTGTCCGCGTTGACCGGCACGGTTCTGAGTTTGGGTGAAAGCCGCACTGATATTACCGATACGGGTTGCCCAGATCGCATCGGTACCGACTTGCCAGGCCTGACCATCAGTTTGCACATCCACCCCGGCAGTCAGGGTTTCGGTTAAACCGGTCTGATAGAAACCGCTGGCGATGGTGCGCCGAGTGTCATAGTGAAGTTTGCCGTCGCGGTAGCTGGCAGGGATACCGACGCTGAAGGCATAACGGGACACATCAGGGTGTAACAAACGGCTGTCAGTAAAACGGGAAAAGCGCTGAATACTCTCCTTGCCGAATTCATCACGGATATGCAGTTCAATTTCCAGACCCTGCGTCGCCTGAACATCTTCCAGCGTATGCTCCCCGGCAGTCAGTTGTACGGTATTGGTCAGCTCACCGTCCTGATACACTTTCACTTCCGCATCAGCATCCAGCTTGAAGCGATAATTACCCTGTGGCCGGAAAACCTGTGCTGTCGGCCAGTCCCGGTCATGGCTGACACTGATCCCTGCCAGTGCCGGACTGCTTTGCTGGTTGCGGGTGGGAACATTAAGGTCACCGAGATGGTAACGGCGTTCATTTTCCACATCATCCACCACCAGCCGGGTATATTCGCGGGTCATCTCTGATCCCTCACTGCCACCGGCCCGGAAGGTATATTGATGTTCCAGTACATAGCCCGAGAAGTTTATCGCCCCGTCCATACGGATATTGCCCTGTGTATGGCTTTGGCTTCCCCTGCCGGATTGTTGGGTATGGCTGAGGCTGGTGAAAAAGTTTGCGTAAGCACTCAGTTTGGCCGGTTCAGCCAGATTTTCCGGAATCACAGAACCGCGTCCGGCCATTGCACTTAACACAGAGCGCATACGCCGGTTGAGCAGCTTAGGCTCTATCTTAATGTCGGTTGTTAATTCCATACTGTTGTACATCACGTTAATGCCGCTGTTTTCCAGTTGCTGTGTAGTCAGCCAATCCTGACTACCGGTTTGTTGCTGTAACTTTTCATACAGACTTGTTTTCAAATAAGTTTGCAGATTAAGCATCACGACGGAGCGAGGCAGCTGAGTGACCTGCTTACCGTCTGTTTTAACCTGCACATTACCGATACGTTTCCCTAACAGCCGCAGCTCGGTTTCCATTTCTGCCGGTAGGGCGGCCTGTTCACCAAAAACCCGTTGGTAAATCTCACTCAGGCTTTCATTCGTCGCTGCCTCCTGCTGTTCAGCAGAAAGCAGCAATACCGGCATAATCCATAGCCCCACTCCAATCCCGGTCAGCCATCCTGTGCTGCTCATGGGTTAATCCGATCACCGGCTAATTCGCCCCTGCCATTGCTGTTGCGGGTCGAAACCCGCCGGAACCGGCATAATGAAATTCCGGGTGGAACCCGCTAATAAATTCTGTTTCAGCATATTGCCGGTTTGTCCGTCACTCAGCGTGATAGGTGTACGACCAGCACTACTTAACTGCACGCGGATATTGTCGAGAATGATGTGCTCCCGTGCCGGGTTGGTAACAGTCAGTGCCAGTTGTTTGCCCTGTGGTGTATTGACAACCAGTACTTTTTTCACCTGTAACATTTCAGGGCGGGTGCTGGTCTGGTCGGGCTGTGCCACACTGGACTCACCGGGTACCAGCTGTGTTTTTTGAGCTGTATTCTGAGCCGGAGCCGGCGAAGTGGAACCGGTCTGTCCGACGGGCTTGATGTATAACGCTCCTTCAATATTCATGGTCACACTAAGGCTGATTTTACCCTCGGGTGCCAGCTGAATCGGCAACTGACGCGCGATAAACCGATAAGCCTGTTCATGATGAACATTACTGCCACCTAACCAGCGCACCCGGATTTTTTGAGTGCCTCCGGATGGAATAACTGCCTGTTTAGGATTGACACTAAACAGCTGGTCTGCCGGGTTTTGTACCTCTGAACCGTCATTACGTTGTTGTCGGGTTTTAACAGAGAACTGTATCGCCGCCGGGCCGGGACTGTTATTAGTCAGCAGGTAAATCTGTTCTGATTTGATACCGCTTGGCTCCAGAGTAGCGACAGCGGGACTCATCTGAAAAGCCAGAACCTGAACTGGCACAAGCAAGCTTAGAAAGAAAAAGAATATAGGCAGCGGGGCTATTTTGCAGATTTTCATAAAGCACCTTCTTCGGGGAATTTATTTTTAATATATTTTAAAATCTGTAAATTTTAATCACCCATTTGGATGATTGTTATTGAAGCAATGTTTTCTATGTAAAAATCATTCAAATGAATGATAGACAAACCCCATAAACAAACCTTATCATTCTGCGCCCATATCTATAATATGCTTCGCAAATACCCCACCCACCATGAAAAACCTGATAAATGAATTGATTGCAAAAGCCACTCTGACGCTTTCAGCAGGCAAATCCACCCCCTTGCAGTTTCACTATGATGAGCGCGGATTATGGTTGCTGCATGACCGGAAACGCAGTGAAAGCCCGTTTGATCCGGATAATCGTTATGCCTATGCTGCCCTGGGTGCTGCGATTGAAAATATTTGTATTGGCGCCGCCGCAAACGGCTTCAGAGCTGAACTGGCGTATTTCCCCTACCCTCCCGCTGACTGGCCGGACGCATTGCATGAGGTGGGCGAAATCGTTGCGAAAATCAACTTTACGCCCTGTCATGACAACACCATCAGCAAACTCGCGGCATTGCATCCTTATACAGGACGAAAAACCCCGCCTACTGCAAGTGACAAGCAAGCTTGCTTTAATCACCAGCATCGTCAGGAATTGTTACAGGTGGCTGGTTATGAGGGTTGCAAACTGACGCTATTGGAAACCAGTACAGAGCGGGAACAGCTGAGCCGGATTATCAGCGAGGGCAGGCAGCTGCAATTTTCAGATCCGCACCAGCAGGCGGAATTAATGCAGGGTATGCAATGGAGTGAACCCGGTGCAATACGGAATACCTCAGCCATTGGCTTATTCAGTATGACAGACGTTCGCCCCGGTGCCGGTGTACGTGGCGGCCAAACCATTGAGTCACTGTGGCTGACCGCCATTCGTTCAGGTTTGACGATTTATCCGCTAACCGGCCCAATGACCCTGCTGACCTCCCGCGCAGTTGCTCCGCTGTTAATAAGCGATGAACGTGACAGATTTTCAGCTTTAACCGGGGAGTTTTATCAGCTATTTCCGGGTCACAGAAATACCAAATCGCTGTTTATGTTTCTGATTGAATAACCGGGCAACTTCTGAACACGCGCATCACACTTTTGCTTCGTATACCTCATAAAGCTTAAAAGTCGGCGAGCTTTTCAACATACCGGCTGTTGCTTCCTGCAACCTCGGAGCTGATGACTGGTAAGACTTTTCTGCATCCGCTTTGGTCTCCCAGTGGCTGATTGATGCATACTCTCCGCTTGCTTCATCAATGAAAAAGCTGATGCTCAGAAAACCCTGTTGTGATTGCAGCATGGCTGCAAATTTATCCGCGATGCCTTCTGCAAAGGCACGCTGACCAGCATCGAGGTTAAAAGTAATAAGACGTGCATAGGACATGCTGATTTCCTCCTTCAGTATAATGAATTATTCCGGCCCGGCCTGACACTGCTTGCCTGCGTCGACAATTTGCACCCAGGGCTGTTTTTCCGCGCACCACAGATGCAAATCCGGCTTTACCCAGGACGGATCATCAAGCGTACCCGCCTTGACAAAAAAGAGCCCCGGATAAGCATCACCCTGTCCTGAAATCGGGGAGCCGCATTCTGAGCAGAATGATCTGAGAAATGGGGTATCAGCACCCTCAACCTGTTCGGCATAAGTTTTCAGCGCATCACCGTGAATCGTCACGCTGTCAGCAGGCATGGCAACATTCAGCGAAAAGGCAGAACCGGTATTTTTCTGGCAGGTAGTACAATGGCAGGCAGCTACCATCAGAGGTTCTGCACTGGATTCATAATGAACTGCACCACATAAACAACGACCTGTTATCTTTGGCATGACCTTACACCTCACTCCTGTATTGAATATATTTTTATCTTAGGACAAATTTTTACTATTGCCATCATTCAAATGCATGATTTTATTATTACATGTCGTTGTCCGGGCTTATTGCAGTAAGGAAAACTCGCTTCATACTAAGATCATCATCCGGGCAGATTTCCAAAACCACTTCGGTACCGGCATCATGCTGTTGATTTTCTTCACTTAATTTAAAACTAACCCTGACCTGTTTCGCTCCCGGCAGTCGTAATAAATCCGTCACTGTTTCGCGCAAAAACATCGCCAGATCAACCACCGCCACAGGCGGAAGCCGTAAATCATGCACGCGCTCATCGCTTTCCCAGTCTAAACGAACACCTGCTGCCTCCGTCATTTCCACTACTTCCGCCCGCCAGTCCGCCAGATGCACTTCCAGCCGGTCAGGTATTTTCTGCAGGCTCAGATGAATCATGTCGCGTAAAACCTGCAGGGTGTCCTGAGCCATTTTATGCTGCCGGGGGTCAGGAATACTGTGGCTCAGGGTCAGTAGCCGCGCGCCGATGGTGTCATGCAGATCATGCAAAATACGTTTGCGCTCATCCAGCACCGCCTGCCTGCGGTTTGTACTGGCATTGCTGGCGATACGCACGATGTCCAGCAAGGCAACGACTGTTTTCTGATCCGACTTCCGGAACAGACGGGCTGCCAGTTGCTTACCGGTCAGGCGATAGCTGCTATTACCATCCAGAGAGGGAATGCTTAAATGCAGGCCGTTATCGGATAATACGGGATAGCTGAGTGGCTCTGTTTGTTCGTCCAGATGCAGGGGGCGGAAACGCTTTTGTAAGACTTCCTGCCAGCGGCGTTCAAACTCACCGGCAGATACGGCACCGGCCATCAGGTTACTGAGCGTGGGCAGGAAGTCCTGTATGGTCTGGCTGTCCAGTGGCATAAGCTTGCTGAGCAGCCATTGGCGCAAGGGGAAGTAGAGAAAACCGGCCAGGATGACGGACAGGCCCAGCGCATAGATCTGTGGCGTGTAGAACAGGGTTACGAGGGCGATGTCCAGCAAGATGACCAGTATGCCGCCGAGTAGCCATGGCCAGGATTTGAACCACCAGTATTCGATTTCGAACAGGCGGTAGCGGATAATTGCCAGTGACCAGCCTAAAAAAATGAATAGAGGTATTAGGTATGCAACCAGATCATGACTGAGCCATGGCTGATAATCTAGCGCTAATGGTATGGCATAGAAAACAACGGCTATTAAGCTGGGTAGCATAACTGAAATTTGCAGCAACAGGCTGGCAGCACGCATTAATGGTTCTCTTCTTGACTTTTTCCACTGCCAGATGGAAAACAACATAGCTACGATGAAGAAAGGAATGTACTGCAAGAAGAAAATATGCAGCGGTAGCTCGATATATTTGAAATGATAATTGATCGATAGCATCAAGCCAAGCAACGCGACCAACAGAAGCATTTTAACAGGTAACAACCTTACCGGATAAGAAACCAGAATCGAGAACATCCCAAAAATAAAGATATGGTTAAATAGCACTAAAACCGAGTTCAGCAAACTTAATACTTGCGCATCTATAAATATTTCCCGGTTAGCAACAATGCTATTTACTGAGGCACAACCATAATAACCAACACCCGTAATAAACAGTAAAAATAGCTCTAAACGAAAAAAATGATAACTCCAGACTAAGGTAGCAACCAGAAAAGCAATACAGCCGAATATCCATGATAACCAATAAGCATTAGGTATAGCATTTAGTGGAATTTTTTCCTGAAGTATGAACTGAAAAGACTCGCCATTTAAACCTTTCAAAGTTATAGCTTCTTTCTTTTGCGTAATAGCATTCAGGTTCTGTTGTAAAGCCATGCTATTAGCGTATGCTTGTTTAGTAGCCAGATCTCTTATACCCATCAGCGTAGAAGGTGTTAGCTTTATTGCACCTTGCTCCGTTTCCAACTCAGTTAAGATTGTACCCGGTGGTATTAGCCCATAGGTTGGTGAATTTTGGGTAACCGAGCGAACACGTAAAAAATTTATTTCTTTGTCAACTTCAAGTTGAAGGCCAGACCAGGGTTGATGAATAAAAATATAAGTTGCTACAGTCTGCGATAACAATATCAATACTAAGATAAACAGTATAACGTTGGCAGGGGAATACAGATATTCATTGAGTCTCCTGCTTTGAACCATTTTTAAACCCCGGATACACCAAAATCATTTCTCAATTCGGGAGCACTACCAGTACTCTTTTCGAGTCTACAGCATTGATTTTAGGCCAAACTGAGTTGAAGTACCCTCACACAAACGAATGACTCAGGCCATGACAAGCGGAATCTCCACCTCAATACTCACAGACTCAGATTCCGGCAGATACCGGATAGCCCAGCTGCCATTTAACGCATGTACCCGTGCCTCCATACTGCTTAAACCGGTTCCCGCCTGCCATTTTTCCGGTGGTGAAACCTTGCCGTCATTATGGATAGTGACCCGCAGACTCTCCGCCTGATACGAAAAGCTGATACATAACTGCCGGAGCCTGGCATGTTTAAGCGCATTACTGACCGCCTCACGGATAAACTGCGCCAGCTCCAGCGCCTGCCGGGGTGACAACTCCTGATTAACGGGTACAACACTGTCTACCTGCCAGGCTAATGCCACTGCTGAGCTTTCTGTTCGCTGCCGGATTTCAGACTCCCACTGAGCAAGATGCTGCCGTAATTGCCGGGGCGCATCCGGCATTGCCAGACGGATGGTTTCATCCAGAATTTGCAGTGTCTCCCCTGCGGCATCCAATAATCGCGGCTCTTTCAGCTCACTTTTCAGCACAGACAGCCTAAGCCCAACAGTATGGTGCATGTCATCCAGTAATCGTTTCCGCTCCTCCAATACCGCCCGCTGGCGATTTTCACTGGCATCAAAAGCAATGCGGGCAATATCCAGCATCGAGGTTGCCGCCTGAATATCAGTCTGATTAAACAGACGGGACGCATTTTGTTTACCGGTCAACAGGTAACTGTGCTCCGGCTGCAGGGCAGGAATTCTGAGATTTAAACCTTCGTTCTCTAATCGTGATTTGCTTAATGAAATGCTTTGCTCAGCTAAGCTTTCAGGCATAAAGCGCTCCTGAAAAGCATGCTGAAGACTATTATCAAAAGCCTGAGGCGTAGAAGCCTGTGCCAGTGAGTCACTGAACAATGCCAAAAAATCATGCAGGGTATGCTTATCCAGTGGTAACAGCTTGTTCCGTAACCAGCGCCGCAGTGGGAAGTAGATAAAACCACCCAACACCATCGCGATCCCCGTCGCATAGATATTGGGTACACCCAGCGGCCAGACCAGAAGCAACGCACAGAGAATGACAAGACTCCCCCCTGACAGCCACAGCCATAAATGAAACCAGACATACTCCATGGCATATAAGCGCAGGCGCAGAATGGCAACGGCAATACCGGCAAATAAACTGACCGCCAGCAATTCCAGAAACCAGCTACTGATTAATGGCGTCATTTTCAAGGCAATGGGCAGGAAAACTAAACAGAAGATAAAAAATAGCGGAGTAAGTGATAACTGTAACACCCTTGCCGCAGCGTATTTAAGTGGATCACCGCTGGCCTTTTTTACCTGCCATTGACTCAGTGCCAGTATCGCCACCATCGGCAACAGGTACTGCAGAACAAAATGATCATAAAGCCGGAATTCCAGCCAGCCGAAGTGAGCATTAAAAACCAGAAAAGCATGACTGAGCAGCAAAATCGCCGTCGTTAGCAGATTCATCCGAACTGGATAACGGGTGATGAGCAGCAATAACGCGGCCATAAATAACCAGAATGCGCCCCATTGCAACTCAGAAAAAGAATAACCGGCACTGCCTGATGGCCACCCGAGAGCCGTATTGACCGCCAGCACCGTATAAAAGCCATAGCTCCCCAAACCAGCCAGCAAAAAACAGGCGGCCTCACCAGTAAATGGCTTATAGCGCCACACGGCAAAACAAGTGACCGGTACCAGCATGAAAATAATACTGAAGATCCAATAACTTTGCGGTATGGCACTAAACAGACGCTTTGTAGCAGAAGGTGAACTTAAACCGGTACCGGGCTGAGACAGCAAAAAATAGCAGGCAGCCGCCTGGATGCCTACAATAGCTAACATGAAAAAAACAAACGGGAGCCATTTCGTGAACGTTTTTAACACCCCTGTATTCCTTGCATTATCTCTGACGTTTGTTGGCCAGGTTTCTGACGCAGCTGACATAACGTTTAAAGATCCGTTGATTAACGGATTTCCGGTTGATAAATGTGTTGCCGGCAGTGGCTGGGGTGACCCGACCGACCTGTTTAACCCGCTGAACAGGGAGCGTTGCGGAGAAGACAGTCAGCATCACGTTGCCACCGCTTTCTGTCAGCAACAAGGCCACAGCGGTGTTGCTGATCAGGCAGATGCCTGGGACATCAGCCTTAACTGGCCACGAACCCACGCAATCTGGATGCATGAAAAAGACGCTGATCCACTTGCCGGTGAATGGGGCAGTCTTACCGGTGGTCATCATTTCTCATACATTATTTGTTCCGGCGTGCAGGAAGATGATTTTGAGTCCGGGCAAGCAGCATCACAGGTCAGCATTGATCAGCCCTAACCGGCAAGCCTCCAGCGCCGCCTCTGCCCTGCTGGAAATATTCAGCTTGCGGTAGACATTACGTACATGGGTGGCAATGGTGTTATCGGACAGGTTCAGTAAGCCAGCCACCTCCTTACGGCTCAGGCCTTTAGCAATCAGGATAAAGACCTCGCGCTCACGTTCTGATAACACACCGATTTCCTGCGCATGGCCTGCCTCCGTAGCAGACGCAGCGGCTTTGCTGACAGAACTGTCACCGTTATTAAAATACTGCAATACCTTGCGCGCCACTCTGGGGGATAGTGGCGGATCTCCCCGGAGAATGCCGCGCAACTTGGCAATAAACTGGGCCTCAGGCAGATCTTTCAGCAAATAACCATTAGCACCGGCTTGCAGTGCAGTCAGAATGTGTTCCTGATCATCCAGAATAGTGGTAATAACAATAAAAGCCTGAGGAGAGGCGCGTAGTATTTCGGGTATCAGCTCCAGGCCACTGCCATCCGGCAGGTTTATATCGACCAAAGCCAGTTCCGGACGGTTTATCTGCAAATAGTCGCGGGTTAACTGGCAGTTGGAACATATTTTTATCCGGACACCGGGAAATGCCTCCTCCAGTAAACACTGCAGCCACTGGCCGGTTTCCCGCACATCTTCGATAACTAAAAGATCCTGCATTCAAAGTCCCGGAAATAAAAATTTATTTATATACCTGAAAAAACAACACGACTAAAACACTCTTTATTATTGTAGATAAAGTAACTCGTGCTTGCAGGTATATTAATAAGTATCGCCAGCATACTCCGGGCACTGTCAAAGCCCTGCCACACCGGCAGGACTTTGTTTTACAAATTACGGCTAAAAATCATTCTCAACTTTCAGCGCATTAATCATCACATCCCCCGCCAGTTGATTAGCGCCATGCGCCAGTGCATCAAAAATCTCCAGATCACTGGCACCCAGCTCACGCAAAGCGGCAATCTCCTGCGCACCCACCTCATTCGATGCGCCGACCGCTTTCAGGGTATACAACAACAGCGCTTTTTCCTTCTCACTCAACGGTGCCTGTGACGGATCAGCCTGTATGGCATCAATCTGCTCCATACTCATCCCGGCTTCCAGCAAAATGCCTTTATTGGTGGTCACACAATACGCACAGCTGTGATCCGTGGACACCCCAAGGCGGATCAGGGTAAACAACACGGGGGACAGACTGGGGTGATTCATCACATAACCGATATTTGCGGCCATTTCGCGCAATGCCATCGGGTTGACACTCTGCATTTTCATCGCGTTAGGTATCACCCCGATTGCTTCCAGCGTACCGGCATAAATAGCAGCAATTTCACCTTCAGCCTGATCGGGTTCCACTACAGTTAATAAGCTCATGATGTTCTCCTTTGATAGGTATTGATGTCTGTTTTGAACTCATGAACCATTCTAATCCGGGGCTACTGACAGCGTATTGTCAGTACATGATCAGTCACATTTGAAGTTTTTCACCGTGGCCAGATATTGCTGAAAGCTGACCTTGTCCGTTTCCTGAAACACAGCATCATGTGCCTCAATCTGCCGGATACGATCCACCCGGAAACTACGGAAATCCTCTCTTAACGTGCACCAGCAGGCCGTCGTCCACTTGCCTCCCCAGTACAGCAGGCCGAGGGGGTAAATATCCCGCGTCGTCTGACTGCCGTCGGGCGTTTCATAATGGATAGTGGCAATACGGTACTGCTTAATCAGGTGATAAAGTAACTCCCATTTTCTGCGCTCCGGTACCCGCATCGACAAATCCGGTGCGTCGATAAAAGCAGAGTTCTGATTTTTCATATTTTCAGGCAACACCGCATTGATCTTATTCGCCAAAGACTTCGCCGACTCCGACAAGGTATCCCCCGTCCAGGTACTGACCATGCGAATGCCCAGCATCAATGCATCAAGCTCACTGTCGGTCAGGCTCAGTGGCGGCAGCTCAAAAGCCTCATCCAGCCGGTAACCCACCCCGGCTATACCGTAAATCGGAATACCGCTCACCGATAAGTCATCAATATAGCGATACACCGTGCGTACGGAAACATTCAGCTCTTCGGCAATCTGATTGGCGGTAACCGGCTGCCTGACCCGCAGCAGATTAGTCAGTTGAAACAGTTTCTGGGCTTTCCTCATACTTTCCTGCCTGAATTGCGGATTTTGGCGTATAAAACCGTAAATATACCCTGTATATCACACACCCCGGTCTGCTTTCATTTGGCGTTTTCCACGCTTTGTTCCATAATCCATTCAGGTCAAAATAACAAAGGCAAAAAAACATGCAAATCACGAATCTGGAAACCGTTCCGGGTAAAACCATCCACCAGCACCTCGGTCTGGTACAGGGCAGTTCCGTCCGCGCCAAACACGTTGGCCGCGACATTATGGCCTCCCTGAAAAACCTGTTTGGCGGTGAGCTGAAAGGCTATACCGAATTGCTCTCGGAATCCCGCGAGGAGGCTATGGAGCGTATGATCCGTCAGGCTGAAGCAGTCGGTGCCAATGCCATTCTGAATGTACGTTTCTCCACCTCCAGCGTGACGCAGGGGGCTGCGGAAATATACGTCTATGGTACGGCGGTGATTCTGGAGTAGACCGATGGATTTTCAATTCTGGTACATCCTGATTCTGCTGATTGCTGCATACTTCATCGGCACTTACATTGAAAAACGCCACTACAAATCCATTATCAGCCGTGAAAATGAACTGAATACCCTGCCTGCCGTATCCTTGCGCAAACCACCATCCGGCCCGTTTCATCAGCAGCTGGTACTGGGTAATGTGACTATTTCGGTGGACTACTTCAAACGTTTTCTGGCCGCACTGCATGCTTTCTTTGGCGGGCGGATCACCTCTTATGAAACCCTGCTGGATCGTGCCCGCCGCGAAGCCCTGCTGCGCCTGAAAGAAAGCGCCCGTGAGCAGAATGCGGCGCTGATTATGAACGTGCGCTACGAAACGGCCTCCATATACAAAGGCAATGGCGGCAATATCGGCTCGGTCGAAGTACTGGCCTATGGCACCGCCCTGATTCCGCAACGGACACTCACCCAAGATGGACAACTACCGTAACCCGCAGCCACCGGAAGGCATTAACACCAGCCCGGATCACCCGCTACTGACCTTTATTAAACTGCTGGCCGGCATGGCGCTGGTGCTGGTTATTGCGGCCTGGATACTGGGCAACAGTGCCGGTTGGCTGGCCTCGCTGGTTCCGTTTGAACAGGAGTTGCGGGTCAGCGAGCTTTATCCGGAGTCTGAAACCCAAACCAGCTCCCGACCTGAACTGCAAGCCTATCTGGATGATCTTGCCGGGCGCCTGCAAACTGCGATGGAGCTGCCGGAAGGTATGCAGATCAAACTACACTACCAGCCGGATGATGTTGAAAATGCCTTCGCCACCCTGGGCGGCAACATTATTCTCTATAAAGGCTTGCTGAAAGCCCTGCCTAATGAAAACAGTCTGGCCATGCTGATTGCTCACGAAATGGCCCACGTTAAATTCCGCCATCCGATCCGCGCCGCCAGTCAGGGGCTGGCGATTAATGCCGGTATCAAATTGCTGATGGGCTATTCCAATGTCGATATTCTCGGTAATACCGGTTTGTATACCCAGCTGCATTTCAGTCGCGCGATGGAAACCGACTCGGATATACAGGGCTTAAGTGCTGTTCACTCTGTATATGGCCACGTCACCGGAGCCACCGACTTATTTGCCACCCTGCACAAACTCACCGCAACCAATGGTCTGGCCCCGAAATCAGCCTTTTTCAGCACCCACCCGCTGGATCAGGACCGTATCGACAAGATCAATCAGATTGCCGCCGAAAAAGGCTGGACTCATCCGGATGACCAGCTCACGCCTTTACCCGCAGAGTTCATGAGCTGGCTGGAAGAAGAGTAACCTTCCCGATAAAACTTACCGGCCTTTGCATCTGAAACTCTGTTCAAACCGTATAGTCATTAAAGAAACCGATATTCAATAACAGAGGTTCCGACATGAAGAAGACGATACTTTCCATCGCGCTTAGCGCAACTTTATTGGCAGCAACCCTCCCGGCACAGGCCAAAACCGACACGCTGATTGTGGCCGGAGGCTGTTTCTGGTGCGTGGAATCTGACTTTGAGAAACTGGAAGGTGTGACAGATGCGGTGTCCGGTTATATCAATGGCACAACAAAAAATCCGACTTACGAGGAAGTAGCCAGCAAAAGAACCGGCCATTATGAAGCGGTAAAGATTACGTTTGATGATCAGAAAGTTTCCCTGGATGAATTGCTGAATTATTACTGGAGAACCATTGACCCCACTGATCCTAACGGACAATTCTGTGACAAGGGCTCACCCTACAAAACAGCACTGTTTTACCAGAATCAGGTACAGCAACAGGCTTTTAATAAATCATTGAATGAAATACGGCGCAGCAAACCCTTCGCCGCTCCGGTTGTAACCAAAGTGCTGGCAGCAAAAACGTTTTATCCGGCAGAAGGCTATCACCAGAATTACTCCAGCAAGAATCCGCTGCGCTATCGCTACTACCGCCATGCATGCGGCCGGGATGCCCGGATCAAACAGTTATGGGGAGAGGTTGTCAGCCAGGCCGGGGATAATGAGCAAATGGCTGAGAGTAAAACGAAAAGCGGTTTATTCTCCTGGTTTTTCCAATAAAAACCCCGCTTTCTGTTAACCACCATCGGGCACTGTCCGATGGCCGGTTCCACAGGTAATATGACAATAATGTTAAATTAACCCCTACATCTAATAAGGGATTGATGTAACATGCCTGATGTTCTCAGAAAAAGGAGCATATTACCGTGGGACATAAAAAAAGGAACAAAATCGATAACGCCGTCTATGAACATGAGCTGGCCATTCTGCAGGAAGAACTGGTAAAGCTGCAGGAGTGGATCAAACAGGAACAAAAGAAAGTGGTTGTGCTGTTTGAAGGCCGTGATGCCGCCGGTAAAGGCGGGGCAATCAAACGGATTACCGAATACCTCAATCCCCGTCATTGCCGGGTTGTCGCGCTGGGTACGCCTACCGAGCGGGAAAAAACCCAGTGGTATTTCCAGCGCTATGTTCCGCATCTGCCTGCTGCCGGTGAAATGGTGCTGTTTGACCGCAGCTGGTACAACCGTGCCGGTGTGGAGCGGGTGATGGGCTTTTGTACCGATGATGAGTACAGCGAATTTATGCGCAGCTGCCCCGAATTTGAGCGCATGCTGATCCGCTCCGGTATTACCGTCATCAAATACTGGTTTTCTGTCAGTGACGAAGAACAGGAGCGCCGCTTCCAGAGCCGTCTGAATGAGCCGCGCAAACGCTGGAAACTCAGCCCGATGGATCTGGAATCACGCGACAAGTGGGTGGAATACTCGCGAGCCAAAGACGCAATGATGGCACACACCGATACCAAACAGTGCCCGTGGTATGTGGTTGACTCAGAAGTCAAAAAGCATGCGCGCCTGAACTGTATCAGCCATCTGCTCAGCATATTCCCTTATGTTGACCTCCTGCCTGAAAAACTGACGTTACCGGAACGCAAGACCGATGGCGCCTATGTCCGCCCGCCGATGGAAGAGCAGTCTTTTGTACCGGCAAAATATGGCGCAGACTCAGCTAAAACCGAATCCGCTGCAAAATCCAGGCTGAAGTCCAAAAAGGAAAAGACTTCCGAAGATAAGTCAACCGGCGAGGAAAAGGCTGCCGATAAAGCGAAATCTAAAAAGGAAAAGGCCGAAGATAAAGTGGCGGGCAAAGCAAAAGCAGCTGCTAAAGCCGCGCATAAACATGCCAAAAAACATAAAAAGAAAAGGAAGGCGACGAAAAAAGCCAGAAAGCACTAATCGTCTTTACTCTCTGGAAGAAATCCCCCTTGTTCCCCCTTTGACAAAGGGGGAGACCCTTCGATAACCATCCGTCTTTACTGGATGGGCCTTTTGTTTCACACATTGCGCTTTTTAAACGTGGCTTGGGGGGAACAAGGGGGATTTGCTTTTACGACACTTTTTTACCCGGAAATTTCAGCCAGCAACTTTGGATACAAAGCCCCCAAAAACATACCGCGCAAAACCAGAAACAACAACAAACACCCCCACAGCGCATGATTCCCCCATACCGGCACCAGCAGTAACACCAGCCCCACATAAATCACCAGCGCCAAAAATACCGTGTTGCGCATATCTCGGGTATGGGTCACGCCGATAAATACCCCGTCCAGCTGATAACTCCAGATCGCCAGCAACGGCGCGGCGATAATCCAGAGCAGATAAACATCCGCCGCCGCAACCACCCTATCAATATCGGTCATCAGGCGAATAATCTGCCCGCCCGTCAGCCAATAGAACAAACTGATCAAGGCCGCCATCACTACCGCCATGACGGTGCTGCTGCGCACTGTCTGCTGAAACGCCGACTTATTGCGTGCCCCGTATGCCCCACCCACCAGTGCCTCCGCCGCATGGGCAAAGCCATCCAGACCATAGGCAATCATCTGCAGCATATTGATCAGAATGGCATTCGCCGCCAGAACCACCGTGCCGAACTGCGCACTCTGCGCGGTGAAAAAGAAAAACGCAGCGGTCAGCAGCAGAGTGCGGACAAACAGGTCACTATTAACCCGCACCAGTACCTGTAGGGCTTCTGCATCCGCCAATTTTGCCCACAGTACAGCCGGTGAAATAGCCGGTAATTTCCACGCCGCCGAAATCACTTCGCGCAATAACCATAAACCCGTTGCGGCCGCCAGCATTTCAGCCAGTACGGAAGCCAGTGCCACTCCCGCCGTGTCCATGCCCAGGTACAGCACGAACAGAAAGTCCAGCAGCATATTGCTCACATTCAGCACCAACTGCAGCAGTAAGGCCGAACGCATACGCTGCAGGCCGATCAGACAGCCCAGCACAGCATAATTGATAAACGTAATTGGCGCACTCCAGATACGCACGGCAAAATATTCCTGAGCACTGAGCGTGACATCCTCCCCTGCTCCCATCAGCCAGAATGCCACCCTGGCCAGCGGCACCTGCAACAGAATCACCAACAAGCCTAAACCCAGCGCTACCACAAATGCCCGCCATAAAGCCAGACTTACTTCCGTCAGATCACCGCGCCCCGCTGCCTGCGCGACAAAGCCGGTGGTACCCATGCGCAGGAAGCCAAACGCCCAGAACACACTACTGAAAATCACCGCCCCCACGGCGACCGCCGCCATATAACGCGGCTCCGGCAATTGCCCCATCACCGCCGTATCCACCGCCCCCACCAACGGCACCGACAGGCTGGACAGGATCACCGGCCAGGCCAGATTAAATACCCGCCAGTACCACTCCCGTTGGGTAAGCGGAAAATCGCTGCGACTCATATTGTATTTATCTCAACTTATGCTTGAAAAACTTGAAATTGTTTAAATCAGACCTGCTATAGACAATATACACTTTTGCCCCGGAATTTTTACTGTGACCCGACTGACAAAGCTGCAAGCCGCGCTGCAACAACGTATTCTGATACTCGACGGTGCAATGGGCACCATGGTACAGCGACATCAATTACAGGAGCACGACTACCGTGGCGAACGCTTTGCGGACTGGCACTGCGATGTAAAAGGTAATAATGACCTGCTGGTACTGACTCAGCCGGACATTATCCGCGAAATTCACGCGCAATACCTCGACGCCGGGGCAGATATTCTCGAAACCAACACCTTTAACGCCACCACCATTTCCATGGCCGACTACGACATGCAGGAACTGGCCTATGAACTCAATGTCGCAGCCACGCAACTGGCGCGTGAAGTAGCCGATCAATTCAGCACAGCGGATAAACCCCGCTTTGTCGCCGGGGTGCTCGGCCCGACTAACCGCACCTGCAGCATTTCACCGGATGTCAATGATCCGGGCTACCGGAATGTCAGCTTTGACGAGCTGGTGGTGGCTTACAGTGAATCGACACGCGGTCTGATCGAAGGCGGCGCGGATATTATCCTGATTGAAACCATCTTCGACACCCTGAACGCCAAAGCCGCCGTGTTTGCGGTGCAGTCGGTGTTTGAGCAGGATGATGTTGAGCTGCCGGTGATGATCTCTGGCACCATTACCGACCAGTCCGGGCGTACCCTGTCCGGCCAGACCACCGAAGCCTTCTACAACTCACTGGCCCATGCCAATGCAATTTCCTTCGGCCTGAACTGCGCACTGGGGCCGGATCTGCTACGGCAATATGTTGAAGAACTGTCCCGCATCAGTGCCACGTATGTCTCCGCCCACCCCAACGCCGGTTTGCCGAACGAGATGGGCGAATACGACATGGGACCGGATGAGGTCGCCGGGCATATCAGGGAATGGGCACAAAGCGGTTTCCTGAATATCGTTGGCGGCTGCTGCGGTACGACTCCGCCGCATATCAAGGCGATTGCCGAAGCAGTTGCAGGCATTGCCCCACGCCAGATTCCCAACCTGCCGCGTGCAATGCGCCTGTCCGGGCTGGAGCCGTTCAATATCAGCGCTGACAGCCTGTTTGTGAACGTCGGCGAACGCACCAACGTCACCGGTTCCGCCCGCTTCAAACGCCTGATCAAGGACGGCGAATACACCACCGCGCTTGAAGTGGCGCTGGATCAGGTCGAAAACGGCGCGCAGGTGATCGACGTCAATATGGACGAAGGCTTACTGGATGCCGAGAAAGAAATGCACCGTTTCCTCAATCTGGTCGCCTCCGAACCCGACATCGCGCGGGTGCCGGTGATGGTCGACTCCTCCAAATGGGAAGTCATCGAGGCTGGCCTGAAGTGCATCCAGGGCAAGGGCATCGTCAACTCGATTTCGATGAAGGAAGGCGAGGAGAAATTCATCCAGCAGGCCAAACTGGTGCGCCGGTACGGTGCGGCGGTAATCGTGATGGCTTTCGACGAACAAGGCCAGGCAGATACCGAAGCGCGCAAGATCGAAATTTGCGCCCGCGCCTACAAGATACTGACCGAACAGGTCGGCTTCCCACCGGAAGACATCATCTTCGACCCGAACATTTTCGCGGTTGCCACCGGTATCGAGGAGCACAACAACTACGCGGTCGATTTCATTGAGGCAACCCGCTGGATCAAGCAGAACCTGCCGTATGCAAGCATTTCCGGCGGCGTTTCCAACGTATCGTTCTCGTTCCGGGGCAACAATCCGGTGCGCGAAGCCATCCACAGCGTATTCCTCTACCACGCCATCAAGGCCGGGATGAACATGGGCATTGTCAACGCCGGGCAGATGGCGATTTACGACGACCTGCCGGAAGAACTGCGTAACGCGGTCGAAGATGTCATTCAGAACAAGGATGATGGCGCGACCGAACGCCTGCTCGACATTGCCCCCAACTATAAGGGCGACGGCGCGGCGGAAACCAAGAAAGAAGACCTCGAATGGCGTGGCTGGCCGGTGGAAAAACGTCTGGAACACGCGCTGGTCAAGGGCATCGACGCCTTCGTGGACGAAGACACCGAAGAAGCCCGCGTGAAACTGGGGCGCCCGCTGCTGGTGATCGAAGGCCCGCTGATGGACGGCATGAACGTGGTCGGCGACCTGTTCGGCGCAGGCAAAATGTTCCTGCCGCAGGTGGTCAAATCCGCGCGCGTGATGAAAAAAGCGGTGGCCTACCTCGACCCGTTCATGCAGGAAGAAAAAGCTGGTTGTGAGGTGGAAGCCAACGGCAAAATCCTGATGGCAACCGTGAAAGGCGACGTGCATGACATCGGCAAGAATATCGTCGGCGTGGTGCTGCAATGCAACAGTTATGAGGTCATTGACCTTGGCGTGATGGTTTCCGCGGAAAAGATTTTGCAGGTTGCACGGGATGAAAAAGTGGACATTATCGGCCTTTCCGGCCTGATCACGCCGTCGCTGGATGAAATGGTGCATGTGGCCAAGGAAATGCAGCGGCAGGATTTCCATGTTCCGCTGCTGATTGGCGGGGCGACCACTTCCAAGATTCATACGGCGGTCAAGATCGAGCCGCAATACGATAATGATATCGTGGTGTATGTGCAGGATGCTTCGCGCGCGGTAGGTGTTGCCAGCAGCCTGTTGTCGAAGGAACAGAAGGCGGGCTATGTCGCCAACATTCGGGCTGAGTATGAGCAGGTGCGGGTGAAGCGGGCGGCGAATCAGACCGAGCGCAAGCTGGTGAGTATTGCGGATGCGCGGGCTAATGGGTTCAAGGTGGACTGGAAGGAATACACGCCGCCGAAGCCGGTTTTGTTGCAGCAGACCGCCCTCACCCCCCGGCCCCCTCTCCCAGAGGTAGAGGGGGAGAAGAAACAGTATTGCTGTATTGCGCATGAGATGCAGGCGAAGATGGCGGAGCAGAAGGCGGCCAAACAGCAGCAGAGTGTAATTCCTGACGGGGCGGAGCTGTTGCATTCCGGCGCGGGTTGCATTCTCAGGTTTGAGGATTATCCGCTGGATGAGCTGGTGGAACGGATTGACTGGACGCCGTTTTTCCGCAGTTGGGAGCTGGCGGGCAAGTTCCCGGCGATTTTACGCGATACGGTGGTCGGCACGGAAGCGAGCAGGCTGTATGAAGATGCGCGGGCCATGCTGAAACAGCTGGTTGACGAAAAGTGGGTGCGGGCGAAAGCGCTGGTGGGTTTCTTCCCGGCCAATGCCGAGGGCGACGATATTGTGGTGTATGCCGATGAGGATCGCACCCGGGCGCGTGCTACCCTGCACAACCTGCGGATGCAGATGGACCGGAACGGCCAGCAGCCAAATTACTCGCTGGGTGATTTCGTCGCGCCGAAAGATTCCAGCAAAGCCGACTGGATGGGCGTATTTGCGGTCAGCTCCGGGTTTGGCATTGAGCCACATCTGGAAGCTTTCCGCGCCAAACATGACGATTTCAGCGCCATCATGCTGGAGGCCTTGTGTGACCGGCTGGCCGAAGCGCTGGCGGAGCGTATTCACGAACGGGTACGCAAGGAATTCTGGGGCTACGCCGCTGACGAGACGCTGGCAAACGACGCGCTGATTGCCGAAAAATATCAGGGCATCCGCCCTGCCCCCGGCTACCCGGCCTGCCCGGATCACACCGAAAAAGCCACGCTGTGGGAACTGCTGGATGTGGAAACGAATACTGGTATGACGATTACCGAATCGTTCGCGATGTATCCGGCTTCGTCGGTGTCAGGCTGGTATTTCAGCCATCCGGATTCACGTTACTTCGGTATCGGGCGGATTGCGCGGGATCAGGTGGAAGATTACGCCAGGCGCAAGGGTATGAGTGTGGAGGAAATGGAGCGGTGGTTGGCTCCGGTGTTGGGGTATGAGGCCTGATTAATTATTGGGGTGGGCTCTGCTTACTGATAGAGCCCTTCCTGCTCCAGGCCTTTAGCGGTTCGTTGAAGCAATTGATAAACAAAAAATAGTTGTTGTTTCCCTAATCCATCCGGGAGTTGCCTCATTGTTTCAAGCAAGGTCAGATGTTGGCTAGTTTGCTTTTGCAACAATTGGCTATTCCCATACCTTTGAAGCAACTGCTCTAATGTTTCTGGATAATAAATACTAGCTGCGGAATCAAGACGAAGAATCCGGGCAAACTCTAGCAAACCAACATAATCATAATCTCCAAAATGTACCAACCGGTGTCCCTGTTGACTCCAGCTTTTCAATTGCTGTAATAAAATTTCGGACATTTTCCCAGACGTATAAACTGCCAACTGCCAAGTTTGCTTCACTATTTGTTCCAGAACGACAAAGGCTGTTGGATTTTCTACCGTCAAAATCGTGCAGCCTGAATCAATTAGACTGCATTGCTGATCTGCCGAAATTTTCAGGCAGATGCTGGTGTCACTATCCGTTAAAGCAGCCAAGTCATAATTGCGTTTCACATATTGAAGAACAGCCGTACCTCGAACATGAAGCAATGAAAAATCCAGTTGTCTACGATTTTTACTATCTTGTGTCCGCATAACTCCTTGAACACGTGATAGACGTTCATCCTCTGTTGTACGAAACAGTCCCTCGGGATAAGTTTGCAAAATAAATGCTTGCAAAAATTCCGGATGATCTAGCTGAAACTGGTTTCCACCACCTTTGCGGCGTTTGCGGACAATTCCAGCTTGCTGCAAATGCCCGAACAAGCTGGTCGCTGCAACACTCTTGGTATTGGATGCCGGAACAAAACCTTCCATCTGTAACTGATATAGCAAGCGTGCATTGGCATTAACGAAATTCACTGTTATTACACCGTATCCACACGTTCAAATGTCGGTTTCAACAATAATAATTTGCCTCCAGACTTTTGCCGCACATTCAGTTTACCGTACTGGTTATTATCCAGTTGATAAAGTCGCTTACAGATACCACTGCCCTTGGGACTGGCAAATACCGGAATCAGCCCCAACTTTTGCGCAGTATCGTGAATATTTTGTGCATTCACATCATCCAGACTGTCAATTTCGTCAACATAGAAAGGAATGCGGATATTCTCGCCCAACCGCTGCTTACCCTCCATTGCCTTGTTGATCATGGATATGAAAATAATAGTTTTAACGGTGATCGAAGTGCCATTACTTTCCAGTTGTAAGCTCTCATACTGTTTTTCCTGGGCGTTCTGATCCAATACCAGCAACTTCAGGTCATACAAATCAGCAATACTGATTTTGCCTTTATCAAGCAGCGGTTTGATTTCCTCCTGTAGCTTGTCACCCTCTGCTTCATTAATGCCACCAAACAATGGCAGGTCATCTTCGCGCCATTCCTGAATTCTACGGATACGGGTATGCCACTGGTTGGGTTTCAGCAGAATTTTTACTGCTTGCAGGTTGGATATTTGCTGTTTGCCCAATAAACGGTTGAGATCGGCAAGGTAGCTATCAATGGCATCAACACTATCGATCATTCCCCGGCAATGTGCAGAGAAACTGGTGAAAATCCCTCGCCACTGATCGTTGATACTTTTTTCCTTTTCGGGGATGGCTTCCAGCTGCTCGCTCAGATAGTGTAGCGCTAATGCGTCCTGCAAACCTGTCATCTGTGGGAATAAACTACGTAATTGAGCCAGTTTACGGCCTACATCTTCATTTTTCTTCTGTAACTCCTCATGATTTTTTTGATAACGTTCATGAAGATCCGCAAACAGTAATGTGTCGTAATTAACCTCAATCACCGTCCAATCCTGATCGGGTGGGTGTTTTTCAATCCAGATTTTCTGACGGTTGAGTTCTCTAATCTCCTGCTCAATTTTGGTAATATTTTCTCCATGCCGCCGGATTTCGTGATCAACAGCAACCCGCTCTTCTTCCAATTGGTCAATTTCAGTCCGAAGCTGATTGATCTGTTCATCCAGAAGCTGCTGCTCTTCGACAATTTCTTGGTATTGCGCTTGCGCCTGTTGCCACTGCTGATATTGGGCAATACGTGTTTTACAAGTTTCAATTTGTTGAAGTATTTCGCTCAGTTTCTGCCGTAGCTGCTCCTGTGTACGTACAGTTTCAATTTGCTGCTGAAGCTTGCTGATTTCCTCATCCAGTTGCCGGATTTGATCCCGCAGGAAATCAGGGTTGCCTAATGCGTGTAAATTTGTGGTGCTGATTCCGGAAAGCTTCAAACGTAAACCAGGCAAATCCCAGTGGTCATCTTCACCTGCTGGCAGAGTTTGTTGCAGAAAATCCTGAAGTGCTTTGGGGTCATGTAATTCAAAACCCTGCCCTTCAAACAAACGCCAGAGTTCATTGTTCGTAATACGGTACAACTGTTTTTGTTGCCGGATATCCAGCAAATTCTTTAGGCGGGCAAACAAAGTGTCAGCAATCCGCTGAAGCTGTGCCTGATATTCTTCCTTGCCTTGTTGGCGATCGTGCAGTGTTTTTTCCAGAACGGCAAGACTGGTTTCTTCTGCCTGATACAACCGCTTCTGAAGTGCCTCGACTTGCACTTCAAGATTAGACTGGGTTTCCTGCTCCAGTTCAATGACAATTTCCTCACACAATTTTCCCAGCTTTTCGTGGTTGCGGATAAACTCTTTTACCACACCCAAACGCTGATTCAGTGCATTGCTTTTATGCTGTCGTTCTTCCTTTTGTACACGGATAGCAGGAAGTTTCTCATCCTGCAAACGCAGCTTACTGTCCGAGTGTTCAGCCTTACGGTTTTGCAGTTGCTGGTCTTCATTAACAAATAGTGAGTCAGCTTTCAGGAAATAACTGCGCAATCGCCCCCGCAGATTGGCTTGTTTTTCGTTAAGATCCAATAACTCAGCGATATTAGCTTCATTAAACTGTAGTCGTTGCAATTCACTCTTGCGCTTCTGGATTTCAGCATAAGGTTCGCTGTATTCGCGTTGCACATTGATGACCTGCTCTTTTTCCATCATGCGCTGATTGACTTGTTCAATCTGATCTTTCAGATCCTTGATGGTGATTCCCTTGAGCTGCAACAGTTGTTTGAAAAGCCGCTTGAAAAGTGGGTAGTCATTGGTGTCACCAATAATACCGAGACCATCCGGGTTCTTTTTCGGGTGTAGCGGCTTCAGAAAATCCCGGTGTTGTTTGGCTTCTAACCCACGCCTGCGCAGTCTAGCCCCCAATAATGGAAACAGATTTTCTGGTTTGCGAGGAGTGAAAGTTTCACCATCACTGACCAGAAAATCTTCAGCCTGATAGGCAGCATCCACAACAAATTTTTCTGGTTGCGCCCCCATACCGGTAGCCGCCAAACCGAATACCTTCCTCCCTGCCAATGTATTCAACTCAAACAGGACATACGAACCCAACTGAGGGAAATAATGCTTCCAGGTTTTATCGAGTGAGTGCCCCATATCCACTTCCTTGTAATTATCGATATAGAGGAACTGCAAGGTATTGATGATTGACGTTTTCCCGCGATTGTTCAGGGCGACCAGATGCAACGAGTCCGATAAGTCAAATTCGGCATACTGGCAATTAGCGGCATTGATCAGGATGATTTTTAAGGGTTGTACTTTCTTCATGCGCCAGTTTCCCCTTGTTCTGCCTGTTGTTTCTTATGTTGCTCCAACACATCCAGTGCCAGTTGAATAAAACGCTGACAAGGCGGCAGAAATCTCAGGAAATTCTCGGACTCCCGATAGTCTATAAAACCGGAGCGGTGGAGATTTCTGAGCAGGGTATGCAATGCCTTCTCATCTTCAATCCCCAAATGCTGCATGTAGTTTTTGTAACGCTCAGTACTGAAATGCGGCAATTGGTCACGTTCAAATCCCCGCGAACGGTATAGCGTGTCAATCATGTCATTGCCTGTCTGTGCAATGAACTCCAGCATGATTGCAATAAATACCAGCACCTTGTGGGAATAATCATTGGTTCGGTTGTCATCTCGTGACAGCAGATAAAAATAATCCTGCTCATGCACCAGCACATACCCCAAAGATGCCAGCTCTGCCTGATAAGCCTCTTTATGCTCCAGCAAATAGTGATATAACTCGCCGGAATGTAACGATAAATGTTTACCGCTGACCAATGCTTCAAAGACTTCCTGCTTGCCAGGAATATGGAACGGATTGTTGCTTTCCATGCTGTTGCTCATTGTCCTTTGTTGTTATCAGTTATTTTGTAGAAACCGCTACCTTTCCAGAGTTGCCCATCAATCCAATACTGACTTTCATCTGCGGACACACCAATTGGAACATCTGTCTGGTGCAATGTAGCAATACTGATAGCGCGTAAAACGGCATTGGCAGACAGGTTGTTGTAACACTTCTGGAAATACTCAATCAGATCAGTATCAGCAGGCATATCGGCCAATAACTGCAAGAGTGCTTCTGTTTCCAACGGGTCGGGCTCAACTTCTTCCTGCTCCTCAAAACTGAAGCTATCAGGTTCATTCTGAATAGACCACAATTCAGCCAACCATGGTATCAATCCGTAGAGGTCAATCTGTCGTTCATGTGTCAGCTTTCTGCCTAATGACAGGGTTGGCAATTCAGTTAGCTTACCTTGCTCCAGATAATCGAACACCAAACTGCTGGCCTCCAGCAAACGAGACTCCTCCAACAGTTTCTCCCGCAAGGGATCAAGCTCCAGACTCGCCTCACTCAGGTCAATGCGGGCCTGTTCCTGTAATTGAACCCGCAGTACACGGTTATGCGTGAACTGGTGGCGTAACTCTACGTTTGCATTAAACAGGGCTTCTCCGTTATCGAGCACCTGCTTCAAATGCTGCATCGCCTGTCCGAAAGTACCGGTTGGCGCAATTATTTCCCGCAAAGGCTCCAGATACTCATCCCAAAGGCGATTAGCCTCAGCCAGACGTTCGCGGTAACTGAGTTTTTCATCATTCAGACGCAATTTACGGACTTCGTTAATAACCCCCAGACGGTTATTGCGTGATGTCTGACTGATTGATTCCATTTCACGGCTTAAGTGTTGCAGATGCTTTAGTGTCAGTGGCGTAGACTGGGCTTCATAGGCTTTCTGCAAATTTCCAGCGCAGTTAGCTAAGGCAGTGATATAGCCTTGAATAACTGCTGAATTGACCGGCTGCGACTCCTGATACAGTTGTTCCAGCAAAGCGCGATAAGGTACGCCCAACACATAGCGGGGTTGAAAATCAGTGCTTTCAACAATCAATCCGTAATTCAGCAGGGAATCAAAAATATAGGAAGTTTCTGGCGCACTGGAGCCTTTTGTCTGATCAATTTGATAGCGTAACACATCTTCAGTGTAGCCCTGCGGAAAACGAAACAGGGTTTCCAGCAAATCAAAGTATTCGCTGAATCGAGCAATTTTATCTTTGGGACGGTAATAGTGGTATGGCATGCATATCTACCATGAGTAGATCAATAAAGACATGAATTCAGATTCCCAATGCATCCAGTTCATCCAGCAACTGTAACGCCCGCTTGGGATCACCCCGCAATTGCACGGCCATAAACCGCTGTTTGGCTTCTTCCTCAGCTAAAACCTGTGCAGATAGCTCAAACATCATACAGAGGACACTGAAAATTTCACTCCACCTTTTCAAAGGCTCATTGCTTCACATAAATCAGCTTATCAGTCGCAAACCCGAGCGATCTGGCTTTTGCCACCAAGCGCTGCTGAATTTCAGGAGCCAATTGCGGTGTACGAGACAGAATCCACAAGTAATCCCGGTCATTACCAACGATCATGACGTACTGATAGCCGGGATCGAGTTCCACAATATTATAGCCGCCATAGAACGGGCCGAAAAAGGAAACTTTCAGGCGTCCCACATCCGGCGAACCGACAAATTTGGCGCGTCCTTCTGCTTCCTGCCATTTTTGCCCGGCAATATTGAAGCCGCGGTTGATTACGCGAATATCACCATCTTCACGCAGACTGTACTCCGCCGTTACCTGCTCCAAATCACGCTCAAAGGGATGATCCAGCCGGACGATTTCGTACCACTTACCCAGATAGCGGTTCACGTCAAAACCGCTGACAGGTTTCACACCCTCAGGAATACCGGCACATCCTGCCAGCCACAGCCCGAGGAAACATAGTAAGGCGTATCCGTATTTTTTCATGACATTTCTCAGAAAAGTTAAATACCTCAACAGTTGGGACGATAATAGCACCACGCCTGTACATCATGAATAATCGTGTACAGGCAGCACGGTTTAAGAAACCGGCAACCCGCCCCTCATCACCAGAACAAACGCCGGAATCAAGATTTAAGGAAAGCTCATGAATATCAGTAATATTGGCGGCACAGGTGCGGCATAATGGCTCATCACAAAAGCCGTTTGCCAAACAAAACATGTCCGGTTTGCCAGCGCCCGTTTGCATGGAGAAAAAAATGGGCAACCTGCTGGGATGAGGTGAAATACTGCTCCGAACGCTGCCGCCGTCAGCGTAACCGGGAGTCAGGTCGTGCGTAAACTCTGTATCATTCTTGGCGACCAGCTCGACCGTCATTCACCCGTTTTTCAGGACTTCGACCCGCGTCAGGATGCGGTGTGGATGGCCGAGGTCACGCAGGAATCCACCCATGTCTGGTCACACAAACAGCGCATCACCCTTTTCCTGAGTGCCATGCGCCACTTTGCCGCAGAGCTGACCGTGAAAGAGCTCCCCCTGCACTACCTGAAACTGGGTGAACATGCTTTTGAAACACTCGGCGAAGCGCTGGCGGATGCGCTGCAAACCCTGCAACCCGAGTCAGTGCGGCTGGTGCGCCCCGGTGACTACCGGGTACTGGCCGAGATTGCCGGCACCTGTAAACAGCACGGTACTCCGCTGAAGCAGTTGCATGACACGCATTTCCTGTCGACGCCGAAAATGTTCCGGGAATGGGCCGGTGAACGCAAAACATTACGCATGGAATACTGGTACCGGGATTTACGCCGCCATTACGGGGTATTACTGGAAGACGGCAAACAGCCGGTCGGCGGCAAATGGAATTATGACCAGAGCAACCGCAAAGCCTTTCCCAAATCAGGCCCGCAGGATGTCCCCGAAATACCAGCACTGGAACAGGACAGCATCACCCGCGAAGTCATCCGGCTGGTCAATAAACGTTTCCCCCAACATCCCGGCAAACCGGATGCATTCAACTGGGCAGTAACGCCAGCACAGGCAGAACAATTGCTGGAACGTTTTCTGGATGAGGCTCTGCCACGCTTCGGTGACTATCAGGACGCGATGTGGACAGGCCAGCCGTTCCTCAATCATTCCCTGCTTGCCAGCGCCCTGAACCTGAAGCTGCTGTCACCGCTGGAGGTGATCCGCAAAACAGAAGAGCGCTACTGGCAAGAAGCTGCCCCGTTAGCTGCGGTGGAAGGTTTCATCCGCCAGATTCTCGGCTGGCGTGAATACGTGCGTGGATTGTACTGGCTGCACATGCCGGACTGGTACGAGTGGAATGCACTGGAAGCACAAGGTGAGCTGCCCGCATTTTACTGGACAGGTGACACGGAGATGACTTGTCTGCGCGAAAGCATCGGCCAGACCCTGGAACACGGTTATGCGCATCACATCCAGCGGCTGATGATTACCGGGCTGTTCGCACAACTGTATGGCGTGCAACCGCTCAAGGTACACGAATGGTATCTGGCGGTGTATGTCGATGCGGTGGAATGGGTGGAATTGCCCAACACGCTGGGCATGAGCCAGTACGCTGACAACGGACGCATGGCCTCCAAACCCTATATCGCCAGCGGCAAGTATATCCAAAAAATGAGCAATTACTGCCAGCACTGCCGTTACAACCCGGCCAAATCCACCGGTCAGGATGCCTGCCCGTTCACTACCCTGTACTGGGATTTTCTCGACCGCCACGAAACCCGTTTTGACCGCCATCCGCGCATGGGATTCATGGTTAACAATTTACGCAGACTGTCAGACACTGACCGGGCGGCCATCCGTCAACAGGCAGCCAGTCTCAATTTTTAAGCTTGTGCATCAATCCTGAACATCCGGAATTAATGAAATTGCCATGACGGCAGCTGCCCTGACAAGCGGAATGAAGAATGGATGACTCAGGCCTTCATAAAATCATATTTTTTCAGCATCCGGTAAACATTCCGTTCACTCACCCCCAAAGCCCTGGCAATCTTCCCCCGGTGTCCGTCCAGCCGATCCAGCAGCAACTCCAGATAATGCTGCTCCAGTTCTTCCAGGGTCGGCAGATCCTCAAAGCCCAGATGTACGCTGTTACCGGCCTCTGCCGGACGCCGCTGCTTCCGTTGGTCAGTCAGGGTCAGATGCTCAGGCAGAATCAGATCCTGGTCTCCGGACAGAATAATTGCCCGCTCCACCATATTCTTTAACTCCCGGATATTTCCCGGCCAGTCATAGCCCATCAGCTTATTGATTGCTGTGCTGGACAGACTCTTATTAACCCGCCGGGAAAAGTCATGATTATTAATAAAATGCTCCACCAGTTCCGGGATGTCTTCCCTGCGCTCCCGCAGCGGCGGCACATAAATGGTAAACGCATTCAGACGATACAATAAATCAGCCCGGAAACTTCCCTGCTGAGACATTTCCAGCAGGTCGCGGTTTGTCGCAGCCACCACCCGCACATTCGCCGTCAGATCCCGTGTCCCGCCCAGCCTGCGGAAACGTCCGGTCTCCAGCACCCGTAACAATTTGGCCTGAATCGTCGGGCTGATTTCCCCGATCTCATCCAGAAACAGGGTGCCGCCTTCTGCACTCTCAATCAGCCCTTTTTTCTGTTTATCTGCACCGGTAAACGCACCTTTCTCATGACCAAACAACTCGGACTCGAACAGATTCTCCTGCATGGTGCAGCAATCCAATGCCACATAACCCTTTTTTTTCAGCTCACTACGCTCATGAATTTCACGGGCAACCAGCTCCTTACCGACACCACTTTCCCCCTGCACCAGGACTGTCATCATACTGGGTGCCACCGCATCAATCATTTTTTCCACTTCTTTCAGCAATGCACTTTGCCCGATCATGAAAGATTTACGCTTTCTGACCTGTTCGCGCAGATAAAGGAACTCAGTCTTCATATGATGCGCATCCAGCGTTTTACGCATCACCAGCGCCAGCTCATCCATATTAACCGGCTTAAGCAGGTATCCGGCGGCTCCGGCATGCATGGCACTAACCGCTTCCTTGACGCTGCCGTAAGCGGTAATAACAATAACCGGGTACTCCTGAGTCAGCTGCGGGACGAGCTCACTGCCATGAGCATCCGGTAAGCGGCAGTCAAGCAGGATCAGCTGGGGATCACTCTGTTGCAGATACTCCTGTGCCGCTTTCCAGGAATGAACCCCTGTGGCCGCATAGCCCATTTTATTAATCTGTAACACCATTAACCGGTTCAGGGTAACGTCATCATCCACCACCAGAATCAACGGAATCATACTTCCTCCTCATCAATCCGGTCAGCATCCGGAAACTCCAGTTTAAACACTGTATTTCCCGGGTCGTGCTCCTCCACCTTTACCGTGCCGCCATGCTGCTGCACTAATGAACGGACAATGGCCAAACCCAGCCCGGAACCTTTCTGGTCACTGCGCCGGCTAAAAAAAGGTTCAAAAATATAGGGCAAAACATCTTCAGCAATTCCGCTGCCGGTGTCTTTAACCCGCACGGCAATACTGCCATATTCACGGCGTGTCATTACGCACAACGTCCCCCCGTCAGCCATGGCGTGAAAAGCGTTCTGCACCAGGTTGAGCATAATCATGTGAAAATCACTCTCGGCGGCCAGAATACGCAGCCTGTCCGGCTGCAAATCCAGTTCCACACTAATGCCATGCTGTTCGCGCTCAAAACGCAGCAGTGACAAAATGTCACTACATACCACATTAACCTCCACCAGCTCCGAATAGCTGTTAGCCAGGGTACCGAGTTTCATCAACCGGCGGGTCACTTCCAGACAGTGCTTAACCTGCTCATCCACCAGCCCCAGATACTCCTGCAACTCATCAGTGCCGTCATCATTCCTTGTATCGAGAATCTGCCCGCTGGCATCCAGCGCAATGCGGATTGAGGCCAGGGGATTGTGAATCTCATGCGCCACCCCTGCCGCCAGCTCACCAAGTGCTGACAGTTTCTGCTCATGTGAATAGCGGACAACAGCTCCCTGATCCCGCACAGCCTCAACAACCAGCTGTTCATTTCCACCACTGCCATCAGCAATATTCAGCAGAGCAGCATAAACTTCCGTTGTCTTGACCGAGCCATCTGCGCGCTGCAGATTTTCTATATACTTACCGGCCTGTTGCCCATCCTTTAACTCGTGCAACGGGCAGGTACGCAGCGATGGCGGGCAGGGTGTATCGCGCCGGAAAGTTACTTTGTAACAATACTGCTGGCGTAATGTCTCCGCTGAACCGACACCGGCCAATTGTGCATAACTATGGTTAGCCACCACAATCTGATAGAAAGGGTCGATCACCCGCACGCCATCCGGCAATGCATCAATCACCCCCTGTAAAAACTGCTCACGGCTGATAAGCACTTTCTGGGCATTGCGTAACGATCCGGCCATCTTATTAAACGTTTCAGCCAGATCTGACATTTCATCATTACCACTGATTCTCACCTGTGCGTCCAGGTCTCCCCTGGACAGGGCATAACTGGCGTGGTTAAGTTCATCTACCGGACTGAGCACGTTACGCCGCATAAAGCCCCAGGCACCCCACGCGGCCAGTAACATTACGCTGCTGCCCGCCACTGCCAGCAACACTATGTTGGACAGGTTTTTCTGCCGGATCGGCAGTGCATCATAATCAACCACCAGCAGACCGTTCACCGGATGCGCCACCGGATCACCATGACACTGCACACACTGCGGCTTGTTTCTGACGGGTAAAACCGTACGTAACAGCTCCTGCCCGGCGTCTGTGACAATAAAACTGCTGACCGGCTCTTCAGGCACGCTGCCCTGTAAACATTCCGCGCAGACTGCGCTCACCCTGTCGGATGCCTGCTCCCCCAGCCATTCTTTTCGGGAAGAAAAACGCACCTCCCCACGGGTATCAGTAATAAAAACCTGTCTGATTTCATCCTGTGCGCCCAACCCTTCAACCGCCTCGCGCAAACCGTCCAAATCCCTGCGCAGCATGGCCTGCTCCAGCGATGATTTCAAAAAAGTACTGACTGAAGCGGAGGCGCGGATACGCTCATCAGTCAGCTGCGCATCATAATAAAAATAGAACACCACCAGAAAACAGGCCGAAACACTTCCCAGTACCGTAAATAAAAACAGAATAAAACGGTGGCTCAAATGCTTTTTTCGGGATTGCCGGACTTGCTCAGACATGAATATGAAAATCCTGTTGCTATAGCTTCAGTGTAAAACAAAACATGACAAAATGTCTTGTTTAATTTAGCTACGCCAAAATGTCATTGGGAATCCTGCCATTTTGGCACTACTCTTTATTTAATACAATATTATTAAAATATAATTATATTAAAAATCATATACTTAAGTTATAAAAAAAGAATGGCACGCTTCATGCTTTATTTAAAATGCAGTGAACATTCGTTACAAGGGAGGACATAAAATATGTGCAGGAGCTTGCTGATACAGCTGAGCAAAACAGCCTTATTAATGGTGGCGGCATCTGGTGGTGTACACGCTGATGATCAGTTTTATATCGCCGGTACCATCCCATACGAACGCCCGGCCGGTGCACCTGTAATCAATGAATTTAATAAGAACGGAAACTGGTACAGCACCGCATTGTGGGGCGTGGAAAAGCCTTACCCCTATTCACTTCGCTTTCTTGAGGATCAGGGTCAATGGCACACCCCATTCAACCATCCCGGCATGACCTCAAGGTATGACATTCGTCACTGGCATCAGCCGGAAAACTGAAATTAATCGCACTGAATTTTTATATAAATAACCTGAGGAGAAACTCCAAATGAAAAAAGCACTGGTATTAGCAATCAACCTGGCATTATTAACCCCAATGACCCTTTCTGCAGGAATTATCGGCAGCTCCGACAAAACCAACCAATGGACTTGCACAGCTGCAGCACAGAATGATGAAAATATGTGTATTCAGTGGGCTAAGAAAGGCTATCAGATCGGCATGAGTGGCATGTCGGGCATGGGCGGCATGTCCGGAATGCAAGGCATGGGTGGCATGAACGGCATGTCCGGCATGGGCGGTATGTCCGGAATGCAAGGCATGGGTGGCATGAACGGCATGTCAGGCATGGGTGGCATGTCAGGTATGCAGGGCATGGGCGGCATGAACGGCATGTCGGGCATGGGCGGCATGTCCGGTATGCAGGGCATGGGCGGTATGAACGGCATGTCAGGCATGGGCGGTATGTCCGGAATGCAAGGCATGGGTGGCATGAACGGCATGTCCGGCATGGGCGGCATGTCAGGTATGCAGGGCATGGGTGGCATGTCCGGAATGGGCGGTATGTCAGGCATGCAAGGCATGGGTGGCATGTCAGGTATGCAGGGCATGGGCGGCATGTCCGGAATGTCCGGCCCTGCCCAGTCCTGGGTTTGCGTTTCAGCGCAGGTCATCGACGGTAATCCAACCTGTACTCAATACTCTCTGAAAATGGGTGGCATGTCAGGCATGAGTGGCATGTCCGGAATGGGCGGCATGTCAGGTATGCAGGGCATGGGTGGCATGAACGGCATGTCAGGCATGGGCGGCATGTCAGGTATGCAGGGCATGGGCGGTATGAACGGGATGTCCGGAATGGGCGGCATGTCAGGTATGCAGGGCATGGGTGG
The DNA here is from genome assembly GCA_041395485.1 of Thiolinea sp. GTDB lineage: Bacteria > Pseudomonadota > Gammaproteobacteria > Thiotrichales > Thiotrichaceae > Thiolinea. The sequence goes on from JAWLAK010000007.1 coordinate 246,252, forward strand.
TATGAACGGCATGTCCGGCATGGGTGGCATGTCAGGTATGCAGGGCATGGGTGGCATGAACGGCATGGGTGGCATGAACGGTATGTCCGGCATGGGTGGCATGAACGGTATGTCCGGCATGGGCGGCATGTCAGGTATGCAGGGCCAAACCTGGACACCACCTCAATAATATGAAAGTCCCGGAATGAGCTGAGGTGGTTCTCTACGCACTATTTTCAGCCTCATTCTTATTGATCCGGGAGCCGGTACCAAACCGCTTCCGGGTTCTTTTTTGACTCAGGCGGGACAAGCTCCTGCCTCTGCACCCAAAATCCGGACAGGCACAGGAATAAAGTTATGGATTCAACAATCAGGCAATGGGGATTTCGGCTTCTGCTCGTCAGCACTATCGCTGCCGGAGGACTGTTGTTCAGTGCAATCATACCCGCTGCACAGCCTGCAAACGCAACCCCGGACAACCCCGTAACAAAAGCAAGCACACAGCAAGCATCAACCGCACCACTGGTTCTGGCCCAGGCTACCACCACTGAGAAGGCCACAGAGCAAAACACAGCCAAAACCACTGATAAGATCATCGCAGATAAGGACTATAACGCCGCACGCTGGGATCCGATCCACTTCAAACCAGCTATCGATCAGGCCAGCAATGAAGACTGCCTGAAATGCCATCAGGAAATCCTTGACCGTAAAGTACTGGATACCTCACCGGCCGGACTCAGTAAAGACAACACACTGGCCTGGTACCAAACCCTTGACACCTATGAAGGTGACCAGCAAACCTTTCACCAGCGCCATCTGACCGCACCTTTTATTAACAAGGTCGCGCAGATGAGCTGTACCACCTGCCATCAGGGCAATGACCCGCGGGAAGAAATACCGGCCAGCTCGGCCAGTAATCAGGATCAGCAGCTGACTATGCGCAAACTGGTTAACCCGGATACCTGCCTGATGTGCCATGGCCAGTTTAATTACACAGTGATGGGGCTACCCGCCCCCTGGCATGAAAGTGGTGAACTTTTCCAGAATAACTGCCTGCTTTGCCACGCGGCCATCCGCACCAACCGCCATCAGGTCAACTTCCTGAAACCCGACGCTATTGAGGAAGCGGGCAAAGCCAGCTCTGACAGCTGTTTTGGCTGTCACGGCGGACGCGCATGGTACCGTATTAACTATCCCTATCCGCGCCACCCCTGGCCGGGAATGGGCAAAGACACACCGGACTGGGCCAAAGACCGCCTGACAGAATCTGATATTCGTTTTCTGATCAAGGGCCAGGAAACCACCACTTCGCAGGAGCAAACACAATGAGTGATAAACCACGTAAAGATACTCTGCAATCAGCTCTGAAAATGGACCGGCGTACTTTTATCAAAACCTCGGCACTCGGATCGACCGCCATTGCTGCCGGCGGGCTGGTTAAAAGCAAAGATGCCAAAGCCTTTGCCTACGAACCCTATCCGCGTGATGATGAGCTGCAAACCGTCGTCACCAGTTGCGCCCACAACTGTGGCTCACGCCACATGCTGGTTGCCCACAAAAAAGGGGATGTGATTGTACGCCTGTCCTCTGATGACGGGCGCTATCAGAAAGACGGGGCCTACGGCAAGGACACCTTTGAGGAGCCTCAGGTTCGCGCCTGCCTGCGTGGCCGCTCTTACCGTTCACGCCTGTACTCACAGGAGCGCCTGCTCTACCCGATGGTGCGCACCGGGGCACGGGGTGAAGGCAAGTTCAAGCGTGCCTCATGGGACGCCGCCCTGGATCTGGTGGCGGAGCGCATGGAAATGCTGAAAGCCAAATATGGCCCGACCGCTTTGCTGGATCAGTCTTATGCGGGTGCTTCCTACGGGGTGCTGCACAAATCAGACCAGATTGAAGGCCTGCTGGGGCGATTTCTCGGTCTGTATGGCTGCCGCACCAGTTCCTGGTCGGTACCGTCCTATGAAGGCACAAAGTTCAGCTCCAAAATCACCTTTGGTACCATTGAAGACGGGAATGAGGATGATACCTTCGCCCACTCCAAACTGATTATTATGTGGGGCTGGAATCCGGCCTACACCTTCCATGGCGGCAATACCTTCTACTACATGCGGCTGGCTAAGCAGCAAGGCTGCAAATTTGTCCTGATTGATCCGCAATATACCGATTCGGCGGCGGCTTATGATGCCTGGTGGATTCCGATCCGCCCGAACACCGACGCCGCCATGATGGCCGGTATGGCCCATCATATTTTTGCCAATAACTGGCATGATCAGGAGTTTATCAATAAGTTTGTTCAGGGCATGGATGCCGGTACCATGCCGCAATGGGCGCAGGGCCGGGAAAACTTTAAGGACTACATTCTGGGCACCTACGATAACACGCCGAAAACACCGGAGTGGGCCGCGGAAATCTGCGGTGTCTCTGCTGATGACATCAAAAAGCTGGCACAAATGTACGCCACCACCAAACCCGCTGCCCTGAAAGCCTCATGGGCACCGGGGCGTAATGCTTATGGTGAGCAGTATAACCGTATGGCAGCAGCGCTGCAGGCGATGACCGGCAATATCGGCGTGCTGGGTGGCTGTGCTGAAGGCATTGGGAAAGCATGGCATGCGGAAGCCGTGGCCTACCCTTATGACCAGTACGCCAATATCTACTACGCATCTATCAAGTCGGATCGCTGGGCGCATGCGGTGCTGAACTATCCGAATGTCAGACGCGAGGAAATCGGGCTGTGGCCGGGTGGCAAAGCCGGTGACGGTGTAATCCCGAATATTCGCGGCATCTTCTGGCAGGGATCGGACTGGTTCAACCAGCTCACCAACATCAATAAGGAAATCAAGGCCATCAACAAGCTGGATCTGGTGGTTTGTAATGACTCCACCATCACCCCGTCCGGCCTGTATGCAGATGTATTACTGCCGGTGGCCACCCACTTTGAACGGCATGATGTTGCCCTGCCCTGGTATAAAGGCCATTACTACATTCACCGCCCGAAAGTGATTGAGCCGATGGGTGAAAGTAAAACCGACTTCCAGATTTATACCGAACTGGCCTGGCGGCTGGGTGGCGAACGCTTTGGCCGAACCTATAACCCGAAAGCTAACCGTGATTACTTCATGAATAATGATGCTGTGGACGAAGCCTACCTGCAGGACTGGTGGCAACGTGTCCGGCATCATCAGCATGTGGAAATGGAATGGGAAGAATTCAAACAGCGCGGCATCTATAAGTTCAAGCTGGAGCGTCCGCATGTGGCTTTCCAGGATAATGTGGAAAAAGGCACCCCCTGGCCGACACCTTCCGGAAGAATTGAAATTTTCTCCACCCAACTGGCCAACTACGACGACTGGACTAAAACGGCTTATGGCTATGAAATCCCGGCCATTCCGAAGTGGATTGAACCCTGGGAATATCTGGGTAACAAGGAAAAGACGGAAAAATACCCGTTCCATCTGATTTCGCCGCATCCGCGTCACCGTACCCATTCCATCTTTAATAATATCGGCTGGTTGCGGGAAACCTATGAGCAGGAAGTAACCATTAATGCTTCTGATGCCAAAAAACTGGGGATTAAAACCGGCGATACCGTCGAGGTCTTTAATGACCGTGGCACGATTGTGGTACCGGCTTATGTGACCGAACGCTGTATGCCCGGTGTACTGGTGGTCTACGAAGGTGCCTGGCTGGATCTGGATGAGAACGGCATTGACCGCTCCGGAAATCCGGACATGCTGACCCTGGATGAGCCCAGTCCGGCAGGTTCATTTGCCTATAACACCGTACTGGCCGGTATCCGTAAAACGGATCTGCAGCACAAGCCCGGTTGGGATAAGTTGGCAACGGCACGCAGCCATGTATTCCGGCGCGACCAGTAACTGCCTGAGGAGGATTTTTCATGGCTAACGAAAACGTTGAAAATAACCGGGGCAAGATTAAGGAAGCGATCAAGCGCCGCAAAAAGGAAACCTACACCCCGGTCAAACCGGATCAGCAGTTTGGCTTTGTGCATAACAATGTCGACTGCATCGGCTGCCGGGCCTGCGAGATTGCCTGCAAGGATAAAAACGGCCTGCCACCCGGCCCGCGCTTCCGCCGGGTGATGTATACCGAAGGTGGCACCTACCCCGATGTATACGCCTATAAAGTCAATATGTCGTGCAACCATTGTGCGGAACCGGCCTGTTTGCCGACCTGTCCGACCGGTGCCATCTACAAGCGCAAAAAGGATGGCATTGTCGACATTGATTCCAGTCTGTGTATTGGTTGCCGGCGTTGTGAAGCTGCCTGCCCTTATGGCGCACCACAGTTCATCCCGGAACAGAATATTGTCTCCAAGTGCAATATGTGTGTGGATGAAATTGATGCCGGCCGCAAGCCCTACTGTGTCATGGCCTGCATGATGCGGGTGCTGGATATCGGGCCGATCGACAAACTGCGCGACGGCACCTACAAGACGGCAGCCGTGGCTCCGCATGAAACCGTTGTCCGCCAGGTGAAAAGCATGGCTGATCCGGAACTGACTGATCCGTCAATTGTGTTTGTTGCCCACAGCAAAGCCCGGGTTGACGGCGAAGAAACAGCAGGGCAACCTGCAGCAGGCGACACCGGCAAGGAGCAGTAAATGAGCAACAGCACACCCGCACTGAACCAACAGCTATGTTTGCAGATTGCCAATGACCTGCGGCTACTGGCTGATTTGCATGCCACTGAACTGACGCAGGCGTATTATGCAAAGCTGCGTGACATCCGTTTCCCGGATGTTTTGCTTCTGCAGAGCACCGATGAGGTTTATCAGCTGGCTTTACAACAGCTAAAGGACTTAATGGACAGCTGGCCGGAACAACTGCCCGCTGAGCTGCTGGATGAGCTGGCAACCGACTATGCCGGTATTTACCTGAACGGCCATCTGCGCACTTATCCCAGCGAATCAGCCTGGCTGGATGATGAGAATCTGGTCTGCCAACAACCCATGTTTCAGGTACGTCAATGGTACCAACGCCATGGCATGACGGTGCCCAACTGGCGGCTGATGGCTGATGACCATCTGGTTAATGAGCTGCTGTTCAGTGCCTGGCTGATGGAACAGGCAGCGACAGGACAACAGGAGGAGATGAGGGAGGCAGCACAGTTCATGGATGAACACCTGTTGCGCTGGCTGCTGCCATTCGGGCGCCGGGTGTCGCAGCGCTGCAATACCCCGTTCTATGCCAGCCTTGGTTTACTGACCGGGCTGTATATTGAACAACTGAGAGACCTGATCGCCCGGACAATGGATGAGCCACGCCCGACAGCAGAGGAAATTGAACAGCGGATGCAGCCACAGCGGCCACAACAAGCCGCCACAGCACAACCGGTACAATATTATCCGGGAGCAGCAGCCAGTTGGTAACGGCGGGGAGACATACAGCAAATGAGTTCTCCGCTCGACTGGATACGGCAGCTTAAACAGGAGTGGACAATCCCTGAAATCCACCCGCAACGCTGTGTGCACAGCCTTTGTGAAATATCAGAGTGCAGCCGTTGTGTGGACAGTTGTCCGCAGGATGCCTGGCTGCTGGATGATGAAAAACTGGCGATTGATACCGGACGTTGTGATGGTTGCGGCTTGTGTGTCGTCGCCTGTCCTGAAGCCGCGCTGGACATTCCCTTATCTGCTGCCCTGACTGAATACCAGGGCGGGAAGACCCTGCTGTTTGCCTGTGAAGCTGCGGGAACCGGTGCTGATCGCGGAGTGATACCCTGCCTGCATGCCATCAGCCAACATACTCTGCTGGATTATTATCAGGCGGGTTACCGGCAAATAATCTCAGCATGTGGTGACTGTAACACCTGCCCCCGGCATAACCGGCAAACAAGTCATGATCACCATGACCCGTTCCGCCTGCGTCTGAAAGAACTGAACCGGCTGTTAGCCAGCCGCACAGCCGCCACCATCCGCCATGCCCGGGTATCAGGCGATAAATGGACTGGTTATCTGCACAACAAAGCGCACCACAAAGCTGAGCCGGGCAGCAACACCATCAGGCAGCGCCGTCATTTTCTGGGCAATGCTGCCATCCGGATAGTGGAATACGGCCTTGGCGAACATGCACAGCAAAAACCACACGGATCATGGGCTAAAAAACTGCCAACACCTGTGCATGCTGATAACAATAGAAAGTCCGGGAAAACTTCATCAGCGGCTGCTCTGTATCCGTATGTACCGGAATTTGATATTACCGGTTGTAATGGTTGTGATGCCTGTATCAGACTCTGCCCGCATCAGGCGATAACACTCAGTTACACCGGATCGGAGGCGCGGATAGATTCACGGATAGATTCACGTATAGATACGCCGATAAACACAGCGACAAATACACCTGATCCTGAACCCGGTCACAACCATAATTCGGCGGAACCGGCTTATCAGATTACTGCGAAAAACTGTACGGGGTGCCTGCTTTGCGTGGAGGCATGTGACCGCCAGCCAACAGCTATCCGCATCAAACGCCTGTCAGCATTAACAGACAGCCGTATAGCATTGCTGGAAGCAAACTGTAGCCGCTGCGGCAACCCATTCCATTATCCGGCAACGGATACCGGCCACAGGCACACACTGTGCCCGGTCTGCACAACCACCCGCTATCGCCAGCGGCTGTTTCAGGTAGATTGAGTCACCCGGCACTGCATTAACGCCGGGCTTATAATGTAGCGACGTACTCTTTAAGGAAGTCGACAAAACGCTTGCCGGTTTCAGGATGGCGCGTGCCGTATTCAACATTGGCCGCCATATAGCCCAGCTTGGAACCACAGTCATGGCTCTTACCGGTGATATGAAATGCGTTGACCGGATATTCACGCATCAACAGGCCGATGGTATCCGTCAGCTGGATCTCATCTCCGGCACCCAGGGGCGTCCTGCGCAGCCAGTCCCAGATATGCGGTGATAATACATAACGCCCGACAACCGCCAGATTGGACGGTGCAAACTCAGCAGATGGTTTTTCAACAATCGCCGTCATCCCCACAGAAGCACCTGCTTCCAGCGTATGGCCATTAATGTCGACCACACCATAGGCAGACACCTTGTCCATGGGCACCGGTTCGACCATGATCTGACTGATACCGGTTTCATCATACAGGCGCAGCATTTCCGCCAGATTGTCCCTTCTCAGATTACTGGCGGCGTCATCAATCAGCACATCCGGCAACAACACAGCCACCGGAGCGTCACCCACGACGGGATGCGCGCACATAATCGCGTGTCCAAGACCTTTGGCCTCGCCCTGACGGACGTGCATAATGGTGACATCTTTCGGACAAATAGAGCGAACCTCATCCAGCAACTGACGCTTAACCCGCTTTTCCAGCATGGTTTCCAGCTCAAAGCTGGTATCAAAATGGTTCTCAATCGAGTTTTTACTGTTATGGGTAACCAGTACAATCTCCTTGATGCCCGCCTCAATACACTCGGTAACAATATACTGAATCAGCGGCTTATCAACGACCGGCAGCATTTCCTTGGGGATAGCCTTGGTCGCCGGCAACATGCGTGTACCCAGTCCCGCCACAGGAATGACCGCTTTGCGGATTTTATGTTTGCTTTGCTCAAGCATTACTCGTCCTTCTGTTTAGTATTAGTCCGGGCCAGATTTCTTGCCGATAAAAAGTCAGCAGAGCACTAACCCCGCAATTTTCATAACCACTTCGCCAGCCGGGACATGTCGGTATGTCGTATAGTACGTGTAGTATATGACATTATGGTTGTTGCCGGTTCCAAATCCGGCTACGCAATTAACCGAATCCTGTGAATTATGCTGAAAATCAACCGGAATACAAAAAATCAGGGACAAACGTTGTTAAGTTGACCAGACGCAAGATTTTCTTTGCACACTTTCGATAGACTGAACAATCCCTGCAGCAATTATGGAGACAAAAGATGTTAGATCAGGACAAAATCAGACAGGAGTTAGTGGCTGAGATTGCCGTTTTACTCGGGCGCTCCGAACGTATTGAAGAACACTGGAAAAATGAAGCACCGCCCACAGACTGGGAAGAGTTGGCAACTCACCGTGAAAATGATGAGGTCATCAGCTCACTGGATGAACTGGCTCATGAAAAACTCCGGGCAATCAGACTGGCATTGCAACGCATGGATGCCGGTGAATGGCAGAACTGCATGGAGTGTGGTGAAGAAATTCCTGACTCCCGGCTTCAGGCCATACCGACGACAACGCTATGTGTTTCCTGCGCGGCAAAGCATGAGACATAACCAACAGCAGATGATGGTTAGCGACAAATAGCAGCAATATCAGCCCGGCACAGTTCCAGCAAAGACCCGGGCTCCAGTTCAATTTCCAGGCCACGGCGTCCGCCACTGACGAAAATACTTTCAAACTGCAGGGCTGAATCATCCAGCGCGGTAGGCAAAGCACGCTTCTGCCCCAGGGGACTGATACCGCCAACCAGATAACCGGTAATTCTTTCAGCCTGACGCGGATCAGCCATTTCGGCTTTTTTAGCCCCCATGGCTTTAGCGATTGCCTTCAGATCCAGCTTTTCCAAAGCAGGCACCACCCCGACAGCCAGCTTCTTCGGATTACCGTCCAGCATGACCAGCAAGGTTTTAAATACCCGGGCGGCATCAAGCTGCAAAGCTTCAACAGCCTCCAGACCATAGGCCCCTGAAGACGGATCATGCTTGTATTCGTGAATCCGGAAATCTTGTCCGGACTTTTGCATTAAGTTTATGGCGGGAGTCATGGTCTAGTTTCACCAGGGCTTATTTCTTTATATCGCTTAGTATGCCGTTGACGATTGGGTAGCGCAAAATAAAAAAGCCCGGCATCAAAACGGTACCGGGCTGACAAACCGACTATTGCGGTCAATGTGTAGAGAGAAAAATGATAATAACCGGAAAAGTGTTAACTTTGCGTTACACTGCTAAAAATTGGTTCGGACTGTGCATATTTCACATACTGGTGAAATTTTACACAATCACGAAAAATCAAACAGCTCGCTATATTGCTTAATCGCATAGCGGTCAGTCATTCCGGCAATATAATCTGCAATAGCTCTGGCCTTACCCGTTTCACCCTGATCATCCGCCAGCACCAGAGCAAACTGACGCTGCTTGGCCGGTAGCAGACGCAAATCCTTCATGAATACGTCGAAAAGAGCCTCAATAATCTGCTGTGCCCGCCAGGTAGAGCGATAAACCGTCGGATGAAAATAAAGATTTTCACGCAGGAAGCGCTTGAGTTCATTTTTTTGCTGATACATTTCCCGGCTGTACTGCATCAGCGGCTGCTCATGTTCACGCACTCCATCCAGCGTCTTCACCCCTGACTTTTTGATGGCTGCCAGACTGGTTTCGGTCAGGTCAATAGCCATCCGGGCAATTAAACGACGCAGAATCTCATGAATCTGTTTGCGTCCGGATAAACCGGGATATAAGGCCATCACTTCCTGATAAACCTGCTTAAATACCGGCACTTCAGTCAACTGCTCCATCTCAATCAGCCCGGAACGCAGACCATCATCAATATCATGATTATTGTAGGCAATCTCATCGGCAATATTCGTCAGCTGCGCTTCCAGCGAAGGCTGGGTTTTATTGATAAAGCGCTCCCCCACGTCACCCAGCATCTGTGCATTTTTCACGGCACAATGCTTCAGAATCCCTTCCCGGGTTTCAAAACACAGATTAAGCCCCGGAAATTCAGCGTAAACATCCTCCAGCTGGTCAACCACCCGCAACGACTGCAGGTTATGCTCAAAGCCACCGTACTCAGCCATGCACATATTCAACGCATCCTGACCGGCATGCCCGAACGGCGTATGCCCCAGATCATGCGCCAGTGCAATGGCCTCAGTCAGATCCTCATTCAGCTGCATACTGCGGGCCACGGAGCGGGCAATCTGAGCAACCTCCAGCGAATGCGTCAGGCGGGTACGGTAAAGATCGCCCTCATGATTGACAAAGACCTGCGTTTTATACTCCAGCCGCCGGAAAGCTTTGGAGTGAATAATCCGGTCACGGTCACGCTGAAAGGCACTGCGGTAACGCGGAGCCGGTTCCGGATAAAGTCGTCCACGACTTTTTTCCGGATCAGATGCATAGCTGGCAAACATTGACATGACGCCTACACGTCCCGAGACAAAACCCGCTGCAAGGCTACCTGTTCGAAGTCGGCAGTAACCACTGCTTCACCCATCGACTTCATCAGCACCAGACGCAAACTGCCATCCAGCACTTTTTTGTCCACTGACATATAGCGCATAAAATCATCACTGCTCATGGTTTCCGGCGGCGTCACCGGCAAATTAGCCTTACGCAACAGCTGCCGGATAAACTCCACATCAGCAGGCGACAACCAACCCATCAGCATAGAGTGCTCAGCGGCCATCACCATGCCTGCGGCCACTGCCTCACCATGCAGCCAGACACCATAGCCCATGGCCGACTCAATCGCATGACCAAACGTATGCCCCAGATTCAGCAAGGCACGCTGCCCGGCCTCCAGCTCATCCGCCGCCACCAGCTCCGCTTTATGCTCACAGGAACGAAACACGGCTTCAGCCAGCACTTCCGGATCTCTGCCCAGCAGGCTGCCCATGTTTTCATCCAGCCAGTGCAGAAAAGCGGTATCGCGGATCAGGCCATATTTAATGACCTCAGCCAAACCCGCACTCAACTCCCGATCCGGCAGCGTATCCAGCGTATCGGTATCAATCAGCACACACTGCGGCTGGTAAAATGCGCCAATCATGTTTTTGCCCAGCGCATGATTCACCCCGGTTTTACCACCGACAGAGGAATCCACCATGGACAACAGCGTGGTCGGAATCTGAATAAAATTCACCCCACGCTGATAACTGGCTGCGGCAAATCCGCACATATCACCCACCACACCACCGCCTAATGCCAGTAAGGTGGTTTTACGGTCAACCCGCTGCTCGAGCAGGTGCGTATAAATGGTATTCATGGTATCCAGGTTTTTGAATGACTCTCCATCCGGCAAAATAACCGCAGAGTGTTTCAGGGAGCCAACATTCTGCTCAAGCTGACTGAGATAAAGCGGCGCAACCGTTTCGTTGGAGACCGTCACACAACTTTTGCCATGAATATGCGGCAGGATCAGCTCAGGCCCGGACAGCAAACCACGGCCAATGTGGATGGGATAACTGCGCTCACCAAGATCAACCTGAAGTGTTTGCATAGGATTTGTCCTGTGATTTTTTCAGTTTTTGCATAATATGCCGGGTAATGTTTGAGGCACGCTGCTTGCCGGTGGGAACGACCAGATCGGCCACATCAAGATAGTAATTTTCCCGGGCTTTTAACAGGTCACGCAGGGTTTGCAGGGGATTGTCGGTTTGCATCAGCGGACGGTTTTTGTCATGGCGGATGCGCTGATAAAGCTGTTCAGCAGAAGCACGCAGATACACTACATAACCGGATGACTTGACACATTCACGGTTAGGCTCACGCAAAACACTCCCGCCACCGGTCGCCAGCACAATATTATCCAGCCGGCATAAATCACTGATGACCTTTTCTTCACGATCCCGGAAACCGGCCTCACCTTCGATATCAAAGATAGTGGGTATATTGACCCCGGTACGCTCTTCAATCACCTTATCGGAATCATAGAACGCCAGCTTGCAGCGCCGGGCCAGCTGCCTGCCGATCGTAGACTTTCCCGCGCCCATGAGGCCAACCAGAATAATGTTCTTTTGCATTCGGGTTTTATGCCAGCAGTGGGCACGGGAATCAAGTTTTATCGCTCCGCGATCTTCTGACCGTTACTATCCACAATCTTCGGGGTAACGAAAATCAGCAGTTCACGCTTGTTTTCACTTTTATTGGTTTTACGGAACAGTTGGCCCACCACCGGCAGGTCACCCAACACCGGCACCTTAGTCAGGCCATTGATATTGGTTTCCTCATGTACACCACCCAGCACAATGGTCTGCCCGTTTTCCACCAGCACCTTGGTCTGGATCTCCCGGGTATCAATACTCGGCACATTATTAAATACCTGCCCGACCGTATCCTGATTCACCTTCAGATCCATGGAAATGTGCTCATCCGGGGTAATCTGCGGTGTTACCTCAAGGCTCAGCACGGCTTTCTTAAAGGCCACATTGGTTGCACCACTGGAGCTGGCCTGCTGATAAGGAATTTCCACACCCTGCTCAATCAGTGCCTTGGTCTGGTTGGAGGTAATCACCCGCGGTGTTGCAATGATTTCACCCTTGCTCTCTGCCTGCAGTGCAGACAATTCCAGGTCCAGCATAAAGTCAGAAGTAAGAATGGAGAAACCAAAACTTCCTGCAGCACCGACCACCGGCAGATTCACATTCAGGCGGTCATTAATACCCGGAAGCTTGATAATCCCACCATCTTCTGAACTGCTGGCCTCAGCAATTGAGGTGTAATATGTATCCGAAGCTCCGGTTCCGATCGTACCAGCCCCCAAGCCACGAGAGTCATTGTTAACCCAGCGCGGAGCAGCACCAAAACGGGCACCCAGCTCCTTACCAAACTCATCGTTGGCAATCACAATCCGTGACTCGATCAGCACCTGTTGCACCGGTATATCCAGCACTTTGACCAGCTCGCGAATCTGCGCAATTTGCTCAGCCGTATCCTTAACCAGCAAGGTATTGGTACGCTCATCAGATGAAATACTGCCACGGTTGGACAACAGGGAATGGCCTTCCTCATCGGTATTGGAGCGCTTCTCAATCAGCAACAGTAAATCAGCTGCCTTGGCAAAATTCACCGGAATATACTCTGTAACCAGCGGCTCCAGCTCAATCTTGCGCTTGGCAATTTCCAGCTCGCGGGCATCCTTGGCATCCAGCTCAGAACTGGGCGCCACCCAGATCACACTGCCATTCTCCCGCATACCCAGGTTCTTTGACTCCAGCACAATATCCAGCGCCTGATCCCAGGGCACATCTTTCAGCCTGACCGTGATACTGCCGTTCACAGAGTCACTGACCACAATATTTTTATCAGTAAAATCAGCCAGTAACTGCAGCACGGCCCGAACCTCAATGTCCTGGAAGTTCAGTGACAACTTCTCACCTTTAAAGACTTTCTTCTCTTTTTCGCCCAGCTTGAGCTTTTTGGTTTCCTGCTGAATTTTGTCAATATGTACGGTATAAACATTACGGTCTTTTTCTATCCGGTAATCAAATCCGGTATGTCCGATAACCGACAAGTGGCCATTCCCACCCCGCTGTGAAATCTGAATAGCAGAAACCGGGGTGGCAAAGTCCAGAACATCAAGGCGCTTCTGCCAGTTAGCAGGCACATCAATGTCATTAAGAGTCAGGTTCAGCGTATTGGCACGCTTATTATCCGCCACATTTACGTTCGCATGCGGCAACGTAATAATAACCCGGCCACCACCATTGGCATTACGGCGGAAATCCACCGAGCGCAACGCGTTTACTGCTGCAGGCGCCTGTTGTACTGCCGGACGCTGAGCCGGAGTGGTTGTTACTCTGGCTGGTGGCTGAACATGTTGCTGCACAGGCCGGCGCGGCGCCGGAACCGGCTGGGCAACAGATACTGCAGGAGGTACAACTACCGGTGCCATACGCGGCGCGGGTTGATGCACCGGATTTTTGGCAACCTGTTGCACAGGCTGCTTTTGAGCGGGTTTATGTACAGGCTTAGGGGCCACCTGCTGAGCAGGCTGTTGCACCATCTGCTGAGCAGGTGCCTGCCCGGCAGAACCCGGGGCACGGTACCATTTGTAGCTCTGTTCCGGCGCAATATTGGCAGCTGGCTTCTGTGCGTTATTAACAATGGGATTAACAATGGGTTTTACCGGCTGGCCTGAATCAGGCGCATCAAAAATCAGCACCAGATCATCCCCTCTTGCTTCAACGGTATAGTTCACAAATGATTTAAGTGACACCACCACCCTTGCATGACCTTTATTATTAGCAGCGTCAATTGACTTAATAACGCCGGTGCCAAAAGCATTGCGCCTTGCTTTAGGCAACACCTCGACCTGCGGGAAATCCAGCACGATACGGGGAGGGTTTTCCAGCACAAAGCCCTTGGGGATAGTTACCGGCTGAACAAAATCAAGGCGAACCTCTGCTTTATTTGCAGCTGAGGCCTTAACATCCACCACCTGTAATTTATTTAAAACGGCTGCTGATGCTGCTGTACTCAGACAGTAGCCCAACAATCCACAGGAAACCCAGATTGCGGTTTGCTTCATTATTTTCATTGTTGCCAACCTTTCACAGAACTTATATTTTTTTATTTGGATTTGAAATTGCCAACTCGTTTTCACGCTTTTCATAGCCCCCGAAACCGTTCTCAACAATCTCAGACAGCATAATACTGGCATCTTTTATCTCAAGAATCCTGCCATGATTCCTGCCCATATAATTTCCCTCTTTAACCCGGTGCACTGAGCCGCTGGGAACACGTATCAACGCCCAAAGCTGCTCTTCCTTAACCACAGTGCCAACCATTTTCAGGCTATCCAAAGGAAACTTTTCCAAAAATTCCGGTATCCGGTTTTTATCGATCATGACCGAATTTTCTACCGGCCGGTTCTCGTCGGGGGCGAGAACTGAGGCATCAAACGGATCCAGGTCATGTCCGGGGTAAATAAAACGGACATAGGGTTTAATCACCGGAATCGGTTCAATTGGCGCGGCAGGCCTGGCTTTAACCTCATCTACATAGCGGGTCAGGTCTGACATATCCTGACCACAGGCAGAGAGTCCGCCAGCCACCAAAGATACTAATAATAATTTAGCCACATTAAATGAGCCGGTTTTTTGTAACTCTTTAAAATCAAATAAATTATTCATCACTGAAACACCTCATCACTTTTTAGACAGCAACTCGGTATCAGAGCTGCTGTCTTCCAAATAACGATATGTTTTAATCAATGCCTCCATACGCAAACGCTGTGCAGCATCACCAAGGCTCGTACTTCTTACATCGGGTGTCTGACTTTTCTTATTATCTTCAATATTCAGACTGATATTATGGATGGTTACAATACGCGGCAAACCTGATATATCACTTACAAAAGTAGCCAGCTCCTTATAGGTTCCCAGCGCAATTAATTTAATCGGCTTCTCCGCATAGAATTCTTTAGATACTTCATTTAAAGGTTCAAAAAGAACAATCTCCAGTCCGTTGCTGACCCCTTTTTCAGAAATATCGATAATCAGTGACGGAATTTCCGTGCTACTGGGCAGCTGCTGCATCAGGTTGCCGAAAGAGCGCTGCATTTCTGCCAACTGAGCCTCATAAGCCTCCAGCTGACTGGCACGGCGCTGTTTTTGCTCAAAGGTGGTACGCAATTCCTTTTCTTTATTTTCAACCCGTTTCAGTGACTCGATACTATCAGTGATTACCATCTTGTAACCTAAAAACAGGATCAGCGACATCACAGCCAGCAACGCCAGTACCTTTACCGGCCAGCCAACACTGCCCGGATCCTCTGCCAGATTATTTATTTCCTGCAGATTCATTCTGACCCTCCTTACCCTGTTTCAGTAATTGCTTAACATCCAGCTTAAAATCTCTCAGGACTGAGGTGCTACCGGCATCCTTGGCCATCGAAATAATGTTCAGGTCAGATGAACTCAGCCAGGGCGAGCGATCCAGCCGGTTCATATAACTGGAAACCCGGGCATTGGACTCAGCCTTACCGGCAACATTTACTGTAGTGTCATTCTGCTTCAGACTTTCCAGGTACATGCCTCCGGGCAAAGCCGTTGCCATCTCATCAAACAAATGCACAATTGCCGGGCGTGTACTCTGCAAGTCCTCTATAACCTGCATCCTGCCCAGCAGCGCCTGCTTGGTGGCATCCAGCTTTTTAATCCTTTCGATTTTTTCATCCAGCAGCTTTATTTCCCCATTCAGATAGTTATTGCGCTGTTCCTGATATTCGATGGCTGATTGCATATAGGTATGCCCGAGAAACACCATTACCGCTGCCAGTGCAGCAGAAAATCCAAGCAGAGCAAAAAACTGCTTTTTACGCTGTTCGCGTGCTTTTTCACGCCAGGGTAAGAGATTAAGTCCTTTCATTATTCCAGACCTCTCAGTGATAGTCCGGCAGCAATCAGCAAGGCCTGCATATCATTGGTAAACCGGACAGGGCTAACCCGTGAGCCTAAATCGACCCGGGTAAAGGGGTTAACGATTTTCACCGGTGTCCCGATAACAGACTGAATTTGTTCATCAATACCGGGGATCCGTGCACAACCACCGGAAATCAGAATCTGGCTCACACCATCCTGCTGGCTGGAAGCGAAATAAAACTGCAGAAAACGATGCAACTGACGCACCATATTGTCCTTGAACGGATCCAGCACCTCTGAAATATAGTTTTCCGGCAGGTTACCTTCTTTCTTTGCCAAACCGGCCTCCTGCCAGGTTAAGCCGTAACGGTGCATAATCTGCTCAGTCAGCTGGCGTCCACCAAATGACTGCTCACGTGAGAAGGTCAGTCGTCCCTGCTCAAAGACCGTAATACTGGTCATGCTGGCACCGAAGTCGACCACTGCCACGGAATCATACTGTTCCAGTTCGTTGGTCAGAAAACGCAGCACTTTTTCCAGTGCATGCGTTTCTGTATCAACAACTTCCACTGACAAACCGGCCATTTCCGCCGCCGCCAGACGCACTTCAACATTCTCTGTGCGCGTACCGGCCAGCAGAATATCCAGCATTTCAGGGTTATTCCTGGATGGCCCCAGCACTTCGAAGTCATAACTGACCTCCTCCATTGCATAGGGAATATGCTGATCTGCCTCAATAGCAATCTGGGCTTCAAGCTCTGCAGGCGGAACAGAGGCCGGCATATTGATAATTTTATTGATAGCCATTGATGTCGGGATCGCCAGTGCGCAACGCTTCAGACGGCTACGGCTGTCACGCAATGCTTTACGGATTGCCTCACCGATAGGCTCTGGCTCAATGATATCTTTTTCATTGGACACACCTTCAGGCAACGGCGCAACCGCGTAGCTCTCGATGCGATAATCCCGACCTTTGCGGGACATCTCAACCAGCTTGACGGCCGAAGAACTAATGTCGAGACCGAGTAGATTTTGTTTACGCTCAAAAAATGAAAACACGTCAGAACCCAGATAGTTATTTTATTATTCACTCCCCCAAATGGGGCTGGCACTAAACCTTGAAATAGTCTACTCTGACTGGCCGGAAGGGTGCGTTTGTTTCTGATAAACGGGAAAACAAGTCAACAATAAAATATGGGCAATAAAAGCTGACTTTCAGCTGCTTTTACTCCTCCTTCACCATTTAAATTTTTTATAACTATAATCATGGCCCAAGGCCCGAACTGATACTACAGACTATGCGTTTCATCGGTAAATTTATCTCCCTGTGCTTCAGCACCTTTTTTACGCTTACCACGATTACGCTGGCCGTTATGGTTGGTGGTTACCTGTACTATGCACCACAGCTACCGGACAGCAAAGACCTGCACCACATTGAGCTGCAGGTGCCGCTACGTATTTACTCACGCGATGAAGGACTGATCGCAGAATACGGCACAAAACGCCGCAGACCGGTAAAACTGGAACAGGTACCGGCTCATATGCGGCAAGCATTTATTGCCATTGAAGATGCCCGCTATTATGAGCATCAGGGAATCGATTTCAGAGGCATCGCCCGGGCAGCCTACAGCGTTATATCAACCGGCAGCGCATCACAGGGCGCCAGCACCATCACTATGCAGCTGGCCAGAAACACCTTCCTTGACAGTCAGAAAACCCTGGAACGTAAGCTGAAAGAAACGCTGCTGGCTTTCAAGCTGGAGCGCACTCTGGACAAAGATGAAATTCTGGAGCTGTACCTGAATAAAATTTATCTGGGCAACCGTGCCCATGGTATTGCAGCAGCCGCTGAAACCTATTACGGCAAGGAACAGCTGAGTGATCTGACGCTGGCACAAATGGCGATGATTGCCGGACTGCCTAAAGCACCGTCACGCTATAATCCAATTGCTAACCCGAAACGGGCCATGATTCGCCGCGACTATATTCTCAAACGCATGCTGGAACAGAAATACATCAACCAGCAAGAGTATGAACAAGCGGTACGTGAACCAAACACCGCTAAAATACATAAGCCGGAAATTGAAACCTACGCCCCTTATCTGGCAGAAATGGTACGCTCAGCCATCGTAAAAAAGTATGAGGATAAGGCTTATACACAGGGCTATCACGTTTACACCACGCTGGATTCAGACATCCAGCAACAGGCTGCCAAAGCCTTACGCAAAGCTCTGACCGAATATGATCATCGCCACGGTTATCGCGGGCCGGAAGATCAGATTGATCTGGATGATTATGCCGGACGGGAAGAGTGGCTGGATAAGCTGGCCGGCTATACAACGGTTGCCGGTATGCAGGTGGCACTGGTCATCAAAGCCGATGCCCAACAGGCCGAATTACTGCTGCTGAATGAAGAAACCATCACCCTGGACCTGGATGCTGTCAGCTGGGCCAGAGCCTTTATCAGTGCAGACCGCCGGGGACGCAAACCACAAAAAGTCACGGATGTCATCTATCCGGGTGATATCGTCCGGATACGTCAGCAAGCTGATGAAAACGAAAACGACCGGAATCAGGATAAGAAGGACACCAAATGGCAGCTGACCCAGATCCCCAAAGTCAGCGGTGCATTAGTGGTACTTGACCCGGAAAATGGCGCAATCCGGGCTGTCATGGGCGGTTATGATTACTACCTGTCCAAATTCAACCGTGCCACCCAGGCCATGCGCCAGCCCGGCTCCAGCTTCAAGCCGATCATTTATTCTGCGGCAATGACTAAAGGCTTGTCACCCACCAGCATTGTCAATGACGCACCGATTACCGTTCCCGGCACTGACTGGAGCCCGAAGAATTATGGCGGCAGCTATATCGGCCCGACCACGCTGGCAGAAGCCCTGGCCAAATCCCGCAACCTGGTTTCGATCCGCCTGCTACGCACCACCGGCATTCCTTACACTATAGACTACGCCGCGCGCTTTGGTTACCAGCGCAAATACCTGCCACCCAACCTGACCCTGGCTCTGGGTACCGGCCTGACCACCCCGCTGCAGATGGCGACGGCTTATTCGACCTTTGCCAATGGCGGCTTCAAAGTCGACTCACACTTCATTACCCGCATTGAAGATAACAGCGGCAACGTTATCTATGATGCCAGCACCGAAATCAGACAGGCCTGTGGTGATGACAAAAAATATTGTCCGTTACCAAAGACCACCTCTGACGCTGAAAGTGACCAGAAAGCGGAACAAAACGCCGCAGAAAATGTAGGCACTGAAAATACTGAAACAGCAGCTAATGAGACTAATGAGCCGGAACAGGCCTCTGCGAAGCAGGAGAAAGAATCACATATTCCTGCGGCTGTACGGATTATGGACTCACGTACCAACCAATATATTGTCAGCATGATGCACGGCGTCACCCAATTTGGTACAGCCGCCAAGGCCGGGCATACTCTTAAGCGCAAAGACCTTGCCGGTAAAACAGGTACAACCAATGATCAGAAAGACTCCTGGTTTTGTGGCTTTACGCCGGATTATGTTGCCGTGGCCTGGGCCGGATTTGATGATATGGCCGAACTGGGTGATGGTGAAACCTCGACTAAAATTGCTGTGCCCATGTGGATTGATCTGATGTCTGAAGTTCTGAAAGACACGCCGGAAAAACCGTGGAAGCAGTATGGCGACAAATTTCGCGCTGTAAAACTGGATGCCGAGACCGGCCTGGTGGCTGATGCACAATCCGAAAATATAGTGACAGAAGAGCTGGCGGAACAACAGGCGGCCAAACAAGCCACGCCACAGTTTGAGTTTACCGATGCACAGACCGCCCAGCAGGCAGCCATTCAACAACAGCAACAGCAATATCAGTCACAATGGGATTTACCGGTCACAGCAGAACAACAACCTGTACAGCCTCAGACAGCTCCAAAAGCAGAGGCCGTGGAAATTCCGGAACAGATTTTCTAATAATGAATATGGCAGAAAAAGAGACCCGGCAGCTGGTTGCGGAAGAAGCTGCACGGCTGATATATGAAGAAGGCTACCGCGATTACCGGCTGGCAAAACAAAAAGCCGCCACCCGCATGAGCGCCTCAACCAATGCCAAAAGTCAGCCGACTAACGAGGAAATTGAAACAGCCCTGCACGCTTATATCAGCCTGTTTGCCGAAGAAGAGCAATTACCTATCTTACGCCAGCATCGCGAAATTGCCGTTGAAGCCATGACCTTTCTGCAAGACTTCAGCCCTTATCTCACCGGAGCAGCACTGGAAGGCACATCCGGCCCGCATTCCGCCGTGACACTGTTTCTGATTGCTAACCGCGCGGAGGATGTCATCTTATTCATGGAAGACGAACAGATTCCGTTTCAGATTCATGAGCGGAGAATGCGCTTCGGCCAGCAACAGGATTATTTTCCACTACTGAGATTCTACGCGGATGATATTGAAGTAGAACTGATGATTTTTCCGGATAGCGGCAGAAATAACGCAGGCCCGATCAGCCCGATTACCGGTAAAAGCTGCCGGCGTGCTGACCTGGATAAGGTAAAGCAGCTACTGGCTGAAACCTGACAGACTACAGCCGGTAGCATCAATAACGTATACAGCACTTATTTGCGCAGTTCAGCACCGAACTCATGTACCGCATCAACCAGCACCTTTACATGATCCGGGTTAATATGCTGGTGAATACCATGCCCCAGATTGAACACGTGACCAGTCGGCTGGCCAAAGCCATCGACAATGCGCTTCACATTGGCGCGAATGGTTTCCGGCTCAGAATACAGTACGCAGGGATCCATATTACCCTGTAGAGCAACCCGCTCACCGACCCGCTGCCGTGCTTCAGCAATATCAATCGTCCAGTCCAGCCCCAGACCGTCACAACCGGTATCCGCCATTTGCTCCAGCCATTGTGCGCCGCCTTTGGTGAACAGAATCACCGGCACTTTGCGGCCATCATTTTCACGCACCAGACCGTCCACAATCTTCTGCATATAATTCAGCGAGAAATCACGGTAGGTTTGCGGGGTCAGGGTACCACCCCAGGTATCGAACACCATTACCGCCTGCGCACCAGCGGCAATCTGTGCATTCAGATAAGCAGTCACGCTATCGGCCAGCTTATCCAGTAACAGATGCATGGCAGCCGGATCTTCATACATCAGTCCCTTGACCTTGCCGAAATCTTTACTGGAACGGCCTTCGACCATGTAGGTGGCCAACGTCCACGGACTGCCGGAAAAACCAATCAACGGCACACGGCCATTCAGATCACTACGGATGGTGCGCACCGCATTCATCACATACTGCAACTCACCTTCCGGATCAGGCACACCCAAAGCTTTAATAGCCGCCATATCCCGCACCGGACGCTCAAACACCGGCCCTTCCCCTTCGGCAAAATAAAGCCCCAGCCCCATTGCATCGGGAACCGTGAGAATATCGGAGAACAGAATAGCGGCATCCAGATCGAAACGCTCCAGCGGCTGCAGCGTCACTTCGGAGGCCAGATCAGCGCTTTTGCATAAATCCATAAAACTACCAGCCTGCTGGCGGGTCGCTCTGTACTCAGGCAGGTAACGTCCGGCCTGACGCATGATCCAGACAGGGGTGGTATCCACGGGCTGTTTCAGTAGCGCTCGCAAAAAACGATCATTTTCGAGATGAGACGCAGCGTCACTCATACCAACACTCCCGCTATTAATGCACTCAATAGTTTACGGATTTAAAAGAGAGGTGGAGGAAGAAACCCTCCGCAGCCGGAATCCGGATAAGCCGGTTATCCGGAATCAATCAGCCAGACGGGATTTAATCAGGCTGCTGACTTTACCCATGTCCGCACGCCCCTGCGCATTAGGCTTGACCCAGCCCATGACTTTTCCCATATCTTTCACTGACTCAGCGCCTGTAGCGCTGATCGCTTCAGCAACCAAAGCCTCAATCTCGTCATCAGACAGTGCTTCCGGCAGATAGTCCTGTAAAACAGTAATCTCTGCCTGCTCCTGATCAGCAAGATCGGTGCGCCCGCCGTCTGTATACTGACGGATAGACTCACGGCGCTGCTTGACCATTTTGTCCAGCACCGCCAATACCGCAGCATCATCCAGCTCGATACGGTTATCGACTTCCTGCTGCTTAATTGCAGCCAGTACCAGCCGGATAACACCCAAACGCTCCTTATCCTTGGCGCGCATGGCGTTTTTCATATCTTCAGTCAGCTGTTGCTTAAGGCTCATAGATTATTGCCTGCCAGCCTTAGTACATGCGTACTCTGCGGTTCAGATCACGAGAGATACGCTTCAGATTACGCTTAACTGCTGCAGCACGCTTACGCTTGCGAACGGAAGTCGGCTTTTCATAAAATTCGCGGGCACGAACTTCTGCAACCACACCGGCTTTTTCACAAGTACGCTTAAAACGGCGCACAGCAATTTCAAAAGGCTCTGAATCTCTCACTCTTACGCTTGGCATAAAATCAATAATCTCAATAAGTTAAGTTTGTTTCGGAAACAGCCATCCCCTGACAGCCATTTTCAGTAAGAGCGCGATTATACCGAGGTCGCAGATAAATGCAAAAGATGCTTGCTATTTTGTGATGTTTTTTCAGGACTTTTCGACAAACTCGCCATAGAGTGTCAAAGAATGATCAGTAATCTTAAAGCCATGCTGGCGGGCGATTTCCTTCTGGCGCTGCTCAATGACTTCATCGTAGAACTCCACCACCCGCCCGGTCTTTACACAGACCATGTGATCATGATGCTCATCCGAAGCCAGTTCAAACACCGCCTGTCCACCTTCAAAATTATGCCGGTGCACCAGCCCCGCTGTTTCAAACTGAGTGAGGACACGATAAACGGTAGCCAAACCAATCTCGTCACCATTGGTGAGTAACTCTTTATAGATATCTTCGGCACTGAGATGCTGATCTGTCGAATTTGACAGCAACTCCAGAATCTTCACCCGCGGCTGGGTGATTTTTAATCCTGCCCGCTTAATATCTTGCTCTTCCACCCTGCACTCTCCACTCTGAATGGTCTATGATGTGACTTTACGTTAATAACATCCAACTAAAACTTACCATGATAATACGTTTCATTTCAGTTTTCATTTTCAGCACCATCATACTCAGTGGCTGCAGCATTTACAAAATGGACGTCCAGCAGGGCAACTACATCACACAGGAAGAACTGTCACAAGTTCAGCCCGGCATGAACCAGAGTCAGGTACAGGACGTACTCGGCACACCGTTACTGACTGATGACTTCCGCCAAAACCGCTGGGATTATGTGTTTTATCTGCGGGAAAACGGTCAGACCAGCAAGCAAAGCAGCGTCACCGTATTCTTTAATGAGCAGGGCATCGTGTCTGATGTGCGCCGGAATTAGGCCACACTAAAGCCAGCGCAGCAGATAATAGATATATTGCCCTTCGGAAGATTTGGAGGGGCCGACGACGACTGCAGGGAAACGTTTTTCATCGTTCTCACAAGCGCTGATCACCGCCTGCATATCATCACTGATCTCAATACAGCTGGCCGGAAAACGTTTCCGGCTGGCCTTGAATTTGGGCATATAAACGGCGGCATAACATTGTTGTGACGGCCCGGAATCCGCTTCCGGTGGCACCATCCCGCGCATCAGTCCTCCTCCTGTGCGTCACCACCGCCCTTTTTCATGCGCTTACCGGCGGCGGCACGCTGCTTGCGCACTTCTTTCGGGTCAGCAATTAATGGCCGGTAAATCTCAATACGATCTTTTTCCCGCAATACAGTTTTCATCGGTGCAAGTTTACCGAAAATCCCGACCTGCATATCCTCAGGATTGAGTTCCGGATAATGCTCCAGCACACCACTGGCCTCAATCCCCTCACGAATCGTCGCGTCTTCCTTAACCGTAGCTTTAAACAATATCTGCTCATCCGGCAACGGATAAACCACTTCAATATTAATCATCTGCATCAGCCCTTTCCATTCCCGTACACCACCCGCGCCCGCTCCACGAAGGAATCGACCAGGGTATTTGCCACTTGATTAAATACCGGACCAATGGCCATACCCACCAGCTTATTGGAAAACTCAAAGCTCAGATCCAGTGACACCTTGCAGGCACCAGGTGCCAGTTCATCGAAACGCCAGAAACCGTGCAGATGTTTAAACGGCCCATCGACCAGACTCATTTCAATCATCTTGCCGGGCTGCATACGGTTCAGGGTGGTAAAGGTTCTATTCACCACACCCTTGGCAATTTCAACGCTGGCCTTGACCTGATCCTCATCACGATTATGCTCGGTGGCACTGCTGCACCAGGGTAAAAAGCCGGGATAATCCTCAATTCTGTCGACCAGCGTATACATCTGCTCCGGCGTATAGGGAACCAGAGCACTGCGGCTGATTTGTGCCATGCAAACCGTCCTTCGTTGTTTATTCCGGGTTATTAAAACAAAAACAACGCGCCCATTCATTCACAGCGGAAGGGTAACGCGCTATCATCCTGTGGTTTCGCTCATAGTGTAATGCAAATGGCCAAACAAAAGAAAAAATCCTCCCACGGCGGAAAAACCATCGCACTGAATAAGCTGGCGCGGCATGAATATTTTATTGATGACACCCTTGAAGCCGGTATGGTGCTGCAGGGCTGGGAAGTCAAAAGTATCCGCGACGGACGTGTCCAGCTGCGCGACAGTTTCGTGATGTTCAAAAATGGTGAAGCCTGGTTGTTTAATGCCGTGATCACCCCGCTACTGTCAGCCTCCACGCATGTGGTTGCTGAAGCTACACGCTCCCGTAAATTATTGCTGCATGGCCATCAGCTGGTACGCCTGCAGGCTTCTATTGACCGCAAGGGTTATACCGTTGTGCCAACCGCGATGTACTGGAAAAACAACCGGGTCAAGCTGGAAATCGGGCTGGGTAAAGGTAAACAGAAGCATGACAAACGCTCGACTGAGAAAGAGCGCGACTGGAACCGAGAGAAATCACGGATGATGAAACAGTAAAGCTGCCCATGGAAAACAGTAAACTGCTCGATAACCTTTGTATTGTGATGATCATGACATCGCATCCCGGCAATATCGGCTCAGCAGCCCGGGCAATGAAAACCATGGGCATCAGTGACCTGCGCCTGGTGCAACCAAACAAATTTAACTCTCCGGAAACCAGAGCACTGGCCTCCGGTGCGGATGATATTCTGGATAATGCACAACACTTTGACACGCTGACCGCAGCTTTGGCTGACTGCCAGACTGTGATCGGCACCAGTGCCCGCTCAGAGCGTACCTTGCGCTGGCCGCAGCTGGATGCCCGTGAGTGCGGTGTGTTTGCAGCAGAGCACCTTGCACAGCAAAAAATTGCCCTGGTGTTTGGCCGCGAACGCTCCGGGCTGACCAATGAAGAACTGGAACACTGCCATTATCTGGCCCATATTCCGATGGCGTTTGATTTCTTTTCGCTCAATATCGCCGCAGCGATTCAGTTGTTTTGTTATGAATGCATGATGGCCACACGTTCAGCACAACCGGCTGAAAAATCCTCTAAACCTGATTCAGATGAAGCACCGGCGACGACTGAAGCTCTGGAAGCTTTTTTCGGTCACCTGGAAACCACACTGATTGAATCGCGCTATCTTGACCCGGAAAACCCGCGCCTGCTGATGCGGCGCTTCCGGCGCTTGTTCGGACGCGCAACACTGACAAAAAGCGAGGTGAGCATGCTGCGCGGAATGCTGTCCGCCTTTCAGGGCAAAAAATTTCAGCGCCGCTCACCATAAATACTTGCAAACTGAAATATCCGCGTTAAAATACGCCTCTCTTCGCCGCAATAGCTCAGCTGGTAGAGCAACTGACTTGTAATCAGTAGGTCCCGAGTTCGACTCTTGGTTGCGGCACCAAGAATATCAAAGGGTTACATGCTTTTCGGCTGTAGCCCTTTTTTAATGGTGCGACTAAACTCAGACTTTAACCCAGACTTTTAACCACACTTAGCAGTGCTATGCAGTGCAGCTGTAAGCGCGTGCAAGCTGTACCGCTACCCTACTATGGAAAGCACGGGTTAACGCTGTGCGGTCAGCTGTAGCGCTGCTAAGCCGCTGTAATCGGGCTTAGTTTGGTCGCGTGTTGCTATTACAAGTGCTCGCTGTGCAGGTGCAGCTATGTCAGCCCACTGCTCCACTGTGGTTAAGGGGGTACCATAAGCACGGGTATCGGCTTGCCATCCATGTTATAGCGGCTCTCCAGCGCTTTAATCCGCTTTAGTGTAGCTGCAGGTATTCGCCGCATTGCCTGCTACCCATAAACTGCTTAACGACATAATCAACAATGTGTGTTTGCACAATGGGGTTAGGGTGCCGTTCCCCTAAAAATATCAGTGCTGCCATACGGTTAAACCATGGGTTATAATTGCGCTTAACCACATGCTCAGGCACCCTGCACAAAATAACATCCGCTTTTACATTGGAGTCTAAATAGGCTTTTAATGCCAGCCGGTTTGTGTGCGGGTTGGCAAGTGTTAACCACACCTCACCACACTGGTTCTGGATAAACAGGTACGGCACCGTTTCAGTACCCCTGCCATAAGGCCAGTGCAGCTGCCCGAAATCTTCGTACAGTGTGGTTAAACGTAGCTTGTCTTTAAGCTCAGGGTTGTAGCGCAAGCAAATATTAAGGTCTTCCGCTTTTAAACGTTTCATACCTGCCGTAGGTATTAAGCAAGCAGGCGGTATAAGTGCTGCAGGTTGATCAAACATTTGCCAAAGCCCTCGCCCGTCGTTTTTTAACGGTTTGCATGTAAATGAAGTAATCCAGCCGTGCATCCTCATCCGCTGCAACATATAAAGCAGCCGCTTTATTAATTAGCGACTGCAGGTATAAAGGGTCTGTCCCTTCCGGCGGGGGTAGCTTATGCGCTGGTGTAATACGGGGTGCTTTATACGGGTATATCATTCTTTGCCTCCAACGCTTTTAAACGCGCTTCATATTCATCCATTTGCCGAATAGTACCTAGCGAACCGATTAGTTCGATAAGCTGCTTACCGCCATCCGGTGCCACCTTACCTTCGCTAATAGCTTGCAATACTTGTTCAACCTGTTTTGATAAAGGCTGGGACGCATCGAATTGAAAGGTTACTTTCTGCGCTTCGCTTTTTAATGGGGGTATAATACGGCTGACAACGATGTTAGCGGCTTGCATATCACCCGCTAATGCTGCATTGACCACAGTTTGTACAACATCGTCTGCCCTGTCTTTTAGCAATTTTGCAAGCTGTGTTTGTGAGGTGGGCGCGCCTTTCGGTCTTCCGCTAGGATTAGGTGACTTACCCCCTTTCACCCATGCTGGATTTCCTGCCATAATTTGGTCTCTTTGCTTAAAACAATTTGGTTTATTTATTCAAACTTGATAGCTGCTTCGGCAGCCGCAGCCCGTGCACGTAGCTGGCTAATTTCAGCAGCATTAGCACCTAAGGCTTTGTGCATCTCTGCAACTATAACCGGCTGTACCGCTTCCATTTTAGCCTTAGCTTGCTTCATCAATTCCAAACGCTCCGATTGCTCAGGGTTAGTGTGTTCATGGTATTGGCGGGTTAAATATTCGTGCTCTTCCTCCGGTAAACCTGATAAATAAGCGGGTGCGCCCAGTACGCTTTTAAGCGTCCTTTCATCATTAGCAGCTAATGCCTTGTTAAAAGCTTTGCGCCTTTCGCTTGCATCCATTGCCTTAAAGTGTGCACGTATTTCAGATGAGACAACACCCATACCCGCATACTCCCGCACCGGCTCAGTTAACGCCTTTTCAATGCTGCTAATATTGGTATTCAGCCTGCTCCAATTAACCTCAAACATTTTGTGCAGTTGGGTAAGGTGCTTTTCAGCTAAATCGGCGGCATGTAATACCTGCGCCTGTTTTGTACGGGTAGTGTCCAGCGATAGCTTATTACGGGCATCCCTTACTTTAACCACAGCATCATAAGCCTTTTCAAAGCTATTCGTTATATAGTTCAGATGGGGCTCGTGTGCGGCATAACCTTTTAATGAAGTTATATTCACGGGGTGCAGTGTCGGTGACACGTTATTATTGATTTCCATTTGTTTTAAACTCACTTATTAATTAAAAACAAGTATATTAGCGTTACTTAACAATACACCAAACAATAAAACATCACCAAATTTATTTTTATATTAATAACTTATGTAATAATTAAAGACTTGACCACATTGTATACAAGGTACAATGGGCGGGTTATTGGGTTCTTTTATTCAAGCGCACTACTAAAAGCGGGGTAACGCATTTAAACGCGCTGTAAGCGCTTAAACGGGTTTAGGGGTAGTTGGGTATAGGTAAACCGGTTACAGCAGCTTACACGCTCGCAGGGTGCGGGCAAGTGGGGTTTACTAGGGGGCTTTGCTGCTGGGGTAAACACTATTAGCAGTGCTGTTAGGGTGCTGGGTACCGTAGTTAGTTTGCGTCCTTTCGGGTGAGCAAAATTTAGGGTGAAATTAGTAGTGCTTTGGGGGTGCCTGTAGTAGTGAACCCCTATAGGTACCCTACGCACCCTACGCACCCGACGCGGGTGCTGTGCGTATAGAGGTGTGAAGCTTAAAAATTAACCCGACGCGCACTCCACGCACCCTACGCAAACCCTTATGCAATGCGGGCTTTGCTGCCTGGAGTGCGCCTGTGGTGATTTTGCAAGCAAATTAACACAACGCGTAATGCTTAAAAAATCACCCCAGGCAGCACACCCCCCAAAGCACTGCTAATTAACCCCTATTTTTCCCAACACTTTCCAGCGTTTTTTAGCGTTCCTACTGTCCGTAGAATAACTTTCTTCTTCAATAAGCCCGTCGCTTTGTGCCTTGTTTAAAAGCTCTCGTGTTCTTTTGGAGTCCAAGCCAGCTGGAAAGTTAGGGTCGTCCTTTAAAACCTTATAAGGGCTAGCTGGAGAATTAGGAGCAGGCGCGATATACTTACCCTCGTTATAATACTTATCAATCAAATTAATAATAGTTTTTGTATCTTCCTGTGACTTATTAATAGTGAAAAGAGAGTTCCTAATAACACAGGATGTGATTGCCTCACCGTCACTGTCATGACCTGTAATAACTGACCCAAGGCTAAAAGAGGCTGTAAGCCCATCCTCCCCATCCTTAGCTTTGCTAATTGTCCAGCTTTTGGAGTTTTTATTCTCCCCCACAAAATCCACTTTAATGCTACAATCAAGCGCGCCGCGCAAACCAGACCAGCCCCGTTCATTTTTACTGGAATCTTTACCTGTGTGGTGTATCAATAATACTAACCCTCCTAGTTTTTCTTGCATCTGCATTAGTCCATCTATTAATGCCCCCATACCGGTACTAGCATTTTCATCCATGCCCGGTGCGCTCGCTGCCAACGTATCAATACAAATAACGCCGTTATTCAAACCCGCTTCAATCAAAGTGTCTACTAAAGCATCACGGTCAGTTTCCTCCGTTAGGTTCATTCGGCCCGAAATAATTTTTACATTCTCAAGCTTAGTTTGGTTTTCAATTTCGTAAGCTTTTATCCGTTGGGGGATACCGCCCTGTCCCTCTAACGGTATATAAGTCGTAGGAACAGCTATTGTTTTATAGCCGAACCAGTCCTTACCGGTACTAATTGCAGCAAGCATATCCAAGACCAAAAAGGACTTACCTGTACCAGAGGGGCCAAAAATAAGCGCTAAACCTTCCCTAGGAACTACCCTTTTAACCAGCCATGAAATAGGTGGTTTTTTTCCAATATCATGCGCAGTTGTTATTTTAAAACGATTAGGCTTTTTCTCTAAAAGGCCTTTAGCTAATTTAGCACCTTGCTTTATATCCTCAGCGTTTTTAGTTTCATGATAATTCCGCTGGTTAAGCTTATTTAATGAAACGCCGTTATCGTCGTAAATGTAATTACCCGCATCTTTTAACGCCTCCGATCTGTCTCCCCCGTGCTTCAAAATACAAAAACACTCAAAAGCATCATTAGCTTTACCATTACTTAAAGGGTCATTAGGGTGATGCGAATAGGCACAGCGCTTACCATCTTGCTCCAGTATTGTTACCCCTGCACTCCCTGTTGTACTATTCGGATAAAGGTACTTACCTCCTTTTCTTTCATAACCACATTTCTCTAAAACATCTTCTACATTGTAAAGGTTATTAAACCAATCGATAGGGCTTATTTCTCCATTTGGGCGGGGTTTGGGTTCAAGCCTTTGCGGGTGCTCTAGTTCGATTTGCTTTACTTGTTGTTTCAGCTGGTCTTGCACAGCAGGTACTAAATCAAGGGTAATGCCACGGGTTTCAATAACAGTATATTCAGTATCAGGGTTACGACCTACAAAAAATATTTGCTTATCGGGAAAAGACTCTTTACCGACTATGTTACCTAATAAGGTGTCGACCGCCTGTGCCAATGAAACACGCATACCAGCAGGCAAACAGGTCGATACAGGTAAAAAACCCCGCCAGCGAGGTTTATTAGCAGTGCTGCTATGGGTACTGCATACCAGACCCAAAATACCCAGCTCTTCAAGCTTATCGGCTGCCTGTTGCGCTGTTACTACCTCTGCATCGTAATCAAGTTCAATACCGTAAATATACTGCAAAGCACTCCCCACAGCCCTGCTAATATTATCATAGGTGCCCATTTTAATTAAAGGCTGGTCGTCCTTAACTGCATAGGCACGAACAGTTTTTATCATTTTACAAAAACTATACCAGTTAAGATTTTCCTCTTCACCTTCTGTCGCTTTCGGACTTGCAAAGCGGGTTATTGTAATTGGTAAAAACTTAGTTGCATCAAAAGCCGGAGTGAATAATACTGTCCCGTTTTCGCTTTTGGTTAATTCAGGTGTATTCATTTGTTAATCCCACATGTGGTTAAAATAAAGGTTGTTTGTGCGCAGCTAAACACGCTGTAAGCTGCGTTTCGGTATTGGGTAGGGTAAGGGTATAGGTAAGCAGTAAAAACGCTTACAGCGCTGCTTAAACAGGGGTTATGTGGGATTTTAAATAACTTGTAATAAGCTGGGATAATTGTTACCATATAGTTTACCTTTTGGATAGTTTGGGTTCGTCAATTGTTAATCTCCACAGATTGCAAAGCCCCTCCTTAAACCCGCTTTTAACAAGCGGGTTTTTTTTTGATTAAGACTGCCTGCTTTTTAAATAGGTATCCAGCTGCTCTTTTGAATAACGTACTTCACGCCCCATCTGGTAATAGCGTGGGCCGACGTCATAGGAGCGCCATTGGTTTAGG
>JAWLAK010000008.1:0-10051 GCA_041395485.1 Thiolinea sp.
CTCAGGGAGAGGGGTTGGGGTGAGGGGAAGCGTAGCCTTATCAATCATAGGCGGTGGCAGTATACCTCCGGCAAATCAGAACGGTCAGCCCGCCTGCCCCAGCAACTGCTCCAGGCGATTCAGCAGATAAAACGGAATATTCAGCAGCTCAAAATCACCGCTTTGCCCCTTCATCCGCGCCGTCAAGTGCTCCCGCAGCGGCCTGGCTGAACTCACCCGCACCGCCCGCCGCGCCTGTTTACGCAGCACAAACGACTGCAGTGACTTAAGCGAACCTGTACTGCCTGACTTCACTTCTACCGGAATAATTTCATTCTGATGCAAATAAAGATAATCCACCTCAGCCTGTGTTTCCGAGCGTGGCGGCTGCCAGTAATACAGTTCAGGATTAACATAAGCGGGCTTTGCATATAACAACTGCTGCCCGACAAACTGCTCAGCCAGCAAACCGCGATTTGCCAGCTCTAAAGGCGAGTGCATCAAACTCTGTGCCGGAATACCCTGCGCTGCTAATAACAAGCCAATATCGATAAACAGGAATTTACTGATGCGGATTTTAGTCTCAGCACCCAGCGGCACGGTATCCGCATTACTGTGCAAGACACGATAAAATAAACGGGCCGCAATAAAATGCTCAATGGCGGCATTCAGCTGGCGATTATTTCCGCTGGTCTGTAACGCAATTTCATTGGCCAGCTTATGCGAAAACTGTTGCCCGGCCTGACCAATAATGCCATTGAAAAACGCATTTAAGGTTAGTGCATCCTGCGTTCCCTGATATTTGACAAAATCATCTTTGTAAGACTGAATCAGTGTGGTTTGATACTTCAGAATTGCGCGATGATCAAACCCGCTGTCCATCCCCAGCTGAATACAATGCGGCATTCCCCCGGTTAAGGTATAAAGCCTCACCTGTGCCAGTAAATCCTCATGCACGCTGTCCGGAATCTGGTGCATATTCTCCGGTGTCAGCATACCCAGCGCATGAATCAGACGGGATTGCCCGCTGGCGGTGAGAAACTCCTCAAAAGTCATCGCCCCCATAAAATAAGGCTCAACCCGCCCCACCGGGCTGGGTAACTGGTAATTATTCAGAACCTGATCCAGTAACGACCCGGTCAGAATCACAGCCAGACCCGGCATATCCTCATAAAAGTAACGCAGGCAGGAATAAGCAGCCGGAGTCGCCTGGGTTTCATCAAGGAATAGCAGTAAAGAGCTGTCTTTATTGACAGCCTGACCGGTAATCAGTGAGAAATTAAACAGTAATTCATCCAGCCGGTAAGCACGGAATAGTTTGTCCAGTTCGGGATGGCGCTCAAGATTAACCTCAACCAGCGGAACATCCATCTGCTGTGCCGCCATGCGCACAGCAGTGGTTTTACCAACCTGACGCGCACCGCGTATCACCAGCGGCTTGCGCTGCTTCTGTTGATACCAGTGAATAATGTCAGTGACAGCCCGGCGTTCAAACATGATACGACACTCATTGCATTAAAGTGTGACATTATAATGCAAAATCTGTATTAAAGTGGCACTTTTAGTGGCCATAGTTACTGATCAGGAACGCACGGTCAGCCCTCTGGTCATGCTATACTGAACGCATTGTTCAGACTGATACAAACACATGAAAAAACCGCCCAATTTACCCATCGGCATCCAGAGCTTCAGCGAACTGCGCACCCGTAATATGCTGTATGTGGACAAAACCCGACATATTCACCGTCTGGTCAGTACAGGCAAATACTATTTTCTGTCACGCCCGCGCCGTTTCGGTAAATCACTGACCCTTTCCACTATCCGTGCCATCTACGAAGGACAACAGGCATTATTCAGCGGCTTATGGATTGAAAAACAATGGAACTGGGAACAGACAAACCCCGTCATACACCTGTCATTCAGCAGTATCGGCTACCGCACACTGGGGCTGGAAGAAGCTATTGATGCTGAGTTACAGGCTATCAGCACGCGTCTGGGAATTACCCTGCATGAGCCCCGGATTGACCGGCGGTTTGAAGAACTGATCCGGACACTGTCCCAACAGGCCGGAAAAGTTGTGCTATTGATTGATGAATATGACAAACCGCTGATTGATTATCTGGACGACATCCCGCGGGCTAAGGCGAATCAACAGATAATGAAGACTTTTTATTCCGTGATTAAGGACTGTGACCCTTATCTGGAGTTTCTGCTGATTACCGGAGTTTCCAAATTCAGCAAAGTCTCCATCTTCTCTGACCTGAACCATTTGAAAGATCTGACCTTTGACCGCCATGCCAGCACATTAACCGGCTATACCCAGGCCGAACTCGAACACTACTTCACACCTTATATGCCGGAAATCGAGGCGTATCAGGGGCTGAGCCGCCCTGAACTACTCGAAAAAATGCGTAAATGGTATAACGGCTATAGCTGGGATGCGCAGAACCGCGTTTATAACCCCTTTTCAATCCTTAACTTTTTCAGTGACGGGCAATTTCGTAACTACTGGTTTGAAACCGGCACACCCACCTTTTTACTGGAACTGTTGCGCGAACAGAACCTATATAAGCTGGATAACCTGACTGTTCCCGAACGCAGTTTCTCAAGTTATGACATTGAATACCTGCAAGCCATTCCCATCCTGTTTCAAACCGGTTACCTGACAATAAAAACCGCACAGGAATTTGGTTTGTACACACTGGACTACCCCAACAGCGAAGTACGGGAGTCATTAGGAATAATAAAACTACACCCTAAACAGGCCGCGAAATCGCAATCACCCGCGCCGTACTCATATCCGGCTGGCTGAGCTTCCTGCCATACTCCACGGTGACATACAGCGATTCAATCTGCGCCTCTTCCGCCGCCTTAAACGCCCCGAGGCTCATCGTCGTCTTACCGCCGGTCAGATCCAGCGCGATACTCTCCGCCCCCGACAGGCGCAGCTCACTGATCAGCCGCGCCGCCACCTGATGACAATTATTCACATCATCAGGATCATCCACCAGCTGCGGCTCCAGCACCTTAATCCCCTGTTCTTCCGCATAATCGGCAATCACCCGTGCATTATCATAAGACTGCCGCGTCGCCAGTAAGGCGATGGCCTGCGGCTTATACTCATCCACCAGCCACAGCGGAATATCCGGCTTACTGACCGTAAACACAAGCCCGTCCCAATAAGCATCCGGTGCCAGACGGTGATCCACCTTCGGGAAATGATTACGCCGCAGCCAGCTGCGGATACGGTGACGATTCAGAAAAGCGTACAGCAGGCCACCCAGACTGATGACCCCGGTCAGCACGCCCAGCAAAATCCCGACCTGATCCAGATACTGCCAGGTTTGCTCAGAGAATCCGAACAGGTTTTCCAGGGACTTTTCAGTTTCTGTCACGCGCGGCCTTTTCTGTCGGAAAGCCGGGAAATACATTCAGCAGGCATACGATCACATTCCCCACACACCAATACTGCGTTCCGCCCTCTGCATCTGCCGCTGCCAGATTTTCTCATCCCATGCCACCGCCGGACGACGATCAAAAATAATCAGGTAAGCCTCATCTGCCCCACACTGATCCGCATAACCCGCCGTTTGCTCCACACCTTGCGCCAGGGTCAGCTCCAGTGACTTGTGGAGAATCTTCAGCTCCAGCACCACACGCTGAACCTCACCATAAAATCCCTGCGCCTCATCCACCGGCCACTCAATAAACAGGTCAGTACGCTTCCTGCCCAGCCCATACTCACGGCTGATACGCCCGCCACCATTGATAATACGCTGCAGAAAAGCCTGCATCAGCAATTGTGGCCCCGCCTCCTTGTAGTCAAAACGCTCAATCCACGCTTCGGCATTCTCACGGAAAAACTGCTGAAAGGCATTGAGCAGCTTCGGCATGTCCAGCCGCCGCTCAGGGGTCAGATACCATGCCTGCTGATGGGCAATACTGACCTGCTCCACCCAGATCAGCTCACGCGGGATAATTTCCTGATAAATACGGTTGGCAATGCGCAGTTGCGGGCGGATTTCAATCAACCCCAGATCCGCCACATACTCCAGATCATCCACCGGGATACCGCTCAGGTTCTCATCACCGGCCAGCAACGCGGCAACAATGCGGTGTACCCGTGGCTCCCGCAACTTATCAGCCAGCTGGGAAAGATGGGTACTGCGCGAGTAAATCAGGCGCTCACGCGCTGCATAGTAACGCTCCGGCGTAATCGGCGTACTGCGGTCACGTGCCGCCTTGTCTTCCCATGTCATTTCATGCCCGATCGCATTCACCAGCCAAGGCTGCCCACGGGTATCTTCCCATAACTCAGGAAAAATGGCGGGGTCGAAAACCTGCCCGGTCTCCAGGGTATGCTGTGCATACAGCGACGCCACTTCATCCTGTTTAAGGCTTCCCATCACCAAAGACTTGGCCTTGACGTTAAAAGCACTGCCACCGGTAATAATCTCCTGATGCGCCGTATGAATACGGTAATCACGCACATCCCGCACCCCGCAAAGAATCACACTGTGCACGAAAGGCACACCAGGACGGCCGATATAACCTTCACGTAACTGCCGCAGCAGCGAGATCAGGGTATCCCCCACCAGCGCATCCACCTCATCAATCATCAGCACAATCGGCTTGTCAGACTCCTGCGCCCAGCGACTGAGTAGTGCATTAAAAGCACCATGGGCACCACCATCATGCCAGATAGCTTCGCGCCACTCACGCAGCCGCGTATCTTGCAGGCGAACCGCCGCCCCTTCCACCAGACTATTGAGGATAGTCCGCATCCCGGCCTCCACATCACCCCGCGCCGACTGGGCCGATTCGACATTGATATACAGGCAACGGTACTCAGCGGACTGGTTAAGCGCATCCATCATCGCCAGCAGCGTACTGGTCTTACCAGTCTGGCGCGGTGCGTGCAACACAAAAAACTTGCCTGCCTCAATCAGGAACTGAATATCTTCCCAATCCAGCCTTGTCATCGGATCAATGCAATAATGCTGTACGGGGATAACGGGGCCGGTGGTGTTAAAATGTCGTTTCATGGCAGGTTCTACCGGGTTAGTCATTGCCGCAGTATAGCAGCTTAAATACGCTGTGCTGCATACGGCTCCAGCCGCGCCCCGAACGCCCGCATATCCTCCGCACTCAGCTCCTTACCGCGCATCTCTGCCGGTAACGACAAGGTCAGATGAAAATAACTGCCGCCGCGCTCGTTAACATCCGCGACCAGATTAACCGGCAAAGTGCCTAACACCCGGTCGCCGGGCTGCACGATACTGACATCAAAATGCGCCAGCCGCTGATCGACATGAAAGCCCTCCGACTCGGCCCAGTCGACAGCACCGGAATGGCGGGAGATGAAGTAGGTGGTCATAATAAATCGTCCAGAAATTTTACAGAGACACGGTATCCGGCAGTTTGCAAAGCCAGCACAGCGGCTTCAGCACTATCAATCAACCCCTGTTGCTCTGCGACTGCCAGCACTTTCACTGTACCGATAAAATTCAGCTTCATGCGTATAGCCTCCCGGCGGGCGAACTGATCATCCAGAATCAACAAGGCATTTTCTTTATCGTATGCCAGCTGTAAAGCCTGACATTCTCCATCATGCAGACTCAGCGGGAAACGTCGTGAAACAACAACCGGTTCAACCCGCAACCATCCGGCCTGTCTGGCCTGCTGAATCATCCTGCTGTCCGGGGCATCCTTAGCCTGCGTTTCCTGCCAGACTGCTTCCGGCAGAGTCACTTCACCGAACAGGCTCTGCAACAACGCCAGCTGCCCGGTTTTGGTCAGCGCAATAACCGGCCCGGCATCCGCTATGACGAGAGCCACTGAGTCACATCCTTCACTTCCGCATCCACGGTTTCATCATGACGTACAATGTCGATCCCCAGATCACCCAGATGCTGAATAAATTCAGACATACTCAGGCCGCTGATTTTCGCTGCTTTGCCCAGAGAAACCAGCGCATCACGATACAAGCCCGCCGCTATCGCCGGACGGATATGTGCCAGCGTCTCGTCCATCGATGACTCAAGATGCACCAGCAGTGCATCCGGCTGATTCCCCTTCATAATCAAAACAGGCGAGTCCTGCGCCTGCCGCAGGGCAAGGGAAGGATTCTTTTTTAACTCTCTGACATTAGTTGCGTACATGATTGGCACCTCAAGCTGTAATCACATTATGTAGACTACGTTATTGTAATGATTCTCTCAAACCCGGAGAAGATATGCACGGGGGCTTTACAGGTTTATCCCTCAATCCGTACGTAAGCGTTCACGCTGATATATAACACTTTTTTCAAAACTGTCCTATATTTAGCCAATGACTTTTCCAAGCCGCCCCTCACGACCCCTTACGCTGAAAGCTGCCCTGAAGCAGCTGGATGAGAGCTGGGAAATCATTGAGTCTTTCCGGTCACTGCATCAGGAACACGAACAACTCAAACAGGACTTTATTGAGTTAAGCCAGCGCCTGGACGAAGTGGTCAGCCAACTTCACAGTTCTTCCCGTAACAGTTCCAAACCGCCCTCATCGGATACCCCGGAGCAGAAAGCCAAACGGCCCCGGCAGCGTCAGCGGAGTCCGCGGCAAAAAGGCGGACAACCCGGTCATCCCCGGCACGAGCGGGCGTTATTGCCGGAACAGGACGTTGATCAGGTTAAACAGTACTTCCCGCACCCACAGTGTGAATGTGGCGGGGCAGTGGTGACAGAGCAGCAGCCCCACTGCCGGCATCAGCTGTGGGACATTCTCCCGATACGGATGAACGTGACGGAACATCAGTTTTTCAAAGGCACCTGCCGGGGCTGCGGTCAGGCACACTTCAGCCAGTGGCCGGACTGGCTGCCCCGCGGACAGATGGGAGCCGGTCTGATCAGCTGGATCGGGATGCTCAGTGGTCAGTATCATTTATCCATCCGGCAGATTCAGAGCCTGTTGCTGGAAATGTGCCGGACAACGTTCAGCACCGGTGCGATCAGCAATGCTCAGGGCAAACTGAGCGAATGGATGGAAGCCCCTTATCAGCAGGTCGGCGACTATGTCCGGCAACAGGACGTGGCGCACTCGGATGAAACCCGGCACAGCCATAAACACAGTACCCATGCCTACTGGATGTGGACACTGGTCAGTGGCCCGTTCTGTTTATTTCTGACCCACTTTTCACGGGGTAAACAGGCTGCCAAAATCCTGTTGGGCGCCTTCTCGGGTTATCTGGTCACTGATCATTATGCGGCGTATAACGATTATCCCCGCGACAAACATCAGCTGTGTTGGGCGCACCTGCTGCGCCACTTCCTGAAAATCAGTGAGCGCCGCGGACAAGCCGGAGCCATTGGCAAACGCTTATTACTGATCGGCCATGCCGTTATCCGTACTCATCACCGGTTCGCTAACGATCCGGACAAAGTGACGACTTACCACCGCCGCATGCAACGCCTGCGCCGCAGCTTTCAGGCGACACTGGAAAAAGGCAAACGCCTCAATCCACTCGTTGCCTCGCGAACCTACAACCAATGCATACATTTACTCAAGGACGAAGACTTATGCTGGACGTTTCTACAGAATCCGCTCATTCCCCTGACCAATAACCGGGCGGAATCAGCCCTGCGCCCTTATGTCATCTGGCGCAAGCTCAGTTTTGCTACCCAGTCACTACAGGGGCTACGTTTCAGACCCATGATACTGACCGTGACCACCACCGCCAGACAGTTGGGCATGAGCAGTCTGGACGTGTTGCGCGAGATTAGCGAACAGGGGCTGAGCCGGAAACCGGTGACCTTCCGCTTCCCATTTGATCAGCGCATCGCCTGAAACCCTTATATATCGGCGTGAACGCTTACCCTCTGACCTACCAAGCGCTCCTCTATGAGTATAGACAGCCGCTTTGATTGATTGCTCATCCCAAGGCGAATAGTTCAGTGTTATACCGGTACTAAATGGAACATTCACTATTGAGACAGAATCCATTGCAGAGTAAATATTGTTCAATAAATTATCTGAGGAACCAGGTTCCCAATTACCCCTCTCGACACTGAAACCTAATAAATGTTCATTTACATAAGTTGATTTATAAGCAACAGATGTCAAGTGCGGCAATAACCGCTGTCCTCTTAAGGAAATAAGACCATCACCAGAGTACTTTTCTAAACTTAAGGATAAGTTGCAAATATCCAATCCTAAGTCATCGTTATCGCAACTACCCGTAATAGGCCTGCTGTTCAAATAATCATCATTCCCATTGGTATCGTCAGAGTTTAACCCCAACAGTACTTTTGTGGGGACTTCTGGGTAACTACCCTCAAATGTATTAGCCAATTTAAAGGCAAGAATTCCGGTAGCTTCATCAATACCAAAATCGTCAACATTATCTAAGCCTGATATCGCACCTAAATTAAACCACTTCTCACCAACTTCATGGCATGTCAATGCTCCACAAAGCTCAATAGCAACGCCCGCAAAGTCATCACGACCATAGGGGAAATGAATGGTTTT
The DNA here is from genome assembly GCA_041395485.1 of Thiolinea sp. Classification (GTDB taxonomy): domain Bacteria; phylum Pseudomonadota; class Gammaproteobacteria; order Thiotrichales; family Thiotrichaceae; genus Thiolinea. Next base: position 8,482 of record JAWLAK010000008.1, read on the forward strand.
CCCCTCGAAATTTACATCCGTTTCCCCATCAAATATACCAGAGTGTGGGCTACCTATAGTTGTCACACTTGCTATGTGTTTTTCCAGAAAATCATGAGTGAAGTCAGTATTATTAAGCATTATTGGAGAACCTGAAGGGCTCTTAACTTCAGCTAAACCCTGTAATAATGTTCGTGTCAATACTCCACCAAAGGAATGAGCGACAACATGTACCTGTTGATTGGTTAAGCTACCAATTTTTCTAATGGCCTCACCCAACTCATTAGCAGAGTCTTCGAATCTTGAATTAGTGTGCCAGCTGAACATGAAAGGTTCATATCCCGCGTTGCGCAATAGCTTAGGCAAACTTCCAAAATAATCATCAATATTTGCCATTAAACCATCAGCATATCCATGTACTAATAAAACAGGGACTCCAGCCGATGTGTTACTAGTGGTAGCACCTTCAGAAACTAACATAGATGCACAGGAATAGAATGTGTCCTCAATAAAATCTCGTTCTTTTGAGGGAAGAATTCTGGGTCTTGATAGAACGCCAAAAGTACTTATGCCGTGCTCGTAATTTGAAAACCGACCGGTAGTGCCTTGTATAATATTTGAAAACTGAAAGCTGTCCTTATTACCTTTTTCACTATTATCAAGTCCTGTTCGTCGCCATTCTTTAGCACAAACTGAGCTCACATTCCCGACGGTTGAGGCAACTACACTTTTACTTTTAGTAGTTCTTTGTGATGGAGATATTGAAAGGTCATCAGCATAACGGGATAACAGTATATCAACAGGGGGATGGTAAAAATCTAATTTCCGTTGCTCACCCCTTGGCATGTCGGGTGTAATATCCCACTTCAGTCTTACTTTACCGTCATCATTATGACCAAGGTAGTAAATTATACTATAGTTTTGCGATAAGGCTCCTGCTGGTGCAGAGACACTGATGTCCTGCCATTCGTTTTCTATTTCTCCTCCAGTCGTACCTAATGCCCCACTTAACAATACAACACGATTTAAAATCGTACTAGTTAATGTAAATTTCCTGCCTATAATTTTTTCATCAAGTGAGACTGATACAATAAATTCATGTTTGCCAGTAGCAACAGCTAAGGGTGGCTCAATGATTATATTTTTTCCTGAAATGCTTACCCAACTAGGCGCATCCAACAACTTAATTACAGGTGTTTGTTCATTGATATCCGAGACAGTGATTGTTGCTGTCTCTCCAGCAAATATATCCACACTCTCGACAGGTGAAAAGTTTGCCGATTCAACGCCGCTATGGGCTTTCATGAAAAAGCTTCGGGACTCCTCAAGTGATAATTCACCGTCTGTAATATCATCCTGAATAAGCTGAGTCCAAGTACTAACGCTGGCAGCATCGTAAACTCTAAGCTGCAAGTTATTGAGATCAAAATAGGTAGTGTCTATTAAATACCAGTTATCCTCAGTTACCATACCTAGCTCAGAGAACCATTTAATAATGGCTGTACGGTTACTTAACGATAACTTGGTGTTTTTTTGCTTTGTTGCATCATGTATAAGTGTTGTGATCAAGGTAACATTAGCATTGACTAGC
>JAWLAK010000009.1:0-1690 GCA_041395485.1 Thiolinea sp.
TGCCGAACTGATGCTGGGTGCAAAGCGGGCGCAAAATACTGCAAAACTACTGGCGGCGATCGCTGATGTCTGTGAATGTTTGCATGATGTTTATGCCTAGGATCAGAGAGCGGCAGATCAGTTTGCGGATCTTCAGGCTGACTTGCTGAATAATGGCACGCCGATTGGGGTGAATGATGCCATGATTGCTGCGCATGCATTGAGCTGCGGGGCAATCTTAATCACCAATAACACCCGACATTTTTCTAAAGTGGCTGAGCTGCCGTTTGAGAACTGGGTGGACGCCTAACAACGCCGCTCTAACCCCATATACAACCCGCCCCGAGGCCGCAAAGTCAACCGGCATTCATGCGTCACCGCAGTCCCCTGCGGTAAGGTCAGCCGGAAGCGCTGTGCCAGTGTGGCAATCACCAGTACCGCCTCGACCAGACCAAACATCTTGCCGATACACACCCGTGGCCCGACGCTGAACGGCAGATAGAGAAACTTGTCCGGGCGGTTATTCACATCCAGAAACCGCTCTGGAATAAAGTGATCGGGTTGCTCCCAGTAATCGCGATGGCGGTGTAATAACCACGGCACTACCAGCATCAGTGACCCGGCCGGAATTTCGCGCTTACGGATCACATCGGCCTCTTTCGCCTCGCGCGATAAAATCGGCACCGGCGGATACAGGCGCATAGTTTCTTCAAACACCGCACGGGTATAAGTCAGCGCCGCATAGTCATCATAAGTCGGCAGGCGGCCATTCAGCACCTGATCCAGCTCGGCATGCAGTTTTGCCTCCACCTCCGGCGACTGCGATAACAGATACCAGACCCAGGACAGGGCATTGGCGGTGGTTTCATGCCCGGCCATAAACAGCACAATCAACTCGTTGCGAATCCCTTCCAGTGAAATCGTCTCACCTTTGCCGGACGCATTCGCCGCCAGCAAATCAGCCAGCAAGGTGCCCTGTGGCGGGTTCTGCGTGGCGTTTTCGATAATCTCATCGACAATGGCATGAATCTTATTCCCGGCCCTTTTCGCGGCTCCCATGTGCAGCTTACCAACCGGCAACCACTCCGGCAGACCGAGAAAATTACTGACATGAATCTGCTCAATCGCCGCCTGATAATCAGCAAATGCACCGATCACCGCTGCCGCTTTCTCCGCCCCCAGCTCTTTACCAAACAGGGCACGGGCAATGATTTCCGAGGTCAGTTTACCCATCTCGGACAAGGTACTGAGCTGTGCCCCTGCAGGTTGTGCCGCCCACTCTTCGGCCATTTCCGCTGCGGTAGCGGTCATCACATTGCTGTAATGGATAATATGCCGGGTATCGAACAGGCCATTCTGCAGCAAGCGACGATTTTTCCACAGTTCGCCATCACTGATAAACAAGCCGTCCCCCAGCAGCGGCTCCAGTGCCTTGCGCATCTGCGGGCTTTTGCTCTCGTAATTATCTTTTTTGGTGACAAAAACATGCTTCACCAGCTCCGGCGTATTGGCGATACAGATCGTGCGGTTAAAAATCTTGCGCCGCATGAACTGGTAACGGAACGAATCCTCACTCCAGAAGGACAGCAAATCCTTACGTGCACTCCACAGGGTTGCGAAGGAACCAAGGTCTGTTTTGTGTCGTTTTGGATAAGGCGGAGCAAATGCCGAGGTCATATTTTTTTAACTTTTTTAGCTATGGATAAGGTAA